>NZ_JBBOQJ010000002.1:0-42496 GCF_038004065.1 Solibacillus sp. FSL W8-0474 | reverse complement strand
CCGTACATTTTATGTAACATTAAACAGACCGGCAACAATAACAATTGATACATTTGCAACAACAAACGGATTAATTAACAATGATACGGTGACAGTTACCGGCAATGTAAGTGATCCGGATGGCAACCAAATAACGGTTTTATATTCCGTAAACGATGCAGCATTTACCGAAATTTACAACGGATTAAACGGCCAATTTACATTCAATTTCCCGGTTAAATTGTTAAACGTTGGAGCAAACACAATCAAAGTGAAAGCGGTGGATAGTTACAGCGCGGAAACAATCAAAACAATCACAATGAAAAAAGAAGAAAATCTTGTTACGTTAGCACGCGGAGAAAATCGTTACAAGGTAACGCCGCCAAATGGCCGGGCTAGAGGCCTTGTATTGTGGATAGAGCGGGATTCAACGTTAGAAGTAAAGGCGCGTATTTCGATGGTGAATGAAGGGCAGCCGGAAGTTTTCGAGGATATGGTATGGAACAGAACGGAAAACGTAAGCACAGGAATATTAGAGGATGAGTTTAAAATCCAAGTAGATGAGGCGAAAACAAAAATTTCGTTAATTGTCGAGGTTATCGGCGGTAACGGCGCAATTAGATTAATAAGTGGGGTGTTAGCAGAATGAGCGAGCCATTGATGATTAGGCCGAGATTACCCGGCGGAGGTTTTGGGGCGCCGGTGAAAGCATTTGATAAAGAAAAGACACCGCTCGAACTTTTACAAAAGGAAAATGAATCGTTAAAGCAGGAATTGGAAAGAACGGATAGAATGTTAATGGAGTTTATAGAACACATGATGAGCGGGGGCGGAATGTAATGGCGATTTATCCTTTTTTAGTAGCAGCATACACAAAAAACATATATTTTCATGGAAACAGGAAATTTTCAGGTATACCGGAAGAATACCATGAGCCGGTAAAGCAACAAGGGGCGAAAGACTACGATTATCAAGCAATCAATTTAGCATTCGAAAAGGGATATATTACCCAAGAGGAATTCGACGAAACATTGAATTATAAATACCCGGATGGAGTACCACCGATAGAGGAATTAGAAACATGGTCCGAGGAAAAAACAAAATAGTTATTAAAACCGGGGGTATTTTCCCCGGTTTTTTTGTTATATTATGGTTTTTACTGATAAATAAGGTATAATTTGCATATCAAATGCCGAAAGGGGGGGATTGAAAAATATGACACCAAGTGCAGGCATTAGCGAGGAGACAAAACAAATTTTGGTTTCGTTGGGCAGATTAGAGGAAAATATGAAGCATCTGACAAAAAAAATGGATGAGTTCGGCAAAGTATCCGACATGGCAACACAAACAGAACAAAGCGTTAAAAGTGCCCACAACCGCATTGATGATATTAAAGTTGATTTTGCAAAGGAATTATTGAAACAAGAAAAAGATTTTGATGCAAAAATGGCTACACAAAAGGAAACATTTACAGAATTAAAAAACAATATCGTATGGTTGCAACGCTCTGTTTTAACCGGATTTATTGGCGGCGGTATTGGTTTAATATTTTTCGCTATAAAATATTTTGTAGAAAACTAAGGAGGGTTACACATGAAAAGAATTGTATGGGACAAGGGCCATGGCGGTACAGATCCCGGCGCAGTTGGGAACGGATTGCAGGAAAAAAACCTCACTCATTCCATTGTTTCCTATGCCATGAACTATTTAGAGGCCAATTATACAGGGTTTGAGCAGCGCACAACGCGCACAGGGGATCAAACGTTGGAATTAAGCAAGCGGGATGATATGGCAAATGCATGGGGAGCGGATGCATTCATTAGCGCACATATTAACGCGGGAGGCGGTACAGGGTTTGAAACCTTTATTTTCAATGGTACGACTAACCCGGCAACCTCATCATTACAAAATTCAATACATGATGAAGTTTTAAAAGCAATGCGCAAAATCGATCCATCCGTTAAGGACCGAGGCAAAAAGCGTGCCAATTTTGCGGTGTTACGTACTACAAATATGCCGGCAGTATTAACAGAAACATTATTCATTGATACAGTAGCCGATGCCAACCATTTAAAGAGCGCCGCATTTTTAAAGGCAGTAGGTGAGGCACATGCCATTGGCGTTGCAAAATATTTAGGTTTAAAGGAATTGAAAAAAGTGGCCGAAAAACCGAAACCACAACCACAAAAGGAGCCGGTTGTTGATTGGGCGGCAACATCATGGGAAAAGGCACAAAAGAAAAAGGGGAAAGACGGTAAAACGTCAATTATGAATGGTCAAAACCCAAATGATCCGATCACGCGTAAACAAATGGCGGCGGTTTTAGATCGTTTAGGATTGCTAGACTAATAGAAGAACGGGGGAAATGTTTTGGATATTGTTGAGTTATTAGGGAAATACATTGTAACGGATGGTTTAATTTTAATCCCGGTTTTAGTGATTTTGGGAACGATGTTAAAAAGTACGCCAAAAATTTCCGATTGGATTATTCCATATATTTTATTGATTGTGGGCGTTGTATTAGCGTTGTTTTTACTAGGGTTTGATGTGTATGGGTTTATTCAAGGGGTTTTAATTTCCGGCGCGGCAGTATTTGCGCACCAATTGTATAAACAGAGCGCTAAAAAGCAAGAATAAAATATAATTTTCGCGGGATTGTTAGTTGATCCCGTATATTTTTTATATTGTATGTTTACAATGGTAACATAATGGTGTATAGTATGGATAACAAAGATTGGAAGGGAGGGAATAAAATGAGAATTAATGCCAAAACATGGGCGCAGTTAACAAAAGCGGAAAAAATTAAGTTATTAGAAATCGCGGTAGATCAAAATTGGATGGGGCGTTTATGGGGTATTTGCACAAAAAAACCGGCCAAATGCGGCGTACATTTGACCGATTGAGGGGTAAAAAAGCCGGAAACACAAAAGGCGATTAATGAGAACCGGCAACAGTATTTTATCACGCCGGGACATAATAAACAAATGGGGGTTTTTCACATTGAAAGTTGGCGAACGAATTTTTACCAATGAAGGAAAACCGGCAACCATCATTTATATAGCAGATCCAAGGGAGTTTTACCCGTTTGGATTAGAGTTGGATGAGCCGGATGAAAATGGCCATAAATATACGAGGATTGCAGCAAATGAAATAAGTACACAAATAGAGGAAATTGCGCCGAAAAATACGACATTAGAACAAAAGCCGTTGAAACGGTTTGTTGCAGAGGTTAACAAGCGGCGGATAGGTTACAACGTGGGCGAGCGGTTTATAGTAAGCGAAAGAGATCACAACAACTATTTCCATGTGTATTTGATGCAACGGCCGGACAATGGACCAATAGGATCATATATAACGGATTTTTTCAAAATTATTACACCGTTTGAAGAACATGCCATAGAACCACAGGAAACGGCCCAAATTGATCGAGTTAAGATTACGGTAACAAATATAAGGCCAAGCAACAAAAAACCAACAGCAGCCAAGGAAACCGGGAAAGAACGCAAAGAAAAGAGCGCGCCGGATGGCCAAATGGATATATTCGAATTTATGGAGGGGTAAACAGTGAATGAAAAAATTATGGTCAATCCAAAAATTGCAGAACTAATAAAAAAAGAATGGGGGTATTTGCCGGATCACATTTTAGTTAATGAGCATTTACCACATGAAAACAACGCATATGTAATAGATGTAAAAGCAATCGAAAAATTGTGTGGGAGGGGTAAACATGACAACTAATAATTTAATACAAGTCGCAACGTATAAAAGGACATACGATTTATTAGGCAAGTCGATCCGCGTATTTTTAAGAGATGGGGGGGATTTCCATTTTAAAGTAACAGGGGCAAGTGAAACAAGTATTGATGGGTACGATGAGGAACGTTTAAACTTAACTATTGATACGAAAGACATTGAATACATTATTGATAGGAGTTTAGATTATGAACGAGAAAATTATTGAGGCATTAAAAGAACATGAATACAAGCGAGTTTTCCCATTACAGACACAAATGAGCATGGCGGAACGTTGGGGAGTTGCGCGCCAAGTAGTTGCAAATTGGGCGCAGCGTCACGATGATTTCCCAAAAGAAATCGAGGGGTTAATTGTAAAAACGGCGAAAACGCCAAAAGTGTACGCATATGAGGATGTTTTAAAGTATGAACATAACAGGGGGTTAACGCATGGGCGAGGCGATGGATGAGATTTATAGGTTGGCACGTCACACAGTTTTAACTAATCCGGGTGCAAGATACATCATTTTATCAACGGCGGCATTTAGGCATTTGCGTAGTTTGGTAGAGGATAAGCATTTTTGGGTTAACTCGAAAAAACAATTGCTTTTCATGGGGAAAGAAATTGCGATTGTCGAGGATCACGATATTGTTATTGAAATAGGGGGTTGAATTAGTGGGAATTGAAGTATGTAAAGCGGCGGCGATCATAAAGCAGGGTTTAGATAAAAAGGATATGAACGGCGCAGAATATGGCGTTGCGGCACGATATGCACTTTATTATTTGGCGAATAGTTTCGGGAATGATATTAAAATAACCGAGGAAGTATTATTAAGTATATGTGACGAGGGATTTAAGTTAGCAAAGCAAATGGAAAGTTAATGAGCAATTGAACCAAATTGTATAGGAAAAGGGGAAAATTATATGAAAAGACATTATGCATTAATCAGTGTAACAGGTATTTCAGAGGATAAATTTCAAGAGTATTTAGCTGAATTTATTAACAAAATGCATCAAGAAAACAAACCTAATTTGGGTGCAACAGTTACGGGATTAAACGAAGAATACGGAAGAGAAATCGAAGAGGATTACTAAGTAATTCGAACAAACTACGTAGCAACTAAAATTTAAAAGCATTCAGCGCAATTATGCGCCGGGTGCTTTTTTTATCGCGCTTTATTAAAAATGTTACCAAATTCACATTTGGGAACATTATTTTGACATATTCATACAGAATAAAGAAATATTTAGCAATTTAAATACAGTATATAGGTATTTATAAACATATATCCAATTAATTAAAAAAATCCCAACAAAAATCGACAAAATCACGCATAAATTTTTGAATGGACCAATACATTGTTTATTACAACCGCAATAAAATTTTGGAGAGACGATCCTGATTTTATTGCCAATGAAATAAATGGAGGCGAAACGATGAAAAAAGTAATCGGCGTGGATGCAGGGGGCCATAAAGTGAAAATTGTGGGCGATGAGGGAGAACAATCTTTTTTATCCAATATTTGTGAGTATTTTGAGCGCAACGTTGATGAACAGCATGGCCCGGATGATATGGTTTGGAGTTATGGCAATCGCAAAGGGTTTGCCGGGACATTGGCAGCGCGTGAGGATGAATTTGGTGGCAATATGTTTGGAGATAGTAAAGCCCATGAGGATGCAAAAATAAGGATTTTGTTGGCGTTGCATCGTTATTGCAGCAATGGGGATGAAATTTATATTGTAACAGGGCAACCCATTGGGAAGCATAACCCGGATGAAAAACAAAAAATAAAAAATGCCTTAATAGGAACACATACTATAACAATCAATGATTACACTAAAAAACTACACATAAAAGGCGTTGAAGTAGCGCCGGAAGGATCGGCGGCGTATTGGTCCAATCCAATCCCAGGTGATGTAAAAGTATTAGACATTGGGAGCGGTACAGTGAACGCGGCAGCAATCCAAGACAAAAAACACATCAATAGTAAAAGCGGTACATTCAATTTTGGTGTGGAAACAGTGAACAATAAAGATTTCGAGGCCATGGCGCGGGGGATCATCCGTAATACGTCTAAAAAGTGGAGCAAGACCGATAATGTACTTATTTGTGGCGGTAGCGCGGAAATGATTGCAAAACATATTCAAGCGCATTATTCAAATGCACAGGTATTACAACCACAATTAAGGATCAATACGAGCATTAAAATGTTACATCCGGTATACGCCAACGCAGTAGGCTTTTATTATTTGGCAAAAGGGGTGTTTAAATGACAAATACCGATGCCCGGAAATGCAAAACGGTTAGTTTTGATAAAGAGGATGTATTCGAGGCCGATTTATTAGCGTTTGCCGAGAGTAAAGGGAAATTTAGTAAGTATATTAAACGATTGATCCAAAAGGATAGAGAGGGTATTCCCGCCATTGTGATGCAGCAACAGGAAACAATTAGCGTTTATGAGCCGGATGAAAACGAGTTGGCTTCATTTTTGTAATATAATGCTCGTTTTTGCCAAAAACGGTAGGGGAGAGCGACCAAGCGACCACACGACCACACGACCATGGGCTATTAAATGGGTGGGGCTATTATTGAAGAAAGGGGAAAGCGGTTGAAACCGACAAAAACTATATTTAACAATCAAATTAACCCGGTAAACAGGACAGTTAAACCCACCGGGACAACCGAAAGAAAAAAACGTTCCGATGCAAAGCGAGATATAAAAGTAAAATTATCCGAAATGGAAAAGAAAATTTTACAACGTTTGGCCATGAAACGTGGGATCGAATTGACCGCCATGGCATCGGAAATTGTTGAAAGCCAATTGATGGATTTAGAACAGGATTTCATTAATTATGAGTACGATGAAAATGGTAAGTTTGTCCACGTCTTATTAAACGAGGAATATTTTGAAGTTATCCAAAATTTAAGTATTGAATGGGATATTTCCATTAGAAAGACAGCGTTTAAGTTAATTAAAAATCACATTACCAAGGTTTCCGGCGGGTTTGTCATACATGATTATAGGAGGAATTTATAAATGATTTATTCCCAAATGGATGTTATGGGCATCGAACGTTATTTAATTAATAAACGCAATGAAAAGCGCGGATTTTTTAAACGGAATACAAATAGTATTGTGACACAAAGAAACCCATATTATACGTTTAAGTTTTATGTACCGAAAGACATATTCATTAGAGCCGTTTCGTTTTGTGATCGCGTTTCGGATCAAATAGAGGAAGAATTTGGGCCGGAGGATTTAGCGCGGGTATTGTATGATGATTTTTTAGAGTTTCTTGATCGGGAATATGATTATCGGATGATATACAGACAGTTAGAAGGGCGCTACCTATCGCCGGCAGCAAATTATCATTATACGGATGATGAAGTTAGAAACGGCGTTTATTTTAGCGAGATACGCGGGTTTGAATTAATTAAAACAACATTGCAGCATAAAACCGCGTTGCGTGGTGAACTACTATTAGAGGATATGAACGAGGAATACCCGGATCATACATTTACATTAGAAGGGATTTTGGAGATGGTGTTTTGTGATTTCATCGAAAAATGCAAACATTCCCTAATCGATAGACCAATTGACAAAATAATACAATACGTACTATAATTACCTCACCACAATAGCACGCGGAAACGTGCGAAACCTATCCCTTAATTGGGTGTATAATTCCTAAGTTTTAAATTTTACCCGGATAACCCGGGTTTTTTTGTGCCCAAAATATCGAGATGAAACCCATGCCATTATTGGTGTGGGTTTTTCTGTTGTCAGTAAACTATTAAACCGATGTTCGATTTCTATTAATTAATTTACTAAATTGCTAAAATATGTATTTACTTTTATATCATCATAGGATAATATGAGATTAGGAAATAGAGAAGGAGTGAAAAAATGACGTTATTACAAGTGAATGCAGCAATTAAACCGGAATTAAAAAAACGGTTGCAGCGTTATTGTTTTGAAGAAGAACAAAAACAATATGTTGTTATTGCGGTAGCTATTGAGGAATTTTTAACAAAACATGGGTACACGCAAGAGGCCGAGGAAGAATAAAAAATAGTTTTACAGGAGGGGTAAAATGGCGAGGTTAATAGCAAATACGGCGAACATGAACGAGGTTGAATGGTTGGAGTTGCGTACTAAAGGAATTGGCGGTTCCGATGCATCGGCGGTGGCAGGTGCTAACAAATATGCATCCCCGGTGATGGTATACATGGATAAAATCGGGATGTATAAACCGGACAAACCGGACAACGTAAAAGAGGCGGCAAGATTTGGCAACGTATTGGAGCCCATCGTTCGTGACGAATTTAAAAGGCGAATAAATGAGGAACGAGCAGAACAAGGATTAAAACCTTTAAAAGTGGTACATCGGAAAGCATTGTTTGCACATGATGAACATGATTTCATGCGTACAAACCTAGACGGGATTGTTTACGATCCGATTTTAGGAAAAGGCGTATTCGAGGCAAAAACAGCACATTACATGTTACGGGATGAATGGGATGGCGAGGATGTACCGAACCAATATTACATCCAGGTACAACATAACATGGCGGTTATGGGTTATCAATTTGCATATTTAGCCGTTTTAATCGGCGGCAATACTTATAAACATTATTACATCGAACGGGACCAAGAATTTATCGATTACTTAATAATGATTGAAAAGAATTTTTGGGAAAATCACGTATTACAACGGATTCCGCCGGCGTTTAGTGGGCATGACGAGGAAAAGAAAATGTTGAATGAACAATACCCGGATAGTGAACAACGAGAGGGCTATATAGTGAATTTGCCAAACAATTGCATTCAAATTGTGGAACAAATAGACGCATATAAAAGCGTTATAAAAGTAATGCAGGAAAATCAAACAGCACTCGAAAACGAGTTAAAAGCAACATTAGGAACAACGGAAATGGCGTTTGCCGGATCGCATAAGGTTACATGGAAAACCGCAGTTAATGGCAATAGAACATTGCGCATTAAATTGGATTCCCAAGAGGAGCGTAACAAGTTTTACGAACGTTTGTTAAAGAATGTTCACGGTGAAATTAAAACGATTACCAAGGAATACGAAACAATTGAAAAAGAATTGTCCAAGCAACGCAAAGCCGATGAAAAAGCGCGCAAAGATGCGGAAAAAGCAGCAGAAAAAGCACTAAAAGCCGCTCAAAAGGAATTGAAAGCATTGGAGAAAGCGGCCATTGCAGCAGCTAAGAAAACCGAAACGCCGGACATTGTACCGGAATTTGTAATCATCGAAAAAAGCATTTTAGACAGCTACGATAGTGATTCAGAAAAGTTATCGTGTTTAGAGGCGGCAGGCGTGGACAATTGGCCGGGCTATGATGATGCAATGGAAATGATGAATAACGAAAGTGAGGAAAACTAAAATGACAACAAGCAAAGCAGAGCAATTGAAAAACCAAATTGCGCAAACAGCTACACAAACACCGGCACAACAAAAACCATTAACGCCATCGCAGCAGGTTGGGGCGTATCTTGAAAAAATGATGCCGGCAATCCAAGCGGTATTACCTAAACACGTAACGGCGGATCGAATGAGCCGTATTGCATTAAATGTTATTCGTACTAATCCCAAATTGTTAGAGTGTGACATTAACTCACTTATGGGATCGGTTATGGAAAGCGCTAAATTAGGACTAGAACCGGGATTGATGGGACAAGCGTATTTAATACCATTTAAAAATAACAAGACTAATACAACGGAATGTCAATTTTTAATTGGTTACAAGGGGTTAATTGATTTAGTACGCCGATCCGGGCAAGTATCAACTATTGAAGCACGCGTTGTTTATGAAAACGATGTATTCGAGTTTGAATATGGGTTGGATGATAAATTGATACACAAACCAACATTGACTGATAAAGGCGCACCAATTGCCTATTATGCCGTTTGTAAGTTAAAAGATGGTGGATCATCGTTTATTGTTATGAGCCATCAAGAAATGCTGCAATACCGTGATAAATACGCAAAATCTAAAAATTTCGGCCCGTGGGTGTCTGAATTTGAGGCCATGGCAAAGAAAACAACATTACGCCAATTGATCAAATATCTACCGATTAGTGTTGAATTTTTAGGCGTTAACGATGAAGCGAGTGGTATAGAAGTGCATCGGGAATTAGAAAATTCTCAAATGGTAGATGGAGGCTTCATCCCTACTATTGATGGGGAGACGGGCGAACTTGTTAAATAATGAAGTTTGGAAAGATGTTGCAGGTTACGAAAACCTTTATATGGTTTCCGATACCGGTAGAGTGTTTTCGAAAAAGAGCGGCGTTGTATTAAAAACGCCGCTAGATAGATACGGTTATCAAAAAGTCTCTTTGTACTCAAATAAAAAGTACAAATACACCACAGTACACCGATTAGTAGCTAAAGCCTTTATTCCAAACCCGGATAATAAAGAAACTGTAAATCACAAAGACGGAAATAAAACAAATAACCACGTTTCTAATTTGGAGTGGGCGACAAGTGGAGAAAACACAAGACACGCGCATAAAAATGGATTGATAGATTACACGGGAGATTCAAGGAGAAAAGGCGTTAGAATTAAACACGAATTACAGAAAAAGAAAATTGAAGTAACGGACTTAAAAACGGGTGTTTCCGAAGTGTTTAATAGTATGAAAGGGGCGGCAGATAGTATTGGGCAACACTCAAAATACTTTAGCGACATTTTAAGGAGAGGCCGTAGCAAAAAATACAAAGTGAGGTTACTAAATAATGATTAATCGAGTTGTATTAGTGGGCCGGTTAACGAAAGATCCCGAACTACGCTATACACCATCCGGCGTACCAATGGCGCGGTTTACTATTGCAGTAAACCGCACGTTTACCGGGCAAAGCGGTGAACGTGAGGCCGATTTCATAGGATGCATAGCATGGCGAAAACAAGCGGAAAACCTAGCTAATTTCATGAAAAAAGGATCATTAATTGGGGTTGAGGGGCGCATACAAACGGGATCATTTGAGGGGCAGGATGGAAAGCGTGTATATACAACGGATGTTATCGCGGATGCCGTACAATTTTTGGAGCCAAGAGGCAACCGGGAGGGCGATGGACAAGCGACACAAACGCCGGGTGAACAATATACGCAGCAATACCAACAAACCCAACAACATGGGCAGCAAACGCAGCAGCAACAACCGGCGCAAAATCAAAGCAATCAATCATATACACGCGTGGAACAAGATCCATTTGCAAACAGTAAGGGGCCTATTGAAGTTTCGGAAGATGATTTGCCTTTCTGAAAAGCAACAAACCGGGGTTAAACCCGGTTTTATTTTAACCATAAGGGGGAAATTTTGGTGTTTATTCAAACAAAAGTATTTGATCCTGAATTATTTGGGAAAGCGGTTGTAGTAGAGGGTGCGACAAGGTTAGGCGGAATTGATTACAATGTGGGCGGCGTGTATATCATTTCAGAGGTAGACGGTGCAAGAATCCGGTTATTAGGCGTAGTAGAAAAACATCATTTACACATGTCAGATTTTGAAAACAAACGAGTGAAAATGCACATTTTAGGGGTAGAAAAGCCGGAAACACAACAGCAACGCGAGCCAAAAAGATTTATTTCTCGTAGAGTGAGAGAACAGGAAGAAAGGCAGCTAGACAACGAATATTTGGAGTACATTTTACGCCACAACAAAAAGCCAATGGAATTAAACGAAATCATTGAAAGGATGCGCCGTAAAGGGCGGAACCATTGGAACAACAAAAACGGGAGCGGGTTTATGAAAATGGCTATTAAAGACGGTTATAGAATAGTACGCATTGGACATGGGATATATTCATATAACGGGGGGCAAAACGGATGAAATTTTTAGATAAAGTACTTTCATTTTTCAGAAAACCGGCAGCAGTTGAAGAAGTGGCCAAGGGATTTGAACAAGCCTATCAAAAACAACAACAGGACAAGGAAATGGCTGCATTGTTGGATTGGGTGGAGCATGACAAACCGCGAACGATTGCCGGTGTTAATGCCCCGGCGATATGGTTTGATGAAATTGAGGTTAAAACGCCAAATTACAATAAAAGTTTGGCTATCAAAAAATACAAAACCCAAAAGAAAAATTGGGCACATTGGAAGAAAAGAGGGAATAGGTAAATGTTGGATTTTATTGGATCAATTATATTTCTTGTTATTTTTATTGTAATGATTGTATTGAGTGTAAAGGAGCATAAAACAAAGAAAAAGCAGCATGAGGAACTAATTGCAGCTAAAAACGATTTGCGAGAAACGTATATTAAAATGATTGTGGCATTGGATAACTTAAAAATTGATACGGTGGAGTATAACAGCATTAAAAGATGGGTTGGATCGTTGTTGGATCAATTGGCGGAACATAGCGAGAAAATGGATGATTTCACAACCCAAATGAACGACATAACGAAACCTAGTTTTATTATCAAAGACGTTGAGATTGATATTGAAGCGGCACATATACCGAAAACCGGCGTATTTTCATTCCCGGAAAATGCAACAATCGAAATGGTTAACACTGATTTATTACAACGGATGAAGGAATTAGTTGCAGTCCAAGGGATGCCCGGCAATTGGGATCAAGATGAATACATGCGCGGTATGTACAACGGTATGGAATTAATGTTAGCAACAGCAGAGCAACGGGAGCCGGTTTTTAAAGATCCCCAGGACATAGGAAAGGGAGCGGATAACGATGAACAATGAAACCGTTGAAGAAAAATATTGCGGGCGTTGCAACAGAAAATTGAAATCAGAAAAAAGCCGGGAAACCGGTTTTGGGCCTGTATGTAAAAAGAAACATGATTTAGAAAAAGTAACCGTTGTCGAGGAAATCGGGGAAAATTTGGATAAGGATGGTGGAACGGAATGAGATATTTCGAATTTTTAGATCCGTATTATGCATTAATACAAGCGGAATTTGAAGGCGAGGCCGTACAAGAATACACGGACACAGTATCCGGCGATGAAAAAGATCACGAAACTTTAATGCTAGAAATAAAGGAAGTGCCGGAGTATTACGCCGCAGCAAGGTTAAGCCGTGGCAAAGGTGAAAACGGGGAATTAATGGAACTTGATGAGGTGCTAGATATTTTGAAAAGTAATAAAAAACAAGTGTTATTAATGGATGGATCATTAATTTAGTAACCACGTTTATCATTTTATTACATTGGAAAGCATAAAATAAACCATTAAATGAAAAGGGGTAAAACATTATGAAAAATAAAGGCGTAGCAATCTTATTGGCGTTATTTTTAGGCGGTTTCGGAGCGCATAAGTTCTATTTAGGGAAATCCGGGCAAGGTATTATGTACTTACTATTTTTTTGGACATTCGTACCAGGCTTGTTAGCGCTCATTGATTTGATCCGATACATCGTAACGGATGAGACGAAATGGAACGAGGAATATAATGCAGCGTTTTTAGTTAAATAATCGATCCCCGGTGTAATAGCCGGGGTTTTTTTATTTGCCTTTTTTTACATAAAAGGTGGGCAATTTACCAATGTATTATATATTAATGAAAAATATACCAAAAAGTTATAGACAAGATAAGGACATCTATGATAGATTATGGATAGGAAATATAGATTTAGAGATTCCAAATATAGGAGGTTACTATGAATACAGCAGTTAACAATCTATTATCAAAGCAACAATTAGCAGAGCACTTACAAGTAAGCGTTACGACAATTGATAGATGGAGAAAACAAGGATTGCCATGTACACGCGTAGGCGTTAAATTAATCCGGTTTGATTTATCAGAGGTAACGGAATGGCTAGAAAAACGAGCGGCGGATTGAGGGGAGGCCCATGCAAGGGTGGATAAAAGATTTCCGGCAGGAGTTGGACAGTGATATTTGGGCGATGCCGCCGATTTATCATAGGGTTTGGCAATACATTAAGTACATGGCGAACCACAATGATAATACAATCCCTATGAGAGATGGCAGCAAATTGGAAATCAAGAGGGGGCAACATTTAACAAGTGTTCGGACAATTGCAGGCAAAGTTGGATGGTATGAGCGCGGAATATACAAAGAACCTAATCCAAAAACGATCCAATCGGTACTAGATTGGTTAGAACAAAGTAACATGATTTACACAGATAAAAGTAACAGGAAATATACGCTCATAACCGTTGTGAATTGGGACATTTACCAAGGTGACGATATTGTTAAAGTAACAGAAAGTAACAGTGGTGAGGTAACGAAAAAGAAACAGTCGGCGGATATAAACAAGAATGAAAAGAATGAAAAGAATCTTTCAAAAGACTATACCGAACAAATTAAAAATTTGTTGTCTCGTTACAGTGACATTTCTGATTTTATTAACATCAATAAACAGTATTGGGATGTTATAAGGGAAACGCGGGCAAACGGTAAAGTCGCTCCAAGTGTTATTTATAACACTATGACAAAATGGGTGAAATACGATCCTATCGTTGTTTATTACGCGATTAAAACCCATACAGAGGCCCATGCAGGGAAGAAAGAGGCCTACACGATTGGCATAATGCGCGGAACGACTAAAGACGATGCAGAGGACAAGTTAAACCAACCGCGTCAACTAGCGATTGGACAACCTATAAAACAAGGCGGCTTTTTAGATTTAAATTTAGAGGGGTGAGGAAGTGGACAAAAAACAAACGGCAGTCATTTTAGAAATCATCGCAACGATGTACCAGAACAAATTCAAAGTTGATAACAAACAGTTATTACTAGATTTGTGGTTTGATACGCTGAAAGAATACGATTTCGAGGCGATAAGTGAAAATCTAAAAGCGTATTACAAACAAAATAAATTCCCGCCAAGTGTAGCGGATTTACTACACGTTACCGAAAAGCGGGATCGCGCATTGCCGACAATTGAACAAACCAACCAATTGTTATTGGGTTATGAACAAGCGAAACAAGATAAGGCAGATCCGCAACAAGTAGCGGCAGCATTGAAAGAGATGCGGAAAACGTTAGGTATTGAGAGGGGTTAAAGAGCATGAACCAGGCGGAAATATATGGAGAATTGGCATCTAACGAGGCGGAACAGTCAGTAATTGGCGGTATATTGTTAGAACCTGAAATTTTGAAAGATTGCACATTGCAACCACAGCATTTTTATTACTCACGTCATAGGGAGTTAATGAGCATCTTTCGTAAATTAGAACAAACGAACGTAACTATTGATATTGTAGCCATTGCCGAAACAGCAGGGGCGCAGGGATTAGAACAAATTGGCGGTTTGACCTATCTCATGGAATTAGCGGGAGCGATCCCAAGCGTTGCAAATTTTAAATATTACCAAGGCGTTGTATTAGAGTATTACGAAAAGCGGGAGCAATTCGAAATTGCACGCCGTATGATGCAAGATACAACGATGAAAGAGCCGGGAGAGATCCGGAAAGATGCAATTGAGGCACTCACAAAATTGGATGAGTTACAAACTGATGATGAGGATGATGATGGGCACATTAGTAAAGTTTTAATTCGTCTATATGATTGGATGGAACAAGACCACGGCGAAATTACGGGAGCGCCAACGGGTTTTAAAAATTTAGATGAAATGTTGAGTGGATTGCAGCGCCAAGAATTAGTAATCATTGGAGCGCGGCCATCGATGGGGAAAACCGCATTTGCAAACAACATATTGGAAAATTATACATCCGGGGATAACTCGCAAAAGAAACGCGGCGTTGGGGCAATGTTTAGTTTGGAGATGCCGGATGAAAAAATTGCACAACGGATGCTATCGAGTACAGGGAATATTGATGCGCAGGCAATGCGGAATCCCATGGGCAATTTCAATGCAAATGATTGGGCGAAAACAACAGTTGCCATGGCGAAAATGAGTAACAACCCTTTATATCTATATGACAAACCCGCGCAGGATATTAATTTTATACGCCGCAAATTACGATATTTAACGCGTAAACATCCGGGAGAACATATTGTTGCCGTTATTGACTATTTGCAACTAGTTGTTGGCCATCCTAAACATGCAGGGAACCGAACGCAGGAAATTAGCGGAATTAGCCGGGAATTAAAACAAATTGCACGTGAATTGGATTGTACTGTTATTGCATTATCGCAGTTGAGCCGACAAGTGGAACAACGACAAGACAAACGGCCAATGATGAGCGATTTGCGGGAATCCGGGCAAATTGAGCAGGATGCGGATGTTATAGGCTTTTTATATCGCGATGAATACTACAATGCCGAAAGCGAGGCGAAAGGAATAACCGAGGTTATCATTGCCAAGCAACGAAACGGCCCAATTGGGACAGTATCATTAGCATTTGCGAAAGAGTATAACAAGTTCCTCAATCTTGAATGGGGAGGCCAAAAATAATGGACAAGCAGCAAAGAAAGCCGACAATGTCAGAAATACACCGATGGGCAAGGGAGCAATCCTATTTGCCGCCGGTGCATAACATCATAGTTGCGAGAACCGAAACAATGAAGGATCACAGGAATTCCAGGAAACGAGATGAACCACAAAGATAATGGGATAAGGGGGATTATTATGGCGATATGTTCAATGTGTAACGATACGGGGCGCATGTTAGTTCTTGAAAGGTTTTGTACTTGCACCATCGGAAAAGTACAACAACGAGTAGCAAGAGGCGCAGCAAGAGCGGAACGTTTGAAAGAGCAGGAAAAAAAGCAGAAAACAGAAAAGGCGAAAAGATCGGAACAAGTGGCATTATTCCCGGAAGAACCTAAAAAAGAACGGGAGCCATTTGAATTGTATGATTGGGTGGAAATTACTAAGAACGGACCACACAAAGGCATGATTTGCCGCGTTACAGATATTCAAAAGCATCATAAACGTGTTTGTATTCAAGGGAAAGGGATACTAGGTTGGGCTTATTACAACGATGTTAAGTTGGCCGCTATCTCAAAGAAAGATGATAAGGACATTAAATCATTGATTGATTTAGCATTGTCAACAAAGGACAAAGCCTGGTTTGAAGAGTTAACCGGTGAATTGGAGACAATTAAATAATTTGGGGAAAAGATTGGGGATAGGGTGGATAAATAAGACAACCGCTCAAAACACAACAAATTGCTCACGTACGAGGTTTTTGTCTACAGATAGGGAAAAGTACCAAAATCAAATAAAAATCCAATGTGAGCAATCCTCAAAAGAATTAAGGGGTGTATTATGACGAATGAAAGCGTGGGATCAATTGAAAGAAAATTGATTGAAAAGTTAATAAAAGAAAACGAACAACTCAAAGAGGCATCGGAATTTTGGCGTTTGAAATATTTACGAGAAATAGGCGCAAAAGATCGAAAGGGGGAAATGAGGGGTGAGGTTGAGCGAAAAGGCGATTGATAGAATTTGGTATTTAATAGTGTTTAGCATTATTGGGTTTGGTTTGGGGACCGCGATTGCGGAGTTGATTAAATGATTTTTAACAGGGGTTTCATGTGCAAGCATTGCGGGCCAATTAAAACGGCAGCTAAAAAGGCAGCAACCAAGGCTATGCCGGCCCGCCATGTTTGTACTGAATGTGGTGAGAATGTAACGCCATGGGAAAGGCCTGTTAACGAGAGAGCCGGGCGTTGTAACAATTGCGCCAATGCATCGTTTACATCGGCGTATGTGAAACGGCAAATGCTACGTTGCTGCAAAAAATGCGGTGAAGTTATCAATATTGATAAAAATTGCGAAATTGTGAGAAAAGGAGATTTAAAACATGCAGTTAAATAAATTATACGAAATCCAAGCAGGGTTAAAAGCACACATCGATTACAAGGGGGAGGATAAATTCAGTCGCATGATGTTGGCCATGATCGTTGAATTTGGCGAATGCGCGAACGAATGGCAGCAATTCAAGTATTGGAAAAAGAACAATGAGCCGAGAACGAAAGTTGAAGTGGAATGTTCATGTTGCTTAGGTACAACAGATGAAAATTATGAGATGGTCCAAGAGGATGCAGAGGGTAACGGCGGCCATGAGTACATCCAATGTAGCGAATGCCATGGTACAGGCATTGAGGGTTATAAAAACTCATTGTTAGAGGAATATGTTGACGGGTTGCATTTCATTTTAGAGGCCGGGATTGATTTGGTGGAGTTGGGATTAATGAACGTGTTACCAAGTAGTATTCATCCAATTTTCAGACCGGTAGAGCCGGATATTACAAAGCAATTCAAACAAGTTGTATGGAATGCAATGCAATTGGATGTTGATGCAATAAACAAAACGAACAGCGCGGCAGCGTACCAAAGATTATTTGGCGAGTACGTAGCATTGGGGTACATGCTAGGATTTAGCGAGGATCAAATTGAAAATGCATACATGGAAAAGAACAAGGAAAACCACGAAAGACAGCAACGAAACTACTAAATTTAATTGTCCGGGTTGCGGTTGCGAGATGATTCCAACCGCGCCGGATCATTGGGGTTGCAGCATATGCGGTGTATACGTAGAGCAATTAACAATTTTCAACATAGAAACGGCAAAAGGGGACCAATAAAAAAAGGCGGAGGCGTTGAGATGAAAAGGCGAAAAGTGAGTTTGGTGGGCAAATGTGTAGAGTGCAAGGGGTACAAAGAGCCGTATTACAAGTATTATTGCGAAAAGTGTTATCGTAAAATCTTAATCGAAAAGTTGGAGGGGGAGCAATGAAAATATTATATGCATGGAAGGTTATAACAGCACATAGCAAAGATGAATTTGATATGGCAGTTTTAGATTTCGTGGTTGAACAACAGGATGCAGGGTATGAAGTGACAACGCAATTCACGCCGATAATGCAGCCAAACGGGAAACCGCTATACATGGCATATTTAGAGGCCCGCCAATGAAAAAGCCTAGATTAAGAGACAACATCATTGCAGCGCGTAGCCAAATGGATTTGACGGATCAAGAAATGTCTAAACATTTACGTATGAATATTGATACGTACAGCGCGATAGTGACCGGATCGAGAAATTTACCAGTGCCGGCGCAACGAGTAATAGAGCGCAGGGTGGAAAGGTTGTTAGGGTATTGCGGGATGAAGTGAGAAGGAAAAAGAAAAACAAATACAAGGCCAAAAAAGTTGAATTTGGCGGCCTTGTATTTGATAGTATGGCAGAGTTTGAATATTACAAGATATTAGTACAAAAACAGGATGCGGGTATTATACGAGATTTTGAGTTACAACCTAAATTCGAGTTATTGCCGGCCTTTGAAAGTCACGGCAAAAAGTTTGAGGCGATCACGTACACCGCGGATTTTAAAATCATTCATCCAAACGGTAAAATTGAAATCATAGATATTAAGGGCATGGAGCCGCGCGATTTCCCGTTACGGAAGAAAATGTTTAATTATAACAATCCGGAGTTGATATTGCTTGTATTGGCCGAGTGTCCAAATATTTACGCGGAACATGCAATAGATCCGGGTTTTATTGAAATGGATAAGCTGAAATCATTAAGAGCAGCAGTAAAGCGCAAACGTACAGCAGAGGCGAAAAAAGCCGAAAGGGGAAATGCAGAATGAAAGAATTAGAGTTTCAAAATAACGTTGCAAAAGTACGTTGGAATATCGAATTAGGCCGGTGGGAATTGCGTATTTTGAACATACTAAAAGCACATACGGATGGCGAGACGAAAGAGGAACACGATGCAAATAAAGGCGCGTTAGTGGGGTTAGCAACGGTTAAAGGCTATACAGTGATTGATGAGGGCGCGAAATAACGTTTTAACATTGGAGGGGTAAGCAATGGGCATGAAACAAAAGTTAGATAAGGCGTATCAAGATGGATTTAAAGACGGGCAGCAGCAGGCAAACAAAACATTAATTCAAATGGCGAGGAGCGAGGGCATCCGGCAGGGATCACAATTTACATGGGATATTGTCGAGGAAATGATCCCGCAACTACATGGCATAGGGCCGCGCACGCAGGAAAAGATATTACGAGCGGTAAGGGAATTTGCAGAGAATGAGAAACGTAGAATTGAGGCCGGGGCATGATCCCCGGTTTTTCCATTTACAAACAAAAAAACCTATGTTATTATAAATTTGTCAATTCGATACTTTACTACGTCTAACAGTCACACAGGTTGAGCGGATGGCCTTCGGACTATAAAGTAAAAACGCCGTGAAAAGATGCAGCTTGAAAAATAGTTGTATTTTTTTATAACAAAAGTGTTTACAATGGTAACGATAAGTGTTATATTTAATTCAGGAAGTAAAACAAACCAAAAGGCGGATGATTAACATGAAAACAGTAAAACATTACAATGTAGAGTTGGAAATAAACGAGAACAAAATTGAATACGGTACAACAAAATTAAAATTCGAGATTGAAAACATCGAATTGTTAAACATAAAAATCGTTTCACTACCAAGAGCGGAGTTAGTTGGTTTAATCGAATTTGAAGTTGGTAAAAAGTCGCTTAAATGGTTTGAAGGATTGTTTAACAAGTTAGAGAAGGCAATCATTGAGATCAACTAACAACCGCCGGGGCAACCCGGCAAACCAATTTGAGAGGGGAAAAAGGCGATGCATGATTTTAAAATAGGCGAAAAAGTAAAAGTTGTGGGGCATTCATCAAGTTCTATATTGAAACCTGGAGAGCGTGGGGTTGTTGTGGAGTTTACAAGAATGTTTGTAACAATAGAGGGCATGGGCAGAGCCAAACAAAAGAGTAAGCATTTCTTTACAAACATACGGAAAATTGAAAGCGAGGTTAAATAAAATGAAAATCACTGAATTAGAGGAATACAAAGGCGAGTTGCTTGAAAGGCTATACAATACGGATGATCCGAAAGAGAAAAAGCATTTGTTGAAATCAATAGAATCAATTGATAAAGACTTAAATTCACTATATTGGATCGAAAAGGGGAGATAAAATTGGATGCCAAGAAAGTGTATGAGGGCGAGATAGTTATACGTGAGTTTGAATGCGGTAGCTACTATAGTCGGTATGGGGATATAGCTATTAAAGACGGGTATTTAACCGAGGAAATTTCAGAATATGAGGGCAAGAAAGTTAAAATCACAATTGAAATCAAACAATCCGGCCAATGAGCCGGGTTTTTTTATTTCTAATATTGTCATATTGTGCCAATTAATGGTATACTGTTTTCGAGTAGCGTATTGAGAAATACGGACCGGATCATTTGCCCGGTATAGTTCAAATGAGGGAGCACCAACCCATGGTGTAAATAAGATGCACAGCATCAAAAAACGTCATGGCCAAAGTGGTTGCCATGACGTTTTTTTTATAGATTGATACAATAGGCATAGGGGGTGTAAGTATGGCAAAAGAGGTTAAATTAACCATAAAGCAACGGAAATTTGCGGATTATTATATTGAGTGTGGCAATGCAACAGAGGCAGCAATAAGAGCAGGATATAGCAAAAATTCCGCGCGTTTCATTGCCGCCGAAAACCTAGCGAAACCGCTTATAAAAGAGTATATAGAGCAAGTCATGGCTATTAAGGATGCGGAGCGTATTGCTAACCAGGATGAAATATTGGCCTTTTTAACATCGGTTATGCGCGGTGAGGTAAAGGAGCAAGTACCGTTGTTGGATGGGGATGGCTACCAAAAACTACAAACGCTAGATGCAGCGCAACCAAAAGACCGCATAAAAGCCGCCGAGTTGTTGGGGAAACGCCATGCGATGTGGACCGAGAAACAGCAGGTAGAGGGTGATTTATCGGTGAATATTGTTGTTGATTATGGCGATGATGAACAATGAGTAATGCGGTAAAAGTCAATTTCAATAAAGTATTTAAACCGGTTAACCAAAGTAAAAAGCGATATAGGATTTTAAAAGGTTCCGCCGGTAGTGGGAAAAGCGTAAATATTGCGCAGGATTACATTGTTAAATTATCCGATCCAAGATACAAAGGGGCCAACCTGTTATGCGTTCGTAAAATCGATGTAACCAACCGTAACAGTACATTTTCAGAGTTGTACGGGGCAATTAAACGTATATACGGCAAAAACTATGAGAAGTATTGGAGCGTTACAGAGAGTAATATGCGGATGCGCTGCAAAATTACCGGTAGCGAGGTTATATTCCGAGGCGTACAGCATGACAAAGACCGGGAGAAATTAAAGTCCATAACGTTCCCGGAAGGAGATTTAACATGGATTTGGGTAGAGGAAGGGACCGAGTTACAAGAGGCAGATTTAGACATACTAGACGACAGGCTACGAGGTAAATTACCCAATCCCAATTTGTACTACCAAATAACAATCACATTTAACCCGGTTAGTGCTATGCATTGGATCAAGCGTAAATTTTTCGATTACCAAGATGATGATATATTGGCCCACCATTCTACGTATTTAACCAACCGTTTTATCGATGAGGCATACCATCGGCGCATGTTGAGGCGTAAACAACAAGATCCAGACGGATATAAGGTTTACGGTTTAGGTGAATGGGGCGAGTTAGGCGGCCTAATCCTTACAAACTACGAAATTAAAGAGTTTGATACAAGCCCTCATATGTTTGATTCTATGAATAGCGCACAGGATTTCGGTTTTAACCATGCAAATGCCATTTTAGAGGGCGGATGGAAAGACGGGGACATTTATATTTGCAAAGAATTGTACGTGAATGAAATGGATACAAACGAGATTATCGAATTAGCCAATGAACGTGAATTTAATAAAAGAATAACGATGTATTGTGATAGTGCCGAGCCGGATCGAATTAAAATGTGGAAGAAAGCAGGGTATAGGGCGCAGGGCGTTAACAAAGGCAAACAAAACGGGAAAAGTAGCGTTAAGGCCCAAATTGACTATTTGAAACAAACAAAAATATATATCCATCCATCATGTATCAATACGATCAAAGAAATACAACAATGGAAATGGAAAAAGGACAAGCAAACAGGATTGTATTTAGATGAACCGATAGACTTCATGGATGATGCAATGGCCGCATTACGCTATTTCATCGAGGAAAAACGATCATACAAAGGGAAAATGCGAGCAGCGAAATCGATTTACTAAATAAGGGGGCAAATGATGAGTACATTTTACAAATACGCGGAAATTTTAGATGCAGCAAATGGCGTACCAACGCCGGAAGTATTAGCCGAGATTATCGCGGATCATATGGATATGAATACACGAACGGCAGAAAATTATGGGCGGTATAAGCAAGAAAAAGAACATACACCAATTTTAACGCGGGAATTTGAAGGTGAGGCAGCTAAAAAGATCAACAACAAACTATCCAATGATTATTTTGGGGAAATTGTTGATACTAAGGTTGGTTATATGTTCGGTATGCCGGTTGGTATTCAATATGATAAAGATGCGCCGGGATATGCAACCGCGATCAAAGCTATTGAGCGATTTAGGAAGATTAATAATTTAGATGATTTGAATGCGGAATGGTGTAAGTTTTCTAGTATTAGCGGCTATGATGCCGGGTTGTGCTACATCGACAAAGAGGGAAAAGAGCGAGTAATGCGTATAGATCCATGGGAGGCTATTGTTATTTCCAAAACCACGTTTACGGAGCCGGAATATGGCCTTGTTTATTATCCAACGTGGGAAGAAAACAAGGTATGTGTGGAGTTTTACAATGCTAAGACAAAATATATATTTGAGGGTGCCGACTTTTCAAACCTGATTTTAAATACAGAAAAAACAAAGCCGCATATGTTTAATTATTGTCCATTGTTTGGCATCCCTAACAACGAGGAATTACAAGGTGATGGGGATAAAGTGTTTACGCTAATTGATGGATTTGACCGCGCTATGTCGGATATGAATAGCGAGATCGAACAATTTAGATTAGCATACATGATTTTTATTGGATATGAGCCGGATGAGGAAACATTGGCATTAATGATGCGTACAGGCGCGTTATACATTCCAACGTCAGAGGATGGGGAAAAAATAGAATGGTTAACGAAAGATTTAAACCCGGCATACATCGATAGCCATTTAGACAGGCTAGAGGCATTAATACAACGATTTGCCAAACACATTAACTTTACTGATGCAGCATTTGGGAGCCAAATAACAGGCCCGGCAATGCGTTATAAATTATTTGCACTTGAAACAAAATCCAAATATTTTGAGCGCAAACATGAGGCCGCTATGCTTTATATGTTTAAGGTAATTGGTTCCGCGTGGCAAACAAAAGGGTTTCCATTCGATTACGCCATGATTGATTGCATTTATACCCGTAACATCCCGGCAAACTTATTGGATGAGGCACAGACAGCAACCGCATTGAGTGCCATTGCATCGAAACGAACGGCGTTATCGGTTGTGTCGGTTATCAATGATGTAGACGAGGAATTGCGCCGAATGGAAGATGAAAAAGAAATATATGGGGAACTTGATTTGGACAACTTAAATACCATCCCTAATAAAGATAATCCGGAAAATGCGGGCGGTGATTTAGATGATTAATAGAGTTATTCATGGCGATTGCTTAGAAGAAATGAAGAAAATTCCGGATAAGTCTATTGATATGATTTTATGCGATTTGCCGTATGGAACAACGCATTGTAAGTGGGATGCCATTATTCCATTTGGGCCATTGTGGGAACAATATGAAAGGATTATTAAAGATAACGGGGCGATTGTTTTAACAGCAACACAACCATTTACGAGTGCACTAGTTATGAGTAACCCAAAACTTTTTAAATGTGAGTGGATTTACAATAAAACGATGTTGGTTAATCCGGCGCAGGTAAAAAAATACCCGGCAAAAAAACACGAAAACGTTTTAATTTTTTGTAAAACAACGCCGGTATATAACCCACAAATGGAAATGGGCGATCCATATAAAGACAATAGAAACACGATGCGAACGAAAACGGGCGTTTTTGGAGAGGGCACAAAGAAACGAAAGCCGATTATTAACAGCGGCGAACGTTACCCATCGAGCGTACAACTATTTAAAAATAGCAATCATAATAGTTTGCATCCAACACAAAAACCAATAGAGCTGTTTGAATATCTAATTAAAACATACACAAACGAGGGCGCTATTGTTTTAGATAACGCAGCAGGCAGCGGCACAACAGCAATTGCCGCGTTGAATACCGGGAGAAATTATATTTTGATAGAGAAAGAGAAAAATTACATCGACATAATCAACAAGCGCATTTCAGAGCATACGCCGTTAGGAGTGTGATTTAATCCATGCAAGATTTAACAAAACACATTGAGCGGATCAATCGGCGCGTTGGGAAATTGGTTGGAAAAGGTGAACGCGATGTTGCGAAAAGGTATGCAAAAACATTATTAGAAATCCGGGCATTATTAGCCGCGCAATTTGAGAAATACGAGCAAGGCGGCCAATTAACACTACCTGAAATGTTAAAGCATGACCGGATGAAAAAGATGATGCGGGAAGTAAATTTTTTATTGCGTGCCAATTACAAAGACGTGTACAAGCACATGGATAACGTTTTACAAGATGCATACCTAGATGGATATTATTTAACGGCCCATGCAGTAGAAACGGCAACCCAAGCCAAATTAAACTATTCAACGGTGAGGCCGGAAACGTTGGCGGCTATGTTAGAAAACCCGGTTGCAGGATTGACATTAAATCAACGATTAGAGCGGCAACGGGCCAATATTATCTATTCGATCCAACAGCAGGTTACACAGGGTTTACAAAACAATGAAACGTATTCAACGATGGCGAGACGGTTGAAAACAGAATTAGAAAATGATGCAGTAAAAGCCATGCGGATTGTAAGGACAGAGGGCCACCGGGTACAGGAAAGCGCGAAACATGATGCCATGGACCATGCAACTAAAAATGGCGTGGTGATGGTCAAAACATGGAATACCATGGAGGATGTACGCGTTAGGAGTGGCCGGAAAAATCTTTCTAATCATAAAAAACTAAATAACGTGACGATCCCTATTGATGCAGATTTTGATGATGGGTTGAGCCAAGGGAAAGCGCCGGGGCAATTAGGAGCCGCAGCATCCGATATAAATTGCCGTTGTTTCCTCACCTATGCCGTGGAACGTATTGAAAAACCGCAACATTCCGAGTTAGAAAATATGGCGTTTGATGAGTGGAAAAAAGAGCGTTTAAGGTAACGGTTAGGGTACAGCGAAAAGTAACAGTAAGGTAACAGTTACAAACCCTTATATATCAATGCTTTTATCATTATTGTTATTCGTCAAAGTAACAGTGAAAAATGCCGTTAAGGTAACAGTCGATGGATATAAACAAGAATGATAAGAAAAACAAGAATAAATACTATACCGTTTTTTTCTACGAAAAAACCGAGTAGTTAAATAAAAAATTGTAAAATTTTGAGCAAACAGGATATAATTGAAAATAGAAAATATGAGGGATGGATTCTATTAAACTCAAAGCTACTAACCTAGTCAGAGGGGAATGAATTGATAACTCAAAAGGAGAGAACAAAATGAATATCGAACAATTATTGCAGCAGTTGAAAGATGGGACAATCACGTTTGAGCAATTCAAAGCGGAGTTGGCTAAGCTAGTTGATGCCGGGACAATCACGCAGGATGAGGCAAACGCAGCACAAACCCAAGCCGATGCAGGCGGTGGGGGCGGTGATCCGCAACCATTAACAATGGAGCAAGTGCAAAAGATGATTGCCGAGGCGCAGGAAAAGGCAGCACAAAGCGCGGCGGATAAAGTTCGCACCGAATACGCAGCCAAACTGAAAAAAGAACAGGAAGAAAACGAGCGATTGTTAAAAGAAAAAATGACCGATGAAGAAAAATCCAAGTTTGAGAGAGAAAAACTTGAAAACGATTTAAAAGAGCGTGAGGCGAAATTAAATGCACGCGAAGTTGAATTGCATACCATCGACTTGTTAAATGATCCGAACAATCCATTGCCGCTAGATTTCAAAAAGTTCTTAATAGGCCCATCGATTGAAATTGCAACGGAGAATGTGCAAGCGTTCCGCGATGCATGGCAAACAGCAATTCAAAAAGCCGTTGATGAGAAATTTAAAGAAAACGGCGCAGATCCTACAAAACGTCAAAGCGGCGGATCGGAAAAGAAGTTTTCTGAAATGACATTAACGGAGAAAACACTTTTATTCCGAGAAGATCCTGAAAAGTACCACCGATTAGAGGCAGCAGGTAAGTAAAAAATAATTTAGGGAAAAGGGAGTTGCATTAAATAATGGCAATCACAAATATTGGAGACGTTATCCAACCGGAAGTATTCGTTCCATATGTAATCCAACGCAATACCGAAAAATCAGCATTAATCCAATCGGGTATTGTTAAACATGATCCGGCTTATGATGCATTAGCAAGCGGCCCAAATACATTGGTTAACATGCCGTTTTGGGAAGATTTAGAGGGTGACAGTGAAGTTGTAACAGCAACAGGGGCATTTACACCAAAAGGCATCAAAGCAAGCAAAGACCGCGCTCGTAAGCAGGTACGCGGTAATGCATGGGGTGCTAATGGTCTTTCCGCTTTACTATCCGGCGCAGATCCGATGGGCGCAATCGCCAACCTAGTAGCAAATTATTGGGTTCGTGAGGATCAAAAGATTTTACTTAAAACGTTAGAAGGTGTGTTCAAGTCGCCATCGATGGCAGAGCATACGTTAGATATTTCGGGTAGTACAGGTGATGCGGCGCTATTTGGCACATCCGGTTTTGTGGATGCAACGCAGCTATTAGGCGATGCGAAAGACGGTTTAACGGCGGTAATGATGCATAGTGTGGTTGAGGCGTATTTAGTTAAACAAAAGCTAATTGAATACATTGAAGTTGGACAAAATGAATATGGCGTAACAATTAAAGTGCCGTATTACATGGGGAAACGCGTTATCGTTGACGATGCAATGCCATTTGATGCTAATTCATTAACGGGCACAGTCTATTTATTTGGACAAGGTGCAATTGCGTTGGGTAATGGTAAGCATGAGCGCATTAAAGAAGTGGAAACGGCCCGCGATTCAATGGCCCATTCAGGCGAGGATTATTTAATCCACCGTAAAATTTTCATTTTACATCCACGTGGAATTAAATGGACAGAGGCAAATGTTGAGGATGTATTCCCAACGAATGCGGAATTAGCCGATGGCGCAAATTATCAATTAGTATTTGATAAAAAAGATATTCGAATTGTAAAGCATACATTCAAAATCAAACTATAATTTGTAACCTTTTAGGGATGCGGGAATTATCCCACATCCCTATTTTATTAACAGGGAGGATGAAAGGAATGCATACAAATATTACAACTTTCCAAAGGATGCGCCGATTAGGTGAGGAACAAGTGGCCAAACCAAACCCGGAGAAGTCCATAGGGGAGGATTTCGATAAAAACGAGGCAAATATACCGGATGATATGAGAAACCCGTTAGAAGGGCAGAGAACACCAAATAACGAGGATTTAAAAGACAACGGAACAAACGCACCGGACAACGATAAAAAAGCAGCAGACGAGCCGGAAACGCCAAATAACGAGGTGAATAACATTGACCAAGAAATTAATGTTGATAACCAAGATAATGAGCAAACCGCCGAATTGATTGAGGAACAAGTTGAGGAAATGGATATTGAGCAAGTAAAAGCGGAATTGGATAAGCGCAATATTGAATATGTACACAATACAGGTGTAAAAAAATTAAAAGAACGCTTAAAAGAGGTGTTACGCGATGGCACTAACGGATGAGCAATACCGCGCGGGAGCGTTAGCATTCATTAACAGGAAAATAGGTTGTGAGTTCGTTGAGGGGGAAATCCCGGCAGACGTTGAAATTGCGATCAATCATTTAATTATGGGCATGAAACAAAATCCGGGTATTGCCTCACAATCGTTAGGCGATATGAGCAAAAGTTTCTTTGACAGTAATTCATATGAAAAGGCAGCAATGCGATATTTGAGGCCGTATATGAAATTGAAAATCTTTTAAGGGTGGTTGATTATGGGCGTTAAGATCGTAAAGAAAACTAATAACATCCCCAAGTTAACCCAGGCATTAAAAAAGTTAGGCAAGAAAAGCATTAAAGTTGGCGTGTTCGGTGAGGATAATTATAAATACGGTGATGATGCGGATTTGGTAACGATTGCATACGTGCATGAATTTGGTACAACCATTACACCGAAAAAGGGAAAATATTTAACAATCCCGGTGCATAGATCGGCAAAAAACAAACGCGCCGGGGATTTCCCTGATTTATTTTTTGTCCCAACCGATAATGGGAACGGGTTGTTGGCACGGAACAAGGGCAAGGATCAACTAGAAGTGTTATTTGTACTCGTTAAGTCGGTGACAATCCCGGAACGCGCTTTTTTACGTACTGGATTCGATGCCAACATTAACGCCATTGCAAATAGGATGGAAACACTTTTAAACGATGTATTGGATTTGAACGTTAACCCGGATGCGTTCCTTGACGGGATTGGTATGGAATTTGCCGGATTGATCCAAAAGCATATGAAGGGCATCAACAGCCCGCCAAATGCAGCCGCAACCGTTGCCGCAAAAGGATCATCAAACCCATTGCAAGATACAGGCCGTTTAATTGGTTCCATACGCCATGAAATAGAATGATTGGGGGCGATCCAATGGCGAAAGCGTTTGAATTTGCGGATTTTGTGCAAGAGTTTTGGGTTGATTTTATTGTATTTGATAAATCCCCAGGTTATCGCAACGAGGTAGGGAAATGGATTGAAGGAGCGGAAACAACAAGGGCAACCGGCGGGATCGTTTTGCCGCTATCCGATGATGATTTAAGACGAATGCCCAACGGTATATATACCGAGAAGGATTGGAAATTGTACACATTGGAGCCGCTACAAGTGGGGCAGCGCATGGAGTACATGGGGCAATCCTACACAATAGAGCCATCTAAAGATTACAGCGCATACAGTGACGTATTTATGTACTTTGCAAAAGGGGTTGTGGTCAATTGAAGTTATCTAAATTAAGAGACGCCATTATTCCCGCGATTTCCGCATATAGTGGGCATCCGGTAATAATGGCCGATGATATGGGGGACAAACCCACCGGACCACATGCAACGTATAAATTTATTACACCGTATGCAAAAGGCGTGGGGCAACCGGAACAAGAAGTAGTTGAGGTAAACGGCGTAACATTTTTGCGAACGATTGACGAATACAAAACAACGATTTCGATTAGTTCATACGCAATGGATGAGGATGATAGTTTGGAGTTAGCACAATCGATTTATGATTGGTTTGCATTCGATGGCGTTGAAAAATTGCAGCAATTAGGCATTGCCGTTGTTGAACAAACAGCAATTGCAAATAGAGATGCATTTGTTATTGAAAACTACGAGCGCCGCAATGGATTTGATGTTATATTAAGAATTAAGAGATTGAAAGATTTACCAATTAGCACTATCGAACACGTTGAAATTAACGGCGTTTGGTATAGCAAATACGGGGAGGAATAGAAAAAATGAGCAATCGTTATGTTACGGTTAACATTACCCAAGAAACACAACCACAAAGCCAAGCGGGTTACGGTTTAGCGTTGGTTTTATCAACGGAGAAAGATGCAGAGTACAGAGAGTATTCAAGCGGCACAGCGCTAACGGCAATTGGTGAGGCGTATGGGGTTGAGAGTGAAACTTATAAACTAGCATCCGCAGTATTAAACCAAACACCGAAAGTCGATAAAATCGCAGTTGTTGGGGTGCTATATGATAACGGTACAGAGGCAACGACACAATTAGCAACAGCATTAAACGAATTAACGAAAACACGTAACGACTTTTTCTATCTTGTATCGACAGAGCAAGGGAAAGCAGAAATCGAGGCGTTGGGTGCATGGGTTGCCTCAAAAATGAAATTCTATTTTGTCACAACGACAAAAGAGGTATTCGATACATTAGGCGAAAACATGCCGAGAAATGCAGTTGTAATGGTTCACGACAAACCGGAACAATATGCAGGTGAGGCATTAGTTGGAGCAATAGCGCCGTTAAACATCGGATCGTACACAATTACATTCCAAAATCTAATTGGCATTAGCCCGGTTCTATATGATTCCATGGATATTGATGATATTGAGGCAAAAGGCGGCATTACTTACATTCGTGAGGGTGGAAAAAATATTGTTTCGGCAGGCCGTACAATGGGCAATGAATATTTCGATTTGGTACAAGGTGAATTTTTCCTAAAAAATCGATTGACTGAAAATGTATTCAATAACGTATTAACGCGTGGAAAAACGAAAGTACCATTCTCGCAAAACGGTATTAATACAGTAGTGGCGGAAGTGGATGCGACATTAGGGGCATCGGTTGAAAGTGTAACAACAGGCGAGGGGATCATTGCCCGCGATGCAGATGGCAACCCGGAATATTTCGTAGAAACACCAATGATTGCAAATATTTCAAATGCAGATAAATCAAACCGCCGATTACCGGGCGTAAATTGGCGCGCAACAGTTGCGGGAGCAGTTGAGAGCGTACAAATTAATGGAGTAATGCAGCTATAATAAAAAGAATTGGGGAGGATTTTGAATAATGAATAGTTATGATCCTAAAAAAGTATCGTTCGTTGCGGATGGCCAATTTATCGTTGGATATATGGATGGTACATTTATTACCACAGAAAAGAATGAAGATAACACTATTCCGCACGTAGGCGCTCAAGGGGATGTATCGTTTACAGAGAGCGCAGATGAAACGGGAACAATTACAATCACAGTAAAGCAAAATTCTAGTTCATTACCATTTTTAACATCATTATCAAAGCAGAAAAAAGAATTTGCGGCAAATGTGATCGATGCGAACGATGGCAGCTTTAAAGCAGGGGGCACACGTTGCCGTATTTTAAAAACACCGGGGCGCGAATACGGAGCGGAAATTTCCGGCGTAGAAATCGCAATTTACGTGGCAGACTACAAAACGAACTAATTAATTTTTAAAGATGAGAGGGGTATTAATACCATGGAAACAAAAACAAACAAAAACATTAAAGAGTTTACTAGCGAAATCGGAAACAAATACACATTCCAAAAGGTTAAATCGAGTGCATGGCTAGATATTATGGATGAGGTTGAGGCAAATTCAGATAAATCCCGCCGCCATTTATATCCGGCAGTACTAGAGAATGTAGTTGTACAACCTAAATTAAAGGTAGATGATTTCGATGAGGATGGCCGGGGTGGTTATGCGGAATTGGAGGAAGTAGTAACGGCGGCTATCCGATTTCAACGCGGCAAATAAAGAATTACGAGCGCTCACAAGCATCAACGATGTTGGTGAGCGCTTTATTAATAGCGCAGTAAAACATTGGTGGGCCTACCGTATCGCGGCAGAATATCCGGGAGTTAGTCCAATGGATGTTAAATACAATTGGGATGCGGCGGATGTACTAGAAACATTAGCGGCAATAGGGTTGGCCAATAAGAACAAACCAAAACCCAAATAAAAGGGGTGAAATTAAAGTATGTCATTACGCGATTTAGTTGTGAGTATTGATTTTGATGATATAGATATTAAAACCTTGTTAAAAGTCGATACGGCAATGGATGAAATCGAGGATGGATTGATGGCCATGGGCCGCGATGTGAAGGATGCCGGGAAAGAGTTTAAAACACTTGAAAGGCATGGCGGAAGTGCTATGAATGAGATCCGCACCGAAACCAAGCAAGCGGAAACGGCCATTGATGCATTAGGCGATGAAGGAAAAAGAGCCATGGATCAAATTGAGGATGGCGCAGATGATGCCCGGAAGAAAACGCAACAATTCAACCGGGAAATAGATCGTTCCGGCAATAGCATGGATAGTTTGATGGGGACCGCGAAAAAGGTTGCAGGGGTATTGGCTACTGTATTTGCAATCGATAAGGCAAAAGATTTAGGGTTGAGCATGATTGAAAACGCAGCAGCAGCGCAGGCAACCAATTCACAATTTGAGCAAGTGTATAAGGGGATGGAAGGAACGGCAACCGATGCATTAAATGCAATAGGGGACCAAACCAACATCCTACCAACGCGATTAAAAGGCAGTTTTATTAGTATGGCGGCCTTTGCCAAAACATCCGGGGCAGATACAGCGCAGGCATTGAAAATTTCAGAGCGTGCAACGTTAGCGGCAGCAGATGGGGCCGCATTCATGGATAAATCCATTGAGGATGTAACGGAAAGCATGAAGTCGTTTTTAAAAGGCAATTTTGAAAATGATGCCGCGTTGGGGATTTCCGCAACCGAGTTCACACGAAATTCGGCAGCAACCGAACTATTTGGCAAAAAGTTCAAAGATTTGTCAGAAATCCAAAAACAAGAAACTTTATTAAAAATGGTTGAGGATGGAAATAAGTTATCCGGGGCATTAGGACAGGCAGCGCGCGAGGGTGATGGTTTCGAAAACGTTGTAGGTAACATGAAGCAACGTTGGGAGGATTTAAAAGGCACGTTAGGCGGCAAATTATTAGATCCGGCTATTAATGCAATGAAAGCCATTACCGAGTACATGGGCACGATTGATACAGATAAGATAGCCGCATTATTCGAAAAGGGAGTTGACGGAGCCGGGAAGTTTTTCGAGGTAGGTATGGCCGTAAAAGATACGATTATGGCACTTTACAACGATACCGGGGATGTTTCGGATATTTGGCAAAAGATGGGGCTATCGAAAGAGAACGCCGATTTAATAGCCGAATTAGGCGAGATATTAAAGACCGGTTTAGGGGTAGGCCTGGATATTGCAACAGATGCCTTTGATTTATTTATTGCCGGGTTAACATGGGCAAAAGATAATATGGGCTTAATTACCGCATTAGGCTACGGGGTTGCGGGTAGTCTTGTAGCGTTCCAAGTCGCTACACAGGGCGCACTATTAATCGGCACATTATCAAAAGCGATGGCATTATTTAAAGTTGGTCAATATGGCGCAATGGCGGCCCAATTAGGCTTAAATACAGCCATGTTAGCATCCCCGTTAACATGGATAGTCGTTGGTATTGGCGCAGTTATCGCAATTGGCGTGCTTTTATACCGCAATTGGGACACAGTATCCGAAAAAGCAGGGAAATTGTGGGATAAAACCAAAGAAGTATTTGGCGGTATGTACGATTGGGGAGTAAGTAAAATCAAGCCGGTTGCCGATTTTTTTAGTAATTTAGGAACGAAATTTGGCGAGTTTAAAGATAAAATTACAAGTTTTAAATTGCCGGATTGGGTGAATACCATCGGCAGTAAGGTTGGCGGAGCCGTGAAATGGTTAGCAGGCGGAAAGCCGGCAGTTGATGGATCACATGCAACCGGGTTAAACCGCGTGCCTTTTGACGGGTACACCGCAGAACTACACAAAGACGAGGCGGTTTTGACCGCTAAACAATCCGATGCATTACGAATGGCGGGCATATTAAGCGGTAATAGCACAAAGCCAAAAGTTGATACACAAAGTCAAAATATTTCAAGAGATCCAGGAAGGGTTGCAGGTGGAGCCGGAACATTTGCGCCGCAGGTAAATATACAGATTGACGGAACAGGCTTAAATGAGGAACAAGTTGGCCAAAAGGTGAAAGAGGCCGTGGATGAGGCATTAGATGCGCTTTTCCGTAAGATGAATTTACAACAAGCATAAAAAGGGGGTTGCTAGAAATGCCAATGTTAGGGGATGTATTTTTAAATACGGTGTACGCCGACAATCCTAATAGGAGCGTTACGGCAACCGCTCATCCTATCGAAACCGGGGAAGATATTACGGATCACATTTCGAAAAACCCAATCACAATGAGCATTTCCGGCGTTTTGGTTGGGGAGGATGCGGCGCAGCGATTTAATAAATTAAAAGAGTATTTGAACAAGGGAAAACTATTGAAATATTCAAATAGGACCACATTAACAGACGTTATAATTGAAAATTTGTCCACGGTGCATGATGTTGAAGTGAAAAACGGTTTGAAATTCGATATAACATTACGCCAAATACGAATTGCAAAAGCATCCGCAGTTGTCGGCTTGAAATTGCCGGTTAAAAGGCAAGTCGCTAAGGTGACGAAAAAAGGGGTGCAACAAAAGAAAACTAAGAGTAGCACTAAAAAGAAAGCGATTCAAACAAAACCCAAAAATACAAGTACAGTAACAAGCGGCGGGGCTAGAATGCTGCAATAAATTGGGGGTGCAAAATGGAATATTTACCGATTGAGAAAGATTCAATTCCCTATCAATTCGACATTGATTTAGAAGGGGACATATTCACATTTGAGGTGAATTATAATGATCGTTTCGATTTTTTCACATTGGATTTAATGCGAAATGACAATGTATTGGTGTACGGTGAAAAAATCGTTTATGGGCAACCATTATTTGAAAGTTACGCAGACAATCAATTCCCAAAAGTTCGTATTATTCCAAAAGACATAGGCGGCCAATCGGATCACGTTACCTATGAAAATTTTTACGAAAAAATATTTTTATATATTGAGGCGATGTAAATGGCGATTCCATTGTTTTTAAGAGAAACCCAATTAATATTTGCCGGGAAAGAATTTAATGGGGATGATTTCACAATTGGTTTTGAGGTCCCGTTTGATGATGGGGATGAGTTAAATGTGGCAACCATCAAAATTTATAATTTGAGCGAAAAAACAATAAATGAAATCAAGAAAGATAAACCTGTTATTGTGAACGCCGGATATAAAGAGGATTACGGCGCAATTTTATTAGGTTTCTGTAAATACGTTGCAACCGGTTGGAGTGGATTGGATAAAATCACAACAATTGATGTGATCGATGATAAAGGCGCATGGTTGAATACGCCGGTAAAAGTAACCTACAAAGCAGGCACAACAGCAAGAGACATATTAAACGACTTATTACAGCGTACAGGGCTTGAAATTGGCGCGTTTGAGTTGCCGGTTAACCAAACATACCCAAGAGGCAAAACATTCAATACAAAGCTATCAGAGGCCGTTAAATTGATTGCGAAAGATTGTAAGGCGAAAGTACACATAAATAAATCGAAAATTTTCATCCGAGCCAAAACATCCGGCACAAACATTGGATTTGTAGTAAATGCAGAAAGCGGATTAATCGGCAGCCCGGAACGTGTGGAAAAGGAAATCAAAGAAACCAAAACCAAAAAGGCATCAACGGTTAGCGGTTGGAAGGTGAAAACACTTTTAAATCATCGGATAACAACGGATGCCATTTTGCAAATTGAGTCAAAAACGGCGAACGGTATTTTTAGAGTGGAAAGTGGCAAACATGCCGGCGAAAGTAACGGCGGTTCTTACTATACGGAAATGGAGGTTTACCCGGTTTGAGTAAAGAGGCAAATGAGTTTTTTAAAAAATACAAGGATGGGCTTTTAGGGGGCATTAATACGAGTTCGTTATGCCGCGTGGTTGCGTTTGACCATCAAACAATGAAAGTCGATGTTGTGACATTACCGGATGGCGATTTAATCCAAAATGTACCCGTACAAGCGCCGCAAACAGGCGACTTTATTATTCGAGTGCCATATAAGCCCGGTAATGTGGGCGTTATAGTATTTTCTAAAAATCAAATTGATGATGTGATGATGGGCGGTATTGGCGAAACATCGGCCCGCGAATTTTCAATTGATGATGCAATTTTTATAGGAGGCATTAATTTATTCAATGATGTAATGGGCGCAGATCATGGCGAGGATTTGATTATTAGTAAAAAAGATTATTCAGCCAAGATTGTACTTACAAAAGACGGGGATATATTATTGCAACCGGCAGCAGGAAAGAAATTAATTATTGATTCCCCAGGCGGTGTAGATATTAAAGGTGGGGATGTAATTATCACAGGCGGTACAATAACGGCCAACGGTGAGGATTTAACGACAGATTTAACATGATGGGAGGGTAATACGTGCAATCATTTAAAATCGATCCGTTAACTAATGACATTATTTTAGATGGCCAAAACAACATTGTGATGGTTAGTGAGGATGAGGAAATTATACAATGCGTTGAACGCGTTCTTACTACCAATTTAGGCGAGTGGTTTTTAAACCCGGATGGGTTGGGTTGGGATCGTTACGAGGTTTTAGGCAAAAAACACAACCCGGAATATACAACCGATTTATTGTATGCCGCTATTTTGCAAGAAACGCGCATTGCAAGCGTGGAAAAAGTAGATTTTGAGTTCAATAGGCAGGGTAGAGCGTTAAAAGTTTACGTTGTCTTAATCAAAGCAAACGGCGAACGATTGGAGGGGGAATTTGATGTTAACGGAATTAGGGTTTAAACGATTTCGATACAATGACTTTTTAGAGATCCGTGAGGCGCAGGCGCGCGAATTGTTCGGTGAGGATATTAATTTAAGCGAGCGCAGCCCATTAGGGAAGTTTATCCGTTTAATTGCCTATTCAGAGGCAGAACAAAACGAATTAGCCGAGGATGTTTATTATTCAGCGCAGGTAGAGCGCACAACAGGCGTGTCATTAGATGCGGCGGTTAAATATGCGGGCATTACACGTATACAAGCAAAAAAGGCCTACGGACCAATTACAGCAACTTTAAACATGGGGGCAACTATTCCGGCAGGTTCTATTGTAGGTACCCAAGACAATATAAAATTTGTCACTAAAGGTGATATTGTCGCCAATGTTGCGGGGGAGTACACCGTGGGCATTGAGGCACTAGAATTTGGAGAGGTTGGGAACGTGCCGGCAAATACGATAACTGAAATTTTCACACCAATTCCGGGATGGGTGAGCGTGACAAATAAACAACCCACAATTGGAGGACAAAACTACGAAACCGATCCACAATTAAAAGCCCGGTATTTCAATGGCGGGCTATCTGTTAAAGGTTCCGCAACAGTACCAAGTATTAGAGCAAAATTAATGGATGAGGTTGAAGGAGTACGCGCAGCAATCGCATTGGAAAATGTTGAATTGGAAACCAATGAGGATGGTATACCCGGAAAAAGTGTATATTGCATTGTATTGGGTGGAGACAAAGAAGAAATCGCACGAAAAATATTTGAAACCAAAGCCGGCGGAATTAGAGCGTTTGGAACAACGGTTGTTAATGTAGTCGATGAAATGGGAGAGGCGCACGCAATCGGGTTTGATTATTCAACGGAAAAACAAATTTTTGTAAATGTAGAATTAAAAGTAAACGAGAATTTCCCAATTGATGGCATTAATTTGGTAAAATTAGAAATAGTAAAATACATCGGAGGGAATGACACAGCTAATAATCTTTATAACGGATTGAGCATGGGGCAAACCGTTGTACATGCAAAAGTAGTGAATGCAGCGCTAAGAGTTGAGGGCATTGACGATGTAACCATCAAATTATCAACGGATGGCGAGAATTTTAACGAGAATAACATTACAACGATAAGATCCGAAACAGCACAAACAAACTTTACAAGCGTGGTGGTAAATCGTGTATAACCATTTTGAATTAATGCGGGACAGGTTGCCGGACAACTACAATAAAAATGCAAATTCCGGGATCACTAAATTAATTAAATTGGCATCCGAGCAAAGTAACAACAACGAGGCATCGTATGAATTGATGAGAGCAAGCCGCGATATTGATAACGCGGTTGGACCGCATTTAGATTTTATTGGCAGCAATTTAAAGTTGAAACGCGGATCATGGAACGATGAGCAATACCGCCAAATGTTAAAAATCCAAATTGCGGCAAATTTATCAAATGGTGATATTCCTACACTAAACAAGATTTACAAAGCGTATTTGGGCGATAGTTTCAGAGGTATTCAAGAGGGTTGGAGCCATGCATTGGAAGAAGTGGCGGCCATTGTAATACGCTTGAATGAAAGACCAATAGAAGTGCCGCCGGAATTAAACGTTAGGGCCGGCGGTGTAAAAATTTATTATGAAATCGCACCACAGCCGGATCAAATAACTTTTGTGGCTAACGAGTATGCGTTTGAGGTTCCGTTATTGGTATGCGGCGACTTTTACGCCGGATCGGATGAGCCTGTTATACAAAAAGCGGTGTATTTAGACGGAAGTCAAAAGTTGAATGGGCAAGTGAGTTTAAGCGGAACAAATATCTAAAGGAGGTATTACAATGGCGAATTTACCGGTAAATCCGGAGTTTAACGATAATTTAAGACAATTAGAAACGGGCGATTCAAGTCATGCCGATACATTTAATCCTAATTTCCAAAAATTGTTAAATAACGATGTTTTTTTGAAAAATGAAGTTGGCAAAGCGGGCAAGCAATTAGAGGAATTTGGAAATGTAGTAGGGGGATTAGATGAACGATTGGGAACTGCTACTACTTTTGTCAATAGTGAGTTTGAAAAAGTTACTAAGCAATTGGCACAAAAGGCGTCTGAAAAAATCGTCAATTTAAGAAATTACGTGCGTTTTGGTAGGTTAACGCTCCCTCCCGATTTTTTTCATAATATTGATTTTATGCTCTATCGAGATATGGACGGTAAAATGAAGCACAATTTCGACGTTAACAGAATTACATTCGATTATACGAAATTCTATGTAAGTGCTAGTGGCAAGGCGGCAAATGATGGGATGACGGAAGCAACCCCGTGGCAAACGTTGAATTACGCTATAGATCAAATTGAAGCGAATCCTGCCGTTACTAGTGCTGAAATTACCGTATTGTCAAACCTATCAAGAAGTATGGCGCAAATTAACAGTAAAACATTGACCAAGAATTATATTATAAAAGGTAAAAATGAGAATACTATACTTTCAACAGCAGAACCTAACTTGACTTGGACAGCCGACGGTACTTCTTTTAAGGCGACTCGAAGTACAGTTTCAGGTGTATTCGATAATAAATATAAAGTCGAATTCGGTCTGCCGACAAGGTACGAGAGAAAGATTATCAAAGCTGAATGTGATGCACAAAAAGGTAGTTGGTATACAGACGGATCAAGCATATGGGTAAATACATTAGATGGCAGGATTCCCGACACTGACATTTTCCCATGTTTGAACGTTACATTATGGAAAGGTATCTTGGGCGCTGACAAGAAGTTTATTGTACGAAATATTGTTGGATTAAACGGAAGTGCTGGGCAAGCATTTAATATTTATTCAACAGGGAACATAGGGCAACTTATTTTAGATAATGTAAAAATTCTAAACACACAAGCTAACACTGAAAATTCAATCGAAATTAAAGGTATAAAGTATTCTTGGCTTTTTAATGTCATTACAGCATATGCCGGTCGTGATGGTGTAAATTATCATACATCTGTAGTAGACGCCGGAATGTCCGCATTTGTATTTGAATATAACTGTGTAGCGTTTGAAAACGGCTTGACTGATACGGTTAATTTTAATAACAACTGTTCTACTGCCCATGACGGTATGAGGGTGTTAAGAATTGGGACAATAGGCTACAAATCAAAAGGACCTGTTATAGCTGACGTAAACGGTTGTTATTCTATTTTAATTGATTGCGTAGCACATGACAGCGTAATAAATACAGGTAGAAGCACAAAAGTCGCTTATTACTTTGATGATGCTCCTTCTTCACTTATTGCTAACCCGAACGGCAAGGCAATGCTTATTAATTGTCAAGGCGGCGGAGATGTTACTTGGTCAATTAGCGGAGATGCTTCATTTAAAAATGGAAAAATCCAAGTACTTAATTTTATCGGTCAAGGTTTTCCGACTGATTTAAACCTTTCGCTACTAAACGAAGTAACACAATAGTTCCAAATTGTGTAGTAACTCGATAAACCAAAAGGAGGCGAAACCATGATAAAACCGGCATTTTTGACAGACATAAAAAACTTTGCCAAAAACCACATAAAAAAAGGCCGCATAACTTTAAATGGTGTAAACATCGAATTGCCCATTTATCGAGTAGTTGAAAATGGGGATCAATTGATTTTTTACTTGTATGTAGAGGATCAACAAGGGTTTATATCACATGCGGCATTATTGGATGGGAATGGCCGAGAAATGCAAGAAAAGTTTTTTTCAATCAATAAGGGGATTAATGGTTACACAATAGCGATGCCTATATTGCTACGAGTGGAGGGGACAACATGAAAATTATAACGAGCAACCCATACAATAAAACCCATTGGAAAAACCGGGTTAGAGATCCGATTACGCAACAAATAGTTGAGGAAGGGGTCCCATTCACAGAATCGCGCGCTAACAATTTTGAGGAAGGTATATATAATGCGTATATGTACATTATGGACTTACAAAATGAGTTAGTTCGTACACAAATACAGTTAGCAGCGATTGGGCGCGCACCGGGCAATGCAGGGGCAATAACAGACACATTAGACGGTTCCTCTATTAACCTAGTTAGACAGACAGCCATCGCGGATATTATCAGAGAAGTTGCGGCGGGAACAACCGTTTTACCGGTTGATAGTATTGCAGGGTTTGAAGTAGGCACAGAGGTTACTATTTTAGACGGTACTAATTACGAGGTGAAAGCCATTCAATCGATTAATGAGGCAGATAAAACAATAACGGTTTCCGCATTGCAAAAGCTATTTTCAAAAGGTGCAAAAGTTGCCGAGAGTTCATTATTTATGGATGTTGCAACGAAAACATTAAAATATGGAACGTGGGGAACATTTACCGTTTCAGTTAGTGAGGTGGTTTAATTATGGCTAGAGAGGTTGTTTTAACTCAATTAAAAAGCAACGGCGGTAACTATTTCACATACTCATCAGCCTATGATTATGTAGTTGTCGAAACAACTGGCATTCAAGGCGGTTGGGTTGAGGGATTAGCAGACGATTATAGCGTGGTATTTTCTAGGATAAACATTACGCCCGGAGAAAATCGATTTTTACCTATTGGAAGTCAATACAATGGGCGGAGTTTGCAAGTATATACAAATACAAACAATACATTGCGACTTGAAAGGCAATTAAAAAACACAGCACCGGGCGCACCGGGGGCATTTACAAGTCCGGCAGCAGGGACGATTTTAAGAGGTGGGCAAAACGTAAGCGTTGTTTGGGGTGCATCGACAGATGCAGAAGGAAATTTGAGTGGGTACGATTTAGAGACGGCTTACAATGGCGGTACGTTTGGAAATGTGGTTGGAACACTTGCCACAAGTAACCCAAATGCAGTTATTGGAACATCAAGCAATGCAGGATATACAACCATACAATTTAGAGTTAGGGCAAGAGATACAAATGGCGCATACTCCGGTTATCAAACATCGCCGGTTTACACAATTGACCACAACAGACCGCCAAATGCACCAATTGCAAAAAGTCCATTAGGTACAATGGAAAAACCGTTTATAGTCCAAGGTAACAAACGTCCTACATTAAATTGGAATTTCAGCGATCCGGATGTTGGGAATTGGCAAACAAGTTACGTTGTAAAAGTGGTTAATGGTTACAATGGCGATGATGTGAAATATTATCAAGATTTAGCAGGCGGAGAACAACAACATACGCCAATTTCAGATTTGCCAAACAACACATTATTGGCATGGGCAGCAGTAACGAGGGATCAAAACGGCGTGGCCGGGCCATGGTCTGGTTATCAATTCTTTGTTGTAAACATGCCGCCAATGGTAAATTTAACAACGTTAAATAATCAAAATTTAACCGAAAACGCAAAGTTTAATGTTAGTGGCGATGTTGTCGATATAGACGTCGGAAACGCATTTACACTTAAATATTCAATAAATGGCGGAACTACTAGGAATATTATGGCGCAAATTTCCAACAATACAACGCCAATTCCATTTACAAAAGAGTTATTAATACGCAATGGCCGTTTATATGATGGATCAACAGAAGTAACAGGAAATTTAGCCGAGGGTGTGGGCCATGTGTTAAGTGTATGGGCCGAGGACGATAAAGGCGGAAAATCAACAGTCCAAAA
>NZ_JBBOQJ010000001.1:227500-4022422 GCF_038004065.1 Solibacillus sp. FSL W8-0474 | reverse complement strand
GCTTGTTCTTCCTTTCGTTAATTCATTTCACATATTAATTCATATATTAGAAAAGATTTATTTCGTTCAACATAGAATGAGATAATTTTTTTTATGTGATTTTTGTTGAAACTGTTTCGTTCGTATTCACAAAAAAAAGAAACGCCCTGTTAGATATTTAATAGAAAAACAGAGCTATAAAATATGAACTTTATCAATAAAAAACACTTTCATACACATACCCACACACTGTGGATATGTGTTATACAATTGCCGGGGAAATCATTGTCCACAGATTATCAACAATTGTGGATAAAATATTTCCCAGAAAAGAATTCCACAAAGTAAAACACAGTTATCGTATCAAATAAAGTGAGCTATTTCAATACTTAATCAATCTTATCCACATAATCATATGTTATTCGAGTCATAGTTGTCCACAGGGAATTTATATGTGAAAAAGCTGTAGATAAACGTTGTGGATAATTTTTTAAGAAAAAAAACTACTCACAGGCTGAAGTTGAAAAAATTTTATGGATTGTGGATAACTGTATAGAGGAAAGGTAAGGGGAATGAACTAACAAATTCTTTTTAAAATAGAAAAATAAATAGAAGGATTGACAAATGGGTTTCATTATTTATATAATATCATGGTCTGTATGTAGAGATAGATATAGTAACGCTCGAATTCAGGAGGTGTATATAAATGAAACGCACGTACCAACCTAAAAAACGTAAGCACTCTAAAGTTCACGGTTTCCGCGCTCGTATGAGCACTAAAAACGGCCGTAACGTATTAGCTCGCCGTCGTAAAAAAGGAAGAAAAGTATTATCAGCATAAGTCCACTGAGCCACATCAGTGGTCTTTTTTTTCTTTTATCTTCATTCAGTAGAAAATACTTATCTGTATAGGTAGGGGATGCATGCTTGTTTTGTCAGTTCCGTCAGGTGTTGTAAACACTGAATGAAGATAAGCCTCTGGCAGATGGCTCAGATTTTTAAAGGTAATTTTTTACCGGAAATCTGGACGCAATTACGCCTAGGTGTAATTGATTGTTTCGACAGAAGCAAAAAAAGTACCAATGATTAGATGGAGCAGGTGAATGGATCATGAATAAACGCCAACGAATAAAGAAAAATGAAGATTTTCAAAAGGTGTTTAAAAAAGGTAAGTCATTTGCGAATCGCCAATTTATTGTTTATTGCTTGAAAAAAGAAGAACAAGAGGCGTTTCGTATTGGCTTATCAGTAAGTAAAAAAGTGGGGAATGCTGTCACTCGAGTTCAAGTGAAGCGTTATATTCGCCAGGCTTTTCTGGAAATAAAAGATGAAGTAAGACAAGATATGGACTATGTTATTATCGCCAGAACGCAGGCGGCCACAATAGATTTTCATGAAACCAAAAAAAGCTTGCAGCATGTATTAAAGGTTGCAAGAGTATATAAAGGTTAATATCGCACTAAAAATTTACTATAAAATTATTCGATAGTTTGAAATAAAGATACGATAAAATTTAAATTATCGGAACAATTAGTAGTGTACAAACGTATGCACATGGTAAACTGTTGTCATAAAAAATTGAATAGGTTTGCTTTAGGAGGAAGAAGGTTGAAGAAAAATCTTTGGATAATGCTGTCGCTTGTCTCTGTAGTATTACTACTTTCAGGCTGTACAGAATTTGACCAGCCGATTTCATCTGAAAGCGATGGCTTTTGGAATGAATATATCGTTTGGCCACTCGTATCATTCATCAAGCTTTTTGCTGATATGTTCGAAGGCAATGCTGCGAATTATGCTTTTGCAATTATTATCGTAACAGTTATTATTCGTTTAATTATTTTACCTTTAACAATCAAACAAGTTAAAAGCTCTAAAAAAATGCAGGAAATGCAACCAAAGTTAAAAGAGCTTCAAGCAAAATACAGCTCTAAAGACGCAGCAACTCAACAAAAGTACCAGCAGGAAATGATGCAGTTAATGCAAACTTCAGGTGTTAACCCATTAGCTGGATGTTTACCGATTCTTATTCAAATGCCAATTCTGATTGGTTTCTATCATGCAATTAGCCGTATGAATGCAACACCGGACGCATTTGAATTAGGAACATTTTTAGCGGTTCCATTAGCAGAGCCAAGTATTGTATTTGCTGTTATCGCAGGTCTTATCCAGTATGTTGTATTAATGACTGGACCAGCAGTAGATAATCCGCAAATGAAAATTATGATGTACATTATGCCATTAATGATTGTTGGTTTCGGTATTATTTTACCTGCCGCTTTATCATTATATTGGGTAGTCGGAAACTTTGTATCTGTATTACAAAACCTTGTTATTTACAAACCTTGGAATAAAAATAAACCGGATGCTACCGATGCAGGAGGAGCGAAATAAGTGAAACAAACTACGCAAATAGGCGCAACAGTAGAAGAAGCGATCTCATTAGCGTTACAAAAGCTTGGCCATACTCGGGAACAAGTTGATGTAGAAGTTTTACAAGAAGGTAAAAAAGGATTTTTAGGTTTTGGTGCACGAAATGCAGAAGTTCGTGTTACTGTAAAAGAAATTGTTCAGCAACAAGTGAATAAAGAAACGACTTCACATCCTACACCTGTAGTAGAAGAACAGTCATTTATCGAAGAGACCTTTGAAAATGAGTCGGTTTTAGTTAATGAAGATCAATCAATTCATCATGAACAACAACAACAAGTGGACCCTATTGAAGAAGCAAAGTCGTATTTAACGAATATTGCTTTAGGAATGGGAATTACAGATTTAACAATTGAACATGAATCAGATGGCAAATATGTTTCTTTTAAGTTATCGAGTGAAAAAGCAGCATTATTAATTGGTAAGCGTGGTCTTACTTTAAATGCGCTGCAACATTTAACACAGCTCATTCTTAATAAAACTGCCAAATCATTTATGGTTTTACAAATGGATGTAGAAGATTATCGTGAACGACGTCAAGTTGCGCTTGAGCAGCTAGCATTGCGGATGGCCGACAAGGCAGTACGTACACGAAAACCGGTCTCATTCGAACCAATGGCTTCTTATGAAAGAAAAATTATTCATAATGCATTGGCTAACCGTCTGGATATTGAAACATATTCAGAAGGTACAGAGCCAAATCGCTATTTAGTCATTGAGCCAGTAAAATAAATGCATACAGACAGTGTCGGCCTATTCATTTGGATAGGCCATTTTTTTATGTTAATAATACATGTAAAAAACAACATTGCTTTAGATTTTTTTTAAAATATGTTAGTCTAAATTGTTAGAAAGTGTAGCACGGATGTGATTTATCCACATGTGGATAACACAAAATTAGGAGGATATAAGATGGAATTCGATACAATTGCTGCGATATCCACACCAATGGGCGAAGGAGCCATTGCCATTGTTCGTCTAAGCGGAGATGAGGCAGTAGCGATTGCAGATAAAATATTTAAATCACCAAATCATAAGCGTTTAAACGAAGTAGCATCACATACGATTCACTATGGACACTTAATCGATCCAAAAACGGATGAGGTCGTAGAAGAAGTGATGCTGTCACTGATGCGCGGTCCAAAAACGTTTACACGTGAGGATGTAGTCGAAATAAACTGTCATGGTGGTATTGTGTCAGTTAATCGTGTTTTACAGCTTGTATTACGCTATGGTGCACGTTTAGCTGAACCTGGGGAATTTACTAAGCGGGCATTTTTAAATGGTCGTATAGACTTATCACAGGCAGAAGCTGTTATGGATTTAATTCGTGCAAAAACAGATCGTGCTATGAATGTTGCACTCGGTCAAATGGACGGGAAGCTTTCGCGTCTCATTACGTCTTTACGCCAAGCATTATTGGAAACATTGGCACAAGTAGAAGTAAATATAGATTATCCAGAGTATGACGATGTTGAAGAAATGACGATTCCGGTACTGCTTGAAAAATGCGGTTGGGTACGTGAAGAAATTATTAAATTACTTCAAACATCATCACAAGGGAAAATTTTGCGTGAAGGCTTATCAACCGTTATTTTAGGTAGACCAAATGTAGGAAAGTCTTCTCTTTTAAATAGTTTAGTTCAAGAAAATAAAGCGATTGTAACCGACATCGCAGGTACTACTCGTGATATTATTGAAGAATACGTAAATGTACGCGGTGTACCTTTACGTTTAGTTGATACTGCGGGTATTCGTGAAACAGAGGATATCGTAGAGCGAATAGGTGTTGAACGTTCTCGTGAAGCGTTAAAAGACGCTGATTTAATATTGCTTGTTTTAAATTATGGAGAAGCATTGACGATTGAAGATGAGCGGTTATTTGAAACTATTCAGGCAATGGATTATATCGTCGTTGTTAACAAAACAGATATCGAGCGCAAAATCGATTTAAATCGTGTCCATGAATTGGCAGGTAAACATCGTGTCGTAACGACTTCGCTATTAAAAGAAGAAGGTGTAATGGAGCTAGAAGAAGCGATTGCAGCGTTATTCTTTGAAGGGCAAGTAGAAGCAAATGATTTAACATATGTATCAAATGCACGTCATATCGCTTTATTGCATCAAGCTCAACAAGTAATTGAGGATGCGCTGGCTGCAGCAGAATCTGGTGTACCAGTTGATATGATTCAAATAGATGTTACGCGTACGTGGGAAATTCTTGGTGAAATTATAGGGGATACTGTTCAGGAAAGCTTAATTAATCAGCTATTCTCACAGTTCTGTTTAGGAAAATAAATTTAAGTAAAGGAAAGGAAGAACAACATGTCATTACAATATGAAGCAGGTAATTTTGACGTAATCGTTGTTGGTGCAGGACATGCTGGTGTGGAATCAGCATACGCTGCCGCGAAAATGGGTGCTAAAACACTCATGCTTACAATTAATTTAGATATGATTGCGTTTATGCCATGTAACCCTTCAGTCGGCGGACCTGCAAAAGGAATCGTTGTTCGTGAGATTGATGCACTTGGCGGTTTAATGGGACGTATTATCGATAAAACACATATCCAAATGCGTATGTTAAATACGGGGAAAGGTCCAGCAGTACGCGCATTGCGTGCACAAGCGGATAAATTCCAGTATCAACATGAGATGAAACGTGTATTGGAAGAAGAGCCAAACTTGCAAATTCATCAAGCAATGGTCGATGAACTAATTGTAGAAGATGGAGAAGTAAAAGGTGTAATTACACAAGTGGGAGCCATTTACCGCGCACCAGCTGTTATTATTACATCAGGTACGTTTTTACGTGGAGAAATTATTTTAGGGAATCTGAAGTATTCTTCAGGTCCAAATAACCAACAGCCATCGATTAAATTGGCGGATAACTTAAAAGAATTAGGATTTGACTTAGTCCGTTTTAAAACGGGGACACCACCACGTGTAAACAACCGTACAATTGATTATTCAAAAACCGAAATTCAGCCAGGTGATGAAGTACCGCGCGCATTTAGCTTTGAAACGACAGAATATATTATGGATCAGCTACCTTGCTGGTTAACTTATACAACAGAAGAAACACATCGTACAATTGAAGAGAATTTACATTTATCGCCAATGTTTTCAGGGATGATTAAGGGGACAGGTCCACGTTATTGTCCATCAATTGAAGACAAAGTAACGCGCTTTAGTGATAAGCCTCGTCACCAGATTTTCTTGGAGCCTGAAGGACGCAATACACGTGAAGTATATGTCCAAGGGTTATCGACAAGCTTACCTGAACATGTTCAAAAGAAATTACTTGCCTCTATTCCAGGATTGGAAAACGCGGAAATGATGCGTGCCGGCTATGCGATTGAGTATGATTCAGTAATTCCAACACAATTATGGCCAACACTAGAAACGAAAAAAATTCAGGGTCTTTATACGGCTGGTCAAATTAATGGTACTTCAGGTTATGAAGAAGCAGCAGGTCAAGGTTTAATGGCTGGTATGAATGCAGCAGCAAAAGTTTTAGGGCGTGAAGAAATTATTTTAGGTCGTTCTGATGCTTATATCGGTGTTTTAATTGATGACTTAGTGACGAAAGGTACAAATGAGCCTTATCGTTTATTAACATCTCGTGCAGAATATCGACTACTTTTACGTCATGACAACGCGGATTTACGTTTGACGGAAGTAGGCTATAAGGCGGGTATGATTTCAGAAGAACGTTATGCAAAATTCCAGTTGAAAAAAGCAAAAATCGAACAGGAAATTGCCCGTCTACGTGAAGTTATCATCAAACCAAATGCTACTACTCAAGAGGTAATCCGCTCTGTTGGCGGAGCAGAACTTAAAGATGGTATCCGCGGAGCAGACCTTTTAAAACGTACAGAAATGACGTATGATTTAGTTGCTTCGTTAACACCTTCAGAAATTGAACTATCAGACGATATAAAAGAACAAATTGAAATACAGCTAAAATATGAGGGTTATATTCAAAAAGCACTTCAACAAGTAGAAAAAATGAAGAAGCTTGAAAATAAGAAAATCCCTGAAAATATTGATTATGATGCGATATCAAGCTTGGCGACAGAAGCTCGTATGAAGCTAAAAAGTGTTCGACCACTTTCCATTGCACAGGCTTCACGTATTTCTGGAGTTAATCCTGCAGATGTATCGATTTTACTTGTTTATATTGAGCAAGGGAAAATTGCAAAAGTAAGTACGAACTGAATGATGTGAGCGTCTTTATTCAGAAAGGCGCTCATTCTTTTGAATATGGAGGAGTGCATTTTATGAACGAAAAGCAGTTTATTGAAGCATTGAAGGAAAAGGGTATTGAGCTTTCAGAGCAGCAAATTGCACAGTTTAATAAATATTTTGAGCTATTAGTTGAGTGGAATGAAAAAATGAACTTAACTGCCATTACAGATCTAGAAGGCGTATATTTAAAGCATTTTTATGATTCTATTAGTGCCTCATTTTATTTTGATTTCACGAAAGTCACATCGGTATGTGATGTAGGGGCAGGAGCTGGATTCCCAAGTATTCCAATTAAAATCTGTTTCCCACATTTAAAAATTACGATTGTGGATTCTTTAAACAAACGAATTACATTTTTAAATCATTTAACAAATGAGTTAAATCTTGAAGGTATGACATTTGTACATGCCCGTGCAGAAGAGTTTGGACAAAATACTGCATATCGTGAAAAGTTCGATGTTGTTACTGCTCGCGCGGTTGCACGTCTTTCTGTTTTATCTGAATTATGTCTGCCAATGGCAAAAGAAGGCGGATATTTTGTGGCATTAAAAGCCGCTGCAGGTGCAGAAGAGTTAAAAGATGCGACGAAGGCTATTTCCACTTTAGGAGGCAAACTAAAAGAAGAATTTGCGTTCCACCTACCTGTTGAAGAAAGTGAACGCTCGCTCTATGTATTTGATAAAATTAAGTCAACACCAAAAAAATATCCCCGTAAACCAGGTGTACCAAATAAGACACCAATTATTTAAAATTTAAATAAAAAATAAAATAAAAATATAAAATATGAAATGTTTTCACCTTTTGAAGCATACATATTTATATTTATGTTGTTTTTAAAAAAATTACTGTTCATTGAACACTGTACATTTTCGTATGAATCATAAATAATATGGTATAAGAGATAGATAGTTTCCTAAAGGTGGTGCCACACGGATGAAAAGTACTTTTTCACGTTTTTTCGGAGGCGGGAGCAAAGAGCCAGAAGTAAAAAGTGAAGTAGAAGTAATAGAGAACTCGTTGGCTTCAGAAGAAGTAATAGAGAATATCTCGATGGCTTCAGAAGAAGTAGTTAAAATTCCAATAGACAAAATCATTCCGAACCGTTATCAGCCACGTACAGTTTTTGATGATGAGAAGATTGAAGAATTAGCAAGAACAATTCATACACATGGTGTTATCCAACCGATTGTTATCCGTCCTATGAGCGATGATTCAGATAAATACGAAATCATTGCTGGAGAACGTCGTTATCGAGCTATGAAATCACTACAATGGACTGAAGTTCCTGCTATTGTCCGCCAATTAAATGATCGTGAAACGGCTTCCATTGCACTTATAGAAAACTTACAACGTGAAGAATTATCAGCAATTGAGGAAGCGCTTGCTTACCAACAATTATTAGGCTTGCACTCGCTCACACAAGAAGCACTCGCACAACGTCTTGGAAAAGGCCAATCAACGGTAGCTAATAAATTACGTTTATTAAAATTACCTCAGTTTGTCCAAGATGCTATATTAAATCGTGAAATTTCAGAGCGTCATGCGCGTGCTTTAATTGCTATTAAAGATGAGCAATTACAAATGCAGCTTATTGCTGCTACTAAAGAATATGATTGGAATGTAAGACAACTAGAAGAGCAGATTAAAAAACTTCTTAATCCAGAAGAACCAGAAGTGAAAAAACGCAAACCTACTCGTAAAGCGATTAGTAAAGATGTGCGTATTGCCCTGAATACAATTAAGCAATCGTTAACAATGGTGACGAAAAGTGGAATCGACGTGAAAACGGAGGAAGAGGATACAGATGATTACTATCAAATCACTGTTAAAATTCCGAAGAGAAAATAAATTATTTAGCTGCCCGAAAGATTCTACCTTTTGAGGCAGTTTTTTAGTGGATAGAAAGTATTAAGTTTTAAAAATAAATTTATTTTCATAGCATCGCTTTGTCACTATTTTTGTTAATATAAAAGTAGATGTGTCATAATAGAGAAATATTCTAAGTTTTTTAAACTTTGAAAAAATACCTAAATTGAAGTGATGAAAGCAGGTGCGGATATTGGGACGTATAATTGCGATTGCCAATCAAAAAGGTGGCGTTGGAAAGACGACATCTTCTGTAAACTTAAGTGCATGTTTAGCTTTTTTAGGAAAGAAAGTGTTATTAATCGATATCGACCCACAGGGAAACGCTTCAAGCGGACTAGGTGTGCGAAAGGGAGACTTAGAAAGCTGTATTTATGATGTAATAATTAATGATGAAGATATAAAAGAAGTGATACAACAGACAGATGTGGAAAATTTATATATAGTTCCCGCTACAATTTCATTAGCGGGTGCGGAAATTGAGCTTGTCTCAACCATTTCACGTGAAGTAAGACTAAAAAAGGCGGTACAGGAAATTAAAAATAATTTTGATTTTATTATTATTGACTGCCCACCGTCTCTTGGCTTATTAACTATAAATGCATTAACCGCTTCTGATGCATTGATTATACCTGTTCAATGTGAATACTATGCATTAGAAGGTTTAAGTCAATTGCTCTCTACGGTTCGTCTTGTTCAAAAGCATTTAAACAAGGAATTAATGATAGACGGTGTGCTATTAACGATGTTGGATGCACGTACCAATTTAGGGCTTCAAGTAATAGATGAAGTAAAACGCTACTTCCAGGATAGGGTTTATCGTTCTATTATCCCCCGCAATGTGCGGTTAAGTGAAGCACCCAGTCATGGAAAACCCGTAATTTTATACGATTCAAAATCACGTGGGGCAGAAGTATATTTAGAGTTAGCAAGGGAAGTGATTAAAAATGGTTAAAGGGTTAGGTAAAGGGATTGACGCGCTTTTTAGAGAAGAGGCCGTACATAAGGAAGATCAGGTACAGCAAATTGCCGTCACAAAAATTTTGGCAAATCCATTTCAGCCACGTAAGATTTTTGATGAAACCGCTATTGAAGAATTGGCAAGTTCCATTATTGAGCATGGTATTATTCAGCCAATTGTTGTTAGAAAATCCGGCAGAAAGTATGAAATCGTTGCTGGGGAACGGCGATACCGCGCTGCTAAGCTTGCCGGATTAGCAGAAGTACCTGTCATTGTAAAAGATTTTACAGAGCAGCAAATGATGGAAGTCGCAATTTTAGAGAACTTACAACGGGAAGATTTAACTCCAATTGAAGAAGCAGAAGCATATAATAGTTTAATTGGTAAACTGAATTTCACACAGGATGATTTAGCGAAGCGATTAGGAAAAAGTCGCCCGCATATTGCAAACTTAATTCGTTTATTACAATTACCCGATGAAATTCGTGACCTTGTCAATGAAGGAAAACTGACAATGGGCCATGGGCGAGCATTGCTTGGTTTAAAAAACAAACGACGAATTCCAGAAGTGGCGAATAAAGTAATTAAAGATCATTTAAATGTACGTCAATTGGAAAAGTACATCCAGGATATAAACGAAACCGTTTCACGTGAAACAAAGGCTACGAATAAGGATATTCATACAGAAGCAACAGAATCCCAACTGCGTGAATATTTCGGAACGCAAGTACAAATAAGAAAAGCAAAAAATAAAGGGAAAATCGAAATCGAATTTTATTCAGAGGATGATTTACACCGTATTTTAGAAATATTAAATATAGAAGAACAGTAAAAAATGTGCTGAGCATTACGTTTCAGCGCATTTTTTACTGTGAATGTAATGATTATTATCGTAGTACATAGGCTATAAAAGAATAAGCAGATAGCAACTAGAAAGAGGAAAGATCATGGTATTATTAGGCTCTTTATTAAACTCACTATTTATTGTAATTGGGACATTAGTGGGACGATTATTTAGAAATATTCCGGAATCAATGCAACAAACTGTTATGTCAATTATCGGTTTAGTTGTTGCTCTCTTAGGAGTTCAAATGGGATTAGAGGGTGATAACTTCATTCTATTAGTAATTAGTTTAATAGTGGGAGCTGTTATCGGAGAATGGCTCAACCTAGAGGAAAAGTTCAACCGCTTTGGTCAATGGATTGAATCCCTTTTCGGAAAACGTGCACAAAAAGGAACGATTGCAGAGGGGTTTATTACTGCATCGCTCATTTTTGTTATAGGTTCCATGGGAATTATTGGTGCCCTTGATAGTGGTTTACGTAATGATCATAATGTATTAATTACAAAAGGAATAATTGATGGTTTTATGTCGATCATTTTAGCCTCAACGTTAGGCATTGGCGTAATATTGTCAGCAATATCTGTATTAATATATCAGGGAAGTATTGCATTATTTGCAGGTGTCATTAGTACATATATTCCAACAGAAGCGCTTAATCTATTTATTAAAGAAATGACAGCTACAGGTGGTGTTATGATTATAGCAATTGGGTTAAATATTGCGGGTCTAACGAAAATTCGAATAGCCAATTTGCTGCCAGCGATTTTGATGGTCGGAATACTCGTAACGATTATTTTTCTGTTTCAGTAAATGACGCTGCCATGCTAAAACGAGTGCACGTACAATTTTATCACTCATAGAATAGGTAACATGAAGCCTTGTATTTTGAAGTACTTTTGCTTCCATAAAGCCTCCTACATTAACAATTCCTTTAATAGAAACATTTCCAATGGGAGGTAATTCCTTTTTAACAGCCTTTCCAGGAAAAAGAGGACCATGCTGGATTAAAATTGAACCAATTGCATTAGACTCTCCTAAACAAGCATCAATGGCGATGATGAATGCATTTTCATTTTCTTTTATGAGCTGCTCGTAACGGTCAACGATATTCAATGCATGAAGGGGTGCTTCTAGGGTTCCAACAACCGGGAATGGGAAAGAAAAGGTTTGGTGCAGCTGGCTCCCGATAATCGGACCTAATGCATCCCCAGTTGAGCGGTCTGTACCGATACAACAAAAAATAAGTTTTTCATGTTCAAATGGAACCATTTTCAAAAAGATTTCACTTAGCTCCCAAACAGCGCTTGTCTGTTCATAATGGACGCTATAGTTTTCTGGACAGGCTTGTGTCACATGTAGTCACTCCTTTAAATTTAAGTAGATTATATTACTCGAGAAATAGTGTGAAATACGATATATTTATGCAGTATATTCATTTTTAAAGTTTGTTATACAAGAGGTGGTAAATTTGGAAGAAGATTTAAATTTAGAAGAAGAAATTAATTTTGAAGATATAGCCACTACGGATTTAAAAGGGCTTGCTCGCTATACGACACAACTTTGGGATTACGTCACTAGCCAGGATTTTTGGGATATGATTATATTGGCTAGCGCAAAAATCCTAGCAATCCTTGTTATTTCATATATCGTTGTTTTTGTTGGTAAAAAGGTGATTCATCGTGTCTTTATGCTGCGTGTAAGAAATAATGAGCGTCGACAGCTTACGATTGTAAAGCTCTTACAAAGTGTACTGAGTTATTTAGTGTATTTCTCTGCTATTATGGGAATTTTATCTGCTGTGAATATTCAGGTAGCAGGTCTATTAGCAGGGGCAGGTATTGCTTCTGTGGCAATTGCTTTTGGAGCTCAAAACTTAGTGAAGGATGTCATTACTGGTTTTTTCATTATTTTAGAGGATCAATTTGGAGTAGGGGATTTTGTGAAAATTAATACGGCAGAAGGTACCGTTATGGAAATTGGTCTTCGTACAACGAAAGTAAAGGGCATAACAGGGGAACAATTCATTATTCCAAATGGAAGCATTATAGACGTTGTTAACTATTCCATCAATAACTCAAAAGCTACGATTAGTATGCAAATTCCGCTTGAGACAAATATTGAAAAAGTTCAAATGATAATTCAAAACTATTTGGATACGTTGCCTGAAAAACACGAAGAGCTTGTTACTGCTCCTGTCTTTTTAGGAATCACAAATACGACAAGCACAGAAGCTACAATTGGCATTACACTCGAAACATTGCCTTTACAACAGTATTCAATTTCTCGAGTGATTCGAAAAGATGTAATGGATATCTTAACACGTAACGGTATCCCTCTTGCTGTACCAAAAATGATGTTTTATGAGCGAAATCAAGGAGGAGAATAAAAGATGGAAGCAAAACAATACGCTCTTAATGACGTTGTAGAAATGAAGAAACAACATCCTTGTGGCACAAACGAATGGAAAGTAATTCGACTAGGTGCTGATATTCGCATAAAGTGTGAGGGCTGCGGACATAGTGTTATGATTCCACGGCGTGAATTTGAGAAAAAAATGAAGAAAGTTTTACGTCAAGCAGAAGAAGTATAAAAGCAAAATAGACTTTTAAGTGTGTAATCAATATAATAGACAAGGTTATAGAAATTTAATGGACAGAAAAATCCATATAATTTATGATTTCAAATAAAAATGAAGTGAATATAGAAAGGTTGTGTCAAAATGGCATTAACAGCTGGTATCGTAGGTTTGCCGAACGTAGGGAAATCGACTTTATTCAATGCAATTACAAAAGCAGGTGCTCTTGCGGCTAACTATCCGTTCGCAACGATCGAACCAAACGTAGGTAGCGTAACTGTTCCAGATGAGCGTTTAGACAAATTAACAGAATTAGTTGTACCGAAAAAAACAGTTCCAACTACATTTGAATTTACAGATATCGCGGGTATCGTAAAAGGCGCTTCTACTGGTGAAGGACTAGGGAATAAATTTTTAGCTCATATTCGTGAAGTAGACGCAATTTGCCAAGTTGTTCGCTGCTTTGAAGACGAAAATATTACCCATGTTTCCGGCACAGTAAATCCAATTGATGATATTGAAGTTATTAACTTAGAGCTAATCTTAGCGGATATGGAATCAGTGGATAAGCGTATTGCACGCGTTGCAAAAATGGCAAAGCAAAAAGATAAAGAAGCAATGGTAGAAGAACCAATTCTTCAAAAAATTAAAGAAGTATTAGAAGCTGAAAAACCAGCTCGCTCGGTAGAGCTTTCAGATGATGAGAAAAAGATCATCAAAGGACTACACCTTTTAACGATTAAACCAATGCTTTACGTTGCAAATGTTTCAGAGGATGAGGTAGCTGATCCATCTGAAAACAAATATGTGAAAATGGTGCAAGAATACGCAGCAACTGAAGGCGCTCAAGTAATTACAATCTGCGCGAAAATTGAAGAAGAAATTTCTGAGTTGGAAGATGAAGAGAAAAAAGAATTTTTAGCGGAATTAGGAATTGCTGAATCAGGTTTAGACCAATTAATTAAAGCTTCATATAGCTTATTAGGTTTAGCAACTTATTTCACTGCTGGTGTTCAAGAGGTTCGTGCATGGACATTCCGTAAAGGGATGAAAGCACCACAATGCGCGGGTATTATTCACTCTGACTTTGAGCGTGGCTTTATCCGTGCTGAAACTGTGGCATATACGGATTTAGTAGAGTACGGTTCGAAGCCAGCTGCTAAAGAAGCAGGACGCGTACGCGCTGAAGGTAAAGAATACGTTGTACAAGATGGCGACGTACTGGAGTTCTTATTTAACGTATAAAATTTAAGCGAAGGAATTGACCGGAAAATGATTTTCGGGGCAATACCTTCGCTTTTTCTTATTCAATTTAGCCATTAGATTACTAGAAAACAATTAGAAATAAACATATAATTTTGGCTCTTTCGAATCGTCCTTTACAGTTGCATCGTTAGGGTATTTCCGCAATTCTTTATACATATAAAAATCGCCCATTGCTCCAGCTATTAAAAACGCTCCGACAATAACTATCATAAAGTTATCAAGCGTTAAACCGATAATTGTGGGTACAATACCTGTAGTCCAAAATGGAAGTAATAATGCTTTTTTCATGGCCGCATTTGTTAGTGGTTTTTTTGTAGTGGCATAGGCGACACCAAGTTTTAAATTGATACCATAATCCAGTTCTTTATATGGAACACCGCCAAATAGCATAAAACCAATTAAGTGAAACGCTTCATGAAGAATAATGAGTACTATATATGCTACAAAAAAATTGAAAAAATCAAACAAGGTAAATTCACCTGTAAAACGCTGATGAATAAGGGCATTTAAACCAACTAATAAAACAATTAAAATGATAGTTAATATTAGATTATCCCGCGCTATCTTTTTCATATTCAATTCAATTACTACTGGCTTTTTATCATACATAAAATCCCTCCCTTACAGAGAAGTATAACAAAAATTGAATAAACATAAGAGTTATATTAGGTTGCGTCTAATAGGAAACTATGTTACAATTCATTGATGTGAGTAATAAGAATTTACTTACTCCTTGCTCCCTATTTAATAGGAGAGCCCAAGTCCATAAGGAGGTGCAAACACAAATGAGAAAGTACGAATTAATGTACATCATCCGCCCAAACATTGAAGATGAAGCGAAGAAAGCTTTAGTAGAGCGTTTCAACGAGATCTTAACTTCAAATGGTGCAGAGATCACAGAAGCAAAAGATTGGGGTAAGCGTCGTTTAGCTTACGAAATCAATGACTTCCGCGAAGGTTTCTACCAAATCGTGAAAGTTAACGCTGGTACTGAGGCTATCAACGAATATACTCGTTTAGCAAACATCAGCGAAGACATCATCCGTCACATCGCAGTACGCGAAGAAGAAAAATAATTTTTAACTTAAATGCTGAAAAAAGGAGGGTGCATTGATGATTAACCGTGTAGTATTAGTCGGAAGACTTACAAAGGATCCAGAGCTTCGTTATACGCCGAGTGGAGTTCCAATGGCACGTTTTACGGTTGCCGTAAATCGTACTTTTTCGAGCCAGTCAGGTGAACGCGAAGCAGATTTCATAGGCTGTATTGCTTGGAGAAAACAAGCTGAAAACTTAGCAAACTTCATGAGAAAAGGGAGTTTGATTGGTGTAGAAGGTCGTATTCAAACAGGAAGCTTTGAAGGACAAGATGGAAAGCGTGTGTACACAACAGATGTCATTGCCGATGCAGTGCAGTTCTTAGAACCGCGTGGAGGAGCTAATGCATCTCAAGGTTCACAAGGTCAACAATACAGTGGTGGGCAAAATTATGGTGGTCAGCCATCTTATAATCAGCCAAACCAGCAATTTGGAGGCTCGCAACAACCACAGGATTCTTACGGTTCTTATCAACAGCCATCTCAAAATCAGCAAAATTATACACGAGTAGATGAAGATCCATTTGCGAATAGCAAAGGACCAATCGAAGTTTCTGAAGACGATTTACCGTTCTAAGAACTTAGCATCTATTATTAAAAATTAAAAGGAGGAACACGATAATGGCACCACGTCGCGGAGGCCGCAAACGCCGTAAAGTTTGCTACTTCACTTCAAATAACATTACGCACATCGACTACAAAGATGTAGATCTTTTAAAGAAATTCATCTCTGAGCGCGGTAAAATTTTACCACGTCGCGTAACTGGTACTTCTGCTAAATACCAACGTAAACTTACAAACGCAATCAAAGTTTCACGTATTATGGCATTACTACCATTCGTTGCTGAAGAAAAATAATATGTTTAAAAGTACAACACAGGCTTAATTGACCTCTGTTGTACTTTTTTTGTTTTCTAAAGTTTTTGCCTATATTCCCATAATAAAAGCTGCCACTAAATTTCTTGTGGCAGCTACAGGAATGCAACAGCCTATTTGCAGACCGTTACATGTATTTCTATTTATTTTTTAATTAACTCAAGCTTTACCGGTATAGTATTTTCAACTGTTTCACCGTTTAAATAAGCAATCGCAGTCTCCATCGCAATATTCCCGATTTCATCTGGTTTTTGTGCAACAGTAGCGGCTAGTTTCCCTGCCTTTACAGCAGCCACAGCATCATCAGTCGCATCAAAGCCCACTACGACAATCTTTTTACCCGAAGCAGAAATGGCTTCTTGTGCACCTAATGCCATTTCGTCATTGTGTGCAAATACGGCAGTAACATCAGGATTGGATTGCAAAATATTCTCCATTACCGTTAAGCCTTCTGAACGATTAAAGTTTGCTGTTTGCTTTGCAACGACATTTAAAATACCTGTAACAGCTTCATTGAACCCTTGTCCGCGATCACGTGCAGCAGAAGAACCTGCGACACCTTCCAATTCAACGACTTTGGCACCTTCACCAACTAACTCTGTAATATATTCACCAGCCAGCATCCCGCCAGCCACGTTATCAGAAGCGATATGTGATACGACTTCGCCACCTTCAGATGAACGATCCACTGTAATTACAGGGATATTTACTGCATTCGCAGATTCTACAGCAGTTGCAACAGCAACAGAATCTACCGGATTAATGATGATTAAATCAACTTTTTGTTGGATTAAATCTTCAATATCAGAAGCTTGCTTTGACGCATTATCTTGCGCATCTACAACCGTTGTTTTCACTCCGAGCTCTGTTGCCTTTGCTTCCGCATTTTCACTTAACGTCACGAAAAATGGATTATTTAAAGTTGAAATAGATAAACCGATTGTCAACGTATCATTACTACTCTCAGAAGATGTAGCAGATGTACCAAAAGAAGGCTCCAAAGAGAAACCAGGCTTTACCGAACAAGCCGATAACATTACAGTGGCCATAAGTACCATTAAAAATATCAATCGTTTTTTCAAGCTAATGACCTACTTTCTATGCTGTTTTTTTACGGTCAATTAATACCGCGATTAAAATAACAATTCCTTTTACAACTTGTTGGAAGAATGAAGAAACACCGATTAAGTTTAAACCGTTATTCAACACACCGATAATTAAGGCACCAACTAATGTACCAAAAATCCAACCTTTACCACCTGTTAAACTTGTACCACCTAAAACCACTGCTGCAATAGCATCTAACTCATAAGAAGTACCAGCTGTTGGCTGTGCAGAGTTAAGGCGAGATGTTAAAATTAGTGCGGATAACGCAGCTAACATACCTGTTAATGAATAGACAGCAATTTTTATACGATCTACATTGATTCCTGATAATTTAGATGCTGCTTCATTGCCGCCTACTGCATAAACACGACGACCGAATGTTGTTTTATGCATAATTACATATAACGCAATGAAAGCTAGAATCATGGTACATACCGGAACTGGAATACCGAAGAAGTATCCTTTCCCTAACATTTGGAATGTAATTTCATTTCCTAAGTCAGAAACAGGGCGACCATCCGTGTATACTAACGTTAATCCACGGTAAATTGTCATTGTTGCCAATGTTGCGATGAATGGTGCAACTTTACCTTTTGCGATAATAACACCATTTACAGCACCTAGAATAGCGCCTAACAGTAGTGCAGCAAAAATTGTTAACACGGGGTCCATACCTGAAGCAAGCATTGTGGCAGCTACGGCACCTGTAAGGGCTAATGTCGAGCCAACCGATAAATCGATCCCGCCGGTTAAAATAACAAAAGTCATCCCAAATGCGATAAGCGCACTTATTGATACTTGACGTAAAATATTTAAAACATTATCTGTTGTCATAAAGCTTGGATTTAAAATCGTAATGACAATTACAATTAAAAATAATCCTAAAAGAGGACCTAGCTTTCCTAACATTTCTTTTGAGCTAGTTTTTAACAACTTCTTCTCCTCCTGTTGCGTAATGCATAATAGTTTCTTGTGTTAAGTCAACATTGTCTAAAATAGCTGTTTGACGTCCTTCGTGCATGATCATTACACGGTCCGCCATACCTAACACTTCCGTTAGCTCTGAGGAAATCATTAAAATGGCTACACCTTCCTCGGCTAACTGGTTCATAATCGAGTAGATTTCTTTTTTTGCACCGATATCAACACCGCGAGTCGGTTCATCCAAGATTAAAATATCCGGTTTTGTACTTAACCATTTCGCGATAACTACCTTTTGCTGATTCCCGCCGCTTAATGAGCCAACAGCTTGTGTCGCATCACTGCAGCGAATATTTAGCTGTTCAATATATTTTGCTGCTTGTAATTGCTCTTGTTGTGTTTGAATAAAGCTACCCTTTGCAATTAATTTCAAATTTGTTAAAAACATATTTTCTTTAATTGAAAAATCTAAAACAAGACCCTCTGTTTTACGGTCTTCCGTCACAAATCCAATTCCGTGTTTCATCGCTTGGATCGGATTTTTTATCGTCACCTTTTCACCGTGAATTAAAATCTCACCTTTTGACTTTTTAAGGTTTCCGAAAATTGCTTGGGCCACTTCTGTACGGCCTGCTCCCATTAAACCGGCAAAGGCTAAGATTTCCCCTTTACGAATTTGGAAGTTAATATCTTTGCATACCGCAGGACATGTTAGCCCTTTTACTTCTAATGCAACCTCACCAATTTTTGCGTCACGGCTTGGGTAACGTTCACCAAGTTCACGTCCAACCATCATTTTGACTACTTCATCAAAAGTTGTACTAGGAATTTCACGTACGCCAACATATTCACCATCACGCAAAATCGTAATACGATCACAAATTGCAAAAATTTCTTCCATACGATGCGAAATATATACAAAGGAAATGCCTTTCGCTTTTAGTTCGCGAATCGTTTCAAAAAGCGTTTCAATTTCACGGTCTGTTAAAGCAGCTGTCGGTTCATCCATTACGATGTATTTCGCTTCTGAATTAATTGCTTTGGCAATTTCAATGAGTTGTTGTTTTCCCACTGATAAGGAACCTGCAGGCTGACGTACATCAATGTGTAAGCCGAGCTTTGCTAACAGGGTCTGTGCTTCTTTATTCATTTGGCGCGTACGCAGGAACCCCGTACGACCAATTGTTTTTTCTTTTCCTAAAAACAGGTTTTCCGCTACAGATAAATGCGGCAGAATATTTAATTCTTGGTGAATTACGTGAATACCTAAGCTTTCCGCGTCCTTTGCAGAAGTAAAGGTATAGGACTGTCCGTCTACCAGCACATCACCTTCGTCACGTGAGTAGATGCCAGCCAGAATCTTCATCATTGTTGATTTACCGGCACCATTTTCACCCATTAGCGCGTGGATTTCTCCATCTAAAAGCGTAAATTCAACATTGTTTAATACGACGTTGCCGCTGAATGCTTTTTTTATGCCCTTCATTTCGATCATATTCCGACACCTACCTTAGAAAATTACGCCACTTTGCAGCATGATGTTAGCGTATGGCGTCATTTCGCCAGTGCGAATAATGACCTTTGCTTCGCTAGACATCTGTTTGAATTGCTCATGTGATAAATATGTAACCGGTTCCACATTTTGCAAAATAAATGAATGAATTGTTTTGTTTGCTACTTTAATTTCTTCAGCTAAGTAACTATGTTCTACCTCTAAATCTTGTAACACAGTTTCTAAAATAGCTTTAAATCCGGGTTCACCTAATTTATAGGCTAAATCTATACATGTGACACCGTCTGGAATCGGTAAGCCACAATCTGCAATGACAATTTTATCTGTATGACCTAAACGTGCAAATATACCTGCTAATTCACGATTTAAAATGCCTTGTTTTTTCATTTTGTGCCTTCCTTTCGAGCAATCAGTTCCTCTAATTTTGGCATACCACCTTGAGCGCCAAATTTTTCAACGGATAATGAGGCTGCAATATTTGCGAAAAATACCGCTTCTTCAATTGATTGTCCATTTGTAACAGCATGCGCGAATGCACCGTTAAATGTATCCCCGGCACCTGTTGTATCAACAGCTATCGTTTTGTATCCTTTTACATGTACATGTTTTTCACCATCAAAGTAGCGCGCACCATTATCGCCTAATGTCACAATTAATTGATTTGGATATTTCTCTAATGCTGCTTCTACATCATTTCCAAATAATAGAGCACACTCAGTTTCATTTGGTGTTAAGTACTTTATATATGGCATCCATTCTATATCGAAGTTTGCTGCTGGAGCAGGGTTAAGTAGTACTGGCACTTGAAGCTCTTTACATAATTTCAAGCTGTATTCAATCGTTTCTACTGGGATTTCAAGCTGCATTACAACTAACTGACTGTTTTCAATAACAGTTTTAGCAGAAGCAATCACCTCTGGGGTTACTTTAGAATTGGCACCTGGTACAACGACAATACGATTATCTGATTCATAAAGTAAAATATTTGCGATGCCTGTCGCCCCATTTGTATTCATAACTAAGCTAGTATTTATATTTTCTTCATTCAGATTTGCACGAAGTTCCGTACCGAAACTATCTGAGCCAACAGCACCTAACATTTTAACTTGACTGCCTAAACGTGCAGCAGCTACAGCCTGGTTTGCCCCTTTACCCCCTGGAACCGTTGTAAATAGACTTCCTAAAACGGTCTCTCCTTGTTTTGGAAATACATCCATTTGAACGACTAGGTCCATATTGATACTTCCTATTACCGTTATCATTTTGCAGCTTCCTTTCTCGTCGTACCACGTACAATTAATTGTGCATCTATATTTAATACCGTTTGTTTCATTTCTTTGCCTTTAATTTGCTCAATTAACATGGTTGCAGCAGCAGCACCCATTTTATATAAGTCCTGACCGACTGTTGTTAGAGCAGGTGATACCATCTCACCGAGCGAGATTCCGTCAAAGCCTACAATTTGCAGTTCTTCCGGTACACGCTTTCCTAGTTTGTGTGCAATATGAAGCGCAGCAATTGCTAATGTATCGCTGCTCGCAAAAATACCATCAATATGAGGGTGTATAACTAAAGTCTGTTCAATCACCTTAGCAGCTTCTTTAAAATCAAATGAAGTTGCTACAACAATTGGATCTAGTCCTTGTTCATCAATCGCTTCAAGAAAACCTAAAAGGCGATCATCTGCAGTTTTTAAACCTTGTGGACCTCGTATACATAATAAATTTTCTGCACCATTTGTGAGCAAATATTCAGTCCCAAGCTTGGCCCCTTTTCGGTTATCAGTCGTCACAGTAGGTATTGTTACATCAATTATCCGGTCAAGTGCAACTATTGGTGTATTGATGGACATGTAAACTGAGGGATCCATTAAGCTTGTCGTCACAATTAAACCTGCAACATATGTTTGCGATAACCGCTCGATATATAACAATTCTTTTTCAATTTGCTCGTCTGAATTACAAAGAACTACCGTATAACCATAAGACCAGGCCATGTCTTCAACGGCACGAGCTAACTCTGGAAAATATGGGTTTTTTATATCTGGCACAATCAGGCCGATTATATTTGATTGTTTTTTACTTAATGAACGTGCAACACTGCTTGGCTTATAATCAAGCTCTTGAATGGCTTGTTCAATACGTTCTGAGGATCTTTTACTTACATAACCATTTTGGTTTAGGTAGCGTGATACTGTCGCCACAGAAAGATTCGCAATCTTTGCAACATCTTTAATGTTAACCATCACTACGCCCCCATAAAATGAAATATGTTACCGGTTACATAATATATGCTATACAATACAAAATGTCAACGAAATAAAGGACATAACAGACAGGAAATGGGCTTTTAAAACATAGAATTTGGTTATTCAAAAGAAAAATACTCCATATTAAGCTATACTAAAATATTTAAAATGACATACTATTACTTTGTTTAGTGTTTTTGTTACTTGAATAATAAGGTAAAAACCCAATCTACTCCTATAAATGGTAGGATATCATCCCGCCCATTACACGAGGTCGAAGCTGAATGTATTATATATCGACTAATTCGTACTTCTCATCGTAACCGTTAGTTTGTTTGGTCATTCAAAAATGGTACAATGGAAAGGTGAGAAAAGTTGAAAGTAGACAAGTCAAAATATCGACAAAAGATGGTTGCAAAGCTCTGTATGCTACATGCACCATAGCGTCTTACCAACAACAGATAAGGAAGGTTCTCCATGCAAATTAATCAAACAAGAAAGTTAGCACATGGTGCTATGATGATAGCTATTTTTACTGTGCTTATGGCTATCGTATTTTATATTCCTATGGCGAATATTATTGCAGCCGTCATAGCTCCTTTACCGATGATTTGGTATAGCGCCAATTACGATCGAAGGTCATCATTTTTAGTTGCAATAATTGCTGTAATCGTCACTTTTTTTATTGGCGGTTTACTACTGATACCCGCTTCACTGATTTTTGCAGCATCAGGTGTGGCAATTGGGGATGCTATTTACAATAAAAAAAGCAAAGTATTTATGTTTATATCTACGAGCATTGTCTTACTCGTAACATTTGCTATTCAATATGTCATATCATTACGTTTGTTTGAAGTAGATTTTATCCGTGATTCGATGGAACTCATGAAGACAAGCTATATTGAATCGATTAAAATGACGGAAAAGCTTACAGGACAGGCAACACCAAAAGAAGTAATGGATAATATAAACAATATGCTGAATATGTTAGAAATGACTCTACCTGCTTCCATTACGTTGGCAATGCTGCTTGTATCCTTCATACTCATCACTGTTAACTTACCGATTCTAAAGCGATTGAAAGTAGATGTACCAAAGTTTGGGAAGTTTAGTGAGTTACGCTTACCAAGATCGGTCCTATGGTATTATCTCATTGCTTTATCCATTAATTTATTTGTTCAGCCTGAACCAAACTCTTCATTAGCCGTTATTATGTTAAATATTTCAATGATTTTATGGATATTGCTAACATTACAGGGGATTTCTTTTATCCATTTTGCTATAGATGCATTTGGTTATCCTAAATTTATAAAAGTACTAAGTACAATTGTTGCCATTCCACTTTATTCTTTTGTTATATTAATTGGTATTATCGATTTAGGCTTTAATGCAAGAGATTACATTCGGGAAAAGAGTCAAAAGTGAGGAGCTGATTGAAATGGGCAATTTTCGCAAAAGACCAATTCGATATCCACTAGTAGTCTTGTTTTTACTAGGTGTAGTGGCAGCTATCCTTATGATGATATGGAATGTATGGATTGGGGTCGCATTTATAATCGTGTATTTAGGAGTTGCCTATTATACGTTAAAGATTGAAGCATTGACGTACAAAGACACAGAGCAACATATAGAAGCACTTTCCTATCGGATGGAAGATGTGGGAAAAGAGGCATTTCTTGAAATGCCATTCGGAATTGTATTATTAAATGATGACTTTACTGTGGAATGGGCAAACCCATTTATGCTTCGGGTATTACAGCAAGAATCATTAGTCGGAGTTGAATTGGATACGATTTCAGATGAATTACCTATACTTATAAATGAAGAACAGAAGAATGAAACGGTTGTGGCGATACATGACCGAAAATATCATATTTATTATAAAGAAGATGAAAAGTTATTTTACTTCTTTGATGTTACCAAACAAGTTCAGATAGAAAAGCAGTACTTGGCAGATCGTACCGTGTTGGCAATACTATTTATTGATAATTATGATGAGCTTACATCAGGTATGGATGACCAAGCGAGAAGTGTAACAAACACAATGATGACTTCTATTGTGAATGAATGGGCCGCACATTACGGTATTTTCGTAAAAAGAATAGCATCCGATCGTTTTATGGCCGTATTGAATGAATCGATATTAGCAGAGCTTGAGCAAAAGCGTTTTTCTATATTAGATGTAATACGAGAGCGAACGATGATGCAGAAGAACCTGTCATTAACTTTAAGTATTGGGATTGGAGCAGGCTCTCAATCATTAGTGGAGCTTGGCCAATTAGCACAGTCAGGTCTGGATTTAGTATTAGGACGCGGCGGTGACCAAGTGGCTATCAAGCAATCAAATGGTAAAATTCGCTTTTATGGTGGGAAAACAAACCCTGTTGAAAAGCGAACGAGGGTGCGTGCCCGTGTAATTTCGCATGCACTTAGTGATTTAATACAAGATAGTGATCAAGTATTTATAATGGGACATAAAAATCCAGACATGGACTCAATAGGGGCTAGTGTCGGTGTACGTAAAATGGTCGCAATGAATGGAGTCGAAGGATTTGTAATCGTAAATTTTGATGAAGTGCGCGGCAGTGTAGGCCGTTTGATGACCGAATTGGAGCAAAAAACGGATTTTTACAATCGTTTTATAACACCTGATGAAGCTTTATCAAAAATAACACCAAAATCTCTCGTAGTCATTGTGGACACTCATAAGCCAAGTATGGTAATTGATAGCCGATTATTAAGCAGGACAGATAAGGTTGTTGTCATTGACCACCATCGTCGCGGTGAGGAATTTATTAATAATAGTCCAACATTGGTATATATGGAGCCATATGCTTCCTCCACTGCAGAACTTGTTACAGAATTGTTGGAATATCAACCACAAAACGAAAAATTACTGCCTCTTGAAGCAACAGCGTTATTGTCTGGTATTATAGTTGATACAAAGAGCTTTACACTTAGAACAGGTGCACGTACATTTGAAGCTGCTTCCTATTTACGTACATTTGGAGCAGATACGGTTTTAATTCAACGCTTGCTAAAAGAAGATGTAGGAACATATGTCGAGCGATCAAAAATTATTCAGACAGTTCAATTTCCTTATACAGGCATTGCAGTCGCGCATGGTGAGGAAACTAAAGTATATGATTCAGTATTAATCGCCCAAACTGCGGATATTTTACTGACTATGAAAGATGTGGGTGCTTCTTTTGTTATTGCACATCGCAATGATGGATTAATTGGCATTAGTGCACGTTCTTTAGGAGACATCAATGTACAGCTTGTAATGGAAAAGCTTGGCGGCGGCGGGCACTTAACCAATGCAGCTACACAGATGAAAGCAGAAACTATTGAAGAAGTAAAAAATCATTTAATTGAAGCTATTAGCGAAATAGTCGAAGGGAGCAAGGAATCATGAAAGTAGTATTTTTAAAAGATGTAAAAGGTAAAGGTAAAAAAGGTGAAATTAAAGAAGTTGCTGAAGGTTACGCACGTAACTTTTTAATTAAAAATGGTTATGCAAAAGAAGCGAATAATCAAGCGTTGAGCGAAATTCAAGGTCAAAAGCGTTTAGAAGAAAAAAATGCAGCTGCAGAACTACAAGCAGCGAAAGATCTAAAAGAACAGTTAGAGGCTATTACAGTAGAAGTAAAGGCGAAATCAGGTGAAGGTGGACGTTTATTTGGTTCAGTTTCTACAAAGCAAATTGCAGATGCACTACAAAAAAAGCATGGCTTTAAAGTAGATAAGCGTAAAATGGATTGTAATGATGGAATCCGTTCATTAGGCTTTACAAATGTTCCTGTTAAGTTACATCAAGATGTAAAGGCAACGTTAAAAGTACATGTAATTGAAGAATAAGGAGCGACAACAATGAACGAATCCATGATGGACCGCGTTCCGCCGCATAATAATGAAGCCGAACAATCGGTTATTGGCGCAGTTTTCCTTGATCCACAAGCTCTTATAACAGCATCTGAAATTGTTATTGCAGATGATTTTTATCATATTGCACATCAGAAGATTTTCCAAACGATGCTGAATTTAAGCGATCAGGGGAAAGCGATTGATGTTGTAACTGTTACAGAAGAATTATCAGCGAAAAAAGAGCTGGAGGATATAGGTGGCTTAAGCTATATAACGGAACTGGCAAATGCAGTACCGACAGCTGCCAATATTGCACACTACGCAAAGATTGTAGAAGAAAAGGCGATATTACGTCGCCTTATTCGCGTTGCCTCTAAGATTGCGGATGATGGATATACGCGTGAAGATGAAGTAGAAGTGCTCTTAGCAGAAGCTGAGAAAAAAATGCTTGAAGTTTCAAACCGAAAAAATGCGGGAGACTTTAAGCACGTAAAAGATGTATTAGTTCAGACATTCGATAATATTGAACAGCTACAATCACGTGCCGGAGACGTTACAGGTATTCCAACCGGTTTCCGTGACTTAGATAAAATGACTGCTGGTTTCCAACGCAATGATTTAATTATCGTGGCAGCTCGTCCATCGGTTGGTAAAACAGCCTTTGCATTAAATGTTGCACAAAGTGTTGCCGTAAAGGCGCGTGAAAATGTTGCGATTTTCTCTCTTGAGATGGGTGCCGATCAACTTGTCATGCGTATGTTATGTGCGGAAGGCAATATTGATGCACAACGCCTACGTACAGGGGATTTGCAAAATGAGGACTGGGGTAAGTTGACGATGGCGATGGGAAGTTTATCGAATTCGGGAATTTATATTGATGATTCACCAGGTGTTCGGATGGCGGATATTCGCGCCAAATGCAGACGATTAGCAAAAGAGAATGGGTTAGGAATGATTTTAATCGACTACTTACAGCTAATTTTAGGTAGTGGTAAGCCTGGCGAGAACCGTCAACAAGAAGTATCCGAAATTTCACGTTCATTAAAAGGCTTGGCGCGTGAATTAAAAGTTCCAGTTATTGCGCTATCACAGCTATCACGTGGTGTAGAACAACGTCAGGATAAGCGTCCGATGATGAGTGACTTACGTGAATCGGGTTCGATTGAGCAAGATGCGGATATTGTAGCGTTTTTATACCGTGATGATTATTACGATAAAGAATCGGAAAGTAAGGATATTATCGAGATTATTATCGCGAAACAACGTAATGGTCCAACAGGTACAGTAAGTTTAGCATTCCGGAAAGAATACAATAAATTTTTAAATTTAGAATTTACCCCTCCACCACGCGAGGAATAGACATTAAACACGAACGTTTCACATAATCGACATGTGTACGTTCGTGTTTTTTATTGACTTTTATGTTTCGGAATTGTTAAAATGTTCATGCTTCATCATTAAGGAATAAAAAGTAAGTTTTATTAAAATGAATAGGATACTTAATACTTTTTAAGGATTCAATTCGTCGGAGGTGCTCGTATATGACAGCGGTAGTTGTAGTAGGTACACAATGGGGAGACGAAGGAAAAGGTAAAATTACAGATTTCCTTTCTAAAAAGGCAGATGCAATAGCTCGCTTTGCAGGTGGCGATAATGCAGGACATACAATAAAAATTGGTGAAGAAACGTATAAGCTTCACTTAATTCCATCTGGGATATTTTATTCTGATAAATTGTCGGTAATCGGCAATGGTGTTGTTATTAATCCAAAGTCCATTGTAACTGAATTAAAAGGTTTACAGGAAAGAGGTATTGATACTTCTAATTTGAGAATTTCAAATCGTGCGCATGTAATTTTGCCGTACCATATTCATCAAGATATCGTTGAGGAAGCGAGCCGTGGTGATGAGAAGATTGGTACAACAGCAAAAGGAATTGGACCATGCTATCAGGATAAAGTAGCCCGAATCGGCATACGTATTGCCGATTTAATGGATAGACCGACTTTTGAAAAGAAGTTACGTGAAAACTTAATTTTAAAAAACCGCCTATTTACGAAATTTTATGAAGTAGAAGGCTTAAATTTTGAAGATATATTTGAAGAGTATTACGCGTATGGACAAGAAATAGCCCAATATGTAACGGATACTTCAAAAGTGCTGAATGATGTAATTGATGAAGGTGGAAAAGTGTTATTTGAAGGAGCTCAAGGAATTATGCTTGATGTCGATCAAGGAACATATCCTTTCGTAACTTCATCAAATCCTGTTGCGGGAGGCATTGCGATTGGATCAGGCGTAGGTCCTACTGCAGTAGAACGCGTAGTAGGCGTATGTAAAGCTTATACATCCCGAGTGGGAGATGGTCCGTTCCCATCAGAACTACACGATGAAATTGGTCAACAAATTCGTGAAGTGGGCCGTGAATATGGTACAACGACAGGTCGCCCACGCCGTGTTGGCTGGTTTGACGCGGTAGTTGTTCGCCATTCACGTCGCGTTTCAGGAATTACTGACTTAGCATTAAACTCCATCGATGTATTGTCAGGCCTAGAAACAGTAAAAATTTGCACAGCATATGAGTATAATGGAGAGCAAATTACAGAGTACCCGGCTAACCTTGAAATAATTAAACAATGTAAGCCAGTATATGAAGAGTTACCTGGATGGTCAGAAGATGTAACGGGTGTCCGTACAATGGAAGAGTTGCCGGAAAATGCACGCAACTATATTAATCGTATTGTAGATCTTACAGGAATTCCGTTAACAACATTTTCAGTTGGTCCAGCTCGTGAACAAACTAATATTGTTAATGGTATCTGGGAATAATAGAAGTGCGCTGTAGAGGGGTATTAAAAGTCATTTGGCTTTTGATACTCCTTTTTCTATGCTATTCAAGAGTTAAAAAGAATAAAAAGGTACTAAAAAATATAAAAATAGCTCGATTAATTAGAATGTAACAATTTTTTAGATAATAATACAATTTCATTACAAAAATATTGAAGTAGTTCATTTGGTATGAGAAATATGGTACAGTGGCAAAGTGTGTTTTAACGCTTAAAGATAAATAGATGGACTAAAAATTATAGATTAGACATAGTTGGAAGGAGCTTTATCATGAGTTCAAAAGGAAACAAGTTAGGCTTGGGCAATTTAAAACAAAGTCTAAGGAATCGTCATAATGGAAAACTAAAAATGACTGCAATTTTTGCGTTACTCGTTTCTACGGTGACATTCAATCTAGGTTTCGCGAATGAAACAGATAAAGAAAAATTCGCTAAAATTTTCCATGTTTATGTAGCTGATACATATGTTGGATCTGTTGCAGATGAAGCAACAGTAGAAGAAGTTGTACTAAATAAAGAACTAGAGGCTAGTAAAAAGTATGAAGATTTAAAGGTCGATGCTAGTGCCGAAGTTAAAATTATTCCTGAGCAAGTATTTACAGTAGATGCAAATGAAGAAGAAACGATAAAAAACCTTCAAGAAGCATTGACGGTTCAAGCTCAAGCTTACTCGCTACAAGTAGAAGAGACAGTCGTTGCTTCATTGAAGGATAAAGAAGATTTTGAAGCTGTAATTGACGGATTAAAGCTTCAGTATATTACTCAATATCAATTGAATAAATTGAAAAACAACTCAACTAATGATTCATTACCCGAATTGAAAAAAGATGAAACACGTTTAATCGATGTTGCCTTATCAGCTCCAATTACGGGACAGGAAGATTTAGCAAAGCCTGAAGAAATTGTTTCTGTTTCAGAGGCGGTCCAGTTATTACAAACAGGTTCAATAGAGCAAGAAGCCTATACTGTAAAATCTGGGGATGTGTTGGGCTCCATAGCATCTGCACATGGTTTAACAACGGCACAATTGCTAAATTTAAACCCTTCTCTTAAAGAAAATACAGTACTTCAGATTGGTCAAGAATTAAATGTAACAGTAGAAAAACCATTTGTTACTGTGAAGGCAGTTTATGAGAAGAAAAAAATTGAAGAAATTGATTTCGCCAAAATTGTTGAAGAAGATCCAACAATGTTAAAAGGTGAAAAGCTTGTTAAGCAAGAAGGTAAAAAAGGTAAAAAAGAAGTTACTTATTTAATTTCAGAAGAAAATGGTGTACGAACAGAGCGACTTCAATCTGTGGAAAATATATTAGTAGAACCTGAAAATCGTATAGTCGTTGTAGGAACGAAGGTTATTCCTTCTGTTGGAACAGGGACATTTGCTTGGCCAGCAGTTGGAGGTTATGTTTCAAGTAATATGGGGCATCGTTGGGGACGCTATCATTATGGAATCGATATTGCGCGACCATCCAATTATACGATCAAAGCTTCAGATAATGGGGTTATTAAAACAGCTGGCAGTCATTCAACTTATGGGAACTATGTTGTGATCGACCATAATAATGGTTTTGAATCACTATACGCTCACTTATCGCGTATTGACGTATCAGTTGGACAAGTAGTAGAACAAGGATCGGCGCTTGGACAAATGGGTTCAACAGGTCGTTCCACAGGAACTCATTTACATTTCGAAATTCACAAAAATGGTTCAGAAGTAAATCCATTATCATATTTAAATTAATCTGGGAGGTGTGTTAAAAGCTTTGTCTTTTAGCACACTTTTTTCAATATACAGCACTTTTCGAATTTAGAACTAAAATTCGAAAAAAATTAAAAAATATTTCCTGGAAAATAATTTATGGGAAACATCTGTATAATGCATCAAATCGTAAAGCGTGATAGAGTAATGATAGTAAATTATAAAATTACTTTTTATTTCATATAGAATTTATTAGGAAAGAGGTATATAGATGATGGATAAAACAATTTTAGTTGTAGATGATGAAAAACCAATTGCAGATATTCTACAATTTAACTTAATTAAAGAAGGTTATCGTGTAATTTGTGCATACGATGGAGACGAAGCACTACAAAGAGTTGAAGAAGAGCAACCAGATTTAATGCTGTTGGATATTATGCTTCCAAAGCGTGATGGGATGGAAGTATGTCGTGAAGTCCGTAAAAAATATGATTTCCCTATTATTATGCTAACAGCAAAAGGCTCGGAGATTGATAAAGTATTAGGTCTTGAAATGGGTGCAGATGATTACGTTACGAAACCATTTAGTACGCGTGAACTAATCGCACGTGTGAAGGCAAATATGCGTCGATTAAATGTCCCTGCTCAAGTAGAAGAAGCAACAGCTGAATCGAATGATATTGTTGTAGGTTCATTGACAATTCAGCCTGATGCATATTTAGTGTTAAAGCGTGAAGACTCCATTGAGTTGACCCATCGTGAATTTGAATTATTACACTATTTAGCAAAACATATTGGCCAAGTAATGACACGTGAACACTTGCTGCAAACGGTTTGGGGATATGATTACTTTGGAGATGTACGTACAGTAGACGTGACAATTCGCCGTCTGCGGGAAAAAATTGAAGATAATCCTAGTCATCCTTTATGGATTGTGACAAGACGAGGTGTCGGTTATTATTTACGAAATCCTGAACAGGAGTAGACTGCATGCAAAAAGTAAGCTTTTTTAAATCAATTCATGTAAAGCTTGTATTAATCTATGTACTTTTAATTATTATTGCGCTCCAAATTATTGGTATTTATTTTTCAAAGCAGCTTGAGACGAATTTGAAATCAAATTTCCAAGATTCCATTCGTCAAAGGATCGAGCTTGTACACTATAGTATTCGTGAAGAAATGATTAAAGAAGTGGATGATACGGCACCTTCAATAGAGTTAAGGTTAAGCACAATTTTACAGGAAGTTTCTACAGAAGATATTAATAAAATTATTGTTGTTAATAATCGCAGTCGTATTCTAGCTACCTCGGATGCAAATAATCAGTCTCTAGTGGGTCAACGGGCAAATGAAGATAATATAAGTAAAGCGATGTCCGCCGAAACGTTATGGGATAGTATATCGCTCGACCGTGATACAGGGCAGCGAGTCTGGCTGCTTGCATACCCCATAACCGATACAGTGGGGCCAAATGGGGAAGTAAGAGGTGCTATATATGTCGAATCTAATATTGAAAAAGTATATGAACAACTAAATGAAATAAACCGTATTTTTGCTGCCGGTATTGCAATGTCTCTGGCTATTACAATTATTTTAGGAATACTTGTTGCACGAACGATTACAAGACCCATTTCCGATATGCGTAAACAGGCGCAAGCGATGTCAAAAGGAAATTATTCGCGAAAAGTACGTGTATACGGAACAGATGAAATCGGTCAGTTAGCGATTGCTTTTAACCATTTAACTAATCGCCTACAAGAAGCGCAGTCTACGACAGAAGCTGAACGCCGAAAGTTGGCAAGCGTTCTAAGTAACATGACAGATGGAGTTATTGCAACAGATCGCAAAGGCAAAATTATATTAATTAATGAGCCTGCTTTGGATTTACTTCATGATACACGGGAATCTACATTAAATCGTCCAATTGCTTCTGTTTTAGGGCTGGATCAGGAATATAGCTTTGAAGATTTAATTCATATGAAAGATCCGGTAAACCTTGATTTTAGCATGAATGATGCACCTTATATTTTACGAGCTAACTTCTCTGTTATTCAAAAGGAAACAGGCTTTGTTAATGGTTTAATTACTGTATTGCATGATATTACCGAGCAAGAAAAAATTGATATGGAACGTCGAGAGTTCGTAGCGAACGTATCTCATGAGCTTCGTACACCCCTTACTACAATGCGTAGCTATTTAGAGGCATTGGCAGAAGGTGCTTGGCGTGATGAAAATATTGCACCGACGTTTTTGAATGTAACACAAACAGAAACCGAGCGCATGATTCGTTTAGTAAATGATTTATTACAGCTTTCTAAAATGGACAGCCAAGAGTATGAATTGAATTTAGGATTTGTAGAGTTTAATAAGTTTTTCACTCAAATTATTGATCGCTTTGAAATGTCGAAGTCACAAAATGTAGATTTTATCCGCTTACTTCCAGAGAAAAGCTATTTTGTTGATATTGATACCGATAAGCTCACACAGGTAATCGATAATATTATTTCAAATGCATTAAAATATTCTCCAGATGGTGGTAATATCCGATTTGGGTTTACTGTACATGATAATATGCTTCGTGTCATGATTTCGGATGACGGGATGGGAATTCCAAAGGAAAATGTAGCACGGATATTTGATCGCTTCTATCGTGTAGATCGAGCACGTGCACGATCAATGGGTGGAACTGGCTTAGGACTTGCAATTGCCCGCGAAATGATTGAAGCACATGGCGGAAAGATTTGGGCAGAAAGTGAGGAAGGTCAAGGTACTACGATATTCTTCACTTTACCATACGAATTGGATGAAGCGGGGGATTGGGAATGAAATATGTCGAACAAGTAAAATCAATTTTATTAACATTCCTCGTTTTGCTCAGTATTATTTTGACGCTTCTTATTTGGAACTATAAGCCTGACTATGGGTTAATAGAAGAAACACAAATTGAGGAAGTTATGGTCGGGGATTCAAAGGAACTGAAAGATGTATTAAAGCCTTATCGACTGTTGTACCGGCAAAACGACGAATTTTTTGGCACAGTATCTCCAAGTGTTTTAAATGAACTCTACAGCTATTTACAATCATGGCAAACGAATGAGCTGATTTTAATTAATAGCAACCTATCAGATGAAAAAATAAATGAAATTATAAAAACGAATAATCGTATCACGATGTTTTTCAATGGTGAGGTTCCGTTACAGGTTTTTTCAAAAGTTGTATCATTTAATGATAAGACAATACCGGAAGCAAGCTTTACTCGTCTAATTTTAGACTGGTCAACTGTAGAAACAAACAATCAGTTACAACTGCTCTTTTTGAATACAGAAAAACGGATATTATATAGAGCATATGTAGATTTAGTAAATAGAGACAAGTTTTTGACAGAAGTAATTAAGCCTGCAAAAGATTATATTCCATATGTAGAAATAGAACGAGATTCATTACGTTCATTGTATGTCTCAAAAGATCCGATTCAATCAACACGCTATACGTATTTAATACAGGAGATTCCTCCAAATTTATTTAAATCAATTGTTTTTACACAACCGAAAATTGTACAGCGAAATACTGAAAGTGAACATTCGGAAAGGTATAGAGATGATACATCATTAATGACGGTGGATACTAAGAATCGCATGCTTAATTATGTGTATCCGCCTGCAGAAAGTATTGCGCCAATTCTATCATCGAGATTACTGATTGATAGCTTTGATTATATAAATGATCATGGTGGATTTACAGGAGACTATCGATTCTCTTCGATGAATATAGATAAGCATATAACTGAATATCAACTGTTTTTACATGGATTGCCGATTTATAGTAATAGTAATATGACGACGACAACCCGCATCATAACAACATGGGGTGAAAATCGTATTTTCCGTTATCGACGTCCTTATTATTCTATCGCAACAGAAGGCGAAGTTTATAGATCACAGAAAGAATTAGTTTCTGGTGAACAAGTAATCGAATATATTCGAAAAACGGATAACTCATTTAAAGATATTGATGAAGTTGTTGTTGGCTATTATTTCGCGCAAGATGAAGCGTTCATTTTAGAACCTAGTTGGTTTACCATTTCAAACGATGAGTGGACCCGCATTTCACCTGAATATACAGGGGGGATTATAAATGGATTGGAGTAGAACCAAATCTATTTTTATATGGGTGTTTTTAATATTGAATCTCTTTTTATATACGCAATATCTAGAAAGCTATAACGAAGGTCAACTAATTGAGGTTTTAGGAGAAACGACGAAAAAAATCGAAGCGCGTTTGAAAGAAGATAATATTACTTATATAGCACTTCCAAATAACAATGAGAGTGCAGCTTATTATTCTGGGCAAATCAAAAAATTCTCACCGGCAGAAATTCCATTTTTCCCAAATCAGTTTACACAAATCGAAAATGAAAACAAGCTGATTGTCACGATGGAAAAGCCAGTAAAGCTTCAGGAAAACGGTGGCAGGAATCCATTTCTTGAATTTCTTTATAATTATGTACATGAAGGCGACTCCTATGTATTATGGAATGTTGATGAAGAAAAAAGAGAGGCTACATTTTTCCAGAAGGTAAATAACTTAACACTGTATTACAATGTACGAGGTTATGTGAAAATTTACTGGGATGATGAAAATCGTGTGTATGCGTATGAGCAAACAATGCTGGAAAAACATGAGAAGCTAGATAAACAACAAAATTTATTAACGGCAATACAAGTTTTGCAGATCTTAGATAATAAAAATTTATTAAAACCAGATTCTCAAATTTTAGAGATGAATATTGGCTATTCCACAATTTTGCAATTACCACCAACTCAGGTTTTTGCGCCTACTTGGGAAGTGCGTGTGAAGCTAAAAGATGGTCAAGAAGAAATACATTTTGTAAATGCAGTACAAGGCAAGATTGTGGAATTACAAAATGATTTATCCGAAATCGTCGAAGAGACGGAGGATTTGGAAGAGTAGGGAGTTTTAACAATGCGATTTAGCGTTTTAGCAAGTGGCAGTACAGGAAACGCAGTCTACGTAGAAAATGATGAGCATTCATTTTTGATTGATGTAGGCTTAAGCGGAAAAAAAATGGAGCAACTGTTTGCTAATATAGATCGTGATATGAAAAATTTATCAGGTATTTTAGTAACTCATGAGCATAGTGATCATATTAAAGGTCTTGGAGTTATTGCACGTAAATATAATATACCAGTATATGCAAATGCAAAAACATGGACAGCAATGGATGGTTTAGTTGGTACAATTCCAACAGATTTATGCTTCGATTTTGATATGGAAACAGTAAAAACATTTGGCAGTCTTGATATTCAATCGTTTGCCGTGTCGCATGATGCCGCGGATCCAATGTTCTATACATTCCATGATAATGGCCGTAAGCTTGTTGTCATTACAGATACGGGCTATGTAAGTGATCGGATGAAAGGATATATCTCAGCAGCAGATGCGTATGTATTTGAAAGTAATCATGATGTGAGTATGCTGCAAATGGGTAAATACCCTTGGAGCATTAAACGACGTATCTTATCTGATGTCGGCCACGTTTCAAATGAAGATGCTGCAGTAGCAATGGCAGATGTCGTAGCGGAAAAGCAGACGCAAATTTATTTAGCCCACTTAAGTAAAGACAATAATATGAAAGATTTAGCTCGTATGAGTGTCGAACAAACGTTGCAGTCTTGCGGAATTATAACGGGGGAGTATTTGCATTTACATGATACAGATGCAAACGAACCTACCAAGCTTGTGATGGTATAAATATGGGTAAAGGGATGTGTTGAAAGTCTATACTTTCAACACATCTTTTTTTTAAGGAGGTTTTAAGTAATTTTCATCTAATTTTAATGTTAAATGTGTATGCTATGAATAAGAAAAGTAATGAAAGGATGAACATCATGGGTTATTTTCCTGAAGATGAAAATGAAAAAAAGGATGGCCAAAACAACCATATTACAGAGCTTGAGGCTCGTTTAAAAAGAGAAGAGGAAGAAAGACAGCAGCGCCTAAAAAACAAAGGTAATAAAACTAGTAAATTAGGCTACTTTATATCGGGACTGAGCGGTGTTGTTGTAGGTGCTTTATTATTATGGCTACTTTTACCGTCTCTTGCTAATCAGTTGCCAGGTTCAAATGAAATAAACTCTATTTCAAGTGAATCATCAAACTCAACAATTAATCAAACTGCAACGGAAGTAACGACTGATGTTACGAATGCAGTAGAAAAAGTATCGAGCGCTGTAGTAGGGATAACAAATATCCAAAAAGTTGCACCAAATTTCTGGAATCAAAGTACCGGGACTGAACAAGCTGTAGGAAGTGGTTCAGGCATTGTTTATAAAGTAGAAAAGGATTTTGCTTTTATTGTTACGAATCACCACGTAGTAGAAGGTGCAGAACAAATTGAAGTAACATTGGAAGATGGCGAAAAGGTTGAAGCACAGCTTGTTGGCTCAGATATTTGGACAGACTTAGCAATTATCTCTATTCCGAGTGAAGGAATTGAGACAGTGGCGCAATTTGGTGATTCCGACGTATTAAAACAAGGTGAAACAGTTATTGCAATCGGTAACCCATTAGGCTTAGAATTCTATGGATCGGTAACAACGGGTGTTATTTCAGGGAAGGATCGATCTGTACCAGTTGATTTAAATGAAGATGGTGTAGAGGATTGGTCGACTGAAGTATTACAAACAGATGCAGCAATTAACCAAGGGAATTCCGGCGGTGCTTTAATTAATATTGCCGGTGATTTAATAGGCATAAATTCCATGAAAATTGCGCAATCTTCAGTAGAAGGTTTAGGTTTTGCAATTCCGATTAATTCAGCAATACCTATTATTGATCAGTTAGAGAAGCATGGAGAAGTTCAACGCCCAACAATGGGTATTTCATTAGTTGATTTGACAGAGGTTCCGGCTTATTACCAGCAGCAGACATTACAATTACCTGAAGAGGTAACGAACGGTGTTGTCATTTCACAAGTTGTGCGCGGATCTGCTGCAGATAAAGCAGGTTTACAGCAATATGACGTTATTGTGGAGATGGATGGACAAAAAATCGAGAATTCGATTCAGCTCCGAAAACATTTATATAATGAGAAGGCAATTGGGGATACATTGCAAATTAAAGTGTACCGTGAAGGAGAAATAGTTGAAGCACAATTGGAATTAGTAGAGAATGCACAATTATAAATTGTGGATAACTAAATATTAGAACTATTTTATGCACAATGGGTAGAGAAGAAAAAGGCTTTTCTTTTCTACCCGATTTTTGTTTGTTACAATGGATTGTGGATAACATTTAAAAATTGTGAATAAGTTTCTAGAAATTTCAGAAAAGAAAGAAGGATTAAAAATGAAAAAATATAGCTGCGAAACCCATATAGATCACGCTTTAGATATGCTGGTAGCTGAGACAGAACAATTTCCAACGATGGACTTTTTAACAGAAGATGAAAAGTTATCAACAACTTGTTCTTACTGTGAAGAGCAAGCAACATATATAGTATCAAGTAAATAACTTTACACCATATATAGGTTTTAGTTGTGGATATGTGTATAACTTTTGTGGATAACTTGTTTGTAAATGGAATGTAAAGGTGGATAAGTTGTGAATATAACAATCATTTCAGTAGGTAAACTTAAAGAAAAATATTTGAAGTTAGGTATCGAAGAATACGTGAAGCGTTTAGGCGGATATGCAAAGATTGATTTAGTAGAGGTTCCGGACGAAAAGGCACCTGAACAGTTGAGTGAAGCCGATATGGAAATTGTGAAACGTAAAGAAGGTGAGCGCATCCTAGCAAAAATTAATGAGGGTACATATGTTATTGCGCTCGCTTTAGATGGCAAAATGAAAACAAGTGAAGAAATGGCCGCTGATTTAGAATCTCTCATGACATACGGAAAAAGTAAAGTCGCCTTTGTTATTGGCGGTTCATTGGGGCTGCACACCGATGTATTAAAACGAGCAGACGAAAAGCTGTGCTTTGGAAAAATGACGTTACCTCATCAGTTAATGAAGCTCGTATTAGTAGAACAGATTTATCGTAGTTTTAGGATTATTAAGGGAGAACCGTATCATAAATAGGAGTATTAAATGGACACTCAATTTTTATATTATAAGAAATATAAATCATATGCAGTTCCAGTTGATTATGTTAATTGGGCCTTTAAAATGTTGGGAAATGAGCTTTCTTCTCCATCGCTAAATATACTGGCTTCCTTGAGAGAACCATTTAATATTTTTGAGGTGGAACGATATTTTAAAAACGCAATGTTTGAATTAAAATTGCCAGAGCCGTCGCATAAAGAAAGCGCGGAAGGTTACGTGCAATACTTAATGCAACAAATAATACTAGGTAACGGTAATGTTATAGATAGGGCATATGAAGTTTATAAAATATTACGGGAATATTGGGATTATGATGATGAAAAACTAATTGTTTGGTACAGAATAATTGAGATGATTGATGACTTTTATTATGGTGACAACGTAAATAATATTACCGAAGATTTTCTCTTAAATGTTATTGCACGAGAAGCAAATGTGCAGTTAGAGAAGGGTTACTGAGAAGTAGAAATATCGCACTTAGCAATATTAAGGAGAAGCGGATTTTTTCGATGTGAGAAAAGCTTTAGTCCAAGTTCTAAGTCGAACCGGACTAAAGCTGTTCTTATATGCCTCTGTGCTTTGTCACTTCTTGTGGAGGATTATTATGAATCACTTGGTTAAACTCTTTGGAATACTCTTCACGGTGATTAATATCTTTTTTAGGCTTTTTTCTTTTTGTAAAAGTTGTTTTACTTTTCTTAGCCATCAATCGTTCACCTCCATTTTATGAGTCAAAGCTATGCGACAGAGTCAAAATTAATTTGTTCAGAACGGTTAATTTTATGCTTGATTTTTAATGGTTTTTAAATTAAAAAAATAACTTTAATTTACTAATTAAGTACACAATAAAGAATGCTACTTGAATTGCTGGATTGGCAGCTTACCAGGTAGCGTTACTTCTCTTTTCTAGTGCATATAAGAGGAATTAAGGATAAATAATAATGCGCATTTATCATAATTAAGTGAAGTTTTTAAAAGTACCACCTAAGACGTTGATTTGTCATCGTTTTAGGTGGTTTTACTTTTTTTTATAGTTACTTAGATACTTGCCTTAAGTAATCCTTTTCTTTTTTTTGAGCAAATTGTCTAGGAGTTTTTTACTTCATATTCGTTTTATCTGGGTTATTTCCAACATATATTAGAAAACGTTGAGATTATAGGAGGTGTTTAGTTGCTGCTGTTTTTTATTTTATTTACTATTTGCTGCCTTATCTATGCACTAATAAAAAAACGTTTTATTGCACTTACCTTTCCTGTAGTTGCACTAGTTATTTTAATGATAGTCAAAGTACTGTTGGTTCCGCTTCCTTTAATGGAAACGCTTCAATTCATTTTTGATCTGAGATAAATTAATGAAGAAAGGTGGTCCGAATGAAAAAGATTGATCAAAAGGTTGCTGATGCTTATTTCCGTGAGAAAAATAGGTACATGCTCGTTTACTTTGTTATCTGGTTTCTTGTGTCTTACGTCGTCGTAGCGTTTGCAGACTCGTTGACTGAAATTCAATTTTTAGGCTTCCCATTCCATTATTTCATGGGAGCAATTGGAGCATTGTTTACTTTCATTGTTTTACTGTTTGTAAATGCGATTGTCGGTGACAAAATTGATAAAAAGTATGGGATTGATGATGAACGCAATAAAGAAATAGGCGCAAAAAATATGATAGATCACTAATGGAAGGGGGATGAATAATGGATAGTCAATTTTTAGTGTCACTGGTGATTATATTAAGTACATTCGCTTTGTATATTTGGATTGCAGTATTTAATACTGCTAAGCAAACATCTGATTTCTATGTTGCTGGCCGTGGAGTTCCTCCTATTTTTAATGGGATGGCAATCGGAGCAGACTGGATGAGTGCAGCATCCTTTATCGGAATGGCCGGAACGATCATGTTACTTGGCTATGATGGCTTAGCTTATATTATGGGATGGACTGGCGGGTATTTATTTTTAACGATATTACTTGCGCCGCAACTCCGTAAATTTGGGCGCTTTACTGTACCTGAATTTATCGGAGACCGTTTTAATAGTAAGGCAGCACTAATAATAGCGGCTATATGTACAATAATAATAAGCTTCACGTATTCCATTGGACAGCTATCAGGTTCTGGTGTAGTAATCGGACGCCTTTTTGAAATAGATGCAAAATTAGGAACAATGATCGGCGTTGTGTTAATTGCCTTTTATGCAGCATTTGGTGGGATGAAAGGTATTACTTGGACACAAGTAGCACAATACATTATTTTAATTATTGCTTACTTAGTACCAGTTATTTTTATGTCATTACAATTAACGAGTAATCCTTTACCGTGGATTTCCTATGGTGAAATTGTAACAAAAATGGGCGAACTTGACCGAGAGCTCGGAATCTCGGAATACTTTGCGCCATTTACAAATGGAACCAAATGGCAATTTTTAGCGCTTATGTTCACATTAATGTGTGGTACAGCCGGACTTCCCCATGTTATTGTCCGTTTTTATACGGTAGGGACTATGAAGGCAGCGCGTTGGTCAGGTGCATGGGCACTAGTGTTTATCGGACTTTTATATTTTAGTGCACCAGCTTATGCAGCCTTTGCACGTTTCATTTTAATGACGGAAATCGCTGGTAATAAGATTGCGGAATTACCGGCCTGGACTCAATCATGGATTGATACAGGAAAACTAGGGATAGTCGATACGAATGGTGATGGCATTCTTCAGTGGCTTGAACTTAAAATCGCTAATGACATTGTCGTAATGGCTACCCCTGAAATCGCAAATCTAGGTGTATTTGTTATTGGATTAGTAGCTGCAGGTGCAATGGCGGCTGCGTTATCTACTGCTGGTGGCTTGATGATCTCAATTTCTTCGTCGTTTGCACATGATATTTATTATCGCATCATCAATCCTCAAGCCTCTGAACAAAAACGTCTACTTGTAGGTCGTATTTCCATTGTCGTTGCAACATTACTAGCAGGAATTATTGCATTGAATCCACCTGGTGCCATTACACAAATTGTCGCATGGGCATTTGCACTTGCTACCGGTACTTTCTTCCCAGCACTTGTATTGGGCGTCTGGTGGAAACGAGCGAATGCAAAAGGAACTATGGCTGGTATGCTTGTCGGTTTAACTGTGACACTCGTTTACATTTTTAGTGCGAAGTATGGCGGATTTACGATATTAGGAATTATCGATACAGGTGCGGGTGTTTTCGGAGCAATAGCTGCCTTCGCTACTAATATCATTGTGTCACTCTCAACGCGTCCACCTTCACAAGAACTTCAGGATGCGGTTATAAACCTACGTTATCCTGAACAAATGACGTATAAAGACGGTGAAGTTTATTTAAATGACGGCTCAATGAAAGATTTAAATTAAGTGGGGGAATTATTCCACTTACAGAATGGCTAAACTAAAAAGATGCCAAAACGTTGTTAATTAGACGTTTTGGCATCTTTTTATTCCTCATTAAAGGATAGGATGGCCTCTACCTTATGGCTGAGAAAACTAGAAGCATCGTATTGTCATGCAAGTGTTCCTTTAATTAAATTACATAATTTACTTAAGTAAGATCCTTTTCTAAAGGAAACAAAAAAGGCAGCATCTCACAAGGAGATGCTGCGGTAGAATTCTTTGTTCCTGAAGAACTCTAATGGGTTTGGCACCCAATAATGCTGATTTCGCAATCTTAAATTACCATTATTCGATGTCAACAAGTATTAGTGTTTTTCTACTTATTCAATATACCATAGTTATCAGTGAAATCTTAAATAATTATGTATTCTGTGTATAAACTTGAAAACAGTAGTTTGTTTTAATGAAATGTAAGAAATGTTTCTTCTAAAATTTCGATGGTTTATATAGTATAACTTGCCAAATTTTATAATTTCCCCTACTTTAAAAATAGAAGTCTATTAAACATCATAGGGAGGGGGGAATGATATGAGTAAAAAAGACGAAGCCTTAACACAAATTGAGCGGATATTGAAGGAACTAAAAGAGGGCGAAGAAGAAAGTGCAGCTACTGCCGTTGTTGGACAAAGTAGGAGAAGTACCAATATTTCAGGAGCATTATTGAAGGTGCTATTTAAATTTTGGGGATTAAAATTTATTTTAATTGTATTGTTTCTCATCGGCCTCGTATCTGGAGGTGCTTGGTTATACTTTGGAAGTACATTTAAAAGCGAAAGTACAGTATTTGTAGAACAAGTCCAGGAATTAGCCACGCTTGCAACAGCTGAAGCCCATGTAACTGTAACTATTGAGGAAGAAGACAATAAGCTGTTCGGAAATAATATTGCAGTTAATTTGCCAGGTACAAAGAGGGAGCTGTTATTAATAGTTCCTGCTACAGTTATCGCAGGAGTAGATCTTAAAGGTATCACTTCAGACGATATAAAGGTGAATGATGATAAAAAAGAGTTAGAAATTATTCTGCCAAAGGCAACACTTATACATGATCCAGCAATCCAAATGGATCATGTTAAAACTTTCTCTGACGAAGGAATATTCCGTGGGGAAGTGAAATGGAATGAAGGATTTGACTTGGCAGCAATAGCGCAGAAAGATATTAAAGATAAGGCTATTGAAATAGGCTTATTACAATCAGCAGAAAAAAGTGCGGAGAAAGTTCTCAAAGGTTTCTTTAGCAACCTAGGCTATACGGTGAAAGTAACGTTTAAATAAAATGGTAATCTTAAAATCGAAATAACCAGTTTTTCTAACAGTCTAATGAATATCATTAGACTGTTTTTTATTTTGGAATATAATAATGCATTTAGCCTAACTTTTCTAACTTTTCTCAAAAAAATATTTTAATATAACAATTACTATTCATTTATGTGTAAAGATGTTATATAATCATTTTATTAATTTTCGTAAATAAACAATATAAAACCTAAAAATAAATATCAATAACAATATTTATTAATAAATTACGAACATAAACTATAATTTTAATTATAATGTTCGTATTTTAAGGTTAATAGGATAACGAAGGAGTTTTATTGTGGGAAAGTTTGAAAATAAGTGGATTCGTGCTGTAATTCCAGCTTTGTTGATTCACTGTAGCATCGGTACTGTTTACTGTTGGTCATTGTTTAAGGCAGATATTGCCTCTTACATTGGAAATTCTGTCGGTGAAGTGGAATGGGCATTTAGTATAGCCATTTTTGTTCTGGGAATGTCTGCGGCCTTTGGTGGAAAATTTGTTGAAAAAGATATTCATAAGTCGTCATTGCTTGCGGCAATATTTTTTGTTGTGGGGATGGCAGCAACAGGTTTCTTTATTTATCAAAAGTCGTTACTAGGTATTTATATTTCTTATGGAGTGATTATGGGAATTGGGCTTGGAATTGGGTATTTAACACCAGTAAAAACACTGATGCTTTGGTTTAAAGAGCAAAAAGGTTTAGCAACGGGTCTTGCTGTTGCCGGCTTTGGTTTAGCAAAAGTCATTGCTAGTCCGTTAATGGAAAAGTTACTTGGTGAAAGAAACAATGAAGGAATTTTAGTGAATCCAACCAATATCTATACAATGTTTTACGTTTTGGCTGGAATCTATTTAGTAATGATGGTTATTGGACACTTAATTTTAAAGAAACCATCAGGATTCGAAGAGGAAAGTATACAAATGCAAAGCTTTAGCTATAAAAAAGTATTAACGAATAAAACGTTTATCGGTATTTGGTTGATGTTCTATATTAATATTACATGTGGCTTAGCATTAATTTCACAAGAAAAAGGGATATTAGCATTCATTGGATTTGGAGCAATTGGTTTAGTTAGTTCATTAACAGCTATTTTTAATGCAGGTGGGCGAATTGCATTTTCTGCATGGGGGGATCGTTTAAAAGATCGTAACTCCATATATAAAATTATATTCATTTCTTCCATTGTCATAATTTTATGTACGGTTGTGTTTGATGGCATTAATAATTCTATGGCAATTCTTATTATTGCTTTACTTTGTATCGTAAATGCAGGTTACGGCGGTGGGTTCTCTTCTTTACCACCACTGTTATCCGACCGCTTTGGTTTAGACAGTATTTCAACTGTGCATGGCTTAGCTTTATCAGCTTGGGCATTTGCAGGATTGTCAGGGAACCAGTTAAGTGCATTTATTCTGGAAAAGACACAATCCTATGACATGGTATTATATGTAATTATGGCTTTGTTCACGCTTGCGACTTTAATTAGTATTTTCGTTGTGAAGCCTGAAAAAGTAAACTTGGAAAATGATGAGTTTAATAAGAAAGAAGAAATAGTAGTAGGTTTAAGATAAATATAAAAGTAAAAAGAGAAATTGCACTGTGCAATTTCTCTTTTTGTTTAACTAAAATTTAATTATAGCTCAGACTCGGTAACTTCATTATTGTGCTTAGGACCATTGCCGTTACCATTGCCGTTACCATTGCCGTTACCGTTACCGTTACCGTTGCCGTTGCCGTTGCCGTTACCGTTGCCGTTACCGTTGCCATTGCCATTGCCATTGCCATTACCAGGCTTAACAACAGTAACATCGAACGTCAGTGTATGTTCACCATAAGTTACTGTAACAGATGTAGTACCTTGGCCTTTACCTTTTACAGTACCGGCTTTTACAGTAGCAATCTTGTCATTTTGAACTTTGTAATTCGCTAGCTTTGTAACATCTTTTTCTGTTGTTGCACCGTTTAAAGTAGTTACTTCAGTAATCGTAACGTTTACTTCTTTACCGATGCTCGTCTCAACGTTAGTTTGGTTGATTTCCAGTGTTACGACTGGTACCTCTACAACAGGTGCTGTAACTGTAACATTTACAGTTACTTCGTTTTCACCGTATGCAACAGTAATTGTTGTTGTACCTTCTCCTACTGCAGTTACTAATCCATCGACTACTGTTGCTACATTTTCATCTGCAATAACATAAGTAGCTTTTGAGGTTACATCTTCTTCTGTTGCATCACCTTCAGCAGGTGTTGATGTTTCTGTTACTGCAAGCTGTGCCGTTTCGCCAGCTGTTAAGCTTAGTTCAGTAGGGTTAACAGAAAGTGTTTTTACCGGTTCAACGATTTCATTTTCAAAGATAATCGCTTCGCCAACATTTCCCGCAGCATCATTAATTACCACTGTTACAGCGTTCGTTTCTGCTGTTACCGGGAATGTGAAGCTACCGTCTTGATTTAAGTTAAAAGCAACCGGAGCTTGTACTTCACTATTTACAGTCGCAACATATGAAGCTTTTAATTTATCATTTAAATTGTAATCTAAACCGTATAAATATAACTCTTCATTATAGTCAATATACTTATCTGTTACTTGTCCTGTAACGATACCTTCAGCTACTGTACCTGTAATTTCCGGTTTAGTTGTTTTCACGACAATTGGTCCAACATAATCCGAAACTACTCCTGTAGCTGCAAGACCTGTGAAATCAATTGTATATAGACCATCTGGAATCGTTGTTGCAGGTGCACTGCCCCATGGCTTATACTGACCGCCAACATTCAGTGTATATGAACCTTTTCCAAGTGAAGTACCTGAATGAAGATAACCAATATACCCATCTCCATATTCTCCGCCTTCCGGATTCATAATATCCCAAAGCTCAATATAGTTCGTTGTTACATCTCCAGTTAATGTGAATGAAAGTACCGCTGAGTCTTTCACACCATCACCGTTAAATGATAAGTCTGTTTCCGTAATTTTAAAATCTTTAATTTCTGTTGTTGCTGCACTACCGAAGTCAGCCGCGAATGGCAATGAAGCTTCTGTAGCGCCACCGTTAATGTGGATAAAACCTAAGATTTCAGAGCCATTTGGTGCCACAGCTTGAGAAGCAGTTAAGGTAATATTTAAAAGCTGCTCACCAGCTAAATTAAATGTCGGCTGATCTACTGTAATCGTTGCATCACCGAAAGTTTTCGTTACATCAACGGAAACATTATAATTACCGCCATTACCTTTAATATCTTTTACTAAAACTTGTTTCGTTACAGAAATATTGCCATCTTTTAGTGATTGAGGACCGAAAGTAACAGTACCTTTCAGATTTTCAACAACAGCACCTGTACCATCTAAAATAGCTTCATCAAGTGCATATGCAAGAATTTCTGGATGAGCCGCTGCATAAGCATTTACACGCCCCGCACCTTGAGAAAACACATCATATTTTGCTTTATCTAATACTTTTGCTGTATTGGAAAGTGCTACTTTTACATCAAAAGCGCTCCAATTCGGATTTGCTTGCTTCACTAATGCAGCAATACCTGCAATGTGCGGTGTTGCCATAGAAGTTCCTGTTTTACGAGCATAAGCTTCCGTATAATCTGCATCAGGGAAGTCTGCTTTGTACATAGGAATTGTTGACATAATATTTGTTCCAGGCGCCGTTACATCTGGTTTAATGTCAAAGTTTGGAGTAGATGGCCCACGGGAACTTGAAGAGTTTACATCATCTCCAGCTGTCGTTGTGGAAGCAAATTTTCCAAAGCTTACTTTTCCAATTCCGTCAGCTAATGCAGCGCGGATTGCAGCACCATCCGTTACGGACATATCAAATGTTGGAAGGAACTCAAATGAATCCCCAAGGAAAGTTCCTGAAATGTCTGGTGCATTCGATCCACCGGCAAAGTTATGAATAATTGTTGCAACGGCACCATTGGCCTTTGCATTTGCAATTTTATCAACGAATGCAATATTGCCTCGAGAAATTAAGGCTACTTTACCTTCTACATCAATTCCTTCAAAATCTTTTACTTCTCCGTTTCCTGGAATCGCAACTAGGTCGAATTCACCTTGAAGCTGTGTTGCTAAATCTTTGCCAAAAGTTGTTCCCATTAATGGAAGCTGTTTTGTTAAGTTGTAATCACCAACTGTGATATTAACTTCTCCGTTATACATTTTTTCTGGATTTGTTGTGTTACCAACAGCAATCCCTAAACGAGCAGTTGCTGGTGTTCCCATTGTCCCACGATTTGGACCAGAGTTACCTGTTGCAATGACTCCGATTGTTCCCGCTATCATTGCGTTGTTAATCGCGAATGAACCAGCATCGGTTTCAGAGTTAGCTCCGCCACCAAGTGAAAGATTGATAATATCCATTTCTTCTAAAACGGCAGTTTCGATAGCTTTTACAATACCTGATGTAGCACCACTACCATATGCTCCAAGAACTCGATAAGCATAAAGGTCTATTTTTGGAGCAATTCCTTTGATGCCAAATTCGTTAGCTCCGATTGCTGCAATTGTCCCAGCAACATGTGTACCGTGAGAAGTATAGAATGAGCTACCGTTTGCATTAAATTCAGGTGTCCCAGCTGGGCGCTCTGAAGGTAAAGTTTCCGACGCATCGTCATCTGCACGAGGTTTATTGTAAGTTGAAGAGTGAGGAATAAAGTTTTTACCACCTTTATAAATTCCAGCAAATTCCGGGTGATCTGCATCAATACCCGTATCTAGTACTGCTACTTTAACTCCTTGTCCTTCAATACCTTCGTTCCATAGCTGTTCGATGCCAAGGAAGGAATTACTTGTATTCATATAAGCTTCTAATGTTTCTTCCTTAATAAGCTCCGATGATTTCATGTTTTGATCTTCTGATGCATAAACCGTCGCATCAGGCTCAATCAGTGTGATTCCGTCTACTGAAAGCAGTTTCGGAAGATCATTTGCTTTAATAGTTGCTGCGAAACCGTTTAAAACCGTATCAAACGTATACCCTTGAGTCATCTGTACATTTTTGACAGCTAACTCTTTTTTTACTTTTGCTTGCTGGGCTTTTACATTTGAACGAACTTCATTTGCTCTAGCATTGGAGAATTTTTTGCCTTTAACTTGGCTCATCCCTTGCTCTAGTGCAACAGGCTTTTCAGATAAATGAACAATAACTGCAATATCCTGATTGCCCGATACATTTTGTAAGCTTTCGTGAAGAGTTGGACCATCTTTAGACAAGCTTAGCTGTTCAGCAATAGCCGCCTTTAGTTGAATCGTGCTTTCACTTTGATTATTCTGCTTGAATGATTTTAGTTCTTCAGCATTCACACTCGAGAATGGCAACAATAAAGAAAGCACCATAACGAAGGCTAGAACACTACTAAAGAACTTCGTAAACTTAAACTTACTCAAATCTCATTTCCCCTTCACCTTTAATTTTCATACTTTTCAGTTTAGTATGACATTTCCAATTTATCACAGGTAAACCAATTCGAATATCGAAATTTTTAAATATTCTAAAATATTGATAATTAGTATCAGATATTCAAAAATATGTTAAATCTATCTACCTATGAAATTAATGAAAAAGTAGAACTTTTTGCATTAAATAAGAATATCTTCACCTAAGTAAAGTAGAGAATAAGTTTAGAAAAATCATAAAGAACGATTAAATTATTTTTTTAAAATAATAATAAGGTTCGCTTTATACTTTAAAACTTCAAATTATTTCATTAGAAATAGAAAAAGGATAGTTTAGACCATATAGTCCCAACTACCCTTTTTCACTTATTAACTTTTTATTTGTGTTTTACAATAAATCTCTACAAAGTGAGAGGGGGTTAAACTTTCCCCCGTTATATTACGTATTTTATCATTCCAGTTATAGAGTGCGGCTGGTTTAAAAAATTGATTGATAAGAACTTCCCCCGTTTCTTTTGTGAAAAATTCCGGAGATACCTCTGTTTCGATATGACGAAGTAGCTGTGCAGCCATTAATTCCCCTAGAAGATAGTTGTGGTAATAAACTGGTGCAAGTGAAAAGTGAATCTTTGCTGCCCAATCTGGATTATCTGTTGAATCCGGGGGTGTGACAAGCTGAATTTTATGGACAATTTTCCACCATAAAGCGTTTAAATTCTGATCAGGATTTTCATATAGTTCTCTTTCAAAAAGAACAAAGGTCACAATCCATCTTACGGCGATTAGCATTTGTAACTGCAGAAACTTTTCTAGTTCAGGAGAGAGCGCATTTACAGTTTCTTCATCTACTTGTAGGAATCGTTTTAACCAGCGGGGATCTTTTCCCATTTTCCCGAATAGCATCGCAATCGACTCTGTTGTTAAAATATGACTTTCAGAGCGTAATAGGAATGGGAGGTTAGAGTCTATATACTTATAATAAGCTGCATGGCCGAACTCATGAAGGTTTGTTTCCATCCAATACGTATCCGCCACTATGCTACAAAGGACACGAATGTCGCCTTCACGGTTCATATCTATACAAAAAGCAGTTGGATTTTTATTATCACCAGGGAATAAATCGCTTTTTGCATATAAGTCGTTAATTTCGATACCCATTGATTTGAACGTATCGGTAGTAAGCTCTAAAATATCTTTCCCTTTATAGAAAGAGTCTGTGTTTGTTAACTCAGATGGAGGTGCTTCTTGGAAAAAGGGGTCAATATAATGCCATGGACGTATATCCTCTGGCGTAATACCAAATTTAACTGACAATTGTTCATCAAGCTCTCTTTTCATCGAGCGGTAAGCTTCATCTGATTGAAGAACGAGGTCGTTAAAAATAGCAAATACCTCATCGCGGTCAAGTTCTTGAAGAGCAAAGCTCATGTGATGATGATTCTCATAACCGAGCATTTGCGCAGCTTCATTGCGTTTTTTTACGAGCTCAAGCAACCCTTTTTCCACAACTTTTCCAACTTCTTTACTAGCAAACCATACTTTTTTGCGTAATTCCTGGTCATCGCTATACATTAATATTTCCCGAATTTCGTTCGCAGAATACGTTTTCCCATCCACCTCAGGGGAGTAAGTGTTAAATAATAAATTTAATTCAGAACTTCTTTTTGATATATCAGCAATTACTTCTTCGGGAAGTTGGTTGGCTTCCATTCCATATAATAAAAGTTGAAGCTGACGTTTTTCAGTCTCCGTAATATTTTCCATTGCTAAAAATTGCTTTGTTTTCTCATAGGTATCTTTTGAAGAGAATAAAAGATTGTATTGTGTGTCAGCTTCACTCAATTTATCTGCCCACATAGGGTCTCCGGTTGTTTGAGCCATCCATGCTGCTTCAGTCGCAGCATTGTGCAATACTTGCATTTGATTATTGAAATCATTTAGAAAAGTTTGTAATGTCTCCATAAATCGCTACCTTCCTCAATAAAGTATCCTGCAATTTTTACAATATTAATAATTCGGTAAAGATATGCTAACACCTTTAAAAATTGAATAAATTATTGGAAAGTATTGTTTGAAAATACAATTTAATGTTTTTTATGGAATAATAAATTTGAAATTTCCTAATACTTTATATAGAATGTCCTTATAAAAGAATGCCCGGAATTGAACGGGAGAGGTTCATAGCTTATACCCTCTATAAAAAACTATGGAAACATGACAACTTGCCATGTCCATAAAGGACGTGGCTTTTTCTGTTTTTACATATGTTTTAATAGAATGAATCATAGTGCCTCTCTTGAAATGTGTCGGGAAGATTTTCAGGGAGGAGTTTTTAATACATGACTAATTTTAGAATTGTTGAAAAGCTACAAAAAATTGATGAAGATATCCAGAGTAATCAATTAAAATATCATTCAAAACGTGTTCTCATTAGCAAAGAATTTACGTTTGATGCAGCTCATCATTTACACAACTATGAGGGCAAATGTAAAAACTTACACGGTCATACGTATCGTGCAGTCTTAGGATTGAGTGGTTATACCGATGAACGAGGAATTGTAATTGATTTTGGTGACATCAAGGAGATTTGGAAACAAAAAATAGAGATTTATTTAGATCATCACTATTTAAATGAGACTTTGCCACCGATGAATACGACTGCAGAAAATATTGTCGTCTGGATTTTTGAAAAGTTGAATGAAGCCTTGCTTGATGAACATCGATTTCAAGGGGCACGAGTAGAATTTATTAAGCTATATGAAACTCCAACAAGCTATGCCGAAGCAAGAAGGGAGTGGATGGAAATTGAGTAAAGTCCCGGTTTTAGAGATTTTTGGTCCGACGATACAAGGAGAAGGAATGGTGGTTGGTCAGAAGACTATGTTTGTACGCACAGCTGGCTGTGATTATTCTTGTTCCTGGTGTGACTCATCTTTTACATGGGATGGCAGTGGCAAACACCTTATTGTTCAAATGACAGCACAAGAAATTTGGTCAGAGTTAAAACGCCGTGGGGGAAACGGCTTTTCATTTGTCACAATTTCAGGAGGAAATCCTGCACTACTGCGTAATCTGGAATCGCTTGTTAAAGTTTTAAAAGAGAATAATATAAAGATTGGCGTTGAGACACAGGGAAGCAAGTGGCAAGATTGGTTGTATGAAGTAGATGAATTAACAATTTCACCTAAGCCCCCTAGTTCCGGCATGAAGACTGACTTTTCTATGCTTTCTTATATTTTGGAAAAGCTTAGAGATAGAAGCAGCAATCAGAGTATCTCTCTTAAAATTGTGGTCTTTAATGAAGAAGATTATGCCTATGCTAAACAAGTACACCTTCAATTTCCGAATACTCCTTTTTATCTTCAAGTTGGAAATGATGATATTACATCTAATAATACATCAGGATTGGTTGAGCATTTATTGGAAAAATACGAACAGTTAATCGATAAAGTAATGATGGATACAGAATTAAAAAATGTGAAGGTATTACCCCAGCTGCATACCCTTATCTGGGGAAATAAAAGAGGTGTTTAGCAAGAGAAGAGCTCGGTCATACCGGCTCTTCTTTTATTATAAGTTAATCAAAATTAAATGATGATTTTGTGGGCCTTTTCTTTAATGTGTAGTCGAATTAAAGTTTCATTTATGTCAACAGTCCTGAAGTTACGGTTTTTCTTTTTCTTGTTTTTTACTTTCCTCATATTTCTTCATATACTCTTGATATTCTTTCTCTACATCTGAAGTTGCTGGAAGAAAGGGTTCGTTACTCGAATCGATACGTTTCCCATACCTAATCATTTGATAAATAATCATACCGTTATTAGGCTTGCCGTTAAACGTAACCATTGGGACTATATCAAACAGTACATAATAAAAGGCATAAAAAACAAAACGATCCCAAAATGTTTTGTATTCTTCTGCCCAGCCATTGGCAATTAAAAAGTTGATTGTAAGACCTAAGAAGAGATTAATTAGAATAGGGCCTGAATAAATACAAATATAGGAAAACTTGCTTTCATATTTCAACTCATCATACGAAAACCAACTATAAATATGATAGTTTTTACGAATATCAAACATCCCAAGTTTCATAAATCTTGGTCCAGATCCGATTGTTAATCTTGGTTCTTTTACACCAAAAAGCCAACTTACAATTATATAGCCCATTTCCCGAAGAAATACAACAACAGGCAATATAATAAATGCAGAAATGATAAGTGAGATAAGGTCAGATATTCCGAACATAATATTCTATACCCTCCCCATAAATACTTATATGTTGTTACCCCTCACTAATTATCCAAAACATAAGCAAGCGCTCTCTTTCATCACTCCTGATTCAACAATCCATAAATAAAAGAAATAATAAATGCATAAAAAAAGAAAAAGAGGGTAGAGATACGTTGTAATCAAAATGGAGAGGTGTTGAAGTGTAATGACTGAAAAATTATTTACTTCTACTGCAACAGCATCTGGGGGTAGGGAAGGGAAAGTACAATCTGAAGATGGAGTAATCCATTTCGATACAGCAATGCCAGGTACGCCACGCGCAAAGAAGATTGAAAATGCAACAAATCCGGAACAATTATTTGCAGCTGGGTATGCCGCTTGTTTTGATAGTGCTCTCCAATCAACAGCAAGTAAAGCCCGTATCAAGTTTACCTCTGAAGTGACAGCTAATGTTAGTCTGTTAAAGGACGAACAGGATCAAGGTTTTAAACTTGGCGTTGTTTTACAAGTTAAAGGGACAGGTATTGAGCGTGAAAAATTAGAAGAGCTTGTGTATAAAGCACATGAAGTATGTCCTTATTCAAAAGCCACTAGAAAGAATATCGAGGTAACGCTGGAAGTTATTTAAATAGCTAGCTATTCTGTAGGTGCAATGCTCAGAATAGCTTTTTTTAATTCTAAAATTCTTTTACACTTCTTAAAAAATATTCTTTAAATAATTGTTCTTCTTAACCTATTACTTAAAAGGATTTTAAGATAATAAATACGCTTTTAGTACTTTTATGTGAATATTTAGTTTAATGATAAGTGATTTAGGGAATAGAATAAGCGACTCTAAATTTCTGACAAATGTTCCTAATAAATAGAGGGGCGCTTTTTTAGGTGTGGAAAAGTTGATTAAACATAAAACCATATTCTATTAGAGTACTTGCTAGATAGAGTTAGGATACTTTTGTACAAAAGTAGGAATCAAGCGAAGCTTAAAGAATTGAAAATCAGCCTAGCTAAAAACAGTATTCTTATGGAAGTAACCGTCATTTCATTGAATAACAGCAAGACGGCAGTAAAGTATTACAGCTCAGATTTGCTGCTTAAGAACGAAAGGATGCGATTCATTTGAAGCAAAAAATACTATTTATTTCTGATCATGGCGATCCTTTAATTCCGCTTGGAAGTAAACAGGCAGGCGGACAGAATAATTATGTGAAACATTTAGCATTGCAGCTTGATGAACTTGGGTACAGTGTAGATATTGTTACCCATTGGAGCAATGAACAAAAGCCGGCTGTTGAACAGCTGGGAGAGCGTAGTAAAGTCTACAGATTTGCTGGAGGTCAAAAAGGCTTTGTTGATAAGCAGCAGATGTTTGCTATTCTGCCTAGTATTTATGAAGAAATGAAAGAGACATTAGATCTAAGCAGCTATGACGTTGTTCATACTCATTACTGGTTATCCGGTGTACTCGCATATTATCTTCAAAAAGAATATTCTTTCTACTGGTGCCACACAAATCATTCACTTGCAATTGCAAAAGAGCAAGGTACAGGATTTATTGATCAAAAGCGCAAGCATTTTGAAAAGATAATTATGCAAAAAGCCGATGTTGTCCTCGCTACAACTCCAAACGAGAAAAAACAAATTGAAGTCTTCACAAAACATGTAAGCGAAGTATCTGTTGTGCCGGTGGGAGTATCACCGGTTTATTTAGCGGCATCAGAAGATACGAAACAATTTACATTTCCATATTATTTTTATGCGGGGCGACTTGAAACATCAAAAGGAATTTTTGATCTTTTAAATGCATTCCGACATATGTTAAAAAAGAACGATGTACCAGATAATGTGAAGCTACTTATTGCAGGGGGCTGTCCAGAATCGGTTGATTTAAAGAATTTTAGTCCAAAAAGCGAAAAGCTAAAAGAAGCAATAAAAGGGATGGAAGACCGCGTACTATTCCTCGGCCCAAAAACCGAGAAACAGTTAAAAAGTCTTTATGCAGGTGCATTAGTTACGATTATGCCGTCTCATTATGAATCTTTTGGTATGGTAGCAGCAGAAGCTCAGGCATGTGGCTGTCCGGTAATTGCGACACATGTGGGTGGATTAAAAGACGTTGTTAAATCAGGCGTAACAGGATTCCATATTCCAAAAGCCAATATGCAAAAGTTAAGTGAAAGCATGGTCTATTTCTTAAAGAATTCTCAACAGATATTAAAAATGCGTCGAGATGCTAAGGAATATGCAAAAAGAGAATTTAACTGGACTCTTATTTCCCGTAAAGTGAAGGAGCTGTATGAACGTAAAAATGCCTACGTATCCTTACCTTAAACCTCATATTTTAGCTACAGATTTAGATAATACAATTGTTAGTGAAAAGGTGCCCCACAAAGAGCTGTGGGAAACGTTAGCACTAGAAAATACATCTCTTATATATATTACAGGAAGATATAAACAGTCGGCGATTGATTTAATTGAGCGCGAACAACTGCCAAAGCCAGATATTTTAGTGTGTGATGTTGGGGCTTCTATTTATGTTGGACCAACATATGAACTTGATGAGGAGTGGGCCCGCAATATTAAGCAAAATGACTTTGAACAGGTTAAAACAATAGCCACTTCTATTGGAATTGCACAACAGCCTATAAATACACATTGGCGTCTTGCTTATTTTGCAGAGAGTAAGCAAGTTCAAATACTTAAAAAATCCGTCCAACAGCTTAATTTGGCAGTGGATATTGTATTTAGCAGTGACAAAGATGTAGATATACTACCTGCTAATATTAATAAAGGGTCTGCCCTCACATATATACTTAATAAGTGTCAATATAAAGGAAAGGTTGTTGTGGCTGGTGATTCTGAAAATGACCTCAGCTTATTCAAACTCGGCTATCCAGCCATTGCAGTAGGAAATGCTTGCGAGGCTATTTTAAAGCTACCAGAATCACAGCATATCCATTTTGCTACTGAACATGCAGCAGCTGGCGTTAAGGAAGTATGGACTAAAATTTACGGTCCATTATCTGTAGATTAAACATTAGACGACAAGCATTTAAGTATCTCCCATTAAAAAATTATTTTGAACTATAGGCAATTAAATAGGTACCAATGGAATCCTTTCATACGTTAGTAAAGAAACATCAACATTATGGAAGGAGGATATAATTGGTTAATAGAAACTGGTTTGAATCATTTGATGAGGAAAGAGTTCAAGCGTTTCAAAATTATGGGCAAGAATTACCGGTCCAAACAGCGCCAACACAATTTGGATCACCACAAATGTCACCTACAAGACAATATGTTCAAAGAAATGTAACGAATATGGTGGTACCACATGTTCATCCATCTCATTTAACAACGGTTAACCAACAATACATTAATAATCAACATTATTTCCCACATACAGAATCCGTAAGACATGAATGCTATGAAACACATACAATGTGTGGAACACCATTTAGACCGGGTGGCTGCGGTTGTTCAAAACGCAGAGGTTGGTAATAATATTTACTTCAAGAGTGAATGTCGTATAAACATTTGATGCTTATTGTAAAACATATAATAGCACCGTCCGAAGGGATAGTGCTATTATTTTCAGTTTTATAAATTCCACCATATTCTGTATATTTTTTTAAATTTATAAATACATTGAAAGAAAATAACTCATATAAGGAGAAATTATTATTCCAAAAATCGCTTCAGTTAGTTCATATAAACCGCCATTCACGTTAGCTCAATCTAATATTGAGCAACTAACGAAAGAGCTTTTTCAACATAAGATTTCAAGACTAGATCGATTATTAAAGGTTTTTGAAAATGGTGAAATAAAGACACGTAATTTCTGTGTTCCACCAGATTGGTATCGAGAAGAACATACTTTTGAAGAACGTAATGAGCTTTATATTCAGTTAGCTACAGAATATAGTGTGGAAGTAATTAAGAAATGTTTAACAAATCGATCGTTTTTAAAAGAGGATATCTCTACTGAAGATATCGATGCCATATTCTTTATTAGTAGTACAGGCATCTCTACGCCAAGTATAGAGGCACGAGTAATGAATATCCTCCCTTTTTCAAATCAGCTTGTTAGAATCCCAATATGGGGATTAGGTTGTGCTGGTGGAGCATCTGGGATTAGTAGAGCGTTTGATTACTGCAAAGCTTATCCAGATGCAAAAGTGCTCGTAGTTTGTGTGGAACTATGCAGTCTCACATTCCAAAAGGAAGACTATTCAAAAAGTAATTTAGTAGGAGCATCGTTATTTGCAGATGGTGCTGCTTGTGCTCTCGTATGTGGGGATAATGTAGAGTTTGGACAGGATATATCAGTCCCTCATATTATTGGACGAGGTTCCAAATGGATGCCGGATTCTGAAGATGTAATGGGTTGGGATGTTAAAAATAGTGGGTTACATGTAGTATTTTCCAAAAACATACCCGTTATTATTTCAAAATGGCTAGGTCCGTTTATTCATGAGTTTTTAAATAATCATGATGTATTACCTGAACAAATTGTTAATTTTGTTGCACATCCTGGTGGGAAAAAAGTTTTGCAAGCATATGAAGAAGCGCTTCAGCTCACATCAGCGCATACAAATGTTTCACGTGAAATATTACAGGCAAATGGAAACATGTCATCACCAACGGTACTTTATGTGTTAGAGGAATATATGCTAAAGAAAAATAAGCAAAACACACTGGGTCTCTTAGTAGCTCTAGGTCCTGGCTTTAGTGGAGAAGTAGTTTTATTAGAATGGAGGGAGTAAACTGTTTTTTTATTTAGTACTAGCTTTTATTATTATACAAAGATTAGTAGAACTACTTATAGCAAAAAGAAATGAAAAATCCATGTTGGCGAAGGGGGCATATGAGGTTGGTGCTTCCCACTATCCATTCATGATTTTACTCCATGTGAGTTTCTTTGTAAGCCTTATAGTAGAAGTAATCTATTTTACGGGACAACTTACACCACAGTATATTTTAATATTCATCTTTTTGTTACTACAATTACTAAGAGTATGGTGTTTAGCGTCTCTAGGTCCATTTTGGAACACAAAAATTATAATCTTACCTGGAGCAAATGTTGTTGTTAAAGGTCCCTATTCATATATTAGACATCCAAATTACTTAGTTGTCTGTTTGGAAATAGCTGTAATTCCTCTCATGTTCCAAGCATATTTTACAGCAATCTGTTTTACTATTTTAAATTTAATAATTCTCTCCATCCGTATTCCTTTAGAGGAAAAAGCTTTAAAAGAAGTAACAGACTATGCTTCACCATTAAACCAAAATTTAAAAAACCGGTAACAATCAAGCACTAATTCTTCACAGAATTAGTGCATTTTTAATTTTATGTCTAATTTTTCAACATCAGGGTAAATAAATTACAGATTGACTTTGTTGAAGTTCAAATCTAATACTTTATCCAACAGGAGGGGTCTTTTTGAAAGCAGTAACGTACCAAGGTGCCAAAAAAGTAGAAGTAAAAGAAGTTCCTGATGCAAAAATTGAAAAGCCAGATGACATTATTGTACGTATTACCTCTACGGCAATATGCGGATCAGATCTCCATATTTATCGTGGGGCAATCCCAACGAGAGAAGATTTTGTTATTGGACATGAACCGATGGGAATCGTGGAAGAAGTCGGACCTGATGTGACGAAAGTAAAAAAAGGAGACCGAGTTGTTATTCCTTTTAATGTTGCATGCGGTGAATGCTTCTACTGCCAAAATCAGTTGGAAAGCCAATGTGACAATGCCAATGAAAATCCAGCTATTGATTCGGGTGCCTATTTTGGCTATACAGAGCGCTACGGCAATTTCCCAGGTGGACAGGCGGAATACCTCCGTGTACCGTACGGAAACTTCATACCATTTAAAGTACCAGACAACTGTGAACTAGAAGATGAGGCATTACTGTTTATATCGGATGTATTGCCGACTGCCTATTGGAGTGTAGAGCATGCAGGAGTGAAAAAGGGCGATACAGTTATTGTATTAGGCTCAGGACCAATTGGATTAATGGTACAAAAATTTGCGTGGATGAAAGGTGCGAAACGTGTATTAGTAGTAGATCCTCTTTCATATCGTCTAGACCATGCGAAAAAAACAAATAATGTTGAAATATTTAACTTTGATGATTTTGATGATGTTGGTAATCACCTTCATGAAATTACACATGGAGGAGCAGATGTAGTAATTGACTGTGTAGGAATGGATGGTAAAATGTCGCTAGTAGAGAAGGCACAGCAAAAACTGAAATTGCAAGGCGGAACATTGAGTGCGATTGATGTAGGGATAAAAGCTGTTAGAAAGTTTGGTACAATTCAGCTGACAGGTGTATATGGTTCAAAGTACAACATGTTCCCATTAGGCAATATATTTGAGCGCAATGTAACGGTGAAGATGGGCCAAGCACCTGCAATTCATTATAGTCCTATGCTGTATGAAATGGTTGCTGAAGGAAAGATTGATCCAACAGAGATTATTACGCATAAAGTGCCATTATCTGAAGCTAGTGAAGCCTATCAAAAGTTCCACGATCACGAAGATCAAAGCATTAAGTTTATATTAAAACCTTAAATAAAGCGCGCTCTAATTGATGAATCACCTAATTGTTGATATAGCAATGATTAGGTGATTTTTATATAAAAACTATATACGAGTTGATGCTCTTTTTCATAATTCCATAGTATGATGGAAGTATATTGGAAAAGGAGTGAGTAAGTTAATGAAGAAATTTTATTGGATGTTTTTTATGGCCATTTTAATGCTAGGGTTAGCTGCATGTGGTACTGAAACCACAGATAATACCGAGCAAGGAAGCGCGGAAGACTACACAGCTGCTATAACAGAAAATCCAATCGTGACAATTACGATGGAAAATGATGAAAAAATTGTTATTGAATTAGAGCCGAAAACTGCACCAAATACTGTGGCTAACTTTATTTCTCTTGTAGAAGAAGGATTTTATGATGGACTTATTTTTCATCGGGTTATTCCAGGATTTATGGTACAAGGTGGAGACCCAGACGGAACAGGAATGGGAGGCCCCGACTATTCAATTAAAGGGGAGTTTTCATCAAATGGATTTGAAAATACACTGACACATGAGCGTGGTGTTTTATCAATGGCTCGTACACAACAGCCGGATTCAGCAGGTTCTCAGTTCTTTATTATGGTTGAGGCGGCATCTCATTTAGATGGCGATTATGCATCTTTTGGTAAAGTCATTGAAGGAATGGAAGTTGTCGATAAAATCGTTGCAGTTGAGCGGGATGGTAGCGATAAACCTAAAGAAGATCAAATAATGAAAACTGTAGAAGTAGATACGAAAGGCTTTGATTATCCAGAGCCAGTTATACAAAAATAGGAAAGAAGTGACCGGTTAATTTTAGTCGGTCACTTCTTTTGAAATTTAGCGGCAGCAATTAAGTATTCAGAAGGTAATATTAATAGTTGATTGATATCATGAAATCCCTCGTTTTCTTGAAAGGCTTCTACAATTCGATAACCTATACAGTAGCCAATCCAAGGCGGTAGGTTTAAAGCCATATCTCCAAACAAATAAGCTCTATGTTCATGTAATCCCCGTATATGCAGGGCAGGAGCAAAATGGGAATTCCAATAGCTAATGGCTTCTTCCATAGAATAACGCTTCGTCCATGAACTTATAGCGTACTCCCCAAATAAGCTTTCAACTGCATGCTCCGCCAACCCTTCCATAATTACAGAATCAAGTAATGTAGGAGGTTCTGAAATGAAGCGTCGCCTACAAATGTGGTGATATTCATGCGCAAGTAAGGCATGTAGCTCCTTTATCGTAATCCTTGATGAAATAAATAAACAAATACCGAATGGGTAGGCGACGCCATTTTTTACAAAGCCATTTTTAATGGGCAAAATAGCAATGGGTACATCCGGTCCATCCCATGCAAGCATAAGTTGTTCAAGTAATCTCTCAGCGATGTGCCAAACATCTAATGTTAAGGGCAATTCGCCATTTTGAAGAAGACCTTGTTGTAACAACTCAAATTGAACAGCCTCGGGTGGTTGCTGAGGAAAAATGGACTGTACAGAGTGATAGGCAAGTTGTTCGCGTTGATCGTTTTTTTCAAATAACATTTTTGTATCGAGAATTGGCATGATGTCCTCCTTTTTCTTTTAGTGTATGACTTAGACGATAGGCTCGTATGTGCTTAAAGCCTGAACATATAGTAGAAAAAAGTATGGAAGGGAGGTACACTGATGAATCCACAAGATGCATATAATTTATGCTGTCAATATCAAGGTAAGCGGGTGAGAATATCCGATAATTGCGGAAATACTCATGTTGGCCGGATTACAAAGGTCGACAATCGACAAGTATGGATTATGCCTGATAATAATGGGTATGGTATAGGCTTTTGGGGCTTTGGGCCTGGTGCCGGCTTTGGCTATGGTATTGCATTAGGAGCAATTACTGGAATCGCATTAGCAGGACTATTCTTCATATAGAATGAAAAAAAGCTGTCTTGGATTAACTTCCAGACAGCTTTCTTTGAGGATTTTATTTGTTATTTGTGAAGAAAATGGCGATAGTGCCACGCCCAACATGTGCCCCAATGACAGCCCCGATTGTTGTCGTTTCAATTGCCTTAGGTTGTAGGGCATCTTGAATGGCAGCCTTTACTTCGTGCATTAATTCTTCATCATTACTATGTGAAATACCAACGACTTTATTTGTAAAATCGCCACCGCGATCTTTCATCAGTGCAATCATTCGTTGTGTAGCTTTTTTAAAACCACGTGTTTTTTCAAGCGGGATTAGCTTACCATCTTCCATATTTAGAATCGGTTTGATGTTTAGTAACCCACCCATAAAAGCACTTGATTTCGAAACACGCCCACCTTTTGCCAAATAATTTAAATCCCCAACAGTAAACAAATGCTCCATTGAATTTGCCATAGCTGTTAGTTGATCTACGGCTTCTTCAAATCTGATACCCAATTTATTTAAACGAACTGCCTCTTTCACAACTAAACCTAAGCCGAAGGAAGCACACTTTGTATCAATAATAGCTAATTTCAAGTTAGGATAATTTTCTAGTACTTGGTTTTTTGCGAGTATAGCTGTTTGGCATGTACCTGACAACTCTGATGAGAAGGCTAAATAGATACCTTCCTCTCCTGATTTTGCTAATTGTTCAAATGTGTTTAAAAAAACTTCCAATGAAACTTGTGATGTTTTTGGTTGTTCACCTTCACTAATGGCAGCGTATACTTGGTCTGTCGAAATGCCAATAATATCATCGTACTCAACGCCTCTTACTAATACACGTAGTGGGAAAAGATGAACATCTTCCTTATCAAAAAATGATTTAGATAAGTCCGATCCACTATCTGCAAAAATTTTCATAAAACATCCCCCTAATCTCATTCAAATTTAATTTTAACTTGAATTTCTGTATTGAACTATTTATATTTGTCATGTCTTGCTCATAATATTTATCCTATTTCTCTATTATATGCAAAGAATGATGATTAACATTCTTACAAAATATTCTAATAATTTATCCAAGCTTCGCGAGTATATAATAGAAGGAAAAGAACATTCTTAATAAATATAACTTAAAAATATTGAAAAAAATACTCTGTAATTGTTAGAAAATAAAAATAATTTATATTCCTCTAATACGTAAATTGCTTAAAAATGTTAAAACTTTTCTCGCAAATGTCAACCTTTTCATATGCGTACTTACAGCAATCTGTATATATTTTAATCTTTTCGCAATTGTGTTACACTACAATAAGGTAATAACAGATCTAGAATGAATGGACCCGCCTCCTTTTTTAGATTGTCGATAGTAAATTAGAGCGCTTACATTATTCTAAAAATCTTAATATATATAAAGGGAAGGTAAAAATGAGTAACAAGCATATAAAATCAGACGTTATCTTAATTGGTGCCGGAATTATGAGTGCAACTTTAGGTACAATGCTTAAAGAATTAGCACCAGATTGGAAAATCAAAGTATTTGAGAATTTAGCAAAAGCAGGTGAGGAGAGCTCTCACGAATTAAACAATGCCGGAACTGGGCATGCAGCTTTATGTGAGCTTAACTACACAAGCGAGAAAAAAGACGGAACAATCGATATTACAAAAGCTATTAACGTTAACACGCAATTCCAAGATTCACTACAATTTTGGTCTCATTTAGTTAACACAAAGCAAATCGAAAAACCTGAAAATTTCATTATGCCATTACCACATATGAGTATGGTACAAGGTGCTAGCAATGTTGAGTACCTTAAAAAGCGTCATGCAGCAATGACAGCTAACCCATTATTCGAAGGTATGGAGTTCTCTGATGATCCTGAAACATTAAAACAGTGGATTCCATTAATTATGAATGAACGTAAATCAAATGAGCCAATTGCTGCAACTAAAATTGACTCTGGTACGGATGTGAACTTTGGTGCGTTAACTCGTACTTTAATCGCAAACTTACAAAAACAGGATGTAGACGTAAACTACAATCATAATGTTACTGACGTTAAACGTTTAAAAGACGGTTCTTGGGAAGTAAAAGTCCATAACAAGGAAAACGGTAAAGTAGAATACCATACGTCGAAATTTGTGTTCTTAGGAGCTGGAGGCGGTAGCTTGGAGTTACTGCAAAAGTCTGGCATTCCTGAATCAAAACATATCGGTGGGTTCCCAATTTCAGGTTTATTCTTAGTTTGTAAAAACGAAGAAATTATTAATCAACACCATGCAAAAGTATACGGTAAAGCAGCAGTAGGTGCACCACCGATGTCAGTACCTCACTTAGATACTCGTTATATCGATGGTCAAAAGTCATTATTATTCGGACCGTTTGCTGGCTTCTCTCCGAAGTTCTTAAAAACAGGTTCAAATATGGACTTATTTGCTTCAATTAAACCGCATAACTTATTTACATTACTTGCTTGTGGTGTGAAAGAAATGTCGTTGAGCAAGTATTTAGTTTCTCAGTTAGTTCTTTCAAAAGAAGCACGTATGGAGGAATTACGTCAATTCATTCCTACTGCTAAGTCAGAAGACTGGGAAATCAGTGTTGCAGGTCAACGTGTTCAAGTTATTAAAGACACAGACGCTGGTAAAGGTACATTACAATTTGGTACGGAAGTAGTAACTGCACACGACGGATCAATTGCAGCTTTACTAGGTGCATCTCCAGGTGCTTCTACAGCGGTATCTGTAATGTTAAAAGTAATCAAACAATGTTTCCCAGAAGAATTAAAAACTTGGGAGCCTAAGATTAAAGAGATGATCCCTTCTTACGGGGAAAACCTTGTTGAAAATACAGCACTTCTTAAAGAAGTACATGAAACAACAACTAAAGCATTAGGTTTACAAAAAGCATAATTAATAATGAGAGAACCTTTAATCAATATCAGATTAAAGGTTCTTTTTTCATTCTCGTAAATGCGCTATAGTACAAAGATAAGGGAAGGGGAGAAACACTATGCATAAGTTGGATTATGCTTCACCGATAGGGGTTATTGAGATAATCGGAACAGAACAATTTATTTCATCGGTATTATTTGTGGAAAGAGAAATTCAGTTTTTACAAAAGATTGACACACCTGCGCTATTACTAGATTGCTATAAAGAGTTAGATGAATATTTTAGCGGGCAACGTCTAGAGTTCTCTGTATTTTATAAACTTGAAGGTACAGCTTTTCAAATTTCCGTATGGGAAGCATTAAAAAACATACAATACGGTCAAACTGCTTCATATAAAGAAATTGCTCAGCAAATAGAAAATGTTAAAGCGGTACGTGCTGTCGGTATGACTAATAGCAGAAATAGGATATGTATTATCGTCCCTTGCCATAGAATTATAGGAGCAAATGGTAAGCTGACAGGATATGCAGGAGGTTTATGGCGTAAAGAATGGTTGCTGAATCATGAGTTAAAACATCAATATATTTTATCGTGATAAAATATATGGGTATAATAAGTAGTAAGATATGAGGTGAATTAATGAACGAGCAACAATATGATAAGTTATTAAATATTCAAACGGCAGGCTTTCAGTATGGGTTTCCAAAGTTAGCAAAATATCATCGCTATGAACCGACCCCATATAGTGGGCTAGAACAATTATTTGAAACATATGAAATGCCATCGAATGCTCGATTCCTCGATATTGGATGCGGGAAAGGCCGTGTCCCGATTTATATATACAATCGTTTCCGCATTCCGGTCATAGGGATTGAAATGGATCAAAAATTTTTTGCAGAAGCCGAACATAATGCCGAGCAATACTTGAAAAAAATCAAAAAGAAGAAAGCACCTATTCAATTTTTGAACATCATTGCAGAAACATATGAAATCAAAAAGCAGGATAATGTTTTTTTCTTTTTCAATCCATTTTCCATTCATGTTTTTCGCGAATTTATCAATATCCTTTTTAAGTCATTCAATTTACATCCACGAACTATTGATATAATTTTATATTACCCTTCCCCTGAATACATGCATTTTTTACTAGAAGAAAAAATGCTGGAATGTTATTTAAATATAAAACTCCGACATGAAAAAAATGAAAATGAACGAATCGTCGTTTTTCGTATTATGAACGAATAATGACGTTTTTTTATGGTCTTTAAATATACAAAATTTACAGAAAAATCACACTAGACTAATAATTTAGTATCGTATACAATACAGAAGTTGGAATAAATGAGAATTTTATTGCAATGACATCTATTCTGAATATTTAAAAATTAGATTGTAGGAACTTGGAAGATTGAGTATAATTATCTGAAATATCAAATATTTCAAGTTTACTAAGGGGGAAATAATAATGGCAAAGCACAACAAAACAAAAAAGTACGGGTCATTATTCATGGCAACAGCACTATTAACTGGACTTTTAGCAGGATGTGGAACTGATGATTCCGGTTCTTCTAGTTCAAGTGGAAGTGGCAATACAGCAGGGGAAACTATAAAAATTGGTGCAAACTTAGAATTATCCGGTGCGGTTGGTTCTTACGGGTCATCTATTAATGATGGAGCAAAATTAGCAATTGATGAAATCAATGCATCAGGTGGTATTGATGGTAAGCAAATTGAATATATTCCTATCGACAATAAATCAGAAACAGCTGAGGCAACATCTGCAGCGATTAAGCTAGCGGAGCAGGAAAAAGTAGTGGCAATGTTAGCGCCTGCAACTTCTGGTAACTCTGTTGCAACTGTGCAAATTGCAAATAACCATAAAGTTCCAATGGTTACTGGGTCAGGTACAGCTCCGAATGTAACAGTGAATGATGACGGAACAGTAAACGAATATGCATTCCGTACATGTTTCATCGATCCATTCCAAGGTACAGTAGCAGCAAACTTTGCGACAAATGAATTAGGTGCTAAAAATGTAGCAATTTTTGCGGATAATGCATCTGATTATGCGAAAGGTTTAGCTGCATCATTCAAAGAAACTATTACAGCAAACGGCGGTACAGTTGTTACTGAAGAGGCATATGTTGCAAAAGATGTAGACTTTAAATCTCAATTAACGAACATTAAAGGGAAAAATCCTGACTTCATCTTCATTCCTGGATATTACGAAGAGGTTGGAATAATCGTAAAGCAAGCACGTGAAGCAGGTATTACCGTTCCATTAATGGGCGCTGACGGTTGGGACTCTCCTAAATTAATCGAATTAGCCGGAGAGGATGCTTTAAATAATACTTTCATTACAAATCACTATTCATCTGAAGATCCAGATGCAAAAATTCAGGATTTCGTTAAAGCTTTCAATGATAAATATAGTCAGGCGCCTAATGCATTCCACGCTTTAGGTTATGATTCAATTTACTTTATCGTAGATGCTATTAAACGTGTAGATGGAGATGTTACGAGTGAAGCAGTTCAAAAACAGCTAGCATCAACGAAAGATTTAAGTTTAGTAACAGGTACTTTCACAGTTGACGAAAACCACAACCCAGTAAAATCAGCTACAGTTCTAGAATTCGTAGACGGTAAACAACAGTTCAACTCTAAAGTTAATCCTTAATTTTTTTCAAGTAAGGGGGGGCGGAACTTGCCTCCCTTTTTCGTATTTTCATAGTTAATAGTTGAAAAGGAAGTGAACTTATGGAGTGGATTCAACAATTAGTGAACGGGATTTCGCTAGGTAGTATTTATGCGCTCATCGCTTTAGGCTATACGATGGTTTACGGGATTATTAAATTAATCAACTTTGCCCATGGTGACGTTTTTATGCTAGGTGCCTTTATCGGTTTTTATGCAATTGCACGTTGGGAAATGAACATATTTTTAGCCCTTATTTTAGCAATGATTTTATGTGCCGTTATCGGAGTAATTATTGAGCGTGTCGCCTATAAACGACTGAGAAATGCGACGCGTATAGCAGCACTTATAACCGCCATTGGGGTATCGCTGTTAATTGAGTACACAGTAATTTTCTTCCGTGGATCATCTCCTGAGGCATATCCGACAGTGTTTACAACGAAGAATATTGAAATTTTTGGTGTTCAAATTAGCACACTAGCCATATTCATTTTGTCTGTATCGATCTTTTTAATGCTTCTCCTACAATTCATTGTACACAAGACGAAAATTGGAAAAGCGATGCGTGCAGTATCACATGACGCTGATGCAGCCCGCTTAATGGGTATTAACGTTGACAATACAATATCTGCAACATTCGCCATTGGTTCTGCTTTAGCAGGAGCAGCTGGTGTAATTTTTGGTATTTACTATACTCGTATCGACCCATTAATGGGGATTATGCCGGGGATTAAGGCATTTATCGCAGCCGTTTTAGGTGGTATAGGTATTATCCCAGGGGCGATGGTAGGCGGTCTTGTTCTTGGAGTAGTAGAAACCGTTGTTTCTGCACTAGGTTATTCTTTATGGCGGGATGCAGCCGCATTCGTCATCCTTATTTTAATTCTAATTTTACGTCCAGCGGGTATTTTCGGTAAAAATACACGCGAGAAAGTGTAGGTGAACAGCATGAAAAAATCAAAAATCTTTTGGGGTTATGCCGTCCTAGCACTTGTTATTTATGCAGTTGTTCAATTATTAATCTCAAATGGTGTTATTCAGAACTACTATCAAAATATGTTTATCGCAATGTGTATTAATATTATTTTAGCAGTTAGTTTACATGTCATAATCGGAGTTACAGGTCAATTTTCGATAGGGCATGCAGGATTTTTAGCAGTCGGTGCTTACATATCGGCAATTTGTACAATGAAGTTTGGCATGCCATTTATTACAGCAATTTTAATTGGTGCAATTGTTGCCGCACTGGCTGGACTATTGGTTGGAATTCCATCTCTTCGTTTAAAAGGGGACTACTTAGCCATTGCAACGCTCGGATTTGCGGAGATTATTCGAATTGTATTTGTTAATACGGACTATGTAGGAGGCGCTGCAGGTTTGCAAGTGACTCACCAATCAACGTGGACATATGCATTCTTTGGAGTATTCATAACTATTTTAGTCATTTCCAACTTCACGAATTCCCGGCATGGTCGCGCATGTATATCCATACGGGAAGATGAAATTGCTGCTGATGCAATGGGAATTAACACGACCTATTACAAAGTAGTCGCATTTGCAATTGGATCATTTTTTGCCGGCGTTGCGGGTGCAATTTACGCCCATAACTACTATATAATTCAGCCAACTGCATTTGGATTTTTAAAATCCTTTGATATTTTAATATTCGTCGTTTTAGGCGGGTTAGGAAGTTTATCAGGATCTGTAATTGCTGCGATTTTATTAACCGTCGTTTCAACGTATTTACAGGACTTCCCGGAGACACGAATGATTATTTATTCATTAATTCTAATTCTAGTTATGTTATATCGTCCGACGGGATTATTAGGTTCAAAAGAAATTACAGCATACTTTAAGTTTGGTAAAAAGGGAGGTACACGCGTATGAGTGCACTTCTAACCGTAGAGAATTTAGGTATTCAATTTGGTGGATTAAAGGCTGTACAAAACGTTGAATTGTACATGAACCAAGGTGAATTAATTGGTCTTATAGGTCCAAATGGAGCAGGGAAGACAACGACATTTAATATGCTAACCGGTGTTTATTCGCCAACAGAAGGAAAGATTATGTTTGATGGCAAATCAATAGGGGGTCTTGATCCATATAAAGTAACAGGCCAAGGAATTAGTCGTACATTCCAAAATATCCGCCTATTTAAGGAGTTATCCGTCCTGGATAATGTAAAGGTGGCAAACCACGGTTTAGCGAAGCACAACTTAGTTTCAAGCATTTTCCGCTTACCAAGCCATTTTAAAGGCGAGGAGAAGATGGAAGAGGAGTCACTGGCTTTTTTAAAGATATTCGGACTGGATGTTTACCGTGATGAGCTTGCTAAAAACTTGCCGTACGGGATGCAACGTCGTTTGGAAATTGCTCGTGCATTGGCAGCAGCTCCAAAGCTATTATTATTAGATGAGCCAGCAGCTGGAATGAATGCAAAGGAAACACATGATTTAATGGAGCTTATTGCATTCATCCGCAAGGAATTTGATTTAACGATTTTATTAATCGAACATGATATGAACTTGGTTATGGGTATTTGTGAACGTATTTACGTGCTGGATCACGGTCAATTAATTGCAAACGGGACACCGGCAGAAATTCGTTCAAACCCGAAAGTAATTGAAGCTTACTTAGGTGAGGAGGTTACAGAATAATATGCTAAAAATTAATGATATTGATGTTTTCTATGGTAATATTCAGGCATTGAAAGGAATCTCCCTCGAAGTAAATGAAGGTGAAATTGTTACATTAATTGGGGCGAATGGGGCAGGGAAAAGCACTTTACTTAAAACAATTTCCGGATTACTAAAGCCAAAGCGTGGCTCAATTGAATATTTAGGTTCTGCAATTGATGGTAAGCCGGCACAATCTATTGTGAAGTCAGGAATTTCCCATGTACCGGAAGGAAGACGTGTATTTTCAAATATGTCAGTAGAGGAGAATTTGGAGCTAGGAGCTTATTTGCGTTCAGATCGAGACGGGATTAAGAAGGATATGGCTCATGTATTTGATTTGTTTCCTCGTCTTTTAGAACGTCGCAAACAGCTGTCAGGGACCCTTTCAGGTGGAGAGCAGCAAATGCTTGCGATGGGGCGCGCTTTAATGGCTAAGCCAAAACTAATCATTATGGATGAGCCTTCAATGGGCTTGGCACCACTAATGGTAAAAAATATATTTAATATTATCGAGATGGTTAATAAAGAAGGTGTTACTGTTTTACTAGTAGAACAAAATGCAAATATGGCATTATCCGTTGCGCACCGTGCCTATGTTCTGGAAACAGGTAAAATAGTGCTTGCAGGCTCTGCGAAGGAACTGCAGGAAAGTGATGAAGTAAGAGCCGCTTATTTAGGTGGATTATAAAAACAAGAAGGCTGGTTATTTAACCAGCCTTCTTTATATGTAAGTATATAAAATATTGCTACCAAATAATCGCTTCTTCATCTGGATACTTTAATGTCAGCTCTACTTCATAAAAAGATTGCTTTGATAAGCTTGTTACATCTAAAAGCTGCTGAATTAATACTTTATAAGTCTCGTCTTCTGTTAAAAGGCGCAATGCGAACGAATTTATATGTTTTTCGCGTTCTTCTTTAGACAATGAAAGATACTCCAGATTCAATATATCAACATACTGCGGGGCATACTGATGAAACAGTGGTGACTTCGTATGTAGCGTTGTTAAAAACAACATATAATGGTCCTCTGGAAAAAATGAAGAGATGGATTCGGCTACAAGTGCCTGGAACTTGCGAACTGTAGTTACCGGCATACTCCACTCCGAATCATCTATTGTTTCTTTATAAAGTGAAATGAAATCATTTAATGCAAGCGCAGAAAAAATGAGCTCAGGGACAAATAAAGGCACACTGTAATAAATATTTTTATCAGGATAAATTGTATGTATCTTCTTTAGCACATTTTTATTTATCCCATTGGCAATATAATCAATACCATGTTCACCTTTAGAAGCTTGGCGTAACTTTAAGCAAACGGCTAATAATCGCTGCCTTACACCTTCATAATGGAAATAGCGCTTTTCTTCCCCGATGACCTCATAAACTGCATGTATTAAATCATCCAAATCCCAATAGTCCCCACTTACCGTTAAACCTGTTAAATTCTCAGTTGGCTGTATTGTTAGCATAACGATGCCTCCTATGCCTAGTAAGCAGCTCTCCCGGTTATGGGAGAGGATTACTTATTGTTTTGGTGTATAATTCAGTAATTTAAATAGTTCATTTCTTTCTTTTTCCGTTAGATCACGCCATTGTCCAACCTTTAAATTGCCAATATGAATATTCATGATACGGATGCGTTGGAGTCTTTGTACAGAATATCCCAGTGCCGAGCACATACGACGAATTTGGCGGTTTAAGCCTTGCTCCAAAATAATTTTGAAAACTTGCGAAGAAACTTTTTCAACACGGCAAGGTAATGTCGTTGTATCCAAAATTTCCACACCTGAGCTCATGTCTTTAATGAATTTGTCGGTAATCGGCTTATCGACTTGTACGACATACTCTTTTTCATGATGATTTTCTGCACGTAAAATCTCGTTTACAATGTCACCATCGTTTGTAAGAAGGAGCAATCCTTCCGAGTCTTTGTCTAAACGGCCAATATGGAAAATACGCAACGGATGATTTACAAAATCAACGACATTGCCTTGAATATGCTTTTCCGTAGTACTTGTAATGCCAACAGGCTTGTTCAGAACGATATAGACTAACTTCTCTTCTCTTTTTACAAGTTTGCCATCTACAAATACTTCGTCACCTGGCTCTACTTGGCTACCATTTGTTGCAAGGGCACCATTTATCTTTACACGTCCATCTTCTACCCATTTATCTGCACCGCGACGAGATACGATGCCGGTTTCTGCTAAATATTTATTTATACGCATAATTTTTTCACCTACTAATAGAATATCTTCAGTATACATGAAATGACTTATAAATTCGTCTCACGTCGTTTTAAATTATTCATATTAATTCAGAACTAATGATTTAAATTGTTCGAGTGGCATAGAATTTTGAACAGGAATCCGGGGTACATATAACCGAGGACTCGTTATTTTTGTTTTACCACCTTTATTTAAAAATGCTAGCGAAATATTATTTTCTATAAATGTAGCTTCATGATTTTTATTAAACTTCCCGTATGGATAGGAATAGTAATGAACTTGTATATTAGGGTCAATTTGCTTTAGTACTTCATTCGTTTGCTGGATATCGTAATGTAAATCTCGAGCTGATGTAAGCTGGAGCTGACTTCTTTTTAATGTATCATGGTAAACATGCAGCGCATAAGTATGATGCTCGATTTCAATAAGATCCATTACACTTTGAAGTTCTTTAAATCCTGCAAATTGTACTATTTTTGCCTCACTGTTAAATGGAGGAGTTTCTTCTTTTACTCGATTTCCAATGACAAAGGTAGTACCATGCATATTTTTTTCTTTTAAAATGGGATAGACCATTTTCTCCAGAGATAAATTGGCATCATCGAAAGTGAGGGCGACTGCTTTTGCAGGAAGTGCCTGCTTTTTTTGCATCCACTGGTCTACATCCTTTAATGAAATAGTCGTATAGCCTTCATTTTTCAAAAATGCCATTTGCTGTTCAAAGTCTCCAATATCAACAACAGAGATATTCTTACGAAAATTGGATTTTTGAATGTTTTCCACAAAGTGGTGATAAATCAAAATTGGAACACCATCGTCAACCTGCATGTTTTTAATAGGAATATATCCAAGCTTTCCACCAATAACAACCTCATAAAAATAGCCTTTTACGCCATTGGAGCTAATACGTGTATTAGCGCTTAATGTAGCAATTTGTCTACTACTATTGCGATGGGAATTATAAACGGGCGTGGGGTCATCGGTTAAAATCTGTATTTTATTATTGTTTTGCGCAGGAGTAATTTTTTCATTTATGCTTCTCGCATCTTGTTTATCGATATGAACCTTTGCATTGCCAATTTCGATCATCCAGTTTCGGTCCTCTAAAGTAGCGAGGTATGTTTCGCCTTTGTTTAAAGTAATGTACTTTACTTCTTGGTTATTATGCAAATAAAAATAGGCCGTTGTATCCTTTTCTATTTTTACTGTTTCTTGTGCCGAAGCGTATGTAACATTTGGAAAGATAAATGATAAAAACAATAAAATAAAAAGTGTACTAAAATATTTCATTTGTCTACTTCCTTTTGGTTAATAGTAATAATTACCAGTATAGCAGAATATTTAAAATAAAATATTCTTAAAATTGTAGTTTAATATTTGAAATTATTGGATTCTTCTGACAATATAATAGTTAGAGATACCTCTCACAACAAGGTGAGCTATTAAATAAAAACCAGTAGATGAGGGTATGGTCACAACAATTTTTGCAAAGGGGAGAGAATTCAATGACAGCAGTGTATCACAATCCTAACACAGATGGCGCATTAGTGAATTTTAAGGAGCGCTATGACAACTTTATTGGTGGTAAATGGACACCTCCAGTAAAAGGGGAGTATTTTGACAATATAACACCGGTTACTGGAAACGTTTTTACGCAAGTTGCTCGTTCAACTGAAGAGGATATCGAACTCGCATTAGATGCAGCGCATGCAGCAAAGGATGCTTGGGGTAAGACATCTGCCGCAGAGCGATCAAATATTTTACTGAAGATTGCTGATCGTATGGAGCAAAACCTAGAAATGTTAGCGGTTGCAGAAACATGGGACAATGGTAAAGCTGTACGGGAAACATTGAATGCAGATTTACCGCTTGGTATTGATCATTTCCGTTATTTTGCGGGGGTATTACGTGCACAAGAAGGATCGATTAGTCAAATTGATGATAATACAGTTGCTTATCATTTCCATGAGCCAATCGGAGTTGTAGGACAAATTATACCGTGGAACTTCCCTTTACTTATGGCGATATGGAAGTTGGCGCCAGCACTTGCTGCAGGAAACTGTGTAGTATTAAAGCCGGCTGAGCAAACGCCAACGTCGATTTTAGTGTTAGTTGAGTTAATTGAAGATTTACTGCCACCTGGTGTAGTGAATGTTGTGAATGGTTTTGGTTTAGAAGCAGGTAAGCCATTGGCATCTAGTCCACGTATCGGAAAAATCGCCTTTACAGGGGAAACAACGACAGGGCGCCTCATTATGCAGTATGCTTCACAAAACTTAATCCCCGTTACATTAGAGTTAGGTGGTAAATCACCAAATATATTCTTTGAAGATATTATGGAGGCAGACGATGCCTTTTTGGACAAAGCCGTGGAAGGTTTCGTATTGTTCGCTTTAAACCAAGGGGAAGTATGTACTTGTCCATCCCGTGCGCTTATTCAAGAGTCGATTTATGAGAAATTCATGGATCGTGTATTGAAGCGTGTTGAAGCGATTAAAACAGGAAACCCTTTAGATACAGATACAATGATGGGTGCTCAGGCTTCTTCTGAGCAAATGGAAAAAATCCAATCGTATTTACAAATTGGAAAAGAGGAAGGTGCTGAATGCTTAATCGGTGGCGAGAAAAATGATCTTGGCGGCGATTATGCAAACGGTTACTATATTAAGCCAACTGTATTTAAAGGTCATAATAAAATGCGTATTTTCCAAGAAGAAATTTTCGGTCCAGTTGTTGCAGTAACAACATTTAAAACGAAGGAAGAAGCTTTAGAAATCGCAAATGATACACTTTATGGATTAGGAGCGGGTGTGTGGACGCGTGATATGAATACTGCCTACCGATTTGGCCGTGGAATTGAAGCAGGACGTGTATGGACAAATTGCTATCATGCATATCCGGCCCATGCAGCATTTGGTGGGTACAAAATGAGTGGTATCGGTCGTGAAAATCATAAAATGATGTTAAGTCATTATCAACAAACGAAAAATCTTTTAGTAAGCTATGATGAAAACCGCTTAGGCTTCTTCTAAGAGAGGGGGTGCAATTTTGGTTGAACGTGTAACCGCAACCGATGCAGCACTACAATTAATTAAGAAGTTAAAGGAACGTCATGGACCGATTATGTTTCATCAATCGGGAGGGTGTTGTGATGGCTCATCGCCAATGTGCTATCCAGATGGAGATTTAATAATTGGTAATCAGGATGTGCTGCTCGGCCATATTGGGGATAGTCCGTTTTATATGCATAAAAATCAATATGATTATTGGAAGCATACCCAAATTATAATTGATGTTGTAGATGGACGGGGCGGGATGTTTTCATTGGAAGGTGTCGAGGGAAAACGCTTTTTATCAAGATCACGTGCATTTACAAAAGAAGAGCTTGAACAGCTTTAAGGATAATGTGAAGAGTAAACACTGATGGATTCCCATTGGTGTTTACTTTTTTTTACAAACAAATACATTATTTTTCACCTCAAATATTTAGGCGTATAATAATGGTTAGGAGTGTGAAGATATGGAAAAGTCATCTTTTATTCAATTGCTTAGCCAAAATTATGAGCGGATGGAGCTCTTTTTTGGGACAAATGAAACCAGTAATATTCGAATACCTTTAGCTAATCAGTTTACATTTTCACGTGAAACATTTAATGGACCAAAATTTGATGATAGTGTTAAAAAAATACATAAGCAAAAACCAAAGAAAAAGTTGATCGATATTTTATCACCATCCAATAATATATCTGCATTGACTTATAGAATTTTAGTGCACCTTGTATTGCATCCAGAACCTGAGCAAGAGCTGAAACGCTTAATCTCAAATGAACAGTTGCTAATAAAGGCAGGATTTAAAAATAGTGCCTATCAAAATATAGCTGCATTATTTTTAACAGATGAAGAACATGCATTTCGAGCTAAGAAGTTGCATACTGAAATGAAAAAACATCACTATTTTTTAACTGGCAAAGATGACATTCCTTACGCAGTATTATTAACAAATCAATCCAGTAATTATGGAACGTTGGCTGAAACGATGCGGCAATATTATGATGGCTTGCAGAAAGAAGGTTTTAAAATTGGTGATTCATTACAGGCGATGACCCAGCTTTTGGCACTATATCAAGAGGAGTTTCAGCCTACTTTAATTGAATATACTGTTGCGATTAAACAATCATTTACTAACAAAAAGGTAAAGGTGGGTAAGAAATTTTATCCATATTTAGCTTTGCTCGCTTTAGTAGCTGCAACCTCTGAAGTAGTGGATGAAATTATTGAGCTATCTCAGGAATTAAAAAGTCTATCTATGTTTGCAAGGGAAAAGGAATATGCGTTAATAACGGCAACCCACTATGTACTGCATAGCTTAATAGAAAACAATCAATTAGCTGATTTTAATGATAGTCTACTTTTTATGCAAGCAGTTGATATGAGTAATTTCATTAATGATATGACATTTTTTTTAGCATTGGATATTCTCGATATATTTATTTAAATTGGGTAGATAATATAGAGGAGGGATTAATTATGAAAGAAACAAAATTATGGATTAATGGCAAATGGGAAAGTACAGCGGAGTTAAGCGAACTAACAGCACCCTATACGGGAAAAATAATTGCGAAAGTTGCAAAAGCCTCTGTTGCTGATGTGGAAAGAGCGATTGAAGGGGCTCATAAAGCGTTTTTGTCATTTAAGAAGACAACGGCATATGAACGTGCAGAGATTTTATATAAAGTTGCGGCAATTATGCGTGACCGTAAATTTGAGCTTGCAAAAATTTTAGCAGATGAAGCGGCAAAACCGTTATCAGCAGGACTTACTGAATTAGATCGTACAATTACTACGTATCAATTCGCAGCAGAAGCGGCAAAACAAATTACAGGTGAAACTGTTCCAATGGATGCTACACCTGGTGTTAAAGATCGAATGGGCTATACAAAGCGAGTACCATTAGGAGTAGTCTCTGCAATAACACCGTTTAACTTTCCGTTTAACTTAGTGGCGCATAAGTTAGGGCCGGCCTTTGCTGTAGGGAATACAGTTGTATTAAAACCGGCATCACAAACACCATTAAGTGCGCTTGCGATGGCGGAAATTTTTAAAGAAGCTGGATTACCGGACGGGGCTCTGCAAATTGTGACTGGTGGTGGCGGCGATTTAAGCGATACGCTTGTGACACATCCGCTGGTGAAAAAAGTTACATTTACTGGTAGTGGGCCGGTTGGACTGAAAATTAAAGAAAAGGTCGGCTTACGTAAAATTACATTAGAGCTAGGTTCAAATGCTGCATTAATTGTAGAGCCTTCAACACCAATAGAAAAAGTTATAGCGCGCTGTGTAGGCGGGGCATTTGGCTTTGCGGGACAAGTCTGCATTTCTCTACAGCGTGTATATGTTCATAGTTCTATTTACGAGCAATTCACGAAGTTGTTTGTTGAAGAGACAGAAAAGTTAGTAGTTGGAGATCCACATGATGAACAGACAGATGTGAGTGCCATGATTCACCCTGATGAGGTAAAACGTATTAAGAATTGGATTGAAGCCGCGAAACAACAAGGTGCGGTTGTTGCAACAGGGGCGGAATTTACGGATCGTACATGCTCGCCAACTGTTATGACAAATGTGAAGCCGGATATGAAAATTGTATGTGAAGAAACCTTTGCGCCTATTGTTTCAATCGTTCCATATGAAACGTTAGACGAGGCAATAGCGCTCGTAAACGAATCAGATTTAGCCTTAAATGCGGGTATTTATACAAACGTTTTCACAGATGCTATGAAAGCAGCAGAGGAGATTGAAGCAGGAACGGTAGTTATTAATGATGTTCCTACATTCCGCGTAGATAATATGCCATATGGTGGTGTAAAAAATAGCGGCTATGGCAAAGAAGGTATTAAGTATGCTGTGGAAGAAATGACAGAGCTGAAATTTATAACAATGAAGCTGACATATTAAAAATTCAAACTAGCACTTTGCCCTATCGAATAGTAACATGGAGTGTAGTTAGAAAGGAGGATATTTATGAAAACTACTTTACCAATGAGTTATTCAAAATCTATCCAAACTCGATTAGTACTACCTCCTGATACGAATCACCATCAATCTATATTCGGGGGAAAAGTATTAGCATATATTGATGAGATTGCGGCAATTGCAGCAATGAAACATTCTCAGGGAGAGGTCGTCACAGCATCTTTCGATTCCGTAGATTTTGTCTCACCAGCATATGCAGGTGATATGATAGAGCTAGAGGCAGTTGTTTCTGGGACGGGACGTACATCAATGGAAGTGTATGTACGTGTAGTTTCTAGGAATGTTAAAACTGGTGCAAAAAAGTTAACGACAGAATCTTTCGTGACAATGGTTGCAATTGATGGAAATGGCAATCCGAAAGAAGTACCAGGTGTTGAACCGGAAACGGATTTTGAACGTCATTTATTTGAAACAGGTCCTATTCGTCAAGAACATCGAAAGCAAAAGCGGGTCTTATCAAAAAATCGTCTGCTTAAATGACAATTTAGGAATAATCAAATGAGGCAGTGATAAAGGGAAACCTTTTACCACTGCCTCTTCATTTTTCTTAATAGCTAATTAGAACACCGCTAATTGAAAATTAGTTATTTAATTCATGAACGATGCGCAACAACGAATCAGAAGAAGTTGAGACAAGATTTGTTGTATGTGTTAATCCCGTAATGACAGAGGATATGGTATGAATGTCTTCATTAGTATTTTCATATTTCTTTTTAATGCCGGATACAGCTTCTGTAATAGAAGTAAATGAATCCGCTAAATTTTTTTGAGTATCGACACTCATTTTGACCTGCTCATCGACACTCGAAACAGAATGAGACATTTGGGTAATACTGAGCTCAGTTTCTTTAATTAATTGCGACACATTTTGAACTGCTTTTTTCGTTTCTTCTGCAAGCTTTCGAACTTCATCCGCTACGACAGCAAAACCTTTACCATGTTCTCCCGCACGGGCAGCTTCAATAGATGCATTTAACGCTAGTAAATTCGTTTGATCAGCGATACCTGTAACTAACCCTACGATATCAGCAATTTTTTGAGAGGATTGACGAAGTGTAACCATTGAAGTTTCCAATGTCTCTACTCGGTCTAAAATCGTCGTCATAATTGCCGTTTGACTCACTAAATAGGTTGTGCCGGTTGTCGATTTGTCTTCTGTCTCCGCGACTAAATTTAAACCTTGCTCTGTATTAGAAGCGATTTCTTCAGATTGGCTGGCTATTTCCTGTAAGGAATCGTTTGTTTCATCACTAATGCTATACAATTCCTGCGCGGTATTTTGAATGCGGTCGATTAGTTTTGTTTGCAATTCTACATTTTCCAAACGAATGCGCTGTTCTTCCTTTTCATAAGCTTCGATAACAAGCTGCTGTTCGAGATTAATAATTTTCGAGAAAGCATTAATGGCTTTGCCCATTTCTAAGTTCGGCATATCAATCTTTTCGATAAACTCAATAAATGTCGTTACTAAGGATTGGAACGAAGCGATATACCATTTTGATTTTAAACCAATTCTGACATGTACATGTGCAATTGTCTGACGCTCTTCTAAGTAATGCGAATCAATTGAAGCTTTAAAAATACTTTCTAAATGTTTGTATAGAGTAACTTTTAATCGGTCTATTTTACTTGTATTATTTATAATATCAGTAAGCTCCGTGCTTAAACTAATTGCTGCATAGAACTGTTCCACCATAGTAGGAATGATTTCTGGTGCAAAGGGCTCCAGCTGTTTGATTATGGCTAAGTCATCGTTTGTTAATTTTAATAATTGAAGCTGTTTATTTAAATCGGGATACTTCGAAACATCTAAAGAAACTTCTTGAGAATATTTATCTATATCAAAGTAAGGTTTTTTCGAAACTTTAGTCGCTCTTGCAAATAGAATGCCCATACTATTCCTCATTTCATTAATTTTCCAACTATTACAATCTTACTGTTTTTTATTGGTATTATCATTATTATTTCGGTATAAATTCTTATTATTGAAGAATTTGTAATTTAAAATTAAACGAGGTATGATAGAAACTAACAAAAATAGATTCAAAGGGCGTAGAAAAAATGAAATTTCATAAAGGTCGTTTAAAATTTGTTATACCATTGTCATTAGGGGTTGCAATTGCTTCTTATATTATGTTAGTCAATAATTATGCAGAAGTAGGCGACCGTGATCGAATATTGATTGTGATAGGAGCTACCATTTTAACAGCTATAATTTCGTATTTTTTATTTCCTCAAGAAGGGGATAACCCGGATGATAGAGGTCCATATTAATCAGAAGTTTATTCTCTAAGAAATCTCGATAAAAGAATCGGGATTTTTTTATTCCTGCTATGAAACTTTTATGAATATTATTCGTAAATAAGTTAACAATACAAAGTGAGGTTGATAACAAATGGAATCTAAATGGTCAAAAATTATTATACATGCGAGTGCCTTTTTTGCTCCTTTCTTAGTACCGATTCTATTTTTCTTAATAACTACTGAATCCGAAGTAAAACGTACTGCAATGCAAGCATTACTATTCCAAGTTGTATTTGGTATTTTATTAACAATTGCAGGGATCTTCACAATTGTGTTAATCGGTTTACCATTCTTATTGGTGTTCTTCATAATCTTCTGGGGTGCTCCAGTGATAGGAATTATAAAAGCATTATCAGACCAAGATTGGAATTATCCAATTGTCGGTCGTTGGGTCTAAGATTAAGCGGTCGAGTTTGTACAAAACAAACTCGGCTGTTTTTTTACATTAATAGGGATTTATTGTTGTGATTTAGGGGAAACTTAAGTAAGAGCAAATAGTTGCATTACAAAAAATAAATATTGTATATTTAAGTCAAAGATAGTCAAAGTCAGTTGATGAGAGGTGAGAACAGCATGAGGAATATATCTGACATAATTGAAGGGTATTTGAAGGAAGTTATTGAATTAGATGGACAGGGACATATTGAAATAAAGCGAAATGAATTAGCGAAGCAATTTTCCTGCGCTCCTTCCCAAATCAATTACGTCATCAATACGCGTTTCACGACCGAACACGGATACTATGTAGAGAGTAAACGCGGGGGTGGCGGTTATATTCGAATTTTGCGAGTAACAATCCACTCAAAGAAAAACTTATTAGATGAAATGGAAACACAGATAGGGAATGCCATTGCACAGACGAATGCAGAGCATATTATTTATCGATTGTTGGAAGAGGATATTATTACCGAGCGTGAAGCAAGCATTATGAAAGTAGCCCTCGATCGTGTCACATTACAGGTAGGTTTACCACTCCGTGATCAGTTAAGGGCACGCATTATGCATGCAATGCTACAAACGATTTCTTTTGAAAAGTAGAGGTGTAAATATATGATATGTGAGCATTGTAAGCAGCGTCATGCAAATGTAACGGTAACACAAGTTCACAACGGTCAGAAAGTGGAACGTCACTATTGTGAAGTATGCGCTACACAATTCCATCCATTTCAATTTGATGTGAGTGAAGAGCCAACATCTCTTCAACAACTAATATCGAATTGGTTCAATTTTGTACCAGTGAACGCAAAAAAAGAAAATGCAACGAAACAGCCTACTACTCAAAAGGCGTGTCCTTCTTGTGGGTTTACGTACCGACAATTTTTAAAGCAAGGTAAATTTGGTTGTGGTCAGTGTTATGAAACATTTAGCGAGCAATTACCACAGTTGCTTGAGCGCATTCAAGCAGGCACACAGCATGTAGGGTACGAAAAAAATGCCCCATCAAAAGAAAAAATTGAACAACAAATTAACGAACTCCGTACATTATTACATCAGGCAATTGCTGAGGAACGCTTTGAAGATGCAGCCTCGATTCGTGATGAAGTCCGTGAATTGGAAAATAAAATTAAACAGGAAGGAGAGGGGAACGCATGAACATCGAGCATTTTCTAACGAATGCTAGTCCAAGCTGGATGCAACATGAAAGCGAATCGGATATCGTCATAAGCACACGCATTCGACTTGCTCGTAATATTGCCAATACTCGATTTCCGATAAGTTTTACAGAAGAAGAGGCACAGGTAGTCGAAGATAAAATGATGAAGGTGCTACTATCTACAGACGTAAACCCTTATCAATTTTCCTACTTCCAAATAAAAGATATGCCTGTATTACAGCGTCAAATCTTAGTGGAGAAGCATCTTATAAGCCCTAACTTGGCGCGAAGAAAAAAAATAGGATCATTTTTTTTAACAAAAGATGAATCCATTAGCATATTAGTAAATGAAGAGGACCATATTCGAATTCAGAGCCTGACACAAGGTATGAACTTAAAAGAAGCCTTTCAGGAAGCTAGAACAATTGACCGCTACTTGAGTAAGTCAATCAACTATGCATATGAAGACCGATATGGATACTTAACAAGTTGCCCGACCAATGTTGGAACGGGACTTAGAGCCTCTGTCATGCTTCATTTACCAGCACTTACGATGACTAAACAAATGAATGCCTTAATTCAGATGATGACAAGATTAGGAATGGTAGTGAGGGGTATATATGGAGAAGGAAGTGAAAATTTAGGTAATATTTATCAAATCTCTAATCAAATCACTTTAGGTAAATCTGAAGAAACAATTTTGCAGGAGCTTCAAGAAGTAGTAGAGCAAGTTATACAAAAAGAACAGCTTGCTCGGAAGAATTTGTTGATGCGAGCGCCTTCAATATTAGAAGACCGTTTAAGTCGCTCACTTGGTACATTGAAGTATGCAAAAATTTTACCGAGTGAAGAAGCCGCAAGCTGTTTATCCAATGTCCGTCTTGGGGTAAGTTTAGGATTATTAGAACCTATTTCACAGCGTAAATTAAATGAGTGCATGCTTTTAATGCAACCTGGACTCATTCAGCAATATATTGGTACTACTTTGCAACCAGCAGAGCGCGATATGTATCGTGCAAAGCTTTTACAAGATAAGTTAAACGAGCAAGATGAAGCTACAAACAATGGGGAAAAAGGAGAGGATTTTTTATGATGTTCAATCGATTCACACAACGTGCTCAGAAAGTATTACAACTTGCTCAAGAAGAAGCAATTCGCCTTAAGCATAAAGAAATTGGAACAGAACATATTTTACTTGGCTTAATTCGTGAAGGTGGCGGGATTGCCGCAAAAGCATTAGAAGCAATTAATATAAGCCCTCAAATGATTGAAACAGGTATAGAGGAATTAGTAGGAAAAGGTACCGAGGAAGTTGGGCCTATCGTACATTACACACCGCGTGCTAAAAAAGTAATCGAACTTTCATTGGATGAATCACGTAAATTAGGTCATGCATATGTAGGTACAGAACATATCCTATTGGCATTAATTCGTGAAGGAGAAGGTGTTGCAGCACGTGTATTGGCTAACACAGGTGTAAGTATTAATAAAGCACGCCAACAAGTTTTATTACTGTTAGGAAATAATGATGCCAATAATAGTGGAACGTCAAATATGGCGCAAACTGTAAATACACCGACGCTGGATAGTTTAGCACGTGACTTAACAGCAGTTGCCCGAGAAGGTTCACTTGATCCTGTCATTGGACGCTCAAAAGAAATTACACGTGTCGTGGAAGTATTGTCACGCCGTACGAAAAATAACCCAGTACTAATCGGGGAGCCAGGTGTCGGTAAAACAGCCATTGCTGAAGGATTAGCTCAGCAAATTATTAATAATGAAGTACCTGAAACACTACGTGACAAACGTGTTATGACACTTGATATGGGTACTGTAGTAGCAGGTACAAAATACCGCGGTGAATTCGAGGATCGTCTGAAAAAAGTTATGGATGAAATTCGCCAAGCCGGCAATATTATTCTGTTCATCGATGAGCTTCATACACTTATCGGCGCAGGTGGTGCAGAAGGTGCAATTGATGCATCTAACATTTTAAAACCATCTTTAGCCCGTGGTGAATTACAATGTATCGGTGCCACAACACTTGATGAATATCGTAAATATATTGAAAAAGATGCCGCATTGGAGCGTCGTTTCCAACCTATCCAAGTTGATGAGCCGTCTGTTGATGAAACAATCCAAATTATTAAAGGCTTACGTGACCGTTATGAAGCACATCACCGTGTGAAAATTTCGGATGAAGCAGTAGAAGCGGCGGCGAAATTATCAGATCGTTACATTTCAGACCGTTTCTTACCGGATAAAGCAATTGACTTAATTGATGAGGCAGGTTCGAAAGTTCGTTTACGTTCATATACAGTACCACCGAATTTAAAAGAATTGGAAGATAAGCTAGAAGGCATAAAATCTGAAAAGAATGCTGCTGTTTCAGGTCAGGAATTCGAAAAGGCAGCAGCGTTACGCGATTCGGAGCAAAAGCTAAAACAAGAGCTGGAGCAAATGAAAAAGGAATGGAAAGAAAAACAGGGTAAAGAAGAGTCGACAGTATATGTGGATGACATTGCCCAAGTTGTTGCAATGTGGACTGGAATTCCGGTTTCTAAAATCGCACAAGCAGAATCAGCGAAATTACTGAACCTTGAAGAAGAATTACACAAGCGTGTAGTCGGTCAAGGTGAAGCGGTGGAAGCAATTTCACGAGCTATTCGTCGTGCACGCGCGGGATTAAAAGATCCTAAACGTCCAATCGGTTCATTCATCTTCCTTGGTCCTACAGGTGTCGGTAAAACGGAACTTGCACGGGCGCTGGCAGAAGTAATGTTCGGTGATGAAGATGCGATGATCCGTGTAGATATGTCAGAGTATATGGAGAAACATTCGACTTCACGTTTAGTTGGTTCACCTCCAGGCTATGTGGGCTTTGATGATGGCGGTCAATTAACGGAAAAAGTTCGTCGTAAACCATACTCAGTTGTATTACTTGATGAAATCGAAAAAGCACATCCAGATGTATTCAACATCTTATTGCAAGTACTGGAAGATGGTCGTTTAACGGATTCAAAAGGTCGTGTTGTAGATTTCCGTAATACGGTAGTTATTATGACATCAAACGTTGGTGCGGATGCATTGAAATACCGTAAGCATGTTGGATTTAGTGCAGGATTAAATGAATCGAAAGATAAAGATATGAAGGGTACAATGCTGGAAGAACTGAAAAAAGCATTCCGCCCAGAGTTCTTAAACCGTATTGATGAAATGATTGTGTTCCACTCATTAGAGAAAGTTCACTTAAAAGAAATCGTATCATTAATGGCTAACTCTTTAACAAACCGTCTTAAAGAGCAAGAAATTGAGCTGCACCTTACAGATGCTGCACTTGAAAAGATTGCTGAAGAAGGCTACGATCCACAATATGGTGCTCGCCCATTACGTCGTGCATTGCAAAAACATGTGGAAGATCGTTTATCTGAAGAACTGTTAAAAGGGACATTAGATAAATCGCAAACAGTGGTACTTGATTATGTAAGTGATGAGTTTATCGTCCGTACTCAAGAAAAAGTATCATCAAATTAATGGAATAAAAAGATGAGGTAGGTTAATTCCTGCCTCGTCTTTTTTTATCCATTTTTGAAGCCCAAAATGAATTTTACGACTGATTAGTGGGTATTCGATTTTGTTTCGTGTACAATTATAGGAACAAACATTCGAAGGAGCTAGCAAAATGGCAAAAAAGAAATCGAAATTTATGTGCAGCAGCTGTGGCTATGAAGCGGCAAAATGGATGGGGCGTTGCCCAGGGTGTGGCGAATGGAATACGATGAATGAAGAAGTCGAAGTCATCACAAAAGGGCCGCGTGGTGCGTTCCAGCATTCTACAACCGCTACAAAGGCAACACCTATTATTCATGTGGAGGTACAGGAAGAAACACGTATTGCCACAGAAATGAATGAATTTAATCGCGTTCTAGGCGGCGGAATTGTCCCAGGCTCACTTGTTTTGATAGGGGGAGACCCGGGAATAGGGAAGTCGACATTACTATTACAAGTATCTGCTCTTCTTTCTAATCAAGGAAAGCGTGTGTTATACATTTCCGGCGAGGAATCTGTACGTCAAACGAAACTAAGAGCCGAACGCTTAGGAGTTCACACTCCAGAGCTTTATATTTACTCGGAAACAAATCTGGAATTTTTAAATCAAACAATTGATGAAGTACAACCGAAATTTGTTATAGTCGATTCAATTCAAACAGTACATCATCCAGAAGTAACGAGTGCGCCGGGGAGTGTTTCTCAAGTACGTGAATGTACAGCAGAATTAATGCGTATTGCGAAAACGAAAAACATCGCGATTTTCTTGGTTGGTCACGTTACAAAGGAAGGTCAGATTGCAGGGCCGCGTATTTTAGAACATATGGTAGATACTGTTTTGTATTTTGAAGGGGAGCGTCACCATAACCACCGTATTTTACGGAGTCAAAAAAACCGTTTTGGTTCTACAAATGAAATTGCTATTTTTGAGATGCTCCACGGTGGATTGAAAGAAGTATTGAATCCGTCTGAGCTGTTTCTACAGGAACGTTCACAAGGTGCACCAGGCTCGACAATTGTGGCGTCAATGGAAGGGACACGACCAATTTTGGTGGAAATACAGTCACTTATCACGCCGACAAGTTTCAATTATCCAAAACGCATGGCTACAGGGGTTGATCAAAACCGTGTGCAGCTTTTAATGGCAGTATTGGAAAAACGGATGGGTATGATGCTTCAGGCACAGGATGCCTATATTAAAGTTGCCGGTGGTGTGAAGCTGGATGAGCCGGCAATTGATTTAGCGGTATTAACGAGTATTGTTTCGAGCTTTAAAGATCAAACGGTACGCCCGACTGATTGCTTTATTGGGGAAGTAGGATTAACTGGGGAAGTACGCCGCGTTTCTAGAATTGAACAGCGTGTACAGGAAGCGGCAAAGCTAGGGTTTAAACGCGCATTTATTCCAGCCTCCAATATTGGTGGCTGGGAGTTCCCTGCAGATATTCAAGTAGTCGGTGTTGAAACAATTAGTGATGCACTTCGGGAATCTTTTCAAAATTTATAATACACTTATTATCATGCTCTTTGCAGATAAAAAAAGCGTCGCAAATGTTAGTATACATTTTGCGGCGCTTTATTTTGTCCAAGTCCTATGAATTATGCTTTTACAGTTTTATCTTTCTTTTCAAATGCTTCTCTTGTGAAAATGCCAAAAGGCTTTCCAATCGGTAAGAAGTTGAAGCCGAAATGCTTGTTTAATACATTAGCCCCTGCACCGTAAAGTGATAAAAGCGCAATAATTAATTCAGAATAAGCGGCTAATAAATGCATACCATGTTCCATTATGCCAAATGAGCTTAAAGCCAAACCGATAAATAGTAAATCAATCATTACAAAGATAGAAAATAAAACTTTATTTGTTTCAGCTGCACCAATCGTCATAAATAGGGTAAAGATTAAATACCCTAGATACACAACGCCAAGCTGACGTGTATCAACAGATGCTTGCAATGCTTCACCGAACACACCGGCTTGAACGAACCAGCTCATACCTACACCCATCCAAAATAAACCATATGCGCCAAATGCTGTCGTACCAAATGTATTATTATGCTTTGAATCTAATACTGACGCGTAAAATTGTGCAATCCCACCTAAGAAAATTGCCCAGGGAATGACTAAACCTAAACCTTCAGTCCATCCCAATTTTTGAGTTGAAGCGACAAATGTTACAATAGCTAAACCGAATAACCCGATTGCAGATGGGTCAGCGGTTGAAATTTTTACTTCTTTCGTTATATCCAAAACGTATTCTCCTATTCTATGTTGTCATTTTTCTATTATTTTAAAATAATATCTAAAATCGTTATTTATTACTATGTAAGAGTATAATTTTAAATGAACTCTGTAATAATCGAAAAGATATGATGTAAATTCAACAAATACAAAGGGAGAATTCTCTGTAAATGTTTAATATTAATAAAGGCATGGAACTTACATAAATAGAGTCTTTAATTAATATTTCTATTTTGCTGCGATATTGATGGTTGTGCTTCGCATGAACAGGGCATTATATGTATAATTATTGATGGAGGTGATAGTAATTGTTAAAAAGAATTATTCAAGTAGCATTTTTATTTATCGGTGGAGCATTAGGTCTCATTTTCTTACCGCCATTATATGAATTTATGAATTTATCATCCAATCCGTGGCTTAATAATCCGTACATTAGTGTTGCGATAGGTGCTGCTTTATTATTTGTTCTATCGTTTGCGTTATCCGATTACTTTGTAAAATTAATTACATGGTTAGAAGAAGTATTATTTAAATTGCCTGCAGCAGATTTATTGTTTGGGACGCTTGGCTTAATTGTAGGGCTAAGTGTAGCAACATTAGTTGGTGTGGCAATTAATCAAATGAATATACCTGTAATTACTGCGGTTGTTCCAGCAATCTTATCGATTGTACTTGGATATTTAGGCTTTAGATTAGGCTTTAGTAAGCGTGATGAGCTTATGCAGATTTTTACAGTGAAATCCACAAAGAAACGTATTAATGATGCATCTGGAAAAGAAGTGCAGGAACAGGAGCAAGATCAATATAAATTGCTTGATACGAGCGTTATTATTGATGGTCGTATAGCGGACATATCCGAGACTGGGTTTGTTGAAGGAATTTTAGTCGTGCCTCAGTTTGTGCTAACAGAGCTTCAGCATATTGCAGATTCTTCTGATACGTTAAAACGTACGCGTGGTCGCAGAGGGTTGGATATTCTAAAGCGTCTTCAGGATGAACGGTCATCCAAAGTCCTTATTACTGAAGTAGATTTTGAAGATGTGGCTGAAGTGGATTTAAAATTGGTCCGTTTAGCTAAAAATATGAGCGCACAAATTTTAACGAATGATTTTAACTTAAATAAAGTTTGCGAATTGCACCGAGTAAAAGTATTGAATATTAATGATTTGGCAAATGCGGTCAAGCCTGTCGTTATTCCTGGTGAAGATATGCAAGTAGTTGTGATTAAAGATGGTAAAGAACACAATCAAGGGGTAGCATATTTAGATGATGGTACGATGATTGTTGTAGAAGGCGGTCGTAGTTATATCGGGCAGGCGATTAGAGTAACGGTAACAAGTGTATTACAAACATCAGCCGGACGAATGATTTTCGCGAAGCCAAAAGAAGATTAGGAAGTGAAGTATTTTGCGGTATGAAGTCGTTTTGCCGGCAGCAGGTAGTGGGAAGCGTATGGGCGCTGGGCAAAATAAATTATTTTTAAACTTAGCGGATAAACCCATTTTAGTGCATACTCTTCTTGTTTTTGAACAAGATGCAAACTGTACAGGAATTTGGCTGGCAGTAAAGGATGAGGAACGATCATTTATACAATCGCTCATCGAAAATTACAATATTACAAAAGTAAAAGGGCTACCTACTGGGGGAGAAGAACGACAACATTCGGTGCACTCATGTATTAAAGAAATGAAGGCAGTAGAGGTTGTTCTTGTTCATGATGCAGCAAGACCTTTTATTACGATTCCAAAAATTACAGAACTTGCAAAGGTTGCATACGAAAAAGGAGCAGCCATTGCAGGCGTTCGTGCAAAAGATACGATGAAAATTGTGCAGAATGGACTCATTAAAGAAACAATTGACCGTGAGTCTTTATGGATGGTTCAAACACCGCAAGCATTCCGGTATGATTTATTGGCTGAAGCAGAAGATGTAGCTGAAAAGGTTGGTTTTTTAGGAACGGATGAAGCGATGCTAGTAGAACGATTAGGGCATGATATTCACATCGTAGAATGCAGCTACGAAAATGTAAAAATGACGACTCAGGAAGATTTGATTTTTGGTGAAGCTATTTTAGAAAAACATAACTTTAGAAAGAGCCTTGAAAAGTAAAAGGTTTTCAAGGCTTTTTTTGTAGAAGTTGATTATACTATGGGTAATGAGATTAGCAGAAAGAAGGTGAAAGCTAGTTTACTTTGTAAGCTAGCATTATTATGTTTCGAATAGGACAAGGTTTTGACGTTCATGAATTTGCAGAAGGACGTCCATTAATTTTAGGTGGGATTACAATTCCTCATGAGCGCGGCTTACTAGGGCATTCAGATGCTGATGTACTTTTGCATACTGTGACAGATGCAGCATTAGGGGCAATTGGTGAAGGGGACATTGGTCGTCATTTCCCGGATACAGATCCGGAATGGAAAGATGCCGATTCAGCAAAGTTACTTGAATTCATTTGGAAAATGGTTGAAGAACGGGGCTACAGATTAGGTAATGTAGATTGTACAATTATGGCTCAACGCCCAAAGATGGCACCATATATTTCGCAAATGCAAAACCGTATCGCTGAATTACTAAATGCAGAGCCTTCACAAGTAAATGTAAAAGCAACAACGACTGAAAAATTGGGATTTGTTGGTCGTGAAGAAGGTATTGCGGCAATGGCAACGATTCTTTTAGTGAAAGCTTAAGGCGAAATCAAGTGTTAAAATCAACATATGTTACTTTAACTTAGTAACTGACAGTGGTAGAATGGACAAGGTTTAAAAAGACACTTATTGTGAAAGTATAGTGCAATATAATGTCCTTTCTTACACATATAAAAAATTGTATACTTTTTATATTGAAAATGGTCGAGCGTTTTAACGCTAAAATTAGGAGGCAATATTATGACGAAAACAGTTCGAGTTCGTTATGCACCATCGCCAACAGGATTTTTACATATCGGTGGCGCACGTACAGCTTTATTTAACTATTTATATGCAAAACACCATAACGGAACTTTTGTAGTACGTATTGAAGATACAGATATCGAGCGTAATGTAGAAGGTGGAGAAGCTTCTCAACTTGATAACTTGCGTTGGTTAGGTATTACACCAGATGAGTCAGTGGATATTGGTGGTCCATATGCGCCGTATCGTCAAATGGAGCGACTGGATATATATAAAGAACATGCAGAAAAGATGTTGGAATCAGGTCAAGCATATAAATGTTTCTGTACATCAGAAGAGTTGGAAGCAGAGCGTGACGCGCAAAAAGCGAAGGGTATTGCTGCTCCAATGTATGGCGGGAAATGCCGTCACTTAACATCAGAAGAAGTTGCAGCAAAAGAAGCAGCGGGCGATCCATATACAATTCGTATGCGTGTACCAGCAGATGTAACATATAACTTCGTTGACTTAGTGCGCGGTGAAGTATCATTTGAATCAAAGGATGTCGGTGACTGGGTTCTTGTGAAAGCAAATGGAATTCCAACATACAACTATGCTGTTGTATTAGATGACCACTTTATGGAAATTTCGCATGTATTCCGAGGAGAAGAACATTTATCGAATACGCCAAAACAAATGATGATCTTTGATGCTTTCGGATGGGAATATCCACAATATGGACATATGACATTAATCGTAAATGAAGAGCGTAAAAAATTATCGAAACGTGATGAATCAATTATTCAATTCGTTACGCAATATAAAGAACTTGGTTATTTACCAGAAGCAATGTTTAACTTCTTTGCCTTACTAGGCTGGTCTCCAGAAGGAGAAGAGGAAATCTTTTCTCATGATGAACTTGTTAAGCTTTTTGATGAAAAGCGTTTATCAAAATCGCCATCTATGTTTGATAAAACAAAACTTACATGGATGAACAACCAATATATTAAAAAAATGTCTCGTGAAGAGGTTGTAGCACTAGCATTGCCACACTTACAAAAAGCAGGCTTACTACCAGAACAGTTATCAGAAGAGCAACATGTATGGGCTTCTGATTTAATCGCACTTTACCATGAGCAAATGAGCTTCGGGGCAGAAATTGTAGAATTATCGAGCCTATTTTTCACAGAAGAAATTGCATATGATGAAGAAGCAAACGAGGTATTAGCAGGTGAGACAGTGCCAACTGTTATGGCTGCATTTAAAACTCAGTTAGAAATTTTAGAATCCTTTGATGCAGACTCAATTAAAGCGGCTATTAAAGCCGTGCAAAAAGAAACAGGTGTAAAAGGTAAAAACCTATTCATGCCGATCCGTGTTGTGACGACTGGTCAAACACATGGACCGGAATTACCGAATTCCATTGCCCTAATTGGCAAGGAAAAAACAATTGCCCGTGTCGGAAAGTTTGCTGAATAGATATCTAAGGGTAATATTAATGATTGATTTTTCAGAAAATAAATGTAAAATGAGTTTAAATTGTATATAATGTTAGCGCGTTGAGAAGGAGAAGTACGCGGCGCATACCTTATTAGAGAGGATCATCACCGGCTGAAAGTGATCTAGGTTAAGGCAAAGCTGAAATGCACCTTCGAGTATTTAACTGAAATTGTAGTAGGTTAAATCGATTTGTCCCCGTTATAGGACTTTCAAGCGGAAAAAGTATTCGTATTTTTTCAACCAGAGTGGAACCGCGCGTATAGCGTCTCTGTCACCTTCAACTAGGTGATGGAGACGCTTTTTTGCAGAAATAAAAAGTGAACAGTTAATTAAAAAAAGAACGTTTATAAAGAGGAGCGGCAAAATGAGTATTCAAATCTTCAATTCGTTAACGAGACAAAAAGAGCCCTTTATTCCATTAGAGGATGGCAAAGTGAAAATGTATGTATGCGGTCCTACTGTATACAATTACATTCATATTGGAAATTCACGTCCAGTCATCGTATATGATACGGTACGACGCTATTTCCAATATGCTGGCTATGAAGTGAAATTCGTATCGAATTTTACCGATGTTGATGACAAAATTATTAAAGCTGCCAATGAGCTGGGAGAAGAAACGTCGGCATTAACAGACCGCTTCATTGCTGCATATTTTGAAGACATTACTGCATTAGGTTGCCAAAAAGCGGATGCCCATCCACGTGTAACAGAGCATATGGACGATATTATTGAATTTATTAAAGTGCTAATTGAGAAAGGTTATGCATATGAATCTCAAGGCGATGTTTATTATCGTACACGTAAATTCGATGGCTATGGAAAGTTAAGCCACCAATCAATCGATGATTTAAAAGTCGGCGCTCGCATCGAAGCAGGCGAAAAGAAAGAAGACCCGCTAGATTTTGCCTTATGGAAAGCAGCCAAAGTAGGGGAAATTAAATGGGACTCTCCGTGGGGAGAAGGACGCCCAGGTTGGCATATTGAATGTTCTGTTATGGCACGTGAGCATTTAGGTGATACAATCGATATTCACGCAGGAGGGCAGGATTTAACATTCCCTCACCACGAAAATGAAATTGCGCAATCAGAGGCGCATAATGATAAAACATTTGCACGTTATTGGATGCATAATGGCTATATTAATATTGATAATGAAAAAATGTCAAAATCTCTCGGTAACTTTATATTAGTGCATGATATTCGTCAGCAAATCGATCCGCAAGTACTACGTTTCTTTATGTTGTCGGTTCATTATCGTCACCCAATCAACTTCGCACAAGATTTAGTGGAAGCTGCGAAAAACGGATTAGATCGTATTCGTACTTCTTATGCAAATGCTGAGCACCGTTTGGCATTATCGGCAAGCTTAGGGGATGACAGCGAGCAATGGCTTGAGAAAATTAATCAAGTGAAAATTGATTTTGAAAATGCAATGAATGATGACTTCAATACAGCAAATGCGATTTCGGCGTTGTTTGAACTATCACATATTGCCAATGTTTATTTAAAAGAAACTAATACGGATAAAGCTGTGTTGCAAGCGATATTAAATATGTTTGATGCAATTGGAGAAGTATTGGGAATTAAAGTGAAAATTGAAGCTGGTTTATTGGACGAAGAGATAGAGGCATTGATTGAAGAGCGTAACCAAGCCCGTAAAAACAGAGATTTCGCACGGTCAGATGAAATTCGTGACCAATTGTTAAGTATGGATATTGTGCTGGAAGATACTCGTCAAGGAACGCGCTGGAAACGAGGACAATAGATGCAAAACTTAACACCGCATGATGTCATACAGTTAAATGCACTGGCGCTCGCCTATATGGGGGACGCCGTGCTTGAACAAAGAATTCGGGAATATTTAATTTTATCTGGTCGCGCAAAGCCAAATACATTGCATAAAGAAGCGACAAAATATGTTTCGGCCAAATCTCAATCAAACATCGTACATCGCATGATTGACGAAAATTATTTGACGGAAGCAGAACAAGCCGTTTTCCGTAGAGGGCGTAATGCCAAATCAGGCTCTGTTCCAAAAAATACGGATGTCCGAACATATCGAAATAGTTCGGGCTTTGAGGCTGTTTTAGGGTATTTATTTTTAAGCAAAGAACATGTCCGGGCAAATGAAATTATAGATTACGCAATAGAAATCGTAGAACAATCAAAAGGAGAGTAACTATGGCAGAAAAAAGACAGCAAGGTCGTAAGCCGCGCGATGCTAAAGGTCGCGACAAAAAGGCGGATACCTTTAAAGCTCACGATAAAAAACAGCAGGAAGAAAAACCTCAAGCTGCCCAAGAGGAAGTAACCGGAGAAATGATTGCCGGGAAAAACCCAGTATTAGAAGCGCTACGAGCAGGTCGTGAAATCAATAAATTATGGATCGCTGAAGGTGTTAAGAAAACTGGGGTACAAGAATTAATGGACTTAGCGAAAGAGCAAGGTGTGTTAGTACAATTTGTACCAAAGCAAAAAGTAGATAAATTAGCAGAAAACCATCAAGGAATTGTTGCATCTGTTGCAGCGTATGACTATGCAGAATTGGATGATCTATTTAACGCAGCGAAGGCAAAAAACGAAGACCCGTTCTTTTTAATACTGGACGAATTGGAAGATCCGCATAACTTAGGCTCAATTATGCGAACGGCAGATGCAATCGGTGCACATGGTATCATAATACCGAAGCGTCGTGCCGTAGGTTTAACAGCAGTTGTTGCAAAAGCTTCAACAGGTGCTATCGAGCATGTACCTGTTGTGCGTGTAACGAATTTGGCCCAAACAGTGGACGAGTTAAAAGACCGCGGCGTTTGGATAGCGGGAACAGATGCAAAAGGTTCGGCCGATTATCGTAAAATGGATGCTACATTACCGCTTGCATTAATTATTGGGAGTGAAGGTAAAGGGATGAGCCGTCTTTTAAAAGATAAATGTGATTTCTTATATCACTTACCAATGGTTGGTCATGTTACATCATTGAACGCTTCCGTAGCAGCAGCACTGCTAATGTATGAAGTGTACCGTAAACGACAAGAAGCTAACGGATGAGGTTATGCAAAACATTTTGCTAGTAGACGGCTATAACATGATAGGTGCATGGAGTGAGCTGCGTCCATTGCGTGAACCCCACTTTGAAGATGCGCGCGATCGCTTGATTGAAAGAATGGCTGAATATAAAGCACATACAGGGTGGCGTGTGATTGTTGTGTTTGATGCACACCTTGTACCAGGTACAGAGCAGTTATATATTCAGCACGCTGTGGAAGTAATCTACACACGTAAAAACGAAACAGCCGATGAGCGTATTGAAAAGTTGTCGACCGAGTTGAAAGGGCGCAAAATTCAAATCCATGTGGCAACTTCCGATATGACAGAGCAAAATGTCGTATTCGGTCACGGTGCTTTAAGGAAGTCCGCACGTGAGCTTGAAATTGAGATGCAAATTATTCAGTCGAAAATTTCTTCCAAAGTAAAAGAATCGACTGACGAAAAGCCCCCCTCAAGAATTAAATTATCGAAAGAAGTAGAACTACAATTTGAAAAGTGGAGACGAGGGATTAAGTAATAGTTTGCCCGCAATTTCCAATTAAGTTATACTATTCCTAATAATTCTAGCGTAGCTGAGGTGATTTTCGTTGCTTAAAAGTGAGAAGTTACAAATGGTACTGCATTTAGAACGTTTGACAGATGAAGGGCTTGTAGAGCAGGTGCATCTAGGCAATACAGATGCGTTAGATTTTTTGATTTCGAAATACCGGCTTTTCGTTAAAGCAAAAGCACGGTCATATTTTTTGGTGGGTGCCGATAAAGAAGATATTATCCAAGAGGGTATGATTGGTTTATATAAGGCCATCCGAGATTTTAGAGAGGATAAGCTTGCTTCGTTCCGTGCATTTGCCGAGTTGTGCATAACAAGGCAAATTATTACGGCGATTAAAACGGCTACACGCCAAAAGCATATCCCTTTAAATTCTTATGTGTCCTTAGATAAGCCGATCTATGACGAAGAATCAGAGCGGACATTAATGGATATAATTACGAGTCCACTTTCTGATGATCCGGAGTATTTGATGATTAATCGTGAAGACTATGTCTATCTAGAACAAAAGATGGGCGAGGTATTAAGTGAGCTAGAGCAGCAAGTATTGGCTCGTTATCTAGAGGGCCAATCCTACAATGAAATTTCTGAAGAATTAAACCGCCATGTTAAATCCATTGACAATGCCCTACAACGGGTAAAGCGTAAATTGGAGCGGCATCTTGAACTAAAAGAAATAACTTAAACACTGACAGCCTTTATTGACAGTGGGAAATTTAGGTGTTAGTCTTTAAAGGACAAACTGCCGAAAAGGTGATATAAATGGCAAAGAAAGTCGTTTTAAGCTGTGAAAAATGTGGTTCAAGAAACTATAGCGTTCCTAAAAAAGATGGAGCGACTGAGCGCTTAGAATTGAAGAAATTTTGCTCGCATTGCAATGAGCATACAACGCATAAACAAACGTTATAAATAAAAAATAGATTAATTCGTTGTTCGGGGGTTAGCCAAAATGAGTAAGGTAACAAACTTTTTTCAAGAAGTCGGCTCGGAAATGCGTAAAACAAGTTGGCCAAAAAGCAAAGAGTTAACGAAATATACGGTAGTAGTAATTTCAACAGTTATCGTTATGGCGTTATTCTTTACGGTTACAGATTTAGGAATCTCAGAATTATTCCGTTGGTTCTTGTCTCTATAAGCTATATCATGTTAATATTTCGAAATAGCCCGTCAATTTCAAATAACGGGTTTTTTCATTTGTTAAAAAATGTTTTATAGTTAATAAATAGATTATTGAAGTTTTGTGATCGGGGAAATATATACCCTAACACATTAAAGTAAAGGAGGGACGGACGATTTAGTCCTACCTATATGGAGAAAAATTGGTATGTAGTTCATACGTATTCTGGTTATGAAAATCGAGTGAAAGCTAATCTTGAAAAACGTGTAGAAACAATGGGTATGCAAGATAAGATTTTCCGAGTAATCGTAGCTGAGCATGAGGAAATCGATGTAAAAGAAGACGGTAAGAAAAAAGCGGTAATGCGTAAAATCTTCCCTGGTTATGTTTTAGTAGAGTTAATTATGACGGACGACGCTTGGTATGTAGTCCGTAATACACCAGGGGTAACTGGATTTATCGGTTCTTCAGGTGGTGGGGTTAAACCAACGCCATTATTACCGGAAGAAGCAGAACGTTTACTTGCACAAATGGGCATGAACGAGTCTCAATTAGGCGAAGTTGAAATTTCTGTTGGAGAAGTTGTCGAAGTGCTTGAAGGGCCATTTGCACATTTCCAAGGTCGCGTAGAAGAAGTAGATGTCGACAAAGCGAAACTAAAAGTATTAGTAGATATGTTTGGTCGCGAAACAGTGATGGAACTAGATTTCAACCAAGTACAAAAAATATAGAATTATTTAGACTTGATTAAGCAATTTAAAAGTGTTATCATTTCATAGGTCAGACTGTCTAACTTTAGATGTTTGATTTTAATTAGTTTTAATGTTATCGGCTTAGCTGACGAACAGATATTGAGTGGGAGGGGCAACCCTATTACCACATCACGGACTTAAGGAGGTGTGTCTCGTGGCTAAAAAAGTTATTAAAGTTGTAAAACTTCAAATCCCTGCTGGTAAAGCAAACCCAGCGCCACCGGTTGGTCCTGCATTAGGTCAAGCAGGTGTAAACATTATGGGATTCTGTAAAGAATTTAACGCTCGTACTGCTGATCAAGCTGGTCTTATTATTCCGGTTGAAATTTCAGTATTCGAAGATCGTTCATTTACTTTCATTACGAAAACTCCACCTGCAGCAGTGTTACTTAAAGTAGCGGCTGGTATCCAATCTGGATCTGGTGAACCAAACCGTAAGAAAGTTGCAACGGTTAAACGTGATAAAGTTCGCGAAATCGCTGAACAAAAAATGCCAGACCTTAACGCTGCTTCAGTTGAAGCTGCTATGTTAATGGTTGAAGGTACTGCACGAAGCATGGGCATTACGATCGAAGACTAATCCCATCTTCAACACTTGATGATGTTTTTGTTTTTTGGAAGGTTGCTGCACTCTGATACTAGTTTGATGAGTGCGCAACCTTTATTCGTGGGAGGTCCAAATCCGTTACAACCACAATCAAGGAGGAAATTATAATGGCTAAAAAAGGTAAAAAACTGCAAGAAGCAGCTAAATTAATCGACCGCGCAACTTTATACTCTGTTGAAGAAGCAGTAGCATTAGCGCAAAAAACAAGCTCAGTAAACTTTGATGCAACTGTAGAAGTAGCATTCAAATTAGGTATCGACACTCGTAAGAATGACCAACAAATCCGTGGTGCGGTAGTATTACCACACGGTACTGGTAAAACTCAACGCGTTTTAGTTTTCGCTAAAGGTGAAAAAATTAAAGAAGCAGAAGCTGCTGGTGCTGATTATGTAGGCGATGCAGAATACATCCAAAAAATCCAACAAGGTTGGTTTGATTTCGATGTAATCGTTGCAACTCCTGACATGATGGGTGAAGTTGGTAAATTAGGTCGTGTATTAGGTCCTAAAGGTTTAATGCCAAACCCTAAAACAGGTACAGTTACATTTGACGTAACAAAAGCTATCGAAGAAATCAAAGCTGGTAAAGTAGAATACCGTGCTGAAAAGTCTGGTATCATCCACGCACCAATCGGTAAAGTTTCTTTCGATACAAACAAATTAGTAGAAAACTTCTTAGCTGTATTTGAAGTAGTTCAAAAAGCTAAGCCAGCTGCAGCAAAAGGTACTTACATGAAGTCTGTAAATGTTACAACTACAATGGGTCCTGCTGTAAAAGTTGACGCTGCTAACGTTTCTGTTAAATAATTCATTCCGATTTTTTTAAAATCGTTTAATAAAAATTATTGACAACGCGCTTCTTACTTGGTAAGATGAGTGCTGTTGTGAATCATCCATTTGTACCGTAGACAGTAGGGGTGCCAATATTGCACTTAATGAGCCTACCGAGGACATCGGAGTTCGGATTCTTTTTAAGATGATGTACTTTCAGCCTCTATGTCTATTTTGATGTAGAGGCTTTTCTTTGTCGGTATAAATGACTCATTCTAATAGGAGGTGTCATCATGAGCAAAGCAATCGAAACAAAAAAAGTTCAAGTTCAAGAAATCGCTGATAAATTCTCAGCTGCTGCTTCTATCGTAGTAGTAGATTACCGTGGTTTAACTGTAGCGCAAGTAACAGAATTACGTAAGCAATTACGTGAAGCTGGTGTTGAGTTCAAAGTATATAAAAATACTTTATCTCGTCGTGCTGCTGAAACTGCTGGTTTAGAAGCAATCAATGAATTCTTAACTGGTCCAAATGCTATCGCATTCTCTAACGAGGACGTAGTAGCTCCTGCTAAAATTATTAACGAATTCGCTAAGAAAAACGAAGCGTTAGAAATTAAAGCTGGTATCATCGAAGGTACTGTGGCATCAGTTGAAGACGTTAAAGCTCTTGCAGAACTTCCATCTCGCGAAGGTCTATTATCAATGCTTTTATCTGTACTTCAAGCTCCAGTGCGCAACTTCGCACTTGCAACAAAAGCTGTTGCAGAACAAAAAGAAGAGCAAGGCGCTTAATATTAGCCTCTTAACTTCAACAATCAGGCAAATTGCCTAAACTAATATAACATTCCATAGGAGGAAATTAAAATGAACAATGAGCAAATCTTAGAAGCTATCAAAGCTATGACAGTTCTAGAATTAAACGACTTAGTAAAAGCAATCGAAGAAGAATTCGGTGTAACAGCTGCTGCTCCAGTAGCAGTAGCTGCTGGCGGTGCTGCTGCAGCTGAAGAAAAAACTGAGTTTGATGTAGTATTAACATCTGCTGGTCAAGAAAAAATCAAAGTAATCAAAGTGGTTCGTGAAATCACTGGATTAGGTTTAAAAGAAGCTAAAGAGGTTGTTGACAACGCTCCTAAAGCTCTTAAAGAAGGCGTTTCTAAAGATGACGCTGAAGCTATCAAAGCTAAACTTGAAGAAGTTGGCGCTTCAGTAGAAGTTAAATAATTTTAGTTTAACTTTATTTAATAGCTATGCCTATTGCTTAGCTTGATAAGGAAAGCTCGTCACAATTTTGCGGCGGGCTTTTCTTTATTTAACTTTTAGTGGGTGAGAATGTATAATTTTTAAAAGAAATCCACATAAAGAAAAAAGACAGCATTTCGCATGTTGGTGCAAATGTGTTTTTCTAAGGAGGCATATCGATGTCTGAACATTATTATTCAAATAAGCCTCAATCTGAAAGTAAACCAACCCAATGGAAATTTACTTTATTAGGTAATACGTTTACGTTCGAAACGGATACGGGTGTATTCAGTAAAAGCGAAGTAGATTTTGGTTCCCGTGTACTAATCGATGCTTTTGAAATGCCTGAAGTTGAAGGTGTTTTACTTGATGTAGGCTGTGGCTATGGACCAATCGGATTGTCGATTGCAAAAAACAACCCTGACCGTGAAGTGTTCATGATGGATATTAATTCACGTGCAGTTAGTTTGTCTCAAAAAAACGCCCAACTTAACGGGGTTCAAAATGTACGTATTTTTGAAAGTGATGGATTGGATGCTGTAGATACTAATTCAAAAGTAGCGGCAGTATTAACGAATCCACCAATCCGTGCAGGAAAAGAAACGGTTTTTAAGTTTTACGACCGCGCATATGAGCTGCTTTTGGAAAATGGTGAACTATGGATTGTTATTCAGAAGAAGCAAGGCGCTCCATCAACAATGAGCCATTTAGAAGAAATGTTTTCAGAAGTAGATGTTGTTGAGAAGAAAAAAGGATATTGGATCATTCGTGCAAAAAAATAAGTAAGATCTATATCAAATATTGACTTGACAAATTGAGTGTGATAACATAATAAAATGCAAAATTATTATTTTGAGGTAGTATGCCCATTTGCATTATTTAATCAAATTTACGGGTATACTTGCTAAGAATAAGTTAAGTTTAACCGAAAATGAGGTTTTAAAAAAGTCTCGTTTTCTTTTTGTCTTTCGAAATCATACACCATTTGTATGTTTTTGCAAAGACCTATTATCGCTTTATTGAGGGGTGAATGAGTTGACAGGTCAACTAGTTCAGTACGGACAACACCGCCAGCGTAGAAGCTTTGCGCGTATTAGTGAGGTGCTGGAACTTCCGAATTTAATCGAAATCCAAACAGCATCTTATGAGTGGTTCCTTGAAGAAGGGTTGCGCGAGATGTTCCACGACATTTCTCCAATCGAGGATTTTACAGGAAATCTTTCATTAGAATTCGTTGATTATACTTTAGGTGAACCTAAGTATCAAGTAGACGAATGTAAAGAACGTGACGTTACTTATGCTGCGCCACTACGTGTGAAAGTACGTTTGCACAACAAAGAAACAAACGAAGTTAAAGAGCAAGATGTCTTTATGGGTGATTTCCCGTTAATGACAGAAACAGGCACATTTATCATTAATGGTGCTGAGCGTGTTATCGTGTCTCAGTTAGTTCGTTCTCCAAGTGTATACTTCCACGAAAAAACGGATAAAAACGGTAAAAAAGGCTTTGGCGCAACAGTTATTCCTAACCGTGGTGCATGGCTAGAATACGAAACAGATGCAAAAGACGTTGTCTACGTACGTATCGATCGTACACGTAAGTTACCAGTAACGGTACTTTTACGTGCATTAGGTTTCGGCTCGGACCAAGAAATTTTAGATATCATTGGTGACAATGAGTATTTACGTAACACGTTAGAAAAGGATAACACAGAAGGTACTGAAAAGGCGCTTCTTGAAATCTATGAACGTTTACGTCCAGGTGAACCACCAACAGTTGAATCTGCGAAGAATCTATTATATTCTCGCTTCTTTGATGCAAAACGCTATGATTTAGCGAATGTTGGTCGTTACAAAATGAACAAAAAGCTTCACATCAAAAATCGTTTATTCAACCAAACGATTGCAGAAACATTAGTAGATCCTGATACAGGGGAAATTATTGTTGAAGCAGGTACATTATTAGACCGCCGTAATCTTGATAAGTTAATCCCTTATTTAGAAAGTGGTGTAGGATTCCGTACATTAAACCAAGTTGGTGGCGTGTTGGAAGATGACATTACAATCCAGTCGGTTAAAATCTTTGCACCAAACGATGAAGCGCAAAAAGAAATTAATGTTATTTCAAACGCTTATGTAGATGAAGAAGTGAAAAACATTACACCAGCCGATGTATTGGCTTCTGTATCGTACTTCTTCAATTTATTATATGACGTTGGTAACACAGATGATATTGATCATTTAGGTAACCGTCGTTTACGTTCGGTTGGCGAATTATTACAAAACCAGTTCCGTATCGGTTTATCTCGTATGGAACGTGTTGTACGTGAGCGTATGTCAATCAATGACACAGCAGCAATCGTACCACAACAGTTAATAAATATTCGTCCGGTTATCGCATCAATTAAAGAGTTCTTTGGTAGCTCTCAATTATCTCAGTTCATGGACCAAACAAACCCATTAGCAGAGTTGACACACAAACGTCGTCTGTCTGCATTAGGACCGGGTGGTTTAACACGTGAGCGTGCAGGTATGGAAGTGCGTGACGTTCACTACTCTCACTATGGGCGTATGTGTCCAATCGAAACGCCAGAGGGACCAAACATTGGTCTTATCAACTCTTTATCTTCATTCGCAAAAGTTAACAAGTTTGGTTTCATTGAAACACCTTACCGCCGGGTTGATCCGGAAACAGGTGCTGTAACGAAAGAAATCCATTATTTAACGGCTGACGAAGAAGACAACTATGTAGTTGCACAAGCAAACTCTATTCTAAATGATGATGGTACATTCGCTAACGAAGAAGTTGTAGGACGTTTCCGTGGCGATAACACAGTATTTACAAGAGACCGCATCGACTATATGGATGTATCACCAAAACAAGTAGTATCTGCTGCCACTGCATGTATCCCGTTCTTAGAAAACGACGACTCAAACCGTGCGTTAATGGGAGCAAACATGCAACGTCAAGCTGTTCCGTTATTATATCCAAATGCACCATTCGTTGGTACGGGTATGGAACATGTTGACGCGCGTGATTCAGGAGCTGCTGTTGTAGCAAAATATGACGGTATTGTAGAACATGTTGAAGCACGTTCAATCCGTGTACGTCGTATTGAGTTAGTAGATGGTAAAGAAGTTAAGGGTGACTTAACTAATTATAAATTACAAAAATTCATTCGTTCTAACCAAGGTACATCTTATAACCAACGCCCAATCGTAAAAGTTGGCGACCGTGTAAAACCTCGTGATATTTTAGCTGATGGTCCTTCAATGGAAAAAGGCGAATTAGCACTTGGTCAAAACGTACTTGTTGCGTTCATGACATGGGATGGCTTCAACTACGAGGATGCTGTAATTATGAGCGAACGCCTTGTAAAAGACGATGTTTATACTTCTGTTCATATTGAAGAATATGAATCAGAATCTCGTGATACTAAGCTTGGACCTGAAGAAATCACACGTGACATTCCAAACGTAGGGGAAGATGCACTTCGAAACCTAGATGATCGCGGAATTATCCGTATCGGTGCGGAAGTACGTGACGGTGATATTTTAGTAGGTAAAGTTACGCCTAAAGGGGTTACAGAGTTAACTGCGGAAGAGCGTTTATTACATGCTATCTTTGGTGAAAAAGCACGTGAAGTACGTGATACGTCTCTACGTGTACCACACGGGGCTGGCGGTATCATTTTAGATGTTAAAGTATTCAACCGTGAAGACGGTGACGAATTACCACCAGGTGTAAACCAATTAGTTCGTGCTTATATTGTTCAAAAACGTAAAATTCGCGTTGGTGACAAGATGGCCGGACGTCACGGTAACAAAGGTGTAATTTCACGTATTTTACCGGAAGAGGATATGCCGTTTATGCCAGACGGAACACCAGTAGATATCATGCTTAACCCACTAGGGGTACCTTCACGTATGAACATCGGACAAGTACTGGAGCTGCATTTAGGTATGGCTTCACGTTACTTAGGCATTCATATGGCTTCACCAGTATTTGATGGTGCCAACGAAGCTGATGTTTGGGAAACGATGGAAGAAGCTGGTATGAACCGTGATGGTAAAACAATTCTTTATGATGGACGTTCAGGTGAGCCATTTGATAACCGTGTTTCTGTTGGTGTCATGTATATGATTAAACTAGCGCACATGGTTGATGATAAACTTCATGCACGTTCAACTGGACCTTACTCATTAGTAACGCAACAGCCGCTTGGTGGTAAAGCACAATTCGGTGGTCAGCGCTTCGGCGAGATGGAGGTTTGGGCACTTGAAGCATACGGTGCTGCTTACACGTTACAAGAGATTTTAACTGTAAAATCAGATGACGTTGTAGGTCGTGTGAAAACATACGAAGCTATTGTAAAAGGTGAAAGTGTTCCAGAACCAGGTGTACCAGAATCATTCAAAGTATTAATTAAAGAACTTCAATCATTAGGTATGGATGTGAAGATGCTTACAATCAATGACGAGGAAGTAGAATTACGCGACCTTGATGATGAGGAAGAAGTAGCTCCACCAGCTTCAGAAGCTGGACGCCCATCTGATGATAAAGAAGAAGACCCAGTAGAATCATTTGAATAACTTCAATTGAATCGGGCAGGTATATGCCCTGCCCGATTTTTCTTATGTTTTAGATGCAAGTTTCATTATGGCCTAATATGAAATTTTGTAAGTGTAGAGCTACATTAAAAGTCATTTACGACTTATAACTAAAGGGAGGTAGGCTCCTTGATCGATGTTAATGAATTTGAATATATGAAAATTGGTTTAGCTTCACCTGACAAGATCCGTTCTTGGTCATATGGAGAAGTAAAAAAACCAGAAACAATTAACTACCGTACATTAAAACCAGAAAAAGATGGTCTATTCTGCGAACGTATTTTTGGACCAACAAAAGACTGGGAATGTCACTGTGGTAAATATAAGCGTGTACGTTACAAAGGTGTCGTTTGTGACCGTTGTGGAGTAGAAGTTACACGTGCAAAAGTTCGTCGTGAGCGTCAAGGTCACATTGAGCTGGCTGCACCAGTATCACATATTTGGTACTTCAAAGGTATTCCAAGCCGAATGGGTCTTATTTTAGACATGTCTCCACGTGCGTTGGAAGAAGTAATTTACTTCGCTTCTTATGTAGTAATCGAGACAGGTCAAACGTCTCTAGGATACAAAGACTTACTTTCCGAAAAAGAATATCGTGCATACCGTGAAAAGTATGGTAACGAGTTCGAAGCGGCAATGGGTGCTGAAGCTATTAAACGTCTTTTAGAGAAAATTGATTTAGAAGATGAAACACAAGTTTTAAAAGAAGAGCTGAAATCTGCACAAGGCCAACGCCGTACACGTGCGATTAAACGTCTTGAAGTAGTAGAGTCATTCCGTAACTCTGGCAACAAACCGGAGTGGATGATTTTAGATGTACTACCAGTAATTCCACCGGAGCTTCGTCCAATGGTGCAATTAGATGGTGGTCGTTTTGCCACTTCTGACTTAAATGATCTTTACCGTCGGGTTATTAACCGTAACAACCGTTTAAAACGTTTACTTGACCTTGGTGCACCAAGCATTATTGTTCAAAACGAAAAACGTATGTTACAAGAAGCGGTTGACGCATTAATCGATAATGGTCGTCGTGGTCGTCCAGTAACAGGTCCTGGTAACCGTCCTTTAAAATCACTTTCACACATGCTGAAAGGGAAACAAGGTCGTTTCCGTCAAAACTTACTTGGTAAACGTGTAGACTATTCTGGTCGTTCGGTTATCGTAGTAGGTCCAAATCTAAAAATGTATCAATGTGGTCTTCCAAAAGAAATGGCAATTGAATTATTCAAGCCTTTCGTAATGAAAGAACTAGTTGAGCGTGGTTTAGCTCACAACATTAAATCAGCAAAACGTAAAATTGAGCGTTTACACAATGAAGTTTGGGACGTTTTAGAAGACGTTATCCGTGAGCATCCGGTATTACTTAACCGTGCACCAACGCTTCACCGTCTTGGTATCCAAGCATTCGAACCAACATTAGTAGAAGGTCGTGCAATCCGTCTTCACCCATTAGTATGTACAGCTTACAACGCTGACTTCGATGGTGACCAAATGGCCGTGCACGTTCCACTATCAGCTGAAGCACAAGCAGAAGCTCGTTTACTTATGTTAGCAGCTCAAAACATCCTTAACCCGAAAGACGGGAAACCAGTAGTAACACCATCTCAAGATATGGTATTAGGTAACTATTACTTAACACTTGAGCGTGAAGGTGCTCGTGGTGAAGGCTCTGTATTTTATGATTCAAACGAAGTGTTAATTGCCTACCAAAATGGTCACGTACATTTACACTCTCGTATTGCGATTAAAGCGAGCTCATTAAATAATCCAACATTTACAGAAGAACAAAATAAAATGTTCTTATTAACTACTGTAGGTAAAGTGATCTTCAATGAAATTTTACCAAGCTCATTCCCTTATATTAATGAGCCAACATCAGTTAACTTAGAGCAAAAAACACCTGAGAAATACTTCGTAAACTTAACAATTGACGAAGAGTTACTGAAAGAGATCGAAGCAACAGAAGGCTATGCTGATTTATCTGAAGCAGAAAAAATCGAAGCACAACGCCGCGCTATTTTAGCGAAGCATTTCACAAATATGCCTGTAGTAGATCCATTCCGTAAAAAATTCTTAGGTAATGTCATTGCTGAAGTATTTAAAGAATTCCACATTACAGAAACTTCTAAGATGCTTGACCGCATGAAAAACTTAGGTTTCAAATATTCTACTCGTGCAGGTATTACTGTAGGTGTATCTGATATCGTTGTATTACCAGATAAAGGCGGTATTTTAGAGGAAGCACAAAGTAAAGTAGATAAAGTAATGATCCAATTCCGCCGTGGTTTAATCACAGAGGAAGAGCGTTATAACCGTGTTATTAACGTATGGACAGCTGCCAAAGATGAAATTCAAGGTAAGCTGATGAAATCTTTACAAAAAACAAACCCAATCTTCATGATGTCCGACTCTGGTGCCCGTGGTAACGCATCTAACTTTACTCAGTTAGCAGGTATGCGTGGTCTGATGGCCAACCCGGCTGGTCGAATTATCGAGTTACCAATCAAGTCTTCATTCCGTGAAGGTTTAACAGTATTGGAATACTTCATCTCTACACATGGTGCGCGTAAAGGTCTTGCCGATACAGCACTAAAAACTGCCGATTCAGGTTACTTAACTCGTCGTTTAGTAGACGTAGCACAAGATGTTATTGTTCGTGAAGACGACTGTGGTACTGATCGCGGTTTATTAATCGGTTCATTAATGGAAGGCAATGAAATGATCGAAGCGTTAGACGAACGTATTGTTGGTCGTTACGTGAAGAAAACAGTTCGCCACCCAGAAACAGGAGCGGTTATCGTAGAACGTGATGGTTTAGTAACACAAGATGTTGCTCGTGCAATTGAAGATGCAAATATCGAAGAAGTTACAATCCGTTCAGCATTCACATGTAATACAAAACATGGCGTATGTAAAAAATGTTACGGTATGAACTTGGCTACTGGTGAAGAGGTAGAAGTTGGTGAAGCGGTAGGTATTATCGCAGCTCAATCTATCGGTGAACCAGGTACACAGTTAACAATGCGTACATTCCATACAGGTGGGGTAGCAGGTAACGATATTACACAAGGTCTTCCACGTATCCAAGAGATTTTCGAAGCTCGTAATCCGAAAGGGCAGGCAGTGATTTCTGAAATTACTGGTACAGTTATCGAAATCGAAGAAATCCGTGAAGGTCTAAAAGAAATTACGATCCAAGGTGACGTGGAAACACGTAAATACCAAGCACCTTATAATGCACGCCTAAAGGTAGCTGAAGGCGATACAATTATTGCAGGTCAAACTTTATCAGAAGGTTCGATCGATCCTAAACAATTACTAAAAGTTAAAGACGTATCGACAGTTCAAGAATATCTATTAAAAGAAGTACAAAAAGTATACCGTATGCAAGGGGTAGAAATCGGTGATAAGCACATCGAAGTAATGGTTCGCCAAATGCTTCGTAAAGTGCGTGTAATCGAAGCAGGTGACACAGAGTTATTACCAGGTTCACTGCTTGATATTCACCAATTCTCTGAGGCGAATGTTGATGCCGTACTTAACGGAAAAACACCAGCAACTTGCCGTCCAGTCATTTTAGGTATTACTAAAGCTTCTCTTGAAACAGAATCATTCTTATCTGCTGCATCATTCCAAGAAACAACTCGTGTGTTAACGGATGCTGCAATTAAAGGTAAACGTGATGAGCTTCTAGGTCTGAAGGAAAACGTAATTATCGGTAAACTAGTTCCGGCTGGTACTGGTATGCAACGTTACCGTCAAATTCGCATGGATCAAGAAGGTTCAGCTGAAGTTGTAACAGCTGAATAAACAGTCTATCAACAATTGAAATTCCGGTAGAGGTCATTCTCTGCCGGGGTTTTTCTAATAAATATTCCGGAATTAACAATAATCAATATTCTTTCATAAGAAATTGGTTGACAGTATAACTTTGGAATGATAATATATTGAAGGTTGATAGTTAACTGTCTGTACTTAGGAGGATATGTAAATGTCTTACGATCAAGTAAAACAGGCCAGTAAAACAATCATAGGTATAAAGCAAGCAGTGAAAGCAATGTATGCTGGACAAGTATCAGCTCTTTTTGTCGCAATCGATGCAGACAAGTGGGTTACCGATCCGGCCATTCTTCTCGCGAAAGAAATCGGTGTACCAGTTTATTATGTCGATTCTAGAAAAGAACTTGGTAAAGCTTGCGGCATTCATGTTGGAGCTGCAGTTGTTGCGATTACTGCGATGTAGTTTTTGTGTAAAATACACAAAGACTTTGTTTTTACCCAAAAAATGAACCACCTGGATGTGTGGTATTGAAACAAGGAAAAAATGAAGGGAGGACAAATCGATGCCTACAATTAACCAATTAGTACGTAAGCCTCGTCAATCTAAAAACACGAAATCAAAATCTCCAGCGTTAAACAAAGGATATAACTCATTTAAAAAATCTTTAACTGACGTTAAGTCTCCTCAAAAACGCGGAGTTTGTACTCGTGTTGGTACAATGACACCACGTAAACCGAACTCGGCTTTACGTAAATATGCTCGTGTACGCTTAACTAACCAACTTGAGGTTACTGCGTATATCCCAGGTGAAGGTCACAACTTACAAGAACACAGTGTAGTTCTTATCCGTGGCGGACGCGTAAAAGACTTAGCTGGAGTACGTTACCACATCGTTCGTGGAGCACTTGATACAGCTGGTGTTAACGGTCGTTTACAATCTCGTTCTAAATACGGTACTAAACGTCCAAAAGAAAAAAAATAATTTAAGTTTAAATAGACAACGATTTGAAAGGAGGAAAACACATGCCTCGTAAAGGTCCTGTTTCCAAACGTGACGTGTTACCAGATCCAATTTATAATTCAAAACTAGTAACTCGTTTAATCAACAAAATGATGATTGATGGTAAAAGAGGTACTTCTCAAAAGATTTTATACGGAGCTTTTGAATTAGTTCAAGAGCGTTCGGGTCAAAATGCTTTAGAAGTATTTGAAGCTGCTTTAAACAACGTAATGCCTGTACTTGAAGTACGTGCTCGTCGTGTTGGTGGTTCTAACTACCAAGTACCAGTAGAAGTTCGTCCAGAACGTCGTACAACTTTAGGTTTACGTTATTTAGTAAACTACGCTCGTCTTCGTGGAGAAAAAACGATGGAAGAGCGTTTAGCTAACGAAATCTTAGATGCATCTAACAACACAGGTGCTTCAGTTAAGAAACGTGAAGATATGCACAAAATGGCAGAAGCGAACAAAGCATTCGCTCACTACCGTTGGTAATTTGATCTATGCTCTAGCTTGCTAGGGCTTAGGTTTTTTACCCACTTATACAGCTAACCCAATATGGAAGGAGAAATTTCCTATGAAACGCGAATTCTCTCTAGAGAATACACGTAATATTGGGATCATGGCTCACATTGATGCTGGTAAAACAACAACAACTGAGCGTATCCTTTATTACACTGGTAAGATTCATAAAATCGGTGAAACTCATGACGGCGGATCTCAAATGGACTGGATGGAGCAAGAACAAGAGCGTGGTATCACGATCACTTCTGCTGCAACAACAGCTCAATGGAACGGTCACCGCATTAACATCATCGATACTCCTGGACACGTAGACTTCACTGTAGAAGTAGAACGTTCTTTACGTGTACTAGATGGTGCTGTAACAGTATTAGATGCTCAATCAGGTGTTGAGCCTCAAACTGAAACAGTATGGCGTCAAGCTACTACGTACGGGGTTCCTCGTATCGTATTCATCAACAAAATGGATAAAATGGGTGCAGACTTCTTATATTCTGTAGGAACTTTACACGATCGTTTACAAGCGAACGCTCACCCAATCCAATTACCAATCGGTGCTGAAGATGAGTTCTCAGCTATCATCGACTTAATCGAAATGAACGCTACGTTCTACGGTAACGAAGAAGGTACTGCAGTAACTGTTGGAGAGATTCCAGAATCTCATAAAGCACAAGCCGAAGAGTACCGTGAGAAGTTAATCGACGCTGTTGCAAGTGTTGATGAAGAGCTTATGGAAAAATACTTAGAAGGCGAAGAAATTTCTAATGAAGAATTAAAAGCGGCTATCCGTAAAGCTACAATCGCGGTAGAATTCTACCCTGTACTTTGTGGTACAGCATTCAAACACAAAGGTGTTCGTAAAATGTTAGATGCTGCTGTTGATTACTTACCAGCTCCAACTGATGTTCCTGCTATTAAAGGTACTGATGTTGACGGCGAAGAAGAAATCATCCGCCATTCTTCTGATGAAGAGCCATTCTCAGCTCTTGCATTCAAAGTAATGACTGACCCATTCGTAGGTAAGTTAACATTCTTCCGTGTGTACTCAGGTACATTGGATGCAGGTTCTTACGTACAAAACTCTTCTAAAGGTAAACGTGAACGTGTAGGACGTATCCTACAAATGCACGCTAACTCTCGTGAAGAGATTGGAAAAGTATTTGCTGGTGATATCGCTGCAGCTGTAGGTCTTAAAGATACTACAACAGGTGATACTCTATGTGACGAGAAAAATCTTGTTATCTTAGAATCAATGGATTTCCCAGAACCAGTTATCTCTCTTTCTGTAGAACCAAAATCTAAAGCTGACCAAGATAAAATGGGACAAGCTTTACAAAAATTACAAGAAGAAGATCCAACTTTCCGTGCTCATACTGACACTGAAACAGGTCAAACAATCATCTCTGGTATGGGTGAGCTTCACCTTGATATCTTAGTTGACCGTATGAAACGTGAATTTAAAGTTGAAGCTAACGTGGGTGCTCCAATGGTATCTTACCGTGAGACATTCCGTAGCGAAGCTAAAGTTCAAGGTAAATTTTCTCGTCAATCTGGTGGTCGCGGTCAATACGGTGACGTAACGATCGAGTTCTCTCCAAATGAAGAGGGTAAAGGTTTCGAATTCGAAAACGCTATCGTTGGTGGTGTTGTACCTCGTGAATACATCCCTGCAGTAGAAGCGGGTCTACGTGACTCTCTTGACCGCGGTGTAGTTGCTGGATACCCATTAATCGACATTAAAGCGAAATTAGTATTCGGTTCTTACCATGATGTTGACTCAAGTGAAATGGCGTTCAAAATTGCTGCATCTATGGCACTAAAAGAAGCAGCTAAAAAATGTAACCCAGTTATCCTTGAGCCAATGATGAAAGTAGAAGTTGTAATTCCAGAAGAGTACCTTGGTGATATTATGGGTAACATTACTGCTCGTCGCGGACGCGTTGAGGGTATGGAAGCTCGTGGTAACTCTCAAGTAGTACGTGCTATGGTACCACTATCTGAAATGTTCGGATATGCTACAACTTTACGTTCTGCAACTCAAGGTCGCGGTGTATTCTCAATGGTGTTCGATCACTATGAAGAAGTACCAAAATCAATTGCAGAAGAAATCGTTAAAAAAAATAAAGGTGAATAATTGAAATTTCACCTTGCATCAAGTATAAATAATTTGTAAGCTATGATTGACTGACTAGAGATGGGGCCCGTTGATAGTCAGCAATCTTAGAATAAATTTTAAAAAATAAAACATATCTCTGAGGAGGCATTTTCTAATGGCTAAAGAAAAATTTGACCGTTCAAAAACGCATGCTAACGTTGGTACTATCGGACACGTTGACCATGGTAAAACTACATTAACTGCTGCTATCGCAACAGTTCTTTCTAAAAAAATGGGTGGAGTAGCTAAATCTTACGCTGACATCGATAACGCTCCAGAAGAAAAAGAGCGCGGTATCACAATCAATACTTCACACGTTGAGTATGAAACTGAAACTCGTCACTATGCACACGTTGACTGCCCAGGACACGCTGACTATGTTAAAAACATGATCACTGGTGCTGCACAAATGGACGGCGGTATCTTAGTAGTATCTGCTGCTGATGGTCCAATGCCACAAACTCGTGAGCACATCTTACTTTCTAAACAAGTAGGTGTTCCTTACTTAGTAGTATTCATGAACAAATGTGATATGGTAGACGACGAAGAATTATTAGAATTAGTTGAAATGGAAATCCGTGACTTATTATCTGAGTACGACTTCCCAGGCGACGATCTTCCAGTAATCAAAGGTTCTGCTCTTAAAGCTCTTGAAGGAGAGCCAGAGTGGGAAGAAAAAATCGTTGAATTAATGAACGCTGTTGATGAGTACATCCCAACTCCAGAACGTCAAACTGACAAACCATTCATGATGCCAGTAGAGGACGTATTCTCTATTACTGGTCGTGGTACAGTTGCAACTGGTCGTGTTGAGCGTGGACAAGTTAAAGTTGGTGACGTTGTAGAAGTTATCGGTATCGATGAAGAAGCTAAAACTACAACTGTAACTGGTGTAGAAATGTTCCGTAAATTATTAGATTATGCTGAAGCTGGTGACAACATCGGTGCTTTATTACGTGGTATTGCTCGTGAAGATATCCAACGTGGTCAAGTATTAGCTAAACCAGGTTCAATTACTCCACACACAAACTTCAAAGCTGAAGTTTATGTTTTATCAAAAGAAGAGGGTGGACGTCATACTCCATTCTTCTCTAACTACCGTCCTCAGTTCTACTTCCGTACAACTGACGTAACTGGTATTTGTATGTTACCTGAAGGCGTAGAAATGGTTATGCCTGGTGATAACATCGAAATGACTGTAGAGTTAATCGCTCCAATCGCTTTAGAAGAAGGTACTAAGTTCTCTATCCGTGAGGGTGGCCGTACTGTAGGCGCTGGCGTAGTAGCTTCTATCCAAAAATAATTTTAGCTAATTGCTAATTGTTTAAACACCTTGCAGGGACGCTTGCAAGGTGTTTTTTTATTTGCCTTATAACTTAAAAGCATAATGTTTATTCGAATTATGTATTTCATTTATACCCACTCTTTCTATTATAATGAAAACAAGAACAGGGGATTCTTATTTTATTTTTAAATATGAAGGGGGATATATTTATGACAAATTATGTACAGGTGGGGAATTTACAAGTAGCAGATGTATTGCTTCAGTTTATTAATGAACAGGTACTACCAGACAGTGGCGTTGAGCAACAAGCATTTTGGGACGGTTTCGATCAATTAATTCACGAGCTGGCACCTGAAAATAAAGCGTTACTTGCACATCGTGATCAATTGCAGGATAAAATTAATCAGTGGCATAAAGAAAACAAGGGGAATTTCGAATTTGATAGTTATAAAGCTTTCTTAGAGCAAATCGGTTATGTTGAGCCAAAGGTTGAGGACTTCCGTGTAGAGACAGAAAATGTAGACGAAGAAATTGCTTTCCAAGCGGGTCCGCAATTAGTAGTACCGGTAAGTAATGCACGTTATGCCATTAATGCTGCGAATGCACGTTGGGGAAGTTTCTATGATGCATTATATGGGACTAATGTTATCAGTGATGAAGATGGTGCAACTGCAGGGAAAGGCTATAATCCGATTCGCGGGAACAAAGTTATTGAGTATGCAAAAAATTTCTTAAATCAGGCTGTTCCGTTATTAGATGGTGCTTCACATAAAGAAGCAACTCATTATGCAATTGTAAAAGGCACATTACAAGTAACGTTAAATAACGGCGAAAAAACAACATTAGCAAATCAGGAAAAATTAGTTGGCTACCAAGGTACAGCTGAAGAACCAACTGCAATTTTACTTAAGAATAATGATTTACACATAGAAATTCAAATCGACCGTAACCATCCAATAGGAAAAGATGATGCCGCTGGTGTAAAGGATATTTTCCTAGAGTCTGCCATTACAACGATTATGGACTGTGAAGATTCTGTTGCAGCAGTAGATGCAGAAGATAAAGTTGAAGTATATTCAAATTGGTTAGGTTTAATGAAAGGTGATTTATCGGCAACATTTGAAAAAGGTACAAAGACAGTGACGCGTACTTTAAATCCAGACCGTGAATATACAGGTTTAAATGGTGATACAGTTACTTTAAATGGACGTTCATTAATGTTTATTCGGAACGTGGGTCACTTAATGACGAATCCGGCTATTCTCGATAAAGATGGTGGCGAAGTACCTGAGGGAATTATGGATGGGGTTTTGACGAGCTTAATTGCAAAGCATGAAGTAATCGGAAATGGACAATATAAAAACTCACAAAAAGGCTCTATTTATATTGTAAAACCAAAAATGCATGGGTCTAAGGAAGTCGCTTTCGCTAATAAATTATTTGATCGGATAGAGGATTTAATCGGGTTGTCACGCTATACTTTAAAAATTGGTGTAATGGATGAAGAACGCCGTACGTCTCTTAACTTAAAAGCATGTATTCGTGAAGTAAAAAATCGTATTGTATTCATTAACACAGGTTTCCTAGATCGTACAGGTGATGAAATTCATACATCGATGGAAGCGGGACCAATGATTCGCAAAGGTGAAATGAAAACATCTACTTGGTTAACTTCTTATGAAAAATCAAATGTTGTAGTTGGTTTAAATACGGGATTACAAGGTCGTGCGCAAATAGGTAAAGGAATGTGGGCAATGCCGGATCTAATGGCGGAAATGATTGAGCAAAAGATTAATCATCCAAAAGCAGGTGCGAATACAGCCTGGGTACCATCTCCTACAGCAGCTACCTTACATGCAACACATTATCATGAAGTAAGTGTAAAGGATGTTCAAAAAGGTATTTCAACTTCAGAAGAATTACAAGATGCCATTTTAGAAATTCCGGTTGCTGCAAATACGGACTGGACAGCGGAAGAAATTCAGCAAGAGCTAGATAACAATGCTCAAGGAATTTTAGGGTATGTGGTACGTTGGGTGGAGAATGGTGTTGGTTGCTCAAAAGTGCCGGATATTAATAATATTGGCTTAATGGAAGACCGTGCAACTTTACGTATTTCAAGTCAGCATATTGCAAACTGGTTACACCACGGCATTTGCACAAAAGAACAAGTGGAAGAAACTTTAAAACGCATGGCAAAAGTGGTAGATGAGCAAAATGCAGATGATCCATCATGTACGTCAATGTCAGCAAACTATGAGGAATCTGTAGCTTTCCAGGCAGCAAGTGATTTAGTGTTTAAAGGTTACGAACAGCCAAACGGTTATACTGAGCCGATTTTGCACAAAAAACGAATTGAAGCAAAAGCAAAACAAAAAGTAAACGCATAATATTTTCTGAGTTACTGCTATTTTTAACGAGATAGCAGTATTTTTTTGTTTATTAGGTAAAGGTTAGTAGAAATTTACACGTTTAAAAGACAATAAGTGGTATAATAGTCATGATATAGATAATGAAAGAAGAGATTTGAGATGTTAAATAAAATTGAATCATTGGAGACGTTTATTTCAACGATAGAGGTTATGAATAAAGCCATTCCAACAGATTTATCAATTGCCGTATGCAATTTGGAAAAGTTCGTTGCGTATTTTCCAGGTAAAAATATAAATTTAAAAATAAAAGTCGGTCAACAGTTAAATATAGAAGAACCATTATTGGTTGCATTAAGGAAAAATCGCCGTTTAGAGGCTATAGTACCTTCTGATTTCTATGGGTTTGAATTTATAGGTACAGCTACGCCTTTGCATGACCTAACAGGAAAAGTAATTGGCGGGATTGCAGTACAAGTACGTAAACAGACTGAGTTAATAGAAATCTCAAACACGATGACCGGTTCTTTAACACAGGCAAACAATCAAATTAGTATGATTGCGGATGGTTCTTCTAAACTGACAGAATCAGCAAATGAGTTACTGGTACAATCTAAGCAAGCCGAAGAAAATGTACGGCAGACTTCAGAAATTCTAATATTATTGAAGCGGATGGCTGATCATACAAATTTGCTTGGATTGAATGCCGCCATCGAAGCTGCCCGTGCAGGCGAAAAAGGAAAAGGCTTTGAAGTTGTTGCAACTGAAATCCGTAAGTTTTCCAAAGAGACGATTGAATCTACCCAAAAAATTAGAGAAACAATGACGCAAATTAACGAAGCAACACAAAAAATTGCCCAATCAATTGCTCAGATTTCCAGTATTGGTGCTTCACAGACAGAGTCGATCCATCAAGTTTCAGATTTTGTGAAGGAAATTCAAGAGATGTCTACCCAGTTAAATGATTATGCCAATAAACTATAAAACGGTTGCCTAGATTTTGAACTTTTCTAGGCAACCGTTTTATTGTAAAACATATTCATGTGCGAGTTTGATAAATTCACGTACTGAAAAAGGTAGGTATTTGTTTTTCTTCCATGTTATACCGAGTTCTAGATGAATTGCTTCCTCTTGAAAAGGTATGCACTTGATGGATTTGTACGGAATCTTTTCTGCTAGCTTTTCTGGTAGTAAAGCAATGCCAAGCTTTGCCTGAACCATTTCTATAAAAAAGTCTTTTTGGGTCGTTTCACAGGCAATCATTGGAAAAAAACCATTTTTTGAACATTCTTCAATAATCCGATCATATAAAATAAAATCTTTCCTATATATAATAAAACTCTCTTTAGCTAAGTCTTTTAATTGTACTTTTTGCTTTTGAGCAAGTGGATTACTTTCATGTACGATTAAAAGTAGTGGATCTTTTAAAAACCGGATTGTCTCCAAATTTTCATTCGACGATGTCACACTACATACTAAACCAATATCCAACTCGCCTGATTCAATTTCCTGACGGATCCGCTTTGTACCTACTTCTGTTAATAAAATTTCAATGTATGGATAAAGCTCTTTGTAATAGCTAATTAATCTGGAGAAAAATTCAGCGCCGACAATTGGTGGAATGCCGATCCGAATTTGCCCCTTTTTTAGTTGCATTAAATCGGTTAGTTCTGAGCGCAAGTTTTGAAAGGATTCGAGTACTTGCATTGAATTAATGAGTACCGCTTGACCGGCATCCGTTAGTTCAAGCTGTTTTGATGAACGGTAAAATAACGGCACACCAAGTTCAGCTTCAAAGTTTTGAATTGCTTTACTAATAGATGGCTGCGATACATGCAATGTAGTAGCTGCTTTAGTAAAACTTAAATGTTTTGCTACTTCCACAAAGTATTCAATTTGGCGTATATCCATAGTTTCACCTCTTCTGGTGTAATTGAATTGATTATAGCAAAGTTTAGAAGTAGTGGCGTATTAGTTTTTGTATAATAGTAGTAGGTAAAAGGAGTGAATTGGATGAAGGTGCTACTCATTGAAGACGATGTTTCAATTTTTGATGTAATTTGTGAGCGTTTTGCCCAGTGGAATATAGATGTAATCGGTCCGGAAGACTTTCAGCAAATAATGGTGACTTTTAAAAAAGAGGAGCCACAGCTTGTTATTATTGATATTCAACTTCCGGCATTTGATGGCTTTCATTGGTGTCGCGAAATTCGGGCAGTATCAAATGTACCTATTTTGTTTCTTTCTTCACGTGACCATCCAATGGATATGGTTATGGCTATGCAAATGGGTGCTGATGACTTTGTTCAAAAACCATTTCATACAGAAGTTTTAATTGCAAAAGTACAAGCACTATTACGTCGGGCTTATAACTACCAGGAAACAATTCAGAGTGATGTTGAGAAATGGAATGGTGCTGAAATTCATTATGATCGGGCGATGGTTCATTATATGGGTGAACGTGTTGAGTTGACGAAAAATGAATTGTTTATTTTAAAGGTGCTGGTAAAGGCTAGAGGACAGATCGTTTCCCGGGATGAACTAATGCGTAAATTGTGGGATGATGAACGATTCGTAAATGATAATACTTTAACTGTAAATGTAAACCGTTTAAGGCAACGTTTAGAGGATATTGGTCTTTTAGATGGCATTATTACTAAAAAGGGCTTGGGCTACATGGCGGTGGATGCATGATTTCACTGTTTCTAAGACAATATTTATCGACCATCCTGTTTGTTACTGTACTTCAGCTAATTATAAATTTAATTATATTTATCGATAAAGGATTTGAAGGTGTTTCCTTTTTTTATGTAAACATTGTATGGTTTGCACTCGTTATTGGTTATTTTACCTGGCGTTTTATGAAAGATAGACAAACGATGAAGCCCTATGCAAAACGCAAAGGTAATTATATGGCAGTTATTCATGAAGAGCATGAAGAACAACTAGCAAGAAAGAGTGCTCAAGTGCAAGAGCAAAAGCTGTTAGTACTTGAACGACAGGATGAGTTTTTAGCATGGGTGCATGAAATGAAATCCCCTTTAACCGCTATGCAATTATTAATGGAAAAGATTGAGGATAGCGAATTAAAGGAACGTATTGAAAATGAGTGGCTACGTCTTTACTTATTATTAGATCAACAACTCCACGCAACCCGTCTGATGACAATCGAACTCGACAATCGAATCGAAAAAGTTGATGTTAAAAGTGTTATTATACAAGAAATAAAAGCACTTCGCAGCTGGTGCTTTGAAAAACAAATAGCTATAGAGCTTGATATTGAAAAGATAACAGTTCAATCTGATGCAAAGTGGCTTGGATTTATCGTACGGCAAATTTTATCTAATGCTGTAAAGTATAGTGACGTCGGAGGAGAAATCAGGGCACTAGCACATATGAAAGATGAACAAGTTATATTGGAAATCCAAGATGATGGAATAGGAATAAAAAGTGAAGATTTACCTCGTGTTTTTCGTAAATCCTATACCGGAACTATTGGTCGGGAAACAAGTGCGGCAACGGGAATGGGCTTGTATTTAGCTAAGCAGGCAGCCGACTCACTGCATGTTCTTCTCACAATTGAATCAACCGAAAATATCGGGACTTCCGTAAAAATTACTTTCCCAAAATCGAATAGTTATCATAAAACGCTTGGAATGTGACGAACTTGTCATTTACCGAGCGTTTTTGTCATGTAAATCAAACGATTAAATAGGGCAGAACTTGTAAAATGAACATAACAAGAAAGGATGGGGACAATGAGTATTCTAATCGCACGTAAAGTTCGAAAAACATATGGTAAGCGTTCGCTTGCACAGGAAGTATTAAAGGGGATTGATTTAGAAGTAGAAAAAGGTGAATTTGTTGGGATTATGGGTCCTTCAGGCTCAGGGAAAACAACGTTATTAAATGTACTTTGTTCAATAGATCAAGCGACAGATGGATTTGTGGAGATTAACGGACAAAAGTTACAAGGGATGAAAGAACGTACACTAGCAAAATTCCGACGCGATGAGCTCGGTTTTATATTCCAGGACTATAACTTACTCGACACATTGACAGTAAAGGAAAATATTCTATTACCGCTATCGCTTAGCTCTATTCCAAAAGCGGCTGCAGAAAAACGGTTGCAGGATCTCGTATCCATTTTGGGTATCTCGGATATTTTATCGAAGTATCCGAATGAAATTTCAGGTGGTCAGAAACAGCGTACATCTGCTGCACGTGCACTAATATCTAATCCTTCGTTAGTATTTGCCGATGAGCCAACAGGAGCACTTGATTCAAAGACGGCTACTGCACTGCTCGATAATTTATCGAAAATTAATGAAGCGAAAAACGCAACGATTATGATGGTTACACATGATGCAGTCGCTGCAAGTTTCTGTTCACGTGTACTGTTTTTAAAAGATGGTCAAATTTATACGGAGTTGTACAAGGGTGATAAATCCCGCACAGAATTTTTCCAGCAAATTTTAAATACGCAAAGTGTTTTAGGCGGTGAGCAAGGTGAAGCTTAGTCAGCTCGTTTTTAAAAGCATGCAAAAAAACATGCGTCACTATTATTTATACTTTTTTGCACTAATTTTTAGTGTGACACTGTTTTTCTCTTTTGTAACATTACAATACAATGAATCCATCATAGCAGCGACAAAAGCGAGTGGTACAGCATCATCAGGTTTTGAAGCTGCATCGTATATGCTGTATTTTATTGTGTTATTCTTTGTGCTTTATGCCAATCACTTATTCATTAAGCGCCGGAGCAAAGAAATTGGTCTGTACCAGCTTATCGGTATGACAAAAGGACTTGTAACACGCTTAATTGCCTTTGAAAATATATTACTATTTATCGGAGCAGTAAGTATCGGAATGGTATTAGGGTTACTGAGCTCACGATTGTTTGCAATGATTTTGTTGAAGCTTTTGCAATTTGATGCAGTAGTGACAATGACTTTTAGTAAAGTAGCGGTCGTAAATACTTTAATGGTATTTGGAATTTTATTAGTTATTATTTTAATTCAAATGGCGTTTATGGTTCGTAAAACAAGTTTACTTTCCTTATTTAATGCTTCTAAACAAGCAGATGAGCGTGTAAAACGTTTTAGTTTATTCCCGATGATGATGGGGGCGATTGGCCTCGGCTTAATAATTTATGGATATTATAGAAGTACTGTATTGTTTACAGGGCAAACGACAAATTTATTTGTAAGCATGGTTGTTATTTTAGCGACTACAATTGGCGGCACATATCTAGTGTTTCGTTTTTCAGTAGCATTTTTGTTGAATTTATTCCGTCTTACAAAAAAGGGACATTTAAATTTAACGGATGTACTGGCACTTACACCCATTATGCATCGAATGAAAGGTAATGCTAAATCCTTAACGCTTATTACAGTATTAACAGCGGTGTCCCTTGCGATTACAACACTTTCGTATATAAGCTACTATTCAGCTAGTAATACTGCAGAAGATGAAGTGCCGGCTGATTATATAGCTGTAGATGGGCGCGGGGAGCCATTGATTCAGGCACTTGAGCAGGAAGGAATAGCATTTGAACAAAAAACGTTTAGATTAACGAGTGCACAATTTGATTTGGCTACAGTATTTTCAGATGATGTAATAGGTATGTTTCAAGGTAATACATTAGCAGATGTCATGATACTTCCGCTTTCGGACTATCATCAACTTAATCGTGAGGTACAGCTCAACGAAGGAGAGGCTATCATTACAGGCTTTAGCGGCTTTCAGGCAAATATAATGCCTATTGAAGCACCGATTGATTTAACTCTTTTACATCAGGAAAGTGAATTCCCGCTACGTATCAAAGAAGTGAATGATACGGCTGTACTAGCTTGGCGGGTTACGGCAGGGGGATTTATCGTTGTAGTTGAAGACAGTGTTTTTAATCAGCTTCAACAATTAAATAGCGACTCCGCAATTGGTTACGCAACACAAGAGCAAACATCGATTAATTTAACTGATGCCGATGAGGAAACATATAAGCTGGTGGAAAAGCTTTATAAACAGACAGGTGCGAATGTATTATTTGAATCTCATGAAGGCAATACAGTGAATAAATTAAGTTCACAGCAGTCAACGGTTGAATATAATTTAAACCTTTACGGTACAACAATTTTTACAACAGCATTTTTAGGCTTGGCTTTTTTATTTGCAACAGGTAGTATTCTTTACTTTAAACAAATGTCTGAGGCAGATGAAGAGGCTGAATCATATAGAATTCTCCGTAAAATTGGTTTCACACAGGATGAATTATTAAGAGGCATTATGATGAAGCAGCTATTTAATTTTGGCGTTCCATTGCTTATTGGTTTACTGCACAGCTATTTTGCGGTTAAATCGGGATGGTTTTTATTCGGTACAGAAATGACAACCCCACTTCTGATTACAATGACTTTATATATTGCAATGTATATTGTGTTTGCAACATTAACGATCAGTTATTACAAAAAAATAATTAAACAAGCTTTATAATACTCCAAACCGTCAATTTTTCCTTAATTGACGGTTTTATTTTGTCCTGAAATATTGACTCGATAGTAGATTTCTTGTAACTTTAACACATTAGTAATTTAGCAGACGAAAGTGAAGTGTATAACATGAATGCTGTTTTAATAGCGGTTGGGGTTATGCTTATTTTAAGCCTACTGCGTATAAATGTCGTTTTATCTCTAACAGTAGGGGCTGTCATTGGTGGTCTTGTTGGAGGATTAAATTTAACTGATACAATAGAAGCTTTTGTAGGGGGGCTAGGAGGCGGTGCAAATATAGCGTTGAGCTATGCACTACTTGGAGGCTTCGCATTGGCAATATCCCGTACAGGCATACCAGAAGTGCTAGTAAAGGCAATTCTAAAAGTAGTACAACGTGAGGGCGACTCAAAAAAGCAAGGTGCTGCCAAAGCATTAATTTTCTTAGTATTACTGGCAATGGCGATCATGTCACAAAACCTTATACCAGTGCATATTGCTTTCATACCATTAATCGTTCCGCCACTGATTAAAATAATGAATATGCTGCAAATTGACCGCCGCTTAATCGCATCTATTTTAACATTTGGATTAATTATGCCTTATATGTTTATTCCAGCAGGCTTCGGCTTACTTTATCAAGGTATAATCGTGGAACAACTTGGTTTAGCTGGTCTTGAAATTGCTTTAAGTGATGTTCCAAAGGCAATGGTTATCGTGGCATTAGGAATGGTAGTAGGTCTTATCGGTGCATTTTTCGCTTTCCGTAAACCACGTCAATATGATGACTTAGAAATGGAAGTAACGAGTAGTTTAGAGAAAGAAGTAAATAGATTACACATACTATTTGCTGTAGTTGCACTAATTACTTCTATAGTAGTGCAAGTTATGACTGATTCAATGATCATTGGTTCGCTTGTCGGCATTATGGTTTTATATATAACAGGTGCACTAAAAGTGAAAGAAGCTGACGAAGTTCTTTCGGATGGTATGCGCATGATGGCATTTGTCGGTTTTGTAATGATTTCAGCAAATGGGTTTTCAGCGGTTATTAATGCTACAGGCGATGTAGAATCGCTTGTTGCTGGAGCAATGACTATTTTTAATGGAAATATAAGTGTTGCTGTATTAATAATGCTCATTGTCGGTTTAATCGTCACAATGGGAATTGGTTCTTCATTTGCAACTATACCGATCATCGCAGCAATATTTGTTCCGATTGCAATGGAACTAGGTCTAAGTGAACTAGCGATTATTTGTCTAATTGGAACGGCAGGGGTATTAGGAGACGCTGGTTCACCAGCTTCCGATTCAACGCTAGGACCGACAGCAGGGTTAAATGTGGATGGTCAACACAATCACATTTGGGATACGTGTGTACCGACATTTATCTTCTATAATATACCGCAAATCATTTTTGGATGGATTGCAGTTGTTTTCTTCCTATAGTAAGTAGCCACTTTCACTTAAATGAAAGTGGCTTTTTTTTAATTAAACACAACAGTTGTATTTTCAGAATATTTTATTTAAAATAGATTCTTCTCTTAATAGTTGCTTTCAAGTTAATACTCTTATATACTAGAAAACGGCTCAAAAAGAGCGAACGCAATTAATTAAAAACAAAGAACGAAACATTATTTAAAAGAAATTTGCTAAAACACTTGCGAACTTCTTTTTTATTGTATATAATGTTGAATGTTGGTCTTTGACTGCGATGAAGCGAGAGGTTGCCGACACACCCGGCCGCTTTGCCATGGCGGTGTGTAGGAGAAATTTTCGTGGAGAATGTCTAGAAAATAGGCGAGAAGGAGGGAAAGTAATGGCAAAACAAAAAATTCGTATTCGTTTAAAAGCGTATGATCACCGTATCCTTGATCAATCTGCTGAGAAAATCGTTGAAACTGCGAAACGTTCAGGTGCTGGAGTATCGGGTCCGATCCCACTACCAACTGAAAGATCTGTATACACGATCTTACGTGCGGTTCATAAGTACAAAGATTCTCGTGAGCAATTTGAAATGCGCACACACAAACGTCTTATCGACATCGTTAACCCGACACCACAAACTGTTGATGCGTTAATGAAGCTTGATTTACCATCTGGCGTTGATATCGAAATCAAACTTTAATGGTAAAAACACAATATAAAATCTTTTTCTCAAAATTTACAGGAGGTGTGACAAATGACTAAAGGAATCTTAGGTAGAAAAATTGGCATGACTCAAGTCTTTGCTGAAAACGGCGATTTAATCCCAGTAACAGTTATCGAAGCTGCTCCAAACGTAGTTTTACAAAAGAAAACTGTTGAAACTGATGGTTACGAAGCGATCCAATTTGGTTTTGAAGACAAGCGTATTAAGCTTTCTAACAAACCAGAGCAAGGACACGTAGCTAAAGCAAACACTGCTCCTAAGCGCTTCATCCGTGAGTTCCGCAACTTAGATGCTGCAGCTTACGAAGTTGGTCAAGAAGTCAAGGTAGAAATTTTCGCTGAAGGCGATGTAATCGATGTAACAGGTGTAACAAAAGGTAAAGGTTTCCAAGGTGTTATTAAACGTCATGGTCAATCTCGCGGCCCTATGTCTCACGGTTCTCGTTATCACCGTCGTCCAGGTTCAATGGGTCCAGTAGCTCCGAACCGCGTATTCAAACAAAAGAAATTACCTGGTCAAATGGGTGGCACAGTTGTTACTATTCAAAACCTTGAAATCGTTAAGGTTGATGCAGAGCGCAACTTACTACTTGTTAAAGGTAATGTTCCTGGTTCTAAAAAAGCATTAGTAACAGTTAAGACTGCTATTAAATCTAAATAATTTTCTCAAGAAAGGAGGAAACAGGAATGACAAAGGTTTCAGTACTTAGTCAAACAGGTGCTTCAGTTGGTGAAATCGAATTAAACGATGCGATTTTCGGAATCACACCAAACGAAGCTGTATTATTCGACGCAGTTGTTGCACAACGCGCATCTCTACGTCAAGGTAATCACAAAGTTAAAAACCGTTCAGCAGTTGCTGGTGGTGGTCGTAAACCATGGCGTCAAAAAGGAACTGGTCGTGCTCGTCAAGGTTCGATCCGCTCTCCACAATGGCGTGGCGGTGGTGTTGTATTCGGTCCTACTCCACGTAGTTACGCTTACAAGCTACCTAAGAAAGTTCGTCGCTTAGCGATTAAGTCTGCTTTATCTACGAAAGTATTAGAGCAAAACTTAGTAGTACTTGATGCATTATCATTTGATGCACCAAAAACAAAAGATTTCAAAGCAGTATTAGCTGCATTAGAAATCAGCAAAAAAGCATTATTCGTAACTTCTGAAGTTAACGAAAACGCAATTTTGTCTGCTCGTAACATCCCTGGTGTTACAGTGTTAACAGCTGAAGGAATCAACGTATTAGACTTATTAGGTCATGATAAAGTTGTATTCACTCAAGATGCTGTAAAAAAAGTTGAGGAGGTGCTTGGATAATGGAAGCACGTGATATCTTAAAACGTCCGGTCATTACTGAGCGTTCTTCAGAAATTATGGCAGAGAAAAAGTATACTTTCGAAGTAGACACTCGCGCTAACAAAACTCAAGTTAAAGATGCTGTTGAAGAAATCTTCGGCGTTAAAGTTGAGAAAGTAAACGTTATGAACTACAAAGGTAAGTTCAAACGCGTTGGTAAATTCGGTGGATACACTAACAAACGTCGTAAAGCGATTGTTAAATTAACTGCTGATTCAAAAGAAATCGAATTATTCGAAATCTAATTTCTAATTTATAAAGTAACCTTTAAGAAGGAGGGAAAACAAATGGCGATTAAAAAGTATAAGCCAACCTCAAATGGACGTCGTAACATGACATCATCTGACTTTGCTGAAATCACTACTAATAAACCTGAAAAGTCTTTATTAGAACCGACTAAACGTAAAGCTGGTCGTAACAACCAGGGTAAAATTACTGTTCGTCATCACGGTGGCGGTCACAAGAAACAATACCGTGTTATCGATTTTAAACGTCTTAAAGACGGCATTCCAGGACGCGTTGCTACAATCGAGTACGATCCAAACCGTTCTGCGAACATCGCTTTAATTAACTATGCTGACGGTGAAAAACGTTACATCTTAGCTCCGAAAGGTCTTGAAGTAGGTCACACTATTTATTCAGGTCCAGAAGCGGATATTAAAGTAGGTAACGCTTTACCATTAGCAAACATTCCAATGGGTACAACAATCCATAACATCGAAATGAAACCTGGTAAAGGTGGACAATTAGTACGTTCAGCTGGTACTTCTGCGCAAGTATTAGGTCGTGAAGATAAGTATGTAATCGTTCGCTTACAATCTGGTGAAGTACGTTTAATTCTTGCTACTTGCCGTGCAACAATCGGTCAAGTTGGTAACGAACAACACGAACTTATCAACATCGGTAAAGCAGGTCGCTCTCGTTGGTTAGGTAAACGCCCAACAGTTCGTGGTTCTGTAATGAACCCTAACGATCACCCACACGGTGGTGGTGAAGGACGTTCTCCAATCGGACGTAAATCACCAATGACACCATGGGGCAAACCAACTCTTGGTTTCAAAACTCGTAAAAAGAAAAATAAATCATCTAAATTTATTATTCGCGGACGTAAAAAATAAAGTGGTAATACTACGGTTCAGTTCGAGAGCCGTGGTCGTATCACGGAGGGAGGTTCCTAAATGGGTCGCAGCTTAAAGAAAGGACCTTTTGTTGATGACCACCTTATGAAAAAGGTGGAAGCACAAGAGGCTTCTGAGAAAAAACAAGTTATTAAAACTTGGTCTCGCCGTTCTACTATCTTCCCAAACTTCATCGGTTTAACAATCGCTGTATATGATGGACGTAAACACGTTCCTGTATACGTGACAGAAGATATGGTAGGTCACAAACTTGGTGAGTTCGCACCGACACGTACTTATAAAGGTCACGGTGCAGATGACAAGAAAACAAGACGCTAATTTTGAGAGGAGGTAAATCCTAATGACACAAGCTAAAGCTATCGCTCGTACAGTTCGTATCGCTCCTCGTAAAGTTCGTCTAGTAGTAGACTTAATTCGAGGCAAGCAAATTGGTGAAGCAGTTGCAATTTTACGTCATACTCCAAAAGCGGCGTCTCCAGTCGTTGAGAAAGTATTAAAATCTGCAGTCGCTAACGCTGAACACAACTACGAGTTAGATATTAATAACTTAGTTGTATCTGAAATCTTTGTTGATGAAGGTCCAACATTAAAACGTTTCCGTCCACGTGCCCAAGGTCGTGCATCGGCAATTAACAAACGTACTAGCCACATTACTATTGTGGTATCTGAGAAGAAGGGGGTTTAATCCGTGGGTCAAAAAGTACATCCAATAGGACTACGTGTTGGTATTATTCGTGACTGGGAATCTAAGTGGTTCGCTGAGAAAGATTATGCAAACTTATTACACGAAGATATCAAAGTACGTAAATATATCGAATCTAAACTTAAAGATGCATCTGTATCTAAAGTAGAAATCGAACGCGCTGCAAATCGCGTAAACATTACTATTCACACTGCGAAGCCAGGTATGGTTATCGGTAAAGGTGGTACGGAAGTTGAAAACTTACGTAAACATTTAACTGATTTAACTGGTAAACGTGTGCATATTAACATTATTGAAATTAAACGTGCAGATCTTGACGCTAAATTAGTAGCTGAAAACATCGCTCGTCAACTTGAGAACCGCGTATCATTCCGTCGTGCTCAAAAACAATCAATCCAACGCACAATGCGCGCTGGTGCAAAAGGTATTAAAACACAAGTATCTGGTCGTTTAGGTGGCGCTGACATCGCGCGTGCTGAACACTATAGCGAAGGAACTGTTCCACTTCACACATTACGTGCTGACATTGATTATGCACATGCTGAAGCAGACACTACTTATGGTAAACTAGGCGTAAAAGTTTGGATCTACCGTGGTGAAGTCCTTCCTACTAAAAAGAACTCTGTGGAAGGAGGCAAATAAAAATGTTATTACCTAAACGCGTAAAATATCGTCGTGAACACCGTGGTAACATGCGTGGAGAAGCGAAGGGCGGTAAAGAAGTATCTTTTGGTGAGTTTGGCTTACAAGCTACAACTGCATCTTGGATTACTAACCGTCAAATCGAATCTGCTCGTATCGCAATGACTCGTTACATGAAACGTGGCGGTAAAGTTTGGATCAAAATCTTCCCACATAAGCCTTACACGAAAAAGCCTCTAGAAGTCCGAATGGGTTCTGGTAAAGGTTCTCCTGAAGGTTGGGTAGCAGTAGTAAAACCAGGAAAAGTAATGTTCGAAATCGCTGGTGTATCTGAAGAGATCGCACGTGAAGCACTTCGTTTAGCATCACACAAGCTTCCTGTGAAATGTAAAATTGTAAAACGTCAAGAAACTGGTGGTGAATCTAATGAAAGCTAATGAAATCCGTGACCTTGCCACTAATGAAATTGAATTAAAAGTAAAATCACTGAAAGAAGAGCTTTTCAACCTTCGCTTCCAATTGGCGACTGGTCAATTAGAAAACACAGCTCGCATCCGTGAAGTTCGCAAAGCGATCGCACGTATGAAAACTGTGATTCGTGAAAGAGAAATCAGTGCAAATAACTGATAAAGGAGGGTTTTATGTATGACTGAGCGTAACCAACGCAAAGTTTACACGGGCCGTGTCGTTTCAGACAAAATGGATAAAACAATTTCTGTATTAGTTGAAACTCATAAAAAGCATAAGCTTTATGGCAAGCGTGTAAAATACTCGAAAAAGTTTAAGGCTCATGATGAGCTAAACACTGCGAATATCGGTGATATCGTACGTATCATGGAAACTCGCCCGCTATCAGCTACTAAACGCTTCCGTTTAGTTGAAGTTGTAGAAAAAGCGGTTATTATTTAATAACATTTCGGAATAAAATAAAATTTCCGAAGGGAGGTAACCTAAGTGATTCAACAAGAAAGTCGTATGAAAGTTGCTGACAACTCAGGTGCACGTGAAGTTTTAACAATTAAAGTTCTTGGTGGTTCTGGACGTAAAACTGCTAACATCGGTGATATCGTTGTTTGTACAGTTAAGAAAGCAACACCAGGTGGCGTTGTCAAGAAAGGCGACGTTGTTAAGGCTGTTATCGTTCGCACAAAATCAGGTGCACGTCGTAAAGACGGTACTTACATTAAGTTTGATGAGAATGCTTGCGTAATTATCAAAGATGATAAATCACCACGCGGAACTCGTATTTTCGGACCAGTTGCACGTGAATTACGTGATGGCAACTTCATGAAAATCGTTTCTTTAGCTCCAGAAGTTCTTTAATTTCATGACAGTACCAATCAAGGAGGTGCGACACATAATGCATGTTAAAAAGGGCGACAAAGTAAAAGTAATTACTGGTAAAGACAAAGGTAAAGAAGGCGTAATCTTAGCTGCTTTCCCTAAACAAGACCGCGTTCTTGTTGAAGGTGTAAACATCGTTAAGAAACACGTTAAACCTAACCAACTTAACCCACAAGGTGGAATTGTATCTCAAGAAGCTGCAATCCACGTTTCGAACGTAATGCTAATCGATCCTAAATCTGGCGAGCCGACTCGTGTAGGTATTGAGATCAAAGATGGCAAAAAAGTTCGTGTTGCAAAAAAATCAGGTGTAGTAATCGACTAATAAGTAAAATGAGAAGGGAGGTACACACATGAGCCGCCTAAAAGAAAAGTATTTAAATGAAGTATCACCTGCTCTTATGAGCAAGTTCGAATATAAGTCAGTAATGCAAGTGCCTAAAGTAGACAAAATCGTAATCAACATGGGTGTTGGTGACGCAGTTCAAAACTCTAAAGCTCTTGATGTAGCTGTTGAAGAATTAACAACAATCACTGGTCAAAAACCAGTTGTAACTAAAGCGAAAAAATCTATCGCAGGTTTCCGTTTACGTGAAGGTCAAGCGATCGGTGCTAAAGTTACATTACGCGGTGAGCGTATGTATGAATTCCTGGATAAATTAATTTCTGTTGCACTTCCACGTGTACGTGACTTCCGTGGTGTTTCTAAAAAAGCATTCGACGGTCGCGGTAACTATACATTAGGTGTTAAAGAGCAGTTAATTTTCCCAGAAATCGATTACGATAAAGTTTCAAAAGTACGCGGTATGGACATCGTGATCGTAACTACTGCGAATTCTGACGAAGAAGCTCGCGAGTTATTAACACAGTTCGGTATGCCGTTCCAAAAGTAATAAAATAAGGAGGGCGAAGACGTGGCAAAAAAATCAATGATCGTTAAACAACAACGCACGCAAAAATTTAAAGTTCAAGAATATACACGTTGTGAACGCTGTGGCCGTCCACACTCTGTATACCGCAAATTTAAACTTTGCCGTATTTGTTTCCGTGAACTTGCATATAAGGGACAAATTCCTGGCGTTAAAAAAGCCAGCTGGTAATCCCCTAATTTGGGAAGGAGGTAAATTTTCATGACAATGACTGATCCGATTGCAGATATGCTTACACGCATTCGTAATGCGAACATGGTACGTCACGAGAAGTTAGAAGTTCCTGCTTCTAACGTAAAGAAAGAGATCGCTGAAATTTTAAAGCGTGAAGGTTTCGTACGTGATGTAGAATATGTAGAAGACAACAAGCAAGGTATCATCCGTATTTTCTTAAAATATGGTAAAGAGAACGAGCGTGTTATTACTGGTCTTAAACGTATTTCTAAACCAGGTTTACGTGTATATGCTAAAACAAACGAAGTACCTAAAGTATTAAACGGTCTTGGTATCGCTTTAGTATCTACTTCAAACGGTTTATTAACTGACAAAGAAGCTCGCGCTAAACAAGTTGGCGGAGAAATCTTAGCATACATTTGGTAATTAGTAAGAAAAGAACGGAGGTGCAATATAAATGTCTCGCGTAGGTAAAAAAGTTATCGAGGTACCTGCAAACGTAACGGTCGAAGTCGGTACTGACAACGTTGTTACTGTTAAAGGTCCAAAAGGCGAATTAACTCGTCAATTCAACCAAGATATGAAAATCGAGCAAGAAGGCAACATTCTTTCTGTAGTTCGTCCTTCTGATTCTAAAGAACACCGTACTAACCACGGTACAACTCGTGCGTTATTAGCTAATATGGTAACTGGTGTTTCTGAAGGATTCACTCGTTCTCTAGAACTTATCGGTGTAGGTTACCGTGCACAATTACAAGGCAACAAGCTTGTATTGAACGTAGGTTACTCTCATCCAGTAGAGTTCACACCTGAAGAAGGTTTAGAGGTCGAAGTTCCTTCGAACACTAAGATCATCGTAAAAGGTATTTCTAAAGAGCGTGTTGGTGCATTAGCATCTAACATTCGTGACGTTCGTCCACCAGAGCCGTACAAAGGTAAAGGTATTCGTTACGAAGGCGAATTCGTTCGTCGTAAAGAAGGTAAAACAGGTAAATAATGCGGCTTAAATCGCATTAATAATTGAAAGGAGTGACCACTGTGATTACGAAACAAGATAAAAATCAAGTTCGTAAAAAACGTCATGGGCGTGTTCGTTCTAAAATTTCGGGTACTGCACAACGTCCACGTTTAAACGTATTCCGTTCTAACAAGAACATTTATGCACAACTAATCGACGACGTAGCTGGCGTAACTTTAGTTTCTGCTAATACTCAAGAAAAAGCTTTCGAAGGTATGAGCGCAAACATTGAGGCTGCTGCTAAAATCGGTGAAACAATCGCTAAACGCGCTGCTGAAAAAAATATTACTACAGTAGTATTTGACCGTAGCGGTTACTTATATCACGGACGTGTAAAAGCTTTAGCAGAAGCTGCACGTGAAAACGGCTTAGAATTTTAATAAGAAGGAGGGACATACTTCATGAGTCGCATTGACGCAAACAAATTAGAACTTGAAGAACGCGTAGTTACAATTAACCGTGTTGCTAAAGTTGTTAAAGGTGGTCGTCGCTTCCGCTTCTCTGCTCTAGTAGTAGTAGGAGATAAAAATGGTCATGTAGGATTTGGTACTGGTAAAGCCCAAGAGGTTCCAGATGCAATCCGTAAGGCTGTTGAAGACGCGAAGAAAAACTTAATCGAAGTACCACGCGTGGGTGGAACTACTCCACACTTAGTGCAAGGTCGCTTCGGTGCAGGTTCAATCTTAATTAAACCTGCAGCTCCTGGTACAGGAGTTATCGCTGGTGGTCCAGTACGTGCCGTACTAGAACTAGCTGGTATTACTGATATTCTTTCAAAATCTCTTGGTTCAAACACACCAATTAACATGGTGCGTGCAACTGTAGCAGGTTTAACTGAATTAAAGCGTGTAGAAGATGTAGCAAAACTACGCGGTAAATCAGTGGAAGAGTTATTAGGATAAGGGGGGGAATTATAATGGCTAAATTACAAATTACCCTTAATAAATCTGTCATCGGTACTAAACCAAACCAACGTAAAGTTGTTGAGGCTTTAGGATTACGTAAATTAAACCAAACTGTGGAACAAGCAGATAATGCTGCTATCCGCGGGATGATTACAAAAGTAGCTCACTTAGTTACTGTTAAAGAAATTTAATTTCAATTATACGAACAAGGAGGTGCCACCCAAATGAAACTTCATGAGTTAAAACCAGCAGAAGGTTCACGTAAAGTACGTAACCGCGTTGGTCGTGGTATCGGTTCTGGTAACGGTAAAACTTCTGGTAGAGGTCATAAAGGTCAAAACGCTCGTTCTGGCGGCGGCGTTCGCCCAGGATTTGAGGGGGGTCAAAACCCACTTTTCCGTCGTTTACCTAAACGTGGCTTTACGAACATTAATCGTAAAGAATACGCGATCGTTAACCTTGATGCGTTAAACCGTTTTGAAGATGGTGCAGAAGTAACACCTGCATTATTACTAGAAACTGGTATCGTGAGCAATGAAAAAGCTGGAATCAAGATTCTAGGTCATGGTACGTTAAGCGTTAAGCTTAATGTTAAAGCTCACAAATTCTCTGCTTCTGCAAAAGAAGCAATTGAGAACGCTGGCGGAACAACTGAGGTGATCTAATGTTTCAGACAATCTCTAACTTTATGCGCGTTCGAGATATACGAAATAAAATCATCTTCACACTATTAATGTTAATCATTTTTCGTATCGGGACATTCATCCCGGTACCAAATGTTAACGCAGATGTATTAAAGGCAACTGATGAGTTCAGCTTAGTAGGTTTCCTTAATACGTTTGGCGGTGGTGCATTAGCAAACTTCTCTATCTTTGCGATGGGGATTATGCCATACATTACTGCTTCAATCATTGTCCAGTTACTTCAAATGGATGTCGTTCCTAAGTTTGCAGAATGGGCGAAACAAGGTGATGTAGGTCGACGCAAGTTGGCTCAATTCACTCGTTACTTCACAATTGTACTAGCATTTATTCAATCTTTCGCTATGAGTTTTGGTTTTAACCAATTTTATGGAGGATCATTGATTACGGATACTAGTATTCAATCGTACTTAACGATTTCTGTCGTGTTAACAGCAGGTACAGCATTCCTATTGTGGTTATCTGAACAAATTACTGCATATGGTGTTGGTAATGGTATTTCAATCATTATCTTCGCTGGTATCGTAGCTGCGATTCCTAACGCAGTAAACCAAGTGTATGCACAACAAATTGATGGAGCTGGAGATCAATTATTTATTAATATTGCTATCTTAGCTTTACTAGTTTTAGTGCTACTAGCTGTTGTAGTTGGAGTTATATATATTCAACAAGCGTTGCGTAAAATTCCAATTCAATATGCAAAACGAGTTGCTGGGAATTCACCTAAAGTAGGAGCACAGCAAACGCATTTACCGTTAAAAGTAAATGCTGCAGGGGTTATTCCGGTAATCTTTGCAATAGCGTTTATTGTTACTCCACAAACTTTAGCAACATTCTTTGGAGATAATAATGTAACTGCATTCATCACTAATGCGTTTGACTATACTAAACCTATTGGGATGATTATCTATGTTGCGTTAATTATCGCCTTCACATACTTCTATGCATTCATTCAAGTGAATCCGGAAAATGTGGCAGATAACTTGAAAAAGCAAGGTGCTTATATTCCGGGTATTCGCCCAGGAAATGACACACAAGCTTACTTAACAAAAGTTCTTTATCGTTTAACATTTGTTGGTGCTCTATTCTTAGTAGTCATTTCAATCATGCCAATTTTATTCATCAACTTTATGAACCTGCCAGCTTCGGCTCAAATCGGGGGAACAAGTATGATTATCGTAGTTGGTGTTGCACTTGAAACGATGAAACAGTTAGAGTCTCAATTAGTAAAACGCCATTATAAAGGATTTATGAAATAATGCAGGTTTAGGAAACATTTACGTTTCCTTGCCGGCTTATGTTGTAAAGGGGAACATTACGTATGAATATCGTTTTAATGGGTCTTCCAGGTGCCGGTAAAGGTACTCAGGCTGACAAAATTGTTGAGAAGTACGCAATCCCTCATATTTCTACAGGCGATATGTTCCGTGCCGCTATTAAAGAAGGTACTGAATTAGGTTTAAAGGCAAAATCGTTTATGGATCAAGGCGCATTAGTGCCGGATGAAGTAACGATTGGTATTGTTCGTGAACGTCTTTCACAACATGACTGCGAAAAAGGATTCTTATTAGATGGATTCCCACGTACAGTTCCTCAAGCAGAAGCTTTAGATAGCATTCTTGATGAATTAGGTCGTCCAGTTGAGCATACAATTAATGTTCAAGTTGAAAAAGAAGAATTAATCGCACGTTTAAGTGGACGTCGTATATGTAAGACTTGTGGTACATCGTATCATTTAGTGTTCAATCCTCCAAAAGAGGAAGGCAAATGTGATAAAGATGGCGGCGAATTATATACACGTGCGGATGATAATCCTGAAACTGTTGCAAACCGTCTGGAAGTAAATATGAACCAAGCACAACCTTTACTTGATTTTTATGAAGCAAAGGGTGTACTTAAAAATATTAATGGACAGCAAGAAATTTCTAAAGTATTTGCTGATCTTGATGCTCTATTGCAGGGCAGCCGCAGCTGATATCCGTCCGGGCGCTAGACAGCTTCCGCGGTATTCATGCGGAGGCAACAACGAAACATAATTTTTTGAGAGTTGCAAAAGCATATTGTGCCCGGTATATACTATAAGGGTTGAGCACAAAATTCGTGTGATGACATCTTTGTAACGTATAATGGGTTTCGTGGAAGCATCTGTGTAACGGGTATGAATCTCTCATCAAGACATTCCGGCTATCGTGTTAACATAAGGGATGCGGTTCCTTATTATAAGGACTGTTTCCATGGATTGTGTGAAGCGAAACCAGACGAGCGTCTTATTGTACATCTCTCATGCAATCCAAAACATATGTTGGAACGAGTTGCTTCTTAATCAGGAGAAACAGTTGCAAGAGCTCGCATGAGTTTTTTGATATTAGCATATAGAAGGGAGACGAGAAGATGGCGAAAGACGATGTAATTGAAGTCGAAGGGACAGTTGTTGAGACTTTGCCAAACGCGATGTTTAAGGTAGAATTAGAAAATGGGCACACTGTGCTAGCACACGTTTCTGGAAAGATCCGTATGCACTTTATCCGTATCCTACCTGGAGATAAGGTTACTATTGAGTTATCTCCTTATGATTTAACTCGCGGTCGTATCACATACCGTTTTAAATAATCTTTTGCACTCCGGACTATTAAGGAGGTTAGGTTAGATGAAAGTGAGACCATCTGTGAAACCGATCTGCGAAAAATGTAAAGTAATTCGCCGACGCGGTAAAGTAATGGTAATCTGTGAAAATCCTAAACACAAACAAAAACAAGGATAATTAATCAAGGAGGTGCACTAACGAATGGCACGTATTGCTGGTGTTGATATTCCTCGCGACAAACGCGTTGTAATTTCATTAACTTACATTTACGGTATTGGTAAAACTACTTCTCAAAAAGTATTAGCAGGTGCAGGTATTGACGAAAATACTCGCGTTAAAGACTTAACAGAAGATCAATTAAACCAAATTCGTGAACAATTAGATTCATACAAAACAGAAGGTGACTTACGTCGTGAAGTTTCTTTAAACATCAAACGTTTAATGGAAATCGCTTCAAACCGTGGTATCCGTCACCGTCGTGGTTTACCTGTTCGTGGTCAAAATACGAAAAACAATGCGCGTACGCGTAAAGGTCCTCGTAAAACTGTAGCGAACAAGAAAAAATAATTAAGTAAAGGAGGTTCCTTCTTAACATGGCTCGTAAACAACAAACTCGTAAACGTCGTGTGAAAAAGAACATCGAATCTGGTGTTGCTCACATCCGTTCTACATTCAACAATACAATCGTAACGATCACTGATATGCAAGGTAACGCATTATCTTGGTCTTCAGCTGGTGCTTTAGGTTTCCGTGGTTCACGTAAATCAACTCCATTCGCAGCTCAAATGGCTGCTGAAACAGCTGCTAAAACTTCAATGGAACATGGTTTAAAAAACATTGAAGTAACAGTTAAAGGTCCTGGTTCTGGTCGTGAAGCTGCAGTTCGTGCACTTCAAGCTGCTGGATTAGAAGTAACTGCTATTAAAGACGTTACTCCAGTTCCACATAACGGTTGCCGTCCGCCAAAACGTCGTCGCGTGTAATGGGTGCAGCTTAGAAGTATAATTTTGTACTTCTATGTACATCATGTTACTTTGTACAAAAGTCTTGTGCATTTTTTAGTCTATCTTAGATTAACAACTATGATGATAAGAACCTATACATTAGATGTTTTGAAGGAGGGTAAATTGGAATGATCGAAATTGAAAAACCAAAGATTGAAACAGTGGAGATTAGCGAAGATGCCAAATACGGCAAGTTTGTTGTAGAACCGCTTGAACGTGGTTATGGTAATACTTTGGGAAATTCTTTACGTCGTATCCTTCTGTCTTCATTACCTGGAGCTGCTGTAACGTCAATTCAAATTGACGGCGTACTACACGAATTCTCAACTGTAGAAGGCGTTGTAGAAGATGTTGCTTCAATTATCTTAAACGTGAAAAAGCTAGCTTTAAAAATCTACTCGGACGAAGAAAAAGTCATTGAGATAGATGTGAAGGGTGACGGAACGGTTACTGCAGCTGACATTACACATGACAGTGATGTAGAAATATTAAACCCAGATTTATATATCGCAACAATCGCAAAAAACGGTCATTTACGTATGCGTATGTACGCACAACGTGGCCGTGGTTATACTCCTGCTGATCAAAACAAACGTGAGGATCTTCCTATCGGCGTGATCCCGATCGACTCTATTTACACTCCAGTTTCACGCGTCAACTTCCAAGTAGAGAACACTCGTGTTGGACAAAATTCTGACTACGACAAGTTATCACTTGATGTATGGACAGATGGAAGCATCGGTCCTAAAGAGGCGATTTCACTTGGAGCGAAAATTTTAACTGAACACTTAAATATCTTCGTAGGCATGACGAACGAGGCACAAACTGCTGAAATCATGGTCGAAAAAGAAGAAGATCAAAAAGAAAAAGTATTAGAGATGACTATCGAAGAACTTGATCTTTCTGTTCGTTCTTACAACTGCTTAAAGCGCGCTGGTATCAACACGGTATTAGAGTTAGCTAATAAGTCTGAAGACGATATGATGAAAGTACGTAATCTTGGTCGTAAGTCTCTTGAAGAAGTTAAGCATAAGTTAGAAGAGCTTGGTTTAGGATTACGTAAAGAAGACTAAGCGAAAAATTATAAAATTTAGCTAGATCAGATATATTTAAAAGGAGGGAAACGTCCATGGGTTACAGAAAACTTGGTCGTACAAGTTCTCAACGTAAAGCATTACTACGCGACTTAGCTACTGATTTAATCATCAACGAGCGCATCGAAACAACTGAAGCGCGCGCTAAAGAAACTCGTAAAGCAGTTGAGAAAATGATTACTTTAGGTAAACGCGGTGATTTACACGCTCGTCGTCAAGCGGCAGCATTCATCCGTCGTGAGTTAGTAACAGTTGGAGAAGGCGAAGAAGAAAAAACTGTTTTCGCACTTCAAAAATTATTTGATGATATCGCACCTCGTTATGCGGAGCGTCAAGGTGGTTACACTCGTATTCTTAAAGTAGGTCCTCGTCGTGGAGACGGCGCACCAGTAGTAGTTATCGAATTAGTTTAATTCTAACGAAATAGGTGAAGAGGGGTGTCCGGTTCACCGGTTGAACCCATGCACCCCTCTTTTTTCATAGGTTTTGTGATTTTATACGACAATAATTAAGCTGAGCGTTATGATGAGCGGAGTAGTCAACTACTGGCGTCTCGTTTAGCTCTCCGCACCTCATTCAATGAATTTTCGGGCTTGAGCACCCGTAAATTTTGTAAATGTAACGACAAGCGCATTTCTCTGAATGAGGTGCGCGCTTTTTTATTTATGGAATACTAGGATTGAGCCCCTACATTCCTCATACATATGCAAACATAAAGTACGTTTAAATAGGTGGCATTAAGCTGAACTTGTTTGAGAACGTGCTTTATTTTTATATATGTATAATTTCCTGGGAAATTTAAACTACATATTTATATATGTGTAATACATTCAATGCAAAGGGGAGAATAGCTGAGTATGAATGAGATTTTATCATTTAATCATGTAACATTTTCATATACGCCCGATGAACCAAATGCACGAAATGCTGTAGAGGATGTCTCTTTTGCAATTAACAAAGGTGAATGGATTACAATAGTTGGACACAATGGTTCTGGAAAGTCGACAATGGCAAAATTAATGAGCGGCTTACTATTACCTCAGCAAGGGGAAGTCCGCATAAAACATAATATTCTAACAGAAGAAAACCTATGGGACATACGTTCGCAAATTGGGATTGTCTTTCAAAACCCAGATAATCAGTTCGTTGGGGCTACTGTGCAGGATGATGTAGCTTTCTCTCTTGAAAATAACGGTGTACCGCATAAAGAGATGGTTCAGCGGGTACAGGATGCACTTCAACAAGTTAAAATGGAGGCGTTCATTAATCATGAGCCACATCATTTATCAGGAGGACAGAAGCAGCGTGTAGCGATTGCAGGGGCTTTAGCTATGCATCCTCAAATTCTAATATTGGATGAAGCGACTTCGATGTTGGATCCTCAAGGTCGTGAAGAAGTATTGACGCTCGTTGAAACATTAAGAAAAGAAATTGACTTAACTGTTTTGGCAATTACGCATGATTTGGAAGAGGCACTTTTGGCGGATCGTATAATTTTTATGAATGATGGTAAGAAGTATGAAGAAGGTACACCTGCAGAAATTTTTTCATTAGGAGATAAACTGCTGCAGTTTGGTCTGGATATGCCTTTTGCCATGAAGATGACTAAGCTACTACAAGCACAGGGAGTACAGCTTGTAGGGCAACATATGACAGAAGAAGAGCTGGTGAATGATTTATGGACATCCAACTTCAACAAGTAAGCTATGCCTATGCAAAAGGCACTCCATTTGAAAAACAAGCTTTACATGAGGTTGACTTAACAATTAAAAGTGGAACATTTCAGGCAATCATCGGACATACAGGATCAGGTAAATCAACAATACTCCTTCATTTTAATGGTCTACTAAAGCCATCGAGTGGTACGGTGAAAATCGGAGACCGATTAATTGAAGCTGGAAAAAAGGCGAAAGATTTGAAATCCGTACGGCAGAAGGTTGGAATTGTCTTTCAATTCCCGGAGCATCAGCTATTCGAGGAAACCGTATTAAAGGATATTATGTTTGGTCCGATGAATTTCGGTGTTTCAGAGGAAGAAGCGGAAAAGCGTGCACGTGAATTAATCTCGCTTGTAGGGCTGCCTGAGGATATTCTCGAAAAATCTCCGTTCGATTTGTCAGGGGGACAAATGCGTCGAGTAGCAATTGCAGGGGTTTTAGCAATGGATCCTGAAGTAGTTGTTTTGGATGAACCAACTGCTGGTCTTGACCCTCGAGGGCAAAAGGAGATTATGGACTTATTTTATGAGTTACATAAACAACGAGGCTTAACAACAATTCTTGTTACACATAGTATGGAAGATGCAGCACGTTATGCGGATTCAATTGCCATCATGCATGAAGGTCGATGTGTGTTAAATGGCAATCCAAGAGAAATCTTCGGTGACAGCCGAACACTTGCACAATTTCGTCTAGAACCACCACGCATTGTCCGTTTCCAGCGGCAAGTTGAGAAAATGATGGAGAAATCATTATCAAAAGTTTGCTTAACTGAAGAAGAGCTTGCATTTGAAATCGGACAAGCGATTCCTAAGGAGCGTGAAGGACAATGATGGAAAAAATGATTTTTGGTCGATATATTCCGGGGAATTCATTTGTTCATATGCTTGACCCACGCTCAAAGCTGCTCTTTGTATTTGCATTTATTATTGTTGTCTTTTTGGCCAATAATACGTTAACGTACGGAATATTATTAGCTTTTACCTTAATTGTAATTTTGCTTTCAAAAATTCGGCTTTACTTTTTAATTAATGGATTAAAGCCGGTTATATTTTTAATGCTTTTTACACTCATATTGCATTTATTTATGACGAGAGAAGGCCCTGTACTCATTGACCTTGGCTTTATGAAAATTTATGAAGAAGGTCTGCGCCAAGGTGTATATATTTCACTGCGCTTTTTAATGCTCGTCTTTATGACATCCATCTTAACGCTAACAACTTCGCCTATTTCCATTACAGATGGCTTAGAGGTACTGTTAAACCCATTTAAGAAGTTGAAGCTCCCTGTGCATGAGCTAGCACTTATGATGTCTATTTCACTGCGTTTCATTCCCACATTAATGGATGAAACAGATAAAATTATGAAAGCACAAATGGCGCGAGGTTCAGATTTAAGTGCGGGACCGATTAAAGACCGTCTAAAGGCCGTGGTACCATTGCTAGTGCCGCTGTTTATTAGCGCATTTAAACGGGCAGAAGATCTTGCTACGGCCATGGAAGTACGTGGCTATCGCGGAGGCGAAGGTCGTACGAAGTATCGTTTGTTGAAATGGCATGCAAAAGATACGATTATTTTAGTCGCGCTAGTAATAATGGCGGTCCTGCTGTGGATGCTACGAGGTTAAGAGGGGTATTGAAATGGTCAGATTAAAAGCAACAATAAGCTATGATGGTACGTCATTTGCTGGTTATCAAGTTCAGCCTGGAGAACGTACAGTACAGCTTGAAATTGAAAAAGTATTAGCTATCATGCATAAAGGAAATCAGGTGAAAATTACAGCCAGTGGACGTACGGATGCGCGTGTCCATGCAACAGGCCAAGTGATTCACTTCGATACACCTTTATCCATACCGCTAGAAAAATATCAAAAGGCATTAAATGTGCAGTTACCACGTGATATTCGAGTAATGCAAGTAGAGCAAGTAAAGGATGATTTTCATGCACGCTATGATGTACTAGGAAAGCGTTACCGGTACATTTGGGATTGCAGCATGATTCAAAGTCCATTTAGACGTCATTATGCAGTAGAGACTAATGGGGTAAAACCCGATATTGAAGCAATGCGGGGTGCGGCTCAAGCTATTATAGGAAAGCATGATTTTAGCTGTTTTTGCGCGGCGAATACAAGTGTGGTTGATAAGGTGCGTATAGTTAATGCATTAGAGCTTAATTGGCATGATGAGGAATTACATATGACAATAAGCGGGAATGGCTTCCTGTACAATATGGTCCGGATTATAGCGGGTACGTTATGGGAAGTCGGCACAGGGAAAAGGGAAGTAGGTTCGTTACCCCAAGTGGTTGCTTCAAAGGATCGTTCCCTTGCAGGTAAAACTGCCCCAGCTAACGGTCTATATTTGGAACAAGTTTTTTATGAATAATTTATATATTTTTTAAAAAAATTTTGTACGATTTTCCGAAAATACGAGAGAAACAGCCATTTAAAAAGGATTAACAACCTCTCCAGGTGTTCAATTAAATATCTTGACTTTAAACGCGATACATTATATGATGATGTATGGTATTTTCATTACCACCACAATAATAAGCCCCGAAACTTATATAGTGTATATAATGAAAAATAACGGTAATTCATATCGATTAGGAGGATACAAACATGCGCACAACTTTCATGGCTAAAGGTCAAGAAGTAGAACGTAAATGGTTAGTAGTTGACGCAGAAGGCCAAACATTAGGTCGTTTAGCTTCTGAAGTAGCTTCTATCTTACGTGGTAAACATAAACCAACATTCACACCAAACGTTGATACAGGAGATCATGTGATCATCATCAACGCTGATAAAATTGAGTTAACAGGTAACAAATTACAAAAGAAAATTTACTACCGTCACACTCAATTCGCTGGTGGATTAAAACAACGTACAGCTGGTGAAATGAAGGAAAAATACCCAACTCAAATGCTTGAGTTAGCAATTAAAGGTATGCTTCCAAAGAACTCTTTAGGTCGTCAAATGTTCACTAAACTGAACGTTTACACTGGTTCTGAACATCCACATGCTGCACAAAAACCAGAAGCTTACGAGCTACGTGGTTAATAAACTATAATAGGAGGAAATAACTTTGGCACAAGTACAATACATCGGCACAGGTCGCCGTAAAAGCTCAACTGCTCGCGTACGTTTAGTACCAGGCGAAGGTAAAGTAGTAATCAACAATCGTGAAATTGCAGATTACCTACCATACGAAACTTTACACTTAATTATCAACCAACCATTAGTAGCTACAGAAACTAAAGGTTCTTATGACGTTCACGTTAACGTAAACGGTGGTGGATTCACAGGTCAAGCTGGAGCAATCCGTCACGGTATCGCTCGTGCATTATTACAAGTTGATCCAGACTTCCGTCCAGCTTTAAAAGCTGCAGGTCTATTAACTCGTGATTCTCGTATGAAAGAGCGTAAAAAACCAGGTTTACGCGGCGCTCGTCGTGCACCTCAGTTCTCAAAACGTTAATCTTTACGATTACTATTTTGCGAAATTACAAAACCCTTTCTTGGACTTTTCCAAGAAAGGGTTTTTTCTTTATTCATTTGCAAAGCCGTTTGTCGCATGAAGTTTTCCTTTAACTTTTGTGAGAGGTAAATGATTACCGCTTAACCACGAATGAAAATCAATGACGATAGGTAATGCGTCTCCACCTAAAGCGAAAATACATTTACCTTCAATTGGTATATAGCCAACCGTATGGAGAGTACCATCCCAAGCTCCGTATTTTGTAGCAAATACACCATTTTCGATTCGATTCATTAATTTAAACGCATTTTCAAAAGAAAGTGAATTTTCCTGGGCATTCGAAATAATGTGTTCGCGTGCTAAAGAATCTTCCATTCGGTAACGATTTTCTTCTGTCAGAACTTTAAAGTGGTTTGTGCAGGCTGTTGCATCTCGAACGGCAACGTTGCGCGGAGATGCTTCTACTGCCACCATAGTTTGCTCCGCATCAAGTAATACATAATTAAATGAATGCTTATGGGGGATATTTTTTAATAATGAAATCCCCTCGGCAACATTTGCGCAACGTTCCAATAATAGACGCCCGATCATATTGCAAACAAAGCCATCCGCCCTGTTCTTCGTATTTACAAAGTTATAACCGACGACTAGCCCTTTTTCATTCATTCCATCCATACGCCCTGTAATTTGCATAGAAGGTCCGACTGTCGCGTAACCACCATTAGTTGGGGCATATAACACGAAACGCCCATCATAACTTTGTGGGTCATTGTCATAGTTGCGAATCATATAATGCGGATTTGTCGTAATAGAACAGCCACTTTTTTTATGTGCGGCATAATAACCACCATAATGAAGTAAAGCCTGTTCTTCCTTATAACCAAGTACATAAGCAAGACCTTCTATTTCCTCTTCAATTCCTGGACCAAACTGGGTTAAAAGTTGCTTAACATATAATTTATCTATAGAAAATCTATGATCTAATTGTTTATAAAGTTCTTCTCTATTATAAAAAAGAGGGGAATTCTTGAAAAGCTCTCCTTGGTATATACCAAACTCATAATGCGATCCTCTGAATTGAATAATATCGCTCGTCACGTTTTTCATTTTATGTACCCCTTTAATGAAACTGTTTTTTCCATAGTAACGATTTTTAGTGGACAAACAAAACAAAAGGATTTGGAAAGCAGTCCTCCCGAAAAACCTTCAGTAGCAGTAGAATTTTTGTATACATTGGTATACAATAGTATTCAAAAAGAGTAGGGTGAAAAATATGAAATCAGAAGGTAGAGGGAGACATCGAAAAGAAGGGGAACAAAGTAATCGCCGTTCAAAGGGTGCCCAAACATTCCGTCGCGGACGTGCACTGGAGTTTTATCGTCAACTTGAAATGAAGCGTTCAACATTGAAACAACAGTTAGAGTCTGCAGAATTGCAATCAATTCATCCTGTCATTGCAGGGGAGTTGAAAGCAACCGAAGCAATTATGAATGACTTTGTAGGCTTATTTCAGTTGAACGAATTGCTGGAAGAAGCACAAGCAACAGAAGAGGAATAATTTTTCACAACATAAGGAAGTGAACTTGGTAATGCAGGCAGTAGGGAAATTATCGAAATATATAAAACCATATATTCTGTTTGCTATCATTGCACCGATAATGATGATAGTCGAAGTAGGTATGGATTTATTACAGCCAACAATTTTACAACATATTATTGACGATGGGATTGCTGAAAACGATACGGCATTTATACTAAGAAGTTTTGGTTTAATGATTATTACATCATTAATCGGTTTGATAGGTGGGGTTGGATGTTCGATTTATGCCTCACGTACAGCGGTTAATTTTTCAACGGATCTTCGTCATGATTTGTATGAAACGATTACTTATTTTTCAAATAGTAGTAAAGACAAATTTACACTCGGAAAACTTGTTACGAATTTAACGAGTGACATTGAAATGCTTCAGCGTGCATTAACGATGCTGCTTAAAATATTTGTTCGTGGTCCAATGATGTTTATCGGGGCTATTGTCATTGTATTTATTACAGCGCGGGAGCTATTTCCGATTTTGATGGTAGTAGTACCGATTTTAGCATTTTGTATGTATTACTTCACAGCACTGTCAGGCAAGCTTTTCCATAAAGTTCAGTTGGTAGTCGACATAGTAAATACAAAAGTTCAGGAAAATTTGGCCGGTATTCGGGTTATTAAGGCTTATAACCGAAAAAATCATCAAATTGATCAGTTTACAGACATTAATACACAATTAATGAAACGCTCTATGTCAGCAGATCAAATTATTGGTGTGCTAGCTCCATTGACGATGTTTGTCGTGAATATGGGAATTGTTGCAGCATTATGGATGGGTGCCATTAAGGTAGATAATAATACCTTACAAGTAGGGGTTATTTTAGCCTTTATTAACTATTTAATGATGGTCATGCAAGGGCTGATGAGTTCTTCAATGGTTCTTGTACAGCTTGCACGTGCAGTTCCGAGTGCAGAGCGTATTGTAGAAGTATTGGAGGAAAAAATAGAGTTTACAAATCCTTCCGTACCAGAGTCACATAAGATTCAAGGAAGTGTGAGTTTTGAAAATGTCAGCTTCTCTTATTTAAAAGGAACGGAATCAGTACTTAAAAATATTAGTTTCCATGTAAATGCCGGTGACACGGTTGGCATTCTAGGAATGACAGGGAGCGGGAAATCCACGTTGGTCAAGATGATTCCAAGATTGTTTGATGTCGATAGTGGTGTGATAAAAATTGATGGGATACCAATAGGACAATACGGTCTTGAACATCTACGTCAGTCAATAGGATTTGCTCCTCAAAAGGCGACCTTGTTTTCAAAAACAATAGCTGAGAACCTTCAATATGGAAAGTCAGAGGCAACAGAGCAGCAAATTTTACAAGCATTGCAAGCATCGAATGCGAGAGAATTTGTTGATAGACTTGAGGCAGGGACAGAGCATGTGCTAACACAAGGGGCAACGAATTTATCGGGTGGACAAAGGCAACGGCTGGCAATGGCACGAGCATTTATACGCAAACCGAATATTTTAGTGTTGGATGATGTGACGAGTGCAGTTGATAGTATTTCCGAAAAGGCTATTCAGCAGGCAATTGATGAACAGTTTGCCGGGGCGACGAAATTTATCGTTTCATCTAAAATTTCCTCAGTTCGACATGCCAATCAAATTCTCTTAATGGATGACGGGAAAATAATTGCCAAAGGGACACATGAGCAATTGTTAAAGACGAGCGAGTTATATAATGAAATGGCAAAAACACAAGCGGAAAAAGGGGTGACCTTAAGTGAATAAACAACAAGGGGGACCACCAAATCCGATGGGCCATCCAGGAGGGCGATTTACCGGTCCTGTTGTGAAGCCGAAAAATCAAAAAGAGACATTACTTCGTATATGGAGCTATTTACGTATTCAAAAGGTTGAGCTAATTAGTGTTGTTATTTTTGTAATTATAAGTACGCTTTTAAGTTTAGTCGGTCCATTTTTAATAGGTAAAACAATTGATGACTATATTATAAAGTTAAATATATCAGGTTCAATTCGTATGGCGCTTCTGTTAGCGGGAGTGTATATCGCATCATCTTTACTAACGTGGATTCAAACATTTGTAATGATACGTGTATCACAAAAGACAATTCGCCGTTTACGTCAACAGCTTTTTGAGCAATATCAATCACTGCCATTAGCTTTTTATGATAAAAAGCAACAGGGTGATTTAATGAGTCGGATGACAAATGATATTGAAAATTTAAATGCAGCATTGTCGCAAAGTGTTATTCAAATAGTATCGAGCTTTTTAACCATTGTTGGTACGGCATTTGCGCTATTTTATTTGGATTGGCGTTTAGCACTTGTCACACTTATTATCATCCCGCTTATCGTGTTCGCTACGAAACAGATTATAAAAAGAAGCAGTGTAAACTATAAAGCGCGTCAACGGGATCTAGGTAATTTAAATGGCTACATTGAAGAGACGATTTCTAATGCAGATATCATTACACTGTTCGGTAAAGAAAAATCAACGCTGGCAGAATTTAAAGAAGCGAACGAAAGACTACGTGGTTCTGCAATGCGGGCAGATATTATTTCCGGGTTCATGGGTCCAGTTAATAACTTCATGAATAACCTAGGATTAAGTTTAGTAATTGGGACAGGTGCAGTTATGTCGGTAACGAGTGGACTTACGATTGGGGTTATCGCATCGTTTGTTACATATACACGCCAGTTTTTCCGTCCAATTAATCAGCTATCAAACTTATTAAATACATTCCAGTCTGCAATTGCTGGTTCTGAGCGAGTATTTGAAGTTTTAGATGAAGTAAGGGAAATAGAAGACATCGAGCATGCAAAAGAAAAACCTCAGTTTAAAGGGGATGTCACATTTGAAAATGTCAAATTTGCGTATGAGTCAGGGAAACCAGTACTGCGCGGCATCAACTTTAAAGCGAAAGCCGGGGAAACAATTGCGATTGTTGGTCCAACCGGTTCAGGAAAAACGACCATTATTCAATTGCTTACACGTTTTTACGATGCAACAGGAGGCCGAATACTACTGGATGATGAGCCGATTACGCATTACAAAATGAATAATGTTCGGGATCATGTCGGGGTAGTCCTACAGGATACGTATTTATTTTCCGGGACGGTGCGTGAAAATATCCGTTTCGGCAAGCTGAATGCTACAGACGAGGAAGTAGAGCAGGCGGCCAAAATTGCCTATGCTCATAATTTTATCAAGTATTTGCCAGAGCAATACGATACAGTGTTATCAAGTGGCGGCTTAAACTTAAGTCAAGGGCAGCGTCAGCTTATTGCCATTGCACGTGCGATTTTGGAGGATCCTGATATTTTAATTTTAGATGAAGCAACTTCGAGCGTTGATACGATGACTGAAGTTCATATTCAAAAAGGGCTGAATAATTTAATGAAAGGCCGTACAAGCTTTGTTATTGCACATCGTTTAAAAACGATAGAAAACGCCGATCAAATTCTCGTAATTAAAGATGGACAAATTTTAGAGCAAGGCAATCACGATTCTTTAATTAATGCCAAAGGATTTTATGCAACGCTTCAAAATCAGCTAATGGCCAATTAATCGAGGTAATAAACGCCCCCTCTTTTGCGTATAGTAGGCAAAAAGGGCGGTGTTTTTATGAAGCGTTGGCTTGCACTTATATTCGTTATTTTTTGTTCGATGCTAGTCGTTGTATATGAAACAAATGCTTCCGACCGGCGATTTTTTTTACCCGAGCCATTAGGTGGGTTGAAAATTGTATTGGATGCTGGTCATGGAGGTATTGATGGTGGTGCTTCAAATGGTGATGTAATCGAAAAAGATGTGACATTGGCAATTACAAAAAAAGTAGCTCGTCAATTGACACGTTTAGGGGCAGAAGTAATATTAACGCGTTCAACAGATGGAGATGTACTAAGTGAACATGCACCAAAGGAGACATTTCCAACACTTCGTGAGCGTAAGAAACAGGATATTTTCCTACGTGAAACATTAGTGGAATCACATGAGCCGGATATATTTATTACGATTCATGCAAACGCAATTCCAAATAGTAAATGGAGAGGAGCCCAAGTGTTTTATCATCATGAAGGACATGAAAAGAGTGAAGCACTCGCACAGGCTGTTCAACAATCCATTCGTACTACGATGGAAAATACAGACAGGGAAGCATTATCGATTAAAAATGTTTATTTACTAAAGAAGGTGGAAATACCTGCAGTATTGGTAGAAACGGGTTTCCTAAGCAATGAAGAAGAAAGGGACTTGCTTGCTACTGAAAGTTATCAGGATAAGATGGCATTTGCTATTGCGCGCGGAATTGAAAATTATATTCATGTGAAATTTGACTAGGCAACATGTAATAGCAATACGGGACTAGTATGATATACTAACAATGGATATTTCATTCAGGGGAGTGTTTGATGTGCTAAATGAACAACAAGTTCGAGAACTATTAGGCGAATTACAGGATCCGTTTTTACATAAAACATTAGCAGAAACAAAAGGTGTAACAAACGTTTCAATTAAAGCAGAAAAAGGGCATGTTAGTGTTCGTATTGCAATTGCAAAGGTAAATACGCCGGAACAAATGACACTTCAAATGAAAATTGTAGAAGTGTTAAAAGAAAATGGCGCGGCTTCAGTAGGGATTCGTTTTGAAGAATTACCAGCAGAAGTTTTACAATCATTCCGTGGACAAGCGACGGAGTCACAGGCTCAAGATATATTATCACCATTATCAAGTGTGCAATTTATCTCAATTGCTTCTGGTAAAGGTGGCGTAGGGAAATCGACTGTATCTGTCAACATGGCAGTTGCTTTAGCGCGCTTAGGAAAAAAAGTAGGATTAATCGATGCAGATATATATGGCTTCTCTGTTCCAGATATGATGGGTGTAACGGAAATGCCAGTTGTAAAAGAAGATCGTATATATCCAGTTGAGCGTTTAGGTGTAAAAGTTATTTCAATGGGGTTCTTCGTAGAAAATAATGCACCAATTGTATGGCGCGGTCCTATGCTTGGAAAAGTACTAGACCAGTTCTTCCGTGATGTAGAGTGGGGCGAATTGGATTATCTACTATTAGATTTACCGCCAGGAACAGGGGACGTAGCACTTGATATTCACCAGATGCTACCGGCTTCAAAGGAAATTGTTGTTACAACGCCACACCCAACAGCAGCATTTGTAGCAGCTCGTGCAGGTGCAATGGCATTACAAACGAATCATGAGATTTTAGGTGTTATCGAAAACATGGCTTGGTATGAAAGCAAAACTGGTGAAAAGGAATTTGTATTCGGTCAAGGCGGCGGTCCAAAGCTAGCTGAAGAATTACGTACTAAGCTACTTGGTCAAATTCCGTTAGGTCAACCAGATTGGACTGAAGAAGATTTTGCGCCATCTATCTATGCAGAGAATCACCCTACAGGTCAGATTTACTTGAAAATTGCTGAAGAGATTGTATCGGCATTAAATAAATAAGCTTATATTAACAACCAGTTGTCCCAAAATGGAACAACTGGTTGTTTTATTATGATCCGCCGCCACCGCTTTTTTCTTCACTACTTCCCTTCTCAGATCCACCTCCACCACCAGATCCGGATTCTTTTTCAGACGAAGAACCTTCACCACTCTTTTTAATCAGCTCTTCCCATTTTGACTGCATCAGAGGGTTCTCTATTGTTTCGGTCACCACTTTTTCCAGTTCCTTACGCATTACAGCACCTTTCATAATTGATTCCAGTTGCTTTTGCATATCCGGCTGTCCAAAAAATGATGTTAAAGCTTCTTGGTACGCAGCATCGTTTAATAGGTTTTTCATTAAATCCTTTTGTTGATCCTGCATACTTTTTGCGAAGTTCTCTTTAAACTTAGGGTCTTCAAATGTTTTTACCCAAAAATCCATGGCTTCTTTTGACAGCATTGTTTCCTCGGTCGCCTTTTTTACTTCCTCGGTATTTAAAATAAGCAGCTCCCGGAAGCTCTTATCTTCAAATATTTGTCGGATCGCCTTTTTCCCATCTTCTGTTTGGATAGCATCAACCATAATTTTCTTTACTTCGTCATAAGAAAGCGTCGTTGATTTGGAATCGTTACAACCAGCAATTAGAATGATGGAAAAGGCAAGTATTATTAAACGTTTCACTATTTCTTCCTTCCTTTCTTCACTTAAGCGCTTTCGTTTATTGTTCACAATTTAACAAAATATATGTAACAACTTTTAGTAGAGGTCGCTTTTTTCAAATCGAATTGATAAAATATACAAGTATATTAAAAAATGGGGGAATTGTTCGTGACGATACGAAACTGGGTTAAATTTGCTTTTTGGGCATTGTTAATTGGTGGTTTAGTGAATGCAGTTGCCTCGTTAATTATTCGTTGGGACTTTTACCAACCATATTTAGCGAACGGGGAAATTTCTGAATTTCTGGCTGCGGTTATTTGGAATATCGTTTTAGGTATGACGATGAGTGTGATGGCCCAAGCAGGTTTTTTTGCTTATTTAACGTTACATCAAGTTGGTGTTAATATATTTAGATCATTAACGCTTTGGAACTGGATACAAATGTTATTGATCATTATTGTTTTAGTCGATATTGTAATTTTCCGCTTTGCCCCAGGAGCTAGTACAATGGGGGATTGGCTGATTTACGGATTTTTACTTATAGTTTTAGTCGGAGCGGCCATATTAACGGCAGTAAAGAAAATAAAAATGACGAAAAAGCCACATGTCTTAATCTCCACAATGTTCTTTATGATTGTTGTAACTTCATTAGAGTGGATTATCGCTTTAATGGGACGCCAGGATAACATTGACGTATATGTTGCACTATTATTGTTCCCGTTAGTGGCAGTTAATGCATACCAAATTTTAATGTTGCCAAAATATAATGCACAATCTGAAGCTGATCGAAAAAAATTGGAAGAACGTCGTAAAGAAAGAAAAGAGTCGCATACTACGGCAAAAGCTTAAATAGAAAGGGCTGTCACAAATATAAACGTTTGTGACGGCCCATTGTTTTTTTAAAATAGACATAGATTCATATTATTATGGGAATCGTTTTGTAGAAATTTCATATCCAAATATATTTTGTTCAATTGAAACAAAAATATGCTCATTCATAAATTGTTTAATGGCATCAAAAGAGACATTCTCCTCACGATGTAAAGGAATACTTACAAATGAACCTTCAGGAATTTTACTTTCTACTATAGGAAAGGTTTCTGTTGGAGCAATTATGTTAATGCCAAGTTGATGTAAAGCTGATTGCATAGAATCTTCCATTTTGTAATCAGCGGTCGCAAACCATAGTGGCTTTTTGTAAAATGTTTTTTCGTAAATAGCGAGCTGTTTGTTTAAAAGTGTTTCATCGACATATTGATCACTCGTAGAACCGAGTAGACCAACTCTAATATTCTTTTCTATTAATACTTTTACCAAATCAGGACTTCGTAATAGCCAATCACTATCTGCTAAAAAAAGTGGATAAGGCTCTTTCAGGTTTGTCACCCATTCTTCCAAACCTTTATGAGAATAACTGAGTTCAATGATTACACTTTTTCCGAATTGACCTTTTGTGATGATTGCTGGAGTCTCTGTTAATTGAAATACGGGCATAATACTACTTTTTTCATCAAAATAAATGAATACCAGAAATAAGCATAAAATTAGTGATACCAACGTTTTGAACATGATTAACTACCCACTTTCCGATTGTATTAAACACGATTCTATTAAAAACTTATGAAAAAGTGTTGACGGATATAACAAGAGGATGTTACTATAAGTGAGTCGCCAAGAGATGACGCGACAAACGAAACACAATGAACCTTGAAAACTGAACAAGCAACGTTAATGAAACAAGCTTCTTAAATGAAGCAAACAATAGATTTCAACTTTTAATTAAGTTGAATCGCTAGCAAAGCAAATGAGCTTTCAAACTACTTTTATGGAGAGTTTGATCCTGGCTCAGGACGAACGCTGGCGGCGTGCCTAATACATGCAAGTCGAGCGGATGATGAGAGAAGCTTGCTTCTCTCTGATTTAGCGGCGGACGGGTGAGTAACACGTGGGTAACCTACCTTATAGATTGGGATAACTCCGGGAAACCGGGGCTAATACCGAATAATACTTTTAAACACATGTTTGAAAGTTGAAAGACGGTTTCGGCTGTCACTATAAGATGGACCCGCGGCGCATTAGCTAGTTGGTGAGGTAACGGCTCACCAAGGCAACGATGCGTAGCCGACCTGAGAGGGTGATCGGCCACACTGGGACTGAGACACGGCCCAGACTCCTACGGGAGGCAGCAGTAGGGAATCTTCCACAATGGACGAAAGTCTGATGGAGCAACGCCGCGTGAGTGAAGAAGGATTTCGGTTCGTAAAACTCTGTTGCAAGGGAAGAACAAGTAGCGTAGTAACTGGCGCTACCTTGACGGTACCTTGTTAGAAAGCCACGGCTAACTACGTGCCAGCAGCCGCGGTAATACGTAGGTGGCAAGCGTTGTCCGGAATTATTGGGCGTAAAGCGCGCGCAGGTGGTTCCTTAAGTCTGATGTGAAAGCCCCCGGCTCAACCGGGGAGGGTCATTGGAAACTGGGGAACTTGAGTGCAGAAGAGGATAGTGGAATTCCAAGTGTAGCGGTGAAATGCGTAGAGATTTGGAGGAACACCAGTGGCGAAGGCGACTGTCTGGTCTGTAACTGACACTGAGGCGCGAAAGCGTGGGGAGCAAACAGGATTAGATACCCTGGTAGTCCACGCCGTAAACGATGAGTGCTAAGTGTTGGGGGGTTTCCGCCCCTCAGTGCTGCAGCTAACGCATTAAGCACTCCGCCTGGGGAGTACGGTCGCAAGACTGAAACTCAAAGGAATTGACGGGGGCCCGCACAAGCGGTGGAGCATGTGGTTTAATTCGAAGCAACGCGAAGAACCTTACCAGGTCTTGACATCCCGGTGACCACTATGGAGACATAGTTTCCCCTTCGGGGGCAACGGTGACAGGTGGTGCATGGTTGTCGTCAGCTCGTGTCGTGAGATGTTGGGTTAAGTCCCGCAACGAGCGCAACCCTTATTCTTAGTTGCCATCATTCAGTTGGGCACTCTAAGGAGACTGCCGGTGATAAACCGGAGGAAGGTGGGGATGACGTCAAATCATCATGCCCCTTATGACCTGGGCTACACACGTGCTACAATGGACGATACAAACGGTTGCCAACCCGCGAGGGGGAGCTAATCCGATAAAATCGTTCTCAGTTCGGATTGTAGGCTGCAACTCGCCTACATGAAGCCGGAATCGCTAGTAATCGCGGATCAGCATGCCGCGGTGAATACGTTCCCGGGCCTTGTACACACCGCCCGTCACACCACGAGAGTTTGTAACACCCGAAGTCGGTGAGGTAACCTTTATGGAGCCAGCCGCCGAAGGTGGGATAGATGATTGGGGTGAAGTCGTAACAAGGTAGCCGTATCGGAAGGTGCGGCTGGATCACCTCCTTTCTAAGGATTATTTCGGAATCATTCTCACGGAGAATGAAACATTAACGTTTGCTGTTCAGTTTTGAAGGTTCATTCTTAATTGAATGAGATACTTCAAAACTTCGTTCTTTGAAAACTGGATAAAACGACATTGATAGCAATAAAACAAATTTCTATTTTATAGAAATGTAACAAGTCAAGCAATTGACGTGTAAACTTAAATCTTAGATTTTATCTAAGTGTTAACTTTTGGTTAAGTTAATAAGGGCGCACGGTGGATGCCTTGGCACTAGGAGTCGATGAAGGACGGCACTAACACCGATATGCCTCGGGGAGCTGTAAGTAAGCTTTGATCCGGGGATTTCCGAATGGGGGAACCCACTATCTTTAATCGGATAGTATCTACACGTGAATACATAGCGTGATGAGGACAGACGCAGGGAACTGAAACATCTAAGTACCTGCAGGAACAGAAAGAAAATTCGATTCCCTGAGTAGCGGCGAGCGAAACGGGAAGAGCCCAAACCAAAGAGCTTGCTCTTTGGGGTTGTAGGACACTCTATACGGAGTTACAAAAGAATGAGTTAGACGAAGCGACTTGGAAAGGTCCGCGAAACAAGGTAAAAGCCCTGTAGTCAAAAGTTCATTCCCTCCAGAGTGTATCCTGAGTACGGCGGAACACGTGAAATTCCGTCGGAATCCGGGAGGACCATCTCCCAAGGCTAAATACTACCTAGTGACCGATAGTGAACCAGTACCGTGAGGGAAAGGTGAAAAGCACCCCGGAAGGGGAGTGAAATAGATCCTGAAACCGTGTGCCTACAAGTAGTTAGAGCCCGTTAATGGGTGATAGCGTGCCTTTTGTAGAATGAACCGGCGAGTTACGATTACGTGCGAGGTTAAGTTGAGAAGACGGAGCCGCAGCGAAAGCGAGTCTGAATAGGGCGAATTAGTACGTGGTCGTAGACCCGAAACCAGGTGATCTACCCATGTCCAGGGTGAAGGTGAGGTAACACTCACTGGAGGCCCGAACCCACGCACGTTGAAAAGTGCGGGGATGAGGTGTGGGTAGCGGAGAAATTCCAATCGAACCTGGAGATAGCTGGTTCTCTCCGAAATAGCTTTAGGGCTAGCCTCGTGATTGAGAATACCGGAGGTAGAGCACTGTTTGGACTAGGGGGGCATCTCGCTTTACCGAATTCAGACAAACTCCGAATGCCGGATATTTATACACGGGAGTCAGACTGCGAGTGATAAGATCCGTAGTCAAGAGGGAAACAGCCCAGACCACCAGCTAAGGTCCCCAAGTAATCGTTAAGTGGAAAAGGATGTGGCGTTGCTTAGACAACCAGGATGTTGGCTTAGAAGCAGCCATCATTTAAAGAGTGCGTAATAGCTCACTGGTCGAGTGACGCTGCGCCGAAAATGTATCGGGGCTAAACGATTCACCGAAGCTGTGGATGCATACTTTGAGTATGCGTGGTAGGAGAGCGTTCTAATAGCGTTGAAGTCAGACCGGAAGGACTGGTGGAGCGATTAGAAGTGAGAATGCCGGTATGAGTAGCGAAACATGGGTGAGAATCCCATGCACCGTATGACTAAGGTTTCCTGAGGAAGGCTCGTCCGCTCAGGGTTAGTCGGGACCTAAGCCGAGGCCGATAGGCGTAGGCGATGGACAACAGGTTGATATTCCTGTACCACCTCCTCACCGTTTGAGAAATGGGGGGACGCAGTAGGATAGGGTAAGCACGCCGTTGGTTGCGCGTGTTCAAGCAGTAAGGCGTGTATGTAGGCAAATCCGCATACTATAACGTTGAGCTGTGATGACGAGCTCTTTAGAGCGAAGTTCCTGATTTCACACTGCCAAGAAAAGCCTCTATCGAGGTGAGAGGTGCCCGTACCGCAAACCGACACAGGTAGTCGAGGAGAGAATCCTAAGGTGTGCGAGAGAACTCTCGTTAAGGAACTCGGCAAAATGACCCCGTAACTTCGGGAGAAGGGGTGCTTCTTTGGGTGCATAGCCTAGAGAAGCCGCAGTGAATAGGCCCAGGCGACTGTTTAGCAAAAACACAGGTCTCTGCAAAACCGTAAGGTGACGTATAGGGGCTGACGCCTGCCCGGTGCTGGAAGGTTAAGAGGAGCGGTTAGCGCAAGCGAAGCTGTGAATTGAAGCCCCAGTAAACGGCGGCCGTAACTATAACGGTCCTAAGGTAGCGAAATTCCTTGTCGGGTAAGTTCCGACCCGCACGAAAGGCGTAACGATCTGGGCACTGTCTCAACGAGAGACTCGGTGAAATTATAGTACCTGTGAAGATGCAGGTTACCCGCGACAGGACGGAAAGACCCCGTGGAGCTTTACTGTAGCCTGATATTGAATTTTGGTACAACTTGTACAGGATAGGTAGGAGCCAGAGATCCCGGAGCGCCAGCTTCGGAGGAGGCGTCGGTGGGATACTACCCTGGTTGTATTGAACTTCTAACCCATGCCCCTTAGCGGGGTAGGAGACAGTGTCAGGCGGACAGTTTGACTGGGGCGGTCGCCTCCTAAAGAGTAACGGAGGCGCCCAAAGGTTCCCTCAGAATGGTTGGAAATCATTCGAAGAGTGTAAAGGCATAAGGGAGCTTGACTGCGAGACCTACAAGTCGAGCAGGGTCGAAAGACGGGCTTAGTGATCCGGTGGTTCCGCATGGAAGGGCCATCGCTCAACGGATAAAAGCTACCCCGGGGATAACAGGCTTATCTCCCCCAAGAGTCCACATCGACGGGGAGGTTTGGCACCTCGATGTCGGCTCATCGCATCCTGGGGCTGTAGTCGGTCCCAAGGGTTGGGCTGTTCGCCCATTAAAGCGGTACGCGAGCTGGGTTCAGAACGTCGTGAGACAGTTCGGTCCCTATCCGTCGTGGGCGTAGGAAATTTGAGAGGAGCTGTCCTTAGTACGAGAGGACCGGGATGGACACACCGCTGGTGTACCAGTTGTCTTGCCAAAGGCATCGCTGGGTAGCTATGTGTGGACGGGATAAGTGCTGAAAGCATCTAAGCATGAAGCCCCCCTCAAGATGAGATTTCCCATTACGCAAGTAAGTAAGACCCCTGAAAGACGATCAGGTAGATAGGTTCGAGGTGGAAGTGCGGTGACGCATGCAGCTGACGAATACTAATCGGTCGAGGACTTAACCACATTTTATTGCACAACTCAATGAAACGTTTATCCAGTTTTGAAAGAATGATTCTTTCAAAGGGTTCCAAGACATAAGCTGTATTGGAAGCCAAAATAGTCTAGTGATGATGGCAAAGAGGTCACACCCGTTCCCATACCGAACACGGAAGTTAAGCTCTTTAGCGCCGATGGTAGTTGGGGGCTTCCCCCTGTGAGAGTAGGACGTCGCTAGGCTCAAAAAGTCGTTGCTGATTCAGTCAGTAGTGGCTTTTTTATTATTTAAAATTAGCGAATTAAAGATAACAAGCATGACTTGAAAGGATAAAACTTTCTAGGTCATGCTTGTTTGTTTATATAAAAATAGAAATTAGATCTTACCGGTTATAAATTAATACAAATAGGAGAAGAGGTAGCTAGATGAACGTCATCTATGTAAATAAAAGTATATATAATAAAGAAAGAATTTCAGTTTTCATTCTTAGTTGGATTAGATAGTTATCATTCCTCAAGGCACTTTTATCATTTGAAACTTTTACAGCTAAATTACGTATACAAAGGAATAAGTTTAATTAAGGAGGAAGCTGATGCGTAAAATATTGTATATGGCAGTAGCTAGCGTATTACTGACAGCCTGTGGAAATGATAAAACAAGCAGTACCGACTTAGCTACAACAGGGCAAACTGAAAGCTCTCAGGAGGTCATCCAGATGAACGAAGCATTATTAGGGAAATGGCAAGGTATGATTGAAATCCCGCAGTCACCATTGGAAATTATTTTGGATTTGCAAAAAACAGGGGGGAATATATCGGTTCCAGCCCAAGGATTAAGTGAATTTTCATTTGAATCTGTTCAATATAATGATAGTGAAATAGAGATTAAAATTGATTTGGCAGGGTCTTTAATAAAAATAGAAGGGACTTATGAAAAGGAACAAATAGAAGGGACGTTTACACAAAATGGACAAACATTTTCGATTACTTTAAATCCATATACAGAGGCTTCTATAACATATGAAGAGCATACCGTTCCTGTTTTAGGAGGGGAATTAAAGGTAGCCCTACAAGTGCCAGAACAACCAACAGGGGAGCTTGTTATTATCCATGCTGGTTCAGGACCAACGAATAAAGATGGAAATACTATTGGTGGTGGATCTAATAACAGCCTTAAGATGATTGCGGAAAGTCTAGCCGAACAGGGAATTGCATCAATACGGTTTGATAAGCGGGGTATTGGTGAAAATACAGCACTAATTGCAAAAGAAGAGAACTTAACATTTGAAATGTATGTACAGGACGTAACGTCAATCGTTGATTATGCTAAAAAAGACAGCCGTTTTACGGAGGTTCATTTACTTGGTCATAGTGAAGGTGCATTAATTATGGCAATCGCTGCACAAAAAGGCAATGTAGACTCACTTATCTCCATTGCTGGGGCAGGTAGACCGGTCGATGAGATTTTGATGGAACAACTAGCAGCGAGTCTACCACCTAATTTGTTGTTGGAATCTGAAAAAGCATTGGAGCAGCTGAAAGCCGGTAATAAAGTCGGGAAAGTTTCGTCTGAACTTCAGTCCTTATTTAGACCCTCTGTTCAACCGTATATGATTTCTTGGTTAAAATATAACCCACAGCAGGAAATAATGGATGTGAAAGTTCCTATACTAATCATACAAGGAAAAATGGATATCCAAATTACAGAAGAAGATGCGGAAAGTCTAAAATCGGCAAATAGCAAAGCACAGCTTCATTATTTTGATCATATGAATCATGTCTTAAAAGACATACAAGGAAATCGTGAACAAAATATAGCGAGTTATTCAAATCCCACGATACCATTGGCGAATGGTTTAGTGGAGAAAATTGTTAAATTCGTAAAATAAACAAAGTCCAGGAAAGAGGAGTTTTCCTCTTTCTGCAATAAAAAAATAAAAGACAAATTATTTCAATAAAGTGCTTGTATAAATTAAAAACGTTGCTATAATAATAAATGTACAAGGGAAACATTGTACATGAGGTACATATATAGTAGCGTTCCGAAGTAGCTCAGTTGGTAGAGCATCCGGCTGTTAACCGGCAGGTCGCAGGTTCGAGTCCTGCCTTCGGAGCCATTTTTTTTTGCCTTTTTGTATTGTGGAAAAAAATAAAAACATTTTTTAAAAAAAGTTTTTAAAAAGGCTTGCATGATAGTGAAAATGATGATATTATAAATCTTGTCTTAAAGAGAACGTATCATTTACATAACGGCCCGTTGGTCAAGTGGTTAAGACACCGCCCTTTCACGGCGGTAACACGGGTTCGAATCCCGTACGGGTCACCATTTAAGGCTTCATAAAAAAATAAATTAGTAACACTTGTTATGTATGGAGGATTAGCTCAGCTGGGAGAGCACCTGCCTTACAAGCAGGGGGTCGGCGGTTCGAGCCCGTCATCCTCCACCATTCATTTTTTAACAGTGTTGCATCATTTGTCGGAGGGGTAGCGAAGTGGCTAAACGCGGCGGACTGTAAATCCGCTCCTTAGGGTTCGGCGGTTCGAATCCGTCCCCCTCCACCATCTTTAAAATGTTTGGGGTATAGCCAAGCGGTAAGGCAACGGATTTTGATTCCGTCATGCCCTGGTTCGAATCCAGGTTCCCCAGCCATTTTTTTATTTTTTTCTGAGCCATTAGCTCAGTTGGTAGAGCATCTGACTTTTAATCAGAGGGTCGAAGGTTCGAGTCCTTCATGGCTCACTTTTATTTTATAAATTTAGAAGTGCACTTAAACTTAAAAACTACAATCCTTTACTTATATTAATGAGTAAAGGATTTTTTGCATATTAAAGGGAAAACCGTTTGGGAAATCGAAATTTCAATAGAGAGTTTAGCTGAGCATAGAATAGCCGACCAAATATTAAGATTTCGTAAGGGGATGGGAAAATGAATAGAAAAATTTCAATTGTAGGGGTTCCGTGTGATTATGGTCAACAACGTCGTGGGGTGGATATGGGACCAAGTGCTATTCGATATGCAGGCTTGCAACAACGTTTAGTAAACCTAGGATTTGAAGTTGAAGATGAAGGCAATATTCAAGTAATTGAACGAAATGCAATTGACCAGAAAGACGAAAAGCTTCTAAATTTAGATGAAGTAATTAAAGTGAATACAGCACTTGCCGAGAAAGTATATGAAGTTGTAAAAAAGGATCATACACCTCTAGTACTAGGTGGTGACCATAGTATAGCAATAGGTACGTTAGCGGGACTTTCTATGAAGTATAAAAACTTGGGGGTAATATGGTTTGATGCCCATGCCGATTTGAATACGCCGGAGACAACACCGTCAGGGAATATTCACGGTATGCCTCTTGCTACAAGTATAGGGCTTGGGCATAAGCGATTGACTTCTATATTACATGGAGAACCAAAAATTAAAGCGGAAAATATAATTATAATTGGCGGGCGCTCAATTGATGAGGGAGAACGTGAATTAATAAAAACGCGTGGCATTAAAATTTATACGATGCATGAAATTGACCGGCTTGGAATGACACATGTAATGGAAGAAACGGTGAATTATTTTAAACAAAATCAAATAGATGGTATGCATTTATCTCTTGACCTTGATGCACTGGATCCTTTATACACACCCGGAGTTGGAACACCTGTGGCCGGGGGAATTACCTATAGGGAAAGTCATCTAGCAATGGAGATGATTCAGGAATCAGGATTGTTGACGTCTGCAGAGTTTGTCGAAGTGAATCCTATACTGGATGAACGTAATAAAACGGCTGATGTAGCAGTTGCGTTAATTGGTTCTTTGTTTGGTGAAACTTTAGTATGAATATTGTGAAAAAATGGGTATAGCATAATGAAATTTGTTATAATGGGAACACATATTTTTGCGGAAAAGACAAAATAATTTTTTTGAAAATGAAACCTTTTAAGAAACAATCCGTATATATAGAACAGCTGAAAAGGTGGAGAGGAAAGACAAATGGATGCGTTAGTAAATAAAAGAATAAAGCAAGTGCTTAAAGGTGATCAAAACGCATATGCCGACATTGTTAACCTCTACCAGCACAAGCTGTACCAAGTGTGTTTTCGAATGCTTGGAAATAAACAAGAAGCAGAAGATATTGCACAAGAGGCATTTATACGTGCCTATATTAATCTACATTCGTATGATCAAAATCGAAAATTTTCAACATGGCTTTATCGTATAGGTACGAATTTATGTATCGACCGTATTCGTAAAAAGAAGCCAGATTACTATTTAGATGCCGAAGTTGCTGGGACAGAAGGATTGGATATGTATTCACAGATTGCTGCGGATGAGCAATCACCTGAAGCAGCTATTGAACAAATGGAGCTTCAGGACAGAATTCAATTTGAAATCAGTCGCCTTCCTGACAAATATCGTTCGGTCATTGTTTTAAAATATATTGAGGAATTATCGCTCCAGGAAATCAGTGAAATTTTAGATATGCCGCTTGGTACAGTAAAAACCCGTATTCACCGTGGTCGTGAAGCGTTGAGAAAGCAGTTAAACAATTTGTAGGAGGAAGATACGCATGAAAACGTGTGCATCACAATTCGTGGATTATATGCACGAATATTTAGATGGTGATATTAGTCGTGAGCATGAACAATCATTGAAACAACATTTGCAGACATGCCCGGATTGCCAACAACATATGCATGAATTAAGTGACACGGTTGCGTTTATCAAGAGTGCAGCGCATATTACTGCCCCTCCAAGCTTTGAGGAACAAGTAATAAGTCGTTTACCGAAACGCAAAAGTTCTGTCGGCATAAAACGTTGGTTCCGTCAGCATCCGATGCTCGTTGCTGCTGCATTGTTTTGCTTGTTTATGAGCGCTACAGTGCTAAGTAGTTTCCCGAACGACAATCAATTTTCTGTGACAAAACAGCCAAATATAGTTGTTGAAGGGCAAACGGTAACAGTTCCCGCTGGTGAAGTTGTTAAAGGTGACATCGTTGTGAAAAACGGCGATATCATTATTGAAGGGGAAGTAGATGGGAATGTTACAGTAATAAATGGAAACTATATGGCTTCCACTGCAGTAGTTACAGGACAAGTCGAGGAAATCGATGAAATGTTCGAGTGGTTATGGTATAAAATTAAAGATGGCTTTAATGATTTGATGGCGGTCTTTAGCAATAAATAAATATCAGTTTTACTGAAAACCACATAAAAATAATTTTTTCCTGACGAATAGTGAAACTTTCTTCAAAAAAATGACGTTCTATTATAAAAAGCAAAGTCTACTCGTTCGGGTAGACTTTTTTCTGTTATGAAAGTTAATCATTGCCGGAATTATGCTATACTAAAGGCAATATGGATTAGCTATAAAAGGTGGGGGATGCCACATGCAAATAATTGAACAATTTACAGACATTGCTGCTGTAGAGATGATTTTTAAAGTGTTGGACGTACTGCTTGTTTGGTACGTAGTTTATAAGGCATTGACCCTCATTAAAGGAACGAAAGCCGTTCAATTATTAAAAGGGTTGCTGATTGTTGTTTTGGCAAAGTTTGCTACCTATGTTTTTGGTCTAGATACACTCGATTGGCTATTACAGGAAGTAATTGACTGGGGTTTCTTAGCAATCATAATTATATTCCAACCGGAAATTCGCCGGGCACTTGAGCAAATAGGGCGTGGGAAGCTTTTCCAACGTACTAATAATCAGCAAGATGATGAACAAACACGTTTAATTGAAGCTGTAAAAAAATCTGTGAGCTATATGGCAAAGCGTCGTATTGGAGCACTTATCTCAATTGAAAAAGATACGGGTCTAAATGAATATGTAGAAACAGGTATTAAAATGGATGCCGCGCTTTCTTCTGAGTTGCTAATTAACATTTTTATCCCAAACACACCTCTACATGATGGGGCTGTGATTATCCAAAAAAACCAAATTTCAGCTTCTGCCTGTTACTTACCGTTATCTGAAAGTGCATTTATTTCTAAGGAGCTTGGAACAAGACACCGGGCTGCACTTGGATTAAGTGAAGTGACAGATGCGATTACAATTGTTGTATCAGAGGAAACAGGTGCCATTAGTATTACAGCAAATGGTAACTTGCATCGTAACCTTACTATGACAGAATTTGAAGAACTATTACGTAAAATGTGGTTTGGTCCTGAGCAAGATTCTAACTTAGCTTCTAAGTGGACTTGGGGAGGGAAAAAGAATGGATAAATTATTCGATAGCCCGTGGATGCTACGTTTAACAGCATTATTTTTAGCTGCTGCTCTATTTTTATATATTCAAACTGAAGATAATCGAGCAGCAGATTCTGGTTCATCAAATGAAACAGATGTTATTACAAATGTGCCGCTTGAAGTGTATTATGATTCAGATAGTTTGTTTGTTACAGGGCTTCCCGAAACCGTCGATGTAAAAATTTCTGGACCGAAGGCAATTGTTTTAACAACAAAGCTGGAAAAGGATTACAAATTATTTGTCGATTTAAACTCATTGTTAATCGGTGAACATAGCGTTACAATACAGCAGGAAAACTTTTCTGAAAAACTAAATGTATCAATTGAACCGAAAATCGTTAATGTGACAATTGAAGAAAAAATTACCGAGCAGTTTCGTATAGAGCCTGAGATGAATAAAAGCCTTGTCGCCGAAGACTTCATCGTAAATAGGATGAGTGTAGAACCGACGAAAGTTGCCATTACCGGTGCAAAAAGTGTGATTGATAACATAAGCTTTGTAAAGGCAACAATTACAGGTGAAAAAGGTTTAAAAGAATCGTTTGAGCAAGAAGCTACTGTAAAGGTTCTTGACCGTGATTTAAATAAACTGGATGTGCGTGCTAATCCAGATAAGGTCAATGTTAAAGTAGAAATTAATGAATATAGTCGGGAAGTCCCGATTACATTGGTTGAAATTGGGGAATCAGTAGATGGGCTTAAGATTGAAAAGTTGTCGTCAGAGCCATCCCGCATCACTGTTTATGGGCCGAAAGCGGCAGTGGATGCTTTGGAAGAAGTAATTGTAGAAGTATCTCGTGAAAAAATTACCGAGTCTGGCTCCTATGATTTTAAAATTCCACTTCCAACAGGTGCAACAAAGTTATCGCAGAATAAACTTACGGTATATGCAGATGTATCAGGCGAGCCTGTTAGTGAAGAGGAAAGCGAAGCCAATGCAGATGAAAGTGTTGACAACGCGGAGTAAAACTTAACTACCAACAAAAACAATCAGTCCACATTAGGTGGTAAATTTAAAACGTATGTAATTTAAGCGTTGAAGGAGAGAAAAAGTAATGGGTAAATATTTCGGAACAGATGGCGTCCGCGGTGTCGCAAATAGTGAGCTAACACCTGAGTTGGCGTTTAAACTAGGTCGTATTGGCGGCTATGTGCTAACGAAGGATGCTAAAGATCGCCCGAAAGTATTAATTGGACGAGATACACGTATTTCTGGAGAAATGTTGGAAGGAGCACTTGTAGCAGGTCTTCTTTCGATTGGTGCAGAAGTTATGCGTTTAGGAGTGATTAGTACACCAGGTGTTGCTTACCTTACACGTGTCATGAATGCAGAAGCAGGTGTTATGATTTCAGCTTCGCACAATCCTGTGGCAGATAACGGCATTAAATTTTTTGGTCCAGATGGCTTTAAATTAACTGACGCACAAGAAGCCGAAATCGAAAGCCTAATCGATGCAGAGGAAGATACATTACCACGTCCTGTAGGAGCTGCTGTTGGTTCAGTGACAGACTACTTCGAGGGTGGACAAAAATATATTTCATACTTAAAACAAACTGTGGATGAAGATTTCGAAGGTTTACACGTTGCGTTAGATTGTGCGCATGGGGCAACTTCATCTTTAGCAACACATCTGTTTGCAGACTTAGAGGCTGATATTTCCACTATGGGTGCTTCTCCAGATGGCCTGAATATTAATGAAGGTGTCGGTTCGACTCATCCGGAAAAATTAGCTGAATTTCTTCTAGAGCGTAATGCAGATGTTGGCTTGGCCTTTGATGGAGATGGTGACCGTTTAATAGCAGTTGATGAGAATGGAACAATTGTCGATGGTGACCAGATTATGTTTATCATCGGAAAGCATTTACAAACAAAAGGTCGCTTAAACAAAGGTACGGTCGTTTCTACTGTAATGAGTAACATGGGCTTCTACAAAGCATTAGAAGAGCATGAGATGACAAGTATCCAAACAGCTGTAGGTGACCGGTATGTAGTAGAAGAAATGCGCGCTAACGAGTATAACCTGGGCGGCGAACAATCAGGTCACATTGTATTTTTAGATTACAATACAACAGGTGACGGACTTTTAACGGGGATTCAATTAGTGAGCATCATGAAAGCAACAGGTAAAAAACTATCTGAGCTTGCAGGAGAAATGACAATCTACCCGCAAAAATTAATTAATGTTCGTGTCACAGATAAACATGCAGTAACACAAAATGAAAAGGTTGCAGCAGTAATTGCCGAAGTGGAAGCAGAAATGGCCGGCAATGGTCGTGTATTAGTTCGCCCTTCAGGTACTGAGCCTTTAGTACGTGTGATGGTAGAAGCAGCTTCTGCGGAGGCTTGTGAAGAATATGTTACCCGCATTGCAGATGTAGTAAGCGCAGAAATGGGTTTAGCTGAATAATCTAGAATAAGGCATCGGGAGTAATGGAAACATTGCTTTCGGTGTTTTTTTTGTCACTTTAATATACCCGAATGCCGTTACTTAATGATAACTAGTAAACATGAATATAGTTTAGCAAATGTTTTAATTCATAAAGTTAAGGGAAATGATATGGTGTACCCTAATAAGACGAAGGAGTGTTTTACATTGGCTAAAATTGCAACATTAATTACAGATAAGTTTGAAGATGTGGAATTCACAAGTCCGAAAGAAGCACTAGAGGCTGCAGGGCATACACTTGTGACGATTGATAAAGAAGGTAATAAATCCGTTACAGGTAAAAATGGTGAGGCTACAGTTCAAATCGATAAAGGTGTGGCAGATGTAAATCCTGCAGACTTTGATGCGCTGTTTATCCCAGGAGGCTTCTCACCGGATTTACTTCGAGATGATGATCGTGTCGTAGCTTTCGCAAAGTACTTTATGGATGAAAAGAAACCTGTATTTGCGATTTGCCATGGACCACAGTTATTAATTACGGCGAAGTCCTTAGAGGGAAGAGATACGACAGGTTATAAATCGATTAAAGTTGATTTAGAGTATGCAGGTGCAAAATTCCATGATGAGGAAGTATTTGTTTGTCAGGAACAGCTTGTGACAAGCCGTACTCCAGATGATTTACCTGCATTTAACCGTGAAATCGTGAAGTTATTAAAAGATAAGGCACTGTAATAGTGCTCTTGGCATAAGATAATATAATAGTGCATATCCCGTTTGGAAGTCATTGGAGTGAATGAATAAATCAGTGGGCAGCACAATTCTTCACTGATGCGTTATTCCAATGACAAAAACGGGATTTTTTTCTATGAAGCGCTTACATTAGATGCAGAGGATTGACGTATGAATTTGATTATGTGTATGATGGAAATGCTCATGGAAAAAACTATTTCTTGAGTTGCGCTAAAGGAGGGAAAAGCTGCGCATAAAATAAAATCGGAAAAAAAGTAAAAGCGCCAGAGCTAAGGAAATCGAGCGAACATTAATCCTTAGCTGACGAGGTGGAGGTTTATCGAAATTTCGGCGGATGCCTCCCGACCGCACATGCCCGGTTGTAACTTTCGTTTTAAAACAGAAAAGCGATTTTCTGGACAGAAGAACGAAACGGCATACAAATAAAAAATACTAACAAGCTACATCACCTTTTAAAGAGTAGGAATTTTATAGATGAGTTGACACTTTGCTAATCGAGAGCAAAGAACCTTTTCTAGTTAACATTCCTAAAGCGCATCAGGCGAAAAAAAAGGTAGATTTCGTAGTCTGCTTTCTTATTGCCAAATGTCGCTTAGATATAGCTGTTGCATCGGAGGAAATGGATTATGTGTGGAATTGTAGGATATAATGGCGTATTAGACGCAAAGGAAATTTTATTAAAAGGTTTAGAGAAACTAGAATACCGTGGCTACGACTCAGCGGGGATTGCTGTGCATAATGAAGAGGGGATTACGATCTTTAAAGAAAAGGGTCGTATTGCTGATTTGCGTAAAGCAGTAGATGGCGATGTTGAAGCTGCAGTAGGAATTGGTCATACACGTTGGGCAACTCATGGTGTACCGAATCGTTTAAACGCGCACCCTCATACAAGTGCATCAGGAAGATACACACTTGTACACAATGGCGTTATTGAAAACTATCACTTATTACAAAAAGCTTATTTAAAAGGCATAAAAATGTCTTCAGATACAGATACAGAAGTTATTGTACAGCTAGTTGATTTATTTGCAAAAGAAGGATTATCAACTTTAGAAGCATTCCGTAAAACTTTATCTTTAGTGCATGGTTCATATGCATTAGCGCTTTTAGATAATGAAGATGTTGAAACAATCTATGTTGCGAAAAATAAATCTCCTTTATTAGTAGGTGTGGGAGAAGACTTTAATGTAATCGCTTCAGATGCTATGGCGATGCTGCAAGTTACAGATCAATTTATTGAATTACATGATAAAGAAGTTGTTATTGTTCGTAAAGACAAAGTAGAGATATCTACTTTAAATGGTCGTTCGGTTGAGCGTGCACCATATACAGCAGAGCTGGATGCTTCTGATATTGAAAAGGGTACTTACCCTCACTACATGTTAAAGGAAATAGATGAACAGCCTACTGTTATCCGTAAAATTATTCAAGCTTATGAACAGGGCGAGGATGTAACTGTTGATGCCGATATATTAAACGCATTGGCTGAAGCGGACCGTTTATATATTATTGCAGCAGGTACGAGTTACCATGCTGGCTTGATCGGTAAACAGTACTTTGAAAAAATTGCGGGTATTCCAGTAGAGGTGCATATTTCAAGTGAATTTGGCTACAACATGCCATTACTTTCGAAAAAGCCTTTATTTATCTTTATTTCGCAATCAGGTGAAACAGCAGATAGCCGTCAAGTATTAGTGAAAATTAAAGAACTTGGCTATAAGTCATTAACTGTAACGAATGTTCAAGGTTCTACGCTTTCTCGAGAAGCGGACTATACATTACTGTTACATGCTGGACCGGAAATTGCAGTTGCTTCAACTAAAGCCTATGTTGCACAGGTAGCTGTGTTAGCGGTAGCAGCTTATGCAGTTGCGAAGGAGACAGGTGTGGCACTTGATTTTGATCTAAAACAAGAATTAGCAATTGTTGCAAACGGCATTCAAACGATTATCGATTCTAAAGATGTAATGGAACAAATTGCGGAGGATTACTTGAAAATCGCACGCAATGCATTCTTCATTGGTCGTAACATGGACTTCTGTGTATCGTTAGAAGGCGCATTAAAGCTAAAAGAAATTTCTTATATTCAAGCTGAAGGTTTCGCAGGCGGTGAGTTAAAGCACGGTACAATTGCTTTAATTGAAGAAGGTACACCTGTATTTGCTTTAGCAACACAAAAAGACGTAGCACTTAATATTCGCGGTAATGTGAAAGAGGTTGTTGCGCGCGGTGCCAATGCATGCATTATTGCAATGGAAGGTATGGAAGAAGAAGGAGATTGCTTAGTCCTTGCTCCTGTACATGAACTATTAACACCACTTGTATCGGTTGTACCGCTACAGTTAATTAGTTACTATGCAGCTCTTCACCGCCGTTGTGATGTGGATAAACCACGTAATCTAGCAAAATCGGTTACAGTTGAGTAGAATGATAAAAACAACCTCTATTGGTGAAATATCCATAGAGGTTTTTTTATATATCTTTGACTAAAAAATCGAATTGAAAATGTGCATAGAAAAAACCAAGAAATATTAATGTTGATTTGATAATGGTCCTAATATGAATAAGTAAAGATACCTTCTGTCTCCACCCCTCTATTTAACGAGGGGTTTTTTTAGTATATTTAAATAAAAATGAGATGTCCTGCTCATTTTTTCCGTCTAATAAATATAGAAAGGAGGCGGGCGAATGGATATTGAATATTACGTAGAGCAATACGGGGATTATTTATATCGCATTGCCTACATTTATACGAAAGATCGACAAGCAGCGGAAGAAGTAGTGCAGGATGTTTTTATTAAACTGTATGAAACGCAACAGTTCGAACAGAAAAGCTCGGAGAAAACATACTTAACGAAAATGACGATTAACCGTTGCTATGATTATTTGCGAAAATGGAAAGCGAAAAAAGCCCAAATTGTTCATTACTTTATGAAGCAGGAGCCTAGTGGTGAGCAGGTAGTAGTGGAGGGTGAGGAGCGCGATGTAATTGTAGAAGCAATTTTGAAGCTGCCTTTAAAGTACCGGGAAGTGTTATTACACTACTACTATGATGATTTGTCCATTGCTGAAGTGGCATCTTACATCAATATTCCGGAATCGACAGTAGCTACGAGACTGCAAAGAGCACGTCAAAAACTGAAAGATCAATTGCCAGCAATCGAATGGGAGGTGTTGCGTGATGCATAATTTAAAACAACGATTAGAACCAATACGTTTAACGAAAGCGCAAAAGCAGCAAATGATTGCCAATGCGAAAAGACCGTCAAAGAAAGAGCCATCATACATACCGGTAATTTTACCCGCTTTTCTTATTTTAAGTGTCTTTTTTGTGAGTATTAGTTTTGCGCCAGACAGCTGGACACTTCAGCCGACGACAGCTTCTAGTGGCAGTGAATCACCGTTTCACAATATATCATTAGCAGTCGTGCTTTGGTCAGTGGTAAGTTCGATTGAGCTGATTGTGATTTATTTTATCGGAAAAGCTTGTATAGCCAATACGAAACGTTGGCAAACAAATGAAAGAGTGCAAGAATGGAATGCTTTTTTATCGAAGCCGATTCAACCTAAAATTGCGGTGATCTTCACACTTCTTCTTTTATGGGCAGGAACGATTTATTTTGCGAGCCTTTGGTATAGCCAGTTAATTTTTGTCATATTATCCGTAGTTTTGGTGACATTATGGGTTTTATATGATGCCCGGGAACGAGAACAGTCACATTGTCCCCATTGTGAGACCCCATTTACACGAAAACAAATTTTCCGTAAAACCTATATGCCCTATCGTGAAAAATGCGATTCTTGCCAAAAAATTATCTATTTAGAGGGTAATGCCTCACAAAGTACAATGAGATATGCATTAATACCATTAGCACCGATCTGGCTACAAAATTTCCTGTCACTTCACTTTCCCTATGTATTGTTATTTTCAGCGCTAATTGTTGTCTCCTTAACATATTTTTATACCCCGCTTATGGTACAGTTTACTGATCGAGATACGACAATGGATGATTTTAAGAAGTGAGAATTTAAGCTTGGCAAAATATGCTAAGCTTTTTTCGTCTTTTTAGCAGTCAGCTTCGTTTATATAGAGAAGGGAGGGAGAACGTTTGAAATCTTCCGGGTTCATTGAAGAAGTGATGCATACTTATACCGACTACCTGTTTCGCATTGCCTATTATTACGTAAAAGATTCACATATGGCAGAAGATATTGTGCAGGATGTGTTCATGAAATTATATTGTTCGAACTATGTGGAACAAGGCGAACTAAAGGCGTATTTATCTCGAATAACAGCGAATGCGTCCAAAGATTATTTAAAGAGTTGGGCGTACCGCAAAATCAAGTTAACTGAGAAATTATTTTCAAAAGAAAATGTTTTACATAGAGATCACCTAGTGCACCAGGAAGAATTAAATACAATAGACAAAGCGATATTAGCATTGCCTCTAAAACAAAGGGAGGTAATTGTTTATTACTATTTAGAAAGTTTATCGACCAAGGAAATTTCGGAGCTTGTAGAACGTCCTGAAAGTACAGTGAAATCGAGGCTAAAGAGTGGACGGGATTTGCTGAAGCAAAATCTTGCAAAAGAAGAATGGGAGGTGCTTTTACATGACTAATTATCGTTTAACACCACTTCGAGATACATCAGAGAATAAAAAGCGCATTATGGAACATATGCGAAACAATATGTCTTCACCCAAACCAACAACTAAACGTAATTGGATGCCGGCGCTTATTGCTGTTTTCACGCTTGTCGTTGCTATATTTTTGATCGGTCCTTCTTTGTATCAGGCGTTATTTAATAAACAAGATTTTACGATTGAGAAAGTTGTATTTCCTGAAGTAGCCTATACGGCGTTAACTAACTCGACTTACCTTGATGAGACAAATGAATTTATTTATCGGACAGAGCGCGGATTTTATTCATTTGATGTTGCTAGTAAGCAAGAAAGATTTTTGGTAGAAACAACTCACTGGGGTTATGACTATGGAGTATCAGAAAACTGGCTTGTTTGGGCACAGCCTGTTGAAAACGAAGAGAAACTTCATGTAATGAATCGTCAAACGAATGAAGTCCAAATATATGAGACGGATTACTTTTATGGGATTGAAGTGAAGGACAATACATTATTTTTTATGGGGGTCACGAGAATTGATGGGAATTCTTCAAGTGCTGCCTATAAAATGATGGATTTGAAAACGGGAGAAATCAAAGAGTTAAGAAAACTTCATGGAGAAGGGGGGAGTAGTCTTCCTGAAATTAATGGGAGTCTTATGGTCACTTCTGAAACAGTAGAAGGAGAAAGCGGTATGTCGACAGAAATTACCGTACAAGATTATAAAGAAATAAACGATTATGGAAACTATACAGTACCCTATCGATCTGTTCAATATTTGCAATTAAGAGAAAATCAAGTTTATGGTTATATGTGGAATGAAGGGGACGATGAGCCTTTTATCGGTTCAATTGATATGGAAAGCGGTCAATTCCATGCAATTAAAACTTCTTTCAAGCTACATGACTTTGCAACAGATGGTGAGCATTTTGCTGTTTCGGTACAAAGAGGCGACAGCGATACAGTATGGCTCTTTGAAAATAATGATGGTGCATTAAAGCGAGTATCTAAATTGCCAAGTATTAAAGAACGTCTTGTTTTACCGAGATTTACGGAAGCCGGTACACTTGTCTTAAATGGAGAAGGACCAGATCGTGCCATGTACTTAATACGATTTAAATAGTGTATAAAATTTGAGCATTTAGCGTCCATTTGAATTGCAATCCCAACATAGGGATTCCCAATTTCCCAGTTTAGCTTTACACACTAAGGGTAAATACGTTAATAGCTAGGAGGGATAGACAATGAATATTAAATTTAAGATGGGCATTATTTCTCTATCTGCTGCATTAGCACTTGCTGCATGTGGCGGGGAAGGGGATGAAGATACTACTCAAAATAAAACAACACAGGAAGAAACAAACGGAATGTTAAATGAACAAAGTGAAGGTGCAGAAAATGGTAGCGAGAAAGATATGGATCATTCTTCAATGAACCATTCGGGGACAGGCGAAGTACCAGAAAATTTAAAAGAAGCCCAAAATCCAACATTTCCTGTTGGAAGCAACGCAGTAATTCAAACCAATCACATGCCTGGTATGAAAAATGCGGAAGCCACAATTGCAGGAGCTTTTGATACAACGGTATACACGGTTTCCTATACACCGACTACGGGAGGAGAAACCGTTAAAGATCATAAATGGGTTATTCATGAAGAAATAGAGGACGCAGGAGAAGCACCTTTAGAACCTGGAACAGAAGTATTACTTAATGCGGATCATATGGAAGGAATGCAGGGAGCAACTGCCATAATAGATTCAGCTGTAGAAACAACGGTTTATATGATTGATTTTACTTCCACAACAGGAGAACAAGTAAAAAATCATAAATGGGTAACAGAAAGCGAACTATCTTCTAAATAAAATCAGAAAGGTGTCCATGTAAAGGTGGGCATCTTTTTTTATTTGCGAAAAAATAAGAGTTCTATGGAGTTACAAATCCCATTCCGAAACAATTACTTCAAATAGTATTTAAACCTACTTCAAATGCTACTAAGAAAAAAATTTTATATAACATGAAATTGATAATATTATTCTAAAAACATATTTTACCAATTAGATAAAATTTAGAATATTCAGCATACTTTAGGCGACTAAATCGTAATTTACTAGATTATTTTAATTTAACCCATATAAACGAATAATCCTAAATTACACATTAACTATATTTATTTGTTAAGTTTTATAACATGAATAAAGTAATTGTATGGTTTTTAGTGATATTGACCATTAAAAATTAGCGTGATATATTCCTTTTATGTTAGAAAGACTAACATTAAATCTATTTCGGAGGTGTAATGTTCATGAAAAAACTATTTAACCTTAGAAAAGGGCTAGTCCTAACTTCTCTACTCTCGATGCTATTTTTAGCAGCATGCAATAGCGAAGAGAGTGATAAGGATGCTAGTGCAGCGGGAAAAGATACGATTAAATTAGGTCTATTAGAAGATCACTCAGGAGACTTTTCATTAATTGGACTACAAAAATTACATGCTGCTGAATTAGCTGTATCGGAAATTAATGAAAGCGGTGGTCTATTAGGTAAACAAGTTCAATTGATTGCTCCTGATACGCAGTCAGATAACACCAAATTCCAGGAGTTGGCTAGAAAACTTATTTTACAAGATGAGGTGGATGTATTGATGGGGGCTGTGTCAAGTGCATCTCGTGAAGCCATTCGACCAATCGTCGAGCAAAACAAAATACTATACTTCTATAACAATCAATATGAAGGTGGGGTTGCAAGTAAATATACCTTTGCAACTGGAGGCGTTCCTGAACATCAAATTCAAACATTAATGGAAGGCTTAATTAAAGACTATGGTCCAAAAGTTTATGTAATTGCAGCTGATTATAACTTCGGTCAGATTTCAGCGGATTGGGTATATAAAGAAACTGTCGAGAATGGTGGAGAAATTGTAGGAGAAGAATTCATACCACTAGGTGTTTCACAATTTAGTAGCACAATCTCCCGTATAAAAGATGCAGATCCGGATGTATTAATTACGTTATTAGCTGGTGCGGAACAATCTGCTTTTTATGGTCAATGGGCAAATTCAGGCGTTAGAGATATTCCAATGGGTACTACGGTTAATATGGCACAGGCCTATGAACATTTGAGGTTCCAGCCGCCAGCATTAGAAAATATGTATGTAACTGCAACATTTATGGAGGAGTTAGGTAAAAGTGATTTAGAAATTGCACCAAAAGCTCAGGAATTTGTTGATAAGTTTTATAAAATGTTCCCTGACGATAAATATGTAGGGATGGAAGCAGAAGCTGAATATTCGGCAATTATGCTTTGGGCTAAAGCGGTTGAAAAGGCAGGTACTACTGAAACTGATGCTGTAATTGAAGCATTGGAAACTGGAATTAGTTATGATGGCCCTGCTGGTTTAGTCACTATCGATGGTAAAACTCATCATGCAATTCGAAATGTTTATTTAGCTCATAGCGGCAAAGGTCATGAGATTACTTTCCCTAAACATTGGGAGGCAATCGTACCTGATTGGCTATCAACTGAAAAGGGTGTTGATTTAACTACTAAACCTGAATTTGTACAATATAATCCACTTGATTAAAAATTGATGAAAGGCGTTTTTAAAGCGCCTTTCACAAAAAGGGGGTAGAATCTATGAAATCATTTGAGCTTTTGTATCAGTTTATGGATAACTTTGCCTTCCTTGTTTTATCGGCAGTAGGCTTAGCTATTATTTTTGGAATGATGGGGATTATAAACCTGGCTCATGGTGAATTTATTATGTTAGGTGCCTATACAGCAAGTATTGCTGTAATGAGTGGGGTACCCTTCATATTAGCAATTGTACTGAGTGTTTTAGTTGTTGGCTTAATAGGTTTTATAATCGATAAATTAATAATCAGTAAGTTATATGGTAGAACGATAGATTCGGTAGTTGTAACTTTTGGTATAAGCATGGTATTAGGTCAGTTAATGCTTATCGTATTTGGACCTTCGATGCAAAGTCCTGCTACACCATTAGGAGCGGTAACGATCTTCGGTAGCTCCTACTCCGTATACAGAATTTGTTTGTTTTTTGTAGCTGTATTTATTCTAATTTTCATCTATTGGTTATTTATGCATACTCGCTTTGGTCTATTATCGAGAGCTACTATCCAAAAAAATGATATAGCAAAATCATTAGGGGTTAATACTGAAAAATACTATTCTTTAACATTCGTACTAGGTTCTGCTTTAGCAGGTTTAACAGGTGCTTTATACGCAGCGACAATGACGGTTTCTCCGACATTTGGAAATGGATTTTTAACGCCAAGTTTCGTAACGGTTATTGTAGGTGGTGCCAACGCTTTAATAGGAACAGTTATGTCTGGGACAATGCTTGGAATCGTTAATACAGGTGTAGATTATATATGGGGAACACTTTATGGTCGTTTAGGTTTATTAGTTGTAACAATTTTAGTCATTAGATTATTGCCTCTTGGTTTATCTGGCTTCGTTGAATCAAAATTTCTAAAGGTAAGGGGTAAATAATATGCAAAATAAACTATTTAAATTAAACACTGAAAATATAGTGATGATTGGATTATTTTTAACTCTATTAATTTATCCTCTAATGACTACTGCATACAATGTATTGAATCTGTCCTATTTTCTAACGATGGTTTTATTATCAATAAGTGTAAGCCTGGTCTGGGGGTATGGTGGCATCTTTAGTTTTGGACAAGCTTTGTTTTTTGGACTAAGCGGTTATTTTTACGCCATCTTAACGATGAACATTAATAATGCACAATTCAATTTTATTGCACTGATTATTGGTGTTTTATTTGGTGCTTTAATTGCTACAGTTATAGGTTACTTTATTTTCTACGGAGGCATTAACGATGTATTTGTAGGGTTAATTACATTGTGTTTGGCAGTTGGAATCGAAACATTTTTAGCGCAAACTGCAGGACCACAATGGAAGATAGGTAATATTTTATTAGGCGGTTTTAACGGTATTAATGGAATACCTACAATTCAAATGGGCAGTTTTGTGCTACAGGGCAATAGTTTATATTACTTCATTCTCCTAGCCATAATAGCTGTATTTATCGGGATTAAATATTTGATGATTTCAAGATACGGTTATGCTCTTATTGCCATTCGTGAAAATCGTGATCGTACACAACTGTTAGGCTATAACGTTCCAAAATATCAACTTGCTGTATTTGCATTAGGTGGAGCAATTGCTGCTTTAGGCGGGATATTATACGCCATCTGGGGGAGTTATTTAACACCTGCAACATTAAACTTAACTGCTGCAACACTCCCTATAGTTTTAGTAGCTGCTGCTGGTCGTAAAAATCTTTCTGCAGGGATTATTTTTACTTTAATTTATTATTGGGGTTCACAACAACTTGCTGCTTCCGGTAACCAATATGCACTGATTATTTTAGGAGTGGTGTTAATAGTTGTAATGTTATTTGTGCCTAATGGCCTTATTCAAACGCTATTTTCATTAAGCGATAAAGGTGTTAGCTCCCTTTATCAACAACTTCAAAAAAACCCGAAAAAGAGGGGGGCTTTACAAGATGCAAGTACAAAATAGTGAACCTATATTGAAGTTATCAAATGTTGGTAAATCCTTTGGAGGGTTAAGAGCTGTAGATGAAGTGGATTTAGTTATTAGAAAAGGGGAGCTGCATTGCTTAATTGGCCCCAATGGCGCAGGGAAAAGTACTATTTTTAAAATGATCATGGGAATCTTTGACCCGAGTGATGGTCAAATATTGTACAAGGGTAAATCACTTGCACATATGAAGAAGTGGGATCGTTTTAAAGAAGGGATTAGCATAAAAATGCAGGTGCCGGGTGTTTTTGGAGATCTTACAGTTTATGAAAATTTGAGGATTGCTGCACAACGGACGTATTCAAAAAAGGCATTAGAAGAGAAAATAAATTACTTATTGGAAGAATTTAATTTAACCCACTTAAAAAGTGAAATGGTTAATAATTTGTCGCATGGTCAACAACAATCTTTAGAGATGGGGATGGCAATCGCAAATGACCCTACGCTGCTTCTATTGGATGAACCTGTCGCTGGAATGGGACCTGAAGAAACTCAATTTATCTCAAACTTAATTAAAAAGATAAATAACAATGGAATTACGATTCTATTCATAGATCACGATATGGAGTTTGTTCGGTCTCTAGCACAACAAGTTACAGTATTACACTTAGGTAAAAAATTTGCTGAAGGGACGATTGAAGATATTGAAAACAATGAAAAGGTAGTAGAGATCTACCTTGGACAATCGTAGGAGGTGGTCTAATGCTGAAAATCAATAATATGGAAGCAGGATATGGAAAAATAATGATTGTGCGGGATTTAGATTTAGTTATAGAATCCAAAGAAATTGTTTCTATAATAGGTCGTAACGGAATTGGAAAGAGCACATTAGTTAAGTCAATTATTGGCTTAGTTCCTATAAATAAAGGGGAGCTAATTTATAATTCAAAAGCTGTAACGAATAAAAAAGCTCATGAGCGTGCATGGGAAGGTATGGGCTACGTACCACAAGGTCATCAAGTTTTTCCCATGTTAACTGTTGAAGAAAATTTAAGGATGGGAAAATTAATTAATAAGAAAAGCGGAAATTTAGACTTTGAAATAATTTATAATTATTTCCCTAAATTATTCGAAAGACGTAAACAAAAAGCAGGAACATTAAGCGGAGGCGAACAGGCAGCTTTATCATTAGGGAGGGCATTGGTAGGGAATCCTGAATTATTAATTTTAGATGAACCTACTGAAGGCATCCAGCCAAATTTGGTACAAGAAATTGGAGAAATCATTAAACAAATAAATAAAGATTTAGGTATTACCGTACTATTGGTTGAACAGCATATTGGACTTATACAAGCTATTTCCCAACGCTGTTACGCAATGGATAAAGGGAAGATTGCCCAGGAGATTCAGGGTGATGACATAAAAAATTATGATTTACTGAAAGAGTATTTAGCAGTTTAAATAATGGAGGGATATGAAATGGTAAAAATTCAAGAGAACCAAGTAACAGTAATCACTCAACCAGGAGAGCATAGCTATGTTTATTCTAAATATTTAGAACCAATTGCCGTTGTAAAACCAGGTGAGGTTGTAGAAATTCACACAAAAGATGCATTTGGCAATCGAGTTACAAATGAAAATGATCTTCCGTCTGTTGTATTGGTCGATGTAAAAGGCTTAAATCCTCAAACAGGTCCAATCTATATAGAAGGAGCGGAGCCTGGCGATACATTAGTAGTTCATATTATAGATATTCAACCTGACCGAGATTGGGCGGTTAGTGCGCTAAAAGAAAGTTTTGGCGGATTAAGTTCCACAGATTTAACTCCTTCTCTGCAAGAACCACTACCTGAAAAGGTTTGGATTTATAAAATTGAGGACGGGATGGTAACTCATAATAAGCAATTATCTTTCCCATGGCGACCTTTCCTAGGAACTATTGGTACAGCACCTGAATTAGAATCAATATCTTCATTAACCCCGCATAAACATGGCGGAAACATGGATGTTCCAGATGTAAAACCAGGAAATAAAGTCTATTTACCTGTTAAAAATAAAGGGGCATTTTTCTATACTGGAGACTGTCATGCCGGTCAAGGAGATGGAGAATTATGCGGTGTAGCTCTTGAAGTATCAGCGCGCGTAACACTAAAGTTTGAACTTATTAAACAAAAAAGTATTGAATGGCCACGTATAGAAAGTGAAACAGAATATATGGTAGTAGGTAGTGCAAGGCCAATGGAGGATGCAGCTAAAATTGCGTACTCTGAGTTGATTTACTGGATGGAGGAAATGGGATGGGATAAGTTTGAAGCTTATCAGGCACTTACCCAAATCGGAAAGCTTTATGTAGGAAATATGGTAGATACAAATTACTCGCTTGTAGCGAAAATTGAAAAGAAATATGCAGATGTCATTTTAAAAGATGAATAATTGCCTCTTAATATTTCTGAATATTTAGAAATTATGAAGATAAAAACAATTACAGTGTTAAGTTATCTTATTGTAATTGTTTTATCTTTTTCCGATTATGGCTTATTTGTAGAAGCCAAATATCCGTTAATGTCCGTTTTAGAAAGAAGGGGCCTCTATGAAAATAATACGTATTATTGCCCAAATATTTATTTTATGGATTTTCTATTTTATAGGTCAGGTTATTGTAAGCTGGACTGGAATATTTATTCCTTCTAGTATAATTGGTCTTCTATTGCTTTGGATTTGTTTGATGACCGGTATTATAAAAGTTGAATATATTAAAGATGGAGCAAGTTTTATGATTTTATATTTAACTTTATTCTATATTCCGGCAACTGTTGGTTTGATCGAATACCCTGAATTATTAAGATTAGAAGGGATATTATTAATGGTTGCAATTTTTGTTAGTTCTGCAGTAACGCTAGTGATAACTGGAAAGGCGAGTCAATTTATAGAAAATAAAGAAGGCGAAAAAATAAATGGAGGGGACTATGCAAATCTTAATAATCATTAGTACCGTTGCATTATATATTTTAATGAATAGATTATATTTAAAAATAAATAGTCCCTTACTTGTACCATTTTTCACCGTAACCGTCTTTTCAATTGCGGTATTATTAATATTTAATATTCCATATGAGACGTATATGGCTGGAGCTGAATGGATTCAAATCATGCTTGGTCCAGCTGTGGTTTCTTTAGCATATCCTCTATATAATCAGCGTTTACTAATCAATAAGTATAAAATGGCAATTATTTCAAGTATATGCATAGCTATGCTAACAGGTTTAGTGAGTGTTTATATAATACTAAAGCTATTTAAATCCTCACAGGAATTTATTTATACAGCGTTGCCAAAGTCTATGACTACACCTGTTGCAATGCAGGTAAGTGAATCAATTGGAGGCGTTGCACCGCTGACAGCTGTACTAGTTATGATAGCAGGATATACAGGCGTATTGCTTGGACCTTTTTTATATAAAATAGCAAAAATTAATACTCCGATTAGTCGTGGTGTTGCTATGGGTAGTGTCAGTCATGGGGCAGGGGTATCAAAACTAAAGGAATTTGGAGAAAAGGAATTATCAATAGGCTCGCTATCTATGGGACTAAGTGCAATTATTGGTGCTATTGTTGTTCCGTTTTTTTCTCTACTAATAATGTGAAAAATTAATTAAACGAAAATCATAGGATAAAAGCGTTATTCCATTTGGAGATAACGCTTTTATCTTTTTACTTACCTATTATAGATAAGTTGCATTGCTTGAGAGGTAATTAGAATATATCTATACTTTAATTATGCAATAAGTGTTGTGTAAAAAATTGTTAATAGGCGGCAGAGTATATCAAAGGGGGCTTTAAAGTGAAGAGTGATTCAACGTTTCAAAGAGAAGTAAAAGATTATTGGTATCCGAAATATAACAAGAATGGTTACCCTCATATTCAGCAGGGCTTCATCCTTTCTCCAGATAGGAATAAAGAATTTGACCCATTTATTTTAATGGCGGAAGACTGGTTCAAACGCGGAACATTTTCGGATCACCCACATCGAGGCTTCCAAACGGTAACGTATGTAATCGATGGAAGACTTGAACATATCGATAATGCAGGCGGATATAGCATATTAGATGCTGGCGATGTTCAATATATGAATGCAGGTTGGGCAGCTAGACATGCGGAAGAAGCTTATGATGATGATCTTATTCATACATTACAGCTATGGTTGAACCTTCCGAAAGGCCTGAAACATACAGAGACAACTTATCAAAATATATATGTAGAAGATGCGCCTGTTGTAAATTTTGAAGGGGGCTCCATTCGAGTATATTCAGGGGAGATTGCAGGAGTAACAGGTCCAATGAATAGTTTAGTCCCGATAACGATGACGGAAATTAGCCTCCGCGAAGGAGCGGAGTATACACATGTTTTACCTGAAAACCATAATTCATTTTTATATATGCTAGCAGGAGAAATGGCGTTCGGGGATAATGAGACAACGATTACTAAAACAGGGGCAGCTACTTTGTCCTTTTACGAAGAAGGTTCAGAAACGAATCAAAGTGAGTTGAAAATCAAAGCAGTCACGCGTTCGAAAGTGTTAATTTATTCAGGCGTTCCAATCCGTGAAGAAATTGCTCTTGGTGGACCATTTGTAATGAATACAATGGAAGAAATCAAAGAGGCATTCCGAGATTTTCAGCAAGGAAAGTTTGGCGCACCGGCCGTAAAAGAGAAGTAAGTTCAAAGGAAACCAGATGGAGCAATCATCTGGTTTCTTTCTATAAATTAAAATAGTAAATCAGCGATAACTTGGACAATTAATAAGAAGAAGATAATAGGAAGCAAAATCTCAATCCATTTACCCTTTAAATAAGGGATAATTTTAAGACCGATTTGGGAGCCAACGATTGATCCAACAGCTACTGGAACGGCAACCCCCCAATTAACAATTCCATAAAAAAGGTAAAATAAAAATGCGGTCGTACAGCTTGCAAACATAACAAAGCGAGTCATTTCAGCAGCCATTACATAGCTGAATTGTTTTTTCAGAAAGTACGTTATATTTAAAAGCGCGGACCCCGTTCCAAGCCCGCCGTCATATATTCCTATGAGGAATGGAGCTATTAAAGTAGTTTTCTCTTCAATCTCAGGTTGTTCGTTAACAACTGATTTTTTATTACTTTTTATAACGAAAATGAACATTACGATTAACACAATACAAGCTACAATATTCATCGTTTGTTCCGACAGTCTTGTTGCTAAAAAGGCTCCGCTTATTCCGCCAACTGCAGCGATGAGCATGAACGGAATCATTTTTTTCAGATCCACTCTCTTTTTCATTGTCAGAACAATTACTGTCGAAAATGAAGATATGCCTGTTGCAAATTTGTTTATTGCAACGGTTGCATGGATGGGGATGCCGACCAGTAATAAGGAAGGAAGTAATACAAATCCTGCCGCTCCAAACATTACACCCACAAGTGCTGCAAGTAAACCAATTCCAAATAATATGAGACCATCAAATGATAGCCACTCTATTAGTAAGTTTTCCAAACAAATCACCCCTAATGACAAAATACTGCTATACTACTCATAAAACAAATATATATATTTTGTTTATTCATAAATTTTAGTTATGAATGGGTGAGAAAATGAATTTACATACACTAAGAATTTTTACAAATGTCGCAAAGTTAGGCAGTATTACTGAAGCGGCAAATATCCTGCATATTAGCCAACCAGCTGTTACCGCACAGATTCGCAAACTTGAAGGGGAAATCGGGGTCAAGCTCATAACTGGAAAGGGAAGAGGGATACAACTAACCTCCGAAGGGGAATTTCTTTATGAACAAGGACTGCGCTTATTCTATTTAGAGGAACAAATTGATGAGAAATTTAAAACGTTTTTGGCGAAGAAGGAGAACGTAAAAATAGCTTCTTCCTATATATCAACGAATTATATTTTACCATCAATAATTGCGGGTTATAAATTAGAAAACCCACAAATCGATGTATATGTATCGTTAGGTAATGTGCAGTCAGTAGAGCGGCTCGTCCTGAATTATGAAGTCGATTTTGGCTTTGTTGTACAGAGTAATATAGGTCATGAAGATTTATCCTTTGAGAAAATACTGGATATCCCATTTTGGTTTGTGGTAAATCCAACTCATCCTCTAGCAAATAAAGAAGTATCAATTTTTGAATTGAGTAGGCATGATTTTATTTATAGAGAACGGGGCAGTTCAACGCTGGATTTACTTGAGGCGATTTTTTATACACATAATTGTCCGCTACCAAAATTCGGCTTACAAATGGAAGGTGTACTTGAATCAATAAAAGTCGTTGAAGCTGGTTATGGAATGGCCATTGCACCAGCCGTCAGCGTAAAGGAGAAATTGGAACAAGGTAGTCTTGCGCGTGTATTTGTAGATCAAGTAGAAATCAGTCAAAGCCTGTTTATTTGTACAAGGAAAGCCGATCAGAATGAGTATCCGTTTATTCAATTTTTAAAAAGGAAATTAGGAGACTTAGAAATAATCTAACTTCCCTTTATAGTGTTTAACCGTAGTTTCTATCCAAAAATAGAAGCATATAACTAGCTGCAAAAAGAATAATAGCAATTCTAGTAATAATATATATTGAAAGCTCTGATGAATTCAGCTTTCTTTCCCTCTTCATCTTTTTAAAATGTCTATAATAATAGATAGCGCACAATAATAATATTATCGCTGATATTTGATAAATGTTTTCTAATAAATTAACTATCAAAAGAATGCCTCCTCATCTAACGTATAAATAATTTACCGTATTTAATGAAGGTAATTTCGTGTTTCAATAATAAGTTCCACAAAATAGCACATAATCCTGTTTTTTATGGATGCACTATTAGGAGGATTTCTATGATCTATCAATCTCTGCTAGGTAAACAGTTCGAGCAACTCCATCCAAAATTGCAGCATCGATATACAATGCCCTTTTATGCAAAGGGCCTCATGCATGAAATTCAAACAGGTTCTCCATTTATAAAGCCTGTTTATCTACTCGGAAAGTATGTGAATTTCCTGTTTCCTGAAAACGGCAAAAACATTCCTTTTACACTTAAAAACACATGGGACGGCAAGGACACTGTAATATTTGAAAGAACTTTTTACTTTCCTGCCGCAACAAGAACCTTTACAACTGCAATGCATGTTAATTTAAACAATCTAACAGCACGAGATTATTTAGGTAAACCCGCCATTGTATCCGCGGATTTAGAATTTTTCACAACGAAAGATGGTGGTCTTATTACAAAATCCGGGGCACAAAAGCTTGTCGCAGGTACTGTTGAAATTCCGCTACCTTCTATTTTAGAAGGGCGTGGCAGCGCGGTAGAAAGCTTTGATGAACAAAAACAAATGTATACAATTGAAATTGCTACCTATAATCATCTATTTGGTAAAATTGTCAGCTATATTGGGGAGTTCGAAGAAACAGAACCTTTTTAGCAGTTTTTTTGCACGAGATTTAATCAATAAAACAAAGAGAAAAAATTTTTTGGAATAGTAATCGCTTACAAAATTGACACATATAAACAGATGGAATAATCTGAAAATATAACATCTGGAGGTGTGTACAATGAAGCTTTTAACCAATCCTAAGCCATTCAAGGAATTAATTCCTAAAGTGTTGCAAGTGATTTTGAATATTGGTTTATCGGTACTGGCGTTAGCTCTATGCGTCATGCTCATCGTCGAGATGGTCGAATTTCTAAAGTTTATAATTAATAGCGGGAAGCAGGAGTATAAATACTTTTTAGCTAAAATTTTAGTCTTCTTTCTGTACTTTGAGTTTATAACAATGATTGTGAAATACTTTAAAGAGGATTACCATTTCCCGCTTCGTTACTTTATGTACATCGGGATTACGGCAATGCTAAGGCTTATTATTGTCGAGCATGATTCTGCATTAGATACACTTATTTTCGCAGGAGTTATATTAATTTTAATCATTGGTTACTATATTATTAATATAACTCCGAGAGAGAGACCATCGAAGAAACATTAAATAAAGTGAGTATAAGTTTCAAGTCTTGAAAGGGCTTGAAGCTTATTTTAAAGTGTAATAGCAAGTTCTTTAATTCTTAACTACATTTATTAGCCACTTATCATCCGCATCTTTTGCAACAATAAGTTTCACTTGAATATCTTTAAATATAATTTCCCCTTCTTTTCGGACTGTTGCCGCCATATTAACCGTATCTATATAACGAATATCTTTATAAGAAGCGATATATTTTAGCACCTCATTATTTGAAAGGGATTTCAGCTTTTCAACTGCAACGTCTGCATTGATACCTAATTTTATAAAATCCCTCACAAGAGTGGATTGATTAAAAAAGGTTAGCTCATCTCTATCAGCCTTTACTAGCATATTGGCAAACTGTGAACGCTTAATGGGTGTACTAGGTTTAAAGTTGCCATCCTGATAGCCAGATATAATTCCGAGTGTTTCAAGTGTGGCAATTTGTTGTCCCCATGGATCCGTAAAGTAATTGCCGTTAAAAATATCCGATTTAACAGTTCCATTTTCTTTGTAACTGTGCCGCTGAATTAATGGAATGTCATAGGCTTTTATAATGATTCCGGCAAATTGTCCGCGTGTTAAAGGTTGATTTATACCAAATGCCCAATCGGAAGAATTTCCGACAGTATAGCCACGCATTATCCCATTAAAGAACAGTCTATCAATATAAGGGTAAAATTGATCTGTCTTCGGCACGTCTATATAGTCGATTCCATAATACAAATCTGAGTATTCTACCTCTTTTAAGCGATTGTCCAATGCCTTTGTCAATATACTGGAAACCTGCCCGCGTGTAATATTTCCATAAGGTCTAAAATTAGGCAAAGTTCCACTAATGGCCTTTTGATCCAATAAATATTGAACAGATGGGTAAAAGTTATCGGATTTCTTGACGTCTTTGTAATGTAAGTTTGCTGCATTTACACCCATACTTGCCGAAAACAGTAATCCTACTGATATTCCAATCGTTACTAAAGTTCTTTTCATCTATTCAGCTCCTTTACCGATTTGGGTTAATTTTCCTTTAACATACCATATTATTACCAGAATAATCAATAAATTGATAGGGGGGCTTAGTATTTCATTAATAATCTTAGTGAATAGAGTAATTAAAAAGTGCAGCCAATGTACAACTTAATGTACATTGGCTGCACTTTTATTTGGAAACATCTTTTCTTCCTTTAAATCTTGAAACGACTAACAGCTGTCGCAAGGTCAGTGCTCAATTGATTTAATTCCTCTGAAGCCTGTGCGACCGATTGAATCGCATGTAACTGTTCGTCTGTCGATGCACTTACTTCTTCACAAGCAGCAGCTGCCGTTTGTGAATTCATCGACATTTCCTCGATTGTATCTAGCACACGGTCTTTGTATTTATTTACATTATCAACTTCTGAATGAACAGCAATAAATGAATGGTTTACACTGTCAATTAAATTTGATAGCTGTGCGAACAGCTCGCCTGTTGTATTAACGACCTCATTTGATTCATTAAAAGACCGCTTCATTTCATTCATACGGATTGTCACATCATGAGACTGGCTTTGAAGCTGATGAATCGTTTTTTTAACGGATTCTGTTGCCTCTGCCGATTGTTCAGCTAGTTTGCGTACCTCCTCTGCAACAACCGCAAATCCCTTGCCATGCTCACCAGCACGAGCAGCCTCAATGGAAGCATTAAGTGCAAGTAAATTTGTCTGGGAAGATATAGAGGAAATCGTATTCATTATAGAATCGATTGAACCAATTTTTGACTCTAACAACATAATCACTTTTGTCAGCTCTATTAGTTCCTGATCATTTTCTGTAAAGCTTTCTAAAAGGTTATCCATCTTCTGACGCCCCACCTGATTCAGGGCTGTTGCTTCTTTTGTTGTTTGTTCTACTTGAGTGGATAGATTATTCATATTGTTGATTTTCTCGCTTAAACTTGTTGATTGCTCAGTTACAGTGTCTGCCTGATCAGATGTACTCGCAGCACTAATTGCTATTTCATTTACAGCTTGTGCCACTTGTACGGAAGAGGCACTCGTTTGTTCAGCCATCGCACTTAAATGTTGTGAGCGATCATCTACTTGTTCGGAAGAAGTTTTTACAATACTAATAATATTTTTCATTTCACCAATCATTGAGTTAAAGTGGTGAGCTAAACGTCCAATTTCATCTTTTGATTTTACATCAATATGAACAGTTAAATCTCCTTGAGATACTTTTCCCATTAATGTACCGAGAGTAAAGAGCGGTTGAACAATTTTTGAAATAAAGAAATATAGCACGATAAAGGTAATAGTTAATATTCCGATTGTAATTAAGAAAATAATCTTTTGAATATCAGTTGCTGTACTGTTGAGACTGGATTTATCATAAATCGTGGCTATGGTCCAATCTACATTATCGATACGCTCTGAAACGATAATGCTCTCCACATTATTTATTGATTCTTTAATAGTTGTAGAATCAGTTGTTTGCAGTAACTGCTTAGCGTACGGTTCCACCGATAAGTCCTCACCCGCGAGCTCGGGGTGGACAATTGCTAAGCCTGTACGGTCAAAAATGACAGGATATCCGTTATACCCAAGCTCCATTGCTGAAACCATTTCTGTTAAGTTTGTTAACAAAATATCTGCTGCAAGTACCCCGATTACTTGGTCATTTACTTTTATGGCTGTCACTCCTGTAATAGTAAAAGTACCAGTTGCCGCATCCAAATAGGGCTCTGTCCAGCTCACGACATCCGGATTCTCTAGGCCAAGCTGATACCAAGGGCGTGTTGTCGCATCAATATCTTCGAGACCATCAAAGTGAGGCTCATACATCAACCCTTCAACGTCAGCAGTATAAATTCCGGACACATTAGGATATGTAGCTAAAAATGTTTGAAAATCCTGACGAAGTGTTGTATCCGCTTCGTCAAAAAGCACACTATTATTCAAATAGTAGTTTTCAATTTCATCAGATTGTGCAATTATTTGAAGAGAGCTACCATAATTTTCTAAAACCGTTTGAACATTCGTTGATAACTGTTCCACAATGGTCTTGCTTTGATTCACAACGCTTTCTTCTGTTTTGTTCGAAATAATAATGGAACTAATGGTTGCCAATGATCCTAAGCCAATAATAATAATCATGATAACTATCCCTATTATTTTCCATTTTACTGATATTTTCATAGGCTCATCCTTAAATTAGTAGTAAGTTTTTACTTTTCTAATAATAATAATAATAAATAATGAATATTGCAAAATCATTTTGGTGAACAAGTTGTTATAGTATATAGATTAATAAATAAAGTAATTAATGATAAATAGAATTAAGGCAGGTGTATAGTAATGGAATTTCGATTGGCATCAGTAGACGATATGGAATTGTTAATTGATTTGCGTAAGCGGTTATTGATCGAGGAAGGGCAACATATGTCTGCGAATATAGATGAACAATTAACAGCTTTTTTTGAGAATCAATTAAAATCAAGTCAATTTGTACAATGGTTAATACAAGAGGGAAATCATATTATTGCGACAGGAGCGATTCAATTTATTTCATTTCCACCCAGCTATTTTAACCCAACAGGTATTCGAGGATATATATTGAATATGTATACAAGGCCTGAAAGTAGAGGCCAAGGATTAGCGAAAAAGTTAATGGAACGATTAATAGATGAAGCACAGGCTAGAAATGTTCATCACCTATTTTTAATCTCTTCACCGATGGGAAAACCACTATATAAGAAAATTGGATTTAAAGAAAATGATATTTATATGGAATATTTTATTGAAGGGAGGAATAGTGATTGATTTTAGAAACAGAAAGACTCTTATTAAAGCCTTATGAAAAAGAATTTGCAGATGATATTTACAATGTCGTTAAGCATAAAGAAATTGCAGATACAATGGTGATGATTCCGCATCCTTATCCCCGAGAAGTGGTGGATAGTTGGATTTCTTATTTACAGAAAAGTTTTGAACAAGGAAAAGCCTATGAATTTGCAGTATTTCTAAAAGAAAATGGCCGTTATATTGGAAATTGTGGGTTAGTTACGATTTCAAAAAATCACAGAAATGCTGAGGTAGGTTATTTTATTGATGTTTCGGAGTGGGGCAAGGGGTATGCAACAGAAGCATGCAAGAAAATAATAGAATATGGATTTCAGGAACATCAATTAAATAGAATTTATAGCCGCTGTATGGTTAGAAATACAGCTTCAAGAAAAGTAATGGAAAAGTCAGGAATGATATGGGAAGGGCGCCATAGACAAGAGTTTTTAAAAGATAGTGTATATGAAGATATGGATTATTTAGCTATTTTAGCGGAAGATTTTATTAAAAATAATTAAATTCTGCCCTTTTAGAAATCATTATTAAACACTTAAAATGTTGTTATAGCAATATTTTAAGTGTTTTATTTTTGGGGTGGGCAAATACTCCAAAATGAATAGTAAATGTCCAACTATTAGGGTATTTATATGAACGATAGTATTTATAAAAAGGGAGGTTTTATTTTGAAACTGCTTGTCGGATTAAGCATAGTTGTATTATTTTTCTTCGGATGTTCAGCGAAAGAAGACGAACAGGTTCAGCCTTTGCCTGCAAATGAGGACATACAGGTTGATAGCCGATATGAAGCCATCGCAACTAACCTCAATGCACCATGGGCAATTAATAAGATTGGTGATAGTTTTTATATTACGGAGCGTACAGGAAATATTGTAAAGGTAGAGCAAGGTGAAGTAGTAAGACAGGAAGTAAGCTTGGAACAAACACTTTCAACTGCTTCAGAGGCAGGCTTATTGGGACTTGTATTAGCACCGGATTTCGAACAGTCAAATAAAGCATTTGCGTATTATACTTACGAAAAAGGACAAGAACAGTTTAACCGGATTGTGTTACTCCAATTAGAAAACAATAGATGGCAAGAGAAGCAAGAGCTTGTTGATGAAATCCCAAGTGGCACCTATCATCACGGGGGCCGTTTGAAAATAGGTCCAGATAACATGCTTTATGCTACAGCAGGTGATGCGTCTGATCCCAAAATTGCGCAAGATACGGATTCGTTAGGTGGTAAAATACTGCGTATACAACTAGATGGCGGTATTCCTAAGGACAACCCATTCCCTGACTCATATGTATATAGCTATGGACACCGCAATCCACAAGGCATCACTTGGTCTCCAGAAGGAAAAATGTATGCGAGTGAGCACGGACAAAGTTCGAATGATGAAATTAATGAAATAGAAGCAGGGCAAAATTATGGCTGGCCTACTATCGATGGGGATGAAGAACAAGAAGGATTAATGTCTCCTTTATTTACCTCAGGTGAGGGAACGACTTGGGCTCCTTCAGGTATGGCTTTTTACAATGGAAAGCTATATGTTGCTGCACTGCGAGGGACGGCGATACTTGCTTTTAATTTAGATACAAAAGAAGTGGAAGAGATCGTTAATGATGTCGGTCGAATACGGGATGTTTGGATAGAAGAAGATAAACTTTACTTTATTACAAACAATACAGATGGTCGAGGAAATCCATCTAATACAGATGATCAGCTATACTTATTGGATTTATAGAATAAAAGGGGCTAGTAAAAGCAGATAACTTTTACTAGCCTTTTTACGCGTCCTCTTTTATTCAGATTGTTCTTCCCAAAACAAATCGTCCAACGTTTTATTCAATGTTTTACAAATCGCTATACACACACTTAATGTCGGGTTGTATTTGCCCAGCTCAATAAGTCCGATCGTTTGTCGAGTTACCCCCACTTTTTTAGCCAATTCATCCTGCGATAAATCATGTTCAATACGAGCCATTTTTAAACGTACATTTTTCATCTGCATTCACCACGTATCTTCATCATCTTTTAACATCTTATCATTTACTTTTTTGCTTTTCTTCACAGCTGATTGATGGCCAATAAATAAAAATATCGCTAGAAACGGTGCGTAAATAAGCAATGATATTAAAAACACCATAAAGAAATATTCAATAGCCTGGGCATTACTATCTGCATAGTTAATACCGCTATTTAATCCCATTGCTAAAGCAATTAAAACACCAATAAGAATGCCGATAAAGACAGTTTTAGTACTAGATCGGAATTTACTGTTGGCATCATGGATTTCTACCTCTTCCGATAAAACCCCGGTATACATCGCGCGATAACTATAATAAATACCGCATACAAATAGGATAATAAGTTCAGTTGCTACATGTTCTACACCCCGACCGTAAATAATCATTTTAGTAATTAATGAAATAAGACAAATAATGGATACGATGTAGTAAATTTCACGATAAATTTTGTTTTGTATATTTTGTACACGTTCATCAACAATTTTGCGTTTAAATAACCCCATAATTAACGCCTCCTTAGTTTGTTTGTTAATTTTATTATACATTATAAATTACAAAATGCAATTTATATATGTCATAAAGTAATGTATTTTTTGCTTTAAAAATTTACTAATAGGACTGTTTTTGTATTTTAATTAATGTTATGTTATTTTTATACATTTATTTCAAATGAGGAGGTTATATAAATGCTTGATACGATTAGAAGTGTTACAGATGAAGAGAAAATTATAAAAGTAATTCATGCAGCATTTAAACGTTATGAAGATGATCCGATGCCCTCGAGTGCTTTAATTGAAACGGCATCAACAATTAAAAAAGAGCTTGAAAGTAATGTACTAATATTAGGTACAGAGTTTCTAGGGCAGATTGTGGGGGTAGTAAAAGTGGTTTATCATAAAGATTATATCTATTTTTCAAGGTTATCGGTATTGCCTGAATACCAAGGAAGGGGAATTGCGAGTAAGCTTGTCAAACATATTGAAAAGCTGGCGGTTAATGAGGAAATTCCATATGTGCGCTGCAAAGTTCGGAAATCGGAAGAAGCTAATATACGGTTGTATAGGAAACTGGGGTTTCATATTTCAATAGAAGAAGTAATGACAAGCCCGTTAGGTTTTGTGATGGAGACTTTAACGATGGAAAAGAAGGTTATAGATTAAACCACTAACCTAAGTTTTTGTTAGTGGTCTTTTGGGATGATCTTTAAACATTTGTATGAAGAAGCGAAAACTTAGTGGTATCTTCAAATATGCCATGCACATGTTGAATATCCACGTTGCCTCCGGAAATGAGTGTGACAATATTTTTTCCTTGCATGTTGATTTTATTATATAGCGCGGCTGCAACTGTTATAGCACTTGAAGGTTCGATTAGTTGTTTCATGCGTTCAAGTACAAAGCTGAATGCCATGCGAATTTCCTCTTCACTAATGAGAACGAGGTCGTCTAAATACTTCGATAATACAGGGAATGTTAAATCGCCCGGCTGATTTGTACGGAGACCGTCTGCAATAGTATGTGTTTCGGGAATTGCCGTAATTTTATTGTTCTGTAATGATAGATAGGTGTCCTGTGCAAGTTCAGGTTCAACGCCGATAATTTGTATGGAAGGATTCGTCTCTTTTACTGCGGTTAAAATTCCTGAAATTAAGCCACCTCCGCCAATCGGTACAATAATAGCATCGATATTATGGAGTTGTTGTAAAACTTCCAGACCCACTGTTCCTTGCCCTGCCATTATTAGGGGATCATCATAAGGGGGAATATAGGTGCCGTTTTGATCGTCTGCAATTTGCTTTGCTCTTGGCAAACGCTCAGCAGAAGTTGTTCCGCACTTTTCAACTTGACCGTTATAACCTAAGATGGCATTAATTTTACACTGGCTCGCATTTTCAGGTACAACAATTGTGGAGGATATCCCGTATTTATTGGCAACGTAAGCCACTGCCTGACCATGATTTCCGGAAGAAGCAGCTGTTACATGCCGGGCGCCATTTTCAATAGCATGAATGACCATGTTGCTTGCCCCACGAATTTTAAAAGAACCAGTTTTTTGTAAATGCTCTGCCTTTAAAAATAACTGATTTCTACATAAATTTGATAAATGCTCAGATTGAAGAATGGGGGTTTCAAAGACCACATTTTGAATACGCTGTCTCGCATCCTGAATATCTTTAAGTGTAATCATCATTTCCCTCCTTTTTTCAACCTCAAAAATTGGAAGGATCTATCCGGAAATAGAGATAGATAGATCCCAAGAATTACTTTAGTACGCCATGTAATGTCAGTGCTTGTAAAAATACCTCACTTATATGCAGCATAGACTGTTCATCAACATCAAATTTCGGATGGTGATGCGGGTAAATAGCATTTATGTCGTCATTACCGCCACCAACGAAGAAGAATGTACCGGGCTTTTCCTGCAAATAATACGTAAAATCTTCGGCACCCATACGAGGCGGTACATCTATTACTTGAAGCTTTGGTAAATTAATTGAAACGGCTTTGCGTAAAGCAGCTGTTTCGACAGGATGATTGTATACTGCATCATAACCACGTGTATAGTCAAAATCCAGCTTTGCGTCGTATTGAATTTCAATGGCCTTGCATAAATTATTTAACTTTTGCTCTACCATATCGCGCACTTCGGGATTGAATGTGCGTACAGTCCCTTTTAAGTAGGCCTTATCAGGTATGACATTGCCGACGGTTCCACTTTCAATTTTGCCTACAGTAATAACAGCGGATTCAATCGGATCAGTATTACGGCTTACAATCGGCTGTACACCGAAAACAAATTGAGCTGCTGCGACAATCGGATCAATTGTTTCATGCGGAGCTGCTCCGTGACCGCCTTTTCCTTGAATTGTCAGTTCAAAAAAGTCTGCAGCGGCCATCGCATATTCTTCACAAAACAGCACCTTACCGAGCTCGCTCCATGAAGCAACATGTGCACCATATACGTAATCGACCCCCTCCAAACAACCTGCCTCTACCATAGCCTTTGCACCGCCGGGAACAACTTCTTCAGCGAACTGGTGAATAAAAACGATATTTCCGTGTAAAATTTCACGTGCATCGGCAAGTGCTTTGGCTAAACCAAGAAGTGCAGCTGTATGAATATCGTGCCCACACGCGTGACTTATCCCATCAATTTTAGATTTGTAAGACACATCCTTTTCATCTTGAATCGGAAGTGCGTCAAAATCTGCACGAAATGCAATAGTTGGTCCATCAAAGGCACCTTTTAACACCCCAACAACACCATTACCGCCAACGTTTTCTTTTACTTCAATTCCAAATGAAGCAAGTTTTTCAGCAATAAGTTTTGGTGTATTTACTTCTTTAAAAGAAAGCTCAGGATACATGTGTAAATGTCTTCTTATATCTATCATCTCACTAAAATTTGCCTGAAGTTTTTCCGAAATGCTCAACTCATCCACCCCTAAATTTTATTGATGTAAAGCTTTCCATTCTTCTCGTAAAATGCCCATACGAATTGAATCGTAATAATGTCCTTCATAATAACGGACTTTACGAATGCGCGCTTCCATTTGCATGCCAAGTTTTTCACCGACATGAATCATCCGTTCATTGCCTGACCAAGTGGTGAATCCAACCCGAACAAGTGGCATAGATTCAAATAAATGTTCAATCCATAATTTCAATGCGCGTGTGCCGATGCCTTTACCCCAAGAGCCAGCTTCGTGCAAAACAATGCCGATTTCAAGCCATTGTGACGGCTTATGCTCCCAATAATACGTAATAATCCCGCGTACGACACCAGCTACTTCAATAACCCAAAAGCTGTCATCACCAATCCAGTCACCATTTTTTTGAATAAAGCTTTCGTAAGGGATAGCTTTATGCGGATAGTAGGGTGCATCCCACTTTTTCCACTCAGGTTGTTCCTCTTTATAAATTAGTTCCCATAAGCGTTTCATATCATTTTCATTAATAGGTCGAATTGTTAATTCTTGATTGTTATACATTGTTTTCCTCTTTTCAATTGTTCTTTTCTGTAAATAGATTGAAAAGAGCATAATGTCTACTTTTCAATCACCTTTGCCATGTTTTTCATCTGAATCATCCTTTCTAAAACTAAGTTAATACTATTTTATCAGAAAATTAAGTGAAATATAAATAGAGTTTTACTAAAAAGGAAATTAAAGGGTGTATACTTTGTTTATTTTATAAAATCATCCATTCTAATAGAAAATAATATGGATAGGCAAGAAGATAATCGTGATAGATTATAAAAATAGGAGTAAAAGGTAAAGATTAATGAAAATGAGCCGAATTTAATGATATGTACTATTAATAATGTTTATTTAGAACTATAATAACTCATTAAAGAGGCGCTGGTAATATAATATAGTAATAGAAAATATTCACAAGTTAAATGTGAGGTGGAGGAATGGTTAAAATAGAAGAGACAAATGTCCTAGGTTCAATGCAACTTACAGTAGAAGAATTACAAAATATAAAATTGGCATTAGACGAAGCCTCCATTTTAGCTGTTACTGACCAACGCGGTGTAATTACAATGGTAAATGACCGATTTTGTGAAATATCTAAATATGAAAGAAATGAGCTAATTGGACAGGACCACCGACTGTTAAACTCAGCTTACCACCCGAAAACATTTTTTAAGGAAATGTGGCGTACAATTGGTTCAGGGCAAACGTGGCATGGGGAAATATGTAACTGTGCTAAAGATGGATCAATATATTGGGTGCAAACAACGATTGTCCCTTTTTTAAACTCTAAAGGAAAACCGTATCAATATATTTCTATACGTTCAGATATTACAGCTCGGAAGAAAATCGGCGAAATGATACATATCGCCCATCATGATGATTTGACAGGACTACAAAATCGCCGTCAATTAATAAATGACTTAAATAAACTGATAGAAGTAGAAAATCACCCGTTCACTCTTATGCTGTTTGATGTAAATCGCTTTAAAAATATTAATGATGGTTTAGGTCATCATATAGGTGATATTTTCTTGGTGGAAATAGCTCAACGCATGAAAACTTTAAATAGTGATGAAGTCACTTTTTACCGATTAAGTGGAGATGAGTTTGTTTGTATTTTAAAGGAACCCACATTACTGGAAAAAATTGTGGATGATCTCCAAATGCAATTTCAGCGGCAATTTGATTTAAATAATCATAAATTTTATGCATCAATTAGTATAGGCGCCGTGAATTTCCCCGATCATGGTCAGTCAGCGCAGGACATCCTAAAATATGCAGATATTGCGATGTATGAAGCGAAGAAAAGCAATAATAAAAGCTATGTAATGTATAAAAAGCAGCAACGTTTTTCGCATAATCAAATGCTGAAATTAGAAACGAGATTGCATGATGCAATTATTAACGAGGCATTTGAACTATATTACCAACCTAAAGTAAATTTGCAGACGAATAAAATTGATGGAATGGAAGCACTTATTCGCTGGTTTGATGATGAACTTGGCTTTGTTGCACCGGACCAATTTATACCCTTTGCCGAAGAGGTTGGTTTTATAACAGATATTAGTGAATGGGTCATTGCTAAAGCTGGACGCCAAGTTATGAAATGGAATGAACAATTTAACTTGAACATGCGAGTTGCTGTTAATATTTCACCAAGCCATTTGAAAGCAGAAAATTTTATTGAGCGATTGAAAACTATATTAAAAACCAATGAAATTTCCCCGAGTTCATTGGAAATAGAAATTACCGAAATGAGCTTTCTAGATCAAAATGTAGATTTACTAAGCACGATAATGCAATTGAAAGAAATGGGAATTACATTAGCGATTGATGATTTTGGTACAGGCTACTCGTCACTGAGCTATTTGAAAAGATTTCCGGTAGACCTGTTAAAAATTGATCGTTCGTTCATCCATGAAATGTATAAAAATGAAGCGGATGTTGCAATGGTAGCAGCTATAATTACATTAGCGCGGGCACTCGATTTAAAAATAGTTGCAGAAGGTGTGGAGGAATATAAAGACTTATTGCTACTACGTGATTTTAATTGTGAGTTTGTCCAAGGCTATTATTACAGCCGACCATTAACTATTGAAGATTTTTCAAAACGATTAAGTGAAAAGGGCATACAAGTATAACGATCCACGCATGTTGATGTATTGAGCATGCGTGGTATTTTGAGTTATGGAATTAACTTTATATTTGGGTTTATTTCGAGCAGTATTTTAACAAAGCCTTCTTTGTCTTTAGGGGAGACAAGGATGACCTCACTAAAAGTAGTATTATATGTAATTTCGATACGGTCTATTGACATTGCGGGTGCAGAAAGCGGATTTTTCGATGGGCGTAAGCTTCGTATTTGTTCAATATCAATACGTTTCTTATAAATACCGCCATATACAATTAGCTCTTCACCCTCGATAATATATTTTGTTCCAAAAAATAATGTTGCTAACAAAACGGTTACAATTGTAGTAACTAGCATTAAAATTGCATTAGGTTCCGTTATTACTCCATAAATCATTGAAATAGGTACAGCGAGAAAAATAGCTGCCATCCACCAATCAACCTTTGATTTGAAAATCAATATATTTCCCCCCTTAAATAATGTATTAATTATATTGTAAATGGATGTAATTATACTAATCAATGAAACTTTAGGAAGCTGAAAATAAAAAGCCATGGATGTCTTTGCAAACTAATAGACAAACCATGGCGGTTATTTATTTAATACCATATTTACGGTCTAATGTAACAATACGTGCATCGGCATTAGGTCGGTTCATGATTAAGTCAGCTATAATTTTTGATCCGAGCATGCTATAAACTGTACCGTTGCCGCCAAAGCCAAGCAAATAATAATGATTTGGCTCTTCAGGATGTTGCCCAATGAATGGTAGGTGGTCCAATGATTCGCCGAACGATGCACAATATTTATATGGTGCATGAAAGGTTTCATTAGGTAATAACTCATGGAGTTTATCGAGTAGGCTATTTGCCATTGCATCAACCTTTGTTTCATGTTTGGCAGGTGATGCCTTCTTTTCATCCAATCCTCCTATTATAATGCGGTTGTCCACCGTTTTTCTCATGTATAAATATGGACGGGCTGTTTCCCAAATGAGTGCGTTTTCATACCAACGCTCGAAGCTCGGTTTTTGCTCAGTAACAATCGCATAGGAACGATTAATGTCTGCCCCTTCCATTGTTCCGTATGGAAGACGCTCATAACCGGTTGTATAGACAATGCGGGATGCTTTAAAGTCACCATTCATTGTCCGCAGTATAACCTCATTTCCTTCATTTTCAATAACATTGGCAAACGTATTTTCAAATAAATCCATTCCTTGATCTATTAGCTGTTCTGCTAAAGAGACAACAAGTTTATAAGGATTTACTTCTGCATCATTATTCGTGTACAATGCAGCTGGCGCTTTAAAAGGCAACCGCTTTTCTACGATAAGTTCGTTCCAGAACTCAGCAGGAAATCCGTGTTTAACCAACATTTCACACTCTTTTTCCAGTAGTTTTACATCGCCTTTTTTACTTGCAAAACAGATGCTTGGGCGACGTATAAAATCTGCCTGATCTAGTAATGAAGATGTTATTTCCTCTAATTGATCAACTGCTTCATAGCAAAGTTTATAAAAGCGTACGGCATCCTCTTCACCTATCAATTCGCTCAGTTCATACAACTGAATGTCATTTGAATATTGGAGAAGCCCTGTATTTGCGGCAGTACTGCCATAGCCGAGTTCGTTTCTTTCTAGCACAGCTACGGTTAATCCCTCATCCATTAATGCCTTTGCCGTTAATATTCCACTCATTCCGGCGCCAACTACGATGGCATCATAATGCGGCTTAATAGGTGGGTTTGAATGTTGTTTTTTAACGAATGTACTAGGCCAAAACAATAAACCGTTGTGCAATTCCATAAATAATCCCCCTTATAATCATCTAGAGAATAATTCCCGCTTGATATCATTTCTAATCTTTAAATTTTATAAAATTGGGTAAAAGAGGAAAGAGTTGAAATTAGGAGGAGGTATTGTAAATGGATCCTTACATTTTCGGATTTTTCGCATTAGCTTATATTGTTATCTTGATTTGGGGAATTGCAAAACATAAAAAAACAGCTTCGGCTATTATATTTTTTGTTATTCTTGCCCTTATTTATGATAATGCAATATTAGCGGTAGGGCATTTGTTTGGAGAAGGGGAGTTACTGAAAAATTTAAGTTATGGACGATTCTGGCTTCACGCAATCTTTACCCCAACTTTGATCATTTTTTCATTACTTGTCATGAGAGAAGCGAATATTGAATTTGCATATAAAAAATGGGTTGCCTTTTCATTTGGTGCATTATGGATTGTGGCAATGATTGTCGAGTATTTTATGGAATTAAGCGGTCTTGAACTCGCACCAAAAGAGTCATATGGGGTGCTTAACTATAGTACAACCGAAGCCGCCTCAGGACCACCACCCATGATTTTAATTGTTCTTGTGGCGTTATTAATTGCTGCAGTTACGCTTGCCTGGAAAAGAAAGTGGTGGTGGATGCTTGTTGGAACCATCTTTATGACAATCGGCAGTGCGGTTCCTATTGATATTGGGAGCGATGCGATTACAAATGCCTTCGAATTATTTTTAATTGCAACATTGATGTGGACAGCTATCCATTTCTCTAATGATAGAGCTTATAAAAGGTTTTAAAAAAGTTGTGCTAAGTTTTTTACTTAGCACAATTATTTTTTGTACACTACCTTGCAATGAACAGTAGTGTTTGATACACTACTGTATATAAAACAATAGTGAGGTGTGAGGTGAAGTAGTGAATCCTCAATTTAAAAAAGGTGTATTGAATTTATGTGTACTCGCCTTGTTAGAGCAGAAAGATATGTACGGATATGAGCTTGTCCAGGCGATCTCAACACAAATAGAAATTTCAGAAGGCTCGGTCTATCCGTTGTTGCGCAGGCTCACAAAAGATGGACTTTTTACAACGTACTTAATGGAGTCTACAGAGGGGCCACCACGCAAATATTATCAAATTACCGAACAAGGCATTGAACAACTAAACAGCTTACGTAATGAATGGGAAAGTTTTATTTCAGGTGTAAATACTTTAATTCAAGGGAGCAAATAAAATGAACGAACAACAATTTTTAATTTTACTTGATCACCATTTAGAAAAATTACAGCAGCAAGAGCGGGAGGATATTCGCCGAGACTTTGAGGAGTATTTCGAAAATGGTCGTGCCGAGGGAAAAACGACAGAGGAAATCATTCAATCGTTCGGAAATATAAAGGAGTTAGCCGAAGAACTTCTTGCCTCATATGATGAAGAGGATTTCACAGAGAATATGGCCATTATGAAAAATGATGAAACGATTCCATATCGCAATGTAGAGATAGAAGCTGACGGAGTGAACATATTAATTATTCCAACAGATGCTAGTGAGGCAATGATTGAAGCAAAGGATAAGGACAACTTAACAGAAGCAACGATGGAAATTAAAAATGATACACTTTTTATTGCCGTAAAACGTCAAGAACAAGTTCGCCGTTTTTGGTTTATAACGATAGTAGGGTCAATCAATCCTATAGATACGGTTATTCATTTGCCGAAAAAACAATATGAGAAGCTAAAAATTAATAATGACAGTGGGCGTATTAAGGTATCCGAAACAGTCGCACAGCAATTTTATTTAAGATCAGATAACGGTCGTATTTTAACAGATCATATTCAAGGGAAGATGCTTGATGCTCACTCTGCTAATGGGCGTGTCGTACTTACAGAAACTAATATTAAAAATGTAAAAGCAAGTTCAAATAATGGTCGAATTATTGCAGAGAATGTAGTTGGTCAGCAACTACAATTAGAATCTGATAACGGGCGTGTAGAACTGAAAGATGTTGTAGGGCAAATTAAAGCACAATCAAGAAATGGACGGATTGTAGCCCAATTAAAAACTGTGCAATCTCCATTAAATTTTGCATCCGATAACGGGCAAATTTTATTAAGCACAGAAGGAAAGCTAGAAAATGTTGAAATTGAAAGTTCGACTGCCTGGGGTTCTGTCTCTATTTATAATGAAAAAACGTCGCATTATACACATGGAACGAAAGAACATCGAATTCAATTGAAAACTAGTAATGGGAAAATTACAGTAGAGGATCGGTTAGTACTGTAATCATTGTCAAAATTAGAATTTCATCGTCATAATCCGTATAATAAAACTAATGATAGTTGAAATGGAGTCGTTAACGATGAAAACATATAGCTTTAAATTATTTGGTGGCTATAAGGTGATGCTGGATCAAAGGGATATAATAATTGACTATGCGGGGGAGAAGTTCCTTTTTATAAAAAAAGCAAAACCTCGCAAAAAGGCCATTCCTTATCAGGAGATTTTACGAGTAGATTATAAGGAATCCGGCATGACATTCGGTTATGTACGTCTTATTACCGAGCACAACGCCCCCTATGTTAGCAGTTCTTATGTTGCTCAGCATGATGAAAATTCTTGGATGGTAGAAAAAGATGAAATCGGTAAATTAAACGAAGTGTTGGATTTACTGAAAAAACAATGTAAAAATATAGAGTTCGTTCATATGAAAGCTTAGCTAATATGCTAAACTTTTTTGTTTGAAAACTAAATTAACATTGAACCGTTGATTTCCATTCCGGGACCGATGCTTTCCCCGGGCACGGCTCCAGCTAACTAAATTGCGCCTACCACGGCAGGCACAATTTAGTGGATCTTCCGCGCGTGCGTTTCCCGGTGGAGTCACGGTCCCTCCACTCCAATCAACTTATTAATTCCTTTAAATAGGAGAAATTTTTTAACAACTTGTCCCTGCTAAGCATCTAGTTGAAATTTATAATAAAAAGACAAAAGGCCTCTCGAGACATTTTGTCGACAATCGGAAGTACCCAATTTATTTTGGATACTTCCTTATATATATATTAAATCGTTTGCATTTTTGACCACAGCTGCTTGTAATAGGAGTGGGAGTTAATCAGTTCCTCATGTGTGCCTGCGCCTGAAAGCTGGCCTTCTTCAAATAGTAGTATTTGATCGGCATTTGTAATCGTTGAAAGACGGTGGGCGATAATAATCGTCGTCCGGTTTTTCATCAATGCCTGCAAAGCAAGCTGAACTTCCCGTTCTGATTCATTATCTAAATTAGATGTTGCCTCATCTAATAATAATATTTGGGGGTTACGTAAAATTGCCCGGGCTATCGCAATTCGTTGTTTTTGGCCGCCGGATAATTTAATGCCGCCTTCACCAACCTCGGTATCCAAGCCCCGTTCCAATGCCATAACAAAATCATATGCATATGCAGCTCGTAATGCTTCCACAACCTGCGCCTCTGTTGCATCATGTTGACCGTATAATACATTTTCACGTATTGAACCATTCATAAGCGGGGCATCCTGGGTTACATAGCCGAACAGCTTTCGCCATTCATATAAGTTATATTGTTCAATATTTGTCTGCCCATATAAAATTTCACCATCTGTCACTTCATAAAAACGTTCAATTAAGGAAAACATCGTCGTTTTCCCCCCGCCACTAGTACTTACAAATGCGGTCGTTTTGCCAGCAGGAATTGTAAAGTTCATTCCTTTTAAAATAGGCTGCTCGGCATACTGAAATTTTACATTTTGAAAGGCGATTGCCTGTGCAGTAGTTGGGATAACAGAGCCAGGAATCTTTTCAGTCGCCTGTGAAATGATGGATTGAATACGCTCTGTGGCACCGAGTGCTTTTTGTAATGCAGTAAAAAATGTAGCCATTTGTGTAAATGGAATAATAATTTGTACTAAATAAATCATTATCGCTACAAGTGCCCCTGAAGAAATTGCACCAGTAGAAACCTGAGTACCACCGTAACCGAACAAGAGAATTAGAACAACCATCATAATAAGTGTCATAATCGGGGACAAAATAGCTAAAATTTTAGCTTCCTTTAGACCGAATCGATAAAGTTGCTCAATACGGTTTTCTCCACGCTCCTTTTCCAAACGCTCAGTTTGAGACGATTTCACGAGTCGAATATTCGATAATACCCGGCCTAGATGTCCGCTGAATGAAGCAAGTTCATCTTGATTGGCTTTTGCTATTTTATGCATTCTTTGTCCAAGCGGTATTGTGACAAAAATGGCAAGTGGCACAGCAATTAACATAAGTAATGTCATCTTCCAGTCAATCCACAATAAAATTGCTATCGCTCCAATAATAGAGAAAATACCTGAAACGAAGCTGACAAGATGACTTGTCACTAATTCTTTAACAACGCTTGTATCTTGTGTAATACGGCTCATCGTTTCACCCGATTCATGGGCATCAAAATAAGGTGTTTTTAAATGTAAAATGTGCTGCCATAGTGTATTGCGTAAATTTGCAACAATACGTTCTCCAAGCATGCGCATTAAGAAATAGGTAAGACCGCTTAGTATTGCTTGAATAACTAAAATGACCGCTACAGCGGTTACCGCTGTCCATGCAAATCCAGTACTCGAAAAATCATTGATCATATTCATTGTAAATAGGGGTACGGCTAAAGAAGCGAGTGTTTCAATAATGCTTAAGGCAAAAACAACTATGACTAGCCTTTTTGGGAATTTACTTCTTTTTACGAGTGCCCATAATTGCTTAAGTTGAACGTTCATGTAATAACCTCCTCTAGTATTTTTAACCGCTCAACTTGTTCCATTAACCAATTTTCCTCTTCAGTAGTAAAAGGAATTGAAAATAACCAATTATCAACTTCAATTGTCTCATATTTCCCGAATTCCTGAACTAAACTTTGCGCTAAATCCTGCGGGATAATACTAAATAAACGTTCGATGATCTCTTTTAATACAGTATCAGTAGGAGTGCAAATAAAAGCTTGCTTTATTTCATGTACACTTTCAATATAGCACCGATTAATTTCGATAAAGTTCATACCAAAATAGCTATATATGCGATCAATTAGTTGTTCAGGAATATATTGTCTTAAATAGTCCCTTTGAGCATCCTCTGTTAATAAACTATGGATAACGAGCAATAATGTCGTAGGATCAACAGCCGTATGTTCTTGGTGTATATGAATGGCGGTATCGATTGTTGAAATCATTTGTTCAAGTTGTTTTTTCTTTATGAGTAACTGGTATTTTTGCTGTTCCAAAGATTCAAGTAAGGAATCGTTCTTTTCCAGAAGTTCCTTAATATCCTCTAAAGAATAATCAAGGTATTTAAAAGTTACAATCTTTTGAACTGTAATTATACTGTCGTCATTATAATAGCGCTGTCCGCCATCAGAAATATAGGCCGGTTTCAGTAAGCCTTTTTCACCGTAGTACCGTAATGTACGAATTGTAATGCCAGTTTTTTTAGAGAATACCCCAATTGAATACATTCATTTCCACCCCTTTATATGTAGTATAAAAGCTAACGTAACGTCACATGCAATAAAAAATATTTAAACAATATTCATATAAAAAGTTATTACGTTATTGTCGAAAAGTGTTGCAATATGTTTCACGTGAAAACTTTTGACCTAAATTTAAATATATAAATAACCGAATATAATAAAAATTTGTAAAAATTAAAAAACATTAACAGAAAACATAGATAAAAAATACAATAAATACTATTATATTTAGTAAGAAAGAGTTAGGTTGTTAAGTAGATTTTCTGCTTTTTTATACAAATTAGTTTCCAACAACGACGATAGTGAGGAGAGAGTGTTTATGTTTCGAAGGATTTTGTTTCAATTTGTAGTAATATGTATTTTTTTGTCGGCAGCAAACGGTGTAGGGTATGCTAATACATTTCCGGATGTTCAGCAGGGCACAAAATTAAGCGAAGAGCTTACTGTTTTAAGTGATTTTGGTGGAGTCACGATAGTGCCAAATGAACCTTTTCGGGTAAATGATGCAATAACAAGATATGAAGCGGCAGAACTTATCGTTCGAACAATGCAAATTGATTCTGAAGCTATAGCAATACCTACATATGAAGATATTTCAGTAGATGACCCTCGCATGCCAATTATCGCAGCGATTACAGAGCTGCGTATTATGACAGGGTTTGAAGGTAAATTTAATCCCGATACAAAACTCACGCGTGCACAGGCAGTGAAAATCCTTGCGCATGCTTTTAGCTTATCAGGGCAAGCAAAGGTGACTTATACAGATATTCCTAAAAATCATAGTGGGGCAAATGCCATTCAAGCTTTTGTAGCAAACCAAATTCTATTTCCTGCAAAAAACGAAAAGTTTAATCCAAACGCAATGATGACACGCGGGAATTTTGCTTCTTATGTTGCAAGAATTATCGAACCATCACTACGACCTACTGAACCAGAACAACCAGTTTTTGAAAGTTGTGTTAAAGAAACGAATAAAAAAAGATATGTAGTCGATGTTGCAGTAACAAATTTATGGAATAAACCAAATCAAGCGCGTGCTGTTGATTATCCTTCAACGAAAAATCCAGTAGAAATGCAAAAGTGGGTTTCATCGTTAAGCTTATCTCAGAAAAAGTGGCTAGTTGGACGTACAGATACGCAAGCATTGTACGGGGATGAGGTTACGCTGCTTGATACAAAAGGAAAATGGCAACGAGTGGCGGCAAAAGATCAATATGTACCGTATTTAAAAGCGGGTTACCCAGGCTGGGTACCACAAAGCCATATCGCAACGACGAATAAAAATTACGATGACTGTGCCATTGCAATCATAACTTCACAAAAAGCACACTTGTTTGAGGAAGATGCAAAAACAAAATTTCTTCAAATTAGTTATGCGACGATTTTACCTGTAATCGATGAAGATAAAAAGTATTATTACGTCGAGACACCAAGTGATGGCGTTAAGCTATTAAAGAAGGGGGACGCAAAATCGTATACAGCATATAGCAAAGTGCCAAAACCAACAGCACAAACGATTATTAAAGAAGCGAAGCGTTATTTAGATCTACCGTATTTATGGGCAGGAACATCTTCATGGGGATATGATTGTTCAGGAATTTTATATGCGGTATTTAAAGCGCACGGCATTATGATACCCCGAGATTCATTTTACCAAGCGACAGGCGGGAAAGCAGTTGCAAAGAAAGACTTAAAGCCTGGAGACCTTGTATTTTTTGCTTATAATGGCGGCAAAGGGAAAGTATATCATGTCGGTCTGTATGTGGGGGAAGGTAAAATGCTGCATGCCCCACATTATGCGTCAAAAGTGAAAATTGAATCGATGAATAATGGCGCCTATAAAAAGAATTACTCAGGAGCAAGACGTTATTTATAAAAAATGAGGTGTGTTGAAAGAGGGAAAGCTTTTAACACACTTTCGTATTTTTTCAGATGTATTAATAATTGCCAAATGGGTATATGTATTAAAATAGAGGAATAGAAGGAGGTATATTAATGAATAGTTGGCTTTTGGCTTCAATTATAATATTAGGAATAGCTGTTGTTGTTTTAGTTGGATGTATAGTTGCTGTTCTAGGACCAATAAAAAAAATCGTCACTTTATTATTGGCACGTGTTGAAGGTATCCAAAAACAGATGAGCTATATTCAAACTGAAATAATAAAGTTAACGGAAACAATGGATCGTTTAAAAACCGATATTGAATTTAAAAAGGACTCTGTTCAATCTGTTATTCATTCAGTAAAAAATACCGGGACTATATTAAACGAGGTGAGTGATGTCTCCTATGACAGGACTTCGGCTGTTATGAAAAAGGCAAATAATGATCCACAACGACAAGCGGAAGTTAAAGCGTGGACAAATACAGTGATGAGTTATATAAACCGCAAAGCACAATGAGTAAAAGTATAAGGCTGTGTTAAAAGTCAGGTTGACTTTTAGCACAGTTTTTTTGGGTTTTAAAACAGCGTGCGCATAAAAAGATGTGCTATGTAAATTTATAATTGCTTTTGAAAGCGTTTTTATTGTGTGCTATAACAGATGATGCTAGCTAATGATCTATTCTTCTAAATTAAATTTAAAACCGATAAAAGTGAGGTGTCACAAAGTGTTCAAAGAAAGCGTTTTATTTTTGAACACATTGTGAAAAGGGGTATTTTCCACTTTTAATTTTATAAAAAGAGAGTACAATGTGAAGTAAGAAAGTTGTTATATAACAAGTCGCAAAAGTCATTGGGGAATAGGCTTTTTAAAATAATAGGTTTTAAAAAAGGAGAAATGAAACATGTGGGTAGTAACAGTATTTAACAACATAAATGATATACGTATGTTCGAGTATACGACGAAAAACGAAGCAGCAACAAAATTAGCAAAATATACAAATGCAGTTTTATCTTACACAAAATAAAACAATTCAAAGGAGCTGGAATTTATGTGGGTAGTAACTATTTTTAATAATCCAAACGATATTAGAATGTTTGAATATACAACGAAAAAAGAAGCATCGGCAATCTTAGCTCAATACAAAAATGCCGTATTATCTTTTACAAACTAATAATAGAAAAGTCTATGCTGTAAGTGAAAGCTTATTGCATAGACTTTTTTACTTTTTATGAAGAATACATAGTACGTGATGCATCCTCTTTCTCATTTATTAGGATGAAATGATGTGTTAAACGAGAATTGCCAGAATTAAAATGATTTGATTCTATTAAAAGAGATAATGCTTTTAATTTTTTGAGGGATAATTATTTCTTCATAATTTCTGTATACAAGAATAACGTATATATGAGAATTTCCTTTTATTAAAATACAATTTATTGTATGTTTGAATTATACTGATATTGATATCTGCCAAGGGATTGACCATTCTACAAGAAAATCTCGCAATTTATGTAGCTACTAGTTGACGAAATATTATTAATGTAAGATAATTTTAGATGGTAATAATAATTATTTTATAATAATTATTCAACGATATTTATATAGGAGGAATTTTATCATGGCATTAATCGGTAAAGAAATAGCACCATTCGCTGCAAAAGCATTCCAAAAAGGCGAATTCATCGACGTATCTTCAGAAAACTTCAAAGGACAATGGTCAGTAGTATGCTTCTACCCAGCAGACTTCACATTCGTTTGCCCAACTGAGTTAGAAGATCTACAAAACGAATATGCTACTTTAAAATCTTTAGGAGTAGAAGTCTACTCAGTATCAACTGACACACACTTCACTCACAAAGCATGGCATGATACTTCGGATGCTATCGGTAAAATCGAATACATTATGATTGGTGACCCATCACATACAATCTCTAAAGCATTTGACGTATTAAACGAAGAAGATGGTTTAGCAGAGCGCGGAACATTCATCATCGATCCAGATGGTATTGTACAAGCAGTAGAAATCAATGCTGGCGGTATCGGTCGTGACGCATCGATTTTAGTTAACAAAATTAAAGCAGCTCAATACGTACGTAACAATCCAGGTGAAGTTTGCCCAGCTAAATGGGAAGAAGGCGGAGATACGCTAACACCAAGCTTGGATCTAGTAGGTAAAATCTAATCTAACTTTTAAGTTATAAATAACAATAAAAAGGCGGCAAAAAACAACCATTATGGCTTGATTTTTGTCGCTCTGTTTTTAACGTGGAAAAGAAAGACAAGCTCTCTATCTTTTAATTTAATATGAAAGAAGGTGAAAGGCTTGCTGTATTAGAGGGAGAATGGTCGATTATTTTTCGGGGGGAACAATCATCGGCATTCATACAGCAGCCAGTGCAATGTTAGATAATCAAATTAAAGTGCAATTACAGCAGTATTTAACGATGCTTGAAGGAGATTTATTAATTAAAGCGAGTATTGGTGATGACAAAACATCACAAGATATGCTCAATTTAGTAGAGGAACTTGAAAAAATGTCGCCTCGTATTACGGTGCAACATGCATTGTTGGAACGTACACCAAGCTTTAGCATTAATAAGGTAGGTGCAGAGGAATCAGGCGTTGTGTTTGCAGGGTTACCGCTTGGTCATGAATTTACATCATTAGTTTTAGCGCTTTTACAAGTTTCAGGTCGTGCGCCAAAAGTAGATGCCGCGGTTATAAAACGTATTCAATCAATTAAACAGCCATTGAAATTTGAAACGTATGTAAGTTTAACTTGTCACAACTGTCCGGATGTTGTACAAGCATTAAATATTATGTCAGTGTTAAATCCGAACATTTCCAACGTGATGATTGAAGGTGGTACTTTCCAGAACGAGATTAAAGATCGTGACATTATGGCAGTACCTACAGTTTATTTGAACGGTGAAAATTTCGGCGGCGGTCGTATGGAATTGGAAGATATTTTAACAAAGCTTGGGGAAGTATCGGATGGTTCGGAGTTTGCGGATAAAGAACCTTTTGATGTATTAGTTGTAGGCGGTGGTCCGGCGGGTTCTGCAGCGGCAATTTATTCGGCGCGTAAAGGGATTCGTACAGGTATTGTTGCTGAGCGCTTCGGTGGTCAAGTAAATGATACGCTATCAATCGAAAACATTATCGGAACAAAGGCAACGGAAGGTCCTGCATTTGTATCAAGCTTAGAGGCACATGTATTAGACTACGAAATCGATGTCATGAAATCCCAGCGCGCTAAAAAGATCGAGAAAAAAGATCTTATTGAAGTTACATTGGAAAATGGTGCTGTCTTAAAAGGGAAAACGGTTATTCTTTCAACAGGCGCACGATATCGTCAATTGGAAGTGCCGGGTGAAGAGAAGTTTAAAAATAAAGGCGTTGCTTATTGTCCGCATTGCGACGGTCCAATCTTCAAAGGGAAAGATGTAGCGGTTATCGGTGGAGGTAACTCAGGTGTTGAAGCTGCAATTGATTTAGCAGGTGTAGTAAATCACGTAACTCTAATTCAACGAAGTGAAGAATTGAAGGCTGATAAAGTACTCCAGGAACGTGTTCGTAGCCTGAAAAACGTAACAATCATTACGAATGCTTTAACAACAGAAATTACAGGTACTGATAAAGTAAATGGCTTAACATATAAGGATCGAAAAACAGGTGAAGAAAAACAAATTGTATTGCAAGGCGTATTTATTCAAATTGGCTTATTGCCAAATACAGAGTTCCTTCAAGGGGCAGTAGAAATGAATGCGCATGGAGAGATTATTGTCGATAAGCACGGTGCGACAAACGTCTCTGGCATCTTTGCCGCAGGTGATTGTACAGACACGGCGTATAAACAAATCGTCATCTCAATGGGTTCAGGTGCAACGGCAGCTTTAGGAGCATTTGATTATATGATTCGTAATGTTGATTCCCGTGACTATATAGAGGCATAAAAAATAGATCCGTTGTGCGAAAAACTCGTGCAACGGATTTTTCTTTTGGAATCATGGTGGACAATTGACTTGAGAGAAAAAGGTGTATTCTTTCTAGTATTCGGGTAATAAATATAATGAGTACTAGAAAGGGAGGTTTTTAAAAATGAGAGAAGAAAGAGATGAAAAAATTAAACATAAGAAACTCGACAATCCTGATTTATTAAATACCGAAAACGAAAGTATTTTTGATAAAGATGAGGAAATGAAATTTGTCGATCCGATCCCGATGGAAGAACTTAATGATCAAGTAAAAGACGAAAGACATCCTGCGGACACTAAAAAGACGTCAGGCAGTGAACGTAAAAACCAGCCAAGACGTAGATAAATAGTTTATTTTTATAAAAAGATTGATCATTTTACGAAAAAAGTGAAATGATCAATCTTGTTTTTGAAAAATCTATCATTTTTCAGAATTGTCCTATCTTTTTCACAGTATTGCATCACTAAATGGATTACAATATTGGGATAAAGGGAGGGAGTTCTAAAAATGAATTGGAAATCAATGGTATTAAGTGTATTTGTGATAATGTTTTTAGCTGCGTGCGGTAATGAAAAGGAAACGGATAGTCAAGCGATCGATAACAAGGGAGTCGAGCCTGAAACTGAAACTATTTCAAAAGGCGAAAGCGAAGATGTGAAGGGTTTGGTGGCGGAATATAGTGCCAACAAAACGACTGATGAAAAAGCATCAATTACTTCAACACAATTAATCATAACGGATACAAATGAAAATAAAATTACATATGATTTACCTGAAGATGAGTTTTTTATTTCGATTGCACCGTATGTTAATGAAACTCATCCTTGTAAAGACCATAGTTTAACAGGGTGCCAAGGAGAATTAGTTCAAAAGGAAATAGATGTGTTTATTGAAAATGAAAAAGGCGAAGTTATAGTGGATGAGAAGTTGACAACTTTAGAGAATGGTTTCATCGATTTATGGTTGCCACGTAATGAAGCGTTCATTGTTGAAATGTCTTATGATGGGAAAAGTGTAACAGGGGATTTAACAACGTTTGAAGAAGATGGAACATGTATCACAACATTACAACTACTGTAAATTGGATATAAAAATTACAAGCTCATAGTAGGGGAAAACATCCTTTACTGTGAGCTTGTATTGTCAGGGTTATTTTTTAAGTCTTTTTTGCGGGGATGATATCATCAATCGTGCGTGATAATTTTAAAGCGTTTAATTCAAATTCGCTATAGTGGATCTCCGCACCTGCTCCACCAATATAAAAAGATATATCCTGATGTGCTTGGGCCAACTTTTCCAATGTTGTAATCGATTGTGCAAATTCAGTAAAAGCAATTTCAGTGGATCCTGTGAGGAGCACAATGGTCGGCTTTTTTAAAGCGATAGTCGATTGAATCGCGGTAGGTGCAGGTGAAGGACCGAGCATTAGTGTTCGATAACCACGTAACATGCATTGAATAAGCAGAATCTGCATAGGGATTTCATGTCTTTCTCCAGGAAGACAGCTCCCTAAAACGAGCGGAGCATCTTCTGGGACGTAAAAGTGCCGACGGATATGACTTAAAAAGTCTCGCACCGTTTGACTACTGATGGCTTCCTGATATTCCCCCCATGCATTTTCGCACCAAAGTTGGCCAATTTCATGTAAAAAGGGAACAACAATTTCATGAATCAGCTTTTCAACACCAAACTTATGGTGTGCCTGTTCGAGTAAATGTAATATCTCATGTTCATCCCCTTCCGTACCAGCCTTAATCAGCGCTTTATGAAAGAAAGTAATAGGATTTACTTCTGGGGCGTCTTTATATTTAAGATAATGGTCTACAGCTTGCTTAATTGTCATGCCATTATTTATATGGTTTTTCAGCAGCATTAAAGTTTGTACTTCGCCTTCGGAATAAACGCGATAACCATTGTCCAATCTTTCAGGTTGAATGATTTGATAGCGATCTTCCCATTTACGAATCAGTTGTTTAGAAAGATTTGTAATATCGGATACTTGCTGAATAGAATACGTTTTTTTAACCAAGTTTTGCACCTCCTTAAGTAATTACTTATTTATGTCTATTCAATCGAAAAAAAAAGCACTTGTCAAATGTTTTTCATATGCTGTACAATGTTTGTATAACCATGTATGAGGGTATTATTTGTAGGGTATGATTATTAGTAAAAAATGGTAAATAGAAAAGTAGGAGAAGGGGGTTGTATTATGTCAAAACATCCATTAGAAAAATGGGGAAGTGTAATGGGCGGCAAGAATACACGCTGGATAGTTTTAGGGCTATGGATTGTATTTGCTGTTACATTTGCACTTATATTCCCGCAAATTAATAGTGTAGAAAATTTTGCGGGTGATGAAATCCCAGAAACATATACATCAATACAAGCAGGAAAAATTTTAGAAGAAGAATTTGCTTCCGATAGTGGAATTCCATTATTAATTACTTGGTATAACGAATCAGGAATTACAGAACAGGATTTGACAAATATCCAAGGGTTATACAAGCAACTTGCAGATGATCCACTAAATGGGCAGGAATCTATTCCGCCATTCCATGAACTTCCGGCTCAAGCATTGATGGGCTTATTATCGGAAAATGGGGCCGCACTTGTAACACCTGTATTTTTCTCCCCAGATAAAAATACAGATGTATTAAAAGAAAACTTAGCAATTATTAAAGAACGTACGGAAGAACAGTTTGGCGAAAATCCATATGAGTCGAACCTGGAAGATAAAGGATTACATGCTCGTTTCTCGGGACCGGTTGGAATCTCAATTGATGCTACGGATCTTTTTAAAGCAGCTGATGTTCAACTTATGATTGCCACTGTGATTATTATTTTAGTCATTTTATTATTAATTTACCGTTCTCCAATTTTAGCTATTATTCCTTTAGTTGTTGTTGGGATTGCATATTTAGTTGTAAGTCCTTTATTAGGGGTGATGGCAGAAAACGGCTGGATCGATAAAGATGCGCAGGCAGTAGCGATTATGATTGTCCTACTATTTGGTGCGGGTACAGACTATTGTTTATTCTTAATTACACGTTACCGTGACATATTATTAACAGAAGAAAACAAATTTACGGCGTTAGCTATGGCAGTACGTGAATCTACCGGTGCCATTGTGATGAGTGGTTTAACTGTAGTAATCGGTTTAGCAACACTGTCTTTAGCGGACTATGGTGCTTTCCAGCGATTCGCTGTTCCATTTAGTTTCGGTGTATTAATAACTGGTTTTGCCGTTGTCACATTATTGCCGGCAGTACTCGGCATTTTAGGTCGTGCAGCATTTTGGCCATTCGTTCCACGTACGGAATCGGCTGAAAAAGCACATGCGGAAAAGAAAAATAAACCATATAAGCCTCGAAAGCCAAATCACCGTTATATGCGTGCGGTCGGTGAATTCGTAACGACAAAGCCATGGCTTGTTATTGTTATTGCAGGTGTAATTTTGATTGGTTTAGCTTTCGCTTCAACGAATATTAAATATAATTATGATTTAATTTCTTCATTCCCTGAAGATATGCCATCACGTGAAGGCTTTACAATTATTGAAGATAACTTCACACCAGGCGAATTAGCTCCGGTACAGCTTTTAGTAGATTCAGAAGGAACAGATATTAATATTACAGAACAATTATTAGGGTTGCCTTACGTGAGCATTGTAAAAGAAATGCGTACAGGTGATGTAAATAATAATATTCAGCTTTATGAAATAGATTTAGATAAAAATCCATACTCTAATGAAGCAATGGATGATGTTGAACAGATGAAGGATGATGTCAAGTCGATTTTAGCTGAAAATAATCTGGAAGATGGTCAGTTCTGGATAGGGGGCGAAACAAGCGCCCAATTAGATACAAAGGTTGTGCAATCAGGTGATGAAAATATTATTCAACCTGTTATGATTATCATTATTTTTATCGTCTTACTAGGTTACTTACGTGCCCTTATTACTTCGATTCAACTGATGGTAACTGTATTGATTTCCTTCTTCTCAGCTTTAGGTGCAGGTTGGTTAATAATCCATTACGGCTTAGGGCATGAAGCGATGGCAAGTGCAATTCCGTTATACAGTTTTGTATTTATTATTGCGTTAGGAAATGATTATAATATATTCATGATTTCAGATATATGGAAAAACCGAAAGCGTGGTATTGCTCATCGTGAGGCAATTGTGAATGGTATTGCATCGACTGGAGCAGTTATTACTTCGGCAGGGTTAATTTTAGCGGGTACATTCTTAGTATTAGCTACATTACCGATTCAATTATTAGTACAATTCGGTATCGTAACGGCAGTCGGAGTATTACTGGATACGTTTGTTGTACGTCCGTTGCTTGTACCAGCAATTATTACGGTATTTGGAAAATGGTCTTATTGGCCAAATAAAAAGCTTCAAAAATAGAAAAAGGGTGCTGTCCGAAATGAATTTCCGGACAGCACCTTTTGCTTTTAAGAAATTAACGAACCTGATTGTAATCGGTACATCAATTCATATTTACCGCCAAGTGCAACAAGCTCATCATGGCTGCCTTGCTCAACGATCTCACCACGGTCTAATACTAAAATTTTATCTGCATTTTTAATAGTAGAAAGACGATGTGCAATGATGAAAGTAGTCCGTCCCTTTTTGAGTACATCCATCGCATGCTGGATAATCTCCTCTGTTTCCGAATCAATATTAGATGTTGCTTCATCCAAAATCAAAATGGCTGGGTCAAATGCTAATGCCCTTGCAAATGAGATTAATTGGCGCTGACCAGATGAAAGGGTACTTCCTTTTTCGATTACGGGTTCATCAATTCCTTTTTCGAATTTTGATAGAACACGGTCACCACCGACAGCCTCCAGTGCATTTTCAACCATCTCACGTGAAATACGTGCATCATTCAAGCTAACATTTGATGCAATCGTTCCGGTAAATAAATACGGGTCCTGTAATACAATGCCCATATGCTCACGAATTGCTTGTCGAGGCAGCTTTGTAATGTCCTGCCCATCAATGATAATACGTCCTTTTTGTGGGTCATAGAAGCGGAATAACAAATTCATTATTGAACTTTTTCCTGAGCCTGTATGACCAACAAGTGCAATGGTTTCGCCTTCCTTTGCTTCAAAGTGAATATTTTTTAATACATAATCGTCATTTTTGTATGCAAATGAAACATGATCGAATACAACATTTCCTTTGTAGCGCTCAATTCTTTCTTTGCTTACTTCTTCTCCCGGCTGATCAAGTAACTCGAATACACGGGTACCCGCTACAAGTGAACGTTCCAGTTGCGAAAATTGATTGACCAAGTTAGTAATTGGGTTGAATAGACGTGTAATATAATCAACAAATGCATAAAGTGTACCTGCTGATACTGCTTCAGGCAATGTCATCGATTGTGTACCGAAGTAATAAACGAATACAGCAAACATACCAAGTCTTAAAATATTTACTAAGTTATGTGAAGTCGCAGAATCCAATAGTAAAAGCTTACGGTTGTATTGGTAATGCTCATCGTTCATCTCATCAAATTCAAGTCTCATCTGATCTTCGCGGCGGAAAGCCTGAATAATTGTCATTCCATTAATCGATTCGTTAATCATCGCATTAATATCGGCAATTTTTGTACGAATGACATGATTGTATTGTGAAGCAAATTTACGGTATAAAATCATCCAAATATAGACGATTGGAATGAGCACTAGGGCAAAAAGCGCCATTTTCCAATTTAAAATAAATAAAGCTATATATACCCCTGCAATGGTAATAAAGCTGTTCGCAAATTGCGAAAGTACGGTTACGTAAAGGTTTCGAATTGCCTCTGTATCATTTGTGACACGGGCAACTACTTTACCGGCCGGCAAGTTATCAAAGTATTCAATTGGTAGCTTTTGAATATGCCCGAACACATCTTTCCGTAGCTGTTGAATGACAAAGTTTGCACCCCGTTGTAAAAAGATGAACATTAAATAACGGAACACAGCAGTCAGTACGGATAACAAGAAGAAAATCGATAATAAAATCGCAATTGGCTCTGCCTGTAAATTACCTGGTTCCATGTAATGGTCGATAATATATTTTGCAATAAACGGACCTGCGATATCCGTTGCAACAGCAATAGTTAATAATGATAATCCGATTAAAATCGGCTTTTTAAATTTTAAAGCATACAGGTACAGTCGTTTTGATGTACTCATTGCTCCACCTCCTCAAGCTGCTGGCGGTCAAATTGCTCTTTGTACCAACCACCTAAGCGTAGAAGCTCTTCATGTGTACCTCGTTCAACGATATAACCATCATCCAGTACAATTATTTCATCCGCATGTTGAATACCTGATAATCGGTGAGTTGAAATGATTGTCGTTTTTCCAGCACGCTCTGTTTGTATATTTTCAATAATTTTTGATTCTGTTTTAGCATCGACAGCAGATAAAGAATCGTCCAAAATTAGAATTTCCGGATCTTTAATTAGTGCACGTGCAATTGATACACGCTGTTTTTGTCCACCAGATAACGATACTCCTTTTTCTCCCACTAGTGTTTCGATACCTAGTGGTAAATTCGCTAAGTCTTTTTCGAAGTCCGCTAAGCGAATAGCCTCATCAATATCTGCTGATGATGCATCCTCTTTTCCGAACAATATATTTTCACGAATGGTACGGGAAAATAGCACGTGATCTTGTGGTACATAGCCAATCCAATCTAAAATTTGTTCCTTCGTCATATGTGCCAAATCGGTATTATTAATAATAATTTGCCCGTCTCCTAACGGGTACTCACGCAGTAGTTGACGAATGAAGGTTGTTTTTCCCGCACCTGTCTTTCCGACAATGCCAAGAGTTTGCCCCTTTTGTAAATTCAATGAAATTTGCTGTAAGTTTTTTACCTGAGATAAAGGGTATTGGAAAGTAAACTCAGAGAAACCAATTGAATTGGGTACGTTATGTTTCATTGGATTATTTGGATTTTTAACATCTGCTTCATATTCTAATGTATCCTGTACACGGTCAAGAGATGCACTTCCTTGCTGCATGACGTTAATCAGCTCGCCAATTGCGAACATTGGCCAGATTGCAAGCCCTAAATACACATTAAATGATACAAGCTGACCGACTGTTAGCGCCTCATTTGATACAAGGACGGCCCCGTAACCAAGCGCGATAACGTAACAGACTCCTGTTCCGATTTTTGTAATTGGCATAAAAAGACCATTAATATAGGCAACACGCATATTTTTTACAAAGATATTTTCGCTCATCTCTTCAAAACGTTCTTCGTCTTTACTTTCTTGGACGTAAGCGCGGATAACACGTGTTCCCGCAACAGATTCCAAAACGTTGTCATTCATTTCACCGAACGCACCCTGTGCAATCATATAACGCTCATGGACAATCTTACCTAAATATTGAATAATGATTGCCATGACCGGTATTGGAAGCATTGCAAAGAAAGTTAGTTTCCAGGAGATGAAGAAACCCATTGCCAAAATAATAAGCGCCATAAACACCGTCGAATCAATTAGCGTCATGATTCCGAATCCTGCTGTTAGAGTGACGGCATTTAAATCATTTGTAGCTTTTGCCATTAAGTCCCCTGTACGGTTTTTTTCATAAAATGTAGGGGTCATTTGTAGAAATTGATGCATTAATTTTTTTCGCAATATTCGGTCCAGTGCAATTGAACCACCGAATAACTGGTATTGCCAATAGAAGTTTAATCCATAGCTTGCGATTGCAGCTGCCAGAATAAATCCGACATACTTAAGAAGCTGTGCCTGATCCATTTCGCCACCAGTCATAACATCAATGGCTTCACCTAAAATCCATGGTGGCAATACTTCTATAAAACTTGCAATTATCAATAGCGTAATAGCAACGGTGTACTGCTTACGGTACTGTTTAAAAAACCATTTTAATTTCACAAACACATTAAACATTACTTATACCTTCCTTCTATAAAGTTTGTAGCATTGGCTACCCATCATCGAATCGATCCGTTTTTAATAGTTTTCGAATAAAGATTGTCATACAAAGCCCTCCTGAATTTTTTTCACTAAATAGCACTGTTTTTCTAGGTTTCGAACATCCGTAAGCTCTTATCCAACAAAAAAACACCTCTTTCGATTTTTCGAAAAGGTGTCATTACGAAAAAAAGCACAAGGAAGTCCAAATCCGTGCCCTTTAATTAAAAGTGCAAGCTAAATTAAAACAAAAGTACGGAAAAGGGAAATATGAAGTTGTCGCTTTGAAACGTGTACATCTAAAGGTGTTGTCTTCATGCCCCTAATCTCCTTTCCTTGTTCCAATTTATTTAGTGTTCCTTAATATTATTAGAGCGAATTATCATTGTCAATATATTTTGAAAACAATTTATATTCAGTATTGGTATTTTATGGTTTAAGGTGCGAATTCCTATAAAATACAACTTTATTATTATAAAAGTTTGAAAATTGAGAGTATATTCGTTATCGTGGAAGTAACACATCAAAAGGAGTGGTCCAACAATGAAGAAGCTATTTTTTACTTTGTCACTTATATTTGTGCTGGCAGCATGTGGGACGGAAGATACAACGGATATAACAAATAATGTCCCGGGAAATACTACAGATGATGTAACACAAGGTGATACAAATGTAGAGGAAAAAATGATTACTTTATATAAATCAGATGCAAATGCTGAAAATACAGTTCCATTTGAAGAAGAATTTGAAGGCGATGAAGGGAACCTAGTATCTTTTATTTTCGAGGAAGTAAATGAGCATGACGTAGAGTTATTGGATTATACACTAGAAACTGAGAGTAAAAGCTTAGTGTTAAATTTAGGCGACGATATTTATACTATTCAAGGTTCTGCTGGAGCGAGAATGTTCGTAGAAACATTAGCACGCTCTTACTTTGAAAATTTACCGGATATTGATGAAATTACATTTATTCATAAAGGCTCGTATGAACCGGCATTGGATCATATGAACATAGGACAGCCTTACTTAAGAAGTGAATTTGATATGTAGATTGGGGATTGTGGGAGATGAAACAACTATGGACAAATGGCACGATTTATACGATGGAACAAGAAGGAAGTACAGTTCAGGCTGTACTTGTTCATGAAGGTAAAATTATAGAAACAGGAGATTTCGATCAATTACAGGAAAAGGCAGATGAAATTATCGATCTACAAGGGGCATTCATGTATCCAGGCTTTGTCGATAGTCATTTGCATATGATTGGGCATGGCGCAAAGTTAATGCGACTGGATTTAACGCAGGCGAAGAATGGAAAGGGAATTTTGGAACTTGTACAGAACGCGACAAGTCTGCTTGATAAAGGGCAATGGTTGATGGGCGATGGTTGGAATGATAATCAATTTATAGATGGTCAAATACCAACAAAAGAAGAACTTGATGCCATCACTAACAAACCCATATTCCTCAATCGCGTTTGTCACCATGTTGCATTAGTAAATTCAGCAGCACTCCAAATAGCAGGTATAACAAAAGACACACCAGATCCGGAAGGCGGAAAATTGGGACGTCATAAAAATGGCGAGCTGAATGGCTTACTGTATGAGCAAGCTATGAATTTGGTTTCGTCTACTTTCCAGCAAGAAGGAGAAAGCTATATTGCTAGTTTGGAGCAGTACCTTCAACTGGCCATTGAACATATGCAATCTTATGGATTAACAGGAGGACATACCGAGGAAATGGCCTATTTTGGACAGTATACGAATCCACTAACAGCTTATCAGCGTGTTGTTGGTGGTAAAAAACATTTCCGTGTCAATTTATTGCGTCACCATACAGTCTTTGAAGAAATGGTTATAAATAATGCGTCATTTGATGAACCGTTTATCGAGCCCGGTGCAATGAAGATTTTTGCTGATGGATCCTTTGGAGGCTCGACAGCTGCAGTTCTGGAACCATATGCAAATGAAGCTGATAATAAAGGTATGCTCATTCATACAGATGAACAACTGGAAGCCCTTATTCAATTAGCGAGAAAATACGGGGAAGCAGTAGCCATTCATATTATTGGAGACGGTAGTATGGAACAAGTATTACCATATTTAGAGAAATACCCGGTTGCTAAAGGAAAGCGTGACCGCCTCATTCATTGCTGTCTCGTATCGGAAGAGCAGCTAAATCGAATAAAAAAGCTGTCTGTTATTTTGGATTTACAGCCTGCTTTTGTAACGTCAGATTTCCCATGGATACTTGAAAAGCTGGGGGAAAACCGTTCTGGTCATTTGTATGCATGGAAGACTTTTGTTGAAGAAGGCTTAATGTGCGCGGCAGGAACCGATGCGCCGATAGAAGCGATTAGTCCATTTGAAACAATCTATGCAGCAGTAGAACGTAAAAAGCTAGAAGATACGCATGACGGATATGGTGCTGAACAAAAGCTAACACGCTTTGAAGCCGTAAAAATGTACACTGTGGGAAGTGCTGAGGCCATTTGTAAAGAAAATGAACGGGGTTACATCCGCTCAGGATACGATGCAGACTTTACAATACTAGATAAAGATCTATTAAATTGCACTGCCGATGAAATATTACAAACAACTGCATTAAAAACAGTTGTTGCAGGTAATGTAGTATACCAAAAATAAATAATAAAATTAAAAGAATCACAGACTACCTGTGGTTCTTTTAGTTTTGGGAAAAATAATCCAAGTAAACTTATATGAAAAAACATTGAAATCTCTTCTATAAAAAGCTATGATATAAAAAAATTGAAAATTCAGTTATATAAGGAGTGTTAAAAATGAAGTTACATAGGTTTTGGATGTTATTAACGTTCTCTTTTCTTTTATTGTTAGCCGCATGTAGCGGTGATGAAAATGCGACATCAGAGAATAATGAAACAGCTACAAATGAAACTACAGAAAAGACAGATGCTCAAGGGGGCGAGTTAGTAATAGAAGTGCTTTCAGAGGCAGTAGAATTGGATCCCCACGGTTCAAATGATATTCCTTCGTCAAATATACAACGCAATATTTTCGAAACATTAGTTGTTCGAAACTTTGAGACTGGTGAAATTGAGCCATTATTAGCAGAATCATGGGAATATGTAGACGATTTGACTCTACAATTAAAATTGCGCCAAGGGGTAAAATTCCATGATGGCACAGAATTTAATGCTCAAGCAGTAAAGGTGAATTTGGACCGTATACTTGACCCGAATATTGCTTCGCCACGTCTTTCAAACTTTGAACCGATTTCAGAGATTGTAGTTGTGGATGATTATACAGTTCAAATTAAAACAGAGAAACCGTATGGACCGCTATTATTTGCTTTAACACATCCAGGGGGTAATATTATGAGCCCAGCTGTTATTGAAGAAGACTATAAACGGATGGAAAATGGCGGAGAGGCACGTGCTTACGGAAATGAGAACCCTATCGGCACAGGCTTCTTAAAATTAGAGAAGTGGTCACCAGGTCAGGAAATTCGTTTAGTGAAAAATACAGAATACTGGGGTGAGCAAGTTGCTTACGATTCAGCGGTCTTTAAAACAGTACCTGAAAGTGCAACACGTGCAGCGGATTTAGAAGCTGGATATGCACATATTATAGATCCAGTGCAACCAACAGAAGTACCACTAGTAGAAGGGTTTGCACAAGTATTAAAGCAACCTTCCGTATCTATTTCATACTTAGGCTTCAATACGGAAAAGGCACCATTCGATAACCCGAAAGTTCGTCAAGCCATCGCAAAAGCATTAGACCGTGAAGCAATTATTAAAGGAGTATTTGATGATTTTGGTGTGCAAGCCTTTGGTCCATTATCACCTATGGTATGGGGATATACAGAAGATGTAACCAAACAGGATACAAACTTAGAAGAAGCGAAAGCATTATTAGCGGAGGCAGGCTTTGCTGATGGCTTTAAAACGGCAATTTGGACGAATGACAATCCACAGCGTCAACAAATAGCAATAATTTTACAAGAAGCATTGAAGCAATTGAAAGTCGAAGCAACAATTGAAGTAATGGAATGGGGTGCATATTTAGAAAAAACATCCAAAGGAGATCATGACATGTTCATGCTAGGATGGGCGCCTTCTACAGGGGATGCAGATGGTGCACTTTACCCATTATTCCACTCATCCGATATCGGTAATAACAACCGTACTCGCTATAGCAATGCGAAGTTGGATGAATTATTGGAACTAGGTCGTATTGAAACAGATGAAGCGGTACGTGCAGATATTTATAAGGAAGTACAGGAAATGATTAATACAGAGGCACCAGCGGCATTCATTCATCACCAAGCATACTTAACAGGATATGCGAATAATGTTACAGGTTTATCCGTTGACGCGACAGGCATCTACCAAATCCAAAACGTACAAATTAATCAATAAGCAAAAAAGTGCTACTTGCAACCGACGAAACTCACTCGGTATGCAAGTAGCCTTTTTCATGGGTGAAAGTTTATGACTATTTCCTGATGTTTGGCATGTCCTGTCTGGATTTAATATACTAAATTTACGAGAAAGGATGGGATACGATGGAACCTATACAAAATGTATTGCCTCCAATTGTAGATGATAAAACATATGTGCTTGTCATAGGCTCGATGCCAGGAAAACAATCATTAGAAAAACAGCAATATTACGGTAATCCAAGAAATCATTTTTGGGCAATCATCGGGAAGCTACTGGCAACCGAAATTCCTGAAAACTATAATGATAAAATCAGTCTTCTTCGTACACATAGAATTGGTTTATGGGATTCAATAAAAAGTTGTGAACGGAAAGGGAGTTTGGATGCAGCGATAAAAAATGAAGTTCCAAATGACTTTGCGACGCTTTTTAAAAAGTATCCCCAAATTAAACTTATCATATTTAATGGCGGTAAAAGTTTTGAAGTATTTAAGAAGCATGTGGGATTAGAGACTTTAGAAAATCGTGCGTATGAAAAAATGCCTTCTACAAGCCCTATACCAGGAAGAAATATAAAGTCATTCGATGAAAAGGTAGAGCTATGGCGTATTATTCAACAATATCTATAAATAGACCATTTTTGTGTTGTTCGGTATGATTATATAAATGATTAAAAAGGGGAGTTTTCCATGTATCGTATAGCAGAAGATTTCGTAAAAGATTGGGCAATAGCATCAAAAGGTGCACTAAGAGTAATGCAGGCAATTTCGAATGATAAAATGAAAATTGCGATTGTCGATGACCACAATTCACTAGGTTGGTTATCATGGCATTTAGTGAGTGTAGCAGGTGCATTTGGTCAATTTGCAGGGTTACAAATTCCTGCTCCGGGGCCAGATATGCCACAGCCTGAAACAATGGAAGAGATCATCGAGAAATATGAACTAGTACGTGAAGCCTATAAAAAAGAAGCAGCCACATTGACGGAAGAGCAATTATTAGAGGAAGTGCCTGCATTTGGAGGAATGATGCAGCGCGGTGATTTATTGAGTAAAGTCATTGCACATCAAACACATCATGTTGGTCAAATGACTGTATTACTGCGCCAGGCAGGCTTAAACGTTCCACCGGTAATGGGTCCAACAAAAGAAATGCAGTAATATAGTGACCTGCGCCTTTTTGATAAATGAAAAAAAGAAAGTGCCCCAATTTTAAGGCACTTTCTTCTCTTGCAAATTAATTGGAAAAATAATCATATGCATTTTTTGCAAGTAAAGTAACTGTGACAATGATGAATAGAACACGAACATAGCCACTTCCACGCTTAATGGCAAATCGTGAACCGACAATTGCGCCGAAAATTTGTGCAGCCCCCATTATAATCCCATATGTATAATTGATTTGTCCTAAATAAACAAACATTAAAAGTGCCCCAATATTACTTCCAAAGTTCAGAAGTTTTGCATTGCCCGCAGCCTTTAAAAAATCATACCCCACTATTAAAAATGCAAAAATTAAAAATGAACCTGTACCTGGTCCCAAAAAGCCGTCATAAAAGCCAATAAGTGCAATGACTAAGAAGAATAAAATATATTTTGTCTTCGATAGTGACTTAACTGCAGAAATACTGCCCCAATCCTTTTTAAAAATGGTGAAGATTGCTACAGCGGCCAACATAATAAGCATTAGTGGTTTCAATAGATTTGGATCTAGTAAATGAACAATCCATGCCCCAATCATAGAACTAATAAAGACGTAAGGGAAGTATTTCATTACCGATTTAAAATCCAATTTTCCAGAACGGTAAAAAGTAATGGTACTTGTTAGTGATCCCATTGTTCCGGCAAGTTTATTTGTTGCAACGGCTGCAGATGGACTAAGCCCAGCAAACATTAGTGCCGGTAAGGAAATAAGACCACCGCCTCCCACAACAGAATCAATAAAAGCAGCTAAAAAACCAAAGGAAATTAAAATAATAATGAGTTGTGGGTCCAGCTCGAATCCCATAAAGGAAAACCTTCTTTCTTCATTTAAACCAATATAGTCATGCTAACGAAAATCATGGTTCGTGTAAATACTTAAAATTTTATAATAACTGTGATATTGTTAGTAAATTAGCTTTATAAGAACGGAGTATATAAATGAAGGACTATCAATTTTTATTGTTTGATCTAGATGATACATTGCTCGATTTTAAAGCAGCAGAAAAATTAGCTTTGCCGAAGTTATTTGAAGCACATCAATTGCCATTAACTCCACAAATCGAAAGTGTCTACCGTGAGATAAACTCTAACTTATGGCGCTTACTTGAAGAGGGGCTAGTTACTAGAGAAGAGTTAATGCAAACACGTTTTGGGAAAACATTTGAATACTTTGGGTATGAAGTAGACGGAAGAGCATTGGATGCTGAGTATCGCGGCTATTTAACAGAGAGTAAAGTGTTTGTAGAAGGTGCAATGGAATTAATTCAAACATTGGCACCTCAATATGACTTATATATCACGTCAAACGGCTTGGCAGATACACAAATGAAACGCCTCCAAGTTACGGGACTAGCTCCTTATTTTAAAGGAATCTTCGTTTCGGAAAATACAGGCTATCAAAAGCCGATGAAACAATTTTTTGATTATGTCTTTAACCATATTCCGAATTTCGATTTAAATAAGGCATTGATTATAGGTGATTCCTATAGTGCTGACATTATTGGCGGGGCTCGTGCAGGCATTGATACGTGCTGGTTAAACCCAATGTATATTGCACCGCCACAATCCATAGTGCCGACTTATGAAATTAGTAGGCTGGATCAGCTCCTTTCGATTATAAAGAATGAAAGCCATTTAAAAAGCACTGTATAATATTGTTTTTTGAATGTGTTTACGATTTTTATTAGCCTATTGGTGCATAGTAAAAGGGTTCAGTTGTCTGTTAAAATGGAGTATAAAATGTACGCAAGGAGTGAGCGTAATGACCTTATTTATAATAGTTGTAATGGTAATTGTAGGCTATCTCGCATACAAAGTTTATGTTCATGACAATACTATTTTTTACAAAATAACGGGTTATTCCTATTTTGATGTATTAATGAAGAAGAGGGTCCGAGTATTAAATAAAATTATGCATGATCTAGAGCGTGCTAAAGGCGCTCGAAAAGTAATGATAAATTTACAAATTCCTATTTATGAGGAACTTCATTTAATTGATGCATTACTCCTACATGAATCCGGTATTTATGTAATGACCATTAAAGATAAATCCGGCTGGATTAATGGACGAGAGCAAAATATTGAATGGAAAGAGCTCTTATATAAGAATAAAATACGCACATTCAACAACCCGATTCACGAAACAAAGCGTCTGGTAAATGCCTTACAGGATCAGCTTCCAGAAGTGGATGCCACACTATTCGAGTCAGTTGTTGTCTTTACAAACGATTGTTCAATTCAACAAATTGAAATTCATTCGCAAAATGTCGAAGTGTTAAAAATGTCCGAGTTAAATAACTGGACAAAAACCCTTGATAGAAAACGTCTAACGGAAGCAGATATTGCAACGTTATTCTCAGCATTAGAAGGCTTTATGATTGGGAAAAACATTGAATTAAAGTCGAAACCAACAGTATCGGCGAATTAAAATGAAGAGCTAAGCAGGTAGTCCGCTGCTTTAGCTCTTTTTTTATATTAAACGAAAATGTATAAAAATGCATAATGTACTATTGAAAAAAGGTTGGTTTTGCTATATAGCATATTTTATTTGCTCATTTAAGTAATTTATTTCGAAAATAATATGAACGAATTATTTGTCTGAAATGAATAAAAATTTAAAATATTGTTTGTTTTATGAATTTCAACCTGTAAAATTTAGGCTGTAATATGGATGAAACAAAAAACAAAGGGGGCACAACAAATGAAGAAAAACTTTAAAAATAGTTTTCTACTATTTATAGTAATGGCATTTGCCTTATTACTTGTTGCTTGTAGCGGTGGAGATGATTCAACAGAAGATTCTTCTAGTAATAACGATTCTTCGGCAGATTCTTCGAATAATACAGATGGAGCAGGCGGTGATTTAGTATTAGCAACATTATCCGATGCCGCAAATCTAGATCCTCATATGTCAACGGATGTTCCATCAGCTTCGGTATTATCAAACATTACAGAGGGATTAGTAAAAAAGGATAAAGACGGAGAAATTGTACCGAGCTTGGCAAAAAGCTGGGCATCCATTGATGATTTAACATGGGAGTTTGAACTTGAAGAAGGGGTACAATTTCATGATGGAGAACAATTCAATGCTACAGCAGTGAAAAAGAGCTTTGAACGAATTTTGGATCCGGAAGTTGCAGCGCCACGCGCATTTTTATTTGAAGCCATTAAGGAAGTGGAAGTTGTGGGTGATTACACACTACGTATTCATACACACTATCCATTCGCACCACTATTAAACCACTTAAACCACCCAGTAGGCGTTATTCTTTCACCAGCACAAATTGATGCAGATTATGAAAATATGAAAGCGGGCAATATAGCCGGAGCAATCATGAATGCTAATGGTCCAGTTGGTACTGGCTTTATGAAGTTTGATTCATGGACACCAGGCACGGAAATTAAATTAGTGAATAATCAGGATTACTGGAATCAGAAGGCATATATTGATTCAGTAACTTTCAAAGTAATTCCTGAAAGTGCAACGCGTGCAGCCGAGCTTGAGACAGGGTATGCACAGATTATTGAACCAGTTCAACCTAATGAAGTAGAAATGATTGACGCCACATCTAGTTCAGTTAGTATTACTCCGGGTTCTTCATTATCCTACATCGGATTTAATATTAATAAAAAGCCGTTTGATGATGTACGTGTGCGTCAGGCGATCTCAATGATTGTAGATCAACAGTTAATCATTGATGGAATATATGAAGGAATTGGCGAACCGGCACGTGGTCCGCTAGCACCAACTGTATTTGGCTATGATGGAACACTAACACCAATTACAAAAGATATTGAAAAGGCAAAAGCACTTTTAGCAGAGGCTGGGTACGCAGAGGGCTTTGAGACTTCGATTTGGACAAATGATAATCCACAACGACAAAATATTGCCATTATGCTTCAGGAAGATTTAAAGCAATTAAATATTACAGCTAATATCGAAGTTTTAGAATGGGGTGCATATCTAGATAAAACGGATGCTGGAGAGCATGAAATGTATATTCTAGGTTTATCAAATCCAGTAGGTGATGCAGATTACTTCCTGACACAACTATACCATTCTAAAAATCATGGAGGATCTGGTAATACTACTTTCTATAGTAATAAAGAGTTAGATACAATATTAGATGAAGCACGTGAAGAAATTGATACAACGAAACGTCTTGCATTGTATAAACAGGCTCAAGAAATCTTAATAGAAGAAGCACCAATGATATACGTACACCATCAAGCCTATATTACGGGCTTAAGTGAAAAAATAGAAGGGCACTGGATCAATGATTCAGGTCATCATAAGCTTCAGGAAGTGAAATTTGTAAAGTAAGTATAAAGGAAGCGGAACTTTTCGGAGTTCTACTTCCTTTTTATGTATTTTTTAAAGGTGAACTGGCTGTTAGCGTCGAAATTATTAAAGTAACGAAATCCTATTTAGGAGGTTTTATGTATGAGATTGAAGGATAAAGTCGCAGTAATAACAGGTGCTGCATCAGGAATGGGGAAGGCGACGGCCATTTTATTTGCCCGAGAAGGTGCAAAGGTTGTTGTATCGGATCTAACTCTTGAAGGTGCAGGGGCAACAGTAGCAGAAATTACAGCACTGGGTGGAACGGCAACTGCTGTAGCAGCTAATGTTGCGACGGAAGCAGATATTCATAAATTAATAAAAGCCGCTTTAAATAGTTATGGTACACTTGATATTTTAGTAAACAATGCTGGTATTATGGACGACTTTTCTCCAGTAGGCGACGTGAAAGATGACTTATGGGATCGCGTATTTGAAGTAAATGTAAAAGGTGTTATGCGTGCAAGCCGTCAAGCAATGCCTATTTTTCTGGAAAAGGGTGCAGGAACGATTATCAATATTGCCTCAATAGGTGGTTTATACGGCTCTAGGGCAGGGGCTGCTTATACAGCATCTAAACATGCGGTTATAGGATTAACGAAAAATACAGCATTCCAATATGCAGAAAAAGGAATTAAATGTAATGCAATTGCTCCAGGCGGGGTCAATACAAATATTGGGGCAAGTTTCAGCAATGCAAACCAAGAAGGTATGTCTCGTGCAATGGCAGGAGCAAGTTTTAACCCACGCAGTGGCGAACCGGAAGATATCGCGCGGGTTGCACTTTTTTTAGCATCTGAGGATTCTGATTTTGTAAATGGGGTTGTCATTACTGCAGATGCAGGATGGACAGCTTACTAAAAATTTATTATAAAGGTTCGGTATGTAAACCGAACCTTTTTTATAGGTGAAAATGCATTTGAAGAACAATCCAATACAATTTTAAGAAAAATATGTTTTTTTTGAAATATTATCAACTTTTTGCTGTGTTCATACGTCTAATTAATATACTGACGATTGGAGGGCAATAAGATGGGCAAAAAAGTTGGACTACTCGGTATTATGTTTAGTTTAATAGTTTTTCTAGGCTTTCGTTTTTGGACAGATGTGCCATCCACATTTGCAGATAGCGAGAAGATTACGATGAGCTTAACTTATTCTGAACAAGTAGCGTACAACCAATTTATTAATACAGCATCAAGTGACAGTGGCTTAGTGAAACCCTTTTATTTATATAATGGGGGGTTATCACGGACTATTCAAAACTGTGATGAATACATAGAGGTTGAAAAAATATTAACTCAAAAACAAGAGGATGAACAGAGCCAACCTACTAGGGGAGATAAGAAAAGAATTGCGCTTACTTTTGATGATGGTCCACATCAATATGTGACAAAACAGGTTTTAACAACGCTTCAAAAACATGAAGTGAAGGCAACATTTTTTGTCCTTGGTCAAAATGTTGTGAAGCATCCGGAAATTGTAAAAAAGGCAGATGCATTTGGGCATGAAATTGCCAACCATTCATGGAGCCATAAAAATTTAACGAAGCTTAATGTTAAGCAAATGCAAGCGGAGATCAATCGTGCAAACGAAGCAATTTGTGATGCAATCGGGAAATATCCCACAATGTATAGACCCCCATTCGGCGCCATTGACGAGACGGTACGAGAAGTCATTGAGTTAACTCCGGTTTTATGGAATATTGATACACTTGATTGGCACCATAAAACACCGTCAAAAACTTTGGCGAACTTGAAGGAACAAGCAAAGGATGATGGCATAATTTTGATGCATGATATTCACCAACAATCCGCAGATGCTTTGGAAGATGTGATTCTTTATTTAAAAGAGGAAGGCTATGAATTTGTGACAACAAGCCAATTATTATAGTTTGCGAGTTTTAAAAGGAAGTAGTGAGGGCTATTTCCTTTTTTTATTTTTATCAGTTTATGGTACGATACAAGCGAACACATACGAAGGAGGATCCATCGTGGGTCTATTATCAAAAAGAGCGTTAAGTATTAAACAATTTCAATTAAACAGTAAAATTTTTGCTTGTCCTATTTGCAAACAGCAAATGAATATGAGCGATGAAGGGAAAATGAGCTGTCCCTTGAATCATACATTTGATGTAGCAAAGCAAGGCTATTTATATATGTTAAATCGACCGGTCCAGTCGATGTATGGTAAAGAATTATTCGAATCACGCCATACGGTTATTCATGCGGGAATATATGACAAAGTGCAAAAAGCGATTGCCAGTGAAATTATACAGCAAAATCCAATCATTTTAGATACAGGTTGTGGAGAAGGGTCTCATTTACACCGCATCTGTGAGCAATTAGACGGTGCTGTTGGCATCGGAATCGATATTTCAAAAGAAGGAATTATGGCAGCGGCAAAGTTTTATAATGAACAGCTTTGGTGCGTGGGTGATTTGGCGAATAGCCCATATAATGAACAATCCTTTGATGCCATCCTTAATATTTTATCACCTGCAAACTATGAGGAATTTAAACGACTGCTGAAGCCAGGGGGGAAGGTTATTAAAATTGTTCCCCAGGAAAATTATTTAATGGAGCTACGCAAGCAAGCATTTGCAGATTCTGAAAAGGAAAGCTATACAAATGCTCAAACGGTAGAGCGTTTTAAGACAGCCTTTACACATGTCGAAGTGAAGCGAATTACGTATACCGTTCCACTTGAAGCACATCTAGTACAAAACTTACTTGAAATGACACCAATGGGCTGGCACATTGAAGGAAAAGAAAGTATTCAATTAAGGGAAATTACAATTGATTTGGATTTATTAATTGGAATGGAGTGATGATGGATGAAGAAAATTTTAGTATTAGGTGGAACGCGTTTTTTTGGACAGAAATTAGTGGAATTATTATTAGAGCAAAAGCATGAAGTAACGATTGTAACACGCGGGGTTTCTGAAAATCCGTTTGGTGATGCAGTGGAACATATTAAAGTCGACCGTAAAGATAAAGCTGCATTTGAGCAGGCTTTAGTAAGCCGCACTTTTGACATAGTTTACGATAATATTTGCTATTCACCGAATGAAGCGAAACAACTGTGCGACATTTTTAATGGTAAAATCGGTAAACTCGTTTTCACCTCTACATTAGCTACATATGAGGCAGATGGCAAACCTCATGAAGAGGTGGATTTTGATCCAACTTCATATGAAATCGTTATGGGTGAAACACATGAATTTTCATACGGTGAAGGTAAGCGTTTAGCGGAAGCGGTTTTTTATAGATTTGCCGATTTCCCAGTAGTGGCTGTTCGTTTCCCTATTGTGATGGGGGCGGATGATTATACGCGCCGATTGCATTTCCATATTGAACGCATCGTAAATAATGAGCCGATAGGATTTAGCAATATGGATGCGGAAATGTCGTTCATTCAAGCAACAGAAGCTGCAAGATTTTTAATGTGGGCCGGAATGGAAAATGTTGAAGGACCAATTAATGCTACGGCTAATGGTGTTATAGCATTAAAAGATTTGATTTCACTTATAGAAGAAAAAACGGGTGAACGCGCAAAGATAGCACTGCTCGGTACTGAAGAAATCCGTTCGCCATATGCAATCCCTGCTTCCTGGTATATGAAAAATGATAAATCACAGCAACTAGGATTTAAATTTAGTCATATTGATGATTGGTTGCCTCAGTTAGTCGAAGAAATTGCAAAATCTACACCAAAACAGTAATGATTGTATAGCAATACGACTATAGATTACAATAGATTGAGAATTAAACATAAGGTAGGAATGAACAGTGTATAAATTTATTGCAAATGTTGTATATGGTATTTTAGGAGTTAACGGGTCAAAGGCAAAGGTATATGGGAAAGAAAATATACCGAAAGAAGGAGGCTTTGTCATTGCTTGTACGCATAATGGCTATATCGACATTTTAAATTTGGGAATATCGATGTTGCCAAGAGAAGTACATTTTATGGCTAAAAAGCAATTGTTCGATGTTAAAGGCTTAGGTTGGCTTATTAAAAGGTTGAATGCATTTCCAGTTGATCGTGATAATCCAGGGCCTAGTGTGATTAAAATCCCTCGCCAACTTATTAAAGAGGGAAAGGTTGTAGGGATATTTCCTAGTGGGACAAGAAGCTCCGAAAACTCGGAATTAAAAGCCGGTGCTGTTACAATCGCCCAACTATCTAAGGCAGAAATTGTGCCCGCTGCCTATATCGGACCGAAAAATGCAAAGGGTGTATTCAAACGTCAAAAAGGCTATTTAATTTACGGCAAGCCATTTACAGTGGAAGCGGGAAAAGAAGGTCGTGAAAAATCGGTACAGTTTTTGGAACAAGAGCTCAACCGACTGACTGTCCACCTAAAAGATATGCATCCAGAAGTGAAGTAATATATAGAAGCTGCCTATATTTTTGTGGGTGGCTTCTTTATGAGGAGGAGTCAATATGAAACAAGTGTTATTCGTGTGCTTAGGAAATATTTGCCGTTCTCCCATGGCAGAGGCGGTCATGCGTGATTTGATAGAAAAGCGTGGTTTAACTGAGCAAATTAAAGTCGATTCAGCAGGGACGAGCAACTACCATATCGGTGAGCCTCCACATAAAGGGACAAAGGCGAAACTACAGGAGTTTGGTATTACTACAAGCGGTATGAAAGCTCGCCAATTACGAAGCGGTGATCTGGATAGCTTTGATTATATTGTTTGTATGGATGAAAGTAATGTAACTAATACAGTTGAAATGTTGCGTGCAGAAGAGGATGCGAAAATATTCCGCTTCCTTGATCTCACTAATCATAAGAAGGATGTACCTGACCCATGGTATACAGGTGACTTTCAGGAAACTTATGAGCTTTGCTTGGAAGGGTGCGAGGCGCTGCTGGACCGTATTTTGAAAGATATGAAATAATAAAGAGCGGGGTTGATGAAGAGATCAATCCCGCTGTTCATTTTAATAGGATAAGGAAACTTCGATGATTTTCCTTTTTTTCTCTTGTGACTGCTGCCACTTATAAAGTGTCGGTGATTCATAATTTTCTACGTCTGGCACTTCCGCTTGAATTGTCGTGTCATCTATCCATTCGTAATGAAAGATTGGATACCATGGATCAGTAAAATAATCTTGATTGGAGTTTGGTATAATAACTGCCATCTTATCAATATTAAGCACATGAAGCATACTTCGAGAAAAGGAAGAGTCTTCGTAATATTCATCATGGTTAATGGAAATAATGACATTTTCTAAATTTGGTGAACGCTTAAAGCTCTGCATTTCCCCCCATACTTTACTGCCGAATATAACTTCCTCATTAAGTCTTTTAACGAATGCCATTTCACAATAATTTTCGAGACAATGGTATTTAAAAACGCCAATTTCAGCTTCGTTATATTTAAATAGCGATTCATACGTCAATTCAAAGTTACCAGCCGCATACTTGTATAATAAAAGTTGATCTAAAAATGTTAACTGGTAAAACGGAATTTCTTCCACTGTATTCGTTGAAAGGTTTCTAAACGAAATAACTTTCTCTTTGTTTAGTGTTGGTAATTCATTGATCGATCCTAATAATGATAATATTTCTTCACCATCCTTAGCATCCTTTGGAAGAGTTTTCATAGCAACAAGTCCGTCGCCATCATCATAATAAAAGTGGTTTTTCCATCCTTCACTCTCCTCAGTAATTTGTATTAAGTTATCATATTCCTTGTAAGGTGTTATCAGTTTTACTGGGTACGACATGGTTTTCCCTTCAAATGTAAAACCATCCGTTATAGGTAATTTAATAATAGTTTGTAAAGGTGCTAAATCGTTTAGTTGTGCTAACGTAAACGATTTTTTTTCAAATTCCATCATTTCCTGATACACAAGTTCAATTGCATCTGTTTTTATACGGTAAATTTTTTGCATCACTGCGCCAGTATTATCTTCCAATATTTCTACATAGTCATCAAACAGCCATGTTGTTGTTTCTGTAAATCCTGCATATTCATTTCCCATACCAAGAAAATAAGCAACATCGCCATCCTTTTTAAAGTAATTTTGTAATGGTAAATCTATATTTTCCTTTGTTTCTTCATCTACAGGTGGAGTTGGGGTTGTTTGGCTTGAGTCATTTGATGACCACGGATTCACTACAAGAAATGTAAAAGTAATTACTGCTAAAAAGGTTGTAAACGTTGCGTAGTATAATCGGTTGGATTTTTTTGTAGGCTGCTTTTGCCGCTTTTGCTCGTTTACTTTTGCTATTACTTGTTCCGCTCTTTTAGAAGTAGCACCCATTTTTTTATTAAGCTGACGTTTTATCTCATTCATTGGCAAGCACCTCCCATTCATCTGCAGAAAGATTTTCCTTTAATAATTGTCTTGCTCTTCGCATCCTCGTTTTTACGGTGTTATCAGATATTCTTAACAAGTTTGCAACTTCCAGAACAGAGAGTTCCTCATAGTAGTAATAAATAATGACTTCCCTTAAAGGTATAGGTAAGTTTAAAATTGCTTCGGCAATATCGAGTCGTTCTGCTTGTTGAAGCATCTTTTGTGGATCTGTTTTTGTTTGAAAAAAGGTGTTTGTTAATTGCTGTTTTCGGTATGACCAGCTTTTTAAATAATCTTTGCATTTATTGATAACAATGCGTACGAGGTAAGTTTTTAATGATGCACGTTCTTCAAACTGCTCGAACTTGACGTAATACGATAAAAAGGAGTCTTGCACAATATCTTCTGCTACTTGCCAGTCCTTCACATATAAGTAGGCAATGCGGAGCAGATAATCGCTATACGTTTCCATTACTTGCTGAAATGCTTGTTCATCGGAAAGCATCATATAAAAAGCGCTCCTTTCTATTGATTTATCCATTAGACGAAACAAATACAGTTCTCGTTTTAGCAAATGGTAATTTTAATGTATTTCAATTTATCCAGTACGTTATAGGAAACGCTATTTAGGGTAATTATAGGGCAAAGTATATCGTGAATCACTTATTGTATTTATGTTACGTTTTGCGTCAGTGCTCAACTGAATCCGGACAAACGGTTACGCATAAATGATTTTGGAGGTAAAATAAATGGATGTTAAAGGCAGACGAAAGAGTAGTAATGTGGAAGATCGGCGGGGAATGAGTGCTGGGAAAATTGGAGGTGGCCTAGGCGGTGTTGGAATTATAATAGCTATTATCTTTACATTATTAAATGGTGGAGATGCTAGGGATGTTATATCTGAAGTCGCAAAAGGTATTACACAAAACGGTGTTGCGACGGAAAATTACGAGCCGACTGCAGAGGAAGAGGAATTAGCTGAATTTGTTTCGGTTGTACTTGCCGACACGGAGGATGTATGGCAAAAATTATTTGCAGATAATGGGCTAACTTATCAAAATCCAACACTTGTGTTATTTACTGATAGTGTAAGCTCAGGCTGCGGATTACAGAGTGCCGCGGTAGGGCCGTTTTATTGTCCGGCTGATTATAAGCTATATATAGATTTAAGCTTTTATAAAGAATTAAAAAATCGCTTTGATGCACCAGGAGATTTTGCGATGGCATATGTTGTGGCGCATGAAGTAGGACATCATGTACAAACATTGCTAGGAACTTCTCAAGAAGTGCATGCTTTAAGCGGTAAAGTATCACAGGCTCAGTACAATGAAGCAGTTAAACGCCTAGAATTACAGGCGGATTATTATTCAGGTGTATGGGCACATCACATACAAAACAAAGGCTATCTGGAAGAAGGCGACTTTGAAGAAGCATTAACTGCAGCAAATGCCATTGGTGACGATACATTACAAATGGAAGCGCAAGGTTATGTCGTACCGGAAAGCTTTACTCATGGTACAAGCGAACAACGGATGCGCTGGTTTAATAAAGGCTATGATGCCGGGACACTTCAAGGTGGCGATACATTTAGCTTAGAGGCTTCACAGTTATAATGAAACCTGTAGCATATGAAAAATTGCTACAGGTTTTACATTTTTTTGAGAAGGCAATTTAATTTTTTTTGGACTTTATGTATAATGAGTAAGTTAAATAATATTTTTTCGTTTCTTAATAACGTGATGAATAGATAATCGAAAGAGAGTGGATATAATGGGTCGTAAATGGAATAACATTAAAGATAAAAAAGCTGGTAAAGATGCAGCTAACAGCCGTATTTATGCAAAGTTTGGTCGTGAAATTTATGTGGCGGCTAAATCTGGGGAACCAAACCCGGAATCTAACCGTGCACTGAAAACAGTTTTAGAACGCGCGAAAACTTACTCTGTACCAAAGCATATTATTGAAAAAGCAATTGACAAAGCAAAAGGTGGCGGCGATGAGCAATTCGATGAGTTACGCTATGAAGGTTTCGGTGTAGCAGGTACAATGGTTATCGTTGATGCATTAACAAACAACGTAAACCGTACAGCTTCAGAAGTACGTGCAGCATTCGGTAAAAATGGCGGAAACATGGGTGTATCAGGCTCTGCGGCACATATGTTCCAAAATACAGCTGTATTCGGTATTGAAGGTAAATCAGAAGATGAAATACTGGAAATCTTAATGGAAGCTGACTTGGATATGCGTGATATTATGGAAGAAGAAGGAACAATTATCGTTTACGTTGAGCCGGAACAATTCCATGCAACTCAAGAAGCGTTTAAAGCAGCTGGCATTGAAGATTTTACTGTAGCAGAGTTAACGATGCTACCAATGACTGAAGTAGCTTTAGATGGTGATGATCTAGCGAAATTCGAAAAGATGATTGATGCACTGGAAGATTTAGAAGACGTGCAACGTGTATATCACAATGCTGATTTAGGTGAATAATAGTTGGGCTGCCGGGTAAGTTTAACCGGGCAGCTCTTTTTTTATATGTGAAGGTATTCGAATAAACTTCAATAAAAAAGACACAACTTTTTGTTATTTTATAGCACACTTAGTTTTTTTATAGTTTTAAATAAAAGAGTAAGTTATACTATTCCAGACTTTGAGGGATTTAATACATAATATTATACGTAAAGCAGATAAAAGTATCATAATAATAGTAATTATTTGCGGGGGGATTAAATGAAAGTTTTAAGTTCAATCAGGGGGAAGTTATTAGTTTTTTCATTTTTATTATTCTTTATTCCAAGTGTGATAATAGGTACTGCGAGCTATTTCCAGGCAAAGAGTGGTATGGATCAGCTTGGCGAAACAATCATAAAAAATAGTGTAGAAACTTCATTACAGTTAATCGCTACGACGAATGAGCGAGTGAAAGCTGGAGAAATTTCAATTGAACAAGCGCAGGAGGAAGTATTAACCGTATTAATCGGCCCAAAGGATAGTGAAGGTAAGCGTCCATTATCGAATCCAAGTGATTTAGGGGAAAATGGCTATATTTATATTTTAGGCCATGACGGGACATTACTTGGTCACCCGACCCGTGAAGGGGATAATTTATGGGAGAATAAAGATGGCTCGGGTAAATATTATATACAAGAGGTAAAGGCACAGGCAGAAGCGGGAGGGGGCTTCACATATTATGATTTCCCACTACCAGGGACAGACATAGAAGCACCTAAACTTATTTATTCAGTTGTAGACCCGAATTGGAATTGGATTGTAACATCAGGAAGTTATTTAAAGGATTTTAATGCACCAATTCTGTCACTTTTATGGGTTATCATCGGAACGCTTATCGGCTCCACAATATTGGCAACAATCGTATCTATATTATTTTCACGCCATTTGGCCCAACCTTTACATCGCTTAGCAAAGCAAGTACATCAAGTGGCACAAGGGGATTTAACAGTAGAAGTATTACAAATGGAACGTAAAGATGAAATTGGTACATTAAATACAGGCTTTAATGAAATGTGTGTCCAGTTAAAGAACTTAGTAAGCGAAATTCAGGAAACAATTGTAGAGATTCAAGATACATCTGAAAATTTAACTGCAGTTACTGAAGAAACGAATGCACATAGTGATGAAATTATAAAAGCAGTGAGTGCAGTTGCTGAAGGGGCATCGCAACAGGCCATGGATACCGATGCGACAAACCGTACAATTGTCCAGTTTGCAGGGGAGGTAGAGCATTTACATGAAAAGAATAATTTTATGCTTCAATCTTCAGTCCAAATGCAAAGCTCAAATGAGCAGGGATTACGAAATTTAGTTCATTTAAAAGCGCATTCAAATGAATCTATTGAGCTGATAGAACAAATGCAGACAGTATTTGAATCATTAACAAATAAAGTAAGAGAAATTGAAGGTATCGTTGGTTCAATCAATGAAATTTCAGACCAGACGAATTTACTTGCCCTTAATGCATCGATAGAAGCAGCTCGAGCAGGTGAGCATGGAAAAGGATTTGCAGTGGTGGCGGAAGAAGTAAGAAAGTTAGCTGACCAAACGACGAATGCTACAGATTTGGTGAAAACTACTTTGCGAGGAATTGAAAATGAAACAAGTTTAGTAACGACAGAAATGAGCAAAACATATAAAATTATTCACGAGCAAAATGCATCAGTAAGCAATACGGAACATTCGTTTAAAGAAATAGAGCAAGCGGTACAGCAAATAAGCCAATCCATAGAGGAAGTATCAGCAAGTATTTCGGAATTAAATACAACAAAAATAGTCATTATTGATGCTGTCGAAAGTATCTCCCATGTAAGTGAAAGGAATGCTGCAATGGCGGAAGAGATGACAGCTTCTGTTGAAGAGCAGCAAAGCGCCATGTCTGTTGTAACTACTTCAGCAAGCAATTTAACGGACGAGATTACGGGTCTTCAAGAATCAATTAGTCGTTTTCGAATATAAAGGGTTACAAGGATAAACGGTGGCGACAATTCTCCACTGTTTATTTTTGATTATTTATAAGAAAAGGATAAATATTCTGATAATAATTGCAATTTTTTACATTATAATAAATAATAAAGAGTGTATTTTGAATTACTAGATGGGGTGAATGAGTTTGGTAACATTTAAAGAATTTGAATATAAACGTCCAGATTTAGAACAGATGAAAGAACAAACAGCAGCATTATTAGAAGAGTTTAAAACTGCCGCTACTGTAGATGAGCAAAGCGCGGTTATCGAAAAATTAAACGCCATTCGTAACACATTTTCTACAATGGCCAATATCGTTTATGTGCGTGCATCAATTGATACGAATGATGACTATTATCAAAAAGAGCGTGATTTTATTGATGAAGTAAGCCCACTGGCAGATGAGCTTGTTTTTAATTACTATACAGAACTGGTGAAATCGCCATTCCGAGCTCAGTTAGAAGAGAAGTGGGGTACGCAGCTCTTTGCTTTAGCGGAAAACTTATTAAAAGGTTTCTCGCCTGCAGTAATCGAGCTTATGCAAAAGGAAAATAAATTAACATCTGAATACAGCAAGCTAGTTGCTTCTGCTCAAATTGAATTTGATGGTAAAACATTGACATTGGCACAAATGGGGCCATACGCAGAATCTACAGATCGTGAAGTTCGTAAAGCAGCACGTAAAGCGACGGCAGACTTTTTTGCTTCAAATAAAGAGAAATTCGATCAAATTTATGATGATTTAGTGAAGCTGCGACATGAAATCGCGACACAATTAGGCTTCAAAAACTATGTGGAACTAGGCTATGTCAACATGAACCGTATTGACTACAATGCAGAGATGGTCGCAAAATTCCGTGAGCAAGTACGTGAATATATCGTTCCTCTTGCATCAAAACTATATGAGCGCCAAGCGGAACGAATTGGTGTAGAAGACTTCAAGTTCTATGATGAGGGCTTAACGTTCTTAACAGGAAATGCTGTACCTCAAGGGGACCCACAATGGATTATTGATAATGGTAAGAAAATGTACGAAGAATTATCAAATGAAACAGGCGAGTTCTTCAACTATATGATCGAGCATGATTTAATGGATTTAGTTGCGAAGAAAGGTAAGGAGAGCGGTGGGTATTGTACGTTTATCGAAGATTATGAATCTCCGTACATCTTCTCAAACTTTAATGGCACATCCGGAGATATCGATGTACTGACACATGAGGCTGGCCATGCATTCCAAGTATATTCAAGCCGAAATATTGGGATTCCTGAATACTTATGGCCGACATATGAGTCAGCTGAGATTCATTCAATGAGTATGGAATTCTTTACTTGGCCATGGATGGAGCTATTCTTCAAGCATCAGACAGATAAGTATAAATTCTCTCATTTGAGCAGCGGGCTACTATTCTTACCATATGGTGTAGCAGTAGATGAATTCCAGCATGTCGTGTATGAAAATCCACAAATGACACCAGCTGAACGCAATGCTGCATGGAAAGAAATTGAGGCGAAATATTTACCACATCGTGATTATGATGGACATGATTATTTAGAATCAGGTGCTTTTTGGCAACGACAAGGGCATATTTATTCAAGCCCATTCTATTATATCGACTATACGTTAGCGCAAATTTGTGCATTCCAATTTTGGAAACGTTCACGAGAAGATTTTGAAGGAGCTTGGAAGGACTATCTTCACCTATGTAGTCTTGGCGGTTCATTTGCATTCACAAAACTTGTTGAAGAAGCCGGCTTAGTTTCTCCATTTGAGGATGGCTGTGTAGAGTCAGTTATTGGCACAATTGAGGACTATTTAAATTCAATCGACGATAAAAAACTATAGTAGATAAAAAGGATTGTTTTGCAAATACTCAGTTGCAAAACAATGCCTTTTTATTTTGTATTTTATGAAGCTTTATGGCATGCTAAAACGTACATAATCTATAGTGATTAATAAAAGAAAAAGATAGTTGAGAAAGAGAGTGAGCCGATGACAAGGAAGCTGTGGTTTCAAGTTGGGGTAGGGATTTTAATTACTTTACTGATTATTAAATATTTTATTGAAATTCATGCGATATTTAATCCAATTATCATTATTTTTACGACAATTCTTGTACCGCTACTACTCGGCGGAGTGCTCTATTATATTTCAGAGCCGTTGCAGCGTATATTGGAAAAACGCGGAATGCCGAGATGGGGAAGTTTAATTACAATTGTTCTTATAATTGCCGGTTTATTCGCAAGCTTTTTGATTTTAGTTGGATCTCCAGTAGCAACCCAAGTAAACAGACTTGTTGAAAATGCACCGACAATCGCGAAAGATATTGAAGAAGCAGCTGATTTTATTTTAGATAATAAGGAAAATATTCCGATGTTACCTCCTCAGGTAGAAGAGTTTATCGGGTCGGTAACCAATTCCATTCAAGACATTGCTGTCGCAAGTAGTAAATATCTTATGTCCTTCTTAAGTGGAGCGGTAACGGTGACATTAACTTTAGTATTAGCGCCGTTTTTCTTTATTTTCATGTTGAAAGACCATGAAAAGTTTGCTCCCCAAATTTATGGTATATTTTCCGGGGAACGTCGCACATGGGTGAAGAAAACTTTAGAAGACATTGATAATGTATTAAGAAGCTATGTACAAGGACAAGTATTGGTCAGCTTTTTACTCGCAATCATGATGTACATTGGCTACTTGATCATTAAATTGGAGTATTCGTTATTACTTGCTTTATTTGCATTTTTCATGAATATGATTCCATTTATCGGTCCATGGCTTTCGCTTTTACCGGCTGTGATTGTGGCAATGATTTATGATCCGTTTGACGTTATTTGGGTTGCTGTTATCACACTTGTGGCTCAGCAAGTAGAAAGTAACTTAATTACACCAAATGTAATGGGCAGATCTTTGGATATTCATCCACTGACAGTTATTTCGATTGTATTGGCAGCAGGAAATATTGCCGGATTTATCGGAATTTTAATCGCCATTCCTACGTACTGCGTCATTAAAGTAATCGTTCAGAATATTTATGGAGAACGTAAACAAATTAAAGAGACAGCCAATAAGACGGTATAGCTATATTTAATAGTGTTAATATTGCGGAGCATATATGATAAGTATATGCTTCGCTTTTTAATTTTCACTGAACACGGTATACTAAATAATTGAAAAGACATTTAAAAGGAGCATACAATGCTAACATTTGAACAAAAACAAGAAATTATCGAATCATTTCCTCAGTTGACTAAAAAGGAAATTTCATTAAAACGTGTGAATTATCACTTTGAAGGAAGCCTTTACGAAAAAACAATTGTTGTAGAAAAGTTGCACCCTAACGGCAATGGTTTTGTTTTCGTAGGAGACTTATTAAAATATGAAAAAGAAGCAGGCGACAATGGACTTGTGAACATTCGTGATTATGACGAAGAAGCGTTACGTGAAATTGTACGTGATGCCATCGACTATTTATCGGAAGAAGAAGTAGAGGACTTGCCTATTATCGAGACATGGGTATCTCGTGAAGGTACGAAGCTGAATCTCGAATTTAACGATCGTTCTTGGAATATTTATCATCAAGGAAATTTAGAGGAAACATTCGGTACGCGTGAAGACGCTGTCGCTTATTTACGTGAAGATGGTTTCCGACTTTCAAAATAGATAAGTGGGGGATATGAAGGATGGGGCAGGAGCAGCAATCAAAAGAGATGTCGGGGAATAAAATGGTAAAAATTATCATAGCTATAATTTTAGTCGCTTCTATTATTATCGTTGTTGCAATTCAAGCATTTTATATGCTGTGGGAGCCTAAAGAGCCGAAGCAAATTGAACAGCAAAAAGATGAGCAGCCAAGCTATTCGAAATCGGCACATCATTATTATGAAGAGCTACTTTATTTAGGTTAATATAATGAGCTAATCCCTCTTGTTGTGTCTACGGCGAGAGGGAATTTTAACAATAGTATATAGGTTATTTTCTAATAAATAAGGGACTGTTTTAATATATTTTTAAAACATCTAATAAAATTGTAATTTTCTAATAACCTAATGTGTTGTGCTAATAAGTGTTAGAGAAATGCTAAAATAGGTTATGGATGTTCTAAAATCATCTCAAGGTGTTCTAAATTCCATTCGATTTGTTCAAATAAATTTACATCTACCATTTACAGTGAATTTAAAATAGCCATCTATCCTCATAAATCAGGATAGATGGCTATTCTCATTTTCTCTTTATTTCGGTCTTGTGTCTTTTCTAAACGGCAGCCACCAGTTCCAATCGCCGAACAGCTTCATGAAACTAGGAACAAGCATGAGTCGGATAATTGTTGCATCAATGGCAATAGCTATTGCAATACCGACACCAATTTGCTTAACAGGCATTACATCAGTAAATGCAAATGCGCCAGTAATGACGATCATAATAAGTGCGGCTGAAGTAATGATTTTACTTGTTGAGACAAGTCCATCTATTGTTGCTTTTGTATTAGTTGAACCTTTTAAATATTCCTCTTGAATACGGGAAATTAAAAATACCTCGTAGTCCATACTTAATCCGAATACTAAACAGAATATAAGAACAGGAACTATCAACACAAGTGTTGTTGCCTCCAAACCGAAATGTCCATATTGGAATATGTAGACGAGAATCCCGAACGTTGCACCAAGCCCTAAAATGTTCATGATAATCGCCTTTAATGGAATTAAAATCGATCGGAATGCCACCATTAAAATAAAGAATGTTGAAACGATGATAATCGCAATTGCAATAAGTACCTTATTTGCTATTTCATCAAATATTTCCTGGTTGAACTTCGCTTGACCAGACAATGCGAAATCAACACCTAAATCTTTATCCATCCAGTCGCGTACAAAATCCTGTGCTTCTGAAGTTGCACCAGTTGTATTTAAATAGGCCACCATATACATTTTATCTTCTTTAATAAAGTTTTCGGCAACTTCATCGAGTACTCCCGGTGCTTGTGGGTTACTATTTGCCATTTCCCACATTTCAGCAGATTCAATATTTGCCACCGTAAACATAGAAGTTACTCGGTCTACCATTGGATCATCTAATAGCTGTTGTTGAATATCAAATATTTTTTCGCGTCCATCTGTCGTATCCCAGTCATCATAGTTTTCAGCAAGTAAGAAGACAGGTGTATTTTCAGCTATGCCAAATTCTTCATCCAGTTTATCGAAAGTTTGGCGAGATTCATAAGAAGTCGGTAATGACTCCGTTGAAGGAATCGTTAACTCAATATCTTTAATCGGTACCATTGCAATGATTAGAAGGATAACGGCAACGAAAATAATCGTGACGGGACGCTTCATAACGAAAGCGGCAAACTTTTGCCAACGAGAGGCAGTCGGCTTGATACGGAAAATACGTCCTTTATTTAAACGGTCTCCGAGCAGAATAAGAGTTGCAGGTAAAAGAGTTAGCCCTGTTAATACTGCCAATAGCACAACAATTGTTCCGCCCAAAGCGATATTCATGAAAATCTCAACATCAATGACAACCATTGCACCGAGCCCAATCATTACACAAAGTGCGGAAAATATAATCGAGCGCCCTGCTGTTTGAATAGCGGTTTGTACAGAGTGTTCAATTGACTGTGTATTGCGCTCTTCACGATAACGATTGATTAATAATAAAGCGAAATCGATACTTAACGCCAAACCGAGCATTGGCACAATATTTAACACGAAAATGGATAGGTTAACTGAATCCCCTAAAAGTGTTAAAATACCGAGTGTCATTACAACCGTTGCACCACCAACAAAAATTGGCAGTAATGAGGCAACAATAGTACCGAATGCAAGGAGTAGGACAATCAATGCAATAGGTAAACCAATTGTCTCTGCTTTAATTAAATCATTTTGGCTAGCTAGATTAATATCTTTTGAAATAACAGGTTCGCCCGTAATGGAAATGCCATTATTTTCACCGAGCTTTTCTCTCAGTTCATCAATAATGGGGAAGTAATCAACGACTGTGTTATCAAATTCCAAAAGACCGTAAGCATACTCATTGTTATTTAATTCTTCCACACCTACTGGAGAGGTAATAGTTTGTATTTCCTCGATCGCTTCTAAACTTTCAAGTGCTGTATTGATTTCTTCGTCGGTTTTATCATCAAACAATATGAAAATCGTTTTTGCAGGTAGGTTGAAAGTTTCGGAAAGCTCATCTGTTACATAAGAATGATCCCCATCATAAAAAAATCCATCCCCTTGCAGTTTAGCGGGAAGTTGTAGTGCCAAATAGGCAAGAATGACTAAAAGCGTACACCATATAATAACTATGGGCTTTGCGAACCTTGTGACAAATGCTGCGAACTGTTTCATCTAATACCGCCTTTCTTTCTCAGTAATTACAGTGTAATAGATTCCTGGGAAAAAAGAAAAGAGGGAGGTTTGCCCGAATGAAATTTCGGAACATACCTACCCTCCAACTAAAAGAATATGTTTAATATTGTGTAAATAACTGCTGCCATGACAGCAGAGATAGGCATTGTAATAATCCAAGTAGTGACTATTTTACGAGCCATTCCCCAGTTTACGCCTTTAACATTTTGAGCTGCACCAACACCCATGATCGCAGATGAAATAACATGTGTTGTAGATACTGGTAAATGGATTAGTGTTGCCCCAAAAATAATCGATGCAGAAGAAATATCGGCTGCTGCACCATTTACAGGGCGGATTTTCATGATTTTCCCGCCAACTGTTTTAATAATTTTATAACCACCAATTGATGTACCGAGACCCATTGCTAAAGCACAGGCGAAACGTACCCAGCTTTGTACATCATCAGTCGTTTGCCAATTGGCTGCAATAAGTGCCATTGTAATAATACCCATTGCTTTTTGCGCATCGTTTGTACCGTGTGTAAATGACTGGATCGCAGCCGTAAAAATTTGCATAATACGGAAGCCCTTATTTGTTTTATAAAGATTCATATCTTTAAAAAGGAACTTCATAAGTGTCATCATAATATATCCGACAGTAATAGCAATAATTGGTGAAGCTAATAAAGCGATAAGAATTTTAGAAAAGCCACCATAATTTAAAACACCAATTCCTGATGCTGCAATGGCTGCACCGGCAATTGAACCAATCAATGTATGTGAAGAACTTGATGGAATTCCAAAATACCAAGTGACTAAGTTCCAAGTAATTGCAGATAATAATGCTGCTAGTATAACAACAGAACCAATTAATGGTGCATCCGGAGTTGATAATGCAAATGGATCAACAATATCTGATGCAATCGCTTTAGCTACGCCTACAAATGTAATGGCACCTAAAAAGTTCATGATTGCTGCCATGATTACCGCTACTCGAGGTGGTAGGGCACGTGTAGAAACAGATGTTGCAATAGCATTTGCAGTATCATGAAAACCATTAATGAAGTCAAATGCAAGTGCAAAAAAGACTACTAAGACGGTAATGATAAGTAGTGTGTTCATAAAAGGACTCCCTAAATTTTACGCGTTACGCATAATGATTGTTTCAATTGTGTTTGCCACTGTTTGACAGTAATCAGCAATTTCTTCTAACTGCTCATAGATGTCTTTGAATTTAATTAAACGAATTGGATCTTTTTCATTTAAAAATAGTTTTTTGATAGAAGAACGTAATACTTCATCGCATTCACGTTCATAATCTTTAATTAAAATCGCATGCTGACGCATACCAACAAGATCCTTTTTGTTTAATAGTTCCATTGCTTTTACAATTTCATCTGTAGATTTGGCAATGTAGGCTAGGAAATCACGCATCGATTCATCGATTTCTGTTAATGAAAACATTTCGAAGTGTGCAATCGTACCTTCTGCGCCATCTAACACATCATCCATACGAATGGCTAATGATAATATATCTTCACGCTCGATTGGCGTCATAAACGACTTATTCAGCATAACGATCAATTCATGGATCAATTTATCGCCCGCTGTTTCGTATTGTTTCATACGAATACTAATCTCTTTTAAATCTGCAACCGTTTCGATACGGAAATCATTTGCATAGTGAATGCCCTCACGCATATTTTCAGCAATTTTTAATAACGCCGAGAAAAACGGATCTTGCTTCTTTGAACTAAACATGGAATTGCCTCCTGAATTTATATAATAGAAATTATTTTAAAAATTAACCTCAATTATCATAACAAAAACTTAAAAAAATCTATACAAAATTTACGTTGTATGAGTTAATCTTTACAATTCTGTAACATAAGGAATAAGTGAATATTTGCTTATATTTAGTCAATAAAGAGAAAATTATTAGCAAATAGAGAATATAGTTATGTTATTTCAATAATATTTGTAGTTCGTTTTCTAAAAAGGGCTTTGCATTTAAAAAGCGCACAAATTCGTCATATTTTACTCGTTGTTCATTTGTTGGCTTTTTCCCGGTGAAATATGCACGGATTAGAATATTCTTTGGTGTATTTTCCATATCGATAAACTCTAATAGCTGTGTGTCATAGCCAACAAGTGATAGTAACTCAGCACGAATGGAGTCTGTTGCTAATGCAGCAAAGCGCTCTTTCACTAATCCATGTTGAGTCATGACTGATAGAGCTGGTGCTTGAAGTTGACGGTTAAGCTCATGCTGACAGCAAGGAACACTTAAAATTACTTTTGCTCCCCATTTCACTGCACGTGCCAATGCCATATCTGTCGCAACATCACATGCATGTAGCGTTACAACCATGTCGACCTGAGTTTCTTCATTAAAGTCATTTATATCTCCTACTAAAAACTGTAGATTTTCATACTTTAAATCTTGGGCAATCTGATTACATTCATCAATTACTTCTTTCTTTAGGTCTAGACCTGTGACGTGAATATCAAGTTCTTTTTCGACTTTTAAATAATAATACAGCGCAAATGTTAAATACGATTTACCAGAACCAAAATCTAAAATACGAATTGTTTTGTCTTTTGGTAAATGGGCTAAAGAATCATCAATAAACTCTACAAATCGATTGATTTGTTTAAACTTATCGTACTTTTGCTTTTTGATCTTCCCATCTTCCGCCTGCACACCTAAACGGACTAAAAACGGGTGTACTCTGGAGTCATCCAGTAAGTATTGTTTTTTACGATTATGTGATAAATCAACTTGTTTTGCCGTCGCATTTTGACTGGATTTCCAGAGTACTTTGTTCTTTTTGGAAAGCTGTACATGTATCGTCTGTTCCTGAAACTCAGCATGTACTTGCCTGAATTGTTCAAAAAGCATGTCGAGCTTAGCAGTCAAATCCTGTACCGTAATATTTTCGTGCTTTAAAATTCTTTCATATTGATATTCAAGCTGGATCATATATTCTTCGCGTATTTCGACTGGCTTTAGCTTAACGCGTTTTAAGTCATTTGATTTTTGCCGAGGTTGGCTAATTGTTGCTTGGATTAATGTTTTATTAGAAATTAGTGCGAGAAGCTGCACTTTCATTTGTTCAAATTCCATAAAAACCGCCTTTTCTTTTTTCAAAATAATCATGTTCGTATAATATAATAATGCGCCTTTGTCGTCTCATTGTACAGGCTTTTGAATTGTGTGATACGATGGGAAAAAGTTTTAATGTAAGCAAGGAGGCAACAGTTTGAAAGATGTTGAAGTATTAGTTGAACGCGGTGTATTAGTCGGAGTCAATTTACAAAAGAATGAGCATTTCGATTATTCAATGGAAGAATTGGCGAATTTAGCAGAAGCATTGGATGTAGAAATTGTCGGTATGGTAACGCAAAATTTAGAGCGTGTAACATCGTCACATTATGTAGGCACTGGGAAAATTGAAGAAATTAAAGCATTCTTTGAAGAAACAAATGCAAACATTGTTATTTTTAATGATGAATTGTCCCCTTCGCAAATTCGAAATTTAGAGCGGGATTTAGAATGTAAAGTAATTGATCGTACTATGTTGATTTTAGATATTTTTAGTCGTCGTGCAAAAACACGTGAAGCGCAATTGCAAGTGGAACTTGCTCAACTACAATATATGCTTCCACGCCTAGTTGGGCTTCATGCATCATTATCACGTCAGGGCGGTGGCACAGGTGGAGGCTTTAAAAACCGTGGTGCAGGTGAAACGAAGCTTGAGTTGGACCGTCGAAAGATAGAAGATCAAATTTCGAAAATAAAAAAAGAATTAGAAGTAGTAAAAGAACAGCGTGAGACACAACGTAAGCAACGCCGTAAAAATGCTGTACCAGTTGTTTCCATTGTAGGATATACAAACGCAGGGAAATCTACAATTATGAACCAGCTGCTTGCAAAGGCTGGCCAAGATACTACAAAGCAGGTTTTTGAAAAAGATATGCTTTTTGCAACATTAGAAACCTCTGTCCGTAATATCGAACTTGAAGACAATAAGTCATTTTTACTTACGGATACTGTAGGTTTTGTTAGTAAATTACCTCACCATTTAGTGAAGGCTTTCCGTTCGACTTTGGAAGAAGCACGTGAAGCGGATTTACTTTTGCATGTTGTCGATGTATCAAATGAAGAATACCGCTTCATGATGGACGTGACGAATGAAACGTTGAAGGCTATCGATGTTGAGAATATTCCTACCATTTATGTATACAACAAATCTGATTTGGCAAGTTTAGAATATCCGTTAGTAAGTGGCGATAATATTTGGCTTTCTGCGAAGCAAAATGTTGGCTTGGATGAATTGCTGCAGCTTATTCGCAAACAAATTTTCGCCAACTATATCACTTGTCAAATGTTAATTCCTTACGATCAAGGAGCTGTGGTTTCTTATTTAAATGAACAAGCTACCATTATTGAAACAGCATATGAAGAAGATGGTACGTTACTGACGCTCGAGCTTAAAGAAGCGGACTATCAAAAATACGACAACTATGTCCTGAAATAAAATAATTAATCTAAGAGGCTGGGACATAAGTAGAAATTTCTTTGTATAAGGAAAATACTCTTATTAAGAAATGAATATTATATGAATTGATTGGAGTGAAGGGGCGACTCCTGGGGGAACAGCACGACGCCTGAGACTACAGGCTCAGGCCGTGCCCCCCGGAAAGCGTCCCCGTAACGGAAATCAATTCTGGCAGAAGCAGAAAAACATCTATTTTTTCCTTGAAAAAATGGATGTTTTTCGTTTTGTCCCAGGCTCTTAAATTTTTTTGTGGTTATTTATCCAAAAAGAGGAAGAGTCAAAATGTTTTCTTTATATAATTAATTACTTTATAATTCAAAAGTCTAAAATATAATAATATGTCTTAATTGTTAGAAAATAATGAAAAATGACATTATTATAACATTTTGATTATTTGTTGATTTTAATCAACTATTGCGCTAAAGTGTTTCAAGTGTATTATTTCAAATGTCAGACAACAGACTTAATTGTCGGAATATTTATTAATCGGAGGATTTCAAATGTATTCAAAAGAAGAAATAGTGAAATCTGTTCCTCAAACAGGATTTGTCGGTCAACCAAAAGGTTTATTTACATTATTCTTTACAGAGTTTTGGGAACGATTCTCATATTATGGAATGCGTGCCATTCTACTTTTCTACATGTACTATGCTGTTAAAGATGGTGGATTAGGATTAGATCGTACGCAGGCAAACATTATCATGTCAATATATGGTTCATTAATCTACATGTCAGGTATTATTGGCGGTTGGATTGCTGACCGTATAACGGGTACACGTAAAGCTGTATTCTATGGCGGTATATTAATTATGGTCGGTCATATATTATTGGCATTACCGCTTGGTGTAACAGCGCTGTATTCATCAATGTTCTTTATTATCATTGGTACAGGCTTACTTAAACCGAACGTATCATCAGTTGTAGGTGATTTATATGCGCCAACAGATGCACGTCGTGATTCAGGCTTCTCCATTTTCTATATGGGTATCAACATGGGTGGTTTCTTAGCACCTCTATTAGTTGGACTATTCCAAAAGAACTGGGGCTTCCATGCCGGATTTGCAGTAGCTGCAGTAGGTATGTTCATCGGATTGGTTGTATATTTAATGTCTCAGAAGAGTCTAGGCTTAGCTGGTTCATTTGCACCAAACCCTCTTACTGACGTAGAGAAGAAAAAATCAGTACGTAACTTTACAATTGGTGGTTTAATCATTGTAATTTTAGGCTTCATTGCATATCAAACAGGTAATGCAAATATCGAAAACTTCTCATTATTAATTACAGCATTAGGTATTTTAATTCCAACTGTATTTATTACTTATATGTACCGTAGCCCAAAAACAAATGCGGATGAAAAGTCTCGTTTGTTGGCATATATCCCATTATTCCTATGTGCGGTAATGTTCTGGGCAATTGCAGAGCAGTCTTCAACAATTCTTGCGACATTTATTGATACACGTACAAATTTAACATTTTTAGGATTTGAAATTCCTGCAGCATGGTTCCAATCGTTTAATCCACTGTTCATTATTCTAATCGCACCATTATTTGCGGTTCTTTGGACAAAGTTAGGGGATCGTGGTCCTTCAACACCGAAGAAGTTTGCGCTTTCGTTATTCTTCTCAGGTACATCATTCCTAATAATGATTGCTGCAATCGTTTTAACGCCTGCGGACACATTAGTTAATCCATTATGGGTTGTATTCTCGATTTTCCTAGTTGTATTAGGTGAATTATTACTTTCACCAGTTGGTTTATCTGCGACAACAAAACTAGCACCTGCAGCATTCGCTGGACAAACAATGGCGTTATGGTTCTTGGCGGCAGCAGCAGCTCAAGCAATTAACGCACAATTAGTTCGTGTATATGAGCAAGTTTCAGAAACAGCTTATTTCGGTGTATTAGGTATTTTATCTATTGTATTAGGTATAGTTATCTTAATCATTTCACCAATCATTACGAAAGCAATGCGCGGTGTAAAATAATTTTTAAACCTTAATTTGTAGAATTTTTTACGAATTAAGGTTTTTTTTTTTGGAAAAAAAGGAATAATAAAAGTTAACTACTTAAAAAGGTAGCTTGTGGTATATAATGGAATTGGGAGAATCCTTACTAAAATAAAAAATCTCCAAAAAATTTTAGTTGGGAAGGACAAATACAACACTTGAAATATGCAGAACATTCCCGATGGTTACAAGGATCTCAATAAGCAGTGTAAACGGCTGAGAGGTGCAAATAATTTTAATAACAGTTTTAAGGGCACGATGAAAAAGTAACTATAGGGGAGGCAAACATTATGTTAGAATCAGTAACGATTAAGGAATTGACGACAATTGAACAAATTGAAGAGGCACGTGAGTTAGAACATGAGATTTGGGCAGTCGGTAGCATCCCTGTTCATCAAACCATTGCAACAATCCGTAATGGTGGAATTGTTCTTGGAGCTTATTTAAATGACGAGATTATTGGCTTTAACTATAGTTGTCCTGGATATATGGATGAGCAAGTGTATTTATATTCCCATATGATCGGTATTAAACGAAATTACCGTGAGCAAGGTGTAGGAGAATTACTAAAAAACTATTTGAAAGATATCGCTATTGAACGCGGCTATCGAACTTGTCGATGGACGTTTGACCCGCTTGAAGCGCGTAGTGGCCATTTAAACTTTTCGAAGTTGCGCAGTTATAGCGATACTTATATAGAGAACTGTTATGGTGAAATGGAAGATCCATTTAATAAATTATTGCCTACAGATCGCCTTTGTGTAGAGTGGCAGCTTGTTGATAATGATTACTTACGTTGGGATGCAAAAGTAGAAGAATTGCTTGATGAGGCAAAACCTATCGTAGATTGGGAAGCAAATATTGTAGGGTTGCCTACATTGGATAAGGAACAAAAGTTTAGTAAAGAGGAAACACTTATCCACGATGCATATACATTGCCTATTCCAACAAACTTTCAAAAAATCAAAGTTGAGAGTGTCGCTTTAGCAGAAGATTGGCGGTATAAAACAAGAAATATATTACAATCAATGTTTGACCAAAATTATAAAATTATTTATTTAATGAAAAAAGATGAGCAAATAAGCCATTACTTACTTGTAAAGCGTTCCTTATTTGCCCTTTAATTCCTTTTCAGCGGGTGCGTCATTACCCGCTGAAAGTTTTTTATGTAACTATCAATAGGAGAAATGAACATGAAATTAGTCGAAGTCACGATGCATGAACTCGTAATGAAGATGAAAACACCATTTACAACGAGCTTAGGGTCAATGCAGGATAAACGATTTTTAGTAGTGGAGGCGAAGGATGAAAGTGGTGTTGTCGGTTGGGGAGAAGGCGTTGCTTTTGAAGAACCATCCTACACTGAAGAAACTTTTAAAACTATGCGTCATATATTGGAGGATTTTTTAATTCCAACGTTATTGGGAGCTGAATTGAAACATCCAGATGATGTATTTGAAATGTTTCGGTCCATACGTCGCAACAATATGGCGAAAGCGGCGATCGAAGGCGCAGTATGGGATATTTATGCCCAATTAATGAATCAACCGTTAGCGAATGTCATCGGAGGGTCCCAGGATAAAATCGAAGTGGGTATTAGTATTGGATTACAGCCTACAGATGAACAGCTTATAAAAACGATTCAACATTACTTAGATGAAGGTTATAAAAGAATTAAAGTAAAGATTAAGCCTGGAAAAGATATCGAACTTTTACATACAATTCGTCAAGCATTTCCTAATATCCCTTTAATGGCAGATGCAAATTCCGCGTATACATTAGAAGATATGGAAAGTTTAAAAAAGCTGGATAAGTTTAATTTAATGATGATTGAACAGCCGCTTGCCCATGATGATTTAATCGACCATGCCTTATTACAAAAGCAAATTAAGACACCTATTTGTTTAGATGAAAGCATTACCTCTCTTGAGGATACACGTAAGGCGATTTTGCTGGGGAGCTGTGGTGTAATCAATATTAAAATTGCGCGAGTAGGCGGTATTAGTGAGGCGAAGCGCATTCATGATTACTGTATGGAGCACCATATACCCGTATGGTGTGGAGGGATGCTTGAAGCAGGAATAGGACGGGCACAGAATGTTGCCCTTACAAGTCTTGCTAATTTTATAATGCCTGGAGATACTGCTGCCTCAAGTCGTTATTGGTATGAAGATATTATTAGCCCGGAAGTAACAGTAGAAAATGGCTACATTAAAGTTCCTCAAAAAAATGGAATCGGCTATGAAGTAAATCGTGCAATATTGGAAAAGTACAGTGTCAATAAAACAACATATCGGATTTAGATACAAGTGGCTGGGACAAAACCCGCCCAAAATCAAAAGCCCTGCAAACTTTACGATTAGTAAATTTGAATGGCTTACTTATTGTGTCAACTGCGTAGCCGTTGTTCTCCGTCACGGCGGACGCTTTCCTAGGGGCACGGCTCGAGCCTGTAGTCTCTCCCTCGTGCTGTTCCCCTGGGAGTCGCCGCCTTCACTCCGAACAACTAATTTTTCATCTATATCAAGTAAATCTCTGTATAATTTCAGGCATGAAAAAAGGACATTCTCTGTAAAAATTTAAGTATCCTACCACCAAATTTTAAACGAAAGAAGTGTTACCTCTCCGAATCTTTCCTTATAAAGCGCAAAAGAGAAATTGCACAATGCAATTTCTCTTTTTGCATGAACTGGAACTAATTCTTTCCCCTCTTTGAGATTGTCGACAAAAGGCCAGGAGAGATGAACTCTCGAGACTTTTTGTCTTTTTATTATAAATTCAACTAGATGGTTAGCCGGAACAATTTGTTCACGTTCATTGTTTGATTACTATTCATTAGAGAAATCCTAACTCAATTTATTTAAAGCGATTAATAAGTTGATTGGAGTGGAGGGACCGTGACTCCACCGGGAACAGCAAAATTTATTTTGCGACGAGTAATCGCAGGAGCACCGCGCGGAAGATCCACTAAATTGTGCCTGCCGTTGCAGGCACAATTTAGTTAGCTGGAGCCGTGCCCGGGGAAAGCATCGGTCCCGGAATGGAAATCAACGGTTCAGTGTTAAGGTGATTTTTAAACAAACATTTTTTAAGAATTTGTTTACAGTCTGAAACCACGAATTTATATTTGTGGTTTTTTATTATTTCGTCTAATTTCCTATATATACTGTACTTTGTAAATAAAACGGCTAATTGCTCTTAAAATACGATTTTCAATATATTCGCTGTTCAAAGATGCCTTATTTTTAAATCGTGTGTTTGATTTTCATTATTAGCAATTATATAATGATGTAGGGAAAGAAATGATTCTCATTTTCATTGAGAATTAGTGAATACGTTTTAGTGTATTCCATCAGATTTATTAGTTCACTCAAAAATTCAACAGCGTTTGGCTATTGGAATTAAAATAAAATATATAAAGAATAGTGGGAAAATGAAATGAGACTTTGGATGCTCGTTGCAGCAACCATCGTTCTGTCCTTTATATCATTATTTATTGGGGCAATCGACATTAAACCATCTGATTTATTAGATTGGGATTCAGATAAAACACAAATTTTCCTGATGAGTCGAGTGCCACGATTAATGGCGATTATACTTGCTGGGGCAGGGATGGGTATTTCAGGCTTAATTATGCAAAGCTTAAGCCGTAATAAATTCGTATCACCGACAACATCGGGCACGTTGGATGCGGCTAAACTAGGTATTGTAGTATCGATGGTATTTTTCACAAGTGTAGGTTATATGGAGAAAATTCTCTTTAGTTTTACCTTTGCACTTATTGGTATGATGATTTTCATGCGCCTTCTGGAAAGTATTAAATTTAAAGATGTAATTTTCGTGCCTCTAATCGGGATTATGTACGGGAATATCATTGGCGCTATATCCACATTTATTGCTTATGAAGCAGATGTTTTGCAAAGTGTGGATACATTCTTTTTAGGAAGTTTTACACTTGTTGTTTCAGGACGCTATGAGTTGCTTTATGTAGCTGTACCTGCGATTATTCTTGCTTACTTATATGCAAATAAGTTTACAGTGGCAGGGATGGGTGAAGATTTTGCGAAAAATCTAGGATTGAGCTATCGGACTGTGTTAAATCTCGGTTTAGTGCTAGTCGCGATTATTTCAACAACTGTAGTATTAACAGTAGGGATTATTCCTTTCTTAGGATTAATTGTACCAAACATCGTTTCATTATATATGGGTGACAATTTACGTAAAACAATTCCACATACCATTTTCTTAGGGGCAGCATTCCTATTGATGTGTGATATTTTGAGTCGTCTTATTGTGTATCCGTTTGAAATTCCGGTAAACACAACGGTTGCGGTAATCGGCAGTGCAATCTTCTTAGTAATGTTATTTAGGGGGAAAGCATATGCGAAAAAATAGGACGAAACTTATTGTTTTAGCGGTAATCGCGCTTATTAGTATACTGTTATTCTGTCTATATAATATTCAAGGTGGATTTAGCTACGCCTTTCCAAAACGTGTAGAACGCGTATTGGCAATGATTATTACCGGTACTGCCATTGCGTATGCGACAGTAACATTCCAGACCGTTACACATAATCGATTATTAACTCCTTCAATGATGGGTGTTGACTCGATGTATGAAGTCGTCCAAACGGTCATATTCTTCTTTGCGGGGTCCGCCTCTATTTTTGTAGTAAGCCGTTATTTGAATTTTGGATTATCAATTGTTGCGATGGTTATCTTCGCACTTATTTTATACAGATTTCTATTCAGGGCAGATAAGCATCCAATCTTCCTACTGCTGCTAGCAGGGATGATTATAGGGACACTGCTCGGTAGCTTAGTAACATTTTTACAAGTAATTATTGACCCGGTAGAATATGAAAGCTTACAATCTCGTTTATTTGCGAGCTTTATGAATGTTAAAACTGAGCTTTTACTTATTGCTATCGTTATATTAGTGGCTTCGTTTATATACGGTTATCGTTTATTAAGGGATTTAGATGTAATGTCATTAGGACGTGAAAATGCAATAAACTTAGGTGTAAACTACGATAAAATTGTATTGAAAGTACTAATTTTATCTTCCGTGCTCATTGCAACATCTACTGCGCTTGTAGGTCCAATTACGTTTTTAGGATTAATCGTTTCAAACTTAGCGTATCAATTTTTTGCTACGTATAAGCACTCTGTTTTAATTGTGGGTGCGAGCCTAATTAGTATTATTGCACTTGTCGGTGGGCAGTTTTTAGTACTGCATGTGTTCCAATTAAGTACCACGATAAGTGTTATTATAAACTTTATCGGTGGATTGTACTTTATCTATCTAATACTGAAGGAAAGTAGGAAAGCAGGATGATTGAAATTAAAGGGCTTTCTAAAAGCTTTGGAAAGAAACCAGTTGTTGAAAACGTATCATTAACTATCCAACCAAAAGCAATCACTTCATTTATTGGACCTAACGGTGCCGGTAAGTCAACATTATTATCCATGGTAAGCCGATTGCTTGATTCAGATACAGGGGAAGTATTTTTAGACCAAAGTGATGTTAAAAAAATGAAATCTAATGATTTTGCTAAACGTGTGGCTATTTTACGTCAGTCAAATCATTTAAATGTACGATTAACTGTACGTGAACTCGTAGCATTTGGCCGTTATCCTTATTCAAAAGGGCGTTTAACAGCAGAAGACGAAGAACATATTGATCGTGCAATTGAATATATGACATTGGGCGATATGGAACATAAATTTTTAGATGAATTATCCGGAGGTCAAAAGCAACGTGCTTTTATCTCGATGGTAATTGCACAAGATACTGAGTATATTTTATTGGATGAGCCATTAAACAACCTGGATATGAAGCACTCGGTTCAAATCATGAAAATTTTACGCAAGCTTGTAGACGAATTAGGCAAAACAGTTGTTATTGTGTTGCATGATATTAACTTTGCTTCTGTGTATTCAGACCGTATTGTCGCTTTAAAAGATGGACGCCTTGTAAAAGATGGTCCAACTCATGACATTATTAATTCAGAAGCACTTCGGGAAGTATATGACATGCATATTCCGGTTCAAGAACAAGATGGCTGTAGAATTTGTGTATATTTTAATTCTCATAGCTAAAGATAAGTAAATGTATAGGTTATTCTCGCTTATGCATTTATTTTCTAAGTTTAAATGAGAATGAATATTAATTTCATAAAAACAATTGACAACTTTAAACAGTTGATTTAGACTTACGTTAGTTAATTGAAAACGATTATCACTCTCGATTGAGAGAAAAGTAGGAGGAAATTTTAACATGAAAAAGTGGAAATTTTTAACGGCAGCAGCATTAACATTAATGCTAGCAGCATGTGGTTCAGATGAAGAAAAGGCGACTGAAACAAATGAACCAGCTGCAACTGAAAACAGTGAAACATCTGCATCAACAGAAACAGCAGCATTCCCAATGTCAGTTTCTCCATTATCAGCAGGTAGTGAAACAGAGGATGGAAAATCAATTTCCTTTGAAGATGTAACATTTGAAGAAATGCCAAAAAACATCGTAGTACTTGACTACGGTTTCTTAGATACACTTGATGCATTAGGCGTTGAAGGAATTGTTGGTATCGCTGCAAACGGCGGTAAAGGGAATATCCCGGCGCATCTTAAAAAGAAATACGTAACAGACTCAGTAGCAGACGTTGGTACTTTAAAGCAAATCGACTTTGAGAAAGTAGCAGCTGCTAACCCAGATGCAATTTTCATTTCTGGTCGTCAGGCTCCATTCTATGAAGAGTTAAAAGAAATCACTCCAAACGTAGTATTCATCGGTTCTGATAACTCGAACTACGTTGATGGTGTATTTGAAACTGTAGACTTAGCAGCAAAAATCTTCGGTAAAGAAGAAAAAGCTGAAGAGTTAAAAGCAAGCTTACAAGCTAAAGTTGATGAAGTGAAAGAAAAAGCGGCTGGCTATGAAAATGCATTAGTAGCAATGTACAACGACAAAAAAATCTCTGGTTTCGATAACGGTGAAGATTCTCGTTTTGCATATGTATATAATGACTTTGGTTTCAAACCTTCTACTACAGATATTAAAGCATCTTCACACGGTTCAGACTTCTCTTATGAGTCTATCCTTTCTGTAGATCCAGAAGTATTATTAATCATCGACCGTACAGCTTCTGATGTAGATACTATTAAAGCTGACATCGAAAATGATATCATTAAAAAGACACGTGCTTACAAAGAAGGTAAAATCGTTTATCTTGATGGCGTAAACTGGTACTTCTCTTCTAACGGTGTAACAACTGAAGCAGAAAAATTAGATGAAATTTTAAACGAATTAAAATAATATTATAAATAGGGCATGTCTCATTTTGAGGCATGCTTTTTTTAAAAAAAGGAGCGATAGATTATGTTTGTACAAATACGTAAATGGGTTGTAACCGAGGGTAACTCTGAAAAAATTATTGAACGTTTTAGTAGGAAGCCGGATCAAGGTCCATCGAAATTAGAACAACGCGAGGGTTTTATTGGTCGCGAACTATTGGTGAAAAATGTCCGCCGCGGTGAAGAAGAAGTGGTTATGATTATCCGTTGGGAATCAGAGGAAGCATGGAAGGCTTGGGAAAAGAGCCCTGAACATATCGCTGGCCATAAAGCGAAAATAAAAGAACATGGTGGTAAACCGCCGAAACCAGAATTCGTCATTTCGATGGAGCATGGAAATTACACTGTTGTAGAATAATGAAAACTTACGAAAATCTACTTTGCTGAAAATAATAGCAAAGTAGATTTTTGTTTTTTTACGTAGCGCATATAATTTTGGGTAAAAGAATAGAAGTATAAGAAAGAGGGGGATGCTAATGAAAAAAGAAGCATATTTTTCCGCACTCATCACTCTGGCTGTTTTCGCCATAATATCGCTGAATTATAATAGCGCAAGCTTGGAAGTATTGGATGCGAAAATCCAATCCTTATTACGTGGTAATGAGATGATTATTTTATTTCATTATTTAGGTGAAACGCGTTTTATTGTAATGATTACTATCCTACTTTTGCTCTTTTTATGGATTTGGAAAAAAAGTTACCGCAGTGTGCTGTTTGTTTTGTTATCAATTGGAGTGGGAAACGGTATTAATCAACTCTTAAAGCATTACTTTGAAAGGCCTCGACCTGATATTGCCGATCAACTAATTACATATAGCTTTCCATCAGGGCACTCTCAAATGGGTTTGTTGTATTTGTTTACTTTAGCTTACCTATTTTCCAATATGATTGGCAGTAGAAAAAAGGCGATGACTATATGGAGTATAGCTATTGTACTGGCTTTCTTTATTGGTTTAGCACGTATAGCAGAAGGTCGGCATTTTCCTACAGACGTCTTAGCAGGATGGAGTATAGGCTATAGTTGGTTTATTATTTGTGTATTATGGTATGAGTCGCCTAAACGTTGGAGAAAAAAGTGAATTCCTAAATAATAGGGATTCTTTTTTATAACAGAAAGTTGGTTTATGACATAAGATGTTACCTTAACAAAAAAAGTTGCATAAAGGAAACTTCTCGCATATAATTTGATAAATGAATAAAATCCAAAGGAGAATGTTATGGATGAGAATGTATTATTAGCATTAGGATTAACGTTGTTTGCAGGGCTTGCTACAGGAATAGGTAGCTTAATTGCTTTTTTTACAACGCGTACAAATAAAAAATTCCTATCAATTGCATTAGGGTTTTCGGCAGGTGTCATGATTTATGTATCGCTAATTGAAATTTTTGTGAAGGCAAAAGATTCATTAGTAAACGTTCATGGGGAAACGACTGGTTATTGGTATACTTTGTTTGGATTTTTCGGGGGGATGCTATTAATAGCATTAATTGATCGCTTTATTCCAAAGGGCAACAATCCTCACGAAGTAAAATCGGTAGAAGATGTTCAAAAGGCACAAATAATAGGCAATGAAGAAATAGAAGCTGATCGTCTAATGAAAATGGGGCTCTTTACAGCATTGGCGATTGCAATTCATAACTTCCCGGAAGGTATTGCTACTTTCATGGCCGTTCTACAAGATCCCAATGTAGGGATTGCCATTGCCATTGCTGTAGCTATTCATAATATCCCAGAAGGTATTGCTGTAGCTATTCCTATTTTCTATGCAACTGGGAAGCGTATGAAGGCTTTTAAATGGTCATTCGCTTCAGGTTTATCAGAACCTTTAGGGGCATTAATCGCTTATTTTGTACTAATGCAGTTTATGACAGATACGTTGTTTGGTATTATTTTTGCGGGTGTCGCTGGTATTATGGTATTCATCTCGATTGACGAACTACTTCCGGCTGCCAAGAAATACGATGAAGCCCATTCGTCTATTTATGGTTTAGTGGCAGGTATGGCTGTGATGGCGATAAGTCTAGTAATGCTAACTTAATTAAGACAGTATAAAAGCCAGCATCCTATGCAGATGCTGGCTTTCGTATATTCGTTTTTAGGAAGCAGCTGTTACATTTTCAGATGCAACAGTAAAAGTTGTATTCGGGTATTCATTCTTTTCTATTTCATCGAGTAACGCTACGGCAAAATCAGCATAGCTAATATAACTGTTAAATTGTGAGTTTACTAAAATTTTCTCAGCACCTTTAATATAATGACCTGTACGCGGTCCGTCAGAATCGAACATAGCTGAAGGAATAGCAAACGTCCATTGAATTGAAGAGCTTTCTAAATCCTGCAAATTTTGCAATTGTGCCCTTGCCGTGTCAACAAGGTCTTCTGGATAATCTTCCAAATCCATAAGGCGTACAGTCTTTTCACGGTTCACATATAGACAGCCTGAGCTACCAACAACGAACAGTTTTTTTGATGTCCCTTCCAATAAGGAAATCAAATATTCGCCTGCAGTTACATGCAAATGTTCTTCCCCTGGTAGTGGGGCAAAGGCATTAATTAAGATATCAAAAGGTTCAATTTGTTCTTTCGTTAAATTGAACAAGTCGCTTTCAATTATCGAAATATTATTCTCTTGTAATGTTGCCTTATTTTTCACAATAGCTGTCACATCATAATTTCTCATTAAAGCCTCACGTAAAATATGAGTCCCTGCTTTACCAGCAGCACCAATAACTGCAATTTTCATAAACATTACCCCTTTCTAACAGTAGATTTATTAATATACCCATAATTAAAGGGAATTATGCATATTTTAAGAGAAAATGAGATTGAATGTTGTACGACAGTCTCATTATTTAACATATTACTATAGGAAATATATAGTAAAAAGGGTTGCAAATTTAGATTAAAATTTGCAACCCTTTGAGAATTATTTACTATTTGAATAAGTAGTGACTTGTATCCCTGCGGAAGCTCCCGTTGTTAAAACAATTTGATGTGTAGAAAATTGTTTTTGCATAGCTTCAATAAATTGTTGCTTTATCGATAGTGGGATAATTGAAATTAATGTTGGTCCCGCTCCGCTTAAAGCAGTTCCGTATGCTCCAGCCAATTTTGCTGCTTCATGTATTTCGTTGTAATTTGGTATAAGCTTCGCGCGAAACGGCTCATGAAATAAATCTGCTTCCATGTAACGACCGATACGAACATAATCCTTCGCGATTAAAGAAGCTGCTAACATATTCGCATTTGCACTTGCTCGGACAGCATAGCCCCGCTCTAATTGGCTTGGTAAAACACCTCGTGAATCAGATGTTTTTAACTCAACATTTGGAATAAACACTACAAATGCTGCATCCATTTCCTGAATATGAAGAGTATCGACATTCCCTTGTTCATCCATAGAAGAAATAGTTAGTCCCCCTAATACGGAGGCAGTAGCATTATCAGGATGTCCTTCAATTTGGGAAGAAATATTCAACTTGTCCTGAGTCGATAAATTTAACTCTCCTAAAATATTCGCTAATTCAATGGCCGCAACTATAGCTGCTGCACTACTGCCGAGTCCTCTTGCTAGAGGAAGCTCGCTCTTCATTTCCACTTTGCATGGTCGTAATGAAGCATTGTACTGATTAGCCACTTGCTGGGCAATTTTATAAATTAAATGTGTTTCAACTGTTGTATCTGAAGGGACATTTTCTCCAATATGAACAAATTCCCACTCATTTTGTAAAGTTACTTCCAAAGTTAAATAAAGTGATAGTCCAAGACCAATCGAGTCAAATCCAGGTCCTAAATTTGCTGTACTGCCTGGGACTTTGATTTGCCAACTGTTGCTCATAAACTGAAAACGCCCTCAATATAGCTGCGGATTTCTTGCTCATCATTTTTAAGTGCCACTAAGTCAACAGTTGAAACATTCATTGCTGTATCAGGATCTTTTAAACCATTACCTGTAAATACTGATACTACTTTACTGCCCGGAATAATCTTACCCGCTTTAACGGATTTGATGACACCTGCTAAAGATGCAGCAGAGCCTGGTTCAATGAAAATTCCTTCTTTTTGGGCAATTAACTTATAGGCTTCCAAAATTTCCTCATCTGTAACGGCCTCGATTAAACCACCTGATTCATCACGTGCTGCTTCTGCATATTTCCAGCTCGCAGGATTCCCAATGCGAATTGCTGTCGCAACTGTTTCTGGATTTGCAATTGGAGCTCCGTTAACGATGGCAGCCGCACCTTCTGCTTCAAAGCCATACATTTTTGGCAGACCGCTTTGTTTTGCTTCATTATATTCTTTAAAGCCTTTCCAGTATGCTGTAATATTTCCAGCATTCCCAACAGGAATACATAGGTAATCCGGTGCTTGGCCTAATTGATCAACTATTTCAAATGCTGCTGTTTTTTGTCCTTCAATACGGTAAGGGTTAACGGAATTTACTAACGCGATTGGAGTAGTTTCTCCAATTTTGCGCACAATATTTAATGCATCATCAAAGTTACCATCAATCTCGATAATTTTAGCGCCATACATCGTAGCTTGTGCTAATTTTCCAAGTGCTACTTTACCTTTTGGAATTACAACGATTGATTGGATGCCTGCACGTGCTGCATAGGCTGCAGCCGCAGCTGAAGTATTACCTGTAGAGGCACAAATAACTACTTTTGAACCTTCTTCAATAGCTTTTGCAACGGCAAATACCATGCCACGATCTTTAAAAGAGCCAGTTGGATTGGCACCTTCTATTTTTCCATATAATTCAATCCCTAGTTCCTTCGATAAATTCACTAAAGGAATTAAGGGAGTATTTCCTTCATTTAAAGAGAGAGCAGGTGTATTTTCAGTAATAGGTAGATACTGTTTATATTCTTCAATAAGACCTTTCCACATAGACAATTTAACTCCTTCTGTTCTCGGTAGATGAACATTTGTTTTTGTATACAAGACATTTTAAACCTATGCGCCTCTTATTTCAATAGGAATCGATAAATTGTCGGAACAATTCGTTAAGTAAAAAAAATGTTGTCACTTTTAAGAAAGAAATGTATGATAGGAATGTTGTTAAGTCAAGTGTAAAGACACATGGAGGGTGGAATAGTAAATGTTAGTGGAAGTAAATGAACAAAAGCCTTTATCACGTAATAAATTATTGGGCATTGCTGGTGTCGGTTGGATGTTTGACGCTATGGATGTCGGCATTCTCTCTTTTATCATTGCTGCACTTGCAGTGGATTGGGGTTTAAATAGTAGTCAAATGGGGTGGATTGGTAGTGTAAACTCCATCGGTATGATGGTAGGTGCGTTAGTTTTTGGACTACTCGCAGATAAAGTGGGCCGCAAGCAAATTTTTATGTGGACACTTATATTGTTTTCTGTAGCGAGTGGACTGTCTGCGTTTACAACTACATTAACACTCTTTCTAATATTGCGTTTCTTCGTTGGGATGGGACTTGGTGGAGAATTACCGGTTGCTTCTACATTAGTATCTGAAAGTGTGAAAGCAGAAGAAAGAGGAAGAATCGTTGTTCTTTTGGAGAGCTTTTGGGCAGCAGGTTGGTTATTGGCAGCAATCATATCTTATTTTGTAATTCCTGCAGATTTTTGGCCAATTGAAGGATGGCGTGTTGCTTTATTAATTACTGCAATACCAGCATTTTATGCGATCTATATACGAATGAAATTACCTGATTCACCGCAGTTTAGGGTAAAAGAAGAGTCTAAAAAGCGATCTGTATTTCAGAACATTGCTGAAGTTTGGGCAAAAAAGTATGCTCGCTCTACCGTTATGCTATGGATACTGTGGTTTACAGTTGTGTTTTCCTATTACGGTATGTTCTTATGGTTGCCAAGTGTAATGGTTGGAAAAGGGTTCGATTTAATATCGAGTTTTAAATATGTACTTATAATGACGTTAGCTCAATTACCGGGTTATTTCACTGCTGCATGGTTTATTGAAAAATTTGGGCGGAAATTTGTTTTGGTTACATATTTATTAGGTACTGCAGCAAGTGCATTTGTTTTTGGAGGTGCAGAAACAATTACAACTTTGCTGATTGCAGGTATGTTGCTTTCGTTCTTTAACTTAGGAGCATGGGGAGCTTTATATGCCTACACACCAGAGCAATATCCAGCAATTGTACGTGGTACAGGGGCTGGAATGGCAGCGGCGGTAGGACGTATTGGCGGAATATTTGGTCCGTTATTAGTCGGTACACTTTTAACAAAAGGTTATGATATTAGCTATATATTTACCATTTTCTGTGGTGCTATTGTCATAGGGGTGTTAGCTGTAATTTTCTTAGGAAAAGAAACAAAACAGACAGAATTACAATAAATGTAAAAATCAAGGACCTGTGCAGATTGAATTTGCACGGGTCCTTTTAAACATAATTTATACATTCAATTATACCCAACTAATTTAATTTGAATAGTAAGTTTATAGTAAGTATATTTACTAAAATACAATAAATTTACAAAAATATGTCTATTTTATACATAAAACATACAGTTCTTTAGCATAATAAAGTTTTTTCAGAAAACTCATTGTATTCTATTAATATTCATGATAATGTATTTTTTATTATTAGAAATTACTGCGCGGAATTTACATCGTAATAGTTATTAATCACTATTTTAGTTGCCATAACCATGTCAACTAATTAATAGGTATATAAGATGATTTTAAGAAAGGGAGATGTGGAGTTTGAGTATATGTAATGATATTAAAAAAAGGTATATTCGATTGTCAAAAGGACAACGCAAGGTAGCCCAGTTTGTCATTGATAATCCAAATGTAGTTGCCACACAAATTGCTTCTGAAGTAGGTAGGCTTGCAGATGTTAGTGAATCAACGGTTATTCGATTTTGTTATGCAATGGACCTCTCGGGTTTTAGTGACCTTCAAGACAAAGTGAAAGGTTACTTAATGGAAAAAGGGGAAACAGTAGAAGCGAAAAAAGCAATTGCGAAGAATAGAATTAGACAGCAAATTGGCGCTGATATTGTAAAGCAGGATATTGCCGGTATTTCCAAAACTTTTAATGAATTAAAAGAGCGCGATGTCGAAGAAGTTATTCAATTGCTGCATCAATCAAAAAGAATACACTTTTTAGGATTTAGACACTCGGAACCTGCTGCTTTTTGGATGTTCAGCAATCTGAAGATGCTGCGCGATCAAGTATATTTTATTGAACATGAAACGGAAAAAATTGCTCAACAATTAGCATTTATGGATGAGAACTCTTTACTATTTATTATTTCATTGGATGATGAGTATGAAGATCTGGCAACAACAGTAGAGATTGCTAAGAGAAAAAATGTAAAAATTGTTGCGATTCGGGATAAAAAGCTGACTTCTCTAAAGGAGCCTGCAAATCCAGTGCTGATTGTTCCTTCTGCAAAAGAAGGCGGGGCCACATGCACAATTGCTATATATTCTCTATTACATATTTTAGTGGAAACGATGGTAATGCAATATCCAGAGAAATATTCTAAAGAAAACAATAGTTCGAAAAAGCAAATTAATTTAACAGCAATTAGCTGAGTAAGAGACTGCGATATAACCTGAAAATGCCATTATTCTCCATGAGGAAAATGGCGTTTTTTTCTGGCATGAAAAATTGATCTGTCCGACCCCCTTTTATACATCCTTAGTCAATGAGAAATGTTGTTTTTCACTTTCATACCATTATGTTAAAATGAAGGGCGAACAGTATTTTATATAGGAGGCTCAATTATGAGTAAAACATTAGTTTTTGGACATAAAAACCCTGATACAGATACAATTACTTCGGCGATTGTTTATGCATACTTAAAGCAACAGTTAGGTGTCGATGCAGAGGCGGTCCGTCTTGGAGAATTAAATAACGAAACTAAATTTGCATTGGAGAAGTTCGGATTTGAAGCACCTCGCCTAATCGGAAATGTTAAAGAGGAAGCAAGCCAAGTAATTTTGGTCGATCATAACGAATTTCAACAATCGGCAGATGGTATAGAGGAAGTAAAAATTACAGAAGTAATTGACCATCACCGTATTGCTAATTTCCAAACATCAGATCCGTTATACTTCCGTGCTGAACCTGTAGGATGTACAGCAACAATCTTAAATAAATTATTTAAAGAAAATAATGTTGAAATACCGGCAAATATTGCAGGCCTAATGCTTTCTGCTATCATCTCGGATACGTTACTATTCAAATCGCCTACATGCACAGAGCAAGATGTTAAAGCGGGTGCTGAATTAGCAGCGATTGCAAATGTTGATTCGGCAGAATATGGTTTAGCGATGCTAAAAGCGGGCGCCGACCTTTCTGATAAATCATTGGAAGAATTATTATCACTTGATGCAAAAGGCTTTGAATTCGGGGAATATAAAGCAACTGTTGCACAAGTAAACGCTGTTGATATTGAAGATGTACTTGGGCGTCAGGAAGAGCTTGTAAACTTATTGAACAAAAATATAGCAGAAAATGGTTTAGATTTATTCTTCTTCGTCGTAACGGATATTTTAAATAACGACTCAACCGCGGTAGCTGCCGGACAAGTTGCGGAAAATGCAGCGAAAGCATTTGGAACAGCAATCGTCAATGGCCGCATTAATTTACCTGGTGTTGTATCACGTAAGAAGCAAATTGTTCCAGTATTAACTGAAGGCTTAAAATAATAAAAAATCCGGTACTCCATTTAATTGGAGTGACCGGATTTTTTTATATCTAGAGGATAAACGGCTGGACCTTCTATTACTTGTCCTTCTGCATTATATCGTGACCCGTGACATGGACAATCATACGTTTGGTCTGCTTCATTCCATCTTGTTTTACAACCTAAATGGGTACAGCGCGGTGCTTTAGGCCGTTTTATATATCCTCCAATTAACTCCTTGCCAATAACCCCACCTGTCTGAAGCATGAAATAAAGGTTCTTACCAAAACTTGACCGATGTGGAGAGAACAGATTTGCTGCATCATTTGGTACATTTTTTATAAGATCCGTAAGAAGATTCCCTGCAACAAGTGAAGAAGATAATCCCCATTTATTAAAGCCCGTTGCCACATAAAGGCTATCATCATCTGGAGAAAGTTGTCCGATATAAGGGACTTGATCAGCTGTCATAATATCTTGCGCACTCCATGCATATTCGTATGAAGGTAGTTCAAAATCCGTAGTTAATTCATGCTGCAATGTTTCGTAAAAACGATCAGTATCACCAGTGGACCCTGCTAAATGGGACTGTCCACCGTAAATGAAGTAAGGTTGGTTATCGATAAGTGCACTTCGGATTGTACGACTTTGATCATCAATGCTTAAATATTGCCCCTCTAACAGTTGCGAAGATTTTGTAGCAGTTAAATATGAACGTTTTATTTGTAGTTTAATCGAATAAAGTTGGCGAATTGATTCGATTGGGTAATGAGTACATAAAATTAGTTTATTATACTGAACCGTGTAGCCATTGCTCGTACGAATCTGATTATTACGGAGTTCAATATTTGTAACACGGGTATTTAAATAAAGTTGTGCCCCGTATTTTCTTGCTAAGTGAACATAAGAATTTGTGAATTGTACGGGATTGATTTGTCCTTCATTCTTTATACCAATGGCCAACTCTACAGGAAGATTAAGTTCAGTTTCATTCGTTGCTTCAAATGGAATGCCGATTTTTTTATAAAGCTCAGCTTCATTTAATAGCTGTTCTTTTCCTTTGGAAGTGGAAGTGTATAAATAGGAAGTAGCCCTTGTAAATCCACTATTATTTTCAGAAATGCCTTTTTCAATTGCAAATTTATTTGCTTGATAATAGATTTTCCCATCTTCTGGTGTCAATTTCGAATAAATGAGATTATGCTGCACAGTTAATTTACCTGTAGAATAGGCAGTAGTTCCATTTGCAAATTGTGGAAGTGCTTCAATCAGTACAACTTGAAATCCTTCTTTAGCAAGTAAATAAGCGGTATACACCCCGCTAATCCCACCTCCAATAATACAGATGTCACATTTAATAGGTTGTTGAATGGACGGAGAGGAAAAACCTGAATCCGTTGGGAGCCATAGCGATTGTTTCAAAATATCACCTTTTTTATTTTTAGCTTAGGATATTTTTTAATTTTTTATTCAACTAGAGTGAATATCGAAAATTCTATACGTATGCATAGGATCTGAATAATTGTACTTTTTAATCGTAGCTCGTTACAATACAAGACAAGGAGAGTGATTAACATGAAAATAGAAGTGTGGTCTGATTATGTTTGTCCATTTTGCTATATCGGCAAAAAACAACTCGAAATCGCATTGGAAGAATTGGGATATGGAGATAGTATTGAAGTTGAGTATAAAAGCTATTTATTGGATCCTACTACACCAGTGGATACGAACAGCTCAGTTTATGAAGAGCTGCAACGTAAATATCAAATTTCTTTGGATGAAGTAAAGAAAATGACAGCTAATGTTAAAACTCGGGCAAAAGAAGTTGGATTAGATTACAATTTTGACGAAATGAAAAGTGCCAACACTGTAAAAGCCCATCGTTTGGCAAAATGGGCTGAAACAGAGGGCAAAGGGAAAGATTTCACAGAGCGAGTTTTGAAAGCGTACTTTTTGGAAGGGAAGGCAATTGGTCAAACTGATGTCCTCCTAGAATTAGTAAATGAAGTGAATTTACCGATAGAAAAGGCTAAACAAGTAATTGAAACCGATGATTATATAAAAGAGGTAGAGCAAGACATCGCTGTTGCCCAAAACTTAGGTGTACGTGGTGTACCATTCTTTGTTATCGATAATAAGTATGGTATTTCAGGTGCACAGCCACAAGAAGTATTTGAACAAAGTATCGAAAAGGCAGCACAAGAATTGGGCTTACGAAAACCTTTAAAAATGCAGGGCAATAATGGTGCAGCATGTACCGATGGTTCCTGCGAAATTTAATTATTCCTACCGTAAGTAACAAGTCTAAGACTCCCTAAATAAATGATGCCATGAATTTTCGGTCGAAAGTATGAGGGCATTTATGTTGATTTTCTTTGGAAGTTATTTTATTATAGTAAAGTACCTCGAATTTGAGATATCTAAAAATAGGATAAAAATTCAGAAAATAAATATACTAATTAGTAGGGAGATATAGATAAATGACAAACGTATTAGTAGTAAAAGCAAATAACCGACCAGATGGTGTATCAACAAAAATGTATGAAACGTTCATGGCTGAAGTAGCTAATGTACAAGGTGTCAACGTAACAACTTTTGATGTATTTGAAGAAAATATGCCGTATTTTGGTCAGGAACTATTCAATGCATTCGGTAAAGCACAAGCAGGCGAAGAATTATCAGCAATTGAAGCAGGGTCTTTAGCTGCATTCAATAAATCACGTGAAGCATTAACAGCTGCAGATGTAGTTGTATTTGCATTCCCATTATGGAACTTAACAATTCCAGCTGCATTACAATCATTCATCGATTACACATACGGTGCTGGATATTCATTTAAATATAATGAACAAGGTCAATTAGTAAGTTTAATGACTGACAAAAAATATATCGTATTAAGTGCACGTGGTGGTATTTACTCTACACCAGAAACTGCACCACTAGAAATGGCTGCAACATACATTAATGCGGTTATTGGTGGCGTATACGGTATGGAGAAAATTGATGAAGTAATTATCGAAGGTCATAATTCTAATCCAGCTGGTGCTGAACAAATTATTGCTGAAGGTTTAGAGAAAGTAAAAGCTACAGCTAAAAACTTAGTAAAAGTAACAGCATAATTATTTTATATTGAAAAAGGGGCGCCCATCATTTGGTGAGCGCCTCTTTTTCAGTTTTTATTTAATTGTATTTCCACAGATATTTGTACTTGTTCAGAGATTAAAAGTCCGCCCGATTCAAGTGAGTCATTGTATGTTAAATTGAAATCGCTTCTATTAATTTCGGTTTGGCATGTATAGCCGTATGTATCGATGTCCCATGGATTTTTAACACAACCATTGTATGTTACTTCGAAAGTAACAGGTCGTGTAACGTCTTTAATAGTTAAGTCTCCATGTAATTTAATTTGATGTGGGTCTCTTGTGATTTCTTTACTTATAAATGTAATCTTAGGGTAACGGTCCGCATTAAAGAAATCTGCAGAAATTAAATGATGATCCCTTGAACTGTCCCGAGTATTTATACTCGCTACATCTATCTCAAAACGTATGTATGAATCATTAAAATCTTCTATTTTACTTGCCTCTATGTGTGCAGCAAAAGAATCGAATGTACCATGTACCTTTGTAATCATCATGTGTTTAATGGAAAAGTTAATTGATGAATGAAAAAAATCTACTGAATAAGTCGTCATAGTTTCACCTCCAATATATTACAATGTTTTAATTCCATCATAAAATAGAAGATATTTTTTTACAACATGAATTAAGTTCTAAGTAAGCTACTTACTTTTCGTAATCTATAAAAAGTGGTAATATAATATTAAGGAGTTAAATAAAGTTTATTTTAAGCAATAAATTTGAGGTGAAGAAATGAAGGAATCAGCATTATGTCCACGTTTGTCCAAGGCTATGGAGCTTGTAGGGAAACGGTGGACTGCTTTAATTATTTATCAACTACTGGAGGGTCCACAACGCTTTAACGCGATTGAATCGGCATTGCCGATAAGTGGACGATTATTGTCAGAACGCTTAAAGGAACTTGAAAAAGAGGGCATTGTTGAACGAAAAGTATTTTCGGAAGTACCGATCCGTGTGGAATATAATTTAACAGAAAAAGGAAAATCACTTGAACAGACGGTTAGAGAAATTGAAAAGTGGGCGAAAAGTTGGTTATAAATCATGTTGTTTTACTTGTAAAAAGCGCGTCAAAAACAGATACTAAAAAGGTATGTCAGCTTTTGAGGAAAGGAAAATGGCTTTTATGACAATTCAACAATGGGAAAATGATTTATTACAATGGATACCTTCAAATAATATAAAAACAAATGAAACGTTAAAAAAATATACGATGACAAAACTTGGTGGTAAGGCGGATATTCTCGTGCTGCCTGAAACAGAAGAGCAAGCAGCAGCTGTCGTTAAGTATGCATATGAAAATAATGTACCGCTACTCATGCTGGGGAATGGCTCCAATATGGTTGTACGTGATGGCGGTGTCCGTGGAATCGTCCTGCATTTTGCTTTACTGGACAAAATACGCATTGAAGGCGAAACGGTTTATGCACAAAGTGGTGCATTAATTAAAGAAGTATCAAAACAAGTTGCAGCTCAATGCTTAACCGGTTTTGAGTTTGCATGCGGTATTCCAGGTTCAATCGGTGGAGCAATGGCAATGAATGCCGGCGCTTACGGTGGTGAGGTTAAAGACATCGTCACATCTTGTAAAGTACTAACACCGGAAGGAGAGCTTCTAGAGCTGAACAACGAGCAACTTGAACTTTCTTACCGTAAAAGCATTATTGCTAAAAAGGGCTATTTCGTTCTGTCAGCTACGTTCCAATTAGAACAGGGCGATCAAAAGCAAATCGATGAGAAAATTGCTGATTTAACATACCAACGCGAATCAAAGCAACCACTCGAATACCCTTCTGCTGGCAGTGTATTTAAACGTCCCCCAGGTTATTTTGCAGGTAAACTTATTCAAGACAGCGAATTGCAGGGGAAAGGCGTTGGTGGTGCCGAAGTCTCTACGAAGCATGCCGGATTTATCGTAAATAAGAACAATGCAACAGCTAAAGATTATATTGAAACAATTCAAATGGTACAGCGTGCTGTGAAGGAAAAGTTTGATATCGACTTAGAGATGGAAGTAAAAATCGTCGGTGAAGATTAATCTTAGGAGATAAAAAGACTCAACTCGTGCTCATTTGGCACGGGTTATCTTTTTGTCGATAAGAAAGTGATAAGGTGGTGAGCTTGATTTAACTAAGACCTCCACCTTACTAATATATTGGCTGAATTTGTAGCTATTATAAATCAGAATATAACATAGAAGGAGCTCAAAGATGAAATTTATTTCATGGAATGTCAATGGTATACGTGCATGTGTAAATAAAGGCTTTTTAGATTATTTTCATGAAATGGAAGCTGACTTTTTCTGTCTTCAAGAAACTAAATGCCAGGAAGGACAAATTGACCTTGAACTCAAAGGGTATTATCAGTATTGGCATTCAGCAGTAAAAAAAGGATATGCAGGTACAGCGGTATTTACGAAACATAAACCATTAGCGGTATTTTACGGTATTGAAAATGAAATTGCACCTGATGAGGGACGCATTATTACATTAGAATACGAGAATTTTTATTTAGTAAATACGTATACACCGAACGCAAAACGGGATTTAACGCGTTTAATAGAACGCCTCCTTTGGGAAGACCGTATGGCGGATTATTTAAGGGAACTTGATTCAAAAAAGCCCGTCATTTATTGTGGGGATTTAAATGTTGCACACGGCGAGCTTGATATAAAAAACGTTAAATCCAATATTGGCAATTCCGGATTTACATATGAAGAACGTGGAAAAATGACCGACTTACTTAATAGTGGATTTACAGATACATTCCGCCATTTCCACCCGAATGAAACGGACCATTATACGTGGTGGAGCTATATGGCAAAAGTGCGTGAGCGAAATATTGGATGGCGAATTGATTACTTTATTGTTTCGAACCGTCTCGTTGAACAAATTGAAGAAGCGTCCATACATTCACAAGTTTTAGGTAGCGATCATTGCCCTATCGTATTAAAATTAAAAACAGTGTAAGATAAAGAGAATTATAGAAAACTATTTTTTGTAAAGAACAAATCGCACTTTGCAAAAAACAAGATAAAGAGGTGGATCTAATGGCACAACAGGCTACAAAGGCAAAAGGGCGCAAAATTGTTAACATTGTCATTTGGACAATTGGGATTTTGATTGTTCTTGGCGGTTCAGCAGTTGCTGGGTTGCATTTATACGTATCTAATTCGAAGCCTTTAATTGAAGGTGAGAATATTGTTACGATTTTAGATGAAGATGTGGAAGTTACAAGAGATGGTGTAGGGGTTCCGCATATTGTGGCGAAGTCAGATGCCGACCTTTATCGCGCCCAAGGCTATGTCCAAGCGCAGGATCGATTGTTCCAAATGGATTTAGCTCGTCGTCAGGCAAGCGGTACTTTAGCAGAAGTGGTAGGTGCGTCTGCAGTTAATACCGATAAATTTTTCCGTACATTCAGCTTGCGTCATGCAGCGGAGAATTCATGGGATGGTTATGATGCGGAATCTAAACAAATTTTAGAATGGTATGCAGAAGGTGTAAATGCCTTTATTGATGAAGTAAAAGGAAGCAGCAAGCTTTCCTATGAATTTAAGCTGCTTGGTTATACACCAGAAGCTTGGACACCAATCGATTCATTAGTGATCGGAAAATATATGGCATATGACCTGGGTGGAAACTGGAATCAACAAGCATTCCGTTCATGGGCATTACAAAATTATACAGAAGAGCAAGCTAAAGAATTATTTGTAGAATACCCGGAAAATGCAAAATCAATTATTGAGGCAAATTTAAATATAGAGACAGATATTACAACTGCCTTTACAACAGATTATTTACCTAATGAATTTAACGGAAGTAACAACTGGGTAATTGGCGGGAAGTTTACGAAATCAGGGAAACCGCTACTTGCGGATGACCCGCATTTAGGTTTAAGTACACCATCTGTATGGTATCAAATGCACTTGAAGTCCCCTGAACAAAATGTGAGCGGTGTTATATTTGCAGGGATTCCAGGTATTATTTTAGGACATAACGAACAGATTGCCTGGGGAGTTACAAATGTAAACCCTGATGTCCAAGATTTATATATTGAAAAGCCAAACCCGGAGAACCCATATCAATTTGAATATGATGGTAAATGGGAAGATGCAACTGTTCGAGAAGAACCTATTAAAGTAAAAGACGGTAAAACGATTGACTTCGAAGTGGTGGAAACACGTCACGGTCCAATTGTTTCAAATATAATGCTAAAAGAAACAGAAGTTAAAGAGCAGTTTTCAATGCAGTGGACTGCGCTTCAATCTACACAGGAATTAAAAGCAGTATTAGGCTTCAATAAAGCATCAAATTGGGAAGAGTTTGAAGTTGCGTTAGAAGACTTCAAAGCACCCGCACAAAACTTTGTGTTTGCTTCAACAGACGGAACGATTGCCTATAAAGCAAATGGTCTAGTACCGATACGTAAACAAGGTACAGGTGCATTACCAGTACCGGGGAATTCTTCTGAATATGGTTGGGAAAGCTATATCCCATTTGATGAGTTACCGACTGTCATTAACCCGGAAGAAGGTTATATTGCAACAGCTAACAATCAAATAGTTGGTGAAGAATATCCATACCATATTTCCAACCTTTGGGCACAGCCATATCGTTATGAACGAATTGTGGAAATGATCGAAACGCCTGTTTATAACGACGAGGGAGAATTATTAAAGCTGACGGCTGCGGAAATGAAAGGTATGCAAATGGATAAGAAAAACTTGCATGCCGTAGAGTTTTTACCGAGTCTACTAGAAACGATTAAAGCGCAGGATACAGAAGGCAAATATAACAGGGTTATTACATTGTTAGAAGAGTGGGAGTATTATGATGATAAAGATCAGGGTGCACCGCTTGTGTATCATTTCCTAATTGAAAATATGGAAAATGCCTTATTCAAAGATGCCATGCCGGAGGATGTCTTCAAATTAATGCCAGGGAAATCCCAAATTACCGACCAAATGCTTCGTGATGCATATGCCGGCAATCCAGGTGTTTGGATTACTGAAGAGGGCGGTTTAGATCAATTCGTTTATACTGCGTTTGAAGATGCTGTAACGAAAATTCAAGGTAAATTTGGGACAGCGGTATCAAAATGGAAATGGGGAAGTTACAATAAGTTAACTTTCAACCATCCATTAGCAAGTGCGTCTGACTTTTTAGCAGATTACGTTAACCCTGAAAGATTAGCGGTAGGCGGTTCAAGTGTAACAGTTCAAGCTGCTTCAGAAGATGGAAACGGAAATGTAAAGCATGGTGCATCTTGGCGCTTTGTGGCTGATTTGAATAATTTGTCTACAGCACATCATATTGTCGGTCCGGGTCAAAGTGGACATATGAAGTCAAAATGGTATGACAATCAAACATCGAATTGGGTATACGGTCGTTACCATAAAACTAATATCGATGGCACTATTAACACGAAATACGAGTTAATATTGAAAGCCGAATAAAGAATGAAAAACCTTCCTTTTAGATAAAGGGAGGTTTTTTACATTCAAACAATCATTTGAATGTAAAAAGTACATAAGCTATAATACATTCAAACGGATATTTGAATGAGGTGTAAAATTGAAGGATACTTGTGATATAACAAAAGTGAATGAACAGGCAGTGGAAGCTGTAAGAGAGCAAATGCCCGAACTTTCAAAGGTAGCGAAATTTTTAAAGGCGCTTGCAGATGAAACACGTTTGAAAATTACATTTGCGCTGACAATTGAAGAACGGTTATGTGTTTGTGATGTAGCAGCAATCATCGGTACGAGTATGGCAACGGCATCCCACCACTTACGTTATTTAAGAGAACATGGTTTGGCAAAGTCGACACGTGAAGGAAAATTAGTTTACTATTCGTTAGCAGATGACCATGTGCATCAAATTGTCATGATTGCTTATGAACATTCAAAGGAGTGAATCACATGGGGCAAAAAACAGAACAATATCGCTTGGAAAATTTATCTTGTGCAAACTGTGCTGCAAAATTCGAACGAAATGTAAGGGAAATTGATACAGTTGAAGACGTACTTTTAAATTTCGGTGCAGCAAAGTTAACGGTAACCGGCACAGCGACACTTGATCAACTAGAAGCTGCTGGGGCTTTTGATGGTATTAAAGTTTCCCGGGCGAATGAGCGATTAATGGCTGAAGCGATCCCATTTTATAAACGTAAAGAAAATAAACTTGCAGCATTTGCATTGCTGTTTGTATTAATAGGAGTCATTTGCAGTTTCGTTCTTCATGAAGGGCATATAATCGTAAATAGCCTTTATGCGGTCGCAATTGTTGTGGGTGGCTACACTACTTTCATAACAGGGATAAAGAATTTAATCCATTTGGAATTTGATATGAAAACATTAATAACAATTGCGATAATCGGAGCTGCCATCATAGGTGAATGGCAAGAGGCTGCAATTGTCATTTTTTTATTTGCGGTAAGTGAAGCTTTGGAAGCGTATTCGATGAATAAAGCTCGTCAATCCATTTCCCAGCTAATCGATTTGGCACCTGATACAGCCACTATTAAGCGAGTGCAGGATGGTCACAATGATGAAAAGGTAGTCCCGACTGAGATGATTCAAGTTGGTGATATTTTAATTGTTAGACCGGGACAGAAAATTGCCATGGATGGTGTCGTCATTACTGGTATTTCAACCGTCAATCAAGCAGCCATTACAGGCGAACCACTCCCCGTTGCAAAACAAATGGGGGATCCGGTGTTTGCAGGAACATTAAATGAAGCTGGTGCTTTAGAGGTTAAAGTGACAAAGCGGGTAGAGGATACAACAATTGCTAAGATTATTCATTTAGTTGAAGAAGCACAGGCTGAAAAAGCGCCATCACAAAAGTTTGTTGACCGCTTTGCAAAATATTATACGCCAGCAATTATAGTTGTCGCTTTATTAGTAGCGATTGTGCCAAGCATTATAACGGGGAATTGGCTACATTGGGTCTATCAAGGTTTGGCAGTCTTGGTTGTAGGATGTCCTTGTGCGCTTGTGATTTCCACACCAGTTGCAATCGTTACAGCAATTGGTAATGCAGCTCGCAACGGCGTATTAATTAAAGGTGGGGTTTATTTAGAGGAATTAGCCCGCATTAAAGCAGTTGCGTTCGATAAAACGGGAACTTTAACAAAAGGGCAACCGGAAGTAGTGGCAATTGAAATAGAAGGGAATACTGATAATGCGGATATATTACTCGCAAAAATTGCCGCTGTTGAGAAGATGTCACAGCATCCTTTAGCTCGAGCGGTTTTAGCAAAAGCATTTGATAAAAAGATACTTATTCCAAATGCTGTAGATTTTCAGTCAGTAACAGGAAAAGGTGCTTATGCATCAGTGAATGGTGAAGTAATTTATGTAGGAAGTGTAAAATGGATTCAATCGATTGTAACTATTCCTGAGTCCTTATTACAAAGAGTTCAACAGCATGCATCGAGCGGTCATTCGGTAATCGTAGCCGCAAATGAGGAGTGTGTTTTAGGGATACTATCTATAGCTGATCAGCTTCGACCGGAAAGTAAAGAAGTGATTGCAGCGCTTCACGAAAATGACATCCAGCACACTGTAATGTTGACAGGCGATGAATCTTTAACTGCAAAAAAAATTGCAGAGCAGCTTCATATCAATGACGTAAGGGCAAATCTTTTACCGCAGTCCAAGTTACAGGCTATGAAAGACTTGCAACAGCAATATCACTCAGTCGCAATGGTTGGAGATGGGGTAAATGACGCTCCTGCTTTAGCGTCAGCTAACATCGGTATTGCGATGGGGGGAGCAGGAACAGACGCAGCGCTTGAAACAGCTCAAATTGTTTTTATGGCGGATGACCTTACAAAGCTACCTTATACGATGAAGTTGAGTAAAAAGGCAATGAAAATAATTAAACAGAACATTGCTTTTGCACTTGGGTTGAAGCTTATTGCGCTTTTATTGATTATACCGGGATGGTTAACTTTATGGATTGCAATTTTTGCCGATATGGGTGCAACATTGCTAGTCATTTTAAATGCATTGCGATTACTGAAAGTAAAGTAGACTAGACAAACACTATAAATAGGTATCAAACGACGGAGTTCTTGAGTTATTTTAACGAAAGTTATATTATTAAGTGAATATTAATGAAATGAGGCGAAAGGTCGAAATATAAAAATGTCCAATATAAAATTAGTAAATGTTACAGAAGAGATAGTAATGGGGCTTGTAAGTTTTTTGCTGCATGGCGTTCAATACCAGACATTTTGTCACTGTAAACAGTGTGAAATGGATGTCGCTGCTATAGCATTGAATTCTTTACCTGCTCGATATGTCGCTTCAGAAGAATCAAGAGATGCAGCATTCAACCAAATGAACACACCAGAAAGCATTGAGGAAATTAACAAGCAAATTATCCGTGCACTTCATCTTGTTAAACAATATCCAAGTCATTCATAATTCCTTGGGGATAATTATTCATATGTATAAATCATGTAGCTGTATGGCAAGCTTTAACATAGATTTGAAATAAAAGGGTATTCAATTAGGGACAAACTAATTTGAATATCCCTTTTTTAACGTTCACTGTTTTCAGTTAACTTTTTGCATGAAATTGTAGTAAACTTAAAAGAGCAATTGAAAGAGAGGGAACAGTTATGCCAACACCTAGCATGGAGGACCACATTGAACAAATTTATTTATTGATCGAAAATAAAGGGTATGCTCGTGTGTCCGATATCGCAGAAGCTTTATCTGTTCTACCTTCCTCCGTTACAAAAATGGTGCAGAAATTAGATAAAGATGGATATTTACTGTATGAGAAATATAGAGGCTTAACATTGACGCCAAAAGGGCAAAAATTAGGAAAGCGACTTGTTCAGCGTCATGAATTGCTGGAACAATTTTTGCGTTTAATTGGGGTAAATGAAGAACATATTTATGAAGATGTTGAAGGTATTGAACATCATTTAAGTTGGAATTCGATTGACCGTATAGCTGATTTAGTACAGCTTTTAGAAGAAGAGCCCGACATGACAAGGAAGCTAGAAGAAATGAAATCAAATCATAATATGTAATGATTGACGAGAAAAAGGAGAATGTATTGAATGAATCAATTAATTAAATCAGGACAAGTAGTGGAATTAACTGTATTAGAGGAACAAGGATCACGATATGTATTAACGAATGGCGATTTAGAAATCCCATTAAATGCATCGGATGTTATAGAAACATTAGCGATTGGGGATTTAGTAAAAGTTTTCCTATATACGGATCGACGTGGGGACCTTCAAGCGACAACAGCCATTCCACATATTACAGAAGCCGATTATGGTTGGGCACGCGTTTTAAAAGTTACAAAAGAAGGTGCCTTTTGTGATATTGGCACATCTCGTGAAGTTTTAGTCCGTGCAGAAGATTTACCAGCTATTTCCGAAGTATGGCCGGAGTCAGGTGACCATTTGTATATGACATTGCGTACAGATCGCAATGGTGATTTGTTCGGACGTCTCGTTACTGAAGAAAAGGTAAATGACATGTATGAAGGTGCTGAAGCAGAACTGTTCAATAAAAACATTACAGCTCGCCCATATCGTCTATTACCAGTAGGGTCATTTTTGCTAGGTGTTGAAAAACCATATCGTATTTTCGTACATGAGTCAGAAATGAAAGCTGAACCTCGCTTAGGACAAGATGTACAGGTACGCATCATTGATGTGAAGGAAGATGGATCACTAAACGGGTCATTTTTACCTCGAAAACATGAACGTTTAGGAGAAGATGCAGAAAAAATCTTCGCGTATTTAGAAAGTGTCGGTGGTAAAATGCCGTTCGGTGACAAGTCAACGCCGGAAGAAATTACGGAAATGTTCAATATGAGTAAAGGTTCATTTAAGCGTGCGCTTGGTACATTAATGAAGGCTCGTAAAATTACACAAAAAGATGGCTGGACGGAAATCGCCAGAGATTAAAAAAGAGTAAAGTACATTGAAAAGTAAAAGGTGAATTAAAATTTGCAACCTTTTACTTTTTTTATACGTATTAATAGAGAATGTATATGAAATTAGGACAAGATTAAGTGAAAATGGGAATATACATTTAAAAAGGGGGACTTAATAATGAAACAAAAATGGATTGCATTAGTTGCGATGTTTGCACTATTAATCTCGGTAGTATTACCATTGAGTGTGTCTGCAGCAGCAACAGAGCAAAAAAATCCAATCAATGAAAAGCTAGGGGTACCAATCGTAGTTTATGGATCGAATTTATCCGATAGTGAAAAGGAGATTGTAAAAACTGCATTACGTGTCTCCCAAGAAACAGAAGTTGATGAAATTACTATTTCTGGCCAAGATTTAGCCAAATATATAAAAGACAGTAACCCTAGTTCCCGTATGTTTTCATCTGCTAAAATTACGCGTCAAGATGCAGGGAAAGGACTGACAATTAGTATTGTCACTCCAACTAATATTACACAAGTGACATCAGAAATGTATGCAAATGCAATGTTAACTGCAGGTATTGAAGACGCGATTGTGGAAATTGCGGCACCAAAACCGGTAACAGGTCACTCTGCGTTAGTGGGAATTTATAAAGCGTATGAAGTAAAAACAGGTGAAACATTGGATATTGAACGTACAGATGTTGCCAATGACGAATTATCAGTTGCCACTTCAATTGCCGAGTCGGCAGGTGTTACAGATGAACAGGTAGCAGAGCTATTAACACAAATCAAAAAAGCGATTGCTGAAAACAAGCCGGCTAATAAAGAGGAAGTTCAACAAATTGTTGAAGAACAATTGGCTAAGCTACAAATTAATTTAAGCGAGAAAGACCGTCAATTATTGGTAGATTTAATGGATCGCATTAGTAATTTAAATATCGATTTTAGTAAACTATCTTCACAGCTTTCAGATTTAACGGCAAAATTTGATGAAACTTTCGGTGGTATTTTAGAAGATGAAGGTTTCTGGCAAGGTGTCAAAAACTTCTTCACTAATCTAATTGATACGATATCAACTTGGTTTAAAAAAGAATAGTAGTATTTAAAAGCACTCATCATTGGGTGCTTTTATTTTTCATGAAAATTCAAACTATGATATATTATTGTGAATAATAAAGGAGGGTGAAAAATGGAATTTACGTACAAAGACAATGGAAATAACAATGGAGCTTTTGAATATGAAGTGAACGGAGAACGTCTAGCAGAGATTACTTGGGTGCTACGCGATGGAGTCATGGTTATGGATCATACGTATGTATCAAATGAATTGCGCGGTCAAGGTGTAGCTAAAAAACTTTTGGATGAAGCGGCAAACTATGCCCGAGAAAATAACTTTAAGATGAAAGCCCTTTGCTCATATGTCGTATCTTCATTTGATAATAGTGACGCATATGACGATGTAAAAGTATAAAAAATACAAAAACACGAATTCCTATTACGATAGGGAATCGTGTTTTTCTTTATACATATTTAAGTGAAATTAATATCGATTAAAATCCTACAAAAAGTGAAATTATAAAAGTAATGACTCCAGAGACGCCAAGAAGAGTGAGCATCTCAGTTCCTTTATATGTAATTTCCTTTTTTTGAATCATAGCCAACACCCCTTTTTTCTTTAGTTAATTATTATTATCCGTTTTTTGGATTTTCTAATCCTAAATAGTTAAGGTTTTAAAAGAAATTCACAGGGTATATTAGATTATATGAATGGAAATCAAAATCAAATGATACTGGAGGTAATATTATGGCTAAATTAAAAGGTAAAGGCGTTGTAATGGCGGGATTAATAGCTGGAGCAGCTTCTTTCTTAAGTAAGAAGGAAAACCGTGATAAAGCAATGGATTATTTAAATAAAGCAAAAGGTAAAGTAGATGAAAGTGGTGGCGTGCAAGGTTTAATGCAGAAAGCACAAGAAAAAGTAACTGGTAACGATGCTGCTCACTCTCCGGTTACGAAAGATTTAAATACAAATATTGCTAAGTCTGCCTCTGTCGGCAAAGATGCTTATGAAGAAGAAACGCTGGAAGAGGTTGCAATGACAGCGGGCGATGTTGCAGATCATACTTTAGAAGGTAACCAGATGGTTGAAGAAGGTGCCCAAACAACAACGGATTATTACAATGAAGAACAGGATAAACGTTCTTAAAATAAATATAAAAAAAGGGTTTGTCCGAATAGTCGCAAGACTTCGGACAAACCCTATATATTGTGTTAATTAAGCTTTAGTTACTTCTTTTTTCATTGTTTTGTTTTTAGCAAGGTTTACGTGCCAAGAAAGAGCTTCCTCTAAAATGTGAGGAGTTTGCGCACCGCCTGTAGCTTCAAAAGCACGGTTGTAGTAATCCCATAATTGCTCTTTGAAATCAGGGTGTGCACAGTTTTCGATGATTAACTTAACGCGCTCTTTTGGAGCAAGTCCGCGTAAGTCAGCGATACCTTGTTCTGTTACGATTACATCTACATCGTGCTCAGTGTGATCTACGTGAGAAACCATTGGTACGATTGAAGAAATCGCGCCGCCTTTTGCGTATGATTTCGTTACGAAGATACCAAGACGAGCGTTACGTGCGAAGTCACCAGAACCGCCGATACCGTTCATCATTTTAGTACCTGAAACGTGTGTAGAGTTTACGTTACCATAAATATCTAACTCAAGAGCAGTGTTGATTGAGATTAAGCCCAAACGACGGATAAGCTCTGGGTGGTTAGAAATTTCTTGTGGACGTAAGCAAATTTTATCAGCATACTTTTCTAAGTTGCCGTAAACTTTTTTCTGTAATTCTTCAGTAAGTGTAATAGAAGTTGCAGCAGCAAAGCGTACTTTACCAGCATCAATTAAGTTGAATACTGCATCTTGTAGTACTTCAGAAGCAACTACTAAGTTTTCGAATTCTGAATCAGCAAAACCGTCTAAAACTGCGTTTGCTACTGAACCTACACCAGATTGTAACGGCATTAATTCATTTGTTAAACGACCCGCTTTGATTTCTGAACGGAAGAAGTCTAATAAAATGTTCGCCATATTTTGTGTTTCTTCATCTGGAGGTACGATTAATGAAGGCGCATCTGGCTCTTCAGAAATAACGATTGCTTGGATTTTATCTAAGTCTACACGAATACCAATTTCACCAATACGTTGCTCAGCATTTGTCATTGGAATAGCATCACGCTTACCTTGTTCACCTGGAACGTAAATATCGTGAATACCGATTAATGCTTCTGGATGAGAAATGTTTAATTCGATAATAATGTTCTCAGCATACTCAGCAAAAATTGGAGAGTTACCTACAGAGTTTGATGGGATAATAAGTCCATCTTCTGTAATAGCTACAGCTTCTAAAATTAAGTGTTTAATTGGACCGATAACTCCTTGGCGCACTAACTCAGCATTGTGAGATAGGTGAGCGTCTACATAAGAAATTTGGTCTTTGTTAATCATACCGCGCATTACCGCATCCCCTTGGAAAGGACCGCGTTTGTTAATAACACCAGCAGCAGCTAAATGGTTATCAACTTCAGGACCTAATGAAGCCCCTGTATATACATCAATTTTAATTTTTTCATTTTTAGCGCGCTCAACTAAAGCCATTGGTACTACTTTAGCATCCCCTGCACGTGTGAATCCGGACATCCCTACTACTGTACCGTCTTCAATTAAAGCAGCTGCTTGTTCAGCTGTTACGATTTTATCTGCTAACCCTTTTAAACCTAAACGTTTCTCAACTCGTGGATCCATTTAAAAATCCTCCCCTAAAAAGTTTTTTAATCGTTTGATTAATCAGAAAATAATATTAGAATTTTCTGTTTTTTTTACCAGGTACTAAACCGGCATTTATGTTAATAATATCACCAAATTGTCACATTAACTTCACAGATAACATAAAAGCGCTTAAAAAACGATTAATCGAGAACTTTATTGCGTAGAGTAGATAAATTATGTTTTATTATTATTTTACCGAAACTAAAAATGAGCAGATTTTTACAATTTAGATGAAAAAATGGTTGAAAAGGAGAAAGTAATAAGTGGTAAAAAGGTAAAAGCGACCTGTTTATAACAAGTCGCTTAGAAAGTTTCGTTTAGAAACCTAAAGAACGGCGGAAGTAGCTCGCATAGCGTTGGCTAACAGGAATGCGTGTGCCGTCTTTCATAATTAATAAGAAAGTAGAATGTGAATCCGGTTGGATTTCTTCAATATAATCGATGTTCACAATATATGAACGGTGGCATCGAATAAATGAATCTGGTGCCAAGAATAATTCCAGGTCACTAAGGTTCAAACGGTGGTAACCTTCACGGTGCATTGTTTTAACAAAAGTTTTACGTAATTGAGTCTCCAAATAGATAACTTGGTTATGTTTGATTGGGTACCAGCAATCATCGATTTTCACTGTAATATAATTTGTTAAAAACGGTGAGGGCTTTTGAGGGAAAATGGCCGTGATGGCACCTTTTGTTTCGCCTTCTTCAATGAGGGGAATGCTCATTCCGTAATAAGGAACCCCGAATACATCCGACTCAATGTAAGAGTTAATCTTCTGTCCATACGTTAATGCTTTGTAAGCTGCTGATCCTTCTTTAATAGGGTCACCCGGCTTAATTTTTAAATCTACTTTTTTGCTTGGTTGGTAGTAAATATACTCATTCGTATCTGAAATAGCAATGGAAGTATTTTCAGGGAAAAATTCTTTAATGACTTCCATAATTTCTTCTATTTGTTTTGGCTCCACTTTATAACACCTCTTCATAAGCATTTTATACAATTATGAACTATTTTGCTACATATTAAAAGAGATTAAGGTTAAGAAGATTTATTTTATAAATAATTAATTTTTGGATAAAAGTAAAGTGAATTTTGTTAGAAGATTTTATTGGTGGAAAGTATTCCAGTAATAATATAAAAAAGGTTTGATTTTCTAGGAATATAAAATTATTTACGGAGACTATTTCTAAAAAAGGGAAGTATCATAATCATTTTGAACTATACTATTTGTTAAAATTAGGTTGAAAGGAAAAGTTAGAATATGTTAATATTCACTATAGTTACTAATAAATGCACAAATATATACGAAATATATTATAGTTAATGGAACTCAAACAGCAAAAAAATAATTACTTTACATAATATTTTGTAATTTATTATAGGAAATTTGGCAGATTGGATGGAGCGGTAGGCATCTTTATCTGCAATGTAAGGACAAAATCACAGATTAAAGTTGTCTTTAAAAGTTTAGAAACAGAATGTCTATTCTGAAGAAAGATGGGGTAATTTATGCAACTACATCAGTATTCGATTTCGGAAACAATTTCAAAGCGCTATTTTCAGGAGATTGACAATATTAATCAATATGCAGGTATTGAAGATTTTTTTGTATTGGAATCTCGATTAATTTTTGAGATTTATCATCTAGAGGCAACAAAGGCGAAAAAGACATTACATGAAATAATAGACATCCTATCTGCACGCTTTGGCAAACAAGTGATAAAAGTTGTCCGTTCATATTTTGTTACTTTGTCATCAATTGTGGCACGTAAGCTATTAGACAACCAGGTTCCATCTAAAAAAGCATTTGCCTTCAACTTAGCATGTGCGGATATGGTTGAAAACAAAATGAAAGACGCCGAGTTTCTGCAATTTGCAGATGATTTAGTAGAATTTTATGTATACTTTATTGCTGATCGTAAACAGCCAACATTCCGCCATCAGACAGTAAACAAAGTAATTATGTACATAAATGATGAGCTCGAAAATGATTTGACAGTTGAAAGCATTGCAGCAAACTTCCATATAAGTACGAGTCATTTATCACGAATATTCCGCGAGCATGTAGGTATAACATTAGTGGAATATTTAAATGTCCGTCGAGTAGAGGAATCTCAATACTATTTACGTCATACGAATAAGAGCATTACATCAATTTCCGAGCAGTTCCACTTTTGTAATCAAAGTTACTTCACAAGAATATTTAAAAAATATACAGGTGTGACACCGAAGCATTTCCGTGATGAGTTGCATCATGAGTTTTTCCGTTTTGAAATGGCAGAAGTCGTTTATGAAAATGTATGATGTTTTAAATCTACAACATTAAATACTAATCAACATAAATAAAATGCACTTTTATTTAAGAACTTTTAACGAGAAGTTTCAGAAAAAAAAGAAAAATATTTAAAAACTCTGCATGGATTATCGTTTTACATGTAGAGTTTTTATTTTGCTAATAATGAAGCGATTGATTAAGATTTTCAAAATTGATTCTCATTCAAACTAGTTTTATACTAACTAGAGGTTAAAAAATAGGTTGCCTTAATCGAATAGGAAATTTTGCAATCATAGTTTAAGGAGATAATGATGAAAAAGTATGAAAAAGCAGTATCGCTTGTATTAGTTGCAGGAGCAAGTTTATCAGCATTGTATTTTATCGTAAAACAAAATATGGAAGCAGCGATTTTATCAATGACGATTATGTTTACATTCACAAATTTTTTCCGTTCAAGGACATTTAAAGAAAAAGGTCATGTAAAAGAAGCAAAATGGATGCGCAATATGTCTGCATTGTTTGCAGTTTTATCGATAGTTGTATTATTAGTCATTGTCAGCGGATAACAATAAAAGAAGAAGGCGAACTTTAATGAACTACAAAGCAAAAAGAAAGAGTCCCATCGCTTTGATTTTTTCCATTTCCATCATTTTATTAATCGCGATTCTGGGCTCCGTTTATTATAAATATAATAGTGCTCAGACACCGGAGCAACCGGTCATCCCAATGGAGGAGGAAACAGCGGAGTCAGATAAACCATCTACTCCTTCTCCATTGGAAGGGAATAATTCCGATACAAAACTACAGGAGGAAAAACCTCCAACTGTGCCAGGTACGAAAAACGAAAAACCGGTTGAGGAAAATCCAAAAACGCCGTCAGTAGATACTAAAGAAGAAACAATATTAGAAAATGGCTATATTGTAGGACAAAAACCTGCAACAGAACCTACGTTTATAAAAGGTGTTTTAATAGTAAATAAAAAAATACCTCTACCGGCCTCATATAATAAAGGCGAGGATTCCAAAGCACGTGCAGCATTTGAAAAAATGGCTGATGCTGCCAAGGGAGAAGGGATGGAGCTAGTAGCATTTAGTGGCTTCCGTTCCTATGAGTATCAAAAGTCATTATATGATCGTTATGTGAAAAGAGATGGGAAAGATGCTGCCGATCGATACAGTGCGAGACCTGGGTATTCCGAACACCAAACAGGCTTAGCCTTTGATATTGGCGAGAAGGGTAAAGAAGATCTGTGGTTGACGAATGCTTTCGGTGAAACAACAGCGGGGCAATGGTTGGCTCAAAATTCCCATAAATACGGCTTTATATTGCGTTACCCTAAAGGTAAGGAGCAGGTTACCGGTTTCATGCATGAATCATGGCATTTCCGTTATTTAGAAGGAGATTTGGCAACAAAGGTTTATGAAGCAGGAGTTACATTAGAAGAATATTTAGGGATAAATTAAAAAATGGGATGTGCTGTTCATAAGCGCATCCCATTTTTTATAAAATCGGTGATAACAATCGTGACATCGATTCTCTGAATTTAGTGTAGTTCGAACGGTTTTTATAAAGCTCCAATGTAAGCTCGGAGCAATCCATTATGTCTCTTTCAAATATTTCTGCAAGACGATGGGCCAATAAACGGTCATAGATAAGGGCATTCACTTCAAAGTTTAAACTAAAGCTTCTTACATCGATATTGGCTGTTCCGACAGAAGCAATCTCATCATCAACGACAATCATTTTTGCATGAATAAAGCCTTTTTCATAATGATATACTTTCGCACCTGCTTCAACAAGTGGACCTACATATGAATAAGTGGCCCAGTAGACAAACATGTGGTCCGGCTTATTTGGAATCATAATGCGCACATCAATACCTGTAAGAGTTGCAATACGGATGGCATCAAAAAATGATTCATCTGGAATGAAATACGGGGACTGTATGTACACGTATTTTTTTGCATTTGCTATTAAATGCAAATAATTATTTTTGATTACTTCCCATTCTGTATCAGGTCCGCTTGAAATAATCTGAAGGGCGGCCGTTCCCTTTTGTGGAATGATAGGGAAATAACGCTCTGCATAGATAATATCGTTTTTGGCACTCGCCTGATTCCAATCCAATATAAATCGCGTCTGTAATGGATGAACAGCACTACCTTCAATACGAAGATGGGTATCCCGCCAATAACCGAATCGATCGGATAGGCTTAAATATTCGTCCCCTACGTTAAACCCACCTATATAGCCAATTCTACCATCTATAACAGCGATTTTACGATGATTCCGGAAGTTTAATCGAGGATTAATTAAAGGAAGGATGGATGGGAAAAATACTTCTACTTCTCCTCCTGCTTCAATCAGTTCTTTAAAATGACGTTTGCGAATGCCCCGGGAGCCCATTTCATCAAATAGAACCCGTACTTTCACACCTTGCTTAGCCTTTTTTATTAATGCATTTATAATTCTTTGCCCTAAATTATCCAGTTTAAAAATATAATATTGAATGTGGATATGATTTTTTGCGTGGTTTATATCACTAATAAGTGCTTCAAACTTGTCACTACCATCATCGAAAATTTTCACATCATTATCCTGTGTTAAAACAGCATTATTTGTTTTTAAATTCATATAAATAAGATGGCTATAATTTTTTATATGCTCAGTACGCAACTCCAGTTCATTATTCTCAATTGCTTCAATTTGATAATTAATGAGTTGTTCAATTCCAATATCTTTCCTTCCGTCCCACCGGAATAAGTGCTTTTTCCTTAACTGTCTTCCCAATAATAAATAGAGGAAAAATCCAACAAACGGGAGGAAAAAAAGTACGAGTAACCATGCCCAAGTGGATGAAGGTTTTTTACGCTCTAAAAAGATAACTGTTATTGCAAAAAGAATATTTAAAACCATTATAATAGGGAATAAAAAATAGCCTTGAATAAGAGAGCTCAAAAAGTTCACCTACCTTCCTTCTTATCTCCATTATAGCGTACGGAGGCTAAACAAAAAAAGAAACACTCGACAATTCTATAAAAGCGAGTGTATCTTAATTTTCTTAATACTCTTCCACATGAAAGTATATATCCGAGAAATCACATTGCGCTAATTTTTTTGAGTTGATAAAGAAGCTAATAATCCCACTATCTCCCCACATTATATTTTGTTCATCGTTAGAAACAATCTGCAGCAATAATGTGTCATAATGCTGCAAATACATAGAGCCCTTTCGGAAATCCTGATGAATAAAATACGGGTAGCCTCCAATTTTATGTTCTGCTGCTAAATAACTTTCCAGATAAACATCTTGGAATGACCGCTCATCTAATGTAATAGACGTATTCATCATTTCAGGCTTGAAATAATTATGTAGCCGATAGTCCATGGCTGATACAGGTTCAAATTGTTTAGTAGGGAGAAGCTTCATTTCCTGCTGAATTGGAAAATTATTTAAATTTACGTCTTCTAAATAGGTAAAGTCATGAATAAATTGATTATAGTGTGCAATATGAGGGATATATTGAACTTTAAAATGACAATATTCCGAATGTGACTTTACTTTTTCATAACAGTGTTGAGCAATATAAAATTGTAAAATACCTTTTTCAGGAAATGGATGGCCTAGCTGTATTTCCGAGAAGTTCAGCTGTGCCAAAAACAGCATATATCGATTTTGTCTATCTTTAGGATGCTCCATTTCATGGGTTAAGAAAGGCAAACCTGCAAATTTACTTTCGTGCAGAAAAGCCGGCTCCATTACAGGCTTTAATATGGCCACCTGTTCAGCAGAATGACTTAAGCTCGTATGAAAATTAATTAACTCTTTAGGGATAAATATATTTTTATCTAAATGTGCCATTTTGATGTTCCTCCTTTTGAAGTAATTTAATTCGAAATAGTCAATATTACTTCAAAACTGTTCGTGATAATAACACTATTTCCACTTGTAAAATTTGCTAAACATGCCTAAAATTTAAATGCGAATTGTTTTTAATATGTAAATGAAAAACATAAATAAATTGTTAGGAAACAAGTAAAATTCCCGCAAATGTTTTTTTAAGGGTTTATTTATTATGGGAAAAGGTTAAGTTTAACTATATTTAACTTTTGTAATGAAACTGAAAAGTATAAATAAGCTTTTACATGGTACTCTATAGAAGTAGAAGGTCTGACCTTTGAAAAATGAAACTTTTAAAACCTAAAATCGTTATATATATTAGAAAAGGAAAGTTTGAGGTGTAATCAAATGGCGAAAGAGATTGATTTAAAGCGTATTGTTACAAACTTATCAAAATTAGGTGTTACGGCGACAGTTACGAAATCTCGTCTTGAGCTTTTAAAAGTTTTAACACCACCAACGCAAACTCCACAAACACAAAATTAAAGAAATTCAGGTAGGATGAAAGTTATCTTCATCCTACCTGAATCTCTAAGTAGTAGAGGACCCTTTATAATAAAATGGGTCCTTTCATTTTATTCGTCGTCGGGATCATTCGTAGTGAACATATACGTACGGTAATGAAACTTCATACTATATACGAGTCCGATTGCAAGAGCATTCCCCATCATCGAACTTCCTCCGTAACTAATGAAAGGTAAAGGAATCCCTGTGATAGGTAATAGTTGTATCGTCATCCCGATATTTTCAAAAACATGGAACGTAATCATGGCAATAATTCCTGCACATACATAAGTACAAAATGGATCTTTAAGTAATAGCGTCGTTTTCGTTAAATGGTAAATTAACAAAAAGTATAAGCAAATAACAGCACTCGCACCAACAAAGCCCCATTCTTCACCAATTACTGCGAAAATAAAGTCTGTATGGTTTTCTGCAACATATACTTCACGTGCCATAAACCCTTTCCCGAAAATCTCACCTGAACCTATCGCATTAAGTGAGGTAATTAAGTGATATCCGTCTGAAGATGCATATGAGTACGGGTCAATCCAAGAATAGATACGGGCAAATTGATATGGCTGGAATCCAAATGTTTTTTCAAGGAAATCCTGCATGTACAGTGCCATCCATAATAAAGATCCGCCGATAACAGCGGCTCCGCCGAATAAAGGTACAATTATTTTCCAGGTAACACCGGCAACAATAACAAGTGCCGCGGTAATCGCAAAAAATACTAACCCCGAACCTAAATCAGGCTGCAACATAATTAAGAAAAGAGGCACAATAAGTGTTAATCCAATTTTACCGAGTAACATGAAATCTGATTTGATCGTTTTAATTTGATATCTTTCATTATGCTTACTTATTAAATAAGCAGTAGCTAAAATGAAAAATGTTTTCATGAACTCAGCAGGTTGAATGCTTCCAATTGGTGTATTAAACCAACTTTGTGCACCATTACGATAAATTGTTATATTTGTTGACGGTGGAATGGCTACAACTGCAATTAACAAGAGTAGTCCAAAACCATAAAGCGGCCACGCCAGCTTTTTGTATTGATCTGGGTCAAAGTACATGACAACTGCGACTATAAAGGCGAAAATTGCATAGTTAAGCATTTGTCTCGGAACAAAGTTTGTCCCGTATTGACCGGAAGTTTGCGCAGAAGCGATAGCCAGTAAGCTTACACCAAAAAATATGAATAGTATGATTGTAAGCGGCCAGTCGAAGCGCTTATTAAAATTATAATTGTTTGTATCCATTCATTTCACCTTAAATTATTAAATTTAACCCATCTAGGGGTTAGAAGATACCAACAAATTGAAGGTATTTAATATGAGAATGGTTAAATGTTTTACCATTCAAGAAAGTATCGTGCTTAAAATATAGTAATATTTTAAGCTTTATTAACTTTATCATATTCTTAAAAAAATTACTTTAGTAAGTCCAATTTAAAAGTTCGACGAAACATATGAGAAAATGTTTCAAATTTGAATAAGAAGTCATATAATAATCATATTATTCATGTTAAAGGGGCGTGCAAGTAGTGGCAAAGAAATTGAAGTCTGCTGAAGATTTTATGCATCATTTATATGTCCATATGAACGATGTGGAAAATTTTGTTATTTATAGTGGGCTTACACTGAGGGAATTTATGGCTTCAGTAGAACCGGTAAAGAATGTTTTGCTATTAAGGCATGCCTACGACAATGGCTCTTTTAACATGCATACACAATTTGATTTTGTTACTAATGAAGATATGCGGGATTTTTTGAAAAGAGAAAGCGACTTAAAACAGGATATATGCTGGGTAGACTTCGCGGCAGAAAAAAATGTTAATGCATTGACGCCGCTGGAACAGGCAGAGCTTCTCTATTTAAGTCATAAGCGTGAACCATTAGCATCACCTTTTTTCAGCAAGTTGCAAAATCGGTACGCTTATTATTCATCTGTGGCGGACAAAATGACAAAAGTATATTATCGTTTCATTGGCGATTCTGAAATACTCATATCGAATTTATTTAATCAAATGATAAGAGAAAAAGAAGGAGGAGGAAGTTTTTGGAGAAGAAAAAACAAAAATAATTCCCCTACAATTGATCCTTCTACATTAAGATTATATAGACCATTTGCAAAAGAGGGTGCATTGCTTTCGTTATATAAATTAGATAAGCCAAATGCCCATTATGCAATCGAAGTTCGAGTGTTAAGTGACTATGATTATCCCGATGAAGTTTGGGATGATTTAGATGAAATATTAAAACAAGGCTATGATGAATTAATACAAATTAGTTAACACTCACAGCGAACCAGGCAGTGAGTGTTTTTTATCCGATTTCAGCGTACAGGAGATTCGTGATAAAATAACGTTAGTAAAAACTGGAGGTCAAAAGAATGAAAAAAAGAATCGGTTTATTATATGGTGGTAAGTCTGCCGAGCATGAAGTATCACTATCTACTGCAAAGGCTGTAACGCAGGCGGTAGATTTTAATGAGTTTGACGTCTTTCCGATTTTTATTACATTAAAGGGTGAATGGCGTGTTGGACCTCAATTAACAGAACCCGCTCAAACAATTGAACAATTACAATTTACAACGACTTCAGAGCAATCTGAAAATAATATAACGCAATTCATAAATGCTCATATGGAAAATCCATTCGATGTAGTTTTCCCATTATTGCATGGCACGAACGGCGAGGATGGAACTGTACAGGGCTTTTTAGAAGTTTTGAATATTCCTTATGTAGGAAATAGTGTTCTTGGTTCTGCAGCCGGTATGGATAAAGTAGTAATGAAACAGTTATTTGAAATGGCGAATTTACCCCAAGTACCATATGAATCTTTTATTCGTAGTGAGTGGGAGCATGATAAAACAGCATGGATTAATAAATGCGAAAAAGCATTAGGTTACCCTATGTTTGTAAAACCGGCTAACCTTGGATCTAGTGTTGGAATCAGTAAAGCAACTAATGCGGAAGAGTTGGAAAAAGCAGTACAATTCGCATTGCAGTATGATCGCAAAATTGTCATCGAACAAGGTATTAAAGCACGTGAGATCGAGCTTGCCGTTTTAGGGAATGATACTCCAAACGTTTCTGTAGCGGGTGAGATTAAGCCAATGACAGATTTTTACGATTATGATTCAAAGTATAAGGACGGCTCAACAGCCTTGATTATTCCGGCCGATTTGCAAGCAAATGTCTATACAGACTTAGTGGATATGGCGAAAAGAGCGTTTAAAGCAATTGATGGAGCAGGATTAGTCCGAGCGGATTTCTTCGTAACGGATAACAATGAAATTTACATTAACGAAGTAAATACTATGCCAGGTTTCACACCGGTTAGTATGTACCCGTTGCTATGGCAGCATACAGATCTAACATATCCTCAACTAGTTAAGGAACTTATTAACTTAGCGTTAGAGCGCCATACTGAAAAACAACAGCTTCAATACAATAGAGATTGAGTGGGATAAAAAGTGAAAAAAAAATTACAACAGCTTGCAACATGGCTAACGATAGAAAATCAATCATTTCCTGATACGGTTGTCACAGGTATTTCCATTGATACACGCACCATCGCTAAAGGTGATTTATTTATTCCTTTTCGCGGTGAAGCTGTAAATGGACATCGCTTTGTGGAACAGGCATTTGAAAAAGGTGCAGCAGCTTCATTGTGGATGAAAGATGAACCTAACCCACCGGAGAATCTACCGTTAATATTTGTAGATGATCCGGAACAGGCACTGCAAAAAATGGCGGAATGTTATCGTAATGAGCATAAAGCAATATTTATCGGTATTACTGGTTCAAATGGGAAAACTTCCTCTAAGGACATTTTGGCGGGAACTCTTTCTCCGTATTTTAAAGTGCAAAAGACGATTGGTAATTTTAATAACCAATTAGGTTTGCCGATAACAATTTTACAGCTTGATGAAGATACAGAAATCTCCGTTTTGGAAATGGGTATGAGTGGCTTCGGAGAGATTGAATTTTTAACTAAACTTGCACGCCCGCATTATGTAATTATTACAAATATCGGTGAAGCCCATATGCAAGATTTAGGGTCGCGAGAAGGTATCGCAAAAGCGAAGTTTGAAATAGTAAAAGGTTTAAATGAGGAAGGTTTGCTTTTCTTTGATGGAGATGAGCCATTATTGCAAAGTCTTGTTGCCAAAACGCCAAATTTAAAAACGCAGTCGTTCGGTTTTACACGAAGCCAAGATTTAGTGGCTTCTAATATTGTAGCGACAGCACAAGGCAGTAGCTTTCATGTAGAAGGAGCCATTAATGGAGACTTCTTTATATCTGTTTTAGGAGAGCATCAGGTAAAAAATACATTAAATGCGATGCTTGTAAGTAGAGCTTTAGGGTTAACGGATGAGCAAATTCGAGAAGCATTAAAGCAAGTTGTGTTGACGGATATGCGTATGCAGCTTATTTCAGTAGGTGAGCTATTATTTATTAATGATGCATATAATGCCGCACCGACTTCGATGCACGCTGCTATTCAATTTATCGAGCAAACGACAATTCGTAAGGAAAAATGGCTTGTCCTCGGTGATATGCTGGAGTTAGGGAATGATGAGCAGTCGATGCATGAAGAAGTGGCTGCCTATATAAACGATCAGAAAATCAGCTATGTTTGTCTATATGGTCCGCGCATGAAATGGCTATATGAAAAGCTGCAAGCTAAATTTGATGCAACGCACTTAATATATTCTGAGCGAGACTATGATCCGATTATAAATAAAATTAAATTAAATGCTACGAGTGAGTCCATAATTTTAGTAAAAGGCTCACGAGGAATGCAGTTGGAGAAAATTATTCAATCAAACGAGTTGGCATAGCTAACTCGTTTTTTTTTTATTAAAAGCGCGGAAGCTTTTTTCTACGGAAAGAGTCGCTTATTATATTTATAAGAACATCAATAAAAGTAGGTGAATTGATGATAACAGGCGTACTTTTTTTACATGGATTTTCTGGTGGACCGTATGAAGTGCAACCTTTTGTGCATTATATACAACAACGTACAGATTGGGTTATAAGTGTTCCTACATTTTCAGGTCACGGGGATGCAGAACATTTATCGATGAAAGGCTATAAAGCTGAGCATTGGATGATGGAAGCGGAAATTGCTTATCGTCAGCTAAAAAAGCAAGTAGATGAAGTAATTGTTGTTGGTTTTTCAATGGGCGGAGTTATTGGTATGTATTTATCAATCCGCTATCCAGTAAAGAAATTAGTGTTATTGAGTGCTGCGATTAAGTATATAGACCCACCCCAGCTAGTGAAAGATGTTCGGGCAATTGCTCAAGATATGGTTCATAAAAAGCTGGAAGAAAACGAATTGTTTGCACGCTATAAAGATAAATTCAAAAATGTCCCACTATCGGCGACGGTTGAATTTATGAAAGTCGTCAAAAAGACGGAACCTTATATAAAAAACATTCAATGCCCAACCTTTATTGTTCAAGGAAGGCTGGACGGCATCGTACCGAATACGACTGCACAGATTTTATACAACCAAATTCCCTCACTGCAGAAGCAAATGTATATTTCAGATTGTGGAAAGCACCATATTTGTTATAGTGATGATTGTGACGAATGGTTCGATGCGGTGTTCAAATTTATAACGTGAATAAATGTCAGACTATTCGATACAAGCATTATCATTGCATACCGTTACAACCCATGTTAGACTATTAAGAGCAATGGATACATTTTGTGCGAAGACTCTTCAGACTTTTTGATGAAGAGTACTTTTTTTTGATAAACGGTTTTATTCTATTTTTTTAAAAAAGCTAGAACAAATAACAACGGTAGAATTGAACCGCTCGGCAATGACCGGGCTTTCCTTTTCATATAAGAGACTCTGCATGTGAAGCAGAGAGAATTTTTTAAGTAACGGAAACGTTCCACATACAATGGCTCGAAATTTGCCGCCATTTCATCTGAAAATGTAACCATTTGTCAACTTATATAGGAAAAAGGAGATTGAAGAGTTTGACAAATTTTTCAGAATTAAACATTAGTGAATCGACATTACGCTCTATTAAGCGTATGGGGTTTGAAGAAGCAACACCAATCCAAGAAGGAACAATTACGTTTGCAATGGCTGGTCGTGACGTATTAGGTCAAGCACAGACAGGTACTGGTAAAACAGCTGCATTTGGTATTCCATTAATCGAGAAAATCGATCCAAAAAACCCAAATGTTCAAGCGTTAGTAATTGCTCCAACTCGTGAATTAGCAATTCAAGTATCAGAAGAACTTTATAAATTAGGCTATGATAAACGTGTAAAATTATTATCAGTTTACGGTGGTCAAGAAATCGGCCGTCAAATTCGTGCACTGAAAAATAATCCTCAAATTATTGTAGGAACACCAGGTCGTATTCAAGACCATATTAACCGTCGTACATTACGATTAGACGAAGTTCAAACATTAATATTAGACGAAGCAGACGAAATGTTAAACATGGGCTTCATTGATGATATTAATGCGATTTTAGAAAATGTACCATCGACTCGTCAAACTTTACTATTCTCAGCGACAATGCCTCCAGCAATCCGTAAAATTGCAGAGACATTTATGAAAGACCCTGAAATAGTAAAAATTAAAGCAAAAGAATTAACAATGGAAAATATTGAACAATTTTTCGTAAAAGCAACAGAGCGTGAAAAATTCGATGCATTATCTCGTTTATTAGACTCTCAAAAACCAGAATTAGCAATCATTTTCGGTCGTACGAAACGCCGTGTTGATGAGTTAAGCCAAGCGTTAGGTTTACGTGGTTTCTTAGCAGAAGGTATCCACGGTGACTTATCACAAGCAAAACGTATTTCTGTTTTACGTCAGTTCAAAGAAGGTAAAATCGACATTTTAATCGCAACAGACGTAGCGGCTCGTGGTTTAGATATTTCAGGTGTAACACATGTTTATAACTTTGATATTCCACAAGATCCGGAATCATACGTTCACCGTATCGGCCGTACAGGTCGTGCAGGTAAATCGGGTGTTGCAGTAACATTCGTAACACCTCGTGAAATGGGTTACTTACGTATCGTAGAAGAAACTACGAAAAAACGTATGACTCCTTTACGTCCACCATCATCAGAAGAAGCATTAGTAGGCTTACAAGAAGATGCAATGCAATCGTTGGTGGAACTAGTTCAAAATAATGATTTAGGAAGTTACCGTGAATTAGCGGCTAAGTTATTAGAAAATAACGAAGCGTTAGATTTAGTGGCAGCTGCATTAAAATCAATTACAAAAGAACCTGATGCAACTCCAGTATCATTATCTGAAGAGCGTCCACTCCCAATGCGCCGTGAGCGTTCAGGCGGCGGTGGTGGCCGTGGCCGCGGTGGCAATGACCGTAACCGTGGTGGTGGTAACCGCAGTGGTGGTGGAGACCGTCGCGGAGGAGATCGCCGTCGTGAAGGTGGCGGTGGCGGAAGCCGTAGTGGTGGCGGAGGAAGTCGCGAAGGAGGTCGCCGTGAAGGTGGCGCTCGTCGTGAAGGATCTCGTGATCGCCGTCCTCGTCCACGTCGCGAAGACTAATATCATTCAAACACATCAACGAATTTTCGTTGGTGTGTTTTTTTTACATAAAACGATAGGAATATAAACTTTTCATAAATTATTTAACAAAAGTACCATTTATCTATACTATATAAGGTAATGGAAAATTTTTAACATCATTTATATGGGAACTATGAAACAATTAAGAGGTTGAACCGTATAGCATAATAGAAAGAAAGAGGTGTAAAGCTTGTGAGAGAACAACCGAAATACCAATTACCGAAAAAAGCACAAACTGTTTGGCGATTATATGGGCTAATTCAAACTATATTCATTGCTCTTCTTGTCGCGGGAGTTATATTTCTAGTGGTGACATTTGATTGGCCCCAATGGATTATGTGGGTTGCTATTGCATTTGTAGTCTTATCCATTATTTTTTCCATCGCTGTCTTTCCTCGTGTACGTTGGAGGATTTGGCGCTATGAAGTGAGAGAGCAGGAAATCGAGATTCAAAGTGGGTTATTTGTCGTAAAACGAACATTAATACCAATGGTGCGTGTTCAGCATGTAGATACGGAACAAGGTCCGATTTTAAAAAAATATACGTTAGCCAATATTTCCATTTCTTCAGCTGCAACTGTACATACGATTCCGATGTTAAAAGTAGAGGAAGCCGACTTACTACGGACAAAAATTTCTGAACTTGCAAGGGTGGCGGAAGATGATGTCTAACGAAAAATTTAAACTTCACCCTGTTACAGCTATTATTAACGTGGTAAAAGCATTAAAAGACCTATTGATTCCGATTGTGATTATCTTAGTTGCAAATGGCTTTAATATTAATTTGGATTATCGCAGTGAAACATTTTTCAGTGAAATGATTCCACTTTTTATTTTAGTGATTGTCGTCTTCGGTACGATGGTGAGTGGTCTTATTAAATGGTGGACGTTTGTATACTGGTATGAAGATAGCGAACTGCGGGTTGAATACGGATTATTCGTAAAGAAAAAGCGTTACATTCCATTCGATCGAATTCAAAATTTAAATTACAAAGAAGGGATTTTCCATCGCCTCTTTAAGCTTGTTCAAGTGCAGGTAGAAACGGCGGGGAGCAAAAGTGGTAAGCCTGAAGCTGAGTTAACTGCTGTTACGAGAGCAGCGGCGGATGATGTGGAAATCCAAATGAAAAAAGCGAAGCAAAAAACACCGTTTGAAAGTGAATTAATGGAAATAGTAGAAGAGGAAGAACCGCCTTCAACTATTCTACACAAAATGAAGGTCCCTGAACTGTTATTATTGGCAAGCACTTCAAGTGGAATCGGCGTAGTACTGGCCGGGGTTTTTGCTGTCTTCTCGCAATTTGCGGAATTTATTCCATTTGATGCGATATATGATGAAGTGGCATTTTTAATGGAATACAGCTTTATCGCGGCAATGATACTGATTGCTCTTGCGCTCATGGTAGCGTGGATAATATCCGTGGGGATTACATTTTTAAATTATTATAACTTCACGGTGAGTAAACAGCAGAATCGTTTAATTATTACTCGAGGGTTAATTGAAAAAAAACGTGTAACAATCCCGTTAAATCGTGTACAGGCAATTAAACTAGTGGAAAATCCATTCCAGCAAATGCTGGGCTTAGCATCGATTGCAGTGGAAAGTGCTGGTGGAGGATTTAGTGGGGAAGCAGATAAGAAAATTATATTATTTCCGTTAATTGCAAAAAAGGAAGCTTTAAAACCATTGGCTGAGCTATTTCCTGAATATGATTTTCACCTTGTGGAAGCAATTCAGCCTCCTAAAAAAGCATTACCTTTTTTCTACAGGATAGATTTTATTTGGCTCGTACCATTGATAGCCGCTATTTCTTATTTTTTCTATCCATATGGATTACTGTCCTTACTATTGGTATTACCGATAATTTTGTTAGGAAGATGGCAGTTTAAAACAACGGGCTATACAATTGAAGGTCAGCAAATTACAATTGTATCTCGCATGATTAGCCGTGTTACCTTTTTTGCTTTAAAAAAACGTGTACAGGTAACGCAGGGGAGTCAAACCTATTTCCAAAAACGCCGTAAAATTGGTTCTGCGAAAATTATAGTTATGTCTGGGATGACAGGGGCTTCGGCGACGGTTCGTCATATAGACCAAAAAGAAGTTGAAAAGATATTAACTTGGTACGAATATTAAAAAGAATAGGATGTGTGCAAAGGTGGTTCCTTTTTCACACATCCTATTTTTTATTTTACTCGTTTTATAGAGTTGTTGCGCCAACGAACCATATTTTTGGGATTAAAATAAACAAATCCTAAAATAAAGCCGGTAACAAGCCCGCCTAAATGAGCACTGATATTAATATTAGGCGTTACGAAAGTCATGATAATACTAATGACGATTAATGGTAGCATGATTTGTTTTAGTTGTGGGAATAAATGTCTCGTATAATAAATGAGTGCCCCAAACGCACCGAATATACCATAAATCGCACCACTAGCCCCTACACTAGCGTAATCTGGGGCCTGTGTTACAAATGTAGCAGCACCACCGAAAATTCCTGCTAAAAAGTAAATCGTTAAAAAACGAACTTTACCAGCTATTTTCTCCAGCTCCGGACCAAATAAAAATAGTGAGAACATATTAAAAAGAACATGCATAAATCCAGCGTGTAAAAACATTGACGTAATAATACGCCACCACTCACCAGCGGCAATTAGACCATTCACACTAGCGCCTGCAATAAGTATTTCCCTTCCTAATGAGGGAATTAATGTCAAGGTGTATACGATTAAATTAATCGCAATGATTGACGAGACAATTGGATATAACGTAATGTATTGTTTGAAATTTTCTCTGCGAATAAACATTTTCCACCTCAATTATGTCGATATAAAATAATACAAATTAATATTCATTATACATTGGACTAATGTTCAAATGAAAGGGAGAGCTACTAATTGATTAAAGGTATTGGTTTAGATTTAGTAGAATTGGATCGAATTGAAAAGATGTTAGGGCGTTCTGCAAAATTTGCACAACGTATTTTAACGGAACGCGAATTAATTATTTTCGATGAGTTATCACCAGCTCGGAAAGTGGAGTTTTTGGCTGGGCGCTTCGCTGCAAAAGAGGCATATTCAAAAGCTATCGGTACAGGAATTGGTAAAGGGTGTGAACTCCATCAAATGGAAATTTTAAAGGATGGGCTAGGAAAACCAGTCCTCTATTTTGATGGCGAACTGGTAAATGGCTTTATTTCTATTACGCATACTCGAACAACGGCAGCTGCTCAAGTAATCTTAATGCAATAATACATACATGCCCTCATTCGTTCATATAGTAATTTATCGAAAAAGTTAATCGAAAGGATGAAACTTTGAAACTCCGACTGCTAGTTGTTGTCGTTTGTTGTCTATTTTTGGCGGCGTGTGGGAAAGCAACGAAAGATGAAGTGATTGAAGATGTAAACAAGAAATGGAATGAGGCAAAGGGTTATGAATTAAGTGCTTCGATGGAAGTACGTACTGGGGCTGAGCCGAGAATTTATGATGTGAAAGTATGGCATACGAAACCGGATTTTTATCGAGTAGCAGTTAACCCGCAAGGAGAAACGGAACAGCAGTTAATTGTTCGTAATGAAGAAGGGGTATTTGTTGTAACTCCGGCTCTTAGAAAAACGCATAAATTCCAGAGTGAGTGGCCGAAACAAAATAGTCAAGCCTATATTATTGGAACGCTTGCAGATGATTTAATGGCGGATTCAAAAGCTGTTATGACAGAAGATGATTCAACTTATACATTTGAGCTGGCTACACGGAATGTAGATCAAACAGCTTTACCTATCCAGCAAATTATGGTTGATAAGAAAACAATGCTTCCGACAAAAGTTAGTGTGTTAGACGAGTCTTTACAAGAGCAGGTTGTTATTACATTTGGAGAAATTAAGTTAGGTGTACAACATACCGCAAAGGATTATGAAGTAGAAAAGTTCACTGAAAAAGAAGAGAAAAAGGCAGCATCAGCTGATGTTGTAAATACAGATTTCAGTGTATACTATCCAACAATTGACTGGGCACATACTAAGTTGACAGAAGAGTATGAGGTTAAAGAAGATGGCAATTCCCGTGTTATTTTAACGTTTGAAGGTGAAAAACCATTTACATTAATGCAGCAACCAATTCAATATGACAACATGGTGTTGCCTGTATTCTCACCTGGGGATCCAGCTGATTTAGGCTACACGATTGGCGCAATTACAGATCATTCTATTCAGTGGGATAAGGATGGCATGACATTCTTTATCGCATCTACAAAATTATCTAAAGAGGAATTATTGGAAGTGGCAGCTAGTGTGCAGCAAAGTAGTATGAAATAAATTGCCATGACAGATGATTTATTGCGAACCTAGCTATATGTCTTCTAAAAAAGATGCATCTTGCACATACTTGTGCAAGATGTTATTTTTTTGTATTAATTTTAGCTTTATTCGAAGTGAAATGTATGCCATAATTTTCTTAACATTTACGGGGTGTTTATACTTTTAAAAAGAGGGTAAAGTCAAAATGGAAAAACCAATAAATTACCGACCTACAAAAGCAATTATTGATTTACAAGCAATCGAACATAATCTCATTTCATTACGCCAATATATTGGCAAAGACATTCAAATTATTGCGGTAGTAAAAGCGAATGCATATGGGCATGGAGATGTAGAAGTGGCAAGAACAGCTATTCAGGCAGGAGCAACGATGCTAGCTGTAGCAACACCTGATGAAGCTGTACACATGAGGGAAAATTTTAAGGATATTGATATTTTAGTGTTGGGTGCTACACCACCTAATTTTGCTCCTTATGCTTCCCAGGAAAATATTATCCTTACCGTATTTTCAACAAGCTGGATAGAAACGGTAAAACAATATATACCTTTGGCAAATCAATTAAAGCTTCACATTAAAGTTGATTCAGGTATGGGGCGTATTGGAGTCTCTACGAAAGAAGATTTACTGGAATTGTACGAAGCAATTGTTATGTCCGATGATTTTATTTTGGATGGTATTTTTACACACTTTGCTACAGCAGATGAAGAAGATTCATTGTACTTTGACAACCAAGTAACCCTATTTAAGGACTTTTTGAGTGTATTGCCAAAAAGACCAAGACTAGTCCATGTGGCAAATACTGCTACCACTTTAGTTAAAGAGCCGTCTTTACAGTATGATGCGGTTCGCTTCGGTATTTCGATGTACGGATTATTACCTTCGTCTTTTGTTGGTTCTAAAATGCCGTTTCCAATTAAACCTGCATTTTCACTACATACTGAACTCATACATATAAAAAAAATGCATGCAGGGCAATCGGTTGGCTATGGTGCAACTTATACGTTAGAGGAAGATTGCTACATTGGTACGATTCCGATTGGATATGCGGATGGCATGCTTCGTAAGCTCGAAGGTCAAGAAGTGCTTGTTGGAGGAAAAAAGGCGAAAATTGTCGGTAGAATTTGTATGGATCAAAGTATGATTTTACTGCCAACAGCATATAATGTAGGAGAAGAAGTTGTATTGATTGGTCGCCAACAGCATGAACAAATCACAATGGATGATTGGGCAACTAAACTCCAAACGATTAATTATGAAGTACCATGCGTGATTACAGCTAGAGTTCCTAGGGTATACAAATAAATTTCGATGTAATTTTACTGTAAAAAATTCCAAAAAATCGAAACAAATATGTTCACATTTATCCCCCTAATAGCGAGAATTGTCAGTTTTTTTATTTTCCTGTCTTTTCATTGTAGGTAATCAATGATAGAATTAATGGGAAATGGGATGTTCGGTGGAGGTGCTTGTTTTGTACGCGAAGGAATTGGTAGAAGTAGAAGAAGTGGTAATTGACATACCAAATGAGCTAGTTACTCAATTTGAAAGAACGTTTGGACGCAATACTGAGAGTGGTTATATGATGGCGTATTTGGCGACTCAAAAATATACAAAGCATATGCAACCAAATCAAATACGGGAAGCTTTAATAAAGGGCTATGTGGAAATGTCGCAAATTAATCTGACAATTTGCAGTGAGTGCTTGCATGCAGAGTATGAAGCGGAACATATGGTGGAGCGTCTCGTAAGCGGGGGATGACAAGTTGATTGTAAAACGTGGAGACGTTTTTTTTGCTGACCTATCACCAGTGGTAGGTTCAGAACAAGGCGGGACTAGACCCGTGCTTATTATACAAAATGATATTGGAAATCGTTTCAGTCCAACTGTCATAATAGCTGCAATAACTGCGCAAATTCAAAAAGCAAAATTACCTACACATGTAGAAATCGATGCGAAAAAGTATGGTTTTGAACGCGATTCGGTAATTTTGCTTGAGCAATTGCGTACAATTGATAAGTCACGATTAACAGATCGGATTACTCAGCTTGACACAAAACTAATGCAGGAAGTCGATATCGCGCTCAATATTAGTTTAGGACTCGTAAAATTTTAATACATAAAAAAAGCATCGAAACTTATGGTTTCGATGCTTTTTATTATCTTCACAATAATATTATTTTATAAATAGTAGCTGTAATCATGTAAAAATATAACAAATAGTTTACAATAAATACATCGAGTATTTATATAGATATACTTCTAATTAAAAATAATTTTGAAATCAAATTTAAGTTATAAACATACCGTATGCTATAATAAAAAAGATTAATAATTCCGAAAATTGATAATGTGTATTAACTCCTTATAATGAAAATGTAGGAAATTGGAGGCACTATGATGAAGACGAAATCTACCGTAGAGATTATAACAGAATGGGATATTGTAGCTGCACGCCAACTTGGACGAAACGAAGCGAAAGCTATTGGCTTTGGCGCGGTAGATCAGGCTCGAATTACGACTGCAATTAGTGAACTTGCCAGAAATATATATTTATATGCCAGGGCAGGGGAAGTGACAATCGAGCGTATTAGCGAGGGCGTGAAAGTTGGTATTCGTATTACAGCGGCAGATAAAGGACCCGGAATAAATAATATAAAAAAAGTAATGGAAGATGGTTATTCCACTTCCGGGGGGCTAGGTGCAGGGCTGCCAGGTGTTAAAAGATTAATGGATACGATGGATATCCAATCCTCTGTTGAAAAAGGAACGACTATAATTATTGAAAAATGGGTTTAGTAGGATGTGATAAAATTTGAAAGAGCTGCAAATGCAATATCAAAAAATATTATCGGACTTTTTATCAAATCAAACGGAAAGGAATTTATATATTGGCCAAAACTTTATTCGCCAGTTAATCCAGAAGAAAGTAGCTCCGGAAGAAGTTATAAATATTCACAAACATGCGATGGAGCAACTCTATCCTGACTTACCCGAATATATTTCGCATAGCTATGATTTTTTAATTGAGATTATGGTCCATTTTGGTTTAACCTTAAAAGAGCATCAAAGTTTGTTAGAACAGCAGGAAGAACTGCGTATGGAGATGAATGTTGCTACAAAAATTCAAAATATGATATTGAGCACGGAAATTCCCAAATTTAAAGATATTGATATCGGAATGGTATCAATACCGATACGGAAGATGAATGGTGATTATGTTCATTTTTTGGGAGATAAATCGAATGTGAGTGTAGCGGTAACGGATGTTGTAGGGAAGGGTGTTCCGGCAGCGCTTTGTATGTCGATGGTAAAGTACGGTCTTGATACACTTGAATGCTCTAATAATGCACCGTCTCATATTTTGGGAGTGTTAAATCGAATTATTGAAAAAAGTGTAGATGATAGTATGTTTGTCTCAATGTTTTATGGAACTTACAATGTCGAAAATGGTAAATTTACATACGGTTCAGCTGGTCATGAGCCCTCTTTATATTATAATTCCAGTAAAAGAACTTTTTTCGATTTAGAATCAAAAGGATTACTTTTGGGTGTTATGCCCGAAGTTAAATATCCACAATACGAAGTTCAGCTCGATGAAGGCGATTTCATCGTAATGATGACAGATGGCGTAACAGATTTCCGGAAACAGGGGGAACTGGATCCACGGGATGTAATTAAAAACATAGCATTGAGTTATCGTCACTTTACGGCTCAGGAAATGTGTGAAAAAATGTATGCATACTTAAAGAGTCTGCCGGAGTTTGATTTAGAGGATGATTTTACAGTCGTCATTTTTAAAAAATAAATAATTATATGTTTAGTTACCTAGGGTTTTGGGTAATGTAATTAAGTTTATAGATGGAGGTGTCTAATAATGAATGTGAATGTTCAATTTAGAGAAGATGGTAATGTTTTGCGAGGCTATATCGAGGGTGAAATCGATACTTATACAGCTCCGGTATTGCGTGAAGAATTGGAAACGGTGCAAATTGTTGAAGGCCGTGTAATTGAGTTGGACTTATCAAAAGTAAATTATATGGATAGTACAGGTTTAGGGATTTTTGTTGCGTTTTATAAAAAGGTGACAAGGGACAATGCATCACTTAAATTAGTGGGCTTATCAAATCGTTTAGTTAGATTGTTTGAAATTACAGGATTAAGTGAACTGATGAGTATTGAGACAGACGAGGAATTGGAGTTGAAATAATGAAGGCATTTGACTATATTGAAATTCGAGTACCTGCCAAGTCGCAATATGTAAGTGTAATCCGTCTGACAATTTCAGGATTAGCGATGCGAGTTGGATTTACTTATGATGAAATTGAAGATTTAAAAATAGCTACAAGTGAAGCGGTAACAAATGTTGTCCACCATGCATATAAAGCCAACGAAGATGGTGAAGTTGTAATTGGATGTGCATTATTTGAAAACAAAATTGAAATAATGGTAGCTGATTATGGTGTAAGTTTTAATTTTGAAGAAGTAAAATCAAAGATTGGTCCATATCACGAAGATGAAAACGTAGCCCTTTTACGTGAAGGGGGATTAGGAATTTTTTTAATGGAAACTTTAATGGATGAAGTGAAATTAACTAACGAAGGTGGCGTCACTGTTTTCATGACGAAGTATGTCTCGAGAGAGCAGGTGAAAGGAAATGTCGAAAGAATCACTACCTAAAAATTCATCAAAAGAAGAAGTACTAAATTGGATTGCCGAATATCAAGACAATGGCAGTGAAGAAGCACAGACAAACCTTGTGCTTCATTATCAACAATTGGTAGAGTCGATTGCTCGCAAATACTCCCATGGTAAATCTTATTATGATGATATTGTACAAGTCGGTATGCTTGGCTTGTTAGGTGCAATCCGACGTTTTGACCCTTCTTTTGGCCGGAGTTTTGAGGCGTTTGCAGTTCCAACGATTGTGGGGGAAATAAAGCGCTTTTTACGTGATAAAACATGGGACGTGCATGTTCCTAGACGAATAAAAGAATTAGGACCTAGAATTAAAGCGGCAGTAGAAGCATTGACTACTTCGCTACAACGTTCTCCTTCAATTACTGAGATTGCTGATTATTTAGAGGTTCAGGATGAAGAAGTGTTAGAGGCAATGGAGATGGGACGAAGCTATCAAGCGTTATCAATGGATCACTCGATTGAATCTGATTCGGATGGAAGTACAGTAACATTATTTGATGTTGTCGGAAGAGAAGATGTCGGATATGAAGCGACAAACCGCCGAATGCTTGTTGCGGATGCGATGAATGTATTAAATGAGCGTGAGCGACAAATTATCCAGTTAACCTATTTAGAACAATTAAGTCAAAAGGAAGCTGGAGAAAGACTCGGTATTTCACAAATGCATGTTTCAAGAATTCAGCGAAAAGCTGTGAAAAAATTACAGGATGCCATTGCAGCAAGTGGTGGCGTATCTTTATAAAAAAGTTTGAGTCTACTAGATAAGTAGGCTCTTTTTTTACGGGAATTTGATCGATAATTGGGAAAATACTTATCCATAAGTGATACACTAAAGGCAGTTTAAAATTTAAAGGAGTGGCATAATGGAGCAACAAAAAATGTTACAGATAATCGCCAAAGATGCGAATGTAGAACCAAAACAAGCGCAAGCAGTTATTGGGTTATTAGAAGAGGGCAATACCGTACCTTTTATTGCACGCTACCGAAAAGAAGTTACAGGTTCCTTGGATGAAGTTCAAATTAAGGCAGTAGAAGACCGCTACCATTACATACAACAACTCGAAACACGTAAAGAAGAAGTAGTTCGCTTGATTGATGAGCAAGGGAAGTTAACCGAGGAGTTACAAGCATCAATTAATGCAGCAACAGTTTTACAACGAGTGGAAGATTTATACCGTCCGTATAAGCAAAAACGCCGTACCAAAGCGACAATTGCAAAAGAGCGTGGCTTAGAACCGTTGGCAGAACAAATATTAAAATTTAGTAAGCAATCTTTAGAACAGCTTGCGAATCCGTTTTTAAACGAAGAACAAGGTGTAATAACGATTGAAGACGCATTGACAGGTGCGCGTGACATATTAGCGGAGCGATTTGCAGATGATGCTACAGTTCGCGAAAAACTACGTACTCTTTCTTGGCGAGAAGGAAAGCTCGTGACTATGTTGAAAAATGCGGATAAGGATGAGAAGCAAGTATTTGAAATGTATTATGAATATGAGGAACCTGTCCACCGAATGGCCCCGCACCGTACATTGGCGGTGAATCGTGGGGAGAAAGAAGAAGTATTAAGAGTTTCAATTGAAGTACCTGTAGATAAAGCCACTGCTCAAATGGAAAATCATTTTATTCCTAGAAACTTTATAGGCCCGTCTGTGAATGAAGTTAAATCAGCGATTACTGATAGCTATAAACGTTTAATTAAACCATCCATTGAGAACGAATTGCGGGCGGAACTTACTTCAAAAGCTGAGGCACAAGCAATTCACATTTTTTCGGAAAACTTGAGAAATCTATTATTGCAGCCTCCAATGCGCGGAAAAGTTGTTCTAGGTGTAGACCCTGCTTACCGTACAGGTTGTAAACTAGCGGTAGTTGATGAGACAGGGAAAATGATTGAAGTTGGGGTTATTTATCCGCATACAACATCAGATCCATCAAAAGCAAAAGAGGCTGTTAAAGCATTACTGAAAAAATATCCAATTAGTATTATTGCGATAGGGAACGGTACAGCATCTCGTGAAACAGAGCAATTTATTGCGGAGTTATTGAAAGAAACTGATGGGGATATTGCCTATGTTATTGTAAATGAAGCAGGGGCATCGGTGTATTCAGCATCGGAAGTGGCACGTGCGGAATTCCCGAATCTACAAGTAGAGCAACGTAGTGCCGTATCAATTGCACGCCGTTTACAGGATCCACTATCCGAGTTGGTGAAAATTGATCCGAAAGCTGTCGGTGTAGGTCAGTACCAGCATGATGTATCTCAAAAACAGCTAGCTGAATCATTGACGTTCATTGTAGAAACTGCAGTAAACCAAGTGGGGGTTGATGTGAATACGGCATCTGCATCACTTTTACAATATGTATCAGGGCTATCCAAAACAGTGGCTGAAAATATTGTAGCTATGCGAAGTGAAAATGGATCATTCTCTTCACGGACACAGCTTAAAAAGATACCGCGTTTAGGTGCCAAAACCTATGAGCAAGCAATTGGCTTTTTACGTATTTCAGAAGCAAAAAACCCATTGGATGCAACCGGCATTCACCCAGAGAGCTATAAATTGGCTGAAGCAATATTGGAGGCAGCGGGGGTAACAAAAAAAGATGTAGGTACGCAAAAGGCAGAAGAGGCTATTAATAAATTAAGTTTATCGACATTAAGTGAAACACTAAATGTCGGAGGAGTAACCTTGAAGGACATTATTGATACTTTAATAAAGCCAACCCGTGATCCTCGAGATGCATTTCCACAGCCTTTACTAAAAACGGATGTATTGCAGATGGATGATTTACAAGTAGGAATGGAATTGCAAGGAACTGTTCGAAATGTTGTGGATTTCGGAGCGTTTGTGGATATTGGTGTAAAACAAGACGGTCTAGTTCACATATCTAAATTGCAGAAGGGCCGGGTAAAGCATCCGTTAGATGTCGTATCATTAGGTGACATTGTGACGGTATGGGTAGAAAAGGTAGAAGCAAGTAAAGGGCGTATTTCATTAACGATGCTCTCACCGGAAAATCAACTAAACGTGTAAAGTAAATAAATATCAATTATAATAAAAAGCGCATAAATTAATATGTGCTTTTTTATTATGTGTGGGGAGGTAGCGTATGACAGATGAACAACTTCAAGAACTTGTAGAACAGTTATCTAATGAATATTTTAACCGACCTTTTGTTCATAAAGCGTATTTTAATAGTCGTTTAAAAACAACGGGTGGACGGTATTTATTAAGTAGTCATAATATAGAGCTCAATAAAAAGCTTTATGATCATTTCGGTTTACAAGAGCTCAAGGGGATTATCTTACATGAACTTTGCCATTATCATTTACATATTTTAGGAATGGGCTATAAGCATCGAGATGCGGATTTCCGAAATTTATTGAAAAAGGTCGGAGCGCCAAGATTTTGTTCTACAATAGAGCAGCCAAATAAACCTCTAAAGAAAAAGGCAATTCATATGTATAGTTGTGTAAATTGTGGGCAGATTTATAAAAGGAAAAAAAAGATGGATGTAAAAAAGTACTCTTGTAGCATTTGCCGAGGGAAAATTAAATTTTTGCGAAGTGAACTTTAACTTAATAAGATGTTTAGATAGTAGAAGATAAAGGAAAAGATTAATTGTGAGCTTTTCAGATGAATATGTTTTTTTGTATATATAATAGGAAATAAATTATTTTTAAAAAAAATTATTAAAAAGTGTTGACGAAACTTATTTCGATATCTATAATAGTAAAAGTCGACAAGATGATGTCGCTAAGAAGTTATTATTCCGAAGTAGCTCAGTTGGTAGAGCATCCGGCTGTTAACCGGCAGGTCGCAGGTTCGAGTCCTGCCTTCGGAGCCATTGTAGGCCCGTTGGTCAAGTGGTTAAGACACCGCCCTTTCACGGCGGTAACACGGGTTCGAATCCCGTACGGGTCACCACTTTTAATTTCATATTATAATTATAGTTTACTTATGGTCCCGTGGTGTAGCGGTTAACATGCCTGCCTGTCACGCAGGAGATCGCCGGTTCGATCCCGGTCGGGACCGCCATTTATTGGGGTATAGCCAAGCGGTAAGGCAACGGATTTTGATTCCGTCATGCCCTGGTTCGAATCCAGGTACCCCAGCCATTTTGGAGCCATTAGCTCAGTTGGTAGAGCATCTGACTTTTAATCAGAGGGTCGAAGGTTCGAGTCCTTCATGGCTCACCAGTTTTCATATTGACAAATTATTTTAAAGATGTATAATAATTAAAGTCGAATGAAGCGGTCGTGGCGGAATGGCAGACGCGCTAGGTTGAGGGCCTAGTGGGGGCAACCCCGTGGAGGTTCAAGTCCTCTCGGCCGCACCAAGTAACTTTTAACTTGCGCCCGTAGCTCAATTGGATAGAGCGTCTGACTACGGATCAGAAGGTTATGGGTTCGACTCCTGTCGGGCGCGCCAAAAAACATAAAATAATAAAATGCGGGTGTAGTTTAGTGGTAAAACCTCAGCCTTCCAAGCTGATGTTGTCGGTTCGATTCCGATCACCCGCTCCAGTTTTTTTAAAAAAACTGTTGACATTCACAAAAGGATGTTGTATGATATAAAAGTTGTCGCTAACGACAATACAATGAACCTTGAAAACTGAACAAGCAACGTTAATGAAACAAGCTTCTTAAATGAAGCAAACAATAGATTTTAACTTTTAATTAAGTTAAATCGCTAGCAAAGCAAATGAGCTTTCAAACTACTTTTATGGAGAGTTTGATCCTGGCTCAGGACGAACGCTGGCGGCGTGCCTAATACATGCAAGTCGAGCGGACGAATTTTTGGTGCTTGCACCGAATTTTCGTTAGCGGCGGACGGGTGAGTAACACGTGGGTAACCTACCTTGTAGATTGGGATAACTCCGGGAAACCGGGGCTAATACCGAATAATACTTTTAAACACATGTTTGGAAGTTGAAAGACGGTTTTGCTGTCACTATAAGATGGACCCGCGGCGCATTAGCTAGTTGGTGAGGTAACGGCTCACCAAGGCAACGATGCGTAGCCGACCTGAGAGGGTGATCGGCCACACTGGGACTGAGACACGGCCCAGACTCCTACGGGAGGCAGCAGTAGGGAATCTTCCACAATGGACGAAAGTCTGATGGAGCAACGCCGCGTGAGTGAAGAAGGATTTCGGTTCGTAAAACTCTGTTGCAAGGGAAGAACAAGTAGCGTAGTAACTGGCGCTACCTTGACGGTACCTTGTTAGAAAGCCACGGCTAACTACGTGCCAGCAGCCGCGGTAATACGTAGGTGGCAAGCGTTGTCCGGAATTATTGGGCGTAAAGCGCGCGCAGGTGGTTCCTTAAGTCTGATGTGAAAGCCCCCGGCTCAACCGGGGAGGGTCATTGGAAACTGGGGAACTTGAGTGCAGAAGAGGATAGTGGAATTCCAAGTGTAGCGGTGAAATGCGTAGAGATTTGGAGGAACACCAGTGGCGAAGGCGACTGTCTGGTCTGTAACTGACACTGAGGCGCGAAAGCGTGGGGAGCAAACAGGATTAGATACCCTGGTAGTCCACGCCGTAAACGATGAGTGCTAAGTGTTGGGGGGTTTCCGCCCCTCAGTGCTGCAGCTAACGCATTAAGCACTCCGCCTGGGGAGTACGGTCGCAAGACTGAAACTCAAAGGAATTGACGGGGGCCCGCACAAGCGGTGGAGCATGTGGTTTAATTCGAAGCAACGCGAAGAACCTTACCAGGTCTTGACATCCCGGTGACCACTATGGAGACATAGTTTCCCCTTCGGGGGCAACGGTGACAGGTGGTGCATGGTTGTCGTCAGCTCGTGTCGTGAGATGTTGGGTTAAGTCCCGCAACGAGCGCAACCCTTATTCTTAGTTGCCATCATTCAGTTGGGCACTCTAAGGAGACTGCCGGTGATAAACCGGAGGAAGGTGGGGATGACGTCAAATCATCATGCCCCTTATGACCTGGGCTACACACGTGCTACAATGGACGATACAAACGGTTGCCAACCCGCGAGGGGGAGCTAATCCGATAAAATCGTTCTCAGTTCGGATTGTAGGCTGCAACTCGCCTACATGAAGCCGGAATCGCTAGTAATCGCGGATCAGCATGCCGCGGTGAATACGTTCCCGGGCCTTGTACACACCGCCCGTCACACCACGAGAGTTTGTAACACCCGAAGTCGGTGAGGTAACCTTTATGGAGCCAGCCGCCGAAGGTGGGATAGATGATTGGGGTGAAGTCGTAACAAGGTAGCCGTATCGGAAGGTGCGGCTGGATCACCTCCTTTCTAAGGATTATTTCGGAATCATTCCCTCGGGGAATGAAACATTAACGTTTGCTGTTCAGTTTTGAAGGTTCATTCTTAATTGAATGGAATACTTCAAAACACTTGCTCCTGCGGTTACTCGTCGCAAATATGCGAAGAAGTAAGACAGGAAGCATATTCGTTCTTTGAAAACTGGATAAAACGACATTGAAAGCAATAAAACAAATTTCTATTTTATAGAAATGTAACAAGTCAAGCAATTGACGTGTAAACTTAAATCTTGGATTTTATCCAAGTGTTAACTTTTGGTTAAGTTAATAAGGGCGCACGGTGGATGCCTTGGCACTAGGAGTCGATGAAGGACGGCACTAACACCGATATGCCTCGGGGAGCTGTAAGTAAGCTTTGATCCGGGGATTTCCGAATGGGGGAACCCACTATCTTTAATCGGATAGTATCTACACGTGAATACATAGCGTGATGAGGACAGACGCAGGGAACTGAAACATCTAAGTACCTGCAGGAACAGAAAGAAAATTCGATTCCCTGAGTAGCGGCGAGCGAAACGGGAAGAGCCCAAACCAAAGAGCTTGCTCTTTGGGGTTGTAGGACACTCTATACGGAGTTACAAAAGAATGAGTTAGACGAAGCGACTTGGAAAGGTCCGCGAAACAAGGTAAAAGCCCTGTAGTCAAAAGTTCATTCCCTCCAGAGTGTATCCTGAGTACGGCGGAACACGTGAAATTCCGTCGGAATCCGGGAGGACCATCTCCCAAGGCTAAATACTACCTAGTGACCGATAGTGAACCAGTACCGTGAGGGAAAGGTGAAAAGCACCCCGGAAGGGGAGTGAAATAGATCCTGAAACCGTGTGCCTACAAGTAGTTAGAGCCCGTTAATGGGTGATAGCGTGCCTTTTGTAGAATGAACCGGCGAGTTACGATTACGTGCGAGGTTAAGTTGAGAAGACGGAGCCGCAGCGAAAGCGAGTCTGAATAGGGCGAATTAGTACGTGGTCGTAGACCCGAAACCAGGTGATCTACCCATGTCCAGGGTGAAGGTGAGGTAACACTCACTGGAGGCCCGAACCCACGCACGTTGAAAAGTGCGGGGATGAGGTGTGGGTAGCGGAGAAATTCCAATCGAACCTGGAGATAGCTGGTTCTCTCCGAAATAGCTTTAGGGCTAGCCTCGTGATTGAGAATACCGGAGGTAGAGCACTGTTTGGACTAGGGGGGCATCTCGCTTTACCGAATTCAGACAAACTCCGAATGCCGGATATTTATACACGGGAGTCAGACTGCGAGTGATAAGATCCGTAGTCAAGAGGGAAACAGCCCAGACCACCAGCTAAGGTCCCCAAGTAATCGTTAAGTGGAAAAGGATGTGGCGTTGCTTAGACAACCAGGATGTTGGCTTAGAAGCAGCCATCATTTAAAGAGTGCGTAATAGCTCACTGGTCGAGTGACGCTGCGCCGAAAATGTATCGGGGCTAAACGATTCACCGAAGCTGTGGATGCATACTTTGAGTATGCGTGGTAGGAGAGCGTTCTAATAGCGTTGAAGTCAGACCGGAAGGACTGGTGGAGCGATTAGAAGTGAGAATGCCGGTATGAGTAGCGAAACATGGGTGAGAATCCCATGCACCGTATGACTAAGGTTTCCTGAGGAAGGCTCGTCCGCTCAGGGTTAGTCGGGACCTAAGCCGAGGCCGATAGGCGTAGGCGATGGACAACAGGTTGATATTCCTGTACCACCTCCTCACCGTTTGAGAAATGGGGGGACGCAGTAGGATAGGGTAAGCACGCCGTTGGTTGCGCGTGTTCAAGCAGTAAGGCGTGTATGTAGGCAAATCCGCATACTATAACGTTGAGCTGTGATGACGAGCTCTTTAGAGCGAAGTTCCTGATTTCACACTGCCAAGAAAAGCCTCTATCGAGGTGAGAGGTGCCCGTACCGCAAACCGACACAGGTAGTCGAGGAGAGAATCCTAAGGTGTGCGAGAGAACTCTCGTTAAGGAACTCGGCAAAATGACCCCGTAACTTCGGGAGAAGGGGTGCTTCTTTGGGTGCATAGCCTAGAGAAGCCGCAGTGAATAGGCCCAGGCGACTGTTTAGCAAAAACACAGGTCTCTGCAAAACCGTAAGGTGACGTATAGGGGCTGACGCCTGCCCGGTGCTGGAAGGTTAAGAGGAGCGGTTAGCGCAAGCGAAGCTGTGAATTGAAGCCCCAGTAAACGGCGGCCGTAACTATAACGGTCCTAAGGTAGCGAAATTCCTTGTCGGGTAAGTTCCGACCCGCACGAAAGGCGTAACGATCTGGGCACTGTCTCAACGAGAGACTCGGTGAAATTATAGTACCTGTGAAGATGCAGGTTACCCGCGACAGGACGGAAAGACCCCGTGGAGCTTTACTGTAGCCTGATATTGAATTTTGGTACAACTTGTACAGGATAGGTAGGAGCCAGAGATCCCGGAGCGCCAGCTTCGGAGGAGGCGTCGGTGGGATACTACCCTGGTTGTATTGAACTTCTAACCCATGCCCCTTAGCGGGGTAGGAGACAGTGTCAGGCGGACAGTTTGACTGGGGCGGTCGCCTCCTAAAGAGTAACGGAGGCGCCCAAAGGTTCCCTCAGAATGGTTGGAAATCATTCGAAGAGTGTAAAGGCATAAGGGAGCTTGACTGCGAGACCTACAAGTCGAGCAGGGTCGAAAGACGGGCTTAGTGATCCGGTGGTTCCGCATGGAAGGGCCATCGCTCAACGGATAAAAGCTACCCCGGGGATAACAGGCTTATCTCCCCCAAGAGTCCACATCGACGGGGAGGTTTGGCACCTCGATGTCGGCTCATCGCATCCTGGGGCTGTAGTCGGTCCCAAGGGTTGGGCTGTTCGCCCATTAAAGCGGTACGCGAGCTGGGTTCAGAACGTCGTGAGACAGTTCGGTCCCTATCCGTCGTGGGCGTAGGAAATTTGAGAGGAGCTGTCCTTAGTACGAGAGGACCGGGATGGACACACCGCTGGTGTACCAGTTGTCTTGCCAAAGGCATCGCTGGGTAGCTATGTGTGGACGGGATAAGTGCTGAAAGCATCTAAGCATGAAGCCCCCCTCAAGATGAGATTTCCCATTACGCAAGTAAGTAAGACCCCTGAAAGACGATCAGGTAGATAGGTTCGAGGTGGAAGTGCGGTGACGCATGTAGCTGACGAATACTAATCGGTCGAGGACTTAACCACATTTTATTGCACAAATTCAATGAACCGTTTATCCAGTTTTGAAAGAATGATTCTTTCAAAGGGTTCCAAGACATAAGCTGTATTGGAAGCCGAAAATAGTGAAGTGATGATGGCAAAGAGGTCACACCCGTTCCCATACCGAACACGGAAGTTAAGCTCTTTAGCGCCGATGGTAGTTGGGGGCTTCCCCCTGTGAGAGTAGGACGTCGCTTCGCACACGCAAAACCACTGAATTTTCAGTGGTTTTTTTGTCGACAAAAAATAGAGGGAGAAATTCCGCTTATTTAGAAATTAAAATATAAAAAGACGAAAATAAACGGAAGAATTCCGCCTATTGATCACAAAAATAGAATTACACACACTTTTTCCATGAATAACCGGAAATTTGACCTTTATTTATAGCTTAAACTAGTGCCCATCTACAAATAACCGGAAAAACGTCGCTTATCTTATCTTATTTTCTGTTGATGGCAGGATCATATCCCCATCCACTAGTGCCAATATAAAACACTCCAAAAGCAAACTTATAAGTTTAGTAGCTGTTGCTTGAAAATAATTGATTGTTTAGTTAAAGTCATAGTCATAGCAAAAGGAGGAATTAAAGTAATGAAGGCACTTTTTGAAAAGGTTAAGTTAAATGAAAAGATTGAACTTAGAAATCGTTTTGTAATGGCCCCAATGACAACATATTCGGCTAACGAAGATGATACAGTTTCTGATGAAGAGATTGCTTATTATAAAGAACGTGCTTCAGGAGCTGGCATGATTATTACGGCATGTGCTTATGTTGCGGCAAATGGAAAGGCATTTCCGGGGCAAATAGCAGCTCATGAGGATCACTATATCCCAAGCTTACAAAGGATTGCACAAGCTATTCAACAAGGTGGTGCTAAGGCGGTACTGCAAATTCATCATGGCGGTCGTCAGTCACTTCAGCACTTAGTTCCAAATGGCGATGTTGTAAGCGCAAGTGCAGCAATTACAATAGAAAAAAATGAAGCTCGACCATTAACACTCGATGAAACGAAACAAATTATTAAGGCATATGGAGAAGCAACAAGACGAGCAATTCAAGCAGGCTTTGATGGTGTTGAGATCCATGGAGCGAATACGTATTTAATTCAGCAATTCTACTCAGCATTTACAAATAAAAGAACCGATGAATATGGTGGTACCATTGAAAAACGTATGCGATTCCCTTTAGAGATAGTGGAAGAAGTTCTAAAGAATAAAAATATGTATGCAGATGAGTCGTTCATAGTTGGCTATCGATTCAGTCCAGAAGAGCCAGAGGAAGATGGGATTACGATGGATCATACAATTATGTTAGTAGATGAATTAGCTAAAACAGAGCTAACTTACTTGCATATTTCACTTGGTGATTTCCGCTCTGAGACACACCGCTATGAAAAAGGACAACAAAATCGTATCTCCGCTATTCAAAGCTTATTAGATGGAAGAAAACCTTTAATTGGTGTTGGTTCCATTTATACTGTTGAAGAGGCAGAGCATGCATTACAGCTAGGGTCAGATTTAGTTGCGCTCGGTCGTGCATTACTTATTGAACCTCACTGGGTTGAAAAAGTGCAAAAGGGAGAGAAGGTTAATACAGCATACAATGAAAACGTTGATACTGTACTTCCAAGCCCATTACTGAAAAGACTGCAATCTAGACCAGGGTGGGTACCAGGTTTTTAATCAAAGTTCATTTAGTTTATTACAAGAGGTTTAGTAAAAGGGGAATTCCTTTACTAAACCTTTTTTATGCTACAGAAATGTTTTATAGTGCGATATTACGGGAAAAGTCCGCTATATACATAAGTAAAGGAGGGATACTGATGAATAAAAAGGGTTTTATTATCTACCTATCTATTTGTCTGGTTTTCTTTCTAATGATGCTCGTTTCTGCATGTACTGATGAAATTTTGGAAATTGAAGAAGGTAATGCGTTTACGTGGCAGAAGTACATGAACGAAGAGGAATTTAATAAGCTGGAAGAAGGTATGTCGTATCTGGAGGTAGTGAGGGTTACGGGAGGTGCCGGTGAAGAAATAGATAATGGAGTTTTTGAATGGAATGATGAATTTTTAATGACACAGGCTTATCGTCTGCAATTTAAAGAGGATGGTTTAGTCCAAAAAGAAATAGTAGAACGAAAAGGTAACTCTTCACGTTAAAATGGATCTTATAGGCATTTTGCTTATAAGATTTTTCTTTTTATATAGATTTATCCTGTAAACATCCATCTAAAAGTGATACATTTTGAACAATTGCCTCAGTTCAAGTAAACTAGAGGTAATGGATTTTTTTGTGGAAGGAAGCAACTTTAAATGATATACGAAAAATATATAGAAACACTTGAGGAGACGCAAGCACTTGCGATAAGGCTGGCGAGTTTAGTTCAATCTCAATATACAATTACGCTTGAAGGCGATTTAGGTGCTGGTAAAACGACTTTTACACAGAGCTTTGCAAAAGGTCTTGGTGTAAAACGTACAGTTAATAGCCCAACTTTTACGATTATGAAACAGTATGAAGGACGAATTCCACTGAACCATTTAGATGTCTATCGTTTAGCCGATAGCGATGAAGATTTAGGGTGGGAGGAAATCTTTTTTGGTGATGCGGTAACAGTAGTTGAATGGGCGCATTTGATTGAAGAGGATTTACCAGAAGAACGTTTAGCAATAGAAATTACACGTATTGATGAAACGAAACGTAAATTTGTATTGAAACCAATTGGCGAAAAATATATTCGCCTTTGTGAGGAGTTATTAAAATGATTTGGTTAGGAATTGAAACAGCAAATGCACCGCTTTCAGTTGCAATAGTAAAGGAAAATAAAGTGCTAGTAGAAGTGGTACAAAATATAAAGTTAACACATTCAGTTGGAGCAATGCCCGCAATTGAAGAAGTAATAAAAAAGGCAGGATTAGTACCAGCAGATATCGAGGCTGTTGCTGTTTCGGAAGGACCTGGCTCCTATACCGGTGTCCGTATTGGTGTTACCCTTGCCAAAACTTTAGCTTGGTCACTAAAAAAACCATTAGTAGGAGTTTCCAGCTTAAAAGTGCTGGCTGCCAATGCCCGTATTTCTAATTATGCGATTTGTTCTTTAATCGATGCGCGCCGTCAAAATGTATATGCAGCGGTTTATGAATCAGGTAGTTTAAATACAGTGATTGAAGATTATCACGATCATATAGACGGATTATTACTTAAACTTCAACAACTTAATCGTCCAATTTTATTTATAGGGAGCGATGTTGAAGTATACTTTGAAAAAATTCATCATGTATTAGGTGATTTAGCCATAAGAGCACCTTATACAATGGATTTACCGAGAGCTTCCGAGCTAATAGCATTAGCTCAGCAAATGCCATTACCGAACATTGAATCCACTCATACATTTGTTCCCCAATATCGCCGTATTGCAGAAGCAGAAGCGAACTGGATTAAGGAACAAAAAAAGGAGCAACACTAATGGTACAGTATCGTAAAATGGTGATTGACGATGTTCCAGCTGTCCATGCAATAGAGCTTGCCACATTTCCAACACCATGGACGTTGGAGTCGTTTTATTATGAAATGACAGAAAATCAATTTTCTCATTACTTAATAGCCGAAAACGAGACAGGTGACATTATCGGCTTTTGTGGAATTTGGCTTGTTATTGATGCAGCTCAAATCACAAATGTAGCTGTTGTGAACTCTGTACGTGGTCAAGGTATCGGTGAAGGGTTGATGCGTGAGGCGATGCGAATAGCCAAAGAAGCTAATATGGACGTCATGAGTTTAGAAGTACGTGTAACAAATACGGTTGCACAAAATTTATATCGCAAGCTTGGATTCCAAGAGGGTGGGCTTCGTAAAGGCTACTATACGGATAATCATGAAGATGCGTTAGTAATGTGGGTGAAATTATAATGGATAACTATATATTAGCAATAGAGACAAGCTGTGATGAAACGGCAGCAGCAATCATTAAAAATGGAACAGAAATTATTTCAAATGTCGTGTCATCGCAAATTGACAGTCATAAACGCTTTGGAGGTGTTGTACCTGAAATTGCGTCACGCCATCATGTAGAACAGGTAACAATTGTATTAGAAGAAGCATTAAATCAGGCAAATATGGAACCAAAAGATTTAACTGCTGTAGCGGTAACAGAAGGTCCAGGTCTAGTAGGAGCTTTATTAATCGGGATTAATGCGGCAAAAGCTTTTGCATTTGTTCACGGCTTACCGTTAATTGGAACTCATCATATTGCAGGGCATATTTATGCAAACAATTTAGTACAGCCGATGGAATTCCCATTGTTAGCATTAGTTGTGTCAGGCGGACATACTGAACTGGTCTTAATGCGTGAACATGGCTTATTTGGAGTAATCGGTGAAACTCGTGATGATGCGGCTGGTGAAGCCTATGATAAAGTAGCACGTGTATTAAATATGCCATATCCAGGTGGACCCCATATTGATCGTTTGGCTCACGAAGCAACTGAGGCTGTACCTTTTCCTCGTGTTTGGTTGGAGGAAGGATCCTATGATTTTAGCTTTAGTGGCTTAAAATCGGCTGTTATTAATTACAAGCATAATATGGATCAGCGCGGGGAAGAAATTATTCCTGAAAAAGTCGCAAAAGGATTCCAAGATAGTGTTGTGGAAGTATTAACAGCGAAAACAGTACGCGCGGCACGAGAATATCATGTGAAGCAAGTTATTGCAGCTGGTGGCGTATCGGCAAATAAAGGGCTACGTACAGCATTGGAGAAAGCATTTAAAGAAGAAGGTATTCCGTTTTTCGTACCACCGTTAAAATTATGTACAGATAATGCTGCTATGATTGGTGCAGCTGCCTATCAAATGTATCAAGCAGGTATTCGTGGGGATTTAGCTATGAATGGCCGTCCTGGTATGGAACTAAATAGTTGGAAATAAGGACCAAAAGCATGATAGAACGGAATTATATTATTTCCGTTCTATCATGCTTTTTTATGGGAAAAAATAAAGGGATAATTGTTTTAGTGTATTGCAATAATATAAGAAAGTCGAAACTAATAATTTATGATAGATAAATCTCATTTATAACAAGATTTTATTCAATGTTGAATTTTTCTGAAAATTATCCACAGATAAAGTTAATTAATCACAAAAAAGTTGTACGAACATGCGTACTTATGCACAAAGTGTTAATAACTTGTGGAAAACATGTGACTTATCTATATATAGTGGTGTCTTTTTCACATCGGATTGTGTATAACTTTGATTTTAATTGTGGATAATGTGGAAAACTATGTTGATATGTTGGTAGAACTAGATTTGTATTGTGTATAAAATTGTGGAGAAATTTGTAGAAATTTGGCGTATTGACCTATATATATGATTATTATGTAGATAGGAAAATTATAGAATTAGTATTATACAATAATAATGAGAACTAGAGTTACTTACAAAAGAGGCTACAGTAAAAAAGAGTGCCCAAAATTTCTTTTGGACACTCCTTTACTATAGTTGTTCTAGTTCGTCATTTAATTCAAGCCATTCCATCTCAAGTTCCTCGTGTTGCTGCTTTACTTCATTTAATTCAGATTGTATCGATAATGTTTTTTCGTGGTCTGAGTAAATGGCAGGATCACAAAGTTGCTCTTCAAATGTTGCAATAGTGTCAGCCAATGCACCCATATTTACTTCGATTTCCTCGACAGCACGGCGAATTTGGCGTTCTCTCTTTTTCGTATCTTTATCAATCATAGATGTCGATTTCATTTGAGTATTTTTTTCTGCCGCATTTTTTTCAGTTGCAGGTGTTTGCATAGCAGCCAGCTCTTGAAGTTCTTCTTTTTTCTCTAAATAATAGTCATAGTCTCCTAAATATTCAAAAGAACCTGTGCTGGATAGTTCAATAACTTTAGTTGCGATCCGGTTAATGAAGTAACGGTCGTGTGAAACGAAAAGAAGCGTCCCTGGATAATCGATTAATGCATTTTCCAATATTTCTTTACTGTCTAAGTCCAAATGGTTTGTAGGCTCATCTAGTACAAGAAAGTTAGATTTTTGCATCATTAATTTTGCCAGTGCAAGACGTGCTTTTTCGCCACCGGACAGTGAGTTTACAGATTTCGCCACGTCATCGCCACTAAAAAGGAAGCGCCCCAAAATATTGCGGATATCTTTTTCGTTTAATAATGGCCATTCATCCCAAAGTTCACTTAATACAGATTTATTGGAATGGAGTTTTGCCTGTTCCTGATCATAGTAGCCAATTTGGACATTCGTACCGTAACGAATATCTCCTGCAATTGCCTGTATATCCTTAACGATTGTTTTTAATAAGGTAGACTTGCCGACACCATTCGGTCCGACAAGGGCAATGCGGTCTTCCCTAAATACGCGCATTCGAATATTTGTCGAAATTTCCTTTTGGGAGAAGCCGATTGATAAATCATCAATGGATAGTACATCATTTCCACTTTGACGCTCAATAGTAAAGCCAAAGTTCGCACTTTTTTCATCGCCATCCGGAGAGTCCATCCAATTTGTTTTTTCCAATACTTTACGACGGGACTGTGCCATTTTGGTTGTCGAGGCACGTGCTAAGTTTTTTTGAATGAATGTTTCAAGCTTTGATTTTTCATCCATTTGGCGTTCATACATTTTTAAGTCCCGCTCATAATTTTTTGCCTTTTCTTCTAAATAACCACTGTAATTCCCAACATATTTAGATACTTTCGTACGTGATACTTCATAAACGATCGACACGACCTGGTCTAAAAAGTATCGGTCATGGGAAACGATTAAAATTGCACCTTCATATCCTTTTAAATACCCTTCTAGCCATGACAATGTCTCAATATCCAAATGGTTTGTCGGTTCATCCAAAATCAGTAAGTCCGGCTTTGATAAAAGAAGCTTCGCAAGGGCTAGGCGTGTCCGTTGTCCGCCGGAAAGTGAGCGAATCGGCTTATCATAGTCCTCAGGGAAAAACTGCATCCCATGTAATACGGAACGTGTATCGGCTTCATATTGGTAGCCACCTGCATCTTTGAAGTCATGCTGTAATTGGTCATATTCTCCAGTAACCCGTGTATATTGTTCAGTGTTTTCATAGATGCTTGGATCTGCCATTTGTTTTTCTAACTGGCGCAGCTTCTGTTCTTGATTTTGTAGGCTTGAAAAAATTGTCATCATTTCGTCCCAAATTGATAGCTCTGAATCGATTCCTGCATGTTGCTCCAAATAGCCGAGTCGTATATCTTTCGGAATAATAATTTCACCTGAGTCGTAACTCATTTGCCCGGCAATTATTTTTAATAACGTTGATTTCCCTGCACCGTTTCGACCGACTAATGCAATACGATCACGGTGTTGAACTTCCAACTTTACACCACTTAAAATTTCATCGGTAATAAAGGATTTATATAATTGATTTACTTGTAAGACAATCATTTTTACACCTCAGTTTCTCCTATTTAGTTTAATGGAAGGGAACATCGTACGCAACGATGGATACTTTACTTGTTGCTAGTAGTTTAGTAAGATTAACTTGCTTCTGCTCAAATTAGAGAGCTCAGACAAAGAGTGCTGGATTATGTAGCAACACCTGAATGACCAACATAATGTTGGCCTAACAATTTTCAAATGTACATAGGAGGAGAATGTGTGAAACCAGATATAAAAATTCCACAAGCAACGACAAAAAGACTTCCTCTTTATTATCGGTTTTTAAAAAACTTCTCAAATGAAGGTAAAAAGCGTATTTCATCACAAGAATTAAGTGATGCGATGAAAATAGATTCAGCAACGATTCGACGTGATTTTTCTTATTTTGGGGCACTCGGTAAAAAGGGGTATGGCTATGACGTACAATATTTGCTAGAGTTTTTCCGTCAAACATTGGACCAGGACGAAGCGATGAATGTTGCGTTAATAGGAGTCGGTAACCTAGGGAATGGTCTACTAAAATATAATTTCCAAAAAAATCATAATACACGTATTGTTGTCGCATTTGATACGAAAGCACCTCTTGAAGGAACGACAGTTAGCGACATCCCTGTATTCCATCCAGATCGTTTAGAGGAAATGTATGAAGAATTTGGCGCAGAGTTAGCCATTCTTACTGTCCCATCACGATCTGCCCAAATGATGACAGACCGTCTTGTTAAAATGAATGCAAAAGGGATTTTAAACTTCACGCCTGTACGATTATCCGTACCTGATACATTAAAAGTAATGAACATCGATTTATCGGTAGAATTACAGGCACTTATTTATTTAGTGCGAAATTCAGGTTAGTAACAAATTGTTCACATTACTATAAATAGCAAATTCTAGTTAATTACTGTAAAATGTACATAATAATAGAGGAGGTGGCTATAGTGGTTGTGCATTTAAATGCGATTGGACCGGTGAGCCTAATTATCATTGGACTTATTGCTTTATTAATTTTTGGACCAAAAAAATTGCCATCATTAGGTCGTGCAATGGGGACTACTTTACGCGAGTTCCGTAGCGCTACGAAAGGCTTGACAGATGACGATGATGATTTTGATAACAAGAAAAAAGTTATTGAACATAAAGATAATGAAAAAAATGACGTTAAGTAAATAAGGAAGTCTTACTATGAATTCAAGAGAATTAACTGTAGTTGAACATATGGAGGAGCTTAGAAAGCGCTTGTTTTTCGTGGCGATTTTCTTTGTAATGGCTCTTTTTGTAGGGTTTTATACAGCTAAACCACTAATTCGACACATTCAACGTAGCGATTTAGCTGCTAGTTTTTCCATGAATGCATTTAGTCCGGCAGATCCTTTAACTGTTTATTTACAAGTAACCTTTATTGTGGCAGCAGTCATTGTGTCTCCGCTTTTGCTTTATCAGCTATGGGCTTTTATTACTCCTGGCTTGCATGAAATGGAACGTAAAGCGACTTTGAAGTATATCCCTTATGCATTTGTTTTAGGTATTGGAGGAATTGCCTTTGCCTACTATATATTATTCCCGTTTATTATGCGCTTTATGACGGATTTATCGGCAGACTTGAATATTACACAAACAATTGGTATTAACGAATTCTTCTCTTTTTTAATCAAGCTGGTAGTACCGTTTGGTATACTATTTCAATTGCCTGTTGTTACATTGTTTATATCCCGTCTTGGTATTATTAATCCTAATCTCATGATAAAGTTTCGTAAGTATGCCTACTTTGTTTTAATCGTTATTTCAGTACTGTTGGCACCGCCTGATTTAGTATCGAATATTATTATTGCGATTCCGCTTTTTATTTTATATGAGATCAGCATTGTCATTTCACGTATCGGCTATCGGAAATACGAAGCGGCCGAAAAGGAACGCATATTAGAAGAGGAAGAACGTGAACGTGAGCTGCAAGTAGAAGAGTTACTCGAACAGCAACGTCGACAAATGGAGCAAATGAATAGTTAAGGTAAAACGCTATCAAAAGGGGTAGCGTTTTTTTTATTGTAAAATACTGCAGTCCATATTTATGGAATTGAAAAACCCGCTATTCAATCTATAGCGGGTTTGAAAAATTATACTTGAAACTTATCTGCATTCATCTGAACAAATGTCACGAACCCATTTAAAAGGATATGAGCGATAATCGGTGTGAGAAGTCGCTTTGTTTTAAAATATAAAAATGAAAAAATCATACCACAAATGGTATAAAGTAAAATGTGAGTGAAGTCCATATGAATGGCAGCAAAGATGATAGCACTAATAATGCTCGCAATCCAGAAGTTATAATTTTGAATAATTGAACCGAAAATAACGCGACGGAATACGAGTTCTTCCAAAACTGGTCCTAGAAATACGGTAGCAACAATCATGATAGGTGCTACTTTTGTGACATTCATAATTGCTTCTGTATTTTCTGAACCCATATCAATTCCTAAGGCGAGCTCTATATACGCTCCAATAGTTTGCCCTAAAAATACGAGGAAAAATCCAATAATCCCCCAACCGATGGATGACCCAATCGACGCTTTTTCCCCTTTAAAAACATCCCAAAATTGCTTATTGCGGGAGATCAAAATAAAACTCACGACAAATGCGACCCCAAATGCTATTGTTGTCCACCAAGCCTGTAATTTAATTATACGGTCTTGCTCAGATACACCAGAAAAAAGTTGTAAAAGGGAATCTTTTAAACTAGGAATGAATATAAGTAATAAGACTGATAATTGACAAATGATATAAGTTAATAACACATAAAATGCAGTTTTCTGTGTTTTAAACTTAGAAGATGAGGTAGACGTCACGGATTAATAACCTTCTTTCTAATTGTTACAGCATGAAATTCTACACAAAAATCGTGTGAAATGCCGTATTTTTTATTATACATTTAACTAAGGACTATTATGATATAGCCATTAGCATACATTACTTCTTTATTGTAGAGGAATTTAGCAATAAAACAAAATTTTTTAAAGCACATACTTGCAAAAAAATATAGAATTCATTAAACTAATAAATGTGTTAGCACTCGACAATTGAGAGTGCTAAAAAGAAAATTTCTTTAGGAGGTTGTTTCAATTGTTAAGACCATTAGGAGATCGCATCATTATCGAACTTGTTGAGGTAGAGGAAAAGACGGCATTTGGTATCGTTTTACCCGACTCAGCAAAAGAAAAACCACAAACTGGTAAAGTAGTGGCAGTAGGTACAGGTCGTGTTCTTGACAACGGCACTCGTCTTGAGCTTGACGTAAAAGAAGGCGACGAAATTATCTTCTCTAAATTCTCTGGTACGGAAGTGAAGTACGACGGCGTAGAATATTTAATTATACGTGAGAGCGATGTACTTGCAATTGTCGGATAATTCCAAATTAAAACGTAATTATGCAGCTAGTTTTACATATTAAACTTTGCTAGCTGCTCATCTTCATAAAAAATATATTTAAATAATAGATCGCAAATTTTAGGAGGAAAATGAATTATGGCAAAAGATATTAAGTTTTCAGAAGAAGCACGTTCATTAATGGCATCTGGTGTAGATAAATTAGCTAACGCTGTAAAAGTAACTTTAGGACCTAAAGGACGTAACGTTGTTTTAGAGAAAAAATTCGGTTCTCCACTTATTACAAATGACGGTGTATCAATCGCCAAAGAAATTGAATTAGAAAATGCATTTGAAAATATGGGTGCAAAATTAGTAGCTGAAGTTGCTTCTAAAACGAATGAAATTGCTGGTGACGGTACAACTACTGCAACAGTTTTAGCACAGGCTATGATTCGTGAAGGTCTTAAAAACGTAACAGCTGGTGCTAATCCAGTAGGTATTCGTAAAGGGATGGACAAAGCGGTTGCAGCTGCATTAACAGAGCTTCAAGCGATTTCACGTCCAGTAGAAAATAAAGAATCAATCGCACAAGTAGCGGCAATCTCTTCAGCGGATGAAGAAATCGGTCAATACATTGCAGATGCGATGGAGCGCGTAGGAAACGACGGCGTTATTACAATTGAAGAATCAAAAGGTTTTACAACAGAATTAGATGTAGTGGAAGGTATGCAATTTGACCGTGGCTATGCATCACACTACATGGTAACAGACACAGATAAAATGGAAGCGGTACTAGATAACCCATTCATTTTAATTACAGATAAAAAAATCGCTAACATTCAAGAAATTTTACCAGTGTTAGAGCAAGTAGTACAACAAGGTCGTCCAATTTTAATTATTGCTGAAGATGTTGAAGGGGAAGCTCTTGCAACATTAGTAGTAAATAAATTACGTGGTACATTCAACGCAGTAGCTGTAAAAGCTCCAGGCTTCGGTGACCGTCGTAAAGCAATGTTAGAAGATATTGCTGTATTAACGGGTGGACAAGTAATTACTCAAGATCTTGGCTTAGATTTAAAATCAGCGGATTTATCAACTTTAGGTCGTGCTGCTAAAGTTATCGTATCAAAAGATAACACAACAATCGTTGAAGGTGCTGGTAACACAGATGCAGTAGCTGGTCGTGTAAACCAAATCCGCGCACAACTTGCTGAAACAACTTCAGAATTTGATAAAGAAAAGTTACAAGAACGCTTAGCAAAATTAGCTGGTGGCGTTGCAGTAATTAAAGTTGGTGCAGCAACAGAAACAGAATTAAAAGAGCGCAAATTACGTATTGAAGACGCATTAAACTCAACACGTGCAGCAGTAGAAGAAGGTATCGTATCAGGTGGTGGTACAGCACTTCTAAATGTTTACGCAGCAGTTGAAAAAGTATTAGACCAAGTAGAAGGCGATGTAGCAACAGGGGTACGTATTATTTTACGTGCATTAGAAGAGCCAGTACGTCAAATTGCTGAAAACGCTGGTTTAGAAGGTTCAATCATCGTTGACCGCCTAAAACGCGAAGAAATTGGAATCGGTTTTAATGCAGCAACAGGTGAGTGGGTAAACATGATTGAAGCAGGTGTAGTTGACCCAGCAAAAGTTACACGTTCAGCATTACAAAATGCAGCTTCTGTAGCTTCATTATTCTTAACAACAGAAGCAGTAGTTGCAGATATTCCAGAACCAGCTGGATCAGGTATGCCGGATATGGGCGGCATGGGTATGCCAGGGATGATGTAATTCGTAATTAATCCTTATCCGAAATTAATATAGACAGCCTTAATTGGAGTTAAAAACATCGTATGATTTTGAAGTCATACGATGTTTTTTGTCTAAATAAACAATATAAGAAGATTTTGTTTTTTAACAACCAATAATTTATAATATGAACAAGTTACATAATAAGGGGGAAATTGGATGAAAAAATTCTCGTTTTTTGCAGTAGTACTAATGGTATTGCAACTAATACTGCCTTTTTCTACAACGGTAAGTGCTGAAGAAAATAGTGATTTATTGAACTATTTAGCGCTCGGTGATTCATTAGCTGCAGGGGTGAATGAAAATAGTGAAATTGGACTCGGGTATGCCGATCTAATCGCTAAAAGTTATATGGATGAGCAAGAGGGAATCCAGTTTAACAAAGGGTTTTCTTACCCGGGCTATACAACTGTAAATGTTTTAAATGATATTGTTGAAAATGTCACAAAGCCAATTTATGATCTAAATGGTCAGTCAGAAAAAACAGCTTCCATTAAGCAGGCAATTCAGGAAGCCGACCTAATTTCATTAAGCGTAGGTGCAAATGATATATTAAAATATGTGACTCGCTCAGAGACAGGCGGCATTACATTTGATGCAGCAGGTGTTTTAAAAGGAGTACAGGAAGTATCATCGAACTATGATAAGATTTTCAAAACTCTTTATTCAATTAATCCGAATGTTGAGATTATCGTAATGGGACTTTACAATCCATTTCCCGCTATTCAAGATCCAGTTATCCAAACCCAATTAAATATGCTTGTAACAACGATCAACAATTCAATCAAAAATATAGTAGAAACTAATAAAGGTATTTTTTCGGAAGTAGCCCAATTAATTGCAGCTGATTCGAAAGCGTACCTTCCTAACCCTGCAAATATTCATTTAAGTGAAGCAGGCTATAAAGTAGTCGCAGATAAGATGATGAATGATTATTTAAATTCCATTATTAAAGAAGTAGAAGAAACAATTCCGGAAGAGGAAATTAAAGAAGCACCGTTTCAGGATACTAAAAATCATTGGGGTAAAGAATATATTGATATCGCTTATACTAAAGGTTTTATGAATGGGTTCGAAGATGGTTCCTTTAAGCCGAATACGAATATGACACGTGCCCAAGTATTATCGGTTATTTCACGTGCCTTTGAATTAAAGGCAACAAAACCTGCCCCATTTAAAGACATTAGCCATTATGCACAGCAATCACAAAATGAAATTGCGGCAGCATATGAAGCAGGATTAGTCCTTGAAAATGATGGATATTTTAATCCACAAGGCAATATTACACGCTCACAGCTAGCTTTAGTTTTAATGCGTCTATCAAATGCTTTAGCTGGAGAAGAGTTTGAACCAAAAGAACTTGCTCCATTTAAGGATATCGAGAACTATGCTTATGAAACACAAGCAGCAATTACTTATTTATTTGATAGTGGTATTGTACAAGGAACTAGCGCTACTACATTCTCGCCAAAAGGCAATGTTACACGTGCGCAATTAGCAAAAATTCTCGTACTCGCAAATTCAAAAGAATAGAAAAAACGAGCGTTAAATGGACGGGGATCCATTTGGCGCTCGTTTTTTTTGTGACGAGTAAATAAAACTCCACTCGTCAAGAAAGGGTACATTCCCACCCAGAAGAGCATGGAATGTCTTTCAAATATATCATTGCAAAAACGGGGATTTTTGCAAGGGGACACTATTTTATCTTAATACACTTACTTCGAGTAATTCTACTCTTTCCACTTTAAACCTTCAAAGAAACGGTAAATTTCTTCAAACACTAATTCACGTTCTTTACCTAATGTTAATATATGTCCGGAATTAATGAAAGTTTTAATTGATTTAATTCGTGAATTTACTGAACTATAAATTAGATCGGCACTTTCACAATAATATTCATCATCTTCAAAACCGCGTAAAATATGAACAGGTGTTTCAATGACATTTAACTTTTCGCTTGTTTCATTAATCATGCTCTGTAAATAATTTAAAGACGGCATTTTCATAAGTTCAGCAATTTTAGTATGGCTATCCACTGTTTCATCATACGTACCTGATAACTTTTTATAGTTAATCGCATATTCAACAATTCGATTTTGTAAACTATCCGTTGATTTTGACATTGCTGGAGCAGACATTGTAACAATTGCCTTTGTTGGTCGTTCTTCTCCAAGCTTTAATGAGAAAATACCTCCAAGGGAAACACCTGCTACTGCGATTTCTTCATAGCCACGATTACGTAAATCATCATAGCCTTCGATTACACTATCCCACCACTCAGTTGGTTGAGATTGGATTAATAAGTCAGGACCACCGCCATGACCTTTATATAATGGTGCATGAACTGTGTAGTTACGATCCGCTAAATATTTTCCTAAACGTTTTACATCATTTGTATTTCCAGTAAAACCATGCAGTAATAAAACAGCACGTTTACCGGCTTCCATTGTAAAAGGTTTCGGCGCGATGAGTTTCATTGTCTATTAGACCCCTTTGTAAAATTAATTATGTCCATTTTATAAAAATTTATAAAAACTATTGAAATTTTAAATTATTTTTGTTATGAAAACTTGCTGCTATCGCTTATTATAAAGAGTATAGATATATAAGTACAATTTATTATTCTTATTGTTTTGATTCGAAAAAGTTATGAATAATGTGGGGGTTGAATTATGGAGATTGAACAGCTTCAATATTTCAAAACCGTTGCTACAATGCAACATATGACACGTGCGGCAGAAGTTTTAGCTATTTCCCAGCCAGCATTAAGTAAATCAATTGCGAACATCGAACAGCATCTCGGTGTGCCACTTTTTAACCGTGAAGGTCGTTCGATTTATTTAAATCGATTTGGTGAGCTTTTTTTGCAAAGTGTAAATGTAATTTTAGATGAATATGATCGTATTAAAGAGGAATTTGAAGATATTATTAAGCCAGGTTCAGGAGAAGTATCATTTGGTTTTATTCATACACTCGGTATGGAAGTAGTTCCCGAATTAATCGCTTCAACAAGCTCGGCTTTTCCAAATATGCATTTTTCTTTAACACAGGCTACTTCACTAAATTTAATGAAAAGACTAGAAGAAGGGGCCATTGATTTGTGCCTATCTCAAAAAATAGAATCAAAGGTAATTGAAATAGAAACTGAGGAATTATTTGTGGAGGAACTTTTCGTAATTGTTCCGACAACACATCCATTAGCTATGCAGGAATCCGTAAAACTAGATGAAGTAAAAAATGAACCATTTATCGCAATAAAAAAAGGCAACTCGCTACGACAGTTAGTCGATGAATTTTTTTTAGATGCGGGAATTGAACTTAATACAACATTTGCTGCTGAAGAAATGCATACTGTGGCGGGATTTGTAGGCGCGGGGATGGGTATTTCCCTCATTCCAAATATTAAAGGGCTTGACCATTATAAGGTAAAGAGGTTAAAGGTAGAGCCTCCATGCTATCGTTCTGTTGGTGTTTCTTGGGCGAAAAACCGATATCTCCCGCCTGCTGTTGTTGAATTCAGACAATATTTATTAGATTATTTTCAGCAAAGGGAAGTTTAAAATGATGGACAAGTATGCAAAATTTTTAGTGTGGCTTAAGGAACGGGAAGTAGACAATTTAGCGATTTGGTTACAGGAATTCGAGTTAGCGGAAAAAGGTAGCGAAAAAGCAATTATCAATATTGCTTTATTATATAAACAATATGGTAATTTTGGTGAAATGTACGATTTACTCAATGAGATGAGTGAACGAAAAAATTCAGAGGCGATGTATGAGCTAGCGAACTGTTATATTGAAGGCCTTGGTGGAAAAGGCAGTGAGCATCAAGCTTTATCCTTGTATAAAAGTGCTGCACAATTAGGTCACCGTGATGCAATGAATAATTTGGCTGATATGTATTTCAATGGTGAAGCTACAGAAGTCGACGAGAAAAAAGCATTTTTTTGGTTTGAAAAAGCAGCGGAGCTTGGTGTACCAGAAGCGATGTATACACTGGGAATTATGTATGAGCAAGGTTTGGGAACCAAATGTAATGCATCCAAAGCTTTGGACTATTATAAGCGCAGTGCTGCTCTTCAATATGTAGAGGCTAAATATCGGCTAGGTATGATTTTCTATTCAGGGGAACTTAACCAGCAGCAGAACGATAGAGAAGCAATCAACTGGTTTAGACAAGCGGGCGAGCATTTCCATGTCGATGCAATTTATAACTTAGGTTACTGCTATGAGCATGGTCATGGCGTCATGCAGGATGTAGACAGAGCCATGGCTTATTACAAGCAGGCCAGTATACTAGGGGATATCGAAGCTACAAAAAGGGTAGTAGACTATTATGAAAAAACAAATTCTATAGAAGCTGCTAAGTGGCATGAAAAATTGAAAAGCCTTGAAAACCTTAACGAATAGGATGGAATTTAGTTATACTTCTTAGTAATTTATATGTTTAATTTTCCAGTAAACTTGGGAATATAACCAATAGGGAAAAGTGATAAGGAGGGGAATTTTTATGTTCATGTTTGCCGTACCGCATATCTCTTCTAATGACAATGAAGATGTTATTCAAAAACTACAGCAAATTCTATTGGAGCAACGGGAAAACTTAACAATGCTTTGTACAATTGTTGAATATTTAAGGGAATATGTCCAAACTGGATTAGATAATAAAGATGTCATAAAATATAATCAAAGAATCCAAATGATGACGTATAAACAAACAGATCGTTATAATGAGATTGATCATCTCATTAATAAAAATATTATCGAAATAAAAAAAGGTAAAACTACTGATAACACGGCTTTAACATTTGGAAAAGAAGTAAGGAAAATTGAATCGGGTTTCCGTACGTTAAAACTTTTCACATGTGATGTTATTAATATGTTAGATTCCAATAAACATATCGAAAATCGTAGTTTAGAACGCATACGTTATTTTGATAAACGTTCTGCTTCGTTGGAAGCGGAGATTATTTCACTGACACAGCAATTATCCTTTAAATAGAACTATGAAGCAAACTTTCTCAAATAACCAGAGGAGGTTTGTGTTTTTTTTATTCAATATAAATTTAGAAAATTGTAATATCGTTATGACCATATTTTGAACGAAAAAGATTATACTGTTAGGAGAGAGTGAACGAAATAGGAGCGAATTAATATGAAAACTGTAGTTGTAGTAGGTGGCGGAATTACCGGATTGTGTACGATGCATTATTTAAAAAACCAAATGCATGAAAAGAATATCGAAGCAAGATTAGTATTAATCGAAAAAAATCCCTATTTAGGCGGAAAGATACATTCCGTACATGAAGGAGGGTTTATTATGGAAACCGGCGCGGATTCCATTGTGGCCCGCCATCCAAATGTCCTAGAGCTCGTAAAAGAGCTTAACTTTGATTCGGAGCTTGTTTATAACGAAACAGGTATATCCTACATTCATACTAATAATGAGCTACATGCTATTCCCGCGGGGTCAACATTCGGGATTCCAATGAGCGTGGAATCACTTATGTCGAGCACGTTAATTTCAGAAGAAGGAAAGAAAAGAGCATTAAAGGATATAGACATTCCAAATACAAAATTTACGAAGGAAAGTTCCATCGGTGCATTTTTGGAATATTTTTTAGGGGAAGAAATAGTGCGAAAACAAATTGCTCCTGTATTGGCAGGGGTATATTCGGGAGATTTATACCAGCTGAGCTTAGCTTCAACATTACCGTATTTAGTCGATTATAAAAATAATTATGGGTCGATTATGAAAGGTTTTGAAGCTAATCGCGAGCAGTTTGAAAAAGCAGCGGATAAGAAATTTATTTCTTTCGAGAAGGGGTTATCTTCATTAATTGACCGCCTTGAAGAGCAATTGCCGGAAGTGGAATTCATAAAAAAGGCCGCAACTGAGCAAATACAAAAAGTAGGGGAACAGTATAAAGTTGTATTAGAGGACGAAACGATTATAGCGGATATTGTGGTCCTTGCTGTGCCGAATAATACAGTACGTACTGTATTGCAAGACGAAAAATTAGATGGACAGTTAGAAAAGTTTACAACAGCATCAGCATTAACGATGTATGTTGGTTTTGATGTACCAGACAGTGTTTTACCAGCAGATGGTACAGGTTTTATCGTCTCCCATAATAGTGATTTAGTATGTAATGCCTCTACATGGACAAGTCGTAAATGGAAGCATACTTCAGCAGAAGGGAATCTGCTTGTTCGTTTATTTTATAAAAATATTAATCCGCGCTATGAAGAACTGGCAGCCATGACTGATGAAGAGTTGGAGAAAGTCGCAATGGAGGATATTCGCTTAAGTTTGGGTATTGAAGCGAAACCAACCGTCGTAAATATAACGAAATGGATTAATCAGATGCCTCGCTATGATTTAGCGCATAATGAAGCGTTATCTGAAGTTGTGGACGATTTAGAAGTGCACTATCCGAATCTGCTTTTAGCTGGATGTTCATACTTTGGGGTAGGGATCGGTGCTTGTATTCAAAACGGTAAAAAAACGGCGGAACAAATTATTGCACGAATTATGTAAAGAAATACTTTATTAGGCTAAAGGGTATTGACGTCTTATTTAGATAACGATATGATAGCTTAAATAATTTTAAATTTTTAGAAAAATTCATAAAATTTCTTATCGAGAGAAGTTGAGGGACTGGCCCGTTGAAACTTCAGCAACCAACATTATGTCAGGTGCTAAATCCAGTGGCGATAGCCAGAAGATGAGAAGGGATTAAGTTGACGACTGACAACTATCAAGCCTTCTTTTGCTTAGTGAAAGAAGGCTTTTTTGTATTAAAAATATACTGAAAATACTGTGAATAATGGAGTGAAATAATTGGGTTTACTACAAGATTTAAAAACACGCGTTTTAACGGCGGACGGAGCAATTGGAACTTTACTTTATTCCTATGGGTTGGATTACTGCCATGAGGAAATGAATATTGCACGACCAGAAATTATCGAGAAAATTCATAGTGAATATATTGCTGTAGGTGCAGACATTATTCAAACAAATACATATGGAGCGAATGCGATTAAGTTAGCTCGATATGGTTTTGAAAGTCATGTAAAAGAATTTAACGAAGCTGCACTGAAGATTGCGAAGCGTGCAGCTGCTCCGGGGGGACAGTATGTTCTGGCAACAATCGGTGGCATTAGAGGGATTCGGAAAAGTGATGCAACATTAGATGAAATCTTAACTGCCTTTCAAGAGCAAGTGGAAGTATTACTAACTGGTGAACCGGATGGCTTCTTACTGGAAACGTATTACGACTTTGAAGAATTATCGCATTGTGTCCACCTATTACGATCAATGACCGATTTACCGATCATTGCCCAAGTGACGATGCAGGAACCAGGTATCCTTCAAAATTTAATGTCTTTAAATGAAGCATTTCATGAATTGGAAAGGTTAGGTGCAGATATTGTTGGGAGCAACTGCCGGTTAGGTCCTTTCCATACAATTCAGGCGTTTGAAGGGGTCAACTTACCGAACAAAGCTTTTTTATCAGCTTATCCAAATGCATCGTTATTAGATATTGAAGATGGCCGTGTTGTCTATGAATCAGAAACCGATTATTTTGCTCGTGCAGCCGTTGAACTCGTAAATCAAGGAGTCCGTTTAATTGGCGGTTGCTGTGGGACGACACCGAAGCATATTGCGGCGGTAAAACAACGTCTGGCGAATATGCAGCCAATTGAAACGAAAGAGGAAAAACCCGGGTATACACAATTTGTCCGTATTCCGGAGCCACGTAAGCAAGAACCGCTCCATGAAAAAGCAAAACGTGAACGTTCTGTCATTGTGGAACTTGATACACCGCGTCATCTAGAAATTGACGGGTTTGTAGAAGGGGCAAAACAACTGGCAAAAGCGGGAGCCGATGTCATTATGATGGCGGATAACTCACTTGCATCCCCGCGCATCAGTAATATCGCGATGGCTGCGATTTTAAAAGAGCATGGAATTCGTTCATTGCCGCATTTAACGTGCCGTGACCGCAATTTAATTGGGCTTCAGTCACATTTAATGGGACTTGATGCACTTGAACTTCATGATATTCTGGTCGTGACAGGGGACCCGACAAAAGTGGGGGATTTCCCGGGGGCAACGAGCGTATATGATGTTTCGTCAATGGAGCTTATTTCACTTATAAAGCAGTTAAATAAAGGTAGCTCTTTTACTGGGAAATCGCTGCGAAAACAGGCGGATTTTTCGGTGGCCGCTGCATTTAATCCGAATGTCCGTGTATTGGACCGTGCTGTAGCTCGTTTAGAGAAGAAAATCGAGCATGGTGCAGATTACTTTATTTCACAACCGGTATATACGAAAGAAAAGATTATCGAAATCTATGAGGCAACGAAGCATTTGGAAACACCGATTTATATCGGGATTATGCCACTTACATCTTCACGCAGCGCGGAATTTTTACATCATGAAGTACCGGGCATTAAATTGTCCGATGAAGTACTTGCGCGCATGGCTGCTTGCGGGGATGACAAGGAAGCATCGACAGCAGAAGGAATCGCTATTGCCAAAGAGCTGCTCGATACGGCATGCAAATACTTTAACGGTATTTATTTAATTACACCGTTTTTACGCTATGATATGACGCTGGAATTAATGGAGCATGTAAAACAATATGATGTGGAAAGTAAAGGAGTTCAGTCGAATGTATAATCACCCAATTCATGAGCAATTACAAAAAAGAATTTTAATCATCGATGGTGCAATGGGGACGATGCTTCAGGCAGAAAACCTAACATATGAGGATTTTGGCGGAGAAGACTTAGACGGTTGTAATGAAAACCTGGTACTTACAAGACCTAATGTATTGGGCAAAATTCACCGTGAATATTTAGCTGCTGGCGCTGATATTATTTGTACAAATACGTTTGGCGGAACACCACTTGTTCTTGATGAATATGACTTAGGGGACAAGGCGGTTGAGATCAATAAGCGAGCGGTTGAAATTGCACTGGAAGCGGCAAAAGAGTTTTCGACACCAGAATGGCCGCGCTTTGTCGCAGGTGCAATCGGCCCTACGACAAAAACATTGTCGGTAACAGGTGGTATTACTTTTGAAGAGCTAGAAGAAAACTTTTATATCCAGGCAAAAGCGCTAATCGAAGCTGGGGCGGATCTGCTCTTAATGGAAACTTCCCAAGATATGCTCAATGTTAAAGCAGGAACGATTGCAATTCACCGTGCCTTTGAAGAACTTGGTAAAGAGTTGCCTGTCATGATTTCAGGGACGATTGAGCCAATGGGAACAACGCTTGCTGGGCAATCAATCGAAGCATTTTATATTTCAATTGAGCACATTAAACCGTTGTCTGTCGGATTGAACTGTGCGACAGGTCCGGAATTTATGACCGATCATCTCCGTTCATTGGCGGAGCTTTCGAATGGCTATATTAGCTGTTATCCGAATGCAGGTTTACCGGACGAAGAAGGCTGCTACCATGAAACGCCGGATTCATTATCGAAAAAATTACAAGGCTTCGCAGAAAAAGGCTGGCTGAACATTGTCGGCGGCTGCTGTGGTACAACGCCAGCACATATCGCGGCGATCCGTGAAGCTGTAGATGGCTATAAACCGCATGAGCCGAAAGATGTAACACACGGACATGTCGTATCGGGTATCGAGCCTTTGCAATATGATGAATCTATGCGTCCGTTATTTATCGGAGAGCGTACGAATGTAATCGGCTCTCGTAAATTCAAAAACCTGATTGTTGACGGCAAATTTGAAGAAGCAGCGGAAATTGCGCGTGCACAAGTGAAAAACGGGGCGCATGTCATCGATATTTGTTTAGCAAACCCTGACCGTGATGAAGTAGAAGATATGAAAAACTTCATGCAGGAAGTTGTGAAAAAAGTTAAAGTGCCGCTTGTAATTGACTCTACAGATGAAAATGTAATGGAAGTCGCACTGAAGTTTTCGCAAGGGAAGGCCATTATTAACTCGATTAACTTGGAAGATGGAGAAGAGCGTTTCGATGCTGTTATGCCACTCGTGAAAAAATATGGGGCTTCACTTGTTGTCGGTACGATTGATGAAACTGGAATGGCTATTACACGTGAGCAAAAGCTTGAAGTAGCGAAGCGTTCTTATAAGTTGTTAACAGAAAAATGGGGCATGTCAGCAGAAGACATAATCTTTGACCCGTTAATGTTCCCGGTAGGTACAGGTGACGAGCAATATATCGGTGCCGCTGAGGAAACAATCGAAGGGATTCGCCTCATTAAAGAACATTTACCTGGCTGCTTAACAGTGCTCGGTGTAAGTAATGTTTCGTTCGGTTTACCACCAGTTGGACGTGAAGTATTAAATGCAGTGTACTTATATCACTGTACACAAGCAGGCTTGGACTATGCGATTGTAAATACTGAAAAACTGGAGCGCTATGCGTCGATTCCTGAAGAGGAGATCAAGCTGGCGAATGATTTAATATTCAATACAAATGATAAAACACTCGCTGTATTTACTGACTTTTACCGCGATAAAAAGAAAGATGCAGTTGTGAAAGAATTACCGGCGACAGTGGAAGAACGTCTTGCGTATTACATATTAGAAGGTACGAAAGAAGGGTTAATTGAAGATTTAAATGCAGCACTGGAAAAATTTGATGCACCACTGGATATCATTAATGGGCCATTAATGGCGGGAATGGCGGAAGTTGGTCGCCTATTTAATGAAAACCAGTTAATTGTAGCCGAAGTACTGCAAAGCGCAGGTGTCATGAAAGCGGCGGTAGCTCATTTAGAGCAATTTATGGAAAAAGGCGATACGAGTTCTACTAAAGGAACGATGGTTTTAGCAACCGTTAAAGGTGATGTCCATGATATCGGAAAAAACTTAGTCGATATTATATTAAGTAATAACGGCTTCCGTGTTGTGGATTTAGGGATTAAAGTAACCCCAGCCCAACTTATTGAAGCTGTTCGTAAAGAAAAGCCCGATTTTATCGGTTTATCAGGATTACTCGTGAAATCAGCTCAGCAAATGGTCATTACAGCACAGGACTTTAAAGAAGCAGGAATTGATGTGCCAATTTTAGTAGGTGGTGCAGCATTATCGCGGCGCTTTACGGAAACAAAAATTGCCGCTCAATATGATGGACCGGTCATTTATTCAAAAGATGCGATGCAAGGGTTGGAACAGGCAAACCGATTAATGAATGTAAACGAGCGTGAAGCACTGTTGGAAGAGTTACGTGAATCTCGGGAAAAACGTATAGAATCAGATGCAAAACGCGCGGCACGACCTGTGGCTGTTGCCGTTAAGCCTGTTCGCACAGTGAAGGAAGCTGACGTATGGAAGCCGAAAGATTTAGTGCCGCATATTAAACCGGACTACTCGATCGCCCATTTACACCCATATGTAAATATGCGTACTTTAATCGGACATCATTTAGGGTTAAAGGGCAATTTAGAACAAATGCTAGCTGACCAGGATGATCGTGCTGTTTTATTAAATGATTTAGTAAATCAATATTTGAAAAGTGATGTATTAAGTGCATCAGGCATGTATCAATTTTTCCCTGCTCAATCAGATGGTGATGATGTAGTCGTATATAGTCCTGAAGATGCGAAAACAGAAATTCAACGTTTTACATTCCCGCGCCAGCAAGTAGAGCCATTCTTATGCTTGTCGGATTACCTGAAGTCGGTCGATAGCGGAGAGATGGATTACATCGCATTAATGGTTGTGACAGCAGGTAAAGGTGTCAGCCAAAAGGCAAATGAGTTAAAAGAAGCAGGAAAATTTTTGGAGAGCCATGCATTGCAGGCAACTGCACTCGAGCTAGCTGAAGGCTTTGCGGAGCGTATTCACCAGGAAATACGTGACCAATGGGGATTCCCGGATGCGACAGATTTTACAATGCGTGACCGGTTTGCTGCCAAATACCAAGGGCAACGTTTCAGCTTTGGTTACCCAGCATGTCCAAATTTAGAAGATCAGGAAAAGCTATTTGACCTATTAAAGCCAGAAAAAATTGGTGTACAATTAACAGAGGGCTTTATGATGGAACCTGAAGCAAGTGTATCGGCGATTGTATTTGCACATCCGGATGCACGCTACTTCAACGTATAATATGATTCAAGAGCCGTTTTACCGAAGTTAGGGTGAAGCGGCTTTTGCTACCTGGAGGATGAAATAGATGATTAGACAAGCGACAAAAGAAGATGTACCTGAGATTTTGGCAATTTTTAATGACAATATTTTAAATTCAACCGCCATTTATATGTATAAAGAGCAAACATTAGAAGACCGATTACGCTGGTTTGAACAAAAACAGATTTCCGGTGAGCCGTTACTTGTGTTTGATAGTAATGGGGAAGTTGCGGGTTATGCCACCTACGGAAGTTTCCGTGCCTATCCTGCCTATCAATATACGGTAGAGCATTCTGTATATGTGCATAAAAACCATTATAAAAAAGGAATTGCGAGCAAGCTCATGCATTCGCTAATAGAAGAGGCAAAGGCGAATGACGTAAAAACAATGGTTGGATGTATCGATAAAGAAAATACTGCAAGTATAAAAATTCATGAGAAGTTAGGATTTACGTACAGTGGCACAATTCGCAATGCTGGATATAAATTTGGACAATGGTTGGATTTAGTATTTTATCAGCTTGATTTAGAAGGGCCTAAAAACCCCCAGGAACGTTAACTATAATTTGGTTTGTCACCTGGTCATATGACAACTGTCATAAAAAAGTTGTGATATTTAAGCGTTTCGTCATGTGTGTCTTTTTTGTACGATGTAATTAATTATTTTTACAGGAAAGAGGGATTAACACATGGCAAACATACATGCAGAGAAAACAAAGCAACTACGAAAAGATGTAGCGCCGTTCGCAAAATCAGAAACAAGACTTAGTATTCAACAACTAATCAATACGCTAGGACCACTTTTATTGATTTGGGGAGCAGGCTATGTATTGTTGCAATATTCACCTTGGTTCACAGCGCTTTGTAGTATTCTTGCTTCAGGATTTGTAATTCGTGCATTTATTATTTTCCATGATTGTACACACGGTTCATTTTTCCAGAATAAAAAAGCGAATGCAATTATCGGGAATATCACTGGGCTTTTAACATCATTCCCATATGAAAAATGGAAACGTGAGCATACGATTCATCACGCAACAAGTTCGAACTTGGATAAGCGTGGCATTGGCGATATCGATATGCTTACAGTGGACGAATACCTCGAAAAATCAAAGTTAGGTCGTTTAGGCTACCGTTTATACCGTAATCCAATTGTTATGTTTGGTCTAGGGCCACTATTTATGGTACTCGTATTAAATCGTGTAAACCGCAAAGATGCAAAACGAAAAGAGCGTTTAAATACGTATTTTACAAACATTGTATTATTGGTAATTTGTACAACCCTTATTTTAATCTTTGGTTGGACGACGTTTTTATTAGTACACGGATTAACACTATTTATCGCAGGTGCTTTAGGGATTTGGTTATTCTATATCCAACATACTTACGAAGATTCGTACTTTGAAGTAGATTCTGAGTGGGATTATGTTAAAGCGGCTGTAGAAGGAAGTTCATATTATAAATTACCGAAAATCCTACAATGGGTTACTGGTAATATCGGGTTCCACCATGTGCACCATTTATCACCGCGTGTACCAAACTACAAGCTTGAAGATGCACATGAGTCGATTAAACCGCTTCAGCAGGCGACAACGATTACATTAAAGACAAGTCTAGAATCAATTCGCTACAAGTTATATGATCCGGACAACTACCGTTTTGTTACATTTAAAGAAGCAGCAGAACGCGAAACAAAGCGTGATAAAACACGTAATAAAACACTTACTAACTAACTTCATTAAAAAACAGGTATCTCAACCATGGATTGAGATACCTGTTTTATTATAGAATAAAGAAAAAGAGAATAGAGGTTATTATGCAAACTTGGTATAGTATCATCCCGAAAAGTCCGATGTTAAGTATTTATATATGGATAATCTTTTGTATTATGCCATTCTTCTTTATTATCCAATCCTTCACGTTGTGGCAAATTATATTAGGAATCAATTTAATATTGGCCTATTTTCTGTGCCATTACTTTTCTTTCACGGCTAAGCCTGGACTCAAGTATATGTGGATCAGTTTCCAAATGGTGCTCAATATCGTAATGACTCTTGTTTTTGGTTATGTGTATCTATCCTTATTTACTGCATTTTTTATTGGTAATATAAAGCAGGCAGTTGGATTTTATATTATGTACGGTTTACATATCGGTTTTACCGTTCTATCGATAGTTGGAGGATATTTTATTTTCCTTGAGTTATTTATATCGCAAACCCCGTTCATAATTATTAATGTACTTGGGGTTGTACTATTGCCATTTACATTATATTCGAGAACGCGACGTGAAAATTTAGAAGGTGAACTGGAAACAGCGCGAGAACGCATTTCAGAATTAACGGTATTTGAAGAGCGTCAGCGTATTGCGCGTGATTTACATGACACACTAGGTCAAAAGCTTTCAATGATTGGTCTGAAGAGTGACTTAGCTGCAAGGTTAGTGGAAAAAAATCCAGAGCAGGCGATTTTGGAAATAAAGGATATTCGTCAAGCGGCAAGACTAGCCTTAAAAGAAGTGCGAGAGCTAGTCGCGGATATGCGGGCTGTTCGTATTGAGGAAGAGTTATACAGAGTCGAACAAATATTAAAAGCCGCACAAATTAAACTTCGATTAAATGGTGATAAAAGCGAAATTCATATGCCTACTTTGGCGGAAAATGTTATTAGCATGTGTTTAAAAGAGGCTGTAACAAATATTGTAAAGCATAGTAAGGCGACAATTTGCCGAATTAGTTTTTACCAAAGTGATGATGAGTTTAAAATGACGATTCAAGATAATGGTATTGGTTTTAAACGTTCCCATGAATTAGAAGGCGGTAATGGTTTAAAGGGGATGCAGGAGCGTATAGAATTTATAAATGGCTCACTTGAAATAGAAAACGGTGATGGGACAACGGTTGTTTTAAAAATACCGTTAGCTATTACGCATCAAAAGGGGGAGAACAAGAGATGATTCGAATTGTTATTGCGGAAGATCAGGGAATGCTACTTGGAGCAATGAAATCACTGCTTAGTATGGAAGATGATATGGAAGTGGTTGGTCTTGCGAAAAACGGTGAAGAAGCAATTGAGATGGTAACGGAATTAAAGCCGGATATTTGTATTATGGATATTGAAATGCCGATCAAAACAGGGTTGGATGCTGCTGAAGCTTTACGAGGAAGCGATTGTAAAATAATCATTTTAACGACTTTTGCACGTCCCGGTTATTTTGAAAGGGCACGAAAGGCAGGCGTACGCGGGTATTTGCTGAAGGATAGTCCGATTGAGGACCTTGTCAATTCCATTCGAATTATTATGGACGGTCGCCGAATTTATGCACCGGAGCTTGTGGACTTTGTATATGAAGATGATAGTGAAAACCCATTAACTGAACGTGAAAGCCAAGTGCTTGAACTCGTTGCAGAAGGAAAGACGACGAAGGAAATTGCAGCTGAGCTTTACTTGTCTGCTGGTACAGTACGTAACTATATTTCTACAATCCTTGATAAGCTGGGAGTCGGGAATCGAATTGAAGCGATAGCCCGATTTAAAGAAAAGGGCTGGAATAAATAAAATGCTCCGCTTACTTTTAACAGGTAGGCGAAGCATTTTTTGCTCTTAGCATTAATCTTTTTTTGTTAAGCGCCCAAGGACGAATGCACCAGCTGCTACAGCTAATAAGGTATTCGTCTTTTTATTGAATACTTGCTTTGTAACGAGTGAAATATTTTGCGGGCGCTCAGCAAGGCGACGCATAAAATACCCGTACCAATCTTCACCATAGGGTACGTATACACAAACTTGATAGCCTTCGCGTGAAAGCTCCAGCTGTAAGTCCTTTCGGAAGCCGTAAAGCATCTGGAATTCGAATTTTTCTTTCGGAATATCATATTGCTCAACGAAATACTTCACGTGTTTTATAATATTGTGATCATGTGTTGCAATGGAAGTGAAATGACCATGAGCTAAATGGTATTCAATTAGCTCAATAAAGTTAATATCGATATCTAATTTGTCTTGGTAGGCAACTTCTTCTGGCTCTTTATAAGCTCCCTTCACGATACGCAGGCGGAAGTCTTTAAATTGCTCGACATCTTCCTTTGCTCGGTGGAAGTAAGCTTGGATAACAGTCCCCACGTTATCGAAAGACTTTGAAAGTTCCTCCAACATATCGAATGATGGTTGCAGACGATCATAATCTTCCATATCAAAATTGACGAAAATACCATACTCATGGGCGCGCTCAACAATCTCATATAAGTTGTCGTAGCAAAAATCGATGTCGATATCCAACCCTAACTTTGAAGGTTTCAATGAAATATGCGCATCCAGTTCTTCAACTTGAATGGCTTCAATCATAGCTAGAATATCTTCTTTTGCTTTTGTTGCTTCAGATTCATCGATAACGTACTCACCTAAATTATCAACGGTACATGAAATTCCTTGTTCGTTCAATTTACGAATACTGTCGATTACTTCTTCAATAGTTGTCCCAGCGACAACACTTTGTGCCCCTAACTTTAAACCATATTGTTGAGCGGCGTTTGAAAGTGTTTGGTTTTCGGATAATGAAATGAAAAAATCACGTAATGCTGCCATAATAACATCTCCCTAAAATTCGTTATTTTCTTAAAATTATACCATAGCGCTATTTGCGGAAAGTATGAAGCTTGAATTATTTTACATGCATTTTGATTCCGCAGAACGCTCATTATAACGGCTTCAACCGTGATGAATGTAAGTATTAATTTCCTAGTGATACCTTTTAATGTTTTCCCCTTTTTTAAGCGCATTTAACGTAGCTGCCAAAATAATTAACGAAATCACCAAAACTAATAAAAGATGCTAAGGGTTAATGCCATTAGTAAACAAAGCAAAATAACAAGGAGCTGTCTGAAAAACTTTTCAGAACAGCTCCTTGTTCAGTTTAAGTATCTATATGGTTCGAAAGTGTGTGGGGGAAGGGGGCACACCTTTTTGCTTTTAACTCTTTGGAGAGCTTAAAGAAGATTTCGGAAACCCTTTAGAGCCACTATCCTGTACATTGGTAGGAGTTGATACTTTACCTAAGTTTGTTAAACGTGCGGCAAAGCTATCATTTGATTTTGTAACACCTTTGAATGTATCTTGCATTTCATATGCATAGGCAGCGTGTTCTGCAATGTCTAAGCCCTGTACTTCCTCTTCGTGAGTTACACGTAATGGGACGAAAGCTTTAATGACAAGAGTGGCAACAGCGACTGTGCTAGCAGTCCAAGCAATAATTGCAACAACGCCTAATGCCTGCACGCCAAGTAGTGTTGCGCCACCACCATACAAAAGACCACCGCCAGTAATATCGAACAAACCAACAGCTAATGTTCCCCAAATACCGGCAACACCATGTACTGCTACTGCTCCTACTGGATCATCAACTTTCAATTTATGTTCAATGAAGCGGACAGCTTCCACTAAAATGAAACCGCCGATTGCACCAGCGATAATAGCGCCGACGATGCTTAAGTTTGCAGCACCTGCTGTAATACTAACTAAACCTGCTAAAGCTCCGTTTAATGTTAAAGAACCATCGATAAAGCCGTAACGCAAACGAGTGTAAAATGCTGTAGCAATAACACCAGCTGATGCAGCTAAAAATGTATTTGCAATAACACCTGGAACTAATGCTGGGTCGGCAGCTAAAGTTGAAGCACCATTGAAGCCGTACCAACCTAACCATAAAATGAATACACCTAATGCGCCAAGTGGAATAGAATGACCTGGAATAACATTCACGACGCCTTTTGCATATTTCCCTACACGTGGACCAACCATTGCTGCAACGACTAATGCACCAACTGCACCAGTTAAGTGAACGACTGTGGACCCTGCGAAATCAGTGAAGCCTAATGCTGTTAACCAACCATCACCTTGCCAAATCCAATGCCCAACAACAGGATAAATGATTGCTGTCATAACTACTACTAATGCCATATAGGCAACAATGTTGGTACGTTCAGCAACAGCACCGGAAATAATAGTGGCACATGTCGCAGCAAACATAGCTTGGAATACGAAGAAGGCAATGTCATCAACACCGCTTAATGCAAAACCTGTAGTACCGATAAGTCCGTTGGCTGAGTCACCGAACATTATGGCGTAGCCAACTGCGAAATAGACGATACCGCCGATTGAAATTGTTAAAATATTCTTCATTAATATATTGACCGCATTTTTAGAACGAGTAAAGCCTGCTTCAACCATTGCAAACCCAGCATGCATGAAGAAAACGAAAAATGCACCAAGCATTACCCATACTAAGTTAATCGATAATTCTAAAGCTTCGTTTGTCATAAAAATATCCTCCTTTAGTTAACGGTTAATTAATCAATTGCAATGGAACCGAGTTCTTTCGTGCGAATACGAATCGCCTGCTCTACCGGATAGATGAAAATTTTACCGTCACCAACTTCTCCTGTAGAAGCTTCGCGTAATAAAACATCGATAATCGCTTGAACTTTTGCGTTGTCTACAACCATTTCGAGCTTTAGCTTTTGAGAGAACTCCATTGAAAAGGAATTGCCGCGAAACAATCCGATTTTTCCTTCTTGTCGACCTGCACCGGCAATTTCGGAAATGCTCAGCCCATCAATACCTTCTAAAGCTAAACCTTCTCGCACTCTTGCGAAAACTTCAGGACGAATAATTGCTTCGATCTTTTTCATTTCTCCCCAACTCCTTGTGTTATGTTATCTAACATGATAAATCGATTTTCATAATAAATCAATACCTTATGTTAGGAAAAATGACATGTATATTCGATGGGTTTAATCGCATTGTGAGATGAAGTGAAGATGGAGGGGGTGAATAGTTCGAAATGGCTTTATAAAAGAATAGGAGGAGTGATTTAACAGAAGCTTTACATAACGAACGTTTTTTATTGATTCATTTGGGGAAAACTAAAAGGAATTGAAACTAAAATGTGTGTGAAAATGCAGATATCGAAAATAAAAAATCTTCATACTTCGAATTAATTCAAGATAGTGTATACTATGACTAATTATGTTTTGGAAGAAGGGAACTCACGATGAATGAAAAGTATGTAGATGATAGTTTCGCTTTGCATACCGATTTATATCAAATTAATATGGCGGAAAGCTATTGGGCAGACGGTATACATGAACGCAAAGCTGTATTTGAACTTTATTTCAGGCAGTTGCCATTCGGGAATGGCTACGCTATTTTTGCAGGACTGGAACGCATGTTAAATTATTTGAAAGACTTTAAATTCAGTGAAACAGATATCGACTATTTACGTGAAGAACTCCATTATAAAGACGATTTTATTGAGTATTTAAAAACTATCCGCTTTACAGGTTCGATGTATTCCATGGTGGAAGGAGAACTTGTATTTGCTAATGAGCCAATTGTGCGCATCGAAGCGCCATTGGTTGAAGCACAGTTAATCGAAACGGCTTTATTGAATATCGTCAACTATCAAACGCTTATCGCAACAAAAGCAAGTCGCATAAAGCAAGTAGTCCACAATGAAATTGCAATGGAATTTGGAACACGCCGTGCACAAGAGATGGATGCTGCAATTTGGGGAGCTCGTGCCGCAGTAATAGGCGGTTTTGAATCTACTTCAAATGTGCGTGCAGGTAAATTGTTCAATATTCCTGTATCGGGCACGCATGCGCATGCTTTAGTTCAAGCGTATAAAAACGACTATGATGCATTCCATTCGTATGCGAAGCGTCATAAAGACTGTGTGTTTTTAGTCGATACGTACAACACGCTTAAGTCAGGTGTACCGACGGCGATTCAAGTTGCGAAAGAACTTGGGGACAAAATCAATTTTGTTGGTATTAGATTGGATAGTGGAGATATTGCTTTCCTTTCAAAAGAAGCGCGCCGTATGCTTGATGAAGCTGGATTCCCTAATGCGAAAGTCATCGTTTCAAACGATCTGGATGAATACACAATACTAAACCTGAAAGCGCAGGGTGCACGAGTTGATATGTGGGGTATTGGTACAAAGCTCATTACTGCATACGACCAACCGGCTTTAGGTGCGGTTTATAAAATGGTTTCAATTGAAAATGAGCGTGGTGAAATGGAAGATACGATAAAGATTTCTGCTAATGCCGAAAAAGTTACAACACCTGGATTAAAGCGAGTTTACCGTATTATTAATAAGAAAAGCGGTAAATCGGAAGGTGATTACATCGCGATGGCGGATGAGAACCCGGCGGCAGAAGAACGTATTAAAATGTTCCATCCGGTTCATACATTCATTTCTAAATTCGTTACAAACTTTGAAGCGAAAGAGCTTCACCAACTCATTATTGATCATGGGGAAATTGTATATGATAACCCATCGTTAACAAATATACGTAAATACGCTCATGCCAATTTAGATTTATTATGGGATGAATATAAACGTTCCTTAAACCCGGAAGAATATCCAGTAGATTTGAGTCAAAAATGCTGGGACAATAAAATGCGCAACATTCAAGAAGTGCGAGATATGGTAACAGAACTCGAATAACGTTAAGGGGTGTGTACATTGTCATTATTACAACAACAAATTATTGAAGAATTAAAAGTAATGCCAACAATTAATGTTGAAGAGGAAATCCGTAAATCCATTGATTTTCTAAAGAATTATGCAAAAAAGCATCCGTTTTTAAAAGGGTTTGTCCTAGGCATTAGTGGCGGACAGGATTCTACGCTAACAGGGAAGCTTGCACAAATGGCGGTGGATGAGTTAAATGAAGAAGCCGGCGCACACACATATTCATTTTGGGCAGTGCGACTTCCTTATGGACTTCAGAAGGATGAACAAGATTGCCAAGATGCGCTCGACTTTATCCAGCCGACAAAAATTTATACGGTAAATATTAAAGAAGCTGTTGATGCGAGTGTCAACGCTTTGTTAGCAGCGGGGATAACGCTGAGTGATTTTGCGAAAGGGAATGAAAAAGCCCGTGAGCGTATGAAGGTGCAGTATTCAATTGCGGCTATGCATAATGGGGTCGTAATTGGTACCGACCATGCAGCTGAAGCGGTAACAGGATTCTATACAAAATATGGAGATGGTGGCGTTGATTTAGTGCCAATCTTCCGTTTGAATAAACGACAAGGCCGTCAACTATTGAAGTATTTAAATTGTCCAGTTCATCTGTATGAAAAAGTCCCAACCGCTGATTTGGAAGAAAATCGTCCAGCATTACCGGATGAAGTGGCATTGGGGATCACATACGATCAGGTTGATGATTATTTAGAAGGTAAAGAGATTCCTGAACAGGCGCGTATTACGCTGGAAGGACATTATTTGCGTTCGATGCATAAACGTCATATGCCAATTACAATTTTTGATGATTTTTGGAAATGATAATTAAAGCTGTGTCACGGGAAAAGTGACGCAGCTTTTTTTATTTGTAAATATAATAATTTTTGAACAAGTCGATATAAAAGGGAGGAAGGGGGGACTATACTATGAGGACTTCTAGAGTTGCCGCTACACCAAGTAGTATTTATCGCAACTCGACGCGTGCTATGTTATCCGATACGCATTTTGCGGATGCAATCAACAGTGGAATGCATGATCATTTTCGTGACCCTCGCGAGCAGCTAACCAAAAAGAAACAAAAAAAGAAACCGCAGTCACGTCCTAAAAAGCTTATACATAACAAGGGTCACTATATTATAAAAGGAATGCAGTACAATGCGAATTCTGCAGAAACCTTAAGGCGTTTATTGCGGTATTCTGAGCGGGTAACTACCCTTAATAATGCCAATTGCCGGATAGCAACCTATAAAACATCTATATAAATCACTTCACTTTGAAATATAAGTGAGGTGATTTTCCATTTATAAAGTAAACTAGTTGTACTAACATTTTGTTTTGGTTATGCTTAAACTATATGTAATATATGGTACATTCAGCTGGGAGGACTATTCATGAACGAACAAATCGAGAAAATAATCAGAAATATCGAAAAAGTGATGATAGGAAAAAGAGAGATTGCTGAGTTAAGTATTGTTTCATTACTCGCTGGAGGACATGTATTATTGGAGGACGTGCCAGGTGTAGGGAAAACGATGATGGTACGTGCCCTTTCGAAATCTTTAGGTACTAGTTTTAAACGAATTCAGTTTACACCGGATTTACTGCCATCTGATGTAATCGGTGTTTCAATATACAACCCGAAAACTTTACAATTTGAGTTTCGTCCAGGACCGATAGTAGGAAACATTGTTTTAGCGGATGAAATTAACCGTACCTCTCCGAAAACACAGGCAGCTTTATTGGAAAGTATGGAAGAAGCATCAATTACAGTGGATGGTGATACGATTCAACTGCCAAAGCCATTTTTCGTTATGGCTACACAAAATCCAATTGAATATGAAGGGACATACCCGCTTCCTGAAGCTCAATTAGACCGCTTTTTGCTCAAAATTAAAATGGGTTATCCGACAAAAGAAGAGGAAATTGAAGTATTGAGCCGTGCCGAGAGAACGGTACCAATTGACGATATTTCGGCTGTAATAACAATTGAGCAATTAATGGAATTGCAAAGGCAAGTAAAAGAAGTGCATGTAGAAAATAATATAAAAGAATATATAGTGTCACTCGCTCAAAATACTCGTCAGCATCACAATGTATATTTAGGAGTTAGTCCCCGCGCTTCTATTGCATTAATGCGTGCTGCACAAAGCTATGCATTTATGAAAGGGAGAGATTATGTTATCCCGGATGATGTCCAATATTTAGTAAAATTCGTATTCAGTCACCGTATCATTCTAAAACCAGAAACGCGCTATGAAGGGATTACAGAAGAGCAAGTAATTGAAAATGTGCTTCACTATGCCCATGTTCCCGTGAAAAGGTATGTTCCGGAATGAGGGGATTCAAACAGTTTTTCCGGCATAGCGGTCGCTTAGTTACCGTTATTTTATTGCTCGTTATAACGTATTGCTATGCGATGTTCCAAGGGGGCTTTGTCAGCTGGTTTGTCTTTTTTACAATCTTACCCTTTTTGCTCTATTCAGTATTACTTGCTGTTTTCCCCATTCATTTTAAAGAGATATCCCGAACACTATCGAAGGATCGGATTGAACGAGGGAACGATGTGCAGGTGACGGTAAGATTTCGGAATACGAGTTGGTTCCCAATCGTGTTTATGATGGTACAGGAGTTGCCGATGGACAATGGGCTTTATGAAAGACCAAACGGAAATGTGACAAAGTTATTTTTAGTTGGTTGGAAACGTGAATTCGAATGGACATATGAATTGAAAGCATTAAAACGCGGGGAATATCATTTTAAAGGCTTGGAGTTTACGTGTACGGACTTTTTTGGATGGACGATTCGTAAAGTAGCAGTAAATCATCCTCAACTCTTTTTAGTTTATCCGAAAGTTTCGGATGTGAACGTATTGCCAATAGGGATGCAATATGATCAAGGTTCCAGTCAGTCGCGCTATTCTTTAGTAAAGGACACAACGATGGCAACCGGAGTACGAGAATATATACCGGGGGATCGTTTTTCCTGGATACATTGGAAATCCTTTGCGAAAAATGGCGAGCTACGGACGAAAGAGTTCGAAGATCGTAAATCGCAAAATATGTTTATATTAATAGATCGTGCTGTTCAAAAAAATTTCGAGCAAGTAATCGATTATACAGCATCCTATATTAATAAAATAGTAAAAGGAAATGGTGATGTTTCTTTTTTAAGTGCAGGTGACGATCGATATTTTGCGCCGATCATAAAAACAGATAAACAGTTTGAGAAGGTGCTTCAACACTTGGTAACTGTACAGCCTGATGCGCAGTTTGGTATTGAGCGTCTGCTATATGAAGAACAAAAATTCATGAGCCGCTCAGTAGTAGTTATTGTAACGGGTGAGCTCGTGCCGGAACTGCGGGAAATTTTGAATTCAGGAACAAAATATGCCCGTAAAATTATTTGCTTTGTCGTAAATGATGAAAAAGATTCCGTGCAGCTCTTTAGTCAAAACAATGAGGTTCATTACGTAGGTTCGGATGAGCTGCAGTCAATATATTCGGAGGTGAAGCACGCATGAGACGCAGTACTTCCGAAAAGATTGAATTCACTATTTTCTATATTATTATCTTCCTGATTTTAAGAGAATGGCTTTTACCAATTATGGAATTGACAAGTACAGGCTATTTCATGCAGTTTTTAGTCTTTATGGGCATCTGTTTAATATTGGGTGTTTTTTCATTACCGTTTGTCGTATCTTGGATTATTAAGTTAGTTTATATTACATGGTTTATTGTAAGTGTTTATAATGATGGTCAATTAACGGCAATGCAATTTTTATCGAATGAACTAAAAAATAATGTGAATACAATTTTAGCGGGTGAATGGATTTATGTAAGTGATCCATTCCGTACAAGCTTGTTTTTCATTTTAATTTGGATGCTGATTTATTTAATTCAGCATTGGGTAAGTGTGCGCTTTAGTATATACTATTTCCTTTTGCTTACAGTGTTTTTCATCGGTACACTTGATACTTTTACCGAATATGATGGAACGATGGCCATTATAAAAGTAATGATTTTAGGGCTTATTCTTACAGCTCTCCTTTTCATAAAACGATTGATGCAAGCGGCTAATATGCAAAAGGATTGGACGAGCTATTTAGTTTATGCGACCCCGATTATTATTTTTGTAACAATAGCAGGGATTATAGCAATCTATTTACCAAAATCAGAGCCGCAATGGCCGGATCCAGTACCGTATATGAAGGGGGTTGCTGGGATTGGGGGATCTTCTTCACAATCATTTGCCACAGTAGGTTACGGGGATAATGATGAAAGTCTTGGAGGTCCGTTTGTTGGTGATAATACACTTGTCTATGAAATTCAAACACCGATTCGCCAATATTGGCGTGTGGAAACGAAAGATTTTTACACATCAAAAGGGTGGATTCATTCTGGTGACGATTCTATGCAGCAGACGCTGCAAATGACGGATAAGTTACCGCTTTCCATTAATCCAGGACCGGAAGACCCGCAATCTATACAGGTACTAGCGGTAAATCCAGCTTACCGATTTTTGGTACAGGCATATGGAACGACATCCTATGAACTCTATGATCCGCAAAGTTTGATTAGGTTTGATGCGAGCAACGAAAAAATGGTTCCGGTTATAAATAATAATGTGGTTTCCCCTTCGTCGTATGAAATGACATTCCAACAACCAGAATATAGCTATACCGCATTAAAAGATTCTTTATCTTCCACGGAAAATGATTCACGCTATTTGCAGCTTCCCGATAATTTACCGCAGCGAGTTACAGACTTAGCGTATGAAATTACGGATATGTACGAAAGTGTTTATGATAAAGCGCGTGCAGTGGAAAGTTACTTTGCGAGAAGTGGCTTTCAATATGAAACGACAAACGTACAAGTTCCTAAAGGGAATCAAGATTACGTAGACCAGTTTTTATTTGAAACAAAACTCGGCTACTGTGATAACTTCTCAACTTCAATGGTTGTATTGCTTCGCTCGGTAGGGATCCAGGCACGTTGGGTTAAGGGGTTCTCAAGTGGAGAACGAGTACAAGAAAACGATGGTATGTATACGTATGTAGTGACAAATAATGATGCCCATTCATGGGTGGAAGCATATATTGACGGCATTGGCTGGGTACCCTTTGAGCCGACAATTGGTTTTAGTAACCCAATGAATATTAATTATGATGTTGATTTAGAAATGCCGGAAGAAGAACAATTACCGGAAATGGAAGAACAACCAGAAGTCGTGCAACCAGAACTGGAAGAACAAGATTCGCAGCAGCCTGTTAATGGTGCTGCAAATACAATCAACTGGTCTAATTTTAAATGGGTATTTTATGGATTATTAGCCATACTAATTATAGGGTTTATCATTATGTGGAGAAAGCGCGGCACGTGGCAACCGAAACTTGCTGTGAAAATGAACCGCTCAAAACTAAATCACTCGGATACATTTGAGGAGGGTTATTTAGTATTGTTAAAACAATTGGAGCGTATTCATTTGAAACGTCGTCAAGATGAGACATTACAACAATTTGCGCTACGTGTTGATAATCAGTTAAATACAACTAAGATGAGAGAATTAACTGCCTTTTATGAGAAACTGATTTATGACAAACAAACCAAAAAATTAGACACGACAGAAATGAAAGAAATTTGGGAATATTTAATCAATCGCACGAGTGGTTGATTTTAGCTCATTGAAAGAGTAAAATTTAGAAAAATGAATAGTATTGTGCCTTCATATAAGTCTGGTAATATGGTCCAGATGTTTCTACTAAGTTACCCTAAATAACTTATCTATGACGGTGGGTTTCACTATATCCCTTAATAGGGATAGGTATACCCACTTGAAGAAGAGATGAAATATGAACGCGTAGAAATTACTTTCTTACGCGTTTTTTTTCTTAATTATAGGCCGCAAAAAATTAGAAGAGGTGGAAATTGTGTCAACTCCTATGTTAAAAGAACTTGAAAAGATTGTCGTTCTTGATTTCGGTAGTCAGTTCAACCAGTTAATTACGCGTCGTATCCGTGAATTCGGTGTATTCTCAGAATTACATCCACATACGGTTACAGCAGAAGAAATCAAAGAAATGAATGCTGTAGGTATCATATTCTCAGGGGGTCCAAACTCTGTGTATGATGAATCAGCGTTTCATGTTGATCAGGCAATTTTTGAATTAGGGCTACCGATTTTAGGTATCTGTTACGGAATGCAGTTAATGGCACACACTCAGGGTGGTAAAGTAGAAGGTGCTATTACTCGTGAATACGGAAAAGCAGAAATTAACGTACCTTCAGATAATAAACTTTTCGCGGAATTACCAAAAAATCAAGTTGTTTGGATGAGTCACGGTGACCATGTAACAGCTGTACCAGAAGGATTTGAAGTAATCGCGACTAGTCCAGCATGTCCGATAGCAGCAATGGCTGATACATCTCGTAACTTATATGCAGTACAATTCCATCCGGAAGTACGTCACTCTGTATACGGAAATGATTTACTGAAAAACTTCGTATTCAATGTCTGTGAAGCAAAAGGCGATTGGTCAATGGCTAACTTCATTGATATCGAAATTGCGAAAATTCGTGAGCAAGTTGGCGATAAGCAAGTTCTTTGTGCATTATCAGGCGGGGTAGATTCTTCTGTAGTAGCGGTATTAATCCACAAAGCTATTGGTGATCAGTTAACTTGTATGTTCGTTGACCACAACCTAAACCGTAAAGGTGAAGTTGAGCAAGTAATGAAAACTTTCACGGAAGACTTTGATATGAAACTAATCAAAATTGATGCTCGTGAACGTTTCATGAACAAGTTAAAAGGTGTTTCTGACCCAGAGCAAAAGCGTAAAATTATCGGCAATGAGTTCATTTACGTATTTGATGAAGAGTCATCAAAACTAAAAGATATGGATTTCTTAGCTCAAGGTACACTTTACACGGACATTATCGAGTCAGGTACAGCAACTGCTCAAACAATTAAATCACACCATAATGTTGGTGGATTACCAGAAGACATGAAGTTTGAATTAATCGAACCTTTAAATACATTATTCAAAGACGAAGTGCGTGCTTTAGGATTAGAGCTAGGTCTTCCAGAAGCGGTAGTATGGCGTCAACCATTCCCAGGTCCTGGTTTAGGTATCCGTGTACTTGGTGAAGTAACAGAAGAAAAACTGGATATCGTTCGTGAAGCTGACTATATCCTACGTGAAGAAATTAAAAAAGCAGGCCTTGACCGTGATATTTGGCAATACTTCTGCGTATTACCGGACATCCGTTCAGTAGGCGTAATGGGTGATGGTCGTACGTACGATTACGCAATCGGTATCCGCGGTGTAACATCAATCGACGGCATGACATCTGACTGGGCACGTATCCCTTACGATGTACTTGAGAAGATTTCTGTACGTATCGTAAATGAAGTTAAGCACGTTAACCGTGTGCTGTATGACATTACTTCTAAGCCACCAGCAACAATTGAGTGGGAATAGGTCTAAATGCCTATATTTCTAAAGTATTGATATAATTAGGTTTTTGGCATGTTTCGCGTAATCTATACTTTAACGTGCTACTATTCATATTAAAAATTAAACTCTCTTTTATTTCAGTTTTGTTGAAATGAAAGGGGGTTTTTTTGTGGTTAAAATTATGGAATTAATAGATGAATTTCGAGTTGACCAGCAGATTCAAGCAAGGAAACCAAGATATATAGATTTATGTATGTATCGTTTAAAACTATGGGCGACTTATTTGAATGATGAGTATGAGATTACAGAAATTGAAGAAGTCAAACAGCTACATATAAAAAATTATATTCGCTATCGTCAGCAGTTAGGCAAAGAAAAGGCGATTACTATTAATGGACACATTGCTACTTTACGTGTGTTATTCAATTTTTTAATTGACGAAGAATTTATAACGGAACTAAATAGTCCAATGAGACGGATAAAAAATCTTAAGGAAGAAAAGACCGTAATTAGAACTTTTACTGATGCAGAAGTTAAAAGGATTATAAAAGCAGTACCGGAAGAGACCTATTCAAATATTAGGGATAAGTTAATTTTGATTATGTTATTTGATACAGGTATACGTGTGAGTGAATTATGCCACATCAAAGAAGCTGATGTTTCAGCCCGCAATATTTTAATAAACGGCAAGGGTTCTAAACAAAGGCTGATTTATATCAGTAAAATTATGCGAAGGTACATGAGGAAATTTGAAGTTGCTAAGAAAATACGTTTTCAACATAAATATCCCGAAGAAATTCAAGATTATTATTTTCTAGACCAATGTGCAGAAGGGCTTTATCGTTCAACTATAAACAAGATATTAAAAAAATATTGTGAAGTTGCAAATGTAAGAAAAGAAGTTAGGTGTTCACCTCATGATTGTCGGCATTATTTTGCACAAAAGCAATTACGAAATGGATTGGATATATATAGCCTAAGTAGATTGTTAGGGCATTATGATACACAAATAACAGCGAATTACTTAAAGGGCTTAGATCAGGAGACAATTCTTGAATTAGGGAAAGTAAAATCACCATTAAATATGGTACAAGTTTGAACAAATAAAAAGGAGAGTGCTATCAACACCCTCCCACGTACTAAGTGTTTGGCGACACGTTAGCACAAATCGTTTTAATCTCTCAAATTAAATACGAACTATTATGCCTTCATTCTACTTGAAAAAAAGTTGAAATGCAAAGGCCTAGTTTCCTATTGTCTTTTTTAGGTGCTAGCAGTTCTTTCGAGGTTGCCCACTAACTCGAATCAAAGTGAAACTGGAAAGGTTATGACTTAACCGCTGCAATAAATAAGTCTAGGATACAATAAAGCACTTCCTTGTTGGTGCAAGTATCTGAAAGTGGTTGACGCACATATTCGGTCAGGAGTGGAAGATCTGGTGGCTACGGTCACGCAGAACACACCATACATTGTAATTGTTGCTGAGTTCCTCATAACAGTAGGATAAGCATTTACGGTACGTGTAAGGCACGTATAACGGGTTACAATAACTATCGGGGGCAGAAGTAGATAGTAGGTGTGTTGTTCGGGAGAACCCATTTAACAAGGGCATACATATACGGATACCTCAAATGACGGATTCATGTAAATACATATTGCAATGGCTGGCTACGTTTTAGATTCTATTAAGTTAGTTTCTGAAATGTAGGCAGTCATTTTTGCACCAAGCCGTTGTCCTCAATTCTGGCTTCATGGTATATAAATCCCAAAAAATATACTATATAATTTAAGTCAGAGGTGAGGTAATTTTGAAACCAGAAGAAAAACCAGAAGAAAAACCAGAAGAAAAACCAGAAGAAAAACCAGAAGAAAAACCAGAAGAAAAACCAGAAGGAGGAGATATTAATAGAATTTTAAAAGACAAAAGCAGTAAGATAAGTATTGAATTACTAATTGGTATGCTTATAGCAGTAATATTAATTGTAGTTTTTATAGGAAATGACAATCTAAGATATTTTGCCTCAGATAACATAGAAACTTTAATAAGTTTAATATTAGGCTTACTTTCTGCTATTTTAGCTATGACAACTTTACTAAGGTATTTAAATGGTAGTAGTAAGCATGGAGGGGATATTTCTCAAGAAGAGTTAGAATTAATAACAAGAAATCTAAAACAAAAATCGAGGCTATTAACTGCTAGAAATAATGTGGATGAAGTGTATTCTGATTTTAAGGGAAAATTAATGCGTGAGAACGCTATAGAACTTAAAGAGGAATGGAAAAAAGAGTTTATTGAACAACATAAAACGCAGATTGTTATAGAGTTAATAAATAATAGTTTTAATTCAACTGTATTGAGACTAAAGGATGAAATTAGACGTCTTAACAGAAGTAGTAATCTTAATTTAGTTATAGGGATTTTAATTACAACTGTGGGTATACTTCTTTTAAGTTTTTTTATATATAACTTAAATAATAACGATTTTGAAACTCCATTAGGATTTTTTTTAGATTTCATACCTAAATTATCTTTAGTAATATTCATAGAAGTATTTGCCTTTTTCTTTTTGAATTTATATAAAGCCTCGTTAAATGAAATTAAATACTATCAAAATGAATTAACACGTTTGGAATTAAAAGCGTTATCTTTAGTTGTAAGTATGAATATGGAGTCTGAAGAATTAAAAAATGAAATTATAAAAGATTTTTCTTTAAATAGTCCAGTTCAAGATTTAGTTTCAGAAGTAAATGAACCGTTGTCTGACAAGATAAATGGTGACAACATAGTAGAAATGTTCTCAAAAATACTTGAATCATATAAAAAAACAAATTAAGGATAGGTTCTGCGTGACCGTAGCCACCAGATCTTCCACTCCTGACAAAGGGAATATTCCGAAATTTGACGAATATGAACTTAATAAGGAACAGTGGAATGAGATTATAATACTAATTAAAAATGAAGAGTTATTAAATGGAGTTTCAATTTTATATGCTGATGATGAAGTATATTATATCTCTATAGATTCTGCAAAGTTGACATTTAAGGGCATTGATTTTTTAGAAGAAAATAATGCTTGGACCAAAATATATAATAGCATTAAAGAAGCAAGAGATTGGTTTAAAATTTAAAGGGTAGGAGTCTATAATGAACGACTTATTAAGCAATTATTTGGATGTAATAATCTCGTCAGCAGCATTTAGTACAATAGCATTTTTCATAATAAAGAAAATTATTGCTAGTAGATTTGAAAGATCTTTAGAGAATCATAAGGGTTATATTAACAAAGAGTTAGAAGGTATAAGGCATGATCAAAATAAGTTATATAAAGAGTTTGAATTATTCACTGTAAAAAAACATGAACATTATCCTGAATTATATAAAAAACTCGAATTATGTATAGGTGAAGTAATGCGTTTACGTGGCAATATTCGAACTTTGAATTATAGTAATGCAGGTAAACAAGATATACAACATTTCATGGAAGAAAGATTATTTACAATTAAAGACCGAGAGGAAATATTAGGACTTTGGGAGACAGATAAACCGGGAGGTATAAGAAAACTAAAAGAACGTTTGGAAAGGATTAAATATAATGAAGCAGAAGAAGAGTTTATAAATGCAAATAATTATTTTATATTAAACCAATTTTATTTCTCAGAGGACCTAGCTGAAATTACGAGAGAACTGTTAGGAAAAGTTCACAATCTATGGTTAAATTACGATCCGGATTATCGTTACTATAATGATCCAGATTTTATGAAAGTGTTAAGAAATGAAAATCCTGAGTTAATTAAAGTTATAGGCGAATTAAAAGAACAAATACAAAGTAAAATTAGGAACGAACTTACTAGATAATTTAAAATGTTAATTATGCACAAAAGTTAAAAGAAGAAATCCTGGTTTAATATGGTTTTCGTAATTGTGTAGAATTGTGCAAATTGATTTATTGCACAATATAGATACCAGATTTGAAAACTTTTTTTGCACAATAAAAGAGGGGGTATTATACCTCCTCTTTTTGTTGTCTATATTCCTTGATTCGGCGTTTAAAAGTTGCAATACTACACTTAGCGTAATCGGCTGCCTCTGGTTGTGACATTTCACCGCGTTCCACTTTTTCAATTGCATGTAATAGTGCACCTTCAATTTTATATTTCTTTGATTTTCTACCAAACTTCACCCCTTTTTCTATAGCATCTTTAATACCTTCTTGTGTACGTTCGATAATCATTGAACGTTCAAATTCTGCAAATGCCCCTAATACATTGAATAAAAGCTTTGTCATTGGATTATCCATATTCTCTGCTGTAAACATACCCATGTTCAAAATATTAACTGTAACACCATTCGCGGTTAAGTTAGTAACAACTTTTTCGAGTTGTGATAAAGAACGTGCAATTCGATCTGCTTTAGTAACAATTAATGTATCTCCGCGTTTAATCATGGCTAAGAGTTGAGTAAGTTCCTTCTTGTTAGTCGAAGTTCCGCTAATCTTTTCTTTGTATATTTTAGTAGCCCCAGCTTCTTTTAAAGCCTTCACTTGAATATCTAAATCTTGTTTATCTGTACTAACACGTGCATATCCAAAAATCATGTTTATTTCTCCTAAACTGATAATTTTATTTGATGCTACTTTTTGATACTTTGTAAAACCTAATATAACGCTACTCTGTTGTGGTGTCAAGAAGTGTTGATATTTTGATACTCATAATATTTATTGTCTTAAAAGTCAATTTTAATGCAAGTACTTATATACGGACTTTATCTAGCGATTAGAAATATTATTTTATTCATTTTATTGAGAATGTCTCAAATTAATCGTTTATTGCAAGTACGTTAGTAGAGGAAAGGAGAAAAGAGATGGAACTTGTTCATATAAGTAAATAAATAGGGTTCATGTAACTTAAGAGGGAATTTTTTATTCTGAATAAATTTAGGCTATTACAAATGATACGGAAGGAGAAATTAAATGATTAAATCATCAAAGTCGATCGCGACAGAAAATGTTAATGAAAGGTTTGAAAAGGTGTCAACAGACCTCTTCTACTATTTACAGTTGGGACTAATAAAGCCTTTAGACTGTGTTCTATATATTAAATATCTGGAATTGTATAACGCTAAATATGGTTACGCATACCCAACGATTTATCAGTTACAGGATTACTTAAATTGTAGTCGATCAAGTATCTTGGAATCTAACAAACGTTTAGTAAAAGCTGGACTAATTAAAGTAGATAAGTATAAAAAAAATAATAATATTTATTTACCATTGCAACCATTATCTAAAGCGGAATTAAGTAATCAAGTTCCAGTGGAAATCATGGAACTAGAAATAAGGAAGGCTAAAATCTACAAAGCTATCGATGGAGATCGGCTGCGTTTTGATGGTTTGTTAATGAACCAAAGTAACAAAATTAGTGATTAACAAATAAGTGAGTTTGAATAATGAACTTTTGAAAGGCTAAATAACAATACTTAGTAGTCTGAAATATAGACGTTATACATACTTACTTATACAGACTTAGATATACAGATTTAATAGCTAGCTAGATACTAGCTAGTCACATAAATAATTAAATAAAAAATAATATAGAATTACTATAAAGAAAAGGGAGTTTAGTAATGATTCAAAACAATATTAAAGTGATTTCTACCAGACAGCAAAATTTAAATATGATAGAGAAAGAGTTACGCTACAAGTACGGTATCGAAAAAACTTCAAAAGAATTGCTGGATTTAATTGTATATATTGCAGCAAAGAATATGCAGGAATTTATAAATCTATTGTGTGATAATAAGGAATAAACAAAGGCTAAGCCTACAATCAATTGTGTTGAAATAATAATAGTCCAATTCGGCTGCGGAAAAATAGGCTTCAATAACTATCAATAGTGACAATCAAAAGTTAATGGCCAAGACTAAGCTATAGATGAACAAACAGATAGAGACGCGAGAGATTAAGTCAATATTAAATGTGAGTAGCCAAAACCTGATCACTTAAGTTAACTAGATACTATAAACTATATATTTTTATTAAAATATTCGTAATAGTAACTATGGGTTTGGAATTGTTGATTTGCAACACCCCCACCTCAGGGGGGCGGGGGGGAGAGATGGTCTGTCTGATTCTTGCTGAAAATATGCATCATTTTTGAAACTTTTTCATGCACAAAGCCATTTAGAAATACTATAAAATACGAGGTTTGTAAATTTAATGATAGATATACGTGTCCTTACTATTTTCAGATATGAGTCTAAGTTATTTATGAATAGTTGCCTCATTTATTTACTTGAAAAATACTTAAATGTATAATTGTGTAAAGAGGTGTTTGAATGAATATTACTTTAAATCAGGGTAAAGATGAAGTTCAATTAAAGGAATGGTATGAAGAAATAAGACCATTATATGAAATGCTTGGAAAAAAGGTAAAAGATATAATTGAGGACATGTTAAGTGAAGGGGGAATCCAAGTACACTCTATTGATTTTAGGGCTAAAGAGGTAGATAGTTTTGTTAAAAAAGCTATAAAAGATAAATATACCTACCCACAAGAAGAAATTCATGATTTAGTTGGAATTAGAGTAATTACATTTGTTAAATCAGATGTAATAAAAGTTTGTGATGTTATTAAACCACTATTTAAAATAGATAACGATAATAGTTCTGATAAAGGAAAGGAATTAGGGGATAATAAAGTCGGTTATAGATCGGTTCATTATGTAGCAGAGTTAACTGAATCACGAACGGATTTACCTGAAAATAAAAAGTACAAAGGAATTAAGTTTGAAATACAAGTTAGAACTATATTGGAACACGCTTGGGCAGATATTTCCCATGATAAAGATTATAAGTTTAAAGGTGTTTTACCTGTAGAAAATGATATTAAACGACGTTTTTCTTTAGCGGCAGCCACATTGGAATTATTAGATAGAGAATTTGATAATATTTCTAAAGAAATAGATGAATATGAAAATGTTTTGAATAAAGAAACCGATGTCGGTAATCTTAAATATCCTATTGATAGTATATCCTTAAATATTTTATTAAAAAGAGTTTTTTCAAAAGAAATTGAAGATGGGGAAATCACACCAACTTTCAATTCAATAGAGGAGACATTGATTGAAGAATTAGAATTATTCGGTTTGAAAACTATTGAAGATATAGATGTATTGATAACTAAAACTCCCAAAGGAGACATAATTAATAATAATAATTTTGTTGGAATTTTAAGGTATATAATGATAATAGATAATCCAGAGAAATATTTTAATAAAGCATGGAGAAATGGTTGGGCAAGTATTGACGAACCTACATTTAAGATCTTAGATAAGATTAATCCAAATGTTAAGGATTATATTATTGAAAATGAAATAGATATTAACAAATATTAGAAATTAATCTTAGGGGATTTTTAAAATTAAACTTAAAGATCTCTGTGTAAACGAACTCGCAAAAACGTTAGATTAATCCAAATGTCTGCTTTGCGTAAAGTAACTTTTAGATGGTAAGCTAATAATCCTTAGATTTAGGACTTTTACAAAGTTAACAGCTTTAGAAAAAATTCTCTAACTAAAAATTGTCAAATAATAATTCCCTTGTTTTCTCTAATCATTTGAAAACGAGGGGATTTTTAATTGTAATTGAAACAAAAAGAAAATTTATATATCCGTTTCAAATGGATAGTTGCGAAATTGGTAAAATAATGCTACTATTGACTGAATAAAACTTGAACGAAAATGATTTTAATATTTAATATGAGACCTATTTTTTTAGAACGCAATCGGTATCCGCGGCGTAACGTCAATCGAGGGCATGACATCTGACTGGGCACGTATCCCTTACGATGTATTGGAGAAGATTTCTGTACGTATCGTCAACGAAGTAAAACACGTAAACCGCGTGCTGTATGACATTACTTCTAAGCCACCAGCGACGATTGAGTGGGAATAAACGCTCGCCAAATTTCGAGGAGCGACTGCACCGCAGAAGCACAATAAATTTATGAACAACGTAATAAGCTTGGTAGAGCCTTACTTGATAGGGTTTCTGCTGAGCTTTTTTACTTAGTTTTAAATTTTTTTACGAATATATGTAAGGTTAGCAGTGCACTATAAGGTTTACTTCAGTAAAATAAGGTATAGTATATTTGTTGGATGGATTCTCTTTAAGGATTAGAAAAGTAGGTGAACAAAGTGGGGAAATATCAATTGGATACAAAAGGCAAGGTAGCTGTGACAAAGTATCATGAAAAAAACAAACCTGCCAAATTTGATAAAAAACAACAACTTGAAAAAATACGTGCAGAGTATTTGAAGAAGAAACAAGAACAAACAGATAAATAGGATGAATGTAAACATAGGAGGATAGTTTTTCCCCTATGTTTTTCTTATTTTTAAACAAGTAGGGCTCTGAAAAAGATAGCGGTTAAATAAACATTTTTATTCTTTCAGTTTTATTGCGAATTGTTAAATTTATATTACTCGGGTTTAGTATTTCTGAGAAAAGGTATTGATTAGTATACCTATAATCAAGATAAACGAGCGGTATGAACTAAACTATTAAAAATGGAGGAATGAAACATGGAAACAAGTGAAAACAAAAAATTACATGGTATTTACAATACGGAAATGGAATTACAAGCAGAAATGGATCGCCTTCGTACACAAGGATATGGTGAAGAGGATATGTACATCGTGTCGAATCATAACCAACAGCTTTCAATGTATCGAGGATCATCTTCATATGATAATGATGCAAAAGAAGGTTCATGGTGGGATCGCTTCAAAGCATTCATCATGGGGGAAGATTTAGTGCGTGATAAGTATTTCACACAAATGGGTTTAACAGAAGATGAACGAAATCGTTATTATAAAGATTTACAGGAAGGTAAGTATCTATTGTATGTAGATAAAGACTATGGAACTTACTTCGATGAAGGTACAGATAGTTATGGGGTAAATAAAACTGAAGAAGAGCGTTTAGCCCTTCATGAGGAAGAGTTACTACAACGAGAAAGAAATGATATTCATAATACCTCAACAAATTTAGATGAGTCGTTAAATCGAACAAATCGTCAATATTAAGAGCTGTAATTAAATATAAGGAAGTCTATATTGTATAGGCTTCCTTTTTATGTTTAAAATTATTTACTCTTCAATAGTATCTTTTGGGCGGGATTTCCACTCGATTCCACTAGATACACAACCTAATGTCATGATTAATAAAAGTACAAATAATGTGTTATGCAACCAATACGGCAATTAAAGCCCTCCTTTAAACTATCTTTAACAAATATTATTTTAACATACTAAAAAGATAGAATGTACAATTTAGAGCTGGTGAAGTTAACAAAATAAGTAAAAGCCTAAGCAGCTTATAGGCATACTCAGGCTAATGTGATTAGTTTTCCTTTTTTTCGATGAAGAACGTTACGATAAAAAATAGGAAGAATGCGATTAATAAAATTGATCCGCCTACAATGAAGAATATCATATTTATTGTTTCGTTAGTGTTCAATGGATCTAAGTAGTGTAGCCACATTCCTATACATAACCCAACGGCACCAATCATACCTAAAATACTTTGAATCTTTACGTAAAGTAGTTTGCGGATTGGTACAGAATAATAGAAAATTCCCCACGCAAATACCGATAACCATCCGACTAATACAAAGTGAGCGTGAATTGGACGTAAAGCATAATTCATTTCTCCACTCATAATAGAGCCAATTAAAACACCTAAAAAGCCAAAAATTGCCGCGAAGCGAATTAAGCGCATCGCCCATATTCGTTGTTGTAACAAATAAATCCCTCCAAAAAAATTCATTTCAAGTTAACTATAAAAGAGTAATATGACATCTCTATAAACTTTCCTGAGAAAATATTCTATTATTCCAGTAAATCTAACACATCATATAGCTTGTAATCAGCTAATATCTCTTGAGGTAATAAAGTGAGCAACTCCTCTTTTGATGCCCAAAGATACTGCTCGTGTTCGCTTGATAAAGATATTTGACTTTCTTCACTCTCGCATAAATAGGAAAGTAAAACAATTTGCCGGTCATTACTTGTAAAGAAGGTGGTCGAAAATAAAAGGTTTTTCACGGTTATTTTCAATCCTACTTCTTCGAGATATTCTCTTTTAAGTGCTTCTTCCAATGATTCGCCGAAGTTTAAATTTCCTCCTACTACCTCCCATGTTCCTGCGCCGAAAGAATCGGTATGTGATCGTTGGATAATTAATATTCTATTATTTCTAATAAGAACGCCTTTTACAACAACCTTTATTTCATTCAAAAAATCCCCTCCAAAGTAAATGTGAGTAATAGAAAAAGTAGACTGGATTACAGTATATACCAAGTCGGTAAAAAGGCGTTTAGTAATTTTTGCGGAAAGACTTGGCTAAATTATGAATGTTTTTACGAACCTTTTTCGATAAAAATTAAAAAATGTTCGGATGTGGGCTTGTAATTTAAAAAATGAAATGTTATATTACTAGCGTAAATTAAATATGTCGTCGTATAATGTCGGGAATATGGCCCGTAAGTTTCTACCGAATCACCGTAAATGATTCGACTACGATTTAAAATAAGTTTCGATTCTATTTAACTAATAGAAACTATTCTTATTTCCATAAATCGTAGACATGCAGCTTAACAGCTTAGCGTGTCTTTTTGTTTTATAGGATCGAAACCCTCGATAGTTGTAAGACGACAACACGGAGGAAAATTTCATTATGAAAAAGTATTTCGAGTTTGATAAACTTGGTACAAATTATCGCAAAGAGATATTAGGTGGCTTCACTACATTCTTAGCGATGGCCTATATTTTAATTGTCAATCCATTAACATTAACATTAGCGGATGTACCTGATCTTCCGGATGCAATGCGTATGGATTATGGTGCAGTATTCGTAGCAACAGCCTTATCAGCAGCTGTTGGATCGTTTGTAATGGGATTCTTGGCAAAGTATCCGTTGGCATTGGCACCGGGACTTGGACTAAACGCATTCTTTGCTTATACAGTTGTTTTAACAAACGGAAGTCCATGGCAGCATGCTTTGGCGGCGGTATTCGTTTCAGGTGTGTTCTTCTTGATTTTAACTTTAACAGGTTTACGTGAAAAATTAATTAATGCAATTCCAATGGAATTAAAGTTAGCAGTTGGTGCAGGTATTGGTTTATTCATCGCATTTATCGGTTTAAAAAATGCCGGAATTGTTATAGCGAATCCAGCAACATTTGTGGGTATTGGTAACTTAACAGATCCAGAAGTATTGTTAGCTATATTTGGTATAGTTATTACAGTTATTTTCTTAGTTCGTGGTATGAAAGCCGGAGTATTCATCGGAATGGCTATTACTGCTATAGCTGGCATGATCTTTGGACTAGTGGAATTACCATCACAAATTGCAGCGATGCCACCATCTTTAGAACCAACATTCGGTGCGCTTTTCTCGGCTTTTGGAGACGCGGAGTTTTATACTTTAGCAATGCTTTCAGTTATCTTAACTTTCCTATTCGTTGACTTCTTTGACAATGCCGGAACATTAATGGCTGTAGCCAACCAAGCAGGATTTGTTAAGGACAATAAACTACCTCGTGCAGGTAAAGCTTTAATTTCTGACTCGATTGCAACGATTGCCGGATCTATTTTTGGTACATCAACAGTAACTTCTTTTGTTGAATCTTCTTCCGGAGTAGCTGCTGGTGCTCGTTCTGGTTTTGCAGCAATTGTGACAGGCGTATTCTTCCTATTAGCACTTTTCTTCTTACCGATTCTAAGTGTTGTAACTTCAGCAGTAACGGCTCCAGCGTTAATCGTTGTAGGGGTATTAATGGTTGCATCGCTTGGTAAAATTGAGTGGGAAAAATTCGAAATTGCAGTACCGGCATTCTTCACTATGTTAATGATGCCCTTAACATTCTCGATTGCAACAGGTGTTGCTGTAGGTTTCGTATTCTACCCATTAACAATGATTGTCGCAGGCCGTGCAAAAGAAGTTCATCCAATTATGTACGTTTTCGGATTTATATTCTTGCTTTACTTAGGCACTGCAGCACATTAATAAAATTTAATCTTAGCTACTTAGACAATTCGTTTAAGTAGCTTTTTTTATTCGGCGGTACCTCCCGATTACAAATTAAGTTACGGATGATTAGAAGGACAATCAATATCGAGGTAGAAGATAATGTATAAGGGGTGAATAGATTATGGAAGTAAAAATTATTGAAGCCAGTACATCTGACTATATAGAAGTAAACCGAATTGTAAGGGAAGGGCATGAGGAACACGTAGAAGGGGATCGGTCTATTTTCCGTAGTGTGGAAACGGTGATGCCTGAAGATTATTACAATGAACTATTAAAGAATGATAATAGTAAAATATTTATTGCAAAATTAGAAGAAGAGACGGTTGGCTTTGCAATAATAAGTTTGGAAGTATCACCGCCATTCCCTTCGTTAGTTTCTCGGAATTATGCCTACATACATGATTTTGGCGTTGATCAAAGAAAGAAACGTCGATCAATCGGTTCGAAGCTCTTTGAAAGGTGTATTCAATGGTCGGAAGAAAAAAATGTAACGTCAGTGGAGTTGAATGTGTGGGAATTTAATGAAGATGCATTAGCATTTTATGAGAAACAAGGCATGAAAGCTATTAGTAGAAGAATGCGAATCGATATTACATAACTTTTTTCTTCTAAATGGGAGGGGGAAAAAGATGAATTTGGGGGTGACAAGCAAAAGAACTTTACGTTATGTATAATAGGAAGAAACTCTATATGAATGCCGGTCTAAATATCAGAAAATTTTTTCTTTTAAAAAGGGGTTGCGTAAAGCTTACATACGGGTGTATAGTTAATCACGTTGCTGCGACACACTGAAGCAAGCAACACAAACGAAAAACAAATTTTAACAAAGTTGTTGACAAGTAAAAACAACTCAGTTATAATTTGAAACAGTCGCACAAACGACTGACAAATGAACCTTGAAAACTGAACAAGCAACGTTAATGAAATAAGCTTCTTAAATGAAGCAAACAATAGATTTTAACTTTTAATTAAGTTGAATCGCTAGCAAAGCAAATGAGCTTTCAAACTACTTTTATGGAGAGTTTGATCCTGGCTCAGGACGAACGCTGGCGGCGTGCCTAATACATGCAAGTCGAGCGGATGATGAGAGAAGCTTGCTTCTCTCTGATTTAGCGGCGGACGGGTGAGTAACACGTGGGTAACCTACCTTATAGATTGGGATAACTCCGGGAAACCGGGGCTAATACCGAATAATACTTTTAAACACATGTTTGGAAGTTGAAAGACGGTTTCGGCTGTCACTATAAGATGGACCCGCGGCGCATTAGCTAGTTGGTGAGGTAACGGCTCACCAAGGCAACGATGCGTAGCCGACCTGAGAGGGTGATCGGCCACACTGGGACTGAGACACGGCCCAGACTCCTACGGGAGGCAGCAGTAGGGAATCTTCCACAATGGACGAAAGTCTGATGGAGCAACGCCGCGTGAGTGAAGAAGGATTTCGGTTCGTAAAACTCTGTTGCAAGGGAAGAACAAGTAGCGTAGTAACTGGCGCTACCTTGACGGTACCTTGTTAGAAAGCCACGGCTAACTACGTGCCAGCAGCCGCGGTAATACGTAGGTGGCAAGCGTTGTCCGGAATTATTGGGCGTAAAGCGCGCGCAGGTGGTTCCTTAAGTCTGATGTGAAAGCCCCCGGCTCAACCGGGGAGGGTCATTGGAAACTGGGGAACTTGAGTGCAGAAGAGGATAGTGGAATTCCAAGTGTAGCGGTGAAATGCGTAGAGATTTGGAGGAACACCAGTGGCGAAGGCGACTGTCTGGTCTGTAACTGACACTGAGGCGCGAAAGCGTGGGGAGCAAACAGGATTAGATACCCTGGTAGTCCACGCCGTAAACGATGAGTGCTAAGTGTTGGGGGGTTTCCGCCCCTCAGTGCTGCAGCTAACGCATTAAGCACTCCGCCTGGGGAGTACGGTCGCAAGACTGAAACTCAAAGGAATTGACGGGGGCCCGCACAAGCGGTGGAGCATGTGGTTTAATTCGAAGCAACGCGAAGAACCTTACCAGGTCTTGACATCCCGGTGACCACTATGGAGACATAGTTTCCCCTTCGGGGGCAACGGTGACAGGTGGTGCATGGTTGTCGTCAGCTCGTGTCGTGAGATGTTGGGTTAAGTCCCGCAACGAGCGCAACCCTTATTCTTAGTTGCCATCATTCAGTTGGGCACTCTAAGGAGACTGCCGGTGATAAACCGGAGGAAGGTGGGGATGACGTCAAATCATCATGCCCCTTATGACCTGGGCTACACACGTGCTACAATGGACGATACAAACGGTTGCCAACCCGCGAGGGGGAGCTAATCCGATAAAATCGTTCTCAGTTCGGATTGTAGGCTGCAACTCGCCTACATGAAGCCGGAATCGCTAGTAATCGCGGATCAGCATGCCGCGGTGAATACGTTCCCGGGCCTTGTACACACCGCCCGTCACACCACGAGAGTTTGTAACACCCGAAGTCGGTGAGGTAACCTTTATGGAGCCAGCCGCCGAAGGTGGGATAGATGATTGGGGTGAAGTCGTAACAAGGTAGCCGTATCGGAAGGTGCGGCTGGATCACCTCCTTTCTAAGGATTATTTCGGAATCATTCCCTCGGGGAATGAAACATTAACGTTTGCTGTTCAGTTTTGAAGGTTCATTCTTAATTGAATGAGATACTTCAAAACTTCGTTCTTTGAAAACTGGATAAAACGACATTGAAAGCAATAAAACAAATTTCTATTTTATAGAAATGTAACAAGTCAAGCAATTGACGTGTAAACTTAAATCTTAGATTTTATCTAAGTGTTAACTTTTGGTTAAGTTAATAAGGGCGCACGGTGGATGCCTTGGCACTAGGAGTCGATGAAGGACGGCACTAACACCGATATGCCTCGGGGAGCTGTAAGTAAGCTTTGATCCGGGGATTTCCGAATGGGGGAACCCACTATCTTTAATCGGATAGTATCTACACGTGAATACATAGCGTGATGAGGACAGACGCAGGGAACTGAAACATCTAAGTACCTGCAGGAACAGAAAGAAAATTCGATTCCCTGAGTAGCGGCGAGCGAAACGGGAAGAGCCCAAACCAAAGAGCTTGCTCTTTGGGGTTGTAGGACACTCTATACGGAGTTACAAAAGAATGAGTTAGACGAAGCGACTTGGAAAGGTCCGCGAAACAAGGTAAAAGCCCTGTAGTCAAAAGTTCATTCCCTCCAGAGTGTATCCTGAGTACGGCGGAACACGTGAAATTCCGTCGGAATCCGGGAGGACCATCTCCCAAGGCTAAATACTACCTAGTGACCGATAGTGAACCAGTACCGTGAGGGAAAGGTGAAAAGCACCCCGGAAGGGGAGTGAAATAGATCCTGAAACCGTGTGCCTACAAGTAGTTAGAGCCCGTTAATGGGTGATAGCGTGCCTTTTGTAGAATGAACCGGCGAGTTACGATTACGTGCGAGGTTAAGTTGAGAAGACGGAGCCGCAGCGAAAGCGAGTCTGAATAGGGCGAATTAGTACGTGGTCGTAGACCCGAAACCAGGTGATCTACCCATGTCCAGGGTGAAGGTGAGGTAACACTCACTGGAGGCCCGAACCCACGCACGTTGAAAAGTGCGGGGATGAGGTGTGGGTAGCGGAGAAATTCCAATCGAACCTGGAGATAGCTGGTTCTCTCCGAAATAGCTTTAGGGCTAGCCTCGTGATTGAGAATACCGGAGGTAGAGCACTGTTTGGACTAGGGGGGCATCTCGCTTTACCGAATTCAGACAAACTCCGAATGCCGGATATTTATACACGGGAGTCAGACTGCGAGTGATAAGATCCGTAGTCAAGAGGGAAACAGCCCAGACCACCAGCTAAGGTCCCCAAGTAATCGTTAAGTGGAAAAGGATGTGGCGTTGCTTAGACAACCAGGATGTTGGCTTAGAAGCAGCCATCATTTAAAGAGTGCGTAATAGCTCACTGGTCGAGTGACGCTGCGCCGAAAATGTATCGGGGCTAAACGATTCACCGAAGCTGTGGATGCATACTTTGAGTATGCGTGGTAGGAGAGCGTTCTAATAGCGTTGAAGTCAGACCGGAAGGACTGGTGGAGCGATTAGAAGTGAGAATGCCGGTATGAGTAGCGAAACATGGGTGAGAATCCCATGCACCGTATGACTAAGGTTTCCTGAGGAAGGCTCGTCCGCTCAGGGTTAGTCGGGACCTAAGCCGAGGCCGATAGGCGTAGGCGATGGACAACAGGTTGATATTCCTGTACCACCTCCTCACCGTTTGAGAAATGGGGGGACGCAGTAGGATAGGGTAAGCACGCCGTTGGTTGCGCGTGTTCAAGCAGTAAGGCGTGTATGTAGGCAAATCCGCATACTATAACGTTGAGCTGTGATGACGAGCTCTTATGAGCGAAGTTCCTGATTTCACACTGCCAAGAAAAGCCTCTATCGAGGTGAGAGGTGCCCGTACCGCAAACCGACACAGGTAGTCGAGGAGAGAATCCTAAGGTGTGCGAGAGAACTCTCGTTAAGGAACTCGGCAAAATGACCCCGTAACTTCGGGAGAAGGGGTGCTTCTTTGGGTGCATAGCCTAGAGAAGCCGCAGTGAATAGGCCCAGGCGACTGTTTAGCAAAAACACAGGTCTCTGCAAAACCGTAAGGTGACGTATAGGGGCTGACGCCTGCCCGGTGCTGGAAGGTTAAGAGGAGCGGTTAGCGCAAGCGAAGCTGTGAATTGAAGCCCCAGTAAACGGCGGCCGTAACTATAACGGTCCTAAGGTAGCGAAATTCCTTGTCGGGTAAGTTCCGACCCGCACGAAAGGCGTAACGATCTGGGCACTGTCTCAACGAGAGACTCGGTGAAATTATAGTACCTGTGAAGATGCAGGTTACCCGCGACAGGACGGAAAGACCCCGTGGAGCTTTACTGTAGCCTGATATTGAATTTTGGTACAACTTGTACAGGATAGGTAGGAGCCAGAGATCCCGGAGCGCCAGCTTCGGAGGAGGCGTCGGTGGGATACTACCCTGGTTGTATTGAACTTCTAACCCATGCCCCTTAGCGGGGTAGGAGACAGTGTCAGGCGGACAGTTTGACTGGGGCGGTCGCCTCCTAAAGAGTAACGGAGGCGCCCAAAGGTTCCCTCAGAATGGTTGGAAATCATTCGAAGAGTGTAAAGGCATAAGGGAGCTTGACTGCGAGACCTACAAGTCGAGCAGGGTCGAAAGACGGGCTTAGTGATCCGGTGGTTCCGCATGGAAGGGCCATCGCTCAACGGATAAAAGCTACCCCGGGGATAACAGGCTTATCTCCCCCAAGAGTCCACATCGACGGGGAGGTTTGGCACCTCGATGTCGGCTCATCGCATCCTGGGGCTGTAGTCGGTCCCAAGGGTTGGGCTGTTCGCCCATTAAAGCGGTACGCGAGCTGGGTTCAGAACGTCGTGAGACAGTTCGGTCCCTATCCGTCGTGGGCGTAGGAAATTTGAGAGGAGCTGTCCTTAGTACGAGAGGACCGGGATGGACACACCGCTGGTGTACCAGTTGTCTTGCCAAAGGCATCGCTGGGTAGCTATGTGTGGACGGGATAAGTGCTGAAAGCATCTAAGCATGAAGCCCCCCTCAAGATGAGATTTCCCATTACGCAAGTAAGTAAGACCCCTGAAAGACGATCAGGTAGATAGGTTCGAGGTGGAAGTGCGGTGACGCATGCAGCTGACGAATACTAATCGGTCGAGGACTTAACCACATTTTATTGCACAAATTCAATGAACCGTTTATCCAGTTTTGAAAGAATGATTCTTTCAAAGGGTTCCAAGACATAAGCTGTATTGGAAGCCGAAAATAGTGAAGTGATGATGGCAAAGAGGTCACACCCGTTCCCATACCGAACACGGAAGTTAAGCTCTTTAGCGCCGATGGTAGTTGGGGGCTTCCCCCTGTGAGAGTAGGACGTCGCTTCGCACAAAAAAACCACTGATTTCTCAGTGGTTTTTTTGTGCACTTATTTCGTTTAATATTTCCTCCTGTAAAGCTTTGTTAATCATGATTACGAGTGGTTAGCGTATAAAATGAGGCATTTTAATAGTTGCGCTTAAAAGGCTGCGTAGCACCGTTACAATACGGTCGCTAAGCAGCCTTTTTATGTTTGTATGCCAACAACTACACGTGCTACACCTTTATTAACCGAAATCCCCGTCCTTTCCTACCTAGCTCAAACAATTCTTTATATAAACAGCCTGCACTTTCTTTTATATAATCCTCATTTTATAAACAAAGTCCAATTTATAAGATAAAATATAAAGGATTTATAAAGTTACATAAATTCAAAAAATTACTTGTTATAGTTTATATAGGAGGCGGAAGGATTGAAACAACAAATTCTTTTAGTAGAAGACGATCGTGAAATTGCGCGCATTATTAAAGATACGTTGATAAAAGAAGATTATGGGGTTACATGGGCAACGACAGGTATTGAAGGATTAGAGGATTTTTCTGCCGGCAACTATGATTTAATCCTTGTTGATTGGATGATGCCCGAAATGGACGGTTTATCAATGATTGAACATATACGTCTAAAAAGCGATGTTCCGATAATTATGATTAGCGCAAAAAATAATGATGCTGATAAAGTTGAAGGATTAAAGGGTGCAGACGATTATTTAGCGAAGCCGTTTTCTTTAGAGGAATTGAAAGCTCGAGTTCGGTCTCAATTACGACGATGGCAGCGATATAATAAAGTTCAGGCTGTCGATGAAGTAATTACCTATATTCATGGGTTAAAAATTGATTGGCTAAAAGAACGCGTTTATTTAAAAGATCATGAAATCAACTTAACCCAAAAAGAGTTTTCCTTATTAAAAGTACTTGCCCAAAATCCATTTGAGCTGTTTACAAAGGAAGCGTTATATACCCATGTTTGGCAGCAAGTAGAGTTAGATCAGACACATACTGTAACAGTCCACATAAAAGCATTGCGTGAAAAATTAAAGGATCCTGTGAAGTCTCCTTACTTTATACAAACTGTTTGGGGGAAGGGCTATCGTTTTATTGGTGAACAAGTATGAAGATTAAGTCATGGTTACTAATAACCTATTTGCTTATTATGATTATTCCACTTATTGCGGTATACGGATTATATGTATCAATTAATGCATATTACCAAGATAAAAATGTAGAAGAGTACTTTGAAAAATGGAACACGGTTACGGATTTAAAGGAGATTTTAAATGATACATCGCTATACAACAGGACAAATACTTTTGAAGAGATTGAAAAGTTAACATCCGATCAATTAATGATTACGCTTTACAGTGCAAACGGAGCTACACTTTATAGTTCCAATCCATTTACAAATTCTACGGGCTTTGAAATGAGAGATAGATTATATAAAAATCTATATGAGTTTCAGCAAAATTATGAAACGTTTGTTTATAAAGAGCCTGTCTATGAAGGTGGGGGAATAAAGGGTGTTTATAAAATAACACTTACTCGCACTGAGTGGGTGGAGCAAGTAAATCAAAAAGCAATCATTGTCGGAGCTGGCTTAGGGGTAGTACTCATTGTCTTGTATAGTGCCGTTATATATTTTTTGAATATCCGATTAAATCGACCAGTGAAGCAATTAATTGAAAAGATGAGAGCGTATGCGAAAGGTGAAAAAACTGAACAGTTGCCAATCGGAAAAGACGAACTTGGCGAACTGACAGCAAACTTTCATGCAATGCAGCAAGAGATCGAAGCAGCTCGTAAACATCTTGAGGAAGAACAACGTCAAAAAGGTTTTATGATTGCTAGTCTTTCTCATGATTTAAAAACACCGTTAACGTCCATTCAAGCTTATACAGAAAGTTTACTTGCAGGGAAACTTACGAAAGATGAGCAACAGGAATATTTACACGTTATTCATTCTAAATCGGATTATATGAAACAGTTGCTTGATGATTTAATGATGTTTACTTTACTACAATCCCCTACGTATGAACTTGAACTCGTATCAGTGGACGGTAATGAATTTTTTGAAATGCTCTTAGGGGACTATGAGCACATTAGTAAGGAAAAAGGTTTCCATTCTACAACGACGATTCAAGTTCAAGATAATTATCTTGTTCATCCAAAACAATTTATGCGTGTAATGGATAATATTCTATCGAATGCCTGGGTGTATACAAATAGTGGGGGATCCATTCATATCGCAGCTTTTGAAGCATCGAACAAACCTGAATGGTGCAATGAAAAATTGGCTGAAACATGCATCAATGAAGGTGTATACGTCGTTATTGAAAATAGCGGGGAGACGATTTCAAAACAGCAATGCGAAAAAATGTTTGAGCCGTTATATCAGGTAGATGAAGCACGCAGTAGTTTAGGTCAGCGAGGGGCAGGTCTTGGTTTAAGTATTGCTAAGCAAATAATTGAAAAGCATCACGGCACGATTCAAGCAATTACAGATCAAAATAAAACAGCTATTGTTATATGGCTACCTAAGGAGAGGTCAAATTGAAAAGAATAATACTTTCAAGTGCACTTATTTTATCGCTATCATTAGCGGCTTGTAATGATCAAGTTAGCTATTCACCACAGGAAATTTTAGAGACGGCAATGCAAGAGACATCTGAACTGTCTTCATATTATGCAGAGTATACAGTGGATATGGGAGATGAGGGAACGGGTGAAACGAAGCATTGGGAAAAGAACGGGAAAATACGTGTAGAAACTACTGATACAAATGGTGAGGAAAACTTTTCAATTAATGATGGAACGTCATTTATTTCTTATACAAAATCTAATAATACAGCAATTGTCTTCGAATTAGGTGATCTCGGGGAAGGCTTCGAAAAAATTTCAGTAAAAGAGCAGGCACTTCGTATATTAGAAATAATTAAAAATTCCCATGATATTACAGTAGGTCAGGATGAGAAGATTGCAGGTCATGATACTTACCATTTAATCGCAAAAGCGAAAAAGCCAAATACATTAATTGGCGACATGGAAATATGGGTGGATAAGAAAACATGGATGACATTGAAATCTGTTTCAAAAAGTGGCGGCTTAGAAACAACGATTGAATTCCAAAAGTTCGAGCCGAATGCTAAAATTGATGACGCATTATTTGTAGCAGATTTACCGGAAGATGCCATTATTCAAGAAGAAAAAGTTGAACTACCAAAACAGCTAACATTAGAAGAAGCAACAGAAAAGTTAGGTTCGTTTTTAATTGCGCCGAAATCAACAGGCTATACGTTAGAATCAATTGAAGATCTGAATGTATCACAAACTAATGAAATTGCGCTGCGCTATTTTAAAAATGAAGAGCCACAATTCACGGTTTCCGTGTTCAAGCCACAAGCTCCATTCGGTGAAGAGGAAGAGCGTATCGAAGTTCGCGGGCAAGAAGGAACGAAAATGGATATGGAAGTTTTCCGTCTTTTACAATGGGATGAAAATGGTTTACGCTACAACATCATTTTTGAAAATCCAGCGTTAACATATGAGGAAGTATTGGAACTAACAGAGCAAATGGAGCTAACAGAATAATAATTAGTAAAGGCTGTGTGAAAAGTCAAATGGACTTGTAACATAGCCTTTTACTTTCACTTGTCGTATGAGTGCTTTACAATGAATTTAATTGTGCCCATCTTCGTTTTATGGGTATGCCCTAAAATCACTTTTATTTTTAAATTATTTTTTAATTGTGACAAATCGTTCACAAATGCAATTGTTTCCATTAGGAAGGTTTGAAACTTACATGGTATAGTTAGAGCGATATTTAAGATGTGGAAGGTGTCTAATTTGACTAAAAAGCAAGTTTGGTATGAAGTAGAAGAAAATGAGACAATCGAGCAATGTCTAGAAAGAATGAAGAAAGATGGTTATATGGCGTTTGGGCGGAAAGAGGAGCCAGTATTTGAAGAAGTAAATGGAGAACCAATTTACTTACGTCAAAAAATCCGATTTAAAGGTATATTAATGGATGATTGACAAATATTTAGTTAAAAACACGAACAATTAGTTTTGCTTAAAAAACATTGTTCGCATTTTGGCGTTGATTTTATAACCAACCCTTGTTAAAATGTGAAAAGGAAAAACATTTAATCCCTCATATATGCTAGAGAATATGGCTCTAGTGTCTCTACCCGGCACCGTAAATACCGGACTATGTGGGAAAGCAACTTTTGGTATGATTATAAAAAGGGTGTGGATTGCAAATGCATATATCTACATATTTTATTAACAGTCCTCAAGTAAACTGCTTTCTCATGCGCGCAGAGAGTAGTTTATTTGAGGATTTTTTTCGTTAATAATTACGCAAGTGGAGAAGATGTTTAAAGGAGCGAAACTCATGGAACCAAAAGTTGGCGTTATAATGGGAAGTTCAAGTGACTGGGAAACGATGAAGCATGCTTGTGACGTTTTGGAAGAACTGCAAGTACCTTATGAAAAACAAGTGGTATCTGCTCATCGTACACCAGATCTAATGTTTGAATATGCAGAAGGTGCACGTAGTAGAGGTATTCAAGTAATTATTGCTGGGGCAGGTGGTGCAGCACATTTACCAGGCATGGTAGCTGCGAAAACGACATTACCTGTAATTGGTGTGCCTGTACAATCCCGTGCATTAAATGGTCTTGATTCATTATTATCTATCGTGCAAATGCCAGGTGGTGTACCAGTAGCAACAGTTGCAATTGGTAAAGCAGGTGCAACAAATGCAGGATTGCTTGCAGCACAAATATTAGGTGCCTTTGATCACGACCTTGCTACAAAGCTTGAAGCGCGACGTGAAGCGACAAAAGCGCAGGTTTTAGAAAGCACAGGTGACTTGACGTGACAAAAATGATTTACCCTGGACAAACAATTGGTATTATCGGCGGTGGCCAACTTGGTCGCATGATGGCAGTAGCGGCGAAAGAAGCCGGCTATAAAATCGCGGTACTTGAACCTACGATGGATTCACCTTGTGGACAAGTGGCAGATATTCGCATTGTGGCCGCCTATGATGATGAGGGAGCACTGGAAGAACTAGCAGAAGTAAGTGATGTAATTACTTATGAATTTGAAAATATAGATTACGATGGTTTAAAGCGTCTTACACAGATTGCTTACGTTCCACAAGGCGCGGAACTTGTACGTATTACACAAAACCGTATTACAGAAAAACAAATGATTGTTGATGCGGGTTGTCCGGTAGCACCGTATATTGTCGCTACTACATATGAACAACTTCAAGAAAGCATTGGAGAAATTGGCTTCCCATGTATCGTGAAAACAGCAAGAGGCGGTTATGATGGAAAAGGTCAGCAGTTGTTGAAGTCTCCGGATGATTTACCGCTAGCAAAAGATTTATTTGTACATTCACAATGTATTGCAGAAGGTTTTGTTCCATTTACAAAAGAAATTTCCGTTATTGTTCAGCGCAATGGACATGGTGAAACATACTGCCTGCCAGTAGGGGAAAACGTACATGTGAACCACATTTTACATGAGACAATTGTGCCTGCAAGGATTGATACTAAAACGGCTGAATTAGCAGAAAAGGCAGCAATGAATATTGCGGACCATTTACAATTAGTTGGTACATTGGCAGTAGAAATGTTTGTGCTTGAAGATGGCAGTATTGTTATTAACGAATGTGCACCGCGCCCTCATAATTCAGGTCATTACTCAATAGAGGCGTGCAATATATCCCAATTTACACAGCATATCCGTGCTGTATGTGGCTGGCCTTTACGGAAGCCAAAATTATGGGGACCATCGATTATGGTCAATGTGCTCGGTCAGCATGTCGTTTCATTAACAAATTCTATTTCGAAATATCCTGATTGGTCTATACACCTTTATGGAAAATCAGAAGCAAAAGTAAACCGCAAAATGGGTCACGTAACAATTATGACAGATGATATCAATACAACAATAAAACAAATTAAGGATTCCGGTATTTGGCCGGAATAGAAGGAGAAAATTTATGATAGAACGCTATACACGTCCCGAAATGGGTGCCATTTGGACTGAAGAGAACAAATTTAAGGCATGGTTGGAAGTAGAAATTTTAGCTTGTGAAGCATGGGCTGAAATCGGTGTAATTCCAAAAGAAGATGTTGTGAAACTACGTGAAAATGCATCATTTAATATGGATCGAATTTATGAAATTGAGCAGGAGACACGTCATGATGTTGTGGCGTTTACACGTGCAGTTTCAGAAACGCCAGCACTTGGTGATGAGAAGAAATGGGTTCACTACGGATTAACTTCTACGGACGTTGTAGATACAGCATTATCATATTTAATCAAACAGGCAAATGAAATTTTACGGAAAGATTTACATAATTTCATTGCCATCCTTACTGAAAAAGCAAAAGAGCACAAAAATACAGTTATGATGGGTCGTACACACGGGGTGCATGCAGAACCAACAACATTTGGTTTAAAGCTTGCATTGTGGTTAGAAGAAATGCGCCGTAATTTAGTGCGTTTTGAAGAAGCGGCAAACGTAATTGAAACAGGTAAAATGAGCGGGGCGGTAGGAACATATGCCAATATTGATCCGCGTGTTGAAGCTTATGTATGTAAGCATCTAGGTTTAGCTGCTGCACCAATATCTACACAAACATTGCAGCGTGACCGTCATGCACAATATTTTTCTGCTTTAGCACTGATTGCAACATCAATTGAAAAATTTGCAACAGAAATTCGAGGCTTACAAAAATCGGAGACTCGTGAAGTTGAAGAAGGCTTTGCAAAAGGACAAAAAGGTTCTTCAGCAATGCCGCATAAACGTAATCCTATTGGTTCTGAAAATATGACAGGTATGGCACGTCTAATGCGCGGCTATATGTTAACAGCTTTTGAAAACGTGTCATTATGGCATGAACGTGATATTTCGCACTCATCGGCGGAGCGTGTCATTATTCCTGATGCAACAATCACATTGAATTATATGTTAAATCGTTTCGGTAACATTCTTAAAAACTTAACAGTATTCCCTGAAAACATGAAACGCAATATGGAACGCACATTTGGTCTTATTTACTCACAACGTATATTACTAGCTTTAATTGACAAAGGCTTATCGCGTGAAGAAGCGTACGATACGGTACAACCATTAACGGCACGTGCTTGGGATGAGCAAACTCAATTCCGTCCGCTTGTAGAGGCAAGTGAAAAAATCACTTCTTATCTATCAGCATCTGAAATTGAAGATTGCTTTGACTACAACTACCATATTCAAAATGTTGATATGATTTTCGAACGTTTAGGTCTTAACTAACTAATCCATAAATCAGGGGGAATACGTCATGAACAAAGGTCAACTTTTGTACGAAGGAAAAGCAAAACGATTATATGAAACAGAAAACCCGGAAGTTCTTTTCGTTGAATATAAAGATAGTGCGACAGCATTTAATGGCGAGAAAAAAGCTGATATTGCTGGTAAGGGAAATTTAAATAACCAAATTACGACGCTAATTTTCGAGAAATTACAAGCTAACGGCATTGAGTCACACTTCGTTAAACGTCTTTCAGATAACGAACAGCTTGTACGTAAAGTAGAAATTATTCCAATTGAAGTTGTGACACGAAATATCGCTGCAGGAAGCCTGGCGAAACGCCTGGGGTTTGAAGAAGGTACGGCGCTTAAACGTCCTATCGTTGAATTCTATTATAAAGACGATACGTTAGGCGACCCCCTTATTACGACGGAGCATATCGATGTGTTAGGCATTGCAACACTGGCGGAAGTAGAAGAATTATATAACGCAGCTCTGCATGTCAATGAAGTGCTGAGTCCAATCTTCGCTACAGTTGGTGTAACATTAGTCGATTTCAAATTAGAATTCGGTCGTGATAACCACGGCAATGTATTATTAGCCGATGAAATTTCACCAGACACTTGTCGTTTATGGGACACTAAAACAAATCAAAAGCTTGATAAAGACGTATTCCGCCGTGATTTAGGCAGTATTACTGAAGTGTACGAAATTATTTTACAAAAACTTGGAGGCAATTAACTCATGAAGAAAGTCAAAATATATGTAACATTAAAAGAAAGTATTCTAGATCCACAAGGTTCTGCGGTTCAAGGCTCCTTACAAAAAATCGGTTACAACGAAGTATCAGACGTACGTATCGGTAAATATTTGGAAGTTACAATTAGCGATACTGACCGTGACGTTGATACAATCGTAAAAGAAATGTGTGAAAAAGTATTAACAAATACGGTTATCGAGAAGTACCGTTACGAAATCGAGGAGGCATAATACTATGAAATTTGCAGTACTCGTTTTCCCGGGGTCTAACTGTGATATCGACATGTATCATGCGATCAAGGACGAATTAGGTGAAGAAGTAGAATATGTTTGGCATACAGCTACTAGTTTAGAAGGGTTTGATGGAGTACTCGTTCCTGGTGGCTTCTCATATGGAGACTATTTACGTTGTGGTGCAATGGCAAACCAATCAAACATTATGACAGCATTAAAGGAGTTTGCAGGACAAGGCAAACCAGTGTTAGGTGTTTGTAACGGATTTCAGATTTTAACGGAGGCAGGTCTTTTACCAGGGGCATTAATTCGTAACAAGAACCTGAAGTTCATGTGCCGTACCGTACAATTAAAAGTTGAAAATAACAACTCATTATTTACGAACCAGTATGAAGCTGGCGAAGTAATTAATATTCCAATCGCACATGGTGAAGGAAACTATTATTGTGACGAGGAAACTTTGGTAGAACTTAAAGCAAATAACCAAATCGCATTCACATACGAAGGTGAAAATCCAAACGGTTCTTTAGCGGATATCGCAGGAATCATTAACAAAGAAGGCAACGTATTAGGGATGATGCCGCATCCAGAGCGTGCAGCAAACGAAATCGTTGGTGGCGCAGACGGTCTGAAATTATTTAAATCAATTGTGAAGCAGTGGAGGGAACAACATGTCAACAACTAAATTTGAGCCATCACCAGAGCAGATTAAAGAACAACGTCTATATGCGGACATGGGTATGACAGATGCAGAATTTGACTTAGCGATCGAAAAATTAGGACGCATTCCAAACTGGACAGAGACAGGTCTTTTCTCAGTTATGTGGTCTGAACATTGCTCTTATAAAAAATCAAAGCCTGTATTGCGTAAATTCCCTACAAAAGGTCCTCAAGTTTTACAAGGTCCTGGTGAAGGTGCAGGAATAGTTGATATCGGTGATGAACAAGCGGTTGTATTCAAAATGGAATCACATAACCATCCATCTGCAATTGAACCATACCAAGGCGCAGCAACTGGTGTAGGCGGAATTATCCGTGACGTTTTCTCAATGGGTGCACGTCCGATTGCGATGCTGAACTCTTTACGTTTTGGTGAATTAAAGTCAGCGCGCGGTAAATATTTATTTGAAGAAGTTGTTGCTGGTATCGCGGGTTATGGTAACTGTATCGGTATCCCGACTGTAGGCGGCGAAATTGGTTTTGATCCTTGTTATGAAGGAAATCCGCTAGTAAACGCAATGTGTGTAGGGTTAATTGACCATAAGGATATCCAAAAAGGCGTTGCTGCAGGTGTAGGAAATACTGTAATGTACGTTGGTGCGAAAACTGGTCGTGACGGTATTCACGGTGCAACATTCTCTTCTGAAGAATTGACAGAAGATACTGAAGAAAGTCGTTCAGCAGTACAAGTTGGGGACCCATTCATGGAAAAATTACTTCTTGAAGCTTGTTTGGAAGTTGTTAAATCCGATGCATTAGTAGGTATTCAGGATATGGGTGCAGCCGGTCTTACTTCATCCTCAGCAGAGATGGCTTCTAAAGCTGGTACTGGTGTAGAGATGAACCTGGACTTAGTTCCTCAACGCGAAACAAACATGACGGCTTACGAAATGATGTTATCTGAATCTCAAGAGCGTATGTTAATCGTTGTAAAGGCAGGTCGTGAAGAAGAAATTAAAGCAATCTTTGATAAATATGATTTAGATGCAGTAGCGGTAGGTCGTGTAACAGACGATAAAATGCTGCGCCTTATCCACAACGGTGAAGTAGTAGCAGAAGTACTTGCTGATGCACTTGCTGAAGATGCACCAGTGTACAATATGCCAGATGCTGAACCAGCTTACTTTGCTGAGTATCAAGCAATGGAAAATGCAGAACCTAAAGTAGTAGATTACAAGGAAACATTAACTGCTTTATTAAAAGCACCAACAATCGCTTCTAAAGAGTGGGTATATGATCAATATGACTATCAAGTTCGTACAAATACAGTAGTAGCACCTGGATCGGATGCAGCAGTATTACGTGTACGTGGTACAAACAAAGGATTAGCGATGACAACTGACTGTAACTCTCGCTACATTTATTTAGATCCAACAACGGGCGGTAAAATCGCAGTTGCTGAAGCAGCACGTAATATCGTATGTTCTGGTGGACAACCACTTGCAATTACTGACTGCCTGAACTTTGGTAACCCGGAGAGACCGGAAATTTTCTGGCAAATTCAAAAATCAGCAGATGGAATCGCAGAAGCTTGTTTAGCACTTGATGCACCGGTTATCGGCGGTAATGTATCGATGTATAACGAACGTTCAGGTGAAGCGGTTTATCCAACACCGACAATCGGTATGGTCGGATTAGTAAAGGATTTAGCACATGTAACGACACAGGAAGTGAAAGCTGCCGGTGATATTGTGTACTTAATTGGTGAAACGAAAACTGAGTTCGGTGGGTCGGAACTACAAAAGTTAGTTGAAGGTGGTATTTCAGGTAAAGCACCATCAATTGATTTAACTGTAGAAGCAGCTCGTCAAAAAGCAATTTTAGAGGCAATTCAAGCAGGACTTGTACAATCTGCACATGACGTTTCTGAAGGTGGCGTTGCCGTTGCCTTAGCTGAAAAAACGTTTGCTGCTAATGGTCTAGGTTTGGATGTTGCTTTGACTGGTTCTGCAACGACAGCTCTATTTGCAGAGTCACAATCTCGCTTTGTTTTAACGGTAAAAGAGGAAAATACAGCTGCATTTGAAGCATTTGTAAAAGATGCAACAAAAATTGGGTCGGTAACAGCTGACGCAACGATTAAAATTAACGGTGAAACTGGCTTACTTGTTGAAGGTACTGTGGAGGAATTCCGTTCTGCTTGGAAAGGAGCAATCCCATGCTTGCTGAAATCAGAGGCTTAAACGAAGAATGTGGCGTATTTGGCATTTGGGGCAACCAAGATGCAGCCCACTTAAGTTATTACGGTTTACACGCATTGCAACATCGTGGTCAGGAGGGAGCTGGTATCGTCACAACAGACGGTAATCAGCTTCAGGCTGTACGTGGTGAAGGTCTTGTAAATGACGTATTCAATGAAGATAAGTTACGTAAAGTTGTAGGGCATGCAGCAATTGCGCATGTACGTTACGCAACTGCAGGCGGGAAAGGGCTGGAAAATGTTCAGCCATTATTGTTCCGGTCTTCAACAGGCTCACTAGCGATTGCACATAATGGTAACTTGGTGAATGCCACACATTTAAAGCAGTTTTTAGAGCGCTCTGGTAGTATTTTTAATTCTACATCTGATACAGAAGTAGTAGTTCATTTAATAAAAAAATCAAAGCATTCACCTTTCCGAGCGAAAGTAAAGGAAGCTTTATCTTTATTAAAAGGAGCATTTTCAATAATTTTACTGACAAATGATCAGATGATTGTGGCAAGAGACCGTAATGGTTTACGTCCGCTTTCATTAGGCAAGCTGGGCGATGCATACGTTGTGGCTTCTGAAACTTGCGCATTTGACTTAATAGGTGCGGAATACATTCGTGAAGTAGAGCCGGGAGAACTGTTGATTATTTCGAATAATGGTCTTGAAGTAGATAGCTATGTCGAAAAAGATAAACGAACTATGTGTGCAATGGAATATGTGTATCTAGCACGTCCCGATTCTAATATTGATGATGTAAATGTTCATATGGCACGTAAACGTATGGGGAAAGAGCTGGCTAAAGAATGTGCCCATATTGAAGCAGATGTTATTACAGGGGTACCTGATTCATCTATTTCAGCGGCAATTGGCTTTTCTGAAGAAAGCGGAATTCCATATGAGCTTGGATTGATTAAGAACAGATATGTTGGACGTACATTTATCCAGCCTACTCAGGAATTACGTGAGCGCGGTGTAAAGATGAAACTTTCACCTGTCGTACAAGTTGTTAAAGGCAAGCGTGTCATAATGGTTGACGATTCTATCGTACGCGGTACAACATCTAAACGTATTGTTCGCATGTTAAAAGAAGCGGGTGCAGCTGAAGTACATGTCGTAATCTCTTCACCACCGATGACAGATCCATGCTATTACGGTATTGATACATCGACTCATGAAGAGCTCATTGCATCGAACCATAGTGTCGAGGGAATTCGTGAAGCAATTGAGGCAGATTCCCTCACGTTTTTATCCTTAGAGGGAATGGTACGTGCAACAAATCGTCCGTTTGAAGATGAAAATGGGGGTCTTTGCTTAGCATGCTTTACAGGGAAATATCCGACAGAAATTTTCCCTGATACAGTATTGCCGCATGAAAAAGACTGTTAGAAATCAAGGAGGAGCATGGCATTATGTCAAAAGCATATGAGCAAGCAGGCGTTAATATAGAAGCAGGATATGAAGCAGTTAAGCGTATGAAGTCACATGTAGAGCGTACGAATCGTTTAGGTGTGATGGGGACATTCGGTGGTTTTGGCGGTATGTTCGATTTATCTGCACTGAACTTAAAAGAACCGGTTCTTATTTCAGGGACAGACGGGGTTGGGACAAAGCTAAAGCTGGCATTCATGGTTGATAAGCACGATACAATCGGTGTTGACTGTGTGGCAATGTGTGTAAATGATATTGTGGCCCAAGGTGCAGAGCCGCTTTATTTCCTCGACTATGTCGCTGTAGGAAAAGCAGTACCAGAAAAAATTGAGCAAATTGTTAAAGGGGTAGCAGACGGTTGTGTTCAGTCTGGTGCAGCTTTAATCGGTGGAGAGACTGCTGAAATGCCAGGGCTATATGAAGAGGACGAATATGACTTGGCTGGGTTTGCTGTAGGTGCCTGTGAGAAAGCAGATATCATTACAGGCGAGAAAATTACAGAAGGTGACGTATTAATTGGTCTAGCATCTAGTGGTGTACATTCAAATGGTTATTCATTAGTACGTAAAATTGTATTTGCAGATAATAATTTTGCGGTAGACGCTGTTGTTGAAGGCTATGAAGATCTTGGTCCAATCGGAGAAGCACTTTTAGTTCCTACAAAGTTATATGCAAAGCCTGTATTAGCGGCACTTAAATCTGCAGATGTACATGGCTGTGCACATGTTACAGGTGGAGGCTTCTATGAAAACCTACCACGTATGATGCCTGCAGGTTTAGCAACGCAAATTGACCTAGGTACTTGGCCGGTATTACGTATCTTTGATTTCTTGAAAGAAAAAGGTGCATTAGCGGACAAAGATTTATATAACGTGTTTAATATGGGGATTGGTTTTGTCATTGCCGTACCAGCAAGTGAAGCAGAAAAAGTAATCGCTGCAGTAGAGGCAGAAGATGAAAAAGCTTACAAAATCGGTCATGTTATAAAAGGGGAAGGCGTTATTTTCAACGGTGAGCATGACGGGAGTTTAGTGTAATGACAACGAAAATTGCCGTTTTTGCATCAGGAAGTGGTAGTAATTTTCAAGCGCTTGCTGAAAGTATTGCTAACGGAAAACTTAATGCCGAAATCGAGCTTGTTGTAACAGACAAGCCTGGTGCCTACGTTGTCAAACGTGCACAAAGTTTAAATATTCCAGTAGTAGAGTTAGCCCCAAAAAGCTTTGAAGATAAAGCTGCCTATGAAGCAAAAATTGTTGAATTACTAAAAGAAAAAGAGATTGAATGGGTCATTTTAGCGGGCTATATGCGCCTGATTGGTGAAACGCTTTTATCGGCTTATGAAAATCGCATTATTAATATCCATCCATCCTTACTGCCATCATTTCCAGGAAAAGATGCTATAGGTCAAGCGATGGAGCACGGTGTGAAAATTACCGGCGTTACCGTACACTACGTAGATGCGGGAATGGATACAGGTAAAATTATTGCACAGGGTGCCGTTGATGTTGTAGAGGGTGACCGCGAAGCAACAGAAAATCGTATCCATAAATTAGAACATTTACTTTATACAAAAACATTACAACAGTTATTTGAATCGTAATTTCGCATGGGCCGCTCCCGTGAGGGCACTGCTCACCGAAAAAAAAGAAAAATTGGAGGACCTAATCGTGACGAAACGTGCACTTATTAGTGTTTCAGATAAAAATGGTATTTTAGAATTTGCAAAAGAATTAGTAGCACTTGGCTATGAAGTACTTTCAACTGGAGGTACAAAAAAATTACTACAAGAAAACAATGTACCAGTTACAGCAGTTGATGAAGTAACAAAGTTTCCAGAGATTTTGGATGGGCGTGTAAAAACGTTAAACCCTATGATTCACGGCGGTCTTCTTGGTAAATTTGATGAGCCAAGTCATGTTGCACAAATGGAAGAACACGGCATTGAGCCAATCGAAATTGTTTGTGTAAACCTTTATCCATTCGTAGAAACGATTTCAAAGCCGAATGTTACTTGGGATGATGCGATAGAAAATATCGATATCGGAGGTCCAACAATGCTGCGTTCAGCAGCGAAAAATCATGATTATGTAACAGTAATCGTAGATAGCAATGACTATATTGCAGTACTTGAAGAATTAAAGGCAGATGGTAAAACAACATTAGAAACACGTCGTCGTTTAGCAGCAAAAGTTTTCCGTCATACTGCTGCATATGATTCTTATATTTCAAATCATTTAACAACAGCAATCGGGGAAGAGTTCCCTGAAAACTTAACGTTAACTTATGAACTAAAGCAAACATTACGCTATGGTGAAAACCCTCACCAAAAGGCTGCTTTCTATGCAAAACGCCTTGGTTCGGATTTCTCGATTGCCTACGCGACACAATTGCACGGAAAAGAATTGTCATACAATAATATTCAGGACGCAAATGCTGCACTTCAAATTGTAAAAGAGTTTGAGATGCCGGCTGCTGTAGCTGTGAAGCATATGAACCCATGTGGTGTTGGTACAGGTGAAACAATCGAAGAAGCATTTAATAAAGCATATGAGGCAGATTCAACTTCAATTTTCGGTGGCATTATTGCATTAAATAAAGAAGTGGACGAAGCAACTGCTGAAAAATTATCAGGTATTTTCCTAGAAATCATTATTGCACCTTCATTCTCTAAAGAAGCACTCCATATTTTAACGCAAAAGAAAAATATTCGCTTAGTAACAATTGATTTTGCACAAGAGAAGCAGGACCAATTCAATGTTGTAGCGGTTGAAGGTGGTTTACTCGTTCAGGAACCAGACCGTTTCGGCTTTGGAGAAGCAGTTATTAAAGTCGTTACAGACCGTGAACCGACAGAGGAAGAATGGGAAGCATTAAAGCTTGGATGGTCAGTAGTAAAGCATGTAAAATCCAATGCGATTGTTGTTACGGACAAGCAAATGACGTTAGGTGTAGGCGCGGGGCAAATGAACCGTGTTGGAGCAGCTAAAATTGCATTTGAACAAGCTGGTGAAAAAGCACAAGGCGCGGCATTGGCATCGGACGCATTTTTCCCAATGGGAGATACAGTAGAAGCAGCAGCAAAAGCTGGCATCAAGGCAATCATTCAACCAGGCGGCTCGATTAAAGACCAAGAATCCATCGATGCGGCAAACAAGTATGGTATCGCAATGGTATTTACAGGTGTACGTCATTTCAAACACTAATTAGTATCTTTATGTTAAAAACATTATATTCCTTTTAATTTTAGTAGAGAAAACTGCGGATTTTCGTTATAATAGAATAAAGTTTCGCTAATGTTCTGGCCGGACGTTAGCAGAAGCGTTTGCAAATGCTTTATTTATTCTTCTTTCTGGCTGGGAGAGGGATGAATAAGACGATTGAGCGATTCTTGGCCGGGTCCTCATCGTAAAATAATTTATTAATAATGCATCGACTTTGGTCGGGAGATGCATTGTTAATAATAAAATGATCATTAATTGTAACAAGCACAGCACTACTTTTGGTCGGGTATCGCAGTGCGAATGACCATTAATGAAAAACGCTCGCCTAAAATTTGGCGGGCGTTTTTTTATATAATTTTTTAACTTCAAGCTCATTAATTTCCGTTTCAGTGGACGCTTTCTGCGGGCAAAGCCTCAGCCTGGAGTTTCAGGCGTTGGTGCTCCTACGGTTACTCGACGCAGAATTATTTTTGCTCCAGCGGTTACTCGTCGCAGAATTATTTTTGCTCCAGCGGTTACTCATCGCAAAATACTAGTTATACCTAATAAACTAAACTATTCATTTTAAAGGAGAGCTCATCATGAACATTCTTGTAATTGGTAGTGGCGGTCGTGAACATGCAATCGCTAAACAATTTAACAACGCACCATCTGTAGAAAAGGTTTTCGTAGCACCAGGAAATGATGGAATGAGGCAGGATGCAGAAGTCATTGCAATTGATGCATTAGATTTTGCGGCACTTGCAAAGTTCGCCAAAGAAAATGATATCGCTCTAACTTTTGTAGGACCGGAACAGCCATTGGCAGAAGGAATTGTCGATTACTTCAATGAGAGAGGCTTAGTTATTTTCGGTCCAACTAAGGCCGCAGCAAAAATTGAAGGCTCTAAGTCTTATGCAAAAGACATTATGAACAACTATCAAATTCCGACAGCTGCACACGAAACGTTTACAGAAGCAGATAAAGCAGTTGCCTACATTAAAAAGCAAGGCGTCCCAATTGTTATTAAAGCAGATGGTTTAGCAGCTGGAAAAGGTGTTATTGTAGCGATGGAAGAACAGGAAGCAATTGAAGCAGTTGAGGATATGATCGGCAACCAGCGCTTTGGTGATTCATCGTCGCGCGTAGTGATTGAAGAGTACTTGGATGGCGAAGAATTCAGCTTTATGAGCTTCGTACATAAAGGGCAAATTTATCCAATGGTCATTGCACAAGATCATAAACGCGCATATGATGGCGACCGAGGTCCGAATACCGGGGGAATGGGTGCTTATTCACCGGTCCCACAAATATCTGAGGATGTAGTAAAGGTTGCTTATGATACAATCGTTCAACCGACAGTACAAGCAATGGAGACAGAAGGCGTATCGTTTACAGGTATTTTGTATGCAGGGTTAATTTTAACAGCAAAAGGTCCAAAGGTTATCGAATTTAATGCACGCTTTGGTGACCCGGAAACACAAGTTGTTCTTCCCCGTATGGCATCTGACTTTGGTGAATTTATGATTAGCTTAATGAATGAAAAGCCGTTTGAGTTAAAGTGGAAAGATGAAGCAATGTTAGGGGTTGTAATAGCTGCTGAAGGCTATCCGGGTGATGTAGAAAAAGGAAATGCATTACCAGAGCTATCCGATATTGACTTGCCAGTGTTCCATGCAGGTACAAAATTTGAAGAAGGTCAATTTGTTGGCAATGGTGGGCGAGTGCTTTTAGTTGCTGCTGAAGCCGCAACATTAAAAGAAGCGCAGGAAAAAGTCTATACAGAGCTCGCGAAAAAGCAATGGTCAAACTTCTTCTTCCGTCAGGATATTGGTTGGAGAACATTTAAATAATAATAGAGCTGTGCTAATGGTCAAATAGACTTTTAACACAGCTTTTTTTTCGGGCTTATTTTAAGGGTTAATCATTAACTGGCATCATTTCATTCATTTGTTCGGAATTGGCCATTGCAACTACTGGACAGTATTGATAATAACCTTCTGCAACCTTCATCGAACCAGCAAGAATCATCATACGTCCTACTGTACATTGAGGCTTACGTGCAATTCTGCCGACACCGAATGCAGTCATTGCTACACCACACATCATACGTACAAAAGCATTTGTTTCAGAAATATTAGGGTTTAACATTAATAGCTCCTCCTTTTATTAGAAAATTTAAAAAATTATTCTGGAAACACTTTGCTTTATAAAAGTGCTATGATACGATTAATTCACAAAAGGAATATTGTAGCAAAAGCCTACATAAAGCAAAATATAATAGATTTAGTATGGTTTTTTTTAATAAAAAGATACTAAATTTTTGGAGGGAGTGTTTAAAATGCCAGAAATAAACTGGAAATTAAATAATATTCGAAAGCATGTAGGTATCATTGATGGGCATTACGCTCCAAACCTAGTTTTAAAGAACGCAAAATATTTGCATAGTATACTTAAAACCTGGGTGTCCGGTAATATTTGGATTAGTGATGACCGTATCGTTTATGTCGGAAATCAAATGCCTGCAAACCTTAATGGAACGGAAGTTATAGATTTATCAGGAAAGATTGTTGTACCGGGTTATATTGAGCCTCATGTACATCCATTTCAATTATATAATCCTCATAGTTTTGCAGAATTTAGCGCACAATCAGGAACGACAGCATTTATATCAGATAATATGACATTTGTCTCTTTATTTGAAAATAAGAAAGCGTTTTCTTTGATGGACGAGCTTGCAAAATTACCGTTCTCGTTTTATTGGTGGAGCCGCTTTGATTCACAAACAGAGCTTGAGAATGAAGGGGAGCTTTATTCGAATGCCTCGGTAATGGAATGGCTGGAACGTCATGACGTAGTGCTTGGTGGAGAACTTACGGGATGGCCTCGGGTAATGCACGGGGATAATCAAATGCTGTACTGGATTCAAAATGCCAAGCATAAAGGGAAAAAGATTGAAGGACATTTACCAGGTGCTTCAGAAAAAACATTAGCAAAAATGAGATTATTCGGTGTAGATGGTGATCACGAATCAATGACAATAGAAGACATTGAAGCGCGATTACTTCATGGCTATGCCGTTACACTCCGCTATTCGTCAATTCGTCCTGATTTACCTCAACTTTTAAAAGCAGTCGTGGATAAAGGCTATGAAATATTTGATCATTTAATGATGACGACAGACGGCTCTACACCAAGCTTCCATGAAGATGGTGTAATAGATAAATGTATTCGTGCGGCACTTGAAGCCGGGGTACGTCCGGTAGACGCATATAATATGGCAAGTTATAATGTAGCACGTTATTATAATATGACGAATTTACATGGACTCATTGCTACAGGACGCTATGCAAGTTTAAATGTACTAACAGATGAATATTCACCTACACCGGAATCGGTACTTTCAAAAGGTGTATGGTTAAAGCGTAATCATCAAGATATGAAGGCATTTCCATCCGTGGACTTGTCCGTTTTTGAGAGTTTGGAAATAGATTTTGACTTACATGAGTCTGATTTTCAGTTTTCGATGCCTATAGGAATTGAAATGGTCAATGATGTAATTACAAAGCCATATAGTATAAAAAATCATGGACATAATATTTCGTTAACTACAGAGCATGATGAAAGCTTTTTAATGCTCGTTGACCGTAAAGGAAAATGGCGCATTAATACAATGATTAAAGGCTTTGCAACACATGTAAAAGGTTTTGCCTCCTCTTATTCTAATACGGGGGATATTATCTTAATTGGAAAATCGATGCATGATATGCAGCACGCATTTAAAGAGTTAAAGAAAATGCATGGCGGCATAGTGCTTGTTGAAGATGGACAAGTTGTGACGAAATTACCGCTACAATTATCTGGTGCTGTGTATGATGGCGCAGTGGAAGACTTGATTCCGCTTGAGCTTGCATTAAAAAGCGCATTAAAAAAACGCGGTTATAGTCATTCAGATGCGATTTATACGTTACTATTTTTACAATCAACGCATTTACCATATATTCGAATTACAACGCGTGGCATTTTTGATGTCATGAAAAATACGGTCATGTTACCAGCTGTGATGAGATAGATAAAATGAGGGGAGTTTGCAGGATGAAGCGCAGTATATTGATATTAGCGATGTTAAGTATGACCGTGATTACAGGGTGTTCCAATAAAGAACAGGCGGAGGAAGAACCGGTAGTTGAAATAGAAGAGCAGCAGGTGGAGGAAAAGGAAGATATTATTGTGGCCGGTGCAGAAGTACTGCCTTTTGTAACACCATTTACGGGTGAGAGAGTAGCGGAAGAAGTGACAATGCGCCCCATTCTTGCAACGATTAATAACCATCCGCAGGCACGTCCACAATCAGGCTTAGCGCAGGCAGATGTTGTGTACGAGATGTTGGCAGAAGGGGATGTGACACGTTTTTTAGCGCTTTATCAATCCGAAATCCCTGAATCGATCGGACCAATCCGTAGTGCCCGTTCGTACTTCATTGATATTGCCAATGGATTAGATGCCTTTTATATTGCGCATGGTTACAGTCCAGAAGCAAAATCAATGCTTGAACGTAAGGTTGTAGAAAATATTAACGGAATGCATTATGATGGGACTTATTTTAAACGTTCTTCTGCACGCAAAGCACCTCACAACTCTTATATATCCGGTGAAAACGTTCGTGCAGGAGCAGAAAAAGTAGGCGCTTCATTACTTTATCAGAAAAAAGTATCATATCCATTCTATGAAGCTGAAGATAATGTTAAAATAGGAACAACGGCTAATGAAGTATGGATGAAGTATAATAATAGTGGTTCATTTAATAGTCAGTATGTATATAATGCAGACTCAAATCGGTATACGAGATATTCAGCAAATACGGAAACAATCGATTATGAAACAAATGAATCTATCGAATTAGCTAATATATTATTTTTTGAAATGCCGCACCGCATTATTGATAATGCAGGAAGACGTGATATTACAATTACTGGTGGAGGCAACGCGTACGTAGCCCAAGCGGGAGTGGTACGGGAAGTTAAGTGGAAAAACGCAGATGGTTTGTTAATCGCTATTGAGGAAGATGGCTCTGAAGTAAAGTTAGTACAAGGGAAGACATGGGTACATTTCGTACCATCATCTCCAGGATTAGCAACATCTGTTATATATTCAGAGTAGAAAGGAAATGATGGGCTAAATGCAAATTGAAAAAATTCGCGGTCATCAAACAGAACAGCTATTTAAAGCGGTCCTGGAATTAAAAGATATCGAGGAATGCTATAAGTTTTTTGATGATTTATGCACGATCAGTGAAATCCAATCATTAGCACAGCGTTTCGAGGTTGCGCATTTATTACGTTTAAAGAAGACGTATGAAACAATTAAAAAGGAAACAGGTGCTTCGACAGCAACGATTTCCCGTGTACGCCGTTGCTTTGATTATGGAAATGACACTTATGATGAGATGTTGGGACGTCTTTATCCTGATGAAAAACCATTTACACCAAAGTGATTATGCGATTATGCTAAGATGAATGTTTAAATATGAGTAGCTTAAAGACTGAGTAGATTTTCTCACTCAGTCTTTTATTATTTTTTATACATTCGTTATACTATTAGATAGTCGTAAATAATAAGAACTGACTTAAAATATAAATTATAAGAAATTAAAAGAATAGGTGGAAGCGAGAATGGATTACTTAAATTGGCGTCACGTATTTAAATTAGACCCTGCGAAGGAAATTTCAGATGAGGCGTTAGAGCTAATTTGCGAATCAGGTACAGATGTAATTTTGGTAGGCGGTACAGATGGGGTGACCCTTGATGGAGTACTGGACTTATTAGTACGGGTCCGTCGTTTTTCCGTGCCGATTGCGCTTGAAATTTCAAATGTTGATAGTATTAGTCCGGGCTATGACTATTATTTCATCCCGTCTGTTTTAAATAGTCGTGATACAAAATGGGTGAAGGATTTACATCATGAAGCTATTAAAGAATACGGCGATGTTTTAATTTGGGAAGAGCTTGTTGCAGAGGGCTATTGTGTATTAAATCCGGATTGTAAAGTAGCACAAGTGACAAATGCCAAAACGGATTTAACGGTAGAAGATGTAGTGGCTTATGCAAGAATGGCCGAAAACTACTTTAAATTACCTATTTTCTATTTAGAATATAGTGGCGCATATGGCGATATTGAAATGGTAAAAGCTACAGCAGAAGTATTAGATAAAACAAAGCTATTTTATGGCGGTGGTATTACCTCTGTCGAGCAGGCAAAGGAAATGGCTGCACATGCACATACAGTAATTGTAGGCAACATTATTTATGACGACTTAAAAGCTGCATTAAAAACTGTACAAGCAGTGAAAAGCATCGTGAAGTAATATATAATAGGAACAAACGTTCTTTAGATAGGAAGGTGCAAACATGGAGCACATAGCAAAAAATTTAATTGCCGGTATGAATCCGCAGCAAGCAGAAGCGGTCAAAACAACAGAAGGTCCACTCCTTATTATGGCAGGAGCAGGATCAGGAAAAACACGTGTCCTAACACATCGTATCGCGTATTTAGTCGTAGAGCGTGAAGTATATCCGTCAAAAATTTTGGCCATTACATTTACGAATAAAGCAGCCCGTGAAATGCGTGATCGAATCGATGGGATTTTAGGGACAGGTACGACAGAAAGTATGTGGGTATCAACATTCCACTCAATGTGTGTGCGTATTTTGCGTCGTAATATCGACCGTATTGGCTATTCAAAAAGTTTCTCTATTTTAGATAGCTCTGATCAGCTGACAGTAATAAAAAATATATTGAAGCAAGATAATATCGACCCGAAAAAGTACGATCCGCGTGCAATATTAAATACGATTAGTTCGGCAAAAAACGAATGTATTACAGTAGATGGTTTTGAAGCGAATATGAATCCGCATAATCCATTTGAAAAGATTGCTGCACAAGTGTACAAAGGCTATCAAAAACGCTTAAAACAAAATCAAAGCCTCGACTTTGATGATTTAATCATGCTTACGATTCGTTTATTTAAAGAAGCGCCGGATGTACTGGAATTCTATCAAAATAAATTCCAGTACATTCACGTGGATGAGTATCAGGATACCAACAAATCGCAATATTTGTTGGTTCAAATGTTGGCTAAGAAGTTCCGTAACATTTGTGTTGTAGGGGATTCGGATCAATCGATTTATCGCTGGCGCGGTGCGGATATTACAAATATTCTTTCGTTTGAAAAGGATTATAAAGAAGCTAAAGTAATAATGCTTGAGCAAAATTACCGTTCGACGAAGCATATTTTACAAGCTGCAAACAGCGTTATTGAGAAAAATAAAGACCGCTATAAAAAAGTACTGCGAACAGATAATCCTGAAGGTGAAAAAATTCAGCTGTATAAAGCAGGTAATGAGCAGGATGAGGCTCAATATGTTGTACGAACGATTCAAAAGCTCATGAAAGATGAGAATTATAAGCTGGACGATTTTGCGATTTTATACCGAACAAATGCCCAATCACGTGTTATGGAGGATGTACTCGTAAAATCAAATATGAACTATCAAATTGTTGGCGGTACAAAGTTCTATGATCGAAAAGAAATTAAAGATTTACTGGCATACTTACGTTTAATTGCAAACAATGATGATGACTTATCACTGGCAAGAATTATTAATGAACCAAAACGTGCGATTGGTGCGACTTCATTTGATAAAATGCTTGTCTATGCGATGGAACGCGATCGTTCGATTTTCGATGCGATGGGTGAGCTTGTATTTATGGGGCTTTCAGGGAAGGCAGCCACATCTGCTGAAAATTTCTATAATATGATACGTTCGTTAAGTAAACGTCAACAAGAATTATCGGTAACGGAAATTGTAGAAGAAGTGCTTGAAAAATCAGGTTACCGTCAAATGCTGAAGGCTGAAAAATCAATTGAAGCGGAAAGCCGACTGGAAAATATTGAAGAGTTTTTAACCGTAACACAGGCATTCGAGGCGCGCAGCGAAGATCAGTCATTAGTAGCATTTTTAACGGATCTTGCACTTATTGCTGATATTGATTCTTTAGATGAAGAAGAAAAGGCAAAAGGAACGATTATTTTAATGACGATGCATGCCGCAAAAGGGTTGGAATTTCCCGTTGTCTTTATTATTGGGTTGGAGGAAAATATATTCCCGCACTCTCGCTCATTGGAAAGTGAAGATGAAATGGCCGAGGAAAGACGTTTAATGTATGTTGGAGCGACTCGGGCGGAACAGCGCCTTTACTTATCTTGTGCAGGATCCCGTACGATATTCGGCCGTACAGGCTACAATGCACCGTCACGTTTTTTACGCGAAATTGATGAAAATGTGTTAGAGCAAGTTTCAAAAGCAAATACTACATCATATCGTGATGATTCATTACCGTTTAAATCGAACCGTTATGACCGTATGCCGAAGCGTTCATTAGGAAGTGTGCAGGCACCTGCTTCACAAACATCACGCTTAAATTCTACAGGTGGCGATAAGTTTAATTGGCAAGTTGGAGACAAAGCATCCCACGGTAAATGGGGTGTAGGTATGGTCGTTAGCGTAAAAGGTGAGGGAGACAGCATGGAGCTGGATATTGCGTTCCCGGCACCAACTGGCATAAAGCGTTTACTTGCAAAATTTGCGCCGATTACGAAAGCTTAGGAGGAACATTTGATGAATGAAATAGAACAAAGAATTGCGGAATTGAACACGCTTCTTCATGAGTATGGCTATGCGTATTATGTACTGGATAAACCGGTAGTAGAAGATAGTGTATATGATCAGCTTTTACATGAACTTATCGCCTTAGAAGAAGCAAATCCGGAATTTATTTATCCTGATTCTCCTACTCAGCGTGTTGGCGGCATGGTATTGGAAGGCTTTAAAAAGGTAACCCATGAAACAGCAATGCTTAGTTTATCGAATGCTTTCAATGAAGAAGATTTACGTGATTTCGACCGAAAGATTGAGCAGGCAATCGGTAAAAATTATTCTTATGTATGTGAGCTGAAAATAGATGGTTTGGCCATATCTCTGCGCTATGAAAACGGGGTATTTGTACAAGGCGCTACACGTGGTGACGGGACAGTTGGTGAAGATATTACAGCCAACCTAAAAACAATCCGTGCCATTCCTTTACGTTTAAATGAACCAGTAACATTAGAAGTGCGCGGCGAGGCCTATATGCCGAAAAAATCTTTTGAGAAACTAAATGAACGTCGTGCTGAAAAGGGAGAAGAGCTATTTGCAAACCCTCGGAACGCGGCAGCTGGTTCGTTACGTCAATTAGATCCGAAGATTGCCGCTAGCAGAAATTTATCGACGTTTATATATGCAGTTGGCGGGGACGGAGAAAGCTATGGCATCGACGGACATTGGGAAATGCTCAAGTATTTGGAGGAGCTAGGTTTTCCATCAAATAAAGAGCGGGAGTATTGCGAAACTATTGACGACGTTTTAGCGTTTATAGAAAAGTGGACAGAAGCACGCCCGAATTTATCGTATGAAATTGATGGCATCGTCATCAAAGTAAATCGCTATGCCCACCAAGATGAACTTGGCTTTACGGCAAAATCGCCACGCTGGGCAATTGCCTATAAATTCCCGGCAGAAGAAGTGGTAACAAAATTATTGGATATTGAACTAACGGTAGGTCGCACGGGTGTCATTACTCCAACAGCGATTTTAACACCGGTACTTGTTGCAGGAACTACTGTAAGCCGAGCATCATTGCACAATGAAGACCTGATCCGCGAAAAGGACATTAGAATTGATGATACGGTCATTGTACGAAAAGCAGGAGATATCATTCCGCAAATTGTAGGGGTCGTTTTAGAGCAGCGCCCGGATGACGCTGTACCGTATAAAATGCCTACTCATTGCCCTGCGTGTGATGAAGAAGTTGTACGCATTGATACTGATGTAGCATTGCGCTGCGTGAATCCACAATGTCCGGCACAAATCGCGGAAGGCGTGAAGCATTTCGTTTCCCGTAATGCAATGAATATCGACGGGTTAGGCGAAAAAGTTGTAGAACAGCTGCTTCGTGAAGGTTATATCGAGGATGTTGCTGGTTTATATGAATTGACAGTCGAGCAACTAATTCAGCTAGAGCGTATGGGGCAAAAATCTGCAACGAATTTAGTGGAGGCACTACTGCAGTCGAAGGATAATTCCCTGGAGCGATTACTGTTTGGTCTTGGTATACGTCATGTAGGCGAAAAGGCAGCCAAAATTTTAGCTGCACATTTCGAAACGATGGATGCTTTAATGCATGCCAAAGAAGAGGAATTGAAGGATATTCATGAAATTGGTGATAAAATGGCCGAATCCATCGTAGCCTATTTTGCGAATGAGTCCGTGCAACAGCTAATCGAGCGCTTAAAGGAATTTGGACTCAATATGTCCTTTAAAGGTAAGAAGGTTGTTGTAGAAGCAGGGGCAAATCCTTTTGCAGGGAAAACAATTGTGCTGACAGGAAAACTTCAACAATTGACACGTAACGAAGCAAAGGTGAAAATAGAACAGTTAGGTGGAACGGTTGCAGGGAGTGTAAGTAAAAAAACAGACCTTGTAATCGTTGGTGAAGATGCTGGCTCAAAGCTCGAAAAGGCTCAAAGCTTAGGCATAGAAATTTGGGATGAAGTGCGCCTAATCGAACAATTAATATAGTAAAGGGGACTTGTTCTCATGAAACGATATCGCTGGATACCTGCGATAATTGCAACTGTACTGTTATCAGCGTGTGCGCCAAACCTTACACCTGATACAGAGCTGACACAAGAATCAGACTCGGATCAAGCTGTTGAAACAACGATTATCCCGAATATGCAAATTACCGATAAATTTTATCGTATATTAATTCCTTATAAGGAAAGCGCAAGTCGAGGATTGGTCGTTTCAAATATTTATACGAAATATGATATGAAAGAAGTCGAAACAGGCTTAATGCGTATTTCACAAAATCACTTTGATACGGAAAAATACTATTTTCAAGAAGGACAATACTTAGACGAAACAACGTTGAAATACTGGTTGGCACGACCAAACCAAACGGAGGATAAAGGGCCTGAATACCAAGGGTTAAATCCTTCAAGTATTGATGAAAAAACTGGTGAGGAGATGGATCCTACTGTTAAAGCGACAGAAGCACCAGTGTATTTAGCACATATTATCGAACAGAATTATTTAACAAAAACAGATGACAATAAAGTGAAATTGGGCGGTGTATCGATTGGTTTAGCGCTCAATTCAATTTACTATTATCAAAAGGAACAGTACGGTGAGTATTTCGAGCAGAAGATTCCGGATGATGAGTTGGAAGCAGCAGGTAAAAAGATTGCACAGGAAGTAGTCAATCGTTTGCGTGCACGTACAGAACTAGCCGATGTACCGATTGTGATTGCCTTATTTAAACAGGCAGAGCGAAATGCGATTGTACCAGGCACATACACAGACTATAATTTTGTCGACAAAGGTACAACTGCTCTGGGGGATTGGGAAGGAATCGATGAAAGATATGTAACGTTCCCGATGAGTTCACCAGAGGATATTTACCGTGATCTTAATAAAAAATTCCAAGACTTTAAACAGGATGTCGATAAATACTTCTCTAATTTCACGAGTGTATTTGCAACCGGCTTTTATCAGAACAAAAAAATCCAGAAGCTTGATATCGAAATTCCGATTCAGTTTTACGGCACAGCCGAAATTACTGGTTTTACCCAATATTTATCCGGCCTAATGCTCACTCACTTACCACTTGATCTGTATATTTCTGTAAGTATAACGTCAGTTAATGGTCCAGAAGTGTTAATTATTAAAGAACCGAATAATGATGAGCCATTTATTCATATTTATGAGTAAAATTCAACGAAGAATACCATACTTTTAAAAGTGTGGTATTTTCATTTTTGTATAAAAAATCCACTTTGTTACTTTAATGCGTTAATTTGGCGGAAAATCGTCCAAAGGAATGGATTGTTTGCTCGATTTTTTCGCAAAGCTGTGATTTTTATTAGGAAAAATGGTATCATTATGGGCATGGTTTATGTAGAATCAGCGGGTGTCCGAAACAATCACTGACTCCACATATAGCCCCGGCAGATAATCAAGATTTTTAGTTTTTCGAACGTATTCAAAAACTCTGACACATATGCCGAGGCATATTTGATTCGATACTTTGGAGGTGTAATAAATGGCAAAAATATCAAAAGAAGAAGTAAAACACGTAGCGCACTTAGCTCGCCTTGCAATCACAGAAGAGGAAGCAGAGAAATTTGCTGAACAACTTGGAAAGATCACTGATTTTGCAGAGCAGTTAAATGAATTAGATACAACAAATGTAGAGCCGACTTCACATGTTTTACCTTTAGTGAACGTACTTCGTGAGGACGTAGCAAAAGAAGGCTTACCTCTTGAAAAAGTAATGCTAAACGTAAAAGAACAAGAAGCAGGTCAAATTAAAGTACCATCAATTATGGAGTAATAGGAGGAACCACTCGCATGACAGTATTTGAGCGCACATCAGCACAATTACAAGAAAGCTTAAAGTCGGGTGAACTTACAATTGCGGAATTAACAAAAGAAGCATTTGACCGCATTGAAAAGTTAGACGGCGATGTACAAGCATTCTTAGCATTAAATAAAGAACAAGCAACTGCTAAAGCGGCAGAATTAGATAAAGTTCCTTTTGAGGAGCGCGGACCATTATTCGGTATGCCTATCGGAGTTAAGGATAATATCGTGACAGAAGGTTTAGAGACAACTTGTGCTTCTAAAATCCTGGAAGGTTTTATGCCAATTTACGATGCAACAATCGTGAAAAAATTACGCGATGCCGGTATGGTAACAGTCGGTAAATTAAACATGGACGAATTCGCAATGGGTTCTTCAAACGAAAACTCGGCGTATAAAACAACAAAAAACCCATGGAATCTTTCGCACGTACCAGGTGGTTCTTCAGGTGCATCTGCAGCAGCAGTAGCAGCAGGCGAAGTCCCATTCTCACTTGGTTCTGATACAGGTGGATCAATCCGTCAACCAGCAGCCTACTGTGGTGTTGTAGGAATGAAACCTACATATGGTCGTGTATCACGCTTTGGTTTAGTTGCATTCGCATCTTCATTAGATCAAATCGGACCAATTACACGTAATGTAACAGACAACGCATTATTACTTGAAGCAATCTCAGGTGTAGATGAAATGGATTCTACTTCTGCAGATGTGCCAGTACCGAATTATGCAGCAAGTTTAGATGGTAACATTAAAGGTTTAAAAATCGCTGTACCAAAAGAATTCCTTGGAGAAGGCGTTGGCGAAGCAGCAAAACAATCAGTTCTTGATGCACTGGAAGTATTAAAAGGTCTAGGCGCAACAGTAGAAGAGGTATCTTTACCGCACTCTAAATACGCGTTAGCAGCTTACTACATTCTTTCATCATCTGAAGCTTCTTCTAACCTTTCACGTTTTGATGGTATTCGTTACGGTTACCGTTCAGAAAACGCTAAAAACTTATTAGAGCTATATAAACAATCTCGTGCTGAAGGTTTCGGCGACGAAGTAAAACGTCGTATCATGCTTGGTACGTATTCATTATCAGCAGGTACGTATGATGCATACTACAAAAAAGCACAACAAGCACGTACATTAATTAAAGCAGATTACGACAAAGTATTCGAAAACTATGACGTAATTATTGGACCTACAGCGCCAACACCTGCATTCGCAATCGGTGCTAACATAGATGATCCGATGACAATGTACGCAAACGATATCTTAACAATTCCAATTAACTTAGCGGGTGTACCAGCAATTTCAATCCCATGTGGTTTTGAAAATGACTTACCACTAGGGTTACAAATTATCGGTAAACACTTCGATGAAGAAACACTTTACCGCGTAGCATATGCTTACGAGCAAAATACAGACTTTAACACAAAAACTCCAGCACTATGGGAGGTAAAATAAGATGAACTTTGAAACAGTCATTGGTTTAGAAATTCACGTTGAATTAAAAACGAATTCTAAAATTTTCTCGGCTTCCCCAAACCATTTCGGTGCAGAGCCAAACACAAATACGTCGGTAATTGATCTTGGGTACCCAGGTGTTTTGCCAGTATTAAATAAACAAGTAGTGGACTATGCAATTCGTGCTTCTTTAGCATTAAACATGGAGATCGAACAAGAAACTAAATTCGACCGCAAAAACTACTTCTATCCGGATAATCCGAAAGCTTACCAAATTTCACAATTTGATAAGCCAATCGGTAAAAACGGGTGGGTTGAAATCGAAATTCCTGCTAAAGGCGATACGCCGGGCTACAAAAAGAAAATCGGTATTACACGTCTTCACATGGAAGAAGATGCAGGTAAATTAACACACGCTGATGGTTATTCTTTAGTAGACTTAAATCGTCAAGGAACACCTCTTGTTGAGATTGTTTCTGAGCCAGATATCCGCACTCCGGATGAAGCATATGCATACCTTGAAAAAGTGAAGTCAATTATTCAATATTCAGGTGTATCAGATGTACGTATGGAAGAAGGTTCATTACGTTGTGATGCGAACATTTCGATCCGTCCATATGGTCAGGAAGAGTTCGGTACAAAAACAGAGCTTAAAAACTTAAACTCATTTAACTTCGTACGTCGTGGTTTAGAGCACGAGGAAGTTCGTCAGGCAGAAGTACTAATGGCTGGTGGCATTATTGAACAAGAGACGCGCCGCTTCGATGAAAAGACAGGTAAAACGATTTTAATGCGTGTAAAAGAAGGTACGGATGATTACCGTTACTTCCCGGAACCAGACTTAGTACGTCTTTCTATTTCTGATGAGTGGGTAGAGCGTATCCGTCAGTCAATTCCTGAATTACCGGATGCTCGTAAATCACGTTACGTTTCTGAATTAGGCTTAACAGATTATGATGCAAACGTACTTGTTGTTAATAAAGAGATTTCTGATTTCTTTGATGCAACTGTAACAGCAGGAGCAGATGCAAAATTAGCAGCCAATTGGTTAATGGGTGACGTTTCTGCATACTTAAACTCAGAGCAAAAAGAGCTGAAAGATACTGCTTTAACACCAGAAAACTTAGCTGGTATGGTGAAATTAATTACGGACGGCACAATTTCTTCTAAAATCGCGAAAAAAGTATTCACTGAATTAGTTACTAACGGTGGCGATGCAGCGAAAATCGTAAAGGAAAAAGGCTTAGTTCAAATTTCTGATCCAGAAGTAATTCGAGGCTTCGTAACAACTGTTCTTGATAATGATGCAAAATCCGTAGCTGATTTCTTAGGCGGCAACGAACGTGCGATTAAAGCACTTTTAGGCCAAATTATGAAAGCTTCTAAAGGTCAGGCAAATCCTCAATTAACAAATCAAATTTTAATGGAAGAAATTAATAAACGATAATTTCTTCGTGTGAACGACAGTCTATTATAAATAGACTGTCGTTTTTTTATAGGAATTCACTTGATAAATTATAATCATAAGCTAATAATTGGAAATATAAAAAGTGAGGAAGAGGGAGGGATTTATCATGGAAAAGATCTGGTGTGTTGGACCAATTCAAATTGTACGAGAACATCAAATAGAACTGGAACATTATGCGGTTGTTGAAGGAAGAAAAATTGTCCGGTTTTGTAAAAAAAACGACTTACCTGAACAGATTGAACTTGTGGAAACAAAGGCTACTTATAAATTAATGCCAGGGATGATTGACCAGCATATCCACGGAATGTCCGGTGCAGATGTAATGGACGGAACGAAAAGTAGTCTTAATACGATTAGTAAAGCACTTGCCAAGCATGGTGTGACTAGTTTTTTGGCAACTACAATGACAGCCGCAGTAAATCAAATTGAACATGCTTTACGAACGATTGCCGATACGGGAAGTTCAGTAGAGGGTGCCAAAATCGCAGGAATTCATCTAGAAGGTCCATTTATTAATCCGATTCAAAAGGGAGCACAGTCTGATCAATATATTATAAAGCCCTCTGCTGAAATTTTTGAAAAACTAAATACAACTTCACAAAAACAAATAAAGCTCATAACCTTTGCAGCGGAACTGGATGAAGGGGAAAAGCTAGCATCATACTTGAAAAATAATGACATTGTAGCATCCATCGGACACTCTAATGCGAAGTATGCTGAAACAAAGGTCTTATTGGAGCAACAGCTAATTCAAAATGCTACTCATTTTTGCAATGGAATGAGGCCAATCCATCACCGTGAGCCAGGTCTGCAAGTCGCTTTATTGCAAAGTGACAGTAAGCTAGAGATTATTGCGGACGGAATACATATTGATCCAGATATGATCCGCTTTATTTTTGATACGATTGGTGAAGACCGGATGATATTAATATCAGATAGTATGAGGGCGACTGAATTAGCAGATGGCATTTATGATCTAGGTGGACAGCAAGTTCGTGTAGAGAATGGATTGTGTAAACTCGTCGAAAGTGATGCGCTTGCAGGAAGTACACTTAATTTAAATAAGGCAAGAAAAAACATGAAAGAATGGTTGCAACTATCAGACTTGACGCTGGCTAAACTGACGGCAACAAATAGTGCAAAACTGTTAGGGTTATATGAACATAAAGGTTCAATCGAAATTGGAAAAGATGCTGATTTTTATATAATAAATGAACAAGAGGATGTTGTAATGACGGTTTCAGAAGGAAAAGTAATTTTTGAGAATCTAAAGGGGGAGTCCGAGTGAATTTTATTAAAGGGGATGCTATACGTAATGACTTACAGCTAAAAAGGAGCTTTTTTAATTTGGCTGATGAAACGTTTGGTCTTAAATTTGAACAATGGGATGAGCTTGGTTATTGGAACGATACATATTGTCCCTATGCCTTTGAAGTGGATGGTGAAATAGCTTCAAATGTATCAACAAGTATGGGATTGATGGTTTTAGATGGCAAACAGTATAAAGCTGTTCAAATAGGGACTGTCATGACAAATCCAAAATTCCAAGGGAAGGGATTATCACGGCGGCTAATGGAAAAGGTAATGGAGGATCATGCAAATGCCAATATACTTTACTTATTTGCAAATAAGTCAGTATTAGGTTTTTATCCGAAGTTTGGATTTGAAATGCGTACCCAATCTACTTTTACATTGGATAAAAAAGATCTTGTATCCAATGAAACGGAAATAAAAAAAATTAACATGGATGATAATATCGAAAGAAAGTTATTTTACAATACGACGATGAACCGTGTACCAATTAGCCAAAAAATGAGTATGGTTCAAAATGAAAGTATTGTTATGTTCCATGCGTTGACACAATATCGGGAATATATCTACTATGTTCCAAAGTTCCAGGTATATGTCATTTTAAAAGAATCAGCTCAGCATGTTGAGGTAATTGATGTAATTTCTAAAGAACCTTTTGATTTGTTGGAATTGTTGGAAAGCCTACCGATTAAAACCTCTAAAATTAAACTGTGCTTTACGCCGGATGATTTAAAAATTCCTGTTGTACAGGAATTGTTCATAGATGAGGGAGCCATGTTTGTAAAAAATCAAATTGATGTCGACTATCCGAATAATTTACTGTATCCATATAGTGGTTTAGCATAATAAATGGAGGTTCGGAAATGTTATCCGGACCTCCATTTTGGTGTGCCGGGCATGTTTGTCAACTAGGTGATGAAAGTTCACTGTGGGCGTCAGGATATGCGAACCACTAGCTGAAGACAAGGGTGTCCGTGGCGACGCGGAATCTGAAGGAAGTCGTAGGCAAAATCTTGGTCTGAGGAATACGAATCGCATGAGGTTGATTTTTCTGGATAAGGTTGCCAAACAAACTGAAGTCCCAAATATCCTCGGAAGATGAATCAATAGATGCGGCAGATAGATGAGAGGAAAGTGGGCAGACTTACCCCGGGAGATCTGATGAATACCCGAAGAGGAACCTGTGCAGTGATGTACAACTGAATCGTCAGAAGTCAGCAGAAGCCATAGTACCAGTAATGGGAAGGGCTGAACGAAAGGAGTGAACGTGTATAAGGGTATTACATGCGAATGAAGACACAGAACTGAAAAGTCTATCCTAAGAAAAGGTACGGAATACCCTAAGAATAGGAATAGCGTGGAATTTTGCATGTGCATTCCTTACCCACACGCGAACATATGGAAGGATTAATCAACGTTATAGTAAATAGAGATAATTTAAACAAAGCTTTTGAGAAGGTGCGTAAAAATAAAGGTGCAGCCGGTGTCGATGCGAAAGATATAGAGGCAACCCGCCAATACTTAAAAGAGAACAATACTCAGATTATCGAAATGATTAAAATAGGTAAGTATAAACCGCAACCGGTTAGAAGAGTCGAAATTCCCAAACCAGATGGAGGGAAAAGACTTTTAGGAATTCCTACGGTCACAGACCGTGTCATTCAACAAGCGGTTGTACAAGTGTTAACCCCAATACTAGACCCAATGTTTAGTAATTATAGTTATGGGTTTCGCCCAAATAAAAGTGCTCATCAAGCTATTGAACAAGCAAGAAGTTACATTGAGGACGGTTATAAGTTTGTCGTAGACATAGACTTAGAGAAATTCTTCGATAGAGTTCAGCATGATAAGCTGATGTCACTCATGGCGAAATATATTTTATGTAAACCCACATTAAAGCTAATAAGAAGTTTCTTAAACGCTGGTACCATGATAGATGGAACTTTTATTTACTCTAAAGAAGGTACACCGCAAGGTGGACCCTTAAGTCCATTATTGAGTAACGTTATTCTTCATGAACTTGATAAAGAACTGGAGAAACGTAATCATAAATTCGTTCGTTACGCAGATGACTGCAACATCTATGTCAAAAGCGAAAAAGCAGGAGAACGAGTTAAAGAAGGCGTTACAGCATTTATCGAAAAGAAACTAAAATTAAAAGTGAATGAAGAGAAATCAGCAGTGGGAAAGCCGATAGCACGTGTATTTTTAGGTGTGAGCTTCTATAACGCCAGAGGTGTAATCAGGGTATACGTGCCAAAGAAATCCAAGAAGCGATTCGAAGAAAAGCTTAAGTATATTACAAATCGTAATTATTCAATTGATATGGAATCGCGCATTCAGAAAATCAACTACTTAATTCAAGGATGGGGAAACTATTTCAAAGTTGCCGACATACAGTCCTACGCAAAGGAAATAGATGGCCATATTCGAAGAAGATTAAGGGCATGTCGATGGAAAGAATGGAAAAGAACCATCTCAAAATATAGAAACCTCAAAAGATTAGGAATCAGCCATAATGATGCCTATAAAATGGCCAATACCCGCAAAGGGTACTGGCGCTCCTCGAACAATCCAATCGTCAATCGAGCATTAAACAATAAATATTGGTTAAAACTCAAGTTGAAGAACCTCGCTACAATCATAAATCCAACATAAAACTTTTGAACCGCCGTATACGGAACCGTACGTACGGTGGTGTGAGAGGTCGACTAGCCAATTAATGGCTAGTCTCCTACTCGATCGGTCTATTTAAGAAGTTTAGTCGGGCAAATCGCCAAAATTAGTATGTACGTCTAATAATTTTGCGGTGACGTGTAGAAGGCGCTTTTTTGCTTCATGGGCGATTGGTATATCCTCTAAATCAAATCCATGAATGCAGCCTCTATAAATATCCAGTTGAACTTCTATATGCGCTTCACGTAATTTATCAACAAACTCACAAACTTCCTCATAAAAAAGATCATGGGTACCTATAAAAGTATAGATTGGTGGAAGTCTTTCTACATTGGCATAAAAAGGTGAGGCATATGAGGGAACGGTTTTCATATTGCCTAAATATGCATTCCAACTGTATCTGTTTTTATCATCATTCCAAATAGCAGGTGAAGTAAACTGCTTATGAAACGATCGTTCTTTCGCATCAAGCATCGGATATAATGGCAAAATCGCTGCTATTTGCGGTCCTTTTTCATCTCGTGCCTTTAATGCTACAGCCAATGCTAAGTTACCCCCTGCACTGCCTCCGCTTACTATTATTTTGCCAGGATCTATATTTAGAGCGTTCGCATGTTTACTAATCCATGTTAAAGTTTCATAACCATCCTCCAGAGCAGCAGGATAAGGATGTTCTGGAGCAAGGCGATATTGTGGGATGAATACAACTGCTTGGAAACTATGGACAAATTCGATGACGTAAGGAATACTATCATCCGGATTGCCAAATACCATTCCACCACCATGAAACCAAACGAAACATGGCATATTTTGTAACGCTTGCTTCGGTTTTAAACAAATAACGCGTACATTATTAATCATCATTTCTTCCACTATGCAATTTTCTGTCCGGAAATATTGCTTGGAAAAATGGGTGAATGCTCGATTAGTTATGAGTTGATGAAATGTACGTGCATTTTTTAACTTACTATTAAAAATTTCAACCAGCTCAGGGTGCAGCCCATTCATACTGAGACAGCCTCCGATAACTTCCTTTGTTCGATTTTTTTAAAGGAACGAAGCGAAAACTTCATGATTAATAGACTAAGAACACTTCCGATAAATAGTGGTATTGCACCCGGCATAATATTAAAAACAAAATATATAAAAATAATACTTAACGCATTCAATACAACAGTAAAAGGCGAAGTAATAGTGAATAAAAACGCCTGTTTAATCATTGCAAAAAATGCTAAATCAAAATGTACATACACTGGAAAGAAGAAAAACAAAGTGCCAAAAATAATGAACGCAATAATAAAAGTTGGTATAAGTAGAATTGATAAAGATTCAAAAGTATAAATTGCATAAAAATCGATAGCTAAAATGAATAGAATGATATAACTAATGACTGCATAGCCATTTCCTTTAAGCCACTCATTTTTATAGACTTCCCAAAAAGTCTGCGTAATCGGCTTCTCAATATCCAGCAACAGTTGTCGTGTAATCGTAAATAAAGCAATCGTTGCCGGAAACAGTCCGAAAACAAAAAGTCCAATCGCAGAAAAAAATAACCATAAAAAGTTCAAGTATATTATTTTTAATAGTTTTACACCAAAACTATAAAAGCCGTCCCAAAATGACATGAAAATACCCCCTTAGCCTTATTATAAGATAAAAAGTCAGAAAAATCGTTCAATTTAAATTAAGGACTTTTAATGGACTTGAGTTAATTCGATTTTTTTTGTAGTCTGAGAAAAATAGCGAATTTGCTATTTTATACAAATGAGAAAGAAAAAGGGGGATGGGGTATGAGTATTTCAATTTTTAAAAAGTTCGGGCTATTATTTCTAGTATTGGTACTTTCTGCTGTAATGGTTGCTTGTGGTGATGATGAAACTAATTCAACTGATACTAACACGACTACCGATAATGGAAGCGCTAACAGTGAGACAGAGGAATCTACAGGATTATCTGGAGAAATCACAGTGTGGGCACATCCATATACAGACGGTACGACAGGTGAAGGTGACATGTGGAAGACTTTCGCAGCTGACTTTGAGAGTGAAACAGGGGTAAAAGTAAACTTCGAACAAATTCCATGGGCTAACCGTGACCAAAAAATCCTGACAGCTTTAGCAGCAGGTCAAGGTCCGGATGTATTCTATGTAATCCCTGACCAAATGCCTCAATATGCAGAGCAACAGTTAATTTTAGATATTTCACAATATGTGACAGATGAAGAATTAAGCGGATTTGTACCAACAGCGATCGAAGCAACAAGCTGGAAGGGTAAACAGTATGGTATGCCAATTCTTCAAACGGCTGAGTCTTTAGTTTATAATAAAGAAATTTTAGCTGAGTTGGGCGTTGATGAAAACAGCCTTCCAACAACTTGGGATGAATTTAAAGCTTTAGCAGAAAAAGCAAAAGCAGCGGGCTACTATGCATTCTCATATGCAGGTGGCGGTTCGTTAAATAACACACTTTATCCATTCTTATGGCAAGCTGGCGGTAACGTAATTGATGAGAGTAATAATATTTTAATTAACAAGCCGGAAGCAGTTAAGTCATTTGAATTAATTAATGAAATGTATACAAAAGGTTGGATCCCTCAAGATTCAATTACAGCACTTGATCATGACTCATTATACTTTGGCGGTAAGTTACTTGCAGTAAACGGTTCAGGTATTTCTGTTAACCGTCTATTAGCTGAGAAACCATTTGAATTTGTTATTGCACCGCCATTAAAAGATGCTGAGCAGTTAACTTACGGTACTGTTGGAATGTTCGTAGGTTCTGCAATTTCCAAAAATCCGGAAGCGGCAGCAGAGTTCATGAAATATGTAACAAACACTGAAAATCAACGTACGTTTAACAATATTACACAATATATCCCTACACGCGACGATGCAAAGGATATTTTTGATTCACAACCATACATGGCTCAATTAGCAGGCTACACTCAATATGCTAAGCCGGGTATTATCCATCCGGAAGGCCGTAACATTATGCCTTTAGTTCAAGCTGAAATTCAAGCAATGCTAGAAGGAAAACAATCTCCTCAAGAAGCTGCGGATAAGTCAGCTGAAGCGATTGATAAATTGATCAACAAATAGTTTAAAGGAGAGTTTGGTCTTAATGATCAAACTCTCTCATTACTTCAAGTACAGAAAGGGTGAGGCATGTGACCTCTACAACTTCTAAACAATCACTTAGTGCACGAATAAAGAGAGAATTAAATAAAAATTTATTAGTCTATATCGTGCTCATTCCAGTTCTCATTCACTTTATCATATTTCAAGTTTATCCATTTGCTCTTAGCTTCTATTTAACTTTTCATGATTGGAAAATAATTGGCGACCCTGAATTTGTGGGATTAAAGCATTGGAAAAATCTATTTGATGATGAAATCGCATGGAAAGCAATATGGAATACTGTTAAGTTTTCCGTCTACTATATACTGCCGACAATGGCGCTTGGCCTAGTTTTGGCACTGATTATTAATTCGGGTATTAAGTTTTCAGGCTTCTTTAAAGGGCTATTTTTCTTGCCGGTTGTTACATCATTCGTAATTATTGCAGGAATTTGGGGATGGTTATTCCGTGGGACAGAAGATGGCTTTATTAACTATTTAATCGGTTTTGTCGGCATTGACCCACAGCTGTTTTTATCTAGTTCATCACAGGCACTTCTTGTTTTGGCAGGATTAAGTATTTTTAAAGTAGCTGGTACTACGATGATTTATTACTATGCGGGCTTACAATCCATCGACCGTCAATTATATGAAGCAGCACGAATTGATGGTGCAAATTCATGGAAAATGTTCTGGAAAGTGACCTTTCCAATGTTAAAGCCGATACACTTTTACGTTGCGATTACAACAACGATTGGTTCGTTTCAAATTTTTGATTCAGCCTTCCTATTAACAAATGGTGGACCAAACTATTCAACGACTACAATTGTGTATTACCTATATCATCAAGGGTTTACAAGCCTAAATTTGAGCTATGCAGCAGTTTTATCGTATGTGTTGTTCTTTATTATTTTAATTATCTCGTTAATTCAACGTAAATACATTGGGAAAGACCCAAATTATTATTAAGCTGGTGCGGGGAGGAGCAAATAAATGAAAAAAGTAATCTCTTATACAGCATTGGCAATATTAGCAATCGTTTTTATTATGCCATTTATTATCATGGTGTTCGGATCGTTAAAAGAAGTAAAGCAAGCACAAATTGATCCACTGTTTTGGCTACCGACCAATCCATCAATTCAAAACTATATTACGATTTTTTCAAACGGCATTTTTTTACGATGGATTTGGAACTCTATCGTTATTACCGTAATTCCGGTTATGACTCAAATGCTTTTTGCAGCACTATTAGGTTATATATTTGCCAAAAAGCAATTTTGGGGAAAAGAAGCGATTTTTTGGACTTTTATGGCGGTTATCATGATTCCTCAACAGCTATTTATAATTCCCAAATATATTATGTTCGCTGATTTCGGTTGGATAAATACATATTGGGCATTAATTGTACCTGAATTATGGGCAATCATGGGGGTATTTTTAGTAAGGCAATTTCTACAAGGTATACCGAAGGATTTGGAGGAGGCAGCCTATATTGATGGGGCAAATGACTGGCAAATTTTCTTCAAAATTATTTTACCACTCTCATTTCCGGTTGTTGCGACAGTCGGTACCTTTGCCTTTATTTCAAACTGGAATGACTTATTCCAGCCATTGATTTATTTGACTAATGAGAAGATGTTCCCTGTTACAGTTGGTCTTGCCTCAATGCTCGGAAAAGAAGGCAACTTCGGTGTCGAAATGGCAGGGGCAACAATTTCATTTATACCGACGTTTTTAATATTTATCTTTTTCCAGCGTTATTTTACGGAAGGAATTACGATGTCAGGTATTAAGTAGGGGGCTGCCATGAAGATAGGAATTATTGGAACAGACTCATCTCATGCGATTGCCTTTAGTGAACGATTAATGAATAAAGGTCATGAAATATTTGCTTATCGAGGTGGATCTTCAATTGAATTAAGCAGTACAAGGATTGTAAGAATCTCGGGACAAATATGTGAAAACGGTATTCCATTTATCGATTCTTTACAAGAAATGATGCAGATTTGTGATGCGTTTATCATTACATCAGTTGATGCATCACAGCACTTTGAACAATTTGAAGAGTTGTCAGCTGCAAAAAAGCCTGTTTTCATAGATAAACCATTGGCACAAAATTATGAGCAGGCTTTGGCTATTATAGAACTTGCCAACAAACATGGGATTCCTATAATGAGTTGTTCAGCTTTACGGTTTGCAGAAGAAATCCAAATAGCCAAATCCCAGAGGTACATTAAGGCAGTGGATATAATAACCCCACTGCCAATGTTAGGTGATGTAGATTATTTCTACTATGGTATACATGCAGTCGAAATGATTAGTGCATTAAAGGGAATGGGGATCGAAGACATAGCTGTAACGTCCAATGAACAGCAACACTTTATCACACTTACATTTATGGATGGTACAGTGTCTACAATTCGTGGTTACTTACAAGGTCGTCAAAGTTTTCAATTTGTAACCCACACTCATCAACAGAGTGAATGGTTTGAAATTGGTGAAGGTAATTTTCAGTTTTACGATTACTTAATTGATGCAATTGAACAGTTTTTTAGATTACGGGAAAGTCCAATAAATCAGGTAGAGAGTTTGGAGACTATTAGAATATTGGAGCAGATGACTATGACGGCGTTCAAAAATCATTGATTTTTTATATCCTCCAAAAACTGAATATAATAGATGCGCCTAGGACGACCGCGATGGGCTACCTTTTCCTCACCAATAATATCAACTAATCCAGCATCCAACCATTTAAGTAAAATCCGGTTGGCGCTGCGCAGAGTAATATTTAGTGTTTGTGCAAGTTCGTCCGCAGTATAAACAAGTTTTTGGTGCTTCATTATACGACCCATTAATTTGGAAATATAAGAAGCAGACATCCCAGCTTTTTCAGCCCGTTCCAGTAAATTTAAGTCTGTAATTACTAGAGGGTACTGTTCGTAGTTAATGAAAACGGTTGTGTCTATTGGTCCAATGACACTATTATCTTCGCGCACAATATAGCAGAGATTTGGTCCATTTTCATTTGCCTGGTATAGTGCCTGTTTTGCATGACGACCGGAGTCATAGGCATTAATACCAAATCCAATTCCGATTGTGCAATTGATTTGCAGCTCTTCTTTAAATCGAGATAGTAATGGTAGATGTTTGTAGCCGAGTGTTTCACGTTCAAACTGTCCCCTAGTTGTAATAAAACTATATTGCAGTGGGTTCAGCATAATTAAATGACCATCCAACTGCTGTGTAAAATAGTGCAATATTTGTTCTACTTTGGATTGCACTTGATTAGTGATTGATTCAAATTGAATAATGCCATATACAATCTGGCTTTCTTTATTTTGTCGTCCTTTGGAGGCTAAAAGCACGCGTTCAAAAGCAACGATCATTTCTTGCTTTGTCGGGATTAAATAACGGCACTCTATATTACGTTCACATAAGGATGTATAGACAGAGGCAATGGTAGTAATAGGGAACGCACCTTGCTCAGCATGTTTTGTATGTGCATCCACTATTTCATCGATCGTTTCGCCTATTGAGTAAACAAAATCAATTTCTTGCTGTAATTGATGTGTAATCGATAATATGTCACTTTGCTGCATTAAGTCGAAACAATATTGCTTTTGTACATTTTGTAATTGATGGGTTAATAGTAATTCGTATAGACGAAGTGCTCTACTATTAATTTGATAAAGAGGCAGTGATGAGTCATAAATCTTTAGCTGCTGAAAAATATAAGGATCGGCGACGACCAGCATTTCATATTCATATATAAATCGCTGTAAATCGTTCGTCATTGAAAAATCATGAATTATAAAATAATGAGGTTGGATATTTGGAAATCCACGTAATGTTTCTTTTATAGTTTCCAACAAAATTTCAGGAACGATAATGCCTATTAAACTTTGTGAGGTATACGGTGTGTGATTATTCATTATGTCTAGGCCTCCAAAAATCCATAGTATAATAATTTTACAGAAATTTGTTAGAATATTCAAATTAAAAAGAGGTGATCTTATGCAAACGGTTCAACAATTGGAAGAATTTATGACAAAACCATCTGCAGCATTGGTAGAGGATATTAAAAAAATTGATGGGGATATACTGATTTTAGGAATAGCAGGAAAGATGGGCCCAACCTTAGCTAAAATGGCTAAGCGCGCGGCTGAAGAGGCCGGTATTGAGAAGCGAATTATCGGCGTCGCTAGATTCTCAAATAAAGAGATGAAAGAGGAGCTGGAAGCGGCAGGAATTGAAACGATTACTTGCGATTTATTGGATGAAGCGCAACTGGCTCAGCTACCGGAAATTCCTAATGTTATTTTCATGGCAGGCAATAAGTTTGGAACAGTAAATAATGAACACTTCACATGGGCAATGAATACATACGTACCAGGTCGTGTTGCAGATAAATATAAGGATTCTAATATTGTTGTATTTTCTTCCGGAAACATCTATCCGTTTACTCCTGTTGCAGCAGGCAACTGTGGAGAGGATGTGACGCCAGTGCCGGTTGGGGAATATGCAATGTCCACTTTGGGAAGAGAACGTATTTTCACGAACTTTTCCAACCGCTTCGAGACGAAAATGTTAATGTTCCGTCTAAATTATGCCATTGATTTAAGATACGGTGTTCTATTGGAAATTGCAAAATCGGTTTACAATAACGAGCCAGTCGATGTCACGATGGGTAGTGTCAATGTAATTTGGCAAGGAGACGCCAACGAATATGCCATCCGTTCACTACTGCATTGTGAATCTCCTGTAAAAATACTGAATGTTACAGGACCAGAAACATTATCTGTACGTTGGTTAGCAAAAGAATTTGCAGCACGCTTTAATAAGGAAGCTTTAATAATTGGTGTTGAGCAGGAGACAGCACTATTAAACACAGCTGCCCATGCCCATAAATTATTCGGCTATCCAAAAGTATCTATAGAGCAAATGCTAGACCTAGTTGCGAATTGGGTAAAATTAGATGGAACAACATTAAATAAACCAACGCATTTCCAAGAGAGAAAAGGGGCGTTTTAAATGAATGAGGCAGTAAGAAAAGCATTGTTTGATGGTGCCTTTATTCCAGCGCACCCATTAGCTTTAAACGAGGACAAATCATTAGATGAAGTAAGTCAGCGTGCTTTGACGAAATATTATATTGCAGCAGGTGTGGGCGGCTTGGCTGTAGGAGTGCATACCACACAATTTGAAATTCGCGATCCACAATTCAACTTATATGAGCGCGTACTTTCCTTAGCGATAGACGAGATAAATAAAGCGAATGTATCTGAATGTTTCATTAAAATAGGCGGTGTTTGTGGTCCTATAGAACAGGCTTTGAATGAAGCAGCTATATTAAAAAAACTTGGCTATGACTTAGCATTGTTAAGTATGGGAGGGTTGCAGGATCAGTCGGAAGAGCAACTATTGGAGCGAACGAGAGAAGTGGCCAAAATTATACCTGTAGTGGGCTTCTATTTACAACCATCAGTTGGAGGACGTTTATTGACGTATGATTTTTGGCGGGAACTAGCAAATATTGAAAATGTCTATGCAATTAAGATGGCACCTTTTAATCGTTATCAAACGCTCGATGTTGTTCGTGCAGTATGCAATAGTAGTCGTCGAAATGAGATCGCGCTCTATACAGGTAATGATGATAATATCATCGTCGATTTGTTAACAGAATACGAATTTAATATAAATGGAGAAAACGTTAAAAAACGAATTGTTGGTGGTCTATTAGGGCATTGGTCGGTATGGGCAAAAACAGCTGTCCAATATTTTGAAGATATAAAAGCAATTAGGGACAACGCACAAATAGATGCAAGCTGGTTATCTAAGGCAATAGAGGTGACAGATGCAAATGCAGCATTCTTTGATCCGGCACATGCCTTTAAAGGGAGCATTGCAGGGATTAATGAAGTATTAACTAGACAAGGTTTGCTGAAAGGTAATTGGTGTTTGGCAGATCATGAAGTGCTAAGTGAAGGGCAGGCTGAAGAAATTACGCGTGTTTATGAAATGTATCCGCATTTACACGATGATTCATTTATTAAACAAAATTTACCAGAGTGGAAATCAGGTGAGCAACGTGAAAGCTTTACAAGCACATAATGGGGTAGCAAAGTTGGTGGAAATACAATCACCCGAGCTTTTTGCAACAGGAGTTTTAGTTGAAACCATCTATACCGCTGTTTCTCCAGGAACGGAGCGACTATTAATTGAAGGAAGCAAGGATGGCGTTCGTCAACTCGGCTATAGCGCGGTTGGGAAAGTAAAGCAAATTGGCCAAAGTGTCAAAGGTATTCAAGTAGGGGATGTTGTTGCTTGCTACGGTGCACCTTATGTTGGGCATATGGAGCAACTTGTAGTTCCGGAAACATTGGTTGCTAAGTGCTCTGCAGATGTAGTACCGCAGCATGCAGCATTTGCGGCACACGGTACAATTGCTATACACGCAATACGACAAGGGCAGCTGCAATTTGGTGAATCGGTTGTAGTTATTGGATTAGGTGTACTTGGGCAAATGATTGCAAAAATTTGTGCAGCAGCAAGCTATGATGTGATTTGCTATGAGCCAAATGAAAAACGAGCAGAAATGTTAAAGCATACACCAGGTATCGAGGTTTTTTCTGATTTAATAAAGATGGAGCAACATATTACAACCTTTACAAACGGACATGGGGTTGATGCTGTACTCTTATGCGCGGGTGGTAAGCATTCCGAAACAACTTCACGTAGTCTTGAGTGGGTTCGAAAGCAGGGGAGGATTGTAATTGTTGGAGATGTCGAACCGCAATTCAACCGAGAACAATTGTTTATAAAAGAAGCAATAATAACGATTTCACGAGCTGGCGGACCAGGTCGTTATGATGCTCGCTATGAAAAAGAAGCAATGGACTACCCATATCATTATGTTCGTTGGACAGAAGGACGTAATTTAGCAGCGTATATTCGTTTACTGGAACGAAAGGCGATAGATGTTTCTGACTTTGTACAAATGCAAATCCCTTTTAAAAATTCAGCGGATGTATATAACATGTTGGAAAATAGTGAGGCATTAACAGCCATTATTGAATATTTAGGAGGGAATTAAAATGTTAAAGGTTGGTGTAATTGGCGGTGGCTCGATTTCGGAGTTTCATTTAAGACCTTACTTTGAGAATCCCAATGTAGAGATTATTGCAATCTGTGATACGAATGAAGTAAGACTGCATGGCTTAGGAAAAAAATATTTAGTAGAAAATTTATATACAGAAGTAGGCGAATTTCTAGCAAATGAACAAATTGATGCAGTGAGTATTTGCACATGGAATAATTCACATGCAGATATTGCCATACAGGCGCTTCAAAATAACAAGCATGTGCTGCTTGAAAAACCATTGAGTCTCAATCTAGAAGAGGCTTATGCAGTGGAAGCTGCAGTAAAAGAATCGAAAAAGATTCTACAAGTCGGCAATGTACGCCGCTTTGGAACGAATGTAGGAGTACTGAAAAAATTTATCGATGCAGGCGAACTCGGCGAAATATATTATGCAAAAGCTTCATGCCTGCGCCGCTTAGGAAATCCGGGTGGCTGGTTCAGTGATATATCAAAATCAGGTGGCGGACCTTTAATCGATTTAGGGACACATATGATTGATTTATGCTGGTATTTAATGGGTAAACCGAAGCCGGTGTCCGTATCAGGAAATACGTATAAGAAACTGGGGAATCGCTCCCATATCGAAAATTTATCCTTTTATAAGGCCGCTGACTATAATGCGGAGCACAATGACGTTGAAGATTTAGCTAATGGACTCATTCGCTTTGAAAATGGTGCCTCTCTATTTATTGATGTGAGTTTTACATTGCATGCCAAACAGGATGAAATATCAGTAAAGCTGTACGGTGAGAATGGCGGTGCGGAAGTAGAGCCGGAGTTGGCAATTATAAAGGAGCAACATGAAACGATTTTAAATATTACCCCACAAATTGATTTGCTAAGCTTTGATTTTGCTGGCTCTTTCGTAAATGAAATTAATCACTTTGTTGATTGCTGTATTAATAATGTGCAGCCAATTTCGCCAGTTAGGGATGGGGTTGAAGTAACGAAAATGTTGTTGGCAATTTATGAATCAGCAGCAACAAACCAAGAAATCAAATTGTAGGTGATAATAATGGTCAAGATAGTATTAGAGAAAGATCAGCAGCTACTAACACATTCTCCGCTGTATCGCTTTACAACCGAGAATAGTGAAGAACCAAATGTCGTAACAATTTTGCAGCAGCCTTCAGCAGAAGCATATCAACCGTTCTCAATATCGGAAAAACAAGGTAACATCTATTTTGATTTATGGTCTTATTCATTTGCCATTCAACTAAAGCAAGTACTGCAAGCGCACGATACTATAAAAGGTGTACTACGATTGCGGAGAACGACTAATAATTTCTCATATATAAAAGAAGATATCCTTGCCTTGTCAGAATGGTTTGGGGATGTTCGAAATGTGACAGTTCGTTCTAATAAAGGCGGCGAAATGCATTATACAATCGTTCTATGTGAATTTGGGGATTCCATTATGGCTCATTTGGAATATCAATCAGGTAGGGACCGTATTGAATTTGAGTGGAGCAGTCATCTGCATATTGTAGAGTTTGATAGTTTGCAAATGAGTAGTGACAAGGATAATAATCGAAACCTCTTTAAAAATATTGATGCAGTTGTTCAGTTTGCTATCCATTGGAATGAATCGTACGAAGAAAAGCTTAGTACTATACAACAATTCCTACAAAGAGGTGAAAAATAATGAACATTGGCATTATGAGTTTTGCGCATATCCATGCAACGAGCTATGCATCGGCAATTCAACGTATTCCAGATACGAAGTTAACGGCTATTTTTGATACGGATATAAAAAGAGGTGAAGAAGCAAGTAAGCAATATGAAGTTCCTTTTTTTGACGATATGGAATTATTTTTGGCAGAAAATCTAGATGTAGTTCTTATTTGCAGTGAAAATGTGCTTCATAAAGAGATGGTAATTGCTGCTGCAAAGGCAAAAAAGCATATTTTATGCGAGAAACCAATTGCTACGAATGTTGAAGATGCAAAAGAGATGATCAAGGCTTGCGAGGAAAACGGTGTGCATCTTTCAATAGCCTATCCAGTTCGTTACAGTGCACCGATCCGTGATTTAAAAGCTGCTATTGAAGCTGGTGAGCTTGGCGAAATTATAGCAATAAGGTCTACTAACAGAGGGCAAAATCCTGGTGGTTGGTTTGTAGATGAGAAGTTGGCAGGCGGTGGTGCAGTACTGGATCATACTGTGCATATGGTTGATATTATGCGCTGGTATATGAATTGTGAAGCAAAAGAAATAACGGCATTTGCGAACAACTATTTTACCGAGCTTAAAACAGATGATGCAGGGATTATGACGATTGTATTCGATAATGGTGTGATCGCTTCACATGATGCTAGCTGGTCAAGGTTCCCGGAATTTCCGACATGGGGTGACGTGATGATTGAAATCATCGGTACGAAAGCAACACGTAAAGTGGATGTGTTTAATGAGAAGCTCCAACTTTATGGGAAGGGCAATAAGTCACTTACACATTTGTATAGCGGAAATGATACTGATTTTGATTTGATAGTAGATTTCCTAAAAGCAATTAGGCATGGAGAAAAGCCACTTATCTCCGGTTATGATGGCTTGAAATCGCTAGAAATCGCATTAGCTGCATATGAATCCAATAATAGAAAGCAAGCTGTAATACTATAAAAACCTCAAAGGATACTCGCACTGGGTATCCTTTTCGTTCAACCAATAAGTAATTGATGAAGGGATCGATGCAAATGAATCAGCAACTGACGTATAAAAATGAAATTGAACAATTTGCATTTGAGGAACTAAAGCGCTTTTATACAGGTGAAACTCCGGTTAATTTTGAATACTTTGATATACCGAAAAATGGGATTGAATTTGAAATTACTCAGACTAAGGAAAGTTATGTTATTCGTGGGAATACCCCCCGCTCCTTATTGTACGGAGTGTATAAATTTATCGAAAAAGTAGAAGGCATTGTATTTTTTGATTTACATCAACCCAAAAAAATAGTTGCCGAAGGGATTTCAAGTACTTATGAAGGGACTCCGAAGTTTGCTCGCCGAGGAAATGTATTCGAAACAATTGATGATATCCCGTTTTTAAAAAGTATGCTGGATGTGGGGACTAAAAATGGTTTAAATGAAGCCTTCTTTACATTTTTCCTATGGGATGAGGTTAAGGAAGCGTTATTGCCTGAAATAAAAAAGCGCGGTATTGATGTCACATTGGGCGGGCACAGTTTACGCTATCTAGTAGCAAAGGCTAATGGTGTTACTGTATCAAGTAAGTCAGCGGCAGATGGAGCGGTAAATGATTTAATTGGTGAGGAAACGGAATTTACAGCAGCCAATGCGCTTAAAAACCATGACTTTTTACAAGATGAAAAAGCACAGCAGGCAGTTATACAAATTATTGTGTCTTATTGCAAGACTGAGCCTGTTATACGAAGGATTTCATTATGGCCGGAAGATGTAGGGGCAAAAGGTGAAGAGGCAAAACTATTTTTAACACAATATATCGCATTTACTGAAAAACTTCAGCAAGCTTTAGCAACGGCAAATCTACAAGTAGAAGTAGAGCATATTGTCTATAATGCCGGTCTAAGCTGGGAAATGCTTGAGCGAAAAGAGCATCAGGTAAGTTCTGCAAATGTTCTATATGCGTATTGGGGACGTAATTATGCACAAAGCTTTAAGTCACAGCGAGATCAGCGTGCATGGGATAGCCTACTGGACTGGCGGAAGGCAACAGACAAACAAGTTACCATTTTTGAATATTACAGTGATCATTTTATGTTAAGTGAGCTCTTCCCATTATTATTTAACCGAATAAAAACAGATACAGAGCGTTATAAGGAAATTGGCTGTGAAGGAATGGTCAATTTAGTCGTTCCACTGCATAAAGTAGCAAAGGCACAACCACATATGGAGGAGTATGATTACCAACAGTATCAGCAATTGAATAATATCGTATTTGCACGTTCTCTATGGGAAGGGGTAGAAACAGTTCCTCATTTGCTGTCTTCATCAATGCAGGAGCTTGCCGCGAAAATTGAAGCGCTTTTTTCCCAAAATAGTCAGTATAATGCCAGTTTCTTTCCTAATCGAGTCGTTGAGGCAAAAAATCCAAACTCGAAAACTGAAGTATTGGATTTACTGAACGCAATGGAACAATTGCTGCAACAGGAACAAATTGAAGAACCGCTTCAAAAATATGTTGAAGCATTACAGCAAGTGGTAAATGCTACAAAGTTACGTTGGGAGGCTTTATAAATGTGGGAATCGGTTTACTATTACCGCAAAAAAGAAAAGAGAGAACAACACTTTAAGCAGGATGTGCTAATATACGGTGCTACACCAGCCGGGATAACAGCAGCAATCACATTAAGAAAGAACGGGTATAGTGTGCGTATTGCCGAATGCAGCCGCTTTATTGGGGGTATTACGACAAGCGGATTAGGGGCAACTGATTTAGGAGCGGAACAGGCAATTGGTGGTTTAGCAAAGCAATTTTATAATGAGATAGCCAACTATTATGGGATGGATAAATGTGTACGTTTTGAACCGCATGTAGCAGAGCATATTTTTAGTACATGGCTACAAGAGCAGGAGATTGATGTTCAAACAGAACAATTTATTGAGTCGGCTGTATTGGAAAATCAAAGTATTCAGCAAGTCCGAATGACAGATGGAACTACCTATGAAGCAAAGCAGTTTATTGATGCAAGCTATGAAGGGGATTTGTTGGCACACGCAGGTGTTGAATACATTGTCGGAAGAGAAGCAGGCACAGTGTATAAGGAAATTTACAATGGTGTTCAATTTGGTACACAACACCATAAGTTTGAAAGCTTTATTGATCCATACAAAGAAGAGGGGAATCCATCAAGCGGACTACTCTACGGGATTTCAGAAGAAAATGTGACAGAGCATAATGGGTCAGGCGATCATCGCATTCAAGCTTATAATTTCAGAATTTGTTTAACGAAGGATCAAAAAGTAGCTTTCCCAAAACCTAATGGATATGAGCGCGATCATTATGCACTACTGTTACGCTATATAAAGGCAGGACATTGGGATGCAATGAAGTTACATACACCTTTGATGAATGGAAAGACGGATTTAAACAATCACGGGGCATTTTCAACGGATTTTATCGGAATGAATTATGCATTTCCCGATGCAAATTATGAAACAAGGGAAGAGCTGTATCAGAAACATGTCACATATGTAGCGGGGTTACTGTACTTCCTGGCGAATGATGAAGAGGTGCCGTCTGTTATTCAAGAAGAAGTAAGGCAGTGGGGATTGGCAGCAGATGAATTCCCCGATACAGGCAACTGGCCGCGGCAACTTTATATTCGTGAAGCACGGCGAATGATAGGCGAATATGTAATGACTGAACACCATGCGTTACAGCGTGAAATTTGCGAACAACCAATTGCAGTAGCGTCATTTCATATGGATTCACACCATTGTCGACGCGTCGTTGTTAATGGTCGTGTAATGAATGAAGGGGACATACAAGTACCGGTAAAGCCGTTTATGATTGATTTACGAGCACTTTTACCGAAAAAAGAACACTGTACTAACTTAGTTGTTCCAGTATGCCTTAGTGCTTCTCATATTGCGTATGGTTCGATTCGTATGGAACCGATATTTATGATGCTCGGGCAAGTGGCAGGTACTGCAGTAGCTACTGCAATACGAGAAAGTAAGCCGGTACAGGACATTTCGTATGAACATTTAAAACAACAGCTAATTGAGCAAGGCCACATTGTGGAATGGGACGAAAGCTTTGTTGACGACCCACTGCGTCGAATGGAAGAAACATTTGGGGGGAAGTAAAATGCTAAAGCCAGTAACACAGGAATTTCACGAGGATATTATAAATTTATGGAATATGTGCTTACCTGATTTTAAGCTGACAGATCGACTGCTTGAACAAAATACATGGCAATCTCCGTATGTTTTACAGGAAGGAAGCGCAATAAAGAAACTGGATGGAAAAATTGTTGGTGTAGTCATTGCAAAAATGTGGCATGAAACACATGGGATTGCTTTAAATAAGGAACATGGTTGGATTCAAATGTTGCTCGTGCATCCAGACTACCGTCAGCAGAAAATTGGAACAGAGCTTTACAAATTTGCAGAACAAGCACTTTTGAAAAACGGTGTAAAAAAAGTACAAATCGGTGGGGATTTAGGACATCTATTATGCGGAGTCCCACTTGCACAGCAGGCAGGTGTGGCGTTTGCAGAAATGTTTGGCTTTAAACAAGTTGTTGAAAGTGTAGATTTCACAAAGTCAATTACTAAACCACTATCCCCTCCGCAAAAAGATAATGTCGAATTTGTACTATTAGAGAAGGATGAGCAACAGCAGTTATTAGAATTCATGGCACAATCGTTTCCGGGGAGATGGACATTTGAAGCACATGATTATTTTGTCCAGGGAGGTACTGGCAGAGATTATGTCGTTGTGAAATGGGAAGGTAAGATCGTTGGCTTCTGTCGTATAAATGACGAATATAGTGCCTGGAAGGGACCGAACTATAACTGGGCAGAGCAGTTTGACCAATTAGGTGGTATTGGTCCATTAGGCGTAAATGAGGATTACAGAAAGTATGGACTAGGAAGAGCTGTAATCGAAGCAGCAGAATTTTATTTACAACAGCGCGGTAAAAAGACATTATTTATTGACTGGACAGATTTAATCGCCTTTTATGAAAAACTAGGCTATACCGTTTGGAAAAACTATGGAATTTTTGTAAAGCAGGTGGGTTGAATGTGGATTTTAAGTGCTGATATCGGTGGAACAAAATTAGCACTTGCTTTATCAAAGCAAGAACAGCCTGAGTACTTAATAAAGCAACTGGAAGTGAAAAGTCCTCAGCAATCCGATACTTTATTTGAAGCTATGATCTCAGGTTTTAATAAGCTATTGGAAGGGGAAGAGGGCGACGTTGTCAAAGTTGCAGTTGGATTACCAGGAATATTAGATTTAAAGCAGGGACTTGTAGTACATCAGCAAAATTTACCTTGGCGTAACTTTCCGCTTGTTCAAAAACTTCAAGAGGCGTATCCACAAGCGCAAGTTTTTATGGAAACAGACATGATGACTGCAGCTAACGGTGAATATAAAATTCGCGGTTTTGAAAAAGAAACATTTATTTACGTAACAGTGAGTACAGGAATTGCCTGCTGTATGATACATGATGGACAATTTATGAGAGGTGCGGGAGTTCCAGGCGAAATCGGCTTTTCGCTATCAAGCTCGGGGGACTTTTTTGAAGATGTATGTGCTGGACCAGGATTATTGAAGATTTTACAGCGTCATACTAAAGAAGAAGGGACATTGTCGGAATTTTTTGTCCGTTATTACAAGCAGGATGAACTTATTGTGCCACTAATTCACGAATGGCAACGGGAAATTGCCCAAAAGATTCATAGTTTCATCCTTTTAGTAGATCCCCATGTCATTGTACTCGGCGGCGGTATTATGAATCATCATCCGCAAATTGTGGAGGAAATTTCTCATTTGGTCGATCAGTACTTTAGTTTGCCGTTTTTTGAACATAAAAAGGGTAGGGTAGAAGCCAGTTTAAATAAAGGCAATGCGGGATTGATTGGTGCAGCATTGCTTTAAACTATAGAAGAAGCATTCAGAAAATCCGAATGCTTCTTTTTGGTGATGCTGTTATTTAACGAATACGCATTTCTGTCGCTGGGTCGAAGAAGTGGGCTTTTGCCAAGTTGAAGTTAAGTGGAAGCTCCTGCCCCATAGCAACATCCGCATCTGCATGAATTTTACCGACAAATTGCTGATCGGCGATTGTTGCATAAACAATCATTTCCGCACCGGTTAATTCACTAACTTGTACTTTAGTTGTTACAAGGGTACTTGAATCCTGTTTATTGCCATCGTTAATATCCTCTGGTCGAATACCGAGTATAATTTCGCGGTTTACATAGTTTTGCTCTTTCAGTATTTTCAGCTTTTCGTCCGGAATTCGGACTTTCTCATTAGCGATTTCGAAGTAGTCGCCTACTACATTACCACGGAGGAAGTTCATAGCTGGAGAGCCAATAAATCCACCGACAAATACGTTTTCAGGTGTATCATATACTTCACGCGGAGTACCGATTTGCTGAATGACGCCATCCTTCATGACAACAATACGTGAGGCCATCGTCATCGCTTCTGTCTGGTCATGGGTTACATATATTGTTGTTGTGTTTAAACGGTAGTGGAGTTTCGTAATTTCAGAACGCATTTGAACACGTAGTTTTGCATCGAGATTCGACAATGGCTCGTCCATTAAAAACAGCTTCGCATCACGAACAATGGCACGTCCTAATGCAACACGCTGTCGTTGACCACCCGAAAGAGATTTTGGCTTTTTATCCAATAAGTCAGATAACCCTAAAATAGCAGCAGCTTCGCGTACTTTAACATCGATTTGCTCTTTTGAAAATTTACGCAGCTTTAAGCCGAACGCCATATTGTCGTATACATTCATATGGGGGTATAGCGCATAGTTTTGGAAAACCATCGCAATATCACGATCTTTCGGTTCTACCTCATTGACTCGTTTGCCGTCTATACGTAACTCACCATCTGATATGGATTCAAGACCAGCAACCATACGCAATGTTGTAGATTTCCCGCATCCTGATGGACCGACAAGAACAAGAAATTCACCCGGCTCAACCTTTAAATGAAAATTTTCAACGGCAACATAGCCATCCGGATAACGCTTTACAAGATGATCAAAATCTAACATAAAAAACCAGTCCCCCTTTTTTCATATTATAAAAGATTAAAAGGGGACTGCCTTTGTGCAATGTGCTTAATGTTTTCAGGAATATTTCGTCAATTTATGCAACTGTGCCGCTAAATAGGCTAATAGCAAGTCTTCATTGCGCCTTAAATCCAAAGCAGTTTCCTCCGAATAACGCTGTACTCGATATAATAATGTATTGCGGTGGATATGTAATTCTTTAGCAGCCGAGGACATGTTTCCATTATGGATAAATAATGTTGTAATTGTAGTAATCATTTCTTCGTGCAAATTATTGTGCAATGTATGCTTTAAATATTGCTGTATCGACATGTTCAGATGAATTGGTAGCAAGCTTTGGAAGCTTTCCGTAAATGTATAAATCGTTTGGTATTGCAGACTTTGAATGGATTGGAACATTGTTTGTTCCGATTTAAATGATGTATGAAGCATTTCGGAAACCGGAAGTATTTGCCCGATAAAAAGTTGTCCATGCAAATAAAAATCATTTTCCAATATTGCTAGAAATCCTTCTAGTTCTTCCAAAGAATAATCTTTAAATAAAATAATCCAAAATGTATCAGAAGAAACTTCAAGTAAATAAGCATCGTGCATAAAGTACAACTCAACCACATCTCTTAATTGATGCGCATCTTTCTTTGCATGATATTGTAAAATGCGAACGGAAGAATAGGGGGTCTCCTTAGGAACTATTCCTTGCATCAATAAAAGTAGCCAAGGGTCAACTTGCTCAGTACATTCAGTGTAAAAATGTTTTAGGAATAGGGAATCTCGTACTGTTATTTCACTTTTAGCGATTTCATACCAACATGTATTCGTAGCATCATAAAAGATTGACGTTGCAAAATTTTTTTGTTGTTCCGGATATATGTGATGTATTTTTAGGGAAGGAAATAGTTGTGCAAGTTGCATAGTAAAGCCTCCTTTTATACAAAATTAAGCATAGAAAAAGCGAATTTAGTAGAGAATATAACTAAATACGCTTATATTGTATCACTTTATCATCAATAATTATCGAATCGTTACCGCGGTACCTGTAGCGACACACATCATCATGCCTTCACGCAGTGTTTCAAAATCAAGATCTACAGCTATGATAGCATTAGCACCCATACTACGTGCACGATCCGTCATTTCTTGAATGGCAATTTTACGACCTTCCGCCAATTTGTCTTCATAAGAGGCACTACGACCACCAACGATATCTGTAACAGATGCGAAAATATCCCGTACAATGTTTGCCCCCATAATTGCTTCACCTGATACAATGCCATGATAAGTTTCAATAGTTTTACCTTCGATTGTGTTTGTTGTAACGACTAACATAAAAAGCACTCCTTTAATTGTAATAGTTACATATACGAGGAAAATCATAAAAGGTTTCGTTGATTTCAGTAAATTAAAAACGGCATGCATCTTACAAAGTGCATACCGTTCTATTGTTATTTTTGTTCTTCTTTTAAAATACGTTGAGTTTCATTGAATTCTTCTTCAATTTCTGAATTTGGCTTATAAGTTAGTAAACTTACAACTACCGCTACCACAAGACATGCAATAAATCCTGGAACGATTTCATACAGCATGCTCTTTAAGCTTTCTGTTCGCCCCCAAACAAATGCTACAGCTGCACCGGCAACCATCCCGGCAAGTGCACCATAATTTGTAAGCCTGCGCCAGAATAATGAAAGTAAAATGATCGGACCGAATGCAGCACCGAAGCCTGCCCATGCAAATGAAACTAAGTCTAAAATTGTGCGATCCGGATTCCATGCTACAATTGCAGCAAAAATTGATACGAAAAGTACAGCAACACGTCCTAAAAATACGTAATGTTTATCTGTCGCAGTTTTGTTAAATAGAGCTTTATAAATATCCTCAATAAGTGCTGAAGAAGTTACGATCAGTTGCGAAGAAATTGTACTCATAACTGCTGCTAAAATTGCTGCAAGAACAATACCGGCAATGAACGGGTGGAATAAAATTTGCCCTAATACGATAAATACCGTTTCAGCATCTTTTAATTCTGTACCTTGTTGCTGGAAGTATGCAACACCGACTAATGCTGTTGCAAGCGCACCTAGTAAACTGAAAATCATCCAGCCAATCCCGATACGGCGGGCGCTTTTCGTTTCTTTTACAGAGGTAATCGCCATAAAGCGCACAATAATATGTGGTTGTCCAAAATAACCAAGTCCCCAGGCAAGTGATGAAATTATAGCTGCTGCCGTTGCAGTGGATGGAAGGAGACTAAGCATTTCCGGATCTACCGCTTTAATGGATTCAATTGTTTCACCAAGACCACCTGTTAAGAAAATACCGAATGCAGGAACCGCGATTAATGTGATAACCATAATAATTCCTTGGATAACATCTGTATAACTAACCGCTAAAAATCCGCCAAATAAAGTATAGGCAACTACTACTGCCGAGACGAAAATAAGTCCTGTATGATAATCCATTCCAAACGAACTTTCGAAAAACTTACCGCCAGAAACCATTCCTGATGATACGTAAAATGTAAAGAATACTAAAATAATAATACCTGAAGCAATACGCAATAGTTTTGTATTATCGCGTAAACGGTTATCAAGATAACTTGGTATTGTAATAGAATCCTTAGTTACTTGTGTATAAACACGCAAGCGAGGTGCTACGAGTAACCAGTTTAAATAAGCACCAATTGTTAAACCGATAGCAATCCAGGCCTCTACTAATCCTGATAAATAAATTGCACCAGGAAGACCCATTAATAGCCAGCCGGACATATCAGCAGCACCAGCACTTAATGCAGTTACAGCCGCACCAAGTCCACGACCACCTAACATATAATCCGTTAAGTTGCTCGTTTTACGGAACGCATACCATCCAATTCCGATCATGGCTACCATGTAAATAATAATGGCTAATAATTGATAACTGTAATCAGACATAAAAGCAGCTCCTCTATAGATAAATTTTTAATAATTTCAGCATACAACACTAGGAAATACCGTCAATGCATTATAATTTGGCGTCTCCGCTAACTATTTCTTCCTTTTTGTTAAGCGACCTGCTAAAAAAGCACCAGTAGCGACTGCTAAAATAGTATTTGTCTTTTTAGTGAATACTTGCTTTGTAACTAGTGAAAGGTTTTGAGGGCGCTCAGCTAAACGGCGCATAAAATAGCCATACCAGTCATTTCCAAAAGGAACGTATGTACAGAAGTTATACCCTTCTTTAGCTAGACTTAGTTGCATCTCTTTGCGGAAACCGTACAGCATTTGGAATTCAAACTTTTCATAAGGTATATTATGTTGTGCAACAAATTGTCTGACGTGATTAATAACATTATGATCATGCGTTGCAATAGAAGTGAATTTACCATGTAGTAAATGATACTCAATTTGCTCGATAAATTTGCGGTCAATATCGGTTTTATTTTGGTATGCCACCGAATCATCTTCTTTATAGGCACCTTTTACAAGACGTAAACGGTAATCCTTATAGCGTTCTACATTTTCATCTGATTCAAAGAAGTATGCCTGAATAACTGTTCCTACATTGTCATATTCAGCATGAATTTTTTCCAAAAGTTCAAATGATGGATGTAGGCGTGCATAGTTCTCCATATCGAAGTTAACAAATATTTGATATTTGTTTGCCAGTGAAACAATTTCCATTAAGTTTTCATAGCAGAATTCATAATCAATATCCAATCCGAGTTGTGATGGTTTTAACGAAATATGTGCATCTAAATTTTCACTATGGATACGCTCTATTACGGCTGAAATTTGTTCTTTAGCAGCTAATGCAGCCGATCTTTCAAAAACAAATTCTCCAAGATTATCCACTGTGCAGGAAATTCCCTGAGCATTTAACTGCTTAATGCTCGCAACTACCTCATCGATATTTGTACCTGCAACGACACTTTGCGCCCCAAACTTAAAACCATACTTTTGGGCAGCGGAATTTAATGTCTGATTCTCGGAAAGTGCGATAAAAAAGTCCTTTAATGACATTTTGATTAATCCTCCTAAGTGAAAAAATTATTTTATTGTTATTGAGGTGAGTATAAAACAAAATATTCAAAAAAGGAAATAGAATTTGAGTAAATAAATGTTTGTAAGAAGAAAAAATGAGGAATATCAAGGAGTTTTATACAAAAAAACTTTCGTGGAATATCTTTATCAGACGTAATTATGCTATAAAATACATAAATTTAATTTGGTGCATTTTAATATTGCACCCCCAAATCAAAAAAGAAAGACCTAGTAAATAAGGCCTTCCTACTGGTAAAAAATATAAAATTTTTCCATGTATAATAACTACTTGCGTTTCAGCCGATACTGAAGACCTTGCCGGTGTATGCCTAACGCTTTTGCTGTTTGTGATATATTGCCGTTATTCAGCTGTAAGGCATGGGCAATATAATGGTCTTCTACTTTGCGCATATATTCATCAAGTGGCTGTATATTTTTTTGGGAAAAATCGAACAATGTTTGCTGCTCTGATGTAACAGGCTCGGCTTGTTTAAGTTTCCACTTGAAATATGCCGGAATATGTATAAGCTCAACATATTCTTCCGTTGTGAGTAAAGCACTAATATCATCAAGTAATACTTCAAGCTCTTTTAAATTTCCTGGCCAATCATAATTCATGAAAATCTTCTCGACTTCAGGGGCTAACCCTTTCACAGAAATCCCGTATGCAACCCGTCTGCGAGCAAAGTAATCATCAACAAACGGTTTAATATCTTCACGACGCTCTCGCAATGCCGGCACTTGAATCGTTAAATTTGAAAATAAATAATATAAATTTTTGGAGAGGCTCCCTTGGTGAATTAAATCAATCGGGTCTTCTCCTATGCTTGCGATAAAAACATGATTGCGATCGGTATGCTGTTCAAGCAATTCCACAATACGGTTTTGAGCTTCGTCCGATAAAAACTCAATTCGTTCAGCAAAAAAAGTGTAATTTTTTTCTAACGCAATATATTTTTCGATTTGCGCCAACAATGTTTCTTCATTGCGTCGGCAAATAAGTGTTATGAAACGTTCATTTTTTTCGGAAAGTTCATGGTGTATGCCTTCTGCAATCATATCCTTACCTGTCCCGGATTCCCCGACAAGCATGACTGGAATGCGACCATAAGCCGCAATTTTAGCCTGCTGAATCACCTGCTTCATCGATTTTGAAACGGCGGTAATAATATCAAAAGTTAAAGGAGCCCCATAACGACTTAATGGACGATCCATTAAAAACTCCTGTTGTGTAATGTCATGGGAAAATTGAATGGCGATTTTTGTGCCATCATTTAGGGTATATGGATAATAGTCATTCATCATCGTGACTTCTTCACCGCGAGCATTCCAGAATGTTTGCTTAATGTGTTTATACCCTTGACCCGAGGCTAACACTTTTTGCAGCATATTTTCCTCCAAATTAAAATCGAGTGATTGGGATAAAAAGCGTTGCGTAATTTGGTCGAGCGATTCACCAGTTAGTTCGCGCATCTTTTTGTTATAAACGATGACACGTCCACTTTCGTCAATGGCACAAAGGCCGGTTTCTATTTTTTCAATCATAAATTCAAAGACACTAGTAAGGTCTGCCTGGTTCATATGTTGAAACCTCCTTGTATATATTTTAACATGGTCTATCATTGTAAGATAATTTGTGTAATTTCGAAAAAATAATTGATTTAAGCAATATTATATTGCATAATTCAAATTAAGTAACACAATACGATGCAATTTAATATTGCACTTAATATCGGAGGTAATGATAAATGATTGAATACAAACACGAACCATTTACAGATTTCTCGGTAGAAGAAAACAAGCAAGCGTATTTAGAAGCTTTAAATAAAGTAGAGTCACAACTTGGTGCAGAGTATCCACTAATTATCGGTGGCGAACGCATTACTACAGAAGATAAAATTGTCTCATATAACCCAGCAAAGAAAATGGAAGTTATTGGTTCGGTTTCTAAGGCTTCCAAGGATTTAGCTGAAAAAGCTATGCAAGAAGCAGATAAAGCTTTTAAATCTTGGAAAAAAGTAAAACCAGAAATTCGCGCAGACGTATTATTTAAAGCGGCAACAATTATTCGTCGACGCAAGCACGAATTTTCTGCATGGTTAACAAAAGAAGCGGGTAAGCCTTGGAATGAGGCAGATGCAGATACTGCAGAAGCAATCGATTTCCTAGAATACTATGGTCGCCAAATGTTGGAAATGAAAGACGGCCGCAAAGTAGAAAGCCGTCCAAATGAATACAACCGTTACGACTATATTCCACTAGGTATCGGAATCGTCATTTCACCATGGAACTTCCCGTTCGCAATTATGGCAGGTACAACGGTGGCTGCTGTAGTAACAGGAAACACAGTATTATTAAAACCAGCTTCAACTACACCGGTCGTTGCGTATAAATTTATTGAAGTGCTTGAAGAAGCAGGCTTGCCAAAAGGTGTCGTAAACTTCGTACCTGGCAGCGGTGCAGAAGTGGGCGACTATTTAGTGGACCATCCGAAAACACGTTTCATTAGTTTCACCGGTTCACGTGATGTCGGCTTACGCATTAACGAGCGTGCATCAAAATTAAGCCCAGGTCAAATCTGGATTAAACGTGTTATCGCCGAAATGGGCGGTAAAGATACGATCGTTGTCGACAAAGATGCAGATTTGGAATTAGCAGCGCAATCAATTGTAAAATCAGCATTCGGCTTCTCGGGCCAAAAATGTTCTGCATGTTCACGCGTTGTCATAGTAAAGGATGTATATGATCAAGTTGTAAACCGTGTAGAAGAATTAACGAATGCCCTAACAATCGGCGATCCGTCAGATAATGCAAACTTTATGGCGACAGTAATCGATTCAGCAGCATTCAAGAAAATCAGCGAATATATTGAAATCGGGAAAACAGAAGGTCGTTTAGTAGCTGGTGGTACGGCAGACGATTCAGTAGGTTATTTCGTACACCCAACGGTATTTGCAGATGTGGATCCAGAAGCACGAATTATGAAAGAAGAAATTTTTGGACCAGTTGTAGCAATTACAAAAGCAGAAACGTTTGAAGAAGCAATTGATATCGCAAACAATACGGAATACGGTCTAACAGGTGCTGTTATTACAAATGACCGCATGCATTTAGAATATGCCCGTGAAGAGTTCCATGTTGGAAACCTTTACTTTAACCGTGGTTGTACAGGTGCAATCGTTGGGTACCAACCATTTGGCGGTTTCAACATGTCAGGTACTGACTCAAAAGCAGGCGGCCCGGATTATTTAACATTGCATATGCAAGCAAAAACAACATCAGAAGCATTCTAGTTAAATAGGTTAGTTATTGGAAATTTCCTTATAATATAGTAAGAACGCCTTCACAATTGCCTCGTGAAGGCGTTTTTTTCTTTTTTACTGATTCATAAAACTTTCTTTTTATTATAAAAAAAGGCAGAATAAGAGTAATTATTGGAAAGGTGGTTTATTGATGAAAACAGAACAGCAATATTTTGAAGAAAGTATTTCAATGAAAGATTATATGAATGAAATGTCCCAGTTAAAAGAACAGAGCTTTATGATTTATGACAGCTTTGTATTACCAGGAGATACAGATTTTATTGAGCAACTGAAAAATGCTAATCTCCATATTTTAGCGATAACGGAAGACTGGTGCGGAGATGCTATGATTAACAATCCAATCATTCGCAAAGTGGCAGAAGCCGCAAATATAGATATTCGCACAGCTTTACGTGATGCTGATACAGATTTAATTGACCGCTATTTAACAAATGGTGGACGTGCTATTCCAATGTATTTAATTTTAAATGAATCCGGGGAAGTAATAACAACTTGGGGACCACGCGCACCACAATTACAACAGCTTGTAACGGATATGCGTGCAACTTTGCCGGAGAAGGAAGATCCAACATTTGAAGATGCACAAAAAGACTTATACGAAAACATGCGCAAACAATATGTAGAAAACTCACAGCTTTGGAGCTATGTGTACGAAGATTTCAAAAAGAAAGTAAATGCAGTTTTGTAATATTTCTGTGTTAAAAGGGAGTTCTTACTATATAATTATAGTAGGAACTTTTTTCTATTTTAAACGTATTATTGAAGAGATAAGCGAATAACTATGGTTGCTTTTGTAAAACATTGAGAAGTATACTTTGAACAGAATGAAAATTAAACTAATCAGGATGAGATCAAAATGAGAAGAGCAAGAATTATATATAATCCAACTTCTGGTAGAGAGGCATTTAAAAAGCACCTCCCTGAAGTATTAGAAAAATTAGAGATAGCGGGCTACGAAACTTCCTGTCATGCGACAACTTGTGAAGGGGATGCCAGAGAAGCTGCATTAGAAGCAGTACGCCGTGAATTTGACGTAGTAATTGCAGTTGGTGGAGACGGAACATTAAATGAGGTAGTAGCAGGTATTAGCCAATGCGAAAAACGTCCAAAGCTTGGATTAATACCGATGGGGACGACGAATGACTTTGCACGTGCGGTACATATACCGCGGAATGTAGAAGATGCACTTGATATTATAATTGCGGGGGATACGATACCAGTCGATGTCGGTATTTTAAATGAGGACCGCTATTTCATTAATATTGCGGCAGGTGGTCGTATTACCGAACTGACTTATGAAGTACCGAGTAAAATGAAAACATTGCTTGGACAAATGGCTTATTACTTAAAAGCGATTGAAATGATTCCTTCAATTAAGGCTACACATATGAGAATTGAAATGGATGAAGAAGTGTTTGAGGGAAATGCCATGATGTTCTTATGTGGGTTAACGAATTCAGTTGGCGGCTTTGAAAAAATTGCCCCAGATGCATCAATCAATGATGGTCTGTTTACAGTCATGATTTTAAAGGAATGCAATATAGCAGATTTCATACGAATTGCATCACTTGCCTTACGCGGTGAACATTTATCGGATGAACGTCTTATCTACCGGAAGGCAAGCCGGGTTTCCGTAACTTCTGAACAGGAAGTTCACCTGAATTTAGATGGCGAGTACGGCGGAGATGCACCTGCAAAATTCCAAAACTTAAAACGCCATATTGAAGTATTTGCACCAATTGATGAATTACCGGAAATCGATGCACAATAATAAACATTTAGAACTTACGAGGGTTGTGGATACCCTTGTAAGTTTTTTATGTTGAGGAGAGCTTATATCTTTTTATATGTTAAATAAATAGTAATGGTTCTAATATCTAAAAAAATAGCCCTTCTCTTAACGACGTATATGGTTAAGAGAAAGGCTTTTATTATAGTTTAAATTTTTCCATACTCTGCTGCAGCTGTGAGGCTTGTTCAGCTAACTGTTTTGCTAGTTCTTCCATTTGTAAAACGACCTCTGCTTGAAGCTTAGTAGCATTTGCTACTTGTTCAACATTAGCGGTTGTTTTTTCAGTACCGTGTGAAATTTCGATAACAGATGCGGAAACCTCCTCGGAACTTGCAGAAATCTGTTGGGATGTTGCAGAAATATGTTCAACACGTTCTGTCATCGTATGAATGTTATTCGTAATAGAACGGAATGCCTGACCAGCACGATCAATAACGATGACCCCATCATTCGCACAGTGAAGGCTATTTTCTACTGCTTCACTCATATTTTGGGTATTGGATTGTATATTCTCGATTAATACAGCTATGTTACTTGCGGAATTTTTAGACTGCTCTGCAAGCTTTCTTACCTCATCTGCAACGATCGCAAAACCTTTTCCGTGTTCACCTGCTCTTGCTGCTTCAATTGCGGCATTTAGAGCGAGTAAATTTGTTTGGTCAGCAATATTAGTAATCGCGTTCGTAATTGTACTAATTTGTTCGGATTGCTCGATTAGCACATTAGAAAGCTTAGAAATCGATTGAGTAGATTCGTATACAGTTTCCATTTGCTGTGTCGCTTCGTCAATGATTATTACACCATCAGAGGCAGCCTGTGCTAAAGAGACAGAACCGCTATGAAGATCTTGAGTAGCAAAAGCAATGGAATTAATTCCTTGAGTCGTTTCATCAACAGCGAGTGCACTTTCATTTGCTCCAACTGTCATTGTTTCAGCAGTCTTTGCTGTATGTGTAATCAGCTTATTAATTTGTGCTGTTTCCGATGAAATTACATGGCTATTTTTCATTAGTGCATCGGCAGAGTTGCTAAGTTGGTCAGAATTTTTTTGAATGCTGACTAGTAGCTCTTCAAAATTGTGCTGTAACAAAGTAAAGGCTCTAGAAAGCATTCCCAGCTCATCATTTGTTTGAATTGGCTTATGCGTAACTTTTATGTTGCCGTTTGCGATTTCCTCTAAATCATTTGTAATAACTTGAAGAGGCGCTGTAATACCGCGTTTTGTATACATCATGTAAAGTATAATAACTACAATTGTTATAAGTATGAAAATAACTGACAAAATAGTAGAAAGTGAAATCATACTTTGAGTGCTGTCTACCATATTATCTAACTCGGTATTTTCAATTTGCTCGATTCTTTCGGCCAACTCACTTATAAATGAACTTGTATAAGTATAGTCACCACTTACTATTGTAAGTGCGGCGGAAATATTTCTTTCCTGTACGGCAGAAGTAATTTGACTGATTTGTTGTATAAGGGTCTCTGACTGAGTTTTTATGTTACTAATAATAGAAGTCGCTTCTGGTAACGTATTAGCACTTTGTACTTCGTCAATTAATTGAACTAATTGTGAAGAATGATCCGTTACTAACTCTAAGTTTTTTTGAGACGGATCTACTGTATAAGCACGAGCATAAATCTCTTGGGAAAGTAAGTTTTGCTGGATTTCATTAATGCGCTGAACCTGGGCCATTTGTATGTCTACAGCTTTTGAAACTTCATCGCCAATACGATAAAATTGCATAGTAGCAAACCCAATCGATAAAAGCAGTAACAATCCAATTATAATGAAGCCAACATTGAGTTTTTTTCGAACCGACATAATTTTGGTCTCCTTATATGTAATATTTCAAATCTTTCTATGAGCTAAATTATATAGGTAATTATTGTTTATTTCTATACCAAAAGTAATAAAAAGCAATATAAGGAAAAGTAGTCGAAAGTATAATGAGTGCAATTTATGAGGTGCGTGGTACAATAAAGAGATTGAATTGAGAGGAAGAACAGAATATGTCAGCACCAATTAAAAAAAATGATCGTACAACTGTTTATATAGAAGATTTAACGCATGATGGCAATGGCGTCGCGAAAATTGATGGCTATCCATTATTCATTCAAGGGGCACTTCCTGGAGAAACTGCCGAGATTCATGTAATGAAAACATTAAAGAATTATGGCTTTGCAAAAGTAGTAAATATACTAGAAAAGTCATCTGATCGAGTAGAAGCGCCATGTGTCTATTTCTCGCAATGTGGGGGATGTCAATTACAGCATCTTTCATATGAGGGACAATTAAAATGGAAGCAAAATATGGTCGCAAATGTGATGAAGCGTCTTGGTAAAATTGATGCACCTGTCCTTCCGGTAAAAGGGATGGAAGAGCCTTGGCATTACCGCAACAAATCACAAATACCTTTCGCTCAAGACGAAGCGGGGCAGATGGTGGCAGGCTTCTATAAAACGAAGTCACACTCAATCGTTGATATGGAACGTTGTTTAATTCAAACAGGCGAAGCTGATGTTGTCATGGCAGACTTGAAACGTGAATTAGAGATTTTAGGTGTGCGTCCATATGATGAAAAATCCCATCAAGGCATGCTGCGTCATGTTGTCGTTCGTAAAGGGCGGGCAACAGGCGAAGTGATGGTCGTACTAGTTACGAAATCCAAGAAATTCTCTCAGGCGAGCGCGGCAATCGAAAAAATACGAGCGCTTATCCCAAATGTCACGTCCATTGTTCAAAACGTCAACAGTGAAAAAACAAATGTCATTTTCGGCGATGAGACATTTACACTTTGGGGTAAGGATACAATTGAAGATACAATTGGTAATGTCCGCTTTGAAATTTCAGCACGCTCGTTTTATCAGGTGAATCCTGTTCAAACAGAGGTCCTTTATAAGCAGGCACTTGACTATGCGCAATTGACTGGAGAGGAGCGCGTAATTGATGCCTATTGTGGAATAGGCTCAATCTCACTATTTTTAGCACAAAAGGCAGGGCATGTCATGGGTGTTGAAATTGTTGAGCAAGCGATTGAAGATGCAAAACGTAATGCCGCACTAAATGGCTTTACAAACACATATTTCGAAGCAGGTCCGGCAGAGGAAGTCATTCCCCGCTGGTACAAAGAAGGTAAAGAAGCAGATGTTTTAGTAGTCGACCCACCGCGTAAAGGCTGTGATGAGGCGTTACTAAATACAATTATCGAACAAAAGCCAAAGCGTGTTGTGTATGTTTCATGTAACCCTGCAACACTTGCCCGTGATCTCCGCATTTTAGAAGACGGCGGTTATAAAACGCAGGAAGTGCAGCCTGTCGATATGTTCCCGCATACAACGCATTGTGAAGCGGTTGCTTGGTTGGAGTTAGTATAATAACTTACGAAGAACGGATTCCGATTTTGGAATCCGTTTTTTCTTATTGTTTTAAAAAAGAATTTCTTGTCGTATAGTTCATATAATATTATGGATTAAGCGAATTGGAGGAGTTTAAATGAAAGCAATTGTATATACAAAATACGGTTCCCCCGACGTCCTTCAACTGAAAGAAGTAGAAAAACCTGTTCCAAAGGAAAATGAAATTTTGATAAAAGTAAAAGCGACAACTGTAACAGTTGCAGATATTCGGTCACGAAGTTTTACAGTTCCTCCTGCTTTTTGGCTGCCTGCTCGAATCACACTTGGTTTCAAACGACCCAAAAAAGAGATTTTAGGGATGGAGTTAGCTGGAGAAGTTGAAGCAGTAGGAACAGAGGTTAAAAGATTTAAGGAAGGTGATCAGGTTTTCGCGGCATCTCTGTTGGGTTTTGGTGCATATGCGGAATATAAGTGTCTTCCGGAAGATGGACCAGTATCACTTAAACCTAACAATATAACTTTTGAAGAAGCTGCAGCCATTCCAATTGGTGCACGTACAGCCTTGTTTTTTCTTAGAAAAGCGAACATTCAGAGCGGTCAAGAGGTCCTTGTTTATGGTGCTTCAGGAAGTGTAGGAAGCTATGCAGTACAGATTGCAAAGGTATTTGGAGCAAATGTTACAGGGGTATGCAGTACCTCAAATTTAGAAATGGTAAAATCTCTAGGAGCCGACAAGGTAATTGATTACACTGTAGAGGATTTTTCAAGTACAGGAGAAACTTATGATGTAATTTTCGAAGCAGTAAACAAAAGTTCATTCTCAGCTTGTATGAAGTCATTAAGAAAGAGCGGCACATACATAAATATCACTGAAGTATTACCCAGCATTCGAATGCTAAGGACTAAATTGACAAGTAGCAAGAAACTTCTTTTAAGTAAAAATGCCCCTGAAACGCCAGAAGCATTAAACTACCTTAGGGTACTTGTTGAAAATGGAAAGTTGAAAGTTGTAATTGATAGGTCTTATGCGTTTGAAGAAATTGTGGAAGCTCATCGGTATGTTGAAAAAGGGCATAAGAAAGGAAATGTCGTCATCGTCCTAAAAATGAAAGAAAAAAATAAATGAAAAACTACTAATTGAACGCCCCCTATGCAGGCACGATTCCACTAAAATAGGTACCGTACCTATATAATTAAACCCACCAGCACCCATGAGTTGCCACATACACTCCACGCATTGTGAAGCGGTTGCTTGGTTGGAGTTAGTATAATAATTTGGAAAGAGCGGATTCTGTATTTGGAATTCGCTTTTTCTTATTGTTTTAAAAAACGGTAATATTATCAGACCGCGCAAATTGAATAATTTATAAAGGGAATTTATAGATATTGAAAACATAACTTGTTACCGATGGGATTCTATTGGCTCGTTGCTATCACTAGTTATTTCCTTTTTTTGGTTCTAAAGATTTATTTCATAAATAGTAAAATAGGTTGTAAAAATTGTTATTCTAATATATTATTTAGAAAATACATAAAAATCATATTATTAGGAGTTTATTAGATGACTATTGAAACAGCTCAGATGCATAAAGAAAAGGCGCATATTGTAGAACAGTTAAAGCCAGTAAGAATTGAAACAGAAGATTCAAAAATTGAACAAACACCGATTCATAATTTAGATGAAGTAAACAATCTATACTCAGTTAATGGCCATCTTCAAAAGTGGCGTTCTGTGCTTTAAATTTAGTAAATAAAATGACTCTGGAGTTTTGATTGCAGCTTCTACCAGTTTAAGGAGAGCCCAATAGCGCTGATGTACTTGATCATCAGTAGGAAGGGGTTTTTATCAATGAGTATTTCAAAATAAAAAATTCTAAAAAAACAAAAGAGGGCTAGGTCCTACAATTATAGGATCTAGCCAACTACTTAAAACGACCAACACCAATGTCATGCCACACCCCCTGTAAGAAGATGCTTAAACGCAATTTAAGATTAAAGTGATTTTAATAATTTAATTACATCTTCGGCAACTGCGCCACCTGATGCGGGATTTTGTCCTGTAACAATACGATTATCAGTTACAGTGAATACTGACCAATCATCACCTTTCACGTAATTTGCCCCTTTACGAACAAGTTCATCTTCAGCTAAAAATGGAACGACTTTATCTAGTCCAACAGCCATTTCTTCTGTGTTAGTAAAGCCAGTTACTTTAGTATCTTTAATTAGAAGTTCACCGTCATCATTTTTAATGTTTAATAACGCTACAACTCCATGACAAACGGCAGAAACAACGCCACCGTTAGCGTAAATAGTACTTGCAATGTTTTGCAAGTTTTCATCTTCTGCGAAATCCCACATAACTCCATGACCACCTGCATAATAGATAGCAGCATAATCATTTGGGTTAATAGAGTCAGCAGGCAAAGTATTGCTTAGCTTATTTAAGAAATTAGTATTTGTGTAATACTCCCAATCTAATTCGGTCATTTGATCCGGTTGCAAACTGTGCGGGTCAAGTGGTGTATAACCGCCTTTTGGACTCACATAATCAATTTCATACCCTGCTTTTTCTATTTCAGCTGCAAAGTGAACAGCTTCTCCTAACCATAATCCTGTTGCACGTTCTAAATTGGGATACTTAGAGGTATTCGTTACTACTAATAAAATCTTTTTCATTATACAATCTCCTATAAGTTTGATACTATCAAGCTTATAGGTTAAACCATACTTTAAGTCAAGGAGGACACCTCGTGTATACAATTCAACAAGCGAGCCTCTTAATTGAAATTCCTGCAAGTTCAATTCGATACTACGAAAAAGTAAATTTAATTCCACCAATAAAAAGAAATGAACAAGGGCATCGAATTTTTGATGAACAAGCCATTGAACTTTTAAAGTTAATTAAATGTTTTCGAAGTCTAGGCATGTCAATTGAGGATATAAGAGGAAATATATCAACGCTGAATATAGAACAGGAAGAGATTAATACACAAGCAATATTAATTCAGCACAAGAAAAAACTAGAAGAGCAAATTGATATATTAAATTCTTTTATTAGTGAAATTGATCAGAAAATTACTATTAAAATATCAGGGACAGATTAAAAATAATCTTTAATAATTAAGCTGAGTGATTCTACTACATCATTCGGTTTTTTTATTGTTTTAAAAATCTCATTGATTTAGCTCAAATTAAATAAAGATGTGCCAAGAGTTACTTTTATATGAAAGTGAAAAATTAGATAATGCAATGTGTATGTTGGCACACATTATAAAGTAATCACTACCTTACCTTGAGCGTGACCTTCTTGAAAATATTTGAATGCTTCCGTTATTTCGCTTAACTTAAACCGTTTATCAATTATTGGTTTTACTTTTCCAATCTCAAGTAATTCTTTTACAACATTTAAATCATTTTGGTTTGCTCTTTGTAACAGGCTACTTATTTTCTTATTCCCAGTTAATGAAATAAAAGGTCCAAGAAATAATGTTTGATAAAGTTGATACTCGGAACCTCCTACGTGAACAAATTTCCCATTTAGTTTAAGTACATGTCTATATACTGAAATGGAATTAGAGCCGTTCACGCCAAGAACCAAATCATAACGTTCCTTATGTTGGGCAAGATCCTCTTCTGTGTAATCAATGATATAATCTGCTCCTATAGAACGTAATATTTCAACGTTTCGTGTACTACATACCCCAGTTACTTCAGCACCAAATGATTTAGCAATTTGTACCGCAAAAGTACCAACGCCTCCAGATGCGCCATAAATTAATACTTTATCCCCCGATTTAATGTCACCTTTATCACGTAGTCCTTGCAAGGCAGTCACGCCTGCCATAGGAGACGCAGCTGCTTCCTCAAAGGAGATGTTGGTTGGCTTTAAGGCTAAAGCATTTTCAGGAACCGTAACATATTCAGCAAAACCACCCCAGCCACAACCAGATAGGTCACCAAATACTTCATCACCTACTTTAAAATGCTGAATGTTTTCACCAACAGCTTCCACTGTACCAGCTATATCGCCCCCTGGAATTGAGTATTTCGGTTTGGTTAATCCGAAGGCAAATCGTGCTAAGAACGGTTTGCCTTTCAAAAGAACTAAGTTGCCAAAGTTTAAAGATGCTGAATGAATCTTTACCAACACTTGATTCTCGGTAGGGTAAGGCTTTTTCACATCTTTTAATTCAAGGACATCAGGTGAACCATACTTATTACAAACAATTGCTTTCATAAAATCCCTCCAATTAGTCTTTTTGGTAATTAAATAATAACAAGGTGATAAATACCGTTCATTGACTTAAGTTAATTTGCAAAGGATTTTGTAAATTTTTTCAAAGAATAATTTTGGTTAGTTAATCTTCAGTGAATTGTTGTTGCTGATAAAGAGATAATTAAGAAATGAGGAGGGGATCAATTTTAATGATTGCTGTTTTTAATTCGCTTTTTAATTCTGCTTAATGATTCAGGAGTAATCCCAAGATAACTAGCTAATTGATGTTGTGGTACACGGTCAATTAAATGAGGGCATTGCCTTAAAACGGTTTTGTATCGTTCTTCTGGAGAAGAGCTGATAAATTCACCTAATTGATCATGCATTTCACCAAGGTTTATTTCCATCATTTTTCGTATCATCATTTCAAGTTGTGGGTATTTGTTAAACATTGCATTTTCAGAAGTAACATCACCACCTACTAATATACAATCCTCAACACAGATTAATGAATACTTTGACAGCTCATGTTGAGTCTTTTCATTGATAATTGGTATAGCTTGTTCTTCAGTAAAAAAATTTGATGTTACCTCTTTACCTGACTCATCTATAAAAAACTGTCTAACACACCCTATTAATACGAAATAACATTTAATGGTGGAAATATCTCCTTGTCTAAGAAGGTATTTTCCTTTTTTGTATTCCTTAATTTGTAAACTTTCAGAAATTGCTTGCTGTTCATCTTCGCTCATTGAAGTGAAATCAGACATATATTTTTTGAGTATTTCAATCATATATTCGCTCCCTTTTTATTGAGACAATTTTAATATAACTTAATCATTACAACACTTTTATCCATTTCACCTTAAACTTTCGGATTCGAATAACTGATTTTGGGATCCGTTTTTTCTTATTGTTCTACAAAATGATTAGATTATTAGACAGGGAAAATGAACAACTTGTTGAAATTATTGATGATAACAGAAAGCATAATAGCAATTAGATATTAAAATGAAGCAGTTAATGCATTTATTTTTAATGCATTTTATATTATATAGAGGAATTATTTTATAATTTTATGAAGTCTTATACATAGGGATGAGGGTTATATAAATGAAATGGATACTCCTGCTAGCAGTTTTTATTTGGTTTATTTTATTTATACGTAAAAAACGTTCATTTAAATTTGGTTTAGCTCCAAATACAGTAGAGATAAAACCAATTAAAGGATTAAAAAAGCTGTGTGATAACCTAGAGCAATCACTTAGTAATATTTATTTGGCGAATGTAGAAAAACGGATATGGAAAAATAATAGGCTAAAAGAGAATGAGTATGAGTGGCGCCTCCTGGATTTAAAACGTTATTTTATTATGGCGTATCTTTTGAAAACGTCACCAATGTTTAGTGAGAAAGTCGATGATTTGTGGCATGAGATGATCATGTTTACTCGTGAGTATGGTGATTTTTCAAAGCGTTATTTAGGGACAACACTTCATCACACTCCAAATATTAATGAAGAACCTGACTCTGATTTACGCGGGTTTTTTGATTGGGTGTATACTGAGCTTTTTGTCTTAAGAAAGGAGAATATCCATCTTTATAAAGGTTTTTTCAGATATCCCGTACATCCAGATATTATTGATGAGTTTAGAAATTTACCGGAAAGTGAACTAATAGATCTGTATTTTAAAAGTGATATCAAGTATATGACTACTGTCCGGGTGCTTATTTCTTCCATGAAAAAATCAGCAAATGGAATAAAGGATTATGATAAAAATATCATAAGTGAAATGGTTAAAAAAAAGAAATATCAGGAAAGTTACAATTCAATGCTTGTTCCTTTCTTATCTGTTTCTTATTTTCATTACAATGAATTTAAAAGTTATATGAAGGTAAGCAGTAACAGTTCCTCGAGTTGCAATAGTTGCAGTACGGCAAGCTTCTGCAGTTCTTGTTCGTCTGATTCTTCTTGCTCAAGCTGCGGTGGGGGTGGAGATTAATGAAAAGAACCACTATGAATGCCTACGACGAGCATAGACTTTGCACTCCTTCCTTTTGTGAATTATTATCTCTATGTAAATATCGTGTTTGATATTCATATTTCGATATATGAATGACAACGGCAGAATAAAGAAGAATCTACCTTTTAGGAAACCGTATTGGCCCGCCAGTTATATTTATGTAGGTGGTAGCGCTCTTGCTTAGTTAATAGAATCCGACAAATCGTACCAATCACTTAATAATATTGTTGAATTAACTCTATTATTCTGTTTAACTCATTTATTTTATATTTTCGAATATATTTTCACTGTGAGGATTTTACTAAAAGAAAGGGTGAAGAGTTTGACAAAGCAGGTTGTATTGATAACAGGTGGGGCAGGCGGTATCGGGAAGGCGACGGCGGAATTGTTTTTAGAGCAGGGAGCTACAGTTGTATTAGTCGATTTAAAACAGGAGGCGCTTGCTGGTGCAGTGGAATCGCTGCAGGCAGCAGAACATGGCCAACTATACACAATTGTAGCAGATGTGACGAACGAGCATGATGTTGAGCGCTATGTGCAGGAAACAGTTGAACAGTTCGGCTCCATCGACGTGTTCTTTAATAATGCCGGGATTAGTGGCCCTTTCACAATGATCAAGGATTTGGAGCAGGCTCAATTTGATTTATTGCTGAAGATTAATGTAACGGGTGTATTTCTTGGTATGAAGCATGTCATACGCCAAATGGAAAAGCAGGGATATGGTTCGATTATTAATACAGCTTCTAATGCAGCATATATCGGCTCGGCTGGGATGGCTGGCTATATCGCATCTAAACATGCAGTCGCGGGTCTAACGAAAACGGCCGCTTTAGAGGCAGCGGCAAGTGGTATTCGTGTAAATGCCGTGGCACCAGCAGCTATTGACACGCAAATGCTAACTGATATCCAAACAAATATTTCTCCTGATCAGCCTGATGCTGCCGGTGCAGCCATTCGGCAGGGAATTCCGCTTAGGAGATTTGGTTCCCCTCGTGAGGTCGCGCAAATTGTGTCTTTCTTGGCGTCCGACCAAGCTTCATTTGTCACTGGCTCTCTCTATAATATAGACGGTGGGATGCAGGCGGATTAAAGAAACTCCACATTCTACAATGAGAACAACAATCAAAGGTTGGTAATGATGATTTTAGTAAATAAATGAATGATTCAGCTCTCTATCGTGGGATTTTGCGATTGGGGGCTTTTATAGCTTAAAAGGTAGTAAATAATAGATCAAACCAACTCACATGGACATCTACTAGTTGTTATCATTAGAGTAAATTAGTATATACGTTTGTACTATAAAATGGGTTTCATAAATTTGTATGATTATGGAACTTTAATTTTAAAATATGTAAAAATAATGAATAATTTTAAATATATGTTATTCATTTAACTTATGTGCGCTATGATTAAACTTATAATAATTAAGGAGGGAATATTGTGAAAAAAAGCTTTTTATCAGTTATGTTAACGGTAGCATTATTAATTTCGTTACCATTTTCAGCTTTAGCAAACGATTCAACAACTGAGGTAGCTACAAGTCAAGAATCACATGTAACCATTGAAGCTTTTCTTGAAGAAGCTGTCACGGCTCTAACATTTCAGCATGCTTCGGACTATATGAGAGCAGAAGTCATTGAAAATTGGCTTGGTGATTATCAGTTCGAAAATACAAGCGACTACATTACGGAAGAACAAGCGGCATTTATTTTAGTAAAAGTGCTTGGTGCAGAAACTAATGAGGAATCGCTTGCTGATTATAAAAAAACAGCGGAAAAACTAGGCTTATTTAAAGGTATTACAGATTTACAGCAGATAACAAAAACAAAGGTTTTAAAACTGTTTAATAATGCAAAAGACTATCAAAACAAAGATATTGATAACACAGGGGCACAAGAAATCTCTGTCGAAGATTTTATGCGAAATCCTGGTAGTTTAGGTTATCAATTATCTCCAGATGGTCAATATATCGCTTACGCGGCTGAATGGGAAAGTCGCTTAAATGTATTTGTAAAGAAAATGGGTGACGAGAGTGAGCCTGTGCGAGTAACAAGTACAACAGATCGAGATATAGCAGGGCTTTTCTGGAAAGATAATAATATGTATTATTTAAAGGATAATGGGGGAGACGAAAACTATCACATTTACTCGTCTTCATTTAACGGTGCAGAAGAAAAAGATTTAACGCCGTATCCAAATGTTGTTGTACTACCTATCGATTATTTGAAAGATGTTGAAGATGAAATTTTAATCATGATGAACAAAGAAGATGCAACTGTATTTGACGTTTACAAATTAAACGTAAAAACGGGTGAAACGAAATTAGTAGCTAAAAACCCAGGAAATATTTTAAGCTGGATTCCTGATAGCAATGGGCAAATCCGTATGGCTGTAGCATCTGACGGTGTAGTAGGCGTTGTTTTATATCGTGAAACAGAAGAAGATGAGTTCCAGCCGTTTATCTCTATTGATGCTGGTGAAACAGTATCACCATTAGGGTTTTCTCAAGATAATCAATTCATTTATGCAGTATCCGATAAGGGCCGAGATAAAACGGAACTAGTAAAATATGATTTACAAGGTAAAGAAGAAGTTGTTTTCTCAAATCCAAATGTAGATATTGCAGGGGCACTATACAGCTCAACAAAAGATCAACTCCTTTATGCTACGTATATCACAGATAAAGTTCACTATAATTTCTTTGATAACGAGTTTGAAAATCTTTTCAATAAAATGAAAGAACAACTTGGAGTAAGTGCAAGTGAATTTGGGATTAACGATTACAATAAGGAAATGACTAAATTTATTGTAAGTGTTTCAAGTGATACTGTGTATGGAAAGTATTATTATTATGATGCTGAAACAGATACAATGACATTATTAGCAGAGTTAGGTTCATGGTTGGATTCTAGTAATTTAGCGAAGATGCATTCTATTTCCTATGAAGCGAGAGATGGCCTAATAATACATGGTTATTTAACATTACCAAATAACAAAACAGCTAAAGATTTACCGTTAGTTGTTATTCCACATGGGGGTCCATGGGCTCGAGATATGTGGGGCTTTAATAATGAAGTACAGTTATTAGCAAATCAAGGCTATGCAGTACTTCAAGTGAACTTTAGATCATCAACAGGTTACGGTAAAGAATTCCTTGAAGCGGGCAACAAGCAATGGGGATTAAAAATCCAGGATGATATTACAGATGGGGTACAATGGGCAATTGATTTAGGTATTGCTGATGAAGAGAAAATCGGTATTTACGGTGCTTCCTTTGGTGGCTATGCGACATTGGCAGGTATTACATTTACTCCTGACTTATATGCAGCAGCAGTTGACTATGTAGGGGTTTCAAATATCTTTACACTCTTAGAAACAATCCCACCATATTGGGAAACACAACGTAACATGTTCTATGAGCGAGTAGGTCATCCTGAAAAGGATAAGGAATTGTTAGAATCTGTTTCACCGGTATTCCATGTTGATAAAATTAAAACACCTTTATTTGTAGCGCAAGGGGCGAATGATCCTCGTGTGAAAAAACAAGAATCGGACCAAATCGTACAAGCACTTAAAGATAGAGGTGTGGAAGTAGATTATATGGTAAAAGACAATGAAGGTCATGGTTTTGCAAACGAAGAAAATCGTATCGAATTCTATAAGGCAATGGTAGACTTCTTTGCGGAATATTTAAAGTAAACTATAAATAAACGATTAGTATTAATAATTCTACGCTCAGCACTCAAGACATTATAATGCGGTGGCTTGCTGGAGTTTAATACACGAAAAAATAGCTGTGCCAAAAATCCAGATTTGAGTGGATTTAGGCACAGCCTTTCTTATATAGATAAAATTAAAGCTTATCTACATTCTCATTCAAGCGTGTAAGGAATTGCTTAAGTTGCTGTAATTCGCTGTCTGAAAAATCATCGTAAAGATCATTTAAAAATTGATCTTTAAACATTGTACATCCTTCTAATAATGTTCGTCCTTTATCAGAAATTGTTACAAGTACTTCACGGTTGTTTTTTTCATTACGTTTTCGTTCAACATACTGCTGTTCTTCAAGTAGCTTTAAATGACGTGTAATTGCCGATTGATCGATCGCCAGTGATTCTTGTAGTACCTTTTGTGTAACACTACCTTTTTTTACCAAAGAAACTAAAATTTCATATCTCGTCAAACTAACTTCTGTTCTTTTTTCAAAAATTTGTGTTACATGACGATCTAATCTTTTTAACATCATAATCATTTGTTTTTTATCGTCCAAACAAACTTCCATACTAACCCTCCCTACATTGAATACTCTTCGTTTTGCGTTAACCAAAAACTTATGTTTGAACTCGGTCATAATTATAGAAAGAATAACTTTTAGATATCTAATTATATACGTCTCTGGACATTTCTCTGATGCCTATATGGTAGCATGTCTGTTCATTTGGATAAAGCATAATAAAAATCAAACGAAGATATGATGAATGATTTAGTGATATAGATCAATAACCTGTCATATGAAAGCTGCCTCTAATTCATTTAGCTAGAAAAATGAAGGATTTGTTCGATTGGTAATCGTGATGAATTACGAGCTGGCATAGCAGCCTTTCCGATAGCAATTAAAATCATCGGCAGCTCATTAGCAGGCAGTTCATATTTTTTAGCAAAGGCTGCTTTATCGAAGCCGCCCATTATTACTGTATCATAGCCCATATCCTTCGCTAAAAGTACTATTTGCATAGAAATTAAACCTGAATCTAAATGGGCAATATTACTGCGTTCAGCATCAGAAAAATTGCTATACGCGGCTTCAGAATTGGAAATCATTATATCGGCAATCTCACGTGGCATATAGCCCAACTCAACATTTAAATCGTTAATTTGCTTAGCGTTTTTATACATTTCAATATCGCCGATTACCGCAATAATTGCTGATGATGTTTCGATTTGCTCCTGATTAAATCCGGCAGTGCGTAATTCTTTCTTTTGCTCTGGATCATCAATAACTAGGAAGCGCCAAGGCTGTAAGTTACTCGATGATGGAGCGGATGTTGCCTGTTCTAAAATATGTTGAATTTTTTCGCGAGGAATTGTAACACCAGGCTCATATTTACGTACTGATTTACGTTCTTCCATTAATTTTTCTAAAGCTGTTTTTTGTTGTAACATATATTTCACCCTTTTTGTTAGAATTGGAATCGGATTCATTATAGTTGATTGGTCAACGATTGACAAGTCATGTGTTTGGTAGGTAATTTTGTGATAGTGTAATTTGCTCCGTTCTAATAGGCAAAGTGTTCAAGCACAATGCTTTATCATTCCATATGATAAAAAGAATAACGATAATTTATGAGGAGTGAAGAACATGTATAACCTTGAAAAAGAGAGTCATTATGATGAGGAGTATTTTCCAACTCATAAAGAAGAAGGACATTGCAAAGGTAACTGCCATAACGGAAAAAATAAAGGGGCTTGTGTCGAAGAAGTTCTTGAAGCAATTTTAAAAGCGCAAAGAAAAGTTGAGAAAGAACATGAGAAGAAGTGTTCTTCCTGTGATGAATCATTTGAAGAACTTTTAGAAGAGCCTAAAAAGTTTAATAAAAATACAATCCCATTTATTTTGTATTGTGGATGTTCGCCATTTAAAGCGGAAGGGGTAGCTGCTTGTCCGGTAGGATTGAAGGATAAGAAGTTCGTATGTATTACTAGCTTTGTTTTCAAAATTAGGGAGTTAAAAGGCAATTGCGCTGAATTGGAACTTCTAACATTTAAACCAAAAAGAGACCGATGCGGAAAGCTCCATAGCCCTTGTGATCAAATCAATCATCAGTATGTTGACGATCTAATGAAAACAGGGATTTGCATCACTGTTGATTTATCCTGCTTCTGTGCCATTTCAACATTGCCTGCTGTACGACTATAGAATCCTTTATGGTCTTATAATAGGTGAACTCCCCCTCAAGTTCACCTATATTATTTATCCTCCAAAAACCTCCAGAATATCATCAACTTCCTTTAAATCTAATTCGGTTGTTTTTGGCTGTGCACTTTTCTTTGGAATGCTTACATAGGCTTTATTTAATTGATTACCCTGCAACATTTGTTTGATTTCGGCTAATTCCATTAATATATCTTTATTTGATTCCCTTTTTTTATTTGGGTGAAAATATTCAGTAAGAGCTGATAATACTAAATGAATGAGGGTCTGATTTTCGGTATGGTATTCAATTTGATTGAAGATTTCTGTTGAAACCTCCACTGTTTCACCATTTTTAACATCAATAAAATGTGATGGAACCGTTAGTGCTGTATGATTAAAGTAATCTGTATATAATTTAGCCATTTCCATCACCTCTAACTTCTCGTGGAGAGGAGGTTTTCATTTTCTTGTTCTATTTTTATTTGCTTCATTTTTGCAAGAATCATCAAGCCTTGAACATTTAATTTTTCCATATTTTCAGGGAATGTTAATTGGATTGGTCGTCCTCTATCAGCCCAGCGAACAGCAACTTCCTGGATTTGCTTCTTTGCTAGTTTGGCTGCACCCCCGACTGCAATATATCGCGTAGCTCCTTTAATCTCGCTTGAACTGCTTCTAACACGGTCAAAGTATTCCAAGTACTTTATGGCCATGGATTTTAATTGAGGAATAATATATTTACTTATATCTTTTCTAACACCTGCGAAAGGCTCCACATACCATTCTGATTGTCCTGCAGCCAGTTTTTCTTCTAATTCCGCACGTGAATCAAATTTATATAATTCATTTTTACTTACCTTTTGAATAATATTATCGAGAAATTGATTGATGCCAAATGTTTCTCCTTCTACAGAAGCAACTGGTTTATTATTCTTAATTCCAACAAAATCAACAGAATCTCCACCTAGATCGCCAATAATAATCCCTTTCTGTGAGTCCTTCACTAGATCATCATCTTTGATTACCAGCGTTTCTTGATCTCGTGTTAATCCAAGATAAGCACAAGCACCTTCCGCACCGATAATGACATCTTCCACATACAATTTAACTGTTAATTCTTTCGGTTCTGCAATACCTGGTACCTTATGAAAAATTACTGTATGTGTTCCGATTAAGCGTTGTCTAAACTTATCTTTCATTTCCTTATATTGAGTAGTTGGCAGTGATACGGCTAGTTGATCAATGTGATAGTGTATTTCAGTTTCGTTAGGATTTGTGCAAATAGCGTGAAATGCAGCTAGACCAAATAAGAGAATATAAGTACGATCTTCGTCCACTTTTTGATTATTAAATCCGGTTAAACTTACATCGCGTTGTTTAGTGGCTGCCTTACCAATATAGTAGATTTCCCTTTTGTCGATAATGGCATGGCTCTTGAGTTCAATGATAAGATTTTCTTCAAATTTAATATCTCCTTCATCATAAGGTTTTTCATAGAACCCTTCATCATATAAAGAGATTGCATTTGGTAGCTGGTAATCCAAATAATATCCGTCATCGGATGACAAAGCTTTATACCAGCTATTCCCGCAATCAACCGCAAGAAAGTTTTTCCCGTCCATTTTCTCACTCACCTCTCTTTCAATTGTATGCAGAGCAATAGCCCATGCGTGCCTGTACTATTTAATTTCATGCTTAATATGATTTTAGGCAATAGCCCAAAGGATGGGCATTTAGCCCGCATATGATGCACTAATTGAAATTTAGGAGGGGCAAGATGTACGAAGATAAAAAAAACGATGTATGTGATTTCCCATTAAACTTAAGTGAATGTGATAATAAACCTCATAAACCCAATGTAAGTATAGGGAAAATATATACGAAAGTTCCTGTTGTATTGGCTGAACTCACTCTTCAAGTAAATTTAGATGCCTGTATTAAATTTCCTACGCATGTCTTGGAAATAAAAGATGTTAAAAAACAGATTAAATTAGTACAATGCAGATTACTTTTACCAACGAATAAATTATTCGTTAAAGGGTTTGTACGAAAAAATATTCAATACGCGAGCCCAAATTTAGAACCGGATTGTAATTTAAAAACGATTTCTTCCAGTATAAATTCGTTAACGGTGGATATTCCTTTTAGCTGTGTAACTGAAATTAAACATTATTTGAGAAAACCTGTTCAGCCTGCAGTCAACAAACGGAGTGAATTCGACTTTTTGATTTCGGATTCATTGCCAAGTGGTTTTCCGGAAAAAGATGAATTTCTATCAAGTGATCTATCTCAATTTCATCAAAACTCCACTCAATATTACAATGAATTACCATTTTGCGAGTTAGTTTCAAGTAATATTATTGAATGGGATGAGGCAATTAATCGGGCTGCCTTGCCAAAGAATGCTCCTATTGGTGAAGGTGTCTTTACTCAAGTTGAAGAAAAGATGGTCGTTGATATAACGTTAAAAGTACTTCAAAATCAGCAAATTCGGGTGTCCTCAACAACAAATGATGATTGTGATGACTATTGTTAAGCACTTACCCAGCAAGATAAATTTTTAAATTTCACTACTGTATATTTAATGGAGTAAAAGGGATTTTAGTTTTTCTAAAGGAGGGGAAAGGAGGGGATGTTTATGAGCATTCCTTCCATTAAGCGATGAATAATTTTCGAAATCCATATGTAGACCCCGACTCATTTCAAAATAAGGTTTATGATAATTATAGAAATCAAACTATCCCCCAGGACATTCAATTCTCTTTTAACTATCAGGGAGAATCCGAAGAGAAGAAAACGCAACGTAGTCGAAAAAATAAACAATCTGATAAAACAAAAAACGCCATCTATATAAATAATCAATTAGAAAACATAACGGATCCAAAACCGGTTATGTTTTCACCACCTATAGTTGACTCCATACAAAACCCTTTAAATGAAGATCCTATAGATAAGTTAATAGTTAATAATGATCAAAATAAAAAAACAGAAAATGAAAAAATGGACAAGAAAGATGTAGTTTCCGATTTATTCGAGGAATTTTCTAATATGCTTGAAGATAAGCCTTCTATACAAGAAGAATTTACAACTAATCAAGAAAATCCATTTGATAATGATACTGCACTAATTACACAGGAAAGCACATCTATGCCTGAAAATAAATTATCTGTTGATAACAATAATGCGGATACTGAAAACAGTGTTCAAACAAAAAACGAAAATTCCAGAATGCTATTTGCTGAATTTCATTCGAAGCTAGATAAACGTAACAATGATTTAATATCTGAAGAGGAGAATAATAAGTCATTCAATAATAAAGATACAATTGATGAAAAAGTGCTCCTCATGTTTTTAGAAAATGATGAGATGCAAGAAGAAGACGTGTATAGTGACAGGAATCAAGAAAATATGGATACGTTAAATGAAACTATTGATCCTATTGAAGAAAAATTCCTCACTATGCTTTCAGAAAGCGATGAATTGCAGGAAGAAAATCAGGACATCGCCATGTTTGAAGAAGATGTTAATGAATTGACTGAAACTGCCGACCTTATTGAAGATAAGTTTCTCACCATGCTTACAGAAGGCGAAGAATCACAGGGGAAAAAGAGCGATGAATTGCTTGAAAAAAAGCAAGAAAATCAAATGAATGAAGAAGATGTTAGTGTATTGACTGAAACTACTGAAACTATTGAAGATGAATATTTTACTATGCTTACAGAAAGCGATGAGCTGCAGGAAGAAAAGCAAGACAGTTTATTTCCAAGCTTGGAAGAGAAAAAATCTGATGACATAGAAGCTTTATCAAATTTTAGAGACACCGATTTTATTAATAATATTAATAAGAGGAAACCAGCAACTGTCAAGATGCAAGTATTGCTGTCTAGATTGGAAACAGAAATAGATATTGTCGAAACAGTTGAATTGTTAAGGCCAATCGAAAATATAGTGAAAGTAGAATGGTCCATACAATCGCTTGATTGTAAAGTTGTATTACCTTCAAAAACAGTCTTTCTAAAGGGTGAATTCGTCGCAGATATTGAATTTAGCAACAAAGGATTGGAAAGTAGAATACAATCAATTAAAGTCTCTATTCCGTGGTCCAAAACATCAAGTATTAACTGGTTAGTCGTCCCGGATTACCCTCATAGTAGGCAAAATGAATTTCAGTTCCAATCTCATAATGAACATACATCAAGTTTCCATTATGAATCTCACCATAAATTTTCAGAACCTATTCATAGTCATTTAAAACAAACTGATTTTGTTTGGCACCAAGAATTAAATTCAAAAGATAAGCATCTTCAAGTGAATGGTGTTGCTCAATTGTCTATTGATTTTTTGCAGGAACAATATATAGAACTAGATTGCTACTCGAAATAACATGGAGTAGCTTTTTTTATGGGGAAAAGGAGGACAGGCTTTTTCTACATAAAAATGTGTTAATTTGACACATTAAAAGCTTGGAATTTCAGTTAAGTATAATTCATTACAGACCATAAGAGCTTATTTCTAGAATCAAAATTAGAGTGAAAAAGATTGACCTTAAGTTTAATGAATTACTAAAAGTTTTCCGAAATTGAATCATCTGACTATTTGACTGGCCTACGTCCTAAAATCATCCGTTCATATGTTAGGAATGTAGAGTGAATAACTCTAACAAAATTGAAAGGGGTTTAGATAATGACAGATCAACATTATTCAAGTAATGATGGCTTTCCAATGAAGGATAGCTATCCAAAACACGGAAAAGGTCAAAGCAAAGGGGAGGATCATGGGGTCAAATCAAATCAACAAATTCCTGTAACTGATTCCGACGTAACTTTAGTTACATCTCCACTACCAACACCTACTTTTAAAGTTCCAGTAGTACTTGCAGAGCGAACTCTTCAAATTGTCGTAGAATCAGATATTTCACTTTATCCACCAGCTACGGAGATTAAAAGAGTTAAAAAACATGTATTTTTAGATCAAGTTAAATTAGTACCAGTAGAATTCGCACCAATTGGTACAACTGGCTTTTTCACAGTTACAAGAGCGAAATTATTTGTAGGAGGACATATTCGTAAAAATATTGAATATGCTTCAGCAGATTACAATGCACCACTACAAGATCGAATCGCAAATGTTCGATTCTCAGGTTTTGCAGAGTTAACAGCTGGTGATTTCATAAATCCACCTATTTTTGGTATTTCAGAAAATGCAGAATCTAATTTCGTTAATGAAAAAACTCAAATGGATGCTCGTTTGGATAAATACTTCTTCCAAAACCTTGTGAGATACAATGAGCAACCATACGGTGAGTTACTTGCTGCCAACTTCTTTGAACTTGATTTTTCACCGCACTCCACTTATCATGATGGATCTTTCCACACATTGCGTGAAAAAATTGTACTTGACCTTACTTTAAAAGTATTACAAGTTCAACAAATTAACGTGCCTGGTGGTGGCGTTGTATCAGTAGTTCCTAACCTTCTTCCTGGTATCACTCCTCCTGCAGCAGAATAAACGCTAGTATGTAAGAAGCATCCAAAGTCGTTTATACGATTTTGGGTGCTTTTTTATAGTGAAATCTATTTTACATAAAGTTTTAGATAATCTACATTGATTAACGAAATTCAAACCATACTAAACGGATAAATTGTATTGAGGGTGAGTTCATGAAACGAAAAATAGGCATTACGTTAATTATTTTTATCGTTACCTGCGCCGGTTTTTTACTAGCAGTTTCTGTATCTCCAATAAAGGAATTAGAGAATGTTTCGGTGAAATCAAGCAATAAACCCATTATGCTAATGGTCGTTGATTCATTAATGAGTAAACCATTACAAAAGGCCGTGAAAGAAGGAAAAGCACCTGCCTTCGAGTTTTTAATTAACAATGGCTATTTTAATCAGGAAATGATCAGTTCTTACCCAACAATGTCTGTCACTATCGATAGCACGTTATTAACCGGCACTTATCCGGACCAACATAAAGTCCCTGGGCTGATTTGGTATAAAGAGGATGAAAATCGAATGATTAGTTATGGAAGCGGAATTCGAGAAATATGGAGTAATGGAGTGAAAAATGTTGCTCAAGATAGTGTGATTCATCTCAATGAAAAACATTTAAGTAAAGAGGCTCAAACGATTCATGAAGAGCTTGCGAATCGAAAACTGTCATCAGCTTCGATAAATGGTCTCTTATATCGTGGAAGTTTTGAACATCAACTAAACGTCCCAAAGCTCATAGCGATGACTAATCTTTTACCAGAAGAAGTTGAAATAAATGGTCCTACGTTATTTTCACTTGGAGCGCTTTCTCAATATAATCCAGAGAATAATCGGAATAAATATGTATGGAACCGTTTGGGAGTCAATAATGAATTTACAGCTAAGGAGATAAAATACTTAATAGAACAAAAGAAGTTACCACCCTTTACACTTGCTTATTTACCAGATGCGGATGCTTCCATACACAAACATGGACCGGATGATTTAAAGGGGATAGAAAAAGCAGATCAGGCACTTCAGGAAATATTAAGTAGCTTCACGTCATGGGAGGAAGCCATTCAAAAGGTAACATGGATTGTACTGGGTGATAGTGGTCAATCTTTCGTGGGTAAAGATAAAGACAGTTCTTTAATTAATTTAAATCAATTGTTGAAGAATTATACGCTTTGGGAAGGGAAAAAGAATGATGGGCAACTTGCAATCGCAGTTAATGAACGGATGGCATACATTTATGTAAATGATCCACAGGTTCAAATATCAGAAGTTGTGAGGCATTTAAAAGGTGAAGAACGTATTGACTTTATTGCATGGAAAGATGAGCAAATAAACTATGTTGTAAAACCAGTAAGTGAAGAGGAATTAACATTTTCACCAAATGGCAAGTATGTTGATGACTATGGGCAATCGTGGCAAATTGCCGGGAATGCTTCCACCTTAAATTTGAGGCTGACTAATGAAGGGCAAATTCATTATCAAGATTACCCAGATGCTCTGGCAAGGCTTCATGGCGCGCTTCATTCACAAGAGGGACGTGTCATTATCGTCGATGCCAAGCCTACCTATGAGTTCATAGAAGAGCATAGTCACGATCATGCGGGTGGTGGTGCACATGGTTCTCTTCATAAAGTAGATTCAATCGTTCCAATGATTGTTGCAGGCACAAATGATTTTCCTCCATCCAATCGCCTTGTCGATGTGAAAAAGTGGATTCTTCAATTATTAGGTGATACTTAACAATGTTCTATTTCGATCCCTTTTAACTTTATTATTAATCCTACAAAAGAGATGAATAAAAAACGGCTTATCCATTAATAGAATAAGTCGTTTTTTATTGTATTCATCTTATGTGAATCAGTGCTTTATTGGCGGGGCTGTATTTAATTCATTTTTTAAAGAAACATGCAACTCAAGGTCACGATTTATAGAGGCGAAAAAAACAGAGCTTATATCGTTAACTCCTTGATCGGATAATTGTTGTATTAACCATGTTTCATTTACATTCACTTCTTCTAATATTTCGGAATAGATTGTTCCTTCTATAATAACTGGAAAGGCCATAGAGGATTTTGATGTTCTGATATTCATATCCTCTCTTGTCACGGAGTTTTTTTCCGGCTTTTTTAATAAACTTAAAGATCCATTCGCTTCAATAATGGCTGTTTCAACTTCATTAATATCAAATACATTTTTTTCTCTAAGCATTTGAAGGATATTATCAATAGAGTAGCGGATGTTTTTTAGATTATTATCAATAAATTTCCCGTTTTGAATAACTACGGTCGGTTCAAGCGTTAATAATCTACCTATTTTCCGATTGGAAATTTTCCATTTTGCAACAACCCTTTGAAATAGCCCGATAAATATAATTGCTACAAAAGTCGGGGCGTGTTCTATACTAGGGTCAGCAATATCAGCTCCTACTATTGCACCAAGTATAATAACGATTAAAAAATCAAATACCGGAATTTCCCCGATTGCTCGTTTTCCCATAAATAGGGTAGTAAACAACAGCAAAGGTAAAATAGTTAGTATTCTTACAAGAACAATGAGAATATCTTTCATAAATTCAAGCATCTTTACACCACTTTCCCCAAGCTCTTCATTTCAAAAAAGCTCTACTATACAATCAACTTTTCCATTTAAACTGATTAATATTACTTCTTTTTAAATTCTTTAATCCAGTTCAATACTTACGATGATTTTTACAAAGTTGCAAGTTACCAAAGTTACTCATTTATCTCATAAACTAGCTGAGGATATTATTTTAAAACCTGCTTATATTAATGGAAAAGGGAGGTGCGATAATGACCCAAATACAAAATAAACTGGAACAAATGAAACTTGAAATAGCAGCGGAGTTTGGAATTGATAACTACGATTTAATCGATAAAGGTGAACTGCCTTCTAGAGTGAACGGTAAAATTGGCGGTGAAATGACTAAAAGACTTATTGAATTAGGAAAAATGCAATTAGTTCAGATGACGCAACGAGAATTAGTACCTATAGAAATAAAAAGGGAAGATGTTATGAAAAAGCAGCTTATGCTTCCTTGGCCAGAGGAGTACCACGGAGATTTACTGCCGATCCCTGGACATTATGATTCCCCAAAGAATAACTTTTATAATTAATTGGTAAGAAAAATGGTATATGAAAAATGCTTAGATATGAACTAAGCATTTTTCTTTTTTTTGATATGGATAAAAAGAGTACATTGACAAATAATATTGTGAGACAGTAATCAAAATTTTATTATAAATTGGAGGAAAATATGGGGAAATTAGATGGTAAAGTAGCGATAATAACAGGAGCAGCACAAGGTATGGGTGCCATGCACGTTCGTAAATTTGTGGAGGAAGGTGCAAAAGTAGCAATTACTGACCTTAACTTTGACGGCGCAAAAAAACTAGCGGATGAAATAGGAGAAAATGTAATCGCCCTTAAATTAGATGTGGCAAGTGAAGAAAATTGGGTAGAAGTTGTAGCAAAAACTGAAGAAACATTCGGTCCTATAAACGTGTTAGTTAACAATGCAGGAATTGGGATTTTTAAAACATTGGAAGAACTAACTGTAAAAGATTTCGAATTAACATTTAAAGTAGATGAGCTTGGCGTATTTTTAGGAATGCAAAAAGTACTTCCTTCTATGAAACAAGCTGGCATAGGCTCTATTGTTAACATTTCATCTGTAGATGGTTTAGTAAGTGCACCTACTGCTATTGCTTATAGTGCTTCTAAACATGCAGTAACCGGTATGACGAAAGGTGCTGCTGCAGAGCTTGGCCAATATAACATTCGTGTAAACTCTGTACACCCGGGAATTATTAAAACACCTATGGCCGATCAACCAGATGTGGAAGAATATCTTAAGCAACTTGAAAAAGATATTCCTTTAAGAAGAAGAGCAGAAGTAGTAGAAGTTTCTAATTTAGTTGTATACCTTGCATCTGATGATTCCAGCTATTCGACAGGAAGTCAATTTGTAGTAGATGGTGGTATGATTTCTGATTTATAAATAAAATTTATCCGCGCAATTTCTATTACAGAAATTGTGCTTCTTTTTATGCTTTTTAAGGGAAGGAACAATATTAAGATTTTTAATAGTTTTATCTTAAGATATACAGGCTATGATAAATGAAGGAGTTTAGGAGGAATGAACAGCTTATGAAAAAAATCTTAAATATAGCATATTGGATTGTATTATTATTCTATGCGTATTTACTAATAGAAACTGTATTTTTTGCAAGGGATGCTAAAAGAAGCCTTAATTTAGTTCCTTTTGATATGATTACAGACAAAGGACTTACATTAAATGTCTGGGGGAATGTTCTTATGTTTATTCCTTTAGGTCTCTATGCTGCAAACTTTTTGAAACAATTCAACTTTTGGAAAGCACTATGGGTAGTTATTGGTGCAAGTTTTGGAATTGAAGTATTGCAATACATTTTTAAGCGCGGAGTTAGTGATATAGATGATTTGTTGTTAAATACAATGGGCGGATTAATTGGTATTGTTATTTATCTACTATTTAAAACAATGTTCAAATCGAAAGATCGGGTGCATAGTGCAATCTCAGCATTATCACTTGTGATTGGGATACCGGTATTTTTGTTAGTTGCAATTTTATTTTTGTATAACTGAAAAATGATGTATCTAAATTTACAAAGGGAGTGAACCGATGTCAAAAATTATTATTATAGAAGATACGGAAAAGATAAGAGAGGAACTTAAAACGTTCTTAGTCAGACATGGATATGAAGTAGTGGCTTTAACTAACTTCGAAAATATTCTTCAAGATACGTTAAAGGAAGAACCGAATCTAATCCTTTTAGATATAAACTTGCCTGTTACAGATGGATATTATATTTGCAGAGAAATAAGAAAGGAATCTGCTGTACCTATAATCGTAGTGACGAGTAGGGATAACGAGATGGATGAGCTAATGAGTATGAATTTAGGAGCGGATGATTTCATCACAAAACCATATAATACCCAAATCCTTCTTGCGAGAATTGAAAATATATTGAGAAGAGTTCATGGAGTTACTAATCAAGATACCATTACGTATAACGACCTGAAGTTAAACTTATTAAATGGCTCGGTTACGTATAACGACCAGACAGCAGAATTAACAAAAAATGAATTTAAAATCCTCTCCTGCTTAATTAAAAATAAAGGGAAAATTGTTTCAAGAGATGATTTAATGGATTTTATGTGGAATGCGGATATTTTTGTGGATGATAATAATCTATCCGTTAACGTTACGAGATTAAGAAAAAAACTTGAAGGATTAGGGATGAAGGAAAATATAGAAACTAGACGCGGATTAGGTTATATACTGCCATGAATTTAAAAAACTACTTAAAAGAAAGAATGCTGTTTTTACTTAATAATTTAATTCTATTTGCCATAATAGGCGGTATTATGTTACTCGTTAATAGCAACTGGAATCTAATATTACTGACTTTCTGCATTTGGTTTTTCCCTGTCCTTACTTATATGATAATCGAATTTATGAAACAGAAAGCTTTTTATAATGAGTTAACCAGCATAATGGATAATTTGGATAAAAAGTTTCTGCTTCCTGAAATTATGAATGAGCCTGAAAGCCTGGAAGGTAAGCTTTTATATGATATATTGCAACAGACAAATAAGGATATGCATGAGCATGTAAAGAGATATAGAGTCCGGGAAAATGAGTATAGAGAATATATAGAAACATGGGTACATGAGATAAAGACCCCGATTGCATCGACCCGGTTAATAATAGAAAATAATCAAAATAGCATTACCCGCAATATTAAAGAAGAATTAAAAAAGGTGGAAGAATATATAGAACAAGTTCTTTTTTATTCCAGAAGTAATAATGTCAGCAAGGATTATATCATCAAAGAGGTGTCTTTAGCTGACCTTACCAGAAAGGTGATAAAGAGGAATTCGAGAGACTTTATTAGTAAAGGTATTGCCATTGATATGGAAGCGGTAGAAGGTACGGTGTACAGTGATGCAAAGTGGCTTGAATTTATATTGAATCAACTAATCGGAAATGCCACTAAGTATATTAAGGAACGTGATGGAAAAGTAACCATCAGTACATTTAAAAATGAAAATAATATTGTACTTACCATAGAAGATAATGGTATCGGTATTATAGATAAGGATTTAAATAAAGTGTTCGAAAAGGGGTTTACAGGAGAGAATGGCCGAAAGTATGGACAGTCTACTGGGATTGGTCTTTACTTATGTAAAAAACTTTCAGAGCAGCTTGGTTTAGGACTTACCTTAACTTCTAAAACAGGTGAAGGAACAAAGGTTAGCATTGTCTTTCCAATTGGAAGTGTAAATTTACTGCATTGAATCATTTTAAAAACGGATGTCCGACTTATTAGTCAGGCATCCGTTTTTTTATTTTCAATCTTGCAAAAATGTAACTTTATTAAAAGATAAACCGATATGTAGCGCTAAGTAACCTTGTTATGATAATGACAAGAAGTGAACAGGAGGAAATTAAAATGAATAAATTGGTTATTGCAGTAGTAGCGATCATTGCTGTTTTATTGGTAGGGGCTTATAACGGGTATAATTACTATAATGGTCCAAAAATTGTAGATGGTGTTATTTCAGGAAATGTCGATGGAAAAGGTAAACCAATAGATTTTACAAACGAATTTTCAGTTGGAGATACAGTATATTTCTCTGCAGAAGTGAACCGGTTTTGGATAAAAGAAGCAAAGGTCGTATGGTATAAAGATCAAGTTAAAACATCAAATAGATTACATGTTGAAGAAAATATAGTTTTAAATGATGCAGGATATTTCACTGCTAAGCTAACGATTCCCGACGATGCCAAAGAAGGCCGTTACATGGTAACGATATTTGTAAAGGGTAGCAAAATTAGTGAAACTACCGCTGAATTTTACGTGAAAAAATAGAGTGCTTTATGAATCAGGAGCTTGGAGGGAAAGTAATGAACAGTATATTAACCGTTGATAAAATAGAAAAATATTATGGGCATAAAGGGAATGTAACAAAAGCTATCGACAATATTAGCTTTCAAGTAGATAAGGGGGAGTTTGTAGGAATTATGGGTCCGTCAGGTAGTGGTAAGACGACCCTTTTAAATTGTATTTCTACTATTGATACGATCACAACAGGCCATATTAATATCAATAATAAGGATATTACAGTTCTTAAGCGAAAAGCTTTGGAAAATTTCAGACGTGATGAGTTAGGTTTCATCTTTCAGGATTTCAACTTGCTGGATACATTGACTGCCTACGAAAATATCGCATTAGCACTTACAATACAAAATAGAGGGACTAGAGAAATTGATCGATTGATTAAAAATGTTGCTAAGAAACTTGAAATTTCTGAGCTATTAAACAACTATCCATTTCAATTGTCGGGAGGGCAAAAGCAACGAGTAGCATCGGCAAGAGCATTAGTTACAGAGCCTTCACTCATTTTGGCTGATGAACCAACAGGGGCTCTGGATTCTAAATCTGCAAGACTGCTGTTGGATACATTTGAAAAGCTTAACAAAGAATTTCAGTCTACGATTCTTATGGTTACCCACGATGCCTTTACAGCTAGTTATGCTCACCGGATTCTATTTATAAAAGATGGCCGAATCTTTAATGAACTAGTACGAGGAGAGGATACGAGAAAGGAATTCTTCAATAAGATTATTGAAGTTGTAACTTTACTTGGAGGTGATGCGGGGAATGTTTTATAAAATTGCCTTAAACAATGTAAAAAGAAGCTTAAAGGATTATTCCATCTATTTTCTAACATTAACCATTGCCGTCTGTATATTTTACAGTTTCAATTCTTTTGAAGAGCAGACTGCTATGCTTGAAATGGGCAAAAGTACTTCGGAATACATGTTAACCTTTAATAAATTAATGGCTGGAACATCTATATTTGTTTCCTTTATTCTTGGTGGATTGATTACGTATGCCAACAATTTCTTAATTAAAAAGAGAAAAAAGGAATTGGGTATATATATGACCCTGGGAATGTCCAAAGGTAAGATTTCGAGAATCTTAATTTTTGAAACTTTATTAATCGGTCTCGTATCCCTTGCTGTCGGAATTGCCCTTGGAATTATTGTCTCACAAGGCTTGTCGGTAATTACTGCCCAACTGTTGGCCGTAGAGATGAGCAAATATAAATTTATTGTTTCAATTGGAGCAGTGATTAAATCTGTTGTTTATTTTGGTATAATTTATCTTCTTGTCATGATTTTCAACCAAGTGACCATATCCAAGTACAAATTGATTGATATGCTAAATGCAGCTAAGAAAAATGAAGTAGTAAAGCTAAAGAATGCATCCGTCTCGATATTTTTCTTTTTTGTATCTTTGATTGTCCTGGGTGTTGCATATGTATTAATTCTCAAAAATGGTGTGAATTCTGAAGGGTTTTTATTGATTGCATCCCTTTTGTTGGGTGTTATTGGAACAATGTTGTTCTTTTTCAGTCTCTCTAATTTCATGATCCATATTGTACAAAAGAACAAGAAACTGTATTTGAAAGATTTGAATATCTTTATTTTAAGACAGATCAATAACAAAATTAACACGAACTTTGTCTCGATGTCTGTAATATGTCTGATGCTTTTTTTAACGATTACGCTTTTATTTACTATGTTCAGCTTTAAAAGCACCACTGATAAAATGGCGGAAGGAAATACTTCTTTTGATGCCTCATCGGTGCTCATTGCAAATCTAGAAAATCAAGAAGAAAACGTGAATGACATAGAGACATTTTTAGAAAGAATTAACTTCTCGTTTGAAGCCGATGAAAAACATACTTTTTTTAGTGAGTATAAATTGACACTTACTTTAGAAAACTTGTTATCCAATTATTTAACCCAACAGGAAGAGCTAGATTTTCAGGAGAACTTAAAGATGGGTGCTTTATCCGCTGTTAAATTATCGGATTATAATTCAATTTTACAACTTAACGGACAGAAGCCTAAGGAATTAAAGGACAATGAAGTTTTAGTTGTATCAAATTATAGTCAGATGAATCAGGCGTTGAATAAATTTATGGATAATGAAAATATCATCAACATAGAGGGCAAAGACTATAAAATTAAAAATGGTGCTCCAATTGAAGAAAATATTTTTACTACTTCATTTGATCTGTCCTTCTTTTATCTTATCGTTCCAGATGATTTTTCCGGAGAGTTAATTTTAAATAAAACAGGCTTCAATGTAATGTTTGGTAGTGATCCTAAAAAGTCAGAGGAAAAATATACAAACCTAATTAATAGTTTTTGGAATAATAGTACCGTAGATGGCACTAGTTATATAGTGCGTGGGGATACAAGAGACATGGTATATACAAGAACCCATGGTTTATCAGCTACAATTGTTTTTCTTGGTATTTATTTAGGGCTCATCTTTTTAATATCCAGTGCTGCAGTTATGGCATTGCAACAGTTATCTGATGCTAGCGACAGCTTGGAACGCTATCAATCTTTACGGAGAATTGGCGTTACAGAAAAATTAATTAACAAAGCGATTTTAATTCAAAACCTGATTTATTTTGCGATACCTTTAGGGTTAGCTATTATTCATTCCATCGTCGGAATTAGTGTGGTTAACGAAGTTTTCAAAACTTACAGCCAGAGCTTAATAGGGAGTTCTATGTTCGTCATTGTCTCTGTGCTTCTTGTAATATACGGCGGATACTTTTATGCAACGTATATTGGCTTTAAAAATATTGTGAAAAATAGAAATTAAGAATGTTGCTTGAATAAGTTATGAAGATTTGAATAAAGCGATGGTCCACCTTATCTGAAAAAGATGAGAGGGGCCTTTTTTGTAGATATGCTAAAGATAAAGACGACTAAATAATAAAAAAGCAGGGGATCTAGCCACCCTGCTCTAATTCAAAATTAAATTTCAGCTTCACTATAATAATCCGATAATTGACTGCTCAAGTGTTCCAATTGAATGATTTGTGAATGAGGAAATCCATCATATTTCGTCTTATCGGAACACATCCAGCATGAACAATGTATTTTCCCTTTTGCGAAATATCCAGTAAAGCGGGAGTGCCATCCAATTTGTTTTGCAATTTTTGTTTTACGTTGAATGACTCTGTTTCGATGATGCCGATAATAGGCTCGACTACGATTTTTTTGATGTGGTTTCATTGACCAACAACTCCTTGGGTTAAGGCTCAGCCTGTAAAAGTCCCCCAAAGACTAAAATGGACCATTACAGGCTGAGTATGTGGACAATGAAGGTATTGAAAAGATTCAAGTTAATCACCCCAGGAAAATGTATTACTTTATTATAATCAATTATAACAAATAAGATTTGCAATAGGATTCAAAGCTAAATTCCAAACTTACTCAAAATAAACGAATATCCTTCAGCAAGTTCACGTAGCTGGTTGAAACGACCAGATGCACCAAAGTGACCAGCACCCATGTTGGTTTTTAAAACAAGGGTATTGTCATCTGTTTTTAATTCACGGAGACGGGCTACCCATTTGGCCGGCTCCCAGTAACCGACGCGCGGGTCATTTAATCCTGTCGTGATATACATATGTGGGTAAGGCTTTGCTTCTACATTGTCGTATGGACTGTAAGATTTCATATAGTAATAATCATCTTCATTTTGCGGATTACCCCATTCATCCCACTCCAAAGTCGTTAATGGAATTGAATCGTCAAGCATGGTAGTGACAATATCGACAAACGGTACTTCCGGAACAATGACTTTAAAACGATCTCCTGCCATATTAGCTACAGCACCGACTAACAAACCACCAGCACTCCCGCCGCGAGCTGCAATAAGTTCAGTTGTTGTAATACCTTGATCGATTAAATAATTCGCTGCATCAATAAAGTCCGTAAAACTGTTGCGCTTCTTCTGCATTTTCCCGTCAAAATACCAAATGCGTCCAAGTTCTGAACCACCACGCACTTGCGCGGTTGCGATAATTACCCCTTTATCAAGTACAGGCAGACGATAAGCACTGAAAAATGGATCACTACTATATCCGTATGAGCCGTAAGCATTTAAAATAAGCGGTGCTGGACCGTTTTCGAGCGCAGTCTTTTTATAATGAAGAAGTATGGGAACACTTATCCCGTCAGCTGCTGTTGCCCAAACCTGTTGCTGAACGTAATGATTACGATCGTACTCGCCTGTAACGGGTGCCACTTGTAATACTTCCTTTTCCCCTGATTCGATATCAATACGAATTGTCGTTTTTGGCGTCAAAAATGATTCGTATTGAACTAAAACCTCAGAAGCTTCGTAGTCCTGGTCTGGAACTAACGAGACCGAATAGATGTCTTCCTCCCATTTTAACTGAATAAGAGAGTCACCCTCGATACGCCAAACTTGCTCTAAACCATTTTCACGACCTGTTACATAAACATGGTGTTTAAATGGATAAATATTTTCAATAAATCGCTCTTCATCGTACGGTACAACAGTTGTACGCTGGCTGAAGTTATTCAACGAACAGCGGAGTAGGGTGAAGTTCAATGCATTTTCATTCGTTAATAGTAAAAGCTCATCTTCCCAATGCTCTACATCGTATTCAATTCCTTCGCGTCGTGCCTGAAATAATTGCGGAGGCAATAAGGGGGTATCTGCATCAATAATTTGTACTTCTGATGTCGTCGTTGATTGTGAAACAATGAAAATAAAGCGTGTACTTTTTGATTTGTTAATAAATAAATTAAATGTTACGTTGGATTCTTCAAATAAAAGCACGTCAGACGTATTTTTAGTTCCTATTTCATGACGCCAAACTTGATATGGTCGCTGTAATTCGTTTAGTCTTACATAAAAAATGTATTGTCCACAGTTACTCCATTCAACGCTACTGTAGATATAGACGTTAGGGATTGTATCTTCTAACAACTTACCTGTGTGCAAATCTTTTACATATAATGTATAGCTATCTGTGCCGTCACGGTTTTCCAAATAGGCAATATAGCGATGATCTTTTGTGTAACGCTGAACAGTAATGCTTAAATAGTCATCTCCTTTAGCAAGGGCATTTTCATCGATTGTAATTTCTTCCTCGGAAAATGCTAATGCCTCCCGACTTTCAGCACGTTTACGAGCGAAAATCGGATATTGCTTTTCCTTTTCTGAACGGTAGTAATAAAAGTAAGGTCCTTTTTGAACGGGTACCTGACTTTCCGAAACCGGAATGCGTGCAATCATAGCTTCGTAAAGCTCGGTTGTTAAACCTTCCCACGGTTTCATGACCTCATCATAATACATGTTTTCCTGCTTTAAATAATCAATTACTTCTGGATTGGATTTATCCTTCATCCAATAATATTCATCATGCCGAACGTCTCCATGCAGCTCAAACGTATGAGGCATTTGCTTTGCAATTAGTTTATTCATCTATAATTCTCCCCCTTGATATAACACAATTACTTCGATAAATTTTCGAATAATCCTCTAAATAGCGCAAATTCTTTGTTTGCAGGAAGACTATAAACAGTTAAAAAGAATTTTGAGGATTTAAATACTTGATAATAATTTACTATTTCATAATGTTACATAATAAACTAAAATTTAGGTAATATTTATTTTCCTGTACATAACTTCCACGTATCGACTTCCATTAACTTCAAAAGTTTTAACTTCTTAAGAATATTCTCCAAATAACAAAATGCCAGAGAAGTAGTAATTAGAAAGGAGGCGATTATTCTCCGGGATGAATAATATTTGTTTTAAAAAAATTTAATATAAAGGAAGGATTAAAAGATGCAATTAAACCGAAGTTTATTTATTAGTTTTTTAAGTGTTGTAATATTATTTTCCTTAGCTGTACCCCGTTTTTCGGCACAAGCCTCTTTTCTATATGAATTGAGTGAGGTGAGGACCTGGTCAGGCAACGGAACAGCTGATCTTAAGAATGGAGATTTAAAAGATGCCAGATTCGATACTCCTTCGAAATTTATAAAATTGCGAAATGGCAGCATAGCAATTGCGGATACAAACAATCATGTTATTCGCCAGATAAACGATAAAAAAGTAACAACATTGGCTGGTTCTCCATTTTTGATTGATGGAGATATTGCGTTTCAAGGTAGCTTTCTTGATGGGAAAAAATTAGAAGCGGCATTTAACGAACCTGCTGGATTAGCTATTGCAAATGACGGGTCTATCTTAATTGCGGATTCAGCTAATCATTCAATTAGAAAAATAAGTAATGATGGCAAAGTAACAACAATGGCTGGTAATGGTGTATTTGGATTAGAAGACGGAAATGTAAAAAATGCACGTTTTAACACACCACTTGATATTGCTATAGATTCAAAAGGGAATATTTATGTAGCGGATGCTTTAAATCATGTGATACGTAAGATTTCAAAAGGCGGAATTGTTAGTACAGTTACTAAGCCTTCTGATCGTATTGTAGAGTACACTCAAGGATTGCCTGATTTTGGAGGGGATTTTGCTGACGGTACTATTCAGGATGCCATGTTTAATGAACCAAGTGCATTACTACTAGATCATAAAGACAATTTATATGTTGCCGATCGTGGTAATCAGCGGATACGTTATATTGATTTCAGGAAGAACACTGTAACAACTGTAGCAGGTTCAGGCGAGCTACTGACGAATGAGTATTATGTAGAGGGAGGAAATACTGATGGTCCCGCTACAAAAGCGCAATTCTCCTCACCAGAAGGGATGGCATTAATAGATGAATCAACATTACTAATTGCAGATCGAAAAAATCATACAATTAGGCAATTAAAAGATGGAGTTGTCTCAACTATTACCGGTACTGCTGAACAATTTGGAAACAAAGATGGGCTTTTACAATCGGCTTTATTTAACGAACCAGTGGATGTATTAGTGCAAGATGACGGCTCATTATTAATACTGGAGGCGGGGAATAACCAAATTCGGAAATTAGCTACTTATGATGTATTTTTATCACAAAAGTATTCAAAAAAAGCAGAAGTTTGGTTAAATGGGAAGTTGCTTGAGACAACTGTTGAATTTATTCAATCAGAACCCCTAATTCCTTTAAACACAATTGGAGAAGAATTAGATTTAGCTGTTAATTATGAAAAAAAATCCGGGAAAATTACTCTTTCAAATGAAAAGACAACATTTGTAATTTATGAAAATAAGAAGACTGCACAAAAAGAAGAATTAGGTAAGAAAGCAAGTTATCAATTAAATGTACCTGCAAAAGTAATTAATAATAAAGTTTATATTCCGGTTAGCTTTATATCAGAAAACCTAGAGCTACATGTTATTTGGGATGAATCATTAAAAAATCTCGTAATTAGAAGTTATACTTTTGATTAGAAGGAGTGATAATTTTGTATAAAGCAATAATAAGCTTTGTCGCAACTGTAATGTTTTTAACAGTCGCTTTCCTTCCAACTACAACATATGCTGCTGATACATCAAGAGGAGCGGAAATCAGCTCGTATATGGGGACAGTTGAAGTGAAAAAAGCAGGAGGAAAAAAATCAATCATCGCCTTTGAAAATATGAAATTGAATCAAGGTGATGAAATCATAACCGGTGCTGACTCCTCAGCTATTCTTCAATTCTCTAATAATGGTGAAAGCGATGATCAGTTAATATTAGAAGCCAATTCGACGATTGTGCTGTCCAAAGTATCAAATAAAGAGAGCACTGTAACGAAGGTGAAACTAAAGCGAGGCAAAGCGTGGGTAGATGTATCTTCAATTAATAATAATGAAGATGTGTTCCAACTAGAAACTCCTGAGGGAATCTTAAATGTACGGGGAACAAATTTCTTTGTCGGTATCGATTCTAATACAGGTCAGTCAGTTATAGGAATGTTTTCAGGGATAGTCAATTATAATTCCACAGAAGATAGATCCCAAGGGACAAATAATATATACCCTGCTCAAATTTATTATTTAGATCCGAAAAATGAAGAGAATGTAGGGAATATGTCTAATCAGACTTTAGAAGAGATGCTGAAAAATGCACCATCCGAAATAGTTCAAGCAATTGTGGCAAATTTAAGTAAAATAAATGAAGAAAATAAAATGTTGATAGATAAAATAAATCAGCAATCAGTGACAGGTTTAAGTCCTGACGTTTTAACAAATATAAATAGAATAGCCTTTGCATTATTAAACGAATTGTATAAAACAGGTAAGATTTCAGAAGAAGCTTATAAACTTAAATTGGAGGAAATAAGTAAGAGCAGTTCTACAGGTGGAGATATACCATCCTCATCCCTTCAAATCTCAAGTGCAGATAAAATTTTGGAATTGAACCAAAATAAACGGGAAGAAAGATTAAATGAAAGTAATAATCAATTATCAGAATTAGAAGAACTGAAAAGACAACAAGAAGAGTTAAAGAAAAAGAATGAAGAATTGAAAAAAGAGCGAGAGGCGCAAGCTTTACAAAAATATAAAGAAAGCTTATCTAAAGAAGAGCAGGAGAAATTGCTGAAACGGCAAGCTGATTTAGAGGCGGCAAGAAAAACACCGACACCAAGTCCAACACCAGATTCAACACCGACACCAAGTCCAACACCGACACCAAATCCAACACCAGATCCAGAGCCGACACCAAACCCAGATCCAACACCAGAGCCGACACCAGACCCAGAGCCGACACCAAACCCAGATCCAACACCAGAGCCAGATCCAGACCCAGATCCAACACCAGATCCAGAGCCGACACCAAATCCAGATCCAACACCAGACCCATCGCCTGACCCAAATGAGTGGTTTTATAATATTGAAAATCCACTCTATTTTAAGGTGACTGTTGATTCAGAACAATTTTATAAAGAGGATTTTATTAGTCAAGATAAAGATAATAAATTACTGTTTGAAACGACAATGGCAATTCCATTCGGTAATGGAGATCGAGTAACATTTTTTACTAATAGTGATTTATTAGAAATTAGAGGCATTATATTGGAAAGTGATTTCCCTTACGAAGCTGGGGAACCAGATTATACGATTCCAATCGAGAAAGTCGATTCAGATAATTTAACATTTATAATCACTCTAGCTGAAAAGGGGAATTCAGATCGAACTGTAGAATTGACGTTTAAAATCCTTGCTGAATTAAGAGAATATCAAAGTCCCGAAGATATTATTACCTCCTTCAAAGAAATTAAATAAGACTAGTTCCAATTATAGTGAGTATATATACTCCTAGAGGTGAATTAGTTATGAATAAAGAACGGATTCCTTAATGGGGGTTCGTTCTTTTTGTTCAAAAAAACAATTTGAAAGCCCTTTAAGTATTTTATTGATTCTCATTCTATTCTGCTTTTGTTTTATTTCAATAATTTTTAAATACCTCTGATGGATACTCTAAGGCTTTTGGTTCAAAATAAACAAGAGAGGGTATAAATGAATTTGACCTTTAATGGGAATATCCCGTTTAAAATAATAACCAGCTCAGTGGGGAGGTAAAAAATGAATGTCCTAGATTGCATCGTTATAGGCGGTGGACCTTCGGGGTTAAGTGCAAGTTTGATTTTAGGTAGAGCTAGAAGAAAAATTATGTTGTTTGATGATGATACAAATAGGAATACAATGACGCAAGAATCGCATGGATTTATTACTCGAGATGGTATAAAGCCTCAAGAGTTTAAAGAACTGGGTTTAAAAGAACTGGAGAAATATCCTTCTGTCTCGTTCGCTCATGCAACCGTTACTGAAATAATTAAGGATAAAGGTAATGAGAGATTTTTTGTCAAAGCATCCAATGGACAGGAGTATGTTACTGAAAAGATTATATTAGCTACTGGTATTCAAGAAGTATTTTCTATTCAAGGGATAAGGGAATTTTACGGGAAGAGCTTATTTAGTTGTCCGTATTGTGATGGCTGGGAGCAAAGAGATAAGCCATTGATTGTCATTGCAGAAAAAGAAAAGCATGCACTCCATCTGACTAAAGTTATATATAATTGGTCGGAGGATTTAGTTGTTTTAACGAATGGAATAACACTCTCTCCAGAAGGTACTGCAGATTTACAAAGACGCAATATCAAAATAATATCTGACCCAATAAAGAATTTAATAGGGGAAGATGGTTATTTACAGAAAATCGAGTTTGATACTGGGGAAACGATTTTAAGGTCAGGTGGATTTGTGGCACCAATTTATTATCGCACGAATCAATTCGCTGAAAAACTTGGGTGTGAGTTGGATGAAGACGGAAAAGTTAAAACAGATGGCGTTGGCAGAACAAGTGAGAAGAACATATATATTGCGGGAGAAACTGAAAGAAACAGACCTTCCTCGCTAATGATTTCAGCAGCAAAGGGTAATAAAGCTGCAGTTTCTGTAAATACGGACCTTACGATGGAACGTTTTTAAATGTTAAAAAATAAATGGCGCTATCCAAAATACATTGGATAGCGCCTTATTTTTGACGGTTCTATTATGGGTTAGTTGACCAAAGTCCAGCATGCTTTAATACAACACGTGGATGAAGCTTTAATTGTGCAACCATTAAGTCAGCTAAATCTTCTGCTTGCATAACTTTTTCTGGGTTGCCGTCTGTTAAGTTCAGCTCAACCGCCATGTCAGTTGCAACCGTACTTGGTGTTAAAGTTGTAACGCGAATATTTTTCTTACGTACTTCAAGCATTAATGACTCACTTAATCCGATTACTGCAGCCTTAGAAGCTGAGTATGCACTTGTAACCGGTGCCCCTTTTTGACCAGCTGTGGATGAGATATTGATGATATCGCCTGTATTGCGCTCAATCATTTCAGGTAATACTGCACGTGTTGTATAGTATACACCTTTTACGTTAACATCGATGATATTTGTCCATTCTTCAGGTGTTAAGTCCATGAAACCGCCGAATTTTGAAATACCAGCATTATTTACTAAAATATCGATGGCTCCAAGTTCGCTTCGAATTGACTCAACTGCTGTAGTTATAGAGTCTAAATCTGCCACATTTGCCGAAGCAATAGCTACCTTAACGTCATATTGTTTAAGTTCCTCTGCCACTTGCTGTAAATTTTCAAGTGAACGTCCGACAAGACCTACGTGAATTCCTTCTTTAGCAAAAGCGATTGCTGTTGCTTTTCCAATTCCACGCCCTGCTCCGGTGATTAATGCCACTTTTCCTGTAATTGTTTGCATTTTTTTTGCTCCTTTAAATAAGATTGATTTATTATAGCGAAATAAAGAAATCGATATCCTCAAACTGGATCGTGCTTTTTCACCAAAAATAAATCAAGTATTATTCTAAAACTAACTTTATTCTACTCATGGTTTTTCGTATTGTAAAGGATACGAGCATGCTAATTTTCTTCGTTCTTCCAAGGAGGATTTGTATGGTGGGAAAAATTGTTATATATTTTGGAAACTGTATATGGAATAAAGAATGACAGGAAGGTACAAAGCATAGTAGGTATATCAGTAAAATGTTCCATAAGACTATTCCACAAAAAAATTCCACCTTTAGTGTGATTTTATAATGTTGCCTGGCTTTTCGATAGTTGCGTTGACATCAACTTGTATATCACTCTTCATGAAATAATGCTGACCCTCTTCCCATTCCTCTTTAATGGATTTCCAAAGCGGATAATGCTTTTCATATAAATAAGTGTTTAATCCGATAACGTCTGTATATAACTGATTCTGTAAAATAGAGATGGTATGTTCCGTTATTTCTTTAATTTCTTTTTCTAAAGTATTTTTTAGCTTTTCGTAATTTTCTTCCTTCATAACATCAAGTTGGCCATACTGTTCAGCAACTCCGCTAGCAACGTCGATTTTAATATTGAATTTTAATGGCATTTTCTTATCTTTCAGGGATATTTTACTTTGGATGTTTAAGATTTCGAAGGTGACATCGTGATCATCAAGTTTTGTGTTAATCGTCCCTGTCTGATTTTTGGATTGAATAAAATTTACTCCTTTTGCTTCATCTCCAATTAAATTACCAACAACTTTATTCTTAATACCGCTGTATACCGAAACTCCATCATAATTAACTGTCGTTGAATTTACCTGACTAATAAAAGGAATAATAAAACTTCGATTCATTAACAAATAGGATTGAACATTTCCCACAGTTAAAGGTTGGGCAATATCTAAGGTCGACTTATTTTCCAAAACTTTGGATAAATATTTACTTGGTACTTTCTCGTTTTCAGGGAGAATTGATAAATAATCGCTTGATTGCTCCTCCGTAATGGCGATTTTAACGCTCCGTAACATTTCCTTTTCTCGAAGGAAAATATCCATCAGATCAGCAAATAAATACTCTTCTTTTGCAAGGGCTTCCGAAAAGAGGACAATATTTAAATGTGTCACGTTTGTCCTACTTCCAGCCTGTTTTATCATATCGCGGTTCATTTCAATAATGGTGTCTCCAGTTTGTGATAGGTTACGAAATGAAGTGGCGTTTGAATTGTTAGTGTTTTGTTGTGAGCTAAAGGTAGAAGGATTTAAAAGCTGTTGTGTTAATTTGAATTTATTATTTTCATTTTGTTCGTAATCCTCATCTTTTTCATAATTTAAAACTCTTTCATCGGTTTGTAATGAAGATTCATTTTGATTTTGTTTTATGCGTTCTTGCCCTGATGAAGGTTTATTATTTTGCTGCTGTGAGTTTTGCTTCTGTTGACCTTGTGAATCCCTAGCAGCCACACTTTCTTCTGAGGGAGCTGGTTTATTATTAGCTAGGTCTATCGCAATCCCTGTTACAAAACTACGATCTTCTACTTCAAGATTATCCCAGCAACCGGCTGTAAGTGGGAGACAGCAAATTAAAAATATTAGTTTTTTATAAGGGATCATGGGTTCTCCTACCTCTTATTAATAGCATAGTTCCTAGTAGAAATATGACGAATACCATATAAATTATCTCTAAATAAGCCATATATTTTGCAATGTTATTAATTTGAATAAAGTTTTTAGGTATCATGGCTAAAAAGAAAATGATGGGTGACAAAATAAAAATAACCGTTTGTTTGGCTAATTTAGGAATTAGCTGGTTAATGAGCATTACTGCAATATCAAATGCCATTAAGCAGGTTGTAAATACAATAATTGTCCAGATGATAAATAAAATCGAATCAAAGCGTTCGAAGAAAATTCCTGGAATCGATATTATTTTTGAAAGCTCGAATACAGGGTAATAAAGATTTTTGACCGTTGCATTCCCAAAGACGCCAACACAAATAATAAAAATAATGATATAAAAGGTAAATGGAAATAAAATGCCTAAAACAGTCATTTTAGCTGCTTTTTCAGGTTTTTTTATAAGAGAAATATAAAATATTACAATACCAAATCCTAGAAATGCGTTCAAACTGGATATTGTTCCAGACTGAAGTCCTTTAAAATCGGTTTGAAACACAGGAAGTAAATTTTCAAGCTTAATAGCCCACATCGGAGCAATAATTAATAAAATTAACCCGCCGACAACAAAAGGGAAAAAGAGAATGTTTAATTTGAAAATGGCCACCCTCGAGCCAGATACTGCATATATAACGACAAGGATAAACGCTAAACAGACAACTTCCAATGGGGTACGATCAAAAAAGTACTCCTGAGACAAGGTAGCCATTTCCCTCATTTGAAACGAAGAGATAATAATATATTGAAAAACAAAAATAAAGCATAGTATGACTGCCACTGGCTTTGATACTAAATAGGAGGCAAAAGAGAAAAAGGGTTCATTTGGGAAGGATACCGCTATTTTTGCTAAAATCCATCCTAAAAGAAGCGCGATCAACCCTCCAAATAAAATTGCTATCCAGCCATCCGATGATACAGTATGTTCGGTTATATACCGAGGCAAAAATAGAATTGTAATACTAATCGTATTCGAAGCAACAGCAAACATAATGTCTTTATCTTGAATCGATTCATTGTTTTTATAAAGTTTCATTACTTCACTGATCCTCCGTCTTTCTTTTTCCTATTCGATTTCAGGAATGGCTGAAATGAGCGTTTTGACAATACTGTAATCGGAGCCCTTACGACAATATTTTCAAGGGTCCATAAGTTGCCTGGAGAAAATGATTGTGTATATGGAATACCAATACTTTTTAAGTTGGCAAGATGAACATAAATCATAATAAACACTAAAATAATTCCGTATAGTCCTAAAATTGCGGCAGCAAATATAGTAGCGAGACGAACTATTCGCAAGCCAATCGCAAAGCTGTAATTGGGTATTGTGAATGCACAAATGGCTGTTAGAGAAATAACTATAACCATGATGGGAGTTACAATCCCCGCCATAACGGCAAGTTGACCAATAACTATACCGCCTACAATCCCAATTGTCTGACTGATTTTATAGGGGAGTCTTGTTCCAGCCTCCTGCAATACTTCATAAAAAAAGACGAGGATTAAAGCTTCAATTAAGGACGGAAATGGAATCCCTTCCCTAGCGGCAGTTATCGTAAATAATAGCTGAGCCGGAATTAATTCTGGATGGTATGAAATTAATGCAACATATAGGGCTGGTAAAAATATAGTCATGTAGAAAGAGAATAAGCGCAATAATCGTAGTAATGAACTTATTAACCAACGTTGGTTATAGTCTTCTATTGACTTTAATGAATCCCCGAAAGTGATAGGCATTAAGAGAGCAAAGGGTGACCCTTCAACAATAATGGCTATTTTACCTCTCAATATATTGAAAGCCACCCTATCCGGTCTTTCTGTATCTAAAATTTGTGGAAAGGGTGACAGAAGATTATCTTCAATCCACTGTTCAATAAATCCAGAATCCGGTGCGAAATCAATATCAATTGTTTTAACGCGACGCAAAACTTCCTGTAAAAGGTCTTCTCTTACAATCCCATCAATATAACAAATGGCAATTTTCTGGTTGGAATGTGTGCCAACTTCCATCATATCGACTCGAAGATTGGGGTCTTTGATTTCCTGGCGAATGAGCGAGAGGTTAATTTTAAAATTCTCTATAAACCCTACTCTGGACCCTCGAATAACGGATTCAGATTGCGGCTCCTCAAGGGCACGATATTCCATTCCGCTCGTTCCGATAAGTGCGGCTTCACTTACACCTTCCAGTAAGAAAACTGTATCGCCGGCTAAAAGCGTTTTAATTACCTGCTTCATTTCCTTTGATCTGTTGATCTCAGCAATGGCAATTATTTCTTCATAGACATGATCAAACAAATTCGAGTGAATATGTTTTCTGTTTAATTCAAGAATTTTTAATATATTTTTATTTAATAAATCCTCGTTTATAAGCCCTTTTATATAAATTAAAGCAAAAGGATGGTTCAACCGGCCAATTCTGCTTTTTCGGATAATAAGATCTGCAGAATTTCCAAGTATTTTTTTTATTACTGCAATATTTTCATCTAATTGGCCATCGAGATATTGGCGACTATTGTTTTTTTCATTTGAAGATTGGACCATTTTCTTAACTCCTGTTCAAATGATGTAATAAGTTTATTGTTTTATTTTTTCCAAATAATATGCAATTCATACTTTAATTCGATGTATTATTGAACCTTTATAACGTTGGTATAGAGGCACGTAAATGTATGAATTTGACATTCGACATACCTGTTGATAGTATGGAGGAACAAACAAAATAGCATATATTGCGGGGGGACTCTTTTGAGTTGAGAAGGTTAAAACCTGACTCTTTGAACCTGTCAGTTAAAACTGGCGTAGGGAAGCGATTCATTATATTTATAAGCAATAATTTGAATTGTGCTTTCCCATTTATTTAGGGAGAGCACTTTTTTGTTTTTTATGCTAAGTGAATTTCTACCTGTAAGACCCGTCTTGTGAATCTATTCGTTCATATGAAGAATGATTATAGAAAGGTGATGGAAATGGCTACTAAGCAGGAGATACAAAATGAAATTATCCAGGCTGTAGAAACAGTAAAAAAGGCGAATCCGATGGCAGGTTCCATTACAAACACTGTCACGATTAATTTCGTTGCAAATGCACAGCTTGCTGTTGGAGGTTCTGCCGCTATGGTGTATTTACCGGATGAAGCAGAATTTATGGCTAAAGCGGGGGGAGCAACCTATATAAATGTGGGTACGCTATTACCTATTTATCAAGAGACATTACCTCATGTAGCAAAGGTATTGCATGAAACAGGAAAACCATGGGTGTTGGACCCTGTCGCTGTAGGCATTGGTTCACTAAGGACAGAGCTACTACAGGAATTTAAGGCATTTAAACCGACCATTATTAGAGGAAATGCATCAGAAATTATAGCATTGGCAGGTTTATGGGCATTAGATGGAGGAGCAGAGGAATCAAGGGTACGAGGTGTGGATGCTACAGATTCTGTACACGAGGCTAAAAGAGCAGCGATTGCTCTTGCAAAGTGGACGGGTGGTGCGGTTGCTGTATCAGGAGAAACGGATTTAATAACAGACGGCTCTATTATAGCTATCTCTTATGGGGGCTCTCATTTTATGGAGAGAATTACGGGGGCAGGCTGCTCGTTAGGTGGAGTTGCCGCTGTGTATGCAACAGCAACTACTCCGTTTATTGCAGCCATTACTGCTAGTGCAGTATACAATGTAGCTGGAAAACGCGCTGAGTTAAAAGTAGATGGTCCAGGAAGTTTCCAAGCGCAGTTTTTGGATGAATTATATAAAGCAACAGCAGAAGAAATTGCAAACAACTCATTTGATTTGGAGGAGATTAATTTATGAATACATTAGTAGCAGTAGCAATTGCGCCTTTTGGTGTAGGGAATGAATTGGGACAGGAAATCGCCGAGGTTGTGAAAGTCATTCGAGATTCGGGGTTACCGAGTCGAACTACATCAATGTTTACAGAAATTGAGGGAGAATGGGATGAAGTGATGAAAGTAGTAAAAGAAGCGACTTTTATACTTGCAGAAAAAGGAATTCGAACAGAAGTGGTGTTAAAAGCTGATATCCGTCCGGGATATACGAATACGATCAATACAAAAATAGATAAAATAAATGATATTTTAGGAGGGTAATATGGGTAATATCAAAAAGCTTGATATTTCAGCCTATTTAGTTATAGGTCCTGAAAATACAAAAGGCCGTCCAGTCGCAACGATTATTAAAGAGGCAGTAAGTGCGGGCTTTACTTGCATCCAAATACGTTCCAAAGTTGCTTCTGCAAGAGAATTGATTCAATTAACACGTCAAGCAGCAGAGGTCATTGAAGAAGCTGGAAAATCCGATGAGGTTGCACTCCTAGTAAATGACCGTCTTGATGTTGTTTTAGCGGCTAGATCACAAGGGATTAAAGTAGATGGCATTCATGTAGGACAAACAGATATCCCAGTGAGCGTTTGTCGCGAATATTTAGGGGAAGACCTCATTATCGGTTTATCTGCTCGAGCTGATCAATTATTTGACTATATTAAAACAGAGGATGTCTCTCAACTTGATTATTTTGGCGTAGGACCGTTGCATGAGACCTCAACAAAACCTGATTGCGGAATTGGGGAAGACGGAAAAGTGATTACGAGAAGTATTGCTGATATTACGAAAGTTGCTGAGCTTAGTTCGATTCCCGTAGTCGTAGGCGGGGGTGTAAAACTCGCGGATATTCCTACCTTAGCAAAAACTGGTGTAGACGGTTTCTTTGTCGTTTCAGCTGTAACGGAGGCTGAAAATCCAAAGCAAGCAGCAACAAATTTAGTGAACGCCTGGAATAATTATAAGTCTGTTAATTAAAACTTTTAAATTGAAACCCCATTACCTCAAGAGTAGGTAATGGGGTTTTGCTCTTTTCCAGATATATCCTTCTGTTAGGGAGCAAGTTCTTTTTAAAAGGAATAAAAACAGTTCTGTTGAATAATTACAAAGAGAAATAAAGCGCTTCGTGTAATGAGTAAGCGTTTTAACTACATAGAATTAATAAAAATTTCTAGTTTAAAGGAGGAATAAAATATTGAGATTATCCGAACTTAATCCAATCTTCTATTATTTACGAATTGAACAGAAAAGGCTTTTTCGGTCTATCGAAAATCTAATAGAAAGAAAGCGATTTGCAACGTATAAAGAGTTGATAACTACATTCCCTTTTACATGTAAAAAACACCAATCATTGCTAAGAAGGAAATTAGGAGACAGTGATCCTAACTTACAGGAGAATAAAATAATTAATTTGAAAATTGCTACGAGTGCAATCGATGGTGTAATTATTAAGCCTGGAGAAACCTTCTCGTTTTGGCATTTAGTAGGGAAAACGACAAAAGCAAAAGGCTACATTGAAGGAATGCAGCTCTCAATGGGAGAAGTGAAGACAGGTGTTGGAGGGGGGATTTGTCAGCTTGCTAATTTACTGTATTGGATGACGCTACATACACCTCTAATTATTAAAGAAAGGCATCATCATAGTTTCGACCCATTTCCTGATTCGGGAAGAACGCTTCCATTTGGGAGTGGTGCAAGTGTTTTTTACAATTATGTAGATTTACGCATTTATAATCCGACAACTAAACCTTTTCAAATAAAAGTTTGGGTAACAGATAAACTTTTAAAAGGAGCAATTTTTGCGAATGAAGAAATGCCTTACACTTACCATATTGAGGAAAGAAACCATCAATTTTTAAAAAAAGACGGGAAAAACTATCGTCAAAATGAGATTTGGCGAAAGACAATCGACAAAGTAACGGGACAATTGATTAAAACAGAATTGCTAATGAAAAATTATTCAGAGGTAAAGTATCCTATACCCACCGATCCTGAATTGCCGTGAAATGTAATTATTATAAATGACCTGAAAATCCGAGGATGATTTCTCGGATTTTTATAATATTAATCAACGAAATAATTGGTCAATCCAGGTCCAATTATTCTATTTAAAAATACATATACTGCAATATCTAGGTTTAGTCGGTAGGAATGTACAACCTCCATATCGGCATAAAAAGTTACTATCTCGTAATTTGTTATAGCTTACCTTACTAATGAACAGTAGGTGGATAAAAATGATAAACCATAGTAATTCTAACAACCAAAACAACGCTAAAAAACAAAAGATCTCTTTGGATAAATGGGATAAATTGATGTTCCGCAACAAAAGTAGGAAGCGGAATACTTCGAAGGGCATTAGATGGAATAACAACTCCAATGAATCAAATATTACTACTATTGCAGGGAACTGGATTGAAGCTGTTGGGACAATTGTATCTGCAATCGGGAGTACGCCCTCTACTTTTTTTACTCAGCAAACACTAAATGATTTTAATATAATTGGTAATATTCTAGAAGCTGGAGGAAGCGCAATTGTTGCAGAGGCTGAAAACACCTTACTGGATAGGGTAGGTGGTCAACTATCGTCAATAGGAAACTTAGCTGTTGTGGCAGGAATATTCTCTAAGAATGAACAGTCAGGTCAACTATTAGAACAGCAAGGTAACCTGCTCCAAGTGGTTGGAGTTGGAATTACAATTAATACTGAAGGGAAATTAACTCTTTTACAAACTATAGCGAATACAGGAAATATAATTCAGCTAATTGGAAATGTAATTGAAGTCTTTGCTGATAACGATACAAGTGAAGGAGAAGTAATGAATGCAGTTGGCGCTTGGATACAGGCGGTGGGAGCTGTCATTACAGCATTGGCATCCGATTAAGCATTTAAGCAAGTACTCTATCGAGAAGAAACCTTTGAATTAGTTACTTTAATTTTCAGAACATTCACTGGATAATTCATCCTCTTAGTGTATATTTAAGTTAAATAAAAAATAAATACACATCAAAATAGGTATGTAATTTGGAAGGGGTATACAATGAAACGGATAATTTTATCGACTGAGAGTGGAGCGGATTTACCGAAAGATCTAGTTGAGAAACATCAAATTCAAGTAGTACCGATGCATGTCATTATGGAGGGGAAAGATTATTTAGATGGTCAGTTATCTGTAGAAGAAGTTTTTGATTTTCATAGTCGTACAAAAAAAATTCCTTCCACAGCAGCAACAAATATACATGAATATGAGGATTTGTTTACTAAAATTAGAACAGAATATCCTGACAGCATCATCATTCATATTGGTTATACGTCTAAAGCATCGGCATCATTTCAAAGTGCATTAATTGCAGCGGAGAATTTTGATAATCTTTTTTTAGTTGATACTTTAAATGTAACTGGTGGATTAGGTGCTATAGTTATGTATGCAGCTTCATTGCTCGAGGAGGAACCTTCCATTGACCATGTCCGTTTAATAGAGAAAATAGAATCCGTAGTTCCTAAGACAAGACTCGCTTTCCTGCCTGGAAGTTTGGATTTTCTAAAAGCGGGCGGTAGGGTAAGTAACCTAGCCTATATAGGAGGAGCTTTATTAAAAATTAAGCCATGCATCGAATTAAAGGAAGGGAAGCTTGTTTCAACAAGAAAATATCGAGGGAAAATGAATATCGTTGCCGAAAAGCTTTTACGAGACTATTTAAACGAATATGATATTGATAGAAAACAGCTATACTTGATTTATTCTATTGGGCTTGATGAAAGTATTAAAAAGCAGATGGAAGAACTCGCGAAGGAATTTGGTTTTGAACATGTAACATGGATGCAAGCTGGTGCAATGATCTCTACACATGCAGGGCCAGGAGGCTTTGGGATAGCAGGGATAGAAAAATAAAATTTAATCCGAATGGGAAAAGACATTAAAAGTTGTGCTAAAATTTTACTTTTAGCACAACTTTCTTTGTAACCGTTTTCTTTAATTGGGGCTTAGTTTTAAGGTTAGCGACTTATGTTGGAAAGGACATTTGCCTTGAATAGGTATAATATCATCACCAATAAATGATTGCTTCCACTCATTATGAGTTGGGTCACCGTAATGACCGATATCCGGATGTTTAGGTAGCTGATCCCAAACCTCTACACGTTTCCGAACCTTTTCACGAGACATGATTCCGCCTTTTTCAGTTCCTTCTAACCCTTCGAAAATTTTCCGAGGTTGAAATCCAAGAACCATTGCATTTCCTAAATGACGTGTTTTCCGCTTTTTATATGCAGGTGCATTTCCGAATACAAAAATTGGCTCTCCGGCAAAATGAAAATCCCACAAATAATGTTCAGGGTCACGAGGACTATCTACTGGCCATTCTACTTCATCTTCTTTATGCAAGTATTGTAGTATATCCCAAAATTGCTTTCGGTAATCTTCAAGAGAGCCCTCTTGCTCAAATGGTTCCACAAAGACAAACAGTCCGTGTCTTTTGTAGTTTGGTAGCTTAAATAAATCAAGGAAATGTCCGACTGCGGCAGGAAGATTGCTCCAGTCATCCTGATTAATATAGGCATAGCGAAGCTCACCTTTGAGCTCACCACTCATGCCGAAAAAACATGGAAACGTTTTATCTGTTACCGTGTTATGAAAGGTTTCGTATTCTTTATAAAGCCATTTTGGCAAGTCGGTTCTAGTTTGGAAATCTTCCTTTGTTAATAAAGTATGCCCTTTCGTAATCATACAAACCCCTCCGTTATCATTATCCAATTATTACTATATAGCCAATCATTACCCCATCCTAAAATTCTTGAAACAATGGTAACTAAATAGATTAAAAATTCAGAAATGTTTACTGAATGTAAATGAAGGAAATGAAAATAATAAGTGAGAGTTGAATCAAGAATCTGGAGGATGTCTTAATGGGTGATACAATTACAAAACGAGATCAAATAAATTGTAAAAATGAATACGGAACATTAAAAAAAGTAGTTTTATGTGAACCGCAATACATGGAGATTAGAGAAGTAATTAATAACGTCCAAAAACAATATAAGCATGAGAATATTGACCAGGAACTAGCTATTGCACAACATCGTAATTTTGAACAAACTTTAAAAACTGCGGGTGTGGAAGTGATTAAACTAAAACCTAGTAAAGATCACCCTGAGCAAGTCTTTACACGAGATATTGGCTTTACATTAGGAAATCGTTTATTTATTTCCGAAATGGCGAATCCGATTCGTCAAGGTGAAGAGAAAGTATTAGCCCACTGGATGAACAAGCATAATATTGCATATAAAAAGCTCTCAACTGATTCGATAGAAGGCGGCGATGTCATTGTCGACGGCCAACACGTCTTCATTGGAATCAGTCACCGAACGTGTAAAAGTGCAATTCAATCTTTACAGAAAGAATTGCCTGAATTTAAAATACTGCCAATTCAATTCAACCCAAAATATTTACATTTAGATTGTGTATTCAATATTCTTTCCTCAGAAGAAGCATTAATTTATCCAGATGCGTTCGACCCGAAAACTGTAGAATTTTTAGCGAATATGTACAATTTAATTGAAGTAAGTGAAAGCGAGCAGTTTACAATGGGCACAAATGTATTATCTATTGGTCAGAAGCGGGTATTAAGTTTACCAATGAATCGAGACGTTAATTATCAGATGAGACAGCATGGTTATGATGTATTGGAAGTAAATTTTTCAGAAATCATCAAGTCAGGCGGCTCATTCCGATGTTGTTCAATGCCTATTGTCCGGCTTTAAGAGGTAAATTGGCACCTCGTTTCGTAATATATGTTATTTGATCATTACTCATTCTTTATACGAACGAATCCTTGTTAAAGGGTTCGTTTTTTTCTTTTTTGCAAATAATGGTAAATTATAGTATATAAATATTTATACGTATTTAAGGAAGAGGTTTTTTAATGATCATTTGGCTAAACGGTGCCTTTGGTGCTGGAAAAACACAAACCGCATATGAATTGAAACACAGAATTCCCAACTCCATTATTTATGATCCAGAGCAAATCGGCTTTTATATAAACAAAAACATGCCGAAACATCTGACGACAGGGGACTTTCAAGTTCATGAAATTTGGAGAGAGTTTAATTTTAAAATGATAAAGTACATATCTAATCAATTTAATGGAACAATTATAATTCCAATGACAATCACTAATCCCCAATATTATGAAGAAATTATAGAGCGCTTAAAAATGGAAGGGATTGAAGTGCATCATTTTGTATTATGTGCAACAAAGGAAACACTCAAGCAAAGGCTAAAGAGCCGATTTGAAAAGAAAAATTCTTGGCCAGAGCAGCAAATCGACCGCTGTATGGAAGGATTTAAACACCCAATTTTTGATGGACTAATTGATACAAATAGCCTTGCACTTGAACAAGTGGCAGAATTGATTGCAAAAAAGCTAAATATTCGTTTGCTTAATGATAGACGGAGCAGTTTTAAAAAAAGGGTAGACCGCTTTGTAATGAGGATTATGAAGACATAATATAAAACAAAGGCAGCCGATTTTAAGACCGGCTGCTTTAGCGTTACGTGAAATACTCAAGTTTTGCATTCGGAAAGAACTTTTCCATATAACTGTATAACTGCTCTTTCATTTCATCTTCTTCGTCTTTTTGATAAATATATTTACCAATTCCATACTTACCCCATTTAACACGTCTTGTAGATTCATCCAGCTGTAATTTAGTTTTTGGATAATTTTTCTCAATAACATTTTTTGCTTTCTTAGTGAATCTGTGCTGAATAAATTCAAACGTTATATCATCACGAGCATCCTTCGGTAATTCTGCATCAAGACGCTCAAACATATGATAGTATCCTTCTTGCCATCCATCATGAAGGTAAATTGGTGCTACGATAAAACCAAGCGGATAACCAGCCCTTGCGACTTTACCGGCAGCTTCAATACGCTTTACTAGGGGAGAAGTACCAGGTTCAAAATTTTTAATGACATAGTCGGCATTTATGCTAAATCGGAATCTTGTATGCCCGTTATGTTTTGCATCAAGTAAATGATCAACATGATGAAATTTAGTCACAAACCGTAATCTGCCTAACTCTGTTTGCCCAAAATGTTCAATTGCTTTTTTTAAGGAGTGGGTTAAGTGGTCGATCCCTACAATATCAGAGGTACAAGCAGCTTCAAAACGCGTAATCTCAGGAGCGCGTTCTTCTATATAATGATCAGCGGCTTCAAATATTTCATCGACATTCACATATATTCGAATATACGGTTTACTCCCCATAGTCGTTTGCAAATAGCAGTAATGACAATGTCCCATACACCCTGTTGCAAGAGGGATGGCATATTCAGCCGATGGTTTAGACGTGTCAAACTTCAGAGTTTTACGAATGCCTACAACGAGGGTAGATTTTGCAATTCGGTATTTTTGTAAATCATTGTCTCCAGGAAGGTCTCGAATCTGATTATGTGAAGTAGTATAACGAATTTCAATACCTAACCCTTCAAATTTTTCTTTCAGCTCTTTTCCAAGAGGATAATCTAAAGCATTCGGTTCAAAATAAACAAGCTGGGGCATAAACGGTTTATTCATGATTATCCTCAGTGATGATAATCTGCATTAAGCACAATGCATCGGTAAGATTAAGCATCCTATCACCTTCTTTTCTTTTTAGGATTAGTTTGTCTAAAGGTCGACTAATTTATGAAAGGAAATATTGCAGTCCTTTTGAAAAGGGTGAAGGTAGTATTCAGATTGAGTTATGAATTTTCCTTCTGCTTAAGAAAATCAATGACTACTTCTACATATTCTTTCTTTGGATAAGTATAATATAATTCGCTCGCTGCGCGGATTGAATCGCCAAAAAAGAATCGTTCATATTGCATTTGCCTCGTACCGAATGAGCTCATTGTTAAATCCCAAGCTAAACGAAATATTTTTACACGTTCCTCTGCTGTTTTAGTAGCACCTTGAAGATATTGATCTAAATCTGCTCTTATATCAGAATGGAATGCTTTTTCGGTAGGTAACGTAATCATGCCGCTTGCACCTATGAGTTGAATTATTTCGATGTAGCGAGGGTAAAGTTTAGAAAAAATATTACCGGCAATTTTCAATGGGAAAATTGCTGGGCGTAAATAGCCCCAATCATCTTGTACTGCATTATTCTCCGATTTTTCCAAAAGGGCTTTCATCGTTTCTAACCCAACGATAATTTCTGACAGCTTTTCTTGAATATGTTGATATTCACGGACTTTAATTGTATCTACAAGAAGCTCCGCAATGCCTAGTATAAATTCTGTTTTGACAATCTGCCTTATCGTCACCTGATATTTAGCGAAGTGATGAAACGAACTTTCCATGAGGAACTTACCGGCAATTTCAAAGTTATTATAAAAAAATACTCGCTCCCACGGAACTAATACATTATCAAAAACTATAAGGGAATCGATCTCTTCGAACCGGGAGCTTAGCGGATGATCAAAGGGGGAATCCCCTCCAACAAATGTATCTCGGCAAATAAATTTAACACCTTTCGTATTGGAAGGAATGGCAAAAGCAAAAGCTTCATCTTCTGCGAATACAGCCTTACCGGCCCCAAATACTAACACTTCATCGGTCAAACCACCTTGTGTGGCCAATAATCGTGCACCCTTTATTACAAGGCCCTGTTCATTTTCTTCTACAACCTTCGCGGAAATTGGCTCATTTGTCCGTTCGAAATAACTTTGAGACCGATTTACTTGTGGTGTAATAAATGTATGCGTAAGTGATAAATCATTTTCTCTGACTAATTCAAAAAAAGCCTGAATATTTTCAGGGAAACAGTTTTCCTGTCCCTCCAATATTTTTGCTGAGGAGGCAAAGCTCATTAAAACAGAATTCAAATAGTCAGGGCTTCTTCCTAAAACACCATAAGTATGTCTAGCCCAATGTTCAATCATTTTCCTTCTTTTTAACAAATCGTCTTTTGTTTTTGGCTGTAAAAAAGAGAGCCCAAGAGGTTCACCTGATTTCGGTGAAATAAAAGTCATTTCATCTTTTATTTTAGGATCATGCTGTAGGTCATAAAGAGAAGCTTTCGTTTTAATAAGACCTTTGAAAGCGGGGTGTTCAGAAAGTAACCCTTCCACCTTTTCCCCATCAAACCAAACTTCATTATTTAACTGATTTAGTCGATTAATATAAAATTCTCCATGTATAGCACCCATGTATTCACTCCTTAAATTTCATGGAAATATAGAGCTAGGTCACTTGCTGTAAAGCAACAATTTAAAATTCTTTATATACGCAACATATGTCAATGATGTAAATGGTGTCACTATAGGACGTAAACAGCTGATATTATAAAAAATAGATGGACTAAGAAGTGCTCGCAGCTACCTCTAAGTCCATCTATTTAACGTGTATTTTTATGTGTAATTATAACTTGAATTTTGAAACAGAATCCGATAACTTTTCGACTTGTTCATTTAAATGAGTGGCATGACTTGTTACTTCGGTAGTGGCCGATGTTTGTTCTTCAATCGAACTTGCAATTTCTTGTGTTTCAGCTGTTACCTCTGTTGTCATTTCATGGACTACTAACATGGAAGATAGCACAACATTTTTTTGCTGTTGCATTGTCGATACATCTTCCATTGTTCTAGTAATGGATTCTTTCATATTTTCCAAAGTATCGGACAGCTGTTTAATTGCATTATTAACAGTATCAACAGCTACTTTTTGATTATCGCTAATTTCATTTGTTTGCTGCATTACTTGAACAAGTTGCTCTGTATCTTCCAATATACTTTTAATAATTTCCTGAATATTTGTAGTTGCTGCTTTTGAATTCTCGGCTAATTTTCTTACCTCATCAGCCACAACAGCAAACCCCTTACCGTGTTCGCCTGCTCTAGCAGCTTCAATAGATGCATTTAGTGCAAGTAAATTTGTTTGTTCTGTAATTTGAGCAATTAATTTTGTTACTTGTGAAATTGATTTTGTTTTATCATCCAGATTGCTTGCAACAACCGTTACTTCCTGGAATGCTCTTTCTAAATTTGTATATGTTTCTTCTAACTGATCAACTTTATGAATAGTTGTATTTGCTTCAATGAGCGCTTCAGCTGCATCATCTGCCACTTGTTTTGATTGTAATTCAATTGTCTCAATACCCTCTGCTAATACATGGAGAGCATTAGAACCATCTTGCATTTTTTCAGCCTGTTTACTACTACTCATAGCAATTTCTTCAATACTAGTAGAAACATTATATAATGCTTGTTCATTTTCTTGAGCGATAATTGCTAAACTATTTGATGAATTACGAATTGCATTAGTATTTTCATTTACTTGAAGGACTAAACGATGAACACCATCCAGCATTTGATTGTAATGGTTTGCCAGATCAGCAATTTCATCATTTGAATTCGTTTCAAAGCGGGAGATAAAATCACCACTTGCTGTTCTTTCAAATACTTTTTTTAAATTACTAAAAATCTGAATTAGTTTAATTGACATGAAATAAGCGAATAAACAACCAATGATTAATCCAATAATAAGTGATATCCAACCGTTAATTGTAAACTCCTTTAATTTTTCAGCAAAATTATCTTTATCTATAACAGAGACAATCTTCCAATTGTTTTTTTCTATTGTCTGTATTTCACCCGAATAATCAACACCAGCCCAATTAAATTGTTCAATTTGATTATTTGTATTTGAATCATTTAAAAGCCAGCTAAATTCCGTAGCTAATTCACGAGGATTTAATAAATCCGAAACCCCCTCAATTTTACCGGAGTTATCAGCATTAATATTTTTTCCGTCTCCATCTTCAATAAATGAAGAAACGATAAGACCATTTGGATCAACAATCATCAATTGGGAAGAGGTACCTTCTTCAATACTTTCTCGTATTGAACCAATCGTTGAGAAGTCAATATCAAAGCCGACTGCACCAACTAACTTTCCATTATTAAATATGGGAGCAATAACCGAAGTCATTAATTGATTTACGCCAGTGTCCAAATAGATATCCATCCACTGTAGGTTCGGATTACTGTTTAACTTTGCGAATGTTTGAGAGTCACGAACATCCCAATCGTATGTAATTTCCGGTGTCACGTGTAACTTGCCAGTTTTAAAGTCCATGAAATAAACCGCTAAATAATCACTATTCTGTTCTTGAAGCGTTTTTGTTATTTTGTCAATTTGGGTATAATCTTTTTCTTCATTTGTTAAGATTGCCTCTACCACCTGACTAAATTGTAGAATAGCGGATTCATAATTCAATAAGCCTAAAGATACTTGATTAACTGCATTCTTTGCATTATCAGAAGAGGTTTGATGATTTTCCTCCTCCAGAATGTTACGCACGTTCCACTGACTAAAAACTACAGTTATGCCGACTGCTAAAACGATAGCAAAAGATATATAAATCATCCACTTCGCTTTTAATGTAAGATTTTTAAAAAAATTCACTTGTTTCACGTCTTTCTTTTGACTAAATATTTACTTTTACACCGAAAAGTAGAAAGTTTATCCGAATAAAAGTATATATACGTGTAGGACTAATGTCTATAGAAATTACTGCATCGAGGGCAAAATGCATTATAATTACAATTTTCTAAATAATATTACTATTTAATGGGTATACTGTGTATGATAATTAATAAATTACTTTTTATGGCTGAAGAATTGATATTTGACGGTTGCAAATATTGTTTGAGGAAAGAAATTAGAGGTTGTCTCTTTATATAGTAATTACAGGATGAATGAAGGCTTTTAGAGCTTTGTTGTAAAAAATAAAAAGTCTTATAGAAAATAAATATTTTATTTTAACCTAACTTAAAATACGTTGTCAACAAATAAATTGTATTTTTGTTTAAGAAATGTTATAATAGACTTACAATTGTGGTATTTCGAATTCTGCTGTAAATGCAGAGAGAATTTGGAATACGTTTTTTAATAGTCTTTTTCAAAATTAAGGTAAAAATTCAAACAATTGTGTGTGGTTTATTAGAAGTTATTTAATTTAATAATAAATTTACCTGTAAAAATGTGAAGGAGGACTATAATAATGAATTTAATTAATAAGAAAGTTACCCATAAGCTGTTTGGTATGGGAAGTGTTGTTAAACATAATGATTCAAGTATTGAAATCCATTTTGAAACGGAAAAGAAAAAATTTGTTTTCCCTGATGTATTTGAAAAACACCTGAAACTTCATGATAAAGGTGATGCGAGTTCACTTGAAAAAATTATTGAAAAAAGAGAGCTAGAGCGAAGAGAGGAAGAATGGCAAAAGGAAGAAGAATTAAAACTTTTGCGAAAAAATCAAGATCTTCGCCAACAACATGAAAAACTTATGAAAAACCATAAACTTCATCCCGAATCCCAGATGGTTTTTTGGTGTGATGAAGAAGAGCAAAGTACGGCATTTACAGAGTGGAAAGTTTTCTCTGGCGTTGCTAAAAGTGGAGTTAACAAGGGGAAACCAAACAAACCAATACGATTGTTTGAAAATAGTGCAGTCTTATTAACTGCAGTAGATCCTGACTCGTCAGAAAAAGAAAGACGTATTTTAGGTGTTTACATGGTGAAGGAAGATTTTATCGGAAAGCTTAGCCAAGATGGTAATATTCCTGCCCATTCAAAGTTCAGATTAAAACTTACAGAAGAGGAAGCGAATAATATGCTCTTCTGGAATTACTATGTAAATGAAAAGTTTACTCATAAAATGACTTGGAATACAGGTAAACACCGTTACTTTAATAACCTTTGGATGGCACAAATTTTACGCGACATAGTATCGCTTAAAACTGATCCACAGGAACAAGAGCTGGCACAACAATTTTTTGATTACTTCTGCAAAATCAACAAAATATCAGCTCAAGAGTTACCAAATCCAAATGGTGCATTAAAGCGTATTTAATTTTTTGTTCCATTTTAAAAAGAGAGGTTGCAACCTGCAATCTCTCTTTTTGCGCATTCAAAACTAAATGGATGAATCCCAAATACTTTCCATCAATCAAAAATATAACGAATTACATCTATTGCTTGGTCAACAGTTTCTACGGTTACATTTGCTTTATTGGAAAGTTCCTTTAAAGGGTGAATCAATGACTCTGGTCGAATAATAATAGTTGGCTTGTTCATAGCAATAGCCGTACTTGCATCCATTGCGGTATTCCACTGTTTATACTTTTCGCCGAATAAGGCAATGACGATATCAGCTTTTTGCATTAATACTTGTGTTCTGAAATTATTAATATCCGATGCTGCATTATCTTTATGGAAGTTAGAAGGCTGCTCCCCTAAAATTTCTTCTCCAATATTATCAGAACGATCATGGTTTGTTTGTGGAGCTACGAAGCGTAGTGGGAGATTATTTTCCTTTGCCTTTTGTGCAACTTCTTCCCGCCAATTGTCATGAATCTGTCCTGCAAGATATACTGTCAGTTCCATTCCTATCCCTCCTATTATTTTCACTATAAACTAATACTACCTAAAGTAATGGAGATTTTAAAGGAAACTAATTGTAAGGATGAAGTAGGACGAAGATATGTTATGGTGGAAAGTAAGAATAATAAAAGCAAATAAGGAGATTTGAAATGAATATTGGTATAGTTGGGGCGGGTGCAATCGCTCATTTTTTATTAAATGAAATTAACCAAAAGGACCATAATGATTTACGAATTAAAAGTGTATTCGTAAAGGATAAGAGAAAGTACGAAACAGTTGCATCGCAATTCGAGGTTGAATTATTTACGGATCTCACTGATTTTCTAAGTTCGGGTATTGACGTTGTAGTAGAAGCGGCGAATATAAATGCTGTGAAAGATCTAGTACCAGACATTATAACTCAAAAAGATGTTGTGGTAATCAGCGTCGGTGCATTTGCAGATATGGAACTAGTAACCAAAGTCAGTCATCTTGCACACAAGTATAATAATGATATTCATTTACCTTCAGGAGCAATTGGGGGCTTGGACATTTTACAAAATGCACATGCCCTCGGTAAAGTTACTTATGTTTCACTCACTACTCGTAAGCCAGCAAGTTCGTTAATTACTGAGGAAATTGAGGAAGCTCAAGTCGTATTCGAAGGGAAAGCAGCAGAAGCAATCGAGCGATTTCCTAAAAATATGAATGTTTCCATTGTCCTTGCACTGGCCGGGATTGGTATGGAAAATACTAAGGTAACTTTAATTGCGGATCCACATATTGAAAAAAACATTCATCATGTTGAAATAACGGGAGAGTTTGGGGAAGCAACATTTACGATTAAAAATAATCCATTGCCGGAAAATCCAAAAACGAGCTATTTAGCTGCTATGAGTATTTTAGGAACGCTAAAGAGGTTGAATGAGAAGATTAGAATAGGTGGATAGTGTTTTAAACGTGAAATGTTGTCCTTAATCTTTAGATATATAGGCAATATTGTAGAAGGAAACGTTTGAAAAGTATAAAATAAAAAAGTGTTTTTGAGGCTTACGATAGTTTCAAAGTAACTGATGACTATTATGCTCAATTAATGAGCTTAACTTAAGGGATGAGTAAAGCAAAATCCCATTTTGAGAGGACTTGAAATAGTATGAAAGAAAATTTTTGGAACGATTTACCGAAACCGTTTTTCGTTCTTGCACCTATGGAAGACGTGACGGATACTGTTTTTCGCCATGTTGTAGCGAAAGCAGGCAGACCGGATGTATTTTTCACAGAGTTTACAAATTCGGATAGCTACTGTCATCCGGACGGAGAAAAAAGTGTAAGAGGTCGTTTACATTTTACGGAAGATGAACAGCCCCTTGTTGCACATATTTGGGGAGACAACCCCGAATTTTTCCGTCAAATGAGTATAGGTATGGCCGAAAAAGGATTTAAAGGTATAGATTTAAATATGGGATGCCCTGTACCAAACGTTGCACAAAGAGGGAAAGGAAGCGGTCTAATTCTTCGTCCCGATATCGCGGCAGAGTTGATTGAGGCAGCAAAAGCTGGTGGATTACCTGTCAGTGTTAAGACTCGTCTTGGCTATAAAGATGTTGAAGAATGGAAGGAATGGCTGACACATATTTTAAAACAGGATATCGCTAACCTATCGATTCATTTGCGTACGAGAAAAGAAATGAGTGCGGTTGATGCTCACTGGGAGCTGATTCCGGAAATAAAAAAACTAAGAGATGAAATTGCGCCACAAACATTATTGACAATCAATGGTGATATTCCAGATCGTCAAGTTGGTTTAGAACTCGCTGAAAAATACGGTATTGATGGGGTAATGATTGGGCGCGGTATTTTCAAAAATCCTTTTGCTTTTGAAAAAGAGCCGAAAGAGCATAGCCCTGAGGAATACCTTGATCTTTTAAAGCTTCAACTTGATTTACAGGATAAATATGCGGAAATGCTGCCACGTTCCATGTCAGGTTTACACCGCTTTTTCAAAATTTATGTTAAAGGCTTCCGTGGTGCAGGTGAGTTAAGAAATCAATTAATGAACACAAAGTCAACGGATGAAGTACGTGAACTGCTGAATAACTTTGAAATAAACAAAGTCGAAGAATAAGATCAAAATTAAACTCCTATGGACCTTAACCAGCCCACAGGAGTTTAATTTTGTTTAATTACCAATTTATAGTAGTGTTATTCACAATAATACTGTATGATACATAGTATATAATAATACTGTATGACATACATTATTATGGAGTGAGGTGTATTAGTGAGCAATTTATTGAATTCCTTAAAAATAGAGCTTAGAAGAGGGACTTTGACATTAGCGGTCCTTAGTCAATTAAGAACCCCACAGTATGGATATTCATTAGTTCAATCATTGGAAGGAGCCGGAATTTCCATTGATCAAAGTACTTTGTACCCTTTACTACGTAGATTGGAAAAGCAAGAACTCGTTTCAAGCAGTTGGGACACATCAGAGAGTAGACCTCGAAAATATTATGTTTTAAGTGAATTTGGTTTAGAGATCTTTTTAGAATTGAAAAAAGAGTGGATTAATAATTCTAAGGAACTGTATTCCTTATTAGGAGAGGGAGATGACGATGAAAACGAATTTAATTGAAGTTTATATTCAAGAAGTCACTAGAAGGCTGCCTGAAAAAATGCGTTCAGATATTGCACTTGAATTACGCTCAACAATTGAGGATATGCTTCCTAACCATCATACCGAGGAGGATGTTAAAGATGTGCTTAATCAGTTAGGTAATCCAGCGGTATTGGCAAACGGGTATAAGGATCAGCCGATGCATTTAATAGGTCCACGCTATTTTGATGTTTATATGTCATTATTAAAAATGATTGTACCAATAGCTGCAGTCGTTTCATTAATAACAATTATCACAAAATATTTCATTGGTTTTAGTGGTGAAGAGGCGATATTAAATAGCATTTTATCCCTTGTCGGAGAAGGTATCTGGACGTTGATTCAAGTAGGAATCCAAGTCTTTTTCTGGCTAACTATCACTTTTGCTTTATTAGAAAGATTTGATAAAGATAAGGAACAGCTGCCATTAACTTCAGGTTTAGAAAAATGGACCGCGGAAGATTTAAAAAATGTTGCATATATATCTAAGCAGAAAACGATATCGAAGTTAGAGATTTTCGGGAGTTTAATGTGGACGGCTATTTGGGTGACCCTTTACTTTTATGCTAATCAGATTATAGGAGTATATGAAGGGGATGGCGGTCGATTAGAATTTGTTATTCCAGCATTAAATCAGGATGTTTTACAACAATATGGGTTAGTCGTTCTTATTATTGCTGGTTTGGAGATTGCATTTGCTCTTTATAAGTTATTGAAGGGACAATGGACGAAAAGAATGGCTATTGGAAATACAGTACTTGAAGTAATTTCAACGATTGTTTTCATTAATATTTTAATAAAACCTAATTTTTTGAGCGAAGAATTCGTTGTTTATATAACTAATCTGTTTACGATTACGAAAGAGCAATTCAATGTGTGGCTAATAGGGGGGACAATTATTATTTTAATAATTACTGCCGCTATTAGTATTTATGATGGTTTCAAAAAAGCAAAAGTACAATAAATATTTTCAAATAGTATATTAAAAAAGAACGAATTCCCTTTTCAGAACTCGTTCTTTTTTGTTTATATAGGGTGAATTAATATTCCTTTTGCGTAGAATATTTTGCAATGTTATATAACAATGCTATTTAAAATGTAAAAATTTATATAATACGAGGTCATTTCTACAATCTTTATTATTTTTTATTTTCATATTATTTTAAATACTATTGCTTTTTTTATTTATCTAAGTAAAAATGGTAAAGGAAATAGTAATATTGAAAACAAAGTATTGTTATTTTAAAACAAAATTTAGGAGGAAATGAGATGTTTTCAACAACTTGGAATCGGTTATGGGAAATGCATGACCAAGTAAAAGATATGTTTACTTTTTTCATAAAACCAAATTCTTCTAAAATTGCTTCGGACGGAAATTACAAAAAAACAGGTAATGCAGGTTCGGGTAATGGAGGTGGAGGAGGTTATACTCCCCGCAGTTATACAACAGCGCAAATAGTAGGTCTTATATTAGGACCGTTATTGTTTATTTTAACGTTGCTGTTTTTTAATCCTGAGGGTCTTACACCAGAAGCTAAAGGAGTCTTGGCAAGTACTATTTGGATAGCAACTTGGTGGATTACTGAAGCAATCCCAATCCCCGCTACTGCATTATTACCTCTTGTATTGTTTCCTTTAACAAATAGTTTAGATATAAAGGTAACTTCATCTTCTTATGGAGATGAAACAATTTTCCTGTTTATGGGTGGATTTATAATTGCGCTTGCAATGGAAAAGTGGAACTTACATAAACGTATTGCCATCTCAATAATTTCAATGGTCGGTACAAATATGGACCGAATTGTACTTGGGTTTATGATTGCAACAGGATTTTTATCAATGTGGATTTCAAATTCCGCGACTGCAATGATGATGATTCCAATTGGACTTGCCATCATTAATCAAGTGGCAGACGGATTAAAAAATGACCCTACTGTCAATATTGATACTTCCCCTCAACGTTTTGCATTTGGTAAAGCATTGATGCTCGGGATTGCCTATTCAGCATCCCTTGGGGGAATTGCAACATTAATAGGAACGCCGCCTAATACATTGCTAGCAGGTGCAATCAATAAAATGTATGGTATTGAATTATCTTTTGCTGGATGGATGCTGTTCGGAGTACCATTTGCATGGTTTTTCATCATCTTTACATGGCTTTATCTTGTAAAAATTGCATTCCCATCTAAAATAAAAACTTTACCAGGTGGAAGAGCGGTAATTGACAAAGAAAAAAGTGATTTAGGTAAAGCATCTTTTGAAGAAAAGGCTGTCTTCGTAGTCTTTATATTGGCTGCATTTTCTTGGATTACTCGATCATTCTTCCTAAGTGATTTTATTCCCGGTCTATCTGATGGAATCATCGCAATATTTTTCGCTATCGTTTTATTCGCGATCCCTTCTGTGAATCGTAAAGGTGATCGTATAATGGATTGGCAAACAGCTGTAAAATTACCATGGGGTATTTTACTGTTATTTGGAGGCGGTCTTGCAATTGCTTCCGGGTTTGTAGGTACGGGTTTATCGGAATGGATCGGGTCACAGCTTATGGGACTTGAAGGTGTAAGTGTTATCGTGTTAATCTTCCTGGTTGCAGCACTTGTTCTTGCTTTAACTGAGATTACTTCGAATACTGCCACTGCATCTATGATGTATCCAATTATGGCATCACTTGCTGTAGCATTGGGCGTTCACCCTTATGCATTAATGATTGCAGCTGGTGTAGCGGCATCGTGTGCATTTATGCTTCCGGTAGCCACACCGCCAAATGCAGCAGTATTTGGTTCAGGATATATTAAAATTACAGATATGATGAAGGCAGGCTTTGCTCTAAATATCTTCGGTGTCATATTGATTACATTGTCCATTTACTTCTTACTCCCTATTTTGTGGGACATCGATTTAAATACAGTACCAGAAGTGTTCAAAGTAATGAAATAAATATAAAAAGGTGAAATCGCATCATTGGGTTTCACCTTTTTTACATTAAAAATGTATTTACCAAACTGGAGACCATGATTTTAAAAATTGAATAGTCCTTTCTTTTCCGATGCTAATTAATTTATTTTTTGTTTTTTCATCTAAATCAAATTGGGTCGTACTATAATCTTCAACCGGAATAAAGATAATATTTTTCTCATGTCTACGGGCGATATAACGGTTATCATGGGCATTTTGCATTGTAGTAAATAGCGCTTCAAATAATTGAATGGCATTGTTAATTTCATGTGGTGCTCTATCTTCACTTGCACTGCTTAGCTTCATCCCAAGAACCGGCCGCTTTTTGTGACCATTATCATAAATCCATAGCGGGAAATTACTCAAAACTCCTCCATCAACAATAACAGATTCACTTTTCCCGTTTTTTAAATAAACCGGTTCAAAGAAAAAAGGAAGACCGCAACTCATCCGTAATGCACGTGAAATGGGAAATGTGCTGCCATCTATATTGTAGTGATGCAGATCATCAGGTAACACAATCATCTTTCCGTTAGTTAAATCGGAAGCAACGAGTTTTAATGAATCTTTTGGTAAGTCACTAAACGTATAAATCCCTTTTGTCGCTAGTTTTTCGAGAAACCAATTTTCCAAAGCTTTTCCTTTATATAAACCGAATCTTTTATATAAGTTGAGCCACTTTAAAAACGGAAATTCTTTCGTCATTTTTGGAGGATCCAGCAACACTTTTAGATTTAGTTCATCAAAAATTTTTTCAAGTTCTTGTGCATTAAATCCTGCTGCGATAAATGTTGCTAAAATAGCACCCGCGCTCGTACCAGCTACCCTTTCAAACTTTATCCCTTTTTCTTCTAGTGCCTGAATCGCACCTACGTATGCAAATCCTTTAATACCACCACCGGAAAATACCCCGTCAACAATCATTTACTCTCCCTTTCCTGTCGAATTGATAATTATAGAACGATGCTTCAATTGATGATTTATAACACATTATATGATGATAAAACGAAAGTGGGTTTTAACAGGTAAGGAAAGTATAATTGAGTTTCAAGTTTTTATGAAAATGAAAAGGTTGTTCGAAAATCTACTTCGAACAACCTTAATTATAATGAGTTATAGCTGTTGAATAAAAATCACTTGATCATATCCGCATTCATTGCAAGTTAATAAGTGTGGACAAATTTCATTTGCTGCAGTATATGGATAGCCATCACCCATTTTAACGGTTTCTTCATCATTGTAATGTCCGTATGGATCTAAATAATCAGATACCTTTCCTTCATCATTTAATAGAATATGGCATGTTCGACAATATTTCTCCACTTCATGTAAACCATTGCATAACGGACAGACTGCCATGTGCACCCTCCTTTTTGGATCATTCCTATTTATGTAATATGGCACTTTTTAGTTCAATAATAAACATGTAGCAACTATTTATAGTTACTAACTTTTATCCATATGAAAAGAAGCTAGGCGAATGCTCAATTTATTAAAAAATATTTATTATAAATAGGCGTTCACCACCTATCTTTTCACTCCATATGCTATATAAAAAAGAAATGAGGAAGAGTATGGGAATTGAATTAACAGCTCTCCACTGGATTTATGTAGCATTTATTGCCCTTATTATCATTTTCATGGTGAAGCGGCTCGACACTTCACTAATTAGTATTTTAGGAATATTCGTTATCGCATTTGTTGCAACAGGAGACTTTATTTCTTCTATTAGTGGGGTTTTTAACAGCTTTATTTATGCGATTACAGAACTTTTATCTACTATTTTAATTATTTCTATTATCGTGGCGATGAGTCGGGTGCTTACAAAAACAGGTATTAATGAAGTAATGATCGCGCCGTTTACAAAAATTATAAAAAATCCGACACTCGGGTTTTGGACAATAGGTATATTAATGATGATCATTTCATGGTTTTTCTGGCCTTCGCCTGCTGTTGCCTTACTCGGAGCAGTACTGTTACCGGTAGCAATCCGAGCTGGACTTCCAGCACTTGGAGTGGCAATGGCAATGAACTTATTCGGGCATGGTATCGCGCTGTCTAGTGATTTCATTATTCAAGGTGCACCGAAATTAACTGCGGATGCTGCAGGGATTCCGGTAGGGGATGTAATTACGGCGAGTATACCGCTTGTTATAACAATGGGTGTCGTGACGACTGCAGTGGCGTTCTATCTTTTAAAACGGGATATGAAGCGAGGAACTATTCCATTAGTAGGAACGTATGATAACAGCACAGAACAGGAAAAACCCGATGATTTATTATCGATGACACAAAAAAAATTCTTTGCCCTTTTAATTCCAGTTGCTTTTTTACTCGATGTTGTGGCAATGTCTCTTTTTAATCTGCAAGGTGGAGATGCAACTGCTTTAGTAGGAGGGACTTCCGTATTTATCTTGCTCCTTCTTTGTGTTGTAGCTTATAGGAAGAAAGGGCTCGATCAAACGACGGACTATTTTATTAAAGGGTTTCAGTTTGGATTTAAAGTATTTGGTCCGGTAATCCCGATTGCGGCGTTTTTCTATTTAGGGGATGCAGGATTTCTTACAATTATAGGAGATCACTTACCTGAATCTTCACATGGTATTGTCAATGATTTAGGTATGGGGTTAGCGGCAATTGTCCCATTAACTACAGAAATAGCTGCTGTTACTCTGACAGGGGTAGGGGCAATTACGGGGCTAGATGGTTCAGGTTTTTCGGGGATTTCACTTGTAGGGTCAATCGGAAGTTTATTTGGTACGGCGATTGGTGAAGGAACTGCAACTTTGACGGCACTTGGACAAATTGCGGCTATTTGGGTAGGTGGCGGTACACTTGTTCCTTGGGCACTTATTCCTGCAGCCGCAATTTGTAACGTTAGCCCATTTGAGCTTGCTCGCCGAAATCTTGTACCTGTAGTAGTGGGGTTAATCGTTACGACAATTGTGGCGATGTTTATCATTTAATTTACCTGAAGTTTATGAAAACGTACCTTGGAGTAACGCCTAAATGAAGTAAAGAATAAACTATATGAAATTAGTAAAGAAGGATGGTATATTTTGAATTTTAGTGAGCAGCCTGTTAATCCAGCTGATCCAAATACAATACCTAAATTTATAGATAAATTAGTAAAACCGCCTACTGCAAGACCGAGAGCAAATAAAAATTATCCGGCAAATTCCTATTATGAAATACAAATGCTAAAGTCAAAGCATCGATTCCACAAAAACTTTCCTTTTACCGAGGTGTGGGGATATGATGGCACTGTTCCGGGGCCGACTATTGAAGCAAAAAAAGACTATACGACATACGTGAAATATTTGAATCGACTTCCGGAAAAACATTTCTTGCCGATTGACTATAGTTTGCATGGCGTAAACAACTCCGCAGAAGTACGGACCGTAGTTCATTTGCATGGAGCAAATGTTGCTTCTGCAAGTGACGGTCACCCTGAAGCATGGTATACGAAAAATTACGCTGCTACAGGTCCAGCCTTTAAACAGGAAGTACATGAATATACAAACCACCAGCCTGGTACGACATTGTGGTATCATGACCATGCAATGGGGCTTACTCGATTAAATGTCGTTGCGGGTCTTGCTGGTTTTTATTTACTTCGTGATTCATCGGAAGAACGTTTACAACTGCCAAAGGGGAATTACGAAATTCCTTTACTCATTCAAGATAAATCATTCAATGAAGATGGTTCTATTTTTTACCCTACAGAACTAGATCCACCATTTCCCCTTCCCGTTCCTGACCAGCTTCCATTGCCAAACCCGACTGTCACGTTAGGCTATGTTGGTAATACGATACTAGTTAATGGAAAGGTATGGCCAATATTAAATGTTGAGCCGAGAAAGTATCGCTTCCGCATATTGAATGGCTCAAACCGGAGAAGCTATAACTTGCGTCTCTCCAATGATGAGAAAATAAGCCAAATCGGAACAGATGGTGGGTTTTTAGCTGCCACTGTAAGTATTGATTCAGTTGAATTAACTCCAGCAGAACGGGTAGATGTCATTATAGATTTTAGCGATTTTGCCAATGAAGAGATAATTTTAATGAATGATGACGAGGAATTTGCTGATGAACATACAAATGTTATTATGAAGTTTACTGTAAACTTGCCATTAAAGGGTGAGGATACAAGTCAAATCCCGACATTATTAGAACCTGCAATGGAATTGCATGAGCACCATGCACATACGGTCCGGGATCTTCCTTTAACAAGTACGTTAGACCGTTATGGCAGACTTATGCTGTTATTGGGCGATAAAATGTATCATGATCCCGCTACTGAAAAACCATCTTTAGATAGCATTGAAGTTTGGAATTTGATTAACACTACACCAGTCCATCACCCGATTCACGTTCATCTAGTACAATTTAAAATACTTGAACGTAGACCTTTTAATGTAGATCTTTATGTAGCAGAGGGGAAATTGCAATTTACAGGCCCTCCGGAAGAACCGCATGATTATGAACGAGGCTGGAAAGATACTGTAAAAGCGGATATAGGAAAAGTAACAAAAATTATTATGCACTGGAAGGAACATACGGGGGATTATATATGGCATTGTCATTTTTTAGAGCATGAAGATCATGATATGATGCGCCCGATTCGTGTCATTAAAGATGCACATCCCGTAACACCTCCTCATAGTAACGAACATTAAAACAAAAGGATGGTATGTAGTTCATACCATCCTTTAAATATTGTTTCTAATTTTATTAGAATACTAAACTTTTTCCGCCGTCATTCTCCCAGCGATTAATATCCAATTGCTCGTCAGGACATCTCATGATATACATCATCCTTTTTAAGTATTTTCATTGCGGGAAGCTTTGTTAAAGAGTGGCGATTTCAATAGTGCCAGTTTTGATATGCATAAGGCGTTTGTTGGCTATGGAGCGCACATTGTGAGCAATGATACTGGGGATATAAATATTGAGGGGATATTTGTTGCGTCTCTTTGGAGCAATCGGAATAGGATCCAATAAAGGTATTTGGCTTCACAGGACTGATGGCTTGATTCCATTCAGTTTCATTAATGCAATATGTTTGAGATAAAATATTTGGTGGAGTTAATTTTAATAAATCAGAACCCAATATTACTTCAGGAGTCGGTGCATTAAAAATTGCTAAAAGATGCGTGTCATCAACAGTGGCTACTTCATAATGCCACCAACCTTGTGGAACATTCGCCACTTGTCCAGGTGTCAGCGGATAATGAAGAAGTTGTTTTGTGAAAGGATTTAAGATAGATACGGTAACAGCACCAGAAATACAATAAATGAGCTCTGCTGCGTTTTGATGATAATGCGGTTCAATTATATTATCGGCACTTAAATATATATCCAGTAAGGACACATTATCCAAGGTATTTAACTGTTTTACCCCTAATACGTTTATAAAATTTCGATGGTCTTTTTTAAATAATGTGCTTTTATTTATGTCAAAAGCAAATTGAGTAGATGGAGATGTGTAATCTATAGATGACGCCATTCTTTCTTCACCTCGTATATAAGTTTAAAACTGGCTTTCTAGTTATATTATGCTTATTTGCCTCTTTTGGTGTACTTAAAAAGGTGCCTAAAAAGCCATATGCCTCTCACTAGAAATGAGAGGCATACAAGTTATATTAAATTTTAATTATTAACAGCCATCCTACTTAGAGGACTTGATTCATCAATAATATCGGTTAAATCAAAAACAGAAATCGGAAACATAGGCAAGCCTACGTAATAGGGGGTAATTTCGTATAGCTGGAAATAGATTACTAGTGTTTTATCCGCTATATAAAAATCCTGGTTTGGTTGAATACCGTTAAAATCATCCAGAAGGGGAATATCCCGCTCGTGAATTTGAATATTTACAAGACTGGAAATCCGTTTGATATAGTCACTGCCAGGGATGAATAAATCTTCTAACTTACAAATCTTCTGTTTTTCTAAATCAAAGTTCAATGATTTGATATAGGTCATTCCGTGAGCAGCCTTTTGATGATACGTATAATTGGAAAGTGATAAGCTTAATATTTGTCGTTGATTATTTTTTATTTCATAAAGACCTTGCATTTCCTCCACTGTTGTCGGCATATCTCCAACTTGAACAGAAATCAACTTTTTCACTTGCTCTTTAATTGCCTCGTTCATTTTGTTTTCCCAAAAATTATTCTCAGTAAAAAATACATACGGATAATACACTACCTGGTTCTTGCCACAATCCAAACGAAGTGTACTTATAGGCAAAGGACCTACTTGTAGAATGTTTGCACTCCCTTTATGCTTTTTTTTAACCTGAAAAATCACAACCGATATATTGTTATTTATATGTAAAGGTAAATACTTTATGAAAATGTCTGCAACTAAAAAGATATTACATTAATTACAATCATAAAATGAGTCAAGAAAAGGGTTTTACGCAATTTATTAAATAAAACCATTAGGAGTAGAGGCTGCTGGATAAACAAAATAGTAAGTACAGATGGATTGTATTTGCTTCGGTATTGCTTACGTATTTGCTTATGGCAAGTCAAAGAACTGCACCAGGATTGATTACGGACCAGTTAATGAACGATTTTAATATTACCGCTACGACAATCGGATTTATTACAGGTGTACAATTTTTTGTTTATACAAGTCTACAGATTCCGATGGGGATTTTAGCGGATCGCTTTGGACCGAATTTCTTTCTTATATTGGGTGCAGTTATAACGGGTGTTGGAACGATTTTTTACAGTGTGGGAACACATGAATATGTACTGTTTCTATCACGTATTTTAACTGGACTAGGCGATGCTACGATTTGGGTAAATATGATGCTTATACTAGGGCAATGGTTTCATAAAAAAGAATTTGTTCGGTTAGTAGGCTTTGCCGGTATGACAGGTAGTTTAGGTTTTTTGTTAGCTACTGTTCCATTTTCTGCATGGATACAGCTACTTGGCTGGAGAGGGGCTTTTTTCTCGTTAGGAGCTATCGTTTGCTTATGTGGCTTGCTTCTTTATGTTGTTCTTATAAAAAATACAAAACAAACATTTATAAAACCGGTCGTTGAAAAAGAACAAATACTTCGTGAAAAAACAGGAGTAATCGTAAAAAGGGTTTTTTCAAATCGTCAGGCATGGGCTTTATTTTTCTGCCATTTTGGAGTGGTTGGCGGTTATGTTGGTTTTATTAGTTCATGGGCAGTACCTTTTGGTATGGATATGTATGGAATGACTCGTTCTGAGGCAAGTCAGCTAATTATGGTCGGTCTTGTCGGAGCAATTTTAGGCGCACCTTTAATGAGCTGGATTGCAAGCATGTTCGATACTATTAAAAAACCTTATATTACCATTCATCTAATCGTCTTATCAAGCTGGATTACTTTTTTATTATTTAAAGGATATCCATCGATTTGGTGGGTGATTATACTTTTCTTTCTAATCGGTTTTGGATACGGGGCAAGTGCATTAACGTTTGCAGCAGTTCGTCGCTCTTTCCCGCTTGAAGAATCAGGGATTGTATCGGGCTTTGCAAATACAGGCGGTTTCTTAAGCGCTGTGTTATTACCTATTTTTTTAGGGGTTATATTGGATTATGTTCAAAGTAGTTCAGGCGTATTGCAAAACGCCTATTACTATGGCTTTATTATTCCTGTTGTATTTTCTGTAATTGGTTTAGCCGGAATGTTTTTCTTTAAGGAAATGGAAGCTTCTGATTAATGTATTACTAATTGATATCCTCTCGTTTACATAAACCACATTTCCCCGCACATCCTAAAGAAGGAGGAGGTGGATTTATGCACGAGAAAAAATATACAGAAGCAGGTACCGATATAGAAGAAGTAAAGCGCTTAAATGCTGCATCCGGTCTTTCCTATAATGATACACTTGCCATACTTGCTCAGAAGAAAGATGTTCATACGGTAGACGAAGTTCCACTTAAGCCATTAAATGAAAATTTGGAAGTAGATAGTAATGCATATAAGTTAAATGAAGTACCTGGGCTAGATCGTAATAGTCCGCATTAACAATTTAAAAAGGGAAGCTGTCAATTGACAGCTTCCAAAAATCTTAGGAGTGTTTAGATGCATCCTTTTTAGAAATGAATGTTTGACAGCATGTTTCGCTTGAGCTTTTCGCTTTCTCTCTTTTATGGAGGTCAAAATCAGAAGCAAACTCGGTATTCTCATTCTTACTGGCTTTATCCATATTAATTTCTATTTTTTCAGCTCCACAAAAATTTCCCTCCGCATGGAAAAAACAGTTGGATACAGTACATTTCACCTCTAATGTTGGCATAAATATCCTCCTTATTAATTTTTTTGAAAAAGTATAAAAAGAGTATTAACTATAATATCCTTTTATATTCCTCAATATTTAATTTGTCCAATTGCACTTCTTTTATGTTCTAGTAAATAAGCTACAATTAGCCAATTCTTTTTTGTGAATGAAAAACTGTATTTAAATAGAAAAAATTGCTAAAATTAAAGAAATACATGTTTTTATGAGGAGCGATGGGGATGGCGGTTACAAAAGCATTATTTGAACAATCTCGAATAACACCGGAAGCTGAAGCTATTGTGTTTCAAGATGAATCCTGGACTTATAAAGAGCTTTATGAAAAATCATTAAAAATTGCACATTACCTTGTAAAAAAAGGCTTTGAAAAAGATGATATTGTTGCACAGTTTACGCTTAATTCCAATCTGTTTATGGCGATTTATTACGGTGTACAACTTGCAGGGCTTACGGTTATGCCTGTTAATACAAAGCTGGCTTCACCTGAAGTGGAGTATATTTTTAAACATTCAAAAGCAAAAGTACTCATTTATGATGAAAAATTACAAGGGACAATTGATTTTCCTCTGAATGGATTTGACGAAGTATTAACATTAGAAAAAATACGAGCAATTATTAACACACCTATGGAAACAGGAGAGTTACCAACATTCGATTTGGACGAGACATCTGTTGTTATGTACACATCGGGTACTACGGGAAAACCTAAAGGTGTAATGCTGAGTCACCGTAATGTATTGGAAACAGCAGAAATCTGGTCGGAGTCTATGGAAATGAATGAAAAGGATCGCATGTTTATATGCACACCTTTATTCCATTGTGCGGGTAGTCATGTTTTTGCTGTACCGACAATTTTAAAGGGTGGAACAGTTATAATTGATGAGGCATTTTCCCCTGAGAAAACTTTAAAAAAACTGGTAGAAACACAGACTACGATTTTCTTCGGTGTTCCGGCAATGTATACAATTTTATTAAATAAGCCAGAGCTTGCTGCCTATAATTTTGAGCATTTACGATTGTTCTGTTACGGAGCAGCTCCGATGCCGTATGAATTAGTGAAGCGTTTGAAGGATACATTCCCAAATGTAAAAGTACAAAACTTATACGGTCAAACCGAGAATACACCTGCAGCAAGCTCATTATTAGATGAAGCGGCACTTATTAAAATTGGATCAGTAGGTAAGCCGCTTGCACGTACACAAATTCAATTACTTGATTCGAATGGTGAAATTGTACCTATCGGTGAGGTGGGGGAAATTTGTGTGAAGGGACCCCAAGTCATGAAGGGCTACTTGTTTGCACCGGAAGAAACAGCGAACGCAATTCGAAATGGCTGGCTTCATTCAGGGGATTTAGGTCGATTTGATGAGGAAGGCTATTTATATATTGTGGATCGTAAAAAGGATATGATTATTCGCGGTGGTGAAAATATCTATCCGATTGAAGTGGAGGAAGTGCTCTATCAGATTCCAGAAATTTTAGAAGCAGCAATCGTTGGCGTTCCGCATGATGTATATGGTGAAGTACCGAAAGCATATGTCGTGATAAAGCCTGGTAAAGAATTGACTGAGCAACAAGTCCTTGAATATTGTGCTACTCAACTGGCTAAATATAAAATACCTTACGAAGTAGATTTTATAGGGGAATTACCACGGAATGCTTCTGGAAAAGTGTTAAAGCATACGTTGCGCCCGAAGCAAACGACTTAGAAGCGGTATTCTATTAAAGTGGCAGCAGGATGACTTAATTTTTAGCTTACCTACCGATTTAGCGAATGTGCGCCAGCTATTCAGGAAACGATGATCGTCCAACTAACAAACATACCTCTCTGTCTGTTATAATAATCGTTAGCAAAACATGATGGAGGCAATTATGGATAATAATGATATTTTAATCCGTGTACGTTATGCACTGGATTTGAAAAATAGAGAAATGATTGAAATATTTAAGTTAGGCGGCTTAACGATTACACCAGAAGAAATGCCGAAAATTTTAACGAAGTCTTTGGAAAAAGAGGCTGAAGTACCAGTTGATTACGATCAAATGAAGGTAAACAATAAAAATTTAGAGGCCTTTTTCAATGGTCTAATTACGTTTAAGCGCGGTCCTATGCCCAAAAAAGAAGGACAAGCAGCACCAGTACAAGAAAAGGCGGATCATGTAAACAATATGGTCTTAAAGAAACTAAAGGTAGCGTGCCAGCTTACAACCGAGGATATGCTCGATATTCTGGATGAAGGCGGCATCGCGGTTTCGAAAGGCGAACTAGGTGCAATTATGCGTAAACCAGGTCACCGAAATTATAAAGAGTGTGGGGACAACTTTGCCCGCAAGTTTTTAAAAGGTTTATCCATTCGAAATCGAGGATAAAATTATAAACTGTTTAGAAGGTGAATACTTTCTAGGCAGTTTTTCATTTGTAGAGGAAAATGGAATTATGAGATAAAACGTCAACTATCTATTTATGTTTGAAGTTTGATACAATGAAATGTATTGCTTTACTTCTGAGTGCAGACAGTCAAAAACATAAGTAAGAAGGTTAAGGCAGATATAATTAATATGAGGAATGGTGAACGAGCGTTGAAAACTTTTAAGAAAGTATATATCGAAATTACAAGTGTTTGCAATTTAGCTTGTAGCTTTTGTCCACCTACAGAGAGAGCAAAAGGGTTAATAAAGGTAGAACAATTTGCTCATATTCTTGACGAAATTAGTGGCTATACAAAATATATTTATTTGCACGTTAAAGGGGAGCCTTTATTGCATCCGCGCATTGGTCAATTACTTGATATTGCCCATGAAAAAGGCTTTAAAGTCAATATTACAACAAATGGAACTTTGATTAAAAAGAACCGCGATAAACTATTAGGTAAGCCAGCACTTAGACAAATTAATTTTTCTCTTCATAGCTTCGATGGACATGAAGGTTCTGAAAATCGAGAAAAATATTTAAGTGATATTTTGGAGTTTGTGCGAGATGTCCGAGAGCATAATGTCATTATTTCCTACCGATTATGGAATTTACAGCGCAATAATGTTTCGGAACTGGCAAACCGCAGAAACCGTGAGACACTCGAAATATTAGAAAATGAATATGGGTTAGATTTTGAGATTCAAGAGCGTGTAGAAATGGGCAAAGGTTTAAAAATAGCAAAAAATATTTATCTAAACCAAGATCATGAATTCCGCTGGCCAAGCTTGCTTGAAAAAGCGGATGAAGGAAAAGGATTCTGCCATGCCTTGCGTACACATGCAGCTATTTTAGTGGATGGCTCTGTCGTTCCTTGCTGTCTAGATGGGGAAGGTGTCATCAATTTAGGAAATGTCCATAATCAGCAATTTGGGGACATTATTAGCACTGAACGTGCACAAAATTTAGTAGATGGCTTTTCTCGTCGTGAAGCTATTGAAGAGCTATGTAAAAAATGCGGTTTCCGCCAAAAGTTTGGCATGGAGTCGGAGTTACCTGACATATAAAATACTAATTTTAAACCTTCTGACATATAAACGGATATAGTATAATTATAGTATTAAATTTACGGATTTAACAAAAAAATAGGTCGTAAGCGAGGGGATTATACTATGTTTGGTAGAAGTAAAATTGATAATTATATTTATTTTAGTCAACAATCCGATTCAGATATTAGAGCAAATGAACGACTGAAAGAGAAATTGGACTTTCTGGCACTAAGTCATGTACGCCGTAATTCAGTAACGCTATTAAAAAAAATCTATAATGAAAATCGCGATGAAATTTTGGATAATTTTTATAATAGGTTACTGGCAATACCCGAGTTTTCTAAAATAATTTTGGAGAATTCGAGTGTTGAACGGTTAAAGGTTACTTTTGATCGCCATTTTTCTAGTCTGTTTCAGGACGAACTAGATCTGGAGTACGTATTTAAACGTCGACAAATCGCTTATGTACACGCAAGAATCGGAGTTCTACCAAACTGGATGATTTCAGCCTATACATTAATTAACCAGTTGATCATCCCCTTAATTGCCAAACAATGTGGACGGGATTATCAAAAAATGCTCGATACATTGTTGGCATACGATAGTCTCGTAACATTGGACATACAAATCATAGTTGAAACTTATATCGAAATTCAAGGCGGTTCAGTTGTAAATGGTTTAGGTGAAATTATTACTTATAATACACAGCTTGACCAAATAAAAGAGCTCATTCAATTTCAGGACGTGCAGCACAATGATGTGAAATTGGTGAGTGATTTGATGTTGGAGTTGGATGCCAGTATAGAAGAAATTGCAGCTTCTGTAGGGGATATTTCTATCCATACGCAGGCATCTTTGACGGAATTGAATAGTGATTTAGCAGCTTTACAACAAGTATCTGCGATTTTGCAAAATACAGACGAAGGGCAACAGGCAGTTCGTCAAAATGTTGCTGATTTAGTTGATCGCGTAAATAGTGTTTCAAAAGTTATGTCCCTCATTCAAGGCATCGCTGATCAGACAAATCTATTGGCACTTAATGCCTCTATTGAAGCCGCACGTGCAGGAGAAGCAGGAAAAGGATTTGCTGTAGTAGCAGAGGAAGTACGTAAATTAGCAGATGATACAAAACGTTCTGTTCAATCGATTGATACTGATATTAAAGCGTTATTACATATTACGGCCAATATTGATGAATTAACGAAACGCTCCACAGATGAATTACACGTCGGTGTATCGGATGTTATTCACATTACGAAAACGTTATCGGAGTTAAACTCAACTTTGCAAACACAAGGGCTACGTTTTGAGGAAATTTCCTCTACAACACGCCATCAAGCAAAATCTGCCTCAGAAATTGCCGATCGCAACCGTAACATTACGGAAAGTACCGTTCAAAGTAAAAAAATTGCTTTTGATACAGGGGCTGCAATTTACACTTTAAGTAAAATGATTGATGAATATCGTTCGGAGACCATTTCTAAAAACCTTATTCTTGCCCAAGAAGACATTATTGAAATCGCCATTACAGATCATTTATTATGGCGCTGGAAAATTTATAATTTATTATTAGGTTTTGAAGAAATGAGTAACTTAAAATTAGATTCACCACGTGATTCTAATTTAGGTCAATGGTATTACGGTAAAGGGAAAGAACTGTTAGGTGAAGAAAAAGTCTTCCTTGAATTGGAAGAACCCTTCTTAAAAGTTTATGATATTGCTAAAAAAGCAGTAAAGGCATACACAGTTGGTGACAAACAAGCGGCTGAAATCCTTTTGGAGGAGTTAACGGTAACATCCAATATTGTAATCGGGAAACTAAATCACTTACAGCAAATTCTAATCGAAGCAAAAGCTCCTTATGTAAGATCATAATATGTATTTACGACGGGTTGTTCAAAGTTAAATTTGAACAACCCGTTTTCTTTGCATTTTACGTTGCTCTATTGTGCCTGCATAAATGTAACAGTCATCTCTTGACTGTCGTATAAGCACCATTCCTTATTTTCAACTACTGGACCGACATTAATCTGATAACGCTTATGTCTAACTGATAATGGAATATTATACGGTACGGGTTGCCTCTTTCCATTGTTGTATATAGCAGCCTCATGACTATGCCCAAAAAATAGTAGCGGCGTTTCAATATGGGGGAATGTTGGACTAAATGTATTATCCCATTCTATTTGGTGTCCATGAATTAGCGTTGCATGTTCAATTTCAAGGGCATTTTTATATTGCAGAAAACGTTGATCCCCCGTTACAAGTGCAATACGTTCTTCCTGGTTACCGATGATTGAAGGAAATGTTAACAAGCTCATAAACTTATCATCTATAATCGCCGCATCCTTTAGCTTTGCATGACGAACCATTTTAGCCTTTTTCTTGCCGATTTTACACTCAAATAAATCACCTAAGCCAATAATCTCTGCATTGGGTGCTACTTGGTGAATGTGTTTTAACACCTTTTTTGTATTTTTATAATGCGAATGTAAGTCGCTCAAAATTGCATATTTCATAAAGAATCACCACCGTATAATTAAATTTCTACAATATTATAGCAATAGTCAATTTATCGATAAAATAAAACATTTATTTCCTATTATTTTCAGAAAATTTAAATAAAATATTGACGACTAGGACATAAAGGTTTTATTATGAAGTTAAATTTCATATATTTTACATTATAGAAGAAGTTTTACAACATTTTGTTTGAGGGTAGGTCGTAAACTTGGAAAATAGTATTGAAAGAATACGTTCGGGAATGGAATTGCTGAAACCTGCTGAAAGAAATGTAGCTTTATATATTTTAAGTCACTTAGATGATGTTATTAGAATGCCGATTGCAGTGCTGGCAGAAAAGGCTAAAACAAGTGAAGCAACAATAGTGAGAATGTGCAGGGCATTAAACTTTTCCGGATTCAAAGATTTAAAACTAAGTATTGCTACAGCACCTACTTTGGAAATTTCACGCAATCACAACTTTGAATTAGAAAAAGAGTCATCGATACTCCAAATGATACAGACGATTGAAATGCATAATATCGATGCAATCCAAAGAACGCTAATGATTAATGGTGAAAGGGAATTGGAAAAAATTATTCATCAAATAAATAACGCAAGAAAGATTGTTTTTATTGGAATTGGAGCTTCAGCGATTGTTGCGCAAGATTTCGAGCATAAGCTGAAGCGGATAAATAAAAACTGTGAAACGATTTTCGATAGTCATGGGCAGCTTATTGCTGCAACACATGCAACGAACGAGGATGTTATATTCGCAATCTCGTACTCAGGTGAAACGAAGGAAATTATTAACGCCGTAACAGTTGCAAAAGAGAATCAAGCAACGATTATTACAATGACACATAACAAGCGGAACACAATACAAAGCTTTGCAGATTATGCACTTTACGTTGTTTCTAATGAAGCGGATATACGTAGCTCGGCAACCGCATCACGTATCGCCCAACTGACATTAATTGATATTTTATATACAGGAATTGCCACACTAAACTATGATAATTCGATTATTGCGTTAAATCGCACACTCGAGGTAATTAAAGGTTTTTCTCGTTAATATTTGGTGCTGACTATATTCATATAGTTAACATAATGAAAATGAAGGGGTGTAATGTATGTTTGTTATCAAAAAGAGAAAGCAGACTTGGTTTTTAGTAACATTAATGAGTTTAATGTTATTGCTCGTTGCGTGTTCGAATGACGAGGAATCAAACAGCGACACTGAAGGAAACAGCAATACTGAACAATCTACGACTCCATCTGATAGTACTTCTACAGAAAGTACAGGGGATGGTTTGTCAGGCACACTGGAAATTCAATATTTTGTCGGAGGATATGGTGATGGATGGTGGAAGCAAGTTATAGGGGATTTCCAAAAACAGCACCCGGATTTAGAAATTGTTGAACATGCAGGTCCAAATATTAATACAGAGATGAACACACGCTGGATTTCGGAAACACCACCTGATGTTGTATACATCGATGGTGCAGGAGCTAGTGAAACACAAATGATCGCTGAAGGTCAGTTAATGGATATTAGTGAATTTGCAAAAGGTATTAAACTTGAAAATGGTACAGCGCTATTAGATAGCTTTATCTCGCCGGCAGAAGAAGTAGATGGCGGGAAAATCTATAGTTTACCATTAGTATTCGATACTTGGGGAACTTGGTATGACACGAAGTGGTTTGAAGAAAACGGATGGGAAGTACCAACGGACTTTGACAGCTGGATCAGCTCTATGGAAAAAATTAAAGCCGATACAAAAATTGCACCATTTGTAACGACAGGTCAGCATACACAATACTTCCACCGTGGCGTATTGAATCCTGCTTTTGCTGCAGCAGGCGGTGAAGAGTTATTAAACGATCTAAACAATGGTGTTATAGAGGCTTGGAAAAAACCTGAAACGCTTGAAGTTTTGAAGAAGGTTGAAAAAATTGCAAAAGCGGGCGTAATCGATAGCGGTTTTGCGGCTTACAATCATACGCAATCACAAATGAACTTCTTAATGCATAAAAATGCTTATATTCCAGTAGGTTTCTGGTTGCCAAATGAAATGAAAAATGATACGCCGGACAGTTTTGAATTTGGCTTCACACCAACACCGATGAATGACCCTGGTAAGCCATTAGCACTTGTACCGGATATCCGTACAATTGCCATTGCTGAAAAATCGCAAAATCCGGAAGCTGCAAAGGCATTTTTAGAATTCATCTTTACGGAAGAATATGCGCAGGCATTTGCTGAATCAACGGGTGCGATTATGAACATGAAAGACGTTGACTTGTCTTCGAATACAAATGTTCAGGATTTCTTGAAAAATATTAATGAAATGATCAATAATCCAGGTGCTGTTCATACGTATAAACGTTACACACCAGATGCTGAACTGCAAAAAATTGCAGTTGAAATTACAAATGAAATTAAATTATTAATTATTGATATTTTACTCGGAGATATTACTGCAGAAGAATTCGTTGACAAGATGGTTAAAAAAGCAGAGGAACTAAGAAAATAAGGATCGATGCATATTTTAAATAAGTAATTACAGGAAATAAGGTTGCTAAAAACTTTTTAGCAACCTTATTTAATCAATAGAGGAAGGAGTAACGACAATGACCTTTTCTTCCAAAAGCAAATATTTGTTTTTAGCATTTTGTTTACTGCCGACTTTTCTGCTCTTTTTAATTTTTACTGTTTATCCTATGTTAGGTGGTTTGTATTATTCATTTTTTGATTGGTCCGGAACAAGTGCAAATAAAACATTTATCGGCTTAGATAATTATATTCGTCTATGGAACGACTCCATTATTAAAAAGGCGATAATAAATGACTTTTTCTTCGTATTTGTAAAAGTCATTGGGATCATGACACTTGCTCTATTTTTTGCGGTGGCATTAACACAGTTAAAAATAAAAGAAGCGCCATTTTACCGGATTGTATTTTTCTTTCCTAATATTATGTCTGTAGTAGTTATCGGGATTTTATGGCAGTTTATTTATGATCCAAACATGGGAATTGTAAACAGCTTATTAAATCAAGTCGGATTGACAGAATGGGCCCGCCCTTGGTTAGGAGATAAAACGTGGGTACTTCCTAGTATTGCTATTCCTGCAATTTGGGCAGGGATTGGATTATTTATGCTACTTATTATGGGAGGTATTTCAAATGTGCCGAAAAGTTTATATGAAGCGGCAGATATTGATGGTGCATCCGAATGGCAACAATTTTGGCATATTACGGTCCCACTCGTTTGGCCACAAATAAAAACATCCATCCTTTATATCATTATTACATCTCTTAACGGTTCGTTTGTCCTTGTGCAAGTAATGACAGGTGGTGGCCCGGGAAGCGCTTCAGAAGTAATGGGTTCATATTTATACCAGCGTGCTTTTGAAGATTTCCAATTTGGCTATGGTGCAGCGATTGGTGTTCTAATCTTGGTCGTGTCGCTCATTACCGTTCTCGTGTCTCAATTTATTTTGAAAAAAGAAAAAGTCGAATATTAACGGGGGAATTTAGATGAAAGTAGTTTCACAAATTTTAGTACGTATCCCGTTAATCCTATGGGCGTTTATTGTGATATTCCCATTAATATGGATGTTTATGGGTGCGTTTAAATCGAATGCAGAAATATTCACGTCACCTTGGTCAATACCGACTGATTTTAGTTTTACAAATTTTGAGCGTGCATGGAACGACTATAATATTGGCCGTGCATTTTTAAACAGTTTTTTTGTAACAGTGCTTGGCTCGTTTTTAACACTCATTTTATCCATCCCTACGGCTTATGCGCTAGAACGTATTCGTTCAAAATTTGGTGAAGTGCTGATTAATGTTTATTTAGCTTCAATGATGATTCCATCCGTTTTAGGTTGGATCCCTCTATTTTTCTTATTAATGAAGTTTAATTTACTAGATAATTTGTGGGCGTTATCTCTTGTTTATGCCATTTCACATGTTCCGTTTACGATCTTCATTCTCGTTGGATTCATAGGAAATATTCCTAAAGAGCTGGAAGAAGCAGCAGTCGTTGATGGTATGAGTCCATATGGAATTCTATTTAAAATTGTGACACCGCTTATAAAGTCTGGAATCATGACAGTTACAATCTTGAATGCCATTTCATATTGGAATGAATTTTTCATGGCGTTAATTTTACTGCAAACAGAAAGTAAAAATACGTTAGGTGTTGCGATGAACTTACTGAAAATAGACGCGCAATACGATAGTGCATGGGGTGTGTTATTTGCAGGTCTATGTATTGCTGTTATTCCGGTAATCATTTTCTATTCGATTTTCCAACGCCATATCGTAAAAGGTATGACAGAAGGTGCAATCAAATAGGAGGGGAATCATGTCTTTTTCACGAGTAGAAGAGTTTATTGAAACAGCAATCCATAACAAAGAACTGCCTGGTGCGGTATTGGCTATGGCAAATGCAAAAGATGTCCTTTACTGTAAAGCATTTGGTATGGCACATACGGAACCCCAAATTTCAATGACGGAACAGACGATTTTTGATTGTGCTTCATTAACAAAAGTAACAGCAACGGCAAGCTCGATTTTATTATTGCTTGAGCAGGGTTTTATTGATTTAGATGATTCCATTAGCTACTACTTTCCGGGGCTTAAATTGATGCATGAAGAAGTTAAGATTCGTCATTTATTAACACATACTAGTGGATTTCAGGCTGAAATTAAGTTTTATAAAGAAGGGATAGCTTATGCTGATGTCATTGAACGGATAGCGCAGGAAACAGGACGGAAAAAAGTTGAACAACAGGTGATTTATAGTGATGTAAACTATATTTTATTAGGAAAACTAATAGAACAGGTTACCGGAATTTCATTAGCAGAATATGCCGATAAAAATATTTTTCAGCCGCTTCGTATGCACAATACCGTATTTAATCCGTCTGTCCAGTTAAAGGGGAAAATTGCTGCTACTGAATATCGTACCTATTTAAAGAAACATCAGTGGGGTGAAGTGCATGATGAAAATGCACTGTATTTTGGCGGAGTAAGTGGGCACGCTGGGTTATTTTCAACTGCAGAAGACTTGGCAAAGTTTGCTCAATCGTTTATGGAAAGTACCCATTCAGTTTTTCACGAGCATACCAAACAATTAGCAAAGCAAAATTTCACTAATAAGCTTGAAGAACAGCGTGGATTAGGGTGGCAATTGTATTCTTCACCTTCATTTTCCGGCCAATATTTAAGAGAAGGTTTTGGGCATACAGGTTTTACGGGCACTTCGCTTTGGATATCGGATGAGAAGCAAATAGCAATTATTTTGTTAACAAATCGCGTTCATTTTGGACGTAGTTGTGAAATACAACGGTTTCGACGGATCGTGCATAACTTAGTTGCACTTGAAAATGAATAGATAAGGTGAGCATATGTCAGAAAAATTATGGATTGGTATAGATGGTGGCGGCACGAAAACAACCGCTGTAATTGGTGACGAAAGTGGACATTTACTTGCAGTTGTCAAAGGAAGTTCCGGCAATTTAACAGCGATTTCAACAGAGCAGTTGTACACACTGATAAATGAATTAATCAATCAGTTGTTAATAAAGACGGGGGCCGCATTTACAGATGTAGAAATGGTATATGCTGCAATGGCAGGAGCAGATCGACAAGCTGAACAACAGAAAATATATGATGCTTTTAAGCAATCAACAGTTCTGGAAAAGCTTAAAATCCAGAGTGATATCCATGCCGCCTTAGCAGCGGGAACTTGGGGCAGAGAAGGTACTTTACTTATTGCCGGGACCGGAGCTATTATATTCGGTTATGAGCAGCAAAAAACTTTTCGTGTTGGTGGCTGGGGCTATTTATTGGGTGACGAAGGAAGTGGCTATCATTTAGGGAAGCTTGCCATTCGTTCCGTATTAAAAGCGCATGATGACAAAGTGCCTTTGAAACCTTTTCAAGAAAAGATATTGACCCATTTTAATGTACTGTCTCCTGACCAGCTCATTACAAAAATTTATGGCAGCTCGAATCCCATAACAGCTATTTCTTCTGTGAGCATGATTGTGCTAGATGCTTTTGAAGAAGAGTTATCAAAATTTATCGTTAGTGCCGTACAAGAAGCTTTACTGGAACTTATTGAAAGTGCCTATTCACGAATTGATCGGACAAAGCCGGTTGTATTTCACGGCGGATTATTTTCGAATAATACATTTTATGAAGCGTTTACCTTACGTTTTTCATCGCGATTCCCGGATTTGATTGCTTTAAAGCCAACAATTTCGGGGACAGTAGGAGCTTACTTATTAGCATTACATGAAAGTAAAGTTGAAGTAAGTGATCCAGTTAAACAAACGATTCAACAAACATGGCGTCTATTGGAAGGTGAGATAACATGAATTACGATCAATTAACGACTGAAAAACGAAATAATGAAACAATGAATTTGGATGTAATGCCTATCTCGAACCTACTTCAAATCATGAATAAAGAAGATATGCAGGTTGTGAAAAGTGTCGAACAAGTTTTACCTACCATAGAGAAAGTAATTAAAAGAGTGGTTGAAAACATAAATAATGGAGGTCGCCTTTTTTATATCGGAGCGGGAACTAGTGGTCGTTTAGGAATGCTTGATGCATCTGAATGTCCTCCTACTTTTATGACCGATCCGGAGCTAGTACAAACGATAATGGCAGGCGGAAAGGATGCATTTTTTCAGGCAGTTGAAAATGCTGAAGATAGTTTGGAAGATGGAAGACACAGATTAAAGGAAAAAAACGTAACGCAGTTCGATTCTATTATAGGTATTACAGCAAGTGGTACGACACCATTTGTAATTGGTGCTTTAAAGTATGCGCAATCTGCTGGTGCCTACACGGTAAGTTTGACGAGCAATATTAATTCTGAAGTAAGCCGCTATGCGGAAGAAGCGATTGAAGTCGTCGTAGGGCCAGAAATATTAACAGGGTCAACACGATTAAAAGCAGCTACATCACATAAAATGATTTTAAATATGATCAGTACGGCATCGATGGTTCAATTAGGCAAAGTGTACGAAAACTTAATGGTCGATGTACATGCAAGCAATAATAAATTAATAGAGCGGGCTAAAAGAATTGTCATCGATGCAACGGACTGCAAATATAAGGAAGCAGAAGAGGTACTTGTAAAAACAAAATTTGCTGTTAAGCCGGCAATTGTCATGCTAAAAACAAATGAAAATTATGAACGAGTAAAACATGCGTTAGAACAAGTAAATGGCCATACAAGGAAAGCTATTTTACTTTTAAACAATAGTTAATATCGAGAGTTGTCATGAATAATTCTGGCAACTCTTTTTGTTTTTTACTAGAATTTCTGTATAGTGCAATAATATTTCTTATAAAACCATTGTTTCCATTTTTTGTGCCTGTTAAAATTGAAGTGTACTAATATTCAGAAAAAACAAAGGGGGCGGGGAAATGGGCATTTATACAGAAGAGCATGAGATGTTTAGAAAAGCTTTACGCAAAATGCTGGATAAAGAGGCGTATCCTTATTTTGAACAATGGGAAAAGGATCGGGATATTCCACGTGAGTTTTGGCTGAAGCTTGGGGAGAATGGCTTTTTATGTCCAATGATCAGTGAAGAGTATGGGGGGCTTGCACTGGATTTTGGCTATTCTGCTATATTAACGGAGGAACTTGAGCGTGTTGGCGCAGGGTTAGCAAGCGGGATTTCGCTTCATTCCGATATTGTGACACCTTATATTGAGGCATACGGGACAACAGCACAAAAGGAAAAATGGCTTCCTAAAAGCGTTACAGGGGAGTACATTTCAGCTATTGCTATGACGGAACCGGGTGCAGGTTCTGATCTTGCAGGCATTCAAACGACAGCGAAAAAAGATGGCGAGTTTTATATTTTAAATGGTGAAAAAACGTTTATTACAAATGGGATTCATGCAGATTATGTTGTTGTCGTTTGTAAAACAGATTCGCAGGCAAGTCCGGCATATAAAGGGGTTAGTCTGCTTATTGTAGAGAATGGTACACCTGGTTTCAAGCGTGGAAAAAAACTTGATAAAATCGGGATGCACAGTGCAGATACGGGAGAGCTAATTTTTGAAGACGTACATGTACCGGTAGAAAACTTATTAGGGGAAGAAAACCGGGGCTTCTATTATTTAATGGAAAAACTGCAGCAGGAACGATTAATTGTAGCTATTGAAACTCAAATCGAAGCTGAATGTTGTTTACAGCTAACTGTAGATTATGTAAAAGAACGTAAAGCATTCGGGAGTCGTATTGCAGATTTCCAAAACACACAATTTAAATTAGCGGAAATGGCGACGGAAATTGAGCTTGGACGTACATATGTCGATAGTTTAATCGAAAAACATATTGCTGGTAAAGATATTGTGAAGGAAGTATCCATGGCAAAGTGGTGGATTAGTGAAATGGCTAAACGCGTCGTAGCTGATTGCCTACAGTTACATGGAGGATATGGCTATATGGAAGAATATGAAATTGCGAGACGTTACCGAGATATTCCCGTAGCGGCGATTTATGCTGGTACGACGGAAATTATGAAAGGGATTATCGCAAAGCAAATATTAAAATAGATAGACTAAGGGGATGGAATAATGAAAAACGTATATATCGTAGACGGTGCACGTACAGCATTTACAGCATTCGGAGGTTCATTTGCAACAACAGATGCAGTACAGCTTGGTACAAAAACTGCAGTGGAGGCGTTAAAGCGGGCAAACGTACAGCCTGAGCAAGTCGATCATGTCATTTACGGTGGTGTAATTACAACAGGTGCCAACTCGGCATATTTAGCCCGTCATATCGGTCTTTATGCAGGTGTCCCAAAGGAAGTGCCGGCATTAACATTAAACCGTCTTTGCGGTTCGGGTATGCAATCGGTTGTATCAGCGGCTCAGATGATTCAGCTAGGTGAAGGGAATGTAGTACTTGCAGGGGGAGCAGAAAACATGTCCCAATCACCGTATTCGAATTTTGAACAACGCTTTAGCGGTTCGAAACTAGGCAACCTTGAGTTTACAGATATGCTTCAAGCAACATTAACTGACCAGTATACTGGTTCAGGGATGGGCATGACGGCAGAAAAGCTTGCTGAACAATATACAATTTCTCGCGAGGAGCAAGATGCATTCGCACTTCTTTCAAATGAACGTGCCGCAAAAGCACGCAAAGAAGGCATTTTTGCAAAAGAGATCGTGCCAGTTGCTGTAGCTACGAGAAAAGGCGAGATTTTAATAGATCAGGATGAACATATTAAAGAAGGCGGCACGTTGGAAAGCTTGGCTAAATTACGCCCGGCATTCAAAAAGGACGGGTCCGTAACTGCTGCTAACGCTTCCGGTATTAATGACGGGGCAGCAACATTAGTTGTCGCAAGTGAAGATTTTGTAAATGAACAAGGATTAAAACCGTTAGCCCGCATTGTATCATGGGGAATAGCGGGTGTTGACCCGACGATTATGGGAATCGGCCCAGCTCCGGCAATTCGTCAAGCATTGGAGCGTGCGAATTTAACAATTGAAGACATAGATTTAGTTGAAATTAATGAAGCATTTGCAGCCCAATATATCGCAGTGGAAAAGGAACTTGGACTTGACCGTGAGAAAACGAATGTAAATGGTGGTGCAATTGCACTCGGCCACCCAGTTGGTGCAAGTGGAACAAGAATCATCTTATCCGCTGCATACGAACTGCAACGACGCAATGGGAAGTATGCTGTTGCCAGTCTTTGTATCGGTGGCGGACAAGGAATTGCTTTAATTATCGAAAGAGTATAGAAACTAGGCATGCTAGGAGGAAGTTTCTGGCATGCTTTTTGTTGTGGGCATTTTTATTAGAACAACAATTTCACATATTAGAAAAAGTATGGGTGGTATTAGAATATCAAAAAATGATTTTAGAACAAGGCAAACCTTTTTTAGCACAATGAAAGGATATATTAGAAAGTCGTAACTTTATTAGAACAGATAAAAATATATTAGACGATATCAAATTATATTAGAAATCCTTGCAACTTTTTCGCCTCAACTTTCTAAAGGAAAGCATACTCAAATAGATTTTTTCATTTGCACTCTACTGCGAAAAATTCAAAACGATTTTAATTTGACACAAACCTTCCTTTTTTTGTTGTAAACTACCGAATCACACCTCGCCAAATTTTACGCATTAATTGCGGAATATGTTACACTAAAGCCAACGAATAAAAGGTGGTAAAACAATATGTCAGCAATCAGTTTATTAAACGAAGATCTTCAAAATAAATGGTCTTTTGAAACGACAATGAAAATACAGGATGAAATGATTCCAGCGATGGTTGAAGGGAAAGATATCGTAGCAGAATCCCCGACCGGCTCAGGAAAAACATTAGCCTACACATTACCAATTCTAAATAAAGTAGACGGTAAAAAGAAACAAACCCAAGCATTAATCGTAGCACCGTCACAAGAGCTTGCAATGCAAATTGTTGAAGTGATCCGTGATTGGACAGCTGGAACGGATATTACTGTTCAGCAACTAATCGGTGGTGCGAACTCGGCGCGTCAAATCGAAAAATTAAAGAAAAAGCCAACGATTGTTGTCGGGACACCAGGTCGCTTAAATGAATTGGCTCGCCAAGGGAAACTAAAGCTTAGAGAAATAGAAACAATTGTTTTGGATGAATGTGATCAGTTACTAAGTCGCGAATACCGAGTAGTTGTAAAATCATTTATTGAAAATGCCGCATTCGGTCGTCAAGTTGTTGTAGTATCTGCAACGATTACAGAAGAAATAAAGCTTGTAGCAGAACGTTTAATGTTCGAGCCAATCAGTATTGAGATTAAGCCAGAAGATATGGTGAAGTTCGGTAAAGTTGTTCACTCCTTTGTAAAAGTAGAGGAACGAGATAAAACAGAGATGCTTCGTCGACTTGCTAATATTGAAGGATTGCGCGGTTTGGCATTCGTCAATAATATTGACCAAGTACTTATGAAACAAAACAAGTTGGAATACCGCGATGCACCAATCGTAGCACTTCATTCAGATATGAAAAAAGACGAGCGTAAAAAAGCGTTGGATGCTTTCAGAAAAGGTGAAGCACGTATTTTAATTGCGACAGATATTGCAGCACGAGGTTTAGATATTTCGGGTTTAACACATGTTATTCATGTCGATGTTCCTCGTACAATTGAGCAGTATACGCATCGTTCTGGCCGTACAGGTCGTGCAGGTGCAGACGGAGAAGTATTAACATTATTATCTTATAAAGATGAAAAGACTTTCAAAAAATGGTTGCGTGATCTTTCATTAAAAGGTGTTCAAAAAGTTTGGACTCAAGGACAGCTTATGGAGGGAAATGCTAAAACAGTTTCGTCAAAAACGGCGCCTGCAGTAAAGAAAGCAACAGAGAAAAAGCCTTATCAACCAAAGACAAATAAAAAAGGCATGACTTTCAGTAAGAAAAAGGAGAAATAATAATTGATGACATTCCAAGAGAAGTTAGAGCAATATGCAGATTTAGCTGTTCGTATCGGAGTAAATGTTCAAAAAGGGCAATACTTATTAATTAATACATCAACAGATACGTTGGATTTCACACGAATTGTAGTGAAAAAAGCATATGAGGCAGGCGCAAGTCGTGTTCATGTAAATTTAACTGATGCAAGCTTTGAACGTGCCTATTATGAAAATGTTACTGTAGAAGAAACAGCCAATTTTCCAAAATGGGTCGTTGCACAACGCGAAGAATTAATCGAGCGTAAAGGCGCACTTCTTTGGATTGATGCGGAAGATCCTGATTTACTGGCGGGCATTGATTCCGAGAAAATAGGTGCTCAGCAGAAGGCAGCAGGTGCAGCGCTTGTAAATTATCGTAAAGCGGTAATGAATGATGATATCGCATGGTCAATTATTGCAGTCCCTTCTCCAAAATGGGCGGCTAAAGTCTTCCCTGATTTAGCTGAGCAAGAACAAGTACCGGCATTATGGGATGCAATTTTTAAAACTGTGCGTATCGGTGAAGGTGATGCGGTTGAAAACTGGAAAAATCATATTGAAACTTTACATGCACGTGCAGCTCAGCTTAATGCTAAGAAATATGCAAAATTACACTACGTGGCACCAGGTACAGACTTAACAATTGAATTACCTGAAAAGCATTTATGGAAAAGCGGTAGTAGTCAATCTCCGAGCGGTACAACATTTATTGCGAATATGCCGACAGAAGAAGTATTTACATTACCTGCAAAGTATGGTGTAGATGGATACGTATCAAATACAAAACCACTTGTATATAAAGGAAATATTATTGATGAATTTAAGCTTACTTTTGAAAAAGGAAAAATTGTGAGTGCTGAGGCAAAAGTGGGTGAGAAATTACTGCAGCAGCTTATCGCTTCAGATGAGGGTTCTACTTATTTAGGGGAAGTCGCATTAGTACCGCATGAATCACCAATTTCAGCATCTAATATTTTATATTACAACACATTATTTGATGAAAATGCATCTAATCATTTAGCGATTGGTGAAGCATATCCAACTTGTTACGAAGGTGGCAAGGAGCTAGAAAAAGGCCAGCTAGAATCGTTAGGCATTAATACATCGATTACACATGAAGATTTTATGATCGGAAGCGCTGAAATGGACATAGACGGTATTTTAGCGGATGGCTCAAAAGAACCGATCTTCAGAAAAGGAAACTGGGCATTCTAATTATAGAAGTGGGGTGAGTAAATGCGGAAAATAATACTTAGCATTATTTTTTGTGTCGTCTTATTTCCAACTGCAACATTAGCCGATGAACGGGAAGTGTATATAGCGCTTGGAGATTCATTAGCAGCAGGACAAACGCCATATAATGAGATTGATGCGGGCTATACGGATTTTATTGCTTTACAGCTCATGCGCAATGGAAAACTTGCTCATTTTTCAAAAGAGCTTACTTTTCCGGGTTATCGTGTTCAAAATGTCATTGAAACAGTTCAATCTGATAAAGCAAAACAGTTACTAAGTGAGGCAACTTTGATTACTATTTCTGCGGGGGCCAATAATTTACTCCCTCTTATAGAGCATAATCCGGAACAAGGGACAATTGCCTTTTCCCAGCTCAGTGCGGACTTTGCATTAAATGAAGTGCGGATTCAAATGAAGGAACTCCTTTCTTTAACTAAAGAAAAAGCACCGAATGCAGAAATTTATGTATTAGGTTATTATTTTCCTTATGTGAGCCTTCATGAGGAGCAAAAACATGGTGCAGAAAAAGCAGTAAAGTTATTAAATAAAATATTAAAGCAGGAGACCGAGCAGGCGGGGCATGTTTTTGTTGATGTGTTTGATGATTTTAATTTAGGGCAAGCGGATTATTTACCAAGCATTCAAGATATTCATCCGAACCAGCTTGGCTATCGTATTATGGCTAATGAAATGCTAAAGAAATATAGTGGAAATAATATTCTTTCGTTACCTATAGACGCATTGCCTGCGCCAAATCCAAAAACATTTGAAGAAATGTTGCAGATGCAGGAAAATGAATTAGCTGTACAGGAAGAGCAATTTATTGCCCAGCATCATCCGGATAAACCAAAACCTATATATGTATAAATAAAAAGCATTCCAACAAGAAAATCTTGTAAGAATGCTTTTTTAGTATCAATTACTCGCTAATTTTAACTTCACGTAATTGATAGATACTGTCTGTACCTACGTTGAAGCCAGAAACTTTATCCGATACACCTGTTAAAGTATATGGGTGTAATACGAATGCCATTGGCGATTCGTCAGAAATTAATTGTAATGCTTCTTTATAAATTGCTTCACGTGCAGCTGGGTCTGCTTCGCGACGACCTTTTTCTAATAACTCATCCACTTTATCGCTTGAGTAGAATGAACGGTTACCTGGGTCACCATGTTGTGAAGAGTGGAATAATGCATATAGACCGTAATCCGCATCACCAGTAGGGTTAGACCAGCCTAAAATGAACATGTCATGCTCACCAGCAGCTGTTTTTTCCAAGTATGAACCGAATTCCATTACTTCGATTTCAGCTTGAATGTTTAATTGCTTCAAGTTTTCTTGTAAAACAATTGCAACTTGTTGACGAGCAGGGTTATCATTCGTCCAAATTGTCGTTTTAAAGCCGTCCGCATAGCCTGCTTCTTCAAGTAATGCTTTAGCTTCGTCCATGTTATAAGCCATAGAAGTCACATCTTCTGTGTATCCGAAAATACCAGGAGCTAAAGGTGAAATCGCAGGAATACCATAGCCTTCATAAATACCTTCAATTAAAGTCGGGCGATCAATTGCTTTAGAAATTGCTTGACGTACTTTTGGATCGTTGAAAGGTTCTTTTTCAGTATTGAAACCAAGGTATGTTAAAGATGAAGAAGCTGTTTCCAATACAGAAGCGCCATCAAAACTATTAACATTTGCTACTTGACCAGGCTCAACTGCACCAATAATGTGTGCATAACCTGATTGTATTTCCGCAACACGAGTAGCACTTTCTGGTACTACTTTAAATGTTACAGAATCAATGTGTACTGGAGTGCCAGCGTATTCTGCGAACTTAACTAATTTAATTTCAGTACCAGGAGTCCAGCTCTCAAATTTGAATGGACCAGTACCAACCGGGTTTGTTCCGATTACAGAACCAGCTTTAACTGATGAATCAGCTTCCATTGCAGCGTAATCTTCTTCAATCGATTTAGGTGAAATAATACTACCACCATTATGCGTTAAGTGGGCAAGTAATGGTGAGAATGGGTATTCAGTTATAAATTGAACAGTAGATTCATCTACTACTTTTACTTCTGTTACCATTTCGAATAAGAAAGCACGTGGAGATCCAACTTCAGGATCTAATAAACGATCGAATGAAGCTTTTACAGCTTCTGCGTTAAATGCTTCACCGTCATGGAAAGTAACACCTTGCTTAAGCTTAAATTCCCAAGTTAAATCGTCAACTTGATTCCAAGAATCTGCTAAACCAGGAACTAATTCCCCGTTTGCGTCACGATTTACTAAAGTTTCGTAAAGGTTTGATTGTACGTTAGATGATGGTACGTCATTTGAACCATGTGGATCTAATGAACTCGCATCTGATAACTCAGCGATAATTAAGTCACCGCCAGCCGCAGCTTCATCTGTAGTACCAGAGTCTGTATTTGTTTCAGTTCCAGTGTCCTCGCTTTTTGATGTATCTTCTGAATCATCTCCACCAGCACATGCAGCTAACACAAGAGCAAGTGTAAATGTAAGAAGTAGCATCCAAAGCGACTTTTTAGAAAATGACATGTTGGAAGTCCCCCCATTTAATGTTATTTTAGAATATTACAAAAATGTAATTTCTTTAAATAGAATAGCACATATGAGTACAAAGCATCAATATCCAAAAAAGATAAAAAATAGTTAAAGTAGAAAATCAGGACATGATATAGTATTTTATAATAATTATTAATTATTCGGTAAATTGTTATAGTGCTTATGGCTGTAAGAGTAAGTCATAATTTGCATTAAAATAGTATACTATGTTAGTATAATCAAATTATTAAAAAATATAAAAATAATAAAATATTCAGAATTTTAATAAAACATTATTATGTTGAAATGTATACTTTTTACTCTATATACTATTATTTATACTAACTATTTAGAATTTATAGAAGGAATTAAAAATTTGAAAGGATGATTTATATTGAGTACGGTACAAACAGAGAAAAATCCTTCTACAATGAAAAAAAGTAATCCACGTTCGGAAGCTTTTAAAACGTTTATGAAGCGTTTATTAAAAAACAAAGCAGCTGTTGTTGGTGGAATAGTAATTCTTTTTATCATTTTAGTAGGGATATTCGGTCCATTTTTAGTTAAGACCGATCCGAATGCACAAAATATTTTAAACAAACTTCAGCCACCTTCAAAGGAACATTGGTTTGGTACAGATAACTTCGGTCGTGATATTTTCTCACGTATTGTTAATGGAACAAAGCTAACATTAACAGTTGGATTTTTATCAGTATTTATTGGAGGTGTAATTGGGGTAGTATTAGGGATTGTATCCGGATATTATGGCGGTGCAATTGATACGATAACTATGCGTCTTATGGATATCCTGTTGGCGTTTCCTGGTATATTACTAGCTTTAGCAATCGTTTCTGTATTAGGCGGTAGCTTAATAAACGTTATTATTGCGGTCGGTATATTCTCCATACCCGCATTCGCACGTATCGTACGTGGTTCAACGTTACAAGTAAAAAACCTCGAATATATTGATGCAGTAAGAGCACTCGGGGCATCGGATATACGAATTATCTTTAGACATATTTTACCGAATATTATGTCACCAATTATCGTTCAAGCAACTATGCGTATTGCAACGGCAATTTTAACAGCCTCCGGTTTAGCATTTTTAGGTTTAGGCGCTCAGCCGCCAGCAGCGGAATGGGGAGCGATGTTGAGTGATGGCCGTACGTATATGCATAATGCAGGACATATGGTTTTAATTCCTGGCATGATGATTGTTGTCGTAGTATTGGCATTTAATATTTTTGGTGACGGGTTACGTGATGCACTTGATCCAAAGATGAAACAATAGGAGGTGGAACAGTAAATGACTAAATATATTATCCGTCGTTTATTACAAACGATTCCCGTATTGTTAGGGGTTTCTATTTTAGTATTCTCATTGATGTTCCTAATTCCTGGTGATCCTGCTCAAGTAATGGCAGGGGAAGGTGCATCTGAACAAACGGTAGAAAATATACGTGAAAAATTAGGGTTAAATGACCCTGCATATGTACAGTATGGTCGATTTTTAGGGAATGCACTGCAAGGCGATTTAGGTAATTCAATTCGTAGTGGTCGCCCTGTAATGGATGAAATACAGGCGAGATTTTGGATTACGGTGGAAGTAGCTGTTTATGCAACAATAGTCGCTGTGTTTTTAGGTTTAATTGCAGGTATTATTTCTGCTGTACGTCACTATACATTAACTGACGTTTCAATTATGCTTATTGCGTTATTTGGTTTATCAATGCCAAATTTCTGGTTAGGGTTATTGTTAATTCAATGGTTTGCATTGGGTAATTTACCATTTGGATGGGATTTACCGGAAATTCTGAAAATGAGACCATCCGGATGGGGTGACTCATGGCGACAAATTATTCTACCGGTTATTACACTCGGTACAGGTGGCGCCGCAATTATTGCACGTATGACTCGTTCATCAATGCTTGAAGTTATTGGACAAGATTATATTCGTACTGCTCGTGCAAAAGGGGTATCCGAACGAATCGTGATTTACCGTCATGCACTTAAAAATGCACTTATTCCAGTCGTAACAATTATTGGATTAGAGTTTGGTGGATTCCTAGGTGGAGCAGTGTTAACAGAAACAATTTTCGCTATTAATGGTATGGGCCGTTTAACAATAGATGCAATTAGGCAAAGGGATTTCCCAATCGTTCAAGGGACTGTACTCGTAATTTCACTTTTATTCGTAATTGTAAACCTGCTAGTAGATATTTCATATAAATTCTTGAACAAACGAATTGACTTAAACTAATAAACGAAAAGAGGTGTGGCATATGAATGAAATGGAAAGTATTTTAGTTGTAAATAATCTACAAACATCATTTGGTACGGACGCTGGAGAAGTCCGTGCAGTTGATGGTGTAAGCTTTACTGTTCCAAAAGGGAAAACTATTGGGATTGTAGGGGAATCCGGTTCCGGGAAAAGTATTACATCTCTTTCGATTTTACGATTACTAGCATCAAATGGTAAAACAAAGGGCGGTGAAGTACTTTTCAAAGGTAAAGACTTACTGAAACTGTCGGAAAAAGAAATGCGTGAAATTCGAGGAAATCAGATTTCGATGATTTTCCAAGAGCCTATGACATCGTTAAATCCGGTTTATACAGTGGGACAACAAATTAGTGAAACAATCAAAATCCATAAAAAGCTAGGTAATAAAGAAGCGATGGCCCAGTCGGTGGAAATGTTGAAACTGGTTGGTATACCATCACCTGAAAAGCGTGTAAAGCAATATCCACACGAACTATCAGGCGGGATGCGTCAGCGTGTAATGATTGCGATGGCATTAGCATGCGATCCGGAAATTTTAATTGCGGATGAGCCAACTACAGCGCTCGATGTAACAATTCAAGCGCAAATTTTAGAGCTAATTAAAGATTTACAAAATCGCTTAGGAATGTCTGTAATTATGATTACCCATGATTTAGGGGTAGTGGCCGAGACATGTGATTATGTTGCGGTAATGTACGCTGGGCAAGTAGTGGAATATTCAGATGTTCGCACACTATTTAAAAATCCTAAGCATCCATATACATTAGGTTTACTAAATTCATTACCACGTCATGATGTGGACCAGGAAAAACTAATTCCGATAAAAGGAATGGTACCGAGCCCACATGAAATGCCGGTCGGTTGTCGTTTTGCTCCTCGTTGTCCAGCGGCGACAGAGCTTTGCCATAAAAAACAGCCGGAGTTGTTGAGCACCGGGGCAGACAATTCGGAGCAAATCCGTTGCTGGATATACTCAGAAGAGTGGGATGGAGAATCGGAGGTGACGCTATATGGCGAAAAAAGAACTGTTAAAGGTTGAGGGATTAAAGCAATATTTCCCAATTAAAGGTGGTTTTTTAGGCCGTACCGTCAACCACGTAAAGGCAGTAGACGATATTTCATTTACGATTTATGAAGGGGAAACTGTAAGTATCGTAGGGGAATCTGGTTGCGGTAAATCTACAACAGGTAGAGCAATTTTACGTTTGGAAGAGCCGACAGATGGGTCTGTTGTATTCCAAGGGACAGATATAACAAAAATCCCTAAAGGTGAAATGCGTAAATTCCGTAAGGATTTACAAATCATTTTCCAAGATCCATACGCTTCAATTAATCCACGTCAAACGGTTGCAAGCGTCTTAAATGAAGCGATGCATATTCAGAATGTATTACCGCCGGACCAGCGCCGTGCACGGATTGAACAACTTCTTGAAACGGTTGGATTACGTCCATATCAAGCAGACCGATATCCCCACGAATTCTCTGGGGGGCAACGTCAGCGTATCGGTATTGCCCGTGCATTATCAGTTGACCCAAAGCTTATTATTTGTGATGAAGCGGTATCTGCACTTGACGTTTCAATTCAAGCACAAGTATTGAACTTATTAGAGGAATTACAGGATGAATATGGATTAACATACTTATTCATCTCTCATGACTTAGGGGTAGTACGTCATATTTCTGACCGTATTATCGTAATGTACTTAGGGAAAATTGTTGAGATTGCAGATAAAAACAGTTTGTTTGAAAATCCTCAACATCCATATACGAAAGCGCTTTTATCGGCAATTCCTGTACCAGATCCGGATGCAGTGAAAAGTCGAATCGTATTGAAAGGTGATGTACCGTCACCAATTGATCCGCCACAAGGTTGCCGCTTCCATACACGCTGTCCATTTGCGACAGATAAATGCCGTACGGAAGAGCCAGTTTTACGTACATCTGCCATTATGAAAGATACACATGAAGCTGCGTGTCACTATATGGAAGAAATTTCAGCTGGAAAAATGACAGCAAATTATTAATAATAAGTATAACCACACTGTACGAATATTCGTTCGTATAGTGTGGTTTTTTTAATTTTAGTCATGTACACTTATAGTAAATAAAATAGGAGGCGTTATTCATGAAGATATTTCATACAGCAGATTGGCATTTAGGAAAGCTCGTACAAGGTGTATCAATGACGGAAGATCAGCAATATGTAATCGAACAGTTCATCGAGGAAATAAGAACAGAAAAGCCAGACGTAGTCATTATAGCGGGAGATTTATATGACCGATCAGTACCACCTACTGATGCAATTCAGCTTTTAAATAAAACTTTTAAACAAATATTAATCGATGAAAAAACACCGATTGTCGCAATTGCTGGAAATCATGATAGCGCTACACGTTTAAACTTTGGTAGTGATTTAATGAAGGCAAGTGGATTGCATATTGTCGGTCATCTTGAAAATTACTTTGAACCGGTTATTATGCATGATGAGTATGGGGAAGTGCATTTTTATTTAGTTCCCTTTGCAGAGCCTTCAATTGTACGAAATATTTTTGGTGATGAATCGATTACGACCCATGAAGGGGCAATGGCACGGATTATTGAAGAAATTAAGTTAACAGTTGATCCGGAAAAACGCAATATTATTGTTGGACATGCCTTTGTTACAAAAGATGGGATGCCCGAACAAAATACAAGCGATTCAGAACGTAAATTGACGATAGGTGGTACAGAGTGCATTGACTCAGCATTGTTTGAACCATTTTGCTATACAGCGCTGGGACATTTACATCAGGCGCATTTTGTGGCAAATGAAAAAATACAGTATGCAGGATCACCACTAAAATACTCCGAATCTGAAGTAACACATAAAAAAGGTTTTTTAATAGTTGACCTGAAAGAAGATGGCTCCGTAGCTGTGGAAAAAAAGTTGCTGACGCCGATTCGGGATATGCGCATTGTTTCAGGACTACTTGATGATATTTTACAACATGATAAAAATGATGATTACGTTTTCGTAAAGTTGCAGGATGAAAGTTTTGTTAAAGGGGCCGCTGAACTTGTTCGTACTGTTTATCCGAATGCTTTGCATATTGAAAGAACGGTCGTTTATGAAAAGCTTGAGCAGCAGGCGGATACTTTAAACCGTGTACAAATGAATGATTCGGAATTGTTTGAGCTGTTTTACACAGAAATGACTGGTAAGCATCTAAGTGAGGAAACTAAAGCAATTTATACAGACATTCTTCAGCAACTGATCGATAATGAACGAGAATTACAGGAGGTGCTGTAACGATGAAGCCTATTAAATTATCGATGACAGCATTTGGACCATATCAAACAAAGGAAGTTATCGACTTTACGAAACTTCATGAGCATGGAATATTTGTCGTTTCAGGGGCTACTGGTGCGGGAAAAACGACTATTTTTGATGCGATAACATTTGCCCTTTATGATTCAGGCAGTGGGGAAGACCGTGAAAAGTCTCTTTTTTTACGTAGTGATTTTGCCGATGAGACGATTGATACTGAAGTTGAGCTTGAATTTGAAGTGCGCGGACGTTTATATCGGATTTGGCGAAAATTTGGTCATAATGGGACGAGTGCGAAACGGGAGTTTTTTGAAATTACGGGTGGCGTAGAAGTTCCGGCTGTAGAAAAGTTTCAAGTAAAGCTAATTCAAGCGAAAATAGAAGAGCTGATTGGCTTAACCCAATCTCAATTCAATCAGATTGTGATGCTCCCACAAGGAGAATTTCAGAAACTATTGACATCCGAATCGAAACATAAAGAAGAAATCTTCCGTAAAATATTCAAAACAGAACGATTTACAAAAATGGTTGAGCTTTTGCGTGAGAAAAAAAAGTCTGCCGAAAAGCTATATGATCAATCAATTATGCAGCAAGACAATACCATTCATGAAATTCTATCGCGCCTACCTAATAGAGAATCAGAGCTATTTTCAGCGGTAAATCAAGATGTGATAAATCTATATCAAGTAAAGCAAGCCTTATTATTGGAACAGCAATATTATGAAGAACATTGCAGAACATTAAAAACGGAATATGAGAAATCCAAATTACAATTACAGCAATTAAATGAAACGTATAGTGAACAAAAGCTATTAAATGAGCGTATTGAAAAATACTTATTAAGAAAAACAAAACTTGCAGAGCTCCTGCAGCAGGAACAAACTATGGAAAACGAGAAACAGCGTCTTGAGCTTGCAAAGAAAGCAACACATATTGAACCTATAGAGCGTGAACATGAGAAAGTGAAGTTTCAGCTTGAAAAAGCAGAAGTAGCATTACAACGTGCAAAAAAGGATTTTGAACAGGTAAAGTTGCAGCTTCAAAATGCATTGAAATATTATGAAGAACAAAAGCAACATGAACCTTTATTGGATGAGTATTCAAAAACTATTTCACAGTTAGAACAGCTATTACCGATTTATCAATCGATAGATGACCAGCGGAAATCCGTTTTAAAAATAGAGGAAAATCAAAATAACGCAAAACAATTGTTTGAAAAGCTTCTAAAAGAAGATAGTGCATTAAAAGAACAGCATCAGGAGCAGCGTACAATTATAAATGACCTGGAACAAAAAGTGGCTTCGTACCAGGAAACGTTTGAAGCACATGCAATGATGACTAAGAAAATTGAGCTTGCGAAAGAAACTTTAAAGCTCCAATCTAACGTAGTGGCATTAACGAAAACACTGGCTGAAAAACAACAAATTGCAAATCATTCCCAGGATAAATTAAAGAAGTTGGAACAACAGATACGCAGTAATCATGCTGCATTTCTCGCTACATCTCTTCAACATGGGGAAGCGTGTCCTGTATGCGGAAGCACAGAGCATCCAGCGATCCATAGCAGTGAAGCAATGGATGTCGACGATAATGAATTGACCGTATTACGCCGTGAAAGTGACAATGCACTGCAGAACTTTTATCAAATAAGTTCGAAATTGGAGGTAGAACAAGCGGCATTAAATGAAAAACAGATGATACTTCAACAGCTGAAAATTGACCCTTCATCTCTTGACGAATACGAGCAGCAACTATCTATATTGACGAATCAATTATCGATGCAAAAACAGCAACAAGCGCAACTAGTAAAAGAAAAGAAAAAGTTGGAACAGCTATTGGAAAACAAAGAAGTGCTTCAAGGTCGGATTGAAAAAGGGCAGCAATATGTATCGGAAATTGATCAACAATATGCACAAGAGAAGGGAAAGCTTGAGCAAAGTGAAAAGTCTTTACTGCCGCAATTTTCTACGGTTCAACAAGTTACAGAAGCATTGACAAGCCTTCAGCAAAAGTATCATCATTTGAAAAATACAATACAAAAAGCGTTGGAAGCATTGCAAAATATCCAATTAGAAGAAAAGTCTTGTGAAGTTAATTATCAACATGCAATGAATAATTTAACAGACAAACAACAGGAAAATAAAATAGCGCAAGCTTCATTTGAGTCTATACTCATACAAGAAGGCTTCCATTTAGAAGCATATAAGCAAGCACTGCTTCCATTGCATGTTCAACAGCAAATTCAGGAAACTTTAGATAACTATAAGCAAAGTTTTCATACTTTAACAGTGCAAATTGCAGAAGAACATCAAATGCTAGAAGGAAAAGAATTGGTGGACTTAAAAGCTTTTGAGCAACAAATTACGCTTCTTACAGAGCAAGTAGAAGCACAATATTCAGAAATGAAGTTAGTTCATTCTTACACATTGCAGTGTGGGGAAACTTTAGAAAAGCTTGAAAAGTCAGCTCGACAAATAGAAGATTATAAAGAAAAATTAATGCAAGTTGAACATGTTTATGATTTAATTCGTGGACAGAATGAAGCGAAAATTTCTTTTGAGCGATTCGCGCAAATAGGTTATTTAGAAAAAGTAACACATGCTGCAAACGAGAGACTTCGAGTTTTATCAAATGGTCAATACTTTTTAAAGTCAACGGGTCGCAAGGAAGGAAATGCTCAAAGCGGGTTAAGTATTGATGTATATGATAGTAATACAGGGCAAACACGCGATGTAAAAACATTGTCCGGCGGTGAGAAGTTCAATGCATCACTTTCATTAGCTTTAGGAATGGCAGATGTTATCCAAAGTGTTCAAGGCAGTGTGCATATTGATACGATGTTCATCGATGAAGGCTTCGGTACATTGGATGAAGAGGCGTTGCGCCGGGCTATAGATATATTAATCGACCTACAGCAGACAGGACGACTAATTGGGGTAATTTCACATGTTGCCGAACTTAAAGCAGCTATGCCGGCTATTTTACAAGTACAAAAGCTAAAAGAAGGCTATAGTAAAACGGAAATTATTATTAAATAAATGTTATCAAAAAAAGACATTTCACTCGAATGACAGGGTGAAATGTCTTTTTACGTTAGCGTTTTGTTGCTCGGCGTGTAGCAGTTGCGGGTTGTGGAGTAGATTTTTTATCCATCATTTTCTTTATAATTGGATAAAGTATTGGACCATACTTAATTGCTGTTTTAACAAGTTTGTTAATTTTCATAAGTGTTCACTCCTTAACGAATATCATTTCGTATAAGAAATATACCCAATTATGAAGCTTTCATAAACATTAACGTAGAACTTTAATAGCTTTCACTAAATTCCAAATCCCTACTATTGAAACCATAATAACTAAAACTACAATGGCAATAAAATGTGAACTGACAAAGAAATCTTGCATAGTCAACGTTTCATGCGTTAAAAAAAGTGAAACGAAAAAGTAAATAATATACAAAATACCAAAAGCAATCGGGATAAACTGTGTAATAAAAGCCTTTTTGGAGTGCGCCCTTACAAAATCATCTTTTGAAACTATATATATAATAAACGGCAAGATAGACGGTGCAAAATAAAAGCTTAAATAGCTTAAAGCACTCAAACCTTTTGATTGATTCATTTCATTCACTCCTTTGTTTGTATACGCATCTGTCTGGAATTTAGTTTCAAAAAAATCGGCTGTTGAAAGTTGGAAAATTATTCGATACAATAAGTTTGTTCAAACAATAATTATTTAGATGTACCACAAGGGGAGCCGAGTAAGTCGGCTGAGATTGTGCACGTAACTGCACTGACTCTTTGAACCTGTAAGTTAGCACTTGCGTAGGGATGTGGATAGAAACCGACTGTTCAAACGATAGTCAGGCTTTTGTCCTGATTATCGTTTTTTATTTTTGCAGATGAATTTCTATTCCTTCTTCACTTCTGTTACATCGGAAAAAAGAAAGGAGCATTGTTATGGACAAAAAAAGATTACTTATGATGGTGGAAATAGCGATTTTCGCTGCCGTCGGACTGGTGTTGGATCAAATATCATTTAAAATGTGGGCACAAGGTGGATCGATCAGCTTTGTAATGGTTCCTATTATTTTAATGGCAATTCGTTGGGGGCTAACAGCAGGTCTTGCAACTGGCCTACTAATTGGAATAATGCAAATGATGTTTGGAGCGTATATCGTCCACTGGCTTCAGGCAATTCTGGATTATGGTCTTGCTTTTACTGTAGTAGGTTTAGCCGCAGTTATAAGAAAGCCTTTATTGCAAGCAACACAGTCACTCCATAAAACAAAGATGGCACTCTATATTATAATAGGTACGTTATTAGGTGGAGCTTTACGATTCGTTTGCCACTTACTTGCCGGAGTTGTCTTCTTTAAGGAATTTGCAGGCGACGATAATGTATGGACATATTCAATTCTCTACAACGGTTCCTACATGCTGCCAGCAACAATTATTACAGCTATTATTGCCGTTCTGTTATTCACTTCTGCACCACGTTTATTGCAAAAAGTACAATAAATTAAATTATTATAATAGAACTAGGTTTGCAGTGCGGATTTCCACACTTCAAATCTAGTTTGTTTTTTATTATAAATGTACATTAATCTATATATCATTTTTGCACATAATTCCTGTATTTAAACACATCATTTAAAAAAACAATGAACACTTACAACCGATTTTAAGTATGTTATAGTTAAGGGTAGACATTGTTTAAGAGGAAGGAAGTTACACATGATTGTTACAACTCAAGAAGAAATCCAAGCGTTTAAAAAAATAGGACGTATTTGTGCTGAAATTCGTGAAGCGATGAAAGCTGCGACAGTACCTGGCGTGACGACAAAAGAATTGGATGAAATTGCAGGACGTATGTTTGCTGATGCTGGCGCTATTTCAGGCCCAAAAGGTGAATATGACTTCCCAGGCTATACTTGCATTTCGGTGAATCATGAAGTGGCACATGGTATTCCAGGTAATAAAGTGATTCAAGAAGGAGATATCGTCAATATCGACGTATCAGGTTCTTTAAATGGATATTTTGCAGATACAGGAATTTCCTTTGTTGTTGGAAAAGGCTATGAAGATAAGGAAAAACTTTGTGCTGTAGCAAAATCTGCATTTGAACGTGCAATGACAAAAATTAAAGCAGGTTCAAAATTAAATCAAATTGGTAAGGCAGTTGAGCGTGAAGCGCGTGATCACGGCCTAACGGTAATTATGAACTTAACAGGTCATGGTTTAGGTAAATCATTGCATGAAGAGCCTAACCACGTATTAAACTATTATGATGCTTGGGATACAACAATTATGAAAGAAGGGATGGTTTTAGCAGTAGAGCCGTTCATTTCTGCAAAGGCAGAGCATATTGTTGAATCCGGAGATGGTTGGACATTTATTACTCCGGATAAATCATTAGTTGCACAAATAGAACATTCGATTATTGTAACGAAAGATAAACCAATTATTTTAACAACATTAGAAGACTAATTAAAAAACGTGGAAGCATATAATGCGGCCACGTTTTTTACTTTTGTTCTATAGGGAGATTAGATTAACATAAAATAATCAAACGATTCAAATAAATTACAGCAACAATTACCATTTCTAAACACTTTCAAGTAAAATATATATAATGATTCGCAATAGAGGGGGCCGTTGAATGCAAAACCTAAACGATCTGGATCTGACATTAAAATTGGATAAGAAGCTCTACAAAAAGCAATTGAAAGAGTTGCAGTATGAAATGCTTAATATACAGCAATTTTTATACAACAATAAAATCGGTCTCATCTTCGTATTTGAAGGCATGGATGCAGCAGGCAAAGGGGGCGCAATAAAGCGATTAACAGAACACATTGATCCACGTGGTTTAATCGTTTCACCAATTTCCGCGCCACAGCCACACGAAAAGCGTTATCACTATATGCACCGTTTTTGGCGGAAGCTGCCTCAGCATGGCCAGATTGCCATCTTTGACCGTTCTTGGTATGGTCGTGTATTAGTGGAACGCATTGAAGGCTTTGCAAAAGAACATGAATGGAAGCGTGCTTATAACGAAATAAATGACTTTGAAAAGCAATTAACGGATGAAGATTATATTATAGTTAAGTTCTGGGTTCATATTGATGCGGATGAGCAATTGAAGCGCTTTATGGAAAGAGCGGCAGACCCATATAAATCATGGAAACTCACAGATGAAGATTGGCGAAATCGTGAAAAGTTCCATTTATATATGGAAGCGGCAGATGAAATGTTTGCTAAAACAAATACAGAAAATGCCCCTTGGTGTTTAATCCCTGGCAACGATAAATTTTATGCTCGAGTACAAGTGCTAAAAGAAGCGGTTGCTCAAATCGAAACACAAATTACTAAACGAGGTCTTCAGCTTACCAATGTTTTTGAAAAACATAAGGTACTTGCGGCAGATAGTGAAAAACCTGAATTTATAGAAATACAGCCAAAGCCAAAAAAGAAAAAATCAAAAACAGATAAGTAAGTTTGGCTGTGAAATGTAGGTGAGTTAAATGAAAAGCTTAATCAAGCTATTTCGAAAGAAGGAGGGTCCAATGGTTCAACTTATTGGGCAACAATGTTCATTGCGTACATTTACACTGTCTGATGCAAGAGCATTGACTAAGCTATTAGTGGATAATAAATTTTATTGGTCAACATACGAGCCGTTACATCGGGATGAATTTTATACAGAAGAGACACAGTACAAGAAAATAATGGAAAGCATGCATCTTTTGCAAACAAATAGAGAGTTTTCGTTTGGGATCTTCCATAATGAAACAGGTAGACTGATTGGTCATATTTCGCTCTATTCAATAAAACGATTGCCATACTCCAGCGGTTTTATCGGATATTCTATGGATGAAAAATTTATAGGAAGAGGCATTGTAACCGAAGCGGTACGTTTAGTAATGGAGTTCGCATTTTCAACTTTAAATATTCATCGTATTGAAGCATATGTCGCTCCTCAAAATGTGGGATCTATACGCGTTTTAGAGAAGTCAGGATTTACGAGAGAGGGTTTACTCCGAGAATTATTATTTATTAATGGTAAATGGGTTGACCATTATATGTACGCAATATTACAGCGAGAATATATAAATAGGTGATTTTATACAGTTGTATGATTATAAAAAAAGCTATAGCACTTACCCAAAAAAGTCCTGTGGGTAAGGCTATAGCTTATTATTTTACTTCTTCAGATCCATCAGTTACTAAATCTAATTTACCAGTTGCAGGATCAATAATAAGACCGTGTACAGGAACACCAGCAGGCATTAATGGATGTTTTCTTACTAAGTCAACGCTTTTTAAAACACTCGTTTTAATATCGCCGAAACCACGTAACCATTCTTTTAAATCTACGCGTGCATAATTAATAACATCTATCGTTTCTTGTTTTACTCCACGTTCAAGCATATGACCGATCATAACATTTGAATCAACGGCACTCATACCGCAATCATAATGACCAATAACATATACTTCATCAGCCTGTAATTCATACACGGCTACTAATATACTGCGCATAATGCCACCAAATGGGTGATTTACGATTGCGCCAGCACTTTTAACAACTTTTACATCCCCGTTGCGCAAGTTCATTGCTTTTGGTAATAATTCTACTAAACGCGTATCCATACAAGATAAAACAACAATCTTTTTATCAGGGAATTTCGTTGTTGCGTATTCTTCATATTGCTTTTCAGCAACAAACTTTTCATTAAACTCTAGAATATTTTGTAATGCAGACATTTATTCGTACCCCTTTCGTTTCTGTATTCATTTTAAAATATTATTTAGATAATTCAAATAAATGCGCACAATTATAGTTAAAAATCCAATAAATAAAGAGAACTAAAGCAGTAATTCAGCAATAAAAAACAACCGCTCAAATAGAACGGTTGTGAAAAATATTAATGATGGTGGTGACCATCTAGTGATTTTTCGTTTGGCGCGAATGCATTAGCCTTTGAATCTACTATAACAGAGTCATGAGATTGTAATCCGATTCGTAAGTACATAATAAACATTACTAAAAGAACGAGAATAACTGCTGAGAAACCTAAAACTAACGTATAATAATCAGACAAAAACGGATGACGGTGATCAAACATCATAAAAACTCCTCTCTATTTAATAATAAGAATCATTAACCAATTATAACCTAATAAATTGGAACATTGTAGGGGAATTTATGCATTTACTACAGAATAAATTGTAAATATGGCGACATCTTGAAGATTTAGAATGCCCAGTTTCCATCACGGAAAACAGCTTCTGCCTGACCATCTTCAGTAATGCCATCGATATTCATTTGCGCAGAACCAATCATAAAATCAACATGCGTAATACTGTTATTTAATCCGTGTTTTTCTAATTCTTCCTGTGACATCGTTTTCCCGCCTTCTAAACAAAATGCATAAGCACTGCCAATGGCTAAGTGGTTTGATGCATTTTCATCGAATAGTGTATTGTAAAATAAAATATTCGATTCAGAGATAGGTGAATGGAAAGGTACAAGTGCCACTTCCCCTAAATAATGAGAGCCTTCATCTGTTGCTACAAGGTTTTTCAAAACTTCTTCGCCTTGTTCAGCTTCAACTTTTATAATACGCCCTTTTTCAAATGTAATTTTAAAATTATCAATTATATTGCCACCGTAGCTAAGTGGTTTTGTACTAGATACATACCCGTTTACACCATTTTTATGCGGTACTGTAAAAACTTCTTCAGTTGGCATATTAGCCATGAATTCTTCGCCTTTTTCATTGACACTGCCTGCACCGCACCATAAATGACCTTTAGGAAGCTCTATCGTTAAATCCGTTCCAGGCGCTGTATAATGCAGCTTTGCATAGTTTTTATTATTTAAGTAATCTACTTTTTCATGTAAGTTATCATTATGCTCTGCCCATGCTTGAACAGGGTTGTCTAAGTCAGCTCGTGTCGCTTTAAAAATAGCCTCCCATAATGCTTCCACTTGTTCATTTTCAGGTAAATCTGAAAATACTTTTTTAGCCCATTGTTTAGAAGGAGCTGCAATGACAGTCCAGCTGATTTTATCTGACTGTACGTACTGGCGGTATTTATTTAACGCGATTCCGGCTGCTTTTTGGAAAGTAGCAATACGTTTTGAATCGATACCAGCTAGTAGATCAGGACTTTGCGAAACGATGCTCATAAATGCTGCACCTTGTTCAGCCAGCCACTCACGCTCCTGGACTTTCCATGGAGGGAAGAAATCAAAAGAATCATCCGGTGCTAACTCGTAACGAGTACGCGTAATTTGGTCATCTGTATAATCTACAAATACTTGCTTTGCTCCAGCCTCATAGGCGATTTTAGTCACGACCTGTACAAAAGGTGCTGATTCAATAGAAGCTGCGATATACAAATATTGATTTGGTTGAATATTTACACCGATTTTTACAGCTAATTCCGCATACTTTGTTAACTTACTTTCGAACATTGAATTCATTTAAACATTCCCCCAGTAATTGTTATAAAATGTGTTATTTTTAAATACACCCTTATCAAAACAATGAAGATTGTGATAAAAATAATAAATGTATCGAAAAATATAAAAATTGTTCTAATACTAGTGTAAAGGAAGTTAATAAAAAGATAAATATACCGAAATAAGAAAAGACATAGTAATTTGGAGGTACTACATATGGATATATCATCGGTTGTTGGGATTATACTTGCCTTTTTCGCTCTTTTACTAGGGATGTTTATGAAAGGCGTAACACCTGACGCATTATTAAATCCTGCCGCTATTTTAATTATTATCTTTGGTACGATTGCAGCGGTAACAATCGCGTTCCCAATGAAGGAATTAAAACGAATTCCAAAACTTTTTAAAATTTTATTTACAGAAACAAAATTAGCTAGTGATATTGATTTAATCAAAATGTTTTCACAGTGGGCAGATTTAGCTCGCCGTGAAGGGTTATTGGCTCTGGAAAGCAAGGCATCTGAAATTGAAGATCCCTTTCTGAAAAACGGCTTAACACTAGCAATAGATGGTCAAAATGCAGACTATATTCGCGATGTGCTGTCAGAGGAAGTAGAAGCAATGGAAGACCGTCATGGAAGTGGTGCCGCGATTTTTACGCAAGCAGGTACATATGCACCAACTCTAGGTGTATTAGGGGCCGTAGTAGGCCTTATCGCAGCGCTAAAAGATATGGGGGATATCGATAAATTAGGTGTAGCAATTTCTGCTGCCTTTGTTGCTACCTTATTGGGTATCTTTACAGGGTATGTGTTATGGCATCCATTTGCCAATAAGTTAAAACGTAAATCTTCTGTAGAAGTTAAGCAAAAGCAGATGATGATTGAAGGTATTTTGTCTGTACTTGAAGGTGAAGCTCCTCGAGTAATCGAGCAAAAGCTTGCTTCATATTTAACAATGGAAGAACGTAAGCAAATTACCGAAAGCGGGGCGGGTGGCCTTGGCAAAGAAGCGTAAAAGACATAAAAAGCATGAGGAACATGTTGATGAGTCCTGGTTAGTTCCCTATGCAGATATTTTAACATTATTATTAGCATTATTTATTGTACTATTTGCATCAAGTTCAGTAGATGAAAAAAAACTACAGCAAATGTCTGCTGTATTTAATGAAATTTTCACTAGTGGTACTGGAGTTATGGACAACCCTTCAGTAGTTCAAACGCCTAATGGTTCGACTTCCAATATTCAATCAGGTGCTTCTAAATATATGGAAGACCAAGAGCGGCTATTAGAAACACAAAATCGTGTGGACGAATTCATTGCAATTAATGAATTAGAAAATCAGTTTGAAACGAAATTGACAGAAGAAGGTTTACTAATTACGATTCGAGATAGTATTTTATTTGATATGGGGCGTGCCGAAGTAAAGGGCGAGTATGCGACTATTGCCGATGAAATTGCACAACTGTTAATGTTTGACCCACCACGTAATATCGTTATTACTGGTCATACAGATAATGTTCCGATTAATAATTCAGAATTTGAATCTAATTGGGATTTATCAGTTATGCGTGCAGTGAATTTTATGAAGGAAATTGTTACGAGTAACGAAAATCTTGACCCCAAATACTTCAGTGTAAAAGGCTTCGGGGAATTCCAGCCAATCGCCTCCAATGATACTGAAGATGGTAAAGCAAAAAACCGCCGTGTTGAGGTTCTTGTTCAACCACGTATAGCTGAAAATGGAGATTTAATAGTAGAGTAGTAAAATGCTGTTTAGAGAGAGTTCTTTCTAAACGGCATTTTTTATTTTGACATCCACTAAACAAAAGTTTATAATCATAAACAAATGTTTCTTTCGAGGTGAAGTAGTTGAATGAAAAAGAAAAGCTAATCTTCCAATTGATAAAGAAAAATCCTTATCTGTCTCAACAGGAGATGGCAGAGCAATTAGGGATGTCGAGGCCAGCACTTGCAAATATCATCTCCTCACTGATTAAGCGCGGAGAAATTCTAGGACGAGCGTATGTCTTGCCAGAAAAAAAACATATTATCGCAATTGGCGGTGCCAACGTCGACCGTAAATTTACAATTGAGCAAGATGTTCAGTTAGGTACGTCCAATCCTGCTTCTGTAACTGAAACGGTTGGTGGAGTAGCTCGTAACATTGCTGAAAATATAGGACGATTAGGTAACCATGTTTCATTAATTACCGTGATGGGTGATGATCATGATGCCACATATATTGAACAGAATTGTAATGCTACGATGAATCTTGATTTAGTTGAAAAATTAAAGGATTATAAGACGGGATCTTACACAGCTGTATTGGCGCATTCTGGGGAACTAGTAATATCCATGGCGAATATGGAAATATATGATCAACTCTCACCAACTGTTCTAAAGAAGTATGAATCCATAATGCAAAATGCGAGCTGTTTAATAATTGATTTAAACTGCCCGTTGGAAACAGTGGAATATGTAAAGGAGTTTGCCCATGAGCGCAAAATTCCATTCGCTATTATTCCTGTTTCATCCCCTAAGATGAAAAACATGCCAGAAGATTTACAAGGGGTTCATTACGTTATCTGCAATCGTGATGAAGCAGAAATGTATTTGCATATGAATTTGGAAACATATGGTCATTATGAAAAGGCAGTAAAAGCTATGTTACAAAAAGGGGCAGAATATGTTGTCCTTACATTAGGAGAACATGGAGTAATGGCTGGTCATGATAACAAAGTGACGCATTATAAAGCCATTGCAACAAAAAAAATTGTAGATGTTACGGGTGCGGGAGATGCTTTTGTAAGCGCATTTTTACATGGAGTATTAAACAATGAGGACTTTAAAGAAGCAATACAACTTGGTTTAACGAATGCATCAAAAACATTACAATCAGACAAAACAGTACGCGAAGATTTAACAAAGGAAAAATTAATTGAGTGGAGGAATTTATAATGGAACAATATTTATCATATTCACAAGAGGTATTAGAAGCAAAAGAGAAAGGTTTACCAATTGTAGCTCTTGAATCAACAATCATTTCTCATGGTATGCCATATCCTCAAAACGTACAAACAGCTCGTGAAGTAGAACAAATTATTCGTGATGGTGGTGCAGTACCCGCAACAATCGCATTAATCGACGGGAAAATTAAAATTGGTTTATCCGATGAAGAGTTGGAAATGTTCGGTAATGCACAAGGTGTAGCAAAAACAAGCCGTCGCGATATTGGCTATTTACTTGCAACAAAAAAAATTGGAGCAACAACTGTAGCAGCAACAATGATCTGCGCAGAGTTAGCTGGTATTGAATTATTCGTAACAGGCGGTATTGGCGGAGTTCACCGTGGCGCCGAAACAACGATGGATATTTCTGCAGACTTGGAAGAATTAGCAATGACAAATGTAGCTGTTGTATGTGCAGGTGCAAAATCCATTTTAGATATCGGCTTAACATTAGAATATTTAGAAACAAAAGGTGTACCAGTAATCGGATACGGCACTGACAAATTACCGGCGTTCTATGCACGTGAGAGTGAATTTGATGTAAACATTCGTGTTGATTCAGCAGAAGAAACTGCAGCTATTCTACGCGCAAAATGGGATTTAGGCTTACGTGGTGGGGCATTAATCGCCAACCCAATTCCAGTTGAGGATGCTATGGAATCAAGCGTAATGGATACTATTATCGACAATGCACTAAGAGAAGCAAAAGAACAAGGTATTGCAGGTAAAAATGTAACACCATTCCTACTGGGCAAAGTGAAGGAACTGACTGAAGGTAAGTCACTTGATGCAAATATTGCATTAGTAAAACACAATGCACGTGTAGGCGCAAAAATTGCTGTCGAACTTAATAAGTAATCGTATTTCCTGGGGAATAGTTATGAAATAAAAGGAAGCTCGTCGAAAAATATCGATGAGCTTCCTTTTGTTGCTTCCTTTTATTTACGAAGGGAGCCTAATTCTGCAACAATAGCATTCATTTCGCTAGGGCTGAACGAGTCTCGTTTCATAACCATTTCATATAGATATTGTAGATCCTCGTATTTATCTTCATCGAATGCCTCTGATTGCATAGCGTCAACGTTTACCATACGTAGTTTTTCTTTGATTTGTTCTATCATATAATTGACATTTTCTTGTGATGGGTTGGATAAGTCCATTTTTTTGCCCTACCTTTCAATGTTTACAAAAATATCATTTCATGCAAGGCACTTCTTGTCAACCCGTAAAAATTTTGAGAATACTTTTAAAAATAGCGAACATTCGCTAAAATGAGTGTAGATAAGTTTTATAGGAAATTTTTATGGGAATATGAAAGCATACACAGGAGGAGAGTAAACAATGAAAAGTAAACTATTACCGTTTATAGCAATTGGAGCAGTAACTGGTGCAGCAATCAGTATGTTAGATAAACAAACAAGGGAGCATACTGTAAAGACAGCTAAAAATGCAAAAGATACGGTTGTTTATTATGCTGAAAACCGTGACGAACTATTAGCGTTAGTTGAATCGAAAATTGAGCAAGCTCAAACAGTTTACGGAACAGTAAATGATAGTATTCAATCTATTATGCAAAATGGCAATGATATTAAAGAATTGCCAACTACGATTCAAAGCATGGTTTCCGAAACGATTGATGCATTTTCAAAAAAGGATGAACAAGCTGGCTAATTAAATTCGCCTTAGTGTAAATATGTACAGATTTTTTCTTGGAGTTATTTCGATATCTGGGACATCTGTTAGGGCGTTATCCGGATAGAAAGGTATTCAGTATATCTTTTTTCTGGGTAATTCAAAAGGTGGTGGCTGTATGGAAGAGAAAGAAGAATTTAAAGAAAAGATTTCACTTATTAAATCATATGTTTCACCTGACCCTAGTCAAATAAATGTTTTAACGACAAAAGGTTTTTTTCAGGATTTAATATACCGTATTCAAAAAGTTGATATGTCGGGGATGGGTGCACTACTTGCTTATTTCTTTTTACTATCATTTTTCCCGATGCTTATTTTTATGGTAACACTCTTACCATATTTAAATTTAGAACAAGGGCAAGTATTCGATTTCTTGAGTGATATAATGCCTGAGGAAGTTTATGTTCTTATTGAAGGGACACTTTCGGAAGTACTAACCAACCAAAATGGCGGTTTACTTTCAGTTGGTATTATCGGTACAATTTGGTCTGCCTCGCGTGCTGTAGACGCACTGATGAAAACATTAAATCGTGCCTATGATGTTGAAGCTAGAGCAGGTTTTATAAATCGTATTTGGTCTCTTTTATTTACTATTTCGTTAGTAATTATTATTTTAATTGCTCTTGTCTTGCCGGTTTTTGGACAGCAAATTGAAAATGTAGTGTTCGGCTATTTTGGTATAGAAGAATCACTGGCAGGTCTTTGGAATACGCTTCGTTGGATTATGCCGCCTACCCTTATTTTTCTTTTATTAACGGTTATGTATTGGATTGTTCCTAATACTGATCCTCGATTAACAATTGTTAGTGTTGTACCAGGTTCGATATTGGCAACACTAGGCTGGCTTACATTAACTTATGGTTTTTCATTTTATATTAACAATTTCGGCAATTTTAGTGCTACTTACGGCAGTATTGGCGGGGTCATTATACTAATGCTTTGGCTGTACTTTACAGGAATGATTTTAATATTGGGTGGAATATTAAATGCCACATTCCAAAAAAGACAGATTGCCAAGAAAAATAAAAAGAATGCAAAGACACCTGTTTTCTAAATTGTTTTGTCACATAAAAAGCACGACGCCATAAATATTTAGGCGTCGTGCTTTATTTATGGTTATTGCCAGTTGGTTATTTTAAGTAGCAAGCCATTAAACATTTTTGCTCAACATACGCAGGCCATTTAAAATAACTAAAATCGTGCTTCCTTCATGACCAATAACCCCAAGAGGGAGGCTAATCGCCTGGAAAAAGTTCGAGATGATGAGAATTGCGATGACTGTTAACGAGAAAATTATATTTTGCTTAACGATTCGTTGCATTTTCCGCGAAAGCTTAACAGCGTAAGCAATTTTAGAAAGGTCATTTTTCATCAATACAACATCGGCTGTTTCGAGTGCCACGTCCGTACCGCCACCCATGGCAATCCCAACAGAAGCAGTTGCTAGCGCTGGGGCATCGTTAATCCCATCACCTACCATACCAACATTGCCGTACGATTGCTTATACTGCTTTATATGTTCGACTTTTGTTTCAGGTAAACATTCTGCAACATAGTTTGTCACACCAGCTTCATTTGCAATTGTTTTTGCTGTCGCTTCATTGTCACCGGTAAGCATCATAACGTCAATACCAAGTTCCTTTAGTGCAGCAACTGCTTTTTTCGCTTCATCTCGTACTATATCTTTTAGGGCAATCAATGCTGCAATTCCGTTTTGGTCTTTTAAAAACACAACTGTCTTTCCTTCATTCCCTAATTGCTGCAATGCTCTGTCCGAAAAAGAAACGGCCAAATCTTTACCGACAAAATCGGGCTTTCCAATTGTATAATGTAGTTCTTTATATTGTGCCTTTATCCCATAACCCGGGATATCTTCAATCGTTATATTTTGTGGGACAATGACATTTTGTTGTTTAGCGAATGAAGTAATCGCTTGTGCAAGAGGGTGGTTTGATTGTCCTTCAATGCCCGCGATTAATGCCAATGTCTCATCTTTATTTAAATCCTCACGAACGATAAAATCTGTTACGGCTGGTGTGCCTTGTGTAAGTGTTCCGGTTTTATCGACAGCTAAGACACGTAATGTATTCAAATGTTCTAAATGTAAGCCACCTTTAACTAAAATACCGTTTCTGGCACCATTTGAGATGGAAGATAGGGTAGCTGGCATAATGGATGCTACAAGGGCACAAGGAGATGCCACTACCAACAGTACCATTGCGCGGTATAAAGTTGTCGTCCAATCCCAGCCTAATAAATAGTGGGGCAAAAACATCATGATTCCGACTGATATTAATACTCCTTTTACATAAATACCTTCAAAGCGTTCAATAAATTGCTGTGATGGGGACTTTTCACTTTGCGCAGATTGTACAAGCGTAATAATTTTTTGGAATAAGGTTTCTCCGCTTTGCTTCGTTACACTAATAGTTAAAACTCCATTTAAGTTCACTGTTCCTGCATACACTTCATCGTCAATATTTTTCGTGATCGGCATTGATTCACCTGTAATAGCTGCTTCATCGACAGTTGATATCCCTTTATATACTTTTCCGTCTGCAGGAATTCGTTCTCCAGGCTTTACTAAAATATGGTCATTTACTTTTAAATCTTTTACAGATATTTTAATAGGTTCAAATCCACCTCGTACAAGCCATGCTTCTTCAGGCTGTAATTCCATTAAAGAGGAAATTTCACGATGGCTTTTGTTCATCGCATATGTTTCAAGGGCGCCACTTAAGGCAAATATAAAGATTAATATGGCACCTTCCATCCAGTATCCAATAATGGCTGATCCGATGGCAGCCAAAATCATTAACATTTCAACATTTAAAGATTTGTTTTCAATTGTATCTTCAATGCCTTCTTTTGCTTTGGCATAACCGCCAATTACAAAAGCTGTTAAATATGCAATGACAGCTGCGGTTGTTTGATCGGTGGATTCCATCCTCCATGCCAGCAAAATAATAAAGCCGGAAACTAAGGCAGCGATCAATTCTTTATGTTCTATAATTTTCTCATTTAATGATAACTTTTCTCGATTAGAATTTTTCATATATACCTCCTTGATAATGAGTATCATTGTTAAATCAACTGATAATGAATTTCAATTATATTATAAGTATTTTCTTATTTAATAATAATTATAATATAAGCATCATATTTTGTAAATAACATACAATAAATAAGAATAATAAATACCAACTTGACTTATAAGGATTATAGAGTAATATAGTTAAGTACATTTTATTAAATAGGAGGAGTTAAAGTTGAATTTATTCGTTTTACTTAATATTGCCTTGTTGATCATTGTTATTACATTTTTATACTTCCTTAAAACAAAGCATGTTAAATTTTCTAATCGTGTATTTATCGCATTAGGATTAGGGATTTTACTCGGAATAGGGCTACAATTTGCATACGGCGTGGAGTCCGATGCAATTACAGAGACTATGCCTTGGTATAACATCGTTGGGAATGGTTATGTACGATTATTACAAATGATTGCAATGCCTTTAGTCTTCATTTCAATATTAGCAGCATTTACTAAAGTAACATTCGGGAAGAATTTAGGGAAAACAGCAGCGGTTATTTTATCTGTACTAATAGGTACTACAGCAATAGCAGCTGGTTTAGGTATTGCATCTACAGTTGCATTTGATCTAGATGCCACACAAATTATGCAAGGGGAAGCAGAAATTGCACGTGGGGAATCATTAGTGGAACGTTCGGCGGAGGTTACGTCGTTACCCGAACAAATTTTAACAATGTTCCCGGCAAATCCATTTGCAGATCTAACGGGATCTCGCGCAACATCAACAATTGGAGTTGTTATTTTTGCTGCGTTTTTAGGCTTTAGTTATTTAACGCTTCGTCGTAAAGAAGAAGAAACAGCAGCGAACGTGAAAAAAGGTGTAGACGCTATATATGGTTTAATAATGGGAGTAGTACGCATTATCTTACGCTTAACTCCATATGGTGTAGCTGCAATTATGGCACGTACAGTTGCAACGAGTGATTTAGGGGCGATTATGGATTTAGGTAAATTCATTTTGGCATCATATGTTGCATTAATTGCTATGTTCTTATTGCATCTAGTTATAGTAGCATTAACAGGATTAAGTCCGTTAACATATGTAAAAAAATCAGCAGAAGTATTACTGTTTGCCTTCACTTCACGTTCAAGTGCAGGTGCATTACCATTAAATATTCAAACACAAACAAAGCGTCTTGGTGTTCCGGATGGGGTTGCAAACTTTGCGGGTTCCTTTGGTTTATCGATTGGGCAAAATGGTTGTGCTGGAGTATATCCAGCGATGTTGGCGGTTATGATTGCCCCAACAGTAGGTATAAATCCATTATCGCCAGGGTTTATTGCAACATTAATATTAATTGTAGCAATTAGCTCATTCGGTGTAGCAGGTGTTGGCGGTGGTGCAACATTTGCTGCAATCATCGTTCTTTCTGCAATGGATTTACCGATAGCGTTAGCAGGTATTTTAATATCGGTAGAGCCGTTAATCGACATGGGTCGTACAGCGCTTAATGTAAGTGGCTCTATGGTTTCGGGAGTTGTATCTAGCCGGGTAACAAATGAACTAGATACAGATATTTATAACGAGCCGGCAGATAAAGCACAATTAGTTCAGTAAAATAAAAATAAAAAGTCGTACAGAATCATTTAGATTCTGTACGATTTTTATATGAATCAAATAAGTGAGTGCGCTGAAAATATGAGGCGGAAAAAAGTAACCATAACATTATAAGAAGAAATATATATATAAAGCCGTATGTGACATGAGGAAAAATAATGTAGACATATGTTGTATAAAGAATAGCGACCAGTAAACTGCGCTTGTATTGATAAGTTGTACTAAATTGTATTTGGGTTGCTATAAATAATGCGTTAACAAATACTTTGGTAAAAAACATTTAAACACTCCTTGTTCCATTTATTACAAAATAATATAACATAAATGATATATCAATAAACAGAATATTTTAAAAGTGGAACATAAAAAAACAACTCACCCCAAAATGATTTGAAGTGAGTTGTTAAAATTATATAAACTTAAAATACACGTTCTGCATGCAGCGCTAACTTATCTAGTGAAGATTTTTCTACATCTGCATGCAATGAGTTCCCGTGAGAGTCCATTGTTACTACAGCTGTGAAGCCTTCTACAGATAGGTGCCACATTGCTTCTGGAATACCGAATTCCATTAAGTCTACTCCATCAACTGACTTAATGCAGTCTGCGTAGTACTGTGCAGCACCGCCGATAGCATTTAAGTAAACACCACCGTGCTCGTTAAGTGCTTTTAATGTTTTTGGTCCCATACCGCCTTTACCCATAACAGCACGTATACCGAATTTTTTCATGATATCGCCTTGGTATGGCTCTTCACGAATTGAAGTTGTTGGACCAGCAGCTTTAACGACCCAGTTTCCTGATTCGTCTTTTGCCATTACTGGACCACAGTGATAAATAATTTGACCGTCTAAATCTACTGGTGCTTCGACACCTTCACCGATTAAGTGATGGTGGATTGCGTCACGACCTGTGTACATACGGCCAGAAATTTTTACTACGTCCCCAACTTTAAGTGAACGGATTTTTTCTTCTGTAATTGGTGCAATAAGTTCAACTACTTTATTGTCCGAGTTGTCTTGTTTTACTTCGTCACGGAAAGTAATTTTTTCCCCATCTTGGTAGTGCCAGTTCGTGATTTCACCAGTCGCTGGATCGATATCGATTGCCATACGACGGTAAGCCCAACAGTTGTAAGCTACAGATACGAAGAATGATGCTGGTAAACGGTCCATTACACCGATTTTACAACCAAGTAATGTAGCTTCACCACCGAAGCCCATTGTACCAACGCCAAATGTATTTGATTTTTCTACGATGTACTTTTCTAATTTTGCTAAGTCTTCAATTGGATTCACATCATCTACATGACGGAATAACTGCTCTTTCGCTAAATCATATCCAGAAGAGCGGTCACCACCGATACCGACACCGATGAAACCAGCCGAACAGCCTTGCCCTTGTGCTTGCCATACAGAGTGTAAAATACATTTACGGATACCGTCTAAGTCACGACCAGCGCGCCCTAAACCTTCTAATTCTGTAGGTAATGAATATTGGATATTTTTGTTTTCACAGCCGCCACCTTTTAAGATAAGCTTCACTGTAATATAGTCATTTTCCCATTGTTCAAACTTGATAACTGGTAGACCTGCTCCGATGTTTGTACCAGAGTTCTTACCAGTTAATGAATCAACTGAGTTAGGACGTAATTTAGCATCCCCTGTAGCTGCCGCGATAGCAGTTTGGATAGCTTTTTTAATTTCGATTTGGTTTACACCAACTGGAGTATATACTTTAAATGTTGGTAGACCAGTATCTTGACAAATTGGAGACACATTGTCTTCAGCCATTACAATATTTGTAGTAATCGTGTCTAATGACATTGCTGCACGAGTTCCCGCGTTTTCTGCTTCTTTGGCAGCTTTAATAGCGCGGCGAACGTCTTTTGGTAAGTTTGTAGATGTTTCAGTTACTAAAGAATAAAGACTTTTTTCTAAAGTTTCTAAGTATGCCATCTTATTTTTCCCCCCAGAAAAATATGTTTATTTTTGTCGTTAAATGAATCGTCGACATAGGTCAGAACATAATCTTTCACGGTATAGTGAAAATTATACTCTTTCTAATAATCCATCTTACATTATAACTCTTTTAAAATAGAAAAAAAAGAGCGCTTACACGAATGAATGTCAAAATACATAAAATTAAGGCGGATAATAGCGGATGTAGTCAAAAGAATGAAAAAAGAGGGTATCGGGAAGTTAGTTAATGACATATAGCTTGTGTCGAGAACGAGAATCAAAGGAGCGCGGAAATTTATAGCGAAGAAAGGCTGTGTAAAAGTAAAGTACACTTTTACACAGCCTTTTAAGATTTTTATTTTTCTTCGCGTGATTGGAATTGGTCCATTTTATCTTCTAAATCATCCATCATTTGAATTAAGCGATCGATATCTTCTAGTTCAGTTGTTTCAGGGTCAATAGCATCCAACACTTCAAGGAAAATTTCTAAACGTTCCTTTAGATACGTTACTTGCTGCTCTTTATTCGTAATTGGCTTCATAGTTAGTAATGCTCCTTTTGTGTTTACATACGAACATTATACTACGTTCTACTGGAAAAGTTAATTGACAACTTGCGCTAGAGAGAATTTATATACCTTATCTATTAAATTAGCTTAAAAAATTAGGAAATTATATAGTACTTGTTAATTATTTTAAGATTCTATGTATTTTGAATATTTACAATATTGAAGTCTTGTGATAAAGTAAACTCATACTTAAAGAAGAGGAGATGGTCGGAAAAAAATTGTATAGACAAACTCAAAAAAAGGAGGACGTTTAAACATTTTCGGCAATTAGTCGAGACGACTGTTTACGCAAGAATAAAATGGAATTAAGTGATATTTAAAACCCTAGTTAACTTTTAGAGATAAAGTTGGCTAGGGTTTTATATTTTTCTGAACTGTTTATTGAGTTCTCCCCATTTATAAATGGCTATGATACGATAGAATGTATGAATCAAGGGAGAATAATGAAATGAGTTATAATCAGCGAAGATTTATTATTTTAGTTATTATCGTATCAATTTCAGGCTTTTCGCAAGGTATGCTATTGCCGCTTATTTCAGTCATATTTGAAGGGGATGGCGTGTCATCTACACTTAATGGCTTGAATGCAACAGGGTTATACATAGGGACTTTATTAATTTCCCCATTTATTGAGCAGCCTTTACGCAAATACGGGTACAAACCCATTATTGTATTTGGCGGGGCGTTAGTTTTTATATCATTAATGTTATTTCCATTTTGGAAAAGTGTTATGTTCTGGTTTATTTTGCGATTATTAATCGGAATCGGTGATCATGCATTACATTTTGCAACCCAAACATGGATTACAACGTCGACAGCTTCTCATAAACTTGGAAAAGCCATGTCTATATATGGATTATCTTTTGGGATAGGGTTTGCGGTTGGTCCGTTATTTGTACCGCTGATTAAAATATCCGAAAGCTTTCCGTTTATTGTGTCATCGGGATTATGCCTATTAGCATGGTCTTTAGTATTTCTTGTTAAAAATGAGAAGCCGGAAACGTTGGCAGGAGATGCAAATCAAAATAGTTTTTCACGTTATAAGTTGGCAGTGAAATATGGATGGATTGCATTTTTGCCCCCATTTGTATACGGTTTTTTGGAGTCCTCTCTAAATGCTTTATTCCCGGTTTACGCGTTACGAAAAGACTTTAATATAGCATATGTTTCTATCATTTTAGCGAGTTTTTCAATTGGAGCTATCTTAATGCAATTTCCACTAGGTGCATTGGGTGATAAAATTGGACGCCGTAAAGTCATCGTTTCAGGATTAATGGTAGGCAGCACCTTTTTCTTTATCGGCAACTTTTGGGAGAATTCCGAAATATTTGTTGCGGCTACCTTTTTATTAGCCGGGATGAGTGTTGGTTCAATGTTCTCGCTAGGCATAACCTACATGACAGATTTGACGCCTAAAGAATTATTGCCAACGGGTAATTTACTTTGCGGTATTTTCTTTAGTCTGGGAAGTTTATCGGGACCATTATTAGGGGGATTGTATTTGGAAGTTTTTCCAGACAGCGGATTTTTATTTGTTATTTCTGTAATGCTGTTAGCTGTTGCGATTGTAATATTATTTGGTAAAACAAAAAAACTTTCTATATAGTAAAAAGCAGACGTCCTTAATTGGAACGTCTGCTTTTTACTGAAAAGAATATGATCGTTGTTAAAATCATTGCTAAAATTATGTAGATAAATACATTTAAATAATTTACACCACCGAATGTAACAGCGGCCTGCAATGAGCTGGCTGAAGTTGCGGAATTTTCATCATTACTAGGAAAGATAAAGCCTCCGAGTGATGAAATACCCCAATAAGAGAGAATGAATGTAATAATTACAAATATAATATTTTTCATTTAAATACCTCCTAGCAAATTCTATTTTACATGAAAAATGAGAGAATTTGGGGACAGATACGAAAAACACCTTCATCAAAATTATTTTGATGAAGGTGTTAGCTATTATTTCTTTAACGTTAATTTTACAACACATTCAACTTGTGCTGTTTGGGGGAACATATCAACTGGCTGAATGTACTCCACTTTATACGCTTTTGATAAGTCTTTCAAATCACGTGCCAGCGTAGACGGGTTACACGATGTATACACGAAACGCTTAGGTTTTATTTTTAATACTGTTCTAATAAAGCCTGGCTCCAATCCTGTACGAGGAGGATCTACACAAATTACATCTGGACGATAATCTTCTTTTGACCAACGGAATAGCCATTTATCGGCCGAGCCTGGGAAGAAACGTACATGTTGTAAATTATCATTTGTGCGGGCATTATATTTTGCATCAGCAATTGCTTCATCGACATTATCCATACCGCGTACTTCACGAGCACCTTCTGCAAGCCACATACCAATTGTGCCAACACCACAGTAAGCATCAACTACATTTTCTTTTCCAGTAAGTGCAGCAGCTTTTTTTATTTCATTATATAAATGAACTGTTTGCTCTGGGTTTAGCTGGAAAAATGCACGAGTTGATAAATCAAATGCAAATTCGCCTAATTTTTCATGAATGGCATCTTTACCATCTAATACATACGTATCACTACCAAAGATAAGAGATGTTTTTTCACGATTTACGTTTTGTGTAATTGATACGATAGAGGGATCAATTTTTTTGATGCGTTCAATTAACTCCTCTTTATGCGGTAATTCATGACGAGTTGTCACAAGACAGACTTGTGTTTCACCAGAACGCATACCTGTACGCACTACAATAGTACGTACTAACCCATTTAATGATTTCCCATCATAAATAGGGATATTTAATTTTTGTAAAATTTTACGTGTAGCTACTGTAATTTTTGATGTTACAGGATGTTGCACGAGGCAATCGTTAATATTTAAAAGTTGATTCGTTCCTTCTGCAAAAAGTCCAGCATAGACACGCTTACCTTCTTTACGCACTTGGAATTGAGATTTATTACGGTAGTGCCAAGGGTTATCCATACCGATAGTTGGACGGATTTCGGCTGTTTCTGCAATATCCTTTGCATATTTTTCAAATGCTTGAATAACGACATCACGCTTGTTAACTAGTTGAGCATCATACGTCATATGCTGTAATTGGCAGCCTCCACATTCTGAATAAACAGGGCATGGTGCTTCTTGACGGAATTCGCTCTCTTTACGAATGTTCAATATTTCGGCTTCGGAAAACTTTGGAGATACTTTTGTTAACCTAACTGTTACTTCTTCTCCAGGAATAGCCCCTTTTACAAATACTACATTACGTTTATAAAACCCTACACCTTCACCATTAATACCTAGGCGCTTTATTGTTAACGGGAACTTTTGCCCGACTTCCATTTTTAATTCACTCAAGTTTTTACACGTCCTTTAAATAGAGTGACTCGCACCAAAAATTAGTGCGAGCCACTTCCTTCTTTTCATCATTTCAGTATAACGGAAATTGTAATGGAAAGAAAGGAACGCAACTTTCCTAATATGGAGATATTTTTTCGTGCTCAAGTACTAAGTCATCCAGAGAGCCGAATGTGTAACCTTGGGCTTTTGCATCTTTTATAAATTGCGGTATTGCTTCGGCATTATCCTGTGCGACAGTATGCATCAGAATTATTGCACCTGGATGAAGCTGTCCCATTAGTGCATCATAAGCATATTGGGCACCACGTCGCTCATCCTTTAACCAGTCTTTGAAGGCGATCGACCAGAACATATGGCGATAACCAGCTTCATTACCAACTTTTAATACTTCTTCATTAAAAATTCCTTCTGGTGGTCGGGCATAGTACGTACGTTTTACACCAGTTAGTTCATTTAACTTATCATCAAATTTTTTCCATTCAGTTTTCATTTCAGCAGCAGATAGCCGAGCCATGTTAGGATGACCGTAAGAGTGGTTCCCGATAATATGTCCATCTTTGACCATTGTTTTTACTAAATCGGTCGCACTCGTCAAATAGTGACCAGTCAAAAAGAATGTAGCCGGTGCATTTTCTTCCCTTAGCGTATTTAAAATGCTTTCGGTATAGCCATTTTCGTAGCCATTATCGAATGTTAAATAAACAATTTTCTTCTCTGGGCTACCTTTATAAATAGCACCGTATTTGTTCATTAATGTTTCTAAAGGTTCTCCAATTTCCACTGGCTCGCCATTTTTGCTCGGTTTAAAGCCCCAGTGAAATTCCTCAGCCTCGGCTACTGAAATAAATGATACTAATGCAACGAGTAAAACGAAGCTAATTCCTAAAATGTGTCGTTTCATTAAAAAAGCAACCTCCTTTTACAAGTAGGTTGCGTGAAATGCCACGTTTTATTCATTTATATAAATTACGAATGGCATCTTCGACAGATACGAACTGAAATTCAAAATTAGCATTTAATAATTTTTCCGGAAATACGTGCTGCCCTTCAAGAACAAGAATACTTTTTTCACCAAGTGCAAGCTTTAAAACTGTGCTTGGAACAGGAAGCCAATGAGGGCGATTTAGTGCTAAGCCAATTGATTTCCCGAATTCTTTCATTCTTTTCACATTCGGTGTTGTAAAATTAATTGGTCCGGATAAGCTTTCGTCTGAAATTAGGAACAGCATAGCTCTCACTACATCTTCTATATGAATCCAACTTAGCCACTGATTACCCGATCCGATAGTTCCGCCGATGCCAAGTTGATAAGGAAGCACCATCATAGGCAATGCGCCTTCACCGTTTTGTAAAATGACACCAAACCGAGTTAAACAAGTACGAATACCGAGTTGCTCAGCTTGTAGTGCTTTTTCTTCCCAGTGTGCAACAACTTGCCCTAAAAAATCATTTGCTTTTTCATTAGACTGCTCTGTGTAGACAGCAGTTTCTGATACCGGATAAATCCCGACTGCGCTCGCATTAATTAAAATCTGAGGTTTATATTGTAAGCGTTGCAATATACGGATTACTTCATCTGTTGCATTCATTCGACTGTTATAAATCTTTTCCTTTTGTTCTTCTGTCCATCGACCATCGTTTAAAGATACACCAGCCAAATTTATAAAAACATCAGTGTTTTCAACATAAAGCTCAGGGGTCGCGTCGTCATTTAACCATTGAACGTACTGAATACCGTTTTTAAACTGTTGCTCGCCACGTGTCAATATTATTACGTCATGTCCGTTTTCAATTAGCCGCTCACTTAATTTACGACCAACCATTCCTGTCCCGCCTGCAATAGCAACTCTCACAAATAACACCCTCCTTTAATTAGTCTAGTTAGTTAAGTATACCGTTTCATGAAAGAGAAAGTAAAAACATGTATACTAGAATGAACAAGGTTATTGTGAGGTGTGCATAGTGCAAGTAATAACAAAAATCGGACGGCAAAAAAACAATCAACAACGTTATAATATATATTTAAACGAAAAATATTCGTTTGCGGTCGATGAAGGTACACTTATTAAATTTGGTCTGCAAAAAGGCAAAGTACTTGAGCAGATGGAAATAGATGAAATACAATATGAAGATGAGATTGCAAAGGCATTTAATAAGGCGCTGAATTTTTTAAGCTTTCAAATGCGCAGTAAACATGAAGTGAAAACAAAGCTGTTACAATTAGGTTATGGGGAAGCTGTCATTCAGGAAGCTATTCATAAACTAACAGGCTTAGGTTTTTTGAATGATGAAAGTTACTCAAAAGCACTTCTTGAAACGAGAAAGCGTACTGCCAAAAAAGGCCCCGCAGCTATCCGACAAGACTTCATAAAAAAAGGCATTGATAAAGAATTGCAGCAACAAGTATTGGGAACATTTAGTCATGATGAGCAACTGAAGATTGCAATGGAATTAGCAGAAAAAGCAATTAGGTCCAATGAAAACAAAACACCGACTCAAGTGAAACAAAAAATCCAGGATGTACTCCTCCGCAAAGGCTATTCTTATTCCATAGTGACTGAAATACTTGAACAAATAAAACTTGAACGCCATGATGAAGATTGGGAGCTATTAATCGAAAATCAGGGCGATAAACTTTGGCGCAAATATGCATCGAAGCTAACTGGATTTGAGTTGCATCAAAAAGTAAAGCAAGCTCTGTATCAAAAGGGCTTTCCGATAGATAAAATAAAAGAATATATTGATCAAAAGGAGCAACACCAAAATGAATGAATTAACTTATAGTAGAATGTCGGATCAAGAATTACGCCAAGAAGTTGCCAATTTACGTGAAAGAGCACGAAAAGCTGAGCAATTAGGGATAGTAAATGAATATGCGGTTTTTGAGCGCAAAGCACTGATGGCTGAAGCCTATTTAGTCGATCTTTCAACAATTATTCCCGGGGAGTTATACCGTTTAAATGGTTCACCCGGTGAATTTTTTCAAGTAGATTATTTAAAAGGGCGTTTCGCATGGGGACACCGATTAGGTTCTGAACGTTTTGAAGAGGCATTACCCGTATCAATGTTACGTCCGGTAAAGGAAGGGAAGTAAAATGGAAGAGATTTATCAAAAACTGACAAAGCAACTTTTGGACAAAAATCCAAACTTGCCAACAGGTCGTGCCCGTACATGGGTGGAACTATTATGCAGTGATTTTGAATCAACCTCGGCAAAGGCCGGTGCAAGTTATCGCGGCACGGAATATACAGGACAATTAGTCAGTCAGTTAATTGAAAGTTATGGAGATAAGCTTCACCTATTCGCAGCGAAAAATCCAAAATATGCTCATTTATTGAATGATAGTGAAGATACATTGAACTAAAAAACCACCAGTTTATGCTGGTGGTTTTCCCCGTTTAATAACCAAAATGAGTTGGTTTTAGAGGGTTTGTCATTTATTCATTTCCAGCGCCTATTTGTAAACGCTTTTGTAACTTTTCTTCCGTAAATATCCAACCTGTATAAGAATTTACGATGTTAAGTTCTTTATCTAAATGTGCGACGGCAACGAATGGGTAGCGGTCGTTACTGCGATAGCGCAAATCAATTAATCGAAGTTCCGTTATTCCATTTTCAAGCTCGGAAATCTCCCATCTATAGAGTGGGGAAAATGATAAAAACGCATCAAGATTCGGATCTTTAATCGCTTTTTCAACGAGCTCTGTTTTTGGAATAGGCTCAATTTTGAACTTGTCATAGATGTTGACAGTTCTTCGATAAGCACGGCCTACGTAAAAATGCGTTTTTGACTTTGCAGCTATTTTCCAATGGAAGAAACGCATTGTCGGAGCCACAATGACAAATTCCTCATCTTGCAATTCGTGATGAACGGCAGACTTAATTGCCTTTTGAATGGCAAAGCGTAAAATATAGTAAACAAAAATAATTAGATACATTATAGTAAATGTTAAAACGGGTTCTGTACCGAATAGCCAAAGTAGAATACCTATACAATGAATCCCAAATATAAATGGATCGAATGTATTGATAACACCGAGTGCTACCCATTTTTTTGAGAATGGGCGTAAAGCTTGGGTACCGTATGCATTAAAAATGTCGACAAAGACATGTAAAAATACTGCAATCTGAGTCCATAACCATACATTAAACAAATGAGCGTCAGGTAGAATAATGGCGAGTGCACCTGTTATTAATAAAGGCCATAATAAAACAGCAGGGATCGAGTGTGTAATTCCCCGATGATGTCGTATATAGATTGCGTTATTGCGAAATTTCAAAACCGTATCAATATCAGGTGCCTGCTGACCAATAATCGTTCCGGCCATAACAGCGGTAAATGTTATTGAATGGCTAGCAACAGTGGGGTCAACAAGTGCTAGGCCACCAATAGCAATACCCATTACAAAATGTGTGCCTGAATCCAAAGTTATCATCCCCTCGATCATCAAACCGTTCCAGAACGGAAATATATAGCTTATTTCAATGTATAAACATTAAAGAAGGTAAGCCTCAACGTAATTTATTTAATAATATACCCTTTTTTAAGGAAATAAAATCGAATTTTTGGAGGACATTTTGAACTATCCATATATAAAACAATTTCGCCAAGCATTAGTTACATGGTATTTAGAGGAACAACGAGATTTGCCGTGGCGTCATACGAAAGAGCCCTATCAAATTTGGGTTTCTGAAGTGATGCTTCAACAAACAAGGGTGGACACAGTAATCCCATACTACAATCGATTTATAGAAAAATATCCGACAGCGGAAAGTTTAGCATATACGCCGGAAGAAGAGCTTCTTAAGATGTGGGAAGGTCTTGGCTATTATTCCCGTGTGCGCAATTTACAGGCTGGTGTTAGAGAAGTTGTCGAAGTTTACGGCGGTAAAGTACCGGATAATCGGGTAGATATTTCAAAGTTAAAAGGTGTTGGGCCATATACAGCAGGCGCAATTTTAAGTATTGCTTATGGTAAGCCGGAGCATGCTGTTGATGGGAATGTTATGCGCGTATTGAGTCGCGTGTTAAATATTGATGCAGATATTGCATTACCAAAAACGAAGAAAATTTTTGAAGAGGCAGTAACAAAGTTAATTGATGTAGAAAATCCCTCCGCCTTTAACCAAGGATTAATGGAATTAGGAGCATTAATCTGTACTCCGACGTCCCCAAAATGCCTACTATGTCCAGTACGTGATTATTGCACTGCCTTTCATGAAGGTAACCCGGCAAGTCTACCGGTAAAATCCAAAAAGCTAAAGACGAAAGACATACATTATGATGTCTACGTAATTCGCGATAAAGATGGAAATTACCTCATGGAGAAAAGGATGGAAGAAGGGCTGCTTGCAAATATGTGGCAGTTTATAATGGTTGAGCATGATGAACTTGAAAATAGTTTAACCAAAGTTGAAAAACAATATAACGTGATCCTTAATAGGGAATTAGTCGAGCCAATAATTAGTTTTAAACATGTATTTTCCCATTTGAAATGGCATATTAGCAGTTATTTAGTTGATGCAATTGATACTGGTGAATTGAGCCAGTTAAATACAGCCTTTTTGACGAAAGAGCAAATTGAAAGTATCCCGATGCCTGTGCCGATGTTAAAAATTTTAGGAAAGTTAACATGAAAAAAATAGTGCATAATTCATTCTACCTCCGACCACAATAATGGTCATGGAGGTGAAAAAATATGAAACGAAACGATCAAAACAACCGTAATAACCAACAAAATCGTAACAACCAGCAACAAAACCAAAATCAATTCCAAAACCAAAACAATCGTGAGGAATTTGGTGAAGATCTAAACTTTAATAATTTTAACCAAAATCAAAATCAAAACCAAAAGCAAAACCAAAACAACCAAAATCAACAAAATAATAACGAAGAATTTGGTCAAGAGTTGAATTTTAATGAAGTTCAACGACAAAACCAAAAACAAAATCGTGAGCAAGAACAACGTAACGCTCAATTTAATAAGCGTAATAACAATAACTTCTAATTTGAAGTAGAAGAGGGTGTTCTGAAAGTGTCGTACTTTCAGAGCATCCTCTTTGTTTTGGGATGAACCACTATCATTTTTCCGAATTTTTCACACAAAATTGAAAATAATTGCATTCTAACTACAAGTTTTGTTAAAGCATTGTTATAATACAATAAAGACAGCTAAGACGAAAAGGTGGGCTTTAAGATGGCATTACCGGTTGAAGGAGAAACAATCCAAATACATAGTTATAAGCACAATGGTAATATCCACCGTGTCTGGCAAGAAACGATGGTATTAAAGGCAACAAAAAATATCATTATCGGTGCGAATGAAAAAACACTTGTAACCGAATCAGATGGTCGCACATGGTTAACGCGTGAGCCATCGATTTGTTACTTCCATGCTGAGCATTGGTTTAATATTATTTGTATGCTGCGTGAAGATGGAGTGTATTACTACTGCAACATTAGTTCACCATTTGTGTTTGATAATAATTGCTTAAAGTATATTGACTATGATTTGGATGTAAAGGTGTTTCCTGATATGAGTCATGCATTGTTGGATGAAGATGAATATGAACAGCACAAGTTGGAAATGAATTATCCTGAAGTCATTGATAAAATTTTAAAGCGCAATGTCAAAACATTATTGAGCTGGATTGAACAGCGTCGTGGTCCATTTGCTCCAGACTTTATTGAATCGTGGACAAACCGCTATGAGCTATTAAGTGAAATTCAGGCAAATAAAGAGTAAACAAAACACAAGTGACTTTTTAGGTTGCTTGTGTTTTTCTTTTGGGTAAAGTCCAACTATAAATAGTAATTGAAAAATTATGATATGATAGTTGCTGTTGCAAAATTTCTGAGGGGAAGTGTTCTTTGCATTGGATAGTATTAAACGTTATATGCGGTTCGTAAAGCCGTATAAAATGCTCTTATTTTTAACAATCGTCATCGGTATACTTAAATTTGCAATACCGTTATTTTTACCATGGCTATTACAAATAATTATAGATGATATCTTATTAAAAGAAGGTCTGTCTACAGAAGAAAAAATGAGGCAGCTATTTACATGGATTGGTATTGCACTCGTTGTGTTCTTTATTATTCGACCACCCATCGAATATTACCGTCAATACTTTGCGCAAAATTTAAGTAATAATATATTATTTGATATACGTAAAGAATTGTATGGGCACTTACAAAAGTTGAGTTTAAAGTATTATGCAAATACCCGTGCTGGAGAAGTAATTTCAAGGGTAATTAATGATGTCGAGCAAACCAAAAACTTTGTCATGACAGGATTAATGAATTTATGGTTGGATTTAGCAACAATTTTAATCGTCATTGCCATTATGTTTACGATGGATGTAAAGCTGACAATTGTTTCGTTAATTGCACTTCCGTTTTACGCTTTTAGTGTTAAATACTTCTTCGGTAAATTAAGAAGGTTAACTAAGGATAGGTCACAGGCCTTAGCGGGCGTTCAAAGTTATTTACATGAGCGCGTCGCAGGGATGAGCATTATAAAAAGTTTCACATTAGAAAAGCATGAGCAAAAAATATTTGATGATACAAATGGTGAGTTTTTAAATAAAGCATTAGCCCACTCACGTTGGAATGCGAAGTCTTTTGCAGTCGTCAATACAATTACAGATATGGCACCGTTAATCGTTATTGGATATGCAGGTTACCAATATTTACAAGGCGCACTTTCAATTGGTGTACTCGTTGCTTTTTATGCATATATTGAACGCCTTTATGGTCCTTTACGTCGTTTAGTAAGCTCGTCAACAACATTGACACAATCTATTGCCTCGATGGACCGGATGTTTGAGTTAATGGACGAAAAATACGATGTCCAAAATAAACCGAATGCACTGCTACTTCCACAAGCAAAGGGTAAACTTCAATTTGAAAATGTCACTTTCCAATACGAAAAAGATGGGAAAATAATCTTGAATAGTGTGGATTTTACCATTGAGCCGGGACAAACTGTTGCCTTTGTCGGGATGAGCGGTGGAGGGAAGTCCACGATCGTCAGTTTAATCCCACGTTTTTATGATGTAACAGAGGGCGCAGTAAAAATTGATGATTACAATGTTAAAGATGTAAGTATAGAATCTTTACGTTCACAAATTGGGATAGTATTGCAAGATAATATTTTGTTTAGTGACTCAGTAAAGCAAAATATTTTAATGGGTAATCCAAATGCAACAGATGAAGAAATAGTTGCAGCTGCTAAAGCGGCAAATGCTCATGATTTCATTATGAGTTTACCTGAGGGCTATGATACTAAAGTCGGTGAGCGGGGAGTCAAACTTTCTGGAGGTCAAAAACAACGTGTAGCAATTGCACGGGTATTTTTGAAAAACCCTCCAATACTAGTATTGGATGAAGCAACTTCAGCGCTTGATTTGGAAAGTGAAGCACTTATTCAGGATTCGCTCGACCGATTAGCACATGATCGTACGACAATTATTATTGCGCATCGACTATCTACAATTACCCATGCACATAATATATTTGTTATAGAGCATGGGAAAGTAGTTGAAGCAGGAACCCACCAACTACTAATGGAGCAAGAGGGAGCATATTATAACTTATTCCAAGTACAAAAATTAGATTAAAACCTAAAAGCTATGTTGAAACAATAATTCAGCATAGCTTTTTTATTGGTTTAATATTCATAATATTCAATAAATTATATCACGATAATGTTGTAAATTTCCAATTGGTATAATATCATATTTTCAAATACTTTTAATCTTCAGAATATTGAGGTGGTTGAATGAGTCGAAAAGCTGTGTTGGAAGTGAGAGAGTTAGAAACTACATTTTTTTCGGATAGCGGAAAGGTTGCTGCTGTTGATCGAATAAGCTTTTCAATTCATGAGGGGGAAATTCTTGCCATCGTAGGAGAATCTGGTTGTGGGAAAAGTGTAACTTCTCTTTCCATAATGGGTCTTGTACCTAGTCCTCCGGGAAAAATAACGAATGGGAGCATTTTATTGAAAGGTCAGGATATCTCGAAATTCTCTGATAAGCAAATGCGAAAGATTCGAGGTAATGAAATCGCTATGATTTTCCAGGAGCCTATGACTTCGCTTAATCCATTATTTACGATCGGAAATCAGTTAATTGAAGCTATACGCATCCATCATCCGAAATGGTCGAAAAAGGAATCTACTGCGCGGGCAATAGAAATTATGAAACTAGTAGGATTACCAAGAGCAGAGCAACTGATTAAGGATTACCCCCATCAGCTATCCGGCGGGATGAGGCAGCGCGTTATGATTGCAATGGCTCTTGTATGTAATCCAAAAGTGCTCATTGCGGATGAACCAACAACTGCACTAGATGTAACGATACAAGCCCAAATTTTAAAATTAATGCGTGATTTAAATGAACGTTTGAACACCGCGGTCTTATTAATTACGCATGATTTAGGGGTCGTTGCTGAAACGTGTGAGCGCGTCATTGTAATGTATGCTGGTCAGATTGTGGAAGAAGCACCGGTTAATGAAATATTTAAAAACCCCCAGCATCCATATACAAAAGGGCTCATACAATCTGTACCTGATATGCGCTATAAGAAGGATACGCTTTATTCCATTCCCGGTAATGTACCAAAGCCAGGTTCTATTTCAGAGGGGTGCCGTTTTGCAGCACGCTGTGAATATGCATTTGAACGGTGTTTAACTAGTAATCCCCCATTATATGATGCTGCAGGGGCACATAGAGCACGATGTTTCTTATTGGAAATGGAAGAAGGGGGGATTTCACATGTCGAAAGTGCTGCTGAAAGTTGATCATTTAAAGAAGTATTTTCCAATTCGCCATGGGATGTTTGCCCGACATGTTGGAGATGTAAAGGCAGTCGATGATGTGTCATTCGAACTTTATGAAGGAGAAACACTTGGGATTGTCGGGGAGTCAGGATGCGGAAAGTCTACAACCGGTCGCGCAATTATGCGATTACATGAACCGACAGAAGGAAAAGTGTTCTTTGATGGTATTGAGCTTACAGATTTAAATAGTGAGCAAATGCGAAAAGTTCGAAGAGATATACAAATGGTATTCCAAGACCCGTACGCATCGTTAAATCCGAGGCATACGGTAGAAAAAATTTTGGAAGAACCGTTAATTGTCCATGGCATCGGCAATGCGAAGGAAAGAAAAAAAAAGGTTCGAGAATATTTGGAAATTGTAGGACTGAGCTCATACCATGCGAAGCGTTATCCTCATCAGTTTAGTGGAGGACAACGGCAGCGTATTGGAATCGCAAGAGCGCTTATGACCAATCCGAAACTGATTATTGCTGATGAGCCAGTCTCGGCACTTGATGTATCAATTCAAGCGCAAGTATTGAATTTAATGCAAAGATTGCAGGATGATTTAAAGCTCACTTATATATTTATTGCACATGATTTAGGTGTTGTACGGCATATTAGCGACAGAGTAGGTGTGATGTATTTAGGAAGGCTCGTTGAAATTGCTGAAAGTGAATCACTGTATCATGAGCCGCTTCATCCCTATACACAAGCGTTATTATCCGCTGTACCAATACCGGACCCAGTATATGAAAGAGAGCAACTATTACTAAAGGGTGATATTCCGAGCCCATCCAATCCACCAACAGGGTGTACTTTTCATACGCGCTGTCCGCATGCTATGGAAAAATGCAAACAAGTTATTCCTATGCTCCAGAAAATCAAATCGGGTCATTCTGTTGCGTGTCATTTATATGAAACGCCGCAATGATAATAGATTAAAAGAAAAAGAATCTAGGGGGTTGTTTTATTGAAGAAAGGTAAAGTGTATTCATTAAGTCTCATTATGCTATTAATGATGGCTCTATTTTTGGCTGCTTGTGGTGCTGATGATGGAGAGACATCGACAGCGGAGCCAGGTACAGACTCAAGTGCAACAAATACAGAAAGTGATGCGACAGACAATTCGAATTCTTCAACACCTCAAGTATTAGTATTTGGTCGCGGAGCAGATTCGGTTTCGCTCGATCCAGGTATTGTAACAGATGGCGAATCATTTAAAGTAACACAAAACTTGTTTGAAACGTTATTGAATTTCGGAAAACAAGATACAACGATCAACCCTGGTTTAGCAAAAGAATGGGAAGTTAGTGAAGATGGATTAACTTACACATTCCATCTTGAAGAAGGTGTAATGTTCCATGATGGTACAGAATTCAATGCTGAAGCGGTCATTAAAAATGTTAACCGTTGGAAGGGTGGAAAAGAAGAAGATTTCTACTACTTCAACTCAATGTTTAAAGCTGAAGGGGAAGACATTATTAAAGATGTAACAGCAGAAGGAGATTATACTGTTGTATTTACACTTTCCCGTCCGCAAGCACCATTCCTTAAAAACATAGCAATGAGCCCGTTCGGTATTGCTTCACCAACAGCATTTGAAGCAGCGGGTGAGAGCTTTGGTGATCAACCGGTAGGAACAGGTCCATTTAAATTTGTTGATTGGAAACGTAATGACTCAATTACAATTGAGAAGTTTACCGAATACTGGCAAGAAGGTTTACCGAAATTAGATAAAGTTATTTTCCGTTCAATTCCGGATAACTCTGCGCGCCTAAATGAATTAATGGCAGGTAACATTGATTTAGCAGATGGGATTAATCCTTCAGATGGAAAAACAGTGGAAGGTAATTCTGAATTACAACTTATTGAACGCCCATCTATGAACATCGGCTATTTAGGGTTAACGAATACTCGTGCACCTTTTGACAACAAATTAGTGCGACAAGCGGTTAACTATGCCATTGATAAACAAGCTATTGTAGACGCGTTCTTTGAAGGTCGTGCAGAAGTAGCAGCAAATCCAATGCCATCGTCAATTAGTGGCTATAACGATGCGATTTCTCCGTATCCGTATGATCCGGAAAAAGCGAAAGCATTATTAGCAGAAGCTGGCTATGACGGAAAAGAAATTGAGCTATGGGCTATGCCTGTACCACGTCCATATATGCCGGACGGTGCTAAAGTAGCGGAAGTTATTCAGAAAAACTTAGAAGATGTAGGCATTCCATCAAAAATCGTAACATTTGAATGGGCGACATATTTAGAAAAAGCGAAAAATGGAGAAGCAGATGCGTTCATGCTTGGATGGACTGGCGATAACGGAGATGCAGATAACTTCATTTACACATTATTGGATAAAGACAATATCGGCTCTAATAACTATGCGTACTATTCTAATGATGAAGTGCATGAGTTATTAATTAAAGCACAGTCAGAAACTGATGAAAATGTACGTAATGATTTATACAAAAAAGCACAGGAAATTATTCATGAAGATGCACCGTGGGTACCACTTGCTCACTCAACGCCTTTACTTGCAGCTAAAGCAGGGGTGAAAGATTTCCTTCCACATCCAACAGGTTCTGATAAATTAACTAATGTTTCATTTGAATAATAGAGGCTTTATTTAAGTGAAAGGGGAGGTAATACGCCTCTCCTTTTTTCTACTAGTAGAAACATACATTCATAAAAGGGGTGAAGAGCATGCTTCACTACATTGGCAAACGTCTACTGCATTTAATACCCGTATTACTCGGTATGACCTTTTTAGTGTTTTTAATTATTCGTGCCATTCCAGGTGACCCAGCCCAAGTAATTTTAGGCCAGCAAGCTACCGCGGATGCTATAGCAGCGCTTCGCCTAAAGCTAGGGCTCGATAATCCATGGTATGTTCAATACTTTGATTATTTAAAAGGAATATTTACAGGGAATTTAGGTGACTCATTAAGAACAAGACAACCAATTGCCACTGAAATTTGGCCATATTTGGCTGCTACATTTGAACTTGCACTTTTCGCTATGATTATTGCTGTTATTGTCGGAGTAAATGCAGGGATTATTTCCGCATGGTTTCAAAATTCCTGGTTCGATTACATGGCAATGATTGTTGCTTTAATAGGAGTATCCATGCCAATTTTTTGGTTAGGATTAATGGAACAATGGGCATTTAGTATCCAACTAGGATGGTTGCCAACTTCGGGTCGTGAGGAAGTACGAGATCCGGTTACTGCCATTACGCATTTTTATTTAATCGATACATTAATGCACGGTAGATTTGATCAGTTTGTTGATGTAATCAAGCATTTAATATTGCCGGGCGTTGCACTAGCGACAATACCTACAGCAATTATAGCTCGTATGACAAGAGCGTCCATGCTGGAAGTAATGCGATCAGATTTCGTTCGTACAGCTCGTGCAAAGGGGCAAAAAATGTTTATTGTTGTTTATAAACACGCTTTGAAAAATGCCTTAATTCCTGTGTTAACAGTAGTAGGTTTACAAACGGGGATGCTTTTAGGTGGTGCCATATTAACTGAAACTATTTTTAGTTGGCCTGGTATCGGACGCTATATATATGAAGCGATAGGATTCCGAGATTATCCTGTCATTCAGTCGGGCATTTTAATTGTTGCCTTTTTATTCGTCATGATTAATTTAATCGTTGATATTTTGTATACAGTAATCGATACACGCATTAAATACAACTAGGGAGGAGGCGCATAGCATGTCTGAAATCATACGAAATCAAGTACGACAAATTGAAGTTGAAGAAAAAGTAAAAGGGCCATGGCAAGAAGCATGGACGAGTTTCAAAAAAAGTAAATCAGCCTTAGTGGGCAGTGCAATTGTTATATTTTTTGTCCTTATTGCTGTTTTGGGCCCTTTTATAGCACCCCAAGGAATTAATGAGCAAAATTTAAGTATGCGCTTGCAGCCTCCATCCGCTGAATTTTGGTTTGGGACAGATGATTTGGGTCGTGACATTTTTTCGCGAATTTTACATGGTGCTCGAATCTCTTTAACAGTTGGTTTGTCCGCAGTATTAATTTCCGCAGTTGCTGGTAGCTTTTTGGGAATTATTGCGGGTTATTATGGTCGTTGGGTTGATACAATTATTTCACGGATATTTGATATTCTGCTCGCATTCCCAAGTATTTTATTAGCGATTGCGATTGTTTCAATTTTAGGTCCTTCATTGCAAAATGCCTTAATTGCAATTGCGGTCATTAATATACCGAACTTTGGTCGACTCATTCGTTCGCGGGTGCTTAGTATTAAGGAAGAGGAATATATTCATGCTGCAAAAGCAATTGGGATGAGGAATACGAGGATATTATGGAAACATATCTTACCGAATTCTATGACACCTGTAATTGTCCAAGGAACATTGGCGATTGCAACGGCTATTATTGAAGCTGCAGCACTTGGCTTTTTAGGGCTTGGAGCAGAAGCACCTCAGCCGGAGTGGGGTAAAATGTTGGCGGATGCGCGGATGTTTTTATTAAATGCACCGTGGGCTATGATATTCCCGGGACTTGCAATTATGTTGACGGTAATCGGATTTAACTTAATGGGCGATGGGCTACGAGATGCACTCGATCCAAAAATGAAAAATTAAAAAGAGGAGGTGTGCAAAAGCACATCTTCTCTTTTTAAGTAGTTCGTCTAATAAAAGTCTGATTCTAAATTAAGATTTTTTTCCTCACTATGATAGCTACGGTAGGAAACAATTAATGTATCAAGATGCTCTAAGTTTTCCTCGTAATCTAAAATCCTGGATAAAATGTAAAGCAAATGGTAGCTTGAAAACTGTTCATCTTCAGAAGCCTCTTCCTGGGCGAGAGCAATTTGTTTAATGAATTGCTCCATAAGCTCACTACCTTGTAAATATTCCTCATGCCGCGTCCATTTTGAATGTTCGGGCCTTAGTTTTCCTGTATATTTCAATAATAGTTGTTCGTGATAGGTTAGTAAAAAGTCCAACCGCTCCTGAATAATAATTTGAAATTTGTTCGGCAGCTTACCAAGTTCGTTTTCATGTTTATGCAATCGGACTAGTAATTCATAGCTTTTTTTCGAAGTTAATAGCATTTGACGATATATAACAAGCTTCCGTGCTTTTACATACTTTTGCTTGTTGGAATAACCGCGTTCTTCTTTAAAAAAGCCATACATTGTATCCAATTCATTTAGACGGGATTCCAATTTATTGACGGCCATCTTAGTAGATGTATGTTCACTTGCTTGGCGTACAGCTAGACGCGTCCAACGAATAATATCGTCTTGTATGGAGTTGATTTTTTTAAACAGCTTTACTTCATATTTCGGTGGCAAAAATACTAAATTTACAACAAAGGCAGCAAAAACACCGAGCATAATTGTTCCAAAGCGAATTAAGCCAAACATTAAAAAGTCATCACCAGGCACTTCCATAATGGCTATAACAGTAACAAGTGCAAGTGAAATAGATTTTTCAAGCTTCAGTTTCATCATAAGACCGAGTACGATAATTGCAGCAATGCCGACTGCAACGATATGATGTCCGAATAGTAAACCAAATATTACAGCAATAGTAGCTCCAATTAAATTCCCTTGCATTTGCTCTAAAATAGTAAGATAAGACCGGTAAATAGAAGGCTGAATAGCAAAAACAGCAGCAATGGCAGCAAATACAGGTGAGGGAACATTTAATATTTGAGCTAAAAATAGGGCAAAGACGATTGCAACGCCAGTTTTTAATACACGTGCACCAAGTTTCATGTGCACTTCCTCCTTTCTTGCGGAGTTATGATATAGAAGCCACTATAAACTAAAAATTTATAGTGGCTTTCATGTTTGTCTCGTATTATAGAATATCGCACTAAAGGACACTTTCAAGTAATGTTTTGTGCGCCGATACTCCAATAACTTGGAGGGCGCCTTTTCGCTTTAGTTCCTATAATTGAGAAAATGCGTAATCTACCGCTCTTAATGTTTCTTCTATATCAGCTACGGTATGCTCTGTCGTTAAGAACCATGCTTCATATTTTGAAGGGGCTAAGTTGATGCCTTGTGATAACATTAATTTAAAGAAGCGACCGAACTTTTCACCGTCCGTATTTTCCGCTTGCTCATAGTTTTCCACTTTTACATCAGTAAAGTAAATTGCGAACGCGCCTTTTAAACGGTTTAATGTTATCGTCACATTATGTTTTTTGGCAGCTGCTAAAATACCTTCCTCAAGAAGAGCACCTAAGCGATCCATTTCTTCATAAATACCCGGTTGCTGCAACACTTCAAGACATGCAATACCTGCTTGCATACTTGCAGGGTTTCCTGCCATAGTACCAGCCTGATATGCAGGGCCAAGTGGAGCGACTGTTTCCATAACTTCTTTACGACCACCGTATGCACCGATTGGCAGACCGCCGCCGATTACTTTCCCCATTGCGACTAAGTCCGGAGTTAAGCCAAGCATTGTATGTGCTGCACCGTAGTGGAAACGGAAAGCTGTAATGACTTCATCGTGAATTGTTAATGCACCATATTCTTTTGCCAATGCATGTACATGTTCCAAAAATCCTTTATGCGGTTCTACAATTCCGAAGTTGCCGACGATTGGTTCGATTAAAATCCCTGCAACATCATTGCCCCATTTTTCCATTGCTAATGTGAATTCTTCCTCGTTGTTAAATGGTACGGTAATTACTTCTGTAGCGACAGCATGAGGAACTCCTGCAGAGTCAGGTGAACCTAATGTTGCTGGACCTGATCCCGCAGCAACAAGTACTTGGTCGAAGTGACCGTGATAGCACCCAGCAAATTTAATGATTTTTGTACGACCGGTGAAGGCACGAGCGACACGTACACATGTCATCACTGCTTCAGTACCGGAGTTGTTAAAACGGACTTTATCTAATGTAGGAATTGCTTCTTTTAACATTTTTGCAAACTTAATTTCATGCTCTGTCGGTGTACCGAATAAAACACCAGTTTCAGCGGCGTGTGCAATCGCTTTTGCAATATGCGGATGTCCGTGCCCCGTAACGATTGGACCATAGGCTGCTAAATAATCGATGTAACGATTACCGTCTACATCCCAAAAGTATGCTCCTTTACCGCGGACCATGACAACAGGTGCGCCGCCGCCTACTGCTTTATAAGAACGGGATGGACTATTTACCCCGCCAACGATATGTTCGAGCGCTTCTGCATGAAGTTGCTCAGATTTAGTATGATTCATAATTTATTCCTCCAAAATAGGTTACATGAAATGATTTCATATCTATTGTAGTATGTAATGAAAGGGAACGCCAAAGAAATTGAAGCAACGGGCATTGTTTTGTATCATAGAAGAAAAATTTGGAGGGAAAGTTATGACATTAGAAAATTTACAGGCACCAGCATTTACATTGCAAAACGAAGAAGGAAAAACAATTTCGCTGGAAGACTATAAAGGTAAAAACGTGATTCTCTATTTTTACCCGAAAGATTTAACACCTGGCTGTACAACACAGGCTTGCGACTTCCGCGATAAATATGAAGATTTTTCAGATTTGAATGCCGTAATTTTAGGTGTAAGTTTAGATGATGCAGCGAAACATACCAAATTTATCGAAAAGCACGGATTACCGTTTTCGTTATTAGTGGATGAGAATCATGAAGTGGCGGAGAAATATGGTGTTTGGACATTGAAGAAAAATTTTGGTAAGGAATATATGGGCATCGAGCGTACGACATTTTTAATTAATGAAGAGGGCATAGTTGAAAAAGAGTGGAGAAAAGTACGTGTAAAAAATCATATTGAAGATGTGTTAAACTATTTAAAAAATCGCACAAATTAATGGGTGCTCAAAGGGGAGTTATAATGGCAACGATTTATTTTACATTTGAACCGCGTGAAGATTTAAAACAGCCGCTTTTATCGGAGTTTCCACAAGTAGATTTTTTATTTGATACAAAATTGGATATAGAGAAACTTGCACAGGCAGAAATATTAGTAACATACGGGGAAGATCTAAAAGAACAGCATTTGCAGTATGCAGATAAATTACAGTGGATCTTCGTTGCGTCAGCGGGAATCGAAAAAATGCCCGCAGAAGCAATCGCAAAACGTAATATTATCGTATCAAATGTACGTGGGATACATAAAAAGCCGATGACTGAATCGATCCTGGCGCATATTTTAGCTTTAAAACGTGTATTGCCATTTATTTATGAACAGCAACAAAAGAAAGAATGGAATAAAAAGGCCCGACCTACTGAGTTAAACGGCAGCACAGCACTTATAATTGGACCAGGTGCGATTGGGGGAGAAATCGGGCGTATATTACAGGCATTTGATGTTCATACAATTGGCTGCAACCGTTCAGGTACTGAAGCACCCTATATGAATGAAACATATAAGCTGGATGCCTTGAAGCAACATTTACCAAAGGCAGACATTGTAATTTCGATCCTCCCATCTACGAAGGAAACAAAACATCTGCTAACTCGTGAGCATTTTGAGGAAATGAAAAACTCTGCAATCTTCATGAACTTTGGACGAGGAGATGTAGTAAATACAGAAACACTCATTAAAGTACTCCAAGACAAATTGATTGAGCATGCTGTATTGGATGTATATGAAGTTGAGCCTTTACCATCGGATAGTCCATTATGGGATTTAGACAATGTAACTCTTTCTCCCCATTTTTCAAGTCATTCATCACGTTATGTGGAGCGAAGTTTAGATATTTTTAAACCGAGTTTGCAAAAATGGTTGAATGGAGAGCGGGACTTAGAAAATAAGATGGATATTCTTAGAGGTTACTAACTGAGAAAATTTGTTAGTGAAGTTAAGCTTTGCTTGGATGGATTTTCAATTAGCAATTTTATCTAATGACTTTTACTTCTATTAGAATAAGCAATTGTTGACAACTTGAGGATAAATTCGATACACTATTTATAACGATTATAAATTAATAATATGTATGAAAAGGGGTGTATGACGATGTCTGAAATGCATTTAAAGGATGCGCTGGACACGTTAAAGACTACTGGTGTACGAATTACTCCTCAGCGTCATGCGATTTTGGAATATCTAATTCAAAGTATGATTCACCCAACAGCGGATGATATATACAAAGCACTTTGCGGCAAGTTTCCTAATATGAGTGTCGCAACAGTATATAATAATTTACGAGTATTTCGTGAGGTTGGCTTAGTTAAAGAGCTTACTTACGGAGACGCAGCAAGTCGTTTCGATTTTGTAACGGGCGATCACTATCATATGATTTGTGAATGTTGCGGCAAAATTGTAGATTTTCATTATCCTGGATTAAATGAAGTAGAGCACTTCGCTTCTCAAGTTACAGGCTTTGAAGTTAATTCGCACCGTTTGGAAGTATACGGTACTTGCCCAGAGTGTATTGCAGTCGGTGGAAAGAAAGTTCAATAAAAAGTTTAACCTAGTAACGATTGTTGCTAGGTTTTTTGTATGAAAAAACTGCATTAACCCAAAGTGAGTATCAATGCAGCTTATTTATACTTTATTTTTTGTTGTATTCTTGATTAAATTCTTTACCTTCTAATGAAGGATCTAATGTAAGTGGTTCGTTGCAATACATGCAAATATCTACACGACCTAATACTTTTGTCCATTTTCCGCATTCCGGACAAACCACTTGTACTGCTTTAGTTGATAAAAGTCCAATCCATCCATAAACAGCAGTACTACCGATAATGCACAGAAGCCCTATAGACATGAAGATTAATACAAGAATTTGATTGTCTTTAAAAAAGATTGCACCATACATAATTACAAAGCCGATGAAAATAAGCGATAATGCAAATGATCGTATTTTATTTATTTTACTATTATACTTTTTCATTATAATTGCCTCCTAATCTAAAATATACTATAACATAAATTGGATTTAGATTAGTAGATTTGAAAGATTTTGGAGATATTCTATTATATGAATTTAAAGGTATTTCCAAACTTATTGTCGAAACAATTCTATTATTCTAGTTATAATTAATAACGACTTTTTATTGGATTAAATATTCAATGAGATAACACTAGTTAATTTGATATATAGCGATTACAATAACTTAGAAACAAATATATATAGTAGCAAAATTTTATAGGGGGATAACAATGGAACATATTTTAAGACCAATTTATCAGGAACGCGCAAGTCAGCCAGAGACGTTAGGGGTTATTTTAATTAATAAGCGTGAAGGCGCTGAGAATATGACCGATACATTTGATTCGGTACTTTTAATTATTGTAAAAGATAGTGACACGCCTATTTATTCAAAACACTATATGTATGGTGATGCGAAAATGGTGATGCATATATTAACGGAAGAGCGTCTGCGTAAATGGATCTTTATTGGTTCGAATAAGCGTTTAGTTGATTGGCTATTCCACGGTAAAATTATGTTCGATCGAAATGAATTTTTATTTAAGCTGCGTTCAGAACTACAAGAGTTTCCTTTTGTCGGTCGTAAGTTGAAAACAGGAATTCAGTTCGCTAAGTTAATCCGCCGTTATCAAGAAGGAAAAGAATTGTTTGAGGATGGTCACTATTTAGATGCTTATAATCATGTAGTTGCTTCATTACATCATTTAGGTAGATTATCAATTATTGATAGTGGTCACTATCCGGAAGTCACTGTATGGGCTCAAGTGAAACGAAATGACCCGGCGATTTATAAGTTATATGAAGAATTAATTATGAGTAATGAAAGTTTGGAAAAGCGTCTGGAGCTTTTATTTTTAGCAGGAGAGTTTCTAATTAATTCAAGAACGACTGATGGGGCGCAGCATATTTTAGAAACAATGCTTGCTCAACCCTATTGGACAATACAGGAATTACATGATCACCCTGAATTAAGTTACTACTCTATAGATCTAGAAGTTTTTGTTGAATATTTAATCGAGAAAGAGTTAGTTCAAGTAGAGACCGTAGTTGCTAAAAATGAAGCGATATTCCATCGTAACTATTATGTAGACCGACACTTTATTGAAAGTGAATACGGTTTATAGTATATTAATCAGAGCGTTAAATAACGCTCTGAAACTTTTTTTGAAAAAAGTATTGACGTAAGTGTGAGTGATATTGTAATATATTAAATGTCGCTAAGACGTACTCGAAAAACAAAATAACTTCTAAACGCTCAAACAACTTTGCAAAAAAAAGTTGTTGACAGAGAAAAGAAGAAATGTTAAATTAGAGAAGTCGCTAAAACGACATAGCAACAAAATGAACCTTGAAAACTGAACAAGCAACGTTAATGAAACAAGCTTCTTAAATGAAGCAAACAATAGATTTTAACTTTTAATTAAGTTGAATCGCTAGCAAAGCAAATGAGCTTTCAAACTACTTTTATGGAGAGTTTGATCCTGGCTCAGGACGAACGCTGGCGGCGTGCCTAATACATGCAAGTCGAGCGGATGATGAGAGAAGCTTGCTTCTCTCTGATTTAGCGGCGGACGGGTGAGTAACACGTGGGTAACCTACCTTATAGATTGGGATAACTCCGGGAAACCGGGGCTAATACCGAATAATACTTTTAAACACATGTTTGAAAGTTGAAAGACGGTTTCGGCTGTCACTATAAGATGGACCCGCGGCGCATTAGCTAGTTGGTGAGGTAACGGCTCACCAAGGCAACGATGCGTAGCCGACCTGAGAGGGTGATCGGCCACACTGGGACTGAGACACGGCCCAGACTCCTACGGGAGGCAGCAGTAGGGAATCTTCCACAATGGACGAAAGTCTGATGGAGCAACGCCGCGTGAGTGAAGAAGGATTTCGGTTCGTAAAACTCTGTTGCAAGGGAAGAACAAGTAGCGTAGTAACTGGCGCTACCTTGACGGTACCTTGTTAGAAAGCCACGGCTAACTACGTGCCAGCAGCCGCGGTAATACGTAGGTGGCAAGCGTTGTCCGGAATTATTGGGCGTAAAGCGCGCGCAGGTGGTTCCTTAAGTCTGATGTGAAAGCCCCCGGCTCAACCGGGGAGGGTCATTGGAAACTGGGGAACTTGAGTGCAGAAGAGGATAGTGGAATTCCAAGTGTAGCGGTGAAATGCGTAGAGATTTGGAGGAACACCAGTGGCGAAGGCGACTGTCTGGTCTGTAACTGACACTGAGGCGCGAAAGCGTGGGGAGCAAACAGGATTAGATACCCTGGTAGTCCACGCCGTAAACGATGAGTGCTAAGTGTTGGGGGGTTTCCGCCCCTCAGTGCTGCAGCTAACGCATTAAGCACTCCGCCTGGGGAGTACGGTCGCAAGACTGAAACTCAAAGGAATTGACGGGGGCCCGCACAAGCGGTGGAGCATGTGGTTTAATTCGAAGCAACGCGAAGAACCTTACCAGGTCTTGACATCCCGGTGACCACTATGGAGACATAGTTTCCCCTTCGGGGGCAACGGTGACAGGTGGTGCATGGTTGTCGTCAGCTCGTGTCGTGAGATGTTGGGTTAAGTCCCGCAACGAGCGCAACCCTTATTCTTAGTTGCCATCATTCAGTTGGGCACTCTAAGGAGACTGCCGGTGATAAACCGGAGGAAGGTGGGGATGACGTCAAATCATCATGCCCCTTATGACCTGGGCTACACACGTGCTACAATGGACGATACAAACGGTTGCCAACCCGCGAGGGGGAGCTAATCCGATAAAATCGTTCTCAGTTCGGATTGTAGGCTGCAACTCGCCTACATGAAGCCGGAATCGCTAGTAATCGCGGATCAGCATGCCGCGGTGAATACGTTCCCGGGCCTTGTACACACCGCCCGTCACACCACGAGAGTTTGTAACACCCGAAGTCGGTGAGGTAACCTTTATGGAGCCAGCCGCCGAAGGTGGGATAGATGATTGGGGTGAAGTCGTAACAAGGTAGCCGTATCGGAAGGTGCGGCTGGATCACCTCCTTTCTAAGGATTATTTCGGAATCATTCTCACGGAGAATGAAACATTAACGGTTGCTGTTCAGTTTTGAAGGTTCATTCTTAATTGAATGGAATACTTCAAAACCATGTTGGTTGATTCATCTTGTGTGAGTAAGCCGCATTTCGTTCTTTGAAAACTGGATAAAACGACATTGAAAGCAATAAATCAAATTTCTATTTTATAGATTTTTAAACAAGTCAAGCAATTGACGTGTAAACTTAAATCTTGGATTTTATCCAAGTGTTAACTTTTGGTTAAGTTAATAAGGGCGCACGGTGGATGCCTTGGCACTAGGAGTCGATGAAGGACGGCACTAACACCGATATGCCTCGGGGAGCTGTAAGTAAGCTTTGATCCGGGGATTTCCGAATGGGGGAACCCACTATCTTTAATCGGATAGTATCTACACGTGAATACATAGCGTGATGAGGACAGACGCAGGGAACTGAAACATCTAAGTACCTGCAGGAACAGAAAGAAAATTCGATTCCCTGAGTAGCGGCGAGCGAAACGGGAAGAGCCCAAACCAAAGAGCTTGCTCTTTGGGGTTGTAGGACACTCTATACGGAGTTACAAAAGAATGAGTTAGACGAAGCGACTTGGAAAGGTCCGCGAAACAAGGTAAAAGCCCTGTAGTCAAAAGTTCATTCCCTCCAGAGTGTATCCTGAGTACGGCGGAACACGTGAAATTCCGTCGGAATCCGGGAGGACCATCTCCCAAGGCTAAATACTACCTAGTGACCGATAGTGAACCAGTACCGTGAGGGAAAGGTGAAAAGCACCCCGGAAGGGGAGTGAAATAGATCCTGAAACCGTGTGCCTACAAGTAGTTAGAGCCCGTTAATGGGTGATAGCGTGCCTTTTGTAGAATGAACCGGCGAGTTACGATTACGTGCGAGGTTAAGTTGAGAAGACGGAGCCGCAGCGAAAGCGAGTCTGAATAGGGCGAATTAGTACGTGGTCGTAGACCCGAAACCAGGTGATCTACCCATGTCCAGGGTGAAGGTGAGGTAACACTCACTGGAGGCCCGAACCCACGCACGTTGAAAAGTGCGGGGATGAGGTGTGGGTAGCGGAGAAATTCCAATCGAACCTGGAGATAGCTGGTTCTCTCCGAAATAGCTTTAGGGCTAGCCTCGTGATTGAGAATACCGGAGGTAGAGCACTGTTTGGACTAGGGGGGCATCTCGCTTTACCGAATTCAGACAAACTCCGAATGCCGGATATTTATACACGGGAGTCAGACTGCGAGTGATAAGATCCGTAGTCAAGAGGGAAACAGCCCAGACCACCAGCTAAGGTCCCCAAGTAATCGTTAAGTGGAAAAGGATGTGGCGTTGCTTAGACAACCAGGATGTTGGCTTAGAAGCAGCCATCATTTAAAGAGTGCGTAATAGCTCACTGGTCGAGTGACGCTGCGCCGAAAATGTATCGGGGCTAAACGATTCACCGAAGCTGTGGATGCATACTTTGAGTATGCGTGGTAGGAGAGCGTTCTAATAGCGTTGAAGTCAGACCGGAAGGACTGGTGGAGCGATTAGAAGTGAGAATGCCGGTATGAGTAGCGAAACATGGGTGAGAATCCCATGCACCGTATGACTAAGGTTTCCTGAGGAAGGCTCGTCCGCTCAGGGTTAGTCGGGACCTAAGCCGAGGCCGATAGGCGTAGGCGATGGACAACAGGTTGATATTCCTGTACCACCTCCTCACCGTTTGAGAAATGGGGGGACGCAGTAGGATAGGGTAAGCACGCCGTTGGTTGCGCGTGTTCAAGCAGTAAGGCGTGTATGTAGGCAAATCCGCATACTTTAACGTTGAGCTGTGATGACGAGCTCTTATGAGCGAAGTTCCTGATTTCACACTGCCAAGAAAAGCCTCTATCGAGGTGAGAGGTGCCCGTACCGCAAACCGACACAGGTAGTCGAGGAGAGAATCCTAAGGTGTGCGAGAGAACTCTCGTTAAGGAACTCGGCAAAATGACCCCGTAACTTCGGGAGAAGGGGTGCTTCTTTGGGTGCATAGCCTAGAGAAGCCGCAGTGAATAGGCCCAGGCGACTGTTTAGCAAAAACACAGGTCTCTGCAAAACCGTAAGGTGACGTATAGGGGCTGACGCCTGCCCGGTGCTGGAAGGTTAAGAGGAGCGGTTAGCGCAAGCGAAGCTGTGAATTGAAGCCCCAGTAAACGGCGGCCGTAACTATAACGGTCCTAAGGTAGCGAAATTCCTTGTCGGGTAAGTTCCGACCCGCACGAAAGGCGTAACGATCTGGGCACTGTCTCAACGAGAGACTCGGTGAAATTATAGTACCTGTGAAGATGCAGGTTACCCGCGACAGGACGGAAAGACCCCGTGGAGCTTTACTGTAGCCTGATATTGAATTTTGGTACAACTTGTACAGGATAGGTAGGAGCCAGAGATCCCGGAGCGCCAGCTTCGGAGGAGGCGTCGGTGGGATACTACCCTGGTTGTATTGAACTTCTAACCCATGCCCCTTAGCGGGGTAGGAGACAGTGTCAGGCGGACAGTTTGACTGGGGCGGTCGCCTCCTAAAGAGTAACGGAGGCGCCCAAAGGTTCCCTCAGAATGGTTGGAAATCATTCGAAGAGTGTAAAGGCATAAGGGAGCTTGACTGCGAGACCTACAAGTCGAGCAGGGTCGAAAGACGGGCTTAGTGATCCGGTGGTTCCGCATGGAAGGGCCATCGCTCAACGGATAAAAGCTACCCCGGGGATAACAGGCTTATCTCCCCCAAGAGTCCACATCGACGGGGAGGTTTGGCACCTCGATGTCGGCTCATCGCATCCTGGGGCTGTAGTCGGTCCCAAGGGTTGGGCTGTTCGCCCATTAAAGCGGTACGCGAGCTGGGTTCAGAACGTCGTGAGACAGTTCGGTCCCTATCCGTCGTGGGCGTAGGAAATTTGAGAGGAGCTGTCCTTAGTACGAGAGGACCGGGATGGACACACCGCTGGTGTACCAGTTGTCTTGCCAAAGGCATCGCTGGGTAGCTATGTGTGGACGGGATAAGTGCTGAAAGCATCTAAGCATGAAGCCCCCCTCAAGATGAGATTTCCCATTACGCAAGTAAGTAAGACCCCTGAAAGACGATCAGGTAGATAGGTTCGAGGTGGAAGTGCGGTGACGCATGCAGCTGACGAATACTAATCGGTCGAGGACTTAACCACATTTTATTGCACAAATTCAATGAAACGTTTATCCAGTTTTGAAAGAATGAATTTATTATAAAAAACACTTGCCAAATAAGGAAAGTGTGGTATAATAAATAAGGTCTTTCTGAAAAATAGTCTAGTGATGATGGCAAAGAGGTCACACCCGTTCCCATACCGAACACGGAAGTTAAGCTCTTTAGCGCCGATGGTAGTTGGGGGCTTCCCCCTGTGAGAGTAGGACGTCGCTAGGCTGTATAGAAATATTCCGAAGTAGCTCAGTTGGTAGAGCATCCGGCTGTTAACCGGCAGGTCGCAGGTTCGAGTCCTGCCTTCGGAGCCATTAACTCTTGGAGAGTTGTCCGAGTGGCCGAAGGAGCACGATTGGAAATCGTGTATGCGGGTAACCCTGCATCAAGGGTTCAAATCCCTTACTCTCCGCCAGCCATTTATTAAAATGGCCCGTTGGTCAAGTGGTTAAGACACCGCCCTTTCACGGCGGTAACACGGGTTCGAATCCCGTACGGGTCACCATTCATTTCATTAATATCCAGCATGGAGGATTAGCTCAGCTGGGAGAGCACCTGCCTTACAAGCAGGGGGTCGGCGGTTCGAGCCCGTCATCCTCCACCATTCAAATTTTAAATCATAGTATTGTCGCGGGGTGGAGCAGTGGTAGCTCGTCGGGCTCATAACCCGAAGGTCACAGGTTCAAGTCCTGTCCCCGCAACCAAATGGTCCCGTGGTGTAGCGGTTAACATGCCTGCCTGTCACGCAGGAGATCGCCGGTTCGATCCCGGTCGGGACCGCCATTTTTAAAATACTACATATTAATATGGGTTTGTAGCTCAGTTGGTAGAGCATTAGATTGAAGCTCTAAGTGTCGGCGGTTCGATTCCGTCCAAACCCACCATATTTTTGCCGGTGTAGCTCAGTTGGTAGAGCAACTGACTTGTAATCAGTAGGTCGAGGGTTCGACTCCTTTCGCCGGCACCATTACCTGGAGGGGTAGCGAAGTGGCTAAACGCGGCGGACTGTAAATCCGCTCCTTAGGGTTCGGCGGTTCGAATCCGTCCCCCTCCACCATCCTTTTAATAGGGGCATAGTTTAAAGGTAGAACTACGGTCTCCAAAACCGTCAGTGTGGGTTCGATTCCTACTGCCCCTGCCAATAAATTCAAAAACTCAAAATAATATAGTGGCGGTTGTGGCGAAGTGGTTAACGCACCTGATTGTGGTTCAGGCATTCGTGGGTTCGATTCCCATCAGTCGCCCCATTTTTATTTAGGTTTAAGAGTTAAAATTATAATATAGTGGCGGTTGTGGCGAAGTGGTTAACGCACCTGATTGTGGTTCAGGCATTCGTGGGTTCGATTCCCATCAGTCGCCCCATTATATTAAAAGCTTTGGGGTATAGCCAAGCGGTAAGGCAACGGATTTTGATTCCGTCATGCCCTGGTTCGAATCCAGGTTCCCCAGCCATTTTTTTTTGCGGAAGTAGTTCAGTGGTAGAACACCACCTTGCCAAGGTGGGGGTCGCGAGTTCGAACCTCGTCTTCCGCTCCAATATGGCGGCATAGCCAAGTGGTAAGGCACAGGTCTGCAACACCTTTATCACCGGTTCAAATCCGGTTGCCGCCTCCATATTTAATTAATCGGTAATTCCGGTTTTTTTTTACCCTTTTTTATTTTGCCGATATGGCGGAATTGGCAGACGCGCCGGACTCAAAATCCGGTTCCTTCTGGAGTGCCGGTTCGACCCCGGCTATCGGTATCATTGAGTTCAAGTTAGAACTATTAAAACACCCTCAAAGTCTTGATTACAGGCTTTGAGGGTGTTTTCGTTTACTATAGTTTATTTTTTAGTTGAGAAGGAATTACAGTACTACAACAGTTGGCTTACAAACATCGAAGAAAACAAAACGTTTTCTCGTATTATATTTACAATTATTTACTTCTTTTATATAATGAATGTAAAGTTAGCTTTACGTAAAATATACTTTACTTTAGGTAGGTAAAAATGAAAAATAATATTAAGGATTTACGTACACGGTACGGTTTATCACAGGATGGCTTAGCTGAAAATTTAAAAGTTTCTAGGCAAACGATTATTTCTTTGGAAAAGGGACGTTATAACCCTTCCATTACATTGGCATTTAAGTTAGCCCGTCAGTTTAACTGTCACATTGAGGATATATTTATTTATGAGGAGGACAATCAATAATGATCACTGGAAACCGGTCATTCTTTTTGTTTATCGGTATCTTTATGCTTTTAATAGGTATTTTGATTAATGGATCTCATATGTTTTCTGGGAAGTTTCCTGATGCATTAATGGTAATTACCCTTTCAATAATGGCGTTTAGTTTGGCTTATTTAGAACCTCACTTTGCAGCAAAAGATGAACGTGCTCAAAAGATTCGAGAACGTGCAACATACATTAGTTATTTTTGGGGAGTGATATTTGCCATTATATTAATGTTGATATTTAACCCATTGTCTCCTCTAAATGTTTCAGCCTTTCAAGTGTTATCACTATTCATTGCATTATATATTTCAGTCGTATTTTTAAATATGGTTTATTATGCAAAAAAGTACTAGTTTACAATGTCCTGCCCTTTTTCCGGCTTGAAATTCATTCCTAACATATTAATTAATTATATGGGTACAATTAAAGTTAAATCGTATTTATTAAAAGGAAATATGAACTGTTTTATATAGCATATTAAAAATTTATGCTATAAAATTAACGTATTGATGTAAGGAACTTAGAATGATATTTATATTTGAATTATATAAGCATAGGGAGTAGGGGAATGAATGAATGCTGTAACAAATTTAAAATGGGTTGAAGCGACAGATTATGATGAAGTGAGTAAAATTGCTGCAAGTATTTTTGTAGAGCAGTTAAAGGAAAATAGTAAAACTGTTTTTGGGATGGCAACTGGAAGTACACCTGAAGGGTTTTATAAAGAACTAGTATCAATATATAAGGAAGGGAATATTTCCTTTGCTCAGGCTAAGTCTTTTAACTTGGACGAATATATTGGTATTAATCCATCTAATGAGGCAAGTTACCATTACTATATGGACCACAACTTATTTAATCATATTGATATGAAGCAGGAAAATATCTACTTACCAATAGGTAATGCAGCAAATATTGAAAAAGCAGCAATGGATTATGATGCAATGATTGAAGCAGCAGGGAATATTGATATTCAGCTATTAGGTATTGGTGTTAATGGACATATTGGCTTTAATGAGCCAGGAACACCATTCGATTTAGGTACAAACGTTATAGAGTTAGCTGAGTCGACTCGTGAAGCGAATAAAATTTACTTCGACTCAATCGATGATGTACCGACACATGCAATTACTATGGGTATTAAAACAATTATGAAATCAAAAAAGATTGTCTTACTAATTGCAGGTGTAGCGAAGCAAGAAGCATTTGATCGTCTTCGTAGTGGTGAAGTTACAGAAGACTTCCCAGCAAGTGTATTAAACTATCATCCAGACGTAACTGTTATTTATACGGGAGTAGAATAATTAAGAGGAGTGCTGATGATGCACTCCTTTTAATTTACTTTTTATAGATGAAATAAATACCCCGACAATTATGGCAACCCCGCCGATTAATTGTGCAAGTAGTAACTTTTCATTTAAAAAGATTACTGCAAAGATGCTAGCAAACAGAGGGATAAAGTTTAAGTAAATTCCTGCCTTGTTCGCACCTAATGCTACAACGCCTGTATTCCAGCTTAGAAATGCCACAATCGATGCAATGACTCCAACATAAAAAATAGCTCCAATAGTAGTAGTGCTCCATACAATAGTTTGTGATGTAGTGAGTAGTTCATATAACATAAATGGGAGCAGCATTAAAGCACCTATAGCAATTGTTACTAAAAATGTTGAATAGCCAGGGAGCCTGCCAGCATACTTCTTAATAAGCAATGAATAAATACTCCAACAACACACTGCCACTAGTACAATCAAATCTCCTTTATTAAATGAATAGGCAAGTAAGCTTTGTAATGAGCCCCCGGAAATAATAAAAGACACGCCTCCCAGAGAAATTACTGTACCTAACAATTGATATTTAGTTAAACGTTCTTTTAAGAAGAGAAAGCTTAATATGTATATAATTATCGGTGTGGAAGAATTCATTAAAGATGCATTGATGGATGTAGTATAATACAAACCGATATAAACGAGCGTATTGAATGCAGCGACTCCTGTCAAAGCTAACATAATGACGGCCACCCAATTTTGCTTGAGTGCATCCCATTCCTTTTTTGTCCTCTTGTACGCAATGGGGAAAAATACGGCAAAGGCAACAATCCAGCGTAAAAATGCCAGGGTTATAGGAGGAATTTCTCCAGTAACGGCGCGACCAATTACAAAGTTACCGCCCCATAATAAAGTAGCAAATATGAGAAGTACCTGTGGTGGGTATTTCATTAAATAGCAGCCCCTTAATATTGGAAAAATAATTTTATCTATTATAGGGACAACCTGGGGGGAATTGCAATGCGCTTTACATAAAACGCTATGATACAATAGCGACAGAAGCAAAAGGAGGTCATTTACTTGAAAATACGACCAGCAAGATTACAGCATGGAGATACAGTAGGATTAGTAAATTTAAGCAGCCCGCTTAATATAGAATCTTTAGGGGACAAATTAGCAATATTGGACGAGCTTGGTTTGAAATATAAGCTAGGCAATACGATCCAAGCGTATGACGGCTTTTTAGCAGGTACTGACGAGGAACGATTAGAAGATTTTCATCAAATGATTCGTGATCCGGAAGTGAAAGCGGTCTTTTTAGTAAAAGGTGGTTACGGTATTTCTCGAATTATTGATAAAATTAGCTACCCGTTAATCGAGGACAATCCGAAAATCATTTGGGGCTTTTCGGATGTTACTGCATTACATACACAAGTGAATGAGTTTTCGAATGTCGTTACATTCCACGGTCCTATGTTATCTAGTTCAAAAGGGGAACTTGATCCATTATCGAAAAAGATGTTTCAGCAATTATTCCAACCGATTGAAATTCAGTATACCGAAAGCATATCATCACTTCGTACAATCGTACCTGGCGTTGTACGCGGTGAGTTAACAGGTGGTAATCTGAATCGCCTTGTTAGTACACTTGGAACAAAATTTGAAATCGATGTACGGAAAAAAATTGTTTTGATCGAGGATATCGGTGAATCGATAGAACAAATTGATTTATCATTAAACCAATTACGTCTCTCCAGAAAGCTTGAGCTTGCTGCAGGCTTCGTTATAGGCGATTTTAATATGCTTAGCAGTGGATATAGCTATGATGATGTTATGAACGTTATAGAAGGGTATATAAAGCCCTTAAACAAACCTGCAGTAGCAGGATTTAAATTTGGTCATTGCGAACCAAATATTGCGATACCACTAGGAGTAGAAGCTATTCTAGATGCGGATGAAAAAACATTACGGATATTACCGGGTGTAGAATAATAATAGGAAATCAATAACAAAGACACCTTTTCACTACATAGTGAGCAGGTGTCTTTTAATAACGAGCGACGGAAATACACAATTTAGTTTGTAGTTATCTTTTACAATAGTTGGTCATTAGTGAAAGGTAACGTTGTAACAGTTAAAAGTTGATTGGTTTTTCTAAGTTTGCCTAAGCAAAAATCGCTCGTTATTACCTAGATTGGAGTCTCACCGCTCTAGGATTAGAAGTAGTTGCTATCATCAAATTCGATTTCTACTTGGTAGTTTTTAGCGTTAATTAAATTGGAAAGGCGATGTGCTTCCTTTTCCAGCTCGTTCGCACGATTACGATATGTCATCGGATCATACAGTGCTACACGGTATAGGATAGCTTCACCAGAATTGTGGTAGAATGCTTCTTTTTCTTCAGAACCTAAGCTTTTACATAAGGCAGCTTCTGCACGTAACTGGCTAGCAAGTTCGATCGCTTCTACAATAGGCATTTCCTCGTCTTTAAATACGATTAGATTATCAATATTTGCACGGTAAATGAGTGAATCCAGCTTACGAGAGTCATACCGTAATTGTTTTAATTCAGCTTCAAGCATTTCAAGTGTATAATCGGGCCTTTTTGGTTGTTCACCTTTTTCAATAATAACATGTGTTAGTTGATTTACAGCAAATGTACGTTCTTGAATTTTCTTTGTAATAACGCTTTTTAGTTTTACAGCCTCTGCTAGATTAATGCTCACACTATCAGCTCCTTAAAAATGAATTTTTTTATTCTCCGTTGAAAGGACATGCGCCTCAAACTCGCCACCGCTTACTTGGGTAAACATTTTTCCGGCACTGTTTAATAACTTTTGTGCTTCCTGTTCACTAATCGATGGGCGTAAATAAAAGATTTGCAATGCATTAGTCGTTACTTCAGTTACCGCAGTTCGCTTTGAATCAACATATGGGCTACCGAATGGACCGAACGTATCTTTTAAATAAATGATATTTTCCAATGTGTTGTAACGACCATTTATTCCTTCATAGCCTGTTGATGCATTACCAACTTGTATTTCAACATTTCCTTGAATACCATCCAAATCATATATGCCGACTGGAATTTCAAATTGCAATGAAAAGAAATTATTCAAATCTACCGCTATATGAAACGGTGTTAAATATTGCTGTTTAGCGATACGTCGCATTAAGCTTTCGGCAGAGTGACGATAACGATTTGGATCGGCACCATAAGATTTCCAAAGCTGGCGCCATTCTTTAATTCCAGTTCGCTCAGTTACAGGTTTTTCCTGTAATTCTAAATATAAATTTTCCTGATATAGTTGCGTGCGACCTTTAATCATTTGAGGAGATTCCTCTACGATAATTTTGCTATAATGGATAAGGCCAATTTTAAATTGTTCATTCACTGTAAAGAGTGAGTCATTAATAGTAATATTCAAATACAGCACCTACTTAAATAATAATATTGGATAATTATGTAATATAAAATAACTTGTATTCATTGTATCATTTGAAAGGAGCAAGTGAAATGAAAGTATCTCAACTTCAAGAAGAATTAATTCAATACGCAATTTCTATTGGGGTAGATAAAATCGGATTTACAACCGCTGCTCCGTTTCATGAACTGAAAAACCGTTTACGACGACAGCAACAATTAGGCTATCAGTCGGGATTTGAAGAATCGGATATTGAGCTTCGTACAGAGCCGTTAAAATTATTGGAAGATGCCGAAAGTATTATTGCTATTGCAATAGCTTACCCCTCCCGAATGCAGGATGCTCCACAGGGGAAAAAGGGAGAACGCCGTGGAATCTTTTGTCGTGCTTCATGGGGAGTCGATTATCATACAGCAGTGCGTGAACGTCTTCAGCTTATTGAATCATGGCTACAAGAAAGAGTACCAAATGTGAAGGTGAAATCGATGGTCGATACAGGGGAGCTTGTCGATCGCGCTGTAGCAGAGCGAGCTGGAATCGGGTGGAGCGGGAAAAACTGTTCCATTATTACACCTGAGTTTGGTTCTTACGTATATTTAGGTGAAATTATGACAAATTTACCTTTTGCTCCTGATACACCGATAGAGGATGAATGTGGAGACTGTAATTTATGCATTGACGTCTGTCCAACGGGTGCAATTGTAGCACCAGGTCAACTGAATTCACAGCGATGTATTGCTTTTTTAACACAAACAAAAGGGTTTTTGCCTGATGAATTTCGTAGTAAAATAGGGAATCGTTTGTACGGCTGTGATACATGCCAAACAGTATGTCCGAAAAATAAAGGAAAACTAAATTGGATTCATGAAGAATTCAAACCGGATCCTGAAATTGCCAAACCTTTACTTCTGCCTCTTTTATCAATCTCCAATAAAGAATTTAAAGCTAAATTTGGTCATGTTTCGGGTTCATGGCGCGGTAAAAAGCCAATTCAGCGCAATGCCATATTAGCATTGGCTCACTTTAAAGAAGAATCGGCAATGCCTGATTTAGTTCAGGTGCTGCAAAAAGACGAACGCCCGGTATTAAGAGGGACGGCCGCATGGGCAATTGGAAAAATAGGAACAAATGAAGCCGAGGGAATTTTATTGGCTGCCAAAAAAATAGAGCAAGATGAAGAAGTGCTAGCTGAAATAGAAAAAGGACTAGCAATGTTAAATCAATAAGAGAGAAGGATTTTGAAGTGCCAAACCATATTGTGTTATACCAACCGGAAATACCGGCAAATACAGGAAATATTGCACGTACATGTGCTGGAACGAATACATCTTTGCATTTAATACGTCCATTAGGATTTTCGACAGACGATAAAATGTTAAAACGTGCAGGATTGGATTATTGGGAGCATGTTAATGTTGTGTATCATGATTCTTTAGAAGAATTTATTGAGTACAGTAAGAATGGAGATTTATATTTAATTGAGACTTATAGTGATGAGCCTTTTACAACACATGATTTTAGTGATACGTCACGGGACATCTACTTTATGTTCGGAAGAGAAACGACCGGTTTACCGAAAGAGTTTGCAAAGGAACGTGCCGATATGTGCCTGCGCATTCCGCAAAGTGACCATATTCGCTCACTAAACTTATCAAACACAGCAGCCATCGTTATTTATGAAGCTTTAAGACAACAAAACTATCCAGGATTAAAATAAAAAAGGCAAGAAGCAGATTAATTTGCTTCTTGCCTTTTATTATTTCATTTTAGCTTCTATCGCGTGTGAAAGTTTTGCTGACAAATTATCATTATCGAATAGCGTAAGGCGAATGAAGCTTTCATCCATATCAAAAGCTTCTGATAAAAATCCTCCAAGGCCGCGTGCTCGTCGGTCGACTTGCAGTAGAATTTCAACCGAGTTAGGTGAATGACCTAAAAAGACTAACTCTAGCTCGTCTAGATACCGGCGATACGTTTGATTAGTAGGGGTAAATTCAAATTCCTGCACAATTGGTGTTTGGCGACGTAAATAAGATGGCGCTTGCTCATTGTCTACTTTACGTAATCGAAAACCAATGTTTTGAATTGCTGTTAACACACTATTTGCCAGAGGTGATGGCTGAATATCAATAAAGTCTTTATCTTTCGGATCCACAGCATTTTTAATGTCTAATCCAGTTTGAATCCACACTCGAGATTTACCTATAGTAATTGGAACTACAGAAGGTAAAGGAAATGCGAAGGGGATTTCACGTTTTTCATTTGCTTGAATTATAAACGGCTCATTTAGTTGGAACTGGGAAAGCATTGCTTGATCATTAATTTTTTTGTCATCGATTTCACGTATGAAATTTGTATAAAGTGATAAATAGATAGCATCAATTTGTTGCTCAGTACTCCCTCCAGTAATTTCCACTACACCCGTTACATTTTCATCTAATGTATAAGAAGATTTGTGTAATTTTGTATCAACTTTAGCAGAACCGATTCCTACACTCGCTAAAACTTTATTAAATAGTGACAATAAAATTCCTCCATTGTATGTTAAGTAATAATTTATACGCTGGAGGGAAAAGAAAGTTTCAAAAATATTTTATTCTCCGTCTACTGTAAACACGATTCTTAGACCATTAGGATCGATTGTTGAGAAAAGTTGTTTACCGCCATATGCAGGTGCTTCAGCAAAGGTCTCAACGACGAAATTATTGTCTATTAAACTTTGCTTAACTTCATCTGCATATTGCTCGTCTTTTAATACAATCGTAAATGATTTTAGACCGACCATATTCTCTGTTGGTACATGACCATTATTACTGTTCCAAGTATTCATACCGAAATGGTGATGGTACTTTCCTGTAGAGACGAACAGAGCCTGTGCACCATAACGCGTTACGACATTATAATCTAATACATTTGTATAAAATTGTTCTGATTTGTCTAGATTTACTACTGATAAGTGAACATGACCCATTACCGTATCAGCAGGTAAACCAGCCCATTTTCCATCTGCAGCTTCTAAAATAGGTTGGAAATTAAGTTGTTCTGTTACCATATGCACTTGTTCATGTTCATTCCATGTCCATTCTGTTTCGTCACGGTCTATGTAGATTTCGATTCCATTCCCGTCAGGATCATTTAAATAGAGTGCTTCGGATACGTCATGATCTGCTGCTCCAAGGCGAATATTTAAGTCAACAAAGTGCTGTACGATGTTTCCTAAGTCCTTGCGAGAGGGTAATAGTAATGCTAAGTGGTATAAACCTGCAAACCCTTGTTTTAGAGGTAGAGCATTTTGTACTTCCACAAGAGAAACTAAGCTCGTTTGGCCATCTGTTGTTAAATATGCTTCCGACTCTGTTTGCTGTAAGACTTTAAATCCGATTATCGTTGTGTAGTATTCAATCGAACGTTTTAAGTTAGAAACTTTTAGTTGAACATGAGCTGGATATAAATTTGGTTTTTTATGAAAATGAGTAGGCATATAACATTCTCCCTAATTAGTTATTTTTTATAATCAACTTACTTAATGTAACTAATATATTTTATAAAAGGGAAAAAGTCAAATTAAAAAGACAATCGCATAATTACGATTGCCTTTTAATGAAAAGCTAATAGGATTAGTTTTCTTTTGAGAATGGTTTGCTATCATAACCAGCAGTGAAAATTGCTGTTAAGAATGCGATGCAAACACCAAGAATTAAAATTAATTTCATGGAAGTATCCTCCTCATGTTTCTAATTATCTCTTTTTTTAGTATAGCATAAATTACCTGTATGAAAACTTTAATTATGTCAGAAATAGTTCAAAATTGGAAAAATATAAAATAAAAAATGGAGGGATTTAAATGAAAAAAGATGAGATTGTAAATGGCAATATGGCGAATTCAATGGAAGATTTAAAAAATCTCGGAAAGCAAATGGAAAATATGCGTGATGGAGGGCAATTGGAGGAATCGGATCGTATTGCAGATCCACAGCAATTTGATGATGAAGAGGAAGAGAAATAAATGAATTAAAGGTGTGCCAGAGGGAATATTCGGGCACACCTTTTATGTTTGATTTTCTAACTTGTTTGAACTTCGTAGTCTTTTAATTCTTCTCTTAATTTCGCTTTTAAAAACTTACCTACAGATGTTTTTGGTATTTCCTTTAAGAATACGATATCGTCCGGGAGCCACCACTTTGCAAAATCCTGTTCAATAAATTGAAGAAGCTCTTCTTTTGTGGCATGAGCATCTTCTTTTAAAACGACACAAGCTAACGGTCTTTCCTGCCATTTTGGGTGGGGAACAGCAATGACTGCTGCTTCAAAAACATCTGGATGAGACATGAGCGCATTTTCTAAATCAACAGAAGAAATCCACTCACCTCCTGATTTTATAAGATCTTTTGTACGGTCTGTAATTTTGATATAACCTTCCTTCGTTAATACTGCAATATCACCCGTATATAGCCAGCCATCACGGAATGCTTCATTTGTCCGATCATCTTTATAATACTCTGAAGCAATCCAAGGTCCGCGTACACGCAATTCACCCATAGTTTCTCCATCCCAAGGAACCGGACCTTTTTCATTTACGACTTCTGTTTCAATTAAAGATACGGTTAGTCCTTGCGTTACACGAATATTTAACATTTCATCATCCGTATAACTGTTCATTTCGGTTGTTGGATGCGACATACTTACAAGCGGTGATGTTTCAGTCATACCGTAAGCGTTTACATAAGGGACTTTTAACTTTTCGTTATAGGCTTGAATTAATCCTTTCGGTGAAGCTGACCCCCCAGAGATAATTAAACGAATGGATGATAAATCGCGTGGTTGCTTTTCTAGTTCTGCAAGAGCACCAAGCCAAATTGTCGGAACACCTGCTGTAATTGTCACTTTCTCTTGTTCTATTAAATCCAAGATTAAACTTGGCGTCATCATTGGACCTGGTAATACAATATTTGCGCCAAAATTAAGAGCAGCAAAAGGGAAACCCCATGCATTTACATGGAACATTGGCACAACTGGTAATGCAATATCACTTTCTTTTAGTGCAAAGGACTCCGCAAGACCAAGTGCTAAGCTATGCAAGACAATACTCCGATGTGTATAAACGACACCTTTAGGCATGCCTGTTGTTGCGGATGTATAGCACATCCCTGCCTGCATATTTTCATCTAAATCTGCAGGGAATTCGAAATTTTCATCGGCTTCCTGAAGAAGTTGTTCATAGCTGTAAACATTCGGAAAGCTGGATGGTGGAGCTACCGGATCATCACTCATGACGATAATATGCTTCACTGTTTTTAAATGACCTAGAGCAGGCTCTACTAATGGGAATAAGTCACCATCGATTAATAAAATTTCATCTTCTGCATGATTAATAATATAAATAATATGCTCGGGTGCTAGTCGGATGTTAATTGTATGCAGAATGGCACCACTACATGGAATAGCAAAGTAGGCTTCTAAATGGCGATGGTGATTCCATGCAAAAGTACCGACTTTTGTACCGCGCGTCATACCTAGCTTCGTTAAAGCATCAGCTAATCGATGAGTTCGTTTTACATAATCTTTGAATGGAATGCGATGTGTCATAGTAGGGCTAGTACGAGAAATGATTTGTTTGTTTGGAAAATACCGTTGTGCGCGCTTTAAAAAACCTGTTAAAACTAATTGCGTGTCCATCATAGTTTTTCAGCTCCTAAACAAATTTATTGAAAATCTATTGTAAGAATTTTCTGTTAATAAAATTGTGCTAAAAAACATCGAGACAATCTACCATTTTTTCCTTATTTTTGAAACCATTTCGTAACATTTACGTAAGTAGTGCTATAATAAAAACATTCTAATACCGAGGTGATGAATATGAATTTACAAATAACAAAAGAATTAACGAATGGAGTTAAAATGCCTATGCTTGGTTTAGGCGTTTATAAAATGACTGACCGGGATGAAACGCTTCAAGCAATTACTACGGCGCTGGACTTAGGTTATCGGGCAGTCGATACAGCAGCCCTTTACTACAATGAAGAAGAAGTAGGAGAAGCAATCAGACATTCTTCAGTACCGCGCGAGGATATTTTCGTGACAACAAAAGTTTGGAATAGTGACCAAGGCTATGACAACACGTTGCGTGCTTTTGAAACATCGCTAAAAAAGCTTGATATGGATTACATAGAACTATATTTGACTCACTGGCCAGTTAAAGAGAAGTATGTGGAAACATACCGGGCAATTGAACGCTTATATGAAGAAAAGCTGATCCGTGTACCGGGTGTTTCCAATCACCATGAGCATCATTTAAAAGACATCCTAGCAAGCTGTAATATTGCCCCAATGGTCAACCAAATTGAAGTACATCCATATTTAAGCCAAGAGTCCTTAAGAAACTATTGTGCACAGGAGCAAATTGCGGTAACAGCATGGTCACCGCTTGGACGGGGAAATGTATTAAATGACGATACAATTGTACGTATTGCACATGAATACAATGTCACACCAGCACAAATAATTTTACGCTGGCATCTCCAAAATGATGTCATTATCATTCCAAAATCTGTTACACCTTCACGTATTAAAGAAAATAGTGAACTCTACCACTTTGAATTAACAAAAGAAACAATGCGGCAACTGAATGCGGTCAATCGCAATGAGCGCTTTGGACAAAATCCGGATAATTTCAAATTTGATTTTTAACATATAATTACTTAGGGGAGTGAGACAATGTTTAAAAATTTTTCGCCCGGTTTATTTTTTTCAATGGCAGCAGTAACAGTTGTTATTTTTGCACCATGGATAATGATATTTCATCCAATTTTTCATCTGGAGTATTTATCTTATAATAATCGGGTATCGACATTCATCCCTAATCCTGTAAACCTGAGACTCGTGCTTTTATCTTGTCTAGCATTAATCATAGCGTTCGGCATTATTGGCTACAGACAAGAAAGAAAAATGTATCTTTTTAGTATTTTGTTTTTTGGATTAAGTATTGGGATTGCTTATTTATCTACAACAAATTATTTACTGATCAGCCAGGAAGCAATAGAAAGACACCATTTTTTTGATAAACAGCAATATCGATGGGAACAATTAGATGAGATTGTTTTTGAATATGTTGTAGGGAGTAAAAAGGGCGACATTACATTTACAGCAAAATCGGGGGAACAATTTGTTATTAATCATAAGGAAATTCATTCAGCAGGTGTAAGCCAAATTTATCACTTAGCATATCAGAATGGAATAACTTATACCGAGCGTGAAAAGAGATTAAAGTAAAAATAAAAATACGTCCGTAGCAAGTAAGCTTACGGACGTATTTTTTCAATTATCTTTTACAATAATCTGCTCATTTAAAAATGGGTGCATAAATGAAAGTTGAATTGCGTGCAGGGCATAATCGCCAGAAGCAGTTTCACGTGCACCGTACATTGTATCCCCAACAATCGGGTGACCTAAGTGAGCCATGTGCACGCGGATTTGATGGGTACGTCCTGTTTCTAGAACGACATGGACAACACATGTCCCTTTAAAACGATTTACTACCTCATAATGTGTAACGGCAGATTGTCCATTCGGGGCTACAACTCTACGTGTATTGTGATGACGGTCTTTACCAATTGCGGCTTTAATCGTACCACTATCTGTACGTAAGTTTCCTTGAACTTCAGCAGCATACGTACGGACGATTGTTTTTTCTTCAATCATACGATCAAAAATAGACTTCGCTATCGGATGTTTGGCAACAAGTAATAAGCCGTTCGTTCCTTGATCCAAACGATGTACATGCTCAGCGTAATGTCCCCCATTATCGACAATATGGCGCATTACATGATTCATACAAGTATCACTGTCCATTGGCTCATTTGGATGAGTAGCCATCCCTTTAGGCTTTGATACGATTAAGCAATGCTCGTCTTCATAGCGTACAGTCACTTCACATTTATCTGTTGGGATATAATTAGACGCGGGGATATCGAAAGCAAAATGAATTGTCGTCCCTTTCTCTAAAGGCTCTTTCCATAGTACTGGTTCATCATTTAATGTTACTGCTTTTGCCATGCGTAATTCATGGACAATCTTTTTTCCTAAACGCCATTTCGTACGTAAGAGCTCTTCTACAGTTAAGCCGTTTTCATTGATTGTATATGTGAACATTGTAAATTCCTCCAAATGAAAAATCGTGCTCATGAAGAACACGATTTTATTAATACTTCTTATTTTAACACAACATCATTAAAGAATTGGCGCGTTGTTTCATTAGGAGCGTCACCTTCTAAACGGGCAACTTCTTCACCGTTTTCGAAGTAAATAAGTGTTGGTGTTGCTGTAATATTATAAGTATCCCATTCATTAGTATACTCAAGAATATTTAATTGATCCACTTGAATATCCATCTCGTCAGCAATAGGCATAAGCTTCGGTGTATAATTTTTACAATGCGAGCATTCAGGACTGAAGAAATAGCCGACAACCCCTTCACCTGATTCAATTTTCTTTGCTAATGCATCTGGTAAAATGATATTTTGATAATTCTCATCATCCAAAAGATCAATTGTAGATTGTTTTAGATTTTTCGTGCCGTAAGGGTTATCCTCTAATTTCTCACTATTTTTCATATTTGTCAGTATAATAATTCCAGCGAATAATAAAACTATTACTGCACCGACAATTGCTAATTTCTTCATCCTAATTTTCCTCCTTTAAAACTTTTAACATATAAAAACTAATAATTGCAATAATAGTAAAAGCCGTAAGTGCTAAAAATGGAATCGTGATAAAGCCAAGCCAGTTAATGTATTGACCTGTACATGGCACACGTCCACATGCAGGGGCTGTATCCTGCAAAAAATCCAGTTTTTGTAACCCATAATGGTATAATGATGTTAAAGCACCAATCGTTGAGAACACGGCTGTAGTCATGGCGATTCTAGCATTTTTTTGTATGTATGCTATTGTAGCAATAATAACAATGGGATACATGAGGATACGCTGATACCAACATAATGCACATGGTTCGTAACCCCGTATTTCTGAAAAATATAAAGATCCAAGGGTCGCTGTTAATGATACTACCCAAATGACGAGCAAGGCATTTTCGAGTTTTTTAGACATACTGTTACCTCTATATTCATAATTTAATCTCAATTGATTATAGTTTGAATTCGAGAAAAAGTAAATTACTACGTTTATGGAGTGCTATGAAAAGGAAAGTCTATATATGTATGGAGGGGGAGTTATTATGACAGATGCATTAGATATGTCCAAATTTGAAAAACCAATGATTATACGAAATATGACAGTAGAGGATATAGATGCGATATTAGAAATTCAGCGCATATCTTTTCCAGGTATGGAGCCGTGGGAGCGGGCACATTTATATAGTCATTTAACAATTTTCCCGGAAGGACAAATTGTTGCAGAGTTAGATGGAAAGGTGATCGGTTCATGCTCGAGCCTACGTATAAACTTTGATGAATACGATGATCGCCATACGTGGAATGATATTACAGATAACGGCTTTATCACAAACCATGATCCAAATGGCTATAATTTATATGGAATCGAAGTAATGGTGCATCCAGAATATCGCCGTATGAAGGTAGGGCAAAGGCTTTATGAGGCACGTAAGGACTTGGCTCGTACACTCAATTTAAAGTCTATTATTATTGGAGGACGTATTCCGAATTATCATGTACATTCGAATGAGATGAGTCCACGTGAATATGTAGACGCGGTAAGCCGCCATAAAATATATGACCCGGTGCTGACATTCCAAATGATGAATGGCTTTATTTTAATGCGTATAAATCCGAATTATTTAACAGATGATGTTGCATCAGGAAAGTACGCAACGTTATTGGAATGGCATAACGTAGATTATCGTCCGCTCTCGAAGCGTCACTTTAAAACAAGTTATCCAGTACGTATTTGTGTTGTCCAATATATGATGCGTGCAATTGATTCCTTTGAGGATTTTGCAAAACAGTGTGAGTACTTTGTTGATGTAGGCTCTGATGCGGGTTCAGACTTTGTCGTATTCCCGGAAATTTTCACAACACAATTAATGAGCTTTTTAAATGAAAAATCACCTTCGCAGGCAGTCCGTAAACTGACAAAGTATACACCTGAATACATTGAATTATTTACAAGCTTAGCGGTTCGCTACAATGTGAATATCATTGGCGGTTCTCATTTTGTTGAGGAAGAGGATGAGGAGATTTACAATATCGCTTATTTATTCAGACGTGACGGGACGATTGAAAAACAATATAAAATTCACATTACACCAAATGAACGTAAATGGTGGGGAATCAGTAATGGCGATAAGGTCCGTGTGTTTGATACCGACTGCGGCAAGATTGCAATTCAAATTTGCTATGATATTGAGTTTCCGGAACTTGCTCGAATTGCAACAGATATGGGCGCGAATATTATTTTCACACCGTTCTGTACAGAAGACCGCCAAGGCTATTTACGAGTGCGCTACTGTGCTCAGGCGCGTGCAGTTGAAAACCAAATTTATACAGTTATTTCTGGAACCGTGGGGAACTTGCCTGAAACGGAAAATATGGATATTCAATATGCACAATCAGGCATTTTTGCGCCGAGCGATTTTGAATTTGCCCGAGACGGCATTGTAGGCGAAACAAGCCCGAACTTAGAAATGGTTCTCATTGGAGACGTCGACTTGGAAATTTTACGTCGCCAGCGTCAAGATGGGACAGTAAAGCATTTAAAAGACAGACGTCATGACGTATATCGTGTTGAATATTTAAAGTAAATTTAATGGGGATTCTGCTATTGTAAAAGATAGCAGAATTTTTTTATTTGGACTGAACGAAACGTATGTTACAAATGTCTAATAAGTAGGGAGGTGTCTTTCATGGATGAGCAGGAACTTATAAAAAGTGCGATTGCTGGTAACGAACGAGCAATTGTTGAAATGTTAGAGAGCTATGAAGACGGATTGTATAAAATAGCTTTTGCATATTTGAAAAATGAATATGATGCAGTCGATGCGATTCAGGAAATGACGTACCGTTGCCTAAAAAAATTACATACAGTCAAACAACCCGAATATTTGCAGACATGGCTTATTCGTATTTTGATTAATATTTGCCTTGATATGAAAAAGAAACAAGCTCGTTATGATTTGAAGGAAGAAATAGAAATACCGAATGAAGAGGTCCATCCTTTAGAGCTTGCAGATGTTATAGCGGAGCTGCCGATTGAACAGCAAGAACTTATATATTTACGATTTTTTAAAGATTTAAAAATGAAAGACATCGCTCGAATTCAACAAGTATCAGAAGGAACGATTAAATCTCGTTTGCACCATACGCTTAGAAAACTTCGAGGGATTTTAATAGAAAGAGGTGAACGATAATGGATGATAAGCTAAAGGAATATTTAAATAAGCTTGAAACCCCAAATGAAGCATTAGCAGCAGCAAGAGCCCAAGCAATCATGAAAAAAAGAGCGGACCAAAAAAGGCGAAATCATTGGACAGCTACCATTATCTCAGCTGCAGTCATCTGTCTTTTTATTTTGTCCATACGTTTTTCGCCGACAATCGCATATGCCGTATCAAAGGTTCCGGGATTAGAAACGATTGTCGAGCTCATTTCTCATAATAAGGGAATTGAGGATGTGTTGGAGCAAGGGTATAATGAGAAAGTTTATGCATCAGCTGAACAATATGGGGTCAAGGCAGTAATTGAAGAGGTTATAGCAGATGAAACAGGAATGTTCATTATGTATCGGTTAAGCAGTGAACAGGATTTGAGTAAATATAAAAAAATTAGTTTAAGCGTACTTCAAAACGGAGAACCCGTAAAAGCAGGTGTGGGATTTAGTACATTTATGGATGAGGAAACATATGAATTTGCGAATTCGATTGAAGTTGTTTCAAGCGAAGGCATGGATTATAGTGAACGGAATTTCGAAGTGCAATTCATGTTAAATGATGAAACGCTCCGTGTTCCTTTTGAATTGAAAAATAAAATTAAGCAAACGAAAGTTTATGCAGTTAATGAACAGTTGGAAATAGAAGGGCAGCGTTTTACTGTAAAAGAAGTCCAGATTTCACCACTGCGTGTAGGGATTCAAATAGCGGTTGATCCTATAAACGACAAACGTATATTAAGCTTTAATTCAATTGAACTGATGGACGAAAATAATGAGATTTGGAGTGAAGTTTCGAATGGCGTTACGGGTCATGGCACAACGGATGAAAATGTAATGACTCATTTTTTACAAAGCAATTATTTTAGAGAGCCTAAGTCACTGACATTAAAAATTTCTGAAGTGGAAGCTTTACCTAAAGGGCAGGATTATATGGAAGTTAATTTTGAGAAGCAAGAAGTAATTTTTGCTCCTGACTTTATTGATTTATCAAAGGTTGAAGTATATCCAAAAAAGTTAAGAGTACAATATAAGCCAGCAAACATGACACATTACCGTCAACTATTAGGTACTGCAATTGATGCGACAGGGAAAGAATTAGGTGAAATGAATTCATCCGTGTCGGGAATGGATGGAAATTATCACGAAGTCACTGTTAGCTATGATATTGAAAAATACGTTAGTCCAGTTAAAATTTATTTTAATAGTTATCCTTCTTATTTAGAAGGGGCAGCAGAAATTATCATTCCAATGCAAGAGTAACTTGTGAGTAAAGGGTGTCCCGTTAAGTTTTGGGACACTCTTTTCATTCAAAAGTATGAGGTGTGTAGCGGTGCGAACTGATTAAATGAAATGGTATGATAGAGAAAAGTGAATGATGCAAAGGAAGAGTCAGAATGCCAAAAGACCATTCGAATATTGCAATATTGAAAGAGATTGCAGAGTTATTAAATGAAGAGACCGAAATGATTCCAATGTTAAATGGGGCACTTTCAAAATTTTTAAGTGGAACAAAATTTGAAACGGGTTGGATTTTCTTTATTGATGAAAGAGGAAAATCGGAGCTTGTAGTGAAGCAAAACTTACCGGATGCGCTTAGCTACAATGATTGTCAGCATTTAAAGCGCGGTGGATGCTGGTGTGTTTCACGCTTCCGCAATGAGGAACTGGAAAAAGCTTCGAATATTATTGAGTGCCAACGAATTGAAAGCGCGATAGAAGCGAATGTTGGCGAGCATAGCGACATTACACATCATGCGACAGTACCATTGCAATCCGGTCAGGAACGTTTTGGATTACTAAATGTTGCATCGAGAAATACAGTACGCTTTAGCGATGAGGATCTGGACTTACTGGAATCAGTCGCATTTCAAATGGGCTCTGCGATAAAGCGCATATATTTAACAAATGAACAGCAGGAAATTGCCCTTGTGCAGGAGCGAAACCGCTTGGCTCGTGATTTACATGATTCTGTTAATCAGTTGCTCTTTTCGGTAACTTTAACTGCAAGAGCAGGGATTGAAATGAGCGAGCAGCCGGATATTAAGGAAACGTTTAAAGATATCCAACAGCTTACACAAGAAGCCCTGACGGAAATGCGTGCACTTATATGGCAATTGCGTCCAAAAGGATTGGAAAGTGGACTCATTGAAGCGATAAAAGTATATGCTGAAATGCTGAATTTGAAATTGGCGGTCAATGTTTCAGGTGTTATCCAATTTCCTTCAAGAATAGAAGAAACGCTATTTAGAATTGCGCAGGAGGCCTTAAATAACGTGCGTAAACATGCTGGCGTTACACAAGCAGAAATTTATATTAGCGTAACAGCTACGGATGTATTACTGGTTGTTAAAGATGAAGGGCAGGGCTTTAATATTGAGGCTCATCGCCATATACCTTCAATTGGATTGCAGTCAATCATTGACCGGGTTCATGCAGTAGGTGGGACCGCTGATTGGGTAAGTGAGATCGGAAAAGGGACAGAGTTATTAATTCGTTTACCATACTAGGGGGAGTTCGATGATACGAGTATTAATTGCAGATGATCATCATGTTGTACGCAGAGGACTATTATTCTTTTTAAAAACACAAAAAGATATTGAAGTTGTAGGGGAAGCCAAAAACGGGCTAGAAGCAATTGAGCTGGTAGAGAAATTTGCACCGCATATTGTACTTATGGATTTGGTCATGCCAGAGATGGACGGTATTCAGGCGACAAAAAAAATAAAAAGTAAGTGGCCAGATACGAAAGTACTTATGCTCACAAGTTTTTCGGATAAGGACCATGTGCTGCCGGCGATGGAAGCTGGTGCATCAGGCTATCAATTAAAGGATATTGAGCCAGATGATTTAGTAGAGTCGATTCGGCAAATTATGCGCGGCGAAAATACAATTCATCCGGAAGCTACATCACAGTTAGAAGAAGGGCTTCGAGAAGACGAAAATAAGCCTCATATTTTAAATCCGCTTACACCAAGGGAAAAGGATGTACTGGCTGAATTGACAAAAGGGAAAAGCAATAGAGAGATTGCATCATCACTTTATGTAACAGAAAAAACTGTGAAAACACATATTTCTAACATTTTTACAAAGCTTCAAGTTCAGGATCGTACCCAGGCAGCTCTTTACGCTGTGAAGCATAATTTAACGGAAACGAACGATGGATAAGTTCATAAATTAAAAAGAACGCAACCTTACTAAAAGGTGCGTTCTTTTTGAATTATACTTCTTCGTCTATTGTTTCAGAATTGGGAAGCTTAGTTACTTCTAAGTATAAGATGTGGTGGCCGTCCAATTCGGTAACTTTGAATTGGTAGCCTTGTTCATCGATTGTATCGCCTACTTGCATATCAAAACGCTGTGTCATAAACCAGCCGCCGATTGTATCGATATCTTCATCTTCAATTGTTGTCCCTAAAATATCATTCATATCTTGCAATAACATTTTAGCATCAAAGATGTAGTGGTTTTCTGAAATCTCCTGAATTTCAGGAATTTCATCTTCATCAAACTCATCTTGAATATCACCGATAATTTCTTCGATAATATCTTCAATTGTAACTAAACCGGATGTCCCACCGTATTCGTCCATTAAAATGGCAAGGTGAATACGTTCATTTTGAATTTTTAATAATAAATCACTAATTGGAATCGTTTCAATTACACGAATAACGGGTTGCATATATTCTTCGACAAGCTTATCACCATTTGTTGGATCTTTAATATAGGCTGTCAATAAATGCTTCATATTGACAAGACCAATGACGTGGTCTTTGTCACCGTCTGTAATTGGGTAACGCGTATATTGTTCAATACCCATTACTTCAAATACTTCGCGAATTGTTTGACCTTTTTCAATACTGATTATTTCAGTTCGAGGTACCATTATCTCTTTCGCAATACGATCAGAAAACTCAAAAATACTATTTACGTATTCATATTCAGAATGGTTAATTTCCCCACCCTTGAAGCTGTCTGATAAAATCATGCGAAGCTCTTCTTCAGAGTGCGCTTCTTCAGATTCAGAAATCATTTTTAAGCCAAAAAGTCCAGTTAATGCACGTGCTGATCCGTTTAGAGCACGAATAAAAGGGTACATAATATTATGGAATAAAATTAATACTCCAGATAGCTTTAATGTTACGGCTTCTGCTTTTTGAATAGCGAGAGTTTTTGGTGCTAATTCCCCTACGACAACATGTAAAAACGTTACGAGTGAGAAGGCAACAATAAATGAAAGAACAGATGTGATACTACCGCTTAAGCCGAAGAACTCGAATACTGGATGAAGAAGAATTTCAAAAGTCGGTTCTCCTAACCATCCTAGTCCTAATGCAGTAATCGTAATTCCTAACTGACAAGCAGATAAATACTCATCTAAGTTTGAAATTACCTTTTTTGCTCTAATTGCAGATTTGTTACCCTCTGCAACGAGCTGGTCAATTCTTGTTGTCCTTACTTTAACTATTGCAAACTCAGTTGCAACGAAAAATGCCGTAGCGGCAATTAAGATAGCAAATGCTATCAACCTAATGGTTAGTTCGATTCCTATGTCTACGTCCAACTATATTCCCTATTTGCGGCGCAAATGAGCGTGGCAAATAAAGAGTACACCTCCTAAAAAAAATTTAATAATATAATCATAAAATATTTACGTAAAAAAAACAATTTTTCAATTTGAAATTTGAGGAAATAATTTGTTTTTAATTAATGGGGAAATTATAGCGTTATTTATAATTTTAATAATATACAATCGAATTAATAGAAAATTGAAATTTTAGTAAATCTATGCTAATGTGAAGAGGTAGATAGTGATAATTTAGTAGACGGGAAATATAAAAAATAGCCAGCAAATACATATACCCGTAGCCAGCTACTAAATTATGATTAGCTCGAAACGCGCATAAAGGAGGGAGCATCCGAGTAGTAATAATCGGATGCTCCCTCTTTAATTTTTTATTCATATACATGAAAAAGCATTAATTCATGAATCACTTTTTCAATATTTTCCCTTTGGTCTTCTGAAGGACCTTCACCAATAAATTGAATACTACCATCTTTATAATACTCTGCTGCATAACGATTCTGCTCATAGAAGAAACTAATTGACCAGCCCGGTATTTGACTATTTTCAAATAGGGGTTTATAGCTAAAATGTTGAATCATGAAACTTCCCTCCCAATTTAATCGTACAGAAAGTAGTACATTGTTGCAATTTATCTTTTAAAAAATTAATAATAGAACATACACATGTTGAAGAAAGAGTGAGCAAAATGGGAGAATTTATTTCGTTATTATTCCTGCTTGGTGTTGTAGGCGCTGCTGTTGGTGCAGCGACAAACTATATGGCGATTAAGATGTTATTTAGACCATATAAGCCAATATACTTTAAAAAGTGGAAGTTGCCATTGACGCCGGGCTTGATTCCAAAGCGTCGAGAAGATTTGGCGATTCAGCTCGGAAAAACAGTTTCGGAGTACCTACTGACACCTGAAACGATTAAAAAGAAATTTTTATCTGAGGAAATACGCACAAATGTTTTAACCTTCGCACAGAATAAAGTAGCGCAAGAAGTATTTACAAACGAAAAAACAATTAATGATTGGATTCACTTAGCAGGTTTTACACAATTACCACAATCGGTTGAGGGAAAAGTCAATGACATTATCCATACTCAATTTATTTCCGTGAAAAATACATTATCTACGAAATCAATTAGAGAGTTATTACCTGATGATTTGGAGCCGGTATTGGATCGGAAAATTGATGAAGCGGTCATACAAATTTTGAAAAAGGGCGAAGATTATTTCTCGTCACCAGAAGGTACGATGACAATCAAAAATATGCTGGATGACTTTTTATCGACGAAAGGCTCTTTTGGTGGAATGATTCAGATGTTTTTAGGGGATTCTTCATCACTTGTGGATAAAGTGCAACGGGAACTCATAAAGTTTCTACAGGCGCCAGGGACCGCTTCACTTTTACACCGTATTTTCATAGCAGAATGGGAAAAAATTAAAAATCGTCCTGCAATGGACTTTATGAATGATGTGAATTTTGATACGATTGAAGCTAATGTCCAAAGCTATGCAAAAAATGCACTAGCATTGGAAACACGCCTGGATAAAACAATTAATGACTATTGGCCAAAAGGGAAAGCGTGGGCTTCTAATGATTTACTACCGAAAATAATGGATAAAGCATTTTTAGCTGCTGAAGGAAAACTTGAAGACGTATTAAAACGTCTGAATTTAGCTGGAGTTGTCCGTGAGCAAGTAGATTCCTTCCCGATTGCCAAATTAGAAGAGCTCGTACTAGGTATTATTAGTAAAGAGTTAAAATTAATTACGTGGCTAGGCGGTATTATAGGTGGTCTTGTCGGGATCATTCAAGCGTTAATCGTCTTTATGACGAACTAAAATTAGAAAGAAGGACTATTACATGATCAATATTTATGAAGATATTAATAAATTGGAAACAACATTCCGCAAGACTGATGAGTTTCAAAATTTACAAAAGGCAGTAGAGACAGTACGTGAAGATGAAGAGGCAAAAGTATTGTTTACAAACTTCCGTGATGTTCAATTGAAGATGCAAGATAAACAAAATGCTGGTGAAGAGATTACTGAAGAAGAATATGTATTTTTACAGAAAACAGCGCAACTTGCTCAACAAAATGTGAAAATTTTAGAAATGCTTGAAGCTGAAATGGCGTTAAGTGCAGTGATTCAAGAAATTAATCGTATTATTACACAGCCAATCCAATCTTTATATGATGGACTATAAAAAGGAAGAGGAGCACAGTTAAACTGTGTTCTCAGACTGTAGACAAACTCGAAGAAATTCGGGATTGCCTACAGTCTTTTTTATTAAAATAAAGTTAACTAATGAAAACCGTTGATTTCCATTGCGGGACCGATGCTTTCCCCGGGCACGGCTCCAGCTAACTAAATTGTGCCTACAACGGCAGGCACAATTCAGTGGATCTTCCGCGCGCGCTATTCCCGGTGGAGTCACGGTCCCTCCACTCCAATCAACTTATTCATCGCTTTAAATAAAGTGAGATACGATATCTACGATGACTAGTAATCAATCAAATCAATGAACATGAACAACTTATTCCTGCTAAGCATCTAGTAAAAATTTATAAAAAGACAAAAGGCCTTTTTTTGTTTTGCAATTAAAAAGTGAAAGTTTGTTTAATAAGAAGTGTCAAATAATATATGTAATAATTCATTTTTCTCTTATAGAGGTTTTTTTGTTACAATGAGATAGATTTTTATTATTTAAAATTAAGAAAGTAGAGAAATGTTATGAAAACAATTCATATAAATGAGCAGTTTAAAGAAGATTGGACGCGTGTTCTTAATCATATAGCAAATTTATTTTACGAAGACTCCGTTATTCAAATTGAGCAGGACGGTTCGGATATGTCGATTGAATTTAACAAAGCAATCGATGAAAATTTTACGATTTCCACTTATGCCAAACTTTTAGTGGATGGTCAAGAATATACGAGTGATTATTCCATTCAGTATACGACAGAAGGAACTGAGAAAGAGCAAAATATCCGAATGAAACGTGCATTGTCACATGTCATGCTTGATGTACTTGAACAATATTCAGGTATGGTACAGCAATGGGGGATACTGACAGGAGTACGTCCAACAAAGCTTTATCATAAATATCGTAAAGCCGGTATGAATGATGAGCAGATTGCCGCGGTACTAAAAGAGGATTACCGAATTTCAGATCAAAAGATCGCATTGATGAAAGCGATTGTTGAGCGTCAACTTACGATTATTCCTGATTTGGATGAGCTTGGAAAGGAAATTTCAATTTATATTGGGGTACCGTTTTGTCCGACAATGTGTGCTTATTGTACATTCCCGGCCTATGCGATCCAATCAAATCGTAAGGCAGGACGCGTAGAGAAATTTATCGATGGCCTTCACATTGAACTACGTGAAATGGGTAAATGGCTGACAGAAAAAAATATGCGCATTACTTCGATTTACTGGGGTGGGGGCACACCGACTTCTATTGAGGCGCATGAAATGGATGCATTATATAAAACAATGTTTGATGCATTCCCGAATCCCGAGTCCATTCGTGAAATTACGGTAGAAGCAGGACGCCCGGATACAATTACACCGGAAAAAATCGAAGTGCTGAAAAAATGGGGCATTGACCGTATTTCCGTTAACCCACAAAGCTATACGCAAGAAACATTAAAAGCGATTGGCCGTCATCATACTGTTGAAGAAACAGTAGAGAAGTTTTGGCTGTCACGGAATTCCGGTATGAACAATATTAATATGGATTTGATTATCGGCTTACCGAACGAAGGCATTAAAGAATTTAAACATTCTTTGGAAGAATCGGCTAAAATGCAACCGGAAAGCTTAACTGTTCATACACTGAGCTTTAAACGTGCTTCCGAAATGACTCGAAATAAGGATAAGTATAAAGTTGCCGACCGTGAGACAGTTGGGGAAATGATGCAGATGGCAACAGAATGGACAGCTGAAAACGGCTATGTACCGTATTATTTATACCGCCAGAAAAATATTCTAGGTAACTTAGAAAATGTTGGCTATTGTAAACCGAAAGAAGAGTCGATCTACAATATAGTCATTATGGAAGAAGTGCAAACAATTTTAGGTATTGGCTGTGGGGCATCCTCTAAGTTTGTGCATCCTGAAACAGGCAAGATTACACAATTCCATAATCCGAAAGATCCTGCCGCATACATTTTGACATTTGAAGAATCAATTGCAAAGAAAATAGCTATTTTAGAGGAGCTATATTCTTGATTAGTTAGGTCCTATACAAATAGCACAGCCACTTTCTGAGGTATGTGCTATTTGTTGTTTTTACCGAGTGGAGAAACAGGAAACGATTGTCATCACACCAGATTGGGTATCATATGAAATAGATACACAGCAGTGTATTGAGGGGGGCAACGAGGTGAATCCCATTGCCAAATGCACGAAGCAGTATCCAAGTTAGCTTGTTAGTAATGGTGCGTGTGAAGAGACTTTTGTAATTTTAAACAGTCAAAGTATATAAAGCGAAGGGGGAGATTGTAGTGAATGAAAATAAATATACGCTGGATCGATTTGAAGGAGATTATGCAATTTTTTTAAAACGTCCTCAAGAAACGGACCAACTTTTAATCCACCGTGATGAAATGTCAGTAGAGGTGAAAGAAGGGGACATTGTAGAAATTCAAGATGATGGCTTTGCGTATACGATTAAATTATTACCGGAAGAAACAGCTGATCAAAAACAGCGTGTTAACAATTTATTAGAGCAATTAAGGAATAAGAATCAGTAAGCACAGTACGGTAACAGTTGTTTTAAAAAGTTAGAAAAATCAAAAAGTATCGGAAACTATACGCTTCTATATGGTAGAATATATGAGTACATATATTAATTTTAGGAGCATAACAATGGCAATTAAAACAATTATATTCGATTTAGATGATACTTTATTATTTGATCAAAAATCTGTAAAAACGGCATTTGAAAAAACGTGTGACTATGCAGCAACTATAAAAAATGTAGACTCCCGAGAATTGGAAGAGGCGGTTAAAGTAGCGGCTCGTGGATTGTATGAAAGCTATCCTACATACGACTACACAGTCTTAATCGGAATAAACCCTTTTGAGGGGCTTTGGGGGACATTTGATGACCCTACACCACAATTTCAACAGATGAAGGAAATTGTGCCTGCATATCGTGCCCAGGCTTGGACAAACGGTTTAGCGACAGTTGGGATTGAAGATGCTGAGCTAGGCGCGGAACTTGGAGAGCGTTTTGTTGAAGAACGTAAAAAAGCCCCGTTTTTCTATGAAGATACTTTTGAGGTGTTAGATCAATTAAAAGGGAAATACGAGTTAATTTTACTTACAAATGGGGCACCAAGCCTACAAAATTTAAAGTTGGAGATTACACCTGAAATTGTCCCTTATTTTGACCATATCGTTATTTCAGGAGACTTTGGTAAAGGTAAGCCAGATGCTTCTATTTTCGAATTTGTTATGGATAAAGCAGGTTTAACAAATGATGAAGCCATTATGGTGGGTGATAACTTAATGACGGACATTTTAGGTTCATCTCGTGTCGGTATGCGGAACGTTTGGATTAACCGTGAAAACAAACCTAAAAACCCCGATGTAGTGCCAACTTTTGAAGTTACATCATTAACTGAGTTTTTACAGTTATTAAAGTCGATATAAAATTGAAGAGCTTGTGACAAAACGAAAACTATCTATTTTTTCAAAAAAGAAATAGATAGTTTTCTGCTTCTGGCAAAATTGATTTCCGTTACGGGGACGCTTTCCGGGGGCACGGCCTGAGCCTGTAGTCTCAGGCGTCGTGCGGTTCCCCCAGGAGTCGCCCCTTCACTCCAATCAATTCATAGAGTATCAACTTCTTAATAAGATTATTTTCCTTATAAAAAGAAAATTCTACTTATGTCTCAGCCTCTTTATTTCGTACATAAGAATGAATTTTCTGATTATTTATGTTATCATAATTAATAAGAAACTAATGAAAGAGGTTCTTCCTATGGGAAATGCTAATACATATCGCTGTGAAAACTGTAACCGTACAAATGAATCTATCCAAGTGAATAGAGTAATATTAGCTCATCATACGGCAAACCTTTGTTTAACTTGCGAACATGTACTTACTTTACCTAAAAATGAAGACCGCTTTTTCCAACTCATACGTAATAAAAAGAGACAGCACTCCAATATCGAGATGCAAAAGGCGCACCGGACTTTAACGGCTTTTATTGCAGTTGGTGTTTTGTTTTTAGTTGTAATTGCAGCATTGGCTGTAACACAAAACAATGGCTTCTCTACTCAAGCATTGCAGGTAATACAGTCAGATACGATGAATCAGCAATTGACGTTCTTACATTTAAAGTCATTCAATTAAAATATACAGGAATCACAATAAAGAGCATCGCAAATTTTTCCATAGTTTGCGATGCTTTTTAATTATTTTATTAAACAACTCAAATCATTACTTTTTTAGTAATTCTGAAACTGTCACAAATGTATAGCCTTGGATTTGTAAATCTATAAGTATTGTTTCTAATGCATCTGCAGTTGCTTGGTGAATATCATGCATTAATATAATGCTACCGTTGTTTACCTGTTCCTCTATAGCAAGCGCCGTTTTTTCCGGATCGCGGTGTTTCCAATCCAGTGTATCAATTGTCCACATTACGCTTGGCACTTTTAACTGCTTTATAACGGTTTCATCATAGCTCCCATAAGGCGGACGGAAAACCGTTGCATTTTTACCTATAACAGATTTAATTAACTCATCAGTTGATTGAATTTGATGATTCACTTCTTTTTGAGACAATGTTGTCAACTTTTCATGATTGTATGTATGATTGCCAATTTCATGGCCTGCTTCATATACTTCCTTTAAAACTTCAGGGTACTTCACCACTTCTTGGCCAATAACAAAAAATGTAGCTTTTGCGTTATATTTATCAAGTGTTTTTAATATTTGCCTCGTCACTTTCGGGTGGGGACCATCATCAAATGTTAAAGCAATTTTTTTTCCCTTCACAGGTTGTGCCGATTTAGGTTTGGATGGCTTCGGAGGTACAGCTTTTTGTACAGGAGTTGTTAAGCCACTCATAGGCACATAGCCAGATAGACTCTCAGATGTGACAAACGCCCAGCCCTTTAAGTTAGTTAACATTGTGACATTACTGTTTTTACGTAAAGTCCCTATTTCATCACTCGATGAGCTAGCAATAGATCGGACTACTAAATCTTTAGAGGCTTTTACCTTCATCTTTTTTCCTGTAGGCTTTATGAGAGCATGCTTATTTACATACCCTGCCAGACCACCGTATTTTATGAAAACAAAATCGGTAGAGTTAGATCCGTACAGTTCAACAATACTATTTAAATAAAGTTTTCCGATAGACCCGCTGTGTTGTTTATTCGTTACTCGGACAAGAGGCTCATTTTGGGATTTAACGAGCATGTACTGGGGAGAAACCGATTTTAAATACTCACTCTTTATAAAGCCGATTACCGTTTTGTACTGAATTTTAGTCCAACCTTCAGTTTCAGATAATACGATAATAGGGGTCGCCTTTGATAGAGAAATAATTTTTTCCTGCCGATTTTCTTTTAATACTTCGGTTTCTATCGTTGTTAGTTTAATTGTGGCTGAAGGAGCAGCGGAAGTACTTTCGACATTTACTGTAAAAAAGCCAATTAAACAAAAAATCAAAAAATAAAAATTGAATACTTTTTTCAACTTAATTCCCCTTTAGTAATATAAAAATGCGCGAGTAAAGTGAAAGTAGAAAGGAGGAATAGTGTAGATTAATTCACTTTCTCTAAAACCTTTAAATTAATTTATACTGAATTAAAACAAAGAGATACCATTACATTTAAACATATGTACTGTAAATGAAATTATGAAAATAAAAAAGGGGTTATCCCTGAAAGTTAGTTAGTACGAAGAAAGGCTTTGTTAAAGGTAATGTTTACCTTAACAAAGCCCCGTAGTTAAGTTTAAAGAGAAATAGCTTTTACTTCATCAATATTTTCAAGCTGTGCTACGAACAGTAAATCTTCTGTAGTCACTTCATTATCCACAACTAGCATCATAACAGCAGATCCGCCAATTTGGTCGCGTCCTACTTGCATTGTGGCAATGTTGATATTCTTTTCAGCTAATTTAGTAGCGACACGTCCGATAGAACCTGGTTTATCCTGGTTTTTAATATAAAGAAGATTACCGTTTGGAATAACGTCTACTACAAATCCTTCAACTTTTACAATGCGGGCACCTAGACCATTTAATAAAGTCCCTGCTACTGTATGTGTTTCAGTTTCTGTAACGATTTCAACTGTAATTAAGTTTGTAAAACCTTTTGCTGTTGTTGTTTTATGTTCATTTATTTGAATACCGATACGTTCAGCTAAATAACGTGCATTAACATCATTTACGTGAGAGCCGTGGTTTGTAGAAAGTAGTCCTTTAATGGCATTTGCCGTTAATGGGCGAACATCAAAGTTTGCGACTTCACCAGCGTATGAAATATTTAACTGTTGAATGCTTTCTTCAGTAACTTGAATTAAAAACTTTCCAAGCTTTTCTGCTAATGCGAAGAATGGCTCAACTTCTGCAAGCTTTTCTTTTGGAATAGACGGCATATTTACAGGGTTTGTTACTGTACCTGTTTTAAAGAACTTAATAATGTCGTTAGATACGTCAACTGCAACTGACTCTTGCGCTTCTACTGTAGATGCGCCTAGGTGAGGTGTAGCAATGACTTGTGGCAATGTTAATAGCTTATGATCTGTTGCCGGTTCCTGAACAAATACGTCCAGTGCAGCACCAGCTACTTTACCTTCGACAATAGCATCGTATAAATCATCTTCGTTAATAATGCCGCCGCGCGCACAGTTGATAATGCGAACACCGTCTTTCATAATTGCAAAACGTTCCTTGTTAATGATATTACGTGTTTCTGGTAATAACGGCGTATGAACTGTTACAAAGTCAGCTGCCGCACATACTTCATCCACAGTACCCTTTGTAATACCTAATTCTTTAGCACGGTCTTCCGTTAAGAATGGATCATATGCGATAACATTCATGCGTTGGCCTTTAGCGCGATAGGCTACTTCTGCCCCGATACGTCCCATACCGATAACACCAAGTGTCTTATTCTTAAGCTCTACACCTACATAAGATTTACGATCCCATTTTCCATTTTTTAATGTGTTGAACGCTTGTGGAATAAAACGTGCAAGTGATGTCATCATGGCGATTGTATGTTCAGCCGCAGAGTTTGTATTACCATCTGGAGCATTTACAACGATAATTCCATGTTCAGTTGCTGCATTTAAATCAATGTTGTCAACACCTACACCAGCACGACCAATAAGCTTTAAGTTTTTCGCTTTTTCAATTACTTCGCGTGTAACAGTAGTTTGAGAACGAACAAGCAATACGTCAACATCTACAATTTTTTTCATTAAATCTTCAGGTGCTAAACCTGTATCAACAATAATATTCAAATTTAGTTCTGTTTCTTGACGTAATGGGAAAATACCGTCATCACTAAGCGGATCTGCAATAAATACATTAATTGTTTTTGTGCCTTGTTCGATTAATTCTGTTGTCATAATAAAATCTCTCCTCTAATTTCTTTATTAATTTACTGAAATGATTCAACAAAAAAAGCCTTCCGTCCCTTACGTGTAACGTAAGGGGCGAAAGGCATTCATTAAACAAATCGCGGTACCACCCTTATTCGTTGCCATAATATTTAAAAAAATATATGTACAACCTTATCCATATGCGTAACGTGCATGGGACGGAATAACCTACTGATAAATTTCAGCTATTCTATTCAAGAGTGGAGCGAATTCGAAGCATACACTGATTTACACCAACCATCAGCTCTCTTTGGTAATACATTCGAAAAGCATGTCTCTATCGTTATATTTTGCTGTGTTTAAGTTGATAACATCATAAACCCGATTGTTCACCTTTGTCAACGGAGTTTTTAGAATAATTTGAGTAATTTTCTTTATGTTTAATAAATAACACCTTTAAAGCGAACTATTTAGATTAATTATCAATAAAATGTTCGGGTTTATAATTTCCCTATGTAAGCGCTAACGATGTTGATATAATAAGATTTAATTGAATTTACAGAAAATTTATAGCATTTAAAAATTATCATTAAAATTTATTTTTTATTTTGTGACATAATTTTGTCACGTTTAAAATTAAGCGTATTTTTTAATTGGAAAATAAATAGAAGGTGAAATGTAAAATAACTCGAAATGGTAATACATATGTACATATAAAGGGGGAGTAAAATATGCATTATGATGTAATCGTTATTGGAGCAGGGTTGGCTGGATTGACGGCAGCTTGTCAGCTAATTGACGCGAAGAAAAAGGTACTGCTTGTGGATCAGGAGCCGGCTAATTCAATTGGTGGGCAAGCATTTTGGTCATTTGGTGGATTATTCTTAGTTGATTCCCCTGAGCAAAGAAGGTTAGGGATTAAAGACAATAAAGAGCTTGCATGGCAGGATTGGCGTGGTTCGGCAGGCTTTGACCGTTTAGAGGACGAGGATCATTGGGCGTATGAATGGGCAAAAGCATATATCGATTTTGCTGCTGGAGAGAAATACAACTGGTTAAAATCCCAAGGCATCAATTTTTTCCCGGTCGTTGGTTGGGCAGAACGAGGCGGCTCTTTAGCAGGGGGGCATGGCAATTCTGTTCCGCGCTTTCACATCGTATGGGGGACAGGTCCTGCATTGGTAGAACCGTTTGCAAATAAAGTGTTGAATGCTTCTGAAAAAGGGGATATTACCTATTTGCCGCGGCATCAAGTCACAGAGCTGATTACTGAAGATGGGACTATTACAGGTATTCGGGGAAATGTTTTGGAAAATAGCATTATTCGAAGAGGTGAAGAAAGTTCTAGAGTAATAGTAGATTCATTTGAGTATATGGCAGATGCAGTAGTAGTGGCAAGTGGCGGAATTGGAGCAAATATCGAGTTAGTGAAACAAAATTGGCCATCAAGACTCGGGTCACCACCAAACAGCATGGTGTCGGGAGTACCTGCCTATGTAGACGGAAAAATGTTGGAAATTACTGAACAAGCTGGTGGTCGCATCGTCAATCGAGATCGTATGTGGCATTATACGGAAGGTTTAAAAAACTGGGATCCTATTTGGAATAATCATGGTATTCGCATATTACCTGGCCCTTCATCAATGTGGTTTGATGCATTAGGAAACCGTTTTACTGCTCCGAACTTTCCAGGATTTGATACATTAAGTACCCTTGAAGCGATACAGAAGACTGGATATGATTATTCGTGGTTTATTTTAACTGAAAAAATAATCGAAAAAGAATTCGCTTTATCGGGTTCAGAGCAAAATCTGGATTTAACAAAAAAGAGTATTAAAGATGTGTTGAAACGTGTTTTACCAGGACCGCCAAAAGCAATTCAGGATTTTAAGGATCATGGAGAAGATTTTGTAATTGCCGATAGTTTAAAAGATTTAGTGGCAGGTATGAATAAACTTGTAGGGAATGATTTACTCGATTTCCTGCATATTAAAGACCAGATTTTGGCACGAGATCGGGAAATTGAAAATCCCTTTACAAAAGATGCACAAATTACAGCATTACATGGTGCAAGAAATTATATAGGGGATAAATTAATTCGTGCTGCAAAACCTCATAAAATCTTGGATCCATCAGCAGGGCCATTAATTGCGGTACGCTTAAATATTTTGACACGAAAAACATTAGGAGGATTACAAACAAAATTAAACGGGCAAGTACTTAATGAGGAAGGAAATCCTATACCAGGACTTTTCGCTGCTGGTGAAGTGAGTGGATTTGGTGGTGGAGGCGTCCATGGCTATCGCTCATTAGAAGGGACATTTTTAGGGGGATGCTTGTTTACAGGCTTGCAAGTAGGAAAATATTTAGCTGTTTCCCATAAGTATTCGAGTATGACCTAAATGTAATAAGATCAGGCGCTAAAACATACAGTGTGATGGAGCTTGAGCCAAACGCACAAACTTTTATTAATATTGGTTTTGGAAAATTAAAGGGATATCACTAAGTTATGTCGAAATGAATGATTATTCATTTATAAGGGGTGTATGGAAATGAACTTTGAAACGATTAAATTGGAAATAGCAGAACGAAAAGCAACTTTAACATTAAATCGTCCGAATGCGATGAATGCAATGGATTTTACAATGATGCGGGAATTGGCCGACTGCTTCGAAGCATTACATAATGAAAAGGACGTCCAAATTCTGATAATTAAAGGAGAAGGGAAAGTCTTTTCAGCAGGAGGCGATGTGAAGAGGATGGTTGCCTCGAATGATTTTTCTGATTTTGGTACGATAATGGATGATATTGCACGTTTAGTCAGAGCATATTACACGCTTCCGATGATTACAATTGCACAAATTCATGGTGCTTCTGCTGGGCTAGGCTTTAGTTTGGCATTAGGAAGTGACATTATTGTTGCAGAACAATCAAGTAAACTGGCGATGAACTTTATCGGTATTGGTTTAATACCGGATGGTGCCGGCCACTTCTTTATGAAGGAACGTCTTGGTACAGTAAAAGCTAAGCAAATGATTTGGGAAGGGAAAGTAATGAATGGGGATGAGGCACTAGCGTTAGGTCTGATTGATTATAGTTGTCCAGATGGGACGGCATTAGAAACAGTTGATCAGCTCGTTGGGAAAGTACTGGCATCTCCAATTCTAGCAATGATTGAAACAAAATGTATTTTGCATGCTTCTAATCTTGACCAATTGGATGAAATTCTGAAGGGCGAATCAGAGGGACAAGTGAAGATGCGACAAACTACAGATCATTTAGAAGGCATTAAGGCATTTGTAGAAAAGCGTATGCCACAGTTTATAGGAAAATAATTAGCAATGAAAAATCCACCACTTTGTTGAACAGCAAAATGGTGGTTTTTTTAAGCATAAATTTCTAAAGAAAAATTAAAATGCCCTAAATTATAGGGCACCTCCGATTTATGTACGGTAGTTTACACGTGGAATAAAATTAATTTGCCAGATGAGTTTACTAATCGGTGAGTTTTTTCAGCAATACCTTTTTCTTCGATTTGCTTCTGGCCATCGATTTTTGCAGCGTCATCGTTTGCAAAAGTCCATACTTCATCGAATAAAGTTTCCCCTGTTTTCTCAAATGCAGTAAAACGATAATTCTCCATTTAAACCACCCTTTATAAGCAAGATAATATAATTATACTAGAAATTTTCGGATAATTCACGAAATAAAGCTTGTTTTGTAGAAAAAAGACGAAAGTAATGTCATTTAGATGAACAGGAATATAGTCTTTTAATCGATAAGTATTGCATATACATGTTACAATAAATTGTAATAGAGTTATAAAGGGGAGATTGCTTGTGAATGGAATTACAAAACTCCAACCGGGTGACCAAGTAGATCAATATTTACTTATTAAAGAAGCAAAAAAAGGTGTAACGACAGTTGGTAAACCATTCATGTCACTCATTTTACAAGACCGAAGTGGAGATATTGAAGCAAAGCTTTGGGATACAAATGAAGAACATGAAAATTTATATCGGGCTCAGGTAATTGTTAAAGTCGGTGGAGAAATTCACGATTATCGTGGAAAGAACCAGTTACGAGTAAAACAAATTCGCCCGACACGTGAAGAAGAGGGTGTTCAGATCAGCGACTTACTGCCGACATCCGCTATTCCGAAAGAGCAATTATTTGAAGAATTAAATCAATATTTCTTCCAAATTCAAAATCCCAATATTTCACGTCTCACACGCTATATCGTGAAAAAGTTCCAAGATCAATTAATCATATTCCCAGCAGCTACAAAGAACCATCATGATTATGCATCGGGTTTAATTGATCATGTCGTTTCAATGTTGAAATTAAGTGAAGCGATCTGTGATTTATATCCAACATTGAATCGGGACTTGCTATATGCGGGTGTGATTTTACATGATGTTGGTAAAGTGATTGAATTAAGTGGTCCTGTCGGTACAATGTATACGGTGGAAGGGAACTTGCTTGGCCATATCTCGATCATGGTCAATGAAATCGGTCAAGCTGCACATGAGCTAAAAATAGAAGGTGAAGAAGTGATGTTACTGCAGCACTTAGTGTTGAGCCATCACGGAAAAGAAGAATGGGGTAGCCCTAAAAAGCCTATGATTCAAGAAGCAGAAATATTGCATTACATTGATAATATTGATGCGAAAATGAATATGCTTACACGTGCCTTGGATAAAACAAAACCAGGTGAATTTACAGAGCGCTTATTCCCATTGGACAATCGTTCATTTTACAAACCAACGATATAAGAAAAAGCATGAGCCAAACCTTGGCTCATGCTTCTTTTAATTGCGGTTGTTTTTTTATAAGAATAACGAATAGGCTTGCGAGGAAACAAAATCCTCCTGCCAGCAAAAAGGCCATTTTGTATGAGCCAAATGCGCTGTAGAATACTCCACCGTAGTAGGCAGCTACTGCAGCCCCTACTTGGTGAAATGCCACCATCCAGCCGTACATCATAGCGCTTTTTTCTATACCGAAACGTTGACGTGTTAAACCAATTGTCGGTGGGACAGTTGCAATCCAATCAAGCCCATAAAAAATGGCGAAAATCATTAGCCATGCATAGGAACCTGTGTCAAGTGCAAAGGGAAGTGCAAGTAATGAAAGCCCTCTTAAAGAATAATACCAAAATAAAAGCCAGCGATTATCAAAACGATCCGATAACCAGCCTGATAATGTAGTACCGATTAAATCAAATATCCCCATAAAGGACAACATTGCGGCTGCTGTAACGACAGGGATACCAAAGCTAATACAATATGAAATAAAATGAGTCCCTATTAACCCGCTTGTCGATAAACCACAAATGAAAAAACTACCAGCCAATAGCCAAAATTCCTTTGCCTTCAATCCTTCAATAAGTGAAGCTATTGCCATAGCAAAAGGGTTTCCTGTCGAGCGTACCGGCTCTACTAGACCATCATGACCATAAGGAGCGATTTTTCTTTCAATCGGATAGCTGTACATAAATATGGAGATGACGATGATCATCAAGAGACTTAATACAAAAATTAAAGCAATTGCTGCTTGCCACGAATAGCGGTCAACTAATGCAGCAAGTACCGGCAATAATATCAGCTGTCCAGTAGCGGTTGCGGCTGTTAAAATACCTACTGCCAGACCTCTTCGTTTAACGAACCATCGATTTGCGACTTGTGTACTTAATACAGTTAAGAATAAACTAGAGCCGATGCCCATCATAATGCCCCATATAAGTATAAGTTGCCATTCTTTTTGCATGATGAAGGTACTGGCTAATGCGAGGGAAAGTAATGTCATTGATCCAAGCATCATACGCTTTAAGCCGTACTTTTCAACGAATGCAGCCATAAAAGGCCCTGAAAATCCGTATAAAAATAAAGATACAGCAAAAGCCATCGAAATAGAGGGGCGACTCCAGCCAAACTCCTGCTCAAAAGGATTAATGAATACCCCAGCGGATGAGCGGATAATACCAGCGACAATAATAGATATAAACGTGACAGCTAATATAATCCAACTATAATGCCATTTTTTCAACATTCTACCCCCCTATAGACAAAAATGCCCCCATGATATTAGGGAGCATTTTCACTTTAGTAAATTTTATTGGTTGTCTTGCTGGAATTTAACCATGAATTCTGAAAGAGCCAAGCAAGTTTCTACCGGTACAGCATTGTATGCAGAAGCGCGGCAGCCACCTACAGAACGGTGACCATTTAAACCAACGAATCCGGCTTCTTTTGCTTCAGCTAAAAATTTCTTTTCTAGCTCTTCGTCAGCAACGCGGAAAGTAATATTCATCAGTGAACGGGATTCTTTTGTTGCATGCCCAAAGTAGAAGCCATTTGAGTTGTCGATTGCATCATAAATATATTTTGCTTTTTCCTCGTTACGTTGCTCTATAACTTCTATACCACCTTGTTCTTCCATCCATTTTAAAACTTCACCTAACATGTAAATTCCGAAAGTAGGGGGTGTATTGTATAAAGAATTATTTTTAGAATGCGTCGTGTATTTTAACATTGTAGGAATGTTAGAATTTGCACTTTCTAATAGGTCCTTACGAATGATTACTACTGTTACACCAGATGGACCAAGGTTTTTTTGTGCCCCTGCATAAATCATTGCAAAGTTTGAAACATCTACTTTTTTCGATAAAATATCAGAAGACATATCTGCAATTAATGGAATATTACCTGTGTTAGGGAATGTTTTCCACTGAGTACCGAAAATTGTATTGTTTGATGTTAAGTGAACATATGCAGATTCTTGATCAATTTGGATGTCTGAAAGAGCAGGGATATTTTTATAGTTATTCTCTTTTGAACTTGCCGCTAAAACTGGTGTACCGAATAATGCCGCTTCTTTAAAAGCTTTTTCTGACCAAGCACCAGTTTGAATATAGCTTGCTTTTTGACCTTCTTTTAAGAAGTTCATTGGAATCATGGAAAACTGTAGGCTTGCTCCACCTTGTAGAAATAATACTTCATAGTTTTCAGGTATTTCATATAGCTTACGCAGACGTGCAATTGCTTCATTATGTACTTCTTCAAATGCTGCACTTCGGTGACTTAATTCCATTACTGACATGCCAGTACCTTTAAAATCAACCAGTTCTGCTTGTGCTTTTTGTAAAACTTCAAGTGGTAATGCTGATGGACCTGCATTAAAGTTATATGCGCGTTTTGTTGTTATCGTCAATGGAAACACTCCTTATGTTAGTTAATTCATATAAGTAGATAATATACTCTTTTTATATTAATGTGTGAAAATTCATTAAATTATTTTTCCAAAAGGCATAAATGAGAATAACTAACTACATATATAAGCATTTTTGTACAATGTGAAATACGAATGTTCGGGTTTAGGGGAAATAGTATTAATAAATTTAAAAGTTCATTTAATTATATTGGTGTGATAGTAGACCAGCCATGAACTTGTTTAAAGGTTTGATTTATGCCAGTATAGAGAAGATGAATGACTGGAGGTTTTATGAAATGGAACAATTACCAAAGTGTCCGGAATGTGGCTCGGAGTATACGTATGAAGATGGACAAAATTACGTGTGCCCTGAATGTGCGCATGAGTGGTCCCAATCGGTGGAAGTAGAAGAAGGGTTAGTTGTCCGAGATGCTAACGGGAACCTTTTAACAGATGGTGATACCGTTACAGTTATTAAAGATTTAAAAGTAAAAGGGAGCTCATCGACGCTAAAAATCGGTACTCGAGTTAAAAACATTCGTCTTGTGGAAGGCGATCATAATATTGACTGTAAAATTGATGGCTTTGGTGCGATGAAACTAAAATCTGAATTCGTAAAGAAAAACTAAAAAATGCGAGACCCGTCTGGAAATGGGTCTCGCATTTTTCATGTAGAAATTATTCAGCAGTAAAGCTAGAAAATGCGTCTTTTAGATCTTCATCTTTTACATCTATTTTAGCGCCTTTAATTAACTCCGCCATTTTTGCGTTCCAATCACCTTTTGTTGCAACGATTGACTCACGGATTTCTTCTTTTTTCTCTTCAAGTGTCCCGTAATCTTTTACAGCACGTTTTTCTTGTACTTGAATGATGTGGAAACCGTGTTGAGTTTGAACTGGTTTACTAATTTCATCAACTTTTAATGCATAAGCAGCATCATTGAATTCAGGCACCATTGTACCAACAGTGAACCAACCTAAATCTCCGCCTTGTTGACCAGAACCTGGATCAGTTGAGAATTCTTTAGCTAATTCCGCAAAATCTTCACCAGCATTTAGCTTTTCGATAATTTCATTTGCAGTTGCTTCATCTTCAACTAAAATATGGCGAGCATTTAATTCTTGAGAAGCTTGGTCATAATATTTTTGGATTTCTTCGTCTGTTACTTCAACATCTTCTGTAGCTTTTTGTTGTAACAAAGTGAAGCGGATATTTGTTTTTAGCATTTCTTCCGTTAAATTGCTCTGTGCTAATGCAGCATCATAGCCTTCACCATACTGCTCTTTTACAGTAGCTAATTCTTCTTCAATTTCTTCATCTGTTACTTTATATTTATCGTTTAAAATTCTTTCAACTACTACTTGTTGTAATAATTGGTCTCCTGCAATGTCTTTCATTGAATTATAAAATTCCTCTTGAGTAATGTCGCCTACATTTGTGGATACGACAACTTCATCTCCAGGATTACTACACGCAGCTAAACCAATTGAAGCTGCAACTGTTAATGCGAAAAGAGTTTTTTTCATGTTAATACGCCCCTAACTTAACTTTTATGCAAATGTAACTATAACATAAACGAAATAAAAACAAAAATGGTTCCATGGAAAAAAGAGCCTAAGTTTTATGAACGTTAGTGCATACGATAATTAGGAAAGCAAGGGAAGGAGGTGGCAAGTATGGGCGGTGGAGGTTATAACGGCGGCGGCTATGGCTCTGGATTTGCGCTTTTAGTTGTTTTATTTATCTTGTTAATTATCGTAGGCGCAGCATTCATCTACTAAAAAAAAAGGTGGTAAAAATCGTATTTTACGATTTTTACCACTTTTCAATTGAATGTGGAACGACTTAGACAGCCAGCAGCACTTCAACATACAAACTGACGAGTAAAATTGTAATTAAAACATTTATCGTACGGAAAATTTTTGGTTGTTTTTCTTCTGGAATTTCACGGCGACTGCATAATGCAGCAGTCATTCGATTTATTTGGAATAAGTATATTACTGAAAATAAGATGACAACAAGTAGTAACAAATTTATTCCTCCCCTCTAAAGCATCAATAAAAACTATAAATCAAGTGGTACTAAAATTTCATAGCCTCTAGGCGTCTCTTCAATTATAGCATTGTTTGGTGCAGACATTAAATTTTTCACATATAAAAAATCCATAAGACAAATACTACAATGTAAAGCAAGCAGTCCGCTAAAATAATGTGCGTATTGGGGAATTGAAAAGCCCCCAAATATTAAGCTTGCATTTATTACGATAAAAGGCGTGACAAGTGCAAAAAGATAAGATCTTTTTGGGATGCCATTTTCTAAGCGCATCTGAATAACTGGAATAAAATAGTATTTAATCTTCAAACGAAGTATAAGTGACTTTTTATATTGAAATAAAGCAAGATAATGCAAAAATTTGTGTAAAGGATAAAGAAACGGAATTACTAAAAAAACTAACCATAAATAATGATCAATATGCTTACCATTAAAATTAAAACTAAATGCAATGTAAGAAAAGCAAAAAACCAGTACAAAAATGGTAATTCCCAATAAAAATAAGCGTGTTGTACCGTATTCACGTTCAATATTAATCGTTTTCCAACAATGCATGTTACCCCCCCTAAAACAAAATGGATAACGATTTACTTTATTTTCCCATTAAATATTAAGATTTAAACATTAAACTAACTATAATGAAAGAAAAAAGAAATGTCACCAATTTAAATTGACGGCATTTCTTTCTAATTGATTTATTTAAGTAGTCGGTATACTCGGTTTTCCTGAATCGTCCAACGTCTCTTTGAAATTGTAGAAAGAGCGTTCGAAAATTTCAATGAAGTCATCGCCGTAAATATTGCGAATAACAGCCATTACATCTAAAAACTCAGGGAATCTCCCGTATAATTCTTTTAATGGCAATGCACCCAATAAAATAGAATGCTCTGTATCGTGATAGTGGTCATACATACGTAAAATCAGTTCAGAGCCCTTTTCAGTCAACTCGACATATGTATTACGTTTATCTTCATCACGTTTTGAGAAAGTGAGTAATCCACGCTCTTCCAATTTTTTTGAAAAGTTGAAAGCAGTAGATACATGCATGACGCCGAATTTAGCTACATCCGAAATTGAAGCGCCTTTCAAATGATATGAAATCCATAAAATGTGATGTTCATTAATGTTTAAATCGAAAGGTTTAATCCATGTTTGCCAATCTTTTTCAATAGCTTTCCAAAGAGCTTTTGATAGCTGTGCGACTCTTTGGCTGAACAGCATAGCCTCTCTTTGTGAGTATAAATCTTCTGTCAAAGCAATCACCTTCTTCTTTCATTATCATTTTAAAAATATTATAGCAATAAAAGAAAAGACTTTAAAGTTAGAAAAATGGAATAATTGAACATTGCTTGAAATATACTACAAAAAGATAATTTTAGGATTTAATTAACTATTTCTGTAAAAGATAGCAGGTCTAAATAACTACGAGTGAATAGCTGTTCATTGTACATTATTTTTGTTTGAAGGGATATTTTTCTCGATTTCACTTATAGAATTCTGTAAATTTTCAATTTCTTGTTTTAATAATGCTGTTTCTGGTTCGATTTCTGTTTTGAAAGTTGTGAAATTATCTTTTAATTCATTTATTATACTAGGCATATTATTCTGGGCTTCTGCCTTTAATGTTGTAATGGATTGTTTTACATTATTCAGTTCGCCCTGTACTTCTTGTAACTTAGATTTAACATTTTTTGTATTGGCAATAAGATTCTTTCTTAATTCAGTACCTGATTGTGGTGTGGAAAATAAAATGACTGCAGCACCGCTGACAATTCCTGTTGTGACCCCTAATAGAAATGATTTAACTTTCATAATGATTCCCTCACTTTTCCTAATATTTCTTTATCCAAATCTTTTTCCAAAACCATCTACCAATAAACATTTAAAACAGGATTTAGGATGGAGAGGAAAAATAATTCATACAAAAACCAGCATTTTGTATGGAGAAGATGCTGGTATCGTTAGATGAAACTATAACTGTGCTTTAATCTGCTCTGAAAGGTTTGCTAGTACATCCGCTTGGAAATCCTGTTGACGACTGTTCCATTCAACTACTAAGCCATCTGTCTCGTCATAGCGCGGTACGAGATGAAGATGATAATGGAATACGGTCTGACCTGCAGCAGCACCATTATTGTTGATCGTGTTCATACCTACTGGATTAAAGGCAGCCTTAATCGCATTCGCCACTTTTGGAGCAGCTGCATATAAATTGCGTGCAACTTCCTCTGGCATTTCAAATAAATCTTTGCAATGCGTTTTAGGAATTAGTAATGTATGACCCTTTGTTAATGGGGCAATATCCATAAAGGCAAATACATGATCGTCTTCATAAACTTTCAAACTTGGTATGTCACCAGCAATAATTTTACAAAATAAGCAATCGTTCATCGGATTTTTTCTCTCCTTTTTCTATTATTTTTCTTTATTTTATCATAGATTATTTTGAAAACTACTTTATGTAAAGGATTTGTATGAAACGTATAAAGAATTGGCTGATTCATTCAGTGTTCAACTTCATGAGCATTTGATAAACTGAATTTAGAAAAGAGGAGTGACGACTGTGACAATTTTACAATTAGAAAATGTAACAGGTGGTTATACGAAAAAACCTGTAATTAAAGACTTATCATTTGAAATTAAAAAAGGTGAGCTTGTTGGATTAATCGGATTAAATGGTGCCGGGAAAAGTACGACAATTAAACATATAATCGGTACACTCTTACCACGTTCTGGGGAAATACGCTTGAATGGCGTGACACTAAAGGAGAATTTGGATAAATATCGTTCTAGTTTTTCTTATATTCCGGAAACGCCTGTCCTTTACGAGGAACTAACATTGAAAGAACACTTACAATTAACAGCAATGGCTTATGGAATAGATGAAAAGACATTAAATGACCGTTCTGAAAGCCTATTGAAGGAATTCCGCATGGAAAAGCGTTTAAATTGGTTTCCATCGCATTTCTCAAAAGGGATGCGTCAAAAGGTTATGATTATGTGTGCATTTTTAGTTAATCCAAGCCTTTATATTATCGATGAGCCCTTTGTCGGTTTGGACCCACTAGGGATTCAATCATTACTAGATCAAATGGATGAAAAGAAGCGTGCAGGAGCATCGATTTTAATGTCGACACATATTTTGTCTACTGCCGAAAAGCATTGTGACCGCATCATCCTCCTGCACGAAGGACGAGTACGGGCACAGGGGACGATGGATGACTTACGGAAAGCTTTCAACATGCCGACTGCAACATTGGATGACTTGTACATTGCGATGACAAAGGAGCAGGACAATGAACAACATGCATAATGTATGGGCTAAGCGCTTTGAGCATTACATAGGCGAAGTAATGAAATATATGCGCTTCGTCTTTACGGGGCATATAGCCATTGTCCTCGTTTTTATTGCTGGCGCAGGAGGCTATCAATACAGTGAATGGCTAAAAGTAGTATCAACAGATTTCCCGGCTGAGTGGATTATTGCCATAATGATTGGGGCACTGATTGCATTGAGCCGACCAGTAACATTAATAAAAGAGCCGGATCAAGTATATTTATTGCCACTAGAAAGTCAGATGCCCGGCTACTTTAAAAAAGCGATGAACTGGACATTTTGGTCGCAAGTTTTGATTCCGGTTGTATTATGTATTATAGCGATTCCATTATTAAAGGCAGTAACTGAACTTTCTGCTGCAGAAATTTGGATGAATGTATTATTTATAGCAATCTTGAAGTGGTTTAATGTGCGAGGTGAATTCCATTATAGATATGTGAACCGTGGTCACTCAATTGGGTTGGACCGGGTTGTCCGGATGGTCGTATCAATTTTGGCAATTCAAATGATGCTAACAAACGGTTTTATCGGTATCGTATTCCTGATTATGCTCGTATTTTATAACATCACGCTTCAGAAAAAAATGCAGAATAATCCAGTACCATATGAACATTTTATTAAACTGGAACAAAATCGCATGATGCGTTTCTATCGTTTTGCGAATTACTTCACAGATGTCCCGCATTTAAAGGGATCGGTTAAACGCCGTGCTTGGTTGGATTTTGCTTATAAGGCGATTAGTTTTAAAAAGGAAAATACACAGGCTTTCTTAATTTACCGTACATTTATTCGAACAGATGACCATTTCTATCTATGGGTACGTCTAACGGTTATTTCGGCGATTATTGCTATGTTTATAACAATTCCGTTTGTAACATGGATTGTAGTCGGGGCATTGGCATTTGCAACGACTTTACAACTTAAATATGCATTAATGTCGGCAGGGGATTTCCGAATGGACATGCTTTATCCGATTCCACGAGATACGAGAAAGCAGGCAGTCGCAAAGTTACTCCGTCAATTAAGTATTGTACAAGCAATTATTGTGACAGCATGTGCGATAATGCAGCCTCAATTTTACATTCTTCCGTTTGTGATTATTGGAGTAAGTGAATTAACGATGAGAATGTCTAAATAGATTTAATAGCACAACAAAGAGCATCACTCCGAGTGATGCTCTTTGTTGTCTACAAAAGGTTACTAGAGTTCTTCTAGATGCGTTAACAGGAACAAGTTGTTCAAACGTTCTTACCCTATTTCTTGTTCATTAATTTGACTGCTAGTCATATTAGATCTTACCTCACTTAATGTAAAGGAATTAATAAGTTGATTGGAGTGGAGGGACCGTGACTCCACCGGGAACCGAACGTGCGGAAGATCCACTAACTTGGGCCTGCCGTCGTAGGCACAAGTTAGTTAGCTGGAGCCGTGCCCGGGGAAAGCATCGGTCCCGAAACGGAAATCAACGATGTCTAGATTCAATTAATTTTAAAATAAAAAACTGTAAACAAACACTATTTAAGAGTTTGTCTACAGTCTGAGAGCATCATTCCGAGTGATGCTCTTTTGTTTGCGCTATCATCCTATAAAAACAATCCCCCAATTAATAGACCAGCTAAAATGACAAAGGCAGGGTGAATTTTAAATTTCTCCAAAGCGAAATAACTTGCAGCAAGTAATAGAATTGTAGGAATAAGGTTATTTAATTCATAAGAAGTTTTTGCAAAATCAAATGTTAGAGAAAGCATTAATATTGCGATAGCCGGCAATACATAGCTGGACAAACGCTTTACTCGTAATGAATGACGATGCTTATATAATAAGTTTAACAATAACAGCATAAGTGCGAGGGAGGGCGCTACTGTTGCAAATAGTGCAACCATACTTCCTAAAACGCCGGCCACTTCAAAACCAATATAACCTGCCATTTTGGTTGCAATCGGTCCGGGTAAAGAGTTGGCAAGGGCGAATACTTCGCTGAATTCTGTTTTCGTCATCCAGCCATATTTTTGTACAACTTCATGCTCGATTAATGGAATTGCAGCCGGACCGCCACCGTAAGCAAGAATATTCGGAAAGAAAAATGCTAAAAATAAATGAAAGTAGGTCATGAGATATTACCTCCTTTCACAGGAAGAGCAAGTGCGATTATTAATAATGTAGCAATAACAAAACCGGGATGAATATTTAATACAATAATAGCAATGAAACTTACAATAAAAATAATCGAAGCCAATTTAATACCAAGGGATGCTTTTGACTTTTTTATAAAATCCCATGTTAAAACACCCATCATCACGGCAACAATGGGAATAACCCCATTTGTCATACCGTTAACGAAATTAGATTCGCTAAATTGCTTTAGTGAACCAAGTAATAATACCAAAAGGATGACAGTTGGAAGAACCGTTGCAAGTAATGCGGTTATGAGTCCTAGCCATCCACCTACCCGAAAACCAATATAACCAGCCATCTTTGTAGCAATCGGACCAGGTAAGGTATTTCCAATTGATATCACATCAGAAAATTCCTCATCTGTCATCCACTCATAAGTTTTAACAACCTCTTTATGTACTAGCGGGATTGTCGTGGGGCCACCACCAAAGCCAAGTATTCCCGATCTAAAAAATGCAATAAAAATATGTAACTGCTTATTCAATGTGTTTCCTCCTTTAAATAAGAAAGGAGTTACCTTCATAGGAGAGATAACTCCAAAAAACATTATTCTTTTGATGGGGCACTGTATGTCGTAATATATGCTGATGCGTTAAACATTGACTGCAAAGCCTGAGTAGTTCCCTCGAATACTGGAGAAAAAGAGGTTTTATACTCATTGCTGTTTTTCCATACTTCATAGGTAGCAGGTCCACCCCATTGGATAATAAATAAATATGTGTCTGCTTTGATCGGACGGAGTAGGCGATATGCAATGATACCGTCGTTTGTATTTAATGAAGAAATGGCGTCGAGAGCTTTTTTCTCGAAAACAGGACGTTCATCTGACATAATGGGCATATTGTAAAAAGTAAAATAGCCCTTCTGCTCAAACTGTCCTTTCTCTGCAATGACTTCGAAATTACGAGGTACAGCAAAGATAGACTTTTTATCGGTTTCATGTAATACAACAGAGTTACCATTTCCGTGTAATAAGATGAGCGGGTGCTTAGCATTTTTTTCGACTAACTTTTCCATATAGTCGGGTGTACCTGAAGTTACATAAAAATTCATGGATATGACCACCTTTTCTTTATTTAGGGGTTTGATTACGTAAACGTAATTGGTTCTATTATTTCCATTTATAAAGATGTTCAAGCTATTTGTCAAAAAGTTCTATAGCAGAAAGGACAATTTTATGACATTTAAAGAAGAAATCTATACAATTATTCTTGAAAAGCTTATAGTCAATAATGGATATCAATGACGTTTTTTAAAAGTACAGAATAAAAATGAATTTATTTTAAGGGGTAGAAATCAAACATGATGAAATTTAATGATACATTATTACGTGCTGCTCGCGGTGAACAAGTAGAACATACGCCAGTTTGGTTTATGCGCCAGGCAGGTCGTTCACAGCCAGAATATCGTGAAATTAAACAAAAATATTCATTAGAAGAGATTACAATGCAACCTGAACTATGTGCATATGTTACACGTTTACCCGTTGAACAATACAACGTAGATGCTGCCATTCTTTATAAAGATATTGTAACCCCTTTACCTGGTATGGGAGTAGATGTAAAAATTAAGGCGGGTATTGGACCGGTCATTTCTAACCCGATTCGTTCTGTAGCCGATGTAGAAAATTTGCGCGAGTTTAATGCAAAAGAGCATACACCATATGTTTTAGAAACGATTAAAATGTTAACGAAAGATCAGTTAAATGTTCCGTTAATCGGCTTTGGCGGTGCTCCGTTTACACTGGCGAGTTATATGATTGAAGGTGGTCCAAGCCGTAATTATGCAAAAACAAAATCCTTTATGGTTTCACAGCCAAAAGCTTGGATTGCGCTAATGGATAAATTAGCTGACATGATTATCGCGGATATTACAGCACAGGTAGAAGCTGGTGCAAAAGCAATCCAAATTTTCGATTCATGGGTAGGCGCATTAAATGTGGAAGACTACCGAATTTTTATTAAGCCAACAATGACACGCATCTTTGCTGAATTACGTGCTTTAAATGTACCTTTAATTCAGTTTGGTGTTGGGGCAACACATTTAGTAAACGAATGGCATGACCTGCCAATCGATGTCGTAGGGTTAGACTGGCGTTTACCAATCCGTGAAGCAGAAGCACGTGGTGTAACGAAGGCCGTTCAAGGGAACTTAGATCCTACATTATTATTGGCAGACTGGAACGTAATTGAAGCACGTGCAAAAGATATTGTTGACCAAGGATTAGCACATACAGGTGGTCATATTTTCAACTTAGGCCATGGTGTCTTCCCAGAAGTAGATCCAGCCGTATTAAAACGATTAACCGCATTTGTACACGACTACAGCCGCGAACAAATTGCAAAGCGATAATAATCATTAAATAATTAATTCTAATTTGATTCATTGCTATTTGAGAAGGAGAAGGTGAGTGTCCTACTGATGTTTTCACCGTTTGCACAGTGAAAACATTAACTCCTTTCTTGTCAGCAATAAAATGAAAGCGAAAATTATTCGAAAAAGAAGACGTGTTTAAAAACATTCAGAGGTGATCTTACATGAAAGAAGTACGTGGATTATTAGTAATGGCGTATGGTACGCCATATAAAGAAGAAGATATTGAACGTTATTATACACACATTCGTCATGGCCGTAAGCCGAGCCAAGAACATATTGACGATTTAACAGAGCGTTACCGTGCAATTGGCGGGATTTCACCTCTTGCGAAAATGACGGAGGCACAAGCACACGCATTATGTACACGTTTGAATGAGGTTCAGGATAAAATAGAATATAAAGTATTTATCGGTTTAAAGCATATTGAGCCATTTGTAGAGGATGCCGTAGAAGCAATGGTAAAAGAAGGTATTACTGAAGCTGTTTCCATCGTTTTAGCGCCACACTTCTCTACTTTCTCCATTAAATCTTACAACGGACGTGCTAAAGAAGCTGCCGAAAAATTAGGCGGTACATTAAATATTACTTCTGTTGAAGCATGGTATGACGAGCCGAAATTTATAGAATTTTGGAAGCAAGCGGTAAATGGTGAGTTGGCGAAGATGTCTGAAGAGGAACGTGCGAATGCTTGTTTAATTGTTTCTAACCACTCATTACCGGAAAAAATTAAATTAGCTGGTGATCCATACGAAGAGCAATTAGTTGAAACTGCCCGTTTAATTGAGGAAGCTTCTGATATTGTGAATGTTGAAGTAGGCTGGCAATCAGCTGGACAAACGCCGGAGCCATGGTTAGGGCCGGATGTGCAGGATTTAACAAAGGAATTATTTGAGCAAAAAGGTTATAAAGCATTCATCTATACGCCAGTAGGCTTTGTTACAGAGCATTTGGAAGTTCTTTATGATAATGATATTGAATGTAAAGTTGTATGCGATGAAATTGGCGCAAGCTATTATCGACCAACAATGCCAAATACGCACCCTTTATTTATAGACGCAATGGTAGATGCGATAAATAAGAAAATAGCGAATTAATATAGAGAGTGATGATGAAGGTGACTTTAAAAAAGAGGAAGGTTGTTATCGTTGGCGGTGGAATCACTGGTTTAACGACGGCATACTATTTACAACAAAAAACGAAGGCGCACAATTTACCAATAGATATTGTGTTAATCGAAGCGTCCCTGCGTTTAGGTGGTAAAATCCATACAGAGCGTAAAGATGGATATATCATTGAACGTGGACCTGAATCGTTTTTTGATACAGGTAGCAGTGTCCGTAAGTTGGCACGTGATTTAAATATCGAACATGAAATAGTTCAAAATAATAACGGTCGAACATTCATCGCTGTTGGTAGCAAGCTACATCAAATTCCGAGTAATATTTTACTCGGAGGGTCACCTAAAATATTCACGTTTATGACATCGAATGTCCTTTCTTTAATGGGGAAATTTCGAGCTGCAGGGGATTTATTTTTACCTAAATTACCTCATGAAGCCGACGAGGCGATCAGTGAGTTTTTCAGTAGACGCTTCGGGAAAGAGCTCGTAGAAAATTTGGTGGAACCGGTATTGGCGGGAACATTTGCCGGCGATGTCGATCATGTTAGTATGCAATCGATGTTCCCACAATTTTATCAGCTTGAAAATGATTATCGTAGTTTATTGGTTGGCATGAAAAAGACAGGTAAAGGAATTTACGCGCTTGTAGATACACCGGGTGAAATTCATTATGAGTCATTTGTAAATGGATTGGAGTCGTTAATTGAGACATTGGAAAACTCGTTGACCGACGTGACCATTCTTAAAGGACTGAAAGTAAATTGCATTGAAAATAATAGCGATTTTTCACAATCGATTGCATTAAATGATGGTACTACTATAGATGCCGATAAAGTTGTGATGACAACACCATTTAATGTGACTAAAAAAATCTTCCCGGATTCTGATATTATGCAGCAAGTGCCGGAGATGAACTATGCAACCATTGCAACTGTAACGATGGCTTTTAAACCTGGAACAACCAAAAAGTATGAAGGTGCGCTTAACTTCTTCGTTTCGCGTAACAGTCATTTTGCGATAACAAGCTGTACGTGGAGTCATCAGAAGTGGGATAATATTACCCCGGATGGTCATGAGCTAATACGTGTGTATATTGGTCGTGTCGGTGATGAGTCTATCGTAGAGCTATCAGATAATGAAATTGAGAAAATCGTTTTGCAGGATTTGAATCGGGCAGTTGGACTCGATGCACAACCGCTGTTTACGACAGTTGCCCGCTGGAAAGAAGCTATGCCCCAATATACTATCGGTCATCAGATACGCATGTCTTCAATGAAGGAGCAGTTTTACAAAGAATTCCCGAATGTCTATTTGGCAGGAAGTTCGTATGAGGGTATTAGTATCCCGGATTGTATCCTACAAGGGAGAGAAACCGCGGAGCTACTACTTGCGCAATTGTTAGAACAAAAGTTGGCAATTTAATCACTCAATATGTAAATTGAACAAAAACGCTGTATTAAAAGTATAATTGCTTTTAATGCAGCTTTTTTGGTGTGAATTTCCTTTATTCGTTCACAAAATTATCCTATTGGCTTCATGCAAATTTCACATATTTTTAGTACGCTTATTAATGAGGTGCAATGAAAATGAAAAAATTTATAATATATTTTTTTAGTTGCATAGTTCTTTTACTTTTAGCTAGTTGTGATAGCGAAAGAATGGAAGAAATTAATCCACATCAGCCTTTTGTTGCATCCCTTAATATTTTGCAGCCTTCCTTAACGTTTTACGAACAGTCAGGTGAATTACTCGCGACATGGGTTTTCGAGAAAGGATATACAGGAGCAGTATTAATTGGATTTGACCACGTATTGCTATATGGCTATCAATTGCAGCATGCAGATATTTTACAGCTTTCATCTGGGGAAAAGGTAAAGTCCATTGATGTAGGCTTAGGCATTACAAACGGTTATTATGATGAAGATACGAGCCAACTATTTTTAACAAATGGCAAAACAAATGAACTAATAAGCTATACCGAAAAAGGGAAGCTTAAGAAAAAAGTTAAGCTGCGCAATTATCCAATGTCAATGGCAGCGTCGAAAGATTATTTATATGTGATAAATTATAAAGATACTGTGTTATCTGTCGTACATAAAGGAAACTTAAAGGTAATCGATGAATGGCCTGTTTCAACTTCTTCCCAAGGGTTGTATGTATCATATGACCACCAGGAATTATGGGTTGGGGGACATGGTATAGGTAATAAACCAAACAAATTCGTCCGGGTTTATGATTTAAGTACAGGTCAGTTAAATAGAGAGTTCACACTGCCTCTAATGCCGATTGCCTTTTCGAAGACTGATGAAGATATCATCGTTTCGAGTCATGGTTCCAATACAATTTACCGCGTTGCAGCTGATGGTGATATATTATGGCAACAGGAGATTGGGGCAAATCCATTTGCAGTTGCCCAATTTCAGGATAAGTTGGTTGTTGCGGGATATGATGATCATACGCTTTACTTTATAGATGATGGCGAAGTTCAAAAGCGGGTTAAAACAAGAGAAGGACCTTTTCAATTGCTCGTAAGGGGGGATAGTCATTGACAACTATTTTAATAGTAGATGATGAAGAAAATATGCGCCAATTAATCGATGTTATTTTAACGAAATCTGGATTTGAAACGGTACAGGCATCAAATGGCGCTGAAGCATATTTTATCTTGTCCCAGCAGCAGGTGGATTTAGTTTTGCTTGATGTGATGATGCCAGGGGAAGACGGATTTGCTGTTTGTGAAGCAATGCAGGCTATGGCGAAAGTTCCTATTATTTTTTTGACAGCCCGCGATGCGAATGAAGATAAGGTAAAGGGTCTAATGATCGGGGGCGATGATTATATCGTCAAGCCTTTCACTGCCGATGAACTAGTCGCACGAATATTTGCGGTGTTAAGAAGGGTCGGAACAGTAAGTGAACAGCCTTCCATTCAATACTTGTACAGGGGTATTTTAAAAATGGATGAAATTTCTCGTAAAGTATACATCGAGCAGGAACCTGTATTGTTAACTTTAAAGGAATTTGAGCTTTTGCATTTATTTATGCTAAAACCGGGGATTGTCTATACGCGCGAGCAACTTTTAGAACGGATTTGGGATATTGATTATGCGGGTGGAGCTCGTACAGTAGATACTCATATTAAAACATTGCGGCTAAAACTGAGCAAAAAATCGAAAGAAGCGAGTGAATACATCCAAACTGTATGGGGTGTAGGCTATCGCTTTGAGCATACGACATGAAAAAAATATCTTCAAAGCTATGGCTATTAATGGTGTTATTTTTAAGTGCCACTATCATTTTTATGTACATATTTACGAACTTTTTATATGAACAGCTTTACGTGGAAGATACGAAAAGTACTATGATTGAAACAGGCGAGAAGCTTCAGACGAAGTATAGTGGAGGTAAAGTATCAGACGAACTAATTTCTGATATTGAACAATTTGCTGCCTACTCTAATCTTGAAATATTTGCTGTTCGAAATCCGAGGGAATTAAGTGCTTGTGTACCATTTGATATTGACTATGATGCATTAATTGGCCCGGATGAGCGGAAGCAATTACTTTCAGGGAATGCTGTAACAAAAATCGGTTATGAGGAACGATTCGATCGGCAAATTATATCCATCATTCTCCCTTTTACTGATCAAAATCGGCTGGAAGGTATTCTTTACATCTATTTTCCGTTAGCTAAAATTTCGGAATTGGCAAAAGAAGAAGTGATTTTACTCATTACAGGGGCCATTATGTTTTTGCTTGTAGCTGGCTTTTTCGTGTATCAAGGAATGCGGAAAATCCTACTGCCGTTGGAGACATTGCAGCATGCCGTAAAACAAATGACAGCCGGGGATTACAATGTACGGGTCAATGTTTCCGTAAATGATGAAATTGGGCATTTATCTTCCGCTTTCAACCAAATGGCGGATGCAATTCAGCAAGATGACGAAGTACAAAAATCCTTTTTAGCAACAGTTTCCCATGAGCTGCGTACACCGATCAGCTATGTGAAAGGATATAGTGAAGCCATTCAAAAAGGAATAATCGATGAAGCTAAGCGGGATGAAGCGATCCGGTTAATTGAAAAAGAAGCAACAAGAATGGAGCGCCTAACGAATGAGCTTATGCAGCTGGCACGTAAAGAAGACAGCCAGGCAGAATCGTATTTTGATATGCTAGTCTTTGCGGAAACTATCCGTGATGCCATTCGTTTAGTACAACAAAAAGCAAATAAAAAAAATATTCAAATCGATCAACAATTAAATGAAGAGATAATTGTCATTGGTGATGAAGAAAAACTTAAGCAAGTTTTTATTAACATCCTGGAAAACGCGATACACTATTCAACTGATCATTCTAGCATTCGTGTAGAATCTTCTATAGTAGATTCATATGCAGTTTTAACAATTACCGATTATGGGATAGGTATTCCACCAGAAGACCTGCCTCATGTAACAGAGCGATTTTACCGTGTGAACAAAGCGCGGAGCCGATCAGACGGCGGAAGTGGTCTCGGATTATCGATAGTGGAGCAAATTGTCAAACAGCATAAAGGAAAATTGAAAATTAAAAGTATATTAGATGAAGGAACAGTTGTAAGTGTAATGTTCCCTTTAATGGAGGAAGAATGATGAAAAAATGGTTATATAGTTTAGTTGCAGTACCTTTCGTATTATTCGGCTGTGGAGATGACGAAGTGAAAACACTAGAAACTGCTGAAGTACCTGCATTTGTCGAGGTACAAATTCAAACTGAAGAGCAATTAAACGTAGGGGAAGTTCAGCTTGCCGCACGTGTCACGCAGGATGAAGAAGTTGTGAATGACGCACAGGAAGTAAAGTTTGAAGTGTGGGAGTCCGGATTTCGGGATGAGGGTGCCATGTTGGACGGACAACTAACGGAGGATGGTATATACGTTGCGGAATATACATTCGATCATGATGGCGTATATTATATGTTTGCCCATACAACGGCTCGCGGAATGCATGTCATGCCAAAGCAAAAGCTCATTGTCGGGAAACCCGATATGAGTAAAGTCATCGAAGATATTAGCTCGGATTCAATGGAACATGGGTCAAGCCATGAAGGTGATGAAGAGGAAGAAGAAAAAGAGGAGCATGGACATTAATTGATTGCAAAATGAAATGAACGGTGTATAATAATGACTGGATGACCGATGTGGTATTCTGGTCATTTTTGATTTTAAAATTAATTATAAGAACGCTACTTTTTTTGAGGAGGTGGATTTATGGATCGTCGACATGAAATTCTACTGGCTGCAACAAAGTCCTTTACTTTATTCGGCTATAAAGCAACAACGATTGAACAAGTTGCAAAAATTGCTAATGTCGGGAAAGGGACAATTTATACGTTTTTCAAAAATAAAGAAGAGCTATTTCAGGAAGTTGTATTCCATTTAATCGGTGAAATGAAGCGCGAAACAGATCAGCTAATTGATACTAATGCGAGCTTTATGCAAAATGCCCATACAGCATTGATGAAAATGCTGCAGTTCCGTGAGCGTCATTTACTGTTTGCCAAACTAATAGATGAGGAAAGAGCACTGGGCACTCCTGAAGTACAGCAAATGCTGTTGAAAATTGAGTCGGAAATCATTTCATACGTCTCGATGCGTATTCGTAACGGTATTGCAAAAGATGAGGTCATTGACTGTAATCCTGAGCATGTAGCCTTTTTATTGTTTAAATCGTATTTGGCTTTTATTGTAGACTGGCAGTTGACGCATAATGAACCACTCAATGAACAAGAAATTTTGACATTATTCAGCGAAACCATTTTCCGTGGTTTGGCAAAGAAAAATTAGTAGTCACTTCCTAGTGAAGTGGTTTCTTTTTACCAATAAATGACCGAATGACGATATTGGTCATATGGTTTTAGAAGGAGGAAATTAGTGTGATAAAAGCAGAATGGCTGAAGATTTTCAAAACAAAAAAAATGCTTATTTCAGTTATTGCCGTTCTTTTTGTTCCTGTCATGTACAGCGGAATGTTCTTATGGGCATTTTGGGATCCATATGCTAATTTAGAAAGCATGCCAGTAGCCATTGTCAATGAAGACAAAGGGGCTATGATGGATGACGAAACAATGGAACTCGGTCAAACATTGGTCGACAAACTCATAGAGAGTAAGCAATTCCAGTTTGAGGAAGTAGATGTAAAGGAAGCAGACCAAAAATTACTCGATCAAAAATATTATATTTTAATTAAAATTCCGGAAAATTTCTCGGAACATGCGACAACATTATTAGAGGATCAACCACAAAAATTGGTGATCGATTATATTCCGAATGAAGGCTTTAACTTTTTAGGTGCACAAATTGGTGAAACTGCAATGGACCGTATTAAAGCGGAAGTAAATACACAAGTTTCTGCAACATATGCCGAAAAATTATTTGATTCCATTACACAACTTGGTGATGGTTTTGTCGAGGCTGCAAATGGTGCAGGAGAACTTGATGAAGGTGCCGCGAAGCTTGCGGATGGCGCTGATGAGCTGAAAGGCTATTTAGAGCAATTGGCATCAAGTACTGTTGAGCTATCTGATGGTACAGGCACATTAATAGCCGGTGCCAAAAATGCTGCGACAGGTGCAAACGAATTAGCAGCAGGGGTAGCAAAAATGGCTGAAGGTAGCAATCAATTGTCAGACGGAGCAAAATCTGCAGCAGATGGTGCCAATACTTTACAACAAGGGATTGAAAGCTATACTGATGGTGTTGCACAAGTAGCAAACGGACAAAAAGACATTACATCTGGTCAGGCGAGCTTAGCTGAAAATTTAACATTATTAACACAAGGTACAGCGAATATTGATGATAAAGTTAAAGCATTGGCGGATGGTTCAGCTAATGTAGCAGGTGGGATGGATAAATTAGCAAGTCAATTAGAAGGAATTCTTCCAATGCTGCCAGAAGAAAATCAAGAAGCTTTAAAAACAGCACTTGCACAGTTACAAGCTGGCAGTAAAGAGGTAAGCGGTGGTTTAGGCCAGTTACATGAAGGTATGAATGGGCTAGATGATAAAATCGCGGCGATTAGTGATGGTGCGAGTAAATTAAATTCAGGACAACAACAAGTCAATGCCGGTGTTGCACAATTACAGCAAAATTCAGAACAACTTCTTGCAGGAGCGCGTTCACTAGCAGAAGGCAACACAACTATTGCTGGAAAATTAGACGAATTAAGCAAAGGTGCATTGAGTGCCACTACTGGTGCCAATTCATTGGCGCAAGGTTTAAACACATTAGTGGATGGGTCAAATAAATTAAGTGATGGCACACGCTTATTAGCTGAAAAATCAGGTGAGTTAGTGCAAGGTTCGACTACTTTAGTAGATGGTACGAAAGAGTTAAAGGACGGTACGAAAACATTATCTGGTAAGTTAACTGAAGCAAGCGAAAAAGCAGAAGTTAATCCAACTGAAGATACTTATAATATGGTTGGCTCTCCTGTGGAAATAGAAAAAGAATCAGTAAACCATGTGCCTAACTACGGTACAGGTTTTGCACCATACTTCATTTCCCTAGGATTATTCGTTGGAGCATTATTAATCTCCATCGTGTTCCCATTTGTTGAACCAGTCATTATACCGAAAAACAGTGCAAGCTGGTTTGCAAGTAAAGTAACAGTATTGATCGGTGTTGGATTAGTACAATCTTTCATCACAATTGCAATTGTCGTTTGGGGGCTTGGTCTTGAAGTCAATAGTATGCCACAGTTCATTTTTACAACGATTTTAACAAGCTTTACATTTTTAGCAATGGTTCAATTATTAGTATCACTGTTTGGCGATCCAGGACGATTTATTGCAATTGTCGTTTTAATCCTGCAGTTAACAACAAGCGCAGGTACGTTCCCAATCGAACTAGTACCAGAACAATTGCATTTCTTTAACAAAATTTTACCGATGACATTCTCTGTACAAGGTCTAAAAGCAGCTATTTCAATGGGTGATACAGCATTCTTGATGTTCAACTGGGCTATTTTAGGTACAGTATTGTTCTCATGCTTGGCAATTACATTCAGTTACTTTACATTACTTTATAAAAAACGTTATTCAAAACATCATACAGAAGCTTAGAGAGAAGAAGCGTGGATTCAAGGGTAACCTGAATCCACGCTTTTTTATGGAAAGAAAAAGCCACGAGCATTGAGCGGGCTCGTGGTTTGTGTAAGTGTAAGCTATTATAGGTTCATCTTTTTTCTAAGATGAAGGGATAGTGCGAATTAAACAGTGAATATAGAATTAAAGAGAGTTACATTTATCACAATTGTTGCTGTAGCACTCGCTTTGTTCTTCGATTTTATCACCGCATTGAACGCAAATTTTATCAGGTAAATTCTTGAAAAATTCCACTACGTTTTCTAACATTGTGCATGCCTCCTTTAATGTTCTGTTATATTACTTCTGTTTATATTATGTATTGTATTATAACAGTTTGAATTCGTCAACACAAATGGCCTATTTTAAGTTAAAATAAATATGGACATATTGTGAAGGAGAGAAGCCCCATGTATTTTATCGATAACAAAGGGATTACAGATCCACGCATTAACTTGGCGATTGAAGAGTATGTATTAAAGAATATGGATATTGAGAAAGACGATTATTTACTTTTTTATATTAATCAGCCTTCAATCATTATCGGCAAAAACCAAAACACAATCGAAGAAATAAATACGGACTATGTAGAAGAAAACGGAATCATTGTCGTACGTCGCCTTTCTGGTGGTGGCGCGGTTTATCATGATCTAAACAACTTAAACTTCAGCTTTTTAACGAAGGATGATGGGAACAGTTTCAGCAACTACAAAAAGTTTACTCAACCAGTTGTGGATGCACTAGCAAAATTAGGCGTTAATTCAGAGCTTTCAGGCCGTAATGATATTTTGGCTGAAGGGAAGAAAGTATCGGGCAATGCACAATATTCGACTCGTGGCCGAATGTTTAGTCATGGTACGTTAATGTTTGATCTGGATATAGATGCTGTTGTTAATTCACTTAAAGTTAAACAGGACAAAATTGAATCTAAAGGGATTAAATCTGTGCGCTCGCGTGTGGCAAATATCGTTGATTTCCTGCCTGAAAAGATTACAGTTGAAGAATTCCGTATGGAAATTTTAAAATCAATTTTCGGTGGCGAGGAAAATATTAAATATTACGAGCTAACTGAAGATGATTGGGAAAAAATCCACGAAATTTCTAAAAGCCGTTATCAGTTATGGGAATGGAATTATGGCAAATCGCCACGCTTCAATATTCAAAAAACAAAGCGTTTTCCATCAGGCAGTTTAGATATTCGTTTAGATGTAAACAAAGGGGTTATTGAAGAAGCGACTATCTTTGGAGATTTCTTCGGTATAGGTGATGTGGAGGAAGTCGCACAATTACTGATCGGCACTAAATACGAACGTAATGCAATAGCGGAAAAGCTGAAAAATATAGAGATTCCTACTTACTTTGGTGGGGTTTCTGAAGAGGACTTCCTTCAATTAATATATTAGCATTCAGTGTATCGCATCATGAAAGTAATAGAGATTGTTTAAAGTGGGGCTCCAGATTTCGAGAGCTCCCTTTTTTTGATACAATAAGAGAGAAATTAGAAAATTTTTTCAGCCATCTTTTTGCGCGGAGAGAAGTCGCGTATATGCCACTACTGTGGAAACGATGGACTAATAAAAAGATTAGGTATTATTGTTGAATATCCTATTGAAAAGGAGGTCATTCAGATGGAAAAGCATCGGATTTTCATCGTCGAGGATGATCCAAAAATAGCTTCACTATTAGCAGATACATTAAGGAAATATCAATATGATGTGGAAACGATTGCTGACTTTGATTTATTAGTCGAGCAATGCCTGGCATTTTCACCACACTTGATTTTATTGGATATAAATTTACCTTCTTATGATGGATATTATTGGTGCCGAAAGTTAAGACAATTTACGAAGTGTCCAATACTATTCATTTCAGCCCGCTCCGGAGAAATGGATCAAATATTTGCGTTGGAAAATGGCGGGGATGATTTTATTACGAAGCCGTTCAACTATGAAATCGTACTTGCTAAAATTCGCAGCCATTTACGTCGTACATATGGAGAATATTCCGCAAGACAGGAGGAGCGAACAGTTGTACAAGGTCAGCTCACTTTATATTTGGAACGGATGGAACTTCAGTTAAGAGATTTGGTCATTCCTTTGCAAAAGAAGGAATGTATTATTTTAGGATTGTTAATGGGACAAGCACCAAAAGTGGTGTCTCGCGATCATTTGCTAGAGGAATTATGGGATGATCAAGCATTCGTCGATGAAAATACATTGAATGTAAATATGACACGTGTCCGGAAAAAGCTAGCAGACTATGGCATCAAATCAGTGATTGAAACCGTACGCGGGGCAGGCTACCGCTTTTTATTGAGTGCGGAGGAAATGTAATGGCGATCAAAATGTTTATTAAGGAGCATCTTTCCTATATTATTTTTCAAATTGTGCTGACATTATTTTTACTATCTTTATTTTGGCTGGATGGCTTTCGTAATATCAACACCGCCATTTATGCCATTGCTATTAGCACTCTTCTTATTTTTTCTTTTCTAGTTGTGAGGTATATGTTAAGACGCCGATATTTAGCAAAGATTTCGGTGCTTCCAAATACTATGGAAGATGCGCTTCAAAAAAACGCGAAAACTACCGAATATACAGTAACAGAACAGTATTTACATGAGCTTTACCGGCTGTATCAGCATGAAGTACAGGTATTGTATGCGACCCAATCGCGGCAGTATAAATTTATGAACCAATGGGTACATCAGATGAAAACACCCGTATCAGTTTTAGAGTTGTTGTTACAGCAGGATGAGGAGCTGGATAAAAAAAGTGTCCAAGAGGAAGTGGAGCGTTTAAAGCGAGGCCTTGAAATGGTGCTCATGCATGCGCGATTGGAAAATTTTGCGGACGATATGCAAATCATGAAAGTACCGCTTAAATCCGTTATTATGAATACCATTAACGAGAATAAGCGCTTATTTATTACGAACCGTGTTTTTCCGGAAGTGAATATTGATGAGGATATAGTGGTAATGAGTGATGAAAAATGGCTGCGCTTTTTAATTGAACAATTTATTACGAACGCGGTGAAATATACATTTGAACCAAATAAGAAAATTTATATTACTGTCGTGCAGAACGAAAATCAGGTGCAATTATGCATACGTGATGAAGGAATTGGTATACCGAAAGCTGATTTATCCCGAATTACGAAAGCTTTTTATACAGGAGAAAATGGCCGGAAAACGGGTGAATCTACCGGTATGGGACTTTATATTGCAAAGGAAATATGCGATAAGCTCGGGCATCAACTCGTGATTACTTCTGAAACAGGTCAAGGTACACAGGTAGAAGTGATCTTTCAATCATAGGGGTAGAAGCGTGTGAAAAACATTTGGAACATGTAGTACTTGATTTTGCCAAGGACCTTGGTATTGATCTTTCCAAGCCAAGTCAACTGGAAAGTCATCAAGTAAACGACAATACAGCCATTATGTATTCGGGGAAATACCATATTATCGGCGAAATTGTGGAAGGTGAAGTCGATGGATGGGATATCATACTTGGAGAGCACTGTTTTTCGCTAACTGATGAAATGGATCAAGTTCCAATAATGATGGATGGTCCTATTATCGAAATTAGCTTTGAAGTTGTCCTGCCTTGGGTGCTAGAAAGTAATATACTCATTTAAAAGGAGTTACTATGCCAATTTTACAAATACAGGAAGCGACGAAAGTGTATGAGGGAAAAGTGACGAAGCGTGCACTAAACCAACTTAGTTTTGAGGTGGAAAAGGGTGAGTTTATAGCAATTATGGGTCCGTCGGGCAGTGGTAAAACAACACTGTTAAATATGGTTTCCATGATTGATACACTTACTTCCGGAGAGATTATTTTCAATGGAATGAAACCGCAAAAACTTAATAGTGAGGAGCTCGCATTTTTCCGTCGACGTCAGCTCGGATTTATATTTCAAGACTTCAATTTGCTTCCGACTTTAACGGTAGAAGAAAACATTATATTGCCGTTAACGCTTGATGAACAGCCAATAGCTGTTATGGAAGAGCGCCTTCATCATTTAAGTGAACTGCTCGAATTGACTTCTATTTTAGAAAAGCGTCCAAATGAAATTTCCGGTGGACAAGCACAACGTACTGCGATTGCTCGGGCATTAATTCATAGACCGATGCTTGTTTTAGCGGATGAGCCGACAGGGAATTTAGACTCGAATGCGTCACGAGAAGTTTTGGAGCTGTTGGGAAAAATGAATCAAGAAAATAACACTACTATTTTAATGGTGACACATGATCCGATCGCAGCAAGCTATTGCGACCGTGTAATTTTTATTAAAGATGGTGAGTTTTTCAATGAAATCTATAAAGATGACCGACGCCAAACATTTTTCCAACGAATTTTAAATGTATTAAGTTTATTAGGGGGACATGTCGGTGACTTTTCTTCAATTCGCCTACCGTAACGTTTTCCGGAATTTTCGAAACTACGCTGCCTTTTTTATGGCTAGTTTTTTTAGTGTTTTTGTTTTTTTTATCTATTCAATGTTGATGTTTCATCCTGAAATAGAAAGAGGGTTTTTAGGAGAAGTATCAATTGCAGGGATGGTTATTGCTGAAATCATACTTGTTCTCTTTTCATGGTTTTTTATTTTTTATTCGATGCGGGCCTTTTTAGAGGCGCGTTCGAAGGAATTTGCGATATTGCTTCAACTTGGCATGGACCGCAACCAACTCGGAAAACTGATTATCATTGAAACGATGACAATTGGTATATTCTCATGCATTTCAGGAATTGTTTTTGGTTATGCATTTTCTAAGTTTTTCTTTATGATTGTGCGTGAAATTTTAAACTTAACTGCGTTGCCGCTCTATTTATCATGGGAGCCGTTTGTACTTACGTTATTTGTTTACTTGAGTGCTTTTATTGTAATTTCAACAATCAGCATTATTTTTACTCCTGATATAAAAATCCGGAATTTGATTCGGGGCCCGAAATTTGTTGATGTTGTAACGAACTATTCAAAACGTAATGCGATTTTAGGAATTGTACTTATTTTATGTGGCTACAGTTTAGCGCTTATTACAACCAAATCATCTATTTTTACGTATACGCTGCTTATCCCGATCTTTGTAACTTTCGGGACGTATTATTTCTTTACAGATACAACGCTTTTTATTATAGATCGTTTGAAGAATCGAAAGCTGTTTTATTGGAAACGAGCACGTATGTTGGCGATAGCCGAGCAAGTGCATATTTTACGTGTTAATTCTCGGATGTTCTTCATCGTTACCCTTGTTTCCACACTTGCCTTTTTAACAGTGGGTGTATTATCTGCAATGTCGTCCTATACTTCTCAATACGATAAGCTCAACCCGATTGGTCTTATTTATAAAGGAGTAACCGATAATCCATATGAAACTGAGCATATTCTCTCTATTATAGATGAGTTGGAAGATAGCGGAATAAGTTATCATATGACGCGTTTTACTGTAGTACGTCAAACATCCACCTATACTTCGAATCCGGTAGAGGTGTTTCGGGAAACCGATATTAACCATTTACTGTTTTCCTATAAATATCCGCTTGTTAGTTTAACGAGTGGGGAAGCGATGTTCATCCCGTACTCGGAAGATTCGATTGAAACATTGGAGGAGACGGTTGTAGAGACGGTTTTAAAGGAAAACGATATTCATCTGACGATTGATAGTGTGTATCCGAAAGTGTTTTTCCCATCTGCGATTATTAGCAGTAATGCGATTATAATTAGCGACGAAGACTTTACGCGTCTCGTAAATGATTTTGAGATGACACCTTATGTCGAGCCGGGGTATCACTTATTTACTTTTGATATTCCTAACTGGACTGAAACTGACCAAATTGGTCTTGGAATTCAGCAAATGGTCGCCAGAGATTATATTTTAAATAGTGACTATACACTGCCATTTTATTTTGAAAATGCTGGTTTAAATTATTCTTATATATTAGCTACGTATTCTTTGTTAACGCTCGTTGGTATATTAGTAGTAGCTGTATTTTTATTGGCTTCAGGTAGCTTTGTATATTTCAAAATATACGCAAACTTGGACCGTGAGAAAAAGCAGTTTGATATGCTTAAAAAAATCGGTTTAAGTGATAAGGAACTAAAGCGGCTTATTACAAGAAATTTAGTCATTCAATTTTTCCTGCCATGGGGCTTAGCCTTTATTCATAGTGCTTTCGCGTTCTTTGTCGTCCAAACTGTTTTAAATGATGTCATGAATTTATCGATCGTAAAGGAAGTTGTATTCTCATTTACGTTGTTTGGAATTATACAAGTTGTCTATTTTTATTTAATAAGATGGCGGTATTTATCTCACGTCCGAGGATGATGTGGATAGAAAAAATATGATTTTAGTACAATATTTCGGTATAAACGAGAGTTTGGTATTGTTTTATTAATATACTTATCTTATAATGCTAATAAAGTGAATATTGTTTCATTTTACGCATAAAGGGGATGGGTGTATTGAATTTAGTTGAAAAGGTAAGACAACAAGCTTTCGAACAACCAGAAAAAACAGCGTACTACTTTTTAGGGAAAGGCACGTCATACGGGGAATTGGAGCAAACCGTTGCGCGATTTGCTGCTGCCTTGGAAGATTTAGGTGTACAAAAGGGCGATCATGTCGCATTTTTACTTGGGAATACACCGCATTTCATCATCAGTCTTTACGCTTCTATGCGTATTGGTGCTGTGGCAATTCCGATTAATCCAATTTATACAGCAGATGAAATTTCCTATATTATTAAAAATGGTGACGTTAAGGTTGTTATCGCACTTGATTTACTTTTACCGCTTGTGGAAGCAGGGGTGCATAGATTACCACAAGTTGAACAGTATATTATTTGCGAAACGACACCGGAAATCGGTGAGAAATATGCGGCACTTTCGGATGCTGCTAAAGAAAAAACAAAGCTGTTTTCACAAGTACTGGCTACAACGGCTCGTACAACTGATCCGGTAGATTTAGCTCCGGACGATACAGCTATTATTTTATATACTTCCGGTACAACAGGTCATCCAAAAGGCGCAATGCTGACACATAATAACCTGTTTTCTAATGCACGTGATATTGGAGATTATTTGCAAATGACGACGGATGACCGTGTTATTGCAACATTACCAGTATTCCATGTATTTGCATTAACGGTTGTGGTGAACTCTCCATTAACGCGGGGAGCGACAATTTTATTGGCACCACGCTTTAGTCCAGGAGAAATTTTTGAACTAGCTTCGACATATAAGGCAACTGTATTTGCAGGAGTGCCGACAATGTTTAATTTCCTGTATCAGTATGAACAAGGTGATGTTTCGGCATTTTCAAGTGTTCGTTTAACAATTTCAGGGGGAGCATCATTACCAGTATCATTACTACATAACTTTGAGCAAAAGTTTAATGTACGAATCTCTGAAGGCTACGGTTTATCAGAAGCTTCACCGGTAACATGCTTTAATCCTATTGATCGCGAACGTAAACCGGGTTCAATCGGGCAGTCGATTGTGAATGTTGAAAATAAAATTGTTGATGAAAACGGCGAGGAAGTAGGAGTCGGTGAAGTCGGCGAATTGATCGTTCGTGGACCAAACGTAATGAAGGGCTACTACAAAATGCCGGAAGAAACGGCTGTTGCGATTCGTGATGGCTGGTTATATACAGGAGATTTAGCGAGCAGAGACGAGGAAGGGTACTTCTATATCGTTGATCGCAAAAAGGACTTAATAATTGTAGGCGGTTACAATGTGTATCCTCGTGAAGTTGAGGAAGTATTGTTCTCGCATGAAGGAATAGTAGAGGCAGCAGTTGTAGGCTTCCCTGACCGTGATTTTGGTGAGGCGGTACATGCATATGTTGTATTAAAAGATCCTTCTCTTACAGTTGAGGACATTCGAGCATATTGTGCAAAGCATATCGTGAAATACAAAGTACCGTCTGTTATTGAAATTTTGGACGAGCTTCCTAAGAATACAACAGGTAAAATTCTGCGACGCTCTTTAAAAGAAATCGCAAAAGCATAGCATACAAACACCTACTGCACTTGTGGTAGGTGTTTTGCTATTTGAAAAGGTTCTACAGAAATGGTAGAAGGAATTAATAATACACTTAAAGTATTAAAAGGAAGGCCTATATTTTTCTTTAATTTTAACACTATAAAGCAAAGATATTACTAATTAAATCATGTATATAAAAATGTAGGGATACACCTTGGTTAATCGAGAGTTGATTGGAATGGAGGGCGGCAGACTCCTGCGGGAACAGCACGACGCCTGAGACTACAGGCTCAGGCCGTGCCCGCGGAAAGCGTCCGCCCGTAATGGAAATCAACGGCTTTATTAGAAACAACAAAAAGAGGTAGTGACAATTGAAGAAATAATGACACTACCCCAACAAAAAGTTATACTAATAATATTTTGAACTTTCAAATAAAAAATGTTAAAGTATTATTACGGAAATCGAAATAAATTTTAAGAGGTGTTATAATGGCAAACTATGTAACGAAAGAAAGTCTTTTTGAAATACAATCCATTACGAATCCAATACTTGCACCAAACGAGAAAGAAGCATTATTTATACGCACTCAATTGAATGAGAAGGAAAATAACTATAATGCTCATCTGTTTCATATTGATTTGGAAACAGGGGAATCAACGCAGTGGACTTACGGCAACGAAAGAGTTTCAAGTCCACAATGGTCACCGGACGGCAAGCAAGTGGCGTTTTTGGTTAAGCGCAATGAAAAACAGCAGCTGTATATTTTAAATAGCCGTGGAGGAGAAGCCCAGGAAGTAACGACACTTCCGAATGGCGTCAATTCATACTTATGGAGTCCATGCGGTGAGAAGCTTTGGATTACGAGTACTGTAAAAAAAGGCTTGGGCATTACAGAGCAGGAAGAAAAAGAAGAGAAGAAAGTTCCAAAAGCATATGTAGTCGACAAAATGAAATACAAAGCAGATAGTGTTGGGTTATTACCTCAGGAACGTTATTCACAAATTGCGAAGGTCGATTTAGCAACAAAAGAAGTGAGTGCTTTTACAGAAGGTGATTATTCTCATAGTTTACAAGGGATTTCACATGATGGGAAAACATTGGTCATTGCAGTAAATCGTGCTGAAAATACGGATGATGTATTCCGTACACCACTATTTTTAGTTGATGTTGAGACGAAAGAAGAAGCAGTATTAATTGATGAAGATGGCTATTATGGTGGCGCGGAGTTTTCATTTGATGATCGTTATATAGCATTTGGCGGCTCAGACCATACATATAAAAACGCGACACATGGCCATGTTTATATCTATGATACAGAAACTAAAACAACGCAGAAGCTGACTGAGATGCTAGACGTACCAGTAGGGGATTATGCCGTTGCAGATATCCAGCAAGGTGTAGATGCTCCAACGGTCATTTGGACGGAAAATAATGATTTATACTTCCAAGTGTCTACTGAAGGAGATATCCGGTTATATTATGCTACATTAGACGGCGCAATTTATCCTGCATCACCTGAAAATGAACATGTATATGGATATGCCGTTTTCAAAAATGGTAACCGTGCATTGATGACGGTTTCGAATCCGACATTCCCTGGTGAGTTATTCGATTTCGACATTACAACGGGCGAGCGCAAACAGCTGACATCGTTTAATGCCGAGTTTTTAAAATCAACAACACTTTCAACACCGGAAGCGATTTCGTATACAGCGAAAGATGGTATCACTGTACACGGATGGATAATGAAGCCGGCTCAATATACTGAAGGCGAGAAATATCCTTTCATCGTGGAAGTGCATGGTGGACCTCATACATTGTATGCGAATACATTTTTCCATGAAATGCAGTTATTAGCGGCAAAAGGATACGGTGTATTATATGTGAATCCTCGTGGCAGTCATGGTTACAGCCAGGAATTTGTAGATGGTGTGCGCGGTAAATATGGTGAAGGTGACTATGAGGATATTATGGCGGGTGTTGACTATGTATTGGAAAATTATGCATGGATTGACGAGTCACGTTTAGGTATTACTGGTGGTAGTTACGGTGGATTTATGACGAACTGGGTTGTGGGACACACGAATCGATTTAAAGCAGCTGTTACACAGCGTTCGATTTCAAACTGGATTAGCTTCTACGGGGTATCGGATATCGGCTATTACTTCTCGGAGTGGCAAATGCTGGCGGATATGAATGACGTTGAAAAGCTATGGCATCATTCGCCGTTAAAGTATGCGGCAAATGTTGAGACACCGTTACTTATTTTACACAGTGAACGCGATTTCCGCTGTCCAATTGAGCAAGCTGAGCAGTTGTATATTACGTTAAAGCGTATGGGTAAAGAAGTTGGATTCGTCCGCTTCCCGGAATGTGATCATAACTTATCACGAACAGGGATTCCAAATTTACGACTAGAACGATTAGAGCAAATCACAGGTTGGTTTGAGAAATATTTATAAAAAGTAAGGAACTGGGGCATAACCAAAAAAGCCATTTTTCTCAAGGAGAAAAATGGCTTTTTTGCTATGTGTAAAATTGATTTCCATTCCGGGACGCTTTCCGGGACGCTTTCCGCGGGCGCGGCCTGAGCCTGTAGTCTCAGGCGTCGTGCCTTTCCCGCAGGAAGCTTTGCTTGTAGCGAAAGGCGTTAGCCGTCAGCTACACTCGCCCTTCATTCCAATCAAATTTCCTCTTCTGTCCCAGTCTCTTTTTTAAGAATTTTATTTCCCTTTAAACTGTGGGGGTCTTTTTTCTGCAAAGGCGTTTAGTGCTTCAATGCGGTCCTCTGTAGGAATTGTCAGTTCATATGCTTTGCGTTCAATTTGCAAACCAGTTTGAATGTCGGTTTTCATTCCTTGCTTCACGGCAAATTTAGCCTGCTGTAGAGCAATCGGTGCATTTTTTAAAATTAATGCCGCAAAATCAGCAGTTACTTCACGTAGATTTTCAAAAGGTGCTATTTTTGTGACCACGCCATATTGAAGCGCCTCTGCTGCAGTCATCCGTTTAGCCGTTAAAATAAGTTCGAGCGCTTTTGCTTCGCCGATTAAACGTGGCAGTCGCTGTGTACCGCCTGCACCTGGAATAATCCCTAAGCTTGTTTCCGTTAAGCCGAGTGAAATCTGGTCAGCAGCGATGCGGAAGTCACAAGCAAGTGCCAACTCAAGTCCTCCACCAAAAGCATATCCATTTAAAACACAAATTGTCGGCTGCGGTAATTGTTCAATCAGTGTAAACACTTCACCAAAGCGATTTAAATTTCGCTTTACCAGTGTGTCAGGCAGTGTTTTACGTTCTTTTAAGTCTGCACCAACAGAAAATGCTTTATCACCTGCTCCTGTAATCACGACAAGGCGAATATCAGGATGAATTTGAATAGATTCGATGACACTTCGTAATTGTTCAAGCATTTCAAAGTTAAAGGCATTTAACATATCCGAACGATTAAGAGTTATGTATGCAATAAAATCTTTTTGGTCGTATTTTACAGTATTCACATTTACTACCTCCTAATATTTTGTTACTCTATTTTTATAGTACATTGTAAATGGTTTTAATTACAACAAATTACATTATAGTGAAAATATACTAGAATTAGGGAGGGTTAAATTGGAAGTTTTCATCGGTAGACAACCAATATTTAATAAATACGAAGAAATCATTGCATATGAGTTGTTGTACCGAAATAATTACGTGAACAAGTTTCCGGATATTGATTCGGATACAGCGACAATCGAATTATTAATTAATTCATTTCTTTCCATAGGTATTAATGAAGTAGCAAATGGCAAACCGTCTTTTATTAATTTCACTGAAAATTTAATTATGCAAGATTCGGTAGACTTTTTAGACCCTGAACAAGTAGTGATCGAAATACTGGAAAACATTTCAATTACTCCTGAACTAATTCAACAGCTAAAACACTTAAAAAGTGCAGGTTACAAGCTTGCTCTTGATGATTTTGTAATTGATGAGAAAGTTCTTGTATATGATGAGCTCTTTCCTCAAATTGATTATATTAAAATTGACTTTTTACATACTTCGGAAAATGAGCGAATAGTAACAGAACAGCTAATTAAATCAAAATTTCCTCATATTAAGCTTTTAGCAGAGAAGGTAGAAACGCGCGAGCAATTCGAAATTGCAAAACAATCGGGGTATTCTTTATTTCAAGGATACTTTTTTGAACAGCCCCAAATATTAACTGCAACCGATATACCAGCAAATATCTTTCAATATTTTCAAATTATATCTTTATTACGTAATGATGAAGCGAATTTTGATTTATTGGCAGAAAATATCGAACGTGAGATTTCACTTTCATATCGGTTATTGAAGTTAATTAACGGATCCTCTAGGCGAACGAAAAAGAAGGTGCGTTCGATAAAGCAGGCAATATTAATGTTGGGACTGTTGGAACTGCGTCAATGGGTATACTTGCTAGCGATGCGTGAGTCGAATGTAAACCCTAATAACGATGTGTTTAAAGAGTTAATGTATGCATCGTTATTTAGAGCAAAAGCATGTGAAATAAGTGCTCGTTTAAATTATAAAAAAAATTACTCAGAGTACTTTTTAGTTGGGCTCTTTTCATTAATCGATTCTTTATTAAAACGTCCTATAAACGTTATTGTTACACAATTACCGTTGTCAGAAGATATTATAGAAACAATTTCTGGATCACAGACAGTTATGACGCCTTACCTTCAATTTAGCACAGCTTTAAGTAAGCTAGATTGGGAAAATATAATGCCGTTAGCCAATCAATTAAATATTCCGAGCGATGAGATTTTACCAATGTATGAGGAAATAAAAGGATGGGTAAATGATACGCTTAATATGAAATAATCGGTACAGCTCTACGTCCTCTTTACTTTAATGAAGTTCTCATTTTATGTTGGATTTGCTATAATTCAAAGGAATTTGCAAAAGAAGCGAGGATTAATATGACGTATAGTTCACAACATTCAGTGAAAGATAGTATAAAAGAGTATTTATTTGTCATTATAGGAGCGGCAGTCATTGCCTTTGGTTTTAATGTATTTTTATTTCCAAACCAAGTTGCTTCTGGCGGGGTTAGTGGGATAAGTACTATTTTGCATGGTATGTTCGGCTGGAATGCCGGAATAGTACAATATGCATTTAATATCCCTTTATTTATCGCAGGAGTACTTGTACTTGGGAAGAAATTCGGCATTAAATCATTTATCGGTACGATTGCGTTACCTTTTTTCGTTATTTTAACGGCAGACTGGGATGCATGGACGTTAAATCCGTTATTAGGGTCGATTTTTGGTGGGATTGTTGTCGGCTTAGGTATTGGACTTGTATTTAAAGGAAATGCTTCAACAGGTGGAACAGATTTACTTGCACAAATTATAACAAAATTTACAGGCCTGACTTTAGGGACGAGCGTATTGTTTATTGATGGCGTCATCGCTGTTAGTGCGGCGATTGTTTTTGATTTGGAAAAAGGCCTTTATGCTTTAATCGGTCTTTATGTCACAACAAAAACGATTGATATTGTTCAGCTAGGTTTTAGTCAATCTAAAATGGTTTATATCATTACGCGAAAAGAAATAGAAGTACGCGATGCGATTTATAAAGAAGTTAATCGTGGGATTACGAGACTTCCAGCATATGGTGGCTATACGGGTGAGGAGCGGCCGGTATTGATGGTTGTCGTCTATCAAACAGAGTTCACAAAGCTGAAACAAGTATTGAAAGCCGTTGATCCGGAAGCGTTTGTTATCGTTTCAGATGCTTATGAAGTGTTAGGAGAAGGTTTCAAAAAAGTATAAGTTTGTTATAATTAGCAGTGGATTAGTAAAACGTTTTTGGAGGGGTTTAGAGTGAAAAAAGGTTTACTTACATTAGTATTTGGCTCAGCGCTATTTTTAGCGGCATGCGGTGGCGATGATTCGGCAACAAACGGCGAAACAGCAGAAGTTGATGGTGAAAAAGTAGTTAAACAATCCTGTGCATCATGTCATGGTGGTCAATTACAGGGTGGAAATGCTCCAGCATTGGATAAATTAGGAGCAAAATATTCTGAAGAAGAAATTTTAGATATTATTTTAAACGGTAAAGACCGTATGCCTCCTGGGATTGTAAAAGGCGAAAAGGCTGAAGCGGCTGCAGAGTATTTAGCAACTTTAAAATAACAAACGAAACGATGGGCAAATGAGCTTCATCGTTTTTTTGTTGGGCTATTTTTAGCGGTTCCGTGAAGAAAAGTAAGTTCGTTTTATATTGGAAATTTATAAGTCATGTTAAAATACTAAATAGATGTCTGGAGATAGGAGCGTACCAAATTCATGATTCAAGTAATTGCGAAAGATGTTATGGAAAAATTCAATTTAAAGCTGATTAGTGGTGAAGAAGGAATTGGACGTTATATAACGACTAGTGATATTTCAAGGCCAGGTTTGGAAATGGCGGGGTACTTTACCCATTATCCGGCTGATCGTGTCCAGCTATTAGGGAAAACAGAGCTATCATTTTTTGAAATGCTGCCTGAAGAAGATAAAATCAGCCGAATGAAGCGCCTCTGTTCCGATGAAACACCAGCTATTATTATTTCGCGTGATTTACAGGTGCCGAAAGAGCTTATCGATGCATCCAACGAAAATCATGTACCTGTATTTGTAACAAATCAAACTACAACGTGGTTTTCAAGCCGGTTAACCAACTTTTTAGAAAGTAAGCTTGCCCCGACAACGGCAGTGCATGGTGTTCTTGTCGATGTATATGGGATTGGTGTATTAATAATGGGGAAAAGCGGTGTCGGTAAAAGTGAAACAGCACTTGAGCTAGTAAAAAAAGGGCATCGTTTAGTAGCGGATGATAGCGTTGAAATCCGCCAAGAAGGGGAAAATATGCTTGTCGGGAGCCCCCCGCCATTATTGGAGCATTTGCTTGAAATACGCGGAATCGGTATCATTGATATTATGACACTATTTGGCGCAAGTGCTATTCGTCCATATAAGCGGATTACGTTAATTATCGAGCTGGAAACGTGGGATCCTGAAAAGTTTTATGATCGTCTAGGTCTTGATGAAGAGAAGATGAAAATTATTGATACAGACGTAACGAAACTTACTGTTCCTGTTCAGCCTGGTCGAAATGTATCGGTAATTATTGAAGTGGCTGCTATGAATTATCGTCTGAAAAAAATGGGTGTTAATGCAGCAGAGGAATTTTCACGTCGTTTAGATGATATGCTTGTCGTAAATGATGAAATGGATGATTATTAATGGAGTAGGTAGTTGAAGGGAGAATTTTATGGGTACAAATTTATTAGCGATTAATCCGGTCGCATTTCACCTTGGATCATTTCCGGTGAACTGGTATGGCATTATAATTGGATTAGGTATTGTTATTGCTTACTTTTTAGCACAAAAGGAGTCGGTACGCCGTGGATTCGACCAAGAATTTATAGCTGATTTACTCATTTGGGCAATACCGATTTCGATTTTATCAGCACGTGCGTACTATGTTGTGATGAAGTGGGACTATTATAGTCAAAATCCAGGACGCATTATTGAAATTTGGAATGGTGGTATTGCGATCCACGGTGCCTTAATTGGGGCATTTATTACGGCTTATATATTCACTAGAAAGCGTAAAGTGAGCTTTTTGAAATTAGCCGATATTGCTGCACCGAGTATTTTAGTCGGGCAAATTATTGGTCGCTGGGGGAATTTCGTCAACCAGGAAGCTTACGGTGGACCAGTGTCGCGTGAATTTTTGGAAGGTTTATTTATTCCGAACTGGATTATCGAACAAATGTATATTAGAGAAGAAGGTACATATGTCCACCCGACATTTTTATATGAATCATTATGGAATGTTGTCGGATTAGTAATTTTACTGTTTGCTCGTAAATTGAATTGGCGACGCGGGGAAATGTTTTTCTTCTATTTAATATGGTATTCAGTAGGCAGATTCTTTATCGAAGGATTGCGTACGGATAGTTTATATATAGGGGACGAGTTACTGCGTTCTGCACAGGTTGTATCTATTATTGGAATAGCTGTTGGTATTATCGGTATTATTTACCGCCGAGTGTATGTTAAACCAGCTGTGCATTATTTAGATGAGGAAAAAAAACCAGCAAAACCAGCAGCAAATAAAAGTAAAAAGAAAAATAACAATAAAAAGAAATAATAGTACTGAGGCTGGGACATAAATCTTTGTATAAGGGAAATACTCTTATGAAGAAATTGATATTATATGAATTGATTGGAGTGAAGGGGCGACTCCTGGGGGAAAAGCACGACGCCTGAGACTACAGGCTCAGGCCGTGCCCCCGGAAAGCGTCCCCGGAACGGAAATCAATTCTGGCAGAAGTAGAAAAATATCTATTTTTTCTTTGGGAAAATAGATATTTTTCGTTTTGTCCCAGGCTCTTTTTAAAAGAAAGAGGCCGTGGTTATGAAAACAAAAGCGTTGTTATTTGATTTTGATGGTACGTTACTGAATACAAATGAATTGATTATCCAAACGTTTATGTATATTTTTGACGAAAGATTTCCCGGGCAATATTCGACAGTAGATTGCCTGAAATTCATCGGTCCGTCATTAAAACAGACTTTTGACGAATTAACACCTGGTGAAACAGAAATAATGATTGCAAAATATAGAGAGTGGAGTGCGGCAAACCATGATTCGTTAGTGACTGGCTATGAAGCGGTAGTTGAAACTTTGGAAGAGCTGCATGCATTAGGAATTAAAATGGCCATTGTTTCTACAAAAAGCAGAGAAGGGTTAGCTCGCGGAATGAAAATTTTACAAGCAGAGCACTTATTTGATGCTGTAGTTGGTTTAGATGATGTCGAACATGTAAAACCACATCCTGAGCCGGTTCTTTTAGCATTACAAAAGCTTGGCGTTGATCGAAGTGAAGCAATTATGATTGGGGATAACTCACATGATATTGAAGGCGGGAAGAATGCCGGTGTTCGAACAGCTGGTGTTGCCTGGTCTGCAAAGGGTGTCGACTACTTAATGTCTTATGAACCGACATATATGCTGCACCATATGCGTGATTTACTTGAAATTGTGAAAGGGGAGTCTTCATGAGGAGAACCGAACGCTATCGTGTACAAAATGCTAATTCATTGTGGAATGTATATGAAACGGTTTCGTTTTGGAAAGTAATGAAGTGCTTTATCGTAATCCAAATTGGACGTATTACACCTGTTATGGCTTGGAAAAATTGGCTGTACCGGACGTTTTTGAAAATGAAAATCGGCAAACAAGCCTCACTGGCGCTAATGGTTATGCCGGATTCGATGTTTCCGGAGCGTATTTCGGTAGGAGATAATTCCATCATCGGCTTTAATACGACAATTTTAGCTCACGAATACTTAATCGAGGAATATCGATTAGGTGATGTAGAAATCGGCAGAAATGTTATGGTTGGTGCAAACTCAACGATATTACCGGGAGTAAAAATTGGAGACGGGGCTATTGTTTCTGCTGCAACACTCGTTCATAAAGATGTCCCAGCTGGCGCAATGGCAGGAGGCAATCCGATGCGTATTATCTTCACTGCTGAGCAGATGGCAGAACGAAAAAAGAACGATCAGCCTGTATGGCAAAATTAAATTTGGAGACACTTTGCTACGGCGGGGTGTCTTTTTTAGTCTCGTCACATTTGCGGCAAATGAAAACTACTTGCAAACCCTTTGCCTAAGATATTTCACCATATATGATATATAATGAATTGATATATCAGAAAATTAAATTATTGAATATTCAACAATTCCATTGACTATGGAAACTAGTAGCAGTAAAATACTTTCATACACTAGTGATTCATTACTCTAGCGAAGTGAAGTGAAATTACGAAACAGGAAATAATATTTTATTTAAAAAAGTTTAGGATGTGTCAAAATGTCATCGATAAAAATGTTTGAAAAACCTCTTGGGATGCGCGATACATTTCCCGATATATATGAAAAACTTGAATTAATTCGATCGACTGGTCGAGAACTACTGCATACTCGTGGTTATGAGTTTATTAAAACGCCCTCTGTAGAATATTACGACACGGTGGGGAAAGCATCGGCAATTTCTGATGCCCGTCTATTTAAACTTGTTGATAGTCAGGGGAATACACTTGTATTACGCCCGGATATGACAACACCCATTGCACGTGTCGCGACTTCAAAATTACTAAAGGAAAAAATACCACAGCGCTTAGCCTATTTTGCAAATGTATTCAGAGCACAGCAACGTGAAGGTGGGCGCCCAGCGGAATTTGATCAAATGGGTATTGAATTAATCGGCGACAATTCAGTGTTTGCTGATGCGGAAGTCATTATGACTGCCATTGATTTAGTAAAGAGCTTTAATATTACCGATTTCAAAGTCACGATCGGACATGCCGGCGTATTAAGTCGCATATTAAAGGATTATACAGAGAGTGACGAACAGGCTCTTCATTTAAATGATTTACTCGTACAACGGAATTTTGTAGGCTTTGAAGAAGCTGTTTTGGCATTTGATTTACCGAAAACAAAATCTGATGCATTGTTGGCCTATATTGAAGAAGCGATTAGAGTCCCTTCTATAGAAGCTATTGAAAAATATGTCCGAAAAAATGATGCGCTTGAATATATGCGCAGCTTAGCAAAAATTTTGGATGCTGCTGGGTATGATGAATATATAGCATTCGATTTTACATTGTCGAGCCATATGAGCTATTACACAGGGATGTTATTTGAAGTATTTGCTTCAGGCAGTGGTTTCCCGTTAGGAAATGGTGGTCGTTATGATGGATTACTTCAGCAATTCGGTTCGCAAGTTGGCGCGACTGGTTTTGGATTACGTGTAGATCGCGTTTTTGAAGCGATGCCAAAAATTGATATTGTAACAGACAATGTACTTGTATTATTTGAATCAGAGCGTTTTTCTGAAGCTTTACAGACGGTGAAGCTTTTACGTGAACAAGGTAAGCAAGTGACGTTCCAATCATATGAGGGAATCGAAAATATAGAAGCATTGAAGGCACATTATAAAATAGTTAATGAATTTAAAAGCAGGGAGGCATAAGCAATGACAGAGCTAACAATCGCGATGCCAAAAGGCAGAATTTTTGAAGAGGCATATGAAATGCTGCTCGAGGCTGGTTTCAACCTTCCTGAAGAAGTAGAAATGTCCCGTAAGCTAATGATTGAAATTCCAGAGGAAAAGATCAGCTTTATTTTAGCGAAGCCTATGGATGTGCCGGTCTATGTAGAGCATGGTGTAGCCGATATTGGAATTGCGGGGAAAGATGTACTGCTTGAGCAACGCCGGACAGTTCATGAGCTGCTCGATTTAAAGATTAGTGAATGCTATATTGCTTCAGCAGGTTTACCGAATACAACGATGAGTGAAATCGCACCACGTATTGCGACGAAATATCCGAATATTGCGTTGAAATATTATAAAGGTATCGGTGAGCAAGTTGAAATTATTGAGCTGAATGGTTCGATTGAGCTTGCACCGATGATTGGCTTAGCGGATCGTATTGTCGATATCGTATCAACAGGACGTACATTAAAGGAAAATGGCCTCGTGGAATATGAACATATTGCCGAAGTCTCATCACGTTTGATTGCAAACCCTGTAAGCTATCGTATGAAAAGCGACCGTATTCAGGATTTAGTTACGCGCTTAAAAAAATGTGTGAAATAAGAGAGGCTAAATAGATGAAAATAACAATTTTAAACGATGGTATTTCTTTAAAACGCCAACTCGAGCAAGGTAACGAGCAGCAGCTGCAAACCGTTCGTGAAGTAATTCAGCAAGTACGAACAGAAGGGGATGCGGCAATTAAATATTATAGTGAAAAATGGGACGGCTTTGCACCTGAAAATTTACGTGTCTCGGAGCAGGAAATTGTTGAGGCTGTAAAAAATTTCGATCAGCAATTATATATCGATTTACAGGAGGCAGCTGATAATATTCGCCTTTACCATAATGAACAAAAGCGCAGTGGCTTTCACTTGCCGTTAGCAGACGGTTCGTATTTAGGGCAGCGAATAACACCCCTTGATGCAGTAGGGCTTTATGTGCCAGGTGGTTCTGCGGCTTATCCTTCTTCTGTGTTAATGAATGTCATTCCGGCGCAAGTTGCAGGGGTGAAGCGTATTGTCATTACATCACCAGCAGGAAATGATGGGAAGCTGCCGGATGCGGTATTAGTGGCAGCCCATATTCTAGGTGTGACTGAAATTTACAAAGTAGGCGGTGCACAAGCGATCGCGGCACTGGCTTACGGGACAGAAACAATTGCCCCGGTAGATAAAATTACGGGTCCGGGAAATATATTTGTGGCACTGGCAAAGCGTGAAGTATTTGGTGAAGTGGCGATTGATATGATTGCAGGACCATCTGAAATTTGCGTTTTGGCGGATGAAACTGCCTATGCCGATGAAATTGCAGCAGATCTTTTATCACAGGCTGAGCATGATGCACTGGCTTGCGCGGTACTCATTACGACAAGCGATGATTTGGCAGATGCGGTATCAGACCAGGTAGAAATTCAATTATCCAAATTACCGCGAGAAGCAATTGCTAGAAAATCAATCGAAAACTTTGGTCATATTTATGTGGCTGAATCGATGAAAGAAGCGGTGCGAGCGGTGAATTCATTAGCACCGGAGCATTTAGAAGTTGTAACGGAAAATGCCGAAAAGGTTTCGGAAATGATTACACATGCGGGTGCTATTTTCATCGGGCGCTATAGCTCTGAGCCAGTAGGTGATTATTTTGCTGGTACGAATCACGTATTACCTACAAATTCAACAGCACGTTTTGCAAGTGGGTTGAATGTGGATGATTTTATAAAACGAACGAGCGTTGTCTATTACAGCGAAAAAACTTGGAAGCAAAATTCGCCGAAAATTGCACGTCTTGCACGACTTGAAGGGTTGGAAGGACATGCAAGAGCAGTAGAATCACGGGGCTGGGATAAAGGAGAAGAAGAATGACACGTTTTGCGAAAATCGAACGAGATACAAATGAAACAAAAATTGCAGTAGAGCTTAATATAGATGGTTCTGGGCAAGCTGAAATAAAAACAGGTGTCGGTTTTATGGACCATATGTTGGATTTATTTATAAAGCACGGGTTATTTGACGGAAAAATTATTGCAAATGGCGACACTTGGATCGATGACCACCATACGACAGAGGATATAGGTATCGTATTAGGTCAAGTATTCCGTGAAGCATTGGGCGATAAAAAGGGGATCAAACGCTACGGTACAGCATTTGTCCCGATGGATGATGCATTGGCACAGGTTGTGGTGGATTGTTCGAACCGTCCGCACTTGGAATACCGTATTACACCTGAACTTAATGCCAAGGTAGGGTCATTTGATACAGAACTTGTGCATGAGTTTTTATGGAAGTTTGCGTTAGAGGCGCGCATTAATTTACATGTCATCGTTCCTTATGGACATAATACACACCATATTATTGAAGCAGTTTTTAAAGCATTAGCACGTGCCTTAGATCAAGCGGTTCAAATTGACCCGCGTGTGAAAGGCGTGCCATCAACGAAGGGGCTGTTAACGTGAAAATTGGTGTAATTGATTATGGAATGGGTAATTTATTCAGCGTTGAGCAGGCATTGAAGCGCCTTAATGTTGAAGTCATTGTGTCAAATGACAAAGCGGAACTGGAAACAGCAGATGCTTATGTTTTGCCAGGTGTTGGTGCCTTTCCAGATGCAATGAAGCGTTTAAAGGAAACAGGTTTAATTGATTTCATTCGCAATACGAAAAAGCCGTTACTCGGAATTTGCTTAGGAATGCAGTTATTGTTCGAAGAAAGTGATGAAGTGGCTGTAACGGAAGGGCTGGGCATTTTTAAAGGGCGTATTCAACGCTTTGAAGGGGTGTCCCGCATTCCGCATATGGGATGGAATGACTTAACATTGCAGCATACGCCAAGCTGGCTGGATAGAGATAACCTGCCTGCAGCACGCCATGTATATTTTGTCCATTCATTTTATGCGAACGGATTGGATGAGAAGGAACGGGTTGCTTCGGCAGACTATGAACATATACAAGTGCCTGGGATTGTGGCGAAGAACAATTTTACAGGTATGCAGTTCCATCCGGAGAAGTCAGGTCCGTTTGGTATGCACTTGTTGACGGCTTGGGCAGAAGGAGTGAAAGAAGGCGTATGTTAACAAAGCGCATTATTCCATGTTTAGATGTAAAAGAAGGACGCGTAGTAAAAGGTATACAATTTGTTGAACTGAAAGATGCAGGCGATCCGGTCGAATTAGCAAAATTTTATGATGAGCAAGGTGCGGATGAGCTCGTATTTTTAGATATTTCGGCTTCACATGAAGGACGTGAAACGATGGTCGATGTTGTCCGTCAAACAGCATCTGCGTTAGCCATTCCATTTACTGTAGGTGGTGGCATTCGTACTATTGAGGATATGAAACGCATTTTACGTGCCGGTGCAGATAAAGTGTCGGTTAATACATCTGCTTTAGAGCGTCCGGAGATTATTAAAGAAGGCGCGGATTACTTCGGTGCACAATGTATCGTTTGTGCGATTGATGCGAGATATTCCGAAGAAGACGGGACATGGATGGTGTATACACACGGTGGCCGTAACAAAACTTCATGGAAAGCTATCGATTGGGCAAAAGAAGCGGTAAAACTAGGTGCTGGCGAGATTCTACTTACGTCGATGAACCAGGACGGTGAAAAGTCCGGCTTTGATTTAGCGTTAACGAAGGCAGTTCGTGATGCGGTTACAGTACCGGTTATTGCAAGTGGCGGAGCGGGTAATGCTGAACATTTCCGTGAAGTCCTGCAGGATGTTGATACAGATGCCGCACTTGCTGCGAGCATTTTCCACTATAAAGAAACGAGCGTAGCAGAAGTGAAAAGCTACTTAAAAGAAAAAGGGGTACGTGTACGATGAATGTTAAATTTAATGAACAAGGGCTAATTACAGCAGTAGTACAGGATGCTCGATCAAAAGAAGTATTAACGGTTGCTTATATGAATGAGGAATCTTTACAAAAAACAATTGAAACGAATGAAACTTGGTTTTACTCTCGTTCTCGCCAAGAGCTATGGCATAAAGGGGCAACAAGTGGTAATACACAAAAGGTTGTTTCAATTAAAACAGATTGTGATCAAGATGCATTAGTAGTTGAAGTTGTTCCTGCGGGTCCAGCTTGCCATAACGGTACAACATCTTGCTTTACAGAAAGCTTGGTAGAAAACGAACGACCTGGTACTGTAGCAATTTTACCGCAGCTTGTGGAAGTAATTAAACAGCGTGAAATTGATATGCCTGAAGGGGCGTATACGACGTATTTATTCGATAAAGGTATCGATAAAATTTGTAAAAAAGTTGGCGAAGAGGCAACAGAGGTAGTAATCGGGGCGAAAAACCGTGACAAAGAAGAAGTGAAATGGGAATCTGCCGACCTTCTTTATCACTTACTTGTGTTACTTCAAGAACAAAAAGTGGATGTATATGAAGTGCTTGATGTGCTACAAAAAAGACATGAAGGTAAGAAGCAATAATCAGAAGAGAAATTCCGTTGTTTGCAAACATGATTTAAGTACATATTTGCTACATATGCTATAATGGAAAGAATTGATTAAGGGACGACACTTGTGCGTTCCTTATTTCTTTGTTTATTTCTCAGTGGTTGTCAAAAGGCTACTGAACGAAATAAAAGCTTCGGAAAGATGTCAACTTCCTGTTAGAGGATGATAATGATGCCGAGGCGTATTTTACTACAATTGAGCATACGATACACTTCGTATTGAATTATATAAAGGTATTGAACGGAAATGACTCGGAGGAATTTTATTGGAAAATAAACGTTTAAAAGCAAATGCATCAAATGTCGTGTCGTTTGTTCCGAATGGGGATTATTATTATAGCGTAGCATTAAAAGCAATTGAGCGGGATGAAATGGATAAAGCCTATAAGTTTATTAAGCGCGCAGCAGATTTAAGTCCGGATGACGCGCACGTGTTATTGCAATATGGCATTTTAGAAATGGAATTGCAAAACTTTGAACACGCCTATGAATTGATCCATACCGCTTATAGTTTAGAGCCGGATGAATCTGAGATTATATTTATGATGGCAGAAGTTTCAGGCTGTATCGGACATATTGCTGATGCACAAAAGTACGCAGCCCGCTATTTGGAAATGGAACCTAATGGTGCTTACATAGAGGATGCTTCTGAAATATTGGAATTTGTCGACTATGTAGGTGAAGAGATAGATGATATGGACGAATTTGAAGGGGCAAAGCATGTAGCGCAGGAAAAAGCTCGTCGTCACATGGAACAAGGGGATTTCCAAGCTGCAATTGAAATGTTGGAGCAAATTATTGAGGAATACCCGGATTTGTGGAATGCGTACAATAACTTGGCGTTAGCCTATTTTTATGTTGGCGATGCTGAACAGGCGCGCGCACTTTTATATAAAGTGTTGCGTGAAAACACGGGGAATCTCCATGCAATGTGTAACTTAGCGGTGTTTGCCTATTATGAGAGAAACACAGAAGAGCTTGAGAATCTCCTTTCAATATTAAAGAAAATCCAACCTTTTGAATGGGATAATCGCTATAAGCTAGGTGCAACATTGGCATTGATCGGTCAATATGATGAAGCGTATAAATGGCTGCGTTCAATGAGTAAAAAGGGATATGAAGGGGATCCAGGCTTTTATTTTTGGCTTGCCCAATCAGCCTACTTTACAGGACATGAAGCAGTAGCCAATGAATCATGGAAATTGCTGATTCAGTTGGACCCTTCAAAAGAAGGTATGGAGCCATGGAAAAGTAATGAAGGAACGATTTTCGGTAACTCGGCTGAAAATCATCGGGAATTCATTATTCGCCAATTATCGGATGAGCATGAATCAAGCCGGTTATTCGGACTTTTTCTATTAAAGCGTTCTGCGTATAAGCAGGAGATTGTAGCACATCCTACTATTTTAAATGTTGCTAGTTTTTCGGACTTGGAAAAACTATGTCTGGCCTATGCCCTTGAATATGATTTCGATAAAAAAAGTAATGAGGAAAAGCACTTTTTACGTTTTATGGAAGTGGCGGAACTTATAACAGAAAAAAATGAATCGATTTCACTTGAAGTAGCACAAATATTAAGCACGTGGTTTGCACTAGGCGAAATCGCTTTCCAGCAAGGGTATGCGTTTAAAAATAGTGCTGCATTGGCTGCTGCGGTTGAATATTCATATAACATCGCACTTGAAAAAAAGATAACGAAAAAGGCGATTGCAGGCAAATACGGTATTACAACTGCGACATTAACGAAGTATAGTGATGAATTGTACGAATTCATACCGGCTGACTTTGAATAGGGCAGTATATTTGTATTTATCCAAGCAATCTTATACGATAAAAATATCGTAATGGTATACGCAAGAGGAGGATCAACATGTCTGAAGAAAAAATTTATGATGTAGTAATTATCGGAGCAGGTCCGGCAGGTATGACGGCTGCGGTTTATGCATCACGCGCAAACTTAGCAACATTAATGATTGAACGTGGTATTCCTGGTGGTCAAATGGCTAGTACTGAAGAAGTGGAAAACTACCCAGGTTTCGATACAATTTTAGGACCAGAGCTATCTACAAAAATGTTCGAGCACGCGAAAAAGTTCGGTGCAGAATATGCTTACGGTGATGTTTCCGAAGTAATCGATGGTGAAGAATATAAAATTATCGTTTCAGGTAAAAAACAATACAAAACACGTACAATAATTATTACAACAGGTGCAGAATATAAAAAATTAGGCATTCCAGGTGAAACAGAGCTTGGAGGTCGTGGTGTAAGTTATTGTGCTGTATGTGATGGTGCATTCTTTAAACAAAAGAACCTAATTGTAATCGGTGGGGGCGACTCAGCTGTTGAAGAAGGTATTTATTTAACACGCTTCGCAGACAAAGTAACAATTGTTCACCGCCGTGATAAATTACGTGCTCAAAAGATTATACAAGATCGTGCATTTGCCAATGAAAAAATTGATTTCATCTGGAATACACAAGTGAAGGAAATTCATGAAGTGGACGGCAAAGTAGGGAAAGTAACATTAGTTTCAACGGTTGATGGCACTGAAAAGGAAATGCAGGCAGATGGTGTATTCGTATATGTGGGCACGCTTCCATTGACAGCTCCTTTTGCTTCACTGAATATTTTAAATGAAGCAGGCTACATTTTAACAAATGAAAAAATGGAAACAGCTATTCCGGGTATTTATGCAGCGGGTGATGTCCGTGAGAAAATGCTGCGCCAAATTGTAACAGCTACTGGCGATGGCAGTATTGCTGCACAATCAGCCCAACATTACATCGAAGAAATAAAAGAAAAAATAAATCAATAAATCCTTAACATAAATGTAATCATATCGTTACAAAATAAGGGTATACTAAAAGTAGAATTTGTTTTAACCCCCTTATATTTTTATCCTTAGGTTGTTTCAAGCGCGATCTGCGCTGAAACAACCTCTTTTTGTGCGGAATTATAGATACTCAGCCCTCAATCCTTTATTTACTAATGGGACAAATGGTACGAGTACTTTTACGTAATGCCTGGGACAAGGTATAATAGAAATATAAGCATTAGGAAAAGAAATTTAGCGTACAATAGCGTGAGAGGCTATCTGTACTTTATGTGGATTATCTTGAAAGTCATAAATTGATATCCACAAATGAAAGAATTGAGGTGATTACGTATGCAGCGTATTACAAATTTACTTGCAATAAAAGATGGCAAAGTGCTGTTGCTCCAAAAACCGAGAAGAGGTTGGTTTGTTGCACCCGGCGGCAAAATGGAGCTTGGGGAATCCATCTATGAATCAGCTGTTCGTGAATTTCAGGAAGAAACGAATTTAAAACCTAAAAACGTTCATTTAAAAGGTATTTATACTATGGTTATAAAAAATGGAGATACAGTCGTAGATGAATGGATGCTCTATACATTTATTGCAACAGATGTAGAAGGAACACCGTTTGTGGAAACACGTGAAGGCATTTTGGACTGGTATCCAATAGAGCAATTAAACGACCTTCCGATGGCAGCAGGTGACCGCACAAATTTATTATTTGCAACAGCAAGCCAAGGAATGCAATATGGTACATTTGAATATACAGAGGATTTTGAGCTATTAAGTGAAACCATTCAACACTCGATAGAACAAAACTAGAGGAGATGAAACAAGTGGGTAGTTCGAGCTTTACACATGAGTTAGTTATTATTACAGGAATGTCAGGGGCGGGCAAAACGGTCGCAGTTCAAAGCTTTGAAGATTTAGGCTATTACTGTGTTGATAATTTACCACCGGAACTTTTGACTACTTTTTTAGCACTAATGAAAGATTCCGAAAAGAAAATTTCACGTATCGCGGTCGTAATGGATTTACGTGGGAGAGAATTTTTTGGGTCGTTAATTGAATCGCTCGATGCGTTAATGAATGAAGAGGACATTTTACTCCGGATTTTATTTTTAGAGTCCGACGATGCCACTTTAGTTCGACGTTATAAAGAATCTCGTCGTTCACACCCACTTGCAACACAAGGCTTACCATTGGAAGGAATTCAACAGGAACGGGAATTACTTTCTGAGGTAAAAGGCCGTGCAAAAACAATTGTAAACACATCTAAGTTGAAACCCCGGGAATTACGCGAACGCATTGCACAGGAATTTTCAAATATGAGCAGCCCGACTTTTTCACTTAATATTATGTCATTTGGCTTTAAGCATGGCTTACCGATCGATGCCGATTTAGTGTTTGATGTACGTTTCTTGAAAAATCCTTATTATGTTGAGGAATTGCGTCATAAAACCGGTCTTCAGACAGAGGTTTCTTCCTATGTGCTTGCAACAGAAGAAACACAGCAGCTCATTGCCAAGTTAACGGACTTGTTTACGTTTATGATTCCGCATTATCGCAGTGAAGGAAAGTCGCAGTTAGTAATCGCATTTGGCTGTACAGGTGGACAACATCGCTCGGTAACGCTCGCTGAATACTTTGGCAAACTGTTAGCAAAAAATGATCAAGTCATCATTTCACATAGAGATATCAATCATAGAAAGGATTGATTAAATGAAGAAAAAGAGAACACGTATCGTCGTAATCGGTGGGGGCACGGGGCTTTCTACGATATTACGAGGTTTAAAACAGCATCCTTTTGATATTACAGCCATCGTTACGGTAGCAGATGACGGTGGCTCTTCTGGGCGTTTACGAGATGACTATGATATTCCGCCTCCAGGGGATGTCCGGAATGTGATTGCAGCATTGTCGGATGTAGAGCCTTTAGTTGAGCAAATGTTTCAATACCGCTTTTCGCAATCCAATGACCTTGACGGACATTCTTTAGGCAATTTAATGCTAACAGCTTTAACGGAAATTACAGGTGATTTTAACCATGCCATTGCAGAAATGAGTAAAGTTCTGAATGTGCACGGAAAAGTCATTCCTGCTGCAAATAAAAAAGTGACATTACATGCTGAATTAATGGATGGTTCAGACGTTATCGGGGAATCGAAAATCCCGTCTGGCCATGCACCAATTAAGCGTGTGTATTTAGAGCCGAGCAATTTAAAACCGTTGCCAGCTGCTGTTCACGCAATTGAACGCGCGGATTTTATTTTGATTGGACCAGGCAGTCTTTATACGAGCATCATTCCGAACTTATTAGTTAAAGGAATTGGCCAGGCGGTAATTCGAGCAAAAGGTGAGAAAATCTATATTGCTAATTTAATGACCCAGCAAGGTGAGACAGGTCAATATACAGCCTCACAGCATATCGAGGCCATTCATGCGCATGTAGGCGAACCGTTCATTCAATCGATACTGATTAATGAAAAAGAGCTTCCGTCGTCAGTTTATGAAAACTATCGTGAAGAAAATGCCGAGCCCGTAAAATTTGATATAGATAGAATAAAAGAGATGGGCATTAATATTATTCAAAAGGAAATTGCACTTATCCAAAATGGGACAGTACGTCATGATGCGAGTAATTTAGCGGATTGGCTGTGTGAATATACAATACTAAAACAACAAACAATGAAGTAATATTACTTGTAATCACTACATAGTTTGCTAGGAAAGGGGGAGCACATAATGTCATTTGCATCTGAAACAAAAAAGGAACTGACACAGGTTGAAGCGGATGACAGTTGTTTGAAGGCTGAAGTGTCCGCCCTTATACGAATGAATGGTTCGTTAAGCTTTGCGAATCGTCAAATAAGCTTAGATGTTCAAACAGAGAATGCAGCTATAGCACGTCGACTATATATCATTGTAAAAAGGCTCTATCCATATAATGTAGAGCTTCTTGTGCGAAAAAAAATGCGCCTGAAAAAGAATAATGTGTACATATGCCGTGTTCGGGAAGGTGCCCGTGAAATATTGGATGATTTAGAAATTGTATCGAATTCTTTTGAATTTAATCATACGATTTCAAAATCGATCATTCCGCGAAACAGTGAGCGCCGTGCCTATTTACGTGGGGCATTTTTAGCAGGCGGATCAGTTAATAACCCGGAGACTTCCTCTTATCATTTGGAAATCTATTCTTTATATAAGGAGCACGGGGAAGCGTTGGCACAGCTGATGAATCGTTATGATCTCAATGCAAAAACAATCGAACGAAAAAAAGGCTATGTCACTTATTTAAAAGAAGCAGAAAAAATTTCGGATTTTATGAATTTAGTCGGTGCTGTACAGGCAATGCTGAAGTTTGAAGATGTACGAATCATAAGAGATATGCGTAACAGTGTAAATCGTATCGTCAACTGTGAAACGGCTAACTTAAATAAAACAATTGGCGCGGCACTGCGGCAAGTTGAAAATATCCGGTATATTGATAATGCAGTGGGACTTGATCAGTTACCCGAAAAACTACGAGAAATTGCCCGTCTTCGAGTCGAATATCAGGATGTTACATTAAAAGAGCTTGGTGAGATGGTATCAACAGGCGTTGTAAGTAAATCAGGCGTTAATCATCGTTTACGTAAAATTGATGATATAGCGGAGGCCCTCAGACGTGGTGAAAAAATTTAGTGGCATTGGCTACGTAGAATTTTGGAATGAAACTTACGATTTAAGTACATTTATGCTAATGTATAGGTAATAATGGTAACGATTTCATGTGTACCGGAATCTATTATTGTTCTTTTCGAATAATTCCGATAAGATAGATAAAAGTAGCGATGAACGGTTGTGAAAGGGAGTATATCAAGATGATCGAAAAACAAGTAGAAGTAAAGCTGAAATCTGGCTTACAGGCAAGACAAGCTGCATTATTTGTACAAGAAGCAAATCGTTTTAAAGCAGACGTTTTTTTACAAAAGGATACGAAAAAAGTAAATGCAAAGTCGATCATGGGGATTATGAGCTTAGCAGTGGCTAAAGGTACAGTTGTCACATTATGTGCTGATGGTCACGATGAAGAAAAAGCCATTAATGCTCTCCAGCTTTTAATCGAAAAAGCAAACTAACTTGAAAAGCACAACCAATTCACAGGATGAACGGGTTGTGCTTTATTTTTTTGGGGGAGTGGCGATTAAATGAAGGAGAGTGACGAATAAGCTTACCTTTTTGGCGATTATCGTTATTGAAATGGCGAATAAATTTACACTTTTGGCTATTAAAATAGAGCGAGTGGCGAATAAAATGATGCATTAAAAAAAGCACACAGGATTAACTCCTGCATGCTTCATGTTACATTATTTATTTAATTGGTTACGCTCATAGATTTTGTCGATAAGACCATAATCTAATGCTTGCTTTGCAGTCATGAAGTTATCACGATCTGTGTCGCGCGCTAATGTTTCGTATTCTTGGCCAGTGTTCTCAGCCATGATGCGGTTTAATTTTTCGCGTAAATGTAAAATACGTTTTGCTGCGATTTCGATTTCAGTTGCTTGACCTTGTGCACCGCCAAGTGGTTGGTGAATCATTACTTCTGCATTCGGTAATGCAATTCGCTTACCTTTTGCGCCAGCAGAAAGTAAGAAAGCACCCATTGATGCTGCCATACCGATACAAATTGTTGAAACATCCGGCTTGATGAAGTTCATCGTATCGTAAATAGCCATACCCGATGTGATAGAACCACCTGGTGAGTTGATGTATAGGTAGATATCTTTATCTGGATCTTCTGCTTCTAAAAATAGTAGCTGTGCAACGATTGAGTTTGCTACGTTGTCATCGATTCCGCTACCTAATAAGATGATGCGGTCTTTTAATAAACGTGAATAAATGTCATATGCACGTTCCCCGCGATTTGTTTGTTCAATAACTGTAGGAATTAAGTTCATTGAATAATCCTCCCTTTGTTAAAGCTTTTATTCGCATTCTTATGCTGAAAAATGGAAATCATTTCAGCTGTAAACCTATCATACACGTATTAGTCAGTTATGGTCAAATATAAACTCTGACTTTTGCTATTGAAAATCTGGCGTACCATCTGTATAATGGGAAAAGTTGAACATATACTTATTTTACTTATTAATATGTCCTCGTGGTGTAATGGATAACACTTCAGATTCCGGTTCTGAGGCTGGGGGTTCGATTCCCTCCGAGGGCGTCTTTTTTTTTTGCGAATAATTAAGTATTAGCGTTCTTTAATAGGATGATAAGCATTCTAATTCCATTATTTAACATTCGTTTTAGGCACTATACTATAAATTTCCGAATTCTGTATAATTTAAACGCACTTTTAAAAAATATTTAAATTCTTTAAATGAAATTTATAATTTAGACTTGAAAAAAGAGAAGATAATTAGTAAATTATTAAAGGTTATGTTCAAGCGATACTATATTATCATGTCCAATAGGACGCCATTTTACTGTTTTCATATACTTTTCTATATCAATTGTAGAAAAATAGCATAATCGTTATTGTTCTACAATGGAGAATGGATTTTTTGGTAGGATAGAAGGAATCACTGTACCGATTCCTTTTATCCTTCGTTCATTCTTAAATCAAGACTACTTTCGGGATTGCCGTGAAGTAGTCTTTTTTTATACCCTAGTTTAGGGTTTATCACCTTAAATTGAGGATGATAAATAATGAGATAAATAGCGGAACGAATTTCCGTTATTTCGAAAATAACGGAAGAGATTTCCCTTATTGGTCTAAAAAACATGGAATTTCGGAATTTTATTTAAAATAACGGTAAAACGTTCCCTTATTTATTCAAAAAATGAGCTACAGCATTCAAATAACGGTAAAATCTTCCCTTATTTTAGGGGGCACTGGCAACCGCATGTTATGGTAATGAACCCAAATTTTTTAAAAGAGAGAATAAATATACAGTGTTCATCGTATAAAGAAGATTAAAAAACAAGAATGATATAATAATTTAATGAATAAATATTAAAAGATATGCAGATTTCTTATCAATTTTGTTATAAAAATTCATCATACTGCAATAATAATCAATTTTTTAAAAATTAAATGTTGTATATTAATTGGGGAATTAATATAATTGAACAAGATATTAATTAAAAAATTAAAAACTCCAGGAGGATATTTATAATGAACGCTAGAAAATTACTTAAATGGGCAGCCCCTTTAGCAGCAGCTTCAATGATTTTAACAGCATGTGGAACAGATGATAAAACATCGTCTACAGGGGATAAAGAATATACAAAAATCGTAGCAGGTACAGAAGCGACATATGCTCCTTTTGAGTATTTAGATGATAAAGGAAATGTAGTAGGTTTAGATGCTGATATTTTAGCAGCAATTGGTGAAGAGATGGGTATCGAAACAGAAGTTAAAAATGTTGGCTGGGACTCAATGATGAGCCAAGTGACAAATGGTGAGATCGATATGGGTGCAGCAGCCATTACGATTACAGATGAGCGTAAGCAATCATATGATTTCACAGATCCATACTATGAGGCGACATTATTAATCGTGACAAAAGAAGATTCTTCAATTGAATCTTTAGAGGATATTAAAGACAAAAAAATCTCTGTACAGATTAATACAACAGGTCACAAAGCAGCACAAGACTTACAAGGCGTTTCAAGTTCAAAAATTTTAGCATATGAAAACTTTTCAATTGCACTAACAGAAGTATTAACAGGTGCTTCAGATGCGGCGATCGGTGATAATGCGGTTATTTTAGAATACTTAGAGAAAAATCCGGATTCTGGTTTAAAAGCGATTGAAGACGATTCATTTGAAAAAGATTACTTTGGTTTCATGGTGAAAAAAGGGAATACAGAGCTATTAAATATTTTAAATGAAGGTCTGGACAAAATTAAGGCTAACGGAAAATTAGCTGAAATTACAGGTACAGAAATCGAATAAGCTATTTTTAATTTATTGGAGGGTTTCAGATGGAGTTTTTTGATTTTTTCCGTTGGGAAATTATCTGGAACTACCGTGAGCTATATGCAAAAGGACTTTGGGCGACCATTGTTCTAACCGCATGTGGTTATATTGGTGGTATCATTTTCGGTCTACTATTAGGGTTAGGCCAAGTTTCGAAAAAGAAATTGATTTACTGGCCGGCTAAATTTTATGTAGACGTATTCCGTGGTACACCATTGCTAGTGCAATTATTATTAATTCACTTAGCTGTTATTCCAACTATTTTTGGTTCATCACAAGGTTGGTGGGTATCGGGTATCGTAGGATTAATTTTAAATAGCGCGGCATACAATGCGGAAATTTTCCGTGCAGGGATTCAATCAATCGACAAAGGGCAAATGGAAGCAGCAAGGTCATTAGGTTTAACGCATAGTCAGGCGATGCGCAAAGTTATTTTACCTCAAGCATTCCGTCGTATGATTCCACCACTGGGGAATGAGTTTATTGCCTTATTAAAAGATTCATCTCTTGTAACGGTTATTGCCGGTGCAGAAATATTATACGTGAGTAAAGTCGTTGCCGGAACGTATCAGCGTTTCTGGGAGCCATATTTATTTGCAGCGTTCTTATATCTTGTATTAACGTACGCCGTAACGAAGCTCATCGCATTTATCGAAAAGCGGGTCGATATCAATTACAACCCACGTAAGAAAAAGGAGCGCGCGTAAATGATTAAAGTAGAAAACTTACACAAGCATTTTGGCAAGCTCGAAGTGTTAAAGGGCATTGATTATGAAGTTCATGAAAAGGAAGTTGTGTGTGTGATCGGTCCATCCGGATCTGGTAAATCGACTTTCCTCCGTTGCATGAATTTACTGGAAGAAGTAACAGATGGCGCGATTTATATTAATGGTGTCAAAATTAATGACCCGAAAACAAACATTAACGATATCCGAACAGAAGTAGGGATGGTATTCCAACAGTTTAACTTATTCCCGCACATGTCGGTTATTGATAATATTACAATGGCTCCGATGCAAATTCGCAACTTAAATAAACAAGATGCCGAGAAACTAGCAATGGAGCTACTTGATAAAGTTGGATTGCGTGAAAAAGCGGATAATTACCCGCAGCAATTATCAGGGGGGCAACAACAGCGTGTTGCAATTGCACGTGCTTTAGCAATGAAGCCAAAAGTGATGCTATTTGACGAGCCAACTTCAGCGCTGGATCCTGAAATGGTTAAAGAGGTTTTAGAAGTAATGAAAGACCTTGCCAAAGAAGGTATGACGATGGTAGTTGTCACACATGAAATGGGCTTTGCACGCGAAGTTGGTGACCGCGTACTGTTTATGGATGGTGGCTATATTGTAGAACAAGGTCATCCGGAAGAAGTATTCGGCAATCCTCAAAATGAACGCACGAAGGCGTTTTTAGGGAAAGTATTATAGAGATAGAAAAAGGCTATCTTTTACTATATTAAAATATAGTTGAAGATAGTTTTTTTAATATAAAATATCGGAAAATTCTAAATAAATGTTGTATTACTATATCCAACAAATGTATAATTATAACGTAAAATGTATAGGGGGATTTACAATGTCAAATAAAAAATGGTTAACAATGATGCTGCTTGTGGCATTATCATTAGTTTTAACTGCATGTGGTACTGGGGATAAAGAAACTTCCGGTGCAGGTGCCGAAGATAAATTTTCTAAACTATTAGTCGGCACGGAAGCTACTTTTGCTCCGTTTGAATCGATGAATGACAAAGGGGAAATTATCGGGATTGATGTAGATATTATGAATGCAATCGGTGAAGAGATCGGTTCAGAAATCGAATTTAGAAATGTTGGTTGGGAGCCGGTATTCCAACAGTTAAAGAATGGTGAGCTGGATTTAGGGGCATCAGGAATTACAATTACAGATGATCGTAAACAAACATTTGATTTCACAGATCCATATTATGAAGCGACATTAATGATTGTCGTAAAAGAAGATTCACCGATTACAACATTGGATGAATTAAAGGATGAAAAAATTTCTGTACAAATTAATACAACAGGTCATGAAGCGGCGAAAAAACTGCAAGGTATGACGAGCTCGAAAATTTTAGCTTATGAAAACCAGCCAATTGCCTTCCAGGAAGTAATCAATGGCGCAACAGCAGCGGCAATTGGTGATAATGCAGTAGTAATTGAGTACTTAAAAAACAATCCTGACTCAGGCTTAAAAGCAATTGAATCAGATCAGTTTGAAAAGGAATATTACGGCTTTATGGTGAAAAAGGGAAATACTGAGTTACTTAATCTTTTAAATGATGGTCTTGCGAAGATTAAAGAGAATGGTAAGCTTGAAGAAATTACAGGACAAAAAATCGACTAAGAGGGAAAAATATTTTCCGCTCCCGCCAGAATTGATTTCCGTTACGGGGACGCTTTCCGGGGGCACGGCCTTACACGAACGTCTCAGGCGTCGCGCTTTTCCCCAGGAGTCGCCCCTTCACTCCAATCAATTCATTTTGTCACTGATATTGCAGTTGCAGTTATTTGCACTTAATAGTTAGATGAATAGGCATGAAACCTTGTTAAAGGATTTCATGCCTATTATTTATTGTTATAAAAGATTATTTTTAACGTGGATGGCTTTAGAGAATAATCTGGCGTCTCTGCCCATTTTAGTGGGAGCGTATTTGTATTGGCTTAAACAGTGCTGGAATAGTGCATCGCAATATCTTTTATCGTATCCGTAGTCATAGCATGCATCGTGGTACATACAGCAGTTATCTACTGCATTTGTTGGTGCACCGGGACCGGTACAGCCAGGACCGCAGTATCGGTAACCCGGATAACAGAAACCGAATGCAGAGCGTCTCATTGTTTTTATCTCCCTTCTTTTTAATAGTTACCATATAGTATGATTTCCTAAATAAGAAGGGGAGGGCTAATCTAGTTATTACTAGGTGAAAACAATGCATAAGGCCCTGCATGATGTTAGTTAAAAAGCAGATTGGAGAGAGGCGTTAGTTTAGCCTCTTCTCGTTAGTTCATGCTAGCGGACTTTACCGGTAAAACGGCGCTTTCTGCGATTTTTAAAATGGCATTTACAAGAACGTCCGCACCCTTTGAGCATTCTTCATAGGAAGTGTATTCATCTTCACGGTGACTATAGCCGTTTTTGCTAGGGACGAAAATCATTGTGGATGGGATATACCCGGCAATAAATTGTGCATCATGACCGGCGCCGCTATACATTTGTTGGCTTGAATATCCTAATTCATTTACGCTTGCAGCTACGGCATCTATGACTTCCGGTGCGAAATGGACAGTGTCGCGGCTCCAGAGCTTCTTATAGCTAAGCTCACAATTTTCGATTTCCTTTGGCAGGTCAAAAATGATTTGTTCTACTTGCTGAATAACAGAAGGGTCTTGATGGCGGGATTCTAACGAGAATGTTACTTTATTTGGAATGACCGTATGAATATTCGGGTAGGCGTTAATGCGCCCGATTGTATAAACAAGATCATCAGGAAGCTGTTTTAGTTTGTTTTGCAGAATTGAAATAATTTGCATTGTGGCAAACATACTATCTTTTCGCATTGAAATAGGAGTAGTTCCGGCATGATTTGATTCGCCGGTTAATGTGATGTCATAACATACCATGCCAAGTACTCCTTCAACGACACCGATCTCTTTTTTATAATGTTCCAGCACGGGTCCTTGTTCAATATGGAGCTCTAAATAGGCGTGGGCATCTGTTAAGCGGTTTGCGATATCGCCTTCATAGCCGCTTTGTTTTAGGGCCTGTTCAAAAGTTACGCCTTCTACATCTGTGGAAGCGAGCATGTTTTCCTTTTCGAATTTTCCTGAAAGTACGCCCGAAGCCATTAACGAAGGTTCAAAGCGTGCGCCTTCTTCGTTTGTGAAGTTCACGATTGTGAGAGGGTGATTCAGTTCAAGGCCTGCATCAACGATCGTTTGTACGGCCTCTAACGCAGTTAAAACGCCGAGCACGCCATCAAAGCGTCCGCCTTTAATAACGGAATCCAAATGGGAACCCATTACAATCGGTAAATGGTCGGCTTTGCCTGGCAATGTTGCATACATTGTCCCCATATCATCTGTTGTGACAGTCATGCCAAGCTGTTCGCAAGTTTCTTTTAATTGGTTGCGGGCTAAAATATCCTCCTGGGAAAGGCTTAAACGTGTGACACCATTATTTTCCGTAGCTCCAAATTGACTGTATAAATCAATACTATTTTTAAGTCGTTCACGATTCGTTTTTAACATTAGGAGTCCCCCTTTAATCCATTAATATATATACATTAGCATTTTCATATAACAAATTAATATATACCTAATGTAAAATGATACAATAATTGTATGGACGATTTGTTAATTAGAGGAGGCTGCCTATGATAACTGTAAAAGAAGTTCTTAATCGAAAATACTTTGAATCTGCCAAAGTTGTTGCAGGTCAATCAGGATTAAATCATGCGATAAAATGGATACATATATTGGAAGTTATCGATGTGAAGCAGTTAATAACAGGTAATGAGCTCATTTTGACAACAGGCGTTATTTTAAAGGATAACGAGCAAGGTTTTTTAAACTTTGTCCAGCAGCTCAGTGATTTGGAAGTAGCGGGACTGTGTATCGAACTCGGTATGTACATTCAGGTCGTACCGGAAAGTGTCGTTAATTTAGCGAATAGTCTGGATTTTCCGCTCATTGTGTTTCAGGAAATCGTGCCGTTTATCGGGATTACGCAGGATTTGCATACAGCAATTATTCATCAGCAATACGATATACTGAGGCAGCTGGAGGATTATTCCCAAAAAATAAACAACTATGTTTTAAAGGTGAATGACAAAGCGAAGATTCTCCAATACATGCAAAAATATTTAAACGTGAATACTTACTTTGAAGTGAATAAAGGGACAAGTCTCGCAATCCCGGATAAAAAGATTGAAAATTATAAAGATTTCATCAATAGCTTGAACAATAAGAATAAGGCGAGTCTTGAAATGACGTTATTTGATCAAGTATATGGCACGGTTCATATTTATTCCGAGAAAAGGGAAATTACTGAATTGGATTTGCTTATTTTGGATCGGACAGTCGTTACATTATCTCAGTTTGTTTTAAGGGATTTATATATTGAGGAAAAACTTGAAAGTGAAAACCGTAAATTTTTTGAAAAGTGGCTGGAAGGTAAAAACAGTGATGATGAAATACGTTATTTCATTGAAGAATCAGACCAGAAGCTAAAACAAAACGGCTGGATGGTCATGATTCATCAGATGCGAAGAAAAAATATTATTAAGGATTTAACGAATTATAAAATTAATCTTCGTCAAGCTTTGCAAAAGGAAGGCTTTTATACATTTATCGTAGAGCAGTCGCAGTATTTAATTTTTATATTGAATGATTTGGGGCCGGAAGATACGTATAAAGAACGTATGAAGCGTGCGATGAATGAGCTGATTAATCAGTACAGGCTGGATACACTTATTGCGGTAGGTAAATATGTTTCTCATTACAATGAATTGAAGGAAAGCTATCAAACTGCGCAGGAGACACTTCAAATACGGATGACGAATATGGAGCTCTCTTATTTCTATGATGAGCTGCTTCTTTATCATATGGTAAAGGTTTTGCAAAATAATAACAGTTTAATGCAAGCAGCAAAGGAAAAGATTGAAAAGCTCAGTCAGTATGACAGTAAGCACAACACGAATTTAATTCAAACGTTGGATATATATTTTCAGTGTAACGGATTGAAAAAGGAAACGGCCGAAAAATTATTTATTGTGCGTCAAACGCTGTATCACCGTCTTGAAAAAGTGGAGCAAATTATTGGCAATGATTTTATGAATTACGAAAATCGTTTATGTATAGAACTCATGTTATTGATGACAAAGCATAATTATTATGAGGGGATGAAAGTCACCTAATATCGCTGGCCGGACTATACGAAAACGTTATATTAACCTACTAATGATGAACCGACTAAATTACCTTAATGTGAAGTGAATGCAAAAAATCATTTTACACAATGTATAATGCCCTAATAAGTTCGATAAGCGAAAATAGAGGTAAGTTCTGAAATTTAGGAGGGAAATGCATGAGCCAATACGTAGAGTATAACTGGAAGGCAAATGACGAAAAGCATGTGTGGCATTCGATGAAGCCTTATAACCCGGATGCAACGTTTATTGTAGATAGAGCAGAAGGGGCTTGGCTGACGGACATCGATGGCAACAAATATTTGGATGCGATGGCAGGGCTATGGTGTACGAATATTGGTTATGGGCGCAAGGAAATTGCAGAAGTAGCCTATGAGCAGATGCTTAAAAATTCCTATACACCACTCACATATGGGCATACTCCGTCCATCTTACTTAGCCAAAAAATTAGCGAGCTGCTTGGGGATGAATATGTCGTTTTCTACTCCAACAGTGGCTCGGAAGCAAATGAAGTCGCATTTAAAGTAGTGCGACAATACCATCAGCAAAAAGGTGAAACGAATCGCTATAAAATTGTTTCCCGCTACCGTGCGTACCACGGGAATACGATGGGTGCTTTAGCGGCTACTGGCCAGGCTCAGCGTAAATATAAATATGAGCCACTTGCTCCAGGTTTTTTGCATGTAGCACCACCTGACCAATACCGTAATCCGGAAGAAATGCAGGGTGAAGATCCAACGACATTACCGAGTGTGAAAAACTTGGATCAGGTAATGACGTGGGAAATGTCGGAAACGATTGCCGCTGTCATTATGGAGCCTATTATTACAGGTGGTGGGGTGATCGTACCGAATGAGGCCTATTTGCAAGGTGTCCAGGAAGTATGCAAAAAGCACGGCGCGTTACTCATTATTGATGAGGTTATTTGCGGCTTTGGGCGAACTGGGAAAGCATTTGGATTCCAAAACTACGGAATTAAGCCGGATATCGTTACGATGGCAAAGGGGCTGACAAGTGCCTATATGCCATTATCGGCAACTGCTATCCGTCGTGAAATATATGAACAGTTTATAGCTGAAGGAGATTACGAGTTTTTACGTCACGTTAATACTTTCGGAGGTTCACCAGTCGCTTGTGCGGTTGCGTTGAAAAACATTGAAATTATGGAGCGCGAAAATTTATTTGAGCAATCCACGCTGCTTGGGGAATCGCTCAAGGGAACTTTAGAGGGAAATTTAATTGATCATCCTTATGTTGGGGATATTCGAGGAAAAGGTTTATTGATCGGGATTGAGCTTGTGGAAGATAAAGAAACGAAAGCGCCGCTGGATATTAACAAGGTCAATGCGGTGATTGGCTATTGTAAGCAAAAGGGTGTCATTATCGGTAAAAATGGTGTGACAGTAGCGGACTTCAACAATGTATTAACACTTTCACCACCGCTTTCCATTACGTTAGAGGAAAAGGACTTTATTGCAACGACATTGATAGAGGCATTAAACAGCATTAAATAGAGGAGGACATTCATAATGACAGAAGCAGTTTCGGTAAAAAGATTAACGCATTTTATTAATGGAGAATTAGTCGAGGGAAAAAGCAGAAGCTATTCAAAGGTCTATAATCCGTCTACCGGCGAAGTGATTGCTGAAGTACCGATCGCAACAGCCGAAGAAACACGTGAAGCGATTGCAGCGGCAAAAGCGGCATTTCCTGCGTGGAGAGATTTATCCGTTGCGAAGCGAGCTGAAGTATTAATGCGCTTCCGATATTTAATTACAGAAAATATGGATCAGCTGTTGGATATCATTTGTACGGAAAGCGGTAAAACGTTGGAGGATGCGCGCGGTGAAGTAACGCGGGCATTGGAGTCGGTTGATCTAGCAATCGGGGCACCTCACCTTGTGAAGGGGGAGTATTCGGTCAATGTCGGCGGTCAAATTAATGCCTACTCGGCAAAGTATCCTTTAGGTGTCGTAGCTGCTATTTCACCGTTTAACTTCCCAATCATGGTACCGCTGGCGCAAACGTCAATGGCGATTGCTGTAGGGAATGCCGTTATTTTAAAAGCTTCTGAAAAGGTGCCGATGACTTCACTATTTGTAAGTGAGCTATGGAAAAAGGCAGGCTTGCCGGATGGTATTTGGACAGTAGTAAATGGCAGCAAGGACGCGGTAAATGAGCTTCTGGAAAACCCAACTGTACAGGCGATTTCATTTGTAGGGTCAACGCCGGTAGCAAAATATATTTACGAAACAGGTGCTAAATACGGTAAGCGTGTTACGGCACTTGGTGGCGGGAAAAATAATATGGTTGTTATGCCGGATGCGGATTTAGAGCAAGTGGCGAACGCGTTTATTGGTGCTGCGTACGGCGCGGCTTCTCAGCGTTGTATGGCGATTTCTACGATCGTGCCGGTTGGTGAAGAAACAGCTGATAGATTAGTAGCGATTTTAAAAGACAAGATCAGTAAATTAAAAGTTGGTAGCTACACAGAAGAAGGTACGGATTTTGGACCGGTTATTTCGAAGGAGTCCAAAGAAAGTATTTTAAAGGCAATCGATTTAGCTGAGCAGCAAGGTGCAACGATTGTGAATGATGGTCGTGAAGTGGATATTGTGAAAAATTCGGAAGGCTTCTTCGTAGGTCCGACGCTATTGGACAATGTGACAAAGGAAATGGATATTTGCGATCAGGAAGTTTTCGGACCGGCTCGAAATGTCGTGCGCGTAGGTTCGCTTACGGAGGCGATTGACTTCATTAACGATCAGGAGCTAGCAAATGGTGTCGCGATCTTTACAAATGATGGTGCTGCGGCGCGTAAATTTACTACGGAAATTGATGTGGGCATGGTTGGTGTTAATGTGCCGATTCCAATCCCAGTAGGCTATCATAACTTTGCCGGCTTTAAAGGGTCACGCTTTGGAGAAGGGCATATGTTTGGTCCGGATCAGGCGCGATTCTTTACAAAGACGAAAACGGTATCCGAGCGCTGGCCGGAAACAACAGAAACGACGGCATCGACATTCGCGTTTCCGAGCAATAACTAAGTTAATATGCAAAAACGGCCTGATACCGGAAAAGGGATCAGGCTGTTTTTTTATGTAATTGGAATTTTATTAGCACAACTGTGATGGATATTAGAAAATGCGGGTGGGATATTAGAAGGTTGAGAGGGGATTTTAGAACAGTTTGCACCTTTTTTAGCACATGCCGAGGTTTTATTAGAAGATCAAAAATATATTAGAACAACTGAAAATATATTAGAAGATTTCAAAGTTTATTAGAACATTTTTTGCTGAAAATATCGAAATAGCACTTATTATGTCATAAAATGTAACATGAAAAGTGATTTTTCCCTTATCTTTTTACGTTATGTCCAAAAAGATTATTGGAAAAATTACCTTTTGTATATTAATTTTTAACCGAGCATCGAGTAAAGTTAAGTGTATGAAGGGAAGAAGCATCTTTTAAAAATATTTTTATTTTTTAGAATAATTAGATATTATGTTATAAAAAATAACATATAATAATATATATTTAATTATATGCTTCTCAAAAGTTAAATATACCAAAAAATCAAAATCGTATTATTTAGTTCTAACTGTGACTTAAATTTATCGAAAATTCAGATTTAAATGTAGTTTCATCGGTTCTTTCTAGAACTTAGCTAAATTACTAGAAAAATAGGAGGGTTTACTATGAAAAAGATCATTACTGGGGGAACAATTGTTACGGCTACAGACACGTATAAAGGTGATGTGCTGATTGAGGATGGCGTAATTAAGCAGATTGCGGCAAGAATCGAAGACGTGGATGCAGAAATCATTGATGCTACAGGAAAGCTATTATTTCCGGGTGGTATTGACCCTCATACACATTTGGACATGCCGTTTAACAATACGGTAACAGATGATGATTGGCAATCAGGTACCATTGCAGCAGCATTTGGTGGAACGACGACAATTATTGATTTTTGTATTAGTGCAGGCTCTCCGACATTGATGGATGCGATTGATACTTGGCATGGCAAAGCGAAGGACAAGGCCGTGATCGACTATGGCTTCCACTTAATGATTGGTGATTTAAATGAACAGCGCTTAAAGGAATTACCGGAAGCACTGGAACGGGGCGGGATTAGCTCGATCAAAGTGTTTTTAGCATATGCAAAGGAATTCCAGGCGACAGATCGTACGTTATTCCAGGCATTTAAAGTCGGGAAGCAATTAGGTGCGACGGTTATGGTGCATTGTGAAAATGGGTCTGTTATCGATGAGCTAGTAGAAGAGGCGAAGGCGAATGGTAAGACGGAGCCGATTTATCATGCACTGACTCGTCCACCGGAAGTTGAAGGTGAAGCGACTAAGCGTGCAATTGAGCTAGCAAATTTAGCGGGTGCACAGCTTTATGTTGTACATGTTACGTGTAAAGAAGCCGTTGATGAAATTATTTCAGCGCGTAATAAAGGCTACAACGTTTTAGGGGAAACTTGCCCACCGTATTTAGTATTGGATCAGACAGCATTGGAAAAGCCGAACTTTGAAGGGGCAAAATATGTATGGTCTCCGCCTCTGCGTCCAGTAGAGCATCAGGAAGTATTGTGGAATGCACTGAAATCGAAGCAGTTGCAAACGATTGGCTCGGACCAATGCTCATTTAGCTTCAATGGCAAGAAAACATTAGGGAAGGATGACTTCTCAAAAATTCCGAATGGTGGACCGTTTATTGAAGATCGCTTCTCCGTACTGTATTCGGAAGGCGTAGCAAAAGGCCGTATTTCGGAAAATGAATTTGTCGATATGATTTCAACGCAGTCTGCGAAGATTTTCGGACTGTTCCCTAAAAAAGGGACAATTGCAGTTGGTTCGGATGCGGATATCGTATTATTCGACCCGACAGTGAAACGGACAATCTCGGCAGAAACACACCATATGAATGTGGATTACAACGCATTTGAAGGGCTGGAAGTAACGGGTGAGCCAATAAGTGTGTTAGTGCGTGGCGATTATGTCATTCAAGATAAAAAGTTCGTCGGCAAGCTTGGAAGTGGTGAGTATATTCGCCGCGAAGTGAAGAGTACCACTAAAGTAACTTCATAGAACTAATAATCAGCTGAAAAAGTAATAACAAATCAAACGGGAGAGGGTTGTTATGAAATGAGCAATAGTTTAGCGAAAAACTTTGAAGAAATATTTGGTGGTTTAACAACATACACAGCAACCGTGGAAGCGAATCGATGTTTGTATTGCTATGATCCACCGTGTGTTAAAGCGTGCCCGACAAGCATTAATATTCCGAGCTTTATAAAGAAAATCGCCTCGAATAATATGAAGGGCTCTGCACGTGTCATTATGGAAGCGAACCCAGTAGGAGCAAGCTGTGCACGTGTATGTCCGACAATCGAGCTTTGTGAGGGAGCTTGCGTGTTGAACAGTGAAGAAAAGCCAATACAGATTGGTCACTTGCAGCGCTATGCAACAGACTGGCTTCGTGAAACCGATGTGAAGTTGTTTACACCGAAACCTGCAAACGGCAAGAAAATCGCGATTATTGGAAGTGGGCCAGCTGGATTATCTGCTGCACGTGAACTGGCATTACTAGGATACGGTGTGACAATTTACGAAGCAGATGAAAAAGCAGGGGGCTTGAATTATTACGGAATCGTTTCATTCCGCCTACCTCAAGATGTTGTGGAATGGGAAGTGCAGCAAGTACAAAACCTCGGTGTTGAAATTAAAACGAGCACAAAAATCGGCGAAGATGTCCTAGTAGATGAACTTCTAGCTAATTTTGACCGCATCATCGTAGCGGTTGGTATGGGGAAAGTACCGATGCTAAATATTGAGGGCGAACACTTAGAAGGTGTCTATGATGCGATTGATTTTGTAAAAGAATCGAAAGCTTCGTTTACAGATAAAATGCTAGGCAAAAAAGCAGTCGTGATCGGTGCCGGTAATACTGCGATTGATGCGGCCACATGTTCAGTAAGGCTAGGCGCAGAACAAGTTCAGATCGTTTACCGCCGTACATCGAAAGAAATGACGGCTTATGACTTTGAATATGATTTTGCTAAGCAGGACGGTGTTGAATTTAGATGGTTATCGTTACCGAAGCGAATTATCGGGGACGAAGCCGGCAAAGTAATCGGTTTGGAATGCATTAAGATGAAGCTAACGGAAATCGAGAATGGAAAAGGTACGTTAACGGAGATTCCGGGGTCTGAATTTGTAATTGAAACGGATGCTGTCATTCGGGCAATTGGTCAAGCGAAGCAGTATGAGCTGATTGAACATCTAGGGCTGGCGAATACTCGTGGGGTCATTGATGTCGAGATGAATAGCTTAAAGACATCGAATCCGAAAATTTATGCTTGCGGTGATGTAATTTACGGCAATGGGTACGGTGAAGCGACTGTTGTATCCGCGGCACAGCAAGGGAAAGATTCGGCATACGCAATTCATTATGAACTAAACGCAAATTCAGAGATCGCATAGGGGGTATTCAAATGGCTGATTTAAGTATAAATTTTGCTGGTATAAAGTCACCGAATCCATTTTGGTTGGCATCTGCACCACCGACAAACTCGGGTTATCAAGTTCAGCGTGCTTTTGAAGCAGGATGGGGCGGCGCTGTTTGGAAAACGTTGGGGGACCCTATTTTAAACGTTTCTTCTCGTTTTGCAGCTGTCAGTTTTAATGGTCAAAAGGTGGCAGGGTTTAACAATATTGAGTTAATCACGGACCGACCGCTTGAAGTGAACTTGAAGGAAATTTATGAAACGAAAAAACGATTCCCGAATCATGCGATCATTGCTTCGTTAATGGTAGAACCAAAAGCTGAAAAATGGCATGAAATTGTAAAAAAAGTACAGGATGTCGGGGTCGATGGCTTCGAATTAAATTTTGGATGTCCCCATGGAATGGCCGAGCGTGGCATGGGTGCCGCTTCTGGTCAGGTGCCGGAACTGGTGGAAAAGCAGACGTTTTGGGCGAAGGAATATGCTCAAGTACCGGTCATTGTTAAGCTGACGCCGAATATTACTGATATTACGGTAACAGCAGAGGCGGCGATACGTGGTGGTGCTGACGCGATTAGTATGATTAATACAATCAATAGTTTGGCAGGCGTTGACTTAAACTCTTGGAATACAATTCCGCATGTTGGAAACAAAGGTGCTCATGGAGGCTATTGTGGTCCAGCGGTGAAGCCAATTGCGCTGAACATGGTTGGTGAATGTGCAAGAAATCCTTATATTAATGTACCGATTTCAGGCATTGGCGGTATTTCAAACTGGCAGGATGCTGCTGAGTTTATATTGATGGGTTCTACAAGCGTGCAAGTGTGTACAGCAGCGATGCACCACGGCTTCAGCATTGTAGAGGATATGATTGATGGCTTAAGCAACTATTTAGATGACAAAGGCTTAGACTCGGTCATGGATCTCGTTGGAAAAACGGTTCCGAAGTATTCAGATTGGGGCGATCTGGACTTAAATTATAAAGTTGTAGCAGAGATTAATAATGATGTTTGCATTAACTGTAATAAGTGCCATATTGCGTGTGAAGATACATCGCATCAATGTATCGATCTGTATACGGAAGACGGTCGTCCGATGTTGAAAGTTCGCGAGGAAGATTGTGTAGGCTGTAACTTATGTTCGATTGTTTGTCCGGCAGAAGGTGCTATTACGATGAAGGAATTGGTGCCTACACAACCACCAATGACATGGAATGAAAGACAGTCGTTGATCGCAGGATTTGCAGCGAACAGTTCGACTATTGCAAGGTAGTCCTTTGGTAAATATTTTTAAAGAAATACATGTCAGCCTAGCAAAGTCGCATCGAGTGATACCGGCTGGCTGACCCACGTCCTGTGGACCCAAAAATTGAATAATGAGAGGTGTAGCGATGTCCAATCCAAAAAGCTCGAGTAATAATTATTTGAAATCACCTGATTTACTTCCTGTCTCGCATGAGAATCGCAGTATTGGAGTGCTTGGCTTTGGTATGATCTGGGTAGGAATGGCGATCGTACTGGCCGCATTTGCGATCGGTGCTGGCGGAATTGTGAATTTGAGTATGCCGATGCTGATCCTTGCGACATTGGTCGGATCAATTTTAATCGGTATTTTTATGGTCATTATTGGTGATATCGGTGTAGAACACGGTTTATCGTTTCCTGTGTATATGCGTGCACCGTTCGGAACGATTGGAACACATCTTCCTTCATTTGCACGTGCATTTACGGCATCATGCTGGTTTGGTATTAATACGTATTTCGGAGCCCTTGCAATCAATGGAATTTTAAATATTATGATAGGCTTCGATAATTGGTTTGTGTGCTTTATTGTCTTTGCGACATTGCAATTATTCAATGTATCGTTAGGGATTAAATCAATTGAGCGTTTCGCTGATTTTGCTGCACCGATCATTATCTTTATTTCGATTTGGATGTACTTACAATTATCGGCTGAAGCGAAGGAACAAGGAAAAGCGGTATGGTCTTGGGTGGAAGCACCGCAAACAGGTTTTGAACAGTTTACGGCATTTATGATTGTCGCGATGGCAATTATGGGCTTCTGGGCAACACTTGCTGCGGATATGCCGACACTTTCACGTCACTTTAAAGCACCGAAAAATGAACGTAACTGGTTCAAGCGAAATAAAACGCAGTTATTAGGTTCACTTGTTGTTCAGCCAATTTTTAATACGCTGATGATTGTTATTGGGGCGGTATGTTATATGTCTACCGGTTCAGGTGACCCGATTAACGCACTACAGCAAGCGGCAGGTGGCATTGTCCTTGTAATGTTATTATCGATGATCGTACTGGCTCAATGGTCGACAAATACTTCCGCAAACGTTATTCCGGCTGCGACGATTTTCTCGAATATCGGCGGCCCGAAAGTACCGTTCTGGGTAGGTGTTGTCATTGCCGGTATTGTCGGGACGATTGTTCAACCGTGGAGCTTATTTGATATTTTAAATAGCGTACTGCTCGTTGTCGGCGGTATCCTTTCTTCAATTGTTGGTATTTTATTTGCCGATTATTATTTAATTCGTAAGCGACGAGTAAATGTAAAGGATCTATATGAAACAGACGGTCAATATCAGTATTTAAAAGGTGTCAATGTAGCGGGGATTATCGCGTGGGTACTTGGTGGGTTGATCGCGAATATTTGGCCATCATTTTCTTCACTAATTGGCTTCTTTGTAGGGGCGGCAATCTATTATGTGCTAGCGAAATTCTGGTGGTTCAAAAAGTATCCGCAAGCTGAAATTACGAATCCGAGTGATGAGGAGTATTTAGGCATTACAGCGGGACGCAGCTGGGAGATTGATGTGACGCCAGAACCGATTGGTGTTCAACAAACTGCTTCTACAGATTAAAATGTAAATGGGGGTGCGACGATGTCAGAATATGAATTTGTGGCAAAGGAAATTTTACAGATTGATGAATTACTGGCCGATAATTATATTTTTAAAAGCATTCACGAAAATTTAGAAGGTGCCTTCGTTACTTTTATTAATGAAGAGAGCAACGAAGAGCGTATGCTGCATATTAAAATGGCGGATGCGCGGAAATATTTCTCCAGTAAATTATACGAGCAATTACAAAGTTAAATAGGTGAACAGGCGCATTTCATTTCTTATATGAGATGCGCCTGTTTTTTGTTGGAGAGAAATAGAGGGAAGAGTTCCGCTTATTTGGGCATATCAAGTGTAAGTGGCCAAAAATAAGAGGAGAAATTCCCCTTATTTGCTTGTATGAGGCTGGAATACATGGATTTTTTAAAAATAACGGAAGTTTGTACCCTTATTTTAGCTGAATATGGGTTGTTCCCTTGAAATAACGGGAAATCCTACCCTTATTTTTTTGTAAAGCATATTTCGACATGTTTATACATATTGTGAAAAATACAGTGGATGCACTAGTCGGGTTCAGGCAAATTTTTTATTGAAGTGGAGGGCTTTTATGGGAGAAAAGAAGGGAACATTTAAGAAGTGGAAGGATAAAGTGAACGAGAAAGTCACGACACTAAGCAACAAGACGTCTTTTGCTGTAGATCGATCAAAAATACGTAAGCAGATTGCTGCGATTGAAGAAGAGATAAAACTGCTTAAACAGGAAATTGGGGAAATTGTTAATCTGAATCGGAACACCTTATTTTCGGTGAGTATGGTGAATTATCAGCTTATGCAAATTGAAGCGAAGGAAAAGGCTGTTGCGATGCTGGAACAGGATATTGAAGAATTAAATGAACGCAGTAAGGCAGCGGGTGCTGAAGAGGAGATGATAGTGGACTCTACAGATATTATCGAGGTTACGCAAACGTATATTTGTGCGAATTGTAATGAGTTTTACGATGAATCGAAAAAATTCTGTGAGGAGTGCGGCTACAAAATGGTCTGATAAAGTGTGCCCGACTTAAAATAGTTGGGCATTTTTTTATTTCTATAAAGAAAAAGCTGACTGCAAAGAATTATTATCCTTTGAGCCAGCTTCCTCGTCAAAAGCAGTTGTACCTGCTCTTTCTACTTACGATGTTCTACAAGGTCAATTGCACCCAATACCATATGGGCGAGACCGAAACCGAAAATGGTATTGGCAAGCATCTTGTTCGTACCGATTTTTTGTTTCATCGCATACCCTGTTGCAGTTACAGCTGATCCAAGTACAGTCGGAATTAAACCTTCACGAATATTTTTCATAAAAGCCCCTCCTTCATCGTAGTAGGTGATACAACACCATTATTAGTGTTTGTTCGTTTGGGGAAGTATATTCTTTAATTTTTGCAAGTAAATATTGGATATCCACAAAAAAAATGTATTATTATTAATTCAAAGCCAATAATTAATGGAAGAATTAATCCGAATACTTTATTGGGGATTAGTTAGGCATATTTTTAGCTTGCTGTGCCTGCCCATACATATTGAGCATCGTATTCATATCTTGCTGCGAAAGTTGTGGTACTTGATAATACCCTTTTTTGTTTTGGTACAAAGAGATTTCGTAAGCCATTTCGATACAGTTTGGTACAGAGTCCTGTAGCACACGACGTACAACTGGATTTGTAGACTCTAAAGCTGCAGCAGTTTTCCCAGCTGCTCCTGCTTTATGGCAGCTCAGCATGAAGCTTGAAATGATCGCGTCATTAATTTCGTTAGCAGAAGTAATTGGTTTTTTAGGCTCGCCTGGTGTCAAACCGTAGTTTGTATCATTGCCCATTTGCATATTGTAGCTGCGAGTTGGGTGTTTTGGATCGTGGCCTGTTTTGTAGGCTTCCATTGTAAGGTTGTATTCATCAAGCATAAATGGGTATTGTCGATCCATAATAGATAGTAGCTCTGGATCTTGAATTTGGTCACGTAATAAAACGTATTGATTTAATCCGCCGATCATAGCGCCTAGCACTTCATGAACATCCAGTAATTCATGGGCACCATGATTCATTGAGAAAGGCATTTGGTTGTCTTGTGATTGGGATGATTGGGTAAACATTCAGTAACCTCCATAATAAGAATTTCGTACGCTCTTATTGTGGAAGTGAATGAAAATTTTATACGCATTTTTTTAGAAAGAGGGGATGAGACAAAATGTATTCTAAAAATGAAAGAGGCAGTGCTGGTTTAATTACGGTCATTGCCATCATTGTAGTGATTGTCATTGCGGCAATGATCGTCGTACCGAAATACAACAATTTAGTGAGTGGGGAAGAAACGGTGGATGCAGCATGGGCGCAAGTGGAAAACCAGCTGCAGCGTCGATTTGATTTAGTGCCGAACTTAGTGAATACCGTTAAAGGTTATGCGAAGCAGGAAGAGGAGATTTTTACTCAAATTGCCAATGCACGTACACAATATGGCAATGCCAATACAGTTGGTGAAGCAGCGGAAGCGAATAATGATTTATCTTCGGCATTATCCCGATTATTAGTAGTCATTGAAAACTATCCGACCTTAAAATCGGATGTCCAATTTACACGTTTAATGGATGAGCTGGCAGGAACTGAAAATCGTTTAGCTGTAGCGCGTAAGGATTATAATGATACGGTTCAGCAATTCAATAATACTGTGCGTCGATTCCCAGGAAACTTGATCGCGGGCATGTTCAGCTTTGAGCAAAAAGATTACTTTGAAATTAAAGAAGGTGTGGAGGAAGCACCGGCTGTCGATTTTGATTAATCGAATTGCACGGGCAAGGTCCGAAATTTCTAAAAAGGGGGGTTGCGTATGAGATGGATTGTCTCGCTTTTCATATTATTCCTGGCTGTACCGCTTCAGGCGATGGCCGCTATACCGGAGAAGCCGGCTTATAATTCCTACGTTTATGATTATGCGAATGTACTATCTGATGATGTGGAACAACAGCTGATTCAGTCCGCAAAAGCATTGGAAGGTTCAACTGGCAATGTAATCGTCATGATGACCATTGATACGATCGGTGGAATGGATGCGTATGAATTCGGAACGGAAACGATTCGGCAATGGGGAATCGGTGGTGCGAACGAGAATAACGGGATGCTGATTTTCGCTACGACTGAGCAAGGTCCAGGGGAAAATGATGTATGGATTACGGTCGGCGGCGGCTTAGAGGGTGATTACCCGGACGGCAAACTCGGCAGTATGATTGATGAATATATGTTTCCTTATTTAATGAATGGGGATTATACGAGTGCTTTTGCGAATATTTTCTCTGTTTTTTATGAGGAAATGGGTGGTGAAGCAGGTGGGGCTGATTTAGTGAAGCCTGTTTCATCGGGTGATGATGACGGCATTTCCATTGGCTTTATTATTTTTATTATTATTCTCTATTACCTCATTACGAAGTTTGGCGGTGGCGGCGGTCCAGGTGGACGTAGACGTACTGCTCGACGTGTATACCGTAGCGGCGGATTCCCTGGTGCATTTGGCGGAGGTTTCGGCGGTAGAGGTGGCGGCTCTTCTGGCGGTGGATTTGGTGGCTTCGGCGGTGGCGGATCATTCGGCGGCGGGGCTGGCAGGAAGTTTTAGGTTTTAGGATGGGCATCTTACTCTTTCGGGGTGAGGTGCTTTTTTGAGGTGTGGTGTGCAGCAGGCGGTGGAGGTTTTCTAATAAGTGCCGGGGATGTTCTAATATGTGATGCGATTGTTCTAATAAAATGTTGATTTGCTAATAAAAGTGTTAGATGTTCAAATAAGTGGGGTTCATTTGCTAATAAGTGTTATGAAAGTGCTAATATGTCAGCTGGAAGCGCTAATATGTTGCAAAGATTTTCTAATAAAAGCTTCCCCCATTTCTATTTTCCCCGGCTATAATAGTAAAAAAGGGAGGAAATACCATGATTATTAAATTTTATTCAAAACCGGACTGTGAGCTTTGTGTGGAAGGGCTTCATACGTTGAAAATAGTTCAGGAAGATATCGACTTTACAATTGAGCACTATAATATTGAGGAAGATGATGCAGTGCATGAGAAATATATGCTGATGATTCCTGTTGTTGAGCAGGATGGGGAAATTATTCAGTATGGACAGCTTGATTATGCAACGTTATATGAGGCGCTCGGAGATTGAGATGAGCGCCTTATTTTTGTTGAAAGACATAATTCCGACAAGTATATAAGTTGCAAAACAACATTATGCATTTTATAATAAAGACAGAAATTATTTTTTTTGTTCTAAGTGGGACTAAAAAATAATGCGCGGGACAAAACTTGTCCAATATAGTCGAGTAGGTGGTTTTTTTGACTGATGTTTCGTTTTTTGCAGCAGAGCGCAAACTAATGCCTGAAATCGATAGGCTCTTTCAAAAGAGGTTTCGAATATTGCAGGCTTTAGCGACATTCGGACCGATTGGTAGGCGTGCTTTAGTCGAGCAGCTTCAGATGACAGAGCGTGATATTCGTAATGAAACAACCGTCCTCAGTGAGCAGCAATTGATTTCGATTCAGAAAAAGGGCATGATTTGTACGCCAAAAGGGTATGAAGTATTAGAACAGCTTTCCGAATTACATCGGGAGTTGTCAGGTATTGTGGCGATGGAACAACAGCTTAAAGAAATGTTCGGGATTGCACGCGTTATTATTGTGACGGGTGATGCGGAACAGGATATGACTGTAAAGCAACAGCTCGGTAAAGAAGCGGCACAGATGTTACAGCAACTCGCTAAAGGTAAAGATCAAATTGCTGTGACGGGCGGTAGCAGTGTTGCCTCGATGAAAGAGTATTTAACAGCAGGCACGGTGCTCGGTGATGCGAGTTTTATCGCAGCACGAGGCGGTATGGGTGACGAGATGACGTTCCAGGCGAATACGGTTGTTTCCAAGTTTGCTAAAAGGTGTGGCGCAAAATATCGTACTTTATTTTTACCTGAGCATTTAAGTGAGCAGGCTTATGAAGCGATGAAGGATGAGCCAATCATTAAAGAGATGATTGAATTGTATGAGCAGGTGGATATTGTCGTTCATGGCATTGGAGCCGCTCAGGAAATGGCACTTCGTCGCAATAGCACATACGAGGAGCAGCAGCTGCTTGAACAAAAGGGAGCCGTTGCAGAAGCGTTTGGCTATTATTTCAATAAAAATGGCGATATTGTTCATCATTTACGTACAATTGGGATTCAGCTTGAGCATGTAAATAAGGCGCAACATGTCATTGCGATTGCGGCAGGCAGTAACAAGGCAGCTGCAATTCAGGCTTATTTCAAAAATGCAGTAAAGCAGACGATTTTAATTACGGATGAACAAACCGCAAATACAATTCTAGAAAGATAAGTTGTTTTTAAAAGTATGTCCATTACACATACTGTTTAAATAATAAATATATTGGAGGAATTTCACATGGTATTACAATTAGCAATTAATGGATTTGGTCGAATCGGACGTTTAGTATTCCGTGAAGCAATGAAGCACGAGGAATTTGAAGTTGTTGCAGTAAATGATTTAACAGATGCCGGACAGCTTGCACACTTATTGAAGTATGACTCAGTACATGGTGTATACGATGCAGATGTTCAGGCGGAAGATGATGCATTTATCGTAAACGGCAAACGCATTCAAGTGTATTCAGAAAAAGATCCTGCAAAATTACCATGGGGCGAAATTGGTGTGGATGTTGTTTTAGAATGTACGGGTAGATGGCGTTCAATGGAAGAAGTAGAGAAGCATATTCAAGCCGGTGCGAAAAAAGCGATTCTTTCAGCACCAGCAAAAGGCGATATGCCAACTTATGTTATGGGCGTAAACCATACTGATTATGACCCATCAGAGGATGTTATCTCGAACGCTTCTTGTACGACAAACTGTTTAGCACCGCTGGCAAAAGTATTGGATGAACAATTCGGTATTAAGCGCGGTATGATGACGACAATTCACTCGTATACAAATGATCAGCGTATCCTTGACTTCCCGCACTCAGACCCACGTCGTGCACGTGCTGGCGCGGTATCAATGATTCCGACAACTACGGGTGCAGCGGTTGCAGTATCGAAAGTATTGCCACAATTAAAAGGTAAACTAGACGGCTTCTCAATGCGTGTTCCTACACCAAACGTATCTTGTGTGGATTTAGTTGTGGAGCTTGATAAAGACGTAACAGCTGATTCAATCAATGCTGCATTAAAAGAAGCTTCAGAGGGCGACTTAAAAGGAATTCTTGCGTACAATGAATTACCGCTTGTATCGATCGACTATAACGGCAATCCGGCATCATCAACAATTGATGGCTTATCGACAATGGTAATGGAAAACCGTATGGCGAAAGTAGTTGCTTGGTATGATAATGAAATCGGGTATTCTACTCGATTAATGGATTTAGCGTTATATATCGCTGAGCAAGGAATCGACAAAAACTAATTGTGACATACTTTTTAAAGAATGAAGAAAATATGTGACATATTAATTAGAATTTGACATAAAAAGTATAGCCTTTAAAAGGTAGAAACCTTATAATGTATAAGGGTAAAAGAGCGGCAGGGAATTACCCGACCGCTCTTTTTTTGAATATAAGAAAATTGGGTAAATACATATTGTTTAGAGATTTAAGCGCAATGATTCATCTTCGTCATAAATATTAGCGAATACGAGGGAAATCAGAGGCGACACAAGACAGCATTATTGAAGTTTGATACTATTTTAACTAACGAGTATACTATCCACACAATAATTTCACGATCGAATTTAAAGGAGGATTTTCTTTATGTTTTTAAAGAAGTCAATGAATGATGTAGATGTAAAAGGGAAGCGCGTATTTGTACGTGTTGATTTTAATGTACCGATGGAAGAAGGCAAAATTACGGATGAAACGCGTATTCGTGCAGCCGTTCCAACAATTGAGCAATTAGTGAGTGCAGGGGCAAAAGTTATTTTAGCTTCACACCTTGGTCGTCCAAAAGGTGAAGTGAATGAAGATATGCGTTTAACAGCAGTAGGTGAACGTCTTTCTGAATTAATGGGCAAGCCTGTTTCGAAGCTTGATGAATCAATTGGTACAGATGTAGAAGCAGCGGTAAACAATATGCAAGATGGCGACATCATTCTTCTTGAAAACGTACGCTTCCATAAAGGCGAAGAGAAAAACGACGAGACATTGGCAAAAGAATTTGCAAAATTAGCAGACCTTTACGTAAATGATGCATTTGGTGCAGCTCACCGTGCACACGCTTCAACAGAAGGTATTGCGAAGCATGTACTAGCTGTATCAGGTTTATTAATGGAAAAAGAATTAGACGTATTAGGGAAAGCTTTATCAAATCCGGAGCGTCCATTCACAGCGATTATTGGTGGCGCAAAAGTTAAAGATAAAATCGGTGTTATTGAAAACCTGCTAGATAAAGTAGACCACCTGATTATCGGTGGCGGCTTAGTATTCACATTCGTAAAAGCAATGGGTCATGATATCGGAAAGTCATTGCTAGAAGAAGACAAAATTGAGTTGGCAAAAGGCTTTATCGAAAAAGCAAAAGAAAAAGGCGTTCAGCTGCACATGCCAGTTGATGCAGTCGTAGCGAACGAATTTTCAAAAGATGCTGACACTAAAGTAGTTGCAATCGATGCGATTCCTTCTGACTGGATGGGACTTGATATCGGACCAAAAACTGCGGAAAACTATGCAGAAGTCATTAAGCAATCAAAATTAATCATTTGGAACGGACCAATGGGTGTATTCGAAATGGAGAAATTTGCAAATGGTACAAAAACAGTAGCAGATGCAATGGCAACAACAGATGGCTACACAATTATCGGTGGCGGTGATTCAGCTGCAGCGGTAGAGAAATTCGAAGTAGCATCTAAAATGGACCATATTTCAACAGGCGGCGGTGCTTCATTAGAGTTAATGGAGGGTAAGGAATTACCGGGTATTGTTGCGTTAAACGATAAATAATTTATAGAATAATTATTTGTGTCAACACTGACTCAAAGCGTCCGCCTTAGCGGAAAACAGTTAGTGTTAACGAACAAAATAATTAAAAACTGGAGGGTTTTGAATGAGAAAACCGATCATAGCAGGAAACTGGAAAATGTATAAAACATTTGATGAGGCAGTGGACTTTGTGGAAGAGATTCAGCAAGAGATCCCATCTCCTGATAAAGTGGATGCAGTCATTTGTGCACCAGCACTATATTTACCAACGCTTGTCGTAGCATCAGAGGATTCAAGCCTGGCAATTGGCGCACAAAATATGCATTACGAAAATGAAGGTGCATTTACAGGTGAAATCAGTCCTGTGATGCTTGCCAATATTAATGTAGATTACGTTATTTTAGGGCATTCAGAGCGTCGTGAAATGTTTAACGAAACGGATGAAGCGATTAACAAAAAAATTCGAGCAGCTCTTAGTCAAGGAATTGTACCGATTATTTGCTGTGGTGAAACGTTAGAAGAGCGTGAAGCGGAACAGACAGAGGCAAAGGTAGCACGACAAATTACAAAGGCGTTGGAAGGCTTTGCACCGATCGAGGTTGAACATATGGTCATTGCTTATGAGCCAATCTGGGCAATCGGAACAGGTAAAACGGCTACGGCTCAAGATGCTAATGTGGTATGCTGTGCAATTCGTTTAGCGATCGAAACGTTATATGGCAAAGATACTGCTAGAAAAGTACGTATTCAGTACGGTGGCAGCGTAAAGCCTGAAAATATTAAAGAGCTATTAGCGCAAGAACATATTGATGGTGCCTTAGTAGGTGGAGCGAGCTTAGATCCGGCATCATTTATGAAGTTATTGGAGGCGGCAGCAAATGCCTAAACAACCTGTTGCATTAATTATTTTGGACGGCTTTGCTTTTCGTGATGAAGTAAAGGGAAATGCCGTTGCCCAAGCATATAAACCGAATTTCGATCGCTACTGGAATGTTTACCCGCACGCTACATTAACAGCGAGCGGGGAGGCTGTAGGTCTGCCAGAGGGCCAAATGGGGAACTCTGAAGTAGGTCACTTAAACATCGGTGCAGGGCGCATAGTTTATCAAAATCTTACACGTATCCATAAATCGATTCGTGAAGGTGATTTTTTCAGAAATAAAGCATTTTTAGCTGCTGTTGAACATGCAAAAGCTCATGGTTCAAAGCTGCATTTAATGGGGCTGCTTTCAGATGGTGGCGTACATAGTCACTATGAGCATCTGTTTGCCTTATTGAAATTAGCGAAGGCAAATAATCTGGAGGAAGTGTATGTCCATGGCTTCCTCGATGGTCGTGATGTTGGTCCGACGACAGCGCTTAACTATATTCTAGAAACAGAAAAGCAGATGACGGAAATCGGTGTAGGGAAGTTTGCCTCGATTCATGGCCGCTACTATGCAATGGACCGAGATCGTCGCTGGGAGCGTGTCGCATTGACATATAACGCCTTAGTCGATGGAGTTGGACAGACTGCTTCTTCTGCTACTGCCGGTGTAGAGTCTTCGTATGAGCGTGATCTGCATGATGAGTTCGTTGTTCCGTTTGTTGTGACAGAAGAAGGTAAGCCGGTCGCTACAATTGATACGAATGATGCGGTTATCTTTTTCAACTTCCGTCCGGACCGTGCGATTCAATTGTCGCAAGTGTTTACAAGTGAAAATTGTGATGGCATTCCGTTATCACAAAACCATCCACAAAACTTAAAATTTGTTTCTTTCACACATTATAGTGAAGATGTCGTATCTGAAGTTGCCTATGAGAATGACAACCTTGTAAATACACTTGGTGAGGTCATTTCAAGAGCAGGCAAAACACAGCTACGCATTGCGGAAACGGAAAAGTATCCGCATGTGACATTCTTTATGAGTGGAGGTCGTGAAGTTACCTTTGTAGGGGAAGAGCGTATTTTAATCGCTTCTCCGAAAGTAGCGACATACGATTTGAAGCCTGAAATGAGTGCTTATGAAGTAACGGATGCTTTATTGAATGCCATTGCAGAAGATAAATTCGATGCAATTATTTTAAATTTTGCCAATCCGGATATGGTAGGGCATTCAGGCATGCTGGAGCCAACGATTAAAGCGATTGAAGCAGTCGATGAGTGCTTAGGTAAAATCGTCGATGCGATCGCAGAAAAAGGTGGCCATGCAATTATTACTGCAGACCATGGCAACTCGGATGAAGTTGTGACATTGGATAATCAGCCGATGACAGCCCATACGACAAACCCAGTGCCGGTCATTGTGACAAAGCCTGGTGTGATGCTTTATGAAGATGGAATTTTAGCAGATTTAGCACCTACTATGCTGGATTTGCTTGGGATTGACCAACCTGCCGAGATGACAGGGAAATCGTTAGTTATGCCAAACGAAAAGTAATTCGCGCGGTTAATTATATTGCTTGTCATTGTGCAAGCACCTAATAAATTTATTGACAGAGGAGATTTTTAATTATGCCATTCATTACTCAAGTATACGCTCGTGAAGTATTAGACTCTCGCGGTAACCCAACAGTAGAGGTAGAAGTATTCACAGAATCAGGTGCATTTGGCCGTGCGATCGTGCCATCTGGTGCATCAACTGGTGAATATGAAGCAGTGGAATTACGTGACGGAGATAAAGGCCGCTACTTAGGTAAAGGTGTTGAAAAAGCGGTAGAAAACGTAAACACAATTATCGCTGAAGAATTAGAAGGTCAATATTCTGTATTGGACCAAGTTGTAATCGACCAAGCGTTAATCGAACTTGACGGAACAGACAACAAAGGTAAATTAGGTGCAAACGCAATTTTAGGTGTTTCTATGGCTGTAGCACATGCAGCTGCTGATTACTTAGATATTCCTTTATATCAGTATTTAGGTGGCTTCAATTCAAAACAATTACCATTACCAATGATGAATATCATCAACGGTGGTGAACATGCTGACAACAACGTAGACATTCAGGAATTCATGGTAATGCCAGTAGGTGCGAAATCATTTAAAGAAGCATTACGTATGGGTACTGAAGTTTTCCATAACTTAAAAGCAGTTTTAAAAGGTAAAGGCTATAACACAGCAGTAGGTGACGAAGGTGGATTCGCGCCAAACTTAAGCTCAAACGAAGAAGCGATCACTGTTATTATTGAAGCAGTTGAAAAAGCTGGCTACAAAATGGGCGATGATATCCGTATCGCACTTGACGTTGCATCTTCTGAGCTTTACAACAAAGAAACAGGCAAATACGTTTTAGCTGGTGAAGGCGTAGAAAAAACTTCTGAAGAAATGGTTGCATGGTACGAGGAATTAACTTCTAAATACCCAATCATCTCAATTGAAGACGGCTTAGACGAAAATGACTGGGCTGGCCACAAGCTATTAACTGAGCGTATCGGTGACCGCGTACAATTAGTAGGTGATGATCTATTCGTAACAAATACTGAGAAATTATCTCGTGGTATTGAAGAGGGCGTGGGCAATGCGATTTTAATTAAAGTAAACCAAATCGGTACTTTAACTGAAACGTTCGAAGCGATTGAAATGGCGAAACGTGCTGGCTACACGGCAGTAATTTCTCACCGTTCAGGCGAATCAGAAGATAACACAATTGCTGATATCGCTGTTGCAACAAATGCGGGTCAAATTAAAACGGGTGCACCATCTCGTACAGACCGTGTTGCGAAGTACAACCAATTACTACGCATTGAAGATCAATTAGGCGACACTAGCCGTTTTGAAGGATTAAAGTCTTTCTATAATATTAAATAATGAATGAGTTAAGGCCGGGGCATTTATATGTCCCGGCCTTTTTAATAATTATTATAACCTTGAACCGTTGATTTCCATTCCGGGACCGATGCTTTCCCCGGGCACGGCTCCAGCTCAGCTAACTATCCCCTAGAGGTCGCTGGTTTCACTGTGATTATCGCTGATCAAGTTCAAGTAAAGTTTGTTTTAAAACATTTGCTCCTGCGATGATATCTTCGGCTGAGGTGAATTCTTTTGGGTTATGGCTGATGCCGTCTTTTGAGCGGACGAAAATCATTGCTACCGGGAATTGTCCGTTAAATTGCATCGCATCGTGTCCGGCACCGCTTGGTAAATGGACGACTTGCTGTCCATTGTCTGCGATAGCTTGTGCAATAATTTGTTGGATTTCGGCATCACATTTAACTGGTGCCACTCTTTGCAATGTTTCAATTGCTAATGTAAGTTGGCGCTCTTGTGCGATGGCTTGGGCTGCGTGATAGATTTCCTGTTCCAATGCATTTCGGACTTCCTCTTCGATATCCCGAATATCAACTGTAAAGGTAACTTCACCAGGAATGACATTGACTCCGTTTGGCGATACGGATAGCTTTCCGACCGTTGCTACTGCTGCAGGATACTGACGTGCAAGCTCTTCAATTTTCGCAATGATTAAGCTTGCGCCGACTAAAGCATCCTGTCTTAGTGCCATTGGTGTTGCGCCTGCGTGTTCAGCTGTACCGGAAAGAGTAATTTGCTGCCAAAGTGGTCCGGCAATGCCTGTTACTACACCGACACCTACACCTGCTTTTTCTAGCACTTTTCCTTGTTCAATATGCAATTCAACATAGCAGTCAACATTCGATAATTTTGCGTCGGCTACATTTGCGGCATCTAGCCCATCCTGCTGCATCGCTTCTGCTATCGAAATACCTTCTTCATCCGTACGCTGTAATTCCTCTAGCTGTAATGTTCCGGCAGCTGCACGACTGCCAATCATACCAAACTGGAAGCGTGTCCCTTCCTCATCCTTAAAAGCAATCACCTTTACCGGGCGTTTTAATGGGATGTTGTTGTCTTGTAGTGTATGGATTACCTCAATTGCACTTAATACGCCTAGCGCACCGTCATAGTGCCCACCGTTTGGCACCGTATCAATATGTGAACCTAACACGATGGCCGGAGTGTCAATATGACTGTTTACTTCACCGATAATATTGCCGATTGCATCAGTAGATACTGTCATTCCGGCTGCTTCCATCAGTTGCTTAATATAGAGATTCGCTACCATTTCTTCTGCGGTAAATGAAAAGCGATTGACCCCTCCCTCGGGAGTAGAGCCGATTTTGGCAAGTTCAGCTAGATGCAGCAGTAGTCGTTCTTCATTAATCATATAGAGGATCAATTCCTTTCTCTTTCATTTGGAAGCGGAAGTGGCACTGGCCTTCACGGAGTAAATACTGGTCGTGAATAACGTCAAATTTGTTGTTGTAGCCATAGGCAATGGAGTTATCAATGACTTGGCAGTACAAAATACCGTATTCATGCATATTGTCGTCAGCCCATTGTTGGCCAAGTGGACAGCCTGTAAAAGTTTGCTCCAATTCATTTGGCGTGTAGTTATCTTTCATTACGAATAACTCACTGCGCCCCATATCGTAGTTTGGAATATAGTTCTCAACGGTGTTTTCCTGCCCGTTTAAGCGAGCGCGCTGTGCAATGCCCCGACCACGTTTTTGTCCGAATTGCCATACGCTTTTCTTAATTACTTCTTCACCTTCATTACCGTAGCGGTCTACAATTTGCTTTGTGACCTGTGCAAACAGCTTGGCGAATAAGGCAAAGGGTGTGGCATTTTCGTAGTTGTCCGTCGCTTGATGGTCAGTGGGGATGTAGTCGTAAAGTGAGTGAATAGAACCTTCTAACGTTGCTTTAATAGCTATTTGCTCCGCATTATAGTAGCCAAAAGAGCGAACGGCGTTTTGTATGAGCGGTATGACCTCTTGCCCGAAAGCTTCTTTGGTATTCGTCTCGATTTGAGTGAAAAGCATTGCTGTCATGTATTCCATTGAATATGGTTTGATGGAAACCGGCTGTTGTTCCATAATGTATCGCCTCCTCAATAATAGTTTATAAAGCCTAGTGATATACTTAAGATTAGGCTATTTTATAATATTCTAATAATTATGTAAACGATTTGAATTTTTAATAGTTTGTATGAATCCAGTAGAGAGTAAGCAAGAAAGGAAACTGTTGAGATTTTGTGAACATTTGACTGATGCTTTTCGTCATTTGATATTATGTGATAAGGTTAGACCGATAAGTAAAGATGAATTAGACCGATCATTATAATTGTGGAGGGCAGCATGACAAAGCAAACAAAAGATAAAATTTTAGAAACAGCAACGAGGCTATTTTATTTTCAGGGGTTTCATGGAACAGGCTTAAATCAAATTATTCAGGAGTCGGGATCGCCTAAAGGTTCGCTTTATCATTATTTCCCTCAAGGCAAGGAGCAATTGGCAGAGGCGGCGATTGAGCTATCGAAGCGAAGAATTGGGGCGTCCATCCAGCGTTATATGAATGAATTTGAGGACGTAGAGGCTGCGTTAAATGCACATATTTTAGCAATGGCTGAGTTATTTGATATGGAAAGTGGCCTTGAGGAGCATTCATTTACGATTATGCCTTTTGGTTTGTTGGCGGCGGAATCGGCTTTTATGAATGAACGTCTACGCAAAGCATGCGGAGATACGTATAAGTATTGGGAATCGATTTATTATACGAAGCTCATTTCAAACGGCTATAGCGATGAATCGGCTGTCATCATTAGTAAAGCTGTCAGTGCGATGATTGAAGGTGCGGTAACGTTATCATTATCACAGCGGTCAAATGAACCGTTATTAAATATAAGTAAAGTAATCCCAGCAATACTTGCGCAATATAAGTGAACCGTTAAGGCGAAAATGTCTTAGCGGTTTTTTTAAGTCAATTTGTTCACAATTGATATTTTTTTGAGGGGAAATGGATAAAGAAGTGTTGCAAAATGAACGTTTATCATAGCAAAGCGCATTAAATGTTGATGTATCAGCTTTTGTCACCATTTGTTCAAATTTAGATTAAAATTTTGCAATCGTTTTCAAATCGGAAATGGAAGTAACTGTCTACGATGCATAGCTCCATAAAAGGTTATAAATGGATATTAGGTGTTCACAATTATAATGAATGGTCTAATTTTTATCCTGAAATGATTGAATTTCTATGAAAAAATTTGGTATATTGTAAAGCGTGCTGTTAAAGCAAAGCAAACGTTATATAACAGCAAAAGTATGATAGGAAGCAATTATCATCTTCATAAATAAGTTTTTATAGTACAGGAGGAAACAGAAGTGGCAGCACCTTTTTTCAATGTTAAAAGCCCTAAAGGTATGGCAGCGGTATTAATGATCGGGACGTTCCTAGGTCTATTCGGTGAAACAGCCTTAAACATGGCATTAACAAATATAATGGATGATTTCAGTGTATCCGCAGCATCAGCGGCGTGGTTAACAACTGGTTATCTTTTAGTTTTAGCAGTATTAGTTCCATTATCATCATATTTAGTACGTTGGTTTACAACGCGTCAATTAGTTGTGGCGGCAATTGTCATTGCAATTATCGGTTCGTTATTAGGCGCATTAGCACCAAACTTTACGGTTTTATTAGTCGGTCGTTTTGTACAAGCGGTCGCAACGGGTATTATTTTACCATTAATGTTTAGTGTCGTAATGTTAATTTTCCCAGTGCAAAAGCGTGGGGCAGTAATGGGCATTGTAGGTATTATTTTAACTGCAGGTCCAGCATTAGGGCCATCGATTGCAGGGTTAATCGTCTCTTCACTTAGCTGGCGATATATTTTCTGGATCATGGCTGTTGTTTATGCGCTCGTTATTTTCTTAGCATGGAATAATATAGACAACGTATCAAACGTTACACGACCTAAAATTGATCTATTATCATTAGTTGCATCGACATTAGGTTTCGGTGGTGTTGTTTTCGCACTTGCTACATTGGCTGAACAATCGATTACAGAAGTGATCGTTTGGGTACCGCTTATTGTAGGTTTACTATTATTAGTAGTATTCGGTATTCGCCAAACAAAAATGGAGGAGCCAATGATCGACTTATCGGTATTCAAGTCACCGATGTTTAGTTTAGGTGTCGCTTTAATGGTAGCGTCAATGTTCATGATTTTATCTGTAGCAATCTTAGTACCAATGTTCCTGAAAACAGTATTAGGTTTCGCAGCATTAACGGCAGGTTTATGTATGCTGCCGGGGAATATTTTAAATATTATTATGTCACCGATCGTTGGTGCTAATTTCGATAAAGTGGGAGCAAAAATCTTCACGCGCATTGGATTTACGATGATTTTAGTGTCGATGGTTGTATTCTTAACAACAATTTCAGCTACAACAGCGACTTGGATTATTATCGTTAACTTATGTGTATTTTTCGTTGGGGTTTCGATGACAATTATGCCGGCGCAAACAAATGCAATGAACTCATTGCAACCGCAGAAATTTGCGGATGGTTCAGCGGCCTTAAATACATTAACTCAAATCGCGGGTGCTTCAGGTACAGCAATCGCGATTACACTGTTCACAATTGGACAGGAAAATTATGCTGAAAAGTTCAGCAACGCATTACCGGGAGAAATGCTCGCGCACGGTGTACACACAGCGTTCGTCGTGGTGAGCGTAGTGTCTGTGATCGGGTTAGTAGGTTCATTCTTTGTGAAAAATAGTAAGCCAGTGGGGAACTAAGGTTTTTCGCTGGGTGTGCAGCATCGGGTTATTGCCGGTGCTGTTTTTTTGTGGGGTGGCGCGGGTTTTATTAGAAGAATTGGGTGAGTTATTAGAAGAGTTGTGCTGGATATTAGAAGAAGTGCGGGGGATATTAGAAGATAAGCGGATTTGGGGGTGCATCGCTGCATTAAGTGGGGCGGGGAAACGGGTGCGCGGATTTTATTAGAAGATTAAAGTGGGTTATTAGAAAATAGTGAGGGGATATTAGCACATTTCAGAGTTTTATTTGAACATCGGGAGCACTTATTAGCACAATGGGAACTTTTATTAGCAGATCGGCAATTTATTAGAACAAATAAATTTATATTAGAACATTTCGCGATATATTAGAAAATCCGTAGACAAGGGAATGCAAGTATTTCTTATGTATTAATGTTTTCTTAATATAATTATGGTATTGTTACTATAAATGAAATAAAAGGGATGTTTATTACTTTATGGAAAAAATAGATAGAAAATGGGTATATGCTGTACTCAGCGGCTTTTTCGCGATTTTTTTATTGATTATGTTTAAACCTACTGGATACGACTATATTGTTTTTGCGATTGCTTCTGCTTTATTAGCGTACGGTGGCTTTATTCGCAGGAAAAATATGATAGATAAAATTTCTGTTCCACTGGGTATCGTTTTATTTTTTGTTTTTGTAATATTGTATTTTGTAAATTAGTAGCCATTGTGCTGCTTTTTTTATTGCATAGAAAGAAGTGACTTCATCGAACCGTTGATTTCCATTTCGGGACCGATGCTTTCCCCGGGCACGGCTCCAGCTAACTAAATTGTGCCTATAACGGCAGGCACAATTTAGTGGATCTTCCGCGCGGTGCTCCTGCGGTTACTCGTCGCAAAATAAATTTTGCCATTCCCGGTGGAGTCACGGTCCCTCCATTCCAATCAACTTATTAATCACTTTAAATAGAAACGATGAACAACAAAAAGGTCTCGAGAGGTCGTCTCTCGAGATCCCTTCTTAATTTCAGTCAAACTTCTCCGGAATGATATAGTATGTCCCTTTATTCGTCCCATGCTTTTCGAGGCCGGCTTTGGCTAATAGTTTGGATGCGATATGGATACAGGGGATGTTGAAAAATTCGCGGAACGCTTTATTGGATATGCGGGGACTGACTAAAATGCGGTATTGCAATAAAGTTTCATATAGGGCTTCCTTACTTTTGGCGCCGCAGACGGGACAGATGAAATAGCCTTGCTTATAGTGCATTTCGTTGACGTAGTCGCACTGCTTGCATAAAACGCCGGTGCGGAGACGGTGCTTTTCTATCGTTCTGCGTGGGGGGAGCGGTTCGTATAATTGTTGGAATTGTTTTTGCAGAATAGTAAGATGTGCACGGGGTTTTGGATGGTGCTTATAGAGCCTTTCGATAAATCTTGGGATGCCGCTCATATGCATGATTGGGAAATTGTTTAAGGACTCATCGAGCTTTGCGCGGTAATTTGCTAGAACGACGATGTGGTAAACGGGAATGCATAGTTGCCAAGTCTTTAACTGGTGCTCGAGGAATAGCTGATGACGGTAGGCTTGGTCTAATGGATTGGGGAAATTTTCGTTCATTTGATCCTGTACGCGGAAAAATTCGTGTAGGGAAGGTTTGTAGAAGAGGGTACCGGATATTTGTTTTACTTCAATGACTAAGAGGAAATTTGGTGTTAAGAGCAAAGCGTCCATTTGATGGGTGAAGCCGTTGGAATTTTTACATTCAAAATTATAAAAGATGTGAAAATCTGATTTAAAATAAAAATCTGTTAGTAGCCGCTTTATTTTTTGCTCGCCTGATAAGCCGGCCTCTAATCGGTAAAATTCCTGTTGGATTGCTGAGGTCTCTGAATCGTCCATTCTTATGCGCTTCATCAGTGTTTCGATAAGTAAATAATGTCTTGATTTTTGCACTTTTTCCACCTCCTGTACTCATTATAAAATATCCTAATTTATGGGGAAATAGAAAGGGTGAAAATGTTTTTTTGCAGGAAAAATGAAAAAATATGTTTCTCTTTTGGTAAAGCTGGGAAAAGACCACCAAACAGTAAGGGAGGCAATTTATTTATGAAATTAAAAAAATACTCTACACTTATGGCGGCAGCGGTGTTATCTTTATCACTTGCAGCATGTAACGACGACGACGATCCGGTTATTATTGAAGATGATAACGATGGTGTTGTTGACGATAATAACGACGGTACTAATCTAGACTTAGATGTAGATAATGATGGCGATGCAGGTACTGATGGTGACGCAGGTACTGAAGGTACAGGTACTGAAGGCACAGGTGTTGAAGACGAAGACACTACTGATGACAACAGCAACGACTAATTAAAAGCATAAAGCATGGCGCTCGCATTTATTTGCGGGTACCATGCTTTTTTTCTGTTCTATTAAATTTCGCCGCAAGCTAACCATGGGAGGAAGCCGTCTAAAAACTTCTCCGTTGCCGGCATGAAATACGAACCGAAATGGAAATCAGGGTCAAGTGTTGTGACAATCCAAGTGCCTTTTGAGCTGACTTTATCGACGTACAATAATGAACCGCCGTCCTTCATATCGATGAGTGACTGCATGCCCTCCTGTAAATGGAATACGCCGTGCTGATGCCATGTGCACCCTGCTTCATCCAAGAAACCGTCACGGAATAACGGGTAATCCGGTGCAACCATACGTAAACCGCTGTCCGCATCCTTTTCAAGCCACCACCAGAAATTTGTCGGGCGCGTTTCCCAGTTTTGCCCTGGAATCCAGTTCCATGGCTGAGGACCGAATGCTACGACAACGCCGCCGTTATCAGCAAAACGTCGAATAGCCGGTGCTGCTTCCAGCAATAATTTGTTGTGCAATTGCGAAGGGACAATTAATACGTCCATATCTTCTAAATCCTGCTCCGCAAAGCGAGGTAAGTAGATGATTTTATCGAAATATTGTTTGTATTTTGGTGTGTTGAATGTTACGAAATGTGGTGCGTGACCGCTATATAAAACTGCTATTTTTCTCATGCTTGAGCTCCTTTTAAGCGTAGTAATTCTTCATCCAGCCATGCCAAAAATTGTGGTGCAATCAGCTGTGTCGAGTTTTCACCTGTTGCGTAAGTTAAAAAGTCACGGCAAGAAGCAGCGACAACTGTTCCTTTTGTTGCTGTGCGGTCAATGAAAACGATTGGTGTGCCGTCTGTATATTGTAAAATTACTTCCGATTCTTTATTTACGATAGGGTGTGACCCGCGTGCATAGAAGCCTGAAACGCCTTTACGATACGCAAGCTCCATCATGTCAACGCCTTCATAAAATGTCCCTTCAGATGCAGGCTCCATTAAATAATCAGCGTGCGACTTAATTTCCTTTGGCATAAACAATCCAGCGCCCGGTAGCCAAGGACGGAAAATATGTGTGTTGGCGATAACAATTTTCCCCTCATTTAAGAAGTTTTCAATTACTTGTTTTTGTTCATAAAGATGTTCCTGATCGATAAAGTCTGTTACGACCAACACATTGAATGCGGAAAGGTCAGCAGTCGAAATTTCATACTGATCGAGAAATGTTACATGGTCCATTGGTTCGTTTGAGACGTTCATTGCGCGTCCCTCTAGGCTGAATGCATGGCCGCCATCCAGTTTTACAATTTTGTATTCAGACATAAAAATCTCCTTTAATCCTGTAAATTTAATTAATTGATACATATTCTCATTTACTAATTGACACTGAAAATCATTATCAATTATACTCAATATTGTATTAAATTCAAATGATTTTTTAAATGAAATAATATTTTTTTATTATGAACTGGTAAAAAAGTAGTTACATAGTATTGGGAAGAGGAGAGACTTTTAAGATGAAACGTAAAGCAATTTTAAGTTCGCTTGCAGTGGCGGCGATGGCACTTGCAGCATGCTCAGATAAAGAGGTTGCAAATTCTGGAGGAGAGGTTCAGGCAACGGCAGAGGAAAAAATCGTTATCGACCAGGCGGGAACAGAGGTAACGATTCCTGCTGAAGTGAATTCGATTGTATCGGGCGGGATTTTACCATACTTCCACACGTGGTATGTGGCGACAAACTCTACAAAGGAAATCGTAGGGATGCATCCAAATTCTTATAATGCGGCAGAAAACTCGATTTTAGCGAAAATGTCGCCGGATATTTTAAAGGCGGATACATCGTTCGTTCAAAATGGTGAAATGAATGTAGAGGAATTAATGAAAATTAACCCGGACGTATTTTTCGAGCTCGCGACAGATGAAAAATCAATCGAGCAAGCGCGTAAAGCCGGTATAAATACAGTGGCGATAAAAGCAATTGATGCAGCGGCAGCAGAGCCACTTGCAACATTCAATAGCTGGCTGGAGTTAACGGGTGAAATCGCAAGAACAACAGATCGTGCAGATCAATTCATCGAAATCGGTACAGCGGTACAAAAGGAAATTAACGAAAAAATTGATGGCTTAACGAAGGAACAGAAGCCCAATGCATTAATGATGTATCAGTTGTCAGAGCAGGCGATTACAGTGAGCGGTAAAAACTTCTTCGGGAATCAATGGCTGAATGCAACAGGTGCCAATGATGTAGCAGAAGACGAAGTAACGGGTCGCAAAGATGTGAACATGGAGCAAATTTATAACTGGAATCCGGAAATCATTTACTTAACGAACTTTACGGAAATCCAACCAGAGGACCTATATAACAATACGATTCCAGGTCAGGACTGGAGCGAGGTTGAAGCGGTTAAGAATAAGCAGGTTTATAAAATTCCATTAGGTATTTATCGTTGGTTCCCGCCAAGTGGGGATGCACCGTTAATGCTGAAGTGGTTGGCGAATAATAACCAACCTGATTTATTTGACTATGATATGAACGCAGAAATAAAGAGCTATTATAAAGACTTTTACGGATTTGACATAACAGATAAAGAAGTAGAGCGCATTTTGCATCCTTCTTCTGATGCTGCGAAGTATTAAGAAATCGAGGGACGCTTATGAAAACGTGGAAAAATATTTTACTATGGGCTTTACCGCTCGTTATTGCCATCGCTTCACTCGGTATTGGACGCTTTGAAGTGGATTTTGTAACGGTCGTAAAAATTTTAGGCTCACATATTTTTCCGATAGAAGAAACTTGGACGCAAATGGAATATAACGTTGTCATGACCGTTCGGCTGCCGCGTATTATCCTCGCACTATTGATCGGTGCGGGGCTTTCCATTTCCGGTGCAGCTTTCCAAGGGATGTTTGCCAATCCATTAGTGAGTGCGGACATTTTAGGTGTCGCTGCAGGTGCAGGATTTGGTGCTTCTATCGGGATTTTATTATTCGGAAATGGTTATATAACACAAGGCTTGGCATTAATTTTTGGTTTAGCAGCCATTGGTTTTACGTATGTAATCGGCGGGTCTGGGCGCAATATGCCGATCTTTATGCTTGTATTGGCCGGGGTTGTAACAAGTGCGTTGTTTAATGCGTTAATTTCTTTAACAAAGTTTGTAGCCGATCCTGAAGAAAAGTTGCCTGCCATTACGTATTGGTTAATGGGGAGCTTAGGGACAGCCTCTTATCGTGATTTATGGACTGCCGGACCGATTATTTTAGTCGGAATGTTGATATTACTGGCATTACGCTGGCGCATTAACTTATTAACATTGCCTGATGAAGAGGCAAAATCATTAGGGATTAACGTAACACGTCTAAAGTGGCTTGTTATTGCAGGGGCTACGCTTTGTACAGCGGCAGCCGTTGCGGTAGCGGGGATTGTTGGCTGGGTTGGATTAATTATTCCGCATATTGCGCGTATGTTTGTCGGCAGTAATAATGAACGGGTATTACCGGTGTCCATTGCACTTGGCGGAGCGTATTTGTTATTAATCGATACACTAGCTCGTTCGGTAACGGCTGCGGAAATTCCGTTGTCTATTTTGACTGCGATTGTCGGAGCGCCGTTCTTTGCTTATCTTTTACGTCGTACAGGAGGTAGCTGGTCATGAAAATAGAAGTACGTGAAGGCAACTTCTGCTATGCAAAAAAGAAGGAAGTAAAGCCTTTTATATATGAATCGAATATTAGCTTTACGCTGGAGCCGGGGAAGATTATGGCCATTCTAGGTCCAAACGGTGCAGGGAAGACAACGCTATTAAAATGTATTACCGGCTTGCACGACTGGCGGGTTGGTGAAACATTGATTGATGATGTACCGCTTGCGAAAGTTTCGCAAAAGGAGCTTTGGAAGAAGATCGGTTACGTGCCGCAAGCGCATAAAATGGTGTTCGGCTTTTCAATTGAAGATTTAGTCGTGATGGGGCGTGCGCCGTATATTGGCTCGTTATCAAAGCCACGCAAGGAAGATTATGAAAAGGCGCATCATGCATTAAATGAAGTTGGGATTGTGCATTTGGCGAAAAAGTCGTGCAATGAAGTGAGTGGCGGGGAATTACAGCTTGCGTTAATCGCCCGTACACTTGTATCGAATCCAGAAATTTTAATATTGGATGAGCCGGAATCGCATTTGGATGTGCAAAAACAAGTTGTTATTTTAGAGACGTTAAAACGCCTATCTCAAGATCATAATATTTCATGTATTATTAATACACACTACCCGAACCATGCCTTTTATTTAGCGGACCAGGTGCTGATGATTGCGAAGAACAAGAAAGCGGTGATCGGTCCGGTACAGGAGGTCATGACGGAATCGCGCATGAAGGAGTACTTCAATATTGAACTGCGAAAGCTTATTTTTGAGGAAGAGGATTTACTATTTGAAACGATGGTGCCACTTGCGCTTGCTGCAAAACGAGATATTAGCGAATGCCGATTTAATAGCTTTGAATAAATCGCAGGCTGCAAAGCGCTATATTTGGATAAAATTTGCTGTGCATTTCCAAGAAATATTGTAAAGAGGTTCGCAGTTTGATATACTATTTGGTATTGTGACGTCCATATTTAGGAGGTGGAGCAAATGCATACGTTATTTACAGTATTACTTCTGATCGTAGCTTTAGCCTTAATCGTTGTCGTGTTATTACAATCAGGTAAAAGCGCTGGTTTATCAGGTGCCATCTCTGGTGGAGCTGAGCAACTATTCGGTAAACAGAAAGCTCGCGGGATGGATCTAGTATTACACCGCACAACAATCGTTCTTTCTGTTGCATTCTTCGTTTTGGCACTTGCTATTACGAAATTCTAATTGAACGAAAATTAAACGCCCAACCTCGCATTAAATGCAGGGTTGGGCTTTTTTTGCAAAATGAAATTTTAATCATTGGCACCACGTTATTAAACAACTACACTATGCTTAAATTGAACCAATCCTGTTTCGTTCGCAAAGAGCGCAACTTGCGTACGATCACCAAGCTCCAATTTTGATAATACCTGGCTTACATGCTTTTTTACGGTATTTTCTGATATATAAAGACTATGAGCTATTTGTTTATTGGAATAGCCCATTCCTAGTTTTTGCAATACCTCTTTTTCCTTAGAAGTAAGGAGCGCTAGACGGCTGTCATCTTTTGGTGACTCCTTTTGTGTTTGCATGAGCATATCTATTAAATCTGGATCATAATATTTCTTTCCCTTTTGAATGATTTGAATGGCATAAATGAGTTCTTCTGGTTGTGAATTAAGTGAAATATATCCAACCACGTCCATCGCCATTGCACGTTGAAATGATTCACGATCTTTTGAAAAGGTAAGAATCGCAAATTTGCAAGTGCCCCCTAATTTTCTCGCTTCTTTAATCAATTTTAATCCACATTCATCTCCTACATGAAAATTAATAATAGCCAAATCAGGCATTTCTTTTTGAAACAAATTAAGTGCTTCTTGTGTATTGTCGGATTCTCCGATTATTTCCAACTCTTCATCCGAAGATAAAATGGAAATTAACCCTCTGCGAATGATTGCTTGATCATCCACCAATAAAATTTTCATCAATAAATTGCCTCCCCAGTCAAATAAAAAAGTGCTCCTAAAAAGTGACTTTCAAATGAAATGAGGCCGGTTGCACCACTGACTCCATACATCCAAGGTGCCCAATTTGAGGATGTATTTCATAGTCTCCCAATGTAAAACTTAGTTAGCTCTATTAATAAGTAGTATTTGTGTTTTGTATAAGATTGAAGTGTCAGATGATGGAATTTTCAGTCTATTCTCTGCGGAATTTACTACGGATAAATTATTTTTTTCTATCAAAGTAACTCATGTCTTTAAATGTAAAATGTAGAAAATTACTATAGAAGGTTTGATAATTGGAAACTCTATTTGATTATACCTAGTTAACTTTGGTATTTTTTGTCATTTTATATCTGTCTTTAGGCACTTTCTTTGCAAACTTTCGTCGTTTCATATCTATTTATGTTGGAATTAAATAATAACATTCCAAATTTTATGACTTTTTGTACTTATGAAGCAAGCCATTTGGACTGGAAGTAGTACATTAGTTGGCTAATTAGACTCAATATTTCTTTCTATATAAGATAGCGAAGTACAAATGAAACATGTCGCCTAAAGAAGTGGCAGTAATCATGAATTATTAATAGAACAAAAGGGTGAGTGGATGTCACCGTCGGATGCCAATAGACATGGGTAAGTAGGTAAATGAAAACGTGTAAATGTAAATTACGATTCGAAATATTTTCATTAATTGGTTGTATTTCTTAATTTTAGCACTGTTTATAAGTAAGTTAATTAAAAAGTGATTTATAAAAATCAAAGTCAGCCTAATCATGCTATTAAAAATCTAGTATTGAAAAAAGAGTGCAAATCATTGGTATTTCAACGTTTATAGAAGCTGTCTAACCAATTGGTAGTATGTGGATTAGCACTAAAGTATACCATTGGGTAAGTTCCAAAGTAGAATGCCAAAGTGCTAAAAATCACCCATTAGAGGTGAGAGGAAATTTATGGGGCGGTCTATACTAAACCTAGTTCCACTTTCATAGTCGAAAAGTGAAGTGCAAAGGGGGAAGACGTTCATTTAGTAACACACTATGAATTTGGTGCAATTTATCAAACTGTAAGAATCTCGTACCCAACGTCGAGAAAGATGACTTTCTTATACGATCCAGGGAAGAGGCAAAAAAAACTAAAAAACTAATTGGAGGAATTTAAAATGAGTATCAAAAAGAAACTAGCAATGGGAATCGCAACGGGAGCACTAGCTGTAAGTATGATCGGCGGAGGAACTTATGCATTTTTCAGTGATACAGTAACAAGTACAAATTCATTCACGGCAGGTACATTGGATTTATCTCTTAACCCTACGGAAATTATCAATGTAGAGAATATTAAACCTGGGGACAAGATGACTAAAACATTTAAATTGACAAATGACGGTACACTTAATATTGCAAACGTGTTGCTTAAAACAGAATATGAAGTAACCGATTTAAACAATAATAATAGTGTAAATTTCGGTAAAGATATAAAGGCTAAATTCATGTGGGGCAATCATGTAATTTACGAAGATACTCTTTTTAATTTGCGACAAGGAGAGCTTAATACCCAGGAATTATTGAAAGGGAAAAATATCACTTGGGCCGGTTTAGCAAAAGATGAAACTCAGGAATTGAAAGTTGAATTTGAATTCATTAATAGAGATTATTCACAAGATTACTTCCAAGGTGATTCATTGAGTTTGACATGGAACTTTAAGGCTTTACAGGGTAATGGCGTAGAATTCAAATTAAACTAATTTTATATAGAATATGGGAGGAGAGCCCTTCTCCTCCCTTATTTTATGTAACAATCTGTCGGAACTCTTCCTTATATATATTTCTCAGCGTATAAATGGCGTTTGTGTTTTGAGGAATATATTTAAGGAAATTCCAATTAACGAAATTAGAAAGGCGGTATTGGATTGAACCCCAGACCTAGAGGCAAATATAAGAAAAAGACATACAATCTCATTTTGTATTTAAAAATGACCCTTATTGGATATTTAGCTATTTTTGGAGTCAATTATTTGTCTTCTGATACCACAGCCTATTACAGCAGTCAGTCTGTTATTACCGAGACGATTACTGCTGATATATGGGAAGTGCCAGTGGCTCCAGCCTGTGGGGAGGAAGACTTGGATGAGAAGGTGCCGGGTGAGGAATCCGAGCCTACAAACACAGAACAAACAACAAACACAGAACAAACAACAAACACAGAACAAACAACAAACCCTGAAGAAGCAGCAACTACTTCCCAGGAAGAAACAGCAACGGTTGCTATAACAAGTTCAGAGAATGAAATGGACTGTGTAATTGTGGTGGGTGCTCCTGGACCTGGAGCTATAGATGCAGGTAATTCAAGTGATTTTGCATGTAAGAAAACAGATGTACCAGTATTGGAAGTTCCTGTATCGGAAGTATCCGTTTCAGAGCCCGTAACAGCAGTGGTCCCTGTATCGAATGACAAAGTCGATTGTAAAAAAGAAGATAAAGATGAAGCTGAAAAGAAAGATGAAGAAAAAGATAAAGATAAAGCACCAGAAGATGTAGAAGCACCAGCTAGTGACAAAGAAGCTGACAAGAAAGATCCGGAGAAGGATGAAAAAGAAGCTGAAAAAGACAAAGCAGCAGAAGATGTAGAAGCTCCAACCAATGACAAAGAAAAAGCTTCAGAAGAGGCGGAAGCTCCAGCTAGTGACAAAGAAAAGGCAGAAGTCCCAAGCCAAAAGGAATTAACTCCTGTGGAAAAAGAAGCGGAGAAAGATTCCGGAACTAAAGAAGGTTCAGGTGAGAGCAAAGGAAGCGAGGGACAGAAATCGAACGATGAAAGTCCAACTCAGCCGGTTAGCAACCCTGAAACTACTAACAAAGCCAGCGAGGGTTCGCCAGTAGCGCAGCCATAAAACTCGTGAAGACTAAAAATACTAATAACAAAAAATCATGCAAAGGGTGGTTCGAATGAGACGTATAAGAAATAAAGCAAAGAACAGCAAAGTAATGAAATGGATCAACAATATTGTTACAGGTATTTTAATGACGCTTCTCATTAGCGTCGCTTTCATCGTAGTTATTTCAAAAGCATCGGGCGGAGAGCCTCAATTTTTTGGGTATCAATTAAAGACTGTTCTTTCGGGATCGATGGAACCAGACATCCAAACAGGTTCTATTATCGCTGTCAAACTTGCTGAGGATAAAACGAGCTATAAGGCAGGGGATGTCATCACATTCCAGGAAGCAGAAGACTTTTTAGTAACTCACCGCATTACGGAAGTTGTTAAAAGTGGAGATTCTGTACTTTACCGGACAAAAGGTGATAACAACAATGCAGAAGATATGAATCCAGTAATGGCTGAAAATGTGGTAGCACAGTACACAGGCTTCACATTGCCATACGTTGGGTATTTTAATAACTTTGCTTCTTCAAAAAATGGCGCACTTTTATTGATTATTCCAGGCATCCTTTTACTTTTATACTCAGCATTTACACTTTGGAAAGCACTAGCTTTAATCGAAATACCTCTTAGAAAACAAGATGAAGTCGTTGCAGAAGATAATGCGAAAAGTACATCTTGAATCGATTGCAAGGATATGGAGGATTATATGAAAAAACTGTTTCAAATGATACCGCTGCTTTTGCTGCTAGGCAGTATGTCGTTATTTCCCGTAAGCAGTGCGTTTGCAGATGATGAAAACACTACGGAAAACAATGAAATAAACATCAGCCTTTCACCAACAGAAACCTTATTTGATATTACGAATATGAAGCCTGGTGACTGGGCTCCTAGAACAATTACAGTCAAAAACATTGGAAGTAAAGACTTTGAATACCTCATGCAGTTACAAAATAGTGGAGATGAAAAGCTGTTTAACGAGCTGCTACTGGAAATAAAAGCTGGGGACGAGGAATTGTTTCAAGACAAATTGGCTGCCTTTAAATCTTTGCCAATAAGAAAACTGGCAACCGGCAATGAGGAGAATTTGGATGTAACAATTCGTTTTCCAGAGCATCTTGGCAATGAATTCCAAGGGCTTCATGCCACATTCGATTTCGTTTTTACAGCAGAAGGAAATGACAGTGAGGCAGAGACTGTGACTGTTCAAGAAGTGATGGTCGGAAAGATTGATAGCTCAGGAAGCCCCATGTCAGGTGGTCCACGTTTACCTGACAGCACAACAAATTTAGTTAATTTCATGTTAATTGGTGGTGCTCTTGGAGTAGGCGGGATTGTCTTAATCGTCTTCCTTTATTACAGAAAGCTAAGATTTGCTCAATAATCTTATACGGATTTTACTACACGCCTAACCAAGCATTTACTGCTAGGTTAGGCTTTTTCTTTTAGTACGGGGGAAAACACAGTATAATAGAAGAAATGGAAAGTTATTCATCAAATTTCGATTCGTAGGTGTGTGCGGGTCGTATTTTTCATATCATGAATAAGACAGGAGCGACTAGCATGAAAACAGCTTTGTCTTCACCGTTCTTTTTTGAGTCAGGGAAAAGAGCGGTATTACTATTACATGGATTTACAGGAAGTTCAGCGGATGTGAGGATGCTTGGTCGCTTTTTGGAAAAGCAGGGCTATACATCGCTGGCACCGCATTATAAAGGGCATGGTGTACCACCGGAAGAATTAATCGTCTCCAATCCCGATGAATGGTGGGAAGACGTAAAAAGTGGGTATACTACATTAAAGGAAGCAGGCTATGAGGAAATCGCCGTTGCAGGACTATCGCTCGGTGGCGTATTTTCATTAAAGCTTGCGACAAGTCATCCAGTGAAAGGTGTAGTCACAATGTGCTCACCGATGACGATGCGCACGACAGACATTATGTTTGAAGGCGTACTTGAATATGCAAAACAATACAAAAAAAATCAAGGTAAAAGTGAACAGGAAATTGAATTAGAGATTGAAGCAATTAAAGAGCAGGGCATGCCTTCATTGCCTGACCTGCAGCAGCTTATTTACGATGTACGACAAACGATTGACCATTTGTATGCGCCGATTTTAGTCATTCAATCGACGAACGACAAAGTCATCAACCCCGATTCCGCCAATATCATCTTTGATACCGTCGAATCCATCGACAAGAAACTCAGCTGGTATGAAGAATCAGGACACGTCATTACACTCGATAAAGAAAAAGACAAGCTTCATGAAGAAGTTCTCACGTTTTTAAATTCGTTAGATTGGACAGTCTAATGATGTGAAATAATTTTGTTCAATTTATTTATAAAGGGAAATTTTTTTAACTGTACAGCAGTTGATTGGAGTGGAGGGGCGACTCCTGGGGGATTAGCGTGACGCCTGAGACTACAGGCTCAGGCCACGCCCCCGGAAAGCGTCCCCGCAACGGAAATCAACGGTTATAAGGGAATAACCTTTTAAACATATTATAGGTAAACTTGAACTTTATTTTCTGTTCAAAGGAGGGAAATAATACATGACACAACAAAATGAATTACAACAGCGCGTCCTCGATATGATGAAGGACGATGGCTACAAACCAATGACCGTTTCGGAAATTGAAGATACGCTTGAATTGGTAGAAGCGGATGATTTCCGTGAATTAGTGAAAACACTCGTAAAAATGGAAGCACAAGGACAAATCGTTCGCTCCCGTTCGAATCGTTACGGTTTACCGGAGCGCATGAACTTACTGCGCGGCCGATTTATCGGGAATGCAAAGGGCTTTGGCTTCGTTGCACCGGAAGAACAGGGTATGGACGATATTTTCATCCCGGCACATGAAGTAAACGGGGCGCTAAACGAGGATACTGTATTAGTCCGTGTATTAAAGGAACAATCAGGTGACCGCCGTGAAGGTACGGTAGTTAAAATCGTTGAACGCAGCAAAACATCATTTGTCGGTACGTACCAGGCAAATCGTGGCTTTGGCTTTGTTATCACAGATGATAAAAAGCTGAATATGGATATTTTCATCGCGAAGGAAGATTCATTAGGCGCGGTTGATGGACATAAAGTAGTCGTAGAAGTGACGCATTGGCCAGATGCAGCGAAATCAGCGACAGGGATGGTAACGAAAATTTTAGGACATAAAAATGATCCAGGTGTGGACATTTTATCGATCCTTTATAAATATGATATTCCGCCAGAATTCCCGCAAGAGGTTGTCCAGGCGGCAATCGATGTACCGGAGGAAATTACGGAGCAGGATTTAGTCGGTCGTCGTGACCTACGTAATGAAGTCATCGTAACAATTGACGGTGCAGACGCAAAAGACTTGGATGATGCCGTAACAGTTGTCAAAAATGGCGATGGTACGTATAAATTAGGTGTTCATATTGCCGATGTTAGTTACTATGTGACACAGGGCTCGGTACTGGATGAGGAAGCTTATGAACGTGCGACTTCTGTTTATTTAACAGACCGCGTTATTCCGATGATTCCACACCGTTTGTCAAATGGGATTTGTTCATTGAATCCACAGGTGGACCGTTTAACATTATCTTGTGAAATGACGATTGATGGAGCAGGTCATGTTGTGAAGCATGAGATTTTCCAAAGTGTCATTAACACGACGGAGCGTATGACGTATTCGGACGTTTATAATATTTTAGAAAATCCGGATGAAAACCCGGAGCTAATGGAGCGCTATGAAAAATTAGTGCCGATGTTTAAAGATATGGCGGACTTAGCGCAAATCCTACGCAACAAACGTATGGGGCGCGGTGCGATTGACTTTGACTTTAAAGAATCAAAAGTATTAGTTAATGAAGACGGTTGGCCGACTGACATCGTATTACGCGAACGTACAGTAGCAGAGCGTCTAATCGAAGAATTCATGCTTGCGGCGAACGAAACGATTGCTGAGCATTTCCACTGGATGGAGCTGCCATTCATTTACCGTATTCACGAAGATCCGAAGCCAGAAAAATTACAACGTTTCTTTGAATTTGTTACAAATTTTGGTATTATGATAAAAGGTACTGGAAACTCGGTACATCCGAAAGCATTACAGGAAGTCATTAAATCGATTGAAGGCTTACCAGAAGAACCGGTTATTTCAACGATGTTATTACGCTCGATGCAGCAGGCGAAGTATTATGCGGAGTCTTTAGGTCACTTCGGCTTATCGACAGAGTTTTATACGCATTTCACATCACCAATCCGTCGTTATCCGGATTTAATCGTCCATCGTTTAATTCGTACGTATTTAGTAAATGGTGATACGTCGAAGGAAACAGTTGTACAGTGGAGTGCTGTAATGGATGAAATTGCGGAACATACGTCAAGCCGTGAACGTCGTGCAGTAGAGGCAGAGCGTGATACTGATGCATTGAAAAAAGCACAGTTCATGTCTGACAAAATTGGTGAAGAGTTCGAAGGGATTGTATCATCGATTACGAACTTCGGTGTTTTCGTGGAGCTTGAAAATACAGTAGAAGGACTTGTGCATATTTCGAATATGACCGACGATTATTACCGATTTGATGACCGTCAATTGTCAATGATCGGTGAGCGTACGGGTCGCCAATTCCGTATCGGGGATGAAGTGAAGATCCGTGTAGCGAATGTCGTGATTGAGGAATCATCAGTTGACTTTGAAATTGTCGATATGATCAGCAGTCCTCGTCCAGCACGTCGCTCAACATCAAAAGTCATTCATGCAGGCCGCAGAGAAGGGCGCAAAAAAGATGATGAGCGTACAGGCGAAAAACGCGACCGCAAAGCACGTGGCGGAAGCAAGGCACGTCCTGAGAAAGCAAAACGTTCAGGCTCGTCTGACCGTGATCCACGTGGACGCCGAAAAGAAGGCAAAGCGGGCGATAAGCCGAAGTTTTACGAAGGCATCGCTAAAGGAAAAAAGAAAAAGAGTAAAAAGAAATAATAAGGTGTGAAGCTATGGTGCAATTTTCGGCATCATAGCTACCTCCCTTATGTTGATAATAGAGGTGTTTAACGATGGCAAAAGGCGCAGGAAAAGTGTTAGCTCAAAACAAAAAGGCGAGCCATGATTACTTCATAGAAGAAACGATTGAAGCAGGGATGGTACTGACAGGTACAGAGATTAAATCTGTACGAGGTGCCCGCGTCCAGCTGAAGGAAGCGTATATTAGTGTGATGGGCGGCGAAGCATGGGTTAAAAATATGCATATTTCTCCGTTCGATCAAGGTAACCGCTTCAATCATGACCCACTACGCGAACGCAAGCTGCTCTTACATAAAAAGCAAATTAGTGAGTTAGTCGGTGCAGTAAAACGTGACGGCTATACAATCGTGCCGCTTAAAATGTATATTAAGGACGGCTATGCGAAGCTGTTAATCGGTCTTGCAAAAGGTAAGAAGGATTACGATAAGCGTCATGATATGAAGAAAAAGGAAGCAAAACGCGATATGGAGCGTGCTTTCAAGGATCGCCAGCAGTAAGCAGAATTTTTTTTATTTTAGTAAGAATAACTACCTAATAAGTAAATTGAATAGGAGCAGCCCGGTTTTTACTGAGGCCGCTTGTATAAAACTTTTTAAAAGGTATGTTAAAGGTTTTAAAATCTTTTAACATATCTTTTTTTGTGTGAAAAAAGTGGTTTTGAATATTTTACTTGTGGGTAATAATTAAAAATGGACATTAAATTGACAATATTTTAGGTAGAACAGGTTGTAATTAGGAAAGGTACTAGGATAATAGGGGGATATAACAGGTGATAAGAATACGCAATGCAGAAATTATAGATAAAATTGTTTTGTTCGTTGAAAAACATTGTGAAAATCCTAAATGCATGGCAATGGTAGAAGAACTCGTTGCGATAAAATGTCCAGAATACGAGGAGGTTTTTGAAGAACAAGTAGGAATGCCTTTAAGTGAATATATTTCAGCAATTCGTTTATGTAGAGCAAAGAAATCGCTAGTGAATAATGGGGGCGGCCGTATAAAGTTGCAAAGCCAATTCAGTTGATTCGTTCGTGGAAAGAACAGGACAATCATAAATGTGCTTGATGGAAATGAAGCGATGACGGAATAGTAGCTTTACGGTGGAGAGCGAAGCAAATATTGGCAAGGTGTAATCGAAGCGGATTTACTTGCAAGCTCGCATGTTTTGTCATATAATTTAATGTACTAGCCAGTGTGTATCTACTCATACGGTACACGTTTTAATGAGCATCTAGCTCATGCCGAAACTTAACTCGGGTTTACTACTACTCGGGGACGTTACGGATTCGACAGGGGTGGTTCAAGCTCTGGTCGCGCGTCGGAGGTCTCGTCTTCGTCAACAACGGAAGTTATATAATAACTGGCAAACAACAAAACTTCGCTTTCGCAGCTTAATACTGCGTAGCACTCAGCCTGTCTATCGCCCATGTAGACTACGCTGGGTTCAACTTAAGTGGGATACGATCGTTGGCACCACCTGAGTCAACGGTAAGAGATTTCCAGGTTAGCGATTCGGACGCCTGTCTGTCGGCATAAGAATTCGCGAATTGCAAATAGACAAACTACACGCGTAGAAGCCGGCGTATTGGAGCTTCTGGACGTGGGTTCGACTCCCACCGTCTCCATACTGTGAAATGTACTGAATTTCACTGAGTGTCATGAACGTTGATATAAAAACGTTTATGGCACTTTTTTTATGTCTTTGAATTGTACTGAGTGGTATTGAATCCTTATTAAAAACCTTATTAACCTTTGTTAATCCTTTGTTAGTCCTTTGGCAATTGGATCATTTTCATTTAAGAAATTCGTGAATTTATCAATCGTTTCGGATTTTGCTTTTTTAGTTACGTGTGCATAGACATCTAAAGTAGTTTTGACATCACGATGCCCTAGACGAAATTGAACTTCTTTAATAGATGCACCAGCTTCAAATAGTAAGGAGCAGTGTGTATGCCGTAATCCATGAGCGGTAATGTGTTCAAGACTATGCTTTTCTAAAAAAGGGGTTAGCCATTGAACGGTTTTATTTGGATCTTGAATACCATTATAAACATTTGAGAAAACAAGCTGCTTTTTAGTATTTGTATTAATTCCATTTGCTTTGAAAAGTTTGGCTTGTTCTTCTTTCCACGCAGCTAAATACTGTAATGTCTTCCCATCAATTTTAATCGTTCGTGGATCCCCATTTTTAGTAGGGCCTAAATATAACCCATTCTTACCTCTCTTAACCGCTTTATTAATTCGAATTTCATTTTCTTCAAAATTAATATCGTTCCAGCGAAGTGCAAATGCTTCTCCTTTTCTCATTCCTGAAAAACTTAGCAAATAAAATACAGCAATTCGCTTTAAATTTTTATCAGCTTCTAAACAAGTAAGGAACTCAAGCAGTTGCTCTCGCGAATAAAAGTTTTCAAATTCCTCATCTTCGTCATCTAAATTAATTTTCTTTTTAATAACAGGCATTTCCACAAGCTCAAAAGGATTTTTATCAATGATGCTGTGTTTCATAGCGTATTTCATCACTAGCGAGGCATAGTTTTTAATCATGCGGAAACGTTCAAGTTTTTTAGCCCATTGATTTACATGCTTTTGGCAAATAGCTGTATCAATATTGACAATACGATAATCTCCAAACATAGGCAAAATATGATTCCTAAAAATACGTGTAGTTTTTAAAAATGTGCTGTCTTCTACTGTATTTTCATAGTGTTCCACCCATAAATTATACACTTCACGATAAGTGTCCTTAGCAACTTTACCAAAAGTGCCTTTTTTGATTTCTTGTTGTAACGTCAAATACGCTTCTTTCGCTTCTTTTTTTGTTTTAAATCCACTTCGGGTTGTTGTTTTTTCTTTGCCTGTTAAATGGTCAGTACCGATATAAATATGAAATTTGTATCGGACTTCACCATTTTGTAATTTGTAAGAATGAATTTTCATTGTACGATCCTCCAGTTTCGTGTGCTTACGGAGACTAAAGGATGTAGTAAGGTACTACAACTTTTATTGTATGTAATAAAATCCTTTTGAGCAAATAAGAAACAAAAAACGTAACAGAGCTGTTGGGCTCTATTACGTCTAATAATTATTATTCAACCAAGTATGGTGGCGTAAAGGCTGGCAAATCCTCGAGGGAAGTAAATTCTTTGGCGAGATATTTGTCATAACATAACATTAAAATTTGTTATTCTTTAACTTGTCGACAAAAATCTTCATGGAGAACTTTGTTGTAGACTTCAAAGGCAGAGATATGATTGTAAAAGTGCATTTCAACTTCGTTTGAAAAAAAAGCTGTCCATACGAAATGATTGTCATGATCAAAGTAAATGCTAGCAACATCATAATGATTGTTAAAGTTTTTTACAGCTTTTGTTAAGCCAAAGACTTTGAATTCATCGAAGTTTTGAACGGTGTATATTGATTACTAACAACAATCCAAGTTCCTTCAATTTTTACAGCGTTAATTGTATTGTTCATACACCATTTTCGTACTGTAAGTTCTGTGACGTTCCATTTTTTGAAGCTTCTTTTAATGACATTAAGTGATTCCTACATAATTTCCTCCAGTTTATTTGATATCAAAATCTTTATAATAGTTTAATAGACGTTGCAAAACTTCTTGTTTAATAATGTCTGTGGCATGGACGTAAACTTCTTCAGTTATAGAGTTCTTATGAAAATGTCCGACACGATCTTTTACACCAAATAAGTCTGCACCAGCTTCAATCAGATTAGTAATGTGAGTATGACGTAATCCGTGTACAGTAATAGATTTAGTGCGGGTTTCTTCAATAGCAGTTTTTAAATAATCATTTGGATAAGTGATTTTTAAATAATTGTTAACTGTATTATTAAAAATAAGCTGTTCAGAATCTACTTTACGAATTAAACCTAATTGTTTTAATTCGCTTGCTTGTAACTCTTTCCATTTCAATAAGATTTGTATTGTAGTTGGATCTAGCGGAATAGTACGTGGTTGCTTATTTTTAGTTAGTCCTACATTATTACCGTTGTTGTGTTTCGAATAAGAATAAGAAGCGTTAATGGACACTCGGTTTTCTAGAAAATTAATATTAGACCAATTCAATACCAATACTTCACCTTTCCGCATTCCTGAAAAAATTAATAGTCGTAATAAACAGTGAGCTTTAAAATTTAGATTAGGCAAAAATCGGATGATTTTTTTGATATCTTTTACACCTAAAAAATTGTCATGTTTGATGTATGGTGCCTCTTTTGGAATTTTAGCTCGGGCAAAAGGATTAGCATGGATATGTCCATGAGTGATTGCAGTTTCCATGACGTCAGAAGCATAGTTAACAATATGATGGAAATACTTTAATTTTTTCGAAAGACCAATTGCGAATTGCTCACACATTGCAACATTAATTTTTGCTAATTTCCTTTCCCCAAAGAACGGTAAGATATGATTTTCAAAATAACCTACTGTTTTTGAAAAAGTACTCATAACTACGCCAGACACCTGATATGATTCGATCCATTGCTCATAAACCTGGTTATATGTTTTTAGCATACTTGTTGGATTTAAACCATTGCTAAATTCAAACTTTAACTTTTCAATAGCTAGTTCAGCTTGTTTTACCGTCTTAAATTTACTGCGAGTCACAGTTTCTTCTTTTCCTGTTAGCGGGTTTACTCCAATGTAAATCGTGAAGCGGAATAATGTTGTCCCATTTTTTAATTGATAATGTTTAATTTGTGGATACTTCTTTGATGTGTTTTGCATATGAAATGCCCTCCTATAATTTTATTTATGGTGATGGAGAGGATTAGCTTTAAAATAAGAAATCCTCTCATTGATTTAAAAGCTATGTTGCTTCATGAATTCGTCTAGAGCGGATTTTGAAACACGTCGAATTCGTCCAATCTCAGTAATTTCTAGACCCATTGCACGAAAAGACATTAATGTCTTGTACGAGATGTTTAAATATCCGGCAGCTGTTTTTAAATCCATCCATTCTGTATCTGTTTCCGTATGCTTAGAATATTGCATTTGAAATTTCCTCCTTTCGAGCTTTGAAATACTATACTTGCGAAGTAACCATATTCTAAGAGGTGAATAGTAAAAAAATATAAAGGAGTCTATTGAACTATATTTAGCATTAAGTAATGTTGTTTAATGTTATTTAAATTACTGGGAATTCCGATTAATAAAAAATTATAAGAAGTGGGGTTAAAAAGAAAAAAATCGTCTGGTATAGTATTTCAAATATTTTTGAAAGAGGTTATATTGGATGAATCAACTTAATAATATTAATGAAGTTAATAACGAAGTAAAAGTAGTTGAAGCTGGGCCTGAAGCGTTAAAATTATATAATGAAATATTAGGATCTCTTTCAGATAGCGCTCAAGATGAATACATTAATTCAGTGCAAGATGAAAGTATAATGGGTGTAAATGAGCCATTTATCAGTCCGATTTCATATGATAATAATTGTATTAATTATACGGATTTTGTTAAATTTTATACTGTTAGAATTAGTAACTTCACTTTGAAGCCAGTGTATAAAGTCCGCTCTGATAATAACGAAATTTATTATTGTATGGAGTTGAAAAATAAAAAAGAGAGTATTCGCACTCTAATGAATGCTGAAATTTTAACAAGTAATAAAGCCTTCCGACAATTTGTTAGAAGTAAAGGTGATTTTGCTTGGTTAGGGAATCAATACAGATTAGATTATTTAAATGAATATCTAATTGAGATGTTTGATTGTAATGAAGTTGTAGAAATAAACTATATTGGGTATCAGCGATTCGATGATGGTAATACCTTGCAGAACGGTGAATTGTGGGTATTTCCGGATTTTGCTTTTTTTAATGGTGAAGTGATTTTTCCCAATGAAGATGGAATTTTCATCACAGAGAAAAAAAGCTATATGTTAAATAAATTTTTAAGTGATAATTTAGAAATTAAAGTACATTATGTTGATGAAGAATTTGAACCTGATTTAGTGAAGATTTTATTGAGGGACCTTTATAAACTTTATGGTAATCAATTGTTTTTAGGAATTGGTTATATGATAGCTACGATGCAAATTAGTTGTATTGAAAAGATAACAAATGAATTTCCGTTTTATAGCCCAAATGGAATCACCCACTCAGGTAAAACTGAATATTTAAATTTGATATCAAAATTTGCAGGGGTTGAAGTAAAATTCACTTCGCCTCCAGAAAAAATTGATGTTTTAAGAAAGCAAGTTTCGTTTTATTCCCACTTACCATATGGTTACGATGAAGCTCAGGATGATGGAAATACGAGTTTTTATAAGCGGCATGAGGCTGCGTTGAAAGCTTACTTTAATCGACAAAATCAATTTCGTGGTGATAAAGATATTTTGAAAGTATATAATTATCCAATAAGATGTAGCTTGATTTTTGCAGGAGAAATTGCGGTAAATAATAGTGCCTTATCCACTCGTTCAATCCTAGTAGATTCCGCATCTTTTATACATGACAAAGTGGCATTTAAAAATGTTCGGTCAAACAAAGAATTGATACTTGGTATGGGGCAATATATGATGAAAGAATCTGGGAAATGGCGAGATACCTATATTGAAGCATATCATGAATATGTTGATTTAATTGACCAATACATTACTGAAAAAGTGCTTTCGCGTGTGAGGAATAATTATGCAGTTTTACTTGCAGGAGCAAAAGTATTTCTGCAAAATATTGAGCAGCATTTTAAAATCAATTTAAATGTAGAACAAGTATTGGACGAACTAATAAATTTTAGTACGAAAGAAATGATCAAGGCATATGTTGTAGCTGATGAAAATAAAAACGTTGTGAACTATTTAACAAGTATTGCTTATTTAGCAGAAAAGAATTCTTTAGTTGAAGGAGTACATTATAAAGTCGATATAGATAAAAATAAGCGACCAAAGGTATTAAATTTGGCAATCGGTGACGCCTGGTCTGCTATAGTAGATTCGAGATTAGGAACAATTTACACATCAAAAAATCAAGTTACAAATGATGTAAAAACATTACCATACTTCATTAAAACGAATTTGAATGCTCAAAAGAAAATAGGTAACAAAAATTTGCGTGTATGGCGTTTTGATTTACAACATCCAGATATACCGGAATTCTTTCAACATTTTAGTATTTCTAATAATTATACTATCGAAATTATATAATTTTGTTAAAGGCAGCTATCTAAGCTGCCTTTTTAATTTGCATTAAAAAGTAATCGAATATATACAGTAGCAAAGTAACATATATATTTTGAAGAGGTAAATGTTTAAAATAAGTATATCTACTAGTACTTCAGAAATAAATTTTTTTTGAGATATTACTATGTTTCTTTTGTTACTTTGCTACTTTTATTTATAAAATTCTTAACAAGGCTTTAGAAAGTCATTTCCGGTAGCAAATAGAAATTGCACTTTGATAGTATGTTACGAGTAATAATACAATCTCTAACATGGGAAATATTCCCTATATATATTCGTGAGGTGCTATAATAATAGAAACGACCTAAAAAGAAGGGGTATGCTATTAAGATGGAGAAATATGCAATTTTACGTAAAGATCTAATTCACGAGCTTGAAACGTATTTAATTGGCCCGCGCGCTAAAGATGAAATATTAGGGGCAGAAATCCGACCAATGCAGCTTTATTTAACAGGGAAATTAGTTCCATTTGGATCAACATCAGATGTAGTAAATGAACGTGATAATGCGATAGATACGCATGTACAAGCAAGTGAAGAAGAAATAAATGAGCAGTTAACAATAAAAAAACTATTCCGTCCCTCAACAATGGGATTTAGTTTTAAACTTCATGAACTAACAACTATCAAAATAGAAGCTACTTGGGCTATTTATGAAGATAAAGAACATAAACGTATACCCCAGTCAGAAACATGGCAGATTGACCTTACGCAAAATAAAATGAATACGCTAGAAAATTTAAATGATTCAAAGTACGGAAAAGTGCGTTTTACTGTTACGCACCGAAATGACTTGTTCCATGTAAATGTGTTTCTGATGAATAGTTTAAAGCGAGAAAATCAATACCCAGAACAAGATGAAGTTATGTTTCAAAGTGCATTAAAAGTACACATACCAACCACAAATATGGCTAAATTTACGTCAAAGGCCGATCAATATAATGTTCAGAACGAGCTTCTATATCGTGAAAAAGAAGAGTTAGCAATTGGTCATGGTGTTGGTGTCGATTGGGAAACAGTCGGAAATATCACAACAATTTATTCAACTTGGATGCCTCGATATGAATTGCCAAATGTTGATCATTATAAAGTGGAAAACCAGTCTTTTAAAATGAAGGAATTAAGTGAGTATCCTGTTAATATTTTGAAAGAAAATTTAAGTAGTATTCCTGCTGCCTACAAATTGTGGTTAAACCAAGAGCTTCAAATAGTTAATGAACTTCCACCATATTTAAAGGCTGAAGCACAGCAAAATGTACAAAAAGTTAAAGATATTATTCAACGTTTAGAAGAAGGAATTTCATTAGTAACAGAAAGTAATAACTCCTTATGTTATTTAGCGTTTCAATTTGCAAACCGCGCGATGCTATTGCAGCGGGCGCAATCCGGAGTAGCACAAACATACCGTTCAACAGGTGAACGAGTAGAACCTAGATTAGATGGTGAATGGCGTTTATTCCAACTAATCTTTTTACTGATGAATATTGCAGGTGCATCGGACGAGCAACACAAGGATAGAGAAATTGTGGATTTAATTTGGTTCCCAACAGGTGGTGGGAAAACAGAAGCCTATTTAGGTGTTGCAGCTTATGTGATGGCGTATCGAAGATTATTAGCCCCAAATCAAGTGGATAAATATGCTGGGGTTACAGTTTTTATGCGTTATACGTTACGTTTATTAACGACACAACAATTCCAACGAGCAGCAGCTCTAATTTGTGCTGCAGAAATGCTGCGTAAACCAAACGCGAACTTATTTGGAGCAGAGCCATTTAGTATCGGTCTATGGATTGGACAAGATTCTTCGCCTAATCGATTTGAAGATGCAATGGAAAAACTTGAACAACTTCGTGAAGGGAAAGAAGTAAAATCAGGTAATCCAATCCAGTTGATGCATTGTCCATGGTGTGGTTCTGAGTTAGGTCATGAACAATATGAAATTGATAAAAAATCACAAAAAATATATTGTTCAAATAATGCTTGTACATTTAAGCACGGTATTCCTGTTTATACGATAGATGAAGCAATCTATAAAAAGTTGCCAACATTATTAATTGGAACAGTAGATAAGATTGCTCAATTACCTTGGAAACAAAACATGCATGAACTGTTTGGAAATAAAAATGTTTATCATCGGGAATTAGGGTTTGAATATAGTGAATCTACTCCTAGAGGTTATAGTCGAATTGAACGTTTGAAACCACCAGAATTAATTATCCAAGATGAGCTTCATTTAATTTCAGGTCCTCTTGGTTCTTTAACAGGGTTATATGAGGTAGCCATTGATTTATTAACACGACATAAAGGAAAACCGGCTAAAGTAATTGCTTCTACTGCAACAATTAGCGGTGCGGATGAGCAAATTCGAGCGCTATATGGTCGAAAAATGCAGCAATTCCCATTAGCAGTGCAAAAAGCAAATGATAATTTTGTTTCAAAAGAAATTCCGACTACTGAAAAACCTGGCCGTTATTACGTAGGAATTTGTGCGCCAGGTGTTAGTAATAAAATCCAGGCCATTCAAACTTATAGTGCCTATACTACCATTACAAGAAGTGAGAAGAAGTTTAAAGTAGACCCGTATCATACAATGCTAGGGTATTTTAATACGGTTAAAGAATTGGCGGGTATGGTTACTACATTTAAAGATGAAATAAATTCACGATTAAATATGTTGGATCCTACAAATAAATTTGAACATGATTTAGTTGTAGAAGAATTAACAAGTCGAAAAAAAGCACAGGAAATTCCTCAATTACTCACACAAATGGAGAAAACACTAAATGAAGCTGGTGTCCTTGATGCAGTGCTAGCAACAAATATGATTTCAGTAGGAGTCGATGTAGATCGTCTAGGGACAATGATTGTACAAGGGCAACCTAAAACGACTTCTGAATATATTCAAGCGACAAGTCGGGTTGGACGTAAATATCCGGGTGTTGTATTTGTTTTATTAAATTCAATGCGATCTCGAGATTTATCGCATTTTGAACGCTTTAGAGCCTATCACCAAGCATTGTATCGCCATGTAGAAACTATGAGTGTTACGCCATTTGCAAAAGGGGCTTTATATAAAGGATTAACTGGCACATATATTGGATATATACGTCAAACGATTATGGAAATCAATGCAGAACAAAGTCCGAAAAAAATAACACAACTACAAAATAAAATAGATACAGCTACAGTTGAATTTTTAGAAAGAGTTCAACAAGCTAATGATGCTTCAATCGAAACGGAAGTAAAGGAATTATTAGATTGGTGGCGTGAATTGGCGTTTAAATACGCAGAAAATACACTTGCATATAAGGAATCACAATATGTAAAAACTTATTTATTAAAAAATTTTAATGAAGAAGTAAAAGAAAAAGAGGCACGTCCAGCTATGATGTCACTGAGAAATGTGGAAGCAGCTATCGAAATCGAGGTGTTGAAATCATGAGTCAGCAAAATGAAACAATCAGACCTTCTCAATTAATCTATCAATCAGGTCCTGGAGCAATCGTCGAACTTTTAAAACAGAGTGTAATCGTTAAATCGGCCGATCAATGGCATACGAGAAGAGCGCCACAAGAAAAAGATGTGCGTATTACATCATTACTAGGGGTAGATCATGTCCGAATTTTAAATGAAAATCCGGATAAGCAAAGAATAAAAGCAGTAGAATTTCCAAAATGGAAAATCTGTCCGAAGTGCCATAATATGACGAATTATGATAATGATACGTGTTACTATTGTGCGCGTAAAAATGAACATGATTTACAAGATCTTTATGCAAGTCGTTTTATTTTAGCGTGTGAAAACGGCCATATATCCGATTTCCCATATAATGAATGGGTTCATCGAAATAAAGTTTGTACAGAGCAATCTAAAGATCCACGATTAATGTTAAAAACACGTGGGTCAAGTGGTTCTTTGTCAGACTTACATGTTATATGTATACACTGTAAGCATAGTGAGAGTCTAGGTGGAATTATGAAGACAGAAGAAAGAGATCTTCATAGTTTATTTGATTGCAAGGGGGAAAGACCATGGATTAGTGATAAAGCTAAAGAGAAATGTAACTGTAAAATGAAAACAACTTTGCGCGGGGCTTCAAATGTCTATTCCCCATCTATTTCGAGCTTTTTACAAGTTCCATTGACCGCTTCTAGTTCAGAATTTGATGTACTCTATCTTGTAGAAAAAGATAAAGAGAAATTTAATAAAGCGTATATAGGAATGGGGGACGAGGGTCTTGAGATGGCATGTAGTTTTAAAAGTATCCCCACTTCGTTTGTACCTACTATTAAACGTTATTTAGAAGGTGAAATAACACTTGAAGAAAGTTCGACTTATGAATCGATTAAGAAGCAAGAGTGGAATACATTAACGCAAGATGAAATAAACGAAGAACGTTTTGCATCAAAAAAAGTTGATATTGCACCAATATTAGTACCATATTTTGATGGAGTATTTCGTATAGATTCTGTACCAGAAGTCCAAGTTTTAAAGGAATTTACCCGTTTAGGGTACTTTGACCGATTCACAGATGAAGAAGTAAATTCCCCACAACCTGTAGTTATGCCAAAGGAAGCAAAATGGCTACCTGCTGTACGAAATTACGGAGAGGGGATTTTCTTTCAGTTTAATTTAGAAAAACTCTTGAAATGGGAAGAAAATGAACAAGTAACGAACGTAATAGTAAAAGCATATAATGCCCAACGTAAAGAATTTGAAAAGAAGCCATTAGATATTTTACCGCGCCAAATATTATTACATACGTTCAGCCATGCACTATTACAAGAGTTTGCTGCTCACTGTGGCTATACAACAACTTCACTGAAAGAACGTATTTATGCTAGTGATGATATGTATGGCGTATTTATTTATACTGCTTCAGGAGATTCAGAAGGAAGCTTAGGTGGGCTTATAAACTTGGCACAAAGTGAAAAGTTGTTGCCGATTATTATCCGCGCTTTAGAAAATATGAGCTATTGTTCATCGGATCCAATTTGCTCAGATGGTGATTTTGAATACCATACAACCGCAAACGGCGCAGCTTGTCACGCATGTACATTTGTATCTGAAACATCGTGTGAATGGGGCAATTTACTTTTAGACCGTCGTACATTAGTCAACATTAATCCGAATGAAAACGATGGTTATTTTGATCAATTATTAGAAATGTAACGTAAGGGGTGTTAGAGGATGGAAGTAGAACTAGTGGATAATAAAGGGGATAACACCCTCGTTAATGTGATGAAAGATGAAATAAAAAAAGGCTCAAAAATTGCAGTTGCTTCTGCCAAATTTAGTATGAATGTCTTTCAAGAACTAAAAAAAACATTAGCTAAAGGGGATTCTTTTCGCTTTCTCTATACAGAGCCAACACTTTACGAGCAGGAAATAGATGATAATCATCAGTTCAAGTTGGTTGAAAGAAAAGGTCAGCAACTCCAATTAGAAGGAAATCAGTTTGAAATTCCGCTACGTAATCAAATGCAATCAAGACAAATTGCGAGGGAATTATCGGAATGGATCCGTCAACACGCGCAGTTTAAAACAATTTTAGGAGAAGTTTCTTATCCTAAGCAAATTATGATTCAAGGTAAATCCGATGAAGATATTTTTATTCAATCAGAAATTGAATTTACAGCAGACGGATTAGGTGTTACGCCTTCGAACCGTCAAGCAAGCTATACGGTCATGAAAGAAACGATAGGTGTGACCCAAAACATGCTCGCAGAATTTGATCGACTTTGGCAGGATGAAACAAAATCGAAAGAAATTACAAAAGAAGTGTTACAGCAATTAGATGTCTTTCAAAAGGAAAATTCACCAGAATGGCTTTACTTCGTCACACTTTATAATATTTTCTCTGAAAATTTAGAAGGCATGTCAGAGGACAATATTATTAAGGAAGGGACGAATTTTAAAGATTCGGTTATTTGGAACAAGCTTTACCCATTCCAGCGTGATGGTGTAATCGGCATGATTGATAAAATGGAAAAATATAATGGCTGTATTTTAGCGGATAGTGTCGGTCTAGGGAAAACTTTTTCTGCGTTAGCGGTTATCAAATACTATGAACTTCGAAATGATCGCGTACTTGTTTTATGTCCAAAGAAGCTGCGAGATAATTGGGCAGTTTACACACAAAACGATAAACGAAACGTGCTAAGTGATGATCGCTTTAACTATGACATTTTGAATCATACGGATTTAAGTCGTGAAAGTGGAACATCAGGAGAAATACGTCTAGATACGATTAACTGGTCAAATTATGATTTAGTTGTGATTGATGAATCCCATAACTTCCGTAATAATAATGCTCGGAAAGGGCGGTTGACGCGTTATCAAAAGCTAATGCAGGACATTATTAAAAAAGGTGTAAAAACAAAGGTGCTGTTACTATCTGCTACACCTGTAAATAATAAAATGAATGATATTAAAAATCAAATTGCTTTCATTACGGAGGATCAGGATACAGCACTAAAGGCAGAAGGTATTGAAAGTATCGAGCAAACATTGCGTTCTGCACAAGCTTCGTTTAACCGTTGGACAGCATTACCAGCAACAAAGCGAACGACAGAAGAATTTTTAAATATGGTAGAGCAAGATTACTTTCAATTGTTAGATTTATTAACGATTGCACGTAGCCGTAAGCATATTGAAAAATACTATAATGTACAAGATATCGGCAGTTTCCCTACCCGTTTAAAGCCAATTTCTATTAAGGCTGATGTGGACACAGAGCAAAAATTCATCAATATGGCTGAGGTTAATGAGCGTTTAGAGTCGCTAAGCTTCAGTATTTATCAGCCGATGAAATATGTTTTACCCCATAAACGAAAGCATTATGAAGAGTTGTATGATACGAAAGTAAAGGATGGCCAATCGACTTTTAAACAAACGGACCGTGAGTTTGCGGTAGCAGCATTAATGAAGGTGAACTTGTTTAAGCGTTTAGAAAGTTCTATCCATTCATTTAGATTGACGCTCGAAAAATTAGTGGGACGTATTGAAGGTACACTCCAAACATTACAGCTTCAAAATCAGCAAATCTATTCGGAACAGTATGAGGACACAGCGGAGCTTGACGACGATGAACTTGAAGCGATAACAGTCGGCAGTGACAAAGTACAAATCCAGTTAAATGATATTGATGCGCTAAAATGGGCAGGCGATTTGAGGGCCGATCTAGCAACATTGCAAGAGCTTTTACAGCAAGCTACGCAAATTTCTACAGACAGAGATGCCAAATTAGAACATTTAGTCAATCTAATTCAACAAAAAATAGAACAGCCAATTAATGAGGGCAATAAAAAGGTTATTATTTTTTCAGCCTTTGCTGATACGGTTAAATATTTGCACGATAATTTGGTAGAACGACTATTAAAAAAACAGCTTCATTCTGCATTAGTTGTCGGTAGTGGAGCTAATAAATGTACGTTAAAAGGTGTGCGTGTAAAAGATATTAATGACATATTAATCAACTTTTCACCGAAATCAAAAGAACGTCATAAGGTGGACAGTAAACGTACAGAAGAAATTGATATACTTTTTGCGACTGACTGTATATCAGAAGGTCAAAACTTGCAGGACTGCGATTATTTGATTAACTATGATATACATTGGAATCCCGTACGCGTCATCCAACGCTTTGGACGAATTGATCGAATTGGTTCAACGAATACACAAATCCAACTCGTCAACTTTTGGCCGAACATGGAATTAGATGAATACATCAATTTAGAAGAGCGTGTAAAAGGACGTATGAAAATATTAAATACTTCTGCTTCTGGGGAAGAAGATATTTTGGATACATCATCAAAAGAAATGAATGACTTAGAATATCGTCGCAATCAGTTAAAAGCGCTACAAAATGATGTGTTAAATTTAGAAGATGTTTCAGGAGCTATTTCCATCACCGATTTAACATACACCGATTTCAAAAGTGATTTAAGTACCGCGCTAAAGTCGTATAAAAAAGAACTTGCAGTTGCTCCAAAAGGTTTATATGCGGTAGTAAGTAATAACACTTTGCCAGAAGCTAAACCAGGTGTTATTTTCTGCTTTAAACAGTATAAAGAGGTAGCCATTGAAAGTAATAGTCTAGCTCCATATATTTTATTGTATGTAACAAATGCGGGCGAAGCATATATTCATTACACCCATGCAAAGAAAGTTTTAGACGCCTATCGTAAATTGACGCTTGGCAAGCAGCAACCAGATACAGCCGTAGTTCAAGTATTTAATGAGGAAACAACTAATGCAACGAATATGAAAGAGTATCAGGGTTTACTAAAGCAAGCAATTGATATTATTAAAGATAAGCAAGAAGAGGTTGGCTTTGAGAGCTTGTTTAGTTTTGGGGCGAATACAATAAAAGCGCAGCTGGACTTAGGTGACGATGAAATTGAACTCATTTCATTTATAGTTGTAAAGGATGAAACGGTATGAATGAAGGGCAATTATTAAGGACGACTCACTTTCCGAAAGCAACACAAATCATGAAAACGTTACCGTTTAATCAGATGGAAAATAAGCTCGCATCCGCGCAGAAAAAAATCATTTCTGAGCATGTTGTATCAAGGGGAATTCGTATTTTAGCGACAATTCAGTCGAGCAATACAAATATTCCTGTATTTGAAAGTGAAACAGAGCGTTATGATTCAATCGTTTTTTTAGCGATAAACGTCAAAGATTTAAAAAAATCAGTTTCAATTTATAAAGTATTTATGAGCATCATGCCGAATCCGCTTGTCATATTATTTTGGGACGAATTGAAAACAAGGTGGGTCTTTTCAACACATGAAAAGAAGAAGGATGGTTTTTTAGCGAGTAAATCATTATATGAAATCCAAGAAGGGGTTTCACTAGTAGCGGTTGAAAAGGGCTTGCGTTTTGATATTTTTGATAAAACAAATTTAAAAACGTTGTATGAGTCATGGGTTGAACGTTTACTTCAGTTGGAGATGCAATCACGCTATAATGTTTACACAACCGTGTCATTAAAAGATAATTTGTTAGAAAAGCTTGTTGCAATGGATGAACAAATAAATGAATATGTAAAACAAGCGAAAAAGGAATCACAGCTGAATAAGCGTGTAGAGTTGCAACAGGCGGTGAATAAGATAAAAGAACAAAAGGCCAAGTTACTAGAAGAAATAATTGAATAAAGAATAGTCCAATGTCTGCTGCGCAAATAATAGACTTTTTAACTTATATCCATGGTTTCATTATAATACGAAATGTTGGTGCTTAAAGGTTATGAATTTGATATTAAAGAAAAGCATGATGTATATTTAGGTGAGTTTTGTGTAATGAACAGAGCTGGTGAATTAATAAATACTGACCTAATTCAATTTGATGAAAATAGGTTAACGATATCATTATTGAAAGGTCATTACATGAGGAATTAGGGATATTCTTTAGGGAACTTAAAATGAAATTATGGAGGTAATAGCAATGCAGAAAATGACGGGTGAATCTATGGATTTAACGAATGAAAATATAGAGAAAATTAAAGAGTTATTTCCAGAAATCTTAACAGATGGTGGGAAAGTCGATTTTGATATGCTGAAAACGGTATTAGGTGAAGTGGTAGATACTGAAAATGAACGTTATCAGTTCACATGGCATGGCAAGAAAAAGATGATTACAGGTGCGCAAAAGCCATCAAAAGGTACATTACGACCAGTGCCGGAAAAAAGTAAGAACTTTGCTACGACAGAAAATCTTTATATTGAAGGGGATAATTTAGAAGTATTGAAGTTATTGCAAAAATCATATAACGGTAAAGTTAAATTGATTTACATTGATCCACCTTATAATACAGGGAAAGATTTCGTTTATAAGGATAATTTTAAAAACGGTATACAAAATTATTTAGAACAAACAAGGCAAGTTGATAGTGAAGGTAATATGCTTTCGACGAATACGGAAAGTAATGGGCGCTTCCATACGGATTGGTTGAATATGATTTATGCTAGGTTAAAGTTAGCTAAACCATTATTATCTGATGATGGAGTTATTTTTATTAGTATTGATGATAGTGAGCAAGAAAAGTTAAAGTTAATTTGTAATGAAATTTTCGGGGAAAATAACTTTATTGCACAAGTAATTTGGGAGAGAGCATTTGCTCCTATAAACCTAAAAAAACACTTTTCTGAAGCGCATGATTTTATTCTATGTTACGCAAAAAATAAAGAGCATTTAGTATGCAATGGGTTACCTCAAACTGAGGAATTATTAGCGAGGTATAAAAATCCAGACAATGATCCTAGGGGACCTTGGCAGAGTGATAATTTTTCAGTTGGTCCAGCAATTGAAGAAAAGCGTTACGAAATAATTACACCATCTGGTAGAAGTATATATCCACCGGATGGACGTTGTTGGTTATTAACTAAAGAACGATATTTAGAATTTATCACAGATAACCGCATTTGGTTTGGTGAAGATGGAAATAATGTCCCTCGAATAAAAAGGTTCTTATCAGAAGTAAAATCTACAGTAACTCCCATGACAATTTGGAAGTATACAGATGTAGGACATTCGCAAAGTGCAAGTCAGGCTTTAAAAAATTTATTTAATAATAAGGCGTACTTCACTTATCCAAAACCAGTGAGTCTAATAAAGCAAATAATTCAATTATATATAAATAAGAATGATGTTGTATTAGATTTTTTCTCGGGTTCAGCAACTACTGCTCATGCTGTTATGGAAATGAATGCAGAGGATGGTGGGAATCGTAAGTTCATCATGGTTCAGTTACCGGAACTTTTAGATGAAAAATCTGAAGCATATAAGGATGGCTATCGTACAATTTGCGACATTGGTGAAGAGCGTATTCGCCGCGCTGGAGAGAAAATTAAAGCTGATTTAAAAGAGAAGCAACAACAGGCAGGTTTATTGGATGGAGATGTAGTAGATCCAGAGTCATTAGATAGTGGCTTTAAAGTATTAAAGCTAGACACGTCTAATATTCGCGAATGGAATGTAGATTTTGCAAATTTAGAGGGCGAGTTTGATTTATACGAAACACCGTTTATTGATGGGCGTAAGGAGTTAGATATTGTATATGAAATTATGTTAAAACAAGGCCTTGAGCTGACTTATCCAATAGACACCTTCGAAGTGAATGGTCAAACGGTTTATGATATTGCGTTTGGTAGCTTATTTGTTTGCTTGTCGCAAAAAATTAACCCAAATATTGCAAAGTCGATTATTGCTCGTCGTAATGATCATGGTACAGAGACAAGTAGTGTCATTTTCAGTGACGCGGGCTTTGAGAATGATTCAGATAAATTGAATTGTATAGAAATCTTAAAAGATGCAGGTTATCCAGAAGATAACTTGTTGACACTTTAGAGGTGATACAACATGAAAATACAATTTGATGATTTAACGTATCAAACGGATGCAATCAATGCTGTTTTAGGTGTATTTGAAGGGCAGCAAATTCGTAAATCGGAGTTTACCATTATGGATCAAGATGCACAGGGAAAGCTTTTTGGCGAAAAAGGGGTCGGCAATAAAATCGATATTTCCGTTAGTAAGCTTCTTCAAAATATACAGCAGCTCCAAATTAATCAAGGTATCCCGATTGCAAAGGATATTCCTGGAGCATTCCCTCAATTTAATATTGAAATGGAAACAGGTACTGGTAAAACGTTCGTTTATTTGAAATCAATTTTAGAAATGAATCGTAAATACGGATTCACGAAATTTATCATTGTTGTCCCTTCTGTTGCGATTAAAGAAGGGGTAATGAAAACGCTTGAAATGACACGCCAATATTTTAAAACACAAATGCAAGGTCAAGTGTACCGTTCATTTATGTATGATAGTTCACAGTTAAATGATGTACAGGCATTCGCAACAAGTGATGATGTGGAAATTATGGTTATTAACATTCAAGCCTTTTCAAAAAGTACGAAAAATAATGACAATATGAATATTATTTATCGTAATGATATGGATGCACTGTACGGAATTGCACCAATTGAATTAATTGCTGAAACAAATCCAATCGTTATTATTGACGAGCCACAAAGTGTGGATAACACGGAAAATGCGCAGGCAGCCATTGCAGCATTAAATCCATCTGTTGCTTTCCGTTTTTCTGCAACTCATAAAAACAAAAGTTACCCCTTAATTTATAAGCTTGGTCCCGTAGAAGCTTATCAACAAAAGCTTGTAAAACAAATTGAGGTAGCGGGTATTAAACGTTCGATTGATGGTAACGAGGCGTATTTAAAGTTAGTGAGCATTAAAGCAACAGCTAAAACGATTACGGCAACTGTTGAAATGCTTGTAAAAAATAAAACAGATATTGAGAAGAAAGAAATTAAGCTCAAGCAAGGTGATGATTTATATATAAAGTCCAAGCGAATTGCTGCATATGAATCAGTTGGCTTTGTGAAGGATATTTCAGCGGAACCAGGCAATGAATATATCGAGTTTTCAGGTGAACCTTCGATGATTCGTTTAAGTCAGTCGCAAAATGAAGATCTAGAAATTAAGCGTGGTCAGATTCGTAAAACGATTGAAGAACATTTAAATAAAGAATTAAAGCTCAACAATCAAGGTATTAAAGTATTAAGCTTGTTCTTCATAGACAATGTAGCAAATTACCGCCAGTACGATGATGAAGGTAACGAGCTACTTGGTATTTACGGTCAAATTTTTGAAGAGGAATACAAGGATGCCTTGAAGTCTTCTAAGTATAAAACGCTTCGTGATTATGAGGTACCAGTAGAAGAAATCCACAATGGCTACTTCTCGATTGATGGCAAAAAGAAAGTGAAAAATACAACAGGTTCGTCAAAAGAGGATGAGACAACGTACAATATCATCATGAAAAATAAAGAAGATTTATTGACTATGTATGATGAGACGAAGGGTAAAACAAAAGCCGCGCATAAGTACCGCTTTATTTTCTCACACTCGGCTTTAAAAGAAGGGTGGGACAACCCAAACGTCTTTCAAATCTGTACGTTAATTGAGTCTGCGGATACAATTACAAAGCGTCAAAAAATAGGGCGCGGTCTTCGTATTGCAGTTAATCAAGACGGCGAACGTGTACCAGGCTTTGAGGTCAATACATTAACGGTGATGGCGAACGAAAGCTATGATGAATTTGCGAAAGGTTTGCAAACGGAATACGAAGATGAAGGTATGGAGTTTGGTCTCTTTAAACAAGATATTTTCAGTTCATTAGTCATCGAAGTAGATGAACATACTGGCATCAAAACGCCACTTGGACACGAAAAGTCAGAGCAGCTTGTTGCTTATTTAAAAGAGCAAAAGTACATTGATGATAAAAACAAAGGGACAGTAGCACTCGCAAAAGCAATCAAAGAAGAGACATTTGATATTCCTGAAGCGTTTAAAGAGCTTGCGCATGACATGAAAGAAAAAATCATCGAAGCAATTGAATTAAAATTTAATGTCGAGAAAATCGAGATTAAAGATAATGACAAAAAGGAAAGTGTGAAGCTAAATAAAGAAGCACTTTCTGGCCCATTTTTAGAGCTATGGGAACGCATTAAATATAAAACGAATTATACGATTCATTTAGATTCGGACAAGTTCATTAAACAAGCTGCGGAAAAATTAAATGATGAGCTAATCGTTCGTATAAATAAGCTAGAATTTGAACGCCACAAAATTGAAACTACTGAGGCCGGCATATCAACGGTTATGGAAGAATCCACAGTATTTGCAACGACTGAACGAAAATATGTAAAAGCACCAGATATTTTAACGTTCTTACAAAATGAAACGAAATTAAAGCGTAAAACACTAATACAAATACTGAAGGATAGTGGTACTTTATCTGATTTCAAACGTAATCCGCAAACGTATATGATGGAAGCAGCTCGTATTATCAATGCAGCAAAGCGTATGGCAATGGTGGATGGCATTAAATATGAAAAATCAGTAGGCGATGAAGTGTATGATCAATCGTTATTTATTAAAGAAGAAATTGAAACTTATAGCGATAACATTGTACCAGTAAGTAATAACCGCTCGCCATATGACCATATTATTGTTGATTCAACAGTAGAAAGGGAATTCGCGGTGGCTTGTGAGCAAGATTCAAATGTGAAGTTTTATATTAAGCTACCTGCTGAGTTTAAAATTAAGACACCGCTCGGAATGTACAATCCAGATTGGGCATTAGCGCTTGAAAAGGATGGTAAAGATCATTTGTACTTCATCGTAGAAACAAAAGGAAGCATTGCTGCAGAAGATTTACGTCCAACTGAACTAGCTAAAATTCGTTGTGGTGCGAAGCATTTTGCTGCACTTAAAACGGGTATTACCTTTACAAAGGCCACTCAATTACAAGAAGTATACTAAGAGGTGATTATATGGCAGACATCAAGTATGAAGTAGTAGAACATATCGGTGTATTATCTGAATCTGCAAAGGGTTGGAAGAAAGAGCTGAACCGTATTAGTTGGAATGGCAACGCTCCGAAGTATGATATTCGTGAATGGGCGCCTAACCGTGAGAAGATGGGGAAGGGTGTTACGTTGTCGGAGGAAGAAGTAAAAGAATTAAAGCAACTATTCAATAAGTAAATGGAACTCCAAGGGATGTAGAAAACAAACATTTCTTGGAGTTGATTTTTTATAATAATTTAAACGACTATGTAGAAAAAACCAACATTAGAAAAGGCTGAACAATTGCTAGAAACAATTTTGATAAAGGGAATGTTTAAGTAAAATAGGGATTTTGAAAAGTCAGAGTGGTTAAGAGTGATGCACTTTTTATGATAGCTACTATATGATAGGCACTACATTTAATCCCTTTAGAATACAGAGTTTCTTAGTTTTTTTGCAATTTAAAATTGGACCTAAATTTTATATAGTTCCTATTAATAGTAACTATCAAACTTATAACCATTATGTTCAAAAAATCCAACGGCCTGTTAAAATGAGACGTTGTTAAAGCTACAATAATTATATAAGTATTATTTTTACTTTTTGTTTGGACTAAATAAATCATGGGCCTTTTAGGTCTCTACTTTTGAAGAATCATCTACTAAGATGCATGTTTACGAACAATCGTACTGCGTTATAGTAGGTGTTTTTTTATAATTTTGAAAAGCAGAAAGGCGGAATTAAAAATGAAGAAGTTTGTAGTGGTAATACGATTAGAAGAAAAGGATGTGTATGTTACATCAATTGAGGCAGAATCATTAAATGAAGCCCAGAAAATTTTGGATAAGCGCTATTTTAATGAAAAAGAATCAATGAAAAAAGGCGAAGTGATGATTATTGCCGAAGTTGATGGAGAGCTTGTTTTTGATGTAAATAATCGCATTGTTGTGACGAGTGGTAATATGAATATGTTCTATAAGTTTTAATATGGAAATGGCTCTTGTGATTATTGCAGGAGTCATTTTTTATTTGCATTCGGTACATATTTTGAAAGAATTTATATCGTTATTACGGTTATGGTGTCCATCCTACAAAAGAAATTTAATTAGTAAAAAAGAAAATCCATTGTACACATTTTATTGGACAAACTGGACTTCTAGTTTAGCAATTACATATTGAGAAAGTGAATAACACTATTGATATAACGTATATTTTTGTAGTGAATGAGGATGGCATTGAAGAAGTACGAGCAAGATCATCAATACTTATATAATTGACCAGGTAACATGCTACATTAGTAATTTTCAAATTGTAAAAAAATAAAAGAATTGTTGATAATTTAGCTGTAATGAATTGATATTTAAATGTAGTCGAGCATAATTCATATAATCGTCCTCCTAAGAAATTTGAAACATTTTACATGATGATTTTTCATAAATCGAATAGCAAATACATAAAAATATTTTTAATTATTTGAAGTCTGCTCTAAGAATAAATAAAGTTAGAAGCTAAAATGTTAAAAAGGTGAAAAGGAGATGATTGCAATGCTAGAAAATGGGCATTTAAATCAGGAAAAATCAAACAGTCAGTTAGAAAAAAATCAGAATCAAGGTGCAAATCAAGCTGAAGAAAAGCAGTTTGTAACAATTAAGGAAGTAGTAACATTATTGAATGAGGACATTTCGATGGAAGTTGTGGCACAAAAGCTAGGATTGCGTGTGAATGTATTAGAGGCCAAGTTAGCTAAGGCAGCGGTTGTAAGTGGCGAAGATGGTCAATGGATATATATAGGTGAAAATAAAAAGGAATCATTAGCCCGTAATATTTATAAAAAAATTTATGTGAAGTCTTATGATCAAAAATATGTTCAAATATATGACACTATTGAAACAGTAGCTAATGAGCCAGTGACTAATTTAGATTACGAGCTTTATAAAGAAAGCTTAAAAGTAAAGAATCCAATTCATAAAAAATCTGTATTATTTGAGGAAGGGTTATATGATGATTTAAAAGAGGTGAGTCAAAAAAAGTCCATTAAAATAAGTCAATTGATAAACGTATTAATCAAAAAAGGATTAGATTATTACGAATCAAAGTAGCAAAATATCCTCCTTGCATAAATTGTTTGGGGGATTTTTTAATGCAATGCCGACAAAGAATCGCGAATCCCTATTGATGTTAATAACTAATAATTCTTCTTGAATCAGTTGAGCTATGGAAAGTACAAAGCGACAAATGTATATGTATATGTATATGTATAGGTAGTAATTTTATTTTTAAAACGACACACAGACATGACTACTAAACTTGATTATCTAACATAAAAAGCATTACACACCTTAATTCAACATAAAACAATGATTAACGATAATTTTATTTATAAAGATGGCAGTATTTTAAAGGTTTTTAAATTGGTTTGCTTCTTACTCCTGCAAGTCTTATAGAGGTATCGAGGTATACTCATAGAGCGTGTATGGAGTGAGTGTATCCCAAATAACTCATTTTTTATGAATACCCTTGATAGTCAGCGTGTAAAGGAAGCCAGTTACATCACATATTAAAAAAAGCCGGTTCATAATTGAGCCGGCTTATAATTCAAAAATACTGTTATATGGGATTTGCTTTTTACTTTCGTTATATATTTTAGGGGTATCAAATTTGGTTATAAAGTTTGTCATGGAAATGAATAACATTTTAGATGTATCCATAGCAATAGTATCTTTAGAGTTTTTTTGGGTTTTACGTAGTACATCATATTTTAATTGATTCTCAGTAGGATAAATTACTAAAATTTTGGTAATTTGACCTCCATAATATCCCTTGCCTACACGAGCTGCTAAATGTGCTAAGTGTTCTGATGTTTTAACATCCCCTTCACTCATAAAAAAAGGAATAATAAATTGCTTATTTTTGTGAATAGTGTGTTTGTAGTAAAACACTTTTTCAGGAATATATCCATCTGGATGAAATGTGTAGTCCTTTAGGGTGTCATTATTTTTTTCTGTAAAAAAGAATTCCCAATCGGAAAATTGTAATTCTTTTTTCTGAGAAAAAACTTCTATTAGTTCATCAATTAGGTCACTTTCTTCCGTAATTGGTTCTGCCAACTTTCTGAAAAAATTCTCTATAAAGCTTCTAGCACGGCTGAACTGAATCACATCTATTTCAAATTCCCACTGTTTGAATTCAGGAAAAAGCGGGATTTCTTGTTTTACATTTGAAATTCGTGTTAGACGCTTAGGATGATTTTGTGTTAAAACAGTATCTTCACGGTTATCTACAATTATAAATAATACATGATAATTTGATGGATCAATCTCTTTCTTATGAAGTTGAGGTTGCAAACGTGAAAGTTTTCCCTCAAATGAGGTATCATGTATGCTCTTTGATTTTCGAATTTGTTCATTTCCACAATCGATTTCTACATGTAAAAACTGTCCTTGAAGTTCAAATAGCCAGTCTGCAATGACTTCCGTATGCTCGTCTTTTTCTCGATATGGATTAATTGATGTTAATAAAGTTAATAAAGCTTTTTCAAATTTTTGAACAGGTCTATATGGTTTAAAGTGATTGATATTATCTTTTCCTAATTGCATCGATTTATAAATAGTAGCTGGTTCTGTTGATGTAAAAAAAAACACATCTGGTTGGATGCCTATAAAATAAAGATCCTTAGCATAGTAAATTTGAGCGTTGTTTTGTTCACGGTGATTTGCGATGACATCAAGAACTACCTGCCGAATAGCCAATGAATGATCGATATTTCTAATATTCGTTGATTTTATTCGAGCCTTTTCTTTAATATACTTTAACTTTTTTAATACCGATAACCCAGCACCTGCTAAAGAAATAATTACGACCGAATGCCCATTTTGTAGCTGTAACGATTTCTTCTTAATTAACCCAGCTTCCAACCACTTGCTCGTTTTTTTTCGGAACGTGGCTGGATGGACTAAATGGACAAAGGAAAAAAACTCATAAAGTTGTGGTTGTGACAAAAAGGTATGTTCGTTTAGAAAAAGTAATGCTTGAATTTCAGGGTAACCTAATTCTACGCGATGATTTTTGTTATTATAAATGAAGTGTACTTTAAATTCCTTAGAACTCATGATGATTTCCTCCGTTTTTAGTGTAAAGTTTTAATAAGCACACAATCATTTACTAGTTAAATAGCATAGATAGTGTGCTTGAAACAGAATTATTTAATTTTGCTCTACATATTATAGCCTCACAAAATGCATATTCTTAGTGTCGCTATAAAAGAAAAATCGCCACTTTTTTAAGTAGCGATTTTTTTCATTTTACATATGGTTGAAATAAAACATAAGGTCCATTTTTCTGTTCACTTGATAGTTATTAAATGATGCAATCAGTTTATAGGCAATTGTTTTAACTTTGGGTCGGGGAAACATCTAATTTTAAGTATATTTGTTGCTTAACTATCTATCTTGAAAAATCAATAAAAGGAGTGGGCCCATTTACATTGTATATAACTTGTAATCTTGTAAATAGTACATTTATAAAAATCTTTGGCTTTAGAAGAATTAACTTTATAAAACAAGGAACAAAACCTGCATTTCAAGGAGCAAAACCTGCATTTCATGGCATAAATGTAGACTTAAATTTACTTAGCTTTATAATTAGCTTTATAAATTATATTACTATAACAAGGATTTACTTAATTTATGGCATTAAGCAGTAAATAGTAGCTGATTGTTTAACGCTCTTATTTAGTATTTTCATAATGAGGAAAAATTAATATTTGCATTCTAGAAGATGAAAATTGAAAGGTAGGAGGATAAGTAAAAGGTGAATAATTTAATTATAGTAAAATTAAAGCAGCAATTTAGCAATGATTTGTTGTACATATATCTAAAAATGCATGGGTTTGAAGAAGACGTATTGTTTCCCCCCTTTCTAAATAGTATAAGCATCGAGCGGGAATATTCAACGTTAGAGGTGGCTGAACTGTTAGAAATAAAAGAAAATAACTTGCGCTATCGAATTACTAAAATGCGTGAGATTGGTTATATCGATAGCTATAGAGCTAACCGTTGTTATCGGTATAAATATTTGAATATTTACCGTATGTATTTAGTACTGATGATTTTAAAGATCAAGGGTCGAAATATTGGAGACATAGCAAATATACTAAAAGAAAGGCAACCGGAAATCGTTATAGAAGAAACGGAAACGAAGCCAGAGGAACCAAATATGATAAAGAAAGATATATGTGATTTAGAAATAAAAATATTGGATAAGCAAATTTTAATTAACGAATTACAAGAGAATATAAAAGAATTATATATATCACTCCTTGCTTTAGGTCATAAACTTAATCTAAGTATGTTAGAAAGTAGTATTGTTGGAAAAGTAAATGAAGCTCTAAAAAAAGCGAATAAAAAGTGGTTTCAGCGATCAAGTGAGTCAGAATATATTTATTTTGATATTGAATCGTCGAATCAACTTAGAATGTTAAAAGACCAAATAAACACACTACAGTCCGATATGAAAGAGTATGAAAAGAGCCTCGTTATAGAGAGGCATGAATTGCAAAAGTTACTCGATCTTAAAAGAGAATTATTAGTGAATTACGAAAAATAATAGTCTCAGGTAATTTCTCATCCATATCGTCAACAATGATAATGTTGTTTGACAATTTTTATTTTGAACAAAAGCAAACTGACTCAAAAAATTTGGAAATTTCATTATCTTTTTTATAATGAAAATAGATAAGTCAACAAAGAGTAGAGTGTTGGTAGCACTCCGACTTTATGGGTTGTCGGTATACTCCGCTAGTGGAGTGACCTCTGCGAAATATAAGATGGATAAGAATCACCCATCATAACTTCTTCCACAAAGTTATGATGGGTGGTTCTTTTTTTTTGCCTATTAATACAGCAGATAAGGCTTCGAGTAATGTCAGTTTTAAGGGAAATTAACGAGCGAATAACAGCTAAAAATATTTTCCAGGTAAGCATTGATTTAAACATTTGTTCGTAGTTGTCAAATATAAACTTAGAATTTTCCTTCCACTAATGCAAGAAAAGTATCATATATTGCTTGAGAGATAAATTCATCTTCTTGCACTCGATGCCTTAGTTCGGCTAAAAATTCCTTTTCATGTGCTTCTAATTGAATAGATTGATTTGATACATATTCCTGAAACCTCTCGATTAACCCTTTTTCAATATGAAGAGGTGATTCCATTTTATTAATAACGAGATTATGATAACGCTTCATTGCCTTTTTTATTTTTTGCTGTTCTTCAGTGTCAATAAATACAGGGGGAGTGTAGTGTACGTTCCATCCAATTCCCCGTAAATTAAATTCGGAAAAATATAACGCCACACAAGAGTTAAGTATTTTATCATCTACGATTGGAAACACATTGTTTTCGATTGTAAATGGATGAGTATACTTACGATATAATGTTTTTTTATCTAAGAATCCGCACTTTTCTAAGAGAACTAGATAGCTGTGAATGAGTGTAGCAACTTCTTTACTATCGCGAGGATCGTATCTAATTTGGTCTTTTATATTTTGAAATAAATATTTTGAAAAGATTAATTGGTTCTTACTATAATTATGCTTTATAGCTTTATGAAAAACGAATAATTGCCATAAAGGATAAGGTGTATGAATAGATTTATAATTTTCCATTTGAATATTAAATATGCCTGGAAAATTTGTATCTGTTAAACCGTATTCTTTTAATAATCTTTTAAATAGAACTTGTTCTCTATGTGACATACGTTGCAACACTTTTTCAATACTGAAGTCACTCAAATACTTTTTATATAATTTGAATTTCTTTTGTTGCTCTTGTCTTTGTTGGATCCTTTGTAATCTTAGGGCATTTTCCTTTTTACGTTCCCTCCATATTTCTGTAGCCTTCTTACTTCTATTTATAAAATATTCTTGAAGCCTTTCAAATGAAAGCTTATTTCCTAAAACGTATTTACAAGGAGATGGTATTTTAAAAATTTTCATTCCATTAAGGGAGATTTCTTGTAACTTTACTACAGCTCTAGTTTCTGTGCGATAAGAAATACCAAAAAATTGTCCAATATGTTTTACGATATTGTCTTTTACATCAATAAAGTACACGCTACGTTCTTTTTCAATAACAAATTGCTGATGGTATTTTAAGCGTAAAATAACTTCATCATCCTTGATATCTTCTGCATTTATTTCTTTATAATAGTTTTCTCCGAAAAGCCAAATATCTTTGATTCCGGCGATTGCATAAAGCTTTCGTCGTTCCAACCATTTCTCAGCAGTCTGTTCCGCACATTGAATTTCAAAAGCAAATTTATGACCATTCCCAAAATCCGCATACACATCCGCGATTTGATTGGTCTTAGCAATACTTTCTTCTAATGCAATATAAGCATTTGGATATTTATCTTTCAACCAATTATAAATCGCTAATTTACCACCAAGATGTTCTTGCGTTTCAGGTTCCCCAACAAAACTACATTCCACATGGCGATCATGATAAAAGTGGTGAATGCGTTTGGGACCACCGCGAAAGAAAACGTTCTTCTGACAGTGTGGACAGTATAGTTCCTTTGCTTTTGCCAAAGAATATAGGAGCTCTTTATCCTCGTGAAATGCAAATTGTTTTTCATCATTTGGATTGATTGCTACAAACATGTTTTCACCTCTACAAGATATAGAAATAATTTTATTTGTTACATTTTACATTCAGAATTCCGCGAATAGGAATTAGTAGATATATTATGCTTTTATTATATATTAAGTTAAAATATGGTAAAACATAATCAGTGAAAAAGATAGTATTTAAGTAGAGTTATTCAAAACTGTTTATAAAATTGGAGTGATTTAAGTGAAAGCGAATGAAACAAACCTTCAAGAAATAATCGAAGGTTCGAAGCAATATATCATACCAATGTTTCAACGTACATATAGTTGGGATCAAAAACAATGGCTAACATTATGGGAAGATTTAATGGAGTTAGTAGATGAAGCACAGCAATATGAAAATCATTTTATCGGATCAATCGTATCTATACCGGTAAATGCAAACCCTACTGGTGTGCAACAATTTGTAGTTATTGATGGACAACAAAGATTAACGACATTACTTGTTCTATTAAGTGTTATTCGTGATAAGGCGGAAGAAGATGGATTGCCTGAACTAGCAGCTGAAATTAACGAAACGATGCTTGTAAATCGTTTTAAAAAAGGTGAAGAGTATTTTAAGTTGTTACCAACACAAGTTGATAAAGATACTTTCAAAAAAATTATAAAAAGTGAAATTACAGAAGTAGATCAACATAGTGGTCTTGTAAAATGCTATGACTATTTTAAACATAAACTGAGAGATTTAATGATTGATGTGGAGCAGTTGAAAAATGGTGTTTTACATAATCTTTCATTAGTTAGTATTGTACTGTCTCCAGATGATAACCCTTATTTAGTATTTGAAAGCTTAAATGCAAAAGGACAACCTTTAACCGAAGCAGACTTAATCAGAAACTATTTATTTATGCGCATTGAACCATCCGAGCAGGAAGAAATGTATAAAGGTTATTGGCTGCCAATGCAAACGAATTTAGGAGATTCTTTAACGGAGTTCATCAGACATTTTTTAATGGGCGTAAACTTAAATGTCAAAAAGAAAGATGTTTATGTGAAATTAAAAGAGCAAGCAGATAAAACCAATGTCATTGATTATTTGAAGGAGTTGGCTGTATTTGCAACATATTATGATAAATTACTACATCCAGTAAAAGAATCTAACGGAAAAATTCAATACTATTTAAAGCGAATTCAACAGTTTGAAGCACGTACTGCATTTCCTTTTTTACTTTATATTTATCGTGATTTTGATGCAAAGAAATATAGTTTGGAACAATTCATTGAAATTTTATCAATAATCGATAATTTCATTGTTAGACGGTATGTTTGTAATATCGAATCGAAGCCATTAAATAAAATGTTTGGGTCTTTATATAATCAGCTTAAACCTTATAGTGAATCTGATTCTATACAAGAGTTAAAGGCATTTTTACAAGTAAGAGGTTATCCAAAAGATACTGAAGTTCTTCATGAATTAAAGAATTCACCTTTATATGGAGGTGGAGACAAGAGAGAAAAATGTAAGTTTATTTTAAGTGTACTTGAAGAAACTTACGGTCATAAAGAAAAGGTGAATTTAACACAGGCGACTCTTGAACATATTATGCCACAGACTTTAACTGAGTCTTGGAAAAATGAATTAGGTAGTAATTTTGAAGAGGTACATGAGAAGTATTTACATGCTATTGGAAATTTAACGTTAACTGGTTATAATTCAGAGCTATCAAACGAATCCTTTGAAACGAAGAAAAAATATTATATTAAGAGTAATTTTGAGTTAAATAAAGACCTTGTTAAATACAACAATTGGGACGAACAAGCAATAAATGACCGAGGAGAAAAATTATATGAAAAATTCATTTTAGCATGGCCTTATTTTGGATTAGCTAGCGTTAAAGACAATGATGTAACAGGTAGCTCGCCACGTTTATTATTTATTGGTGATGAAACGATTAAGGTTAAGGTTTGGCGAGAGGTGCTAGAACATACGGTTATGTTCATTTATAATCACAAGCCAGATTACTATCAGGAATTGTTGCAAACAAGAACGTTGCTAATTTCAGTAGAAAAGAATACAGAAATGCGCAGCGCAAAGCAGCTACCTAATGGCCATTTTATAGAAGCAAACTTCAGTGCGAAAAGTATCTACACCACATGTAAGAAATTATTTATTGATGCAGGATTTGATGCTGATACGTGGGGTGTAGAGGTTGAGGTTAAGTAAATTATTTAGTTTAAGGGGGAAATAAGTATGAACTGGATTGCTAATGATCGATATAAAGTTCTTACTTCATTGTCTGGAGGGAATATGTCAAAGGTTTTTCTTTGTATAGACTATGGTTCTAAGGAAAAGCAGGAAGTTGTTTTAAAAACATATCCCCATAAAGATGATGTTGATTTAGAAAAAATTCTTTTTCATAGAGAAGTAGAAAATTTAGAGAGACTTGAACATAAAAATATTATTGAAATACTAGATAAGGGTATCGATTATGAAAATAAGCTTAATTATATCGTTATTGAATATTTTGAAAGCCAAACTCTAGATAAAGTTACTATAGATAATTTTCTAGATTATAATCAAAAACTTAAAATAGTCCTGGATATTTTAGATGCTTTAATATACGCACATAGTAAAGGGATTATACACAGGGATATAAAACCACAAAATATTTTGATTAACTCAGGGTTAGAGATTAAGTTAATTGATTTTGGAATTAGTAAAATTGAGGATTCTATTTATAAAGGGTCTACTGTTAAAATGTATGGAACTAAAAAGTATGCATCACCTGAACACTTGAGGCAAGGTGATATGGATTCAAGAAGTGATATATATTCAGCCGCATTAGTAATTGCCGAGATTTTATTAGGACAAGAAATAGAAGGTAATATTAAGGAAACTCTTAGAAAATCGGATCTAGATGAGGCCCTAGTAGAAGTGTTAATTAAAGGGGTAGAAAATGAAGTTGAAACTAGGCTTCAGAAAATGCAGGATTTGAAAACTATTTTTCTTGAAAAGTTTAAAGTAGCAACTGATGAAAATATAGGCTTCTATGGTATTGGGTTAACAAATGGAGTAATAACTAAATTTCTTAATCAAGGAATTATTACTTCTCACTCTAGATATGAGGCAGCAAAGGTAATTGAAAAAGATTTAGATGAAGCCTATATTTCTATGACACTTAATATTTCTAAAAATGAGCAAAAAGAATATTTAGTTTTTGGAAGACAATATCAATATTATTGTGTAGTTGATATGAAAACCGATTATATATTCACGGTAAAAGGAGTAGCTATTCCTAATAGTATTAATCATGAAAATAGAAAAGAGCAGTCAGTGCAGTTAGTAGGTAAATTCAAAGTTTCAAATTTTAATCAAGAATTGCAACTGAAAACTACCTTTAATAATATTTATAACTTATTAGATGATTTTGAAGAGCTATATAGAGAAAAGATTATTTCTACGACTAGTGAGAAAAAATACAAAAATACATTTAGTAAGTGGGTTAAAGTTTTAGATTTAACAAAGAGGGATTTGCAAGATTCTAAATATTCCGTCCCTTATAATGGGTTCGAATATGATGAAATTACTGGGCAATTTATTATAAATTTAAGAAATGATGTAGATGAAATAAAGTTCAAAGAGGATCAGATGCTTGCAATGACAGCTGCAAGTAATAAAGAGAAAGAAATTAAAATTGGATATTGTATAGAGATAAAAGAAAAGCAGCTAATAATACAACCAACTAAAGATGTTGTACCCGAATTATTTTCTACACTGGGAGATATTTCCATTGACAAAAGTATGGTTGAATCTGCTTTAAGTAGACAATCTAAGGCCCTAAAAATCATGCAATTCAAAGAAAATATTAATCCTAAAATATCAGATGTAATTTTTAATCCTCAGAAGGCAGAAGCCGTAGTTATTGAGCCAGATATTAAATTTTTATCTAGTCTAGAAGAATCTCAAAAAAACGCTGTGAAAAAAGCTTTGAAAGCGGAAGATATATTTGTATTACAAGGGCCCCCTGGAACCGGTAAAACAACTTTTATTGGTGAATTGGTATATCAAATTATGAAAACTAGCCCAGAAAGCAAAATATTAATTTCTTCACAGTCTAATGTAGCAGTTGATCATGCTTTAAATAAAATTCAATCTATTTTACCTGAAATTAAAATGTTACGTATAGGTAGGAAGGATAGACTATCACAAGGTACAGAACAATTTATGGTTGAGGAACAATTAGATAAGTTAATTCTTTTAATAAAATTTAACTCTAACCAATTTATAGAACAGCTAAAATCTAAGGTGAATTTAAGTGAATCAATATTAGAAGCATATGAAAAAATAACTTCTATTGGTAATTTAAAAAATAAAAACACTGATATAAATAATGTAATTTACAAAAAAGAATCTGAATTATTTGTTATTAAGCAAAAGTATTCGGAGTTAAATACATTAATTGAAGATTTAAATAATGTGCATGCTAAATTAGAATTAGAACTTAAATCACAATTAGATACTGAATTAAGTCAAATTTTATTGGATTTTAAATCTAAATATGTAAATTTAGGTAGCCGGTTTTTAAGAGAATTAGATGAATTAAAGTCAATATCAAATCAAAAATTAGATATTGAAGATGAATTAGGTAAACTTCAAGATGAATGGCTAAATAACAGTATTACTATTGAGGAACTATATTCAGAACTTAACATAAATGGTACTGAAGATTTTATGGAATACAAAACTAAAATTGAACAGAAGATAAGTTCAAATAAAAAGGAATATGAAAAGTTTACAATTTTAGATTCCATTCAAAAAGAATGGATAAAGCGCCTTGGAGCAAATGCTAAGTTTTTAGAAATATTAATTCAAAGAACAAATATAGTCGGTGCAACTTGTTTAGGTATAGCTAGCCAACAAGCATTTCAAAGTATGGCCTTTGACTACGTTATAATTGATGAAGCTGGAAGAGCTACACCTCCTGAATTATTAGTTCCTATGGTTTTAGCTAAAAAAGTAATCCTAGTAGGGGACCATAAGCAATTGCCACCAATTGTAGATGAAAATTATGAAAGATTAATTAAAAATGAAGAAGAAATAAGTTTATCAGATTTAGAAAAAAGTTTATTCGAAGAGCTTATGGAAAATATTAACGAAAATTGTGTTGGACATTTAGAAGAGCAATTTAGAATGCACAAAGATATTGGGGATTTAATAAGCCATGTATTCTACAATGGTAAATTATTATCTAAAGCTAAAGATGAGGATAGAAATCATAATTTCTCGGAATTTTCTAAAGGAAGTGTTGTTTGGTTAACTACGATAAATAACCCAAATAAATTTCAACAAGAAATAAAAAAGAAGGATCATAAGGTTTTTTCTAATCCAACAGAAATTCAAATTATATTTGATTATATTGTAAAAATGGATAACGAATATCGTTCTAAGGGGATAAAAAAAGAAATTGGTATAATCACAGGCTATCAAGCACAAAAGATATTACTAAATAAAAAATTTGAAACGGAATATAAGAACAGATTTACAAATGTGACAGTAGAAATTAATACGGTAGATGCTTTCCAAGGTAGAGAAACAGATATAATTTTCTATTCTATTGTTAGAAGTAACCCGCGAGGAAATATAGGGTTTTTAAAAGACGCTAGACGTTTAAATGTTGCTCTTTCAAGAGCAAAAGAGTTATTAGTTATTGTAGGGGATCATGGAACAGTTACTCAAGAAAAACTGATGGATAATGATGCCATAAATCCGTTTAATAGTGTATATGAATTCATGCAAAATAATATAGGCTCATATCAGTTTGTGGAGGTGTAATGATGCTCGAAAAGTTAAGTGAAAAATATTCAGATTCAATACCCAATTATAGTTTAATCAAGCAAACGGAGATAGCAACGCCAGTCTATAATATTACAGTAGAATTGACTGTCTTAAAGAAAAAAGAAATAGGAATTGTTGAAGAGTTTATTATGAAATTCATTAACAGTGGAATAACTGACAAGCTTTTAATGTCACAATCATTGGGGCTTACTGAACAAATTATCAATAATTCATTAGCGTTAATGATTTCACAAAATATAGTAAAAAGTTCAGTAGATAACGGTTTTCAACTTACAGACAAAGGGAAAGAAACGCTTCGTGAAGCAAAGTTAATTGTACCAGAAGTTATGCTACTCAATTTTATTGTCGATGCATTGACTGGGGAAGTAGAGTCATACACGAGAATGCTTTACGATTCGAAAGAAGTAAAATCCTACAAATTAGATGTTATTAGACCTAATATACGGAAGCCTAATTTGGAAAATTTAGATTTTAATTCAATAAATAATTTGTTGAAAAAAATGCAGAAACAAAACGTTAGTGAGAGTTTTAAAGGGGACCTTATTTCTGTTAATAAAATAGAAAAATGCTATATTTCATATAGAAAAAAATATATGCTGATATTTAAAAGTATTCTCGATGAATTGGCAGATTTAGAAATTAAGATTTTTAATGGTGTTGAGAGAGAAACGGAATATGAAAATATAATTCTTCGAATGGAGAATGAAGGAATTAGACAAATTCCATTTGATAAAATAAGTGAAATGGATACAGTAGAGAATGCTGATTTATTGTTTACAAAAATTCCAACAGGTGTTATAAAAGAGGCTAAATTTAATACTCGAAAAATAGAGCTAAATAAGCAACGAACTGAAAAACTTACACAATTACTTAGTGTTAATGAAGAATATTCAAATCAGGAAAGTCTGGATCAAGACTTAGAGAGTAAAATTTCAAATACACAAATTATTAGAGACTTAAATGAACAAATAAATGAATTAAAAGCACAAAGTCAAAATGTTAATAGGTTTATTGAAACATATCAACATAGACCGATTTTAGAAGAGGCCTTTGATACTGCGAATAAATTAGTTTTATTAATTTCACCATGGATGAGAGTAGGCGCAATTGATAGATCTCTGGAGGAGAAAATAAAAAAGGCACTTTCAAGAGGTGTTAAAGTGATTATAGGTTACGGTATTGCACCGTATGATGAAACTAATGAACCTGCTTTAAAGCGTTTAAATACTATAAAAAAATCTAAAGTAGGAAAAAATCTAGAATTGGTTAACCTAGGTAATACACATGAAAAAGTCTTACTAGTAGATGGAAAATATGTTGTAATTACTAGTTTTAATTGGCTATCATTTAAAGGTGATCCAAATAGAGGTTTTAGACAAGAAACAGGTTTATATACCATAGATAAGGATACTATAAATAAAACACTGGATAGTTTAGAAAAACGTATGGGAAAAAATTTGAAAAGTTATTTAGAGTGACTTGATATAATGTAAATTGAAGTCTCCGTAAGCATATTTCATCAAACCTTATTAATTCCTTTGTAAGAGCTATATTTGACCCTTAAAAAAGCCCTTCAAACATTGATATAATAAGGTTTGTCTGTTTTATAGATTGAATACCCACCGTCTCCATACTTCCATACTTAGTATAAATAAATAATTCAAAATAAGTCGAATTCCTTGATATATAAGGAGTTCGGCCTTTTTGCTTTTTTGTCAATTCTTCCGGTGGAATTTATTAGGGAAATCAAAAGATTAAAGGAAAACAAAGTGATTACTATAATTTCTATAGAGTCTATTGATATATTACCTCCAGTATAAATTTCTCTGTAGTAATTAAGGCTTGTTCTTTAGAAGAGAAGATACCGGTTGCACCATTGATTATTGATTATTCGATCTTCAATTTCAATAATATGATCTGCAGAATTTGTTGATTAAAATCTTGTGATGGAGTATTTAAATCCTCGTAATTAAAAACTTAAACACTATATAGACTTCTTAATCCAGTTTCTAAGTTTAAAGTAAGTCATAAATTTAATGATTGTCTCGGTTTTTAAACTAGAAACTTGTTTGCTCGCTCATTATTCGAATAACCCAAATCGAACTTCCGATGAAGCTAGGGTCCTATTAGTTCCTGCATTTTGCCCTTAATAAACTTAACTCCTCACATTAAATTTAATGTTCATTGAATTATGGCAAGTAGGGTAATTACTACAGCCATAAAATTCGCCAGTTGGTCCTTTTCTCTTCAGCATATAACCACCACATTTTGTACATCGGATAGGGTTTTGTAAAATATTAATTTCTTTATACGTTTTATTGCACCCAGGATAATTCGAACATCCTAAAAAGCTTCGTCCATCATTACTCTGTCGAATCATTAATACACCTGTTTGACAGACATCACACTTTGGATTAGTACGTATAGTTTGCTCATTTGTCACTATTTCAAAAGGGATGGACTGTTCTTTAATGAGTTCTTCTACAAAAACAGATGTATCTTTTTCAGGAGCAATTAAGTATGTTCTATTTTTCGTACGTGTAATTGCCACATAAAATAGACGACGTTCCTCTGCATACCTAAATAAATCAGCCTCTGTTAAAACCAGTGATAATAAAGGATCATCCGAAATTTTATTAGGAAATCCGATTAAATGGTTACGCAAATTAATTACAATTACATTATCAGCTTCAAGCCCTTTCGAACGGTGAACCGTAATATAAGTGATTTTTGCTTGTGGATGCCGTTTATCTCTAATAAAGAGGTCACCTTTTTCATTGTTAATTGAAAATCGACCTTCATTATCTCTTTGTAACATAAATGTTAAGTCAATATTATTTCGGCCAACGACCTTAATTTCAGCCTGTTCTCCCATAGAGGCCACGATATCATCGACTGCAGCTGCAAATGCTTTTACAACACTGTCTACATATCCATAGATCTTTAATGGATTAAGTAAACGTTTATCGGATTTCAGCTGCTTTTTAATTTGGATTGGATTTTTTACAACAAAACGAGACGCAATATTAATTAGTTGCTGTGAGTTTCGATACGTCTTTTCAATTCGTAGTTGTTTTGAAAAGCCAAAAAACTGTTCAAATTTCGTAAATAAATTCAGGTCACTTCCTGCAAAGCGATAAATTGCTTGCCAGTCATCTCCAACGGCTAATATTTTAGCGTTAGTAAGATCTTTTAAAGCTTTCACTAAACGATAACGTCCCATTGAAATATCCTGAAACTCGTCGATTATTATATATTTATATGAAATGGATGTTGGTTGTTTTGTTTTGACAATATCCGTTGCTTTATTGATCATATCATTGAAATCAATAGCTAAATTTTTTCGTAACTCTTCTTGGTAGCCTTCATAAATGGGGCGTACAATTTTTAAAAAGAGCAGTGTACGTTCTCGTAAGAACCCAATTTTTTCTTGTTTAGCAGCTGCTTCTAATTGTTGATAATACTGTACATCGTAACCGTTAGACTTAAATAGAGTAATAAACGTGCTAACTAAATTTTTAAACTCCTTGAACTGCTGATTTTGCTTTTGTTCAATCAGTAACTTCCTATAAATACTTGTATAATCAGCCTCTATTAAAGGGATGTTTAGCTTACGCAACATGTCTTCTAGCTTTTCAAATAACACACCACTGGACACATAATGTGAGTATGTTTCAATCAATTTTGTCTGATTCTTTAAGTGAAGACTCCGTTTCCAGTGCATGCCTTCGATATATTTCTGTTCCTCAATAGGGGTTAGCCAAGGGGCACGATTGTTTTTGTTCACACCAAAGTGTTCTAGATAGACATTGTAATCTGGGAAGTAAAAGTCTGGTCGGTAACGTTTTCTAAATTGATCCGTTTCAAATGGGTAAACAGCTTCATATTCATAGTTCACGCCGTGTAAATAGAGATAGTTCGCAATCATTACCTCTTCTAAGCTTTTTACTTGCTCAAATTTAAGTGTTCTACGATTAACTTTTAATTCTTCACCTGTATTTATAACTTTTGAACGAAGCGTCTCTAAATCATGAGAAGATTGGTCTTCTTTATATTCTCCAAGTGTCGTAAAATTTTCGATATCTTTAGGAACTGCTAAATATGTAGCATAGAAACGAATGATTTCCTTCATTACGGAAGGGTTATGTAGTACTTGCTGATTAAAGTAGGTAGTTACATAATCAGATAGCGAATCCGAAATATCGGGACGTTGTTTTTCTTCATTTGTAATAGTCTCAAGACCAAGTTTATGAAAGGTCATTGCATCAATGGGAAGATCTAATTTCTCTTTTATACGTTCGGTCATCTCTTTAGCTGAGCTGGCTGTAAATGAAATGAGTAAAATCTCTTTAGGATCTACATGCAATCGCTCTACTAAATACTTTACTTTTCCTGAAATTGTTAACGTCTTCCCACTACCAGCTCCAGCGACAACTAATGTATTATCCTCGTTTGTTACAACGGCTCGACTTTGTTGAGGATCTAGTGACTTGCCATCTATATTGCTTAAGAGAGGTTTGGCTTCTATTAGTTCTTTATCAATAAAGGCCTCATTATACGTTGGTACCAAGTGATCTAAATTAGGATAAGTCTGATTAAAATACAGAAACGATTCCTGGCTCTTTAAAAGTCGTTTACTTAAAAGATTTATCTTTTGAGCTGTTTCTAGATAAGTTCTTTTAAGATTTAGTAAATCTGTATTAGCTATATATTGTTGCTTTAAATGTTCAAGGTCATCTTTAAAACGCTCTGATGCTTCTAATAATTCAATATCAGGAATTAATCTCTTATTTCTAAGTCTATTTCCTCCGAATATAATACCCAAAATAATTATAACTATTAATATTAAGTCCACTAAGTCACCGTCTTCCAATAAGTTGTTTACTATATATGGTGATTTGTTGTTAAATAAAAAAACTGTATTTAACAAATCCTTTAACAAGAAGTAGAAGATTCTACTTTTTTAAGAGTTTTTAAAGGGTATACACTTCGTATAGAAAAAGGCATCACATGATTGCCGTCTTTCGCTAACGCGAATAAACGGAAAGGAACTCAGCTAGCGCTGAATTCTTATCATGTCATGCCTTTTGTTAATGAATAATCTGAAAAAAGCATATATTATGTTGCTAAAGTTTTATTACCAAAAATGCCCTTACTATTTTTATGGGAGTGGTAAAAGTATTTTTAATTTCACTTCCCCATTTATTTATCCAATGCCTTCACGATAAACCTCTCCGCAGTAGACAAAGCTTCTTCTTTAGTGGGGAAGATACCTGTCATACCATTTATAATTTCATCTTCTACTTCAATAACATAATCTGCAGAATACTGTTGTTCCATATACTTTTTTAAAGTGATGGAGATGGTTACGTCCTCGTAATTAAAAACTTCAACGTCATAAACTTCGGCTTCGTAGGTACCTAATTCATAAATAATCGATTTTTCTAATCCAATCATGTAAATTCCTCCATTCAATAATAATGTGTTACACCTATAATTATATGGTAAATTATACAAGAAGACTATTAACTGTTTGATAATATTGATAAAATTTTCATACTATTTTTACTTTTTTATCCAAATCTTAACTTTAGCAATCTTGACGGATAAGGATGCTTACACAGGTACAGAAGGTATTGCCAATGTAACTGAAGCGAAGGAAAAGATTGTTCTAAATTCTATCAATATTTTAATGAAGCGTGGTATTAAAGGGCTCTATATTTATGCGAGTGATGAAGCGCTGCGTAATAAATTGCTTTCATTTCAAAGAGAAAACATTTAAATGAATTGCTTGATTAGGGGTATTGAATGGGAGTTGAACTCTTGTTTAATACCCTTTTTCCAATGCCTGTGAGGGGGCGTTTTTTTAAAGCCTTAAAAATTAGCTCCTTTTCTTTATTCAAGTTACCTTTATTAAGATATAAATTTGCTAATTCTAAATAAAATGGACATATGTAACCGTCAAGTAAAATGAAACGGTTAAGTAATTCAAAAATTCCCGTTTTATAATTTTCTGAAAAAAATACTATGCTAATCATATTTTTGTGTTAAAATAAATTCCAATTGAATATGTTTTGCAGAAATAGGTTGCTCTTAATTGAGCATAATAGGGAATTCGGTGTGAAACCGAAGCTGTATCCGCAACTGTAAGTGTAGAAGACTGTGTAAAATATGCCACTGTTAAACGAGGAAAAATGCCTCTAGTCAATGGGAAGGCTTGCACATGATACACGAGCCAGGAGACCTGACTTATTTTTATCGTATTAACTCTCTTCGGAATAAGGAGAATGTACGGCAAATAGATGAACGGGTATTTTTATATGCTTTTTTCTGTTTTCCGCCATTTCTCAATTTGAGGAATGGCTTTTTTTTTTGTATTGGGTTAATGGCAAAACATTATTCATGAAAAACTTTCAGGAGGTTTATTGCATGGATTTTTGGAAAAAGTGGTTGCATATAGCATTAACACTTGTTCTAATGGTATCACTTATAGCGCCAGCAACGGTAGATGCTGAGCAGGTAGAAAATTTAGAGCAACAAGTGGAACAAATTAGTATGCAACTAGAAGTAAAAGGGTTAAAAGAAAATATTATTGCCAACTCCAATATATCCATAACAAAGGGAGCAAGTGCACTTGAGGCGTTACAGCAAACATTAACAGCTGCAAATATCCCATTTGAAGTCGTGACTAGCGATTATGGCCCGTATGTAAAATCAATTAATAGTTTAGTATCGGGTTCATTAGGTCATTGGGATGGTTGGGGTTATTCGATTAACGGTGAATCACCTGAACTTGGTTTAGGAAGCTATGAACTTCAAGCAGATGATATAGTATCTGTTTATTATAGTTTATCGCCAATGTTAGAGGCACAGGCGTCTGAACAAGAGGGCGAGAAACTTGTTGAAGTGTCTGTAAAAGGGGATTTATTTACTGAACAGGCAGCAACTTTAGAGAATTGGATAACGCCAGATGGTTTAACAATTACAAACATTACTAAGCAGGACGATCAACAATTAACATTAGCAATTGAAGCGGCACCTGGTACATATGAATTACAGCTACTAGCTCCTGCATTATTAAGTGCACAAGAGCAAAAAATTTCAGTAAAAGTTGTCGATTCAATTCAACCTGTAAATGACTTAAAAGTGAATTTCCGTGTTGAAGGCATTGCAGGTACAGTACTAAATGTAAAAGACTTTGAAATTAAAGGTAACGGTAAAATTAATGCTGCACAAGTAACACAGCAAATTTTAGATGCCCATAAAATTACGTATGACTACAGCGCCTCAACGGGCTACTTTAAAAATATTGGTGTAGACGGTGAAAAAGGCCTAGGTGTAGGCAGTGGCTGGATGTACAAAGTAAATGGGGAATATCCAGATGTTTATGGAAAAGACGTTGAAATTAAAAATGGCGATACAATTGTTTGGGATTATATTAATGCATCTTCAGTTATAGAAAATTATGAATTCCCAGAGTACAACTTAATCATGTATTCAGGTGCTGAAGCTGTCGATAAAATTACGTTTAATCCAATCATTGATATGCCATCAACGGTAGTGGCAGGAACAGACGTAAAAATTAAAGTGACAGGTAAATATAATACAGTATCTTACTTGTATGAGCATATTTCAGGACCACATACAACGGATTTAGCAGACGTTACCGTTGAATATAACGGAAAAGAATATGTTACAAATGCACAAGGTGAAGTAACGATTCCTGCAGTGGAAGTAGTAGAAGGAAATTATGAACTTCGCTTTACAAAAGATTTACCAGGTACTATTTTGACGGATAAAGGCAATAAAGAACTTGCCTCATTCCCTCGCATTATTCGTACGTATGAATCATTATTGGTTACACCAGATGAGCAAGCAGCAGAAAACCGTAAAAAAGCGGAAGATGCATTAAAATTAGGCGCAACATACTTACAAGCAAATAAAGAAACCGTAACGGCACGTGTAAATGAATCACATAGCGCATTTTGGATGTTAACAGCGATGAAGGCAGCAAATGTCAATGCAGGCACATACGACTGGACAACTGCACCAACAACTGAAGGTACGTTCTTTACAACCCCGTTAGAAGCATCACAAAATGATACAAACAAGATTGCGGGCACAATTATTGCAGCAAAAGCATTAGGTTTAGATCCATTAAACATTAAAGGGCGCAATCAAGTAGCAGATTTATTAGCAATGCAAAAGGAAAACGGTTTGTTCTCGACAATTTGGGGTGAAGCATTCGCTTTAATCGCGTTAGAGCTAGCTAATGCAGAGTATGACCAACAAAAGCAAATCGAGGCTATTTTAGCTTTACAAAATAAAACAACAGGCTATTTTGGTGATAACGATGCAACAGGATGGACATTATTTGCACTTTCACCATTTAAAGATGACCCAGCAGTAAAAGCAGCGATTGACAAAGCGGTAGCGGCTGTACATGCGAACTACCAAGCAAAAGGCTTCACAGATAACTCGAACTCAATGGCAGCGATTATTTCAGGTCTAGCAGCAGTGGGGGAAGATTTATTCTCAACAAAATGGTCTTATAAAAAAGGTGATGACTACGTAAATATCGTAGGTCACTTAGTAGATAACTATATTCTAAAAGATGGTGGCGTACTGTATAAGGCGTCGCAAACGAACTCGAATTTAATGGCATTAGAGCAAGTGTATATCGCTTTAGCGGATGCGTTAAATGGAAAATCAACATTTTATACAGTAGCAGAAAATGCAGTAACTCCAGCTCCAACGCCAGAAAAACCAGATTCAGAGAAACCAGATCAAGAGAAACCAGGTACAGATGGCGGCGCAACGGCTCCACCAGTGATAACGAATAGTAAGGTAACGATGTCGATCACTGTATCTGCATCAGAAGTTGTTTTACCAAGTGAGCAGTTTGAAATTTTAGCAGATGAAACAGCATTTGATTTATTAAAACGTGTTACACAGGCAAAAAATATTGCGTTAAATGCACGACAAACATCAATGGGGATGTATGTTGCAGGTATTGCGGGCGTTAACGAGTTTGATCGTGGTAAATTAAGCGGCTGGATGTTCAACGTTAACGGTGCATTCCCAGAAGTATCAGCAGATGTGTATCAATTAAAAGCAGGCGATGTTGTAAGTTGGGTCTACACATCTGATTTAGGTGAAGATGTAGGCGGTTCAACAGGTGGCGGTTCAGCAGGTGCAGGTGGAGGTTCAACAGGTGAAGGATCAACAGTAACACCACCAACAACAGAAGAATCAGAGCAGACGGATGAAATCTTTACAACACAATTAACAGGTGCAGATTTAGCGGGGGAAAAAGAAGTAATCGTAACAACCCCAAAAGGTTTAGTACTAACAATTCCTGTTGAAAACGTAACACTTGCAGAGGGTGAAAAATTATCTGTAAAAGTTGAGGAACAAGATGGGAAAATTACATTTGCAATTCAGATTTTGAATGAAAAAGGCGAAACAAAGCCATTCCCATTCTCATCAGGCTATGTGAAATTAACGTTCTTTGTTAATGCAGCAAATAAAGTAGCTGTAGCTAATGGCAATGTAAAGTCTACATTCATTGCGGCAGTGAATAGTGAATTTAATGCAACATCAAATGCAGCAGAAAATGGAGAACTCGTTATTTTACAAGAAGAGAACGGTGCGTTAATAGCTGTACCGCATTTAATTGTAGACGGTAAAGCAACAGTGTTCACAAAAGCAGGTGGAACATTTGTAACATCAACTGAGCAAGTGACATTCAATGATATTGCAAATTTCAGCAATAAAGATGAAATCACGTATTTAGCAAACCGTTATGTAATTAAAGGATCAAACGGCAACTTTATGCCACAAAGTAAGATTACACGTGGTCAATTTGCGATGATGATTGCCCGTGCATTAGGTTTACAAGCGTTAGGTGAGAACCCATTCACGGATACAGTTGGGAAAGAGTATGAACAGGCGATTACAGCTTTATATGAAGCAGGTATTACAACTGGTCGTACAAATACAACATTCGATCCAAAAGATTACGTTACACGTCAACAAGCAGCAGCATTTATGGCACGCGTACTTGCTTACGTAGAGAAGAAGCCATCTGTAAATGGTGAAGTAACTTATAAGGACAATGCGCAAATTGGAGCAATGTACAAGCAGGATGTTGCACTATTAGCGCAGTTAAACATTATGACTGGTAAACAGGATGGTTCATTTGATCCACGTGGTTCTTTAACACGTGCACAAATGGCGAAAATTTTAAAACGTACATTAAATGAAGCAGGATTGATGTAAAACAATAAGTCGAAAGTCCATCATAAAACTATGATGGACTTTTGCCATATGAAAGAGGGGGAAAAAATGAAGCAATTGCATAAAATACTCGTTGTGCTATTCCTAACGATACTTGCATTTGTACCGCTACAGCAAGTGGAGGCAAAAAATACGGTTGATGCTTATAATTCAGCCGCTCAGTACATGGTGAAGCAAGTGCCAAATCCAACGTACGGTGATGAATGGGTTGTAATCGGTCTAGCACGAGGAGAGGCTCAAGTGCCAGCGAATTATTTTGAGACGTATTATCAAAATGTAGTGAAGGAAGTAAAAGCACTGAAAGGGAAGCTACACCAATATAAATATACTGAATACTCACGTGTCATCATTGCCTTATCAGCAATTGGAAAAGACCCGAAAAATGTAGGAGGCTATGATTTAACGAAGCCACTTGAAGAAGTAACGAATGTTGTCTGGCAAGGTGTGAACGGTCCGACTTTCGCACTCATTGCCATAGATACGAAGCAATACGATTCCCCTGTAAGAGCTCAATTAGTAAACACTATTTTACAAGAGCAGCTTCCAGATGGAGGATTTACGCTAAGTGGAGAAACTGCTGATTTGGATTTAACAGCGATGGCTATTCAAGCACTTGCACCGTATGCGGAAGATAAAAAGGTTGGACCTGCACTTCAGCGTGCAATCGCAAAAATGAATGCATTAGCAGCAAACGGTTATAACAACGCGGAGACAGCTGCACAAGTAATAACTGCTTATGCCGCATTACGTCTAGATGCAACGGAACATGTACAGAAAATGATAACTTTTTATAATGCAGCTGATGGTGGCTTCAAGCACGTCTTAACAGAAAAGAGTGCAAATGGGATGGCAACAGAGCAAGCGACGTATGCTTTAGCAGCATATAACCGCGTACTAAATGGTAAAAAGTCATTATATGAGATGGAAGAAACTAATAATAATTTTAATGATACAACAACAGGTTGGGCTAGACCTTATATTGATGAAGCGGTTGAGTTAGGTCTTTTAAAAGGATATGCCGATGGTACATTTAGGCCGAATAATCATTTAACTAGAACACAGGCAGTCGCAATTATTGTTCGTGCAATGAAGATTACCAATAAAGAGAATGCACCGTATGAGGATTTAGGAAATATGGCGGTTGCTAGTAAAAATGAGATTGCTGCAGCTTATGAGGCTGGAATTATTAAATATAACAATGGAACATTCAACCCAAATAAGAAAATTACACGTATGCAACTAGGTTTAATGCTTATGCGTGCATACAACATACAGCATGCACCATATGTCGCGAAGACGAATGTAACCTATAGTGATACTGCTCATTTACCCGCAGAAGAGCAACAAGCCCTTGCTTTTTTAGCTGAATATAGCATCGCAACAGGCTCAAACGGTAGATTTAACCCATCCAATCCGACAACACGTGCTCAAATGGCAAAAATGAGCGTTCAATTTGTGAAAGGAACGATGAAGTGATGAAAAAATTAATAATTTTTTTATTACTTACCTTTTTACTAACGGGCTGCGGGGTTCAATCAGTTGAACAATATGAGCAAATGCAAGAAGAGGAGAGAAGTAAGGAAGAAATCGTACAGCCAATTCCTCCAGAAACAAAGGAAGAGACCGCTGAACCTATTGTAGAGGAAGTAAAGTCTCCAAAAGAACAAAAAGAAGAAGTGGACGGAGTAGTAGAAACAACAAAAGCTGAAGAAAAGCAGGCCCCAAAACTGACTGAAAAAAAAGTAGTTGAGCAGCCAGTCGAACAACAGCCAATTACACAAAAGCCAACAGAGCAAAAAAAAGCTGATGAAAAACCGGTACAGCAAAAACCAGTTCAGCAAAAACCAGTTCAGCCAGTAGAGAAGCCGAAGCGTTACGCCACAATATCGATTCAAGTGCACAGCTTACTGAAACATTGGGATATGTTGCACCCTTCTTTGCAAAGCGAGCAATATGTTCCAGCAAGTGGTTTTGTTTTAAGGCCGAAAAAATATGAATTGCTCTCAGACAATGAAACTGTTTGGAAGGTTTTACAGCGTGCCGTGAAGGAACATGGTATTCATTTAGAATACGAAGGAGCAAATGAAAACGTTTATAACAACGTCTATATTGAAGGGATTAATCATTTATATGAATTTAGTGCAGGTCCTTTAAGTGGTTGGATGTATCGTGTAAATGGTAATTTCCCGAACTATGGAAGCAGTCAATACGTTTTAAAGGACGGGGATATTGTCGAATGGCATTATACGGTCGATTTAGGTCGCGACTTAGGAGTAGATGGGGAATAATGACAGCTTTTGAAACATATCATCCAATCGTCTTATTTGCATTCTTTTTATCAGTTATAGGAATTGGCATGTTTATTATGCATCCCGTATTTTTAGTTATTACTATTTGTGCGGCGATGAGTGTTAATTTTGCATTTCGTCGAGGGCGATTTCTACGAGATTGGAAGCTGTATGTGCCACTTTTTATTATTATGGCCATTATCAATCCACTCATAAGCCATGATGGAAAAATGGTGCTGTTTTATTTGAATGGCAATGCGGTAACAGTGGAGGCAATTTGCTATGGTGTGGCAATGGCAACGATGCTAACAGCTGTTATGCTTTGGTTTAGCAGCTACAACGAAGTGATGACCTCAGATAAATTTTTATATTTATTTGGGAAATTGTCACCCGTCCTTGCGTTAACACTATCGATTACGATACGTCTTGTTCCACGCTTTCAGCATCAGCTCATGCGTATTGCCCGAGCTCAAAAAACGATGGGAATGGATTATACTACGGGTTCACTTGTAAATCGAGCTAAATGTACGATGCGGATTATTTCTATTCTAATAACATGGGCACTCGAAAACGCTATCGAAACAGCAGATTCTATGAAGGCGCGCGGTTATGGGATTGGCAAGCGTTCGTCTTTTTCATTGTTTTTATTTGAAAAGCGTGACGGGATAATGCTTGGTATGATTAGTTTTCTTGTCGCGCTGCTATTAACTGCAAGTGCATTAGGCTATGCGACTTTTTACTATTATCCAACATTTACAGCGATTGATTGGAGCTGGAATAGTATAACGGTATACGCGATTTATACCGCATTACTAATGATTCCACTCGTTATTGAAGTAAGGGAGACACGAAAATGGAAATACTTAAAGTCGAAGATGTAACGTTTACGTATCCAAATGAGCCGAAGCCGGTGTTAAACAATATTAAGCTAAAGGTGGCGAGCGGAGAATTTGTTACGCTAATTGGACAATCTGGTTGCGGTAAAAGTACATTATTAAAGCAATTAAAAAAAGAACTTCAGCCACATGGGGACAAAAGCGGTGCCATTTATTATCAAGGTGAAAATTTGGAACAGCTAGACGCAAAAATAGCCGCGACAGAAATTGGCTACGTTATGCAAAGTCCTGAAAATCAAATTGTGACAGATAAAGTATGGCATGAGCTCGCATTTGGTCTTGAAAATTTAGGGATGGATCAGCTAACAATTCGTCGACGTGTTGCTGAAATGGCAAATTTTTTTGGCATTCATAAATGGTTCCGTGAAAAGACAACGGTGTTATCGGGTGGCCAAAAACAGCTGTTAAATTTAGCCTCGGTTTTAGTAGGGCAGCCGAAAGTATTGTTATTAGACGAGCCGACATCTCAGCTGGATCCGATTGCAGCGATGGAATTCATTCAAACATTAAAACGCCTGAATGAAGAACTAGGCATAACGATTATTTGTATTGAGCATCGATTAGAGGAGTTGTTACCGATTTCCAATCGTGTTGTTGTGATGGAACAAGGGGAAATAATCTATGATGGCACGCCTCGAAAAATGCTATTAGAGCTTCCAAAAGAGCATCCGATGATTACGGCGCTGCCAACAGCGACTAAAATTTTTGCTGCATTAGACGGCGAAGGTGAGGCACCGCTTACGATTCGTGAAGGACAACAATGGCTCCGTTCTTTTTCATGGCATGAGGTCGCATTTAAAGCAGAGGAGCAACAGTTAGGTAGCCCGATATTGGAAGCGAAAAACATTGCGTTTCGCTATGAACGTAATGCCCCCGATATATTACAGCAATTTGAGTTAAGCGTGCATGAAGGTGAATTTTATACAATTATTGGTGGCAATGGTACGGGGAAATCGACGGCTCTTAATGTACTGGCAGGTCTAGAGAAACCTTATAGAGGTGAGGTTTTAATTTTTGGAAAGAACTTAAAGCAATATCGAAATCAGGAGCTTTATCGTCAAACGGTAGCATACTTACCACAGGATCCCAAAATATTATTCACAGAAAAAACTGCAGAAAAGGAATTACAAGTAGTTGAGGCAACAGAGCAACGAATGGCTGTACTTATTGAACAGCTGCATTTACAGCATATTCTAATGCGTCATCCATATGATTTAAGTGGTGGCGAACAACAGCGTCTAGCACTTGCAAAAGTGCTACTGCTGGAACCGAAACTCCTTTTTTTAGATGAACCGACTAAAGGGTTAGATGCACATGCAAAGGAGGAACTAGCTGCTATTTTGCATCAGCTACAGCGACAAGGGTTAACAATTGTGATGGTAACGCATGATATCGAATTTTCTGCACAATACAGCTCACGCTGTGCATTGTTTTTTGACGGCTCACTCGTGTCACAAGGGACACCACGCAGCTTTTATAGTGGTAACAGTTTTTATACAACTGCAGCACATCGCATTGCTCGTTCGTTTGAAAAAGAAGTCATTACATATGAGGATGTGGTTACGCGATGTCAAAAAACAGAATTCGCATATTCGTCAATTTAATAGTGTTTGGGTTTGCCATGCCGGCTGTTCTATATTTAGGTATAACGGTTTTCGAGGACCGAAAGTATTATATGATTTCGCTTTGTGTAATTGCACTTAGCTGTATCCCGTTTTTCATTTCATTCGAACGTCGTAAGCCGCAGCCACGGGAAATTTTGACGATTGCAGTTATGGCAGCAATTTCTGTGGCTGGACGCTGCTTGTTTGTGGCTACACCAGGTTTTAAACCAGTAACGGCCATTACGGCTATAACTGGTTTTACACTAGGAGCTGAGGCAGGTTTTTTAACAGGGGCATTGTCAGCTCTCGTATCAAATATGTTTTTCGGACAAGGCCCATGGACACCATTTCAAATGTTTACCTGGGGGATGATTGGCTTTGTAGCTGGTTTGCTAGGTAAAACAAAGTGGATTACGAAAAAGGGGCCTCTCGTATTATTCGGCATTTTCGCTGGTATTTTTTTCTCATTTGGCATGGACATTTGGGGTGCAATTTCGACGTATGGCGTATTTGAGACGGAAGCTTACGTATTAGCACTTGCCTCAGCAATTCCGTTTACGATCATCTATGCTGTATCGAACGTTATTTTTTTATTAATTTTAACGAAGCCGCTAATGGAAAAACTAACACGTATTAAAATTAAATATGGCATGATGCAGTAATAGAAACGACAAAGTTACAAAGGCTTTGTCGTTTTTTTGCGCCAGGTATGGATATGAGCGTTAGAGTGATAGTCCTGAACTTTGAAGGCAGTAGTAGGAGACAAATCTCCCCCCTGAATAATGGAAAAACCCTTCAGCATAAAAATATTGAAATGAGATATAACGATGAGTATGTAAAGAAGCATTACTCGCAATATTATTGTGACAATACGGAGGCTATAAAATGAGCTCAGCTAAAGACGACTTTTTGGATTCAATTGACCCATTAGAGAGAAGTAATTTGCTAAAGATTATGAAAGATACCTTTGAAAAGCTTGATCGAGAATTCATCGATGAGTTAGCAGAAATAGAAGGCTTTTTTTATGAGGAAGATGAAGATGATATCAATTTTGAAAGCCATAAGAATTCAATGCTATTAGAATATATTAACAAGTGCGAGGTGCCTGAAGAGATTGATCCTGAAGAAAGTGTGTTTGATTTATCACGCAAAATTGTCCATTTTATTTTTAGAAACGGCATCATTGAAGATATGCATGCTGGTAAATATGGGTATGATGAGTTCTTGAAGATTCCTGAAAATACACCTCCAGAAGTCATTAGCCAGCTGTCTGATAATGATATGATGGCTTTAAATAAGTACATGATGGACCGAGTAGGGTATATTTTGCACTTATTACAAAATGCGGAGTACAGTAAGCTTCATTATATATTGGATAAAGAAAAATATCACGGTGATGACTGGGATCGTCCGGAAATAGAAAAAATAGAAAAGGAGACAGAGGACTTATTTTTAATTGAGTTTTCTCGTCATCAGTAATACTTAAAATTCTATGTTGTATGTACTAAATTTTATTAATTAGTGGAACTCCTTTCGTACGTAATCGGTTGACCAGACCTGATATTACTGTATGATAGGAGTATTTTTTTGTCTGTCCATAGCTAAAAGTCTTAGACACCATACATAGGGTATTTTCGTTTCAAAAAATGTCCAAACGTTGTTGTAAAAACGTTTGGACATTTTTTAATATTTGGCATTTTTAATTTATCATACAGTTTCCATAAATGAGGGGTAATCAAAGAATGACATTTCAATATAACAGACAAAATTCTCGAAGTTAACAGAAAAAATAGTAAAAATTATAAAAAGTGATTGACATAATTATATAAAAATTGCGATAATTTGTGTAACCGTTTACATTACAATTATAGACAAAAAAGGGAGATAAAATGGCGAATATTAAGGATGTCGCACGTTTGGCAGGTGTTTCAGTCGCGACAGTTTCAAGATATTTAAATCAAAAAGGTTATTTAAGCGAAAAATCTAAAAAGAAAATAGAAATTGCGATAGGCGAGTTAAACTACAAACCCAATTTAATCGCGCGTTCCTTATCAACAAAGCAAGATAGCTCAATTGGTCTGTTATTGCCGGATATTACAAATCCGTTCTTTCCAGAGTTAGCACGTGCAATTGAAGACGTAAGTATGGCTAAAGGCTACTCAATCATTTTGTGTAATACAGATGATAGCGTAGAAAAGGAAATCAATTATCTCCAGCTCTTAAAACAGAAATATGTAGCAGGTTTGATCATTACGATGAACCATTTACCAAATTCCGTTTATATGGATTTGGATATTCCGATTGTTGGTTTAGATCGAGTGGAAAATTTACCGTTTCCGATTATTACAACAGACAATGAACTTGGTGGTGAAATGGCAGCTAAGCATTTAATTGATAGGGGTAGTAAAAATATTTTAGTGCTGAGTGGTCCAACAGCTGAGGAATCGGTTGCACGTCGTGTTAATGGCTTTAGGCAATATTGCGAAAAATTTGAAGGTGTAACTCTTTCACTACAAGCATCGCATTTTAATTATAGAAAATCATATGTGGTTATTATTGATTTTTTAAAAAAGAATCCCACAATCGATGGTATTTTTGCTTGTAGTGATACGGATGGAATTGCAGCGATTAAAGCTGCTACAGCATTAGGCTATGCCATTCCGGAAGACATTCAAATTATGGGTTTTGATGGTGTTTCGATTGGTGAGCTAACATCTCCTAGTTTAACATCTGTTGCGCAAAATATTTATTTACTTGGCAGTTTAGCAGCCGAGCAATTAATTGCTCAAATTGAAGGACAGGAAGTTGCAAAGGAACTAATTAAGATTTCACCTGAATTAATTATACGTGACTCTACGAGAAAGGAGTAACTCATGATAACAGTACTTGGCAGTATTAATATGGATTTGGCAGTTGTCGCAGATAGCTTTCCAGAGCAAGGTGAAACGGTGCTCGGTAATGAATTTGCAACGATTCCAGGTGGCAAAGGAGCCAATCAGGCAATTGCCTGTGCAAAGCTTGGAAGTAATGTTCATTTTATCGGCTGTCTCGGACGAGATCGCTTTGGGGAACAGCTAGTTTCAAATTTACAAAGTCATCGAGTTAATACAGCCGGGATTCAATTCGTAGATGCTTCTACAGGGATTGCGAATATCTTAATCCATAACAATGATAACCGAATTATTGTTATTCCGGGGGCAAATGCCAAGGTGACAAAGCAGCAAATAGATGAGCACTGGCACTTGATTGAAAAAAGTAAGATTGTCATTATGCAGCTGGAAATTTCTAAAGATGTGGTAGCATATGCTATTCAAAAGTGTAGTGAGGCAAAAATTGACGTTCTATTAAATCCAGCACCAGCACAGCATTTTTCATTAGAGTGGATGGAATCAGTCACATATATAACACCAAATGAATCCGAGTGTCAGCAAATTTTCCAACGGCCATATGAGCAGGTTGTTGCCGAATATCCCAATAAAGTGATTGTTACATTAGGTGATAAAGGTGCGTGCTATCACGATGGTAAAAACCTTGTTGTAGTAAATGGTTATCATACAGAAGTTGTTGATACGACAGGTGCAGGCGATACGTTCAATGGTGCTTTAGCACATGCACTTACACAAAATTACACATTAACCGATGCTGTGTATTTGGCAAATATTGCGGCATCACTTTCTGTAGAAAAATTTGGTGCTCAAGGTGGTATGCCAACATTTGATCAAGTACAGCAACGTTTGAATAAATAATACGATTTTTTTATACCACAACATGTAAACGATTACATATGTAATTTCGAAGGAGGCAAATGCAGTTGAAGAAACAACTAAACATTCTTTCGCCATGTGGCATGCTAGGTTATGGGTTTCCACAAGAGAGCTTTGAGCGAGCATTTGAATATGAGATTGACGGTATTGTTGTTGACGCCGGATCAACAGATGCGGGCCCTCATAAATTAGGTGCAAATGTATCCATTGTTAGTCGAATGGCTTTAAAAAAGGATTTAAAAGCAATGATTGCAAAAGGGCTTGAACATAAAATTCCAGTTATTATTGGTTCGGCCGGTGGTGCAGGGGCAAAAAGCCATGTTGAACAAACAATTGAGGTTATTCGAGAAATATTACAAGAAATGAATGAGCATGCCAAACTAGGGATTATTTGGGCTGATTTTTCTCAGCAGGAAATTATTGAAGCGCTGAATGAAAATCGTATTTCACCACTATCAGAAAACATACCAGCGTTAACAATAGAAAAGATTGAACAAACCCATACAATTGTTGCTCAAATGGGTCATGAGCCATTTGTGCAGGCGCTTGAAAGTGGATGCAATATTATCATTGGTGGTCGAAGCTATGACCCCTCTCCCTTTGCTGCGCTAGGAATTTTTCATGGTATGGACGCTGGACTCTCATATCATTTAGGGAAAATTTTAGAATGTGGGGCGCTTTGTGCAACACCTGGTACAACGAAGGATTGTATTTTAGGAACGATTACCGAAGACAGTTTCCAAGTACGTGCATTAAACCCAATTCGCACATGTAGTCCGACAAGCGTGGCTGCGCATACATTTTATGAAAAAGAGCATCCATTTATTTTACACGGACCAGGTTTTACATTGAATTTAGAAAATTGTACGTTTACCGATATTGGTGATGGTGTTGTTGAAGTGAAAAATAGTCAATTTATTAAAGATGATACGTATCGCATTAAACTTGAGGGCGCACGGAAAGTAGCTTATCGCACGTTTGTGTTAGCAGGTATTCGCGATCCGTTATTACTGGAGCAAATCGATGAAGTCGAGCAAGAGGTATTACACCAAGTAGCACTTTATTTTTCAGAAATTCCAAAAAGCGCCTACCAAGTGAACTTTTATCATTATGGGCACAATGCAGTGCTTGGCGAACAAGAACCCGAAATATTTACTGGACACGAAATGGGCGTCATGTTTGAAGTGTTAGCAGATACACAAGATTTAGCGAATGCAATCTGTGCCAATGTACGCTCTACGTATTTACACTATGGATATCCAAACCGAAAATCCTCTGCGGGTAATTTAGCTTTTCCATTCGCTCCAAGTGATGTTGAGTTTGGTCCAGTATATGAGTTTTCAATTTATCACCTCATGGATATTAATGATAATCCGTTTCGCTTTGAATTGATGGAGGTGTAACACATGAAATTATATGAAAAAGCAAAAATACTTCGTAGTAAAAACTCAGGGCCATTTGAGGTAACACTCGATATCTTATTTGAAAACGAGCAAGATTATTTGGATGTAAAAAATGGTAACAAAATAACGGAAAAAGTTATTGCGAGGATCTATAAATTAGAGTTAAAAGACATACATCACTTCGTCTTCTTCGATCAAGCACTAGGAATTAAGATTACTATTGCGCGCAAAATTTCTTCTGGTAGTCCAGGTGATCGAGATGTTTACGGTGCACAGCAGCACGCACCATTAATGAATATAGAAGTCTAATCGCATTCGAAGGGAGGGCATTCGAACATGAGTTCATTGAAACGTATACGAAAAGACTATGTTTTATATTTAATGCTTTTACCCGGTCTAATTTATTTTACGGTTTTTCATATTATTCCAATCTTTAATATGAAGCTCGCATTTCAAGATTACAAGATTATTGGAGATAATACATGGGTGGGGCTCAAGCATTTTGAAACATTATTCAGTTCACCCGCTTTTAAAGACGTTTTGTTAAATACAATTATCATTAGTACGATGAAGATTATATTTATTTTTCCGATTCCAATTCTTTTATCGTTGCTAATTAATGAATTGCGCTTTGGACAATATAGAAAATTTATACAATCTGTATCTTACTTACCGCACTTTTTGTCTTGGGTAGTAATTGCAGGGATATGGATTACGTTACTTAATCCGGTAGATGGCGGTATTAATACAATTCGAAACTTCTTTCATTTACCGTCGCTTGATTTTATGACGAGTAAGGAGCATATCCGCTGGGTGCTTGTGTTTTCAGAGATGTGGCGTAGTGCCGGCTGGGATACAATTTTATACATTGCAGCGATTTTGAAAATTAACCCGGCGCTTTATGAAGCGGCAAAAATGGATGGTGCAAGCATGTGGCAGCAAATGCGATACGTTACACTACCCGCGATGATTAGTACAGTTATCACTGTATTTATTTTAAATTTAGGTTTCTTCATGAATGCAGGTTTTGACCAAGTGTTTAACTTAATGAATGATTCCGTATTAAGTGTTATTGATATTTTAGATACGTATGTTTACCGTATTGGTTTATTGAATGGTCAGTATGCTTACGCCACAGCAGCCAGCCTATTTAAAGGTGTTATCGGCTTAGTTTTAATTCTGGGCACGCATTTCTTATCAAAGAAATTAACAGGCAAAGGCGTCTGGTAAAGGGGGATTAACTATGAAGCGATTTTCAATATCGAAATCGATCATTCAATTTGTGCTATTTCTTTTCGCATTAGCCATTATAATCCCGCTGCTAAATATTTTAGCGATGTCTTTATCAGAGCCTTCGCGTGTAAATGAATTATCAGGATTAGGGATTATACCGAAAGGCTTTACATTTATAAACTACGAGATCATTTTATCGAACCCGTTAATAGTTCGAAGCTTATTAAACTCGTTGTTCATTACAATAGTAGGGACTTGTATTAATTTACTCTTAACGGCGTTAACGGCATATGTTCTTGCACGTACAGAATTTATTGGGAAAAAAGTGGTCTTATTTCTATTAATCGGCATTATGGTATTCGAGCCATCTATGATTACAGAATATTTATTAATGAAAGATATTGGCCTGTTAAATAGCTATGGCTCTGTAATTTTGTATAAGGCGATTAATGTTTACTACTTATTTATCTTAATGCGCTTCTTCCAAGAGATTCCGGACAGTATTATTGAAGCGGCGCGTATTGATGGCGCGGGGCATTTCCGCATTTTCACGACAATTGTATTGCCACTTTCGAAGCCAGCACTTGCAACTATGGCACTGTTTTATGGAGTGTATCACTGGAATGAATATTTCCGAGCAACCATTTATATTACAGATCCGAACAAATGGCCTCTTCAAGTAGTTTTACGCCAATTTGTCGTATCACAAGATAACCAAACGATGCTTAAAGGTGTCGAAGGGATGACACCAGAATTACTGGCATCGCTCGATTTTGGTTCATTGCAATCTTCAACCATTATCGTGGCGATTATTCCAATGTTATTACTTTATCCGCTTATTCTTAAGTATTTCACAAAGGGAACAATGGATGGCGGAGTTAAAGAATAAAAAAATATTAAGGGGGCATTTTACATGAAAAAATGGAGTGTTTTATTCTTAAGTCTACTTCTAGTGTTAGTTTTGGCAGCATGTAGTGACAATGAAGAAGCAACGACAGAAGCAGTAGTAGATGACGAAGGTAACACAGTAATTAAAGTTGTATTTAAAGATGATGGTCCATCAAATCCAGAGGCTGTAAAGTATTATGATGCATTAGCAGAAGCACTTAAAAAAGACAAAGATTTAAACGTGAAATTTGAACTAGTTGAAGTAGCACAGGGTAGCTATGCAGAAGCGTTAAATCTACTACTATACAGTGGTGAAATTCCTGATTTAATTTACTTCCAAGGTGGCGATGAGCAAATCGCAGCACAAGGATTATTAGAAGATTTAACTCCTTACATTGAAAAGTCGGAGCATATTAAAAATGTTTTACAACCACATAACAAAGCACGATTAGAAAACTATCCGTATTTATTATGGATTAAAAACCTTGATAACAAAGTACCTGTTGTGCGTACGGATTTCCTAGAGCAAACAGATGCAGGTAAAGCTTTACTACAAGAACCAACAGTAGACAATTACACAGCATTCTTTGAGGAATTAATGGCAAAAGGCTTAACTAAAAATGGTGTAACGGTTGCAGGGGATATTGCAGAGCTTGATTTCATCTTTAACAATGCATTTGGTGTAACGACTTCATGGATTGAACAAGATGGTAGCTATGTTTACAAAAAAGTAACTGATGGTGAAAAAGCGAAATTACAGTATTATAGCGAACTATACAAAAAGGGAATTTTAGATAATCAATATTTAACAAAAGCGTGGGATACAAAAGAAGATGCATTCTATAACAATGAAACAGCTGTTATTGTTGGAACAAACGGAAAAGTTGTAGATTTCTATAATAGCCGTCAAAAAGAAGTGAACGGTGATACGGCGGCATTAACGATATTACCTCCAGCAAAAGGTGAAGCACAAGGCTACGGTGCAACAAGTGTAACAAAAGAAACGCGTGGTTTAGCAATTTCTTCTCAATCGCCAAATAAAGAAATCGTATTTGAAATTTTAGATTACCTAGCTAGTCCAGCAGGTCTGAAATTTGATTCTCTAGGCTATGAGGGCGTTACTTACAATATGAATGGTGACACAGCGGAATTAACACCAGATTACTACGCAAATTGGTTTGCACGATACTGGGAGCCAGTTGATGCTGATTACGGTATGAAAATTAGTGAATCAACACCATTATTAAGTGCACCAGCGCAAGCTTCTCAAACAGCGGTAGGTGAGTACTACCAACAAGATAATAACTTTACAATTCCGGAAGATCAGATTTCAAACTGGGATGCAATGGAAAACATATATAAAGAATATGCAGCAGATATTATTACTGGAAAAAAATCAATCGATGCATTTGACGAGTTCGTAACAAAGTGGAATGAAGCGGGTGGCGAACAATTGACTCAATATGCAAATGAAACGATTAAATAGGAGCCAATTATGACGAACTTTTATGAACGTGTAAAAGGCGTCCTACTTTCTACAGCACTGGGCGATGCGCTCGGTGCTCCTGTAGAAAAGTTAAATCGCCGACAAATAAGTGAACAATATGGTTATGTAACTGAATTATCAACAAAATGGTATAAAGAAGATTTAGGTGCAGACGTAAACTTAGGAAGACATCGCGGCAATGGAACAGTGACGGATGATACGTTAATGACACTAGCATTATGTCGAGTATATGAAACGGAACAACGCCATTTAGATGCCTATGATTTAGCTAATGAATTTGTTAAGGAAATAGCTTTTCGCCCAACATTTATTCCAGAGTTCAAACGTGAGGCACTTATTATAGACCGTTTATTTTATCCAGAAAAACATATTTTTTTACGTCATGTGTTAGCGAATTGTGAGCCACGTGAGGGAGGCTACGGTAATATGGTGAATTGTGGTGCAGCGATGTATATAGCACCAATCGGTATTGTCAATGCGGGAAATCCTCTTGGAGCATATAATGAAGCGGTTTTATTTGCGAGCGGTCACCAAGTGAGCTATGGCTTAGAGGCAGCCGGTGTATTAGCGGCCTGTGTTGCAAAAGCTTTTGAGCCAAATGTAACGGTAGAAGCCATTTTACAAACAGCCCTTAAGCATGCTAAGGACGGCACAAAGATGGCAATCGAAGCGGCATTAAATTGTGTAGATACATTAAGTAAAGACACTCATTCGTATGATGAAATTGTTGCCGTGTTACATGAAGCGATTGCACCATATTCACCAATGGGAGATGACGTGCATCGTAAACTGGAGAAAGTTGGACTTCCATCAAATCATTACACGCCAAGCCGATTGTTTTCGATTGAAGAATTACCGTTAGCATTAGCATTTATTAAATTGAATAAAGGTTCTTTTTATGAGTCTATTTATGATGGTATAAACTCAGGTCGAGATACTGATTCCATAGGTGTGATGGCTGGAGTAATTTTAGGTGCGATGTATGGCGAATCCGTTATTAATGAAGAAGACGTAAAATTATTAAGTGAAACAAATCGCATTGATTTTGATGATGCAGCATTACGCTTTTCAAACATAGCCAAAGCCATTATCCGAGAAGATATCGAAACAGCTTTAAATAGGCAACAAATTATATAAATAAAATTTGGAGGTATCTTTCATGATCCCGACTAACTATGTAGACAAGGTTTACGCAAGTATTTTAGCAATGAATGCGGGTATTCGCTTAGGAGCACCTGTTGAACCGACGGAGTGGACACCAGAAGTCATTGCCGATGTATTTGGGGATATTCGTAATTATGTCAAAGACTATACAGTGTTTTCCGCGGACGATGATGCGAATGGTCCCATCTTTTTTTTACGTGCATTTTTAGATTATGCAAAAGATAATCAGCTTCAGCCAGAGCACATGGAGAAAACGTGGTTAAATTATATGCGTGAAGGGCTTGGAATGATTTGGTGGGGCGGTGACCAAATTAGTACGGAGCATACTGCTTATTTGAATTTGCGTAGAGGGATCAAAGCGCCGAAATCAGGCTCCATTGAAGTCAATGGTAAACTGCTAGCGGAGCAAATCGGTGGTCAAATTTTTATCGATTTCTTTGGTTTGCTATTTCCAAACAATCCCGAGAAGGCAGCGGATTTTGCTGAAATAACAGCATCTGTTTCACATGACGGGGAAGGTTTATATGGTGCACGATTTATTGCGGCTTGTATTGCCTCTGCTTTCACGGAAAAACCGATGCGAGCTATTATTGCAGATGGTTTAAATGAAATTCCGTCAGAAAGTACATATACAAAGGTAGTGGAGGCTGTTCTCGACTTCCATAAAGAACATCCGGATGATTTTTACGCCTGCCGTGAATATTTAGAAAACAACTGGGGCTACGATAAATACGGAGGTATTTGTCATATTATACCGAATGCAGGAGTTTGTGTTTTAGCACTGCTTTATGGACAAGGCGATGTTAGCCGCACGATTGAAATAGCGACGATGTGTGGGTGGGATACAGATTGCAATGCAGGAAATGTAGGTTCCATTGTGGGCGTACTGAATGGTTTGCAAGGGATTGCGGATCATTATCGGAAGCCTATTAATGATGCTATTGTCACTTCAAGTGTATCTGGCTATTTAAACATCGTTGATTTACCTACACTTACTAAACAAGTGGCGCTTATCGGCTATCGTTTAAATGATGAGGTAGCCCCGGAAGCTCTTGTTCAAAGCTACAAAGAAACGGATATCTATTTGGATTTTACACTTCCAGGCTCAACGCATGGCTTTAAAACTAACTATCCATTTAAAACATTTTTACGTCATAGCAGTGAGGGCTATCGAACAGCAGGTTCATTAGAAATCTTTTTAGATCGTATGTATGAAGGTGATGAAAGTACATTGTATTATCAATCCTTTTATCGTCGCAAGCAATTTATGGATGAAAAATATGCACCGACGTTTTCACCGACAGCCTATAGTGGCCAAACCGTATCAATGTATGTCAAAATCGATCAATATCAGGGAGAACCGGTTATTGCGACACCATATATTAAAACGACGACAACCGAACAAAAGATTTTTACTTCAACACCTATTGAACTGATAAGTGAATGGCAACAAATCGAATTTGTAATACCTGATACAAATGGAGAATTTATCGAAGAGGTTGGGATTCACCTTTACAGTAATTCAGACAAAACGTGTCGAGCATTTGGTAAGGTCTATGTAGATGAATTCCATATTACAGGTACGCCAAGCTATTCAATTGATTTTAATAAGCAATCAATTGAATTCCGTTCCGTAACAGGCTTTGCACATCATCGTGGGCAGTGGTCTTTACAGGATAATCAACTTGTCATGACAAGTGAAACTGACGCCTCAAGCTATACAGGACATTATTATTTAAAAAATGCAGATGTTAAATTAATGATGAAGCCTCTAGCAGGTCACAGCCATCATCTAATTTTACGTGCACAAGGCATTGAACGATATTACCGTTTAGGTTTTGAAAATACTAACGAGCTAGCAATTGTTGTCAAAGATCATTCGGATGTGCATGTACTTGCTAATACGCCTTTTACGTTAGAGTTAGGGCGTCAATATACTGTCGAAGCATCCGCAGTTGGAAACAAATTAACGCTAGCAATTGATGGGACTGTTTATTTAGAAGTAGAAGATGACCGTTTTGCAACGGGAATGGTCGGGGTAGGAACAGCAACTGGTGGAAGCTGTGAATATGGAACAATACATGTGAATTCGTAGTTAAAAGATTGTGTTAGCTATAAAGTTAGCACAATCTTTTTTTATATAATTGTTGGAAAGATCTTCATAAAATATGGGAGTTAGAAAACTTTAAATTGTCCAGTCTTTATATTGGGATCATCCAGAAATAGATACCATAGAGAAGGATACAGAAGACTTATTGTTAATTGAGTTTTCTCATCAAAAAAATATCGATAATTAAGTTTAGGTACATCTTGTTTTATCAGGATGTGCTTTTTTGCTTCATTCCACTGGTTATGGCATTCTAAAGGAAACGCCATTAGAGGGGGCTTTGTATATGATTTTAAAAAGAGGCGTAACGGGCTTTACTAAAGGGGATTTATCACTTGAACGGGATGGGGCAGCATGTACTGCTGAATTCAAAGGTTATTGCTATTCGTATATCGGGCAGTTAAAGGGGAGGATTTTGGCCTTTTATGACCCGGATATTGATGTTGGCTATGCTCATGCCCATGTGAAAATTGATGGGGAAGCATTCTATATTTTTTATAATGACCTATATGATTATGTAGCTTTCACAAGTAACTGTGAGATGGGGGGCTTAGAATTTATTGATCATCCATTATTGGCCAGCTTGTTTGAAAATCCTTATCAAGTATTAACCGTAGCGCAATTAACAGAGCCGTTAGCATTTCAAGCTAGTGGCAGTGGGAATCTTCTATTAAATGAAAATGACCTGAATGATGTGGAGCTTCATTTTATGAATCATTTTAGATCACAGACGGTAGGGGATTTAGTGTTTAATTATTGGGATTAGTATTTTCCTAGTTATTTAATAAATAAGGGAACGATTTACCGCTATTGCCGCTGATTGAAAAAATAACGTTAAAATAAGGGAAGAAAGTTCCGCTATTCCGTCCTAAAGGCATTATTTTCATGGTTTTTTACTGAATAACGGAAAACTGTTCCGTTATTTTCGCTGATTTAAGAAATATTTTTAAAATAACGGAAATTTGTTCCTTTAATTAACGAGCCTTCCAAATATGCAAAATGGAAGACTCATGTATTTGATATTATTCGTAATTAGATAAAACCTGATACTTTGTCTTTGGTCCGCTGCCGACCCGCATAATTTGTCCGCTTTGTATTAATTCCTCAAGAATTTTCCGCACTGTCGCTTTACTTTTTTTCAAATAATTTTCGAGGTCTCTTGCAGTAAATTCTTTACTTTGTGCTAGCCAGTTAGATAATGCTTCATTTTCATCAGTAGGCGTGAGTGAAATATATTTAGGAAGTGTTACGACGAAAGCATTCGGTCCAACCGTCCAGTACGGTTCCATTACACTGCCTTTATAGCTTTCTCTCATTCGTTGTAAGCCTGTGCCGTAACTTTCAATCCATTTTAATCGATACAAAACATTTGCAAGTTTTGGGTTGCGGCTTTGCGAGATGCCTAATTCAATATCTTCTAGCGTTAAGCCTTTCACGAGACCACCAACTGAAACAAGCTCCAGTCGATCCTGGAAGAGGTGGATGAGGATGCTTCCGCTAAAACTATAATCACGGTGTGTGAATGCGTTTATGAGTGCTTCACGTAATGCGTAGCTGGGATAGGTTTCAGTTTCAATCCTTTTAAGTCCTTCAAAATGGGCATGCTTTGCGTTATTGAGTGATAAATATTCATAGACAGCTTCCACTTGCTTTAAAATCGAGCCGCTAAATTCTTTTCGGTCTTGGAATTCTATTTTGTCATTACCTAAATAGCGTGCGCATTTTATCGTATGTTCACATTGATCGGAGAAAAGTAGACCTAAATTTGTATAATAGCCGTCTTCTGTGATTAGTCCGAGGGTGCGCATTTGTTCTGGACCGAATTTTAAGTTTTGTTCATCAAAAATTCTCTTCGCCTCAGTAAACGTCAATTCTTGTTGTAAGCTTCGCATTGTTTCAAAATTGGTACCGTCCGATTCAATAATCATTTGTCGGATATTTTCTTCGGAGGCATTTGTAACAGATGTTCCATAGCGAATAAAGACACCTGATGGTTTCATACCCTTTGCTTTTAAATGATAAGGACGACGAGTACCTCTCGCAACACTAATTTTTACAACGTTCTTACCTTCTAATTCAATAATTTCTAAAAAAGTATGCACTAAAATGTCTGGTTGGATACTATCGTGTAGCATACTCGAAACCGATTCGAGTACTTTATCTGCATTTTCTAGACCAATAATTGACCCATCATCATCAACGCCGATATAAAGCTCGCCACCTTGTGTATTTGCAAAAGCAATAATTTCCCGCTTAATAGCATCGGTTAATTCCCGCTTAAATTGTAAAGTCGGTGATTCTTTCATTTTCATTTCATTCACCTCTACCGATTATAGGTAAAAAATAATCGATTATAATCGATTAATCAATTGATAAGAATAATGCCTATTATAGAGTTATATGTAATAGCAGAATAAATGATACATTTATCATATGCTAATTAATAATAATATAAAATAGTGCATGCAGTTATTAGATAGCGTATTTGTTAAATTCAATCAGTGATCAAATGGTAGGCTTCTAAGTGTTTAATTATTGGGATTAATATTTTCAAAGTTATTTAATAAATAAGGGAAAGATTTACCGCTATTGCCGCTGATTTAAATAATAATGTGAAAATAAGGGAAGAAAGTTCCGCTATTCCGTCCTAGAGGCATTATTTTCATGGATTTTTACTGAATAACGGAAAACTGTTCCGCTATTTTTGCTGATTTAAGAAATAATGTTAAAATAACGGAAATTTGTTCCTTTAATTAACGAGCCTTCCAAATATACGAATTGGAAGACTCCTATTTAGTTTAATCAATCTAATTAACCAAACTCTTCTCCTTCACACTCTCCACAGCAACCTCCCCAACATAATAAGGAAATTTCTTAATGCGCTCCTTCAATATAAACATATAAATTTCCTCATCCGTTTCTTGATGGTAAATGCTTGTGTACTTGTGCTGGTTGTAAATGCTGTGCCACTTTGTTGGTTTAGTGCCGTAAATAGAGGCATGGAGCATTTGGGCATCATATGGTGTTTGGGCAAAGTATAGGGCGTACTGGGTAGGGGAAACGCTTGTTGCATACAGCTTGATGCGATTGATGCCGAGTACGTCGCGTTGATTCATTTCACGGATTTCGGCAATTTCCTCCTCAGTAAATGGGACTTCGTATATACGCGATGGGTCGTCTCCCTTTTGCAAATAGCCTTTCTTTAAAGCGAGGTAAATCCAGTAAGCACCGAAGTTTTCCTCGTATTTAATCATCTCAAGTAGCAGTGTATAAACGGTTTGTTTCTCCATTTCTATCGCTCCCTTGTCCAAATATGACCTGTTTTTTTGTTGTAATGGGCCATAGCTGTACCTGTTGGACCATTGCGGTTTTTGGCAACGATGAGCTCTAATGCATCGGGGGTATTGGTCTCTTCTCGTTCGTAATACGAGTTGCGGTACAGCAAAATAATGACGTCTGCATCCTGTTCGATGGAGCCCGAATCTCGTAAATCACTCATAAGAGGGCGCTTATTGCCACGGGATTCCACATTGCGGTTGAGTTGGGATAGACAAATGACCGGGCAGTTGAACTCCTTTGCCATTTGCTTTAAGGCGCGGCTAATTTTGCTCATGGCGATGGCTGCATATTCCTCATCACGGTCTGCCTGAATAATTTGCAAGTAATCGATTAAAATAATCGGTGTTTTGTTTTCATTTTGCCGAATAATACGGCGGGCTTGGCTGCGGATTTGCGGGATTGTTAAAGAGCTGCGATCATCAATTTCGATGCTCGATTTATTGACCCGTTCGAGTACTTGAATCCAGTTCTTTTTTTGTTCTTCTGAAAAGTATTGCTTCGGGTCGCGCATTTTTAACCGAGAGTATTGACCTGTTGTCGCAATGAGCCGATCGAGCAATATCGTTTTACTCATTTCCAATGAAAAGATAATCGGCAAATGTCCTTGCCAGCCTGCATAAAGGGCTAAATTGTTCATCACATCGGTTTTTCCCATGGAAGGGCGGGCTGCGATAATCGTCAGCTCGCCTGGTCGGAAACCATCGATTAGTAGCTCGAGGTCCTTAATATGGGGGATAATGAGTCCGGGTGTATGCACTTCCTCCCACGGTCGATTATCCATTGCGACTAAAGTTTGCGTGATCGTTGTATCTGTCCGATTTCCTTCGAGCTGTGTATGATCAAGGCGCTCAATAATTTGCGGAATCGCCCAATCACCTTCAGCTGCCTGAAATAAAATTTGGCCTTTTTGCCGCTCGCGCCATATTTCCCGCAACAGTAGGACATAATCGTCGAACTTTTCGGCATTAGCAAACCTCATAAGCTCCGTCACATAGGAAATCCCAATCGCTTCAATCTGTTCAAACCGTGCACTTAGTGTTAAGTAGTCTACTGGATGTCCTTCATTTGCGAGTTGCTGCATGAGTGCAAAAAGCTGTCGGTGGTATTGGCCGTAAAACATGTCCGGCTTGAGCTGACTATCGAGTATTAAATAATTTTCCTCGAGCATCGTTGCTAAAATGCTTTGCTCTAAAAATTCCTTTTTAATCATTCATAATCACCTTCATCAAAATCAAGTACGACAGGTGCCGGGACGTAATCATTATCCTGCATTCTTGCGAGGGCATTATTTAAATAGCTTTCAAAATTACCCGAACGGAATAATGTCATCGGCCTTAAGTATTTATACATTTGCGGGTCGTGCATCCAATTTCTCACTTGCTCATCAATGACTAAATAGCAGTCTTCCACCGTATAGCCTTCATTTAAAATCGCTTTGATGAGGCGGTTACTCGTTTTTGAATGTTCGTTAAAGTGCTTATTTGTCTTTTCGTTTAAATAGTGAATGATGGTTGCAATATCATTACTAGGGTCATTATTTGGTTTCATTTTTTTCTTTTCACGTAAGCTTGGCTCTTCTGGAAACAGCTCTTCCTGGGTATAAACTTTTTTCTGAAGCAGCTTATCAATTTTTTCATAATCGATTCGGTACCATTTCGAACGGTCGGTAACGAAACTGTTCAATTTGTTTGAGGAAAGGATCAGTTGATAGCGTTCTAATTTCGTTATGAGTCTTTTTACTTTCGTTATGTTCCAATAGGAGCATTGCTTTGCCCACCCTTCATACGTTTGGCGATACCAAATATGTCCTTCCTTCTCTACACCGTTCTTTTCTAATCGATAATGCAGCAGCTGCAGGAATAATGCCTCCTCAACACCGATTCGAACTGCCAAACTGTGTGATACAAGTAATTGTTTATCGTTCACTAATACTTTCATGTTCCAACCTCCCAATTTTGAAATACTGTCTTGCCTTATATATGGCATCCATAATCAAAAAAAGGGACATGAAACTGAAAATAATTTTTTGGGGAGATCCGAATGGGAGTTGCCCTAAAGAAAAAAACATGCAGTTGCGTGTTAACGCAACAATATATATTTATAAAAATAATTAAAAAAATAATTAAATCTTTTTGAGCAGACTTTTTTGAGCACATGATGATGGGATTTTATTGAGTCGTTCATGAGGGGATTAGAACGGGTCGATGGAAGGGAGCGATTTGGTCTTGGAAATAAGGGGAAAAGCGGGTCAAAAAATGCTCGAAAAAACAGAAGAAATTCTATTTTAGAATAATAAAAAGGGGTTTGTTTTATTAATATAATTTATCATTACAGAAAAATATGTACGGATATTTGGGGAAATTAAATCTTAATTTTTTCAAGATGTACTTTTTTGTAATCAAGATTTAATGTGCATTGAGAATTTGGAAGTTACGAATAGGGTATAGAGAGTAGGTATAGTAGCTTCAATGGTTGTGAGAATTTACTCGTTAAAAATCTTTACCCTAATAATTACGGAGAGGAGCTGGTAGCATGTTCTCAATAACATTAGACAGTTTTATTCGAATTATCACTGTTGGCATTCTTGCTTATGTCGGTCTAGTCTTCTTTCTGCTGACTTCTGGGAAACGGTCATTAACCCAATTAAATGCTTTCGATTTAGTGGTAACGGTAGCACTTGGTTCTATACTCTCGACAATTTTATTGAATAAAAATGTGAGCTTGCTAGAGGGACTGTTAGCATTTGTCCTGATGATTTTATTGCAATTCTTATTGACATTCACATCTGTACGTTGGAAAAAATTTAATAAAATCATTAAGTCCGAGCCGAGCTTGCTCTATTTGAATGGCTCATTTCTTAGAGAAACGATGAAAAAAGAAAGAATTAGCGAGGGCGATATACTGCAGTCTGTAAGGAATGATGGAATCGGAGACTTAAAGGAAGTTAAAGCGATTGTTCTTGAAAACGATGGCAGCTTATCAGTTATTAGCGGAGAACTGGGAAATACCTTGGCTAATGTAAAAATAACTAGAGAAAGCTAATGAACTTCATAGGAATTCAATGAGTGCCAAAATCCTTTATGATCAAGGATTTTGGCACATTTTTTTTATGGCCTATTGATAGATGATTTAATTACTCTGCTTTTAAATTTTTTTGGTTTTTCAATCCCCAATTACATAACTGTTTCAAAGTCGGTATAGTAAAATCAACAGAATACTTGAAAAAATATTTTAAAATATTTTGTAACGAAATTGAGGGTCGTGGTATTAATACTACGAACAACAGGAAAGTGAGGGCAGTTATGAACAAGTTAGAGGAACAATATGAACAAATTCATCCAAAACTCTATGCGTTTTTTTTATCCAAAACAGGAAATCGGATGACTGCTCAAGATCTTTGCCACGATACCTTTTACGAGGCTTGTAAAAGCATTGGCTCCTTTAATGGACAATCCACTTTGTCGACATGGATTTTCTCGATTGCGGGGAATTTATTGAAAAAATATTATCGGAAAAATAAGTATCAGCAAAGCTTAATGCAAAAGCTGTCAGCGATTCCGGAAACTGAAATGCTATCAATAGAAGAGTTAGCAGAACTCAATGAAGATACAAGAATACTTTTACATCATATTTCAAAACTAGATGATGCTTCGAGGGAAATTGTATTGCTACGCATATATGGAGAACTGAGCTTTGCAGAAATTGGTGACTTAATTGGTAAGTCAGAGAACTATGCGCGGGTAACGTTTCACCGGATGAAATTAAAGATTCAAAAATTAATGGAGGTGACTTTATGAACAAGGAATGTCCGGTTACACAAGATCTTTTACCTTTATACGAGGAAGATTTGCTTCAACCAGGGACAAACCAATTTGTCGAGGAGCACTTGAAAAGTTGCCAGGAGTGCCGCCACATTGCAGAACAATCTCAAATTCCTCTACCTGTTGAAGTAGAACATGGCGGTGGCTCTAAAAAAATGATGCGGAAAATTACGCTGAAGTTAACAACGATCCAGATATTCTTTGTTGCGATTGCCTTTATATTGGCGATGGGGACGACCGTGATGAATAACAATAGTGGATTTATATTTATCCTGACCTATGCCTTACTGGGCGCGGTTACCTATTTATTTTACCGCTCCATTCTTATTGCCGTTCTGCTAGCGGGGATACCGAATTTTGTATGGAACTGTCTGTTGTATATGACGGATTGGTTCGGTGAATTTTATGGCGGAAACTTTTGGGAAGCTTTTTCTATCGCACTCACATCGGTGATTATCCATTTAATCATAACGTTTATCGGAATAGTGATCGGTTTTTGTATTCTTAAAATAAGAGAGGAAAATTAATATGAAAAAGAAAATACTATATAGCGTAATTGCTATTACATTGATTGGTGTCCTAGTGTACGCTTACATGCAAATGAGCGGAAATACAGTGCATAAACAAAGAGCAAAAGAGAGCTTAGAAACATTTTTGCAGGAAACTTATCCAGACATGGAATATGAGATTAAACATGTAGGATACGGTTGGACGGATGTGACGTATGAGTTTGAAGTGGTGAGAAAGGATTCGTTGGCAGTTGAAACTACCTATACGTTTTATGTTTCTGGTATGGAGCCTTATGAAGTTTTTAGTGATACCATTCGGGGAACCAACATAGACAAGTGAATCGTTTAAAGGAATAAAAAAATACCTATAAGAGTACACCTCAAAAGTTAGCGTTAAAAACTTATGAGGTGTTTTTATATTGTGAAATACAGTGGGAATTCGCGGTAACTCTCCTAAATTTATTTAAAATCCTTACCCGGCCCATTGTCCCACACCTGGAAAATTACTAAATATAATAATAGTTATAGATTACGCTCTTTAGACGATGGTTTGTTTGCTCTACTGTGAAGGTTCTTTCCTTTTGCGATGCCGCCCAGATTTTCATGTCTTCGTGTTCAGGATCTGTTGCATCACCTAATATTCTTAAATACTCATCAAATCCATATTCTCCACCTACATCTTCAGGCGGACGTTCGCCGTTTCCTTCTAAAAATACTACTTGTAATGAATGGGCTTGTACTTTTTTTTCTAGCGTAATGATATGCGTCCAGGAATCGCCGAAATCATACTGATACAAAACATCTGAGTGTGTTGAGAAGACATCATGTAACGACACAAAGCGCTCTTGTAAGATTCCTTCATTATCAAAATCGAAGAATTCCATTGTGTGTGGTTCATCATCCATCACAATTTTAAGCGGTTTGTTGTTAGTACGTTTGACGGTAAATTCATGTAAGTGATAGTTTTGCCAGTCAAAAACTGTTTGAATGATATTATGAAGATGCCTAAACGAGAAGCTGGAAGGTACGAGTACCCGTCGCCAAATGTGATGCCCCTCTATATCTAGTTGAATATTTAGTTGATAAAGCTCGATATCCAATACTTGTTCGGCTGCCTGATTTGCATCTAAGCCATTTAACATCGCTAAACTTTCTATCATTTTATTTCTTGGGTAAAATCCTTTCTTTGGTCCATCTAGTTGAATCATTCTACTTACTACGAGACTAATATATCGTTGAATTGTCGTATCTTTATCCAGATATTCTGACATCGCTTCAATGTCCCGCATGGTATTGTTCAGTTTTCCAACCATGCTTCTACTTGCAGTTTTAGAAAATGTAATGTCTCCATCCGAAGCTAAATAATCTTCAATAATGGCTTCTTTGATACCCTCCATTCGAAGAGCTACTCGAATCGCTTCTTGAATTACTGCGTTGATATTAGAAAGGTCTTTCTTTAATAGACGGTTAATAACGACTGGATATCTTGTTTCATTGTTCAGCAAAATCATGACTTTTCTTCTATGAATCGTTACTAGGTTAGCATGCCAGCCCATCAAACTTTTATGGAATTGCTCGTAGCCTTCTGGCGAAACTAAATCACTTTTTTTAATTTCTAGTTTGTCTAGTAATGCCTTTGTACATTGGATAATCATCGCGCTTCGTCCTTTCATTCCGTGAATAATTAGAATAAGCTCTCACATGGCTTATCAGTATTGTTTAAAGTATAAGTATTGATAGTAATCACTGCAATGTTTATATAAAAGTATTTGCATCTGTACACGGTACTTTAATCTTCTAAAGTGTACTTGTACATAGGTTGGGTATCTTCGTATAATTAAAATACCGGAATAATGCAGTTTTATAGAGAACAGAACATATACAAATTGAGTGGAGGAGAAAAGGTGTTAGTAATTCGAATTGAAAGTTTAAAAAATCCCAATATTTATCGGGTTGTTCAAGTAAACGATCAATTAACATTTTTTGATTTTGATACAATTATTTCTACAGCTTTTATGATTGAAGAAGAGAATGAAATTATTTTTTATTCAGTTCGATTAAAAGGTAAGGAAAACGATCAATTCATACCTTTATATGAAAATGATTTTTCCACATATGATAGTTTGGAAGAGACGGTTGATGATTGGTTTGTGGAACTTGGGGATGAGATGAAGTATGTAAATGAGGCAGGCATTCAACTGAAGCTCACTTTAGAAAATATGCTTGAAATTGAAGGGTTAGAAGATTCCATTATAGAGGGTAAAGGGGATTTATTCTCAAGACGAAAAAATATTGAAATCGATAAGTTAAATAAGATATTACAGCATGAAAGGGAGTTAGATGAGCTTTTATTTGAGGATGTTGCGAATTCTTTTGCGCAGTTTTTACCCCCGGATTATTTAACACTGTTTCAAGTAGCGGATGAATTAAAAAAAATGAAGCCGTGGAATTATTTTGAAAACGGTGATATTGTTGCGATTCAATTAGGTGGGATGAAATTTTTCGTTTCAGTAATGGGCGCTGGTGGTCAAGAGTACGGATTAATGATGTATGATGAGGAAATTGGCTATCATTCATTAGAAAAAATAATTACAGGTGCACAATTGAATGAAGATTTTACAGTTGAATTGAGCGCCCTTACTGTCAATTATTTAGACCGAGATGAACTTGAAAAAGATGACTATGAATTAATTAAGGAGCAAGGCTTAACATTCCGAGGTAAAAAGAATTGGATTTCGTTTCGAACATATGATCCAGGATTATTTCCAGCGCATCCTGATTTTGAGGATGTAGAAGTGATGATTGATTTAATTAAGGCAATGATTTCTATCACAACAATGCGTATGAACGGCTGGGCGTATCCAAGTGTAGCTATAAATGAATTTCCCTTTTTTGAAGTACGAGATGATGGGGAAATGGAACTGCTAGGCATTATTCAAATGGAACGTTTAGAAAATACAACGATTGAAATAGAAATCAATGATCTTGAAATTATGAAAGTGAAGAAGAAACCTAAAAGTGCGTTACAAGCAGAATTTGACTGTCTTTATTTACCATTCCCAGTGTCGGAACAAGGCGAACGCCCAATATATCCATTAATAAATGTAATTGTAGACCACTCGACAGGTGCAGTCCTTGCAAATGAAGTAATACCATTTCCGAAGCACACATTCGTTCAACAACAATTATTTTGGAAAGTGTTAAAAGAAATGCCGTCCCTACCTAGCAAAATTTATGTTACGAAAGAAACTCACCACATATTAAAGCCGCTTGCTAAACTTGTTGGTATTGAGCTAGTAGTAAGTGAGTTATCTAAGATCAAGGACTTGAAAGAAATGCTATACATTAACCCACCATTTTAAGTTTCTATAATTGTATAAAAAACAAAAAAATCAATTATGATCCAGGTGTGAAGGGATGAAAAGAATGATGGACGAAAAAGTAAAAGAATTGACACTATTACTCTTATATTTAACCTCTTGGGAGGATGACGAAGATTTTGTAACGCTGAAAAAAAGCTGGAAAAGCTATCCCTTCCATATATTGGATGATTTAAAAGAGGCAGATTTTATAAAGGGCAGCAACAAGTCAAAATCGGTCTATTTGACAAAAGGCGGTGTTCAGCAGGCAGAAAAGTTAGTTGAGAAATATTTTGTACGGTTGGAGCGATAGAGCGTTGAACACAACAGCATGCAACTGCTTGCTTACATATTAAATAAGCAAAAAGCAAAACCAACGTCTTTCAAATATCTAATAAGTTGATAGTTTATACTTCATAAAGATTAAACGAAAATGAGGGATAAGAATGAATCATTTTATAGAGCGTGTAAAGGAAAATATTCTGAAGGAGGATGAAGTACTTCAAGATGTTTGGCTTTCTCAATTAATGGAATATCCATTGGTGCCTGCTGAATTTACAAATGAGCTTGTTGCATTTGCAAAAGAGCATGAAAGATTTCAAAAAAAACTGCTACTAAATGGCGATGGCTTTGAAAAGAATAAAGAAACGATAACATTATTGCAATCATGGATAACAGGGGTTCCGGCTGATAAAAAGCATTTAATTACGAGATTTTTAATCAAAACACCGACAAAGACTTTATTGGAATTTGAAAAATCGTTAACACCCTATATGCCAAAAGGATATTTCGATGTTTTAAAGAGGTACAGTATTTTTGAAACGAATGTCGTACATGACTTTGAGCCACTTTGGGAACATTTTGGTGAGCTGCTGTCAGAAATGGATATAAAATTTGATTCGGATATATACTTTACAGCCAAAAAGGTTCAGGATTTATTAATTCGTTCAGGTGAATATGATCCGACAGAGGTTGAGTATATACTTCGCGATGAGGTAGAGGAAAAATATATAAGTGTTAATGGGATATTAGCTGTACGCGCTGTAGGATGTATGGGGCTATCTCAACATATTCCAAAGCTTGTGTCACTGTTAAATCGTATTGAAGAGGATATTTTGCAGGAGGAAGTGTGTGAAGCGCTTATTCGCTTCCAATCGGATGAAGTAGTAAAGCTGCTAGCACCACATGTTGTAGATGAATCATTATTTATATCTGTCATTTCGGTTTTAAAGCATACGAAAACAAAATTAGCCGAGCAAGTTTTGGCAGAAGCTTATGGTAAGGCGGAAGATGTCGATATGCAGGAGCTAATTCTTGAAGGCTTAGCTGCCCATTTTTCAGAGGCAGCATTTGAATGTATTGAAGAATATATAGAGCGCGGAGAAACTGGCTATATGGTTGATATGGATGAATTGTTCTATGCCTATTTTAAAGCAATGAACCAAGACCACCCATTATTAGAAACATGGCGTGCGGATGCAATCGAGCGCAACGAGTTTTTTGAGGAAGAAATGCAATCAATGAAGTTGCCGTCCTTCACGGATGAACAGACGACTAAAGTTGGCCGAAATGATCCGTGTCCTTGCGGGAGCAAAAAGAAATATAAAAAGTGCTGTGGGAAATAAATATAATCTAACTTGGTTCTTTCAAAAAAAGGATCAACTATTTCTGTAATAACATCGGCCCAAAATGCGCATAATAAGTACGATTGATAATTTGCCTCAAAAATAATGAAGATGTATATTTAATTTGTTAATGATTATAATTATTTAACGATACTGGGAACAATCACGTGAGTGTTGTGGTTTTTCTGAGAAGGAGAAATTGTATTGAAATTAAAAGACAAGGTAGTGATCATTACAGGTGGTGCTGGCGGTATTGGCGCTGGTATGGGGCGTGCGATGGTGAAAGAGGGAGCAATTGTTGTAGCAGTTGATCTTAATCCGGAAGCAGGCGCAAAAGTATTGGCGGAATTACAGCAACATTCACCACAATCTAGCTTTATTGAATGTGATTTGACAAAGCATGATCAACTAAAAAATGTAGTGGAACAGGTTGTCGAGAAATATGGTCGTTTAGATGTGTTAGTGAATAATGCACACGCTTCGAAACAGGTACCATTCCTAGAAACAACTCCAGAACATTTAGCATTGTCAATGGATACAGGCTTCTATCCTACATGGTACTTAATGCAGGCGGCTATTCCACATTTGAAGAAAACTCGTGGTAATATTATTAACTTTGCTTCAGGTGCCGGGTTAAAAGGGCATAAAACACAAGCTGCTTATGCGGCAGCAAAAGAAGCGATTCGCGGGATTACGCGTGTCGTAGCCAATGAGTTTGGAGCAGATGGTATTACAGCAAACTTAATCTCACCAATCGCCAATTCAGAAGGTGTACAAGCATGGGCAAAAGCTCAGCCGGAATATTATCAAGGGGTACTTGCAGGTATTCCGATGGGTAAATTCGGTGATCCGGAACAAGATATCGGACGTGCTGCTGTCTTTTTAGCTTCAGAAGACTCAAAATATATAACAGGTCAAACATTGATGGTTGATGGCGGCTCAATCATGCTCCACTAATATCGTGAATTTTATATAACAACAAACCGGGTGCACGAACAATTGATGAAATTGTTGATGCACCCGGTTTTTTATATTACGGAAGATGACTGTTTCAAGCTCACCTAATTTTATTCAAAATCCTCACCCGGTTCGTCTTAAACATGACATATACCATGATGTAAATGAGTATCGAGGAGATGACGATATTGCACATGGCACCTGTCAGAAAGATGAATCCACTTGAATGGGAACTCACAATTCCTGTATAAGCATGTTCGATCGCGTCAATGTATCCTACTTCATCCAGTTCGGTGACTTTAGTATTTCGATCCAATAGCAAGCTCCCGACCTGATAATTTAAGAAGAAAAGCAGTGGCCAAATAAAAGTGCCCATGACACCACCGACAAGTGCAGAAACGGTATTCGCCTTTACGATTCTGGCCATACCGACAGAGAGTACGGGGCCAAGTCCGAATGTAGGCAACCAGCTTGGAATAAACCCAATCGTTACCCCTGACGCCACTTGATGTGGACCCGATTTAAGCCGAAATAGACGGATTAAATTATATTTAACGGTTCGTGTTATTTTCATAGCTGACTATCCTCTCCAAGTAATTCGTCCCAAACGTTAAATGGTCATTATAGATATATTATACCGAATTTACAACATATAGAATTATTTTTTCCAAATAATTAAATTAGTAAGGTCGGACCGAAAATTTATTATACTGATTGATGATTCATTATGTAAGAAATAGGGTAAAGATAAGAAGGTGCTTATTTACAGCGTGTTAAATGCGGGCTGCAAGAAGCATGATCAAAGGGTGACAACACAGATACTACATAAAAAAGGGGACATGAATTATGCTACAATTATTTTTTAACGACGATAATTTAATTTCGATTACAGGAGATGAAGATATTTTATCGAGAATTCCTGACCACTATGAGCATTATGATTTAATTAACATTAAAAATGAATTGGTAACAACAGAGCATTTAGTGGAGGCATTCGAGTATGCTTTACGTAAAAAAGGTGAAGATGCAGTCAATGCAGCAGCTTATTATGCGAAATTAAAAGATATGTACGAGATGAAAAAACGTTTACCGATCGAAAACTAGTGAGTTGGCAAAGTGGATTTTTAAACGATGAGGCATGGTAACCTGGCACAGCATAAATGTGCACAGGTATAACCAGGCTTTTTTTGTGTTTGAAAATTAGTGGGAGCTAATATTGGAGGTAGGGAAAAACAGCTGTAATAGCAGCTTCCTTGCTTGCTCAAAGATTGTATATTCCTGATAGAAATGATGATAATTTGCTATGTGGTCTTCTAGAAATTCATATTGATAATGCTCAAAAAAAAGATTGAAATAGCATATCGATTTGACCTTGGGGGATTTGATTTATGTGATCGCTTAAAACATAACTTAGCGTGCCGGCTATGTTCATGCAATAAAAATGAAAATCATCATAGAAATCCACCTCATTAGGTAATTTCATAAACTCTGTTCGGAAATCTTCCGTTATTTTATTAATATCTTGGGTGGGGAATGGTTTTCTTAATTCAGAATCAATTTCGATTAATTGCTTTAAAATCGCGTTCATAGGATCTCCCTTAATGTTGGGGCTATTTTTTCTTTGCTTTCTTCTTTTTTGACTCCTCTTTTTTCTTTTTATCTTTCTTCTTGGATTTTTTCTTTTTTTCCTTTTTTAATTCGGACTTTTGAGAAGCCGGTTTTAATTCTGTTATATCAATTTCAAAGGGAATTAAATCCGCTTTCTTACTTTCTTTGAGCTCTTCTCTAACATCTATTTTCCCTTTTGGATATTTAATAATATTGTTTTTCCGTAAATCCTTTTTATTATTATTTAATGCACAGGTATCCTCGTGTTTAAGAGCATTGGTAATGAAACGTTTATACATAACGCGTGTCTTATTTTCATCATGGTAATGGAGGCTATGGGTATCACACCCACCTTGCTTCCACGTGTATTGTGGCGATTCGATATAGTGACGATCTTCTGTATCTATAAAGTAAGTGATGCTTGCAGAATTTGACGCAGGATGAAACGTGACGGTCGTGATGTTGTGCTCGTAATCTACTAAGGTATAGTGCATAAAAATACCTCCTAGGGAATAATAGGTAACCTTGTAAATTAAATGGTAAATTAAAGGGTATTGAATGTCAATATTCTACGGTAACAACTTAAAATAGAACTGAATATCTAAAAAAATTTTCATTATATACATCTAAAAAGGTATCTATTTAACTTAAGAAAGGCCTATCTCACCATCTAATGAATAAGAGCATCCTCCCAAGTTCATCGCTAAACTAAACACTATTATTATCGAAATATAACAAAAAATCTAAAAATTTGCATAACTAGTTGTTAAGTTTTTCTTGCTTTGTTATTCTTTAAAACATTAATCATCTAGGGGGGCGCATATGGAAAACAAAGTAGTAAAGAAAAAAATGGTAGATCGGTTTTTAGATGGAATCGAACGAGCGGGTAATAAACTGCCAGACCCAGTAACATTATTCGTCATTTTGGCATTTTTTGTTCTGGCGCTATCATTTGTTCTATCAAAAATTGGGGTTTCGGCCGTTAAGCCAGGAACTGAAGAAACAATTGAAGTTATTAACTTGATGAATCGTGAAGGACTTATTCAAATCGTTACGAACATGGTGACGAATTTTACTGGATTTGCTCCACTTGGTATCGTAGTTGTGACGATGATCGGTATTGGGGTAGCTGAAAACAGTGGTTTAATATCGGCATTAATGAAAAAGACGGTGTTAAGTGCACCTAAAAAACTTATTTTGCCTGTTATTATCTTTACAGGACTTGTCGGGACGGTTGCCGCAGACGCAGCGTTCATTATTTTACCTCCAATTGCCGCAATGATTTTCATGAGTGTTGGACGAAATCCACTTGTTGGGTTAATCGCTACATATGCAGCAATTGCCGGAGGGTTTAGTGCTAATATTATTATTTCGTCTTTAGACGTTTTATTACTAGGTATTACACAAACAGCAGCACAATTGGTTGATCCTACATATACAGGACTTGCAACGATGAACTATTACTTCATGATTGTTTCAACATTTTTAATAGTGATTGTCGCAAGTTGGGTAACCGTAAAATTCGTAGAGCCCCGCTTTGGTAAGTACAGCGGAGAAGTTGAGGTGGCTGAACCACTTACAGCTCTAGAAAATAAAGGGCTTCGCTGGGCAGGGATTGTCACGTTAGCCTATATCATTTTAATCGCTATTTTAGTCGTACCAGAATCAGGTTTATTACGTAATCCAGAAGATAACGGCTTTTTAAACTCACCGTTTATGACGGGGATTGTGCCGATTATGCTGTTCTTCTTCTTACTACCGGGCTTAGCATATGGTATCGTAACGAAGAAAGTAAAATCGGACCGCGATGTAGCGGAGCAAATGTTTAAATCAATCGCTGACCTTTCTTCATTCATCGTATTGGCATTCGTAGCAGCACAAATGATTGCTTATTTCGGATGGAGTAACATTGGACCAATCTTAGCGATTAAAGGTGCAGAATTTTTACAAAATATGAACTTTACCGGCGCACCAATGTTTATCGGCTTCATTATTATTTGTGCGTTCATTAACTTACTCATTGCAAGTGCATCTGCAAAATGGGCTTTACTTGCTCCAATCTTTGTACCGATGTTCATGTATTTAAACTATTCACCAGCTGTTACACAAATGGCCTACCGTGTAGGGGATTCCATTTCGAATCCGGTTACACCGATGCTTGCATACTTTGCGATTTTACTAGCATTTGCTAGACGCTACGACAAGAATATCGGGATTGGTACGTTAATTTCAGCGTTATTGCCTTATTCAATATTCTTCGCGATTATGTGGATTATTTTATTTGCCATCTGGTTCATGTTTGGCCTGCCATTAGGTCCTGGCGATGGTATTTTCTTAAAGTAATATTTTAGGATTTTGAACAGTAGCCTTTAGAAGCAGTGTAATGTTTATTCAAATACAGACAACTTAGAAAATGGAGACGAGATAAATGACGAATATATTTGAAATACTAGAACAGCATTTTGATGAAATGGTAGCGATTCGTCGTTACTTGCATGAAAACCCGGAGCTTTCACATGAGGAAGTAGAAACGCCAAAATATATTGCTGCGTACCATCGTGCCCTTGGACATGAAGTGCGTGAAGGTGTAGGTGGTCGTGGGGTAGTCGCTACTTTAAGAGGCGGCAAGCCAGGTAAAACGGTTGCGCTACGTGCAGATTTCGATGCATTATCAATTCAGGAGCAAAATGATGTTCCTTATAAATCTAAGGTTGATGGCAGAATGCATGCATGTGGTCATGATGGTCATACCGCGTCACTACTAGTATTGGCAAAGGCGCTGAACAAAATTCAGGATGAGATTCAAGGGAATGTCGTATTCATCCACCAATTCGGTGAAGAAATTGCACCGGGTGGGGCGATTCCGATGATTGAAGATGGCTGCCTGGACGGGGTCGATGTTATTTTCGGTCAGCATTTATGGGCACCGGTTGAGCATGGGAAAATTGCTGTTTGTGAAGGTCCGTTAATGGCTGCAGCAGATGCCTTTTACATTACGATTAAAGGAAAAGGCGGACACGGAGCAAAACCACAGGAAACGAAAGACTCAATTTACATCGGCTCACAATTTGTTGTGAATGCCCAGCAGCTATTAGGGCGACGTATTAATCCAGTGAGACCGGCTGTTGTTTCAGTTTGTCACTTTGAAGCGTTAAACCCATTCAACGTTATTGCCGATTCGGTAAAAATTAAAGGAACGGCCCGTGTATTTGATGAAGAAACGCGTGACATCATTGAACGTGAGCTAGAAGATGTGCTGAAGGCATCGTGCTTAGTGATGAAGGCAGATTACGAATACAATTATGTGCGTGGCTACTCGGCTGTCATTAATGATCGTGAAACGACGAGATTCTTCATCGAGCAGGCAAAAGAAACACCAGGTGTTGAGGAAGTTGTCATTTGTGAACCAGAAATGGGCGGCGAGGACTTTGCTTACTATTTAGAAAAAGTACCGGGAACATTCTTCTTCACAGGTGCTCGTGATCCTGAGAAAGAAGAGGCGTACCCGCACCACCATCCGAAGTTCGATATCGACGAGCGTGCACTTTTAGTTGCTGCCAACACACTTGCGAAGGCAACGTTGGAGTATTTGAAGAAGCATGCTTAAATTGGAGGCGCGAAAACCTGTTGAGTGTAACGGTTTTCGCGTTTTTTTGTTTAAAATCATACATAAGTAGGGATTTTCATTATACACATCTCTATTTTCAATAACTTTCATAGTAAAGGGTATTAAATATCGTTGATTTTTAATAAATTTCTATGTTTCCGGTTATCGAAAACATCTATAACACTTAACAATTTGCCCTTTGTTATGTTAGACTCCTAACCAATTACTTAGGAGGGATTTTTTGAAAAAGGATACGGTAAAAAGAATGACGTATATGATTATAGGAAGCTTAATTGGTCTAGCGATAGCGAGTTTTTTTAATAACGGAAATGAAAGTTTTTTAAGTAGGGATAACGTGCTAACCGTTATATTAATTGTGGTAGTTGGTGGGTTGATCGGAAGTATAGGGAGAGGATGGCTGGATAAGGTCAATCATCGTTCATCTGACGAATGAGGGAACGGAGTAAAGCGGTCAAAATAGAGGGAGGAATTCCCCTTATTAAGAAAATAATGTGAAAATGCATCTAAATAAGAGGAGAAATTCCGGTTATTGACTAAAAAAATATAAAAATCAGTGTTGAAAATGAAAATAAGAGTAAATCCTCCGCTTATTTTCATTAAATTGAGTGAAATTTCCCAAATAAGGGGAGATCCTCCGCTTATTTGGTATGGGAATTAATGTTTTTTATTAACCAAACTAAATATTTTGCTGCAAAGTATGTTAACGGGATACCTAATAACAAAATAACTAAGCCGAAATAATAACTATCAAAAAAATATTGATTTGATATATACGCAGCTATGTTAAAGAATGGAATATAAAGTATAATCATTAACGCAATAATGCCCACTTGTCTTATCATTAATTTATTTTCTTTCCCATTCAGCTCTTCTTTACGTTTTTCATCCATAAGTAACTTCACCTTTCCCATTCATAGATTTTTGGAATACTCGTGTTGCAGAATTGGGATTCATCTTGTTAATGTGAGTGTAACATAGTTCGGTTGTGTTCATAAAAAATATTATGGAAATGGCTAGAATTACTAATGCGGCAGTTCCAACAGGAGTCTTAACGCAATAAAAGGGGGATGATGTTATAGTGACTTTAGTCGTTTTAATGGTAGGTTTATTTTTAATAATCTATTTGAAGAAACCCTATCTATTTAGTAAAAGAGTATTTGATTCTATATATTTAGGTGGTTATTTATTACTTCTTACACTTTATATTATTAACACATCTTTTTCTAGAATAATGTCTGATGAGTTATTTTTAATTGTTACAATTATTTTCCTATTACCTTTGTTTATTAGATTTATTACAGTTAAAAGTAGTACCCAATAAAAGATTCAAGGAGGTCGGAAAAATGGATTATACAAAAGTCTATAATGAGGAACTGATTATTTTAGTAAAAGAGAAAATACAGTCCGTCGGTGAAGTGAAGGCAGTGAAGTATGTAAGAGAACAAACAGGTTTGTCCTTAATACAGGCAAAAAAATTCGTGGATTTTTGTAAAGAATAGATATAGAAACTCAGACTGTAGACAAACTCGAAAAAATTCGGGTTTGCTTACAGTCTTTTTTATTAAAATAAAGTTAACTAATCATAACCGTTGATTTCCATTCCGGGACCGATGCTTTCCCCGGGCACGGCTTCAGCTAACTAAATTGTGCCATGGGCGGCAGGCACAATTTAGTGGATCTTCCGCGCGCACCATTCCCGGTGGAGTCACGGTCCCTCCATTCCAATCAAAATTCATCACTTTAAATAAAGTGAGATACGATATCTACGATGACTAGTAATCAAAATATATAATCAAACATTTGAAACATTTGTTCCTTCCGAATCATTCGGATAATAGAGCTCTTTTCGTAGGCACACGTCTTTATGACGTAATTTTTCACCCTTAAATCGTATCCAAATTTCGTCATCTGCCATGACACCATGTGTTTTACGAACAATGCCCCAACGATTATAGGCTTGCATGTCAAGGCTTTCAAGTAGTTCATTGGCATTGGCACGTGTTGGTGGGAACGTACGCCACTTAAGCCATTTTTCAAGTTCTTCTAGTGTAATATGCCCTTCCATCATTGGTGAAAACTGCTTGTTAAAGTCATCAATATAATTTAAAACATAAGGAGATCCTCCATTTGCAGGCTTTAAATCGACTGTTGCAATGATGTCATCCATCCACATGACATTAAACTTCATATAATCAATCATGTGTTTCACTACCTTCCACGAATAGATGTTTAAAAATCGGATCATTCAATTGTGAGAGAAGAACTTGCTTCGCTCGCCCGAAATCAATAGTACTTGATTCAATCGCTTCTAAAAGTGCCTGTTTTTTAATAAAGGCTGGTCCTGTATAAAGGGCAAGTTGTTTTGAAAAGCTTGAATTGAATGGTTTCGCTTTCACTTTACGCTTTAAAATCGTCAATGGCTTACCTTGTGTGTAATCTTTTTCATCAGACAATAAACTTAGCCCATTATCAAAAATAGGTGCAAGCTGCCATGTTTTTTCGATTGGATTGTATAGAAATAGAATATTATTTGTATGACGGTCTTCGTTTAAAATAAGGGCATCGAACGCAAGTAACTGGGCGATTTGTACCCGGAAGTCTAGTCCTGTAAATTGTTGTACTTGCTCCATGATTTGCTCAAATTTTTCACCCGTTGATAACGATTTATTATTTAAAATAGGATCTGTCGACGTGAAGTTTGCTTCAAATAATCGTTCAAACGTTACTTCTTGCAGTTTACCCCTGAAATCGTGTGAATAGCAGCCCAGTGACTTGTCACCATATGGGAGAATGATTTCACAAGGATGATACATAACATAATCCGTTTGTTTTAACGTAGAATGCGCCAAGACTAGTGAAGCAAGAACCTCTGCTTGCCCTTCGTACCCTCGTGTATTTTGTTTTACCCATTTGTCACCAACACGCCATTTTGATTGGTCGCCTTTACTACATATACTTAAAATTCGTACAGCATGAGGGATAAGAATGGTTTCCATAATTCTCACGTCCAATTATTATGAGTTTCCACTATTATATAGGGAGTTAGAAGTCTTTTCATTAGAAAGCTGCTGAGACGAATCACTAAAGCATCGAGAACCAATTGATCAGTCAAAGGGGCTTATAGATTTCAATAATTCTAGATAAATGTCTTTTACACCTTTAAATGATGCAAGTTAAATGGTTTATGTGTTTTTGTAAGTTATCAAATCATTCAAAAGTAGGGGGTTTCTTTCTCGAAAGCGCTAGTTTGAATAGATTTATATTAAACTTATTTTATTTTTATTGTATTAATAATATTTTTTTGCGGTTTCGACTATTAGTAGCATGCGAGCTAAAGAAAAATTTACTTTTGATTATGGTAAACTCCTAAGTAATCACTGTGAAGGCAATTATTAGAAAGATATTTACTGAGGAGGGGAAAGATGGATTTTTTATCGAAAAAGATTTTAGGCAATACATTAATTTTCTGGCTACTCTTTTTTACATTCGGGTTAACAGGATTTTATTTAGTGTTTATGAAAAGCGATATGAGAGGGTTTTATTTGTTATTTTTAATGGTCGGTTTATCCATTCTTTTTGAAAAGGTGTTATTTAAAAAGAATAAATAAAGGAGGCGTATTTGTTGAAAAACATATGGCGTATAGAAGAAGGAAAAGAAAAGCTAACTGATGATATGGTAAAAAATGCAGAGAAAAAATTAGGTGTGACATTACCGGCTGCTTACATTGAGCTATGCAAAATTCAAAATGGCGGCTATATCACTTACGATGCTTTTCCAACGTCGGTTCCTACAGGGTGGGCGGAGGATCATATTGGTATTGACCACATTCGAGGTATTGAAGAGGAGGGCATCCTTTCCAATGATTATTACATAGAAGAGTGGGACTTACCGAAAGATATCATCCTTTTAGGCGGAGACGGGCATACGTGGACGGCAATGGATTACAGAAAGACGAAGGAAAATCCACCTATCATTTATATAGATTTGGAATGGGGCGAAGACATTTTTATTTTGCAGCTAGCACCGGATTTCGAAGCATTTGTTGATGGGTTGTTTCATTACGATGGTTGATCATATTGTCATTATGTATAAAGAGCTGTAGCCTCTTAAGTACAAAGGGAGGGGAAAATTTTGAACAAAGGGTTCGTTATCTTTGTTATAGGAATAATCATGTTCATGTTAGGGATCTATTTATCTACTAGTTGGATTGTAGTTGGATCTATTATTGGGATTAGTGGAGGATTGCTCTTAGGCCTTAGCTCTTATTTTATGGCAATGGAGGATTAAACCAAAAAACATATGTTACAATAATGAAATTAAAAATTAAAGGAGAAAAAGTACAATGGAAGAAACAGCTATATTCAAAAGTTATTCTAGAAAATTAATGAGAGATTTAAATGATATAAAGAAAGCCCTAAAAGAAAAGGATTACGAAAGTGCGGAAAAACTTTTAGATCATCTAATTGAAGATACTCAAAAGGGTATTGAAGACTAGTATAAAAGGTGCCAGCAAAAGCATCTTTTTTATTTTGTCGTTTTTTCCTTTCGAAAGGAGCACCTATTATGAAAAAAATTTGGCTGATAATTATTAGCTTTATAGCAATTTCAATGATCATTATTATATATCAGCAAAATCAATTAATTAATGACTATCGCAGTTTACTTCATTCTGAAATGGAAAAATTAAATGTTCCGATAGAACGTATTCTCGAATTTCATCAAGAAGCCGAAAATTATAATGAAAAAGAACGTGCTGAAAAACTTGAGCGTATAGATGAAACCTTTGCGGATTTTTCGAACTATACTGGGAGTGGACTGCAATTAGAGTCTTGGATAAGGGACAGATATTTTATAACCTATAATGACACTAAATTAGCTTATTTTTATTTTATTAAAAATTATATGGCCGCACCAACCACAGAAGAAAGAGATATAATTTATAAAAATTTAAAGGAGCGATATGACCAATATCGTGAATTTCTTAAAGTTGCTGAAGAAGAGTTAACGGAACCTTTTGAATGAGGGGTATTCACTACAAGCAAATTTTTCTACGGGACTCAAGCGCGTGGAAAGCACAAAAAAAACACCATTTTTCTGAAGTGACCCCTAAAAGTTAGACACGGTTATTTCATCTAGGCAGCTTGGGTGAACTGAGTTCGGTATTGCACCGGACTCAGTTTTAATTTTGCCTTGATTCGTTTCGTGTTGTAATATTTCATGTATTTTTCTAGTTCTACTTTAAAATGCTCGACACTTTTGAATTCCTTTAAGTAAAGGAATTCAGATTTCATAATCCCAAAGAAATTCTCCATCACTGCGTTATCATGACAATTCCCTTTACGTGACATGCTTTGCACAACGCCTTTTGCTTTTAGGGCATGGCGATATTGTTTCATTTGATAATGCCAACCTTGATCGGAATGCATCAATAGCTGGTGTTCCTTTGGTAATCTTTCTAAAGCTTTCTCTAACATCTCTGAAACCAATGAATACGTTGGTCTTGAGCCAATCGTATATGTAATAATTTCTCCGTTAAACAAGTCTAAAACAGGCGATAAATACAGCTTCTCACCAAACAATTTAAACTCTGTAATATCCGTTACCCATTTCTCATTAGGGGCGTCGGCTTTAAAGTTGCGATCCAGAATATTATCCGCAATTTTACCAACTGTGCCTTTATACGATTTATATTTTTTCATGCGAACGATGCACTTCAAACCTAGAACCTTCATGATGCGTTGAACCTTCTTATGATTCACTTTTTGCCCACGATTCGCGAGCTCGTCCCGAATGCGACGGTAGCCGTAACGACCCTCATGTTCGTCATAAATCGCTTGAATTTCAGCCTTTAAATCAGCGTCTGGGTCTGGTCGATTCATCTTCTTCACTAAATTGTAGTATGTGCTACGTTTGATTCCTGCGAATACCACAAGCGCCTTCACCGAGTATTTATGCCTTAATTCATAGATGACCTTTACTTTGTCTTCTTTGGTGATTTTTTCTTGGCTTGAACTAAGGCGTTCAACTTTTTTAAATACTCGTTTTCCATACGTAGACGATTGATTTCCGCTTGAAGCGCTTCAGGTGAGCCTTCTACTGGTGCTATTTTTGATTGTTTGTTCGTTTCTTTTTTCATGGATGGACGCCCCTTTTTCTTTGATTGAAGGGCATCGAATCCTTTTGTTTCAAACTGTTTTCGCCATTGAAGTATGGTTGATGGTGCTGCTATACCAAAGATAGCCGCTGTTTCATTTAAGGACGTACCGTATTCAATCATGTAATTTAGTACGTCTAGTTTAAACTGCGCCGAGTAATTTGTATATCGTTTTATAAAGGCTTCTGCTCCGTTATATTTATATTGTTTCGTCCATTTTATAATTGCCGCATGGTCTGTTCCTATCGATCGGGCGATTTCGATAGAACTCTCTTTCCCCTCTAGGTATCGTAAAACGGCTTTCAGTTTGTCCTCTGCTGAATATTTCGCCATATAAAAACTGCACCTCCAATTGTTAGATGTGTCTAACAATTGGGGTGCAGTTCATTCTTTGAAAGAAAAATGGTGTTTTTGATTCTGTCCAGCCTTCTTTTTGATAATTCCGGGCAGCTATTATCCTACTTACTAGGGGTAAAAGATTCTAATAAAGCCTTCGTTTCCTCGAGTGTGATTTTTTGACTCACGACCTCATATATATAATCACCTTTCATGCCTATAAACTTGGCACCTAAAACATCTTTTATTTCATAGCTTTTCCACTCAATGCCGTTTAATGTAAAGGTTTCTAGTTGTTCTCCCGTTTCCTTATTAAAATCAGTCGAAGAACGAATAAAGGAATCCTCATGATAAGTGCGTACGTACACTACTCCCGTTTCATTTTTGGGAATATACGTAAGGTAAGCATGGTGGAAGTTTTTATATTTTTCATAGCCTGCTGAGAATAGATCAAGATCGGGATGAGTAAATTCATACAAGAAAGGCAGGTCCTTTCGAAGTAAATCTACCACAGCCTCTGTATCTTCTTTAAAAGTGTCTGCATAATCTACAACTTCTATTTCTGCTTCTCTTGGATCAAGATCAGGCTTTTTCCCGTAAGGAACAAAAGGTTTATAGCCATCTAAATTTGGCACAAAATCTTGCGGATCAATAGGTATATTCACTTCCAAACTTTCTGGATGGAGATAGCCTGTAAGTTGACCGTCCGTATCATACGTTTCGTATTGAACTAAGATTCCAGTATCTTTATCTACCCAAAAGCGAAAAGTGTCAGTCGTTCTTTTCATTTGGAATCTATTTATCACTTGCTCATCCATTTTTCCGTATAAAACAATGGTATTATGACCTAACAATTCTTCGTTTTGTTTTTCTATGTCCCAAAGCTCTGTATTTCTTAAGTAACTTGCTGTGATTTCATAGGGAAACAAAGACATGCCGCCAGGGGCAATTTCCGGGCTTTCCCTAAAATTGGCCTTATCTGAATAAATGTCTTTCAATTCTAAACTAAACGCTTCCTCTGGTGTTATCGGATCTCGTGTGGGTTTAGATTGATAGTCATGAACGAAATATGTTTTATTTACACTTTCTTTATGCCAGCGCTTTTCTTCATTATAAATAAATTCATTTATCATTTCCGCATAACCCATTAACTCTTCATCAAATTGAGAGGTACTTTTCTGATAGCCACCAATTACATTTTTTATACTTACTTTGTACTCAGTCACTGACTTACTATCTGAGTCGTCATAATATTTGGCATAATCTTCAAATTTACCGGCAGCTGTGTAAAAATAATCCACCGTATTTAAAAGCTTGCTAACCACATCTTCTTTTGTCATCTCTTCGTATGATTCTTCTTGTGCGGGAGGCGTATAGATGTTGGTTTCATCTTTTGATCCTGGTGGAACATCTCCCTTGTTGTTATTTAAACCTGCCGTCTGCTCTTCACGCGAAAAAATTTCCAACTCACTTGCAATATAATAACTTGTGCCTAAAAAAAACAAACTCGCTACAGCTATTGGCAACAAATAATTCAATATTGGCTTGATATGGCGCTTCTTTTTTCTTTTGTATATAACTTGCCTTACGTTTTCTTTTTGTTTCGCATCGAAGTGAATGTCCTTTAATACAGTTTTGTTCATAGTCTCTACGATTTGTTTAAACATGTCATCCATGTTTGATGCTCCCTTCTAGTGACTTTTTTAACAAGAGGCGCGCCCTATGTAATCGGGACTTTATCGTTTGTATACTCAAATTTAATAAATCTGATATTTGGTTATATGACATTTCTTCATAGTAATATAAAATTACTACTTCTCGATACTTCACGGGTAAGGAAAGTATTTTTTCTGCAACTAATCGTTTTTCCTCTAGACCGACTAATTCCATTTCAGGTGATTTATTTGTACTTTTTATTTTTGTGAAAAATTCAGTAAGGACGATATTTTTAAAAGACCAGCTCCTTAACTTATCTTTACAGAGGTTCACCGTAATACGGTATAACCATGTTTTATAAGAAGATTCATTCCTAAAGTTGTCTAAGTTCTCGTAGCACTTAATAAAAACTTCTTGCGCAATATCTTCTGATAGTTGCTTCTGCTTAGTATAAGTAAATGCTAAACGAGCTATATTTTGGCCGTATTCATTCATCAACCATTCAATTCTCTCCTCTTTATTTAACTCATTTTCATCTACTTGTTCTATCACTCGTTCAAGCATCCTCCTCACCCTTTCAATTATTAGACGGAGCAAATCTGATTTGGTTGTAAAAAAATTACTGTAATGAAATATTAAAACACATTGGCTTATTATAAAAGTCAACGGGGCTTACTGAAGGGAGGGGGCGGAACAAAATAATATTGAAGCGCGGTTAAAATAGAGGAAGAAAGTTCCCTTATTTAAGAATTCATGTGAAAATTCGCATAAATAAAGGAAGAAAATTCCCTTATTTACTAAAATAATTTAAAAATTAACCATTTTTACGTAAATAACGGAAAATCCTTCCGTTATTTTCACTAAAATGAGCAGAGTTCTTCAAATAACGGAAAATCTTTCCCTTATTTAATTCTCTGAAGGAGTATCCGTACTAGTTAGAGAAGTAACATAAAAAGTCAGTGGGAGGTATTTATGTTGAAAAAAAGAATCCTTTTAATCTTCGCATTAATTTTATCGTTTGCAATTGCAGGCTGTAAGGAAGAGGAGTCCATTGGAAAAAATGAAAAAGTAATTAAAAACAATTGGAAGGAAAGTTCACTTTTTGAATCAGGCGGTTACACAATGATTGGAGAAGAGGGGCGATTAGGTTTTATTTACGATGATAGTGAAGAAGTTCGGTTCTATCCTGATAAAGAGCAAAAGTACATGTGGCATTTTTGGGGGGAAGAACAAGAGCTAGAAGGAGAACTAAAAGTTGTAGCCACACAGGAAAATGAAGATGAAGAAATCCTTGTAACCAGTGGCGTACTAGGTGGTGCTAATAATGGAGCAGACAAACACGCCCCATCTAACATGTCATTACCGAAAAGTGGAATATGGAAGTTAGATGCTTATATAGGAGAAAGCCTATTTGGAAGCGTATATGTGAAAGTTCATGAGAAGTAGTAATTTATATTTGATTGAAACTTGCTGTTAAATATAGTTAGCTAATAGAGGATATCCTATTTTATACAAAAAGGTATCCTTTTAATTTTTACCCAAAAAATGCATACTTCAATTTTTATATGGAAAATTTATGGTAAAATAAATGGATTGTGAAATAATGTGCTTTAACTAACGAAACGAGGGGGAATTAATTGAAAATTATTAAAATAATCCTGGCTTTAGCTGCAATGGGAATATCAGCATATGGCTTAATTACAAAAGATTTTTCGTATGGTCCAATATCATCTTTACTACTTGGTATTTTCTTTGCACTTATTGGAATAGAGGAATTTAAAACGAAAGGTAAAAATAGCTGGGCAATATTTTTTATACCCGTATCATTAATCATTATCGTGATGGCGCTTTTTACTTTCTAAGTATATTTAGCAAGGAGTGGAGTACATGAATAAACGTGGAACTGGGGTTGCTTTTATAGCGATAGCTGCATTTTTATTTTCAGCAAATTACATTAGCGCAGCTATTTTTGGTTCGAGTTTAAAGGCTATAGATTGGAGTGTAGCGTTATTGGTTGTAGGGGAAACTTTAAATATATTTAGCAGCATTGCTTTAATCATAGGTATAGCATACATAGCCTGGGGAGAATATGAAGAGTTTAAAAGTAAAAAGCAATAATTAATGGCCTTAAGATATAGAAATTCTTTATAAAGAAAAGGTTGGTGAAAGAAAATGAAATCAATACTCAAAATACCGATGAAGCCAATTGCTAATCTGAAAGAAGAACTGAAAAAAATGTCGCCTCTTTCAATTGCACTTGGACATGAAAACGATGTATTTGTTCTACTGAGGGAAGAGCAAATTCCACTAATTGGTGGTTCCTTCCCTGCAACTGTTACGGAAAAAAGCTATAGATATCAAGTCGTTCATCTAAAAGATGGACAAAAGAAAGTGCTGGATTTGCCGGAAGAGACATGGAATTATCATTACATACAGCCGATTGATAACGGTCACATTCTACTTGTAGGTGCGCGGTCGGTATACTATGATGCGCAAAATATTGAAGAAAACGCACGAGTCTATGATGAAAATGGGTATTTTATCCGTTCATTTTGTTTAGGGGATGGTATAGAGCATGTGTACGTAACGAAGAATCAAGAGATTTGGACAGGCTACTTTTCTGAAGGCGTTCACGGCAATTACGGTTGGAAGGAACCAATTGGCAGCAGCGGGCTAGTTGGCTGGGACGCGTCGGGTGGTAAGAAGGATTCGCTTGAAAAGGATACGGAATATTATATTTTTGAGTGTTTGGCGTTGAATGATATAACTGATGAAGGAATTTGGTTTTACTTTACCCTGGATTCAATGATTGGTGTACGGAAAGAAGGTGTCACAAAGTATTATTCAACTGAAGATATGCATTTTAATGCATTTGCGGTAAAAGGTGAGACAATCGTTGCGTATCATGGGAGAAGGGAACATGCATTTTTTGAGCTACAACGTGAAGGCAATGAATATAAGATGGTCCGTAAACTCGAACTGATGAAACCAAATGGTAAGCCTCTCGAACCGCAATTAGTGAATAACCGGGAGAATAAGTTGCTGTTTTTGGACGGGAATGAGTTGTATATGTATGAATTGAAATCCGGTGTGTGATCGTTATTACTCAGTAAATGAGACGTTTGAATAATTAAAAGTAGAGGGAAATAGGGAGAGCGGATCTGAAAGTTAAGGATCGTGAGGGGGTATGGTGTGAAAAATATACTTGGATTAATATTGGGTTCTTTAGCGGGATGGCTTATATGGGGGTATTTTACGAATGATTTCTCTGTAGAAAGACTCTTCATGTTTTTAATGGGTATCATTTTAGGATACATATTTGGCAGAAGTAATCCAAAAAAAGAAAGAAACAAAATGATAAATTCATAACTGTACTGCAATCGGGGGCTTTCTTTGAAATAAGGAAAGGCTCTTTTTTTGGGGAACTAAATAAAATTAAAAAAGTCTACAGTAAAAGGAATTATTTAACTTTTCAACGAAATAACAAAAGGGGTGTGTTTTATGAATGCTAACTCAACGATAAAAAGGCCAAAGCGAAAAAAGATTGTTAAAATTTCATTGGTTTTTAGCTTTTTAATTATAGGGTTTATTGGATATGGAGTTTATTGGGCATTTTTCGATATGAACAGGCTGCCCACTGGTAAATATCTTACGGAAGAAACCTCCCCTGATGGTACATATACTTTAAAAGCCTATATATCGAGCCCAAGTTTAAGTGCTGATGCTGTAAGAGGTGAATTAGTATTTAATGAACGTAATGGCAAAACAAAAAATATCTACTGGAATTATCGAGAATCAACAGCCAAAATTGAGTGGTTAGATAATAAAACAGTAGTAATTAATGGGCACACTCTTGAAGTTCCTAATGGCAAATTCGATTTTCGTAAACAATAAATCAGTTTTACAGTTTTCTTGCAAATATATAAAAGAGCTACGATATTACTTTTCAAAATTAGGCGGAGTTTAAAAATATATGGAGGTGAACATATGAAAACAAAAGTTCGTCTTGCGATAATAATGATTTCAGTTCTAGCTATAGCATTCGGTTGTTCAATGCAGAATGATGAAAATGAAACAGAACCTTATCATGGCAAGCCGTTACATATTGGGATTATTGGTGAAGAACCAGATGTTAGAGAAGAACAAATACAATTTACAAGCATCGATTTTACTGATCTGCAAAAAGTAGAAAATTATGATGCTATATTTATTACGAAGGAAAATCTCAAAGAAGCAGATAAAGCTCAATATGCGAAGGTTTATAATAATAGTACTCGTCCATTCTTATTTATCGACTCACAAAAAGGATATGTTCCTTTCATTAAAGAACAGTTTGATTTTGAAAATTATCCGGATGTTGAGTCAGGTGTTTACGCCTATCTTTATGATAGTAAGAGTCAAAGGTATTGGGGTTATGTATTATCTAATGAAGTAGTAAACGAACAAAGTATTCAAGGTGTATACTCAAGAATTTTTGAAACTATTGAAGATTTATCAGGAACTAACTCGGATTAAAAAGTAACTTTAAATAGAAAAAGAGCAACGCCATAAAATGAAGTTGCTCTAATGTTTGTAAGTATTTAAAATTGAAAATCCTTGCCGTTCTTGTCTTGGATAATTAACTCATAACCTTGATTGTCTGTCTTTATTTTTACTTCTTCACTATTTAGGAATTCAGTAATTCTTTCATGGATTTTGTTTACTGCCTCTTTAGCTTCAGTATGCGATGTGTTCATGTTCAGCTTGATGGTAATAGATACTTTTTCAGGTTTGAAGGTATAACGAATGTCATCTACCCGGTACTCTTTTCTCAGGTATAACTCTTCTTCAATACTCGTAATGACGGGCATCCACTTTGTTTCAAGTTCCTCAAATGAAACATCTTTCGTTATAATGTGTACACTTTTCAATGAACCGTTTGATTCCAGAAATTCATTCGCTACCGTGTTAATTTCTGCTTTCTTAGCTTCATCAGTAACCGGTATATATACTTTGATGATAGGTGAGTATGCGTTAACATCTAAAATCGTATAGCCTGCTACTTGCAACTCCGACTTCAACTTTTCGCCTATTTCGGCCCTTTGATTAAATATTTCAGCTAGCACAGGTGATATTTCATTCGTCTCAGAAATCGTTAACTCGTAGTTATCATAACCTCTTTTTTCCAAAACTCCCGACAAAATAGCTAAAACATTGTCTTCTTCTTGATTGACGTATTCTTCCGTTCCTTTTAGTTGTATGTCAAAAAGTGTCATATCCTCCCATCTGCTCATACCGACTCCTGCCGTGTTATATCCTTCTTTCTCCAACACTTCTGTAATTACTATTTGGATCGGTTTTTGGAATACTTGTCCTACATATGGGATTTTTGAAACCATTTCCGCCATAGTTGGATTCAAAAATGCAGAAGCTGTTAGGACACTAAGGCTGATCACCGCTGCAACTGCGAACTGGAACTTCCTCCAACCTCTTTTTCGTTCTTTTGTATTTACGAAATCCACTTTCATTTCCGACTCTTCCTTAATATTTTTCGCAAATGTATATAAGGAAGATGGTGCCTGGATTGTTTCCATCTCTTCTTGAATCTCTTTCTTCATTGAGTCATCGATTTTCATGTGAATTCACCCCTATAAACTGATTTTCCATCAATCTTTTTTTCAAAGCGTTACGTGCTCTGCGAAGGTGGGATTTGACCGTCGAAGTTTTCATTCCCAGCAAATCTGATATTTCCTGTATAGCGTGGTCTTGGTAATAGTAGAGGATGAGGACATTTCGATAGTCCCTGTTGTCGAGGGATAGTATGCCTTTTTTAAGTTCATTTTCGGTTTCCTCTTTTAGCACGCTTTCCATGACGCCAAGTTTTTCTTTCCCCACATCATGTTCAAGCGGAGATTCCTTCAGCCGGTCATTCTTTCTCCATGCGTCTATTGAGCGGAGGGAGACGAGTTTATAGAACCAGGTATTGAAATAGGTGATTTCTTTTCCGCTCATGATGTTGCGGTACGCCTCAATCAATGCATTTTGAACAACCTCTTCAGCCTGTTCTTTTGACTTGAGGATACTGAAACTGGTCCTGTATCCCTTTTCTATCAAGGGGTTTACGAGTAGAGCAAAAGCTTCATCCTCACCGTTTCGAATTCGTTTCATCAGTGTTTCTTGTTCCATTAGGATAACCCCCTTTTTTGTTTTTACCTTATAGGCGATGGCGGAGGAGCTTAGGATGCACAATATGGAAATTAAAAAGAAAAAGAGCTGACTTATGAACAGCTCGATTTTCGAATGAAATAATGGTTTGTTTCAAAATTTAATTAATATTATTTTACAGCACTTCTGGTTTTTATTTACAAAATATGTTTTATGTAGTAAATTAAATAAAAAGATTGATTAATCAATCAAAAGTAGGTGACACAAAATGAAAAAGACAATTGAAGAAAAGAGAAAAGATATTTTAGAGGTGGCGACTCAATTATTCGCAGAAAAAGGATACGAAGCTACGACAATGGCTGAAATTGCTAAGCTAGCAAACGTAGGGTTTGGGACAGTGGCTACATATTTTGAGAACAAAGAAAATTTACTATTAAAGTGTGTTGAGGAACCTATGGCAGATTTTTTGGAGGAGGTATTAAGATTTAATACGCAACCGAACGATTATCAAGAGGAAATTCATCAAATGACATTGCGGCATTTCCAACTTTTTAGTGAAAAACGTTTATATTTACTGTTATTAATTCATGTGACATCCCAGTGGGAGAAGTATATGAAGCCCTATCTTATTGCGAATAAGGCTGCTCGGGAAATGTCAGATAAATTTGAGCAGTTGATTCAAAATGGTCAGCGAGAAGGGAAGCTTGCAGAGGCCAATGCAAATGTTTTAGCTATTTCATATATATCCCTTTTATTAGGCCTGTTCTTATCTAATACAGATCAATTTTCGGAGAGTGCTTTAAAATTATATGCTGAAAATGCTACGCGTTTATTTGGATTGCAATAAGCAATCCTTTTCTTAAACAATTTATTGATTGATTAATCAATCAAAACAGGGGGCTATGTATGAATTTCCGAGATTTTAATAGAAGTGTACAAATACGAATTATATTAAAATTTATTACCGTTATAACAAATACAGCAGTGTTACCATTTATTGTTTTATATTTTGCGAATGAAATCGGAAGTGTAAAAGTTACTATTTTAACATTAGGGATAGGGGTAATAACTTTATTTGGTGGTTTGCTTGGCGGTCAACTAGCCGATTTAAAAGGGAGAAAGCTAACGATTGTTATAGGAGAATCGATGACAGCGGTTGGTTTTATGTTGTTATTGTTAGGACAAATACTGAATGAATACATGATTCTTTTGAGTGTAGTAGCCTTTGTTTTAACAAACTTTTTTACAGCCATGGCTTTACCGGGATATAGTGCACTAATATTAGATGAAACGACTAGGGAAAACCGCAAAAGTGTTTATATTTATTCAATGTGGACGGCATACTTAGGGTTTGCAATAGGAAGTTCACTAGGGGGACTATTATTTGCGGAATATAAAATTTTACTGTTCACTTTCATCATTATAAGCTCGATTATTACTGTTATTGTGATCATGAAGTGGATTCCCGAAACGCTTCATAAAGCGACACAAGAAAATTCTCTATCATTCAAAGAAGAGGAAGGACATCTAAAGAATAACTCCATCTGGATGGTTGTATGGAACAATAAGATTTTACTTTTATTATTATTTTTAGGCTTTGTATTTAGTTTAATGGATCAACAAATTGGTTATTATTTAAGCTTGCATTATTATGATTTATTTGGTGAAGACAGCTATTCTTTATTAGGGTTTTTACGGACAGAAAATACGGTGATTGCCGTGGTATTTTTATTAGTAGCAAAAAAATTACTCGTTCGTTTTAATGAAATGAACGTGGCGTTAACGGGAGGAGTTTTGCTGTTTGTAGGTTATATTTTGCTAAGTATGCTGCAAACGCAACCACAACTATTTAGTGCCATGTTTTTAGCAGCGGTAGGTGAAATATTGCTTTTCCCCGCATTACAGGGCATTTCAGCGAACTTTATTCCAGCATCTTTTCGAGGAAGATATTCAAGTCTAGCAAATAATGTAGGGATGCTAGGAGGCATGTTCGCAGTGACGTTTATGTTACTTCATCCATTAGGATTACCACTTATAGTAACCATTAGCTATCTTATAGTAGGTATATTAACGATTTTATCGCTATCCATTTTAAAAATAAAAGTTGAGAAAATACAGCAGGAAGAATATGCGTAATTCTTCACTTATAATAAACTCAGCATGCATTTAAATGAAACATTAACTGTTAGGTTGGCTAGAAGTCGAGCTATTTCTTGAGGGAATTCTTTTCTTCTCGTTTCTAGCCATCTTTGTATCACTCCGATAGGTGTCGATGCAACATACGCAGCTAAATAGTGTTTGGAAACAAGCAAGCTCCCCAAAAGCCCATTATACTCACTTGCACTAGTGCAATGCTTTCTTGAATAGGCGTAAACCAAAGTAAACAAAAGCAAGGAAGCCAATTAACGCAACAAGAATATTTAAAATATTACCAAGAACTCCTCCTAGACCGATTAATCCGAAGAACTCTGAAATGAATCCTAATAATGCTAGCAGCAGCCATATCACACCTGTAAGAAATCCAAGGAAAATGCCATTCATAGAAACACCTCCTTTTCAAAGATGGTTTATTATTATAGTAAGCAGATGCAGTCAATATGATTGGGTTATCTAGATTAAGACTTAAGGCTTATTACAGTCAAAGGTGAATTTGATGAGCAAGTTTTAGCACTAGTAGATCATAGAAAAAATATGGGAAACAGCAGGAATAGAGAAGAACGAATCGCTGCCCACAACTTATATGGAGATTTAGTATACTTAGGAAAAAGTACGGGTTTTACATTAACGATTAAAAGGGTGAGTATGTTGAAATTTAATTATAAAATTATAGGCATAGGATGGGCTATATGCGAAATACAGACAGTAAATGAAACGTTTACTTTTAGAGCGAGTTATCTTTCTGATGCTTTAGGTGATTTGTTAAATGCTTTACTGTCACTGAATTCTGATATGAATACAGAATCTTATGGCGATGAAACGAATTTTAGTTGGTATCAAGAACCAGGATTAACAGAGTGGCACATCAAAGCGTTTGATATAAAAAGTAACAGAGAAAACCTACACTTTAAAATCAACCAGTATGTAGACGACACTGAAAAAGGTGCTCCAGAGACTACATCAGCATTTACGTGTAATTATGATGAATTTGTATATTCAGTAGTAGAAAGTTTGGACCGTCTGATGCAAAAATTTGGCTTAGTAGGTTATCGGGCAATATGGCTTGATTCAGATTTTCCAGTGGTCGCCTATTTAAAGTTAAAGCATTACGCTATTCACAAAACAGCATTTCCATTTGTTGATGGAAAAAATGGGACTCTTAAAACGATGACAAGTAGGGACTATGAAATGAAATTGCTCACGACGGATTTAAAAGATTGTTAAAGGGGGAGGGGATTGAAGGGAAAATAGCTTGCAGGTGTACAAATAAATGTACACCTGACTATTATATTTTTCTTTGTTCCAATTAAGGGTTCCCATGTAGACGCATAACATCGCGCATCAGTTTGTCATACGCTTCTTGTTTAAATTCAATCGGTTTTAATGGCGCACTTTCAATTATTTTTAACTGATCGGCAGTCGTAATCGTTACAAAGTAGTGTAGTTTATCATCCAAAAAGGATGGACTACCAATGATTTCTCCTCTTACATCAACAGCATTCGCATAGCCAATATTAAACTGAATTAAATAGTCGCCAAACTGTTTAGCAAAATAGCCTGTTTGTAAATTAGCTTGATGCATATAAAGCGGATTATAAAGGATTTTCATTTTTTCTTCATACCAATCGATTGCTTTACTCGCTTCGGTTTTCATTAAATAAGCTAAAAATTGATTGAGTACCTCTTTATTATTATAGTAAGCATTAATTACGATATTATTTGCCTGCTGATTAGGACCCTTTTTCGGTAAAGTTATATTAAAGCTCGGATTATTATTAGGGTTGTGGAAAAATGATATACCGTTCACATTATCGTACCGTTCATAATCGGTTGAATTTAACTTCAAGTCTTTCTTTACAAATTGCTCTACTTCATCAGGAGTAGGCATGCTGTAATTGGAATGTTCGGCTATTTTTTTAGCCACATCATTTGAATAATAATATTCATTTTCACCCGTTTTCATTAAATACTTCACTGGTTTTACTTCATAACCTAAAGATGGTGTCCAACTAGGGAATAATGGATGGATGACATGAGTTGGTCTGTTATCACCTATAGTTAAGTACTCATAGGCGAGTACAAATCGACGATAATCTTCACTTGTGTAATTTGTCGGTAAAAAGATGGCACCGCTCAACTCAGTTCCTGGCATGTTACCCATTTCTCGCATTGCACGATAAATAAAAGCAGTGTAGTGCGCACGTGTTAAATACGTGTTTTCACGAAACGTTCCATCTTCATAGCCTGATGTCACATTTGCTTGGTAAAGTGCCGTTATATAAGAATTGTATTTCGAGGATACATCCCGGAACGGATGTTGTCCTGTTGTATCTAGTTGATAAGCGGTAGTAATGATTTTCGCCATTTCGCCACGTGTTAATGGAGCATCGGGATTAATATTACCCTTCTTATCCAGTTCCAATAATCCAGCTTCCATTAATATTTTCATATCCTTGTAGTATGCGTTCTTTGTAGATAAATCTTTAGGTGCTTTAAACACGGTTGTTTTCGGCAATGTTTTGACAGTTCGCGTAATGAGTGCCGCTGCATGTTTACGAGACAACGTTTGATTCGGTTTGAACGTACCATCAGGATAACCACTAATAATTCCTTTATCTGCCATCATGTGAATAATTTCAAAGTTTGGATTCTTTTTTGTTACATCTTTAAAAAGTTTTGTATCAGTAGCCGCACCAGTTGTAGTTGGCGCGATGAACACAGGCGTCATTAAAGATAACGACAATGCCATTAATGCGACTTTATTTGGTCGTAATTTCATTGTTTATCTCTCCTAAGTGAAGGATTTGTTTGTCGGTAAACTTTTTATTACTAAATCCTAATATACTAGTAGAAAAATTTAATATCAAATTTTAACAAAAACATCCATCCACCCGTTAGTTCAATAAAAAGTAAAACAAAATCGCTACCGCAAAATTTGGAATGGCAATTAATACCGAATGTAAAACAGTATCATTTCTTTGTTTACTACCTTCGACTGATTCAGTAGCTAAGTTAGCCCGCATCCGATCTCCACTTACAAATGCACCCGAAATAATGAACGAAATCACAATAAAAAACAAGCCAATTCCACCTGTAATAGTAGTAACCATTTCAATATCCCATATCACAATAGATGCTAACATACCTACCAGAGCCAGAAGCGTACCAAGTAATAAATATTTCATTTTATCCCTCCTAAAAGTTACTACGGCTATGTATGGAAAAAGTTACAGTCATTAAAGTATTCTGTTTCGTTAGTTTTATAAAACCTAACCCAAAAAATCGTAGGGAGAACCTAGTGGAACAATATATCATTTTCAAATTTATCACTTGAACCTCAAGTTGCTTGAGGTTTTATAATAAACTTATACTTTTGTTGGGAGGAATTTTGATGAATAACAATAACAGGTTTTCCATTGGGGAGTTTTCAGAAAAAACAGGAATACCTATTCCTACTTTACATTACTATGATGAAATTGGTTTATTACGACCAGAAAAGAATCCTTCTTCAGGGCATCGCATTTACAATTATCAAGATATTATAATATTACAAAAAATTCTGAGTTTAAAATTCCTAGGATATAGTCTGGATGAAATAAAAAATTTATTAAATAAATCAAGCTTTACCGTTGATTTAAATGAAAGCTTGTCTCTCCATTTTCAAGCTTTAGAAAAAGAGAAAAAACGAATCGAACAGTCAATGAAATCTATTAATAGAGTAATTAGGTTAATTGAGGAAGAGGGAACAGTGGATAGTAACTTAATACTTAACCTTATTCACAGTATGCGTACTGAACATATACAAGAAGAATGGATGGATCGCCATATGTTAACGGATTTCAAGGATGTCATGGAAGAGTTAGAAAAGAAATCGGAAGAAGAAAAATTCCCTTTAGATAAAACGATTTATCAAGTGTCTAAAGAAGTGAAACAATTATATGGTAAACCCGTAGAGGACCCGAAAGTACAACGAATGATTAAGAACTATGTAGAAGAATATTTTTCATTTCTTGGTGAGGATTTGATGCAAAAACTCGCTGATAAGAAAATAGAAGGAGAAGTTGATATGCAAGAACTTGAAAATATGACACCTTCTCCATTTACAGAAGATGAACAAAAATGGTTTGATCAAGCGATGGAATATTATATTCAGCAAGAAGAAACGGAATAGATCGGTATCATATTAAAATAACAAATAAAACCTGTATCACTTCGTATGCCCCAATCTATTATGTATTTCAAAGTTGATGGCAAATTGTTTCATTTACTTTTACTTTTTGATGCATGAGGGAGGTTTGCCCAATTAAATATTACAAATGCTAAGAAAACAATTACAATAGCAATTACTGTAAGGGATAAATTTTCCCTCCATCTAATATTTCCACTTGTAAAATATTGACCAACTGTTGCAATAATAAAATATATTATAGGATAAATAAGATAGTATAATTGATTTTTTCTCATATAACCCCTCCACTTATTTCCAATCATACTATTAATAATAAATGAAAATGGGTTAATAAATTTAATTATCTTAAACTTGACAGAGAAATAACTAAGTATTAATATTTTTATATATTGTAAATAGCGTTTTATCCTTAGTTTGGTAGTCAATATTTTGGACATTGGTTATCCATTCAAAAAGGAATTAGAAAAATAATTTTAAATAATAGGTAGACATTTTAGAAAACCTAGATTAGGTTAGTTAAAAGTAAACCGACAATTTTAAAAGTAAATGGTTTGATAGTTGAAACCATTATTTTTGGATTGTCGGTTTTTCGTTTTTTAGAAAAGGTACAGAGAAAAAATATTTATATATGCATATGGGAGAAGCTAGAGGTACCATTGACTATAAAATAAATGTATAACAATTAATTGTGAAGTGGAGGGGTGGAAGTCACGATGGATAAAACAAAAGGTGCTCTTGAAGCCGAAATCAGTAAAGTGTTAACTAATTGGGAGAAAAGTTATCTAGGGCGCGGTTCCGTATCGGTTAAATCAGATATCTTGCGAGATATGGTAGTTGTGGTGTTAGGAGGGGTCTTAACACCTGCCGAATATGCAGTATGCCAAAATAAAGAGGGCCTATTATCAGTCAAAAAAATGCGAAATAGCCTAGTGGAATCTGGTGTAGAAGAAATAAAAGAAGCAATACTTACCATAACAGGTATAGAAGTCGTTAGTTTTTATAGTGATTTGAGTACAATCACTGGGGAACGCATTATGGTTTTTAAGCTTTCAGAGGATTTACAAAGTAAATTATGAGTAACGTAGTAGTGAATTAATAGTCTTCCAGGAAAAGAAAAGATATCCCACATTATAATAGCGGAAAAAGGAGGTTTAAATTGATATGGAAAAGAATAAGACATCAGTACCTCACTTAGATACAAAACTTTACGACAATGAAATCCATCAAAATATAAAGGAAACGATCGCTAAAAATAAGGAAATAATAGAGGAAAATCGTGAAATTACGGAAGTATTGAATTATATCTCCTCTAAATTTGCTGACGACTTGAAAAAAACAACATAATAAGTTTTCTTTCTTCCTTAAAAATAATGTTCCAATAATAAACCGGTAAACGCTGTTACATACACCAACGTTTACCGGTTTTTCTATTGCCTTCAAACTTTCAGTATTACACTTTTGAAAGAGCGTTTTTGGCTTTATAGACAAAGAATAATAGAATTGTAATAAGCAATAATGAAAATAATAAACCTAGAATTTTAAAATCACCAAATACATTATGAAGGAATAAGTCATAATGTAGACTAATTCCGAACGATCTTAAAATAAACGAAACCAATAATCCCGTAAGTACCCCTAACAATAACAAAATATTTGTTTTTATAGTTTCCACCCCCTTTCAAATTACTATAATAGTATGTTCTTAAGTAAGGGATATTAGTCCTTTAAAAAAATGAAAATAATATATGCCTTATCTGATAGGTTATTGGTGATTTTGAAACGAAAGCTATGAACCCCCGTCTAATGATAAGAGGAGGTGTGACTAATGAGAAAAATAACAGTAATTTTATCTTTCGTATTTATATCAATTATTTTATTTGGTTGCCAACAAAGTAATGACAAGAAGCTTGATAATGAGGTGTCCTACACGGATAAGCTGGAAACACAGGCCGAAGTCACAGAGGGGGATTTTACCTATCGACTTGTAACCGAGAAAGCAGAGTATAGTGAAAATGAGCCGATAAAAATATATGCAGAACTAGAATATACAGGTGATAAAGGAGAAATTGAAATTTTCCATGCTGCTTCGCCATTTTCTTTTCCAATGGTTGAGATTACGAGAAATTATGAAGTTGAATACGGAATGGATATGCCGCTATTAAGTACGACATTAGTTAAGGGAGAACCCCTTCGAGGAGAATATGTTGGTAGTGGAGGATATAGTTCCGAAGACCAAAATGAATATCAAGATTTCATGAAACAAATTATGAATAAAGAATTCCCTGCTGGATATTATGTCGTAAACGGTATTGCAGATTTTGATATTAGAGTTTCAGAGGGAACTGGACCAGCGGAAAAGTATCAATTAGAAGCACAGGTAGGATTTAGTGTTATTAATTGAAATCGCATTATAGTTATTCAACAATCTGATGCTTTTCTTAAAAAGGAATTGCGCCTTCTTAAAGCTAAAGATCCAATTTCTTGAATATGAATTCAAAGAACTTATTTTTTACTCTAAAACATGGGTCTAAAATATTTGTTGGGGATATAGAGCAATCGAGCATTGTTCATAATTTATAAAGAGGATGATTTAAATTAAACTGGAATATTTATAAAGAAGGACATTGGCATTGTTCTATCCCAAAATGAGGGGGGGAATGGTTTTGATAAAAAAAGAAGCACAAATACTTAAAACGCACGATCATCGAAAAATTTATAAAGATATATACCAAATCAAACGGGATAAAACTATTATTCAGCAGCTGCCAGAACTTAAGTATGTCTCGCAGCAAATGACAACTTCATATAATATGAACTGGGACGGACGACCTGAACCGATAGATGAAAAGTGGTTGGCTTGGAAAGTTGTGAATCAAATAAAGCAATTTACTAAAAATCAGTTAGATTATAAATTTAAATTAATGCCGCCCGAAATCATCTGGCATGAAGAAAAAGAGAACAAATGGCTAGTCGATCAAATGATGGTCGTCGCGGATTGTGTGACGGATGACATTTATGAGTATGCACTGAATCGAGTAATTAAAAATTTACGTGTAAGTGATTTACCTACACTTACATTTGTGAAAAGTACCCCAATATTATGTGCTCAAAGGTTACATGTAGGTGATTATAAAAATACAGTGGAAACGCTAGCAGTGCTAAAAGAGGATATAGAAAAACAAGGCTACCGCGTAAAAGGTCCTCACCGTGAAATCTATTTATTGCCTGCAATGGGCTGTTATCCTGCTGAGAAATGTCATACGATTGTAAGGGTAGAGTTAGAAGCCTTGAATTAAAGAAGTAAAAGCGTCATTAAAGTTATATCTAAGTGCAATAAGATAAAACAAAAAACCACTGAAATTATTCTTCAGTGGCTTCTTTTTGTTTCTTTGATTCAAGAATTTTCCGGTTTTGTTCTATTATTTCTTTATTCTTCTCTATTGTAACCTTGATGTTTTCAAGCATTTCTATATCTTCATTACTGCTAGTTTCAGAATTATTCTTTAGGTGTTCATCTAAATGGGATGATCTTGTATCTTTAATAATCATTAAATTCACCTCTCATACTATATTTTTAGTATAAATGATAGAAAGTAACTTTTATATTAAATTTATGTATCATTTTCAAAAATTAAGTTTATATTACTCAAATGATGGGTAAAAAGTTGCTGTTTTCGGAGAACGAAATAGCTTCTTTTCCAATCTACTACTTCCTGTTCCTGTCCTTTTATGTATTTATTTTTTATAAAATATGTTCTTCTTACTAAAAACACGAAGGAATCAATTTAGATTCCTTCGTTTTTTTATCAGCTTAAATTTAATTTACTGAATTTGAACTTTAATAGGGTATAACCGAACTTGCTTAGAAGGACTATCGCTGTTGATTGAACGATAGTTCGCTTTGACTAAATTTCCATCTTTATCTATATCAATTATATCGTTTTCAGTGAGCGTAACAATTGGCATTAAATAAAGGGCCTTCGCACGAGCATCCAATTGATCGTAAGTGGCAAGCCAGTTTTCCGTGAAATCTGTTCGCGCTCCATGATTTAAGCCATTTAAGGAAGTATATTTATTTCCTAAATCATCCTCTATTTCTACAGATACGAAAATATTGTCCCATTGATTAGACAGATCGGCTGTAACGTTTGTTTCATATGATAGAATGAATGACATTGGAGTGACAGTTAGGTTTTGTGCTGTAAATGTAAGCCCATCTTCCTGTAATGTTTCATTTACTACAATCGAGTTAGTATCGACTGCTGATAGTTGGAAGTCGAAATTCCAGTTGCCTTCATAAACGGTACCTGAATGATTAATACCTGTTGAAATACTCGTAATATCCCATTTCACGTCGATATCAGTTAGCGGGTGACCAGCATAGTGATCAATTGTCATGAGACTAATATATTTTCCTTCCTCGGTTTTTACTAGCTGTTCACTACTTACTAGTCCTGTATCGCCATATATCGGTAAACTATTGATAACGGGCTTTTCACCTAAATCATTGTCTGTTTCGATTGTGTACGTAAGGAATAGCGTTTTTCCATCGAAAACTCCATCTATAATACTAAGCTTTATGCCATTGCTTTCTTCAACGAGGTGAAGCTTTTTAGCATTTTGTTCATACGCTACATAGCTACTATTAGAAGTAAATAATTTGAAAATGCTTCCTAGTAAAGGAATATCTTTTGCATAAGTTGTGGTAGAGAGACCTGCAATGGAACCTGTTAGGATGACTAATGCAATAATAGATGCGACTAAATTTCTTTTTCTTTTCTTTTTTACTATTTTACTTTTTAAAGCTTTCGTTACCTTTTTCTTTTCGAATTCAGAGACAGGGGCAAAATCGTCATCAGATAGATCTACGTTAATATCATTTAATAGCTCATAAATATCCTTCAATTGATATTTCCTCCAATCAGATTAATTGCATAATGTTTTAGCTTTTTCTTCCCTCGAGATAAGCGACTGTCGATAGCTGACTTAGAAATGCCAAGCTTCTCAGAAATTTCATCTGATTTCATACCAAGGAAAAGGCGCATTATAATTATTTTTTGATCAAGTGGATCTAATGTGTGAATATAAGCGAGTATTTCTCTTTTATTTTCAGAAGAAATTATTTGCTCTTCGACGACGTCACTTTGAATTAGCTCAATATCCTCAGTTGGTACTACAGTGTTTTTTACTGTTTTGCGATAATAATCAATTGCTTTAAATTTAGCAATCGAAGCAATCCAATATTTAAAGTTGGTCGTGTCTCCTTTGAATTTACTAGCATGGTTCCAAATGGATAGAAATATATCATTGACGCATTCATCGATTAGCCCGTCATTTTGAAGTGGACTAAGAATTTTTAATGAGATGCCTTTAATGAGTGGTAAATATTGATGGACGATATATTCAAGTGCATCCTCTTTTTCCATTTGGAGGCGTTCAACAAAATTATGTTCATTTGATTTATTCATTTAAACCCTCCTACTTTTTTGTAAAAGCTTTTACATATAATAAGACGAAATAAAAAATCAAAATTTGCAAATTTAGTAATTTTTACAGATATTATACTCAATGTTTATGGAGAGAATATTGACTCTTTTCAATATGAAATAAATGAAGGCGTTTTTATAAAAGATGTAATCCTTACAAAGGAAGAGGGAAAAAGCTTAAAGAACACGAATTATATATGTTCTCTAAGCTCTTTTATTAGATGCTAACGGGAAGATTTATTGGTTGCAAAATTGTTTCAGCAACATCTTCTATTGAGATTTTTTTGGAAGCATATTGCTGCACTTCATTATCACCTACACATACACTATAGGCTGCTTTTTCAAATAAACATTGGTCGTTGCTATCGTTTCCAAAAGCAATAAAATCATGGATGTTTAATTTTTCAAGACCGACTACTTTATTAATACCTAATGGACTGATATCAATCGCATTTTCTTTTTTATAAGTGGTGATTGAAACAGGTAATTGTTCAAGCTGAGTGATTACTTGTTGTGCAGGATTAAAGATGACTAATTTGCAGATTTTCTCAAGCTCTGTAATAGCTAAATTTTTAGCGGAAGTTTGGTTAATATTTTTATAAATAGGATGTTCAAAGCTGCCAGTGAATGCATAATCCCATTCGCCATCCGCTAAATAAGTAAGTTGGTATGTATGGATTATTTCATGTAGCTGCTCTCTTAAATTAAAATCAAAGAAAGTAGAGCTAACTTGACCGTTTACTGAAGTGTAACAACCGTTACCTCCAACTAATTTACCCTTGATAAATTGGGCTGGAATAACGGAAACTAAATCCCGAATCGGTCGTGCAGATGCAAAAATAACTTCATGGCCAGCATCGGATAATTTGGTTAAAGCATCTATTATTGATGGATGAATCGTTTTTCCATCAAAGCAAAGTGTACCATCAATATCAAAAACAAAGTTCATTCGAATCGCCTCCTGTAAATAGTATAATAAGAAGAAACAGCTGCTGAAAGGACAGGTGTCTTCAGGTAATGGATTTAAAAAAATTTGCGCAGCATTATACATATAAGTTTCCAAACAAAGTCATAAAGGAGCTTCAACTAAAAACGTATCAACGAAATGAATATATAGTAAAAACGGGTAATGAAATTGATGGATTATATTTTTTAATAGAAGGTCAATATTATGTCTCAAGCATAGAAATCACAGGTAGAGAATTGTTGTTGAGGTATTGTAAAAAGCCTGCCATATTAGGGGATATTGAAATAATTGAACAATGCATAATTCAATCAAATTGTATTGCAGCAGAAAACTGTGAATTTTTATTTATACCGCTTCATACATATAAAAAATATTTACAGCATGATGCCGATTTTACACAGCTCCTTTTAAAAGAACTGGCTTATAAATTAAAAACTTGTACGATCTCTTCAAGGGTAAATGCCCTATCTTCTGTAGCTACACGTTTAGCAGCCTATTATTGTACATTGGCATCTATTGAGACAAGTAGTGAGTATATTGAAACACGTACGTTAGATGAAGTCGCTTCATTAATTGGCACAACAAAAAGACATTTAAATCGTATCTTGAAAAAATGGAGTGAAGAAGAGGCCATTATTCGAAATGGAGATACGCTTCAAATTTTAAATTGGGAAAAGATGAAGCGATATTCAAATGATGTAAGATTTGAATGAGGATTAAAACCGCACTTAGTTTCATAGGAGAACCGTATCATAAATAAGTGCGGTTTAATAATCAATCTTGTTTTATTGATTTAAAAGTCTTGTAATAAACCCATCATCTTCATCCGTCACTAGAAAATCAAAGCCTAAATACGCGGCACCGCCAAGTGAAACTGCCCAAAATGCGATGCTTGCTGTCATTAATACTAAAGTTTTTAGGCGTGTCCACCAAAAGTGACAGCTAGTAATGCTGTTAAATGAGTACCTATAAAAAACGGACCGATAAACGCTAAACCTGGTAAACCATATTTATCGCGAATTTTCTTCGCACGTTGATGACGTTTAGAATCATTTGTTTTTACATTTGTTTTTCTCTTTTTACGCCAATTACGGATCGAGTCTACAAATATAATAAATAAAGCAACCGTTAATAAATTCCCTAAAATGGCAATAAGAATTACTGGAACTGCCGGCATACCCCCGATAATGGCAATGGGTACGATCATCGTCACTTCAAAAAAAGGAATTGCAGCTAATATAAAAATAATAAAATATGTCCAAATCATTTATAATCCCCCTTACTAAAATTTCTCCTTAAAAGTCCTCAAATTTCTTCTTTGCCTTCTGTTTTAATTTAAAACCAAACCGGCCTGTATGCTCATCATTTTTAACCAATAATTGATATGCGGAAAGAATTATAAGACCACGAACCGATATATAAAGACCAACAGCTATTAAAAACACAAAGATCGGATAATAAGGAACCAAAATGCCCATCTCTAATTTGTTCTCCAGTGCAAAAGCTAAGAATCCCACCGCTAGTAAACAAGCACCGATCACCATTACTCCTGAATATTTTCTTTTAAAGCCTTCGTATCTCCCTGTTAACTCTTTAAAATAATTGGAATCAAATAATAAAACTTCTTTTTTGAGAATGGAATATTGCCCTTGATCAAAACCTAATGTCGCAAAAGAAATGATTCCTAATGTCCCAATGGCAATAATCAAGAGAACCCCTAGCATTGAATTCGTCCCCATAATTAAGTACGGTTCAAATGCCAATGCAAAAAGTCCAAACCCCAACGCAATATGTTTAGCAGTTTTTTGAGTGCTTAACAAAAAACCTTCTGCCATCTCTTTGCTTACATAATAACCTGCTTCATTTGCTTCATTGTTTTCAACAGAATCTTTCAATAAGTAATCGATCGATACCTCAAAGATATTTCCTATCATTAAGAGCTTTTCTGTTTCAGGAAACCCTTGACCGTTTTCCCATTTGCTAATTGCCTGTCTTGAAGTGTTTAGTTTTTCAGCTAAAGTTTCTTGAGAAAATCCTTTTTCTTTTCTTAGCTTAAGTAGTTTTTCACCAAATCCCATTTATTTCAACTCCCTTGTATTTTGTTAGTTATAATGTATAAAAACATGGACCCTTTTTCTATCATGTGGGGAATGCAAATTGTCAAATTGAGGTTGCATTGTTGTTATAACGGGCTTTAAAAGCCTTTTCCACAAAAAAAGTTTGAAAAGTAATTTACGATAAAAAAATAAATTAAGGAGCCAGTTATTTATCATTATAGGGCATATCGAGGAGTAACTTTAAATTAAATTGGAAATTTATGTTATGATGAATAAGATTTAAGGAGGCAATTAATGAGGAAGATACTTATTGGAATATTAATATTAACGGGATTGATAACGTTATTTTTAATTTATAATCATAAACAACTGCCGACAGAAGAAGATGTATTTAACATGACGGACAAATGGTCTTTAAGAACTGAAGAGGTCTATTTTGTGAGGGAAATAGATGGGGACTGGTTAACCATGTTTAGAAATAGCCATTCAATTACGGTGGCTCGGTTAGAGCAAAATTGGTTGGGGAATTGGAAGGTGAGAGATGAAGAGGGATATGAATCTACATTAATTTCAACATCTTATCCGCCTAGAGAAGAGGATGAAATTACTTGGGCAAGCTCAGGTTCAAACGGTAAAAGCCTTTCATACTACTTTGGTCAAATTCTCAATCCAATGATTTATCGAATAGAAGTAGAAACTAAGAAAAACGTCTTTGAAGATGCTTTAATCTTTAGTCCCCAAGGATTGCGATTTTTCTTTATTAAATCCGATGAAGATATGTTCTTGCCTGTAAACATTCGGGCATTTTCTGAAGCTGGAGAGTTAATTTATTCTACAGTTAAATAAATTAAAGAGAGTAAATTAATTTAAAAGGTTTTTCAACTAACCAGCATTCACCTGAAACCCATTATACAAAAGAAGCGATTTTTTATGATAGTGATGGCTCTTCTTATGATAAAACATACAAAAGAATGGATTTAAGGAAGTTGTTGAACTAATGAAGAGCATAAGTCACGATAGCGCAATTCTTGAAAAGGAATTGCGCTTTCTTTAGCAATCTGGACACTTTTCATGAATAAGACATAATAAAGGAATTGGATATTTATGTTAAAATCAAGGGGTGGATGTTAATTACACTTTGGTATGGATGAAACGCTTTAGTTCAGGAGGGGAGTTTGTATGGACTTTACAATTCGTAAAATGCAATCAGAAGATATCAAACAAGTACAAGATGTAGCAAAAACAAGTTGGAATGCTACTTATGAAGGAATAATTCCTTTAGAGGTGCAAGAGAAATTCTTGAAAACTGCTTACAGTAATGAAAGAATGCAACAACGTTTAGAGCAATCTTTTCTCTTCGTGGCAGAGAGAGCAGGTAAAATTGTTGGATTCGCTAACTTTTCTCCAGTAAGAGAAGATGGTAAAGCTGAATTAGGTGCTATTTATCTCTATCCTGAAGAACAAGGTAAAGGAATAGGTTCAGCATTGTTACAACAAGGAATCGATAATTTAGACGGTATAAAAGAAATTTATATCAACGTAGAAAAGGACAATAAAATAGGAAAGACTTTTTATGAAGCAAAAGGTTTTGACGTTGTGAAAGAATTTGATGATGAATTTGATGGCCATATTTTAAAAACGGTACGAATGGTTTTAAAAGTTTAAATCTAATTGGATAAGCGTTTAGTATTGTTTCATGGAGTGAAAGGATCATTCTTTTTTGAAAACAGTTTATTTATTGCGAGAGGGCTTACGAAATAATGTACTTAAATGACCGGGAGCTGATAAATTGACTAATTTATATTTTGTTAGGCACGCACATTCTATATATACACCTGATGAATTAAATAGACCTTTATCGGAAAAAGGTTTTGCTGATGCAGCAGTTGTTACAAAATTATTAAAAACAGAGGAAATTGGTATTGTTGTGTCCAGTCCGTATAAACGAGCTGTTCAAACAGTCAAAGGCATAGCAGAATACATAAATACAGAAGTTGAAATTATAGAGGGTTTGAAAGAGCGTACTTTAACCACAGTCCCAGCCAACGATTTTACTCTTGCAATAACAAAAGTATGGGAGGACTACAATTTTTCGTGGGAGGGTGGAGAGTCTAACATCGTCGCTCAAAAAAGAGGTGTAGAAACCACTTTTAATATATTAGAGAAATACAAAGATGAAAATGTTGTTATCGGAACACATGGAAATATAATGGTTTTAATCATGAATTATTTTGATAGCCAGTATGATTTTTCCTTTTGGCAAAATCTCGATATGCCAGATATATATAAATTAACTTTTGATGGTGAAGTGCTAAAAAACGTAGAGAGAATATGGGGAAGAATTTAATATATTTTTTCAACTAACGGGAGGTTTAGTTGAAAAACGATTTTCAATAATCGGGCCATTTAATGGAATAACGTCTGGTTGAAATTTAGGTTAGATTGTGTAGTAAAGTACTCAAACAACAGGGCAGTTTAGTTCAATAAGAATAAATGAAAAATCATTCGGTAAGGAGTGTAGAAGTTGAAGGTTGCATTTTTTGATAGAGATGGCACTATAATTGAAGATTATTTAGATCATGAATGGACTAGAGTAGAGCATCCAGTATTTATAGAAGGGTCAATTAGCACATTAAAAGAAGTCATTAAGAAAGGTTATAAAATTATAATCATTACCAACCAATATATTATTAACGAAGGATATATCACGGTTGACCAATACCATGATATAAATAATCAAGTGGAAAGAGAGTTAACTCGCCAAGGTGTTGAACTGCTTGATGTCTTTTATTGTCCGCATGGTAAAGATGAGGGATGTACTTGTATAAAACCAAATATTGGAATGATTAAGCAGGCAATTCATAAATATCCTGAAATTAATTTGGAAGAGTCCTTTATGATTGGTGACTCAGCAGTTGATGTAGAATTAGCAATAAATATAGGAATTAAAGGTTTTGGAATCAGAGTAGGTTCTAATTACAAGGAAGGAAATATATATCAATTGAACAGTGTTAAAGATTTACCACTATATATTTAATATTGGTTTTTAGCTGTGCCATCATATTTTTAATTAAAAAACTGTTCCTTCTTGAACTAACTGGTTTAGTTGTATAACAATTTTCAACAATCGGACGCTTTACTAGAATAAGAATAGTGCTATTCAAATTTAGGGTCAGATTGTTGAACAACATTCTTGAGATGTAATATTCTGCGTTTCGAAAGGTATAAACTGCCACCCATACAAGACATATATATAAGACCATTGTTGTGACAACGGTCTTCTTTTTTATTGCATTGCTTTTTTTGTGTAATTTCGATACATTTCCAAATGCACTGCTATAAATATTTCTTTGTATGCATCAGGAAGGATTATAAGCTAGCTATGGCTACGGAGGTCATCAAAAACCCACTGGTAGGAACCATATAATTCCAATTTGCGTCTATAGAGAAGTACCTAATTTTGAGAAAGTATTTTAATTTTTTACAATTATTTCCGAAGTGATTTGAGATAGCAACCTTACAAAAGGGGTGTGGAAAAAATGGCGATTTACAATAAAATTGGGAAGACCTATAACACTACTAGGCGTGCAGATACACGTATTGTACAGAGATTAATACTGGAACTTGATGTAGATGCTCCAGCAACGATATTAGACATTGGTGCGGGAACAGGAAACTATAGTTACGAATTAGCAAAGATAGGATATCGTGTGATTGCTTTGGAACCTTCGGAAGTAATGAGAACACAAGGTAAACAACATAGGAATGTTATTTGGAAAGAGGGGGTTGCAGAGAGTCTACCGTTAGAGGATAAGTCAGTAGACGGAATTATCTGCACGCTTGCGTCACATCATTTTAAAAACTTATCCTTATGTTTTAGTGAAATGAAAAGAGTTTTAAAAGAAAATGGTAGGATCGTGATTTTTACTTTAGACCCAAGAATGTGTGCTACAGATTGTTGGTTGCTGGATTATTTTAAGCCTTTATTGGAAGACGCATACAAAATTCATCCACCTATAAAGGTTATATCACAAATGGTAGAGGCTCAGATTACACAACCTGTAAAAATAAAAGCATATCCACTTCCGTATGATTTAGTAGATCATTTTTTCTTTAGTGGTTGGAGAAAGCCTGAATTATATTTCAACAAAGATTTTCAGGAGGGTACATCTCCACTTGCTAAAGGTCACAAAGAGGTCGTTTATGAGTGTCTAAATAGATTAAACACTGATTTGGAGAATGGAGATTGGTATGAAAAATATGGTGATACTTTAAAGTTAACTGAGTATGAATGTGGGCATTTCTTTCTAATAGTTTAAGGGGAAATTTAAATTATTTGTGAAAATACTCTTTTTCTGTATTCAACAATCAGGCGCTATTCTGTAATAAGAATCGGCGCTCTGTTTCGTTATAGGGCCATATCGTTGAATAGAGGTTTGGACTGAAAAAATTAATTAAACGAAAATGAAATAAAGACATATTGTTTTAAGTTCAGTAAAATTATGTAAAAGGATTTTTGGGGGTTAATACTTGAATATTGTAATTTTAAGTAATACTGATAAAAAGATTAAACCGAATGATTTAATTAAGTTGTATCAAAATGTAGGTTGGTGGGAGGAAAGAAAACAACAGGATATTGAAGATATGCTTCTAAAAGTAAAATCAGTAGGTGCGTGGAAAGACGATACCCTTATTGGTTTCGCAAGAGCTGTTTCAGACGGAAAGTTTAGAGCGTATATTGAAGACGTAGTTATACATAATTCCTTTAGAGAGGAAGGTATAGGAACAAAAATGGTATCAAAATTGTTAAATGAGCTATCACATATCGATGTAATCAGTTTGTTTTGTGAAGAAAAGTTATTACCATTCTACGAGAAGAACGGTTTTAAATACAGCAAATCACAATTTATAATGCATAAGAAATAATCGAGCAAAAAAGTTTAATGTTCAATAACATCTTATTCATTAATAGGAGCTATAGTTGGAAAAGTATCTTCAACAATCAGGCGCGATTCTTCAATAAGAAGATCGCGTTTTTCCGTTAAAGGACCAGGTTGTTGAATAACTTTTATATAGGATAGTGTCTGAATAGATTAAAATTTCGCCGATAAGAAATATGTTAATAAGCAAGATGGCACCATGGTAAGCTATTTTTATAAAGGGGGGTTTAATTAAATGAAAAGAAAATTATTTTTCAGACTTTCAATAGGTTTGAACATATTACTCGTGGCAATTGTAGCTTGGGGAATTATAAAGATGAACTTCGTAAAGGAGCAAGTTGTTGTTACAGAAGTCCAAAGTAATTTAGTAGAGTTGGAAGGCTTGATTGCTAACCAGATGGAAGATAATTGGTCTGAACCTAATTTGGTTACAACTGAATTAGGCGATGTATTAAACGGTATATGGCTTGGAATGACTACTGGAAAGCAGTTGGGAACGCTTTCAAAAAGTGAAAAGGAAATTCTTGAACATTTATATTTCAAGTTAAACCAATATCCAAAAGATGAATTATATAGATTTGCTGATTTAACCGTAGAAGATAAGCGGAACTTTGAAAACTTACGGGAAGCACTTCGTGAAGTTGGATTAGGATTAGGTATTACTAGAAGTGCCAATATGAATTCTTTTATGAGCCAAGCAGAAGCGTTAAATAATAAAATCGAATCTCCATTAAATTAACCTGTGCTTGATATTGTGCTAACGGTGGCTTTAGTGAAAGATGAATAAATTATAAGGAATGAGACACGATTTTAGTTATTCAATTAAAGTGCGCTTTTCTTTTACAAGGAGTGCGTCTACTTTCATTTGTAAAGATCAAGTAAGTTTATTTCCTTTTATTCAGTCATATCCTTAGATTAAAAAAGGAAGTGTATAAACTGAAAAAGGATAGAATTGCTTTAGTCGGAGCCGTAGTAATTTTAATTGTAGGAACCTTCTTATTTATCAATAACTCTTCGCCAAAAGGAACAGCATCTGAAGTTCCACCTACAGTAAGTTCTGAGGAAATGGAGAATTTCCTATATGGAGATAATGGAATCGTAAATCATGTGCATAATGAATTGTCGGAAAAAGGTTATATATACCGTCTTTTAATTGCTGCTTATTCGAAAGAAGATATTCAGATGAAAATTATCTTATTAAACAAAGAAGCTACAGAATTAGAGCAAGAAGAGATAAAATCAATCTTCTATGAATTAGTTAAAAAAAACAATCTAAATCCCAAAGCTTTTACTCTTAAAGTGAGTGATTCTGATGAAGGACCAGATTGGTAAAAGGTTCAGCTTTTTAAAAAGTGAAGTAATTTGGGTATTGTTCTACAATCGGGCGCTTTCCTTGAAGAAGGAAAATCCATTTTTGCGACGCACATAAAAACATGAAGTATGGAATTCTTCTTTTCCACACTTCATGTCAATTATTCAATCCTATCCAAATCATAATACATGATAAACTCTAATGTCGTATCCGCTTTCCCTGTCCAATAACTTTCTGTGCCATTTGTCTCGAAATCTTCTAAATTATATTCGGCTGCAATTAGATAATTCGGATTGTAATTGAAAAATGAGAACATAGAATTATTTGTTACGCCAGCGGACTTATCAAGCTCAGCCATTAGTTTAGACCATTGTTCTGGCACTTTTGTAATGCCGTATTCCGACAATGTTATTTCCTCCGTTAATAGTACATGTGGCGTAAAGAAATGATTATCCCCAGATGAAAGGAAGTTACGCTCACGGTAAAATAGTAACTTCATCGTTGCGTCTTCAGTGGAGCTTCGATTCCACACGATAAAACTTGATGATAAATCTTTTTCATCTAATTGCCAGCGCATTTTTTGATGGGTTGTTAAATTAACTAATTTCCACTTTGCCTTATCCCATTTCCAAAACGACATCGCTTTCGTACCGTCATAATTTACAAACGGCACGAAGTAATGGTGTTCATCTACTTGGAGCACATCTTGTATTTCTTTTACGTTAAGGGAACTTGTGTAGCTATTCATTTCCTCGACCATTGCTGCTTCAGACAAAAATGACGTTGGCTGTTTAAAGTTTAGCCATAAAAGAAAGCCTGCTATAGCGATCACTATGACTACAACGATTCCAATGAAATATTTACTTTTCTTCATTTGTCGTCACCTCCTGTAAAATCGATTCATCGAGGCGGTAATACAAATGTTTAGTCGGGGATGCGATCAGCAGGCCCTTTCCATCCTTCTCCACATAAATCGTTGCCTTCGCCTGACTACCCCATTTCGGCGCTATATTTGCTAAAATGTACGGGAATCGTTCAACCTCAACTCGGTCATCTCCAACACTTTCGTAGTACCAATCTATATTCACAGGTTGCTCTTTTGCAGCTTTTACTTGCTCGAGGATAGATGCACGAACAGCTATATTGTCATTTGCTGACGGATGAATGCTCAAAATTTCTATGTTATCCGAATGAGCTATATACGTAAGGATATCGTTTTTATCATAAAGAAAAGAATAGAGTGGAATAATTAATAACGTACCTACTAAAAATAAATAATTTGAAAAAAATCCAAACCATGCAAATGTTAAGTATGTATTAAAATTAGGCCGCTTTGAAAAAAATAGATAGATGGCTATCACGCCTAATGGAATAAGTGCGAAGTGAATTGCCTTTTGCTCAAGTGGATAATTAAACGTAAGTGCAAATTTACCGATAAAATAAACAATGACTGCTTTCCAAATAATCGGCTTTATCTCTTGCTTTTTATATAACTTAAAACCGATGACAAAAATTAGCAACCAGCAAAAGCTGTAAACGACTGCTTCTACGAAATTCATACCCACCAATTACGCCCCTTTATAGTTTAAAGTATAAAAATAATTACAAATTTTAACAATGAACGTTCACTTCATTTGCAGTGTCGATCTGTTACAAAACAATGTAGATTTCTTTTTTTATGTCATAGCGAAATAATTATATGCTTCTATATTTTTGTGGATCATGTTATTCAACAATTATGCGTTTTCCTGGAAAAAGAGGCAGGTCCTTTTCCATGTTTAATTCTAAATACAGAACTTTTAGAACATTTTTATGGTTTAAGTGGAATATTGGATATTGCAGAGGTAAAAGTCAAATAATGTCTATCTAGTTTTTTAGTAAACATTATTTGGCGCATTTGAGTTTTATTTCTGAAGATATTTTTCTAGAACTTGAGATTTCAGTTTATTATAATCTTCCATGTTTTCTCCGAAATATTCTGTATCTCTTACATCTGCGTATGTCTTAAAGGATTGAACAGATTTCACGGCATCACTAGAACTTAAATTATATTTCCCTTGATACATCCCGACAATAACGTAAGTGTCATCATTATTTGCGGGCCTTAGAAATAACAAGTAGTCTTCTTTTTCAATCAAAAGATTGTAACCTGCTATACTAACAAAAGTACTATTTTCAAAGTATGCAGGTTCATAAATTGAAATCGTAGAAGAGTTGTTTTCTATTGCACCTTTATAAATTTTACCGACTTTAATTTCAGATTTAGAACCCCTTGCGATTACCTCACTAGTAGAACTTTCTTTCCAGTTTTTTTGACTCCTATTTCCTGTGAATGAACCCTGGATTATAAGTGTTGATCGCTCTTCTAACGTATTAATATCCTCGATTAGAAAATACTCTACACTCGACATGATAACAGGGAATTCATTTTTCTGTAGACCTTCTGCTGTGGAAATATCATTTTTACTTTCTGAAAAATGATTGATTAATAAAATTAAAGATAGCCCAACTATAATTGAAAAACTGAATAATAAGAGTCTTTTTTTCATTTAAATTACCTCCAAATATTCCTATTAAATATTTTAACGAGTCTCGGTTGTTAATTGTTCAAGTGTTTTCCTTACAACGATTTTTTCACCGTCAACCTCTTTGACCTGTTCGCTACACCCAGCAAGTGAAGCTAAACAAAACAAAATAAATAAATTGAATAATATTCTTTTCATAAAACACCTCTTCAAAATTTTACCATAGAATGTACTTAGTGAACGCATAGATTTAATGCTCCTAGCGTAATTCTTTAATTAGAAAATTTAATAGTAATATGGATTAAATTTTACAAATATTGTTATTAGCGTTATGGTCATTATATAAATTTTTAATTGCATAAAAGGGGGAATCATTAAATGAGGAAACTACTTTTAATTTCTATACTTTTACCGCTACTGACTGCCTGCTCCATTACTTCAAGTAATAATACGGACGAATTTTTAGAAAGTGTTCCATATCCAAACTCAACAGAGATTTTAGATAAACAGCAAAAGGATGATTATGAAGTTGTGTTCTATAAAGATGAAACCGGATTTCGTATTGGATATAAAAAGTTGGATTATGAGTATTGGACAAATACTTCCAACGGTGAGATAAATCCAGAAGACGGTTTTGACTGGGTAATGATTAATAACCCAAAAATACCGATAACTTTGTTTGGTGGAATTATTACAAATGAACAAATCACAACTGTTCTTGTAAAACAAAAAACAATAGAGAAAGAAGCAACAATTGTTGAGACGAATGAAGGGTTTAGAGGTTGGTTTGTTACCTTTGATTCTTTAGAAAATGCAAATCCTGGTGAACCAGACCCATTGAAAATCGAAGCATTTGATACTAATGGAAACATATTGTGGAAAGACGGCGTGTATGAAGATGAGTAAGTAATTAGCCTAAACTTTCTAACAAAACCAGCTAATTTGAATTTGCGCGGACGCCTACAAAGGAAGCGCTATTTGATTAAAACTCTAGTCGTCATAAACGTATTAAAGTAAAAAGATAAATGAAGAATGAAAAAGAAATATCGTTATGTACCTTAAGGGGGAAGTAATATGAAAAAGTCTTTATTGATTTTTTTAGTAGCAATATTAGGGCTAATTATTTTAAGTGGTCTAATGGCTATTGCATTGTTTTTTAAATATATTTAACTATCTCAAAGGGGTGCAAGTCATATGGATGGATCGCTTATTATCTTATATTTTGTAGTTAGTAATCTTTTAGCCTTGTATTTATACCGCAAAAAGAAAATTCAATTATGGATTTCTGGAATCGTTATGGCTCTTTTAGTTCCAGTAATAACCTATAGTTTTATATCATTAGACATTTATTATAGTAATAAAAATACCGGAGATGGTTATAGTGATGCATCTTTTGGGGGAGGCACTATAGCAATAATCCTAGCTTTCAATGCAATTGCTATGTTTGTCATAGGAGTTCTTTTAAATATTTTCACATTCATTAAAAAGAAACGAAAAGCAGGAGAAAGCCATGTGTTAGAACGATAAAGTACACCCTAAAAGGTATCGGATTACAGATTCCCAACTGTGTTCGATGCTTTTTTACTGAAATTTCTTTCAAGTGTATTTTAATAAAGACAAAGTCTAAATAAAAAGGAGATGCCACATTCAAATTGAGGCATCTCCTTTTTCTATTAATAAGTAGTTACTTTGGCTATTTTTTGCGCCATGTAAATCCAGCGCTGCCACCAGGAGAGGTTATCCTGATATTCTTCCACATCAAGTGTGTAGAGGGCATCTTCATTTTTCCAGAGCCGTTCAAAATATCGTTCCATATCCAAGGCAAGCGCGCTATCATTTGGAGCGAGGATGCGGATGTTATTTTCCAGGTTGTAATCATCCAATGTTCGTTCCGTATAGTTGGAAGATCCACTTGAAATGATTGTTTGTTCCGCTGTTTGGATCCAGATGGCTTTTGTATGGTATTGACCGACTACGGTATTGTACCAGCGAATGTTGATCTGTTCCTCTGTATTCTCAAGCAGTTCGTTCACAACCGGTCGATTTGGCAGACCGGATTTTTTCTGACCGAATGAGTTTTCATTTGGGTCTAGAATCATATTCACCTGCACACCTCGGTTTACTGCATCGGTTAAGGCGTTGACAATGTCGCGCTGGGCAATAAAGAACATGCCTATCCAAATTTTATCTCCTGCTTTTGTCGCTGCTAAATCTTCGAGTAAGGCATCTAAAATCTTTTTCTCGGTCAAATATTGCACAGCATACTGACCTTCACCTTGCTGAGGAATATCAGCCCTTGGCAATTTCGGACCATCCGACATAAGCGACACCGCTTCTTCTGACTTGAGAATATCGTTTATGATGGGCCCTGTTACTTTCAAAGCAAGATTTCCGTGGAAGCCACTTGCATCATGTGGGTTTGATGATGTAATAATCGCTTCCTTTTCCGAAACGGCCGCTTTACGGTGATTGGCTTTCACATTGAGCAGTTCTAAGTAGGAGGATAATGTCATTTTTGGTGCTTTGCTCGACATGGCATTGGCAATCCATCCTTTTCCGTCGTTATCGAACCATTGAAAAAATAATCGGTATAAGCCTGAATAAATCGGTGTGGAATCCCGAAGTGGCTCTAAATTGGTGTAAACAATTTCTACTCCGGCTTCACGCATCTTCTTGAACCACGGAGTTTCATAAGAGCCATAGCCTTTATTTAGCGGATCGGTAATAAATATAACAGGCATATCGGGATTGTTTTTCTTTTTCTCGGTAAGCTTGTCAGAGAGGAGATTCGCGATTGGGGGGAAATCTTCTTTTTCATCGAAATACCCATCAACCAAAAAGAAATCGACAACCACAAACTGTTCTGCTTCATCAATCAATGTATAAACTTCATCAAATATATAATTCTCATGTTTCCGATTGGTCCCTTCTTTGTCTTGTGCATAAGTTAAATCCGTCAGCATCTCAATATTGTCCGTTCTATGCAAGTCTCCTTCATAGGAAATACCTTCCGGCAACGGTTTATATGTATGCCATATCATTTCTCCTATATATAGCAAAATAAAAAGAAGTAAAAGAGCGCTTAAAACTTTATATTTACGACTCCGGTTGTTCCATTTCTTCAGAACTTTTTTCATTGAAATTCCTCCAATACTCTTGCTGTTTTAATTCCCGTGGAAAAGCAAAGTTAAACAGCGTTAGCTTGCATGGCAGCGGGTGATTTTTGAGAGAAAAATGAATTTTAAAACACGTCCGATCGAGCGCTTTTCTGGATTACGAAAAGTGCTTTATTCAATAGCAGGACCATATATATTTTAGTATGTTACAATACCAAATATTGGATAAAGATGTCTGGGAATAAGTTAATCAAATCTTCAATCGATGGGGTGATTGTTTGTTAAAAGTATTTTTTTCAGTATTATCCGCAATTCTTTTTCTGTTAATAAGTTCATCGTTTACACAAATGCCTTTTCATTTGGAAAGAAAAATTTTTGATTTAATTATAGGACCTACTTTATACTTACCATTTGGGTTAGGTATTATAGGAATAATCTTTGGCATTTTCGGTGTGAAAGGATATGTAAGACTTACATTAGTATGCTTAAATATATTTGGTTTGATTGGCTATCTTGTTATTTTTATAATGGCAACAATAGGTTTTCAAGAACCATAAAATTAAATAAAGTTCTTCGCGATTCTGCAGTAATGTAGATATTTCTCCTATTGAACAATCTCCAAAAGAGTATAATAATATTTGTAAGAATATTACAATGCGTTACGAAGGGGATGCGTTAAGATGTGGGAACAGAAATTGATTGAAACAGCCAGAGGCACTTTCGAATATTTTGTGAAGGGAAGCGGTCAGCCTCTTGCTATTACGCATTTTTACAGTGCTTTTAATGAAAAAGGCAGTTGGTTTGCTAATCCATTCACTGAGCATTATCAAGTATTTTTAATTAATGTCCGTGGTGCAGGTAATTCAGATGGTATTGAAGCGGATGAGCAAATGACTTTAGAAGAAATTATTTTCGATTTAGAGGCGATTCGTGAAGCATTACATATTTCAAAATGGGCTTTTGCAGGGCATTCAACAGGAGGTATGCTTGCATTACAATATGCTGTATTAAAGCAACAATCTTTAACAAAATGCATTTGCGGTTCCAGTGCAGCAAGTAAAGCTTACGCAGCCCATCCAAATAGCATTTACTGTATGGAAAATAAAAATTTTAATCGGATTATCGATATAATGGAGAGTTTAAACGATCCGAACACGCCACAAGAAATACGAAAAAAACTGGATTTTGAATGGGCTTTGATGTCCTTTACTAGTGAAGAAAACCTAAAACAAGCCCTCACAATTCCGAATAGTGGACGTACTGTTGGTCGAGCACTGGATTACTTCAGAAAAGTAGCAGTAAAGTCATTTGATTTACGTAATGAGCTGCCGACAATTCATGTAGATACCTATGTGTTTGGCGGGAAATTTGACGCGCAATGTCCAGTTGAGTTTAGTGTTGAAATTGCTGAGCTCATTCCTAACTCTGAATTAACGATCTTCGAACAATCCAATCACTTTCCGTTTGTTGAAGAAGAGAAGGCATTTAAGGGCTTTGTTGAAGAAACTACCAAGACACAAAAGCATGTGTAGTATATAAATTAAAGTGCCATTTAATTGAATAACCTTCTTCTAAAAAATGACATGCCTGTTATCATTAGAAGAAAACCCGATTTAGCTAAAATGCAAAATCGGGTTTTTGAAGTATATATTTATTTTACAACGTCTATAACAACGTACGGTTGTAATTGGTATGGTTTTGGTGCGATATTGCGGTCATTCCACATACCGAACCAACGCTCTAATGGGTAGTAATAATAACCATCTTGCCAATGATCTGATGTATCATATGGGTCAGCAAAAATTAACATATCATCACCGATACCTGGTGTACCGTTGTTATCATAACCAATAATTGCTTGCCAATGACCACCCCAGTCAGCCCACTCTACCATAATTGGACGGTCGTTTTCTAAATGACCTGTTAACCATTTTACGAAGTAGCTATCCTTAGCATCTGAAACCCATTTTTCTGTTTCGTTTGAGTTTTCTGATGCGTATAAGCTATTCCATGTAAATGTTTCTGGTAAATTGCCAACGTTAGAGCCAGTAGCACTGCCATCTGCTTGAATTAAATCAGACTCTTTGTAGTCTGCACGGTAGCTAGATTCTACAACTTCAAAGCCTTCTAAGTTTTCAAAGAATGTGTGAATTCGGCTAACATCTGAACCGTATTCATGGAAGCTATTTGCAGAGCCTGGTTTTGCACCTTCAACATCAAGGTCTGTGTGTGCTTTCATTGCTTCAGCGATGTCCATTTCTGTCATGTCTTCTTTGCCAAAGTGATGAAGCACCATCAATGAAGTTGCTGGGCCGCAAGACCATTCCGTTGTTTGTTGGAACGTTTTAAAGTTTTCAATGATTGTTAAGTTTTCATCTGATTTCATGTTGTAGAAATCTGGTGTTTTGTAGTAGCGTGATTCTGCATTGTCGCCTGCATTGTCATATGCATCTGCGCCGCCATTTGCATCATAATCTTCGCCTTTAATGGTTGTTGGTTTAACTGCCACAGTAGTTTCTGCTGACGCTTTCGTGTCGACTTTAGCCTCCGTGTTTTCTTTCTCGTCTCCTGAGCATGCACCGAGTAGTAATACAGATGCTAAAACTGCTGTAAGGGTTTTTTTCATTTATCATTCCGCCTTTTAATAGATTTGTATCAAATATTTGATACAAAAAAACATTATATACATTTTAGGGGAGAGAGCAATAGGTTTAAGAAAGTGCGGAATATTATATTTATTAGCAGTAGGTATAAAATCGATTTTGAAAATACACTACAATTTTATAACTACATTAACAACAAATATGAAATTAGAGGTGGCTAATGGATTTTTACTAGCTGGTTTGAAATAAAAATATCACCATAGGGCTCATACTTTGAATAGCTGAATTTCCTTAAATAGTTTAAAGGGAAAAAATATCGGGCAATTAAGGAATAAGAGAACAAATTTAAATATAAAGGAGCATAAACTATGACACAAACTTCTTATAATGATGTATACACGACCACTGAAAATGAAAATAATGGGAAGCTTTTAAAAGGTATAGTGTTAGGAGCAATTATTGGTGGTGCGCTGACACTGCTTGATTCAACGACACGAAACAAAGTAACTACTACAACAAAAAATATGAAAGATTCGACACTGGATATGTATAGCCATGTCAAAAACAATCCATCAGAAGTGAAGGATGACTTGCAAGAACGGCTGAAGTCCGCGTCTTCTGTTCTCAAAGAAGCAATAAGCGATGCACAAAATCTTTATGAAAAAGTAAACGAGAACATTATTATCCCAGTTAGTACAGTAAAGGAAGAATCAAGTGAAATTCTTGCCCAAGCAAAGGAAGCCAAGACGGACTTAAAGGTAATTAGCGGGAAAGTGAAAGAAGCCGGCGAAGAAGTGATCGATAGTAGTAATGGTCAAAATCAAGGTGCAAAGAAGTAGGCATAGCAATTTGAAAACAAATAATCTTTAAATCAGCAGGCTGGGACATAAGTAGAAATTTCTTTGTAAAAGGAAAAAAGTCTTATTAAGAAATTGATATTATATGAATTGATTGGAGTGAAGGGGCGACTCCTGGGGGAACAGCACGACGCCTGAGACTACAGGCTCAGGCCGTGCCCCCGGAAAGCGTCCCCGTAACGGAAATCAATTCTGGCAGAAGCAGAAAAACATCTATTTTTTCTTTAAAAAAATAGATGTTTTTCGTTTTGTCCCAGGCTCTTTTTCTGTTTCGAGGAAACGGTAATCGGAAGAAATTCTACATATTTAATCCAAAATAAGGAAAAATGAGTTACTATTTGAATATAAAAGAAAATGAGGTGTGATGATGAATGATAAAATAAAAAATAAAAAAATAGTCTATGGGATAGGCGTATTGTTTATTGTAGCTCTAATTGTAATAGTAGTAACGGTCTTTCCTTTTAAAAGCAAAAGCGAAATATTAGCCAGTAACGAAGTTTTTAATGATGTAGATTTTAAATCAAAAAACCTAGATGTGAACGGCTCCTATATTGACTATGAAAATGCGAATAATGAATATTTAAAAAAACTGCAACTGTCAGATGATGATAAATCTGCAATTATACAAGCTATAGAAAACTCTAAGTTTGAAAAAATACCAAAGCCAGATAAATTACTCGATGATTACGACTATATTGTTTATATTACATTAAATAAACTGTATGAGTTATATCTCGATTCAACAGAAAAACTATTAGTATTCGCCAATGAATATGATAACGATAGCGATCATTTGTATTATAAAATTTCTAATGACAGTAACTTATTTGAGTTATTAGAAGATGCGGCTTTTTCTAACGAGTGAAAATTAAAACGGTCACTGCTCTCCAGGAGTTAAGTGACCTTGTTTACTGTGTTGGTAATATTAAATGATTACTACATGAATTTCACCTGTAATAAACATTTTTATTCCTATTAATGAAATGATAATACCAAGATAAAATGGCCAAGGATTATCTTCTTTTTCCTTATCAAATGTAAAATAGGTTAATATACAAAAAACGAGTGTAAGAAAGGATAGTCCATATTGTGGAAAAAGGAATGCAAATCCACTCATAACAAGACTTATCATGCCATAAGGGTTTTGATTTTTAATACTTTTACTATACTTAGTTTGCTCCGCATCTTTTTCTCCCCAAATATCAATGTGTTTCATTTTGTTAAGAAAATCAATTATTTTTCTAAAAATATTCATAATTCACCCTTTTATATTTTACCATAATTATACATGTGCTAAAGCGAAAAATTTAAGGAGTAATCAAATGAAAAATCTTTTATTAGCGTCACACTGTATATTTCCAACATCGGATATAATAAAAACCGCTGAATTTTATGAACAGAAAATGGGATTTAAAGCTGTCACATATTTGAATGCAACTGAGCCTCATATATGTTTGTATCGTGATATAACAGAAATTATCTTAACTAAAACTAACGGACGAAAAGTAATTCCTAATAGAGATTTATATGGCTATGGGTACGATGCTTACTTTATTACAAAAAACCAAGAAGAACTTCAAAAAGAGTTCATTAATTCAAATGTGAAGATCGTTCGTTTATTAAATAATACGGATTACAACAATAAGGAATTTGTAGTTGAAGATATAGATGGAAGATGGATAGCGTTTGGCATTAAAGCCGAGGGAAATGGATGAAGCATTGTCCTTAAATTAACAGGAGTTAACATTCGGGCACTTTTCTGAAAAGTGCCCTTGGAAATAGAAGGAAACTGACTGTATTATCATTTTAAATAACTGCACTTTTTAAAACTTCTTGTTTTAACTTTGAATAAAGGATTGTAAACTGTTTTATTTCATCTTGGTTTTTATGTAGGTTGTGTTGACAATTGTAAGTCGCCATCCCTAACTTCGTAAGTTGGTTGATCAACATTTTCCACTCTGCCCATTCGGCTGATTGACTTAAGAACCCATTATAATACTGATCGAATTGTTCAATGAGGTAAAAACTTGAGAGCTCCTCGGAAATAGCATTAGTTGAATCTAATGCAACAATACAAAAAGGTATTATTTGTTGCGAGGTTGGTATAGATGCTGGAGAAAAACTTATCCTCGTTTCCAACCAATGCTTCATACCAAATACACCAAAAGCTGTATCTATAGGAATCCATCGGTTAGAATCTTTGTTGTAATACTCAATCCATCTATGGTCATTATGGTTCCATCCAAAAATGGAGTAGAAATTCCCATCCTTTTCAATGAGATTTTCAGAAAAATTTTGTCGATCCTCCCATTCTGGATGTGAGTTTATTTCCAAAATCCAACGTGTTTTTATTCCTATATGGTTTAAAACTTTTTCAACGACCTTCGCCTGTTCCGCACAATTCCCAGCCTTACGTAATAAGATTTCTTCCACAGTTCTTTCCTGATAGTCCGTTTCAATCCATTCAAATTCATCATTGATCCAGGAGAAGATGCGTTTTACTTTCTCATCTTCCCTTGTTGCACCCATTATTCTGTCGCTTATTAGATTAGAAATAGTTGTGTTGAAAGACACTTAATACCCCCCTTGATTTTAAATATTCTACCATTATACCAAATTAATGGGTATTTGATCTTTGAAGAAAACATCTGGTGATTGGTGAGTACTGTAATATAGAGGAAGGTAAAAACTAATTTAGGAGGTCGACAATCTTTTTACTTCCGAGGACTTTATTAGGGATACTGTGTTTCGGAGTTACATAAGAATTTTAGCGTCGCTTTATTAAACAAAACATATAGTACAACTAAAGAATGAAAACGTTTTACCTCTTATCAATTGGGGGATTGATTGTTAAATGTAATTTTTTCCAAAATTATCTACATTTCTTTTTCACTTAGAGGGGAAGAGTGGGTTTTCAAGAGCCATATTCTTTGAATATAAAAAAACCAACATATTCTTCTCCGAAATCAAAGGAGGTGATTATAATGAATAAAATACTCTTTGGTGTGTCTTTAGTTGGTTTAGTGTTCTCATTTATATTTATGGTAGTATCAATCTGGAACAATACTGATTGGATGTTGCTTGAAAGAGGTTATTATACTTTCGGAGTAATAACTGTAACAATAGCCGTATACTTAGCAATTCAACTCTTAGTGGAATTAAACAATCTCGACATATTAGGCAAATTCAATATGTTTTTATCCGTGGCATTTGCCGTAATCTCGATAATCTTCATGGCAATTTCTATAAGAAATACCGAGTGGGTGCTGCTAGAAAAAGGTTACTATTGGATGGGGCTAGGGTTTGTTACTGTAACATCAGCAATGGTTTCTGCTACTATATCAAGTATCCTTAAAAGTAACAAAGAATAACGTCAAAGGGTGGTGAGACGCAATGTTTCATCGCTCTTTCTATTAGTATATGAAAAAAGTAGCTCTCAGGGGGAACTTTTAAAATTAAATGTAGTATATTTATAGAAAATACCTTGATTTATCCTAAAGTAACTTTAACAGTAGAGTTTACATAGTCTATTACCTTTCCAGCAAAAAGGTCCTCTACAAACTTAATTGTAGAGGACCAATTTTTAAATTATTTAGCTTATGAAGCTCTACGCATTGATTTCATAATGAAGCTCACTATGAACACAAGGATTACGGCTCCAATAATAGCAGGGACGATATAGAAATCTGAAACTTTAGGTCCCCAACTTCCAAGAAGCATACCACCAATCCATGCACCAACAATACCTGCTACAATATTACCTATAATTCCGCCTGGTACATCTTTACCTAAAATTACACCTGCTAGCCAACCGATAAGGCCGCCAATTACTAAAAACCAAATGAAACTCATACTATCCAACTCCTAATTTTTATTTGTGATATTTCGCTATAGTGTTTTATAACCTTTATTTAACGAATTTAAACTTTTAGGAGAAAAAATTATTTTTCTCACATGCAAATAGATAGTTACAATTAAATTGGGATATATGAAATAACCGTGCGTAAAGCCGATGATTTATAACATACTAAGATTAAAACTTAAAGGTGTGATTGGATTGAAAAGGGCAGTTTTTTTAGATCGAGATGGCGTCATAAATGAGGTTCTGACACATCGAGTGAAATTTGTAAACGAACCGAAGCAGTTTTATTTTTTACCTGGGGTAGAAGAAGCAATTAAAAGTTTAAATGAGTATTTTGATTATGTGTTTGTCGTAACAAATCAAGGTGGAATCGGATTAGGCTTTATGAAGGAAAAGCAGTTACATAAAATTCATGACCATATGGTAGCTGAATTGGCGAAAAAGGGAGCAACGATTCATGAGGTTACCTATTGTCCACATAAACCAAAGGCTGGGTGTAAATGTAGAAAACCAAATAGCAAAATGATTGTAGATCTAGGGAAAAAGTTTAAAATTGATCTTGAACAATCATACATGGTGGGAGATACGGATACGGATATACAGGCAGGTAAAAAAGCGGGAACAAGAACGGTTTTTATTGGGAAGCACGATCCATTAGCAGATGCAGTGTATCCAAATTTAAAAGAGGCCGCACAATGGATTATTCAAGATTTAAAATGATAAGCGGTAGTGCCAAGCGATTTCTACTCGGCACTATGCTTTTTTACATTACAAGTGTCTTTAATTTAGCTAAATTTTCTTCTAAAAAAATAGCGTTTTTTTCAATACCACGACGCTTAGACCATCCAATACTATTGAAGGCATCTATAAATGAATAAAACGGTAACACAGTCTCTAAATCAATGAGCGGCCTAATACTTTTATAGCCTTCTTGAAATGCTTCATAGAAAGCAGGGTTAAAGCTTAAGAAATCACGGTTCAATTTGGTGAAATCGATTTCTGTTGAACCGAAGCGGACACTTTCAAAATCAATCATGCCTGAAACTTGATCACCGTCAATAATAATATTGGCCGGTCGGAAATCCATATGTACAAAGCTCGGTCCATCATGAGGAGGAAGCTGCTGTTTCATTTCCTCAAACTTTTCAATAGCTTTCCTGTACAAATGCTCGTCTACAACAGTGATCACATCTTCAGCAAAGCTATAAAATTGTTTTTCAATAAAATGAGACCAGTTTGGAAATTCATTTTGTATACCAGTTAATAATTTCCCCACTGGCGGACTAACCGTATGCATAGTAGCTTGTAGGACACCTACTTGAAATGCTACGGTTGGCGAAACATCTGTTGTTAACGGTTTTCCTTTTAATTCAGACAATAAAAAAGCGCCGGGACAGACATCATCACCAGACCAGTAATCCAACATTTCCGGAATAGCAACACGCCCCTTCAAAAACTCATAAGCTTCTAATTCACGCTGCCATTTTAATTTCGTATAGGGAATTTTCAAAAAAACAATGTCCCCATTTAATAACGTGCATTTATAGACGGTAGAACTATGAGAATTTTCCACATCACGAACAGATTGCACCTGCAGCCCAAATCGCTCAATTAAACTATTTAACAACAAACAAACCTCCCTTAAGCTAACTCTATTTTTGTAAGTATAAAAATAACAAGAATTATAAGCGTTAACATCAGAATACCGATTAAGGACATCCATTTTGTATAACGAATTGCGCCTTCAGTTACGTCTTTGTACTTCTCCCGTTTTAGCCACGCTAAACTTTTTTCGGGGTTGAAAAAGATCCAAATTAAAATTGCATATATTAGATTAATTGACAGTATAATCGCCATTTACAGCACCTTTCAAGAAGAATAAGTATTAGTTCGTAACCGAAATGAGAGCCACTAAATCCGTTAAACTGCTCAAATCCGTACGTTTAAGTATAACAGCTTTCAGTCTTTAAATGGTATAATTTTACACATGTAATTTTTTAAATTTAGTTGAAGTGAATAGTTTGAGATCAATGAAGGGAAGGGGGCATTGCTTTGCTAGAGTTAAGAAAAATTAATAGCGACAATTACGAAGAATGTTTAAATTTGCGTACAATTGATACCCATGTGGACTTTGTAGATTCTGTAGCATGGTCATTAGCCGAAGCGTGGGTGTTTTATGATGATTCCCGCCCTTTTGCAATTTATGCCGATAATGTGATGGTAGGTTTTGTTTCAATGTATATTGGCGAAAATAACCCCCAAATCATCAATTTTATGATAGATAGCCGGTTTCAAAGAAGAGGCTATGGATCAGCAGCGGCTAAGCTTTGTATTGAATATTTGTGTAAAGAATTCAATGCACGTAGGATTTCCGCACCAGTTAATCTAGAAAACATCACCGCACAAAAATTTTGGAGTAACTTAGGCTTTGAATCAACAGACGATATAGAGGATGGTTATCTTTATATGCGGTTATACATAACAGAAAAATAGGTCTGAGTGTCTTTCTCCTCCATAATCAGCATAGGCTACGGTTATGGAGGGTATGGTCTTGAAAAAAGATAAGCAAGTTCTCTATTTTTATATGATTTCGGTCACAATCGGAATCACACTCATTGCTATGGCAATAATCAAATATATTGTTGAAGTAAATGAACCTAAAGGATACTTAATCATAATTTTGGGATTTGTACTTACATTTAACTATATTATTTACTTAGAAAAAAAAGCAGGGATAAGTAAAAAAGTCATTTGGGTTAGAAACAGTTTGTATATAGTATTAGTAGGTTCTTTTATATACTTTTTATATTTTTAATTAGTGAAACAAGGACAGCACCTCCTTGATAGATGTGTCTAACAAATGGGGTGCTTTGGAATGTTTAAAGGAATGGAGGTTCAATGCTTTGGATATTAAGACGTTTCTTCTTAGTTCTATCGTTATCTATCTATTGATTAGCCTTCCTACGATGTTAGGGATTGGGTATGTTATTGATTGGATGCCAGAAGCAACAGAACTACAAAAATTTAAAGGATACGTTATGGAAGGACTTACAAACAATTACGTCATCAAAATTGTAATTTCCATAATAATCGGCGCTATCTCTAGCTTCTTTATACAAAACCGTAATTTTAAGTTGGATTAATCCGTTTAATATTTTTTTGCTTTCATTCTAGAACTATAATTAAGGATAAACTCGTACCCAAAAGCTACTATCAATCCAGTCCAAAAGATGATGCCGGAAGTAAGAAGTTCACTTCCAACTATTAGTGAGTAAACATAATTTATAAGTAATAGCAGCATATAAGTGTAAAAACCGAGGATGGCACCTTTTCTCCAATTATTCTGCTCAACCTTAGCCATCTTTCTGGAAAATTTCATTTTTAGCCCCCATATTGTTAGTTAACCAAAGATGATACAGCAATACTCCATACAATTAAAACAAATGACGCTGTTAATAAAAATGTATTGAAAGTAGTAGGTAAATCTTCTTTAACTTTTTTCATTATAATTACTAAATTAACACAAAATATAATAGCTAAAACAGGCATCAAATAAAGACTAATTACTAGAAATACTATCATCGTGTACTTTTCCTCCCATCTTTAAATCAAAAAAGCCCAATTCCTTATGAATTGTGCCCTTATGTGGAAAACAAATATTTTATTTCATTACACTTTCAAATTCTGCGATCGTCTTAGTAAACTTTGATTGAGTTTCTAGGACAATTTTTTGTAAATCGTCTGTAATTTTGCCGACATTTCCTACATCTTTTAAAATGGTTTCAACATTCAGATTGACATTTTTAATGGCATCATCAACATTACCAGCCAATCTTCTTACTTCTTCGGCTACTACTTTGAAACCTCGACCTTGTTCTCCTACACGGGCAGCCTCAATTGCTGCATTTAACGCGAGCACATTCGTTTGTCTGGAAATATTGCGAATCGTTTTAGTGATTTCCGTGATTAAATCAATGTGATTCTTTAATGATTCTACTGCCTGTATTTTTTCATTTGAATTTTCAACGACGAGATTCACTAATTCGATGGGCATTTCCTTTAATTCTGCAGTAATTTTATTGGTAGTATTTTCACGCTCATTAATATTCGTTGCTATTTTAAGAACGGCTTCTACGTTACCATCCTGATTTAGTATGGGGATATAGGTAGCTTCCAACCAAATGATATTGCCTAATTTAGTGACACGTGGAATCTTTGATTGAAACTTTACCCCTTTACTAAGATTACTCCATAATTCTTTATATTCTTTACTGTTTCTAAACTCCGACGTACAAAACTGCTCATGCTGCATATTTTTCATTTCGTTAACTGTATAGCCTAATGTTTCAGAAAAATTTTCATTTACCCAAATTACTCTTCTGTTTAAGTTGAACTCAATCATTGCTAAATTTGTTTCCATTGCAGCCAGAACAGATTTTTCATTTAGCATCTGAGTACTTACGTTAACGCCCGGAGAAAAGAACACTCCTTAGAAACCCCCTTATAAAGATATTAATTGCCTATTATCTAGGAAACCTCATTATATAGTAAATTAGTGCTAATTCGAAAGTATTTTGCTTGAAATGATTGAAATATATGTAAAATGTTCATTTCAAAAGAAGGGGAGTGTATTATATAAATCTTTTAATTGAAGGTTGTAGTTATAATCCCTTATGTGATTTTGTCCTTCCAATATGCTACATTTAAAATAAAAAGTGTTAACTAAGAGAGGGAAACCAAAAGTGGCTTCGCAATTAACAATGTATATTACACTTGTTTGTACTTCTGGAATACTGAATTTGTTCTTATGCCTGTATACATTTAAGAATCGTTATAAATATACGAATATCTCAAATTACTTTATTTTTTATACAGCAACAATAGGCATCTATTGTTTTGCTTCCGCGTTGTGCTTAATATCCACAACGCTTGAACAAATAACTTTTTGGAATATCATCTTATACATCGGGATGACCTTGTCTCCACCTTTAGGGTTATTGTTTATTATGGTTTATTTGGGCATTAAGGTTACGTTAAAAAGAGCTATCCTTCTTCTTGTTATTCCGTTCACTACTGTAATAATGGTAGCGACGAATAACTGGCACCATCTTCATTATCGGGTATTTGAACTAGACCCGAATTTAGGTGCCCCTTACGTTTACCAAGAGATTGGTATTTGGTATATGGTACATGGTATGTTCACATTTGCCTGCATGTTAGTAGCCTTTATCCTATTAATTTCTCGCTGGAAAGAAACAGCTAAGGGATATCGCCCACAGCTTATAGCGTTAATGTTCGGTCAACTTCTTCCTATGATAACGGCGTTTCTCTATTTGATAGGTTTCACACCTGTAGGAATTGATCCGGTACCAATGATTTTATGGATTTCTTCTGTGCTCTATTTATGGTCTATTAGCACATCGCGGCTGTTTACCATCATGCCAATTGCAAAAGACACGATATTTAATAGTATTAATGATTGTGCGCTTGTATTGGATAAATCTCACCGGCTAATTGAGTACAATCAAGCTTGCAGAGCAATACTTCCACTAACGGATAAATCCATGCTCGGTAAGAACTTTGCGGAGATATGGACGGAGCAAACAGGAGAGGCCTTGCCATTCCAATTAGGTGCCGATATTGTGGACATTCAAGAATTTAAACTTACGACGAATGATTCAGAGCGAATGTATCACGTTCGCATTACATCATTAGAACAGGAAAAAAATAGCAAAGGTCTATTGTTAGTATTTACGGATATAACGGAAATAAAAACGTTACAAGAAAAACTAGAGCAGCAGGCTTATTATGATGAGCTTACACAGATTTATAATCGACGCGCCTTTTTACAGAAATGCGAGCAGGATTTCATGGCAGCAAAAGAAACGTCCTCACCATTTACGATACTATTAATAGATATCGATCATTTTAAACGGGTGAATGATACGTATGGGCATCATATCGGTGACCAAGTAATCGTGCACGTAGTAAAGCTTTGCCAATCACAATTGCAGGAAGAACATGTCTTTGCCCGTTATGGCGGAGAGGAATTCGTCATTGCATTGAAGGAATACAATGAAGCAGAGGGCGAAGCATTAGGCAAGCGACTTTGTGAAACGTTGGAAATGGAGCAGCTTATGACTCCAGAAGGAAAGCTTTCTGTAACGTTAAGCATTGGCGTTGCGGAAGTAAAGGATTGGACAGAGGAAACGCTGCATCAGCTACTGCATAAAGCGGATAAAGCTTTGTATGCTGCAAAGGAAAAAGGACGCAACAGGGTAAAAACTTTCGGGGCGAGCTAGGAAGTAAATTCCTCTCATTGAGCTAGGAAAATAAGCGGAGAAATTCCTTCTATTTGCTAGATGACCGCTGTTCGGGGGTAAAATAAGGGTAAGTTTTCCGCTTATCACCTCGGAAAAACCTAATTGTAACTGCTTTTTCGATAAATAAGCGGAATTTCTCCGTCTATTTTGGCTGATTTTCCGGTGTGATTCAAAATAAGCGGAATTCCTACCGTTATTTTAAGGCTGAGGTATAAAAGTTACACGAACTAGCTAAAGGGAGGGATTGTACATGTTTGGATTGATAATGAGTGGATTACTTTGGATATTTTTGATCATGAAATTTTATAAAAATAGAAGCCTTTTTATGAAGCTTTCAAAAAAAGAATGGCTCCAGTTTGGTGCAGGGTTTTTAGTTGCATGGGCTGTAGCTGTGGTCGTCATTATTGGTGGTTCCAACTTTACGGATACTGTACAAATAGCTTGGCTAGTAAACGTTTTGGAGATTGCCATTATTTTGGTAGGATTAGCTTTAGCAGGCTTCATTATGAATAAAACCTTGCCGGAAAAATTAAGAGAATTTTACTCATAAAGTCAACAGGTGAACGGGGGGAATACAATGGATGACATTATAGGATATGCAGTAGTTTTTTTCATCATTTCAGGGTTGATTTATGCTTTAGTAAAACAAATTGATGATACAAAGAGTAGCGAAAATAGTGGGGGAAATCCGCTGTTCCGGAAACAGTTGCAAAGAAAAAATAAGGTGATGACTGCTACGTTATTCGGTATTTTATTATTTTTCACATTAAACATCATTAGCGGTATAACAAGTATGCCGGTATCAAATTCCATTACGGTTATCGGGATCTTTGTTAGCTTTTCTATATACTTATATGCAATGTTTGTAATGCCACCAAAAGAGGAAAATCAACGCTTTTTAAAGAACTAGGAGAGCTGCAGTGAGAATTAGATCAAGATGATCACCCCCAGGAAGAAAAGAGCAGCATATCCTAGTCTGGCAGTAATCATCTAAATGGTAAAGTGAAGATATAACCGATATAAAAGAACAACTCTCGGAAGAAAAAGGGCACTTTACTATTCAATGTCTTATATACTGAGCTTTGCGTAGGTGATGAATATACCTCCATCCCCATATATTTTGCCATTACGATGGCTCTTTTCATATGCAAAGGGTCACTTACAATAGTAAAAGTGTTCAAGTTTTTCTCATTTGCGATTTCATAAGCGTATTGCAAATTTTCTTCTGTAATTTTTGATTTCGTTTCAATAAAAATATCTTCTGCATTAACATTATTTTTAATAGCATAATTTCTTGCTACCTCTGATTCTGCATATGCATCATCCTCGGCCTTGCCACCAGTAAAGATAATTTTTTCTACATAATCATTCTCATAAAGCCAGATAGAATGATTTATCCGTTCTCGAAAAACAGGAGAAGGTTCATCCTCCCAAACAGCAGCACCAAGTAACCAAGTACTACAGCTGCATCAGTTTTAACTAATTGATTTTTGTTACCAAAAGACCAAATGCTAATAGCTGAATAGCATATGAAAATAAGAAAAATAACTATTATGGCAATAAACAATCTTAGCACGATCTTTTTGGTCAATTGAAATCAGTCCTTTGCAATATCTTACTGCTTTTGTTCAGGTACGTTCAATACCTTTATTTTTTTATACGAAATATAGTTGTATATGAAATCAAATATCGAAACGAAATAGGCAAAACAAACAAATAGTATTATAGGCGAATCATAACTGTAATAAATAAAGTCTTGTGAATGTAGATAAAGGAACCAAATTGATGTGATGACAAAAAGAGAAATATCGTAAGCAATACTTAGTGGGCGCTTAATCTTTGTTAGAGCAAAATTAAAAACAACAACTCTAAAAAGAACAAATAGGAGTAAATAGATAAAGTAAGCATATGTGACATAAAAGATTGATGGCTGTATAGATTCTGGTATCGTCAGCATCGGTATATAATCTCCTTTTAAATAGTTTATCGATAAAAAGTACAACTCAATAAAACGCCTAGTAGATGCTCATTCAAACACATCAAAAACTTTTCTTTCACCATCTTCAAATGGGCAATTAACAATTTGTAGATCTTTCATTTCCCAAGATGAGGAACGTAGATAGATAAATGAGTGATCCAGTTCGACAACATTGTGACTAGTACCATATTCTATATCGTCGTATTGCTCATGATAGCCAGGTTGTTCAATTGTTTTAGGCCTAAATAAATTTGGTGGCTGTTGTGTAGTTTCTTGAATTAATCCCGTACGAATATTGTATTGATGCGTATATATAAATTCATTAGACGACATCGGGAGATTATCATTTCCTATAAAGATCGTTGTACCGTCTGGCGAAACAGCTGCTAACATCATTGTAATCCCATATGACCTGATTTGTTCATATGAAATGCGATTCGTAACGCCTGAATCTTTCATATTAAATACGACCACTCCAAATGTCCCCTGCATAACGACTATGGTGTTATCGGCATATAAAAGTCTTGGCATCTCTGCACCGATATTCATTTGTTCAATGTCAGATAAGTCTAATGCTAATTCTTCCCCTTCTTTAACTTCTATGTTAGACGAACAACCAAATAGCAACAATAATAGAATAGCTAAATATAAAAATTTCAATTTCAAATACCCTTACACCGCCTTTTCTAAATTAGTCGTTAAAAATCCATTAAAGTTTCATGAAAATTCAGTTAATATTAAGGTTGTAGAAATTTATTAGGAGGTGTTTTATTTTGGGAGAAAATTCATTCCGCCATTTTCTTGATTCGTATTTAGATATTTGGCGAAATTCATCGCTATCAGACATGAAAAGAATAATTTCTAAAGATTATAAAGCAAGGGAGATTTCAGCAGGTGAAGTAATAGATTTTGGTTATGAACAGTCTATAGCTGGTTGGGAACAGGGTTTTGATTTTGTAAAGCGGGAGGGAAATAGCTGGAATTTAAATGAGGTTTCCATAATTCCTTTACGACAAGATGAAATGATGGCGATCTTATCAGCTACATTAGTTATTGATGGAAAAAAGTTAGAGAACGTTAGCTATTTTTTCAGACATTTAAAAAACAAGAAAATGAGGATTGGACATTAATAAGAAGTTACATAGAGACAGGCGTTTTGAGTAAAATTGAATTCCCCGGTGCGATTTTGTAGCTAGGGTACTTTTGGAAAGAGAAATAAGCGGAGTTTTTACTGTTATTTTCACAACGCACACCATTTCGGCATGAAATAAGGGGAGTAATTCCGCTTATCAACCTAAAAACCACCAAATATCCCCACCCGAAAGGCCAATAAGGGTAATTCCTCCGCTTATTTAGACCCATAATCCGTAAAATTTCAAAATAAGGGTAAATTATCCCCTTATTTTCACAACGCCCCCAAGCTAAATATATAACGGAAATCAATGAGTAAAGACAAACTTAAACTCATAGTAGATATCCGTTATTTTTTTATCTCTATTTAAGTGAATCCAAGAGCTCTTTTACATAAAAAATGGTTTATCACAATAACATTAACAGTTGTTGATTGATAAGGATTGAGTTTATCTAAGGAGAAGTAGATGCCGCTAGTTGCTTGATCTAGGATTGTTTGTATTTCTGAGAAGAGTAAGGGAGACCACGTTTTTTTAACATTTGTTTGATTTCTACTGTTTGGACGCCCTCTTCCACACATTCTGCGATGAGGCTGAGTATTTCGATATCTATTAAAGAAAATTTCCTTGTACCTTTGGACGAACGTGCGGGGAGGATGAGGCCACGCTCCTCATAATATCGGATTTGACGAATGGATAATCCAAGAAGTTCACTAACATTACCGATTGAAATGATTTTCTTATCGCGAAAAGATTGATAGTTTTCTTTCATAATAGACCACCTCTCGTTAATAAAAGTTACATACTAGTATTTTTATTGTGAATTTTATTGATCGCCTAAGTGGTATGTTAGGATAGTTAACATTTTATTTCAATAAAACATCTAAAAATGAGAAGTATGTTAGAAAATCTAACAAGATAGTAGTCAGAAAATTATAAAAATATATACTAAGGTTATCTCAAGCGAATGACCTTATCGAAAAATGGAACGCATTCCGTATCGTGAAACAGGTCTCTCGAAAACATTTTAGAGGAGGAAACCAAGATGATGAAATTAAAAAAGAATGGTTTTTATTTACTAATGCTGATGATGCTTCTTTTATTAAGTGCATGCAGTAAAGATGAAGCGAAAACAACGGCTTCAGCCGAAAATGGCGGTGTGATTCCTTTAAAAGTTGGTATTCAGAAAAATGCTGCTTTAACGAATGCCTGGATTGCAGAAAGTGTCGGTATTTATGAGGAGCACGGATTAGATGTCAAACTAATTGAATTTAAATCAGGCTCAGAATCGATCAATGCACAGCGTTCTGGCAGTGTAGATATTATTTTATCGGCACCAGGTACAGCGATGGTAGCCAATGAATCCGGATTTGACCTAGTATCCATTGCTCAAAATGAAATTGCACAAGCAGAAGGACCGGATACAGCGTCTGTTCAAGTATTAGCCGATTCGAATATTGAAAGCTTAAAAGATTTAGAAGGAAAAAAGGTAGCGATTTATGACTCACGTAACCAGTTAGTTTTAGGACTGAAAAAGATTATTGAAGAGTCTGGTGCAGATGTCGACAAAGTTGAATTTGTAGAAGTACCGTTTTCAAGTATGGGAGATGCCCTTAAGAACAATCAGGTTGACGCTATTTCTTTAGTAGATCCTTATACAACACAGCTCGTTTCTGAAGGAACAACAAAAGTAATCTCTTGGAATTACGTAGAAAGTATTCCGGAACAACCGGTAGGCGCTTGGTATGCGCGCAGTAAATTTGTTGAAGAAAACCCGGAAGCTGTTTCCCGCTTTTATGATGCGATCTCTGCTTCGATTGAATATATGTTAGCGGATGAAGAGCGTGCCAAAAAGCATATCGTTGATTTCACAGGTGTGGATGAAAAGTTAATTACCGATATGCCGCAAATTGCGTGGAGCAATGAATTCAATAAAGACGTTTGGCAACAAATTGTTGATATGTATGTAGAAGCAGGCGAGTTAAAGCAAAAGCACGAAGCAACAGAGTACTTTTCACAATATGTTACGGAAACTTTGAAGTAAAGAAAGGGTGGATTGTTATGAATTTATCAAATGTATATGAATTAGGTACAGACAGTGAAATGCAAATAGAGACAGGCCGTCCGAAAACGCTTATCCATATTGAAGGAGTGAACAAGGAGTTTTCTGTAAACAAAAATAAGATTACCGTATTTGAGAACTTTTCGTACAAAATCCCCGAAGGCAGCTTTCTTTCCATTGTCGGGCCTTCCGGATGCGGGAAATCAACACTGCTGAAACTGATTTCCGGGCTGGAAACTCCTACAAGCGGAACAATCAATTTCGATGGGCAAGTCATTAGCGGACCGCCCAAAGGAATGATTTATGTATTCCAGCAATATACGAAATCGATTTTCCCGTGGTATACCGTTTTGGAAAATATTGAATTTGGACTGAATACGCAAAAGAAAAATATTTCTAAGCAAGAAGCGAAAGAGCGCTGCATGGAATATATAAAACTCGTTGGTCTTGAAGGATACGAAGACTATTATCCATCTCAGCTGTCAGGTGGTATGCAGCAGCGTGTTGTCATAGCCCGTGCGTTAATTTGCGAACCGAAAGTACTTTTAATGGATGAGCCGTTCAGTGCGGTCGATGCGATGACACGAGCAATCTTACAGGAGCTACTACTGAGTATTTGGGAGAAGTTGCCGATTACGATTTTGTTTGTAACACATGATGTAGATGAAGCTGTATTTTTATCAAGCCATATTATTTCATTAGGGAAGGCACCTATTGGATTAAAAGAAGATATCGTTGTGAATCTGCCGTATCCCCGAAACCAAATTGATACGAGAAAAAGTAAACACTTTACGACGATGCAGTTGAAGCTGTTTTCAAGTATCTTCTCGCAGGAAAAAGGACAGGCGTAAAAATGAGATAGGAGGAGATGTATATGTTAAAACGTTGGCCGGGATTTGTATTAATAATAGCACTTTTAGTAATGTGGGAGATTGCCTCAAAAACGGGGATCGTTGACTCTGTAAGCATGCCTCCAGTCAGTCAGGTATTTACAACATGGGGCGGTATTATAGCTAACGGTGAACTATTAAATTACTTGCTGCCGAGTTTAGGGAGAATATTCAGTGGCTTCTTATTAGCAGCATTAGTAGCAGTTCCACTTGGTTTATTAATGGGAACAACACCATTTATTTATCGTTTGTTAGAGCCGATTACAGAGCTTATTCGTCCAATACCGGCTTCAGCTTATATTCCGGTAGCGATCTTATTTTTAGGAATTGAAAATGAAATGAAAGTATTCGTTATCTTCCTTTCAAGTTTATTCCCGATTTTATTAAACACTTACAGCGGTGTACGTGGTGTAGATCCAATCTTAATCGATACAGGCCGTACATTTGGTGTTTCGAAAATAAAATCTCTATTTAAAATCATTTTGCCGGCAGCACTTCCTTCTATATTAACTGGTATGAGGGTTTCGGTTGGTATTGCACTAGTAGTGGCTGTCGTAGCGGAAATGATTACGGGTAACAGCGGCATCGGGTATTTCATTTTGGACATGCAGCGTATTTTCCGTGTAGCAGAAATGTTTGCAGGTATTTTCACATTAGGAATTATCGGTTACTTAATTAACTTCGGTTTCTTAAAAGTAGAGCAATACTTCCTGCGCTGGAGAGGGAATACAGGCGGAGTTTAAATTTCGGGTTAATAAAAGGTACGAACGATAAAGGAGGAAATGACGATGGCAAGAATTTGGGATGAACTGCTTTCAGAAACGGATAAATTGGTGATCGAAAGAGGCGGCTACGGGAAGTCGAGGGGGCTAGGCAAAAATCCGCTGCTGCTAATCATTGATCCGCAATATAACTATATGGGAGAAAATGTGCCGATTGAAGAGCAGCTGCATAAGTATCCGAGCGGTGGCGGCGAAAAAGCATGGGCGACACTTGATAATGTGAAGCAGCTCAAGGCATTGGCGGATGAAGTGGGCATTCCGACAATTTACACAAGAAATGTGCAGAAAAGATCAATTCAGTTTGATTCCTTTGCTTTAAAAGCGAACCGCGACAATTCCAACTATGTGGACGGCATGCCAGGAACAATGATTATTGATGAACTATTGCCGTCAGATAATGATATCGTCGTGGACAAAAGCTACGCCAGTGCATTTTTCGGGACACCGTTAATTAGCTATCTTGTGAAGTTAGGTGTCGATTCGTTAATTGTTGTCGGCGGCTCAACTGGTGGCTGTGTCCGGGCAACGATTGTGGATGCTGTCACACATAATTTCAATGTAGCGATTGTAGAAGACGCGGTATATGACAGGATTGAACTGTCCCATAAGGCGGCTTTACTGGATTTATGGATGAAATATTGTGATGTTGTACCAACCGAGGCTATTAAGGAATACTTGCTTAACTTAAAGGCGGCCGTCAGATAACTATTTGAATGGAGGTTGTGGGATGAGGCAACAAACTTCAAACGTTCAATCAGTAGAAAGAGCTTTGCAAATTTTAACTTGTTTCACAATCGAAGAGAACAGTTTATCCGTTAAAGAGATTTCAGAAAAACTGCTGCTGCCTAAAAGTACAGTAGTCCGGATTTTGCACACATTAAAATCGCAGCGCTTTATCGAACAGGACAACTTAACGCAACTCTATCAATTAGGCTTTAAAGTGTTTGAGCTAGGGAATGCCTATGCAGCGACAATTGATTTAAGACAGGTGGCGCTCCCAGTTATGCGGGCGCTTAATGAGGAAACATTGGAAACGGTAAGTTTAAACGTACTCGATGGCTACAACCGTGTCTGTATAGAAAAGGTGGAAAGCAGTCAACAAATCCGAAACTTTGTAAAAGTCGGTGGACGTAGCGCACTTTGCTACGGGGCTTCCGGAAAGCTGTTGTTCAGCTATTTATCGAATGATGAGAAAAAAATGGTGATGCAGCAGGAAGCACTTGATTTCAGTCAGCAGGAAGTTCTGCTGGAGCAAGCCCGGCAAATTCGGAATGATGGCTATGCAATCAGTTTAAGCGAGCGGATTGAAGGGCTGCTATCGATTTCATCCCCGATCTTTGACAGCAAGCACCAGATCATTGGGGGATTATCGATTTCTGGCCCGGTAGCGCGGATGGGGGTCAAGCAGGAGCAGATGATTCAGTCATTACTAAAGGCTTCTGTAGAAATCTCCGAAAAAATGGGCTACATCCAACTGATTATAGCTTCTGAGTAATGGGATCATGAGAATGGAGTAGATGTGTATGGGGGACAAGTTTAATCCTTGGAAAGTACTGATGATAACGAGCTTAGGTGTTCTTTTAGTCATGATGAATATGAGTACGTTAAATGTAGCGCTTCCCTCGATCACAACGCATTTCCAGGCATCATCTTTAGAAGCGAGCTGGATATTGCTGTCCTACATGCTATTCAATACGGTCTTCATACTAGTTTTTGGGAAGGTCGCGGATTTATTCGGACGTAAAAAGCTTTATATTATCGGCATTGCGAGCTTTACTATATTCAGCTTTTTATGCGGATATGCAACAGATGTTGGCATGCTGATTATTTTAAGGGCACTGCAGGGAATTAGCGGGGCGCTTGTCATAACGAATACGACACCGATGATTGTATCTGCATTTAAAACGGAAAAATTAAGTTCAGCGCTCGGAATTAATGTAGTCGTTTCTTCGATTGCGCAGCTCATCGGACCGGTTGTAGGCGGGTACTTCACCTATATGTTCAACTGGCAATGGGTGTTCTGGTTCAATATCCCAATCGGTGTAATCGGGACGGTTTTAGCAATTTGGATGCTGCCAAAAAACGTAGTGAAGCATTCGAAAATAACGTTCGATTATTATGGAAGCTTACTTATATTAGCAGGTTTAGGCGGATTAATTTATGGGATATCAAGCAGCAGTGAGCTTGGCTGGACGCATATATCCGTTATTGCAGGAATTTCGATTTTCGTACTACTCGCCATTGTATTTTATTTTGTGGAACGCAAGGCGAAGATGCCCGTTGTGAACTTTGCATTATTTCGTCAACAAACCTTTTCAATGGCAAATATGACGACATTTTTAAACTCGCTAGCACGGTCATCGGTTGTTCTGCTAATGGCATTATTTTTCCAAATTATTTACGGGGCGAATGCTTTTCATGCAGGCTTATGGGTATTGCCGATGACGGGAGGAACCGTTGTCGCATCGCTACAGATCGGAAGGCTAAGCAGTTACATACGAACAAGAATGCTAACGACAGCTGGTCTTTTCATTTCAACGATCGGCATGAGCTTACTGGCACTAAACATGCATGTGGAAAGCTCGTTTACCGCATTAATGATCGGCCAGTTCTTAATTGGATTTGGATCAGGGATTTTTATGACCCCGAATACACAGTTAATTATGATGAGTGTCCCAAGTCATTCTACAGGTGTCGCAAACGGACTACGATCGATGCTACAAAATATGGGCGGGGTACTGAGCACGGCGTTAGCGTTAATGATTGTCGTCTCAGCTGTTCCGGATGATTTAAAGGGAGCGGTGTATGCCGGTGCTGCAGCGAACGTTTCGGTAAACGGCTTAGTATTTATTACGAATGGATTCCAGTTGGCATTTATCATTACAACGATGATTACACTATGTGCTGCATTTGCAGCTTTTTGGACAAGAGAACCAACATCACAGGAAAAGGCAGTGGAAGTAGAGGGAAAGCGTGATGTTGCCTAAACTAAAGGAGGAACGAGTATGAAGACGATTATAAAAGGTGGAAATTTAGTTATTCCGTATGAAGGTGTAAAAAGAGCGGATATCATGATAGAGGATGGAATCATTGCAGCAATTGGCAACGATTTAAATGAGCACAATGCCAAAATTATTGATGCAACTGGCAAGCATATTTTCCCGGGCGCAATCGACGGTCATAGTCATTATGGCGTTTACGGCAGCTTAGCGGAGGACTATTACAAAACTTCGCGTTCTTCTGCCATTGGTGGGGTAACGTCAGTCATTAACTTTATGCGCAGCTCCCAATCGTACAAAGATCAGCTACCAACGGAAATCGGGATTGGCGAAAATGAAAGCATCATTGATTTTTGCTTCCACCTAGGTATTATGACGAACAAGCATTTAAAGGAAATGAAATCATACGTCAATGAATTTGGTTCAACTTCCTTTAAATTATATTTAGGCTACCGTGGTCAGGAGCAAAGTCGCTTTGGCACGGACCGCTTATTGGATGATGAACTATTATTGGATATTTTCGCTGAAATGAACAGTATTTCAAAAGATCTTGTATTAGCCATTCATTGCGAAAACGTGGATATGGGGAAACATTATACGAAAAAGTATGAAGACGTAACCGATAAAAACGAATTAATTTTCTTTGAAAAATATAATCCGGACATCGTCGAAACAGAGTCGGTTGTACGCTGTGCGACATTGGCCTTACACTATGATGCAAAAATTACCGTCGTGCATATGAGTGCCGGTACGAGTATGCAGGCATTGGAAAAAATGAAGCATTTCAATCCGGATATCGTCAATGTAGAAACATGTCCGCACTACTTACTCGAAACGGTAGACAATAAGAAAGGCTTAGGGGCAATTGTTAAGCCACCACTGCGATATACGGAAGATAACGAACTGTTATGGGAAGGTATTAAAAAAGGGATTGTGAAGTTTGTCGGAACAGACCACGTATCGATTTTCTGGAAAGATAAATTTAAAAATGGCTATGATATTGATAAAACGGTATTAGGCTTTGGCGGTGCCGAATTCATGTTCCCGCTAATGCTGAGCGAAGGCCATTTCAAACATGGATTACCTTTAGAAAAAATAGCCGAGCTGACAGCTGCAAATACAGCTAAAACATACGGCATGTATCCTCAAAAAGGAACAATCGGAATTGACTCGGACGCTGATTTAGTGCTAGTCGATTTAGAGAAGAAATTAACAATCGATGCGAAAACAATTCCGATCAATTCGGACTACACAATTTACGAAGGCCGAGACGTCCAAGGCTGGCCAGTCATGACAATACGCCGCGGCGAAGTAATCGCAAAGAACGGCAAGGTTGTGGAACCGAAGACAAAAGGCAGATACATTTTCCGCAAAGCAGAGCCGGTGGGGAATGCACCGTTAGTTGAAGCAGCGGTGAATTAAAGGAATGAGAATGAATCGCCCCTTTTAGTAGTGAGGGGCGGTTTGTTTCTTTTTAAGGCCAGTAAAATAAGCGGAGAAATTCCTGTTATTTGCTAGTTGACCGCTGTTTTGGGGTTAAATAAGGGTAAGATTTCCGCTTATCGCTTAAAATATCACACATTTTCATGATTTACAGGTCAATAAGCGGAAAATCTCCCGTTATTTCAGCAGATTTTTAAAAGAAATTAAAAATAAGGGGAATTTCTCCTGTTATTTTCACAGAAAAAGATTGATGAGGTTAAAAGCCAATTACTCCTCCTCAACCTCTATCAAATAAATCCCTTCCTCAAATCCACCGTGCTTTTCTTTTTTGCAACCCGAGTTGTTTCCAAGTCTTTAAAAGTAGCTTCGGGAATAGGGAGTGCAGCATGAATTAGCTCCAAAATTCTTGCATGTCTTCTTCCAATTTCTTCTTGAGCTCTGTTAAGTATTCAGAACAATGGAGTGTACGTGTAGTAAATTTACTTCCTGATCTTTCAATACAAGTTTGTTGTAAACTGGCATTGGATATGTCCCTTCTGTAAATCTTAACAAGTAGAACAGTGCTGGTTTTTAATAAACTAAAAACACACCATTGTCCCGCGTACCTTTCCATCCATAAGGTAACTTTCCTTGTTCGTAAATGACGAACAGTTCATTGTAAAATGGCGGTATTTCCACAAAAGGCTCGTACGCTTTTAGAAGAGCATAATTTAGCACATTAAAAGAAATATCCATCAGTATAGCTCGTTCAGCTAAGTCATATCGGTTTAATGCATCGTGCCAGATGACTTCAAGTTTAGGTAGTTCCTGCTGTTTGAACTGAGCGGTTAGATTATTCCACTCTCTATAGGCAGTAGGATGCTTCTTAGCTAGTATCGCACTTGATTCTTCTCTGTGATGCAATACTAAGTTTTCCCAACTTGTCTTCGTAATTGCTTTCATAATTGCTTCTCTATTTATATTGTTCTCCCCGCAATGAGAAAACCAATCGATTGTATATAGGTATGAAAGGAAATCAGGTGAATGGGATATATTCAAGAAAGTTCCTCCTATTAATTTTTATATTATTGAAGATACTGATTATCCTATACTTGGAAACTAATCCAGTCAATTTAAAAATAAGTGGAGAATTTCCGTCTATTTGCTGGTCGCCCACTGTTTTGAGATTGAATAAGGAAAAAAATTTTGTGAAATGTCGTTATCAATAACCATCTTCATAGATAGCCGAAATTTGGTTAATCTATTAGCAATATAACTTACCAGGAGATGATTAAATGGGTTTCTTTGATTTAAAAGCGACTTGTGGTGTGTGTAATCAACAGGTTGGATTGAATCGATTTAAATTAAGAAAATCAAATGCGTGGATTTGTCCAAGTTGCTTAAAGGAAGCTGGCGGAGCAACGCGTATTAATGTGAACAAAGTAACGATTGAAGAAGTGAAAGCCATTATTCAAGAAAAAGAAGACAAACTGGGTGATGATCCAATGTCATGAGCAGAGAATATGTACCAGTATTGTGTAGACAATCAATTCGGCTCGGGCTTTAATCAAAGTTGGGGAGTAAAGCATTTTAAAGTATTGCAGGATAATTTAATTCGTGATGAAAAAGTATTGATGACTTTTATTGGCTTGCACAATTACAATTCGGTAACAAAGCATGATAGTAATTATGCATACGCCATTACGAACAAGCGCATCCTATTCGGACAAAAGTCAATGACTGGTGAAAAATTCAAAGCAGTCAACCATGAAAGAATTAATGATATCTCTTTTGAAAAAGGGATGGTATTTGGTGTTTTAACAATCGATACACCCCAGGAGAAATTTAAGGTTGGTCTGGATAGCGGTTCTGCCACTGCAATAAATAATGCCATTCATGAAATACTGGATAAATTAAAAACAAGTGACAAAAATGATCACACATCGGTCCCTGTACCTATATCAATTACCGAAGAAATCATAAAATATAAAGAGCTACTAGACGCAGGAATTATAACTCCCGAGGAATTCGAAGCAATGAAAAAGCAACTTTTAGGATTATAGTGTAGTAAGAGAATATGAAGGTGTTGTTAATAATTATTAAAATAGTTATTTTTTCTTTCTAGTTGGAATATAGTTATCGATAATTAGGGTAAGGAGAGATAAGAACAAAAAAAGAGGAAAGGCGGTAATGGGGTAAAAGGAAGCAAGATTGATATTTCTCCATATGTGAAAGATCGTTTTGAATTATTCGAGAAAAGGGTGAGATAATATGAATCAAATTTTCAAAAAAGATGAGTTCATTATTATTCCTTTCTATAAAGGGCGAAAGCAAGAATTTATGGTAGTTAATACGAAGAAGGAATTCAAAAATGGACATACACACTTAAAGTCATTTAAGATGGCCAAGTATTTGATTAATCTTGCACGTTTCCAAAAAATCAATTCCGGATTAAGACCCTATTTATTAACAAGCCTTACAAGAATATCAATGGATCATGAATATATTCAGAAATTAGAGGAGCTTCTAGCCGTCAAACGAAGTAAAGGAACGAAAGCTTCTTATTATAACCGAGCAATTTAAATATAAATAAATAGACCGCTTTTTCAAGAAATTGAAAGAGCGGTCTTTTGCATGTAAATTTGCCTATCAAACCAATTTAAATCATTTTTAATAAAGCCTCTTCACCAATCATACCTTCTTCGATGCCACACGCTCTCGCTTCATGTGTGATGGACTCTAATGGTGCTTTAAGTAAGTCGTCAATTGTTCTGACACCAACTGCACGACCCGCTATAATTTTACGATCGGCCAACTTTTCATTTAAAAGTCCGACATCAAGCGCACCACACATAATGTACCCACGCTCATTCGAAATCGTCAGCAAAGTTGTCTTAGGTAAATGAACAGTTACAGCATAAAATAAATGACCTTGAAGATCAATCGTTTCCGTATAGACGATAACCTTCGCCCCCCTTCATATAAATCATATGAAACAATTGGAAATAGGTACTTGTTTTGGGGGAAATAAGTAGGGTATTTGAAAAAAGCCGGTGCTTGAATTGTATCAAGCACCGGCTTATATAATTACTGACTTTCCCTCAATTGTAAAAATAGATCAGGGAAATGATCCGTTGTTAAAGCATAATATTTATCATAGTTCTCAAAACTTAAAGGGAAATTGATATATGTACGATCCGATTCATCCTTATAAAACTGGATTTTTCTGAAGAAACCATCGTTATCTGTAAACATTAATGACCCTATAAATGAAGTCGGATGTTCCGGACTTGGATTCTTTTCCGCATGCTGCCTCATCAAACTAGTAGTTAAGGATTTTCGTATATCATGTGTCAAATCGATGTAAATAATATTATCTTCCTCCGCGTCTAAAGCTGATAATATAGAAAATGAGAAATCCACGTTATCAGCACTAAACCCACCTATTGTAGATATTTTTGCTTCCTCAGTACTTTCCCCAATTTCTCCATTAAAAAAGATGAACAATCCTACAGAAATAATAACTATTAATAAAGCAACCATGCTAATTTTCTTCATAAGACTTCCTCCTTTACAAAATAACCTTAGCAGAATTTTACAGTATGTCGATAAATTATTTTGTGAAATGGTTGATATTTTTTTATAAGAACCCCTTTATTATATGTAAACTAATTAGTAATAGAGTTTGTTCTGATTAAATCCTAGATAAGCCATGTTAAAATAGAAAAAACGCTTGAAAGGGGGCGGAACGTTGGTAACTCGCCTAAGGCAATCTTTAACAGCAAGACTCATTATTACGATTAGCGGAATCATATTTGCGATTTGTGTGCTGTTTTTATTACTAATCAATCACCATTTAGATGAATCGATACTTGAGGAGATGGGGGAAAAGGCGTTAACGAGTGCTTATTTAATTGCTGAACGTCCAGATATCATTTCCGCATTTTCTACAGAAGACCCCTCTTCCATTCTTCAGCCAATTGCAGAGGAAATCCGACAGCAGATCGGTGCTAGTTTTGTTGTGATTGGGAATGAACAAGGGATTCGATATACTCATCCTGACCCACAAAAGATTGGTCAGTCGATGGTAGGAGGGGACAATGATTCTGCGCTTATTAACAAAGAGCCGATTGTTTCGGTAACAACAGGTTCACTAGGTGAATCCATCCGCGGGAAGGTACCGGTTCTTGTTGACGGCAATGTCGTAGGTATTGTTTCGGTCGGTTTTTTAACTAAAGATATTCAAAGAACCATTGATACCGCATTTTCTGGATGGCTTCAAATAACGCTTCTTGTTGCGGTTTTCGGGATAATTTGTGCAGTACTGTTATCGCTTTATGTAAAAGAACAGCTGCTCGGTATGCAGCCGGCACAAATAGCCAAAGTTTATTCTGCCTATCATACAATTTTAGAGGAAACGACGGATGGAATTATTTTAACGACACTAAATAATGATGTCGTAATCTCAAATTCCCGTGCGAAGGAACTTATTTCATCCCTAAAAGAAGGGATCTCGTTACATACACAGCTTCCTGAAAGGCTTTTTCAAGAAGAGGTGGTTCGTGCTTTGGAAATTCCTTTGCAGCAGCAGGACATGATTATTACAAAGACGCCGTTAAAACATGATAAGCAGCTCGGCTATTTATATATTTTGCGTGCAAAGCTTGAGTATGAAACCGTGATTAATGAGCTGACACTTGTGAAGCAGCAAGCACGGATGCAGCGGGCAAAAACGCATGAATTTGCCAATAAACTGCATGTAATCCTCGGCTTAATAAAAAATGATCATATTGAAGAGGCGATTCAATATATTCGGCAAGAGCAGCAGGATACAACAAAACAGCAGCAAGTACTTGCTGCACAACCTTCTATCCTTATACAAGCATTATTAGAAGGGAAAATTTCAGAGGCTAAGGAGCGAGAAATTACGATAACTATTGAAACTCAAGACGTTTTAATCGATTATAGTGATGAAGAAGTGGATGCATTATTAACCGCGTTAGGCAATGTTCTTCAAAATGCTATGGATGCGTTACATAATACGAACATAGCCGAGAAGCAAATTAACCTTTTTATTCACCAATATAGCCATGAACTGATTATTGAAGTTCATGATAACGGACCTGGTATAGAGGAAGAAACGGCAGAGCATATTTTTACACTCGGCTATACGACAAAGGATGGCTATGATAGGGGTTACGGTTTAGCAATCAGTGAGCAGGCACTGCAAAAGGTGGGCGGCTCCTTATTAATAGAAGAAAGTGACTTAGGCGGAGCTTGCTTTTTAATTATTTTACAAAGGGAGTGATGTAATGGATATTTGGCTGCTAGAAGATGATTTTCGTATTGCGGCGATCCATGCCGACTACATAAAAGCGATACAGCCGGAAGCACAAGTAAAGCAATTTTTAAGTGGTGCATCTTTAATAGAATCGCTCACACATACAACACCTCCAACCGTTCTTTTAATGGATTTATATATTCCGGATGTAAAAGGTTATGATCTTGTTGCCTATGTACGGGCGCATTATCCGGAAATCTATATCATGATGGTAACTGCGGCAGCAGAGCGTGAACATGTCGAAGCATTATTTGCATATAGGGTATTTGATTACATTGTGAAACCGTTCGATGAAGCAAGACTCCAAAAAGCATTTCAGCACCTTCACGTCACACGGTCAGCATTTCAAAAGAAAACGCATTTTACACAGCACGATCTGGATATGCTTTTTAACCGGAACAGCAACAGCAGTGCGGCGACCGAGAAAGCATTGCCAAAAGGGATTGATACATTTACGCTTGATCAGGTCATTCACTTATTTAAAGAGCAAAAATACACAACGCTAACAGCTACCCAGTTAAGTGAAGTAATCGGGACAAGCCGATCCACTGCCAGACGCTATTTAGAATATTTAGTGGAAATGAATGTCCTAGAAACGAAGCTGCTTTACGGAACAGTTGGTCGTCCGGAACGCAATTATGTCCTTCGTGAAACTTATGAACAAAATTAATTTTATTGTATTTATTAAATAAATGATCACATTATTCCTCCATGCACAGAATTGTCATAAAATTATAAGAATTCTAAGCAATGGGGGTTGTTTAATGTTAAGTATTATTGGAATTATCACGATTTTAGTCATTGTCGCGCTGTTAATTAGCGGACGGGTATCACCAATTGTTGCAATGGTCATTCCGCCAGTAATTGCGATGTTTATTGCAGGGTATTCGTTTGATGATTTAGGGGTGTTCTTCGGGGATGGGATTAACTCCGTCATCAGTGTTGCAGTGATGTTTATTTTTGCCATTATCTTTTTCGGAATTATGCAGGATGTCGGGTTATTCGAACCAGTCATCAATAAAATGGTAGCGCTGTCAAAAGGAAATGTCGTACTTGTTGCGATTGTAACGGTTATTGTTGCTGTCATTGCACAGCTAGACGGTTCAGGTGCTTCTACATTTTTAATTTCGATTACGGCGCTATTGCCACTTTATGTTCGACTTGGCATGAATCCGTACTTACTTTTACTATTAGTCGCTGGTTCTGCAGCTATTATTAATATGATTCCTTGGGGTGGTCCATTAGGGCGTGTTGCTTCCGTTCTCGATACAGATGTAACAGAGCTTTGGCATCCATTAATCAAGATTCAGGTGATCGGTGTTGTACTAATGCTACTACTTGCTGTATTTATGGGCTTCCGTGAAAAACGCCTGATTGCAAAACGTGCGCAAACAGGACAAACGTTAAACTTTGATTTAAGTAACAGTATTCTTAACAATGAAGTAGATGAATCATTGAAACGTCCAAAGCTAATTTGGGCAAATGCTATTTTAGCTATTGTTGTTCTTGCCGTGTTAATGTCAGGTCTATTGCCTGCGGGACTAGCCTTCTTAATCGGTGTGGCAATTGCTTTACCGTTAAATTACCGTACACCTAAGGAACAGATGGGACGAATTCAGGCACACGCATCAAACGCCTTAACAATGGCTTCAATCATCATTGCTGCCGGTCTGTTTTTAGGGATTTTAAACGGGACAGGCATGTTAACAGCAATCGCTAATAATGCCGTGAATATCCTGCCTAGCTTTTTAGCGCAGTATCTACATATTATTATCGGTGTATTTGGCGTACCATTTGATTTACTGTTAAGCACAGATGCCTATTACTTTGCCTTGTTCCCGGTCGTGGATCAGATTGGATTAACGTATGGAATCGATTCGTTATCTACAGCATACGCAATGATTATCGGTAACATTGTCGGAACATTCGTTTCTCCACTTGCACCAGCAGTATGGCTAGCACTCGGTCTATCAGGCCTGGAAATGGGCAAGCACTTGAAATTCTCGTTCTTCTGGATGTGGGGATTAAGTATTACACTACTATTCATCGCGGTTTTATTAGGTGTAGTACAGGTTTAAATAGATTGAAATGAAGCTTCTTTTATAAGGGGCTTCATTTTTTTAGGCTTTGGAATTGCTCTGCAACGAATTGTCAATGCAGACAAAAACCTGTCATGAAATTAGATTTCAAATATAAAGAATTTTTATAGTGCCTATCATTAATTCAATAAGAATTTTCTTATTTCAATAATTAATAACCAATATAAGGTATTTTATTATAGAAAAATATCTTAAACTATTAAATTTATGTCATAACAAAGGAAAAAAGGAGGGAAAGGGTTGTAATGATAGTTTTTAAATAATAAACTTAATTTGGAACTATCTAAATATAAAGAAAAGGGGATAATTCATGAAAAAGAATCTATTAGCAAGTTTCTTACTCGTACCAGCATTGTTATTAGGAGCATGTAACAGCGGGGATGAAACAGAAAAGTCATCATCAACTAATTCAGACAAAGAGGTTTATAAAGTAGGTATTGATGTTACATACCCACCATTTGAGTTCGAAAAAGATGGTAAATATGTTGGGATTGATGTGGAATTAATCGAAGCAATTGCTGAAGACCAAGGTTTTGAAGTGGAATTAAAAGCAATGGACTTCAAAGGAATTATCCCTGCATTACAAGCAGGGCAATTAGACGTAGCTATGGGTGGAATGAGTATCACGGAAGAACGTAAAAATGTCGTTGATTTCTCTGAACCTTACTTCGATGCAGGTGTGTCTCTTATTGTAAGTGACGCAAATACAGATATTCAATCTGTAGAAGACCTAAAGGGGAAACGTGTAGCAGTTAAAAAAGGAACAGTTGGCGCAAACTATGCGACTTCTATTGCATCAGAGGTCGGCTTTGAAATGGTGCAGTTTGATGATAGCCCATCGATGTTCTTAGATGTACAAAACGGAAATTCTGTAGCACTATTTGAAGATTACCCAGTAATTTCATATGCAATCGCACAACAAGATTTACCTTTAAAAATTGTTGGTGACCGTCTGAATGACGATCAATATGGGATTGGTGTATTAAAAGGTAAAAATCAAGAAATTCTTGAAAAGATTAATGAAGGTCTAGAAAACTTGAAAGAAAGCGGAGAGTACCAAGAAATTCTAGACAATTATTTAGCTGAATAAAACTCTAAGCACGCATAAAGCGTGCTTATTTTTAAGAGGAGGGAAATACATATGGAAGTGGCAATTGCTGCCTTACCTTACTTACTTGAAGGGTTAAAGATGACTCTTTATATTTTTGTTATTGCTATTGTATTAGGATTTGCTATTGGCCTTGTCGTGGCATTGTTCCGTTTAGCACCTTTAACAATTTTAAATATCATTGCAAAAGTCTTTGTTAATATCATCCGTTGTACACCAATCATTGTACAATTATTCTTCATCTACTTCGGTGTAACAAAGTTTATTCCGATGGATAATATTACAGCAGGGATCCTTGCGATTTCATTGAATGCCGGCGCTTATTTTTCTGAAATTATTCGTGCTGGAGTACAATCGATTGATAAAGGACAAACAGAAGCAGCTCGTTCACTTGGCCTTTCAGGATTTCAAACGATGAAGGACATTATTATGCCACAAGCACTTAGAAGAATGCTTCCTACCTTTACGAACCAAGCGATTATTAGTTTGAAAGATACATCGCTATTATCTGTTATCGGTATAGCCGACTTAACTCAAAAAGGGGACATACAGGCTTCTGCTACTTTTGCTGCGTTTGAAATTTGGTTAACTGTTGGAGCAATCTACTTTGTGATTTTATATGCGTTAACATTGTTTAGTAATTATCTTGAAGGGAGAATGGCCCTGCGATGAGCATTATTACCGTAAATAACCTTAAAAAATCATTTGGGGAATTAGAAGTTTTGAAAGACATTTCCACTGAAATCCAAGAAAAAGAAGTTGTCTGTGTCATCGGGCCATCGGGTTCAGGAAAAAGTACCTTTTTACGTTGTTTGAATCGCCTTGAAGAAATTTCAGGCGGAGATGTCATTGTAAACGGTCATGCGATTTCCACTAAAAATGCAAACTTAAATCAAATTAGACAAGAAGTAGGAATGGTTTTCCAACAGTTTAATTTATTTCCGCACAAAACTGTATTACAAAATATCACATATGCTCCGCTAAAATTAAAAGGGTTAACGAAAGACCAGGCTAATGAGCGGGGAATGGAACTGTTGAAAAAAGTTGGTTTAGTAGAGAAAGCAAATGCATATCCTGCTGAATTATCAGGTGGGCAACAACAGCGTGTGGCTATTGCACGTGCACTTGCCATGCAACCGAAAATCATGTTATTTGATGAACCAACGAGTGCACTAGATCCTGAAATGGTTGGGGATGTTCTGGATGTCATGAAAGACTTGGCAAAAGAAGGAATGACAATGATTGTCGTAACACATGAAATGGGCTTTGCGAAAGAAGTAGCGGACCGTGTTATTTTCATGGATGGTGGCTATATCGTTGAAGAAAACAATCCGATCGCGTTGTTTGAAACACCACAAGAAGAAAGAACAAAAGCTTTTTTAGGAAAAGTATTATAGACAGCATGACAGATGCCGGTTCGTACAAAAAGTACGAACCGGTTTTATTTTTGGAGCTTTAAGCGGTAGTACTTGATTAAACAATAATAAAAGTCAGGTCGATAAAATTTACATTATTTGTTAAAAATAGGGTAGAATAGGATGGGTATCTAATAACATAGGGTTAATTTTACGGGGGAATGGTATGTTAGTTATCGGTTTATTATTTTACATAATAATTAGTTTGTCTTTTGTGGCTTTCATTGTTTTTATAGCTTATTTAATACAACCGAAAGGGGCTGTTGGAGAACGGAGGGTTAGCAAATTGCTTGAAAGTTTAGGTGAGGAAGCTATGATATTCAATGACCTATATATACCGAAGAAGGATGGTGAAATGACACAGGTCGATCATGTTTTACTGTCGGCTTACGGTCTGTTTGTAATCGAAACTAAAAATTATAAGGGCTGGATTTTTGGCGGTGAGACCCAAAGGAACTGGACTCAAACAATTTATAAAAAGAGATCACGGTTTTATAATCCGGTGATGCAAAATAACACACATCTAAAAGCGTTACAGCACCATTTAAATATGGATGTGCCGGTACATTCAATTATAGTTTTTTCGGATGCTGCAACATTCAAATTTAAGGAGCCCTTTCAAACAGCACATGTAATTCAAACAAAACATTTAAAACGGACAATTGAACAATATAAAACACAGGAAATTTCAGCGGAGCAACTGATACGAATTTCGAAGCTCCTAAATGCCCTAATTCCAAAAACGAAGCAGCAAAAGAATGAAATTAAAAAACAACACTTGGAGCATGTGAAGGAGATTGTTAATTCTAAAAAGAAAAAAGTGAATGCGGTGAAAACCGAGCCGATTACTATAGATCGAGTTGTTATGGAGCCAGCTAGTAGTACTTCAGTTGACACTTGTCCAAAATGCGGCAGTAATTTAGTATTGCGAAATGGTAAGTATGGATCATTTTATGGTTGTAATGGCTTTCCGAAGTGCAGGTATACGAGGAACCACGATTTCAACTTAAATAGGAGTCACCTCTAATTCGAGAATCATCAAATAATATACTATAAACAATTCTAGCGAGTGAAAAATAATTCGTCTTTCCGAATTTTTCATTTGCTAGTTTTTTAATGGATTGCCAAGTACCTTTCATAAAGGCATTTTAGCTATAACTATCATTTTCTTAACAACTAATTTAATAATTTAATCATTTCTCGTCATATTTTAACAGAATATTAATAATTATATGATAATATGTTGGTAAGTTAGTTAGCCTTTGCTATTTAACTTAAATTAAAATGCTAGGAGGAGAAAAATGGTTAAAAATCGAAATACACGTTTACTTTTTTCATGGGTACTTATTGTTTTCATTTTAATTACGCCACTTCAATCTACAGTAACAAATGCATCTACTGGGGACGGTTCATGGTCTTCGCCTTATTCTGTTTCTCAGGCAATCAGCAATCAAAACAGCTCCGCAAAAACTGTTAAAGGGTATGTAGTTGGACAACCAACATCCCAAACGACAGTGCTTAAAAGTAATTTTCCAAATGACTATGCATTAGCTTTAGCAGATAGTGCGACAGAAACTAATACGGCTAAAATGATTTATGTACAAATCCCTTCATCTTTCCGATCCTCATATGGATTAAAGTCCAATCCTTCGTTAATGGGGAAATCTTTAAAAGTCACAGGAACAATGTCAGCCTACTTTTCACATCCTGGATTAAAAGACGGTACTGCCTTTACAGTACAGGAGGGTGGCACTGTAAATCCTGGACCAACACCAACTCCTCCGTCTAATAGCTATTATGATGCGGCTTACGGAAAAACTGGGGAAGCGTTAAAAACAGCTTTGCACAATATAATTGATGATCATACAGAGATTTCTTATTCAAATGTTTGGACTGCACTGCGAGAAACCGATGAAGATCCGTACAATCCTAATAATGTCATCCTTCTTTATACGGGACGCTCACAAAGTGAACTTACAAACGGTGGCAATGCGAATGACTGGAACAGGGAACATGTTTGGGCAAAATCGCACGGAGACTTCGGCACATCAATGGGGGCAGGGACAGACTTGCATCATTTGCGACCAACCGATGCGAGCGTCAACAGTTCGAGAAGTAACCTCGATTTCGATAACGGGGGTAATGAGCATTCAGAGGCAAGAGGAAATTATTATGACTCTGATTCATGGGAGCCAAGAGATAGTGTAAAGGGAGACGTTGCCCGTATGCTGTTTTATATGGCGGTTCGTTATGAAGGGGACAGCGGAGAGCTTGACTTGGAATTAAATAACCGTGTAAACAATGGCTCAGCTCCTTATCATGGCAAACTTTCTGTATTGCTTCAATGGCATAAAGAGGATCCGGTAGATAATTTCGAACGTACAAGAAATGAGATAATCTACACAGACTACCAGCACAACCGCAATCCATTTATCGATCATCCTGAGTTTGCTTCAGCGATTTGGGAATAATAAATTTATTATAAAGAATGTACTCTCCTGCAAAGGGGAGTATTTTTATTTAGGAAGACAATTTGTAGATAAGCACTGTCTTTTGCCTTAACAATTTCTACCGATTATAATGAAACGATAGTTAGATATAAGGATAATAATTTAATGATATTGTGTTGCTAAGTAATAGATTTCATTTCTAATAGGAGTGGGGAATTTGAATTACTGGTACAAAAAAATTATAGGTATAATAGGATTCTTAATTGCTTTCAGTTACGTTATCTATTTCTTAGTAAAAAGTGAGGTTTTACTCCATCTTTTAACGGTATTAATAGTTCTATTTTTAGTATTAGTCTTACCACAATTAGAAAAGCGAGTTTTAATTTTAAATTTAACGATGTTATTAGCAATTTTGTATATGCTGAAGGACTCTTCGGTTAATAATTCTTTTCTTACAATGGGTATTCGTTCAAACTTACCCCTATTTAGCATCATTGTTATAACCCCATTATTAGGGATTTTAATAAGTACCGGAGATTATATTCAAGCTTTAAAGCAAAAAACAAATAAAATTTGGAATAATATGTATTTGTTTTATTGGTGGATGACCTTTTCAACACATGGCCTGGGTGTACTATTAAATGTAGGTTCAATTACAATTAATCATCAACTGATGGATGTAGCTAATATACACAATAAAAAAATAGTCGGATCAATTTTAAATCGGGCATTTATTACAACGATGTTTTGGTCTCCATATTTTGCTGCAATGGCATTGGTTTTAACAAACTTAAATTTACAATGGACGGATGTTGGGTGGCAGGCATTATTATTTACATTCATAGTGTTAGTAGGTAACTTCTTTATAAATTATAAAGACTTAAAGGATGAACAAACTTTAAAAAATAATATATTAAATACAGATATAAATATAAATGATTTGGAGAGTTCAAAGAAAGTTGGGGAATTACTTTTTGTTTTAGGAAGTATGGTTACCATAACATTTTTTTTGAATAGCCTCTTTTTACATAGTATGGTTATATCTATTTGCATTGTAGCTTTGATTTATCCTATGGTTTGGTGTTCAATAAAACAAAAATTCATTTTATATAAAGCTGCATTTAAGTCGCATTTATTCATAGTAATTCCAAACATGAAGCAAGAACTTTCTCTCTATTTAATTGCAGGGTTGTTTGGAACAGTCTTCATTCATTCTATCTGGAAGGATAAATTACTAGAATTTTTAATAGGGAATTTTGGCGATTATCCGATTGCATTTATTTTAGTAGTAATTTTATTCATTATGGGTTTTGCGTTAATTAGTATTCCACCAATAGTCACAGTAACTTTATTAAGTACTAGTGTTGATCCAGTTCTATTTGGCATGAGTATAGAAATATTTGCATTAACATTGTTATTTAGTTGGGGAGCAGTAACCTCAATAGCTCCAACAACTTCTGTAAGCAGTATTTTAAGTGCAAGATTAAATATTCCCATAACAACTGTATCTTTAAAATGGAATTTAAAATTTTTTTTAATGCTTATTTTTTTAATTCCTATATACTTGAGTTTATTTTTATAAAAAATTTTTTTAGAGATGAGATTTTTCTATTAATAAAAAGGGATAGTTGTGAATATTATTTTCTTAGATGTGTTGAATTCTTAAATGTATATTATTCTCTTTTAAGCACTTTTCTTGTTGACAAAGAGGGGTATTTTATTTATTCTAAGTTTAAATAAACAAATTATTCTAAATAAAAAAATATTGAATTATTTACTGTTTGATTGCTTGGGAGAAGATAGTGTATGGACACTGTACTAGTAACCGGATATTCTAAAGCACCACAAGGTACATCAATGTATGAAGTTTACAAACATGTCGGAATTATATTAGAAATAGATCCAAAAACAAATATTATTCAAAATGCATCCTTTACTTTTGTTTCCAGTTTAACTACCGAATTTTTTGGTGAAATGGTAAAGGGCTATGATTTGAGTGATGGGATAGAGTATTTGATAGAGGAAATTAAAAATCGGTATTTAGCTCCATCACAACAGGCTGTAATTGTTGCTTTAAAAGCTGCAAATCAAAGATATTGGGATTATAAAAATAAATAAAATGCGGTTTTTTTGCGATAAGAAAAACTAAACCTTTTCTTATACTAACCATAAAAACTTAGCGATTGTAACTAGAATTAACCACTATGGTTATTTTGTGTTGCGATTTGCTAAGTTTTTTTTATTGGAGGAATAATATTGACTATACTATTTAATGGACTGAGAACTGGATTTACACCAAGTGTAAAGGTATTTGATTTTCGTCAACCCAATGATGTTATAGCAACAGTAATTTTAAATTTGTTAGCAACTACCGTTGTATCACCAAATGATATTGATGAACTAATTATTATTAAAAATCCTGAACTTGAGTTGGATGTGGAGTATATCAAAAGTGCAATCGATCTGGAAAAAAGTGCAGAGGTAATAGTGAAAAATGAAATGAGTCTCACCGATTTTTTAACTAATTATTCTAATAAAAATACATTGTTAACCGTAATAAATAAGTTTGACAATGGGATTTTAGATCAAGATGCATTTATACCTTTACAAAATGAATTTGCTTTTGTAGAGAAGGTTGGAATAGAAATTAGTGCCGGCAATATACAACGTTACTGGTTTGAGGATTACACAATGAGTAATCAAGAATCCGTATTCAGTTCAAATGTTGTGATGACTTTATTTTTTAGCAAAAGCGATTATATAAGCGAGAGTAATAGGGAAGTCTTCAACCTTATAATGCATGAAGATCTGGAAAAAGGAGATTTAGATTTCAGCAAGTTGGAAAGGGTCCTACAACTCGAATTTGAATCGGTTTTAGAGGCTGATTACTTGGATTATCAAAATTTTTTAGCCCTTGAAACTGCCTTCAGCAAATTAAAGATTAATAAGAAGATAGAAGAGCCTAACTCCATACATTATGGGAATTCTCCTCATTTAAATGGGATAAGAGCGTTATTATCGCTTTATCATAAACTTGCTACAACTCAAATAAGTAGCGGATTAGTGTTTGTAGAAGAAAAAAAGAGCTGGAAGGTTATCCAAGTTCAAAAAAGGGGTGAATAGCATGGTAGTAATAGCCGAAATTGAAAATCATGTTGGCTATATCACTTTAAATCGACCAGATGCCTATAACGCATTGAGTACGAATTTAATGGAGCTGCTGAAAGAAGAGTTAGAGTTATTTGAATCAAATGATGACGTGCATTGCATTGTTTTAAAAGCGAACGGTGAACACTTTAGTACTGGTGCTGATATTAAAGAATTTGGACAACAAACACAAAATAATGAGGCGATTGAGTATCGAGCAAAATTAACTAAGAGTATACATCAGCAAATTCCGAGTTTGAAAAAGGTCATTATTAGTTCTGTAAAAGGTTATACATTAGCGGGGGGCTGTGGAATTGCATTAGCTTGTGATTTGGTTATCGCTGCCGAAAATACAATGTTCTCTTATCCAGAAATTAATAGAGGCTTTGTGCCAGCAATCGTAACGCCAAACTTAACAAAAATTAGTCATAGAAAAAAAGCATTTGAAATGTTAATTACTGGTGATCGATATAGCGCAAAGGATCTTTTAGTTGCCGGTATGATTAATACGGTGGTAGCTCCTGATAAGTTAGAGGAAGAAACTAAAAAACTTGCAGAAAAAATTGCTTCACATAAACCTCAATCTTTAGCAATGACGAAAAGCTTATTTTATGAAGCAACTGATATGAACCTCATTCAAGGAATAGAATATGCAAAAGATTTTAATATTAAAATGCGAAAATCCGATGAATTTAAACAAGGAGTACAGCAATTTTTGGAAAGGAAGTAATGTATTGTTTAAAAAAATAATGATTTTAAATCGAGGCGCAATTGCAGTTAGAATTTTAAGAACTTTAAAAGAAATGAATATTAATAGTTTAGTCGTTTATTCAACAGCAGATAAAGACCTACCTTATGTGAAGGAAGCGGATGAAGCAGTAGAACTTGAAGGAAATACCGCCCAAGAAACATATTTAAATCAGGATAAAATTATTGGAATAATCAAAGAGTTCAAGGTGGACGCGGTTCACCCTGGCTATGGGTTTCTAGCTGAAAATACCTCGTTTGCGAGAAAGCTAGATGAAATCGGAGTCAAATTTATTGGACCGAGCACAAAGTTAATTGATTTAATGGCAGATAAAAATCGTGCGCGGAACACTATGGCTCAGTATTCCATGCCAATCGGTGCTGGATCGGACCGTTTACCAGATGACGAAGAAGAAGTGAAGCGTATTGCAAATGGAATTGGCTATCCTGTGTTAATTAAGCCATGTAATGGTGGTGGCGGAATTGGCATGATTCCGGTTTATAAAGAAGAAAAACTTTTAAAAAGTATACAAAAGGCGAAATCAATGGCAGAAAAATTCTTCTCAGATGATGGGATCTATTTAGAAAGCTACCTAGAGAACCCAAGACATATTGAAATTCAAATTTTAGGTGATTTAGAAGGAAATGTCGTCAACCTCTTTGAACGGGACTGCTCCATTCAACGCCGCCATCAAAAAATTATTGAGGAATCTCCTGCTCCCAACATAGAGAGAGCCGAATTAAACGATGTATTAGAAAAAGTAACAGCTTCTATACAGGAACTTGGTTATGACAATGTTGGAACAGTTGAGTTATTGCGTGGAAGTAATGGCAATTATAGTTTTTTAGAAATTAATACCCGGCTTCAAGTAGAACATGCTGTTACAGAGGAAATTGTGGATATTGATTTAGTAAAGTCTCAGATTTTATCCGCAGCAGGCGCAAGTTTAGTGACTATTTTACCTGATGAAATAACCCAAAGAAATCATGCTATTGAAGTAAGGATTTATGCAGAAGATCCAGTTACATTTTATCCTTCGCCTGGTGTACTAGAAGTATTTGAATTACCTGATGAGGAAGGAATCCGCGTAGAAACAGGATTTACCAAAGGCAACAAAATTACACCGTATTATGACCCAATGATTGCAAAAATAATTGTAAAAGCGTTAGACCGAACACAAGCAATTAACCAATTGATTGCCTATTTACAAAAGGTGAAAATCGAAGGCTTAAAAACAAATGTACCGTTTTTATTATTTGCTTTAAATTCATCTCAATTTAGAGCTGGTAACGTTACAACTAAATTAACAGATGAGTTGGTAGAACAATTTAAAAATGAACTTATTAAACATTAAAGGAGAGATATTATGTCAATCGAAGTTAAATCCCCAATGACGGGCTCAGCATGGAAGGTGTTAGTAACTGTAGGACAAGAAGTAGAAGAAGATCAGGAAGTAATTATTTTAGAGTCAATGAAAATGGAGATTCCTATTCTAGCACCAGAAGATGGCATCATTAAAGAGGTTCATATTGCAGAAGGCAATTCTGTTTCTGAAGGTGACGTAGTTGTTGTAATGGAAGAATTATAATTAGTTTAAATAAACTGAGGTGATTAAATGAACTCGAACAATATTAAAATGGAAGAAAAAAATTTGGAAGCCTTAGCAAAGGATCTTCTCGATATCAAAAAAGAATATGAGCAAATGGGTGGAGAAAAATATATTGAAGCCCAGCATCATGCAGGCAAATTAACTGCACGTGAGCGGATTGATTACCTTTTAGATGAAGGTACATTTAAAGAAATGGGGATTTTAGCACACCATCAAAATTCACATCCAACGATGCAGGGAAAATACACACCGGCAGATGGTGTAATTGCCGGAAGAGGTCTGATTAACGGAAGGCAAGTCTGTATTGTTGCTCATGATTACACAGTATTAGCAGGTGCAATTGGTAAAACATCGGAGACAAAAGTATCACGTGTCCGTGAATGGTCTTTACGCAATCGAATTCCAATGATTTGGTTAGTGGATTCTGCCGGTGTACGTGTACAGGAGTCAATTGGCTCTTTATTTGCAGGCAACGGCCGCCAATTTTTTGATCAAGTAAAAATGTCCGGAGTTGTGCCGTTGATTTGCGCAATGATGGGACCAGGTATTGCTGGAACAGCATATTTACCAGCTTTGGCGGATTTTGTTCCCATGGTAAAAAAGACGAGTTATATGGCATTAGGTGGACCGCACTTAGTAAAAACCATTGTAGGTGAGGATGTAGACGATCAATCGTTAGGTGGTTCTAAAGTTCACACTCAAGAAAGCGGCGTTGCGGATATAGAAGTGAAGGATGATTACGAATGTCTAGATACAATCAAAAAGTACCTTTCATTCTTCCCGTCACATTCAGGAGAACAGCCACCAATCTATGATGTCGACGTAAATGAAAAAATTGCACGTTCAGAGAAAATTTATGAAATCGTTTCCACAAGTCCTAAAAAGGTCTACAACATGTATGACGTAATTTCAGAACTAGTAGATGATGGGGATTACTTACCGATGAAGCCTAAGTGGGCAAAAAACATGGTTACAGCATTTGGTAAAATTGGCGGCATCCCAGTCGGTATCGTTGGAAACCAACCTATGCATTTAGGGGGGGCAATTGATGGAGATGCAGCTGATAAAGCAGCAAGATTCATTAATATATGCGATTCATTTAATATTCCACTTGTATTTTTACAAGACGTTCCAGGCTTTATTGTTGGATCAAAAGTTGAAAAAGCGGGAATCATTCGCCACGGTGCGAAAATGCTTCATGCTGTTGCAGAAGCAACTGTTCCAAAATTTACAGTTATTTTAAGAAAAGCATATGGAGCTGGTTACTTTGTAATGAACGGGAAAGCGTTCGAGCCGGATTTAATTGTAGCTTGGCCAACTGCAGAAATTAGCGTAATGGGTGCTGAAGGGGCTGCCAGTATTTTATATCATAAACAAATTCGTAACTCAGAGGATCCGAAAGAGGCATTAGCTGACTATGCAAATCAGTTTAGAGAATTAATCGATGTAAAAATTGCTGCATCCAATATGTTAATTGACGATGTAATCGATCCGGCAGAAACAAAATTAGAACTCTATTATGCATTAATCTCTTCTACAAATAAACAAGTAGAGCGACCACATAAGAAAAATAGTGTTCGTCCAGTGTAGGGGTGCCTTATGACGCAAATTATTTTAAATGAATGTTGGGCACGTGATGGGTTACAGAATCAGCCGAATTTTATCGAGACAGAGGATAAGTTGAAAATGCTTCAAAAGATTGCTGATGCAGGGTTCAAACGAATTGAAGCAACTTCCTTTAGTCATCCTAAATATGTGCCTCAGTTCAAGGATTCGGAAGAGTTGCTAAGTAAGCTTTCTCATATTCCAGGAGTAGAGTTTAAAACGACTTGCGTGAACCGTAAAGCACTCGATCGAGCTATTCACGCTAAAAATTTAGGCTATCCAGTAGATGAAATTAGTTTTGTCATGGCAGCAAGCAATGAGTACAACAAAATTAATGTAAATATGGAAAACGAAAAACTATTAAAAGCGATTACCGAAAACATATTAGTCGCACAGCAAGAGCAATTTAATAGCATTTTAGTAAGTATATCAACGGCATTTGGATGTAAATTTCAGGGTGAGGTGAAGAAAGAAGAAGTTTTAAAGCTTGTAAACAATTTCGCCGAGACCGGAATTCAAAAATTCGCAATCTCAGACACTATGGGCGTTGCAAATCCAAAGCAGTCAAAAGAATTATTCCAAATATTAAAACAGAATTTTCCTGAATTAACTTTCATCGCTCACTTTCATGACACAAAAGGTTGGGGAATAGCAAACAGCTTTGCAGCATTAGAAGTAGGGATTACTCATTTTGATGTAAGTTTAGGCGGGATTGGGGGACCACCTGCTGAACGAATAGTTGACCGCACCCAAGCGACAGGGAATATTTGCACAGAAGATTTTGTATTCATGCTGCATGATATGGGATTTAAAACAGGTATTGATGAAGCAAAGTTGATGGAAATAGGACGCCTATCAGAGCACTTATTAGGTCGACAAAGATCTTATTTATTAGAACGAATTTAGGAGGAGAAAATATGGCACGTTATTTTGAGGAATTTGAAATTGGTGAAAAATTTGTTAGCCCGGCTCGGACAGTAACAGAAACAGATATCGTATTATTTGCAGGTTTATCAGGTGATTATAATCCGCTACATACAGATAGCGAGTTTTCCAAAGATACAATTTACGGCGAAAAAATTGCACACGGCTTACTCGGACTTTCTATTTTAACAGGTTTAAGTACACGATTAGGGATTTTCGACGGAACTGCAATCGCTTTTTTAGGTATTAACGATTGGAAATTTTTAAAGCCTGTGTTAGCGAACGACACGATCCATTTTGAAATGGAAGTTATCGAAAAGCGTGAAACATCGAAAGCAGACCGCGGCATCATTTTCCGTAAGTTTGAACTGTACAATCAACGGAAGGAAGTTATTCAATCAGGCGTACTGCCTATTATGTTGAAGAGGAAGTAAGGGGGAGGGCTATACATGCTTAAGCCTTTTGCAGGTGTAAAGGTGTTAGATTTAACAGAAGGTGTTGCCGGTCCTTATGCAGCTATGATGTTAGGTGACCTAGGTGCAGAAGTTTATAAAGTAGAGCGTCCAGAAGGTGATTGGGGAAGAATTCTTGGAACGGTCAAAGATGGTTTTTCATCACAATATATAGCATTAAATCGTAATAAAAAAAATATATCTTTAAACACTCAATCTATTGAAGGTCAAGAAATCTTTAAAAAACTTGCTAGTTCTGTTGAAATTATTATTACTAGCTTCAGACCAGGTGTGACAGAAAAGTATGGCTTAGGTTATGAGGATATCAAAAAAATAACACCTAATATTATTTATGGTCGAATTAGCGGATACGGCTATAAAGGGAAAAATAAATTACTAACTGGTGTAGATACAGTTATTCAAGCGAATTCTGGCATTATGAATCATATTGGACCTACTGATGGTACGCCTTATCGAACAGGGTTTCCCATTGTAGATCATGTTGCTGCACGCGATCTAGTACAAGGAATCCAAGCAGCTTACATTACAAAATTAAAAACAAATCATGTAGCAGGACCAATTGATGTCAGCTTATATGCTACGGCAGCTGCATTACAAGCACAACAGTGGCAGGAATATTTTCTTAATGGAAAAGTACCACATAGAACTGGTAATTTCAATCCGGTAATTGTTCCTTCTGCAGTATATGAAACAAAGGATAATCGATATATTTCAATAGCTGTAGTCAGAGAAAAGCAATGGGAAAGATTTTGTGAAATGATAGATTTAGAAGAATTATTATCCGATGAAAGATTCCAATCAAATGAACTACGTTTGAAAAATAGAGTGCCTCTAGAGGGAAAAATAATTCAACAGATAAAATTAAAAACCCGGGAAGAATGGTTAATGCTATGTGTTAAAAATGACATTACACATGCTCCTGTATTAGATATGAACGAAATCTATCATTCGGATTATTTTGAAGCAATTCCTTTAACTAACTTTAGAATGAATAACGAAGTAATAAAGTCAATTGGAATGCCATTTGTTTATAATGGAGAGATTTATCAAGGTGAACAGGCACCACCAGTTAAGACAGGAGAAAATTCATTAGAAATTCTCAGAAGTTTAAATTACACAACAGAGGATATTGCAGCATTAGTAGAAAAAGGCATAATTGCAGTTTCTGATAAGGTGAAAATATGAAAATAAACGCCATGCTGTCTTATGGGGCCGAAGAATTTGTTCAAGAAGAAATACTGCTAGGTGAAATTGATTGTGATGAAGTATTAGTGAAAATAAAGGCAGTTGGAATATGCCATACAGATATTGCTTCAACAAAAAGTATTTATCCATTTACTTATCCGGTTGTATTAGGACATGAAGGAGCAGGTGTGGTTGAAAGAGTAGGTTCAGATGTTAAACATATTATACCGGGCGATCATGTAGTCTTAATCTATTCATTTTGTAATAGCTGTGAAAATTGCTTAGCCGGAAAACCTTATATTTGCGATGAATTTTATCGGTTAAATACTACTGGATATAGTAAATCCCACACTAAAAAAAGATTAACACTGAAAAATGGTGAGGAAGTATCTAATTTTTTTGGTCAGTCCAGCTTTGCAGAGTATTCAATAGTAAGCCAGCAGAGCTTAGTGAAAATTGATAAAGATGTACCGCTAGAATACCTTGGGCCCTTAGCCTGCGGAATAATGACTGGTTTTGGATCAGTAATTGAAAAACTAAAACCTAATGGAGGAGATTCTATTGCAGTATTTGGGTGTGGAGCTGTTGGATTAAGTGCCATCATTGCTAGCAAAATTATAGGATGTGCAGAAATCATTGCAATAGATGTGAATGACAGTAAATTGGAGTTTGCTAAAAAATTTGGTGCTACGAAAACGATCAATTCATTGAAGCAGAACTTAATACAAGAGGTTCAGAATATTGTTAGCAAAGGTGTTCATCATGTAGTGGAATCCACAGGAAATCCAACGATTATACAAAATGCATTAGATATTACTAGGCTGTCCGGTAAAGTCGTTGTCTTATCAGCCGTAAAAAAGGGGTTGGAAGTTTCTGTTGATTTTAAATCAATTCAGTCTGAACGAACATTAATGGGAACCATTATGGGGAGTGTTAATCCTCATACATTTATACCTAGATTAATTGATTGGTATAAACAAGGAAAGTTACCTTTGGAAGAGCTTATTACTTTTTATAAGCTAGAAGAAATTAATGAAGCTGTAAATGATTTAAATGAAGGGAAAATAGTTAAAGCGGTACTAACAATTTAGGAGGCTATCTATGAAGAATTTATTTATTAATGGAAAATGGCTATCTTCTGAATCTGGAGAGACATTGAAAGTCTATAACCCAGCTAATAACGAACTATTAAAAGAACTTTCTTTTGGTAATGAAACAGATGTGAAAAAGGCTATTGATGCAGCATATCAAGCATTTCCAGTATGGTCGAATATGTCACCAAACGAAAGATCAAAAATACTACGCAAAGTATCGGATTTGATAACTGAAAATTTAGAAGATTTAGCATTAACGATTACAAAGGAGACAGGTAAGCCAATATCAGAAGCTCGTAACGAAACATTACGTGCTTCCGAAAACTTCCTATGGTATTCAGAAGAAACAAAGCGAATTAACGGTGAAGTTCTTTCTTCTAATATACCAACTAAGCGACTAATTGTTGTGAATCAACCAATCGGTGTTGTTGGGGCAATTACACCTTGGAATATCCCATTGAATATGATAGCTAGAAAATTAGGACCAGCTTTAGCGGCGGGATGCACCGTAGTTTTAAAGCCAGCGGAAAGCACCCCACTTGATGCGATTAAAATGTTTGAGATTTTTGAAAAAGCAGGTTTCCCTAAGGGTGTCGTTAATCTAATTATCGGAAAGCCCGAAAAGGTGGGGGAGGAGTTCATTAATAATAGGAAAGTTAGAAAAATAACTTTCACAGGTTCGACTAGAGTGGGGAAATATTTGATGGAAGGTGCTTCTAAGCAAGTAAAAAATATTAGTTTAGAACTGGGTGGACATGCACCGTTCATAGTATTTGAAGATGCAGATTTAGATCAGGCTGTGGATTCCTTATTATTAACTAAATTCGGAAATAACGGTCAAATGTGTATTAGTGCAAATAGGATTTACGTTCAAGAAGCTGTTGTAGAATCTTTTTCTGCCAAGTTAATTGAAAGACTAGAAAAAATGAAAGTGGGCAACGGTGCGGAAGAAGATACTAAAATAGGTCCCCTAATTAATGAAAGCGCTTTAAATAAAGTACTGTCTCATATTGAAGATGCTAAAGATAAAGGGGCAAAAGTGTTGTACGGAGGCGAAAGACTGGTTGGAGGTGGATTAGAAGAAGGATTTTTCTGTAAACCAACTATATTAGTGGAAGTGAATTCAAAAATGAAAGTAGCCCATGAGGAGACTTTCGGTCCAGTTGCACCAATCATTTCTTTCAAGAATGAAGAAGACATTATTGATATTGCAAATAATTCCGATTACGGGCTGGCAGCGTATTTTTTCACTAAAAGTACGAAGAAAAGTTTTGAAGTTGCTGAAAAACTTCAGTACGGAATTATTGGTGTAAATGATGGCTGGCCAATTCAAATCCATACACCATTTGCAGGGCATAAAGAGAGTGGTATAGGTGTAGAAGGTGGAACATTTGCGGTTAAGGAATTTTTAACTACCAAACTGATTACGATGAATATTGAAAATTAGGGGGCAAACGATGAAAAGGTTCTTAAGTATGTTAATGGTATCTGCTGGAATTTTAGTGTTAGCTGGCTGTGGAGGAGATGACACAACTAAAGCATTAGGAAATTCTAAAGAGAAGGTCGATTTACGTATTAGTACAGGTTTACCAGATACACACCAATGGATGTTAGGGTACTTTAATCCAATGCTTGAAGAAATTAAAGAGTTGTCTGGTGATAAATTAGATTATACTCTTTTCACTTCAGGTGAACTAGTAGCTACTCGTGAAGAATTAGATGCATTAAACTCTGGAACAATTGATGTTGCCATACCACTGCATCCTATTTATGACCCTGAGCGGTTCCCTTTGTCTGAAATTACGATGTTGCCAATATTGGAATCAGATGTTCAAATCGCAACAGAAGCATTCAATAACTTATTTAAAGATGATGTCGTTTTAACAAATGGCAAAACATACGAGGAATATGTGTATGTTGATAAAGGAATAAAAGTATTCCCAATGGTATCTACATTCCCATATGTAATATCAACGACAAAATCAGAAATTAATTCGCTAGATGACTTAAAAGGGTTAAAGTTACGTTCCGGAGCTCGAGTACATGATCTATTTACAAAAAATATTGGTGCTTCACCGATTTCTTTACCATTTACAGATTTATATGATGGGCTAAGTAAAGGAACATTAGATGGTGCATTACTGGCTGTACCAGACTGGACTAGTTACGGACTTGAGAAATTATTTAATTATACAATCGAGGGGCTTAACTTAGGTCATTATTCGGCATTAACAACAATGACTATGAAGACGTGGGATTCTCTACCTTCAGAAGTTCAAAGTGCATTCGAAGAAGCAACTCAAAATCAGTTACAAGCTGGAGTTGATAACTGGATTAAAGTTAACGAAAATGTACGTGAAACATCAACGGGTAAATATGTAAATGTTAGTGAGTTAGAGCCAGAATTACAGACTAAACTTGAAGATGCTATTGCTAAAACTTGGACTGATTGGATCAAAACAGTTGAAGCAGCTGGACATCCAGCAAAAGAAGCAGCAATTATTTGGCGCGATTTGATTGTTGAAGCTGGCGGGAAAGTTCCTGATGCAGTAATGGATATTAAGTAACTATCTAAAGTGTAGACCCCTAATGGGGTCTACTACTTGAAGGGGAGATAAAATGGATGAAAATTTAGTCATTATAATTATTGGTGTTTTATTTCTTATCTTTCTAGCTTTAGGCCAAAATATTGCTAGCTTACTTTTATTTTTTGGGATTCTAGGCGTATTTTTATTAGATGGTTGGGGTACTATTGCTGGATTTATGGAAACAGGGACATTTTACCGAGTTGCAAGTTATACATTAACTACCATTCCTTTATATATCATTATGTCTCAATTTATTTTACATTCAGGACTAATCGAGGATATGTTTAAAATTATTAATAAGTACACAAAAGGTCGTTCAGGTATTTTAGGAACCTTAACAATTATCATTGGAGGGTTAATGGGTGCTGTTTCAGGATCCGGTGCTGCAACTGCTGCTACTTTAGGGCAAGTAGCAACACCACAGTTAACAAAGTATGGATATCCACCATATTTGGCAGCAGCTATTGCGGCTTCTGGTGGTTCACTTGCCGGATTAATTCCACCAAGTATTATTTTAATTTTATACGGATCAATTACACAAACATCTATTGGTCAGTTATTTATGGGTGCAGTATTCCCAGGAATTATCTTGGTTTTAGTATTCATTTTATACACACATTATTTATTATTGAAACATAGAAAGTCACTTAATAAGGATGGAATTAATTCTTCTAAGAATGTAAATCCGGAAGAGGTTGAAGAACTAGGATTAGGTCGTACCATTTTAGTTCTTGGTGTAGGATTAGTAGTATTTTCAGTAATATTTGTAGGGATATACTCAGGAGTATTTACTCCAAATGAAGCAGGAGGTATTGCTGCTGCTATCGCATTTATTACAGCATTAATTTTCAGAAAAGTGAATCGGGAGTTTATTAGAGTAACTTTTTCAGAAACAATTAAAACTTCAGGTATGATTTTAATGATTATGATAGGTGCTCAAATATTTAGTAAATTCATTTCATTATCACTAATTCCAAGAAAGTTAATTACTTTACTGGAACCTATTTTAGATATGCCAATACTCATTATATTAATTTTAGCTATTTTCTACTTTATTCTATTTATGTTTTTAGAAACTGCTGCAGCAATTGTAATGAGTGTCCCTATTACTTTCCCTGTTGCAATGGCAATAAATTTAGATCCAATTTGGTTCGGTGTATTTATCTGTATCATTTCGGTATTAGGCTTATTAACACCGCCAGTTGGTGTAAGTACGTTTATGGTTGCAAGTGTAGCAAAACTAAAAGCTGGGAGTTTGTTTAGAATTACGACAAAATATGCAATAGTCGGAATGGTAGTAGCGGGAATTTTAATTACAATTTTCCCTGAAATAATCACTTGGTTACCATCGAAAATGGAGTAGGAGGGATTAAATGAGTACATTTGATAAAGTATATAGTTACTTTGGAAAGGTAAAGAAAGTAACACTATTTATATCAGGTATAAGCATAGCCATTATGATTCTATTAATTTCTCTTGACGTTATATTAAGAAACTTGTTTTCTTATGGGCTACCAGGAAGTTATGAAATTACAGAAAGTATATTAATGCCAACAGTTATATTTTGGGGATTACTTGTAACCTATTCATCGGGCTCCATTCCAAGGTTAGATATGCTATCAACAAAACTAAACGGGAAAGCTCAGTTAATAGTAGGAATTATGATGATACTTATAGATATATTTATATATTCTACTATGGCTTTTTATGCTCTAAATCGAGCAATAACAGCAATGACTGATGGAGCTGCTATTTCTGCTGGAGGTACATTAATAAGTATTGCAATTATTTTTGCATTTGTTCCCATCAGCTTTTTGCTTGTCACAATAGAGGCTATCTTTATTCTAGTTAAATCTATTAAGGATAAAAAGGTTTATTATAGCGTTGATAATGAAAATGAAGCAATGCAAGAATAAAACTAAAAGTAATTGAGGTAGATAAAAAATGAAAACGAAAGCCGCGGTATTATATGAGGTTAATACAGAAATGCCATTTAGAAAATCTGTTCCGTTAAAAATAGAAGAGGTAGAGCTAATGGAACCAGGCATTGGTGAGGTAGTTATCAAAGTAATGGCAGCAGGTTTATGCCAGTCTGATATATCTGTAATAAAAGGAAGTATTGAAAGACCTTTGCCAATGATCATTGGCCACGAAGCAGCTGGAGTAGTTTATAAAACAGGAGAAGGTGTGACTGGTTTAAAGGCAGGTGATAAGGTCATTACTACGTTTATTCCATCCTGTGGTAAATGTATACCTTGCTCTGAAGGAAGACCTGGATTATGTGAGCCAGGTGTTGAATCAAATAAAAAAGGTGAACTATTCAATGGCGGGAAAAGATTTAATGTTAGAAATAGAGATGTGAGTACACATGTCGGGGTGTCAGCATTCTCAGAATATACGATTGTATCGGAGAATTCTTTAGTAAAGGTAGATACAGAAGTGCCATATGAAATACTTGCTTTATTTGGTTGTTCAGTAGTAACTGGAGTTGGAGCTGTTATTAACTCTGCCAAACTACAATTAGGTCAAACAATTGCTATTTTAGGATTAGGTGGAGTAGGCTTTAGTTCCCTACTAGGAGCTAAAGCAGCAGGAGCTTCTAGAATCATAGCAATTGATATTAATGAAAAAAAGTTAAATATGGTTAAGGAAATGGATCCATTAATTGAAGTGTATACACCAAGTGAAATTAAAGATAAAAACATACTAGTGGACTTAGCAGTTGAAACTGCAGGTGTTTCAGCCGCCCTAAAATTAGGGTTCGATCTACTGAAGCGGGGAGGAAGGCTTGTAACTACTGGGCTTCCAGGAATGCAAAATAAAATCGATATTCCAATTATGGAAATTACGTTTCAAGAAAAAGAGATTAAAGGATCTTATTTAGGGAGTTGTGTACCTAAAAGAGATATTCCACGATTTTTGAACTTATATGAGAAAGGTCTTTTAGATTTAGACAGGTTACTTTCCAAAACAATTCAGCTGGAAGATATAAATGAAGGTTTCGATGATTTAATGAGTGGCGAATATATTAGAATTGTAGCCAAAATCTAAAAGTTAATAAGGTGCATAAATTGATTGAATTAAAATTTAATGAATTGAAGACAGCATTTGAACAATCGGTATATTGGAGAAAATTAGGTCTTTTACATGACGATATTGAAATAGGATACTCCTCGATTAGACTGCCGATTTCAGAAGACAGTCTGAATATAAATGGTACTTTACATGGTGGAGTTATGATGACAGCTTTAGATATAGGTATGAGCTTAGCCGCTAGATCGCTAGGGATAAACAAAGTTTCAACCATTCAGCTTGAAGTAAGATTCCTTCAAGAAGTTAAAGCAGGTGAAGTGCTTATATGTTCAAAGGTAATTCATACAACAAGTAACACCGCAGTTATTGAAGGTAAGATAATTGATATTGATGAAAATCTATTAGCATATAGTACATCCACCTTTAAATTGTATATTGACTAGGGAAGTATTTCTAAGCAGGTATGAATAATAAATCTATTTTTATTATCAATACCTATTAATCGGCTACATCCAAGTTTATTACCGAATGGTACTCTAGCTTGAGTGTAGCTTTTTTAAAGGAGATACTTTTTATGAGGTAAGAATACTTACTATTCAGAAAATATAAGCGAGTTTTATAAATGATAATAGCTGAATTTCACTTATAGTTCGAAGTAATCAAGATTTGCATAATGGATGAGGTGATAAAATGAAGATTTTTAATACGGCACAAGAAGCTCTAGCAAAGGTTAAGTCTGGTGACACAATTATGGTAGGAGGATTTGGACTCATTGGTGCCCCGCTAACTTTAATTGATGGTTTAGTAGAAATGAATATAAATGAGCTGACGATAATTTCAAATAATCTAGGTGAGCAAGGTAAAGGGTTAGGTATATTGTTACAGCAAAAAAAGGTAAAAAGAGCTATTGGTTCATACTTCACAAGTAATCGTGATGTTGGTGATGCCATGCAATTAGGAGAACTTACTGTAGAGCTTCTACCTCAAGGAACTTTATCTGAATCCATTCGTGCTGGTGGAGCTGGTATCGGAGGCTACTATACAAAAACAGCAGTAGGAACCGAACTGGCAAATGGAAAAGAAATAAAGATAATTGATGGAGAACAGTATGTTTTCGAAAAAGCTTTAGTAGCTGATGTAAGTTTAATAAGAGCTCGAAAGGCAGATAAACTTGGAAATCTAGTTTATTATAAAACCGCCCAAAACTTTAATCCCCTTATGGCAACTGCAGCAAGGTATGTGATTGCAGAAGTAGAGGAAATTGTGGAAGTAGGAGAATTAAATCCAAACGAAATTACAACCCCCCACCTTTTTGTAGACGCTATCATCCTTGCAAAGAGAGTTTTAACTAAGGATGGGGTGAAGGAAGTTGGTTAATCACGTTCAGGAAATAATCGCTAAAAGGGCTGCCCAAGAATTAAATGATGGAGAAATAATTAATTTAGGAATTGGGATTCCAACATTGGTCTCTAAATATGTCAGTTCTAAAAACATCTTCTTGCATACAGAGAATGGTATGTTAGGGGTGGAAGAAGCAAATGAAGACAATATTGATCCCAATTTAGTAAACGCTGGTAAGTTACCTATTTCGGAAGGACTAGGTGCTTCTTATTTCAATAGTGCAGAATCGTTTGCCATGATTAGAGGTGGCCATATTGATGTAGCAATTTTAGGGGGATTGCAAGTAGACCAAAATGGTCGAATCGCCAACTGGGCAGTCCCTGGTAAAAATATAATTGGTGTAGGTGGGGCAATGGATTTACTAGTTGGTGCAAAAAAAGTAATAGTTACAACTACCCATACATCAAAAGATGGTCAAAGTAAGATATTAAAAGAGTGCACATATCCTTTAACATCAACGAGAAGTGTAGATTTGATTATTACAGAGTTAGCCGTGTTTAAACCAGTTAACGGAAAGTTACATCTTATTGAATTGGTAGGAGACACAGAGATAGAAACTGTTCTTCAAAATACAGATGCTGAGCTTGTTATTCCATTAAAATATGAATCAAACCTATTTTAAAGTGTATACCGTATTGGGGGAACTCGAGAGTAGTTTCTCTAAATAAGGAGGAATTTAATGCAAGAAGTAGTAATTGTAGATGCAGTTCGTACGGCAATTGGTAAAATTGGCGGTACTTTAATTAATGAGACGGCAGATTTATTAGCTGCTCATACTTTCACTGCGTTATTAGAGAGAAATGAAATTAAACCATCAGAAATCGATGAAATAATTTTGGGACAGGCTAAACAGAGTGCTAATCAATCTAATTTGGCTAGGGTTGCAAGCTTACAGGCAAATTTACCAATAGAAATACCTTCGTATACTATTCATCGTCAATGTGGTTCAGGTTTACAGGCTATTAATAATGCAGCACAACAAATTGCTATAGGAATAGCGGATGTGATTATTGCAGGAGGAGCAGAATCTATGAGCACTGCTCCATATTATATTAATGATATGCGGTATGGTAGAGGTGCTGGTAATGGAATGATATTAGATCCTAATACTGAAAGTCAACCAGGTTCACAACCTGCTGAATATGGGATTAAAACAATGGGCGAGACTGCGGAAAATTTAGCGGAAAAATATAACATAAGCAGATTAAGACAAGATGAGTATGCCTTTTTAAGTCAAAATAGGGCTAAAAAAGCAGTGGAAGAGGGCTATTTTAAAAAACAAATTGTACCTTATGAAATAAAAACTAAGAAAAACTTAATTCATTTTTGTACAGATGAACATCCACGTCTTACACCAATTGATAAATTAAACTTATTACAACCAGTATTTAAAAAAGATGGGACAGTTACAGCTGGCAACAGTAGTGGAAGAAATGATGGTGCTGCATCATTGTTAATTATGTCGGAAACTAAAGCTAAGAGTTTAGGTTTTAAGCCCTTAGTCAAAATAATTGCTCAAGCAGCTGCAGGCGTAGATCCAAGAGAGATGGGGATTGGTCCAGTACCTGCAACTTTAAAAGCTTTAATGCAAGTCAATCTGACAATAGACGATATTGATATTATTGAATTAAATGAGGCTTTTTCTGCTCAAACACTTGCAGTAATTGATGAATTAAAATTAGATATTGAAAAGGTGAACCCCAACGGTGGGGCAATTGCATTAGGACATCCAATAGGAGCGACTGGTGCGATTTTAATGACGAAATTAGTGCATGAACTTATTAGAAGTAAAAAGAAATATGGATTAGTTACACTTTGTATAGCTGGTGGGCTAGGGATTACTACAATAGTTGAAAACGTTTTTTCCTATGAATAGAAATAAATTTGAAGTCTTAAAATAAAAAAGTATTTGCTGTTTCCTCTAATTAATCTACATCCTACAAATGTTTTGGGGATGTAGATTTGAAAAATAGGGTTAACCTATAACCTCATGTCTTTCTCCATAATTTTCTTAATATAAAAAGGTAACTATATTCTAATTGAATTAATTCTTATGTAAGAGCAACCTTTTGCCTAAATTTCTCTAACTTATTATAATTAAGCGATTAGAAGTTAAAGGAGATTTTCAAATGAACACAAGATATAAAATTACACGCCATGATACAGAAGGCAATCCGACCCTCAAATTAGAGGAGTGCCAAAGCTTCTTTGCAGCAAAATCCGATTTCGAATACAGAGATTTCTATAGTGTTACTCAGGATGGCGTAAATATGAAGATTGACGGTCACTTTTTCATGTGGCAAGTTGAAGGCGTGGAAATACCGTTCCGATTTTTCGAAGATGAAATTTATGTAGCAATTTCACATCCAGCTGTTATGGAAAAAACAATGGAAGTAGCGCGCGGTATGGAAGCGAACTACATTGAAGGATAATTTATAACTAGGAAATGAAGGATTAGTTTCTACTAATGTTTCATTTCCTATTTTTTATGGAGTCCGAGAAGGAGGATTTCATTTAATAAAAGAGAATTACTTTTTAATCTTTAATTTGTTAGGGGCGGAGACTGATGGAGAAAATCGTATGGGTTAAGAGTAATATGCGAACAATCGGTGCTAAGGAAGACGATGGGTTAGCTACCGTAAATAAGTATTTGGAAGAGGGGTGGAAAGTGAAACATATTTCTGCCTGTGCTATGGGGGACAGCGTGGTTTTAGGGCAAGCGTATGTAGTTATTGAAAAGGAAGATAACTAGCCGAAAGAGCCTTAGCTAAACGGTAGCTAAGGCCTTATATTCCAACCTAACTACACTTCGCCGAAATCATTTTGAAAATACCGACGCCTGAAAGTTTCATAATCAGTTTTTCATTTCGTAAAAGATGCTTCTCCACAAAAATTGCTAAGTTGTCTATATTAAATTCCTCATAGTTATGTAAATCTTTCGGCTTTCCTAAATGGGTCATTAATTCCTGGACAGGGGGAGCACAGCAGGCATTCACTTGAATCATTTTTACAGAAACAGGCTTCCCTTTGGATTGAATCCATTTTTTCGCATTTGCATCAAGCTCTATATGCATCATAATCCCTCGCTTCCTTTAATTATATTTTAGTATATGTGCCGTAAAATGTTCTAATAAGTATGCACGAATTTCTAATAAAATCTAAAATGTACTAATAAAATTGAGATGTTCTAATATATGAAACCAACCTTCAAATATAAGTCCCCGATTTTCGAATATCTGTTCCAGAAGGTCTAATAAAGCACCGACATGGTCTAATATCGCGATAAATCTTCTAATATTCGTCCGTACAAGGCGATCCAAATAAAAAAAAACGAACTACACGAATAGTCCGTTACCTAAATCTAGATTTACAATGCCAAAATATTCTCAGCCAAAACTCGTTGAACCGCATAAATGTTCGTTGCTTTATTGAACTTCTTTTCAATCGGAACACTATTACCTGAAATCCAAATTTTCAGCTCAGCATCCAAATCGAATGTACCGGCTGTTTCGATAGAAAAGTTCGTTATACTTTTGTACGGAATCGATAAATACTCTGTTTTCTTACCAGTCATACCTTGTTTATCAACGAGTATCAATCTTTTATTTGTAAATATAAATGTATCTCTTATTACTTTAAAAGCATGCTTTACCGTTTCTCCACTCGTGATAATTTCATGCATATCCTTTTGAACATCTTCCGTTTTTAATTCACTTGCATTGCCCATCAAACCGTCAAAAATACCCAATATCCTCACCTCATCTTTCTATAGTTTATAATATTTTTCACAACATTCATCCAAGCTATACTCGTACATTTATGTAAACAAAAAAGAACACGAAAATTATCCCGTGTTCTCAGTAAGTATCAATACTATTTTCTAGTTGTTGTCGTTTCCCACATAACCTTCAGCCAAGCGTCAAATTGAGCGCCCTTTTCACCTTCGTATGTGTTGTAAATATCGCTACGCATTTTTTCTAATTTTACCTTGAAGTCCTCGTATGTGTGGTCAGCAGGTAAGCTTTTCTTAATACGTTTGAAAATTTTGCGAAGATCTTTAAATAGATCGCCTTTAGGTGTTTCAGCAGTTTCTACTTCTTGACCCATTTTCTTCAAGTGACGAGCTGCTGCATCGCGAACTTTTGTTACTAAATCCGATTTTGCTACATATTTAAGGATCTTAATTGTTTCATCCGTTTTATATTTCGCTAATTCCTGGACCGCATTTAAACGTTCTTCCCAGTCTGCTGTTCTGTTGACAGCCTTCTTTAGCTCACTGAAATTTTCAGGTAATTGTTGTGCTGATTCTTGTTTTTGTTGATTCATTCTGTTATCTCCTTTGTCAATGCCTTACTAGCAATGATCTACTTTACCCATTATAGCATGAAAGTGAAGTATTTACCTGTTGCAACGGATTGCCGGACGAGGTACCCTAAATTGACTTTCAAATAAAGCCTTTAATTGTTCTAATATGTTGCGCAATTCTTCTAATAAAAATCGGATTTTCTAATATAAGTTTAAATTGTTCAAATAAGTGTCCGAAATGTGCTAATAAAGACCGCAGATGTTCAAATATCCAGCACAACTCTTCTAATATCCGCACAAATTGTTCTAATAAAATCCCAACCCTCATCCACGAAATTCCAACCTATTTCAGTTACACTCTTAATAGAGATTTTGTAAAGGAGGAATACAAATGTTTGAAAATAAAACAGTCGTTATCACAGGTGCAGCGCAAGGAATCGGTCGCTCGATTGCGATTCATTTTGCACAAGCCGGGGCAAATGTCGTTATTGCGGATATTGAGCATGACTTAGGTGTCCAACTAGCAGGAGAACTCCAAAAAGAGGGCTATACTGCTATCTTTATAGAAACGGATGTACGCAGTGAAGAAAATGTTCGTCAAACGATGGAAATGGCAGAAAACCGTTTTGGCGGGCTTCATATTTTAATTAACAATGCCGGGAAAGGGAAATGGGTTTCACCACTCGAATTATCATTAGAAGATTGGGATGATATCATCCAAACGAATTTGCGCAGCGTCTTTTTATGTTCGCGTGAGGCAGCAAAATTCATGCGAAATGGCGGGGCAATTATTAATATGGCGTCAACCCGTGCAGCGATGTCCGAGCCAAATTCTGAAAGTTACGCAGCATCTAAAGGTGGGATTGTGGCACTAACACATGCACTAGCAAGTTCATTCAGTGAATTAAATATAACCGTAAACAGCATTTCTCCAGGCTGGATTGAAACAGGAGACTACGATGCACTCAGACCGTCTGACCATTCACAGCATCTTTCAAACCGCGTCGGCAAACCGGATGATATTGCGCGTGCATGCCTGTATTTAGCAAACCCGGACAACAATTTTATAACAGGTACGAACTTAACTATTGATGGTGGGATGACAAAGAAAATGATTTATGAAGAATAATAGATAAGTCAATTCATTGACAGCAATGCGCTTTCCTTCAAAAGGAACAGCGCATTTTTAGTGAAAGCGTTTCCTATTGGTTCTATTATCGTATTTTGACAGAACTCTCTGTATTTTCTGATTTAGTGGTGGTACATTAACAATGATAAATTTAGGGAGGGTTGCTGATATGAAAATTGTAATCGTACCATCAGGGTTTAAAGAATGTTTGGACGCAGAGGAAGTAGCTTCAGCAATGGAACGTGGGGTCAGGCGTTTCGATTCGACCGCTGATTTGGAAGTGATACCTATGATCGATGGCGGAGAAGGATTTGTGAAGACAATTGTCCGTTTAAAGCATGGGGAACTGATTTATAAAAAAGTAACTGGGCCTCTCGGTAAGAAGATAAAGAGCTATTTTGGTATTTATGAAGAGGATGGAAAACGGACTGCGGTAATTGAGATGGCGGCAGTAGCCGGTTTAAAGCTAGTCCCGCGTAATCAAAGAAACCCATTAAAAACGACTACATACGGTGTAGGGGAACTCATCGTTGCAGCGCTAGATATGGGAATTGACAATATTCTGATTGGCTGTGGGGATTCGGGTACGTCTGATGGGGGTGCAGGAATGGCACAAGCATTAGGAATTCAATTTTTAGATGAAAAACAGCAAATCGTCGAGATTAATGGCGCAGAAGATTTAATGGCTGTGGATACCATTGTGACGAAAAATAAAGATCGACGGTTAAAGGAAGTTTCAATTAACGTAGCATGTAACTGGAAAAATATTTTATGTGGGGAAAAGGGGGTTGCACATATATTTGGACCCCAAAAAGGAGCCACTCCAAAACAGGTGAAAAAGTTATCATACGCGCTGGACCATTATGCATCTTTAATCGAAGAAGCAACAGGGCTGGATGTACGTTCATTACCTGGCAGCGGGGCATCCGGAGGGTTAGGTGCTGGACTAATTGGGTTAGCGGGCGCTACATTACATCCGCGATTCGATATCATTATGAAGTATATCAAGATTGAAGAGAAAATTTCGACAGCGGATATTGTATTAACCGCAGAAGGCACCCTGGATTTCCAAACGCCGAACGGTAAAATTCCAGCGGAGGTTGCACGAATAGCGAAAAAAAATAATATCCCGGTCATTGCCATTACAGGAACAATCGGAAAAGGCGCAAATCTCAACTATCATGCGGGGATTGATGCATATAGTAGTATCATTCAAAAACCAACATCATTGGAAAATGCGATTAAAAAGGCTCCAAAATGGATTGAAGAAAGTATAGAGGCTATATTACGAAAAGTTTCGATTGGCATGGAAATTGCCAATAAAGAGCATAGGAAAGAAAGAGTCTACTAAAATGACAAATCCAATAGAGAAAACAAAGATCCAATTAATGCCGAAAAAGACACTGCTTATTATTGCTATCCACATCCTCATAATGATTGCGGTTATTTCTATTAATGATTTGAACTACAGTGCAAAGGTAGCTCTATTTGCATTCCTATCTGCAATGATCTTATGGGTTACAACCAAATTTTCAGCCGGCTGGGTGGCAATCTCACTCATAGCGTTTATTATTTTAATGAATGCAGCAGAGCCGGATTTGTTATATAACTCCTTATCCGAGAAAGTCGTATGGCTGATGATTGGGGCTTTTATTATAGGGGAAGCCGTAAAAAAATCTGGATTAGCCGAGCGATTATCGCTTTTCATCCTAAGCAAGTCGAATCAAAAAGACAATGTCGTTCTTGGGCTAAGTTCTGTATTATTCACTTCTGCTTTTTTTATTCCCTCTACATCAGGAAGAGCGGCTTTATCTATGCCGATTATTAAACAAATTAGTCAGAAGTTTTCGCCAAAGGAGCAAAGTGTGCTGGCGATTATCGCACCTGTCATTATTTTAATGAGTACATCAGCTACATTAATCGGCGCAGGCTCCCATTTAATCGGAATCGGCTTTCTGGAAAGTACGGTGGGTGAATCCATTTCCTATATCAAATGGTTAATATGGGGTGTTCCGTTTGCATTGGTTGTGACGATTATATCCTTACTCGTTATTAAATGGCTGCTGTGGCCGCGTGATGGCGAAAGGAAAATAGAAAATGTCCAACATGAAGAAAAAATCATAACAAGAAAATTTCAAAATGATGAAAAAAAGACGATGATTCTTATTTTCTTTTTAATCATCGGGTGGATGACAGAAAGTCTTCATGGGCTGGATATTGAATTGATTACAGTGATCGGTGCCATTATCTTTATGATGCCGAACTTCGGAATTATTAGCTGGAAGCAAGGTATGAATGCTGTTTCATGGAATTTAGTCGTATTTGTAGCTGCAGCAACCGCGCTCGGCAAAGTATTGGTAGATACGGGGATCGTTAAATGGATGGAAAATGAAATGATTGGTGTGCTGCATTTATTTGTCGGTGCTCCGGATTGGCTGATTGTGCTGATGATTCTAGTTGTTACTGTAACCAGTCATTTGTATATTACTTCACATACGACACGTGCCATTGTTTTTATTCCAGGCTTAATCATATTCAGCGAATTAATCGGAGTGAACTCTTCAACCGTCGTTTTTTTAAGTTTAATCGGGATGAATTATTGTGTCACAGTACCGGTCAGCTCAAAAGCATTGCTGCTATTTTATGAAGAAGGAGAAATTTTCTATGATGCGCGTAATCTAGTAAAGCTTAGTGTGATATTAATGCCCCTTTATATACTTGTCATCATGCTATTTTATTTTTCATATTGGCAGTGGACAGGAATGCAATTATAAAACAATGTAGAATGCCATTTCCTTTTAGGGGGAGATGGTGTTTTTTGGTATAACGAGTTACCGGTCGCTTCCAAAGCCTCCATTGTATCAGCCGTAGTAATCTAGGCGCTTTCCTTCAAAAAAAGGAACAGCGCCTTTATATTGTTTACATAATGATTAAAGCATCACACATCCTAAAAAGAGGAGGTGTGAAAAAATGAAGGAAAATGAAAAACAAAAGACAATACAGCAAATAGAAGAGGTGCTTGGCTTTTCACAACATGACAGTGAAGCATTACTTGTACAAGCAACGGAAGTACAAACAACAGATATCATTCCTATAGATACTGTAAAAGCACATGACGAAGTAGATAGTACACCAACAAGATTAAATAATCAGCATGCAGAAAATACTTCGGCAATTTTAGGGCGAAATGCACCTAGATAATCAGGTATAACGATATTATGCCAGTTCCCAAAGTTGCTAATACACAAATCAAAAAAAGCGACCGTCACAAATATTGTGGCGGTCATTTGACTATAAGGAATATAGAGCGTTAATCACTGTGAAAACAAGCATAATCAATGTAACCCCGCAGAAAATTTCTGCAAAATGGACGAACATTACCTTTTCAGTACTTAACGCACTTTTCCGGAAACCAAACAGATCGCCATTATGAATAATATAAATAAAAGTACTGATTACCATTAAGGTAGACATTAAAAATGAAATCATTGGAAGTGAAGTAACATAGCGCACATTACCTCCTGTTTCCATATAAAACGGAACGTCCCACGCTTTACTCCATACAAAGCTTATAATGACAAGGATGTAAATAATAAGTGAAATGTTAAACGGATGCCTACGATAATCAATTAAATCCAGCAGTTTCTTTGTTTTCCCTTTAAATTGTAAATTAACTTCTTCAAGTCTATCTTCTTTCAATAAATAAACAAAACCCGCTAGTACGATGCCTAGAAATAAATACAGCTTAAGCAGCCCGAAAAGCAAATCCAAGCTATAAAACGCTGCAATTACTAATGGAATAAGTATTATACCTGTAAACCATTTATTCGATGTACCATTAGCATGAAGCCATTTATTTAAAGTGTCCCGGTAATCCTTTTGAAATACCTGTTCACCGTCATGGTAAGTAGATAATTTACTTACTATAAAAGCACAAACGACAAGAGCTAACCCAATCCCGAATGCAATAATGGAAGCTTTCGGATAGATTGATACCTGATCATAATTAAGAATGATCCAATTCCCGCTAAAGGCGACAACTAAAATTCCTAAAAACATAATAAACGAAGATAAATTTCTCAATTTGTCACCTCCATGATCCTTAATACTTTTAATCTACGATAATATTACATAAATTGTTTCACATTATTTTATCACAATGCCTGAAACCCTTAATACATAAGGTTTTCGGGCATTTATATTTTTAGTTTTCGCTACCTGAATACTTTTGTCGGATGTGTAAATTTAAATACTGTAGGAAACAGTTAGCCCGATTCATGTTATTTCCTTTTAATGGTTTTTTGAAAACCCATTGTCCTTATAAATTTTTAAAAAAGGATAAATTTTCTTGCCAAAACTGACATTAAATTTATTATTAGGTCTTTATTAGCGAAAATAATAAGGTCCTTGACGGTGTTGGAAGTTATCGCTATCATTGCTAGTATAATCAATTGATAATGATTATCATTATTGATTGGTGGTTGATAATACAATCAATCATTTTTTACATATAGCTTCAAATGAGAAAGGAAGAGTTATGATTTGAATTTTCAAGAATTGAAAGGAAAAGTTGCACTTGTCACAGGGGGAGCCCAAGGAATTGGTAGAACCCTTGTCGAGAGTTTGGCTACACAAGGTGTAAAAGTGGCAGTTGTAGATTATAACGAGGAACAATTAAATCTTCAGATAAAACGTTTTAAGGAACAAGGCGTCGAGGTATTCGCGTTTCCAGCAGATGTAGGGGATAGTATTGCAGTCGATGCAATCGTAGAAGAAGTGGAAAGGAAAATAGGGCCGATTGAAATGCTCGTAAATGTTGCCGGGATACTGTCTAGCGGTCCTATTCAGTCATTTAGTGACCAGGATTGGGCGAGAACATTTTCGATTAATACGACAGGTGTTTTTAATGTTTCAAGAGCGGTAAGTCGTTATATGGTTCGAAGGGAAAAAGGAACTATCGTAACAGTCGGCTCAAATGCTGCCAGTGTGCCGAGAATCTCGATGGCAGCGTATGCGGCATCAAAGGCAGCGACGGTTATGTTTACAAAGTGTCTAGGTTTAGAGCTTGCAGAACATGGCATTCGCTGTAATATTGTCTCTCCAGGCTCAACTGATACGGACATGCAGCGCTCTCTTTGGACGGATGATAATGGAGCTGAAATGATGATTAAAGGTATGCCTGACAGTTTTAAAGTAGGGATTCCGCTGAAAAAGATTGCACAGCCACAAAACATTGTCAGTGCTATTTTATTTTTCCTATCTGAACAATCTAGCCATATCACAATGAGCAATCTAGTCGTAGATGGAGGAGCAACTTTAGGGGCTAGTTAAGTCTGTTCTTTGAATTCTGAATAGTTAAACAAAAAGGAGAGGTAATATGGTAACGAAACAAAAAGCAGTATTGGAGCAGGAACTTCTAGATGATTATCGAGTTGGTGACTTTTTTATCGAGACACCGAAACGAACGATTTTAGGCAAAGGCGTATTCCTACAAGTCCCTTCTAAAGAGGACTGTGCAAATCAACTTGTTAGTTTGCCTAAAAAGGTAGCCTCAACACTCAAAAAAGCAAAAGAGCAAGGGCACCCACATCCAATCGTGACGGGAGCAGTTCCGTTTGATTCCTGTAAAAAGGCTTGTTTGCATGTTCCTAACTCTGTTCATTTTGCACCTTCATATCAACATGAGGAAAGAGGGCAGGTTAGTTCCACTCCAATTGCTGTCGATAAGCTAATCTCTGTTCCAGCCCCTGAACAATACATGGAAGGGGTAGCACAAGGGATTAAGAGAATCCGTAGCGGTGAGCTGGACAAAATCGTCATTTCGCGTTCATTGGAGCTAAGCTTAACGGAGTCTGTTAATATTCCACAGCTTTTACGGAATCTCGCCTATCAAAATAAACGTGGTTATACGTTTTCAACAAATATTGAGTTCGAGGAGCAAGTGAAAACACTAATCGGCGCTAGTCCAGAGCTACTCGTTTTAAGACAGGGGATGCAGGCGATTGCGAATCCGTTGGCAGGTTCAAGACCAAGAAGTAAAGATCCTATAGAAGATCAAAGACGCGCAGAAGAGCTACTTTCCTCTCCAAAGGACCTGCATGAGCATGCGGTAGTAGTGGAGACTGTAGCAAATGCCTTGCGTCCATTCCTAAAAAATATGGAAGTTCCAGAAAAGCCTTCATTGGTCACTACTGAAACGATGTGGCATTTGTCGACAGTCGTTAAAGGAGAGTTGCTGGACGCAGATATTTCATCATTAGATTTAGCGGTCGCTCTACAACCGACACCAGCCGTTTGTGGTGCTCCTACAGAAAAGGCGAGACAGGCAATCTCGGAAATTGAACCGTTTGACCGTGGCTTCTTTACTGGTATGGTTGGCTGGTGTGATGCTGATGGAGACGGGGAATGGGTTGTAACAATTCGATGCGCAGAGGCAAATGGACAGTCATTGCGATTATTTGCAGGTGCAGGCGTTGTCGGCGAGTCAAAGCCTGAAGAAGAATTAGCCGAAACAGGTGCCAAATTCCAAACGATGCTTCGCGCAATGGGTGTTAATACGGAGCAGTTTAAAGATATTTAATTGAACGAATCAACTAAAAACATATAAAAGGAGTGATTCGATGGCTATTCCAGCTATCTCATCATATGAAATGCCGAAAGAAAGTAATTTACCGAAAAACAAAGTACCATGGGAAGCGGATTCGAACAGATCTGTTCTATTAATTCATGACATGCAGCAATACTTTATTGATTACTATAAGCAAGATGCATCATTAATTCCTGAATTAGTCGCCAATATACAGGCAATTAGAAAAAGATGCGATGAGCTGGGCATTCCCGTTGTATATACGGCACAATCTGGCAATCAAAAAGCCGAAGACCGTGCATTGCTGACGGACTTCTGGGGACCAGGCCTTAAAGACGATCCGAATATTACAAAAGTGATTGATGACTTAGCACCGACAGCAGATGATATTGTATTGAAAAAATGGCGCTACAGTGCATTTAAGAAAACGAATTTATTAGAGTTTATGAATGAACAAGGACGCGACCAGTTAATTATATGCGGTGTTTATGCTCATATTGGGTGTCTTATGACAGCTGGAGAGGCTTTCATGACAGACATACAGCCATTTTTCATTGCAGATGCGGTCGCTGATTTCACATTAGAGGAGCATGAAATGGCAATTAAATACGTAGCACAACGCTGTGGCGCGGTCTTTTCTACAGCTCAGATTATTGAGCAATTAAACAGTGAACCGTCTTCCAAAGAGGAGCTCGTACAAGTATCAAACAACTCTGCTTTGTAAGCCGAGACGAATAGCCAGGTGGTGAAAAACAATTTGTTTTTCACTGCCTGGTTTTTAATTTCTAAACTTATTGGAAGAGGCGGTAAACGTTTATTTAATGAAGGGAACGTTTTAATTAAAGGTAAGTTTTTTAAAAGAATAAATAGGGAAATGGTTACCAACAATGTTATTTATAGAAAAAGGAGATGAATGATATGACAAATTCAGTACCTAAGGAAGAGGGAATCGACCATAGCCTCAATCTTTTAAGAGAAGGTTATTTGTATATATTGAATAGACGCCAAAGCTTCCATTCAGACGTTTTTGAAACACGATTACTCGGAAAAAAAGCAATCTGTATGGGCGGAAAGGAAGCAGCGGACGTTTTTTATGACAATAGTAAATTCAAAAGAGAAGGCGTTGCACCAAACCGTGTAGCAGAAACATTATTCGGTAAAGATGGTGTACAGTCATTGGACGGGGATGCTCATAAACACCGTAAAGAAATGTTTATGTCGATTATGTCCCGTGAGCGGCTTGAAATATTGAATAAAATTACCGCTAAACAGTGGGAAATGGCCTTGGAAAAGTGGCAGCAGATGGATGAGATTGTCCTTTATGAAGAGTCACTGGAAATCATGTGCCGCACTGCCTGTGAATGGGCAGGTGTACCAGTAGAAGAAAAGGAAATGAAAAAGCTCGCTAAAGATTTAAGAGCAATGTTCGAATCAGCAACGGCAATCGGTCCTGCGCACTGGGCAGGTAGACATGCGCGTAATCAGGTTGAAAAATGGATGGGTGAAATTATTGATCAAGTACGCGGAGGCAAACTGCATCCGGAAGAAGGCACCGCATTATATACATTTGCCTGGCACCGCGATTTAGAAGGGAAACTGCTTGATACAAAAATTGCTTCAGTAGAAGTTATCAATATTTTACGACCGATTGTAGCGATTTCGGTCTATATTAACTTTTCGGCGTTGGCCGTTCATCATTATCCCGAAGAGCGTGAGAAACTGAAGTCCGGTAATGGGCAGATTGCACAAATGTTTGTTCAGGAAGTGCGTCGTTTTTATCCATTCTTCCCCTTTGCAGCTGCAGAAGTAAAAGAAGATTTCATTTGGAAAGATTATACGTTTGAAAAAGGGACATTAACCTTGTTGGACCTTTATGGCACGAATCATGATATTAATATTTGGGGAAATCCTGAAGAGTTTCAACCGAGCCGATTTGAACACTGGGATGGCAGTCCTTTCAGCTTTATTCCACAAGGTGGCGGCGATTACAATTTGGGGCACCGCTGTGCAGGAGAATGGGTGACAATAGAAGTGATGAAAGTGAGTCTCGACTTTTTAGTCAATCATATGACGTATGATATTCCGGAGCAGGATTTAAGCTACAGTAAAGTAAGCATTCCAAGTCTCCCTAAAAGTAACTTCATCATTAAAAATGTCCAACGACTGTAAAATGAATAACAATAGCCTGTAACCGTTTAAGAATGGTTACAGGCTTATTTAATGATAACTAAGCACTATTATTTAAAAAATGCTTCAATCTGTTCCCACTTATACGGCGTAACTGCGTCCAAGGAATCCTCGGTACACACCGTAGCACTGTAATTAGGAGCAATAAAGAAAGGAATGACATGGGCCTGTTCGATTCCTAGAGGAAGGTGAATTATCCCATCTCGTTGAATGGTCGCTTCCGCCAATGAAGTGTGAAGACCAAACCCTTTGTACTTCCCGTAACTTTCCTTCGCAGTCCACAGCCCATAGAAAGCTTCCTGTTTATGAAGCGGATAAAGCTGTTTTTCTTCCTCGCTCCATAAAGACTGAAAGAGCGAAAAATCTCTTTTTACGTGTTGTTCAATATCTATGCCGACGGGAAAAGCACTAAAGGCACATGCAACATAATCCCCTGAATGCGAAATGTTGAAGTGAAGGTCTTGTCCTGTCTGGTATTTACCGTTCGAATCTTTATATAAGCAAAGTTCTTTTTGAAAGGTTGTTGTAAACACCATTTTCGTCAGCAAATGGGCACAAACTGTTCTCAACTGATCTTCCACTTTCCTCATTCGCTCAACACGCTGAACTACTTCCGCTTCTATAAAAGGAAGATAATATTGCCAATCAGCGGGCATATCGTCGATTTTACAATAGGCAATAGTTGTCATGCTTTCTCACCTTTTAGAATTGTTTCGTTTTCTTTGGTAAATAAAGAACAGCCTAGACCTGCCAAAAGCAGTCCAACCGTAGCGATAAGTGCATATTGATAAGAATGCATTTCTGAAAAGTAACGACTAGTCACTGTTAATGTAGTCGCAACAAGAGCAATTCCTGCAGCGGCGCCAACTCGATTGAGCATATTGTACAGTGTTGTTGCTTTACTCATCTGGCTTTTCGCTACATGATGAAATGCCGAAATTTGAGAGCCTATTACGCTATGCCCTAAACATACACCCATTAGAAACATCAAGCCGCGCAATAGCCAAGGGTTTGCTGAAGGACCAATGATGGCAATACAACAGAAAATAATAACAGTACCAATCAGACCAAGACGTACTGTGAAAAGCATGCCAAAACGCTTAGCCATTCCAGGCAGTAATTTTGACGCTACCATCAATCCGAGTGCTTCGGTAAACGTAATAAGAGAGCTTTCTAACGGTGAAGCCGAGTAAGTATATTGATACATAAGAGGGAACAGGTAAAGCATTCCCATTAAGGCACCCATAGAACACATCGCAACAAGGCTTGAAGAACGGAACTGTGGCTCTTCATAAAGATGTACATCCAGAAGAGGTTCCTTTATTTGCTGTTCATATACATAAAAGCGTCTTAATAAAAATACACCGATGACTGCACACATTACGACAGCTAAAGAAATACCTTCAGAAGCAATGAGACTAAGTGTCAGCATTAACATCGGCAAACCGATTGCGATGAGCACATAGCCCTTCGTATCAAATGGCGCTTTAAATAGCTCGAACTCGTTCACGGCATAAAGCCCGATTAGTACGATTATGAGGCCAAACGGAATATTAATGAAAAACGCCCAGTTCCATGATAAATATTCGGAAAAAAATCCTCCCACGAGGGGGCCAATCGCCGGTGCAAAAGCGATTGGCAATACTAATGAGCGAGACAGGTTTTGTCTTTCAGGCGGAGAAAATGTCCGAAATAGTAAGGTCATGCTCACAGGTGTAATAATTCCTCCTGCCAGTCCTTGCAGAACACGCGCCAGAATAAGAGCCTGCAAGCTATCAGCCAACCCACATAGAAGAGAGGCGAATGTAAACAAACTAACAGAAAGGAGATACATTTTCTTTACGCCGAAACGATTGCTTAAATAGCCGGCAGCAGGCAAAGCAATAGCAATGCTGACAAGGTAGCCGATATTAATGGCGTTCGTCGCACCTGGAGCTACACCAAATTCATTGGCAATTGTCGGAAGTAGCACATTGACGATTGTTCCATCAATGGAAACCATGAACATCGCCACTACATAGAGGACGATAATAACTGCTCGTTGGGTTTTCATCCTAAAAGACTCCGCAGACTTTTAGGTCTCATATCTACCCATGTTTCTTCTATATATAGTTGACACGATGCTTTTACAGCTGGTCCGAAAGCGATCTCCCATCCAGCAGGGACAGGAATCGCTGCTGGCCATAAGGAGTACTGTTCTTCTGCATTTCGCAAAACATAGTATTCACGATCAGCTTGTTCAAAAGGGTTAGACATACATTTTTTTCTCCTTTACTAAATGGTTGATTAAAGTTTGACCGATTTCATTCAATGGGATGGATTGACACATATCTTTATGGCGACAGGCAATATCAATCTGTGTAAGCTCTCCCTTGATATATGGTTTCCAGGACGCTACATCCACATCCGGTATCCAATCTGGTACGAGTGTAGATTTATAAAATAAAACATCCCCACTATAAATTTGAGGCTTATGTTCTTTCAGTAAGTTAATCGAGTTTTTATAAACTTCTTTTAAGCGTAAAATCGTCGTTTCATCCAATGTGGCAATTGCGCTGCCCTCTGCTTTCAAGGCGTCCATCACATATTCCTGAGTAACCTCATCTTCCATATCAGGTTCATAGCCGGCTAGGGCAAGTAGCGCAACAAGAGCCTCCTGTTCCTCGGTCAATTCAACTGGAGGAACGAATGTAAACGGATAAGCATCCAAAATGCATAGAAGCGATACAGATTCTCCTTGGCGTTCCAGTTGTACAGCCATTTCCTGCACGACATTTCCACCTAATGACCAGCCGAGCAAACGATAAGGTCCTGTTGGTTGAATTTCCTTAATTGCCTCGATATAGCTCAATGCCATTTCAGTCAAAGAGCGAGGGAGTTCGCAGTCTTCTGCAATACCTTGTGCTTGAATGCCGTAAAGGGCAAATTCAGCAGACAGATTTTTTAAAAGTCCGGCATAGCACCAACTTAATCCGCCGGCAGGATGAATGGCAAAGATCGGTTGTTCCCCAGCACGCAGCGGCAGAACAACGTTTAAAGCTTGAGAATCCTTTCCATTTTGCAGAGCATGGGCCAGTCCAGATACGATAGGTGCTTCAAATAGATGTCCGATTGCGAGCTCTTTTCCGAAAGCCTCGCGAATGCGTCCAATAAGCTGAACGGCTAATAAGGAGTGGCCGCCAAGTTCAAAGAAGCTGTCGTCTGTTCCAACCTGTGGAAGATTCAGTACTTCACAGAATAGTTCACAGAGCAAAGTTTCCTGTGGTGTTTTTGGTAATACAAGCTCCTGCAATGTGATGACTGGTGCAGGAAGCTGCTTCGTATCGAGTTTTCCATTCGCTGTTAGTGGCATCTGCTCCAATAAAGTGTAGCTAGTCGGGACCATATATGCTGGTAACGACAAGGAAGCGAATTCCTTCAACATTTGTTCAGTAACAGCACGTCCTTGCTCCGGAACATAGTAGGCAGCCAAGCGTACATCACCAGGTCGATCTTCTCTAGCGATGACGGCTACTTGTGCAATTTGCGAATGTTTCAGAAGAACTTGTTCAATTTCACCAAGCTCGATGCGGAAACCACGTATTTTTACTTGATGATCGATACGTCCGATATAATCCAACTCGCCGTTTTTCGTCCATCGAGCTAAATCACCAGTCCGGTACATACGACTTCCCGGAGTGCCATAAGGGTTGGCAATAAAACGTTCGGCAGTAAGGGATGCTTGATTTAAATAACCTTGTGCCAAGCCTTCACCCGTAACATACATTTCACCAACAACACCTGGCGGAACAGGCTTTAACTGCTCATCAAGAACATAAATATTCAAATCGGGAATCGCCGTACCAATCAAGCTATTTGCCTGTGATTGGCTAAGCTCTTCGTTTAATCTTAAGTAGCTGACATGTACGGTTGTCTCCGTGATTCCATACATATTCACAAGGGTAGGGGCATCTTCCGGATGTCGGTCATACCATTCTTGTAAACGTGTGAGATTAAGTGCCTCACCACCAAAAACAATGTAACGAAGTGCAAGTTTTTCGGATAATTCTGGCTGTTCCTTATCCACTGCCATCAGCTGATAGAAAGCGGATGGTGTTTGGTTCAGCACCGTGATTTTCTTCTCGGCAAGCAACGCCAAAAAGTCGAGTGGCGAGCGGCTTACATTGTATGGGATGACGACAAGCTCGCCACCGTATAATAGGGCACCCCAAATTTCCCATACCGAAAAGTCAAATGCATAGGAATGGAACAGTGACCAGCGATCTTCTTCATCGAAGTGGAACCATTCATTTGTTGCATCAAGTAAGCGGATGACATTTTGGTTAGGAATCACCACACCCTTTGGTCGACCCGTTGAACCGGATGTATAAATGACATAAGCCGGATTCATTGGGTGAAGGATACCTAAACGCTCATGATGTTTAATATTTTCAGAAGGATATGATGCAAGAGGAAGCTCCTCCATTACGATGAATTCCATTACATTCATTGCTTCTGCTTTTAGCTTCAAATCAACGGAAGTGATTAAGCAGCTAGGAACAGAATCCTTCAATATATAGTCAATACGGTCCTTCGGATAAACAGGATCAATCGGTACATAGGCAGCACCGGTTTTTAACACTGCTAAAATACTGACAATCATATCGACCGAGCGCGGCATTAAAAGTGCTACAAATGTTTCGGATGTAACTCCCTTTTCGAGTAAAATATGCGCTAGCTGATTTGCTTTTCGATTCAGGTCCAGATAAGTGAGCTCCTCATTGTCGTCACTTACGGCAATGCGTTGTGGATGCATTTCTGCAATCGCTTCGAATTGTTCAGGTATCGTTTTTTGTTCGCTTTTATGACCTTTCGGGTTCCAGTCAAGCAGCACTTTCTTCTGTTCACCTTCCAACATCACATTCAGCTCAGACAGGATTGGGTTGTTCATCACCTGTTCAAGTACGGAAACATAGCGTTGCATGAGAGCGGACACCGTTTCTTTTTCATATAAATCAGTTCGGTATTCTGCCAAGACCTCGATGCCGTTTGGTTTGTCGCCAATGAATTCCTCACGCATTTCAATGTTTAGATCGAATTTCGGTTGACCCACAGTATGTAGCTGAATATCGGCTTTTTGATTTTCTAATACGAGTGATGGCTGTGGTGTATTTTGCAAGGCAAACATAATCTGGAATATCGGATGCTGTGAAGGGACACGTGCCGGCTTCAAGCGCTCTACAATATGGTCAAAAGGAACATACTGGTGCTCCATTGCTTCAATGCATGTTTGTTTCACTCGCTCCAGTAAAGTGACAAAGTTAGGGTCTCCGGATGTATCCGTCCGCATGGCTACTGTATTAATGAACATACCGACATTTTCCAGTAATGCTTCCTGATCACGGCCGGCCATTGGACTACCGAGAATCAGATCCTCGCCTGCACCAAGTTTCGTCATTAAAGCTAAAAATCCACTTTGAAGCACCATGTACAGAGTAGCCTGTTTATTTTTAGCGAGCTGCTGTAATCGTTGATGAAGTGCGGCATCAACTGTAAAAGTTAATGTCTTGCTTTCTGGTTTAGATTGGAATTGACGCTTGCCATCCCGGACAAGCTCAATTTCATCTGGTGAGTACTTTAATTTCTCCGTCCAGTAAAATAAGTTGTCGTCAGTGTAAACACCGTGCGTTTGCTGCCAAACTGCAAAGTCGTGATATTGAATTTCTAACGGTTCGAGATCATTGTTGTCATAGGCAAGCTGCAAATCTTCGGTAAATGTCGCAAGTGACCAGCCATCCGCACTAATATGATGAAACACGACTACCAGAGTTTTCCTATTAATAAGCGTCACACGGAATCCAGGCTCATGTTTTAAATCGAAAGCATAACGTGTGCAAGCTTTTATTTGGGCCTGCACTTCGTCTGGATCAACTTCCTCAATGAGAACTTTAGGCGCTTCATCAACTAATTGCTGATAGGGTACACCATCAATGGCTGGGTAAATTGTCCGTAAAACCGCATGTTTTTCTACAACTTTACCAATAGCCTTAATCAGTTTTAAAACATCGATTGGCTGTTCAAATGTATAAACAATTGGAATATTATAAGATGCACTTGATTCGTCCAGTTGCTGGATAAACCAAAGACTGCGCTGTGCATGTGATAAAGGAATTCTTTCCACCTGTTGTCTGTCAATGACAGCAAGCGACTTTTTCTTCGCCTGTTCCACAGCTTGAGCCAACTCTATTACAGTAGGGTGATTGAATATAACGGAAATGGATAAATCGATTGCGAATGTTTTCCGTAATTGCAATAGCAGCTCGGTTGCTAATAGGGAATGTCCTCCTAGCTGGAAGAAGTCTTCGTCGATTCCTACTGAGTTGAGTTTTAAAATCCCCTTAAAAAAGTCGCATATCGTTACTTCAGTACGTGTTGTTGGTTCCATTTTTTCTATATGTGAAATAACAGGCTGCGGCAGCTTCAACCGATCAATTTTACCATTACTCGTTTGTGGGAATGTTTCCATGAAAACAAAGTGAGCAGGTACCATATAATCAGGCAATCTTTCTGCCAGCTGTTGTCTACATTGTTCTTCTGATTCATCACCCATTACATAGGCAACAATCCGTTTATCACCGGGCTGATCTTCACGTATCATGACAACAGCCTGTTCAATCGCAGTAATTTCTTCAAGCGCATTTTCGATTTCTCCCAACTCAATGCGGAAGCCTCGTATTTTCACTTGATGGTCGGCGCGGCTAATATAATGAAGGTTGCCATCTGCCTGCCATACAACTAAATCACCAGTCCGGTACATTCGTTTCCCGGCAGCAAAAGGGTTAGCAACAAAGCGCTCAGCCGTTAACGAAGGACGATTATGATAACAACGAGCCAACCCGTCACCAGCGATATATAGTTCACCAACGACTCCAACTGGAACTGGCTGAAGCATGGCATCCAGTACATAAACCTCAGTATGATCGATTGCAGAGCCTAGTGAAGGAGCGTCTTGCATATTAATTTCAGTACTAGTGGACCAGATCGTTGTTTCAGTAGGTCCATACATATTGTAGACAGTTGCTCCGGCTTCCAATAATGACTGGGCAAGACTTCTTGAGAGTGCTTCACCGCCAACAAGTACAGTGAGTCCGTTCAGTGCATCTTTTGCATACTGCACCATCATCTGCCAAACGGTAGGTGTTGCCTGCATAATTGAAATATTTTGCTGCTCGATTAGCGCCTGCATCAGAATTGGATCTTGCACTTGTTCTTTAGTTGCCAGATGAATTGAGGCCCCGTACAGCAACGGTAAGTAAAGTTCCAAAGCTGAAATATCGAAAGAAATCGTAGTAATCGCCAGTAAATTATCCTTTTCGGATAGTGAAAATTGATGCTGCATCGACTGTAAAAAGTTCACTAAGCTTGGCATTTCCACAACGACACCTTTTGGATTACCTGTAGAACCGGATGTATAAATCATATATGCAGTCTGTCCGATGCAAGAAGTAATAGGTTCGTATATTTGCTTGGAAGGTTGTAATGGCACTATTGGTGTTCCTTCTGCAATAAAGGAAACCTCTCCGTTAACGAGAACAATTTTAGGGCAAGCATCCTCGATCATATAAAGCAGCCGTTCTTCCGGATAAGTAGGGTCCATTGGAATATAGGCAGCACCCAGCTTGAAGCAGGCAAGCATCGTTGCGACCATTTCAATCGACCGTTCCATGCAAATTCCTACAAAGTCTTCGAGTCTAATGTCATGCGCTTTCAATTGATGGGCAATTCGCCCGACAAGCAGGTCGAGTTCAGCGTACGTAATATGTGTATTATTTATTTTGATAGCGGTAGCACCGGGCATGTTCTGCATTTGCTTTTTAAACAATTCATAAACTGTGATGTTATTCAGTTCACTGACACGGCCTTGTTTATACTGGAACATTACGAACTCTTCATTCAATAGGACTGGCAATTGAAACATCGGAGCATCTACTGTTTCCAACAGCAAATCAAGAAATTGTAGGAAACGTGCTGAATGATGTTCCAGTTCTTCTTTGTCATAAAGGTCCGCGTTTGCTACAAGGTCGAACTGCATGCCATGAGGTGTACTGTAAAAATTGAACGAAATATCCTCAACCGGACCTGTAACAACCTTCCTATTTTCGACTTTCACTTTCCCAAACAGATAGTTTTCATAAAACGGCATGAAATTAATTTCTGGACCATACAGCTGATCATCGGTTGTCAGCTGTAAATCACGGCGCATCTGCTCTTGACGGTAATATTGATGTGGTTTCATCTCATCCATTAAGCCCTTGACCATTTGACAAAGTTCTTCAAAAGTTTGCTCCGTATTGAAAGAAGCACGTAAAGGCAAAATATTAACTCGTGTACAAGGCACAGACATTGCCTTATGCCCAAAACGGTTCATCATCGGAATGCCAACAATGACATCCTTCGCCTGTGTCATACGTTTCGTATAGGCAATTACTGCGGCACTAATGACTTCCTGCATGTTTACGTGCAATTGCTTACTATATTGCTGCAAGTTCATCCACGTTGCTGAAGAAAGGGAGGCTTGATGTAAAATGACTTGTCCCATTTTGCTACTCTTTTTTCTGCTAAGTGAGATGACCTCTGTTTCTTGCAACTTAGAAATCCAATAGGAAGCATCCTTCTTTGCCTGTTCGGAAGTTTTATATTGCAGGTCTTGCTCAACCATTTGAACATAATCACCAAAGTGCTTTGTATATGGCTTATTTTGAACTAAAGCCGAGTAACGCTCGTTAATTTGCTGAAATATTAACCGGAAACTATAGGCATCACTTACAAGATGGTGGATGCGCAAGTAGAGAAAGTGCTCTTCGGAAGACGCAGAGAATAGTATGGCACGAACTAAATCGTCCTTTCCTAGGTTGCGTACTATTTCCACATCTGCTTGCATGTGCAAAAATGCTTCTTCTGTTGAACATGATATCTTTTCTGACTGAAACGTAATAGAAGAAGGGATTTTCTGATAAAGTGAACCTTCTTCTTCCGAACATTTGATATGCAGCCCAACTGCGCTCCCAATAGTGGCATCTACAGCCTGTAAAAGTAAATCGGTATCGATGTAAGCAGGAATATGTAAATACTCCGCTGTATTGTATAAAGGACTTTCCGTTAGGTGATGGGCATACCATATCCCAGAAGCAGCTTCAGTTAAAGGGAAACGTAATTCGGTCATTTATTTCATCCTCCGTAATCAGCTTCGTATTCTTTAATAAGACTATGCCAGCCCTTGATTGTGGGATTGTCTGCGAGCTGGATAAATGTAAGGGGAAACCCTTTTTGGCGCAGCTCCTCAACGATTGTCATCATCGTAATAGAGTCAATGCCGACATCCAGTAAATAATCTTCATCTGAAATAGTATCTATAGGCTCTGTCACATAGGATGCGACAAAAGCGCGGAGCTGTTCAATTGTAAAATCAGTTTGATTTACCATTATATCAACCTTCTTTTCTTAATATTCAGTATTTTAAGTGTGTAACTGTTTTTCAAACGAAAGACGCAAATCTTTTTTCGAAACCTTACCAAGATGAGTCAACGGAAAGCTCTCCACAAATAGTATTTCATCCGGAATTTTGTAAGTTGCCAAACCTCGTTCCCGCAGGAAAGACTTCAATTGGCGCTTCGTCACATCTGGATTTCTTAGAATAATAAAGGCACAACTTTTTTCGCCCATATAGTAATCAGGCATAGCAACGATTGCTGCGTCATGTACAGCCGGAGAGGCAAGCAACATATTTTCAACTTCCTCTGCCGCTATTTTTTCACCACCGCGGTTAATTTGATCTTTAGCTCGACCCTCCACGATGAGATAACCATCTTCAGTTTGACGTACAATATCGCCAGTCCGGTAAAAACCATCTTTTGTGAAGGCTTTTTCATTATGCTCCGGAGCTTTATAGTATCCCTGAATAGTGTAAGGGCCACGTGTCAACAGATGTCCTGCCTCGCCAATCGGTAATTCTTGATCTTCATCGTCAACAACTTTTACTTCATCATACGGTGACATTGGTCGACCTTGTGTATGGATAACGATTTCATCCGGGTCGTCCAATCTTGTGTAGTTTACTAAGCCTTCCGCCATACCGAACACTTGCTGTAGCTGGCAATCAAATACCGGTCGAACTCGTTTAGCAGCTTCCGCACTAAACTTGGAGCCTCCAACGAGCATTACTTCCAAGCTGGATAGATTCTCTTTATGGTTCGGCTTAATATCCAGCCAATGAAGGGCAAGGGAAGGAACAAGCTGAACCATTGTCACGCGGTGCGTTTCAATAAGCGGGAAAGCCACATCTGGACTAGGTGAAGAACTTAAAACAATCTTGCCACCTGCATACAGTACACCCAAAATACCTGGGGAACTCATCGGATAATTATGCGAAACCGGCAAAACGACTAAAAGCACAGTATCTTCTGTCACATGGCAATGCTCCACACTCAATTTAATCGTGTACATATATTCATCATGTGTACGCGGAATAAGTTTGGAAATTCCTGTGCTTCCGCCTGAAAGCTGCAAGAAAGCCACTTCGCTTCCTTTTACTGATGGAAAACTAATTGACTGTGCAGTAAATAGCGAATCAAAAGGCACAAATTCCTGTGCGTCACCAAGAACAATAATGTGTTCTAACGAAGAAACCTCCTGCTGTACTTGTCTTGCAAGACTACGGTAATCAAACCCACCAAAAGAATCCATAGCGATATAGGCTTTTGCTTCGGTAAATTCACAAAAATAGCGAATTTCGTTATAACGGTGAGAGGGCAGTGAAAAAACGGGTAATGCGCCAATTTTAAATAAGGCAAATACGATCTCGACATAGCCGACGACATTTGGGAGCTGAACAACGACCCGATCCTCCTTTTGAATTCCTAGTAAAAGAAGCCCAGTTGCTAATTGATTGACCCGTTCATTTAGCTGCGAATATGTAAGTGTGCGCTCATGATCAATGACCGCCACATTTTCAGCAAACTGACGAGCTCTATCTTCAAGCATTTGACCAATCGTTAAACCTTCCCAACAGCCTACCTCACGATAAAAAGCAGCTCTGTCATCTGGCCATGGAGTAAAACCATCCAACATGTAAGAAACCTCCTTGATATAATAGAGTTATTGAATAAACTATAATGATATTGATAATCATTATCAATTCATTGTAAGAGTTATGCTACGCTTTTAAATATTTATAGTCAATAAACGATGTACAATTTGATTCAATAAGACCAATCGATCTGGTCCTTTAGACTTTTCTTATTATTATATAAATTTTAAAAACTGTATCTTAAAGGGGAGTAGGATCTCGAATTAGATAATCATTTTAGCCCTGATTAATCATGATGCTTTAATAGGAAAATCCACTTTATGGTATAATGAATCCAATTTAAGGTGATTGTGGAAAAATGCTTCATAAGTCAGTTGCCTTCAAAGAATAAATTATAAAAAGAGAGAAGGAAACAGTATGAGAAAAAACACCTTAAGCTTAAGCATTGTTACTGCTTGTCTCCTTTTAGTAGGCTGTAGTAATGAAGCAGATGAACCAGTAAAAGACAGTGTAATAGAAGCAATGGAAAATAAAGAATATGATAAAGCATTAACTTTAATAGAGGAAAATTCAGATGGTACTCCAAACGATGAAGAGACAAAAGCTTTGTATGCACAGCTTCAGGAATTTAAAGAAGTAAAGGACGCGAGAGACAATGCAGATTGGGATGGTGTGTTGGAAAAGGCGCATCCAATGCTTGAAAATGCATCATTGGAAAGCGGTTTGAAAGCGGAGTTAGAAAAAATGATATCGGAAGCAGAGGTAGAAATTAATAATAGTATTAAAGAGAATGTCGAACAAAATTCCGCTAATTCAAAGGAAAAGTATTTAGCTAAAATAGCGGATGTAGAAAATGGGATAAAAGAATTGGACCCAGTATTTGAAAATGGTACCCAAATTGAGTTAACAGAAGCACAGGTAGAAGTATTCGAGCGATGGGATGCACTATTGAATGAAATCTATAAACAACTAGAAACACAACAACTTTCACCGAACGACATGAACAAACTAAGAGAAGAACAACGAAACTGGTTAACGCATCGTGATGAAAAAGCAGCAGAAGCAGCATCAAAGTTTGAAGGCGGTTCAATGAAAAATTTAGAATACGCTAGCGTACAAGCTCAGTTAACTAAAGAAAGATGTTATGAATTAGTTGAAAAGTATATGAAATAAAGGAAATGAGACTGTATGGTTATGATACCGTACAGTCTTTTTACGTGTGTAGTAAGAATTTCTAATATAGTGACCGAATCTTCTAATAAGCCCTGAAAATGTTCAAATAATCTACCCGAATGTTCTAATATCACATCGAAATTTTCAAATATCCCCCATAACTGTTCTAATAAAATCCCCTTCCGAACATGCTAAATAATTTAAGTAAATCGCTACTTTTATAGAAATGACAAGAATAAATTAGAATAGACATTAAAATACAAAAACCTAACGCACATCACAATAATAATGGAGGGGATTTATGGAATGGCAAGAACAGTGGGATGTTGTAGTCGTAGGGAGTGGAGCTGGAGGGTTAGTTGCAGCAATAACGGCTGCCTATAATGGACAGAAAGTATTGCTTGTAGAAAAATCGGACGTATTCGGAGGTTCGTCTGCCTTATCAGGTGGGGGACTGTGGATTCCGAACAACCATGTATCAAAAAAAGCGGGTTTACAGGATAGCGAAGAAGAGGCTTTAACATATATGGAAGACGTAATTGAGGATAAGGGACCTGCTTCCACACGTGAGCGGAAAGTGGCATATATCAAAAATGGATCCAAAATGGTCAGTTTCTTAGAAGAACTAGGAATGCAGTGGGTTGCTGCACCCCTTTATCCGGACTATTATCCAGAACGTCCAGGGGGTAAAATTGGTCGCTCCATTGAAGGCGAAGTTTTTGATTTAAGAGAATTAGGTGAATATGAGTCGCTACTACGTAAAGGTATGGTGGAAATGCCTTTCCCACTTTATTCAGGTCGTGTTTATTCTGTCCCGCGAACTTTTACGAGCATGAAAGATTTCACGAATGTATCCGGAATGCTGTTTAGCGGCATTAAATATAAGTTACAAGGTAAGCATGCAACATCAATCGGACAAGGGCTCGTGTCACGATTAATTAAAATGGCATTATTGCAAGGTGTAACGATTCGATTGTCAGCACCATTAAAGGATTTAATCATTGAAAATGACGAAATCTTAGGAGTAGAAATTGAACAAGATGGCGAACCGTATTTCATTCAAACAAAGGCAGTCATTTTAGCAGGGGGTGGCTTTGAACGTAATGAAGAATTACGGCGTAAATATCATAATATCGGTTCTGAATGGTCATCAGCTAGTATAGGGAATCAAGGCGATATGCTACTCATCGCGCAAAAGCATAGTTTAGATACAGCACTTTTAGATGAGGCATGGTGGGGACCGACTGCCATTAATGATGACGGTTCACCGAGCTTTTTAGTATATGAACGTTCATTGCCACATACAATTATCGTTGATCAGGAAGGCAATCGATATTTTAATGAAGCAGAGTCGTATGTTGATGCAGGAAGGGCAATGCTTGATAAGCAAGAACAAACAGGAAAGGCAATCCCATCATGGATGATCATGGAAAGCCGCCATCGGAATCGTTATTTATTCGGTTCGATGATGCCTCGCATGGTACCGAAAAAATTATTAAACTCAGGATGGCTTAAGCGTTCGGATTCCATTGAGGATTTGGCAAAAATTTGCGATATTGATGTAGAAGGGCTACGAAAAACAATCGACCGCTTCAACACCTTTGTCGATAAAGGTAAGGATGAAGACTATAAGCGTGGTGATTCAGCGTATGATAATTACTACGGTGACCCAGCCTATGCCAATCCAAATCTAGGGCATATTAGTAAGCCACCTTTCTATGCGGTGAAGGTATATCCGGGGGACCTTGGGACAAAAGGTGGCATCGTGGCAGACGAGCATGGTCAGGCTTTACGTAATGGAAAACCAGTAACAGGCTTGTATGCGACTGGTAATTGCTCGGCATCAGTTATGGGCAAAGTGTATCCAGGTCCAGGCTCAACACTCGGACCAACAACAGTTTTCGGCTATATTTCAGCGAACCATATTAAAAGCACGATGTTTGAACAGGCAGAAGTAGAAACTATATAAAATAAAAGCGAATTAACAATTGGAACAGAGCAAAAGTTCCGAAAGTTAATTCGCTTTTTTCATAATAAGCTGCAAAATTTCATTTGCACAAATGGCATCGGCATCAGCAGTATGATGCTTTAGAAGCGGGATATTGTAAGTGTCAGCGATGACGTTTAAGTTATTTTTAGGACTGTTTAAATATTTGCGTGCAAGCAACACTGTGCATGCAGCTTGATTTGTAGGGCGAATGCCATTGCGAAATAGCTCGAGCGCTAAAAAGCTATACCAATCAAATCCGATATGATGGCTAACAATCGGCAAATCGCCTAAAAAATTCTTGAAGCTGTGAATAACAGGAGTAATTGTTTGTTCATTTTTCACACGTTCATTCGTTATTCCGTGAATATGCGAATTTTTGATCGGCTTTTCAGGGTTCACAAAGCGGTGAAAAAGGTCAATTGTTTCTCCGTTGCGTACTTTTAATGCGGCAATTTCTACTATTTTATCCCCACGTGCAGCAGAGCCACCCGTTGTTTCAATATCTACTACGACATACTCATGCGCTTGCTCCAACACTGACACCATGTCCGCCACCTTTAAGCGGGGACTGTAATTCACCATAAAGGTCCTTAAATATTGGGCAGCAAGCTTCGTATTGTAATAATGACCATACAAAGAGCGAGCAATATAACCGTGCTCTTCTAATTCATCAATAGCCTCTTTTGGATAGCTGGCAACTAATTCTTCCTGCTTGGCGAAGCTTACAATCGAGCAAGTAATAAAAATCCTTATGTGCACTCGTTCAATTTTCATCATCTTCCCCTCCCAAATGAAACGTTTGTTCTTTTATTGAATCATATTCTAATCATATAATGCTAGAAATTTGGCTGGGATTGAGAGCAGAAAGTTCTCCAGGAATTATGGAAAGTAGCAGATGAAAATGAAAAGAAATCACTGGTCATGTCTATAAAACAATACAAAAACACAAAAGCTCCTAAACTGCTTTTGCGTTTTTGATTGTGTATATTAAATTTTAAAATGATTTACTTGTTCTTGAACACTCATTGCACCTTCACTTACTAATTTAGCTACAGCGTTGATTTCCTGCATAGTAGCTGTTTGTTCTTCTACAGCAGCAAGTACTACGCTTGTTTCATCTGCAGCACTGTTAGCAGCATGAGCCATTTCGGCAACTGATGCAGCCACTTCTTCAGTACTTGCTGAAATTTCTTCTGAGGACGCAGAAACTTCCTGTATTTGGGCAGTCATTTCTGTAATAGCTCCAACAATATTATTAAATGAAACTTGAGCATTTTGTAAATAAACCACACCTTGATCTACATTTTCTACTGTCGTACTTACACTTTCCTCTACTTCCTTCGTATCCTTTTGAATCGTAGATGTTAAGCCGGCAATTTTTGTAGCAGAGTTTTTCGACTGCTCTGCTAGTTTGCGTACTTCATCAGCCACAACAGCAAAACCTTTACCATGTTCGCCTGCACGCGCAGCTTCAATGGCAGCGTTTAAAGCCAGTAGATTTGTTTGATCTGTAATATCGGTAATTACTTTTGTAATGTTTTCGATTTCTGCAGACTGTTTGCTTAGCTGTATTATTTTTTCTTTTGTTTTATAAGACGACTGCTGGATAACAAACATTTGCTGTTCTGCAGTTTGTAATGTCTGTCCGCCTTCTCCGGCAATCGTTTGCATATCATTAGCCTGTGAATTCAACACTTGTGCAGCTTCAGCGATTCGACTCACTCCATGAGCCGTTTCATCCATTGCAAAAGCGCAATCGTTTCCGGTAGTTGCAGATTGTCCAGCGCCTAGAGCAACTGTTTCTACACGTTGTGCAATCTCATTTGTAGCAGAAGTCACTTCATCGGTACTACTTGCCAGTTGTTCTGCAGCTGCAGTTGTACTTGATACATTTAGTGATACGTTACTGATTAAGTTGGATAGGCTAGCCTTCATTGTATTAAAGGCAGTAGCAAGTTCATTAATTTCATCTTTTGTTTTAACTTGAATATCTTCCTCGCGTAAATCCCCACTTGCAATAACATTGGCAGCGGTTGTTAATTTATGTAACGGACGCGTAATTCCTAGTGTAATAAAAATTGCCAGAACAATTGAAATGACAGTACCTAAAATTGAAATGGTAACGAGCAAATTTTTACTTGCAGTTGCATTTGCAGTTGTTTCAACATTCGTAGTATCCATTAGCTCCTTTTGAGCATTCACAATGCTAGTTATTGTTTGTTGAATATCATTGTTAGCAGGTACAGCAAATTCAAATAACATATTATAAGCTTTATCTTTTTCTTGATTATCTATGTAACTAATTACTTTATTTACATAGCTTTCATATAAAGTCTGCTGTTCTTTTAATTTACTTAATTGCTCCTCCATTTGTGCTGTTTTAAATAATTCTTCAATTTCACGGATAGTATTTGTTGCAATTTCTTCTTGAGAATTGAGATTTTCTAAATCTTTTGGATCTTGGCGTAAAACGTAGGAACGAATATACAGTCCCTGTAAAGATGTAGCATTTTGAATTTTCGATAACTCCATTACTTTTAATACCCTGTCCTCTATTACAAAAGAATAGTCCTCATCGATTTCTGTCAGTTTAATAATAGAAAAAGTAGAGAGAAAAACTAGTATCAAAATAACGATACTAAAAGCTCCGAGTAATTTCTTTTTAATGGTCATATTTTTATTACCCTCCATATATTTATAGTTATAATTGCATATATAACTTCGGTTAAAAAGTTAGGAACTTAATACTATTCGTTAAAAATTTTTTAAGATAGTTTATTTCGTAAATTCAGATAAATTTGTAATTTGAAAAAATAATGTTTTAACGCTTAGTATTTATAATTCTAAGGAGATTTTTGCTGCTTTATATAGGCGTCATAAATGCTTTTCCTGTATAGCTAACGGTTTAAGATAAAAGATAATGGGTATTTTCTATTAAATGTGGTTTAAGATGAGGTGAACATATGAAAGGGAAATATTTTTCAAACGTAGTATTTACTGTTTCAGCAATTTTTATTTTAGTATGTGTCATTTTTGGTATTGTGGCACCAAATTTATTTAGTGATGTAGCTACTTCTTTATTTAGTTTAACAACCGATTATTTTGGTTGGTTCTACTTATTATCTGTATTTATTATTGTAGTATTTCTTATCGTACTGGCAATCTCAAAATATGGGAAAATACGATTAGGTGGGAAAGATGCAAAACCTGAATTTAAGTTTTATTCATGGATTGCAATGCTATTCTCAGCAGGTTTAGGGATTGGTTTGGTGTTCTGGGGTGTGGCAGAGCCAATGAGTCATTTCTTCTCATCACCGTTTAGTAATCAGGAGCCACAGACAACAGACGCTGCTCGTCTTGCAATGGGATATTCCTTTTTCCACTGGGGAGTTAGTCAATGGTCTGTATTTGCAATTATGGGATTAGTTATGGCATTTATGCAATTTAACAAAAAAAAGGATCTATTAATGTCTACAGCATTAGAACCTGTTACAGGAACAAAACGAGGTATTAAAAATACGATTGATATTTTAGCGGTCATTGCAACTGTAATGGGTGTTGCTACTTCAATAGGTTTAGGAGTCCTCCAAACAAATGGTGGTTTAAACGCTGTCTTTAATATACCTATATCGATTTGGGTACAAATGTCGATTATTGCCGTAATGTTTATAGGGTATATGGCTTCTTCTACTACAGGTTTACAAAAAGGGATTCGTATTTTAAGTAATGTTAACATGTATCTTGCTATGACCTTATTATTGTTTGTATTTATTGCAGGTCCAACTGTATTCATACTTGAAAGTTTTGTTTTAGGTCTTAGTGATTATATTACACATTTTGTAGAGTATAGCCTGCGTTTACAGCCGTATGTTGGCGGTACTTGGGTTAAGGACTGGACAATTTTCTATTGGGCATGGGCCATTGCCTGGTCGCCTTTTGTTGGTTCGTTTGTAGCCCGCGTATCAAGGGGACGAACAATCCGCGAATTTATCGTAGGGGTACTAATTATTCCTCCGCTAATTTCTTGTTTATGGATTGCTGTGTTTGGCGGTTCTGCTCTTTATTTCGATTTAAATAAAGGGACGAGTATCGCTGAGGCAGTGAATACAGATTTAACAGTAGCATTGTTCCAATTACTCGATCAACTTCCTTTAACAACGATTGCTTCTATTATAGGGATGGTTTTAATATTTACTTTCCTCATTACCTCAGCAGATTCAGCAACATTTATTATGGCGAGTATGACTTCTAACGGGGCATTAAATCCTACAAATGCGTTGAAAGTAATATGGGGTGTATTAATGGCTGCAATTGCAAGCGTACTGTTATTTACAGGCGGTCTAGAAGCGCTGCAAACCGCATCCTTAATTTCTGCACTTCCATTTACAGTCGTCATACTTTTACTCATCGTGTCCTTCGCTAAAATGGTACGGCATGAGGTAATTCCTATCAGTAAGCGGGAATTAACCCGTTATAAGCGCATAATGAAACAGATTGATGAAAGTGAAAACAAAGATAAAAAATAAAAAATAAACAGGACTGCAAAACCTATAAAAATCGCGTATTATTTACCATGAATGAACTTCGATGGTTAATACGCGGTTTTTCTAATATACAGGATTATTGTTTTACGTTCTGTAACCAATGATATTGTTTATTCCCAAATAATGTCCCTATATCAAATTGAGGCTGCTGCTCATCAATATCGATTGTATAGTGCGGTAAATTAAGAAAATATTTACCCTTTTCATTTTCAATTCTAATAGGTATTTCATTTTCTATTAAAACCTTCTTTAGCCGATAAATTGTTGTATATAGGTTTTGCTCTGCCTTCTTTAAATCTACATTTGGCCATAGCTTCTCCGTAAGTTGCCATTTCCCAATACCATTTTTACGACACATGAGCATAAGTGCGAAAAGCTCTTCTGCCTTTACAGTTGGCCATTTCAGCCGAACTTCTATACCGTTATGGAATACCTTGAAATGTCCAATAAGCTCAATTCTTAACGGTTTATCACAGACAGTGCTTAAGTGATATTTCCTTTTTTCCATTACTCTTTCTAGTGCTATGCGAATATCCTCTTCATCAGCGGGTTTTAGGAGATAATGAATAGCATTTAATTTGAAAGCTTCTATAGCATATTGATTATAGGCCGTTACAAATATGATCTCGATATTAATATTGGAATTAAGCAGCTTTGTCGCCAGTTCAATGCCATTCATGCCAGGTAACTCAATATCGAGAAAGACAACATCCGGTTTTAAATTTGGGATTTCACAAAGAGCGGTAGTCGGCTTTTGAAACTGCTCCATTACACTGGCCAAACCGGTTTGCTCTAGCTGTATTTTAAGAAAATCTGATACTAGTTTTTCATCGTCAACTATTACTGCTTTAAGCACTAATGACACCATCCCTCTAACTATGAAGTGGTATTTCAAATGATACCTTTGTCCATGAGCCTAGCTTACTTTCGATTATTAATTGAGTATCATGATACTTTGCCAATCTTTTATTAATATTGGCAATTCCAATTCCGCGCTCTTTTTGCTTGGATATATCCAATAACTCGGGAATTTTATTTGCAGATATTCCTACACCTGTGTCATAAACAGTCACCACTAAGTGTGAATGAATTTTATTTATTGATACTCTAATAATACTAAAATCCTCTTTCGGGCAAATGCCATGATTAATCGCATTTTCGACTAATGGCTGAATCGAAAGAGGGATGATCGATTCGGCTAATGCATCCTGATCTACATTAAATTCAATCCGAAGCTTCTCACCGAATCGTGCCTCTTCAATTGCTATATATGAATGTAAAAGTTTTATTTCTTTTTCAACAGAAACGAAAATATCTTGAGAATTAAATTCAAAAGATTGTCTTAAAAAACTGCTGAAGTGAGCTAGTAACTGTGCTGCCTTTTTTCCGTCTGAATAACATAGTGACATTACACTCGTTAATGTATTGAAGAAAAAGTGTGGTTTAATTTGTGCTACTAAATAAGCTTGTTCTGTCACATCCAGTTCATGAGTCAACAGTTCATTCCTTTTGTACGAATGATTAATCCGTATAGTCAAATATATCGCGAGAGCAATTGCATAAAATAGTATATTTAAAAACCCGAGCTGCAATTTAGATGTGAAGCCAAAACTATAGAGTAATAAATTAATATTATAAATATTAATATTCAACATACTGAACATAATAATTTTCTGTTGATAATCACGTGGAGCATCTTTTTTAAAATAAAAATACAACATTTTTATCATCATATATAAATATACATAGCAATTTAACAATATAAAAATCGGCAAAAAGGAATGATAGAAATTTAACGTTGTCAATAAAATAACGAGTACATAAAATGTGTAGACAAAAATCAATACATTTTTAAACAAAGGGTTAAGCAGTCTTTTATCAATTTGCGTAACAATGAAAATTAAGGAAATTGTTGCAAGAAATATGGAAATATCTTTAATTTTAAACAGAGCCTCAAACGATAGGCTTGGTATAAGATAAAGAATCGTTCTTTCACTTAAGCAAAAATTTACTAGAGCAAAAAATATACATGACAGCGCAAAGGCAAGAATAAAAAACTCTTTCCTCCTGTATCTTTCCACGAACAAATATAAAAATATATAAAGCATTCCGATTGTCAATAAGATTGTAAGGATCCCTAATTCGAATATCACATGTTTAAAGCTTTCACTAACTAAAACTTCCTGTTCACCAAAATAGATGGAATTAGAGATGCCCGCACTGTTGTAAGAAAAATCGGTCACTTGAATAATGACCTCTAACTGTTCTTTATCTGGCTGGAAGAAAATTAATTTTGGAATATTTCCTTCTGTATAACTAGTCAGTTGTTTAGCTACAACACCTTCTTCACTAACCAATTTACCATTAATGAAAATTTTACTCGCACTGCGGATATTCTGTTTCTTTATACCAAGCACTTGATCGGTAGGGACGTTTTGAATAACAAGCCGATATGTACCGCTCCCTGACTTTTCATCCTCGGTCGACCAAGTTCCAGGTACCTCTATATATTTAGGTTTTATTGAAATACCTCTCTCAAAATGCTCTTGATTATATAACTGACTTTCATAAAATTCCCATGTTCCATCAAGCGGGATTATTTTTTCCTTATTAAATGATGTACTAACCAAATCCAATTGACCTTGTAATGCAAAAGTTGGCTGATTATTATACAAACTAAAAATGGGCATTAGTAATAGTAAAACAATACCAAATAGTACAAGCAGAGCTTTTATGATTTTTATATGAATACCCCCAATAGAATTTAAGTAAAAAGCTCTATCTCTAATTAGTACTTTGTAAGATTGTTGTAAGAAATTTCTGTTTGATACATTGATTCTGTTATTTCATAATAGGATTATAAAGTCTTATAGGTATTAAGTCTATATTATAATTTTATTATTGAGATATGGTTGCAGGTTAATTACCATGAATCTTTCAATTAGTGGAATGATTCTCTAGTAAACTATCATAATTCTTCATTAAATTTAATAAATTTGTAAAGTAACGAAGCAAATCTACAATAATAAATTAGTTTTGCTTTATTAGGCGAAATTTTGTTTCGGAGCAAATTATCTATCAATATTGAAATTAAATAATTAAAACAAATTTTAGTTCTTTTTACCTGTTTATTTTTTATAAAGTAGGGAAAAAGAAATGATAAATTGGGAATTATAGCATGATACATACTCAAAAATACATTGTATACTAGTATTATCAGATATTTCAGTAAAAAGGGGTTGGCTAGAAGGAGATGGAATTTACTTATGAAACCAAACGCAATACGCTATTGCTTTGGGTTATTACGGGGTTGCCTCTCATGGGCACTTTATATTTTTTCTTTCCTAGTCAATCAATCGACCTGGAAATTTTTTCGTATTTATTGATATTCGCCATTATTACTACCGCCATCCCATTTCAAGTAGGCGAAACGACAATTGTCTTGTCGCAATGGGTGACGTTAACTGCCTTTCTTCTTTATGGTGTCGGTGCAGAAATGATTATTGTTCAACTTAGTCTTATACCGATTATTTATCAAATGAGAAATCGTCCGGATTTGATTACTCGCATTTTATTCATTTCCTGGATGTTTGTAGCATCATCATTTATAGCTGCGGGAGTTGTCCATTTACTTGGTTTTGAAGTAGGAAACTCAGATTTAAGGCATTTGCTTATATATGGGTCAATATTTGCACTTATTCATATGTTTGTAAATCACTTAATCTTATATTTACGAGATCGATTAATAGGAATTAAGGGAAAGTTTTTTAGTGAGGATTCAAAATGGGATTACAGCAGTATTCTGATTACATTGCCCTTTTCCATAACGCTAGTAATTATGATCAATGAATTAGGCGTACCGGCAATTTTCCTGTTAGGGGTCCCTTTCTTTGTCATTACTTTTGTTGTTAAGATGTACAATATTTCAGAGCGAGTTAATTATTCTCTTAGTAAAGCAAGTGAATTTGGTCATGAGCTTGCTGACCGGCTAAGTGCCCAGCAAATTATGGATTTATTTATTCATCGTGTGAGTCAACTTTTCCCGCATGATGCAATCTATATCGTTGATAATATTAATGGCAAGTATGTCATCCTTCGAGCAAGAATTGATAAGCAAGACAAGGAAATTCATGCAGATTCCGATTCAATACAACATTCATTTATTAATGAGTGCTTCCAATCCGAAGAAAAAAGTGTATACGGAAATACAAAGGAATGGATGGATCAAGCACCAGATTTTTTAACATATGATATGAACAGTGTCATGATTGTTCCAATCCATCGAAACCAGCGTACTGAAGGGGTAGTCATCTTAACTGCCCGCAAGAAAAACGCATTTGAAAAGTATCAAATGGATATCGTTCATTTGTTGTCGACATATTTTGCTGTATCACTGGAAAAGGCAAAGTATATTAGTGCGGCCGTAGAGCGTAGTGAGACATGTGCATTGACTGGTCTTTATAATTACCGTTATGTAGATAAAATGCTGGCTGTGGAACAGGATCGCATAGTAGCTAATCCGCATTTGCACTTTTCCTTATTAATGATGGATATTGACCATTTTAAAAGAATTAACGATACGTACGGTCATCATGCAGGAAATATTGTCTTAAAGGAATTCGCGAAGATATTGGAAAGCTTTGTTCCAGAGGGGGCAATCTTAGCTCGGTATGGTGGGGAAGAGTTTGTAATGCTCATTCCTCATATTAATAAATCAGAAGCAGCTGAGTTGGGCGAACAAATACGCCAGAAAATTGAAATCACACCGTTTTTAATTGAATCTGATCTAAGCGAAACGCATCAGGAAGAGCGGATTAATATTACAGTAAGCATTGGCGTATCCAATGTACCGGAAGATACGGACGAAATGATAGGGCTATTAAGAAATGCTGATCGTGCTCTTTATATAGGAGCTAAGCAGGCAGGGCGCAATAAAGTGGCTAAGTATGTGAAATAAAAGAAGCAGTTCAAATTTTACGACAAGTAAAGTTGAACTGCTTTAATTTTTGTCTACTTCCGGGAAGGTGTTTTCTAGCTTAGTTCTCAATTATTCAGTATTCGAGCATTAATTCATACTTTCTTTATCTGAATAATGTATGATATTAATAGGATCATTAAATTTAAATTAAGATTAAATTTTAAATTATCGGAGGAATGAAAAATGGCAAAGATTTATGTAATCCATGAAAATGATGACTGGACTCGTCATTTAGTTACGCGACTAGAGGAGTTAAATTTACCATATGAAACGTGGCATTTAGATGAGGGGATTGTCAATTTATCGGAAGCACCTCCAGAAGGTGTGTTTTATAACCGCATGAGTGCATCATCCCATACACGTAATCACCGCTACGCACCGGAATTGACAGGTGCGGTATTGGACTGGTTAGAATTCCACGGCAGAACTGTTTTAAATGGCAGTAATGCACTTCGATTAGAGTTGAGTAAAGTAAAGCAATATACGGCACTGGAAAAGCACGGAGTAAAAACGCCTAAAACGATTGCAGCAGTTGGAAAAGAGCAAATTATAGAAGCTGCTAAAGCACTGAATATCGTTCCCTTTATTACGAAGCATAACCGTGCAGGAAAAGGACTTGGAGTACAGTTATTTTATTCAATCGCTGCATTGGAGGAGCATTTAGCAAAGCCTGATTATGATGAACCAGTTGATGGAATTGTTCTGATCCAGGAATATATCGAATCACCGGAATCATTTATTACGCGTGTAGAATTTATTGGAGGACAATACTTCTATTCTGTACAGGTTGATACGTCTGAAGGATTTGAGCTTTGTCCAGCTGATGCATGTCAAATCGGCGACCTTTTTTGCCCAGTAGGCGAGGAGCCGAAAGAACAACGAGCGAAGTTTGAAATTGTTGAAAATAATGAAACGAAGTTACTTGAAAATTACGCAGCATTCCTGAAAAATAGTGGGATTGACGTAGCAGGTATTGAATTTATCCGTAACGCAAACGGAGAATTATTCACATATGATGTAAATACAAATACAAACTATAATTCCGATGCTGAAGCAAAAGAGGGTAAATATGCAATGCTACAGCTTGCAAAGTTCCTTGGGCAAGAGCTAAATAAAGTAAAATCACAAACGGCAATCACGAAGTAAGGCAGCCAAAATAAAAACAACCGATATAGGTGGAAACTCCATCTGCTTTATCGGTTGTTTTTTGAAGTACTATTTATGCTTTTTATGTTGCTTCATGCGCTTTACTAAAAAGCCGCCTTTAAATGATTTTGGCTCATAAGAAATAATAAATGCCGTTGGTTCATGATGCTGTACGAGCATAAACAGTTCTTTCTCACGATTTCGTTTCGTTAAAATTTCATATTTATAACGTTGGCTGTCACGCCCTTCACCTACGTAGGTCGTTAACGCAAACCCTTCGTCGCGAATTACCTTAATAAGTTCTTCGTTGCGGTTTTGTGTATTAATCGTTACGTAAATATAGCCAATCGCAAGCTTTTGCTCAATGCGCGTTCCGATAATAATTCCAAGACCAAACCCGACTGCATAAACGAGCATTGCAAGGAAGCCCTGATCACCACTAAACACAAGTGAAAGACCGAATACGTAAATAAGCATTTCCACAATACCGATAAGTGATGCGAGCATTGTAATATTTTTCACTAGGAAAATTGTGCGTAGTGTAAATAAAGGAACATAAAGTAGTTGTAGTAATAGTATAAGTAAAATTTCTTTCAATGAAATCGAATCCTTTTCTATAAAGAGTATGCTCATCATAATATGTGCCTTGTTCTAATGCAATAGATAGGCATAAATTAGGATTGATTTATTGGATAAAAAATTAGTGAAAAGGTGAAAAGCATTTGTTGCTAAGTGCAATGACAGAATCGATGTAAGGTGAATTTATTGAAATGAAGTATTATTTAAGTTAGTGTTGTTAAAAGAGTTGGTAATTAACTTCCTGCCATAAAAAGTATGCTAAATAAGGGTGTAAATTTTTATTTACTAGTATACTTCGGTATAATTACATTGAGTGTATAGGAAGTATAATCAGAGAGAAGGTGTTGGAATGACTATTCTTATTGTAGATGACAATCGAGTGAATCAATTCGTTATTGAGAAGATTCTGAAAAGCGATGGTTATGAAAAATATGTTTCAGTACATTCTGCAAAAGAAATGTTTGACTACTTAGATCCATCCAATGCACCTAAATGCAACGAAATCAACGTCATTTTATTGGATGTTATGATGCCGGAAATGGATGGCATTGAAGCATGTCGTATTTTAAAACAAAATCCACAATGGAAAGATATACAAGTCATTTTTATAACTGCACTTGAGGATAAAGCGAAATTATCTGAAGCTTTAGATGTTGGGGGCATTGATTACATAACAAAGCCAATAAATCGAGTGGAACTTTTAGCTCGGATTCGTGTTGGTAAGCGTTTGAAATCAGAACTCGATTGGCATACAAATCAGGAAAAAATAATACAAAGAGAGCTTAATCTAGCAGCACGTGTCCAACAAAGTTTGTTGAGTCCACCACTCCAAAAATCGAACATTGCAATTACGGCTTCCTATTTACCGTCTTCAAATTTAGCCGGGGATTTATATTATTGGGATAAGCTCGATGAAAATCGATATGCAGTGATGCTGTTGGATATGATGGGGCATGGTGTTTCTGCATCCTTAGTATGTATGTACATTTCCTCAGTGCTACGGGAAGCAATCAAAAAACTTACAGAACCCGAGCTTGTAATCGCAGAGCTTAATCGATATATGAATCTGCTGCAAAATGAAAAAGAAAATTTACTTTACTATTTTACAGGTGTGTATTTTATTATCGATACGAAAGAAAAAACGATGGAATATGTCAATGCTGGCCATCCAACCGGCTATGCGCTTATAGATGGGCAACAGACAGTGCCAATTACACAGACAAGCTATGCTGTAGGCTTTGTAGAGGACATTAAGATAGAGAAAAAAATTATAAACTTTAATTCATCTATTCAAGTGGTACTCTATACAGATGGTGTATTAGAGGCTATGGGAGATTGTGAAATTGCTTCTGATAAAGAGCTCCAAAAAATTGCAAGTAGTCCATGGTCAACAGAAGTACCGCCAATAGATTATCTATTAGAAAAAGGACTGCAGGAAGATCAGCCGGATGATATGTGTGTATTGCTGCTACAGGCAAATGGTAATAAGGTATCTAGTAGCTCTAAATCGACCGTTGAGGTAGTTCCAAATTAGCTTTCTAATGAAACCTATAGTAAATTAAAAAAATCAATTTTCTCTTAGTGAGAAAATTGATTTTTTTATCGTTTTTATAATTTTTTTTGGTAAATACGTTCTGCTGCATTGATTGTACGATATTTATGTGCCAAGGGTGTAAATTGTAATGTTTCTTTATCACCTAACCCTAAAAAGCCATTCGGTGCTAAGCTGTCATAAAATAAGCGGTGCACATCATGCTGTAGATCTGGTGAGAAATATATAAGCACATTGCGGCAAATAATAACATCGAATTCCTGGAATGAATGATCTGTTACTAAATTATGCTGGGCGAACATAATATTTTCCCGTAAATACGGGTGGAACGAAGCATAGCTATTATCGGTTTTATAATATTGAGAAAAACCTTCCGTCCCACCGGATAAAATATAATTTTTCGTGTAAGCCTGCATTTTTTGTAGAGGGAAGGCTCCCTGCTGTGCCTTTTTCAGAACACTTTCATTCATATCAGTTGCATACATTACTGTACGATCAAGAAGTCCCTCTTCCTGAAGTAAAATAGCCATTGAGTAAACTTCTTCACCTGTCGCACAGCCAGCATGCCAAACACGTATTTTTTCGAGCTTTTTTAATTGAGGAACGATATTTTCACGAAGTGCTCTAAAGAAAGAAGGGTCTCTGAACATCTCAGTAACATTAATTGAAAAATCATTCAGCAACATATTTAAAAGCTCTTCATCATAAATAATTGACTCTGTTAAACGGGATATGGTGGGAATATTATTTATTCGCATCCGATGTTCAATTCGACGTAATATAGATTGCTGATTATATTGTCGGAAATCGAAACCCGATAATGAGTACAGTGCCTCTAATAGTAAACTAACTTCTAACTTTTTCTTATCCATTTTTTAAACGTTCCCTACTTGTTAACCATACTGTTAATACAGAAAATAGTTGATCTAAATTTAAAGGTTTGCTTATATAATCTGATGCTCCGACTTCAAATGCACGGTCACGATCTTGTTTCATCGCTTTTGCAGTTAATGCAATAATCGGCAGCTCTGTTAGCTGTAAATCATAGCGAATACGTTGCATCGTTTCGTAGCCATCCATTTCAGGCATCATAATATCCATTAGCACGGCATCAACGCGAGTAGCCGTTTGTAAAATATTCAGGCACTCCAAGCCGTTTGTAGCTTCCAGCACGTGAACACCTTTTTGTTCCAAAGCTTGGCGCAAAGCATAAATATTTCGATAATCGTCATCGACTATTAAAATATGCTTTTCGTCAAATATAGTTTTTGCAGGCGTTACTGGAACTGGAAGGGCAGGAGACACATCTGTAAAGGCAACTTCCTGGTCAGAAATCAGTGTTGAAATATTTCCATCCGGAAGACTTGGTAAACAAACTGTAAATGTACTGCCTTCGCCTTCTGTACTTCGTAACGTAATCCATCCGCCTAAAAGCTTAACGACTTCTCGGCAAATTGATAAGCCTAAACCTGTACCGCCGTATTTACGAACTGTCGCTCCATCGGCTTGCTGGAATGATTCAAAGACAATTTGCTGCTTGTCTTTTGGAATACCAATACCAGTATCCGTCACGCTTATTGTAAGCCATGTATCACTTATTTGTTTCATTGTAGGTGTTACCTGTGCAAGCTCAACTTTTACATCGACAGAACCTTGCTCGGTAAATTTCAATGCATTTGATAATAAATTATTCAAAATTTGGTGGAAGCGTTTCACATCAGTATGGAAAATTTCTACCATGTTTTGAGCGACATCAACATTTAAATCAATTTCTTTTTGTTTGGCAATTGGTGAGAATAAATTATGGACATGCTGTGGAATTTCATGAACATCCATTTCTCTAAACCATAAATCCATTTTACCTGCTTCCACTTTAGATAAATCTAAAATATCGTTAATAAGGTTTAATAAATCTTCACCTGAATCATGAATAACCTTGGCATATTCTAAATCATCTTCAGATAAACGATGATCATTATTTTCCGACAGCATCTCGGATAATATTAAAATACTATTAAGCGGAGTACGTAGCTCATGTGACATATTCGCTAAAAACTCAGATTTATAATTTGAGCTTTGGCGCAACTGCTCAGCACTTTCTTGTAGCTCGATCTGTGCTTTTTCCAGTGCATGTGTTTTTTGCTCTGCATCACGTGTACGTTCCTCAAGACGCTCATTAATTGTAGTAAGTTCTTCTGTTTGCATTTTTAATTCTTCAGATTGTGTTTGTAACTCTTCTGATTGAACTTGTAATTCTTCAGTCATTGCCTGTGACTCATTTAAAAGACGAATAACTTCCATACGTCCGATTATACTGTTAATCGTCACGCCTAAATGCACGACTACTTCTTTAATTAAAGCGCGATGATGTTCATTATATCTCTTTAAAGATGCTAGTTCCAATACTGCGATAACGTCGTTCCCGAAAAATACAGGAACAATAATTCCGTTTGAAATCGGTATATTTCCTAAAGCTGTTTCAAGGTAATGGAAGCTATTTTCTTTATTTTCATAGCTTAGTACACGTTTTTCCTTTACACTTTGACCGACGAAGCCTTGTCCGACCATAAAGCTTTGACGTCCAACATCATCACCTGTCTCGGCAAAAGCCGCAATTTTGTTGAACTGGTTAGTATTGCGGACATCTTGAATATAAAAGGCACCATACACTGACTGTGTTCGGGTAGTTATAGAATTAAGCAATACTTCACCTAGTTCATCAAGCGAGTGTACGCCCTGATAGGCTGTTACAATTTCAGCTAAATTTCTTTGGAACCATTGACGGTTTTCCATTGTAGCAAGGAGCATATTCGTCGCATCCACGAGATCTCGTACTTCGTCATTTGTTTTCGCAACAATGCGCTTACGGTTTTTGCCGTCTGTTTTGTTCATATCTTCAATCGCTTCAGTTACTTCATTGATGGATCCCGCAATATTTCGGGAAATCATTGTAAATACGATAATCGTAACGACTGCAATGAGAGAGAGAATCGCAAAAAGACCATATGTTAAATCGGTATTTCGATCATTCAGTACTGATACCTGTTGCTGAATATTTTCAGTCTCGACAGTACGGAATGTAGTGAAATTCTGTTGCATTTCACTAATCGCTACACTGCTTAATTCTCCATTGAACAACGCGTTTATCCGATCGCTGTCATCTAGTGTAATGGCAGTTAATAAGGGTTGTCCGATGTTGTTTATCCAATTATTAATACTATTATAAATAGGAGCAAGCTGGTTTTCACCAGTAGAGTAATTATTTACGAGATTATTAAGTTCCTCATAACTTGCTTCCCAAGTAGCGACTTCATCCTTATACGTATCTAAATACTTATCGTTGTTTGTAATTAAGTAACGATGTAACGATGACTCCAGGTTGAGAATTTTTCGTTCTAAATTATTCGATATTACACGCATTGAGGAATCATACTTAATAATAGCGTTTCGCTCTTCCTGTAAACTGGTTATTTGATTGTTTAACACAACTGCAGAAACAACTAAACATAAAATTAAAATAATATAACCACTAGTAATTTTAAAGCCAATCCCAATTTTCCGTTTTTTATTCATTTTAATCCTACCTTTAATTAAGATTTCTTTTAGTAAGTATACTATAACTTAGTAGGGTGTACGAAAATAGAGGATTATAACATTTTTTTGTTTTTTATATACTATTTACCTATTTAAAGTGAGTCGAGCTTACCATATTGACCTCCACCACCACCAACTATCTTCATTTCCCCACTTTTTGCAATCATAAACCTTTTTGCGAGATTTTCTGGAATTATTTTTTTTATTTCTTCAAATGTCGTGTTATGGAGTATATTCATCTCTGTTCCAAATGCATTTAAAAGCTTTTCGATCGTTTTAGGACCGATGCCCGGAATGAAGTCGAGTGGAATTTGGTGAATGTAAGGTGGTCGTTGTATTTCTTCATACTCAGCGTCAGATAATTCCCTGATTCTTTTGGCGACACCTTTAATAAGCTGTTCTTTCCCACATTGAGGACAGCGCAAATAGTCGTCATTTAAAATTTGTTCCCCGCAATTGACACATACGGTTTCGTAATATTTACCAAGCAGGGGATTTAAACCATAATTTGCAGTAATCATTCTGCCATCTTGTTGATGGAGCACTTTTTTCAGTTCTTCAAAATTGGCATCCATCACTTTCATTTTCTGATATTCACGCGCCAGTTTCCCGAGAGAATGCGCATCTGAATTTGTCACAAAACTATAGCGGGCTAATTCATTAATTCCGTTTACCATTGTCGTATCCGAACTTAAACCTAATTCAATTGCATCAATTAAGTCAGGGTCGAACACTTCAGTTAAGCTTTTCTTCACACCTTTTCCAAATAGGCTTTTAAATGGAGTAAATACGTGAGCAGGAATAAATAAACCACCAAGTTCATGCACTTTTTGCTGTAGAACACGACCATCACAATACATACGCTGAGAGCTTAAATGAATATTTTTCTGAAGAGGGCGCATCCAGTCTGAAAACTGTTTCATCTTTATAATAGAAGGCATATAGCAAAGCACATGGATTGGTCCGTGGCAATTTGCATCATAAATTTCGATTTCTGATCCTAGAATAAGCGTCGTTTTTTTAAAACGTACACCGCCTTCCGGTAGCTCAATGGCCTTTTGCTCACGAACGAGCTGCTCTATTTCATCAAGAACTTCAGGTGATTGGCAATCGATAATACCAATCAAATCCAAACCCTTTCTTGATGTAGCGGTTTCTAATATATTGGTAAGAGTTAAATTATTACTACCCGTTATTTTTACTGCACGTCCGTTTTGTGTCCGTCCAATATGTATATGCAAATCTGCATAAATTTCCTTCCACATCTTGTCCACTTCCTTTATTCATAGTTATTATAAGAATACCCGTAATGAGAGGATTTATAGTAGGGAAGGGAAAATAGTCGACCTTGGCTTTCGGGAAAAATACTTTAAAGGATTTTTTTCATTTCATTCCATTTTTCCATTGCAGCGTTCTCATCAAACGTACTTAATACACGATAGTTTTCATCATCTAAAATTCGATAATGAGCGCTCAAATAATTTTGCTGAAGACGATGATTTTTAAATTCATCAATATTTTTCCACCAAATGTAGCCACCCATCGTTTTTTCTTTCGGAGTAATAATAACATCATGTGCCGTAAGCTCGATTACTTCCATCGGGTCACCGCCGATTTTATTTTGTAGTGTAGAGCTGTGGCGAAACAGGGCACAAATAGCAATCGTAGTTGTCCAATTCGCAAGCATACGGTCTTTTTCAATTTGAACGAGCGTCTTTTTGGAAATCCCTAAAATTTCAGCCATCTTATCTTGTGTAAAATTATTTTCTGTTCGGATAAGTTTTAAACTTTCCGAAGTAATTTGCATAATAAATTGTCTATCCATTTTATCACCTCATGTAAGAAAAGCAGCCTTAACAAAATCGCTAAGGCCACCTCCATTAATCTTATCCTTCTTTATCTTTTCCTAACAGTTTATTTGAAATAAAGAGCCCGATTGCTCCAATGGCAATGAATGAAATGGAGCGAATTAAGATGTCAAGCTCAGATAAATCAAAGAAAATCATTTTAATAATTCCGAAAAACAACAAGCCAATTCCTACAAGCTTCAAGTTTCGGTAACTTCGTTTTGCTGCTAAAAAGAGCGACAAGCTGGCGATAACGAAAATTGAAACCGTATTTAAAATAACAGCTGAGTTCCAATTGATGAGATCATGATAGTTCAAGAAATGCGTCATATTAAACAGCCATATAATTGAAATGATCATACTAGCAATCGTCAATTGTTCTGTATAGCGGGCTATAAAAACTTCATAGTTTTTATAAATGATGCCGCGCTTCCATAAATCTGCTACAATTGCCCATAAAACAGCAATATATAAAATACGAACAAGTATCGCGACTAGAATAGCTCGTTCATCAACCCATGTATTCACTAGTAATATGAGCCACACAAATCCGTAAATTCCACCGGCAAGGAATGGAAGTAATCTTCCGATAAAAGTACGTTTCACTACAACAATTCCTGCAAAGCCAAGCGCAACTACGCTAAACCATAAAAAATTAGTGAATTGCATCGGCATATACGCCCAGTCTAATTTCCAAATGTATAATAGCCCCGCAGCATAGAGTAGCGGTGGGAATAGATCGCGCAAACCTATAATCCATTCTTTATTTTCTACTGGCTCACGGTTAGATTGAAGCAGCATTGCATATAAACCTGCTAGCATAGCGATGACGAGCACCATTGTTACATGCTCCATCGAGAAAAACGGCTGAACAGAATAAAAAGTAAAAACATAAATAGCGAGTATAGAAAACGTAATACCCTTAACCCATTTCATAAAGATAATGTCATGCTTCACAGCGAGTATTAATCCTGCAAATGAAACAAGTACGAATAAAAGGAACGTAACTTCCTGTGAAATATTCAGTTGCGCAATAATGTTTAAAATCGTTAGGAGAGATAGTGTACCAAACATATCAATTAACAGTTTATCTGCACGTTTAAATGCAATGTATAATGAACCAGTTAAAGCTCCCAGCATTAAAATTAGTACAATTAAAAGCTCCATATCTTTATTAATTAGCAATCCATTAATTAGTGATAGGACAATAATGGTAAAGGTAAAGAGCATACTCGCATTGCGTTTGCTTTTGCTCGAATACAAACGTAAATAACTTACTAAAAAGACACAGTATAACGTAAGAATTGCAAGTGCAAAGAACAAAATCTGTTCATTATGGAATGTCGATACTATTGCCAATGCCAATATTGAAAAAGCCATACCGATGTAAAGGGCTTTACGTTGTTTATGTTTCCAAATAACAATCTGTACAGTAGCAAACAGCAATACTATGAATATACCAATGATTTGCGCACTAAATTCCATATATTCAAGTAAATAAGGAAGCAGCAGCGATGTAAATACAACGAGCGCCGTTAATGCTTCATTGCCTTTTAAATAACTAATGAATACGCCGTAACTAATGTAAATAAGTGCAAGGACGAGTGCAACATAAAGACTTAGTACATCATATATGATTGCTCCTGCAGCCGTAACTAAAATCCCGACGATGAATGCACCACCGTATAGAGATAAGGCTACAACCCGTGATCCTTTTTGCTTTTTCTCCATCCAATATGCACATACAGCAAGACCGACAGATAGCATAAAGCCAGCAATTATTTTTACACTGTCTGATAAAAAGCCATAATCACTAACTAGCTTTAAGCCCCAAAGGACTCCGAGCACTAAAATAACCATGAAAATTCTAGGCAGTGCACGGGTAAATGTTTCCTCGAGAGAGCGTTGTTCCTTTTTAGGCTTTGTCTCGTTAGGCGTTGTTTCTTTAGGTGGTACAGGTTGCTTAATGACAAGTGTATCTTTTGGTTGGGCCTTTACAGCAGGAACGGATGTTGTCACATTATTTTGTGCAGGTACGACTTTCTCGAACTTCGCATGCTCTTTTAAATGCTGGACCTCAGCTTTTAATGTACGTAACTCCTGTTCAAGTGCACCAATCCGTTCTAACATTTCAGATTCTTTTTCCAAACATCTCACCTCTCTTAATAAATTAGAAATACTCAATTAGTGTAATATTACACTTTTATTCAGCGTATGTAAATCGTTTCTGAAAGATTCAACCTTTTGTATGAATTAGAAATTAAGAACGTAGTACAATTTTATAGAAACTTTTATGTACCTTATTCGTAACAAAGTAGATGAACAAATTTAAAGGGAGGGATATACGGTGTTTGGAGAAAAGCCTAAGTGTACTATATGCGGTAAAGAAATTAAAGGTGATGAGGTTGTTTATATTAAAATGCGCTACCCAAAGCGAAAAGGGATGACAGAAATAAAAGCTTATTTAAACAACGAAGGAAGTTTCATGTGTGAAGACTGCTTTCAACAGAAATCGAATTGATATTAGGGACTAGGACAAACCCATAAAATGCTATCATTCTCCTTGAAGGAAATAACATTTTCTGCTGGTTAAAAAATTGATTTCCATTACGGGACGCTTTCCGCGGGCACGGCCTGAGCCTGTAGTCTCAGGCGTCGTGCTTCTCCCGCTGGAGTCGCCCTCCATTTCAATCAATTTTATAGTATTCGTTTTTTAATAAAGGTCTTTTCCTTATCCACGTAAAAGTTACTTATTTTTTATCTCAACTATGTTTTCGTGAATCTTAAATAATACAATCATTAACTCACAGTAAATCCGAATTATAACTGGCCCCAATACAGTGAATACAAGGCACATTAAAAACGCAATAATATCTCCGCTGAAAAGGGAAAATAATGCAGATAGTAAACCGCCGATAATTGTTAATCCAGCCAACGCCCAAAAAACATACTTAATAATATCTCCTGCAATCATACGGTTGAAATTTAAAAAATCGTTCAATTTTCCAATCCTTTCTAAAAAAAGTTTGCCTAACATTCTGGCGGTAAATTTACATTCCTTCGACACCACTCACCAGCCATTAACAAAAATTCAGGAAATTGTTGCTAATTGTATATCCTATGCAAAGGGATTACACACATATTATCGAATTTTGAAAGAAAATGGGTTGCAATCATTAACCCCAACGGAACACCTAGTGACCAAAAAATATATATTAGTAGCGAACTGTATATTAGGGGCTGTAAAAAGGAAATATTAGTTATGTACTATTAAAAATAATTTAGAACATATAATTATTAATCAAAAAAGTTATTTGGTAGTATTAAAATGAGTATAGATTTCATAGGGGGTTTTATGAGTAATTTAATTATTTTTTCATGCATATTTCTTGTTCTCTTAACAATTTTTATAAAGACGTTCCGTTCATTTACTTCACAACTGTACTTGCGCAGTAAAATAAAAAAAGGTCTCCTTCAAAATAAGACAGAGATTCGGCTGGCTAAAGGTGATAAGCAGCAGCTGTCCGAAGTTTATAAACGCGTTTATAACATTGTTACGCATAGACCGAGTCGTTTATTTACTCCAAAAAATAGAAGGAAGTTCGAGCAAAGGGCAACGAGCGAACTGAATCGAATGGTTAGAAATCCTCTGACAAAGCTATTCGCGAGTTTCTTAACATTTTCTAAAGGAATGCTCACATTCATTTTCCTAATGGCAACAGCCTTTTTTGGTGTGATGGTCGTAGATGAGGTGAAAGCATCCTCGTTAACATTGCCAACGATTAATAAAGACGTCCAATTAAAATTGAATGTCGATTTGGAAGACAAAATTGATTCAATCGTTTCCAGTTTATTTAATGCCGAAAATAAACTGCAGAGCTTTAACTTTCAGCCATTGGCAAATGATGAGGTCATTCCTGTATATGATGTAAAAGATTATCCTCAAGCGATTACGAGTGTGGAAGAGTTAGGGCAAGCGATTGCACATCATATGTCCAAATTCGAAAATCAGTTTACCCTGCATTATGAAGGGGATGCATCGGATTTTGAGAACACGGTTGATGAAGTGTATAAGTGGCTACAGGTAAACGAGCCTTATTTATGGGCAGTAATGGGAGATTTTTCAACACGTGCAAGGTCCTTTGGCAATCAAATTGAATGGCAGGCTACTATAAATTATGATTTAACAGCTGAAGAAAATGCGATTGTATTAGGTATGATCGAGCAAATTGTTCAAACTATTCCTGACGATGCATCAGAAGCGGAAAAAGTGAAGTTTGTAAATGACTACTTAGTCGTGCATACAAAATATAATCTAAACAGTAAAGCCAATGCGCATACTCCGTACTCTGTTTTAGTCAATGGGGAAGGCGTATGTGAAGGATACGCACTAGCTGCATTATTAATGTTTGAAGAACTTGGTATTGAAGCGAAGTACGTTATCGGTGATGCAGGCGGTCCTCATGCCTGGAATCTAGTAAAAGTGGATGGACAGTGGTACCACTTGGATGTTACATGGAATGACCCGGTGCCTGATCAAGGGGATAAAGTTCATTATAACTATTTCTTAATTACTGATGAAAAAATCAAAAAAGATCATCAATGGATTGAAGCAGACTACCCTAAAACGGCAGTAGAAAACTATCTTTAATATCTTTAATGGCTCATTACCATAAGTGGGGAAGTATAATGGTGGCTTACCCTTTGCTGCGCGTCACTCTGCTTTGGTATAAAGTGGATTTCTGCAAAAAAATGAAGGGGTAAAACATAGCAATTTCACTCTCCGCCGTCTCGCGATAGCGCAAGCGGCTTGATTGGGTGTTTTTTACTTCACTTTATAACGAGGGCAAAATTTAGGGATTGGTGGGCCTTACAAATGGCAGAAAAGACAGTGATAAAAACACGTATCATGTGGTTTTAGCGTTGTCTTGCAATAGCCCACCAATCAATAAAAAGCACCCCCATGTTATGGTGATAAACCTCTTTAATTCCAAAAAAATTAAAATAATATTGACAAATGAAATGTATTAACCGCATAATACACATTAAGGAGTGTATGAAGTGCTTAATACATTTTTTTGTGCATACTGTATTAAAGGGTTAGTACAGGTGAGAACGCATTTTTTAGATATAGTGTACTAGGTCATTAATACACGAAGGGAGCTGACAACAATGGATTTAAAATTTAATAATCGTGATCCTGTCTATGTGCAAGTGATTCGCCATTTTAAGGAACAAATTGCAAAAGGTTTCTTTGCGCCTGGACATGTGATTCCATCACGGCGAGAGCTGGCCAATCAGCTCAAGATTAATCCAAATACGGTGCAACGTGCCTATAAGGAAATGGAGGAGCAAAAATTGATTTATACAGAGGGAAATATGCCAAGTTGTATTACAAAGGATGAAGCCGTTTTAAAAAGTGTACGTGAAGAATTAATTAGCGAAGCAGTGCAAGTCTTTATAAGCTCTATTAAATCAATTAATGCACCACTTCCGGAAATTATGGAGCTCGTGCAGAAAAAGTATGAGGAGAGTGAACAGCGTGATTGAAGTAAAAAATGTCTACAAAAAATACAAGAAAAAGCAAGTATTGAAGGATATGAGCTTCACAGCTGAAAAAGGGGAAATTACGTGTTTAATCGGTATAAATGGTGCGGGGAAAACAACAATCATGAAATCGATTATGGCGCTTACACCAATAGACCGCGGTGAAATATTAATCGATGGTAAAAAGATTAATAAGGATGCGTACGAAAATATTACGTACATTCCGGATCGACTTACAATGCTGCCGAACTATACGATTGCAGAAAGCTTTGAGTTTATGGCGGACTTTTATAAAACATGGAATGAACAGCGTGCAACAGAACTACTTACTTTTTTCAAACTAGACCTTCAAGATAAACTTTCAGGCTTATCAAAGGGGAATGCGGCAAAGGTCAATCTACTGCTTGGCTTAGCATTAGATGTGGACTACATATTAATGGATGAGCCTTTTTCCGGTATCGATATCTTCTCACGTGAGCAAATTGCGAATGTCTTTACTAGTCACTTAATTGAAAATCGCGGTGTTATTATTACGACACATGAAATCAATGATATTGAGCACTTAATAGATAAAGCTGTGCTTATCGGCGATGGTAGAGTACTAAGAGAAATGAATGTAGAAGAGATCCGTGAAATAGAAGGTAAATCCGTAGTAGATGTGATGCGGGAGGTGTATGTAGGATGAACGAATATTTAAAGCTCGTCAATTTTGAGATAAAGCGATTTAGTAAACTCTTTCTAACACTCATAGTTATGGTAATTGTTGCTCAAGTTATAGGGGCATTTCTGACATCGTTTAGTTATATGAGCAGAGTAGAAACAACGATGGCGCAGAAGCTACTAGGTGAAAGTCAATACGTACATGAGTATGGGGCGTATAATCTCCAAGAATTTTTATTTTCGGGGTATTTTATACTTTCAATTATGTTCGCAGCATCAATTTTAATCATATACGTATTTTTCATTTGGTATCGTGATTGGCTTGGAAAGTCGTCATTTATTTATCGATTATTAATGCTGCCAACTGCACGAAGAAACATTTATTTTGCCAAGCTGACTACGATTTTGCTGTTCGTACTTTGTTTAGTAGGAATACAAATTGCTTTATTAGAAGTGGTGCAACTGATTATTCATGGCATTATACCAGATCAGCTGCGTGCTGATTCAAGTAAAGCTTATATTTATTCATTCGATATATTATCGTTCTTATATCCAAAGACTCCTTTACTGTTTGCCCTTCTTTATGGACTTGGAGCAACAGTAGTAGCTGTCGTGTTTACAGCGATTTTATTTGAACGAAGCTACCATTTGAAAGGTATTTTCCTAGGAGTCATTTATCTGGTCATTTCAATCATTGTTATGGCAATCCCAGTAATTATCCAGGATATTACAGGTTATTTATACTTGAACGAAATTATTGGAATGACTGCTGTAACGAGTATTTTAACACTTGGGGTGGCTCTTTATTTAGCAGACTATTTATTAAAACGAAAGATTAATGTGTAGGGGAGGGGAAGCAGATGAAAAAATACTGGCAGCTTCTTTTAATTGTCGGAGTTATTGTAGTCACGGTAAGTATCCATTATATCCAAGTCGCCAATGCTAAAAATTATCATATTACATTTGATAAAATTTCTGGGGACGACAAATATGTAGACTCACTATTAATAGAAGGAAATATAGATGAGGGAATGACATATAATTCGGTTATTATTGGAAAAGATAAAACAACATTAGTAGACGATTTCAAATATCAAGAAGCACCACTTTTATTCCGCGATTTAATCGAGCAGAATAAAAACTTTATGCGTGGAAAAGGATTTAGTGCCACTAATTACTTTGAGGATGAAACGAAGCTTGTTTACGTAGAAGAGCCAAATGAAACCTGGAAATTAAATGAAGGCGACTCCTACAGCTACCGATTCGATTTATTGGATAAAGTAAAAAACGATCGGATTACATTTGACATACAATCCAAATTAAATAAGAAAGTTAACTGGCTTACGGTTCATAATATAACTGTTGTAAATAATGAGGTGAAGTTGTTAGTCAGACATTACCTTAACAATGGTGATGAAGAATTTTACATTGTTATCATTGATTTAGATAAACAACAGTTAGTAAGCGAGACTTCCATTGAGACTGTTACAAATGATGAAGCGATGTATACTAATCTTGAAATTTATAATCAGTATCATAATCTAGGTTATGAAAAATATCTTATCTATTCAACGACATTATATAATGCTGAGCATGAAGTACGTAATATCATTTCACGTCAGTTTAAAGTAGTAAATATGGAAACAAATGAAATAACGCCACTCGAATTACCGGACGGTTTAGAAATCGATATGCAAAGTGGTACGGTAGATAATAACTATTTCGTTGTAGCTCGTATGACGGATACTGACACTTGGATTTACCGTTATAATATCGGACAACAAAGATGGCTTGAACCGATAACAGTTCCACACCCTGAAAAATTCGTGAATAAGGAAATGAATAATACGTATGGCTACAACGGTAAATTCTACGTATTAAACGAAATGGAAAAAGATTTCGTACTCCAAATTTTCGATATTGAAAAGGGTACTACTTTATATGAAGGTATTCTTTCAAAGAATGATGCCAAACAAAAATATAATATTTGGGCCAATCGATTTTTGGAACGAACGGAATAACTTACAAACGAATATAAGAAATGTAACTCTTAATATTTGGCTACCAACCTATAAATATTGAGCTCGCATGGAATACCCACTATTTATCTGTAAAGAGAATAGTGGGTTTTTCTTTTTATTTAAGTTTTGTAAAGTTTCGTAAATTTATTACTTGAAAAGAGGGATGTTTGCTACGATTATGATATTCAAAGGGTAATGGAAGGAGATAAAATGGAGTCACTAGATCCGAATAAAAAAGGGTTATTTAAAACGTTAATAGAGATTTTTTTCGTATCGACTAAATTGGGCTTTACCTCATTTGGAGGGCCAATTGCGCATTTAGGCTACTTTCATGAAGAGTATGTCCGGAAAAGAAAGTGGATGGACGACAAAAGTTATGCAGACTTAGTGGCATTGTGTCAATTTTTACCTGGCCCTGCTAGTAGTCAGGTAGGGATAGGGATTGGTGTGGTACGTGCTGGAGCAAGAGGAGGCATTGTATCATTTATAGGTTTTACATTACCATCTGTAGTAGCACTTATTATATTTGCATTAGTCGTTCAAGGTTTGGATGTGAGTCAGGCAGGTTGGATTTATGGATTGAAGATCGTAGCAGTGGCAGTGGTAGCACACGCAATATTAGGAATGGCACAAAATTTAACACCGGATAGACAAAGAAAAACGATAGCCCTCTTTGCTGTAATAGTCACATTAATATGGCAAACCGCCTATTCGCAAGTAGGAGTAATACTTTTAGGTGCGTTCATTGGATTTCTACTATACAAAAGAGAGAAAGCTGACGTGGAAGGAATGTCGCCCTTTCCATTAAGCAGGCGCTTTGCAATAGGCTGTTTAGTATTATTTTTCGGCTTACTTTTCCTCCTTCCTATTTTAAGAGAACTGACTTCCATTCAATGGATAGCCCTATTCGACAGCTTTTATCGTTCAGGTGCACTCGTGTTTGGAGGAGGTCACGTCGTTTTACCGTTACTTGAAAGAGAATTTGTACCGACTGGCTTGTTGAGTGAAGAGGCATTTCTAGCAGGTTATGGGGCTACACAGGCTGTACCAGGTCCATTATTTACATTTGCAGCATACATAGGTGCCGTGATGAATGGTTGGTTAGGTGGGTTACTGGCAACTGTGGCCATATTTTTACCGGCCTTTTTATTAGTATTTGGAACATTGCCTTTTTGGGATAGCTTACGACGTAATTCAAAAGTAAAAGGTGCCCTTATGGGAGTAAATGCAGCGGTTGTAGGTATATTAATTTCAGCATTTTATACACCTATATGGACAAGCACTATTTTTACACCAACAGACTTTGCTTTTGCAGCCATTTTATTCAGTATGCTTGCATTCTGGAAGTTATCTCCTATGGTCGTTGTTGTGACAGGGATAATAGGTGGTATGCTTATGACAATGTTATAAATAATCTTTTATAAATAAAATATGTTACAGTAGACATACTAACCGCGAACATAGCGGAGTTGGAGGATTATATGACAAATACAGTAGATGAACTATTGGAATCGCTAATAGCTGCGACCGTAAATAATGAAGTGAAGTGGAGCAAAGGTACTGCCGAGCTTGAAACAGTTTTAGAGGAAGTATATGGCAATACGGAAAAGCTTTATTTCTTCTTTGATGAAGAAGAGGGCTCGAATATCGTTATTGCTACTTATAAGTATTACGAAGGTGAAGTAGAAGCAGAAGAATTTTTAAAAGATGGCATAAGTCTGTTTGTTATTGATGCAGATGATTCGGAAATTTTAAATGAAGTAACGGATGAAGATGCAGATGATGCAAAGCTATTCGCGACATTGATCGAAGCAATTCAAGAAGAGAAATAGAAAAGAATATGTACACGGGGGCATTCATATTTGAGGTATGAATGCCCCAAGTTACATAGGCTTAATTATACAAGTTCAAACTTTATACCTTCTGGATATATACCAATATAATTGCCTTCTTTGTTTTCATAGGCGATTTCCGCCCCTTCAATTACTTGGTTTTTCGATAATTCTTCCAATACAGTATTTAATGCCAGATCCAAATCTATAACAAGACAAAAAGTAGTCCCAGCACCATCTCCAACTTCTGAGCCATAAAGCTTTCCATTTCCAGTCAAATATAAAACTTCGTCCAGTAAGTCTTCTACCCATAAAGTTTTTTTCTCTGCTGCTTCAAATTGTGACTCATCCTCATAACGGTATTGAACAACCATTTTTGTATAGGACTCTTCTTTTACATATTCATAACCTTGATTTATCTTTTCTTTTGCCAATTTCTTCATCGTTCCTTTAGAGCTTTCAAAAAATCCTAACGAAACCGTTTCTTTTGTGCCAGGAACCCCTAATTTGCCGGATATTATATGTAGCTGTTTCTTCTCGTTCCATATTTGCCAATGAAATGTGTCACTGCCTGTTGTATTAATTAAACGAAGTACCACGCTAAAAACCCCCTAAAAATTTTGTAGAACCAATACCTTATTTCTATTCAACTACTAATTAATGATGCACTATCGAAGAGAAAAAATTAATTTTCAATCAAATTATCTAGTGCAGACCTATCCGAAAACCTTACCCGATTTTTAAGAAGTAAAAACCTTTAATGTAAAAAAGAGTATTTTACGTGTAGGCGATAAGGAACGCCGTTTATAGTGTAGACTTAAATAGGGAAAAGTTGCTAAATATTAAAGGTATTACTAAAATAGAAGTAAGAAGAGTCTATTAGAAAAAAGGTTGTTATAAAAAAATAATAATATAAACAGTGGTGTTTCTTGAATTCCGGAATACCGCTGTTTTATTTCTATTTACCTGAACACAGTAATATTCTAAAGAAAAATGAAAGAATAGGAATAGTCTATGAAAAAAACACAAAATCCCTCAATAGAGCGCTATGTTCAATCAGAGGAAGAACAACAAAAGCTTTATAAAAGAACGTTATGGGTCGTAATTTTGTCGCAAACGTTTGGCGGAGCAGGACTGGCCGCCGGAATTACGGTCGGGGCGTTAATCGCTCGGCAAATGCTTGGTTCCGAGAGCTTTACAGGTTTGCCGACTGCATTATTCACACTTGGCTCTGCATTATCCGCATTTTTAGTCGGCCGTTTTTCACAGCGTTTTGGGCGAAGATATGGGCTGTCATTCGGATTTATTACAGGGGGAGTTGGAGCACTTGGTGTTATAGCCGCTACCACGATGGAAAATATCCTGCTACTGTTTTTAGCATTATTCATTTATGGAGCAGGTACTTCAACAAACTTGCAGGCACGATATGCTGGAACAGATTTGGCTAAGCCAACACAGCGTGCTACAGCTATTAGTATGGCAATGGTTGCAACAACAGTTGGCGCAGTTGCAGGTCCCAATTTAGTCACGCCAACCGGTCATCTAGCAGAAGCAATTGGGTTACCGACATTGAACGGACCTTTTATACTTGCTGCTTTTGCCTATTTAATGGCTGGTTTGACCTTTTTCTTCTTATTAAAACCGGACCCTTTGCTTGTGGCAGTTGCTATTGCAGAAAGACAAAACGAAGAACACGTATCTACTGGTGGGACAAATCAACAATCTACAGTTGATCGTTTAGGAGTTGGAGTCGGTGCGATTGTCCTTGTGATGTCGCATGTTGTGATGGTTGCAATTATGACGATGACACCGATTCATATGGAGCGGGCAGGAAGTGGACTGTCACTTATTGGACTGGTGATTAGTATGCATGTGGCCGCGATGTATTTACCTTCTCTTTTAACAGGGATTTTGGTAGATAAAGTGGGGCGGTCATGGATGGTTGTTGCCTCGGGTGTCACATTATCGTTTGCCGGCTTTATAGCAGCGTATTCGCCAGGGGATAGGATGTGGTCGGTAGCACTTGCACTCATTTTACTTGGTCTTGGCTGGAACTTCGGACTCATTAGTGGAACAGCTATGATTATTGACGCTACAACGGTTCAAAATCGTGCAAAAATCCAAGGCTCAGTAGATGTTTCAGTTGCACTTGCCGGCTCTGCAGGTGGCCTACTTTCAGGTATAATCGTGGCCAACTCAAGCTATGCATTCCTCAGCTTTATCGGTGCGTACATGGCAATATTATTTATTCCGCTTATGATTTGGGTACGTTATAGGAAGAAATAAGGGTGTAAAAGAATTTACTAAAATAAAAAAGTTCTAATAAATTGACCGCACTTGTATCGAGTGCGGTCAAAATTTGCTGAGCTCGATGATTACTATAGAAAGTTAGAGGTGACTTATGAAAAAAATATTGTTAGCGCTATTGTTTGTGATGCTCATCGTTGGGTGCTCCAAAAAAGAGCTGACATTGGATGATGAATTGCTATTTGAATTACAGGATGTAAATGATGAGGAGTTCCAGTTGTTAAGAGCAAAAACGAGTAATTTTACAGAAGAAGAAATAAAACAAAATTATGCAACGATTGTATTTGATTATCACGTACGGAATGGCAAAAATTTTGATAATCTAACCGTTCAGTATAAAAATGGTTTCGGTAATTTAATGGAGCAAGTTAAATATGAGGACGGGCTCAAATTTATGAATGGTGATGGGAGAACATCCAATTATAGAAATGGAAGTTTTGAACGTAATACAGACCGCTTAGTTTTTTACGTAAAGGATTTTACAGATGAGCAATTACAGGCAATTTTTAATGAATTTATGTTAGAGGTTAGCTGGGAAAATGATGATGGACAATGGGAAAACAAAACTATTCCAGTCGGTGAGGCCTTTTTAGATAAGAGAGGAAGTAAAAGATGACACAACATACAGCGTTAGTATCAGACGAGAAACTACATGAGGTTGATTTTAGAGGATTTCGCTTAACGACAGTGCGGGAAATGAAAAAGATGTATCCGTTAAGCGAAGGGTTCCCGGAACAACCATGGCATTCATTCGATGATGATGTGGAAATTTTAAATACACCGGATGAAAAGGCAATGGAGAAGCTACGTATATCTAAATGGTTGAACCCACCATATGATTTAGAAGATTATAGTGATAAAGCTTTTATTTATTCCGTTGAAGGTAGATGGAATGATTTATTTCTAGAGTCTCTGCAAAAATATATAAAAGAGCATATCACGCCAGATCAAAACGTCGATTTAATCCGCTTTTGGGCAGGGCATGCTGAAGATTACCAACTATTGAATGAGTCTACGCTAGAGATTGATGAGATAGCACAATCAGATTTGGCACTAATCGGTAAGCAACTATATATTCGTGTGAAACTTGTGTAATTGATTCAGCGTTGCTTTATGATTTACATACGAGAACCGGATAATACAGGGGGAGGTGTTTTTGTGGGAATCAAAATATTTTGGAACCATATAGGCAGGGAACATGGCGGACTTTCCTATACAGCAACAATTAAAAAGAATCCAGAGTGGTTAAAAAAGCAAGCGCTGCAAGTTAAATTAGAGCGATGTCTAAATGACTATACCAATCGATTTATCCAGCACGATGAAAACACATTAATTGAAATACCACCTTTAGAAAGTAATGAAAATTTTATTATTATTTATTGTATAAAACAAGGATTGCAATTTTCATTTAACTTTAAGAAAAAATATAATTGGTGGCTGGTAGATATAGTAGATATTGAAGAAATACAGCCCAATATATTTTGTGTACATGATTTATTTTTAGATATTTCTCTAGAACGTGATGGGACCTATACGGTATTAGATATGGACGAATATCATTTCGCCCATCAAAATGATGTTCTTTCTCCTGCACAGCATAAAAAAGCAATGGTATCCTACTCTACGATAATCGAACAATTAAACGCTCAAACATTTGATTATAATTGGTTGGATTCACTTAGAGCAAAGTATACAAAAATGATTGAGGAGATTCTTTAGAAGACAGAGAAAATATAGTCATTTTATTGTGATTTTGTCTAAAAGAAAGTTTAAAACCCCCTTAAAAACAAGTACAATATTAATAGACGAAATAAACTGAAAATGAGGGGTCGAGATGGAGTTTAGGCAATTAGAATATTTTATGATGCTTTGTAAAGAACTTCATTTTACGAGGGCGGCAGAGAAGCTTCATATTTCACAGCCAACGTTAAGCCATCAAATAAAAGTTTTGGAAAATGAAGTGGGGGCTTTGTTGTTTGACCGTATTGGAAAGAAGATATCTCTTACGGAGGCAGGAGAAATATTATTTAACCAAAGCGCATTCATTTTTAATTCAATTGATAATGCAAAGCTTCAGATTAATGAACTGGAATTGCTAGAGCGCGGGACATTAAAGATTGGGGCGTTACCTGGAGAACTAACGAATATTGTATCGGAAAGCTTAATTCAATACTCATTTGAATATCCTCAAATAAAATTATCTGTACTTAGTTCGGACGATTTATATTCACTGCTAAGGGACAATCAAATTGACTTCGCTTTTTCATTTTCTCAAAACTATCTCCCTTCAGCAGAAGACCAATTTATCGAAATTCCATTGTACATTGAAGAATTTTTGTTCGTTGCAGATCGCGAACATCCTTTAATGGCCGAAGAGGAGCTGAGCCTCTCACAATTAATGGATGTACCATTAATATTATTCTCAAATTTGCATCTGTGTCGAAAAATTTTGGATGGCATTATAAAACAAGAGCATATCTCATTAAATACTGTTTTTGAGACTTCCAGTATTAATACGATTTTTAATTTTGTAAGTAGGGGGATGGGCGGTACAATCATTGCAAAGTCACTCTTTCAAATGCAAGACAACGAAAAATTAATGGCACGTCCGATTACTAATGAAGGATTAAAGCGGGAAGCAGCTATTATATACCGGAAAGATAAATTTATGAATAAGGCTGTTCGTTACTATATTCCAATTATAATCGATTACTTAGAACAACTGCACATTCTATTATCTGAGCAAACGAAAGACCAACTTTATACCGTGTCCGCAGGGAAATAAAAACGATTTTGCTACTGTAAGCGAAATCGTTTTTATTATTTATATATAATTATTAAGCAGGAAATAGACTTTAAGTATTAATTTCTGTTGACAATGATTATCATTTACATGTATTATTTTCCTTATCGATAATGATAATTGTTATCAATTGAAAATTAAGGGGCGTTATGAAATGATTACAAAAAAGTTTAATTCTTTTTTGACAATGCTACTTGTAGCTATCGGGTTACTAGTAGTTGCAGGTTGTGCAGATAAAGAAACGGACACAGAAGAAAATAAAACAGAAGAAACAAATTCTCAAACTACAAATTCAGAAAATTCCGCAACTGAGTATCCGATTGTGATTAAACATGCACTAGGCGAAACAGTGATTGAAGAAAAGCCGGAGCGTGTAGCAACGGTTGCATGGGCAAACCATGATGTGGCACTTGCTCTAGGTGTAGTACCAGTAGGTTTCTCAGCAGCAAACTACGGGGTTCAAGATGAAAGCGGTATGCTTCCATGGACAGCAGAAAAGTTAAAAGAGCTTGGTGAAGAGAACCCGAACATTTACCAAGATACAGATGGCCTGGATTTTGAAGCAATTTCAGATTCAAATCCGGATGTTATTTTAGCGGCGTACTCAGGACTTACACAAGAAGAGTACGATACGTTAAGCGAGATTGCTCCAGTCGTTGCATACCCGGCAACTCCTTGGGTTATTACATGGCGTGACCAAATCCTATACAACGCAAAAGGTATGGGTATGGAAGAAGAAGGAAAGCAATTAATCACGGACACAGAAAAATTAATTCAAGATAAAGCAAACGAGTTCCCTGAAATTAAAGGGAAAAAAGCGGCATTCGGTATGTTTAACGCGACAGATTTATCAAAGTTCTATATTTATACACCAGCTGATCCACGTGGAGAATTACTGGAAGAGTTAGGTATGGAATTTCCGGAAAGCATTAAAGCCCAAGTTCAGGATGAAAGCAGCTTCTACATTGAGTTAAGTGCAGAAAATGCGGATGCTTTAAATGATGCTGAAATTCTGATTGCATATGGCGATGCCTTCACATTAAAAGCACTTCAGGCAGATCCGATTTTAGGGAAAGTTCCAGCAATTAAAAATGGTACGGTGTTAATTATTCCTGACAACACTCCACTTGCTGCAGCAGGAAATCCGAATCCATTATCAATTCAGTACACAATTGATGAATATGTATCACTAATTTCGGAAGTTGCAAAGAAGTTAAAGTAATATGAAAAGTTCATCCGTTATAGAAAAGAAACAATATATGATGCCGCGTAATTTTATAAAAGTATTATTGCTTTTAATTGTTTTACTCGGTCTATGCATACTCGCGTCATTAGTATTTGGTTCTCGGATGATTAGTTGGACAGATCTTCTGAATGGATTATTCCATTCGGAAGTTCAGTCACATGAAGCTAATGTAGTAAGACAGCGTATTGTCAGAACCATTTTTTGTTTATTATGTGGTGCTGCATTAGGTGTTTCTGGTGCACTTATGCAATCAGTTACACGAAATCCGATTGCAGATCCGAGTATTTTAGGGGTAAATACAGGGGCAGCCCTTTTTGTCGTTTGTGGTATTGCCTTTTTAAACATTAGCTCAGCAAATCAATATATTTGGCTTGCAATAGCGGGAGCATTTATTACCGCTATTTTTGTATTTGGAATCGGTTCAATGGGCAGAGGTGGCGCAACACCATTAAAGCTTGTATTGGCAGGAGCAGCAACGAGCGCAATTTTGTCCTCATTAGTTGTTGCAATTATGATTCCACGGACGAATGTTATGGATCAGTTTCGATTTTGGCAAGTCGGAAGTGTCGGTTCCGGCAACTGGGATACAATTACACTATTTATTCCATTTATAGTGGTAGGAATATTTATTGCACTGTTTACAGCGCCTGCACTCAATGCTTTGGCATTAGGTGATGACGTTGCAACAGGGCTCGGTGTACGTACAGTTACTGTAAGGATTGTAGCGGCATTAGGTGGCGTATTATTATGTGGTGCTGCTACAGCATTGGCAGGCCCAATTGGATTTATTGGCTTATTAGCTACACATATCGTACGTCTCGTGATTGGTCCTGATTTACGTTATATTATTCCGATGTCTGCATTGTCAGGGGCAATTATTTTAACAATATCCGATGTGGTTGGAAGGCTTCTTGGCAGTCCGAGTGAACTCGAAGTTGGAATTGTGACTGCCTTTATAGGGGCGCCAATTTTAATATTAATTACGATGAAAGCGAAAATGCGTGCAATATGATGAATGAAACGATGAATATGATTAAAACATCAAGAATAAAAAGAAAACGTCGCTTTATGATGATGACTTCCATACTGGCCATTATATCGTTAGTACTTTGCGGTTTAATGCTCATGCTAGGCAATACCATTTATCCAGTCCAGGATGTCGTAAAGGTATTATTAGGCGAACAAGTGAAAGGAGCATCTTTTGCGGTAAATACGATTCGTTTTCCGCGAATGGTGGCAGGCTTATTTGCAGGGTTTGCATTTGGTGTAGGGGGCTATATTTTCCAAACGATGCTGCGTAACCCGCTGGCAAACCCAAATGTCATTGGGATTACAACAGGTTCAAGTGCTGCAGCTGTTTTTTGTATCATTGTCCTGAGTACAAGCACCACGTTTGTATCTATTGCAGCTGTAATAGGAGGGCTTGCAACAGCTATTTTTATTTATCTGCTGGCAAAGGGTTCTTCCTTTTCAATTGGTAGACTTATTCTGATCGGTATCGGCATTCAGGCGATGCTTACGGCCTTTATCAATTATTTAATGTTAATCGGAAATACACATGATATTCCGGCAGCTATGAGATGGCTGAGCGGGAGTTTAAATGGTGCCAAATTGATTAATTTATATCCATTAATTTTAATAGTATGTATTTGTACACCGATCTTAATGTATTTTGCGAAGCGCTTGGAAATGCTTGAGTTAGGTGAACAGGCAGCTACTTCTTTAGGGATCAATACGAACAAAACGAGACTTATTCTTATTATTACATCCGTTCTCATGATTGCATTAGCGACTGCTGCTACTGGTCCGATTGCATTTGTTTCCTTTTTAGCAGGTCCGATTGCAAAGAAAATTGTAGGTGTTGGGTTTTCAGCACTCATTCCGGCAGGTTTAATTGGGGTCATTTTAGTATTGGCAGCAGATCTTATTGGTCAGTTTGCTTTTGAAACACGTTATCCGGTTGGAGTCATAACAGGGATTCTCGGTGCACCGTACTTAATTTATTTATTAATCCGTATTAATCGAAAGGGAGATTTATGATGAAAACAATGCATTCATTCCAAACGCATAATCTTGTTGCCGGCTATGACAACAAAACGATTTTACACGGTATAAGTCTAGCTATTCCAAGCAACAAAGTCAGCATAATTATCGGTGCGAATGGTTGTGGGAAATCAACACTTTTAAAAACGATGGCGCGATTAATAAAGCCGATTTACGGTCAAGTTATGCTGGATGAGCAATCGATAAACAAAATCCCTCCGAAGCAGCTTGCACGTGTTTTAGGTTTGTTGCCACAGTCACCGATCGTACCTGAAGGAATTACGGTAGCGGATTTAGTAGGACGAGGGCGATTTCCACATCATAGTTTCTTAAAGGGCTGGTCAACTGCAGACTACGAAGCAGTGGCGGAAGCGATGGAAATAATGAACATTACCGAATTTGCCGATAGTCATATTGATGAGCTTTCTGGTGGGCAAAGACAGCGTGTATGGATCGCCATGGCACTTGCACAGCAAACTGATATTTTATTTTTAGATGAACCGACAACGTATTTAGATATTACGTATCAAGTAGAAATTTTGGATTTGCTGACAGATTTGAATCGTAAGCGCGGCACTACGATTGTAATGGTCCTGCATGATATTAACTTATCAGCACGATACGCAGACCATATATTTGCATTGCATGAAGGTAAGCTCATTTCTGAAGGAGCCCCTTCTAAAGTTATTACAAGTGAATTAATAAAACGTATTTTCGACTTGAATTGTATCGTGACACAAGATCCAGTTTCGGATTCCCCATCCGTTGTACCAATAGGGAGACATCATACGAAATCCGAAATGCTCGTTTAACTTTTTACAGAATCCGGAAGCAACTAAGCCAAGGCGAAATGAATTAAGCTAACTTTTTTTAGAAACGAAAAGAATGGAGTGTTTCGAATGAACGATATTTATGATGTAACGATTATCGGTGGAGGTCCAAGTGGATTATATAGTGCGTTCTATGCAGGGTTAAGGGAATTAAAAACGAAGATTATCGAATTTCAACCGACGTTAGGTGGAAAGCTGCACGTATATCCGGAAAAGATTATTTGGGATATTGGCGGCTTACCTGCGACACCTGCTCAAAAAGTAATTGAAAACTTAATTGAACAAGGACTAACGTTCAAGCCAACTGTATGCCTTAATACGAAAGTCGAATTCATAACAAAAAAGGACAATCTATTTGTTATTGAAACGAATACAGGGGAAAAGCATTATACAAAGAAAGTAATAGTGGCAGTTGGTGGCGGCATCATCAGTCCAATTAAATTGCATATTGAAGGTGCAGAAAAATATGAGGTGTCGAATTTACATTATACGATTCGAGGCATTCAAAGCTTTAAAGATAAGTCGCTCCTAATTTCAGGAGGTGGCAATTCCGCAATAGACTGGGCAAAGGATTTAATCGGTATTGCAAAGCAGATGATGGTCATTTACCGAGGAGATAAGTTGTCAGCTCATGAAGCGCAAATTCGTTATTTGCAGGAAAATGGTGTCCCGATTATTACGAACACACAAATTAAAACACTCGTAGCAAATGACGCCAAGACGAAAATCGAAGAAGTTGTTTTGGAAAATGTTAAAACAAATGAGCTCTCTAAAATAGTAGTAGATGACGTCCTTGTAAATCACGGCTATGATCGTGACCATTCTTTTACATTTGATACTAGCTTGGCTCCAGAAAAGGATATTGACTATGATTATTATTATGTGACAGATGGTAAAGGACTAACATCCGTTGACGGAATTTATGCGGTCGGTGATATTTCTAAATATGAGAATAAAGTGTATTTAATAACAGGTGCTTTCCAGGATGCGGTCAATGCGATTAATTCGATAAAAGTCAGTTTAGAACCGACTGCAGATCAATATGCAAAGGTTTCCTCCCATAATGAAATGTTCGAAAAACGTAATCGCGAAGTAATGAAGGGAATTTTGGTAAAGGGTTAATCTGCAATAAAATAAAGAGATTTGACGTAAAAGTTACTAATAGCTTTTGCGTTTTTTTATTACTGAAAAAATGCAACAAATCCCCTATAATGAAGGTGAGAGAAATTTAGTAATATTAGGAAATTAAAAAGGGGTGCTAACTATGGTTTTACAAAGAATCTATAATTACAAGTGGCTTCTCATTGCCCTTGTTATTTTAACAGGAAATTTAATCGTATATCAGCTTTCATTCATTGATACCCTTCCAATTGAACAGATAAATGGGATGGTTTTAGGTTCTCTAATAGATTGTGCGATCATTGCACCAGCCCTTCTTCTATTGCAAAAAGGAAAATGGTCTATTAAAAATTTTATAGCCTTTGTTGCAATGGGTATTATATTTGCAAGACTTGTTATTCCAACAGCATTTATAGAGCCTTTTCGTTATATTATGTGGTCAGCAATTGCAGTTGAAGTAGCATTGATTATTTTGGAGCTGACTATTCTTTTTATTTTTATAAAATACTTACCGAGCATTATCCGTGCAGTCAAATTAGAGCGGGAGCAGCTTATTTTTGCATTTCCTCGAATTGTAGCGGAGAAAGTAAAAGACAACTTACTTATAAAAATACTTTGCTCGGAGATACTTGTGTTTTATTACGCGTTTTGTAGCTGGAAGAAAAAAAAGCCAAGTGGATTTACACTATATAAAAATACGATGTACATCGCTTTTTTAATTATGATTTTTCATGCGGCTTTATTTGAAGCAGTCGCATTTCACTGGTTTTTTCATGATCGAGTACCATTTTTAGCTTGGGGACATACAATTCTCTCAATTTATGGTCTTTTATTTTTACTGGCTGATTTTCGTGCATTAGCGCTAAATCCAGTACAAATTGAAGATGGTAAACTATATATTTCCAATGGATTAATGAAACGAGCAAAAATTAACCTGACGAATATTGTGCAACTTCATGCAGCTGTTCAAGATGAAAATATATTTCATTTTAAAGTATTAGGAAATATAGATGAACAACCTGCATTTGTCATTGAGACAAAGGAATTGCAAATAATACATGGAATCGGCGGTTTTGAAAAAAAGGCGAAATATATTGGGATCTATGCAGATGACCCGTCAATCTTACGTATGGAAATTGAATCCGCGATGAAGTAGTGTAAAAAAATTACGTCGGGGGTATATACAAGGGAAAGTAATTATACGAGGTGAAAAGATGAATATACGAATTCTAGGTTATAAAGATGCAACGAAATACAAAGAGCTAAGATTAAAAGCTTTAAACGACTCCCCGACATCATTTTGCTCATCGTACGCACAGGAACAAATCTATACTCTGCAGGAAACCGAACATAATATTCGCCCGCAGACAGATCAATTTACGCTTGGGGCATTTGAAGGTGACCAACTAATCGGTATGGTTACATTTAAACGCGAAACAAATGCCAACCTGAATCATAAAGGGCGTTTAATGGAAATGTATGTTACCCCTGATATGAGAAATAAGGGAATTGGTAGGGCAATGGTGGAAGAGCTGTTACGTTTATTAAAAGAAAATGAAGGACTTGAGCAACTATATGTGACAATCGAAGAAACAAACATACAGGTGCTTGAACTTTGTAAATCTCTTGACTTCAATCAGTATGCGATAGAAAAACGTGCATTGAAAATGGATGGGAATTACTATGATGAATTGTGGATGGTAAAAAATTTATAACAGTAAAAAACGTAAAAGCAAATTTAATTGCTTTTACGTTTTTTCTATTATATTGACTTCCAGCAGATCTTTTTAATTGATTTCCATACTTTTACAACTATTTTTCATATAAAGTAATTTTGTTTATTTACATGTATTAAGGGAATTATAACTGTATAGCACGACAGCGTTTAAATAATCAGCAAAACCTTAATTACGTTAGTATGTGCATCTCATCTTATAATTGATGAAATTATTATAATACTGAAGGAGTGAAACCATGAAAAGCAATAAAGACATTGCATTACAAATTTTAAATGAAAACAGTATCGGTGTTATGGCAACGAATAATAACGGTGTACCGAATTCGCGCTATATGACTTTTCACTATGTAGAGTCAAAACTTTATACGGTAGCTGAAAAAAACTCGACAGTAGCGCGTGAAATTTCAGAGGATGGTGGCACACATATTTTATTAGGATATGAAAGTGAAGGGATTCTCGAAACCTTTTTGGAAATTGAAGGTAATGCTGCAACAACATTAAATGATGCGGTAAAGCAACAGTTACTTGAAAAATACCCTTCACATGCAGATGGAGATTTTGTGTTAATTCAAATAACGCCTACACGAATGAGAATTATGAATAAAAACGGTAAAAATCAAGAAGAAGTTCATTTAATCTAAGGGGGGGCCAAGTAATGGATACATTAAAAGATAAAATTCTTTCAATTATTAATAACAACAATATCGGGACAATGGCAACATTAAACGGACGTCAACCTTATGTTCGCTATATGACGTTTACGAATGAAGACTTTGTACTATATGCTACTACAACAGAGGATTCACAAAAAGTAATGGATTTAAATGAAAATCCATATACGCATATTTTATTGGGCTATACGAAAGAAGATCTGGATGCTCCATATGTAGAGATCACGGCTAAACTAAGTGAAATTAAAGATGATACACTTAAGTTGAAAATTACAAACTTTTTCAAAGATATCTTCACATCTGATGAAGGTGAAATGGTTACAATCCAATTGGATCCGATTTCAATCAAATTAATGAATGACGGAGAACCGCAAGAACTGAACTTTTAATGAAAGTATCTTGCACTAATTAAATATACAATAAAGAAGCAATGACATTAAATTGTCGTTGCTTTTTTTCTTGTTTTAAATGGTTTATTTACTAAAAGAAAAGCTGATTTATACAAAGTATGAAAGATTAAGAAAACAACAATAATTTGTAAATATTTCAGGAAACTATTTTGACATTAGTATGATAAGATTTGAAAGAATTAAATATATTATATGGGGGATTATTTATGAAACTGGGTACTAAATTAAATTTAGCCTTTTACTCAATTATTGCAATTATGATTATTACCGCTGTTGTTGTATTCATCAACTTAAACATGATTGATGAAAAACAAACAGAGGCGTTAGATAATCGTGTAGAGCAAATTCGATTAGTTGATGATATTCGGGCAAACCTTGCTTTTCAAGGATTATATGGAAGAGCACTTATATTGGAAAACACCAATAAGAACCAGGAAAATTTGCTTACATATGCAAGTAGCTTAGATGAAAATATTAACCAGCTCAAAGATTTAGCTACAACGAATACAATGAAATCTTACATAGAGGAAATCACAGTATTTAATAATCAATTTAACGAAAGTGTCGAAAAATTGCTTGCTATGCTTAAGACTGGCAATATACAAGCGAGTACAAATATCGTAAATAATGATTTGCAAAATGCGAACGTGGGGATTTTAAATGTAGCGAATGATATGATTACATTCCAGAAATCTCAGTTGGATGAAATTAAGATCGAAACCGAACAAACAATGACAACTTCAAAAATAATTGCAATGGTTTCCGTTGTGATAAGTCTTATAGTTGGCTTCCTTATGGTTTTATTTGTAAAAAGATCTATCGTAAAACCTTTGGCGACTTTAATGAACGCAGCAGAACATATTTCAGAAGGGGATTTAACACATCCTCCAATAAAAATTCAATCAAAAGATGAAATAGGTCAGCTAGGCACAATTTTTAATAAGATGAAGCTAAATCTGCAAAGCCTAATCCAATCTGTTCAAAATAATTCACAGCAGTTAACTGCTGCTGCTGAGGAGCTCTCAGCAAGTGCGGAGGAAATTACTGCAACGACAGAAGATGTGACACAGCAAATTGAGGTTACTGCAGATGCGGCACAAAATTCAGCAGTTGCTTCAAATGAAAGTGCTCGTGCAATGGAAGAAACTGCCCACGGTGTTCAGCGCATCGCGGAAGCTTCTCAAGTACTTCACAATTCATCTTTGGATGCAAGTTCGACTGCTACAAAAGGTGCTCAAATTATTGAAAGTGCTCAAGAGCAGATGGCAACAATCAATTACTCTACTTCTACTGTGAACGAACTTGTACAAAAACTATCGGCACAAACGGTTGAAATTGAAAATATGACAAAGGTTATTACGGACATTACAGATCAGACAAATCTATTATCCTTGAATGCAGCAATTGAGGCAGCACGTGCGGGAGAGCATGGGAAAGGCTTTGCAGTGGTTGCTGATGAAGTTCGTAAACTTGCAGAAAGCTCGAAGCAATCGGCAAATTCCATTGTTGGGTTAACAATGGAAATTCAGCGCGATACTTTCAATGTAGAGCAAGCTGTTTCAAGCGCACTTAACTCAGTAAATGACGGGGTGAAAATTATTGGTCACGCAGGTGAATCATTCAATGAAATTGTTGGAGCAGTTGATTTAATGACAACACAAATCGAAGAAATCTCGGCAACAGCAGAGCAACTTTCAGCAAGTTCTGAGGAAGTGACAGCTTCTGTAAATGAAATTGCAAGTGGAGCAGGTAGTGCTTCACAAAGTATGATTTCCGTTGCCGCAGCGATGGAAGAACAATCGGCAACGATGCAGGAAGTAAGTGGCATAGCTGTTTCTTTAGTAGATAGTGCAGCTGAATTACAAAATGAAATCGGGAAATTTAAAGTATAAAATATATTCCCTAGAGTAAATGAAAATAAAAAAGCTCTTATGAAGCAGGACTTTCACTGCATCATAAGAGCTTTTATTTAATTTTTTAAAAACACTGGAATGTAAGGATAGAATTACGATTTACAGTGCTGTATACCCAACCGAAACGTCCCCAACGGAATCCTAAAATTATATTAGAAGTAACGAAAGTCGGGAAAAACCAGAAGCTATTACCATTTCTTTGCCAAATAAACGTATTCCGATAAATACAGCGTCTTATCCCGCTCGAACCTTGCTGCGATTGAGTTGCAGTCAATTGCATTTGTGGTGTAATAGCAGGAGGTGGACCCATAGGCATAGGCGTGTTTCCTCCTGGTTGAGGCGGGCTACCTGGGAATGGTGTGTTTCCTCCTGGTTGAGGTGGGCCGCCTGGGAATGGTGTATTACCCCCTCCTGGTGGTGGAGGCGGACCAATCGGGAATTGACTATTACCACCTGGCTGAGGTGGTCCTCCAGGGCGAGGAGGATTCATCGGAAAAGGACTTGATGGGTTAAACGATGGCGGGAAAAATGGGCTGAATGGTTGTTGATTAGGGCTATCGTCAAATGGGTTAAATGGATTTTGAGTCAAAAATTTACCTTCCTTCTTATAGTATTCATTGCTAATCTATGTGAGAAAATGCACTACTTTCTAGGGATTTGCCTATATAATTGTTATAATTTTACAGATTGGCATTGAAAATTTGATTAATGCGAGGAATTTTAATAAAATCACGAAGAATAGGTTTTAAAGAAGGGAATTAGAAAATGAAAAAATATTTGCTCGCTCTATTTTTATTATTGCTAGCCGGCTGCAGTGATGGAGAAGGGAAACAACATACTAAATTTACAGAACAGCAGGCGGTACCATTCGAATTAGTTCATTATGAAGAGAAAATTGCTCCAATTTATGAATCACTAGTTCCTTATATTGCATATGCCAATACGCCGTCACAATTTGAAGCGCTTCAAGGACGATTTAATGTAGAAAATTTTTCAATTGATATGGACAAATATATGGCTGTATTTATCGTTACTTATTCAGATGGCTGTGGGACTTCCGTCGATGGAGTATATAATCAAAATGACTTTTTATCTGTTCAACTAATCGACGCTAAAGGTGAGTCGTGCGATGTAGAGGGAGTTCCTCACACATTTGTTTTACAAGTAGAAAAAAATGATTATAAAAAAGTACAGTTGTTTAATGGTGAAATAATCAAATCTTCAGTAGATGTAGAATAGAAAACAAAAAGGAATTTTCGGCTTTGTAAAAAAAGGCTGAAAATTCCTTTCCTTTTTAGAGGAGATAATTTGCTATCACAAAAAAAAGAATATATAATCTTCTTAAACTATAACGTGATGGTTTTGGTTGCTAGTTTAATCATACTCATCATATTCTTTCTTATATTGAGCATGCTATTGCTCAATTTGGGTACATAAAAATAGAAGAATAAAAAATTATAGCAATTCATTTTGGAGGTGAATCCCTCATCTAGAGGGAAGTAATTGGACGTAAACACCATATTAAACATCATTTTATTAATTATCTTTTTAGGTTTAACAGCTTTCTTCGTTGCAGCAGAATTCGCTGTCGTGAAAATCCGTAAGTCGCGTATTGATCAATTGATTTTAGAAGGTAATAAAAAGGCAGTCATAGCAAAAAAAGTAGCAGGTGACCTTGATTATTATTTATCTGCTTGCCAGCTTGGTATTACTATTACAGCAATCGGCTTAGGTGCTTTTACAAAGCCGTACGTAAAGGAATTAATGTATCCTATATTTAATTGGTTAAATGTTTCGGATATTGTAGCTTCTGCTGCATCTTATGTTATTGCATTGGCGATTGTAAGTTATCTGCATGTAGTAATCGGTGAAATGGCGCCAAAAACATTGGCAATTCAGTTCTCGGAGAAAGTGACATTAATGCTTGCGGGACCACTTTATTGGTTCGGTAAAGTGATGTATCCATTTATACAGGCTTTAAATGGAACGTCGCGCCTGCTTTTACGTGCAGTTGGTGTCAAATCATCAAGTGAAGATCAGGCATACTCGGAAGAAGAGCTTAAAATTATAATGGCACAAAGCTTTCAAGGCGGCCAAATTGATCAGCAAGAGCTGAAATATTTGGAAAATGTGTTTGCATTTGATGAGCGTGATGCAAAGGATATTATGGTACCACGTACAGATTTAATAACAATCGATAAAGATATGAGTGCGGAGGAAATCGTTCAAATATTAGATGAACATAACTACACACGTTATCCTGTCGTTGAAAATAATGATAAAGACCGTATTATCGGTGTCGTCAATGCCAATAAGCTTCTCAGTCATATCGTTTCTAACCGAGAAGTTCAGTTGGATCAATTTGTAAGAAAAGTTCCGTTTGTTTTAGGTGTAACAAGCATTCAGGATGCTTTATTGAAAATGCAAATGGCAAAAGTACATATGACAGTTGTCATTGATGAATATGGTGGCACATCCGGTGTACTGACTATGGAAGACGTATTGGAAGAGCTAGTAGGCGAAATCCGTGATGAGTTTGATGAAGATGAAGTAGATGAAATCCGTAAATCCGGTGAAAATGAATATACGATAAGCGGACGCGTATTACTAGTTGAACTGGAAGATCGTTTCGGCTTTGAATTTGAGGACAGTGAAGAAATCGATACGATTGGTGGATGGATTCAACATACGAGCATTGACTCGGTAAAAAATGGGGAAGAACTCCAAATTGGTGATGAAATTAAATTCGATGACCATAGCTGGACAATTTCGGATATGGACAATCTTCAAATTAAAGAAGTCATTTTAAAACAGTATAAGTTTCAACAGTAAATAAACGATATTTATTTGTCTTGGAGGTGAATCCCTCAATTTTCGGGGGAATTAATTGGACAGTATTATAATAATAAATTTAATTTTAGTTGCGATTTTTATTTTATTAACCGCCTTTTTCGTAGGTGCTGAATTCTCAATTTTAAAAGTGCGTATGTCACGTATTGATCAGCTAATTGCAGAAGGTAATAAAAAGGCGATTACAGCCAAAAAAGTTACACAGGATTTGGACTATTATTTATCCGCCTGTCAGCTTGGTATAACAATTACAGCTTTAATACTCGGTGCATTAGGTGAACCAACAGTTGAGAAAATGCTTCAGCCGGTTTTTGACCAGTTCAACATTCCGGCAGCGATTGCGACTGCACTTTCTTATGCAATTGCCTTATCGGTTGTAACATTCCTACACGTAGTACTAGGTGAATTAATGCCAAAAACGCTGGCGATTCAATATGCAGAAAAGATGACGTTAATATTGGCGCCACCACTTTATTGGTTTGGTAAAATAACAGCTCCATTTATAAAAGTACTAAATGGTTCTGCTCAGGGATTATTGAAAATATTCGGTGTGAAACCAGCTGGTCATGATACGGTATACTCAGAAGAAGAGTTGAAAATGATTGTGACACAAAGTTATGAAGGCGGAGAAATCAATAAAACCGAGCTTGCCTATTTAGAAAATATTTTCGCCTTTGATTCCCGTAAATTGCGTGAAGTTATGATTCCGCGCAGTGAAATTGTAACACTGGAAAAAAACTTTACGCTGGAGCAAATGCTAGCTGTTATCGAGGAATTTGAATTTACACGTTATCCGGTTATTGACCGAAGTAAAAATACATCGGCTTTTATCGGCTTTGTGAATTCGAAAGAAATGCTGACGGATATTGCTGCAGGACGTATTAATGATATGACTTCATATATTCGTGAAATCCCTCGCTATAAAGAAACCGTTGCGATAAAAGATGTGTTTTTAAAAATGCAGCAAACACGCAATCATATGGCGATTGTTACCGATGGAAAAGGGGTTACAATTGGGCTTGTTACGATGGAAGATATATTATCAGAAATCGTTGGAGAGATTGAAGACGAAGATGATGGTAATATAGTCTATACAAACTAAATCCCGCAACCTTAAAAACGATCATTTTGCCACTGAGCATAGTGATCGTTTTTTACATTACGGCTTTTTATATGCCATCTTTACAAACCGTTCCATCAGCCTTTTTAAACTAAACCTTTTATAATGAAAGAAAGGAGTAGATAAAAATGCAATGTGGTGCAAAATGTTTTGTAGTGGAAGTGGAGCATAATGGTGAAAAAAAGCGAATACCGGTAAAAGCCAGGTCTGCGATAAACGCTAGAAAAACGATCCGCCTTAAATATGAAGAAGCTGTAAAAATTATTTCCGTAAGGGAAGAAAAATAAATTCCACTAAAAAAAATCGATGCCCTTTTTTAAAAGAGGGTATCGATTTTGTGTTAAAGACGATTCTGTTTTTCTAGTTTAATTTGCTTCACTAAATGAATGATGAGCATTAAAATACCTACCGCACATAAAACGATGCTAATGATAAACAAGATGAGCCAGGCTTCCATACTCCAGTTTGTCGTAAAAAATATCGATCCTACTAATAACAGGACCCCTAAAAATAATATAAGGTATCCACCTTTAGACAATGACATGCCAAAAACCTCCTTCCACTACTACATCATAAAAATAACATAAATCTCGTAAAGTTATCTAATTAAAATGATAGAAATTATTTTAAGTAATTATCTAATTCTACTGTGCTAACTTGTATTTTTGAATATGATACAATTTATAAATTAAAGAAGTAGGGGGAGTAACGCAATGATCGTACAACAACTGAATCAATTTATTCAAAAGTGGATCCCCGTATTAACCCCCCTAAGCTTAATAATCGGCGTTTTTTTAGAAAATATTGGTGCGCATTTATTATTTATAGTACCCATTTTATTTGCATTAATGACGTTAATTAGCAGTTTAAGTTTGAAGTTTCGGGATATTAAGGTATTTAGACAATATCCGAAAACGATTTTATTTATGATTGGATTTTTACATATAATAATGCCTTTGTGGGCTTTCCTTTTAGCAGAACTAATTTTTGATGATCGATTATTAACGATAGGTTTTTTAATATCTGTAGCAGTACCAACAGGTGTGACGAGTGTGATTTGGGTGACGATCAGTAAAGGGAATTTGCCGCTTTGTTTAGCAATTATTTTAATCGATACTTTAATCGCACCACTTCTAATGCCACTAGTTTTATTCTTTGTGGTAGGTGAGACAATACAGCTTAATATGCTGTCACTAGTTTTTGATTTAATCTGGATGATTGTTTTACCATCATTATTAGGAATTTTTATAAATGAATGGACAAAAGGGGTATTACTCGAAAAATACGGCAGCCCTTTATCGCTCATTTCAAAGCTCTGTTTATTTGCGATTATTATGGTGAATAGCAGTGCAATTGCTCCTTATGTTAAGAATATAAATTTAGAGTTGGCGAAAGTAATAGGGATTGTGTTGTTATTGGCGGTATCCGGATATGTTTTTTCGCTCATACTCAGTCGGCTATTCTGGAAGTCTAAAGAGGATCAAGTTGCGATAGTTTTTAATGGAGGAATGAGGAACATCGCAGTAGGAGTAGTCCTAGCAACGACATACTTTCCATCAAAAGTTGCCATGCCGGTCGTGTTTGGCATGTTATTTCAACAAATACTCGCATCTATTTTCTATAAAATAATTCGAAAATAGCGGATAAAAATATCCTTATGTATATAATGTTCTTGAAATTTAGTTATTTAATAATTTTATTCGAGTTTTTTAAAGGGAAAAGCAAGTTATAGTAGTAATTTGCTGTAATTTAAGAACTTTTATCGATGTACTTCCAGAAAATACAGTTGTGTTAATTAGGGGGACAATGTATTATTGAAATATATTAAATTAACATAATAAGTGTTTTAGAAGGAGAATCTTTAGAGGATGTTTTTACTCATCACAGATAATCCTACACTCGCTTCAACATCACGAAGTAAGTTAACAACTTAGAATAGCGGAGGGAATTATGAAAAGAATGTTAGGTAAATGGAACAGCATTAACTTAGTTAGCCGTATTATCGTAGGGATAATCGTTGGGGTTGTACTAGCATTGACAATTCCAGAGGCTGTAAGTGGAATTACTATTTTAGGGACTTTATTTATTTTAGCTTTAAAAGCAGTTGCACCAATTTTAGTGTTTATCTTAGTTATTAATGCAATTGCTTCACATGTCGGTGGCAAATCAACAAATATGAAGACAGTACTTGCTTTATATGGGGTTGCTACATTAGCTGCCGGATTTGTCGCGGTTGTTGTAAGTTTTATTTTCCCGACGACATTAACATTAAAAACAGTAGCACAGGATGTAGCACCGCCAAGCGGGATTATGGAAGTGTTCGAAAAATTATTATTTAATATCGTATCAAACCCAGTTAGTGCGATTATGGAAGCAAACTACCTTGGTATCCTGGCGTGGGCTGTTATTTTAGGGGTCGCGTTGAAAGCGGCGAATGACTCAACAAAAGGTGTTATTGCTAATTTTTCGGAGGCGATTACAAAAGTCGTACAATGGATTATTAGTTTAGCTCCATTAGGGATTATGGGGATTGTGTTTGAAGCGGTCTATACGACTGGTCTTTCAGCTTTAAGCGAGTATTTCCGTTTAATTATCATATTGGTTGGAACAATGTTTTTCGTCGCACTTGTTGTGAATCCACTCATTGTATTTGCAGTGGCAAGAAGAAATCCATACCCATTAGTATTAACATCATTAAAAGAAAGTGGAATCACTGCCTTTTTCACACGTAGTTCGGCAGCGAATATTCCGGTTAATATGGCATTGGCAGAAAAACTGAATTTGGACAAAGATACTTATGCCGTATCCATACCTTTAGGCGCAACGATCAATATGGGCGGAGCAGCCATTACGATTTCAGTTTTAACGATGGCAACAGCTCATACGTTAGGAATTGAAGTAGATCTTTTCACTGCAGTCATTTTAATGGTAATGGCAGCTCTTTCTGCATCAGGTGCATCGGGTGTAGCCGGGGGATCTTTATTATTAATACCTTTAGCTTGTAGTTTACTTGGCATTTCAGATGATATTGCGATGCAAGTAGTAGCAATAGGATTTATTATTGGGGTTATTCAGGATTCGTGTGAAACAGCTCTTAATTCTTCAACAGATATCGTATTTACAGCAGCTGCTGAATATGCGAAGGAACGTAAACAAAATTAACAAAAATAAAACTATGCTGAACGGTAAAAATTGCCGTCCAGTATAGTTTTTTGTTTTAGAAGGTTAATCTCCGCCACCGCCACCACCGTCACTCACGCCATCAGAAGAGCTTGATTCAACTGCAGAGAAAATAATATCAGAGTAATACGATTCATTCGACGGTATGTCACCGATTGCTTCATTCGAAGTATAGATTTGTGTAGTGATAAGTAAGGTGTTGCATTGATTTCGATTTAGTTTCAATGTGCGGCATATTTCATTGTGGATATCATAAAGTGCCGGAAACTGATGTACTTCAAATTTTGCTAGCGCCAGCAGGGCAATTGTTGCATAGTGGCAGGATTTCAGTTTTGTTTCCGTATTTTTTATAAATAAAGTTAACTCCTTCAGCCTTGAAAATGTAAACTCGTCAAATGTACCTGTTCCAATCGTTAAAATAAGAGCGGCATTTTTAGTGGCGTCTTTCCGTTCATAACCGATAGACACGAGTTCCTTATAGTAGTGCTCAATAGTATTAGCCAAAATCCCTGTATCTTCTGGTCGCCTAGCCAGCATTGCGCAAGTGGCTGGTTTTATTGGATAATATTTCATGCTCGGTTGCTTCAGTAGATCAGCTGACAGTTTCTGAATGCGTTCCATATCATCTTCTGATGTTAAATAGGCAGACGTGATATAGCTATGTTCGCCACGTGAAAACTGCTTCGCCAAACTTTTATAAAGGTTAAGCGCTTCACCGATTTTTTCGGGCTGCTTTGCAAAGTGGACATAATATGTATTAATAACTTGTTGATTGACCCGTGCCGTATGATACCATTTCGTATGATTCTTAATTTCCTGCCGAACCGCTTCGTAATCTTCATAATGAAAGACGATATTACGAACAGTGAGCTTTAAAGCTAAATCAATGTAAAAAGATTTGGCATCAGAGCCAAAGTATAAATTAATTTTATCGATATTAGTAAAAAACAATTGTAATTGAGCATTCATAGCGATCACCTCTTACTTAATACGTACGTTTTAAAAGAAGAGAAGTTTCAAAATCAGCAACATTGTTTGACAAAATTCGTTTGCAAAATACAGCATAAATCGAAAGAGTATTGTATGATAAATAAGTGAAAAATGAAATGAAAGACCGTGAACAAATTGAGAGGAAGTAAGTTATGACCCAACAACGTTTTTTACCTATTATTGTAGGAACTGATATTAATGCATATAACATGGCGATTTCGTTCCATGAAGAATATAAAATACGTCCAATTCTAGTAGGAAAGGGTGTATTACCCTTTACCAATTTAAGTAATATACCGCGTGCGATTGAATATGATCAAAAGCTGGGCGACCCGACACAATTTGCGAAAATTTTAATTAGTGTTGCAAAAAAATATGAAAAAGAAGCAGATAAGTTAATTTTAGTCGGTACGAATGATTTATATGTTCGCTTAATTATTGAAAATCGGACTATTTTACAGGATTATTTTGTATTCAACTACATCAACGAAGATTTAATGAATGACTTGCAAATAAAGTCCAACTTCTACAAACTGTGTGAGCAGTTTGACATCGATATTCCAACAACAGTATTTTATGATTGCCAGAAGGACGGGGCTTTTGAGCAGGAAATGATGTATCCTGTTATCATCAAACCGAGCAATGGGATTGAATATAGCCGCCATCCGTTTGAAGGACAGGCAAAAGTATTTAAAGTGGAAAATAAAGAAGAAGTACAAAATGTAATCGACATGATTAAAAATAGTGGTTATAACGATGAGCTTATTATTCAGGATTATATTCCTGGTGATGATACTGCAATGTGGGATTCTGTTATTTATGTAAATACGAAAGGCGAAACACAGCTAGTGTCCTTTGCTCAAGTTGTTCTGCAGGAGCATACAAAAACTGCAATTGGAAATTATACTGCATTAATTTCCCGTTTCAATGAAGAAGTGATGAAAAAACTGCGTGGATTTTTAGAAGCAGTGGGTTATCGTGGGTACGGTAACTTTGATTTGAAATACGATGAGCGCGATGGAAAGTTTAAGGTGTTTGAAGTTAACATTCGTCAAGGTCGATCAAGCTACTATATTAATGCAATGGGTCATAATATGGCCCGCTATTTTGTAGAAGATTTAATTTACGATATACCAAAGCCATGCAGCTATTTAAAAGGGGACGTGCTCTTTTCTGTCGTACCTAAAATCGTATTGAAAAATTTTGTCCATGATGAAGAAGTGAAAAAGGATATCGAGCGCCTAATTCAGGAAAATAAACTAGTCAATCCACTATTCTACAAGCAAGACAAGCATTTAAAACGTAAATTTTACATGTTCATACGTCAAGTGAACTACTATAAAAAATATAAAGAAAACGTTTGGTAAAGTCGAAGCCCATCAACGAGCACTCTTGTTGATGGGCTTTTTTATCGGGAATTAATTACAAATAATGTTATAGTAAAAGAAAATGAAAAGAGTGAATATTCATGACAATACATACATTTACATTACATATAGATTGGCCGGGGGGGCGCAATTCAGTCGGAGAGCTTTCAACAGAGCGTCTACAAACTAAAGTTTCCATTCCTCCAGAAATGAATGGACCTGGTATTGGTACAAATCCGGATGAGATGTTGCTTGGAGCAGCGGCAACTTGCTATTTGATTACGCTTGCGGCAATGCTTGAACGAAGTCAAATAGAGGCCGAACTAACATTGGAGTCAAAGGGACTTGTTGATGTGACAAACGGCGTCTTTTCTTATAAGTCAATTCATCATTATGTATCTATAATACTGAAAAACAAAGAAGATGATCGTGGGCGGCGTATTGCAGAACGCTATGCATATAAAGCGGAGGAAACATGTATGATTAGTAAGGCGTTAAAAGGGAATGTAGATATAGAAGTACATTTAACTTTGAAATAAAGGGGCGATTATGATGGATATCGTTTCAGCAGTCATCCAACTTTTAGTTGCAGCGGTAATTATTTTTTTCATCAGCGGCCGATTAATTGGTTCGCAAGTGAGTTTAACGAAAAGAATTCTATCGGTAATAATTAGTGTTGTTTTTACAACCTTTGTATTTTGGTATACGTACTTACGGGGTTCAGACTACTACGACCAAGGTATTGTTTCCAATGTTGTTAATATCGCGACACTTTTATGGTTAGGAAGTATGCTCCTTATCTCCATGCTCTTTTATTTGCTTTTTGAGCTCTTTGATCCAATTGAATTAAATGAAAAAGGGACACCTGTTGGGAGGCGTTCGTATTTTAGAACGTTCATTACGTATTGGAGACGACAAAAACGTTTGCGCCAAGTTGTTAGTATTGCTGTGAAAAACGGGGTTACACGAACGATGAAATATGCTCGTGCCCGTGAAGATGAACGTGAGCTGGCAAAGGCATTACGAGAGACTCTTGAACAATGCGGTGGAGTATTTATAAAGTTTGGACAAGTTCTATCAACCCGAAAAGAGCTATTGTCCCCAGTTTTCATTGATGAACTTGAAAAGCTACAGCAAACCGTAAAACCTCTCTCAGAGCAGCAAGTGGACCAAATAATAAAGGAAAACTTCAATGCAGATACAACTAAAATATTTTCCTATTTCAGCAAAACGCCTTTAGCATCTGCTTCAATTGGTCAAGTACATAAAGCAATTCTAAAGGAAACAAATGAGCCGGTCGTTGTTAAATTTTTGCGTCCAGATGTAAAAAACATTATGCATGAAGATTTGTCTATCTTAATGGAGTTTGCAAGCTGGATAACATCTAAATCACAATGGGCTGAAAGTCTTGGCTTTTATGATTTAGCAAAAAGCTTTAGCTTGGCATTGAGTGAAGAAACCGATTTTAATATTGAAGCCCGCAATATGGAACAAGTCGCAAAAATTGTAGAGCGCGGAAGCATCGATGTAAAAATCCCGAAAGTATACCCGGAATGCAGTAACTCAAATGTAGTAGTGATGGAGCATGTTAAAGGGAAGTCGGTAACCGTCGCGCATAATATATTTGCTGATTTACAAATTGATCGACATGAATTTGCTCAAACGTTACTCAAAATATTTTTGGAACAGGCACTTATTTCAGGAGTTTTCCATGCAGACCCACATCCAGGCAATATTTATGTGGAGGAAACGAGTGGACGTGTAGCGATACTAGACTATGGGGCAGTAGGACGATTAGCGGCACATCAGCAGGAAGGTTTGAAGTACTTCCTCGTTGGCATACATCAAAATGATGCGGCCATTGTAGTTGATGGTATTAGTCAACTAGTTGAAAATGCTGATAGGATAAAACATCATGAGATGGAGCAGGCAATTAGTCAAATTCTATTGAAAATTAATTATGTATCGAATGTACCGACAGACGAGTTAATGTATTCAATTTTCTCGGTCGTTCGCGAATTCGGCCTACATTTCTACCCTTCTGTTAACGTGGCATTACGTGCAATTATAACTTTAGATGGTACACTTTCAATTATTTGCCCAGGTTTTAAAATATTTAGTGAAGTTAAAGACTTCTCAAATGATTATTTAAAAATGAATTTATTAAAGCCATTTAAGAAGCCGCTTGAAACAAAAGAGTACCTTGAAGAAGAACTGGCATTGTTAATACCTAATTTACGAAAAGTTCCGCGCCGTATTGATCAGTTGTTTAAAAAGGTCGAGAGTGGCAAAATCATATTACATCATGATATTTTTTCTGATAAAGCCAATTCAATGTTTGTCACACAGTTATTTTCCAGATTTGTATTACTCCTTGTCGGAATTACGTTCGGTATTATTTCTGTCGCACTTCTCGCAATCTCGCAATTTATTCATAATGCATATGCGATTTATTTAAACACAGCTGCATATTTAGGATTATTTTTATGTGCGATTTTACTCGTACGTTTATCAATTCAGGCAATCCGGGATATGAAGCGAACAAATAAAATGTAGGGACCCCTAGTGGGTCTCTTTTTTTTTTTTGAAAAAGTAGCAGTACGGGGCAATATTGTAATTTAATAAACGATTCACTTTAACGCTTTACTATAATGAAATACTAATTAGCTAGACAATCAACATGATAGCACGGAAAAATATTTTTAGAGAAAATACGTATTAAAGCTCATAAATATTGATTTGTGTACGAAAAAATGTAATTTATTTTATAAATAAGTAGAAATAAACTGTTGTTTGTACAATAATAAATTAAGAGTAATAGGATAATGAAGAAGGAAGTGGGCAAATGATTCAACTGAACGGTCAGAATTTATCGATGAAGCAATTAGCACAGATTTTATATAGTGGGAAAAAAGTTGAGATTGCTGAAGAAGCGAAAGTACGTGTTGTAAAAAGCCGTGAAGCAGTGGAACGAATTGTACAACAGGATAAAACAGTGTACGGAATCAATACTGGATTTGGTAAATTCAGCGATGTAAAAATTGCAGAGCAAGAGGTAAGCAAGCTACAGGTAAATTTAATTCGTTCACATGCATGTGGATTTGGTGAGCCTTTTTCGGAGAAGGTAGCTAAAGCAATGATGGTACTTCGGCTAAATGCTTTATTAAAAGGATTATCAGGTATTCGATTAGAAGTTTTAGAACGATTATCATATATGATTAATGAAGATGTAATACCGGTAATTCCGCAACAAGGTTCGCTTGGGGCATCGGGAGATTTAGCACCGCTTTCTCATCTAGTATTGGCCCTAATTGGTGAAGGGGATGTTTTTGTAAATGGTATATCCCAATCTTCACATGAAGTGTTTGAACAGCGGGGACTATCTAAAATTGAATTACAGGCAAAAGAAGGTCTTGCTTTAATTAACGGTACACAGGCAATGACTGCACAAGGTGTAGTCAACTATATAGAGGCAGAAAAGTTAGCCTATGCCAGTGAATGGATTGCCGCAATGACAATGGAAAGTTTGTACGGTATTATCGATGCATTTCACCCTGCTGTTCATGAAGCGCGCGGTATGAAAGAGCAAATGGATGTTGCAGCTCGTATGCGTGATTGGTTGCAAGACAGCAAGCTTATTTCACATCAAGGTGAAAAGCGTGTACAGGATCCTTATTCATTGCGGTGTATTCCACAAATTCATGGTGCAAGCTGGCAGGTGTTAAATTATGTAAAAGAAAAGTTGGAAATCGAAATGAACGCAGCAACAGACAATCCGCTCATTTTTGAGGATGGAGACGTTGTCATCTCAGGTGGTAATTTCCATGGGCAGCCGATTGCATTTGCCATGGACTTTTTAAAAATCGGTATGGCGGAATTGGCAAATGTATCGGAACGTCGAATTGAACGGTTAGTAAATCCACAATTAAACGAAGGGTTACCACCGTTTTTAAGTGCAAATCCAGGGTTGGAATCTGGAGCAATGATTTTACAGTATAGTGCGGCCAGTCTAGTTTCTGAAAATAAAACACTGGCACATCCAGCTTCTGTTGATTCTATTCCTTCATCAGCAAATCAGGAAGATCATGTATCGATGGGCACAACCGGATCCCGCCATGCACGTATGATTATTGCCAATGTACGCAATGTGCTGGCAATTGAAGCTTTTTGTGCAGCACAAGCAGTTGAATATCGCGGAGTGGATAAGATGTCTCCGAAACTGTTGGAAAAGTGGAACGAGATACGGGAAATTGCACCTGCTATGACAGAAGACCGCATTTTTAGTCGTGATATTAACCGTATTATCGAATACTTAAAACCTAATATGTAAGTTATTGTGAACGATTAACATTCTGAAGTTTGTTATAATATATTTCTACTAGCAAAAGAGGAGATTACTATGACAAAACCACATTTACTAATTATTGATGGTATGGCGCTATTGTTCCGATCGTTTTTTGCGTCGGCTGCTATGAATCAATTTATTCGACTTGATGACGGCACACCTTCTAATGGGGTACAAGGATTTGTACGTCATGTATTAACAGCACAAAATATAATGAAACCTACACATTTAGCTGTATGTTGGGATATGGGTGCACATACATTCCGCAACGACTTGTATGAAGGGTATAAAGCAAATCGTCCGGCTCCGCCTGAAGAAATGCTACCCCAATTTGATATGGCAAAAGAAGTATCGGCTATGATTGGCTGGCAAAACTTTGGTACACATGGTCTTGAAGCAGATGATTTAATTGGCTCTATGATTGAAAAATGGAAAGACGAAGCACAAATTACCGTAATCAGCGGTGATAAAGATTTACTGCAATTATTAAATCCTTCCACAACTATTGCCTTTACGAAAAAAGGCTATACTGAGTACGATGTGTATACGGAAAGCCGTTTTGTAGAGGAATATGGTATTTTACCGAAACAATTTGCTGAGGTAAAGGCATTTATGGGTGATTCAAGTGATGGCTACCCAGGTGTAAAAGGTATCGGTCCAAAAACAGCACTTCAGCTCATACAAAACCACGGCTCTATTGATGGAGTGTTAGCTGCATTACCGATATTAAAGCCAGGACAGCGTATTAAAATAAGTGAGAATGAACAGATGTTAAGGCTTTCTCATCAGCTAGCTGCAATTGATTGTTCAGCATCGATTGAATGTGATTTTGAAGCATTACGTTTGACTGACTATAAGCCGGACTTGTTCGAACTAATTGACCAAAGAGGCTATCGTCTCATTGCCAAACATGCACGGGCAATTTACAGATAAAGACGAAAAAGGGCTGTGCCGAGCGTTTGACGTTCAGCACAGCTCTTTCTTTTAATCTGAAGTAATACGTTCACCTTTAACTTTTACAAGCTCTACATCCAAATTACGGATTGTTGATTCATCAAGAGGAATTTTTCCATCTTTCTCGTATTCCTTCCAAGCCTTCACATTTTTACGATACAATACTTCCGACAACCGATATATATCCGCGTCGAATTCTAATGAAGCTTCGTATGTTTGTTCAATTTCTTTCTTTACCTGTCGAGCAATCTCTTTTTTCAGTACATCCATTTTTTGCTGATTCAGTATTTCATTTGTTTGAACGACCAATTTAACATTGATATCAAATTGCACCTTCTTTTCGGTTACTACAGGGATAATTTCTGTGTGCACCTCGTCAACGGTTGACGTTGTATATCGTTCTTCAGATTCCTCCATTTTAATCGTAACATCTGAGCGCTTTGTCTGGTCAATCAGCCACTGCACACCGTTTAAATCATCTCCTAATAGGTTCCCCTTAAAACCAGAATCCCTATGGAGAATACTAATCCCTTTAAAAGTGTAAACAGGATCTGGTCCATCTTCCTTTGACCAGTTTTCACTAATATCGACCAAAGGGATTTTTGCTTCATAACTAGGCTCATTCAATTGAATCATGAGCTCACGAAATTGAATTGGTCGTATTCGTGATGATTGGCTATAGGAGCTAAGCGGATCTGATAGTTTGGAAAGGGTAATGGATTTATTAATAATAGGTGTGATGAGCAGAACTTCGTCTAGAGGCGAATTCGTCATATAAGCCCAAGTCGTATACCTCAATTCGCGATAACGAATAAATGAATTTATGATAGGTTCAACTTTGTTCTCCTTTGCAATATTTTCAGAGAAAATAACATACTTTAAATGCCCTAAAAAAACCCGCTCATCCATCGTTTGATATAAATTAAAAAATGCTTCATCAAATGTCCGCCCTGTAGCAACCCCGACTTCAGCCTGTGTAGCATCTGGATTTGGCTGTTCACTTTTGGCTATATTGGTAAAGGCAACGATTTGTGCATAAATTTCATACTGTTCATCTTTATAATCAATTCCTAGCCCGTGAATATAGTACATGCGTTCAGCTTGGTTCGTATCCCAGCATCCTGAAAGTAACAGCAACAAAGGAAATAAGAGAAACTTTTTCATTTTGTATTATTTTCCTTTGTTTTATCTTTAACATTCAATAGATCCGGGCGCTTATTATTCGAAGTTGGCGGTGGACGGAAGAATGACATTTTTAAATTATTCCAGCTTAAATTAGCAGCAACATTTAAATACGGTACACCAAAAACACGAATATTTGCTATATAAACAAGGCATATATAGATCGATAGGAAAAATCCGAACAGCCCAAATATTGATGTAATAATTATAAACACAACACGCAACATACTGATCGTAGTAACGAAGGATTGATTGACGAGGGTAAAAGTGGCAATCGTTGAAATCGCAATGACAACAATCATAGCAGGGCTCGTAATTCCTGCCCGAATGGCTGCATCCCCTATAATTAATCCTCCAACAACACTAATTGTGCCCCCTAAAATACTTGGTAGACGCAATCCGGCTTCTCGAAATAATTCGAACATAAATAGCATTCCCAGCATTTCCAAAGCTGAAGGCAGCGGAGAGCCAGTGTTTGCTTGTACAACCGTCGCGAGCAATTGAATGGGGAGCTGCTCTTGATGAAAGGTTGTTAACGCAAGCCAAAATGCAGGAAGCAAGAGTGCGATTAAAATGCTCCCTAGTCGTAATAACCTTTCCAATGAGCTGTAGATAGGCGGATAATCATTATCCTCACCGGACTTGAGTAATACTAAAATATCGATCGGTGTGATAATTGCATATGCAACGCCGTCTACCAAAATAATATAGCGACCAGTAGTAAGAGATTGCATTGCAAAGTCTGGTCGACCTGTCGTATCATTCAGTGGAACAAGATATGAAATCTTATTAAAACGTTCAAGCAATAATTCCCCACTTAAAATGACATCTGTTTGAATTGCTGAAAGCTGCTGTTTAATTTTTTTTAATATGGATAAATCTGCAATGTCGTTAAAATATAAGATTGCTACCTTTGTTTTAGAGCGCGTTCCGATTGTCATTTTCTCCACGGATAAGGAGTTCGTTGGCAGTCGCTTACGAATAAGCGCAATATTTACACCTAAATCTTCAATAAAATTATCACGAGGTCCCTTTATAAGTACTTCTAAATTAGTCTCTTCTGGGCTTCGATTCGGCTTGTTTTCAATATTACTACATAACAAAATCTTTAAACTTTCAATATAGATAAGGATAAATCCGCTAAATACATTCGTAACGGCTTCTTGTAAATCGTCAATCTTCTGTAGCTGTGGGAGATGCAGCTTCTGCATTAAACTTTCTTCATCAAATTGATCCTTTTGATGGCATGCAACTTTTAATCTCGGTACGACTACTTCATTGAATAAATGATTGTCTGTCATTGCCTCACAAGTTATGAGCATTACATTACTTGCTGGAAAGTCTAATGTCTGAAAGCGAATATCAGCACAATTGTCGAATTGCTTTTTTAAGGTAGCTTGTTCAATCAAGGATTACCCACCTTTCGCTTTGTTTTTCGATTTACTAATATGAAAATAATAATTGAAAGCATGAAAAAGAAAATTGTGGTGCTTATTAAAAAATATTGCCCCTTCCATTTACTAAATATACTGTCATCGAGCAAAAAAAGCGGCAGTGATAAAAAGACAAAGACCGGCACAATATACTCCCATATTTTTTTCTTTTGACCTGTAAATCCTAATAGCTCAATTGCTATGAACAATATAAAGCCAATTCGGACAAAGGCTCCAGTCAGCCATTGGTAAATAGAAAAAAAATCAACATGGTTAATGAAGCTTCCAATTGAAGCAATACGCCATTCTTCATATGCCGGATAGCGCTGTTTCGCCGCTTCAACTGGTCCGAATTCCGCAATGGCCCCAATCAATGGCCCCATAGTTAAACCTAAAAGTAAAAATAGAATCAGTATTAAGTGGCTGTATTTTAATTTTGTTTTAAAATGATGCTGAATGAAGAGCAGTAAATAGATTTCTACAAAGCCTGAAGCAGGGTATAACATAGATTTAAAAACAGGCGAGAACCCGTGTTCAAGGAAAGGTCTTAACAAGGAATAGTCTTTAACTTGAATGTTTACAAAGGCAACAAAAAAGCCGAGAACTACTACCACGAATAGCACAATAACATTGACCATTGTTATTGTTAAAATGGACGATGTGGCAAGTAAAAAGCAAACAAATGTAAAGAAGAAAAAAAGTAATAAAAAGGGTGTGTTAATTAAAAAAGTTGTAGATACCCACTGTAACGTTTCATGCATCGTAAGGGCAGCCATTAAAATCAAATAAAAAACGGTGACATAAATGAGTGCTTTGCCAAACCGTGGATACCTTTTTAATAAATATTGACGAACTGATTCATCCTTTATTTTCTTTAATGTGAAAAAAGGAAGCAGTAACCAAGGAATAATTAATAGTATCGCTACAAGAACGGATATCCATGCATCTCTTCCCGCCCCATTGATTAAAGAAGGGATGATTGTAACGTGGTTTTTTAATCCGATAAAGGTCATTGTCAAAAATATAATATGTAAAAGACTAATTGATTTCATTTATATGTTCCTCGCATTTTTTATACAGTAATAACCAATTAATGTATTTTTTATTCTTGCAAAATAAAAGAGCATTAGCTAGTTGCTAATACTCTTTTGGCTCGATTTTGACAAAGCTTAATACTTTCCGGTTATCATCATATTTAAATGTTCTTATTTGACTCTCGCGATTTCGTCCGCCGTTATCATGAATCGTTAAATAAAGTTCTTCATCTTTAATTTCATAGCCAATTAACGGTACCCAATGATACTTGTAAAGAGGTTTATAATTTTTGAGGAACTGCCCGGTAAAATATACATCAAACTTCATCGCAACCGGATTACCTAAGCGTAATTGTTCAATTGCCTGGGTTAAAGTACATCCTTCAACACACCAATCATCTCCGAGTAGTCGACGTAAGTTTCTAATCATCCGCCATTTAAAAAGTCCAATTTTTGTTCCACCTAATAATTTATAAAATTCATTTACATCTTTTGTGCGGATCGTCTCATCTTCGCATAAGTAATTTAAAATAACGTGTGCAGTCGTCGGGCCGCATGCTGAGTTTTGATATTCAGGTCGGATATCCGAACTATATTGTGACCTGCCATTTACGTTTAATAATACTCGCATACTAAATACCTCCATTTTGTTATAAAGTTATCATATACCCAATTTCATAAAAAATAATCCTTAATGATTTGAAACTAAAAATAGTACTGTTCCGTCTAACGGTTAACAAATTGAAAAAAGGGGGTCGATTATATGCAGCTAGAGCAATTTGTCAGAACACATGGCGAGGAATTACTTCGGCTTTCCTATACATATGTCAAAAATAAAGAAATGGCAGAAGATATTGTGCAAGATGTGCTGTTAAAAGCATATGAGCAGCACGACAAATTTCGCGGAGATGCGAGTTATCGGACGTATCTATATCGTATGACAATTAATCGCAGCTATGATTATCTGCGCAGTTGGAGCTATAAAAATACGATTTTAACGAATAAAATCCAGGAAATTTTCCAAGTAACCAATTCCACTGAGCAACAAGTGTTCGAGCAAAACGATAATCGCCTATTAGGGGATGCAGTGCTCGATTTGCCAGTAAAATACCGTGAAATTATTATTTTGTTTTACTACAAAGAGTTGTAGATTAATGAAATTGCAGAGCTCCTATCAATTTCAGATAATACCGTAAAAACAAGACTAAAGCGCGGACGTGAAAAGCTAAGAAACAAATTAGAAGGTGGTGAATGGGATGCCGAATTCTCAAGTGAAACGAGCAATAGATGAAACAATCGGGAATGAACCGCTGATGAATGAAGCATTTGTTCAAAAGGTGCTGGATGGCAAGAAACGGAGTAAAAAGAGAATGCCCTTCTTACAACCTGCCTTCATATTCCTACTTTTTTTAGCTGTTGGAACAATACTCTATATTATTCCACAGTCAGACGAACAATTAGCGGTGGACACAGAAGAAGAGGATGTATATTTAGCAAAGCCTGAGCATTTAAAAGATATGTTTATTCAGAATCGTAAAGAGAGCAGAATCATGTTTGTGTTTAATAATGGAACACTTCATTATAAGAGTGATACACGCATCTATTTAGAAAAGCCGAAATCAGAAGATGAAAAACCCTATTCGGGGGAATTAATCGAGGAAACGTATACAAACATTCAGATCGAAACAAAAGACAATCAATATTTCATTACCGGTGATGATAGCTTTAGCTGGACATTAACCCGTACCGCTCCACGTATTTTAGTAGATGAAAAGGGTAACGAATATATCATACCTTATGCATTTGAGAATAAGCCTCAACTCAGTGATGTTCTACTAGACGATGAGATTCAATCGTTGGGTATTTATAAGATTGGTGGTATTGGGACATATGCCTATATTTTAGAAGAAGATTTAGGTGAGATTACTGAATTATTCAGTCAAGCAACAGTGTATGAAGAGTTCATTGATTTAGAGAGATCGGAATATATGATCAATATTGAATATAAAAATGGTGAGAAAGGAAGACTGGAGCTTTGGTTAAAGGAGGGAAATAAAGAAGGCTTTGTAATAAAAAATGATGTAATCAATAATACATGGACAACATTTAAAATTCCTAAAGCATTAACAGACCATTTCTATCAATTAGCCGAGAAAATCAAATTAATTGATTCCAAATAAAAAACAAAAACTACCTCAAACTTTGGGGTAGTTTTTGTCTGTTTAAGTCTAGCTACATAAACCAACTGAAGTATTTTCATACTTCGCATCATCCAGCGCTTTTACCATAAAATGCGCAACGCTTGCTCTTGGAATCGTGCTCGAGCCTTTTGGAACTGTATCAAACGCTTCTTTATAATCTGTTTTCAATGGGTCATCTTTTAATCCCATTGGACGAGCAATTGTATAGACAACGCCTTTTGATTTGTAATAGTTTAATGCAGCGCGGTGATCTGCCAATGGATTGGCCAACATTTTCATCATCATTTTTCCCATTATACCAGGGATCTCACCATCTACACCTGCTGAAGCACAGTAAACTAAACGCTTCACGCCTGCTTTTTCCATTCCGTCTGCTATGTTTTTACCCATTGTTTCAAGCTCATTTGATTTTTTCATGCCTGTGCTTGAGCCTAAGCATGAAATAACTGCTTCATGACCAACAATCGCATCGGCCACTTGCTGAGCGTTAAATGCATCCCCTTGGATAATGTTGACACCAGCTGTTTTTAATTTTTCGGGTGTACGGACAAAAGCTGTAACACTATGTCCGGCTGCAACAGCCATTTCAACAAAATGCTGCCCAACGCCACCAGTAGCACCAAATACTATAATTTTCATGATTAATGTCCTCCTTTTAATGCTGTTCTTTGAATCTTAACGCCTTTCCACATAAATGTAAAAATAATCGTTAAAATTAAAATAATCAATCCTGCAATAAATGGATATAAAATATCTATATCATATAATGCACCTGCAAGAAGAGGACCCATAATATTTCCAATACTCATATAAGCATTATTCATACCCATCGCAAATCCTTGCTCATTACCCGCCATTTTTGAAATTAATGTCGTTAAAACAGGACGCAAAATAGATGTCGCCAGGAAAATCAATAACGAAATTGCAAAGAACATTGTGTAGCTTCCTGCAATAATAGAAAGGAAAAACCCAGAAGCTGTAACAATTAAAAATAACTTCAGTACATTTACTTCCCCAATTGATTTTACAAGTCGATCAACAACGAATAGTTGCATAATAACACCGATTAATCCAGTTGAAGTAATCATAAAGGCAATCTCTTGTGGGGTTGCACCAAATTTATCATCCACATACAGACCAAGAACGGTTTCGTATGACATTAAGCCGAAGCTCATAATAAGTGTAATAACTAATGGAATGAAGAAAGGTTTTTTTACGGATAAAATTATATCTTTAATCATCGATTGATTGTTATCGATAAGCTGAGGAGTTGCAGTTTCTACAACCTCTTCCAAGCTTTCTTTAAGCGTAAAGTATGATACTACAAATGCTAAAAGACCGACGATTGCGGATACTAGAAGTGGTGTTTTTAAACCGAAATCCGCCAAAAACCCTCCGATACCAGGACCAATAACTATACCAAGAGACATCGAAGCAGAGATAAAGCTATTTCCCTTTGCACGCTGATCCATCGTTGTAATATCTGCAACATAAGCATAAATTGCCGGAATTAAAAATGCACACCCAATTCCACCAATTGCGCGTGATAAATAAAGGAGCCAAATAGAATCGGCGAAGTAAAAAAGAAACATCGAGATTGCTAATGTTAGTAGTCCGATATTAATAAGCGGGCGACGACCATATTTATCTGCCCATTTTCCTCCAATTGGCGATACTAAAAATTGTGCAAATGCAAAAATGGCAATAATTAGTCCTGCAGCCGTTCCGCCTTGCCCAAGTTCTTTCAAATAAGAGGGGATAATCGGAATAATAATTCCAAAGCTCCCAACAGCAATAAACATGTTAAGCATAAGTAACGCCAATTTTTTTCTTTGATCTGAAGTCATAAAAATTCCTTTCTTACTATTAAATTGTGCCCGGCGAATTAAAAAAATCCATAAAAAAATACGTGAAATCCGCCGAGGCATATTTTCTACCAACTCACGTTGAATAAGAAAATTTTCACGTACTCAATTGTAATCGGAAAACTACATTCTGACTAGGTATTTACTTAAAAATAAGATGAACCAAAAGCATGTAAACTTTTGGATTCATCTTAAAAGAACTACTAAGCTTGTGCGTTTAAAAACTCTTCAACTTGTGCCGGTGATTTAGCATTAGCACTATGCAAGTGAGCTAACTTTTCACCATCTTTGAAGATTAGTAGTGATGGGATCCCCATTACTTGATATTTCTCTGCTAAGTCCGGGAAGTTGTCACGGTTAATTGAATACCAATCATATTGATTATATTCTGCAATAATAGGATTGATGAACATATCCATACGTGTGCAATCCGGGCACCAGCCGGCAAAGAATTTAATGATTACCGGTTTTTCTTTACTTGTTAGTTCTGTAAATTGTTCAATTGTTGTAATTTCTTGCATATTAATCACGCTCCTTATAGCACATTGTACACGAAACAAGTAGATTACGAAAAGTAATTTAACTTAAGATACGTTCTTACTCTCAATAAAAATATAAGAATAATAATTTTATTTAAAATTGTGAGAAAATTATTGCGTAAATTATCAAAATAATCTACACTAAGAACAGAAAAGCTGTTTGAAGTTTTTTTTTCATTTCAAAATGAATGACTGTTCATTCAAGGGAGAAGGGGGAAGTGCTCGTGTCTTACAAAATTCAAAAAGTAGCGGTTTTAGGTTCAGGGGTGATGGGGTCAGGTATTGCAGCTCATTTAGCAAATATCGGGATTCCTACTTTATTATTGGACATCGCACCACGTGAACTTACAAAAGATGAAGAGGCAAAAGGTTTAACACTTGATTCAAAAGCTGTAAAAAATCGTTTTGCTAATTCAGCGATGCAAAAATTACTAAAGCAAAAACCAGCACCACTTTCAGCGAAAAAAAATCTAGCATTAATTACACCGGGGAACTTTGAAGATGATTTAGAGAAACTGAAAGATGTGGACTGGATTATCGAAGTTATCGTAGAAAAATTAGATATTAAAAAAGGATTATTTGAAAAGATTGACGCTGTGCGTAAGCCGGGGACAATCATTTCATCAAATACATCAGGGGTAAGCATTAACACAATGGCAGAAGGGCGCTCAGAAGATTTCCAAGAACACTTCCTTGGGACACATTTCTTTAACCCGCCACGTTATTTGAAATTATTGGAGGTTATTCCGGCAAATACTACAAAGCCGGAAGTTGTAAACTTCATGAAATCGTTCGGTGAGGATGTATTAGGTAAAGGTGTTGTAATTGCAAAAGACACACCAAACTTCATTGCCAACCGTATCGGTACATACGGTCTAATCGTTACGATGAATGAAATGGTAGCGCGCAATTATTCAGTAGGAGAAGTAGATTCAGTGACTGGTCCTATAATCGGACGTCCGAAATCTGCGACATTCCGTACATTGGATGTAGTAGGTCTTGATACATTTGCACATGTTGCAAAAAATGTATATGACCAAACGACAGGTGCTGAGCAAGCAGTATTTGAAGAGTCACCAATTTTAAAGAAAATGGTTTCAAATGGTTGGTTAGGCGCAAAATCCGGCCAAGGCTTCTTCAAAAAAGAAGGAAAAGAAATTTTACAATTAAATTTATCTACATTTGAATATGAGCCAAATAAAAAGCTTGTTGCACCATCTCTTGAAATGGCAAAGCAGGCAAAAGGACCAGGCGGCAAATTAAAAGTATTAATTTATGCGAAAGACCGCGTAGGGGAATTATTGTGGAATTCATTTGCACCAACATTACTTTACTCAGCACAGTTAATGGGCGAGATTGCAGATGATATCGTAGCAATCGATAATGCGATGAAGTGGGGCTTCGGCTGGGCACAAGGTCCATTTGAAATGTGGGATGCAATCGGAGTTGAAAAATCTGTAGCAAAAATGAAAGAAGAAGGTCGTGAAATTCCAGAGTTCGTGAGCGGATTACTCGATAAAGGCTTCTCTACATTCTATACAGAAATCGATGGCGATTTAGCATACTACAACGGTACGGAGTATGTAAAAGTACCAGTAAATGAAAAGGCAATTGATTTAAAACGCTACAAGAAAAAGCATGGCGTTATTAAATCAAATTCAGGTGCAAGTTTAATAGATTTAGGCGATGGAATTGCATTACTGGAATTCCACTCAAAATCAAACGCAATTGGCTTGGACATTGTACAGATGATTAACTTTTCGGTTGATGAAGTTGAGAAGAACTTTAAAGGTCTTGTTATCGGTAACCAAGGTAAAAACTTCTGTGTAGGAGCAAACCTTGCAATGATTTTAATGGAAGCACAAGACGATAATATTTTTGAACTTGATTTTGTTATTAAATCATTCCAGCAGGCAATGCGCCGTATTAAATACTCAACAAAACCAGTTGTTGCGGCACCATTCCAAATGGCATTAGGCGGTGGTGCAGAAGTATGTTTACCAGCTGCACACATTCAAGCATCTGCAGAAACATATATGGGTCTTGTAGAAGTCGGTGTTGGGTTGATCCCAGGCGGCGGTGGTAACTTAGGCCTTTATGAAAAATTCATTAAGGGCTTACCTCAAGGTGTAGAAGTAGACTACCAGCATATTGCTAATAAAGTATTTGAAACAATTGCAATGGCAAAAGTTTCGACATCTGGGGAAGAAGCGCGTGAAAACAATTTCCTAAACTTCGCAGATGGAATTTCTGTTAACCCGGATCATTTAATCTATGATGCGAAACAAGCAGCACTAGCATTAGCTGAAGCGGGCTATACACCTCCTGTGAAAAGAAAAGTAAAAGTAGTCGGTGCGCCAGGTTATGCAACGTTACTATTAGGTGCACAAGGAATGTTCGATTCTGGCTACATTACAGAACACGATCTGAAAATCGCTAAAAAGTTGGCATATGTCATAGCAGGCGGCAAAGTACCATACGGAACTGAAGTGTCAGAAGAGTATTTATTAAACTTGGAAAAACAAGCGTTCCTAGAACTAGTAGCAGACCAAAAATCACAAATGCGTATGCAACACATGCTAGTAAAAGGAAAGCCGTTACGTAACTAATATTTGGACTATTAAAAATCACTTTGATTTGGAATATAGGCAAGGACACCTCTGGGATAAACGTTTGTATGAGACAGCTGTATCATACTACGCTTCCGGAAGTGTTCGCCGAAATGAAATCAACGGTATGTTGAGAATATGTCGCTGGCAGGCAGATTACGAGTTTACTTGCTAGCTAATCACAAGGGGGAAACATCATTATGCGTGAAGCCGTTATCGTTGCAGGAGCACGAACACCGATTGGTCGTGCGAAAAAAGGAACTTTGGCAAATACTAGACCCGATGACTTTGGTGCAGTAGTAGTAAAAGAAACGTTAAAACGTGCGGGCTATGAAGGTCCAATAGACGATTTAATTATGGGATGTGCAATGCCTGAAGCAGAGCAAGGAATGAACGTTGCCCGCTTAGTAGGAGCATTGGCAGGTCTTCCAGATACAACACCAGCATTAACAGTAAATCGCTTCTGTTCATCAGGATTACAAACAATTGCGTATGCAGCTGAGCGTATTATGCTTGGTCATTCAAAGGCAATCGTTGCAGGCGGTACGGAATCAATGAGTATGATTCCGATGACAGGCAATACTGTGCGCTTAAATCCTAAGTTAGCTGAAGATGCACCGCAATATTATATCGGGATGGGGCATACAGCTGAGGAAGTGGCAAATCGCTACAATGTAACTCGCGAAGACCAGGATGCTTTTGCTGTACGCTCACATGAGTTAGCTGAAAAAGCAATTAAAGAAGGTAAATTCAAAGATGAAATCGTACCGGTAGAAGTTACAGAGTACTATGTCGATGAAAACAATCAACTAAAAGAAAAGACAATAATTTTTGATACAGATGAAGGGGTTCGTCCAGGTACTTCAGTTGAAACGCTTGCAAAACTACGTCCGGCTTTCAATGTAAAAGGTTCTGTAACAGCGGGGAATGCTTCCCAAACTTCTGACGGTGCAGCAGCAGTATTAGTAATGGATCGTGAAGAAGCAGAAAAACAAGGAATGAAGCCACTTGCTAAGTTTTTAGGTTTCGCTGTTGGCGGAGTTCCACCTGAAGTAATGGGTATCGGACCAATCGTAGCAGTACCAAAAGCATTGGAAATTGCAGGAATAACTCAAGATCAAGTAGATCTGTGGGAAATTAACGAAGCTTTCGCATCGCAATCAATTCAAGTAGTACGTGAATTAGGTATCGATATTGATAAAGTGAATGTTAACGGTGGTGCCATTGCATTAGGTCATCCGCTTGGAGCAACAGGTGCAATCCTAACAGTAAAACTGATTAACGAACTAAAACGTCGCGGCGGAAAATATGGTGTTGTAACGATGTGTATTGGCGGCGGTATGGGTGCAGCAGGGGTATTTGAAGTATTGTAATTCACAAAGGAAACTAGGGAGGAATTTATTATGGTACAAACAACAAACATTATTAAAGGTGGCGGCTTCTTAATCGAAGACGTGGATATTAATCGAGTAATTACGCCAGAAGATTTCACAGACGAGCAAAAAATGATTGCTCAAACAACTTCTGAATATGTAACAAACGAAGTATTACCAGTTGTTGAAAACTTAGAGCATCACGAATTCGACCACTCAGTACGTTTATTAAAAACAGCGGGTGAACTAGGTTTACTTGCAGCTGACGTACCAGAAGAATACGAAGGCCTAGGCTTAGACAAAATTTCTTCGGCATTAATCGCAGAAAAAATGTCTCCAGCAGGCGGGTTCTCAATTACTCACGGTGCACATGTTGGTATCGGTTCATTACCAATCGTATTATTCGGTAACCATGAGCAAAAAACTCAATATTTACCGAAGTTAGCTTCAGGTGAGTTAATTGCGGCATATGCATTAACAGAGCCAGGTTCAGGTTCTGACGCATTAGGTGCAAAAACAACTGCCAAATTAAATGAAGCAGGTACACACTATGTATTAAATGGTGAAAAACAATGGATTACAAATGCAGGCTTTGCAGATGTATTCGTTGTATACGCTAAAATCGATGGCGATAAATTTACAGCGTTCATCGTTGAGCGTTCATACCCTGGAGTTTCTGTTGGTCCGGAAGAAAAGAAAATGGGGATTAAATCTTCTTCAACTCGTACGTTAATTTTAGAAGATGCAGAAGTACCGGTAGAAAACTTACTAGGTGAAGTAGGACGCGGTCATATTATCGCATTCAACATCTTAAATATTGGCCGTTATAAATTAGGGGTAGGTACTGTAGGTGCATCTAAACGTGCATTTGAATTAGCAGTAGCTTATACAAACCAACGTCAACAATTCAAAACTAAATTATCAGATTTCAACTTAACAAAAGAAAAGATTGCATCAATGGCTTCTCACATTTATGCATCAGAATCTTTAAATTATCGTACAGTTGGTTACTTTGAAGATCGTTTGAACCAGTTATCAGACGAAGAACAAAAAGACGGTAAAGCAATTGCTGGAGCGATCGCTGAATATGCAATTGAGTGCTCGATTGCGAAAGTGTTCGGTTCTGAAACATTGGATTTCGTAGCAGATGAAGCGGTTCAATTACACGGTGGCTACGGCTTTATGGCTGAGTACGAAGTAGAGCGCATTTATCGTGACTCTCGTATTAACCGTATTTTCGAAGGTACAAATGAAATTAACCGTATGATCGTGCCAGGCACATTCATGAAAAAAGCGCTAAAAGGTGAATTACCACTATTACAAGTAGCGCAGGAATTACAAAATGAACTACTAATGCTTATGCCGGAAGAAATCGGTACTGAAGCATTAGAGCAAGAAAAATATTTAGTGAAAAATGCGAAGAAAATCGCTGTACTTGCAGCTGGTGCTGCAGCACAACGCTACGGTGCAAAACTAGATGCAGAGCAAGAAATTCTTGTGAACATTGCTAACATCGCGAACCAATTATATGCAATGGAATCAGCAGTAATCCGTACACAAAAAGCAATTGAGCGTGACGGAGAAGAAAAAGCGGCACAAAAAATTCTTTACACACAAATTTTCTGCCAGGAAGCATTTGCAGAAATCGAAAAGGAAGCAAAAGAAACATTAATCGCTTCAGTTGAAGGTGATGATGCACGTATGATCTTATCGGCATTACGTAAATTAACGCGCAACAACCCTTACAACTTAATTCCGAAAAAACGTGAAGCAGCAGCGAAATTAATCGATGCTGAAAAATATGTAGTATAATAGATAGAATGAAATCGGATGCAGGGCCCGCATCCGATTTTTTCATATTTTAATATAAATCGTAAGGGTTCTAATAAGAGATGAACTTCTTCTAAAAAGTCTTTAAGAGCTTCGAATAAATGAAAGAATTCTTCTAAAAAGTATTCGAAATGTTCTAATATCATCATAAATCTTCTAATATTAAATTAATTAAGAATATAACCCCCGCAATGCAATTCCAATTTTGATTTGTTTTTCTATATCCGTTACAATAAGGGAAAATGAATGGTAAAGAGGAGTTCTTTTATGACAGTGAAATTTATCCAATATCCAAAATGTACAACATGTAAAAAAGCACAGAAATGGCTAGATGAAAACGGTATTCAATATGAAAATATTAATATCGTTGAAGAAACGCCTTCTAAAGAGCAACTTAAAGCGTATTATGAAGCTAGTGGGTTGCCTTTAAAGAAGTTCTTTAATACTTCAGGTATGAAATATCGTGAACTGGAACTGAAAGACAAATTGCCTTCGATGTCTGATGATGAGCAATTAGAGCTATTAGCCTCAGATGGTATGTTAATCAAGCGTCCAATTGTGACAGATGGCAAAAAATTAACATTAGGTTTTAAGGAGTCTGACTTCTCAGAATCGTGGAAATAAACCGGTAATCACGTTGTATTTCCGAACGAAATATGGCAAAATGAAGTTGAATGTACTACATAATAACTGGAGGTTTTTTAATGAGCACACCTAAAGAGTTACTTTATTCAAAAGAGCATGAGTGGGTTAAAGTTGAAGACGGCAAAGCAACAATCGGAATTACAGATTTTGCACAAGCTGAATTAGGGGACATCGTGTTTGTGGAGTTACCGGAAGTAGGCGATGAAGTTTCAAAGGATCAGCCATTCGGTAGTGTAGAATCTGTTAAAACTGTTTCGGAACTTTATGCTCCAATCTCAGGTAAAGTTGTTGCGATTAACGAAGAACTTTTAGACAACCCAGAATACGTAAATGAATCTCCTTACGGTACTGCTTGGATGATTACGGTTGAAGTAACGAACGACGAAGAAGTTAAAGAATTAATGGATGCAGATGCTTATACTGCATTAATTGAACAATAAATGTTTCAACACCAAAGCCTATTAGTTAAAGGTTTTGGTGTTTTTTTGCTATTGTATAGATAGCCGTAATTGATGAAAGGAAGCGTATCTCTATGGGAAAATGCATTGTAGTTGAAGGACGGGCCGATAAAATGAGGTTAATTCCTTTATTGGCTGAAGAAGTCACGATAATTTGTACTAATGGAACAATAAGTGAAGTCAATTTAATCGAATTACTAGAAGACTATGAGCATTATGAAATTGTGACAATGTTTGATGCAGACAAAAATGGTGAAAAGTTAAGAAAACTAATGAACCGGGCATTTCCTGAAGTAACTCAGCTAATCATACCTCGAGAATATGTAGAGGTAGAAAAAACTCCCAAACAAATTTTACGGAACTTATTAATACAAGCAAAATTTTTAATAAAAGAAGGATGACTTAAATATGGAACAATGGTCAAGAGAGCAGTGGGAACAAAATATACAACAACATGATCAAACCGCATTTTTTCTGTACACCCCAATGTGCGGTACTTGTGAACTTTCCGAAAGAATGCTGAAAGTAGTTGAGAAATTACTACCAGATTTACCACTAGGTATGGCAAATATCAATTATATTGAGGGCTTGGCCAACGATTTAAAAATCGAAAGCGTACCTTGTTTAATTGTTTCTGACAATGGAAAAGTGTCAAAAAAGTTATATGCATTTAAATCCGTACCATTTTTGTATGAAATATTAAAAAAATAATTGACGTCTTCTCTTTAGCATGATAAAGTAACAGACATAATAATAAAACTTAATAACGTTGCTCTTATAAAGAGAGGTGGAGGGAAGTGCCCTATGAAGCCCGGCAACCAGCATTTTATGCAAAGGTGCCAATTCACACAAAGTTTAAACTTTGAAAGATGAGAGAACGGTTTACCGTATAAATTTTTATGTGAAACCTTTCTACTTGTCGTGAGTAGGAAGGTTTTTTTGGTGTAATTTTATTTTCGAAGATGCGAAAAAAACACCAAAAATATTATATTGAAATTACAGGTAGGTTATTTCAAGAGAAGGGGTACAACGCATGATTGATATACAAAATATCACGAAAGTATATAACACAAAAAACGGTGAGCTTACAGCGGTAGACAATGTTAGCTTATCGATTGAAAAAGGAGAAATATACGGTATTATCGGCTACAGTGGTGCTGGTAAAAGTACAATGATCCGACTATTAAATGGTTTGGAAAAACCTTCAACAGGTTCAGTTATTGTAGGTGGTCAGGATATTTCTAAAGCATCAGGGGCAAAGCTAAGAGAAGCACGCCAAAAAATAAGTATGATATTTCAGCACTTTAATTTACTTTGGTCGCGCACAGTTGAAGAAAATATTGCATTTCCACTTGAAATCGCAGGTGTTTCAAAATCTCAGCGTGCCAAGCGAGTCGAAGAGCTGATTGAACTAGTAGGCCTAAAAGGAAGAGGAAAAGCCTATCCATCTCAACTTTCAGGTGGTCAAAAACAACGTGTCGGCATAGCCCGCGCATTAGCAAACAACCCGGAAGTTCTCCTATGTGATGAAGCCACTTCAGCACTTGATCCAGAGACGACAGATTCTATTTTAGAGCTATTACTGGATATTAATAAAAAGATCGGTTTAACAATTGTACTGATTACACATGAAATGCATGTTATTCGCAAAATCTGTAACCGTGTGGCTGTTATGGAAGCAGGAAAAGTAGTGGAACAGGGAGATGTTCTACAGGTTTTCCAACACCCACAAGCGCCGATTACTAAAAATTTCGTTTCGCAAGCTTCTGGGGAAACACAGGAAATGCAGGCGTCACTAGAGCAAATTTTAGCGAATTATCCAGCAGGAAAAATTGCCAAATTAACATTTGCAGAGGCAACGACAGAACAGCCGGTAATATCGCAGATGATTAAGCAATTTGACATAGTCGTTAATATCGTTCACGGGAAAATATCCAATACAACAGCCGGTTCATTCGGTACGCTATTTATTCATATCGATGGTGAGCAACACGAAGTAGAGAAGGCATTAAACTTCTTAACAATGCAGGAAATTCAAACGGAGGTGATTGAGCATGCTTAATCAATTATTTCCGAACGTTGACTGGGGTAAAATGCTCGACGCAACATATGAAACTGTTTATATGACAGCTGTAGCGACGGTCATTACATTCATCCTCGGAATTCTAATAGGAATTGTATTGTTTTTAACAAGTGACAACCAATTGTGGGCAAATAAAGTCGTTCACTTTTTGACTGGGTCGCTCGTAAATATTTTCCGTTCGATTCCATTTATCGTATTAATTATTTTATTAATACCGTTTACAAAGTTTTTACTTGGAACGATTCGTGGTGCCAATGCAGCATTACCAGCACTTATTATCGGTGCGGCACCATTTTATGCACGCATGGTATTAATCGCACTAAGAGAAATTGATAAAGGTGTTATCGAAGCAGCCCGTTCAATGGGAGCTAAAACATCAACTATTATTTGGAAAGTGTTAATTCCGGAAAGCTTACCTGCATTAATTTCCGGTATAACAGTAACAGCAGTAGCATTAGTAGGCTATACAGCAATGGCTGGTATTATCGGTGCAGGCGGCCTAGGGAATTTAGCGTTCCTTGATGGATTCCAACGTAACCGAACTGATGTCACGCTTATGGCGACAGTTTTAATTTTAGTTGTAGTATTTATCATTCAATATATTGGTGACTTTATTACAGTAAAAGTGGACAAACGATAGTTCGTGACTTACAGGTCATAATTATATAAGCCAAAGTTTTTTGAGCAATAATAAACGCAATCTTGAAAGAGTGCGCGTTTATACATTTAATTTACAGAATATACAAATTGTTCGGTTAATAATGGCTAAAAATTACAAATAGAGAATAGGGGTAAAACAGATGAAAAAATTATTATCAGGCATTATTTTAGGAGCTTCAGTATTAGCATTAGCAGCATGTGGTGGAGATGAAGATACATTAAAAGTAGGCGCGTCAAATACGCCGCACGCGGTAATCTTAGAAAAAGTAAAACCAATTTTAGAGGAGCAAGGCATTGAGCTAGAGATTGCTACATACACAGATTATGTCCTTCCAAACCAAGATTTAGAAAACGGTGATATCGACGCTAACTACTTCCAACATATCCCGTATTTCGAAGCTCAAAAAGCAGATTTCGATTATGACTTTGCAAATGCAGGCGGTATTCACATCGAGCCAATCGGTGTTTACTCTAAAAAATATAAATCTTTAGAAGAGCTTCCTGAAGGGGCGACAATTTTACTGTCAAACTCTGTAGCAGACCACGGACGTATGCTTTCATTGCTTGAAGCACAAGGTTTAATTACATTAGCAGATGGTATTGATAAAACAAAAGCAGAAACAAAAGACATTGTAGATAATCCGAAAAACTTTGTATTTGATGCAAACACTGCAGCAGAACTATTAGTGCAAATGTATGAAAATGAAGAAGGCGATGCAGTGTTAATTAACTCGAACTTCGCAATTGATAATGGAATTAACCCATTGGAAGATTCAATCGCAATCGAGTCAAGTGAATCACCATATGTAAACATTATTGCTGTGAATTCTGGTGAAGAGGATTCTAAAGAAATTAAAGCATTAGTAGAAGCGTTACGTTCAAAAGAAATTCAAGACTTTATCCTTGAAGAATGGGGAGGCTCTGTAGTACCTGTTTCAGGTGAATAAAACACCTAGAGTTGCTTAATTGGGCAGTCATTGCAAAGAGATTAGCTGAGAGGATTCTCAACCAGGGCACTGAAAAACCTTCGTTTTTTTAGGACGGTTTCGTTTTTCAACACAAAAGAGGCATTTTTCATTCGATTTTGAATGAAAAATGCCTCTTTTCTTCGTCTCTTTTTATTCCTTTTCGCTCATTAGCTTCAGTATTCGTTTCAGATTGACCACAAAGATGGTTGTGGCTCCTTGAATTTCCATGCCAAATAACCCCGTCGATTTTGCTGTTTTAAAGCCGTGGGGATTCTTTAATTCATTATTTTTTGCTTCAATTTTATACCGATTTTTAGCGAGTGCTTTAAATTCCTCTGTTTCTTGGAACGCTGCTTGTTCTTGATGGGTAGTCGATTGAATTGTGACACTATATGTTTTACTTTTTGCACCTTCAGTATAACAGCCCTCTCGCATCGGACAAACTTTACATTTCTTAATATCGAAATAAAACGTTAAACTTTGATTCGTGCTTTTCTTACCTGTCCGTCTTCTGTTCAATGCCATGTGCCCTGCTGGACAAACAAACATCCCTGCATCTTTATTGAAATCAAATTCAAATTTTCGTTGTCCACGCCCATTAGTAATGAGGGGATGTAGCTTCGAAACTAACTGAAGTTTTTCTGATTTCATATACGCTAAATTATCTTTTCCTGAATAAGCTGTATCTCCAATAACCGTTTCAATTTCCATACCTGTTTCTCGACTTTTCTCGACTAATTCTTGAAGATAATGACCATCGCTTTTTTCACCTGTCGTCACAACCGCTGCTGTAATAATTCGTTCATCGCTCATCGCAATATGTGTTTTATAACCAAAGAAAGACGTATCTGCTGATTTATGACCAAGGCGTGCATCCGGATCATTTGAATAGCTTAGATGGGCTTCATAATCATCAATCACTTCTTTTAAAACATTTAATTTTTCTTTCACCGCCGGGATTTGTGCAATCTTTGACTGCGTTTCCACTACTTCAACTACTTGACGACAGTAATCTAATTCTTCTGTGACCTCATTTGACGTAGGCTTCTCAGGGAATTTTCCAACCATGTTTTCGTCGAGTTGATACACGGCTTTTCTCACATTTTTCGACTTTTCTTGTAAAAATTCTTTTGGCGATTTTTGATTATAACGAGCTTTTGTATGAGTTGCGTCAACGATAACCATTTTACTGAGTAGAAGTCCTTTTTCTAAGGCAATTTCAACGGTTTTCTGAATCAGTAAATCTAATAGATTCATATCTTGAAGACGAAGTCGACGGAATTTTGTCAGCGAACTTGAATCAATGACATCTTCTTCTGGGGTCATGTCTAAAAAATATTTAAAGGACATGTCGTATTTCGAACGCTCGACAAGGTCGGCATCCGACAGGTCGTGAATCGCTTTTAAGAGTAAATATTTAAACATGCGAATCGGTGGAATTGCGTTACGGCCATTATCTAAACAGTATTTTGACTGAAGTTCTTCTACGATAAATGAAAAATCCACGAGTTCATTGATTTGTCGAAGCATATTGTCTTTTGGAATGATTAAATCGTACAACGCCATATAAGGACTTAAATTCAATGTTTCTTGTTTAGAAATCATGGTCGCACCACCTTTTATTAGTCCTTCAATTATACAGGAAATTTGGGAGATTATACGAGGGGAAAACCCTTTTAGTGACGAGAGTAGTACCAGTTGATTGGAATGGAGGCGGCGACTTCTGCGGGAACAGCACGAGCGGAAGCACCCGGACTGAGCGGAGCGAGGGAGAAGGCTGGAGCCGTGCCCGCGAAACGCGTCCGCCGGAATGGAAATCAACGGCATCGAAGAAAAAGAGAGTACTGGAACGAATTTTCGTTCCTGTACTCTCTAACTTGTGGCTAAGGGACTTTTTCAGTGACCTCTTCTCAACTAATCTCTTTTTTTATTGGAATCTTGTTAAACGTGAGTAAAATTTAGACACAAAATCTACAAATACTTTTTCAGATGGGGCGAGGTCACGGGTAGATGGTGCAATTATGCCGACAGTTCGTCTTATGGATGGGATTGCAATAGGTACTTTTACTGTCATGCGAGGTGTGGAATCGTATAAAGAGCTTTCTGGTAATAGCGTTACACCAATTCCAGCTGCTACAAGCCCCTTCAAAGCATCCATATCTTCTCCTTCAGAAGTAATTGTTGGCATGAAACCTACAGAGCGACAAGCGTCGACTGCTACTTTATTTAATATATAACCTTCTGGAAAAAGGACAAATTGATCATTTCTTAAATCGACTAAATTAATTTTATCTCTTTTAGCCAATGGGTGTGTTGCGGGTAGTAATGCATGAATACTTTCGCTAAATAAAACCGTCGTATTAATTGATTCGTCTTTAGGGGGTAAAGGGCCGAGTAACGCTAAATTAAGTTCCCGATTTTTAACGGCTTCGATTAAATATTTATAAGAGCCTTGGCGTAAATGGAAAGCGATATCCGGATATTCTTTTTTGAATGCGGAAATGACTGATGGTAATACATAGCTTGCTAGACTAGTTGGAAAACCAACTTTAATTACCCCTTTTGCCGGGTCTAGGTATTCTTCCACTTGTTTAGCAGCAAAATCAATTGCCTTTAGTGCGGTAATACTGTGTTCCAAAAAAGTTTTACCAATTGGTGTCAGTTTGACGTTACGTCCAATACGCTCGAAAAGTGCCGCTCCAAGCTCTTCTTCCAAATTGGCAATTTGCCTGCTGATTGCAGACTGGGCAACATGTAGATGCTCTGCTGCCTCTGAAATATGTTCTCGTTCTGCTACCTCGACAAAGTAACGTAATTGTCTTAATTCCACTAATTCCACCCCATTCATCTAAAAAATAGATTGTTTATATCCAAACTATATATTGTTTATATTATTTCGAAAACTTTAAAATGTAAATACGTTATTGAAAGAATGAGGGGGAATTAATATGAGTTTTCACCAGTTGCCAGGAGCACAAGGTTTATATAATCCACAGTTTGAACATGACGCGTGTGGTATCGGAATGTACGCTAACATAAAAGGAAAACCATCACATACGATTGTAAAAAAAGGTTTAGAAATGTTATGTCGTTTAGAACACCGTGCTGGACGTGGAGGGGACGGTAAAACAGGTGACGGAGCAGGGTTAATGGTACAAATTCCACACGACTTCTTTAAATTAAATTGTCCGGAAATTAATTTACCTGAAAAAGGAGCATACGGTGTAGGGCAAATTTTCTTTACGAACGATGAAATCGAACGTCAGAAAATTGAACAAAAAATGAACGAATTAATTCAGCAAGAGGGCCAGGAACTTATCGGCTGGCGAACTGCTCCCATCAATAAAGAAAATTTAAGTGAAATTGCAAAATCTACTGCACCGTTTGTACGACAAGTATTTATAAAAGCTCATTCACAAAATCAGCAAATATTTGAACGGAAATTATATGTTATTCGTAAACAATTGGAACATTGGGCGGTAGAGCAAGGCTTTGAGCTATATATCCCTAGTCTTTCAAGTCAGACAATGGTTTTTAAAGGTTTACTAGCTCCAGAGGAAGTAAGCGAATTTTATATTGACTTACAAAATGAAAGCTTTGTTTCTGCTTTAGCGCTTGTCCATTCACGATATTCGACTAATACATTCCCATCATGGAAACGTGCGCATCCAAATCGTTACATCATTCATAATGGTGAGATTAACACATTGCGTGGGAATATTAACTGGATGCGAGCACGTGAGCAACAATTTGTATCACAGGTTTTTGGAGAGGATTTACAGAAGCTGTTACCAATTATCGATGCAACAGGCTCAGATTCTTCTATGCTTGATAATGCGTTCGAATTTTTAGTTTTAGCAGGACGGTCACCCGCAGAGGCAGCGATGATGATGATTCCTGAGCCGTGGACGGAAAATCCGCGCATTGAAGAAGACCGTAAAGCATTTTATCAATATCATGCCAGCTTAATGGAACCTTGGGATGGTCCGACAGCCATTTGTTTCACAGATGGTAAACAAATTGGAGCGATATTAGATCGAAATGGCTTACGTCCAGGAAGACTATATGTAACAAAAGATGATCATGTTATTTTCTCTTCTGAAACTGGGGTTGTGGATTATGCAGAAGAAGATATTTTATATAAAGACCGTTTAAGCCCTGGGCGTATGTTGTTAATCGACTTAGAGCAGGGGAAAATCATTTCGGATGAAGAACTGAAATCTCAAATGGCAGCAGCGAAACCGTATGCTACTTGGTTAAAGGAAAACATGATAGAGCTTAAAGCGAAAGATGAAAAAATTGTTGAATTAAATGACATCACTTTACGTCAAAAGATTCATGGCTATACTTTTGAAGATGTTCAAAAATATATTGTACCGCTTGCTAAAGAAGGAAAAGATCCGCTTGGTTCGATGGGGAATGATTCACCGCTAGCTGTATTATCAGATCGACCACAATCATTATTCAACTATTTTAAACAGCTCTTTGCACAAGTTACCAATCCGCCAATTGATTCCATTCGAGAGCATGTAGTAACTTCTACGATGACTCTATTAGGTGCGGAAGGAGATTTATTGCATCCGAACGAACAAAATGCAAAGCGTATTTTCCTAGAAACACCAGTGCTATCGACTGCAGAGTACGAACTGCTTTTAAACAATGAAGAAGAAGCATTTAAAGTAACTGAAATCTCGCTTAAATTTACGGAAAATTTAGAAAGCGAGCTCAATCGTATAAAAACAGAAGCAGAAGCGGCAATTTTCGGTGGGCGAACAATTATTGTGTTATCGGATTATGTGGAAGATGCGAAACAATTAACAATACCAGTATTGTTAGCAGCTAGTACTATCCACCAATATTTGATTCGCATCGGGCTTCGAACAAAAGCAAGTATTGTAGTAAATAGTGCGGAAGTTCGCGAAGTGCATCATTTTGCAGCATTGATTGGATTCGGTGTTGATGCGATCCATCCGTATTTAGCGTATGCAACAATTGAAGAAGCTATTGAAAATGGACACTTAACAATTCCGTTTGATAAAGCAATGCAAAAGTTCCGAAAAGGCGCGGCAGAAGGTGTCGTAAAAGTAATGTCCAAAATGGGTATTTCAACGGTGCAATCATATCGCGGTGCTCAAATTTTTGAAGCAGTAGGAATCTCAAAAGCTGTAATTGATGAATATTTTACAGGAACTGCTTCCCAAATCGATGGTATTGATTTGGCAACAATTGGTGAAGAGGCTAAACGCCGTCATGAAGCAGCACTGCAATCCATGACAGATCAGCTGCAATCAGGTTCTGATTTCCAATGGCGAGCAGATGGTGAACATCATGCGTTTAATCCAAAAACAATTCATACGCTGCAATGGGCAACAAGAAAAAATGATTACGGTCTATATCGTATGTATGCAGAAATGGCTAATGAAGAGCGAATCGGCTTTTTACGTAACTTATTTGACTTTAAAAAAGCAGAACGTCGACTTCCGATTGAAGAAGTGGAATCTGTTGATTCGATAGTTAAAAGGTTCAAATCGGGTGCGATGTCATATGGTTCACTATCAAAAGAGGCACATGAAACGTTAGCAATTGCGATGAATCGTTTAGGGGCACGCTCGAATTCTGGAGAAGGCGGAGAGGATCCAGCGCGTTACAAACTAGATGCAAATGGCGATAACCGTCGTTCAAGCATTAAACAAATTGCATCGGGACGTTTTGGAGTGAAATCACATTACTTAGTAAACGCTGATGAACTTCAAATCAAAATGGCGCAAGGTGCAAAACCAGGAGAAGGCGGTCAGTTGCCTGGTAATAAAGTTTATCCTTGGGTAGCAGAAGTACGCGGATCGACGCCAGGGGTAGGATTAATTTCTCCACCACCTCATCATGATATTTATTCAATTGAAGATATGGCAGAGCTTATTCACGATCTGAAAAACGCTAACCGCTACGCTAGAATCTCAGTGAAGCTTGTAGCAAAAGCAGGTGTTGGTACAATAGCGGCCGGTGTGGCAAAGGGTGCAGCGGACGTTATTGTAATTTCAGGCTATGACGGAGGAACAGGTGCTTCGCCAAAAACTTCGATTAAACATACAGGTTTGCCGTGGGAGCTAGGTCTGGCTGAAGCACATCAGACATTAATGCTAAACGGCTTAAGAGATCGTGTAACGTTAGAAACAGACGGTAAGCTAATGACAGGTAAGGACGTTGTAATGGCGGCACTGCTAGGTGCAGAAGAATACGGCTTTGCAACAGCACCATTAATCGTATTAGGCTGTGTGATGATGCGTGCTTGTCATCTGGATACTTGTCCAGTAGGAGTAGCAACACAAAATCCGGAACTGCGTGCTAAATTTATGGGGAATGCAGATCATGTTGTAAACTATATGCGCTTTGTAGCAGAGGAAATGCGTGAATACATGAGTATTTTAGGTTTCCGAACTGTAGAAGAAATGGTTGGACGTACTGATGTTCTTCAAATTTCTGAACGTACGGCAAAACATTGGAAAGCAAGTCAATTGGATTTATCCGCATTGTTGCATCAAATGCAAGGTACGCGTACAAAGCAGCAACAACAAAATCATCAAATTGAAGAAAGCTTTGATATACGTGAATTATTGCCAAAGGTCACAAAGGCGATTGAAGAAAAAGAGCGCATAGAATTAAGTTATCCAATTAAAAATACAGACCGAGTAATGGGTACAATTGTCGGTAGTGAAATATCAAGAAAATATGGTGAAGCTGGGCTGCCTTTAAATACTATTAATTTAACATTTACAGGGCATGCTGGCCAAAGTTTCGGTGCCTTTACTCCACGTGGTATGGCGATGAGAGTAGTAGGAGATGTCAACGACTACTTTGGAAAAGGTCTATCGGGAGGTAAAGTAGTAGCAATTGCTCCAATTAAAGGGGAACAAGAGAAAAACGTCATTGCAGGGAATGTTTGCTTATATGGTGCAACAAGCGGGCAGGCATTCATTAACGGGCAAGCAGGACATCGCTTCGGTGTTCGTAATTCCGGTGCACAAATCGTGGTTGAAGGAATAGGCGACCATGGTTGCGAGTATATGACTGGCGGCAAGATTATCGTATTGGGTGATGTAGGCCAAAACTTTGGTGCTGGGATGTCAGGAGGTATAGGCTACATTTTACCGAGTGACGAGGAGAAATTTAAAGCGCAGTGCAATATGGAAATGATTCAATTCGAAAAACTTTCAGATGCTACTGAAATCGAATCGGTTCGTCAACTCATTATTCAGCATTTAGAGGAGACAGACAGCTCTTATGCACTTGATGTTTTAGCGAAGTGGGAACAATTCGTTCCTCTATTTGTAAAAGTTGTGCCGGTGGATTATAAAGAAATGCTGGAAAAAATCGATGAGTATAAATTAAATGGATTAACATATGACAATGCCGCAATGCAAGCCTTTGTGGAAGTAACAGGAAGTCAAAAAAAGCTTGTGAGTTCGAAATAACAGGAGGGTTCTAGCATGGGGAAAGCAACTGGATTTATGGAATTTAAGCGTGAAAAAGTACAGGAACAAGCACCACTAGAGCGCATCTCGAGTTGGAGCGAATATGCAAGCAAACTACCAGATGAAAAGCTTCAAACTCAAGGGGCTCGTTGTATGGATTGTGGTACGCCATTTTGCCATATGGGAATTGAAATTCGAGGTACGGCTGCAGGGTGTCCGATTTTTAATGTCATCCCGGAGTGGAATGATTTAGTTTATAAAGGGCAATGGAGAGAAGCACTGGATCGTCTTCATATGACGAATAACTTCCCGGAGTTTACAGGGCGAGTTTGCCCTGCTCCATGTGAAGGCTCGTGTACATTAGCCATTACAGACCCGGCCGTTGCGATTAAATCGATAGAGCGTACTATTATTGATAAAGGTTTTGAGAATGGCTGGATTACACCGCGTATTCCAAAGGTACGCTCTGATTTTAAAGTGGCAATTGTTGGATCTGGTCCGGCTGGCTTGGCTGCAGCAGATCAGCTTAATCAGCTAGGGCATTCTGTAACGGTATTTGAACGTTCGGATCGTTTCGGTGGACTTTTAATGTACGGTATTCCAAACATGAAACTTGAAAAAGAAGTAATTGAGCGCCGTATTGACTTGTTGGCATCGGAAGGCATTTGCTTCGTAGCAAATACAGAAGTTGGGAAAGATATTACGAAAGAGCAATTACAGGCCGACTATGATGCTGTAATTTTATGTACAGGTGCACAAAAGCAGCGTTCGCTTCATATGGAAGGCAGCGATGCTGGTAACATCCACTTAGCAATGGATTATTTAACAGATGTAACGAAAAGTTTATTGGATTCAAATTTTGCGGATAATAAAGCACTGAATGTAGAAGGTAAGGACGTTATCGTTATCGGTGGCGGAGATACAGGTGCAGACTGTGTAGCAACTGCACTGCGCCAAAATTGCCGCTCAGTTTACCAATTCGGGAAACATCCTCAACAGGCGAAAGTTCGTACAGATGATACAATGTGGCCGAAAGACCCGAATATTTACACGTTGGACTATGCTTACGCAGAAGCAGACGCCAAATTTGGTCGTGACCCACGTGAATATTGCATTCAAACAACAAGAATTGTTAAAGATGCAGCTGGAAATGTAAAAGAACTTCATACAATTCAAATGGAGAAGATTTTAGGAGAAGATGGTTTCCATTACTTTAAAGAGCTGCCGGGAACAGAGAAAGTGTGGCCGGCACAGCATGTATTTGTAGCAATAGGTTTTGAAGGGGCAGAAAAGGAAACGCCAGAACATTTCGGTGTGGAATTTACGAATAACCGGATTCGCGCATCAATTAAAGATTACGAAACGAATCTACCGGGAGTATTTGCTGCCGGTGATGCCCGCCGCGGTCAAAGTCTTGTTGTTTGGGCGATTAAAGAAGGGCGCGGTGTTGCTGCAAGTGTTGATTATTATTTAAATGAATTAGTAGTAACAAGTTAATATAATTCTATCAACACCATTTTCTTTTAAGAGAATGGTGTTTTAATTTATTATATAAAGGGTATGGTAGCGCCTTGTAATAAGTGAAATTGATTCTCAATTAGTGTTTAGCTATTGAAAAAATATAAAGCATAATTATTACTGTTTAAATAGTAGAAACAAACTGCACTAAAGCGTTTTAATAGATTGATAAGTATTTTTTAATTAAAATCATTCTAAACTATTTGCAACACACATTCATTTCGGGTAAGATTGGTTATGAACTTAATTTAGCATACAAAAAGTATGCAAATGAATATTTGGAGGTAATTTAATGGCAACTTTAGAAATTAAAGATCTTCACGTTGAAATCGACGGAAAAGAGATTTTAAAAGGTGTAAACTTAACAATCAACACAAACGAAATCCATGCAATCATGGGTCCGAACGGTACAGGTAAATCTACATTAGCTTCAGCAATTATGGGGCACCCAAAATATGAAGTAACTTCAGGTGAAATCATCCTTGATGGCGAAAACGTATTGGAAATGGAAGTTGATGAGCGCGCACAAGCAGGTTTATTCCTTGCTATGCAATATCCATCAGAAATTCCTGGTGTAACAAATGCGGACTTCTTACGTTCAGCAATTAACGCGCGTCGTGAAGAAGGACAAGAAATTTCATTAATGAAATTCATCCGTGAATTAGATAAAACAATGGAATTTTTAGAAATGCCAGAAGAAATGTCACAACGTTACTTAAACGAAGGCTTCTCTGGCGGTGAGAAAAAACGTAACGAAATTCTGCAAATGATGATGATCAAACCAACATTCGGTATTTTAGATGAAATCGATTCTGGTTTAGATATCGATGCATTAAAAGTAGTTTCAAAAGGTATTAACGAAATGCGCGGCGAAGGTTTCGGCTGCTTAATGATCACTCACTATCAACGTTTATTAAACTACATCACACCTGACCATGTTCACGTAATGATGCAAGGTAAAGTCGTGAAATCTGGTGGTGCTGAATTAGCTCAACGTTTAGAAGCAGAAGGTTATGAGTGGATTAAAGCTGAACTAGGTATTCAAGATACTGAAGCAGTAACAGAAGAAGCATAATTAAGGAGGACGACAAAGATGACGGTTGAAACAAAATTAGCGTTATCAGTAGAAGAAGTACGCTCGTTCTCGCAAAATAACGCTGAACCAGCAGCATTTACTGATTTCCGTGTAAATGCAATGGAAAAAGCTGCTGAGCTTGACTTACCAAAACCAGACAGAACGAATATTAAAAAGTGGAACTTCATTGATTTCGCAAACCATACAGTAGAAAGCGCACCATTCACTTCATTGGAAGAACTGCCTGCAGAAGTGAAGTCAGTCGTAGATACTGAAACACAAGAAAATTTATATATCCAACGCAACAATACACCAGCGTTTGTAAAATTATCGGAAGAACTAAAAAACAAAGGTGTTATTTTCACAGATATTCAAACAGCAATCCGTGACCATAAAGATTTAGTAGAAAAATACTTTATGACAACTGCTGTAAAAGTGGACGAGCACAAACTAACTGCCTACCATGCAGCACTAGTTAACGGTGGTATTTTCGTTTATGTTCCACGTAATGTTGTAATCGAAGAACCGCTTCAAGTTGTATTTTTAAATGACAATGCAGAAGCTTCATTATTTAACCACGTATTAATAGTGGCAGAAGAATCTTCAGCTGTAACTTATGTTGAAACTTATATTTCTACATTTGATGAAGCACATGGTCAAGTAAACGTTGTAACGGAAGTAATCGCAAAAGATAATGCACAAGTTACATTCGGTGCAGTAGATAACTTGGCACATGGTTATACTGCTTATGTAAATCGCCGTGGACATGCACTGCGCGATGCAAAAATTGACTGGGCATTAGGTTTAATGACGAACTCAGACACAATTTATGAAAATACAACAAATTTAATTGGCGATAACTCTACTTCAGATTTCAAAATGGTAACTGTAGGTAGCGGAGATCAAAAACTTAACTTTACAACTTTAATCCGTCAATGGGGTAAAAATTCCGACGGTCAAATTTTAAAACACGGTGTAATGAAAGATAAGGCACAATCAATATTTAACGGTATTGGTCACATTATGCATGGTGGTACGAAAGCAAATGCAGAGCAGGAATCTCGTGTATTAATGCTTTCTGAAGGAGCACGCGGTGATGCAAACCCGATTCTTTTAATCGATGAAGACGATGTAACAGCAGGACACGCAGCATCTGTTGGACGTGTTGACCCAACGCAACTTTACTACTTAATGAGCCGCGGTATTTCTAAACAAGAAGCAGAGCGCCTTGTAATTCATGGATTCCTTGCGCCAGTTGTTGCTCAATTGCCAATCGAAGGCGTTAAAAAACAGCTGACGGAGGTTATCGAAAGGAAAGTTCGATAATGATACCAAAAGAAATAAAAAGTTATTTTCCGATATTAAACCAGGAAGTTAATGGACATCCATTAGTTTATTTAGACAGTGCGGCTACATCTCAAAAGCCAATTCAAGTAATTGAAGCAGTGTCGAATTATTATAACTTGGATAATTCGAATGTTCACCGTGGTGTGCATACACTTGGAAACCGTGCAACAGATTCTTATGAAGGTGCACGTAAAAAAGTTCGTAAGTTCATTAATGCCAGTTCAACACAGGAAGTTATTTTTACGCGTGGTACTACTACAGCCCTTAATACAGTAGCCTCAGGTTATGGTCGTCAAAATGTTAAAGAAGGTGATGAAATTGTCATTACGTACATGGAACACCATTCAAACATTATTCCATGGCAACAGCTAGCAAAAGAAAAAGGGGCCGTATTAAAATATCTTAACCTTGAACCAGATGGTACAATTTCACTGGAAAAAGTACGTGAAATCATTACACCAAAAACAAAAATTGTTTCAATGATGTATGTTTCAAACGTATTAGGTACGATTAACCCGATTAAAGAGATTGCACGTATTGCACATGAAAATGGTGCTATTATGGTAGCTGATTTAGCACAGGCAGCACCGCATTTAAAGATAGATGTACAAGATTTAGATGTGGACTTTGCAGGTTTTTCAGGTCATAAAATGTGTGCTCCTACTGGAATTGGGGTACTATATGGAAAAAAAGCGCTTCTTGAAGGAATGGAACCAGTAGAGTTTGGTGGCGAAATGATTGATTTCGTAGGTTTAGAAGAATCGACTTGGAAAGAGTTACCGTGGAAATTCGAAGGTGGTACACCGATTATTGCAGGAGCAATTGGTCTGGGTGCTGCAATCGACTTCTTAGAAGAAATTGGTTTAGACAACATCGCAGCACACGAACATAAATTAGCAGGCTATGCGATGGATCAATTAGATACAATTGATGGTCTACAGATTTTTGGTCCACGTGACCCGATGAAACGTTGCGGACTAGTTACATTTAATCTTGACGATGTCCATCCCCATGATGTGGCGACAGTGCTTGATATGAGTGGTATTGCAGTTCGTGCGGGACATCATTGCGCCCAACCTTTAATGAAATGGCTTCAAGTATCTGCAACAGCACGAGCAAGCTTCTACATGTACAATGATGAAGAAGATGTTGATCGTTTAGTTGCAGGATTGCGCTCAGCGAAGGAGTATTTTGGCGATGTCTTTTAATAATTTAGATCAACTATATCGTTCCGTAATTATGGATCACTATAAAAACCCTCGTAACAAAGGGGCACTTGAAGAAAACAGTGTGACAATCGATATGAATAACCCAACTTGTGGTGACCGTATCCATTTAACACTGAAGCTAAACGATGGTATCGTAGAAGATGCGAAGTTTGATGGAGAAGGATGTTCAATCTCTATGTCTTCCGCATCAATGATGACACAAATCGTAAAAGGGAAAAAATTAGATGAAGCTTTAGAATTAGCAGACATTTTCTCGAAAATGATGCTTGGCGAAGACTTCGATGATGAAAAATATGATCTTGGGGATGTGGAAGCACTCCAAGGTGTTGCTAAATTCCCGGCACGTATTAAATGCGCTACATTAGCTTGGAAAGCGATGGAAAAAGGCGTAAATAACGAAAATAAATAATTTAAGTAGGCTAAAGTGCTTGTACAGCATTTTAGCACTTCTCATATTTATCCAGGTCAAAGCGCTAGCTGTTCGGACGTTTCGACCCCCACAGCTAAACGAGCGCTTGGACACTTTTAGTTAATGAACGGAGGAGACAACATGGCTAAAAAAATGCCTGAAATCGGCGATTACAAGTATGGCTTCCATGATAAGGACGTATCAATTTTCCGTTCTGAACGTGGACTTACAGCAGATATCGTTCGTGAAATCTCAAGTATGAAGGAAGAGCCACAGTGGATGCTTGACTACCGCTTAAAAGCTCTTGAAAAATTTTATGAAATGCCAATGCCTCAATGGGGCGGTGACCTAGCGTCATTAAACTTCGATGAAATTACGTATTACGTAAAACCATCTGAAGCTACAGAACGTTCTTGGGATGAAGTACCTGAAGAAATCAAAGCAACATTTGATAAATTAGGTATCCCAGAAGCTGAACAAAAATATCTTGCAGGTGTATCTGCTCAGTATGAATCTGAAGTAGTTTACCATAACATGAAGCAAGACCTTACAGATATGGGGATTATCTTCAAAGATACAGACTCAGCGTTAAAAGAAAACGAAGAAATCTTCAAAAAACACTGGGGTACAGTAATCCCTTATACAGATAACAAATTCGCAGCATTAAACTCTGCAGTTTGGTCTGGTGGTTCATTTATTTATATGCCTAAAGGCGTTAAATTAGACACACCATTACAAGCATATTTCCGTATTAACTCTGAAAACATGGGTCAATTCGAACGTACGCTAATCATCGTAGACGAAGATGCATCTGTACACTACGTAGAAGGTTGTACAGCGCCTGTTTACACAACAAACTCTCTACACTCGGCTGTAGTAGAAATCATCGTTAAAAAGAACGCTTACTGCCGTTACACAACGATTCAAAACTGGGCAAACAACGTATATAACCTTGTTACAAAACGTACAGTTGTTGAAGAGAACGGTACGATGGAATGGATCGACGGTAACATCGGTTCTAAATTAACAATGAAATACCCTGCTTGTATCCTTAAAGGTGAAGGCGCACGTGGCATGACACTTTCAATTGCTATTGCAGGTAAAGGTCAACACCAACACGCTGGAGCTAAAATGATTCACTTGGCACCAAACACATCTTCAACAATCGTATCTAAATCGATTGCTAAGCAAGGTGGTAAAGTAACTTATTTAGGCCAAGTTAGATTCGGTAAAAACGCTACAGGTGCTCGTTCAAACATCGAGTGTGACACGTTGATTATGGATAACCAATCAACTTCTGATACAATTCCATACAACGAAATCTTAAATGATAACGTATCTTTAGAGCACGAAGCGAAAGTTTCTAAAGTATCTGAAGAACAATTATTCTACCTAATGAGCCGTGGTATTTCTGAAGAAGAAGCGACAGAAATGATCGTAATGGGCTTCATCGAGCCATTCACAAAAGAATTACCAATGGAATATGCAGTAGAAATGAACCGCCTAATCAAGTTCGAGATGGAAGGTTCTATCGGATAATACAATGTAAGCATTTGCCTCCTAACCAATTGGGGGTAAATGCTTTTTTTTTTTTTTTGAAATTTAGATAGAGAAATTCATTGAATTAGTAATAAAATTCGAAATCGCATTACTAAAAGTAAAATTGTGTTGAATTCGTGAAGAAAAAAGTGCTTTTACGAGAATTTATAAATTTAATACTTGGCTGCCGTTTACAATAATTGTATTAGATGGAATAATGGAATTGTAGATTATATATAAAGGGAGCGAGCTATAATGGAAAACTTATTCTGGCCAATTACTTTAGGAGTACCTGCTGTAGTATTAGTCGTAGCAGTAGCTGTTATATTTTGGGCATTAGGACAAAAAAAGAACAACAAACTTTGGAAAAACGAAGAGCACGAAGGTATAATCAAATAATTTAAAAATGCTTCAAACGGATAATACTTATCGTTTGAAGCATTTTTCTATTTGAGGTTGGAGATAAAGTTTTCAATTTCCTCCTGTGTTTTACGGTCTTTGCTCACAAAACGCCCAAGTTCAATTCCGTTTTCATAAGCTAAAAAACTAGGAATCCCGATAATACCTAAATCGATGCATAGATCTAAAAACTTATCGCGGTCAACTTTAACGAATTTGTAATTTGAAAACTTTTCAACTACTTCCGGCATAAACGGATCGATAAACCGACAATCGCCACACCAGTCAGCTGTAAATTCAAAAACGACGGCCGAGCTACTTTTAAATTGCTCAAATTCCTCGATTGATTGTAAAATATGCATAAACTGAACCTCCCTTTTCTACTATTATGGTAGGAATTAAATCATTTTGCAATGTATCAATATATATATGATCAATATGTTGTACAATACAATAAATTAAAGAGGTGAATTGAAATGATTTCAATTGGCTTAACTGGTTGGGGCGATCACCCAGATGTCTATAGTAAAGTGACGGCAGCAAAAGATAAATTATTTGATTATAGTGGGCATTTTCCGGTTGTAGAGTTGGACACCTCCTTTTATGCTATACCGTCTGTAGAGAATGTAGAAAAATGGTGCAAAGATACACCTGATAATTTTAAATTCGTTATTAAGGCATATCAAGGAATGACAGGTCATCTACGGGACGAATTACCGTTCGAAACGAAAAATGAAATGTTTAATGCATTTAGAAAATGTGCCGATACATTTAAAAGGCATGGAAAGCTGGCGATGGTGCTTGTACAGTTTCCACCATGGTTTGATTGTCAAAGAAAAAATGTACAATATATTCGCTATATAAAACAACAACTAATAGATTATCCAATTGCGATTGAGTTTCGCAATCAAACTTGGTTTAGTCCCCAAACGAAAGAAAAGACACTTCAGTTTTTAAAAGAACATCAATTTATCCATACTGTTTGTGATGAACCGCAAGCGGGAAGTGGTTCAGTACCTTTTGTACCTGTTGCTACAGACAATAAAGTGCTTCTTAGAATACATGGTCGAAATGTACATGGCTGGCGTAATATTGGGCACGGGGAAAATTGGAGAAAAGTTCGATTTTTGTATGATTACAATGAGGAAGAATTGCAGAAACTTGCGGAAGACATAAAAGATTTAGAGGCACAGTCAGAGCATGTTTATGTTTTATTTAATAATAATTCCGGTGGACATGCAGCAAAAAATGCAAAACGGATGCAACAAATCTTACAGATTGAATTTGGTGGTCTTGCACCAAAACAGCTAGGATTTTTTGAAGAGTAAAAGAGAGCGGGGTAGCAAAAGTGCGAGAAATAATTCATTTTTTTCATACGAATGATTTGCATAGTCATTTTACGTATTGGAAGCGCAGTCAATCGTTTATACAGATGCAACGCAAAATGCTGTCCGATCGAGGGGAAACAAGCTTTTTAGTGGACTTAGGCGATCATCTAGACCGTTCTAATTTGTATACAGAAGCAACATTGGGCAAAGGCAATATTAAAATGCTGAATGAGGCGCAATATGATGTTATAACAATAGGGAATAATGAAGGAATCACACTTCCTTACAATGTCCTTTATCATTTATACGATGATGCTGAATTTGAAGTAGTGGTCGGCAATCTTTACTCGCAATTTGAAGAGAATCCAAGGTGGATGAAGCCTTATACTATTTTAACAACAAGGTATGGCACGAAAATTGCAGTAATTGCGGCGACAGCTCAGTTTGACCTATTTTATAAGGAACTTGGTTGGGAAGTGACAACACCTCGTGCAGAGCTTATAAAATTGGCTTTTGAATTAAAAAAACAAGCAGATATCATTATCTGTATGTCCCATTTAGGAATTACAGAAGATGAGTTGTTAGCACAGGAATGTCCGATTATTGATGTAATATTTGGCTCGCATACACATCATGTATTTGAACAGGGGCGCCTAGAAAATAATGTCCTTTTAACAGGGGGCGGTAAATTTGGTCAATATACGGGGCAGTTAGAGATAGAGTATGACCATGCTACACGGACATTAACCGAAAAGAAGGATCGTCTGTATGAAAATGCTCTTTTACCTGAAGTTGAAAATGAAGGGGAATGGTTAATCCAATTACAAAAGGAAGCTAAGCTCCTACTGGATGAACCTGTATTTACATTAACAAAATCGTATAATAAAGAATGGTTTCACCGCTCCCAATTATCCGATTTATTTGCAGAATGTATGTACGATTATACAGGAGCAGATTGTGTCATGTTTAATGCAGGAATTTTCGTTGACAAATTGCGAAAAGGACTAATTTCTACATATGATATTCACAAAATTCTGCCTCATCCGATAAATATATGTGTCATTCAAATAACTGGTAGTGAATTAAAAGAAATATTCCTTCAATCTGAAAATGAAGAGTGGTCTCGCCTTGAATTAAAAGGACTAGGCTTTAGAGGAATTATCTTCGGGAAAATATTGAATTATGGCATTGAAATTACAAAGCAACGAGAATTGTTCATTAATGGTCATCTCATGGAACCTGATAAGGTATATCGATTAGCTACGTTGGATTTATTTACGTTTGGCTATTTTTTTCCTAGTTTTAAATATGCGAAGAAGGAGTATTACTTACCGGATTTTATAAGAGATGTATTTAAAAACTACTGTATGAAGAAATTTCAGTGAAAAATTATATATTTCTCCCCCATTAAACGTGATATGAAATGTACGTAATATTAGATTGGAGAAATTAAACAAATGCGATTAATATCGATTAATGTTTTGAGAGAAGGTATGGTAGTAGGGAGGACTATATGGAATGAAGCCGGACATCCACTCCTCCATAAAGATGTAACTGTAACAAAACGGATTGTTGAAAGGCTGCGACAACTTAATGTTCAATACTTATATATAGATGACAGCCTTTCAAAAGGAATAGAAATAGAGGAAACAGTTGAACCGAAGAAGCGTATTGAAGCAGTAAAAAATATGACAAAAGCATTTGAACATGTAAAACAGGCCAAACCAAATCAAGCCTCGTTTGTACTCGATCAGCAATCTAAAGTAATCGGCTTAATAGTAGATGATATTATGAATTCTATTATTAATAGTGATGATGTATTAATGGTGCTGACAGATGCCTATTTATATGATGAATACATTTATCAGCACTCCTTTCAAGTAGCAATGTATTCGATAGCCATTGCAAAAGAGATGGGTTACTCTTATGAAGATATTCGATTGATCGGAATTGGGGCACTTTTGCATGATGTTGGGAAATTGCTTATTCCTATTGAAATACTATTAAAGCCAGGTAAATTAACGGATAGTGAGTATGAAGAGATAAAGCGTCACGCTCAATATGGTTTTGACATATTGCGTAACCTGCACAGCCTGTCTTTACTTGTAGCGCATTGTGCATTTCAACATCATGAGCGAATTGATGGGAGTGGATACCCACGAGGGATTGTGGATCATGAAATGCATCCATTTGCGAAGATAATAGCAGTTGCAGACGTATTTGATGCATTGACATCTAATAGAGTGTATCGAGACAAAATGCTGCCGACAGAAGCAATTGCCATCATCGTTAAAGATGATGGAATTAAATTTGATACAAGGGTTGTGGAAGCTTTTAAAAGAAGCATAATCCATTATGCGAATGGAACCATTGTATTGCTGACAGATGGACGACGTGGAATTGTATCTAAACAAAACTTAATCGACGTAACACGCCCATGGATACGGGTTTTCGAAGAAGATGATAAGTTGTTGGGTGCTACATATGAAATATGCTTGAGTGATTACCCGGAAATCTACATAAAAAATATTGAAACAGAATTTGCTGTATATGTTGAATAAAAAATCCTCCTTCTCATATTTTAAGAGAAGGAGGATTTATTTGCGTTTTCGTAAAAGGAAGTGGAGGTCAAACTCAAAACCAAAGTCAAAGTCCTATGGCAGAAAAAAAGGTAGAATGCATAATATTGTTACGATAGTTGTCGTAAGTATTGTTGCAATGGTTTGTATTAGTATATATGTATTAAATGAAAGATTAATGCCGACATATTTGCAATATGCGGAAGTACAAACATATAAAGTCGCCTCGTATGTCGTAAGTAAAGCGATCAATTCAAGAACGTCAAGTGTTCTCGATGTGAATGATATTATTGTAGATTTACCGACACAATCAACAGATATGATAACGACAAAATTTAATACAGAAATTATTAACCAAGTGCGGGCAGAAACAACGGCACTAGTAAAGGAATATTTAGAGCAAGCAGAAAATGGTGATTTATCACATTTACCGAATTTGGAAAATGTAGAATATGACGTGGGAAAGATGGAAGCTGGAGACGGAATTGTATTTTTTGTGCCATTAGGGCAGGCTCTTAATGTTCCTATCATAGGAAATTTAGGGCCGAAAATACCGATACGTTTTCATATTATTGGGAATGTACATAGCAATGTTGAAAACACTGTTAGTGAATTTGGAATAAATAATGCTATTGTAGAAGTGAATTTATTTATTGAAGTAAACGTTCAAATTATCGTGCCATTTGCAAGCAAATCTGCATCCGTAGAGCAGAAAATCCCAGTTGCCATCGGTTTAGTTCGAGGAACCGTTCCTCATATTTACAGCGCGGGTGAAGGCGCACAACCTTCTATAGAAGTACCTATCCCTTACGATTAACCTTAATTTTGAAAAATTGCAATTATAAGAATAGTGTGTTGTTGGAAAGTATTTAATATGGTACTCTGACAACATAACAATGTAGTAGTTGAGTGAGGGGAGTAAGTGAAATGACATCTTGTAAACCAACTAATCTGAAGGAAGAACATGTACGTAAGCCGGAATGGTTAAAAATTAAGCTGAATACGAATGATGAATATAAGGCACTAAAAAAGTTAATGCGGGACAACAATTTGCATACTGTATGTGAAGAAGCACGCTGTCCGAATATTCATGAGTGCTGGGGTGAGCGCCGTACAGCTACAATGATGATTCTTGGCTCTGTATGTACACGTGCCTGTCGCTTCTGTGCAGTTAAAACCGGATTACCAAATGAATTAGATTTGGCAGAACCAGAGCGCGTAGCAGATTCAGTTGCATTAATGAACTTAAAACACGTAGTAATTACGATGGTAGCCCGGGATGATTTAAAAGATGGAGGTGCTGAAGTTTTGGCGGAAACGGTCCGCGCGATTCGTCGTAAAAGTCCATTAACTTCAGTGGAAGTGCTGCCTTCTGATTTAGGTGGTCGAGAAGAAAGTCTACGCTTACTTATGGATGCTAAACCCGATATATTAAATCACAATATTGAAACGGTACGTAGCTTAACACCACGTGTACGTGCGAAGGCAACCTATGATCGGTCATTGGAATTTTTACGTAAAGCAAAAGAGATGCAGCCAAATATACCGACAAAGTCATCATTAATGATCGGCTTAGGGGAGACAATTGAAGAAATTTATGAAGTAATGGATGACCTGCGTGCAAACAACGTAGATATTATGACGATTGGGCAATATTTACAGCCGACAAAAAAACATTTGCCTGTAAAGAAGTATTACTCTCCAATCGAATTTGGCAAGCTACGTAAAATTGCTATGGAAAAAGGCTTCAGTCATTGTGAAGCAGGTCCGTTAGTCCGCAGTAGCTACCATGCAGACGAGCAAGTAAATGCTGCTGCAAACCATAAAGTAGAGATCTGATGAGTTTGCTGTCTTTTTGAAATTTTATAGTGAATATTGCTTTCATGGCCAATATTCATTAACATGGAAATAAGATAGGTGGTGTCTAGTTTGATTATTGCGGAAGGTTATACTTATGAATTGATTGAAAATGTGCGGGAAGGGTTTCAGGAAGAAGCATTTCTGACACGTTATTCAGATATTTTAACGAAATATGATTATATTGTTGGTGACTGGGGTTATGGGCAGTTACGTTTAAAAGGTTTTTTTGATGATAAAAATCAAAAATCAACATTTGACACAAAAATCAGTACAATCCAAGATTATTTATACGAATATTGTAATTTCGGCTGTGCATATTTTATTGTTCAAAAAACCGGTCGCGCAACAGAAGTGAAAAAAGAGCAAGAAACAGAACCAATTGTAGATGAAAAGGTTGCGGAAGTAACTGAATAAATGAAAAACGAGGAGACGTTTTAATACGTTTCCTCGTTTTTTTAGCTTAATAGCTCACGTAAATATTCACGCAAATCTTCAGTATCAGCTTCAGTACGGTTATAAACATGCTCTAAATAACCTGGTTCCTCTACATCATCAGCACCGATAATAGCAAATCTTCCAAACTGAATATCTAGCACGAGAACCTTCCCAAAAAAGCGACTGCTTTGTAAAATCGCTAAATCATAACGTTGCGATTTACCGGCAAAACTAACAAAGCGCGTTTTTGTGTCTTCTACATCATCATATAAGAAAAATCGTTCCATTTTGTTTTGAACCCCTTCCATCTCTAAAGAATATGGTACTATATAAGGGAAAACACTATCAACTTTTATTGATTGAATGGAGGCTTTATCTATGTACTTCGTAGATAGAAATAAAATTACAAACAACTTATCACATTTAGATGAATTAATATCAATTTTTGAATCAACGGACAACTGGTTAGGCGATGAAATTCATAAACTTGCTTTACAGCGTATTGGCCATAATGTGATGGAAGCGATGATGGACGTTGGGAACCTTGTAATCGATGGCTTCATTATGCGTGATCCAGGCAGCTATGAAGACATTATTGATATCTTCGTTGATGAAAAAGTAATTACGCCTGAAATGGATGCACCACTAAAAGCAGTAGTGGGATTACGTAAAATGATTGTCCGTGAATTTATCGCAGTAGATAATGAAGAAATATTAACGGTGTTAACTTCAAATTTAAGTGCGTTAAAAAAATTCTCAAGTAAAGTTGAAGATTATTTATTAAATGAGTTAGGTCCAGTTTCAGCATTTTTACCTGAGGACCATGCATAATGCTGGCTTATAAAGCGTACTGCTTTGATTTGGATGGAACAGTTTACCGCGGTAAACTGGGCATCGAATCTGCAGTGCAATTTATCCATCATCTTCAAACACAGGGAATTGAGCCTTATTATTTAACGAATAACTCTTCAAAAACGCGGGAAACATTACAGCAACTGCTAAAAAGTGTAGGTATTGAAGCACCACTTCATCATATATATTCGAGTTCATTAGCAACAGCAAAGTACGTTGCAACCATCTGCAAAAATAATAAGGTGAATGTAGTTGGGGAAGCAGGTATTCGTACAGCTTTGCTTGAAGAAGGATTAGAAATAACGGAGGAACAAAGCGATGTACTTGTAATGGGCATTGACCGCCAAATAAGTTATGAAAAGCTTGTTAAGGCAAGTGCCTATGTCCAAAATGGTGCAAAGTTAATCGGGACAAATGAAGATATCAAATTTCCAAATGAAAATGGTTTTGCACCTGGCAATGGTTCGTTTGTTCATTTAGTTGCTAATGTGGCTGGGGTAACACCGCTATTTATCGGAAAACCTTCACCAGTAATGCTGCAAATCATTGCGGACGAGCATCGATTTAAGAAAGAAGAAATGGTTATGATAGGCGACAATTATGACACCGATATTTTATGTGGCATACATTTTGGTTGTGACACAATTCATGTCAATACGGGTGTAACGCCTACAGAAATTGTAAAAAAACAGGCTCAGCTACCCACTTATTGTGTAGAGAATTTAATTGAGCTTTTAAAATAACGAAAAGAAATCCGGTGTGGGTTGTTTACCACATCGGATTTTCTTCGATATATTCATAAATGCGCTTTGTCAGTTCTTCTGGTGTATCTGCCTCGACTAAATCACCATTTACAACCGCATAAAAGCATTGTGCACATTTTGTACAATAGCTTAAGCAACCATATTCCAAAACATCTATATCAGGGTCTTGTTCTAATTGTTCATATGTTTGTTGTGCACCATTGGCTAAGTTACTAATACAAAATTCGACTAATGGATTTAACATATCGTCACCTCACTATTAGTCATGCTACTTTGTTTTTTTATTAACGTCAATTGCTCTGGTTCATAATATATTGCTATGTGAATTAATTCACAAAAACTAATTTAATATATTGTGAAATTTATCACAAACAGTTATAATGTTTATGGAAAGTTTGTGAACAAAACTATTCTTCGTACAGTAAGCGTTCTATTTCGTACTGAATGAAGGTAGAGCTTCTGACAGGCGTTGGAGATTTATATAAATTTTTTTGGGGTAAACTAGAAAAAAACAGACACAATTACGCGTAGGTGTAATTGATTAATTACAGAATATGAGGGAAATTGCTATGCAGAAATTAGTATTATTAGGTGGCGGATATGGAAATATGCGAATTTTGCTTCGTTTATTACCAGGCTTACCGGCAGATGTAGAAATTACATTGGTGGATCGTACACCTTTCCATAGTTTGAAAACAGAATTTTACGCACTTGCAGCGGGTACTTCTACAGATAAAGAAATTCGTGTTGCGTTTCCGGAGCATGAGCGGTTAAATCGTGTGTATGGTGAAGTTGTTCGTATTGATCGTGAAGATAAAAAAGTATATTTGGAAGATGGACAGGAACTGGCATATGACCAGCTTGTTATCGGTTTAGGCTGTGTTGATAAATATCATGGTGTTCCAGGCGCTGATGAATTCACATATAGTATTCAAACTATCGCAAAATCACGCAAAACATTTGAAAAGGTTTGCGGTTTAGCTCCTGGCTCAACTGTAGCAATTATCGGTGCAGGACTTTCAGGAATTGAGCTTGCAAGTGAATTACGCGAAAGTCGCTCAGATTTAAAAATTAAATTATTTGACCGTTCGCACCGTATTTTACGAGACTTCCCAGAAAAGTTAAGTGAATACATTAAATCATGGTTCGAAAAACATAATGTTGAAGTAATTGCTGAATCTAATATTACACGTGTAGAAGAAGGACGTCTTTACAATCACGATGAAGTTATTGAAGCGGATGTAATTGTTTGGACTGCAGGTGTACAACCTGTAAAAATCGTTCGTGAATTGGATGTAGAAAAAGATAAATTTAATCGCCCAATCATTACAGACCATTACCATGTAGTTGGCGATGAGGATGTATACGTAGTAGGAGATTGTGCTTCTTCTCACTTACCTCCAACAGCCCAATTAGCCGAGGAACAAGGTGAGCGTATTGTAAAAGTACTAAAAATGCGCTGGAAAGGCGAGCCACTACCGGAAAAGCTTTCAGAAATCAAAATGAAGGGCTTTATGGGCTCTCTGGGTAAGAAGCAAGGCTTTGTTCATTTAGCTGATACAACGGTAACAGGACGTATTGCACGCCTTATGAAGTCAGGTCTGCTTTGGTATTATAAACGTCAAAACGATAATTAATAAAAATGCCTCTCTAGCAAAATTCTGCTAAAGAGGCATTTACTTACTCTGCGATTGGCTCAAAGCCTGCTGCTTCAAGTGCTGCAAATACAGGTTTAATTTGTACATAACCTTCTCCGACAACTTTATCATTCACTAAAACCAGTGGATAGAAAAATTCATCTTCATGTATGCGATTCGCATAATCTTGATCACGCTCATTATCAATTGTACCTTCAATGTCGATATAACGGATCGTAAACGGGTGTTCAGGATATTTACGTGAGATTGCAGCTTGAAGCCATTCGTATGTATCTTTAGAGGATGGTGCGTTTACACAGCTCGCACAAATGATATTGGCACCGAAAACTTCAATAATTGGCTGAGATTGTGACATGGGAATTCCAACCTTTCGTAACTCAGTAATGGATTTTTTCGCTACTTCACATTATAATGATTTTAATGAAGGGAGTCGAGCAAAATGACAGAAACAGAACAATATGCACAAGTACAGGAAGTTTTAGATAAATTACGCCCGTTTTTATTACGCGATGGCGGAGACTGTGAATTAGTTGATATTGAAGAAGGTATCGTAAAGCTGCGTTTACTAGGCGCATGCGGTAGCTGCCCAAGTTCTACAATTACGTTAAAAGCAGGTATCGAACGTGCACTATTAGAAGAAGTGCCGGGTATTGTTGAAGTAGAGCAGGTATTCTAATTAATGGTATTACCCTTAAGATTTAGGAGTATTCCATTTTGCGGGAAATAGCAAAATAAAGCATGAGCTGCCTTAAATTTAACTTTAAGGCAGCTCTATTTTTTATAGGGGCATTTTTTCACGTTCTTCTCGGACCAATTCCCATTGCTCCTTGGCCATCTCTACAAGTTTTGCTTCGCCACCTACACGCTGACTTTCGATGACGCGTGAGAAGAAGCGAGTTGCATTTTGATAGTCGTTGATGCGACGTGATAATTCAGCAATCATATACATAATACGTACAGTAGACATTTGTGTACCTGAAAAATCTTCTGTCGAGAAGCTTTCCATATAAAAATCACGCGCCATTTTAAGAAAGCGTTGTTCTTGCCCTGTATTTTTAAGGGAGCGGTATAACCATGCAAGTCGTAGGGTCAAACCAGAAATAATAACAAATTTTTCTTTTTTAATAGTTGCACATAATAAAGCAAGTTTATATGCCTGGATGGCATCGAAAACCGTACGCTCACTTTTAAAGTTATGAGGTATCCAATTATTGGTGATTTGAATTGTGATTTTTTCTTTAACTCCAGGGGCAAAATATTTATTGAAGTCATCTGTAAAGGAAAATCCACAATGCTGACAAACGAATACATTATAGTATAATGCGTTGACTTGATTATCTGCATATATTGGTTGGAAATCAGATTCCGTATGGTCCACTTTTATGGATTTTGATCGCACCTTTAATGTAGGGAATTTTTTTTTGCAGTTTAAGCATTCAACATCTTTTTCATAGTATGGGGAAATTATCATAGGTCTCATACCTCTCGCATAAATAATAACTATATTATAGCAAGGAAAGTTAAGGACTAGTGATAAAATAACTGAATAATTATGAATTTTTTAGGTATTATATCCTCCCAAAAAAAAGATGGAGTAGTAAAATATTCAGATTAAGCAGTTTTGTTGTCAGATATGATTTACAATTGATATGATAAGTAAAGAAGGTAGGTGACTGAAATGGCAAGTGAAAAACAAGTAATCATATTAACAGAAGCGGCATCATTTCAAGTCAAAGAAATGATGGTCCACAATGAAGAAGAAAATGCGAGCTTACGTGTAGCTGTAAAAGGCGGGGGCTGCAGTGGTCTTTCATATGGGATGGCATTTGAGCAAACAGTTAATGAAGACGACTATATCGACAACCAACACGGTATCCAAATAATTGTATCAAAAGAAGATGCGGGTATTTTACAAGATACAAAAATTGATTTTAAACAATCTTTAATGGGCGGCGGTTTCACAATCGACAACCCGAACGCACTTGCTTCTTGCGGATGCGGCACAAGCTTTAAAGCAGCAGCACGTCCGGCAGAAGAGCAGCCATGTGAATAATAATGAAAATAACGAAGTCTTTAGCGATAATGCTAAAGACTTTTTTAAATTCGTATAAATCCTATAATATAACTATGTTTTGATGTATACTTTTGTATTATTATAAGGATTGAATTATTATAATATTAAAAACATACTGCAAGGGGGCAATGAGGTGAGTGTATTAGAGTTACTGGATAAGCTAGATCAAATTGAAATATTATATGAGCCGATCTATAGTGCAGATGGCCATCGCATAATCGCATACGAAGTAATTGGTCAAGTGGAAAGCGAAAATGATGTAATTAATATAGAAAAATTCACATACGAAAAAGATGTACCTTCCGATATTAGAGCAGAAATTGAGCAATTATTTGTCCGGAAATCTTTAAAGGCGGTTACGGATTTAATTGATGATTTTGGTATATATATACCGTGTAACCCGGAACTGCTTATGCTTGATTTTGGTGAAAGCTACTTTTCAATGCTAAAGGAATTAGTTGTAGAATCAAATTTACCGAATATTACTCTTGTAATGACTGAGCACAAATTTGCTGGGGAAATGAATCAACTACAACATCTCATCCGCTATATTAAGACATATGGTATTAAAATTGCATTTGCAGATGTCGGAGCTCAAACACAGCTTGAAAATATATTACTGTTGGAGCCGTCTATTCTAAAACTCAATGTTGGACAGCTGAATTACAACTTGTGGGGGGCACAAAATCACGTCTTTTCCACAATACGTACACTCGCTGTAAAGATGGGCACGCAGTTATTAATTGAAAACATTGAAACAGTATATCAATTACAGCATGGATGGAAAAATGGAGCACGTTATTATAAAGGACCTTATTTACAACTTCCCCAAAAGGAACTTCATGCGCGGGATTCATTAAAAGAGCGTTTCCGTAATGAATGTGAACAATTTATTGCTACAGAGAAGAAACAGCTTCTACATAAATATGATGAAATGAAGCGTCTGGAGCGAGTAATTTGTACAGTTGTTGAACAGTTAAATCCTACGGGCACGCAATATGAAAAATTATTGGAATTAGCTAAAGCCTTAGAGGATTGTGCGTTCCGACTATATATTTGCGATAATAATGGTTTCCAGACGTCACCGAATATCCGTTGGAATGATGGTGAATGGGAAATGCATAAAGAAACGATAGGGAAAAATTGGAGCTGGCGACCATATTTCTTATTGAATATCATCAAAATGACTAAGGATCTTAAGGGAGAGTTATCCTCTGTCTACAGCGACATAGAAACAGGTGAGTTGACTCGTACCTATTCAATGGCTATTGCCAATGAAGAATTTTTATTTATTGATATTAAGTATGATTATTTATATGAGCATAATATCGTTAATTAATAGAGTACTATTTACTAATTTGTTTGAAATAACCAATAAAAAACGCTACTATTAAAATTAGTAATTTCGTAAAAAAATAGCACATCCTAGCTTACAGCAAAGAGAAACATACTAAAACTTGCTAGGACATTAAAATTAAGGGGGTTTTGATTGATGAAAAGACCGACAATTTTAGTATTAGGTGCAGGTTATGGTGGATTAACTACTATTGTTAATCTACAAAAGCTTGTCAATGCAAATGAAGCAGAAATCATTTTAGTAAACAAAAATGACTACCATTATGAAACGACATGGTTGCATGAAGTTGGGGCAGGTACGATTTCTCCAGACAAAGCGCGCTATCCTATTTCAAAAGTAATTAATCATAACGTAACCTTTGTAAAAGCAAATGTTGAAAGTATTGATGTCAATACAAAAATGGTTGGTACTTCTGCCGGTGATTTTTCGTACGATTATCTAGTCATTGGATTAGGGTTTGAAGGTGAGACATTCGGTATACCTGGATTGAAAGAGCATGCTTTATCATTAACAAATATTAATACAGCACGCCAAGTCCGCGAGCATATCGAATATCAGTTTGCTTCATGGACTTTGGATGAAGTAAAAGATGACAGCAAATTAACAATTATCGTCGGTGGAGCAGGCTTTACAGGAATCGAATTTTTAGGAGAACTGGGTAACCGCATCCCTGAGCTTTGTAAAGAATTTGATATACCTCAAGAAAAAGTACGTTTACTCTGTGTCGAGGCAGCATCGACAGTATTACCAGGATTTGATCCGGAATTAGTCGATTATGCGAAAGCACAATTATCAAAAAAAGGCGTAGAGTTTTCGATTGGTACACCAATTGTTGAAGCAACAGCAGAAGGTGTTAAAATTAGAAAAGATGAAGAGGATTTTGAATTTATTAAAGCAGGGACTGTCGTATGGGCAGCAGGAATACGCGGAAATGCTTTAGTGGAATCAAGTGGCCTCGAGTCCAATCGGGCGCGTATTGCAGTTCGTGAAGATATGCGCGCACCAGGCTTTGATGATGTATTTATCGTAGGGGATTGTGCATTTCTACTAAATGAAGAGGCGGGGCGTCCTTATCCGCCAACTGCGCAGATTGCGATGCAGCAAGGTGTTACCATTGCAAAAAATATAAAGCATTTAATTAATGAAGAGCCGACAGAAGTATTTGTATACGATGATAAAGGTGCTGTATGTTCGCTAGGGCATGAAGATGCTATTGGTACTGCATTTGATCGTAAATTTACTGGTAAGCCGGCCTCTGCATTAAAAAAAGTAGTTGATGACCGTGCCCTGTATTTAGTTGGTGGTGTAGGTTTAACACTGAAAAAAGGAAAATTTAAATTTTTATAATCTAACTTCAAACTTGCAAACGAGTGTGCAACACTTCTTTTGCAAGTTTTTTTATCAGCATAGCAAAGGGGGATTTCTATTATGAAAAAGGATAGAGGGAAAGTATGGCTTGGAGTTGCTGCCATTGTTGAAAACCAAGCGGGGGAATGGCTGCTCGTAAAAAAGACTTATGGTGGACTTAAAGGGGTTTGGTCACTGCCAGCTGGCTTTGTACAGGAAGCAGAAACGGTAACAGCTGCAACTACGCGTGAAGTTTTGGAGGAGACAGGTATCATTTGCAAAGTAAAGGGGTTGGCAGGATTTCGATCAGGTGTGATATTAAATGATATTAGCGATAATATGGCTATTTTTCATTGCGAGCCAATCGATAATAATCAACAGTTCGTATTGCAGGAAAAAGAAATTGTCGAAGCCTGCTGGATGGCACCAACAGATATCGTACAGCATGAATTATCTTCCGTCATGTTGAGGGAAATGGCGCATCAGCAAGTTATTAGTCATATTCATCCAATCATAGAAGGTATTAATCCAGGGGATGTATTCGGCTATAGCGAATATCATTTATATTTCAAGAAATAATTACTACTAAACTAAAAAACAATTTACTTTATGGAGAAGTATTGACAATTTTAATCTCCTATTCATTATTATGGATGTTGAATTGAAAGTACCCACTATATCATGTAAAATTATGAGAGATTATTGGGGGTATACATAACATGAATGATGTTTCATTAGTACAGTTAATCATTTCGATCGTTTTATTTTTTGTCATGTTTTTCGGAATCGGATTTTTATTGAATATGTTATTGCGTATGACATGGTTAATGGCCATTGTTTATCCGATTGTCGTAGTCTTTATTATTGATGAAGTTAGCTTTTTGGATTATATCTTTAAACCTAGTATGGCATTTTCTGCACTAGTAGATAAAGTTCAGGCATTACAGCTCGTAGATATTTTAATTTTAGCGGGTGGCTTCGGGGGTGCAATAGTAGCTGGATTTGTTATGATTGCTCTTCGAAAGGCCGGTTATCGAATGTTTTAAAAATAAAAATGGATCTGTTAAAGGTAATCTAATCTTTTAACAGATCCATTTTTTATATACCTTGACCACTATACCACACTACTGCAAGCACTATTCCTGCAAGTCCCCCGATAAATACTTCGCTTTTTTTATGACCTAATAACGTTTTTAAATCCTCTACTTTTTCCTGTTCATTCATTTCAGGCCAACGCTTGATTTCATCGAAAAATAACTGAAGGTCATGTCGGATTTCGTTTAAAACTGCTGCATGTTGTCCAGCTTGAAAACGTACATGACTCGCATCATACATTACAATGCCAGCTAACATTGCAGCAACAGCAAAAGTTACAGAATCAAAACCTGCCTCTATACCAACTGCAGTGGCGATGCTCGTTACAGCAGCAGAGTGGGAACTCGGCATCCCCCCTGTAGAAGTTAATAAGCTCCAGTCGAACTTTCTAGTAACAATAAAATTTATCGGAACCTTTAATATTTGTGCAAAAACAATTGCGAAAATCCCGAGCCAAAGTGGCGTATTTTGCAGAAGTTCGATAATTACACCCACTTTCTCATAATTGCTGTAATTATACCATTTTTCCTATGATGGATTAAAATTAAACTCACAGAAAAATAAAAAAATTGTTTCTTTCGTTACCCGAATTAACTGATTTTGTATATAATAAAACTATACATTAGGAGGTTTTAAAAATATGAATATTGAAGTGATGGCAAAAACATTTGAAACACAAACTTCGGAAACATTAATTATCGGTGTTCAAAAGCACCGTGAGCAAATGAAAAATTGGTCATCTTTTAGTGATTTCTTTGGAGAGACAATTGATACATGGCTTCATACTGGAGAAATTTCAACAGAGTCTAAAACAATTACGAAATTGCCGTTTTCAGGAAACCATTCATCACTTAAGCGTATTTATTTTGTTGGTCTAGGTGAGCGTAAACATATGACTGCTGATGAACTACGTGAAGCATTTGCAACAGTAGGTAAAGAATTAAAGAATGCAAAAGTAAGTGATGTTGCAATTTGGGTAGAATCATTTACTACGGATCAATTAGAAGAAACAGAAGTCGCATATTTAGCTGGAGAAGGGTTAAATTTAGGCTACTATACAACACTAAGCTATAAGACATCTTCAAATGAACCAAACACATACTTAGATCAGGTTCAATTTGTAACAGAGGCCAAGATAGAAGATGTTGTAGAAAACTTCGAGGTTGGAAAAGTATATGCAGATGCTGTAAATGAAGCGCGTACTTTGATTAACTTACCGCCGAATTTACTTACAGCAACAGATTTAGCTGATTATGCAACAGAGCTTGCTAATATTTATGATTTAGAAGTGGAAATTTTAAATAAAGCACAGCTTGAGGAATTAGGTATGGGCGGTATTTTATCTGTCAACAAAGGATCTGTAGAAGAGCCACGTTTAATTACGATTAAATACCAAGGCAAACCAGAGTGGGAAGATGTAATCGGTTTTGTCGGCAAAGGTGTTACATACGACACGGGCGGTTATTCTTTAAAACCTCGTGATGGTATGGTTGGTATGAAAGGTGATATGGGTGGTGCTGCAGCCGTACTTGGTGCGATGCGCATTATTGGTGAAACTCGACCGAAGCAAAATGTAGTGGCAGTCATTGGCTCTACAGATAATATGGTGTCTGGTGAAGCATTTAAACCAGATGATGTAATAACAATGTACAATGGAAAAACGGTGGAAGTACTCAATACAGATGCTGAAGGTCGTTTAGTACTGGCAGATGCTATGACATATGCTAAACAGCAAGGCGCCAACTACTTAATCGATGTGGCAACTTTAACAGGCGGAGTAATTGTTGCACTTGGAAAAGATAAAACTGGTGCTTTAACAAATAACGAGGAATTTTTCGAAGAGTTTATGGAGGCGGCGATTGAAACAGGCGAGTTTGTTTGGCGTTTACCATTAACAGAAAGCGATAAAAAGCGTATTCGAAAGTCAGAAGTCGCGGATTTAAACAACTCACCAGGTCGTGATGGACATATGATTTTCGGTGGCGGCTTTGTTGGAGAATTTGCTGAAGGAACGCCATGGATTCACCTTGATATCGCAGGTACATCGGATGCAGGTGCACCACATGCTTTAGGGCCAAAAGGTGGAACAGGTGTCATGGTGCGTACATTAGCAACATTAGTAGAGCTACGCGATAATTAATATATTTGAGAAGATGTCTTGTAAGTATAAAACTTATGGGACATCTTTTTATTTTTAGGCAATTGACCAATGGCTCTATAAATTATGAATACACTATTTATAAGGGAGGAGGACATAAACATGGTTAATCGTAACCCATATTTTAATTCAGGGTTTGTATATCCATTTGGTGTTCCGTTTTTAGGTAGTTTTCTAGGAGGCTTTTTAGGGGGGTCACTTAATAACAATTACTCACCTAATTACCCACCATACGGGCCATATCCACCAAATTATCCGCCGAATTACTACTATCCACCTTATAATTACCCACCATACCGACGACGTTATTGGTAAATAGGAGATAATTATAGGTAAAGACATACTTGCTCGTAACAGTATTGTTAGCTATGATGTAAGAATGAAATATTACGATTTTTGAGGAAAATTAATTTATGAAAAACCCATATTTATATGGATACTTACCATTAATAACAATCATTTTATTTAGTTTTTCATTCAGTATGTTTGCTATATCTGAATCTTTACAATTACTTCACGCAATTGGTGTATACAACGGTATGCGTGAGTTTTTATCGGATTTAGAATTGCGTTTCGTACTACTAATAGTATTTGCATTATTATTTTTTATGCTATTTTCAGCATTGAAGCTTATTGGTGAAACGATTCATGAGCTTGGAATGTTATTTTTCTCAAAAGATAAAGAGGGGCAAACAATTCATGCAGCGCGTGGAGGATATGTTATCTTCTTTTTCGGAGCATTTACTTCTATCATCGGATTTCAATCGTTACTTATTTTAGTCATTGTTTTTTTAATAACAGTATTTTGTTATTTTATTTACAATGTCTATAAAGTGAGTCAGTATATGTCCATTACAGGTGTGATTGGGTTAATTTTCTTTGAAATAATTACTTGGTCAATAGTAGTGGTGTTAGTCATCTATGCGATTGTGAAGCTTTACAATGGAATACTTGCGGGCTTGCCATTTGCATAAAATAAAAAAAGCTTGTTAACATTTTAGCGGGGGAGGTGCGCTATACATTAGTTAACAAGCTTTTTTATTATGTTTTGCTATTTTTACATACTTAATCTGTTATTGCATTAAATATGGAAAAATGAATTTTAGAACTTTCAATTGACTCCATTGAGCGAGGTCTATCATAGCCCACCCATATAGCCGTTGTATAATCATTCGTTAGCCCTGCTATCCAGTAATCTTTAAATGCATTTGTCGTACCTGTTTTTGCCCCGATATACTTTGAAGAACTATAAAGACCTCGTGCTGTACCACTTGTTACAGTCGCATTTAATAAATCACGCATTGTTTTAGTTGTTGTTGCAGACCAAATTTCCTCACGATCACGAGACCAGCTAAATAGTACGTTTCCTGTTAAGTCTGTTACTTTTCGGATACTACGTACAGGCGAGTAGAAGCCATCGATAAAACTAGAATAGGCATCGGCCATTTCTAGTGATGTTACCCCATAAGTTAATCCACCCAATGCCGCAGCAAAAGTCCGATCTTTATCCACTATTGATTGAAAGCCGAATCGATCTATATAAGAAAAAGCTGTATCGACTCCAACGGTATTAAATATGCGGAGTGCACTTGTGTTAATACTATTTTTGAAAGCTGTTTCAATAGTTACATTGTTATACCAAATACGGCCGTAATTTTCTGGACAAAAGTTGCCAATACAATAAGGACCACCATTTATAATCGAGTATTTCGTTCCAGTAGTCGTTTCAAAATAAGGTGCAAATACACTAATTGGCTTAAATGCAGAGCCTGGCTGTCTAGGTGCTTGGTAAGCGCGGTGTAAATCGTGCTTTTTATAATCTTTGCCTCCAAAAATACTGACAACTTCACGTGTTTCGTTGTCAATAACAGTCGCACTTGCCTGTAAATCAGAATTAGGTAAAATCCGATTGATAGCGATTTCATCTTGTCGCTGTTTTTCCGGTTGGAGTGCTGTATATACGTTAATACCTTGACGTAAAATCAAATCAATTTTCTTTTGGAGTTCTAGTTGCAAGAATTCCTTTTCCATTTTATCCGAAGTCTTATCAATAAGTTCACGATAGCCAGTTTGATCAGCGATAAGCCACTTGAGCTCCTGCAAAACGAAAGTGCTGTAACTAGGATACTGCTGTGTCTTTTGTTTTACTTCCAATTGGATGCTTTCTTCTTTATAGGCACTCGCTTCTGTTGCAGTAATAGCACCATGCTCCATGAGCTTATCGATTAATCTTTCTTGGCGATTTTTTGTGTTTTCAAAATGTTGAATAGGATCGTATAAGGTCGGGCTATTAGGGATTGCTGCGATAAAGGCCATCTCAGCAACCGAAAGCTTCGTTAATGGGCGATTAAAATAATAAGTTGCCGCAGCCCCGATTCCATAAACTTGATTGCTAAAATACATTTCGTTTAAATACATTTCAAAAATCTCATCTTTTGAATAAGTCTTTTCTATTTCATAAGCATAAAAAAGCTCCATTAATTTACGTTCGTACGTTTTGTCTGTAGACAAATAGCGCATTCTTACTAACTGTTGCGTAATGGTAGAACCACCCTGCTGAATGGACTGTTCGGACGTATTAGCTATAAAAGCCCGAGCAATGGCACTTACGTCAAAACCAATATGATTGTAAAAGTTTTCATCTTCACTATATATGAATAGCTGTTTTACTATTTCAGGTATTTCATTTAAGGGAAGGGGCTGTGACCATTCTATATATTCTTCGCTGAAAATCACTTTATTTGCATCATATAAATTGACGGGTAATGTTGAGACAACTTCAGAAAGCTCGATGGATTCCGCGATTAGTTGTTCATATTGCCTGGCTTCTCCTATTTCTACCCATACTTCACTACCGATTAATAGGAGTAAGGGGATGCTACATAAAATGACTATGTAGCCAAATATTTGTTTCATCTTTTAATCGGCCCCCATATGTTGTTTTCTAAAAAAGAATACCATAATCATATGGATTTAAGCATGGTTTTTTAAGAGCTCCTTCATATTTTGCTCAGGGAGCTTCTTTAAAATGGACATGACAATAAACGCGATTAAAAATAATAAGCTGGTCGAATAGAATACCGAATGAATACCACCGATACTAGCAACTACTCCACCTAGTACTGGTCCCAATATATTTCCAAGGAAACGGAAGCTTTGGTTATAGCCCATAATTTCCCCTTGCACCTCAACCGGAGCTTCCCTGCGAATAAGGGCAGAAGTGATTGGAATAAGCCCACCCGAAACAATTCCGAATAAAAAGCGCAATCCAATTAACTGCCATAACTCTGTTACAAATGCTTGGGGAATGATGATAATTACAGCAACGATTAATAAATAAGATAATATTCTTTCATAGCCGTAATGGTCACTCAATTTCCCCCAAAACCTGGCAAAGCATATGTTTCCTAGTCCTGCTGCACTAAAAGTAATACCCGCAAGCATTGCGACTTCCTGCGAAGGGGTAAGTTCTGAAACATAAAGCGACAGCAAAGGTTGAATACTGAAGTTTCCGATTTGGATTAATGTCGTTACTAGCATGACATTTATAATTAATCGATGATGGAAAATCGCCCAGATTACATTCTTGCTGGCATAAATGGCATTTTTCGTTTTCCGTATAATGGTCGGTTCATGAATTCCTACAATAATAATTATTGCCGCGATTCCAATCGCAACTGCAGTAATGATAAATGTATATTTAAAGCCAAATGTATCGGCCATTATTCCACCTAAAACAGGACCAAACAATGTCCCGCCGACGCTCCCCATTTGCAGAGTGCCCAAGGTTTTTCCAGCCACTTCTTTTGGTGTATGTCTACTTATAAAGGCGATAGAGGTTGGTATAAAGCCGGTAACGACACCCATAGCTAATCTTAATACGAAAAACTGCTCAACACTTTGGACGTAACCCATTAGAAAAATACTCGTTGCTACACCAAAGCAGTTGATAATCATAATTGGTTTGTATCCATACTTGTCCGCTATTCTTCCCCAAATAGGTGACATTAAAAATGCTGTGACAAATGTTGCCGCAAAGATTAAACCAGCCCACGTTTGAACATAGTCGTCTGAAAAATCCCCTAACGTATCAATATATAAAGACAAAAACGGCATAATCATCGTAGCGGCCGCTGCAACTATAAAGTTTGCTACTAAAATGATGATGAAATTATGTCTCATATTTTTCAAATTAATCACATTCTTCCATAATATTTGTAATATAGTATAACTTATTTCGGAATGCGAAGGAAGTCCCTCACATGTTATTAGCTTAAAATAACAGAGTTATGGTAAACTGAAACTTGGTAGATAAGGGGAAGTTCGGTTCTATTACCTATACCCAACCATTCCATAATTTATTTAAAGGAGAGACAAAAATGTTTCCACAATTAACGAAAGAATTAAATCCAGGCGAAGTAATGGTAGAAATGAAAACAACGATGGGCTCAATCAAAATTAAATTATTCCCGGAGCACGCACCAAAAACAGTTGAAAACTTTTTAGGTCACGCGAAATCAGGTTATTATAACGGTATTATTTTCCACCGTGTTATTCCAAAGTTCATGATTCAAGGTGGCGACCCTACTGGTACAGGTATGGGCGGAGAGTCAATTTGGGGCGGTACATTCGAAGATGAGTGTGTTCCTGAATTATTAAATATCCGTGGTGCTTTATCTATGGCCAATGCTGGTCCAGGCACAAACGGTTCTCAATTCTTTATCGTCCAAGCACCTCAAGTTGAAGTATCTATGCTAAAACAAATGGAAGTACGCGGTTGGTCTAAAGAAGATGTAGAAGTATACAAGAAAAACGGTGGTACGCCTTGGTTAGACGGTAAACATACTGTATTCGGACAAGTAGTGGAAGGTATGGATGTTGTTGACAATATTACGAACGTTGACCGAAATATGCACGATAAACCAAAAGAAGATGTTAAGATTGAGTCAATTACTGTAATTGACTAATTATTAAAGGAAGTGTGAGCACGTGAACCAATTTTTAATGAATTTCTCTGGTGGCTTTTTGTATTTTCCGGAAGACAAATCACTATATCTTCCCGCTGCAATTGAATTCGCTATTTTACTGATTATTGTTTTTGCTACATTCCGTTTTATCCGTCGTATCGCTGCTCGCCAAGCTGCACAAGCAAAAGTTTTAGAAGAACGCGCATTAAAGGAACGTAATGAGCGTATGGCTAAAGAACAGGCATTGGAACAGTTACAAAAACAATAATCGAAATGTAGAAGGGGCTATCCGAAAAGAATTTTCCGGATAACCCCTTTTTGTTATTTAAATGTTTGCAAAGCCTTTTTGATGCCCTCAACACCAACTTTTAACGTATCAAATGGACATGCAACATTAATTCGTAAAAAGCCTCGACCAGCTTCCGTATATTTCGTACCAGGATCTAAGGCAACTTGTCCAATTGTTAGAAGTCGATTCATTAGTTCTTTCTCTTCAATGCCAGTTGCGCGGTAATCGATCCACATTAAATAGGTTGCATCAGGAATTTTTACATTAATTCCTTCAATTGCATTTAATTCTTTTGCAACATACTCCATATTACTTTTCAAGTAAAGAAGCAATTCATCTAACCATTGGCCACCATCATTATAGACAGCTTTTACAGCGGTGCTTGCAAAAGTATTTAAGCCAAGATTTCCATGTGCCTGTGAATTTTTTCCGAGAGCTGTAAATAATTCTTTATTTGGCGCAACAATCATTGCAGCATGAATACCTGCTATATTAAATGTTTTAGTAGGCGCAATACAAGTAATGATTTTTGCTTCAGCAGCATTTGGCAATGTAAAAATAGGTGTATAGGCTTTCTGGATTAAAATGTCTGCATGAATTTCATCGGATAATAAATACACGTCATATTGAATACATAAAGCGACAAGCTGTTCAAGTTCTTTACGACCCCAAACAATGCCTGCTGGATTATGGGGGTTACATAGAATAAACATTTTAACGCCAGTTCGGAAAACTTCTTCTAGTGTCTCAAAATTAATTGTGTAAATGCCATTTTCTTCTGTTAAGTCGCAAGTCACGACTTCCCGCATCTGATCTTTTGGGACATTGAAGAATGGTGGATATGCCGGAGTAGACATGGCAATTTTGTCTCCAACTTCTGTGAATGTCTCGATTATCGTAGCAATTGCTGGTACTACACCAGGTTGAAATAGAATGGTAGATGGGTCAATGTTCCACTGATGACGTGTTTCATACCATTTAACGATTGCATCCTTTACTTCATCACTCGCAAATGTATAGCCAAATATAGGATGCTCCAATCGTTCTTTTATAGCCTGTGTCATAGCAGGGGGAGGGGGAAAGTCCATATCAGCTACCCACATTGGTAGAATATTCGAAGTATCCTCTAAATTGTATACGGCACTCATCATATCCCATTTAATTGAATCGGAATTACGACGAGCATGAATTTCGTTAAAAATAGACATTATAATCCTCTTTTCTATAGAAATTATTTTTACTTATGTTATTATACTAACTATTATAAGAGAGTAATAGGGTGAGGGAAATGGATAATATTGAAATGAATCAAAAGTGTGTTCATATATTACAAAATTGGGATCCATTCGGATTTGGTATTCATAGCTATGATACGGAGACAGCTGATGTTGTAGCCGCATTACAAGGAATAGATGATCCAACAGAGCTAGGGAAAGTAATTCAGAAAGTTTATGAATATTCATTTGAACAATGGATTCCTTTTGAGCGCTGTGTAGCTATTGCGTATAAATTACTTGCAGTAAAATTTGAAGCCAAATGCATCATTTAAAAAAGCGAGCGACCTTTAACTAAGGCCGCTCGCTTTTATATTTAAGCCATCCATTAAATTAGATACTGGTACTTCCAAAATCGTCGATAATAATAATATTGTTTGCGTCGAAGGAATTTGGTCACCTTTTTCATAGGCTGTCAGCTTTTCAATGCCTACTTGTGTCTTTTTTGAAAGATCTTCAATGGATAAGCTTTTTTCTAGACGCAATATTTTTAACTGTTCATGAAGCTTTAATTTCACTTGGTGCACATCCTTCCAATATATTCTTTTTACTAATTATAATATGTATAACTACTTATGAAATCCCCTGTTTATGACAAAAATAAAAACTTGTTCAAAATTTCAATTTGAACAAGTTTTTAAAATTAACTAAAGAACACTTTGTTAATAAAGATGGCTACGATGGATATTGGTGCTAAATAGCGTACGATGAATAGCCAAATGGTATATATAATTGGCGATGCCTGTATTTCCTCACGGGAGATTTTCTTAGAATAATGGTATCCGGCAAAAATCGAAGTTAAAAGGGCACCAATTGGCATTAGTATTGCACTTGTTACATAATCCACAAAGTCAAAAATAGAACGGTCAAAAATTGAAACGTCTGACAAAATACCAAATGATAAAGCACTTGGAATACCAACGATAAAGATAATGGCCGCTAATAAAGAAGATGCCTTTTTACGTTGTGCAGTTTTTCCTCGTATGCCTATTGAAACAACTACTTCTAATAAGGCTATTGAAGAAGTGACAGTGGCAAAGAGCAATAAGATGAAAAAGACAAGCAGCAAAAAACTACCGAACGGCAATTGTTCAAACACTGCAGGAATCATAATGAAGACTAAGCCAGGACCTTCTGTAGGAGAAAAGCCAAGTGCAAAAACGGCCGGGAAAATTACAAGACCCGCCAATAATGATATCGCAATGTTCAACGTAGCAACATTTATAGCTGAAGTTACAATTTTCTCTTTTCTGGATAAATAAGAGGCATAAGTGATCATTGCAGCGACGCCAATACTTAGTGAAAAGAAGGCCTGTCCTAAAGCTAAAATTAATGTTTCACCATTAAAATAGGACCAATCGGGAATAAACATGAATTTTACACCTTCAAATGCTCCTTCTAATGTAATTGAACGGATAAATAGCAAGATGAAGAAAATGAACAATAATGGCATCATCCATTTACTCGCCGATTCGATGCCGTTTTTAATGCCAGCTTGGACGATAACTAAAGTTAAAATCATAAAGCATGCCTGTGCAAATAGGACTTCCATTGGATTTGAAATAATATCCGTAAATAATGCGCCAAAGTCATTCCCTTGACCGGTAAGGGAAAACGTAGTTGCTCTGACAATATAGCTCAATATCCAGCCACCAACGACACTGTAAAACGATAGGATGAGTCCACAAGCAACTAGCCCGATCCATCCAATCATAAACCAAGGTTTTCCTGGTGCCTGCTCTTTAAAAGAGGTAATGGGATCTTTTTGACCTCTTCGTCCAATCATAAACTCAGCAATTAAAATTGGTAACCCGATTAAAACTGTACATAATACAAATAATAAAATAAAAACACTACCACCATTTGTTCCCGCCATATAAGGGAACTTCCAAATAGCTCCAAGACCGACTGCGCTACCTGCAGCAGCTAATATAAATCCAATCTTAGATGTAAATTGATCTCTAGATGACAAAAGACAACCTCCTTATGTGTATGCAAATAAACATTTTACAATAATATTCGCAAATTTTGCAAAAAAGATTTAATGAAATGATAAATACCATGCAACAAACAATAAAATAATTTTAATTATTGGGTTTTTATTATAATTATTGATAGAAAAACGCTAGATTAATACGATTCTTTGTTACTGTAAGCTTCATATGTTATAATTTAACATGACATTTACGTATATACGAAAAGAAGGTAGGAACAAAGTATGGCAAAAAAAATTGAAGTGGGTGACGTGTTAACCGGTAAAGTAACAGGAATACAACCATACGGAGCTTTTGTTGCTTTAGATGAATTTACGCAAGGGCTTGTGCATATTTCTGAAATCACATATGGCTTTGTGAAAGATGTAAGTGAATTTTTATCCGTTGGTGATGAAATACAAGTAAAGGTTTTAGATGTAGATACAGATCAAAAAAAAATAAGCTTATCTATTCGTGAACTTCAAGAAGTACCCTTTCATAGGAAAAGGGATATGCAACCTCGCCGTTCTTTACAAGATCGGGTAGATGAAGTAGATGCAGATGGTTTTCAAATTTTAAAGGAAAAATTAAAGGACTGGATTGAACAATCCGGACATTAAACAGCACACCTCGTTATATAAATAGATAATGAGGTGTGTTTTTATTTGAGGAAAATAGGTTAATTAAGTATAAACATGGTTTAAAAAGTATTTTTTTTCATAAATTATTATAGAAATAATAAAAGTGCATAAAATGTGACGAAATATTTAACAAACTCCGAATGAAGTATGTTACAATGTTGGCGGAAAGACACAAATACAATAATTTTAAAGAGGCGAATAATATAATGGCTGAAAATTTAAACTTATTCACATCTACTCAAGAAGTAATTCATGAGGCATTAAATAAACTAGGCTATGATGAGGCAATGTATGAATTACTAAAGGAACCTGTTCGTATGTTAACAGTACGAATTCCTGTGAAAATGGACGATGGTACGACTAAAGTATTCACAGGTTACCGTGCACAACATAATGATGCAGTTGGTCCTACAAAGGGCGGAGTTCGTTTCCACCCGATGGTTTCAGAGGAAGAAGTGAAAGCGCTTTCTATGTGGATGACATTGAAATGTGGAATTGTCGACCTTCCTTATGGTGGAGGTAAAGGCGGCGTTATTTGCGATCCTCGTGAAATGTCAATGGGAGAAATCGAACGCTTGAGTCGTGGTTATGTACGTGCTATTAGCCAAGTAGTAGGTCCTACTAAAGACATTCCAGCTCCAGACGTGTTCACAAATGCTCAAATTATGGCTTGGATGATGGATGAGTATAGCCGTATGGATGAATTTAACTCGCCAGGATTTATCACAGGTAAACCAATTGTACTTGGAGGCTCACAAGGGCGCGATCGTGCGACTGCTGAAGGTGTAACAATTGTAATCGAGGAAGCAGCAAAAAAACGCGGGATTGAAATTAAAGGTGCACGTGTTGTTATCCAAGGCTTCGGGAATGCTGGGAGTTTCTTAGCGAAATTCATGAGCGATTTAGGGGCAAAGGTAATTGGAATTTCAGATGCGCACGGTGCATTACATGATCCTAATGGTTTGGATATTGACTATTTATTGGACCGACGTGATTCGTTTGGTACTGTAACAACACTATTTGAGAACACTATTTCAAATAAGGAACTATTGGAATTAGACTGCGATATTTTAGTGCCGGCTGCAATTGAAAATCAAATTACAGCAGACAATGCACATCATATTAAAGCGAACATCGTTGTAGAAGCGGCAAATGGTCCAACGACTGCAGAAGCTACTAAGATTCTAACAGACCGTGGTATCCTGCTAGTACCGGATGTATTAGCCTCTGCTGGCGGTGTAACAGTATCTTACTTTGAATGGGTTCAAAATAATATGGGTTATTATTGGACTGAAGAAGAGGTCCGTGAGAAATTATATGCAAAAATGGTTACAGCGTTTGATAACGTATATACAACAGCGCAAAACCGCAATATTAATATGCGTTTAGCGGCTTACATGGTAGGGGTACGCCGTACTGCCGAGGCTTCTCGCTTCCGTGGATGGGTATAATCGTTATAAAATTAAGTCTCACTCCCATTGTGGAGTGAGGCTTTTTTCAAAAATAGGGGGAATTATTGGTGAACAACTTTTCATTTTACAATCCGGTAAAAATACACTTTGGTGAGGGAAGTATCGAAAACTTACGTATGGAACTTCCACAATACGGGAAAAACATTTTAATTGTATATGGCGGCGGAAGTATTAAAGCTAATGGTGTTTACGATTCAATCATGTCAATTTTAAATGATTTGGATATGAATGTATTTGAATTATCTGGTGTTGAACCGAATCCACGTGTAGAAACGGCAAGAAAAGGAATTGAAATTTGTAAGCAACATAATGTTGATATCGTTTTGGCAGTAGGTGGCGGTTCGGTTATTGACTGCTCGAAATTAATTGCGGCAGGAGCCAAAGTCGAAGAAGATGCATGGGATATTGTAACGAAGAAAGTATTGGCATTAGAAGCATTACCTTTGGCAACTGTTTTAACGTTAGCGGCAACAGCATCAGAAATGAATTCAGGATCGGTTATTACTAATTTAGAGACAAAAGAAAAGTACGGATGGGGCAGCCCTGCTGTGTTCCCTAAGTTTTCAATTTTAGATCCTTCATATACATTTACGGTACCAGCAAATCAAACAGTAAATGGTGTTGTGGATACGATGTCACATATCCTTGAGCAATATTTTAACAATGCGACAAACACACCGATTACAGATGAAATGAGTGAAGGGATTTTACGTACCTTAATTGATGTTGCTCCTAAAGCTTTAGAGGATCCATTCAATTATGAACACCGTGAAACATTGATGCTTGCAGGAACGATTGGCTTAAATGGCTTCTTATCACTAGGTTCGCGTGGTGACTGGGCAACACATAATATTGAACATGCTGTTTCAGCTTATTATGATATCGCGCATGCAAGTGGCTTAGCGATAATTTTCCCTAACTGGATGAAGCATAATTTACACATCAATCCCGCACGATTTGCAAAGTTGGCTATCAACGTATTCAATATTGATGCAACAGATAAAACTGATGAGCAGGTTGCGTTGGAAGGAATCGAGGCATTATCAGCATTTTGGACATCTATTGGTGCACCAAACCGCTTAGCTGATTTTGAGATCGATGCAAGTCATTTTGAAGGAATGGTTGAGCATTGCCTAGTATATGGTCCATTCGGAAACTTCAATAAGCTTGAAGCAGAGGACGTACGAAAAATTTTGGAAATGTCTTTATAACATTATAAAAGGGAAGCTGGTCTGCTATTGGACCAGCTTCCCTTTATTATGAAGATTAATTAAATCATCCCTTTTTCCGTTTCGGGCTTTGTGACAGTATGTTTCCATGCACGTTCTCCATCATCTTCATCGAAGGCCATTGTCACCTTTGTAACACCTTTTTGGTTTAATAACAGGGTAGTTAAATGATCACGTACATCATCTAAATATGCGAGCGAAAGACTTGGATCTGTTTCTGCAATTAATTCCACATGCAAAAATTCCCCCTCTTTAATAACTTCCAGTCGTGCAATATCCTTTACGTGAGGATCTTCCATTACTAAGTTACCGATATGAACAAGCATTTCCTCATCTGTTTCACCGATAGCTCCACGTGCATTATCCAAAAATACACGACCTACTACATAAAACATCATTAAACCAATGATAATAGATACAATTCCTTCTAATCGGTAGAAGCCTGTAAAGTAGGCGATGACAATTGCTAAAAAAGCAAGAAGGTTTCCTGATGTTGCCACTAAGTCTTCCATCCAAACAAGCTTTGTAGCAGGCTTTGCACGTTTCAAATACTTAGCAGACTGAATGATTGCAATCCCTTTACGCTCGACACTCACTTCATGCAATACTTCTTTTGCGGCCTTGTTTAAAACGAATAATTCCAATACGAACCCGATTGTTAATACACCAAGTGCAATAGCTACGCCTGAAGATTCTGTAGCAGGATGCCTGAAGTGATGCCAACCTTCTTTAATGGTCTCATAAGAAAGAATAGCAACAATTAAAACAGCTCCTAAGCACACTAAGTTAACAATACGCCCGTATCCGTTGGGGAATCTTGGAGTTGGAGCTTTTTTCGACAGCGCGGAACCGATAAATACGAAAAATTGGTTTGCAGCATCCCCAAATGAGTGCATCATTTCTGCGAACATGGCGACATTGCCAGTGAAGAAGAACGCAACCCCTTTTATAATGCCTAAAAATGAATTGACAAAAGCGGCGATTAAGGATGGCTTATTACCACCTTTTATTAACTTAAATAATTCTCCCATGCGTTTTCCTCCATTTAATCTAAGTATTCAATTTTAATATTTTGAACAAATTTAAGCTTTCTTAGTCGGTTATATAACTCAATTGTATGATTTGTTTCAATAGTTGAAAATCGAATATCAATTTCATGCAATATTTTTTCAGTATTAGATACATCTCGAATGCTTACATTTTCAACGTACATATCATATTTTTTCATATACTCCATCAAATCATTTATATTATCTGCCTGTTCAGTAATAACCATTAATGAAACTTCCCGCATCCTTAATCTTTTAGGGCCAAATTTCATAAGTAAAGGCGCGAGAAGCTCGATTCCTAATACAACGATCAGTACTGTAATAAAGGCTTCAATATAAAAGTTTGCACCAACAGCAATACCAATTGCTGCCGCACCCCAAATCATAGCTGCTGTTGTAAGACCTGTGATACTATCATTACCTTTCCGTAAAATAACACCCGCACCTAAAAAACCTATCCCGCTAACAATTTGAGCAGCTAATCGGAGAGGATCCATTGTAATGTTAATGTCATCTCGAGCAGGTGTTGAATAGGCAGTCTCGATTGATATAATTGTTAGTAAGCAACTAAATGTAGCAATAACTAAACTTGTCTTTAAACCGACTGGCTTCTTTTTTAATTCCCTCTCTATTCCAATAATTAAACTTAGTGTTGCCGCAATTAATAATTTTAATAAAACTTCCAAAGTAAAATTATCAGTAGTTAACCATTCCATGACGCGTTTATCTCCTTTCTATAGAATATATCGAAAAAAGATCTTTTATAAGGTATAGTTTGTAAGGTTAGTGATCGTAAATATATCGGATGCTAAACTATTTATATAGAAAGAAGGCATGTTTGTGGAAAGACCACCAATTCATCCGTATATCCCAATTATGATAGGTGTGATTTCTGTTTCCCTTTCTGCAATCTTTGTAAAACTGGCTAGTGCAGATTCGGGTGTTATTGCATTTTATCGTATGTTGTTTTCAATTATAATTATGCTACCGTGGTTTTTAATGAAATATAGCCACGAAATCAAAATGCTAACAAAACGGGATTGGTTCTTTTCTTCGATAGCAGGAATTTTTTTAGCATTTCATTTTATCCTGTGGTTTGAGTCACTAAACTACACTTCCGTTGCAAGCTCTACTGTGTTGGTTACAATGCAGCCATTATTCGCTTTTATCGGTACCTACCTGTTTTTTAAAGAGAGAATTACATTAAAGACGCTTGTGGCAGGTGCTATAGCAATTTTAGGGAGTGTTCTGATTAGTTGGGGAGACTTCCGAATTAGTGGTTCAGCACTTTATGGTGATATTTTAGCTTTAATTGCCTGTGCATTAGTAACCGGATATTTATTGTTTGGTCAAGATGTTAGAAAGAGACTGTCACTTGTAACTTATACAATGGTCGTTTATTCAGTAAGTACGATTACACTATTCTTTTATATTATTGTAAAAGGAGAATCATTCGGTCCATACCCGGCGATTGATTGGATGTGGTTTTTATTGTTGGCGATTATTCCTAATTTATTAGGGCATAATCTTTTTAACTGGTCTTTAAAGTGGGTGAGTACAAACGTGATTTCTATTGCAATTTTGTTTGAACCTGTGGGAGCAGCAATATTGGCACTATTTATCTTTAATGAGTATTTGACAGCCTATCAATTAGTAGGTGGTTTAATCGTGATTTTTGGGATAATGTTATTTGTGGTTGATGTGAAAAAGATTTTTAGAAAAAAAGCTTGATTTTATACATCCTTTTAAGGTATATTATTAATTGTCCTTAAGAGGATGGTTACTTTAAAAAAATATTTCACAATAATTATTGACATCAGAATTTAAATGAAATATAATAATTCAAGTCGGTAAGTCACCGAGAAATATATCGTAAATGTTATTGACATAATAACTTTAAGATGGTAATCTTGAGAAGTTCCTTTTTGGAGCTATATGAACCTTGAAAACTGAACAAGCAACGTTGATGAAACAAGCTTCTTAAATGAAGCAAACAATAGATTTCAACTTTTAATTAAGTTGAATCGCTAGCAAAGCAAATGAGCTTTCAAACTACTTTTATGGAGAGTTTGATCCTGGCTCAGGACGAACGCTGGCGGCGTGCCTAATACATGCAAGTCGAGCGGACGAATTTTTGGTGCTTGCACCGAATTTTCGTTAGCGGCGGACGGGTGAGTAACACGTGGGTAACCTACCTTATAGATTGGGATAACTCCGGGAAACCGGGGCTAATACCGAATAATACTTTTAAACACATGTTTGGAAGTTGAAAGACGGTTTTGCTGTCACTATAAGATGGACCCGCGGCGCATTAGCTAGTTGGTGAGGTAACGGCTCACCAAGGCAACGATGCGTAGCCGACCTGAGAGGGTGATCGGCCACACTGGGACTGAGACACGGCCCAGACTCCTACGGGAGGCAGCAGTAGGGAATCTTCCACAATGGACGAAAGTCTGATGGAGCAACGCCGCGTGAGTGAAGAAGGATTTCGGTTCGTAAAACTCTGTTGCAAGGGAAGAACAAGTAGCGTAGTAACTGGCGCTACCTTGACGGTACCTTGTTAGAAAGCCACGGCTAACTACGTGCCAGCAGCCGCGGTAATACGTAGGTGGCAAGCGTTGTCCGGAATTATTGGGCGTAAAGCGCGCGCAGGTGGTTCCTTAAGTCTGATGTGAAAGCCCCCGGCTCAACCGGGGAGGGTCATTGGAAACTGGGGAACTTGAGTGCAGAAGAGGATAGTGGAATTCCAAGTGTAGCGGTGAAATGCGTAGAGATTTGGAGGAACACCAGTGGCGAAGGCGACTGTCTGGTCTGTAACTGACACTGAGGCGCGAAAGCGTGGGGAGCAAACAGGATTAGATACCCTGGTAGTCCACGCCGTAAACGATGAGTGCTAAGTGTTGGGGGGTTTCCGCCCCTCAGTGCTGCAGCTAACGCATTAAGCACTCCGCCTGGGGAGTACGGTCGCAAGACTGAAACTCAAAGGAATTGACGGGGGCCCGCACAAGCGGTGGAGCATGTGGTTTAATTCGAAGCAACGCGAAGAACCTTACCAGGTCTTGACATCCCGGTGACCACTATGGAGACATAGTTTCCCCTTCGGGGGCAACGGTGACAGGTGGTGCATGGTTGTCGTCAGCTCGTGTCGTGAGATGTTGGGTTAAGTCCCGCAACGAGCGCAACCCTTATTCTTAGTTGCCATCATTCAGTTGGGCACTCTAAGGAGACTGCCGGTGATAAACCGGAGGAAGGTGGGGATGACGTCAAATCATCATGCCCCTTATGACCTGGGCTACACACGTGCTACAATGGACGATACAAACGGTTGCCAACCCGCGAGGGGGAGCTAATCCGATAAAATCGTTCTCAGTTCGGATTGTAGGCTGCAACTCGCCTACATGAAGCCGGAATCGCTAGTAATCGCGGATCAGCATGCCGCGGTGAATACGTTCCCGGGCCTTGTACACACCGCCCGTCACACCACGAGAGTTTGTAACACCCGAAGTCGGTGAGGTAACCTTTATGGAGCCAGCCGCCGAAGGTGGGATAGATGATTGGGGTGAAGTCGTAACAAGGTAGCCGTATCGGAAGGTGCGGCTGGATCACCTCCTTTCTAAGGATTATTTCGGAATCATTCCCTCGGGGAATGAAACATTAACGTTTGCTGTTCAGTTTTGAAGGTTCATTCTTAATTGAATGAGATACTTCAAAACTTCGTTCTTTGAAAACTGGATAAAACGACATTGAAAGCAATAAAACAAATTTCTATTTTATAGAAATGTAACAAGTCAAGCAATTGACGTGTAAACTTAAATCTTGGATTTTATCCAAGTGTTAACTTTTGGTTAAGTTAATAAGGGCGCACGGTGGATGCCTTGGCACTAGGAGTCGATGAAGGACGGCACTAACACCGATATGCCTCGGGGAGCTGTAAGTAAGCTTTGATCCGGGGATTTCCGAATGGGGGAACCCACTATCTTTAATCGGATAGTATCTACACGTGAATACATAGCGTGATGAGGACAGACGCAGGGAACTGAAACATCTAAGTACCTGCAGGAACAGAAAGAAAATTCGATTCCCTGAGTAGCGGCGAGCGAAACGGGAAGAGCCCAAACCAAAGAGCTTGCTCTTTGGGGTTGTAGGACACTCTATACGGAGTTACAAAAGAATGAGTTAGACGAAGCGACTTGGAAAGGTCCGCGAAACAAGGTAAAAGCCCTGTAGTCAAAAGTTCATTCCCTCCAGAGTGTATCCTGAGTACGGCGGAACACGTGAAATTCCGTCGGAATCCGGGAGGACCATCTCCCAAGGCTAAATACTACCTAGTGACCGATAGTGAACCAGTACCGTGAGGGAAAGGTGAAAAGCACCCCGGAAGGGGAGTGAAATAGATCCTGAAACCGTGTGCCTACAAGTAGTTAGAGCCCGTTAATGGGTGATAGCGTGCCTTTTGTAGAATGAACCGGCGAGTTACGATTACGTGCGAGGTTAAGTTGAGAAGACGGAGCCGCAGCGAAAGCGAGTCTGAATAGGGCGAATTAGTACGTGGTCGTAGACCCGAAACCAGGTGATCTACCCATGTCCAGGGTGAAGGTGAGGTAACACTCACTGGAGGCCCGAACCCACGCACGTTGAAAAGTGCGGGGATGAGGTGTGGGTAGCGGAGAAATTCCAATCGAACCTGGAGATAGCTGGTTCTCTCCGAAATAGCTTTAGGGCTAGCCTCGTGATTGAGAATACCGGAGGTAGAGCACTGTTTGGACTAGGGGGGCATCTCGCTTTACCGAATTCAGACAAACTCCGAATGCCGGATATTTATACACGGGAGTCAGACTGCGAGTGATAAGATCCGTAGTCAAGAGGGAAACAGCCCAGACCACCAGCTAAGGTCCCCAAGTAATCGTTAAGTGGAAAAGGATGTGGCGTTGCTTAGACAACCAGGATGTTGGCTTAGAAGCAGCCATCATTTAAAGAGTGCGTAATAGCTCACTGGTCGAGTGACGCTGCGCCGAAAATGTATCGGGGCTAAACGATTCACCGAAGCTGTGGATGCATACTTTGAGTATGCGTGGTAGGAGAGCGTTCTAATAGCGTTGAAGTCAGACCGGAAGGACTGGTGGAGCGATTAGAAGTGAGAATGCCGGTATGAGTAGCGAAACATGGGTGAGAATCCCATGCACCGTATGACTAAGGTTTCCTGAGGAAGGCTCGTCCGCTCAGGGTTAGTCGGGACCTAAGCCGAGGCCGATAGGCGTAGGCGATGGACAACAGGTTGATATTCCTGTACCACCTCCTCACCGTTTGAGAAATGGGGGGACGCAGTAGGATAGGGTAAGCACGCCGTTGGTTGCGCGTGTTCAAGCAGTAAGGCGTGTATGTAGGCAAATCCGCATACTTTAACGTTGAGCTGTGATGACGAGCTCTTATGAGCGAAGTTCCTGATTTCACACTGCCAAGAAAAGCCTCTATCGAGGTGAGAGGTGCCCGTACCGCAAACCGACACAGGTAGTCGAGGAGAGAATCCTAAGGTGTGCGAGAGAACTCTCGTTAAGGAACTCGGCAAAATGACCCCGTAACTTCGGGAGAAGGGGTGCTTCTTTGGGTGCATAGCCTAGAGAAGCCGCAGTGAATAGGCCCAGGCGACTGTTTAGCAAAAACACAGGTCTCTGCAAAACCGTAAGGTGACGTATAGGGGCTGACGCCTGCCCGGTGCTGGAAGGTTAAGAGGAGCGGTTAGCGCAAGCGAAGCTGTGAATTGAAGCCCCAGTAAACGGCGGCCGTAACTATAACGGTCCTAAGGTAGCGAAATTCCTTGTCGGGTAAGTTCCGACCCGCACGAAAGGCGTAACGATCTGGGCACTGTCTCAACGAGAGACTCGGTGAAATTATAGTACCTGTGAAGATGCAGGTTACCCGCGACAGGACGGAAAGACCCCGTGGAGCTTTACTGTAGCCTGATATTGAATTTTGGTACAACTTGTACAGGATAGGTAGGAGCCAGAGATCCCGGAGCGCCAGCTTCGGAGGAGGCGTCGGTGGGATACTACCCTGGTTGTATTGAACTTCTAACCCATGCCCCTTAGCGGGGTAGGAGACAGTGTCAGGCGGACAGTTTGACTGGGGCGGTCGCCTCCTAAAGAGTAACGGAGGCGCCCAAAGGTTCCCTCAGAATGGTTGGAAATCATTCGAAGAGTGTAAAGGCATAAGGGAGCTTGACTGCGAGACCTACAAGTCGAGCAGGGTCGAAAGACGGGCTTAGTGATCCGGTGGTTCCGCATGGAAGGGCCATCGCTCAACGGATAAAAGCTACCCCGGGGATAACAGGCTTATCTCCCCCAAGAGTCCACATCGACGGGGAGGTTTGGCACCTCGATGTCGGCTCATCGCATCCTGGGGCTGTAGTCGGTCCCAAGGGTTGGGCTGTTCGCCCATTAAAGCGGTACGCGAGCTGGGTTCAGAACGTCGTGAGACAGTTCGGTCCCTATCCGTCGTGGGCGTAGGAAATTTGAGAGGAGCTGTCCTTAGTACGAGAGGACCGGGATGGACACACCGCTGGTGTACCAGTTGTCTTGCCAAAGGCATCGCTGGGTAGCTATGTGTGGACGGGATAAGTGCTGAAAGCATCTAAGCATGAAGCCCCCCTCAAGATGAGATTTCCCATTACGCAAGTAAGTAAGACCCCTGAAAGACGATCAGGTAGATAGGTTCGAGGTGGAAGTGCGGTGACGCATGTAGCTGACGAATACTAATCGGTCGAGGACTTAACCACATTTTATTGCACAACTCAATGAAACGTTTATCCAGTTTTGAAAGAATGATTCTTTCAAAGGGTTCCAAGACATAAGCTGTATTGGAAGCCGAAAATAGTGAAGTGATGATGGCAAAGAGGTCACACCCGTTCCCATACCGAACACGGAAGTTAAGCTCTTTAGCGCCGATGGTAGTTGGGGGCTTCCCCCTGTGAGAGTAGGACGTCGCTTCGCAAAAATATGGAGGATTAGCTCAGCTGGGAGAGCATCTGCCTTACAAGCAGAGGGTCGGCGGTTCGAGCCCGTCATCCTCCACCATTTCTAAATGCCGGTGTAGCTCAGTTGGTAGAGCAACTGACTTGTAATCAGTAGGTCGAGGGTTCGACTCCTTTCGCCGGCACCATTTAGAGAGCCATTAGCTCAGTTGGTAGAGCATCTGACTTTTAATCAGAGGGTCGAAGGTTCGAGTCCTTCATGGCTCACCAGTTTTATATTGTCTGCTGCGGGTGTGGCGGAATTGGCAGACGCACTAGACTTAGGATCTAGCGCCGCAAGGCGTGGGGGTTCGACTCCCTTCACCCGCACCATTTTAATTTCAAATACTGTCAGAGTAAAAATATCTTATGCATTTTGCGGAAGTAGTTCAGTGGTAGAACACCACCTTGCCAAGGTGGGGGTCGCGAGTTCGAACCTCGTCTTCCGCTCCAAAAATGCCGGGGTGGCGGAACTGGCAGACGCACAGGACTTAAAATCCTGCGGTGAGTGATCACCGTGCCGGTTCGATTCCGGCCCTCGGCACCATCTTTACTATATAATTTGCGCCCGTAGCTCAATTGGATAGAGCGTCTGACTACGGATCAGAAGGTTGTGGGTTCGACTCCTGCCGGGCGCGCCAAATTTCGGAATGTAGCTCAGCTTGGTAGAGCACTTGGTTTGGGACCAAGGGGTCGTAGGTTCGAATCCTGTCATTCCGACCATTATTTAAGGGGCCTTAGCTCAGCTGGGAGAGCGCCTGCCTTGCACGCAGGAGGTCAGCGGTTCGATCCCGCTAGGCTCCACCATAAATATGTAACCAATAAAGATCCTGGCGGTGTAGCTCAGCTGGCTAGAGCATTCGGTTCATACCCGAAAGGTCGTGGGTTCGACTCCCTCCGCCGCTATCTTAAGGACCTTTAGCTCAGTTGGTTAGAGCAGACGGCTCATAACCGTCCGGTCACAGGTTCGAGTCCTGTAAGGTCCACCAGTTAAATCAATAGTAATTATGGAGGTATACCCAAGTCTGGCTGAAGGGATCGGTCTTGAAAACCGACAGGCGGGTAACACCGCGCGGGGGTTCGAATCCCTCTACCTCCTCCATTTATTTACTGGGTAGCTAAAGCAGGGTTAAAGAAAATAGTATTATCGCGGGGTGGAGCAGTGGTAGCTCGTCGGGCTCATAACCCGAAGGTCACAGGTTCAAGTCCTGTCCCCGCAACCAAATGGTCCCGTGGTGTAGCGGTTAACATGCCTGCCTGTCACGCAGGAGATCGCCGGTTCGATCCCGGTCGGGACCGCCATTTGTGGGTTTGTAGCTCAGTTGGTAGAGCATTAGATTGAAGCTCTAAGTGTCGGCGGTTCGATTCCGTCCAAACCCACCATTTATGCGGGTGTAGTTTAGTGGTAAAACCTCAGCCTTCCAAGCTGATGTTGTCGGTTCGATTCCGATCACCCGCTCCAGTTTTTAAAATAAGGGCCTATAGCTCAGCTGGTTAGAGCGCACGCCTGATAAGCGTGAGGTCGATGGTTCGAGTCCATTTAGGCCCACCAAATAATTCATTATTCCGAAGTAGCTCAGTTGGTAGAGCATCCGGCTGTTAACCGGCAGGTCGCAGGTTCGAGTCCTGCCTTCGGAGCCATTTTATATTCATGGGGACATACTCAAGAGGCTGAAGAGGCGCCCCTGCTAAGGGTGTAGGTCGCGTAAGCGGCGCGAGGGTTCAAATCCCTCTGTCTCCGCCATGGGCCCGTTGGTCAAGTGGTTAAGACACCGCCCTTTCACGGCGGTAACACGGGTTCGAATCCCGTACGGGTCATACATAAGAAGAGAAAAACGCTAAGTACCTAGAAAAGTACTTAGCGTTTTTTATATACTTTAATAATATGGTTCTATAATATTAAGAAGAGACAAATGAATAAAAGTGTGTTTTAATTTGGCAAGCAATAAAGCATAGTACAAATCCCGTGAAATAACTGCTTATTTGAATTAACAATGTCCTAGAAAGCTTTTATTGTATACTTATAGGTAAACCTTTCAACAATGAGATTGATGTAGTCTCCTTCGTTCTAATACAGAAATAATACCATTGGAGCTTTTCTAAAAGCGAGGATATAAAGACTAAGTAATTAAAGTAATAGAGGGATTAGATAACAAATCTACTCATTTTATATTACATTAATTAAATTTATTTTTTGAAATATATAGTTAAAAGTACATGAAATACCATATAAATTTAAATGTTATTATTCAGAAATAATATTCATAATATACAAATATGATTTATATTTATAAAAAATGAAAACAACTATTGAAAAAATGGAGAAAAAATATTAAAATTTCGTTATGCTAAGTAATCGGTTTTATTAGAAATTGAGACAAGTTATTGTAAACATAGAAAAAAATATTATTTTTGAAAAAATTTTTAAAAAGAGTATTGCATTATTTCGAGAATACTGATATTATAAATCTTGTCCTTAAGAGAAAGGATAAACATTACATAAACTAAAAGATGAATATCCCATGGAGGATTAGCTCAGCTGGGAGAGCACCTGCCTTACAAGCAGGGGGTCGGCGGTTCGAGCCCGTCATCCTCCACCATTTCTAAATGCCGGTGTAGCTCAGTTGGTAGAGCAACTGACTTGTAATCAGTAGGTCGAGGGTTCGACTCCTTTCGCCGGCACCATTTAGAGAGCCATTAGCTCAGTTGGTAGAGCATCTGACTTTTAATCAGAGGGTCGAAGGTTCGAGTCCTTCATGGCTCACCAGTTTTATATTGTCTGCTGCGGGTGTGGCGGAATTGGCAGACGCACTAGACTTAGGATCTAGCGCCGCAAGGCGTGGGGGTTCGACTCCCTTCACCCGCACCATTTTAATTTCAAATACTGTCAGAGTAAAAATATCTTATGCATTTTGCGGAAGTAGTTCAGTGGTAGAACACCACCTTGCCAAGGTGGGGGTCGCGAGTTCGAACCTCGTCTTCCGCTCCAAAAATGCCGGGGTGGCGGAACTGGCAGACGCACAGGACTTAAAATCCTGCGGTGAGTGATCACCGTGCCGGTTCGATTCCGGCCCTCGGCACCATCTTTACTATATAATTTGCGCCCGTAGCTCAATTGGATAGAGCGTCTGACTACGGATCAGAAGGTTGTGGGTTCGACTCCTGCCGGGCGCGCCAAATTTCGGAATGTAGCTCAGCTTGGTAGAGCACTTGGTTTGGGACCAAGGGGTCGTAGGTTCGAATCCTGTCATTCCGACCATTATTTAAGGGGCCTTAGCTCAGCTGGGAGAGCGCCTGCCTTGCACGCAGGAGGTCAGCGGTTCGATCCCGCTAGGCTCCACCATAAATATGTAACCAATAAAGATCCTGGCGGTGTAGCTCAGCTGGCTAGAGCATTCGGTTCATACCCGAAAGGTCGTGGGTTCGACTCCCTCCGCCGCTATCTTAAGGACCTTTAGCTCAGTTGGTTAGAGCAGACGGCTCATAACCGTCCGGTCACAGGTTCGAGTCCTGTAAGGTCCACCAGTTAAATCAATAGTAATTATGGAGGTATACCCAAGTCTGGCTGAAGGGATCGGTCTTGAAAACCGACAGGCGGGTAACACCGCGCGGGGGTTCGAATCCCTCTACCTCCTCCATTTATTTACTGGGTAGCTAAAGCAGGGTTAAAGAAAATAGTATTATCGCGGGGTGGAGCAGTGGTAGCTCGTCGGGCTCATAACCCGAAGGTCACAGGTTCAAGTCCTGTCCCCGCAACCAAATGGTCCCGTGGTGTAGCGGTTAACATGCCTGCCTGTCACGCAGGAGATCGCCGGTTCGATCCCGGTCGGGACCGCCATTTGTGGGTTTGTAGCTCAGTTGGTAGAGCATTAGATTGAAGCTCTAAGTGTCGGCGGTTCGATTCCGTCCAAACCCACCATTTATGCGGGTGTAGTTTAGTGGTAAAACCTCAGCCTTCCAAGCTGATGTTGTCGGTTCGATTCCGATCACCCGCTCCAGTTTTTAAATAAGGGCCTATAGCTCAGCTGGTTAGAGCGCACGCCTGATAAGCGTGAGGTCGATGGTTCGAGTCCATTTAGGCCCACCAAATAATTCATTATTCCGAAGTAGCTCAGTTGGTAGAGCATCCGGCTGTTAACCGGCAGGTCGCAGGTTCGAGTCCTGCCTTCGGAGCCATTTTATATTCATGGGGACATACTCAAGAGGCTGAAGAGGCGCCCCTGCTAAGGGTGTAGGTCGCGTAAGCGGCGCGAGGGTTCAAATCCCTCTGTCTCCGCCATGGGCCCGTTGGTCAAGTGGTTAAGACACCGCCCTTTCACGGCGGTAACACGGGTTCGAATCCCGTACGGGTCATACATAAGAAGAGGAAAAGCTAAGTACTTAGAAAAGTACTTAGCTTTTTTGTATATAAGGAGATGACAATTTGACAGAGCTTTTAAAAATGTTTGATAAAGACTATAAAGAAATAGGTGTTGAACATCGTGAAATAATTCATGAAAGAGGATATTGGCATGAAGTATTCCATTGTTGGGTTATTGAAAAAATTAATGCAGAGTGGCATATTTACTTTCAACTGAGAAGTAAATATAAAAAGGATTACCCATGCCAATACGATATTACTGCTGCTGGTCATTTACTTTCTACAGAAACTGTAGAAGATGGAGTGCGAGAGCTTGAAGAGGAAATAGGTATTACTGCTAAGTTTTCACAATTAAAATCATTCGGAGTAATTCCATATAGTATCGAAAATGAATTAATAAAAGATAATGAATTTGCCAATATTTTTGTTTTTGAGTTGGTAGGAGGATTTGAGCAGTTTTCCATTCAACGTGAAGAAGTTGATGGAATGTATCGTGCTAAATGGGAACATTTTATGCAATTGGCTCAAGAAGCAGTGAAGGAAGTTGAAGTGACAGGATATCGCTATGAAAATGATGTTAAATGTTTTGAAGTGAAAAATATTAGTTTAAAACAAATGTCTACATTACCGAGAATGTACTTGAGTGAGTTAATTTCTAGAATGAAAAATTTTATGGAAGCACCCTAAATGATTAGGAATGCTTCCTTTTTTTTATAGTGCAATATCGATTGATTTTGAAAAATCATCCTTTCACCAATTATATTTGAAAATAAAAATTCAATTTATAACAAATTTCAATTGACCTTTACGTTACGTCATCCTTTATAGTACTAAATAAGAGGTGATGGCATGCTAGTAAATGAGTTGGCAAAGTTATCTGGTGTAAGTGCACGAACATTAAGGTACTATGATGAAATTGACTTGTTAAAGCCTTCAGCGGTCGAGCAAAATGGTTATAGAAAATATAATCAATCTGATATTGATCGACTTCAACAAATTCTATTTTATCGGGAGCTAGATTTTAAGCTAGAGGAGATTAAAAATTTATTAAACGATCCAAATTTTGAAGTAAAAGAAGTGTTAAAAAAACAATACGGGCTTATACAAAAAAAAAGAAATTATCTCGATAATTTACTTGAGACAATAAATCAAACAATCAATATGTTGGAAGGGGATATTAAAATGACAAATGAAGAGAAGTTTAAAGTGTTCAAAAATAAATTAGTGGAAGAAAACGAACAAAACTATGGGCAGGAAATTCGTGAAAAATATGGTGAGGAACAAGTTGAAGCAAGCTACGGCAAACTGAAAAATATGTCAGAAGAACAATACGAAGCTATGCAGCAGTTAGAGAAGCAGTTGTTTGAACGTTTAAAAGAAGCGATGGAACAAGGAGATACTACTTCAGCAATTGCTATGGAGGTTGCAGAGCTTCATAAACGTTGGTTAAGCTTTTCTTGGGCAAAATATACGAAAGAAGCGCATCTAGGATTAGCACAAATGTATATATACGATGAGCGCTTTATTTCGTATTATGATCAACAGGTTGGTAAAGGTGCTACTCTATTTTTGCATGATGCAATTAGTGCATATACAGCGATTAAATAAGTAGAGATGTTTTAGAAATCCTCATTTAGGTAATATTTAATTACCAGATAAAAGGGGGATTTAATATGAATAGCGATCAATTACAACAATTACGTCACACATTAGAGGATGAGCTTGCGACATTAGAGCAGTTTATCAATGAAGAACTGCCTGTTGAGGAAACAGAGTTATCCGCGATTGATAATCATCCAGCTGATGCAGCTACGGATTTGACAACAGTTATAACGGAACTTACGTTAAATGAATTGAAGGAAGAAGAAATCGAGAGAATTAAAACCGCATTAACTGCAATGGATGAGGGTACATATGGAAAATGTGCTGTATGTGGTGAAAACATTCCGTTTGGACGTTTAGAAGCGATTCCTACAGCTTTAACATGTGTTGATCATGCAGAAAAAGAAAATGTGGAATAATAAAAGAGGCATGTTGATGACAACATGCCTCTTTACTTTTAAAGAAAATATGAAAACAATAAACCAATCGCCAAAAGGAAACCAAAAATAGTGTTCGTTTGTGCAGTAAACTTCATAGCAGGCATTACTTCTAAAGGCTTTTCTTTAGCACGGAATAGTTTAATGGAATCGATTGGCTTTTTCGCACTTAATAATACAAGTAAAGCCCATGGTGTTAAATGCCCAAGAAAAACGAGACCTACTATCCAAATATAAGATACAACAAAAAATGCAGCAAGTATCGTTACGGCGTTATGACGGCCGACCAATATAGCCATCGTTTTGCGACCGCCTTCAGTATCTCCTACTATGTCACGGATGTTATTGGAAAGCATAATTGCTCCCACTAAAATCATACTAGGAACTGAGATTAATACTGCATCGAGTGTTACTTCCCCTGTTTGAATATAGAAGGCGATTAAAATAATACCCATCCCCATAACAGCTCCGGAAACTAACTCCCCAAAAGGTGAATAGGCAATCGGATATGGACCACCTGTATACAAGTAGCCAATAAGCATGCAAACAAGACCAACAGCTACTAACCACCACGAAGTCATCGCACATATGTATATGCCTAGAAGCATCGCCACTCCATAAAAGCTTAGCGCAATCATCATAATTGTCTTCGGTGCTACACCGTGCCGGACAATTGTACCCCCAATGCCGACTGAATTTTCGTTATCCAGTCCAAGCTTATAATCATAATATTCATTGAACATATTTGTAGCTGCCTGAATGAGCATACTAGCTATAAGCATTGCAAAAAACAATCCAAAATGAATTGTTTCATGGTCTATTGCAAGTGCCATTGAAGTACCTAGTAATACTGGTACAAATGAAGCTGTTAATGTATGGGGACGCGTTAAATGCCACCAAACTTTAAACCCTTTGTCCGCTTCAACGACTTTTGTCATAAAAAAACGCTCCTTACCAAATACAATTATCTAAACTATTGTAAAGCAATTACAACAAAAAGAACAGAGTGAAGCATGAATACATGTAACGATTGCTTGAAAAATGGTATGATAGGAGAGGTATTATTTAGAGAACGAACGCAAATAAATTGAGCAAATTATAAAAATTTTAGCACGTATTAAAAAACGTGGTAATTGCATCATACTTAGTGAATTTGCAACATGACGGAGGGAATTTTCATGCAACACAAGTGGTACAACGCCACTGAAATCGAAGTAGGCTTAAATTCAAAACAAATTTTTTATATAGAAACAATCGAAGTAAGTCGTTTATCCGCTTTAGCGTTTTTTGCAGCGGGTGAAAAGAAATATAAAGGAAAACGCAATTACTGGCAAAATCGTGAAAAAACTTTCACTTTGGTCGGTTTAGGTCATGCATACACAATAGAAAATAATGCATCTGACTCCCGTTTTGATTTAGTTGAGCAACATTGGAAAAAGCTAACTAGTCAAATTGTGCAAGAAGATCAGCACCTACAGCCTATTCTTTTTGGTGGTTTCACATTTGACCCACAAAATGAAGTATCAGCAGAATGGACAAACTTCCCGCAAAGCTATTTTACAGTAGCAACCCATCAGTTAGTCATTCGAAATGATAAAGCGTATGTAACAATTAACTATATTACAGATGAAGCAAATAGCGCCAAGACTTTTGAGACATTGCGTAAAGAGCGTGATGAGCTAATTCATGCGGCACAAGTAAAGGAAGTTAAAACATATGCAAAGCCGACGATGACCAGCTATATGGAGCCATTTAAGGAAGACTATTTAAATTCCATTCACAAAGTGACAAGTTTAATAAAAGATAACGAAGCGCAGAAGGTAGTAATTGCGCGTTCTTTAGCATTGCAATTTAAGGAAGCGATTACATCGCCGCAAATTTTATCGCATGTTGTTCATGAGCAACCGGAAAGTTATCTATTTGGCTTAGAGCACGGTGATTTATTATTTTATGGTGCATCTCCAGAACGTTTAGTAAAAGTAGAAAATGGACGAGCTTATTCTTCTTGTGTTGCGGGTTCAATAAAGCGTGGATTAACTGCAGAAGCTGATGAAGCATTGGGACAAAGCCTACTAAATGATATGAAAAACCTTGGTGAACATCATTATGTCGTTGAAATGATTACTGACATATTTGAAAAAAATTGTACTGATGTTAAAGTGCCTCATGGACCGAAGCTTTTGAAAATCAGAGATATTCAGCATTTATATACTCCTGTTGAAGGGAATTTAAATAAAGACGCAACGATTTTACAGCTAGTGAAACATTTACATCCAACTCCAGCATTAGGGGGTGTGCCTCGCGAACAGGCAATGAAAATGATCCGCGCGTACGAGCCGATGAATCGAGGGCTTTATGCAGCACCTATTGGTTGGATTGATGCAGATGGAAATGGGGAATTCGCTGTAGCAATTCGTTCTGCTGCTTTAGTACAGGATAAGGCATACTTATATGCAGGCGGTGGGATTGTAGCAGATTCAGAAGCGCAATCGGAATATGAAGAGACGCTCGTGAAATTCCGTCCGATGCTACGGGCGCTTGGAGGTAAATTACATGAATGAGCGTGAAATATTATCAAATTATGTATATCAAATTGTATCGGCTTTAGTAGCATCTGGTGTAGAGAAAGTCGTTATTAGTCCTGGCTCTCGCTCTACTCCGCTTGCATATGCATTTGCTTCAACAAAGGAGTTGGAGATGCATCGACAAGTGGATGAGCGCGCAGCTGCTTTTTATGCACTTGGTTTAGCTAAAGCTACGGCAAAACCTGTTGTATTACTATGTACATCAGGTACGGCAGCTGCAAACTACTACCCAGCAATTGTCGAAGCGAAATATGCAAGGGTGCCTTTAATCATTTTAACAGCTGATCGTCCACATGAATTAAGAGAAGTGGGTGCACCACAAACGATCAATCAAGTACGACTTTACGGCGAAAACGTAAAGTGGTCAGCTGAATTCCCGATTCCAGACAATGCGCCGCAAACGTTGCCATTTATTGAGCGTCATACTGTCCGCGCGGTAAATATTGCAACAACTGCACCATTTGGACCGGTACATTTGAATATTCCATTCCGTGAACCATTAATGATCGATTTTAAAGATATGCTGCCGAAGTCCAGTTATATAAAAAGCTATACAAATGAGCTGATACCTTCAAAGCAAGCGATCGCTGAGTTGACACATATTTTGGAACGAACAACAAATGGAATGATAATTATAGGTGAATTGCCATTAGGAACAGATACCAATCATGTATGGAACTTTATTCGTGAGGTAAAGTGGCCGGTAATGATTGAAAGCTTATCGAATCTACGCACAGAAGTACCTGAGGATTGCCAAGTGTATGCAATTTCTACATATGATGCCTTGATGAAAAATGAGCGTTTCAAACAAAATGTCCGTCCGCAAACGGTTATTCGTTTCGGAGCACAGCCAGTATCGAAATTCTTAATGCAATTTATCGTCCAAGCAAATCCGCAAAGCTACATTATTATCGATGAGGACCCAATGTATAGAGACTCTACACATATGTCCACGCACTTTATCCATGCGCTTCCAGGGGAGTGGCTAAGTGAAATTGAGCTACAACATTCTGTAGCTGAAATCGAATATGTTCAGTTTTGGAAAATGGCCGATTTACTCGCATCGGATGTTATAGAAAAATATAGTGATTATGCTGACGATGAAGGGGCAATGGTTCAATCACTGTTTGCAAATATTGAAGAAGAAGCTGACATATTCGTAAGCAGCAGTATGCCGATTCGTGATATAGATACTTTTTTACTTTCAACTAATCGATCAGTTCAAATATTCGCAAACAGAGGGGCCAATGGAATTGATGGGGTGACATCTACTGCACTTGGCTTTAGCAATGGTCGTAAAATGCGTAAAACATATTTACTGATTGGAGATTTAGCGTTCCTACATGATACAAATGCATTCATTGCAAGCCGTTATCAGAACTGTGATCTCACAGTCATCGTAATGAACAATGATGGCGGTGGAATATTCTCATATTTACCCCAGTCAAAAGTAGAAGCACACTATGAGGATTTATTCGGTACACCGACTGAGTTAACATTCGAGCAGGTTGCTAGCATGTACGATATGGAATACGAAAAAGCAAAAACAAAAGCTGAACTTATCAATACATTGGCAACAAATAAACAAGCCTCTTTAAAACTAATTGAGGTGTTTACTGATCGCGAAGAAAATGTAAAGCAGCATCGTCTATTGTGGACACGTATTAACGAGGTGATTGAACAGTGGCTCGATTCGCTGTAAAAGATTTAGATGTGTATGTGGAACAATGGAATGAGGATGCTAAACAAACAATCGTTCTATTGCATGGTTTTACCGGGAGTACTAAAACATGGCATAGAGTGATAGCAAAGTTGCCAACAAACATTCGCTGTATTGCGGTAGATTTAATTGGTCATGGACAAACAGCTGCGCCATTAACAGAAAAGCAATATTCCATGACATTTCAGATCGAGCTACTGAACGAAATATTTCGTACCTTGAATCTTAAAAATTTCGTGTTATTAGGTTATTCGATGGGAGGACGTGTGGCTTTAAGTTATGCAGTCCGGTTTCCTTCCCAATTGACTCATCTAATATTGGAAAGTGCTTCTCCTGGTTTAGTGGAAGAACAGCAGCGAAAAGCGCGAAAAATGGCTGACGAACAACTTGCAGAGAAAATTGTAGCAAATGGGGTAGAATCTTTCGTAAATAAATGGGAAGACATTCCTCTTTTTGCCTCGCAAAAGCTTTTGCCTGCGGAGGTGCAGCAGGAGATAAGAAAAGAGCGAGTACAACAGCGTGAAATCGGGCTTGCAAATAGTTTGCGTGGTATGGGAACAGGAGTAATGCCAGAACTTTGGGGAAAGCCTCTCACTACATTACCGATGCCTGTTACTCTAATAACAGGCGCTTTAGATGAAAAATTTGTACAATTAAACGATGAAATGCAAAAACAAATCGTAAAAGCTAATCACATCATAATTCCAGCAGTTGGACACGCAATTCATGTGGAAAATCCAACAAAGTTTGCTACAATAGTAAAGGAAACGATTTCATAATCAATTTAGGAGGCAATATATATGACAAAGCAACGTCTATGGACATCTTTACATACTTATGAAGATATTAAGTATGAATTCTATAACGGTATCGCAAAAATTACGATTAACCGTCCGGAAGTTCGTAATGCATTCCGTCCAAAAACAACAGCGGAACTAATTGACGCATTTACACGTGCACGCGATAACGAAAAAGTTGGCGTAATTATCCTAACAGGTGAAGGCGAGCATGCATTCTGCTCAGGCGGTGACCAAAAAGTACGCGGCCACGGTGGTTATGTAGGTGATGATAATATTCCTCGCTTAAATGTTTTGGATTTACAAACGTTAATTCGTAAAATTCCTAAACCAGTCGTAGCAATGGTTGCTGGTTATGCAATTGGTGGCGGTCACGTATTACACGTAGTATGTGATTTAACAATTGCTGCTGAAAATGCACGCTTCGGTCAAACAGGTCCTAAAGTAGGCTCATTCGATGCTGGTTACGGTTCAGGTTACTTAGCGCGTATCGTAGGACATAAAAAAGCTCGTGAAATTTGGTACTTATGCCGTCAATACGATGCACAAGAAGCACTTGATATGGGCTTAGTTAACACGGTTGTGCCATATGAGCAGTTAGAAGATGAAACGGTTAAATGGTGTGAAGAGATGCTTGAAATGTCTCCAACAGCATTACGCTTCTTAAAAGCTGCTATGAATGCAGATACAGACGGTTTAGCTGGTATCCAGCAACTTGCTGGTGATGCTACACTTCTTTACTACACTACAGATGAAGCTAAAGAAGGTCGCGATGCATTTAAAGAGAAACGTAAACCAGACTTCGGTCAATTCCCTCGTTTCCCTTGATTTGTTCATATAATAATTCAAAAGGGATGTCCGAAAATGGACATCCCTTTTCTTTACGATAGGAGGAAAAATGGATGCAGCCAAACTGGATCAAACAACGTGCCTATTTAACACCAAATCGCGTTGCACTTAGCTATGGTGATCAAGAATGGACCTTTAATGAGCTCTATCTACAGTCTGTTCGGTTAGCTTATAAATTGAATACACTTCATTTAACGAATGGGAAACGGGTTGCCATTTTAGCTCCATCTACACCAGCTTTAGTTGAACTGCTATATGCTTGTATGCAGGCACAGTGTGAAGTGGTTTTACTGAACGGCAGGTTAGCGAAGCAAGAACTTGCATATCAAATTGAGGATGCAGAAGTTGATGCGATTCTAGTTGCCAATGAAGACATTGCTAAGCTTCCTGATGATGACCGTATCATTATGTTTTCTAAGCTTTATCAAACGTCTGAATCAGAATTTAACATTTCAACACATTGGGATGAAGATTTCGCCCTCACAATCATGTATACATCTGGTACAACAGGCTTTCCGAAAGGAGTCTGTCAAACGGTTTCAAATCATAGTTCAAGCGCAATTAGTTCTGCACTAAATATAGGTATTTCAGAGAAGGATACATGGCTTTGTACTGTTCCGATTTTTCATATAAGTGGTTTTTCAATTTTAGTCCGGTCATTACTATACGGGATGAAAATACGTTTATATGAAAAATTCGATGCTAAAAAATGTGCACAGGAAATTATTAAAGGTACAGTGACGAAAATGTCAGTCGTAGCAGTTATGTTGGAAAATATATTGTCTGAAATGGAACGCATTGATCAAAAAGCTCATCCCGTATTTTCTACGATGTTAGCAGGTGGTGGTCCGGTGCCAATCGGTTATTTACAACGAGCAGAAAAATTAAATTTGCGTGTAGCACAAACATACGGAATGACTGAAACCGCATCCCAAACCGCTACTTTAGCAAATGAAGATGCAATGACACATATCGGTTCTGCAGGAAAACCATTGTTCTTTAATGACATAAAGATTGACGCTAAAGATGGAGAGTCTATTGGAGAAATATTAATACGCGGACCACATGTCACGCCAAAATATATTGGTCAGTTCAAACATAAACCAACAACAATTGATGGCTGGCTACATACAGGGGATGTTGGCTATTTGGATGAAGAAGGCTATTTGTATGTAGTGGACCGTCGAAGTGATTTGATTATCTCAGGTGGCGAAAATATATATCCTGCCGAAATCGAAAATGTTTTACTCGCACATCCTAACGTAAAGGAAGCAGGGGTTTGCGGGATGGATCATGACATATGGGGACAGGTGCCTGTAGCATTTATCGTATTGAAAGAAAAAATATCTGAACAGAATATAATAGATTTTTGTGAGATGAATTTAGCGAATTATAAAGTACCTAAACAAGTTCATTTTGTTGCTAACTTACCTCGAAGCGGATCCAACAAGCTATTAAGAAGAAATTTGCTTCAATTACTGGATGATATATGAGGGCACTAAAAAAATGGTCCCAGCATTTTAACCAATTGCTGGGACCATTTATATTATTTTGATAATGCTTGTTTTAATACTTCAATATTCTTTCGCATTAATGAGAAGTAATCTTCGTTATTTTGAACATCTTCTTTTGTAAGCACGCTCAAATTATGCAAAGTTAACGTTTTTGCGTTCACTTCTTTTTGAATCACTTCAGTTAAGTTTGAGGAAACATTTTGCTCAAAGAAAATATATTCAATGCCTTCTTTATTAGCTAAGTCCACAATTGTCGTCAATTCTTTTTGTGATGGTTCACTTTGCGAATTTAAACCTGCAACGGGTACTTGATTAAATCCATAATGTCCGGCAATATAGCCAAACGCTGCATGTGAGACGAAGAACGTTTTTTTAGTAGTAGCACTAGCCATTTCTTCAAATTCAGAATGCAGTGTATCTAAATCTGTTACTAATTGTTCGTAGTTTTCATTGAAAGTTGCTTCATGTTCAGGTAAAGCCTTAGTTAACTCTTCTTTAATCGTTAAGGCTAACTGTTGCGAAATAATAGGGGATAGCCAAACATGTGCATCATGATCGGTATGAGCATGATCTTTATCACCTTCATCTTCTTCATCATGGTCATGATTATGACCGTGATCATCGTGTTCTGTAGTAGCTTCTGCATGTGTATGACCAGTCGAAATATGCAATTGCTCTTCTGTTACACCATCAGCAGTTGCAACTAATTTTACATCTTCGTTTTCCAATGTCTTTTTGGCTTTTTCAACAAAGCCTTCTAGCCCAAGTCCGATAAAGAAAAATAAATCCGAATCTGCTAAAGCCATCATATCCTTTTGCGTTGGTTCAAATGAGTGCTCGTTTGCACCTGCAGGATAAATAGAAGCCACCTCTACAAATTCGCCGCCAATACGTTCTGTTAAGTATTGCAATGGATAAACTGTCGTATAGATGGATAGAGTATCATTATTCGATTGAGTATTGTCTGTTTCGGCAGGTGATTCATTATCTTTGCTGCAAGCAGTTAATAACAGAATAAATGTAAGCATTGAAATAATAGAAAGCCATTTTTTCATTATAGTAAATCTCCTTAAATAGTAACAATTACGATTTGTGTTTTTGAACATTTTCAATCATACAATATTAAAAGAAAAAAAACAATATAAAAAGCCTTCGAATATTATTTTCTTTTCGAAGGCCATTTTTCAGGTACCGGATCAAAACCTCCCGGATGAAGTGGCTGACATTTTAAAATACGTATTATGGTCATGATTAGTCCTTTAAAAGCGCCATGTTTCTGAACTGCTTCAATACCATAGCTCGAACAAGTCGGATGGAATCGGCACGATGGGGGCTTCATAGGAGAAATATATTTTTGATAAACTCGTATTAGCCCAATAAATATCCTTTTCATAACTATTTTTGCTCTCCATTTTTAAAGGTATTGGTTGGTTTTGCATCAATCGTTTGCTTTAATGATACTTTGTTTTTTCGAGCAAGTAAAATTATGGAGAACGCAAAAATCCCCATAATGGTAATGATGATAATTAATACGATTGGTAAGCTCATTTTTTCACCTCAACTAATTTAACCGGCACAGTAAATTTACACCCTAACCGGTTCATTCCTTACTATTGTACATGAAAAAGCGCGGCTAAATTTGAATAATCGTCGAATTTATAAGGTTTTAACAAGTGGAGGAACGGTTATAATATAATTAGTAGTGGAAAATCCTTATCTTTTCACTGTAATTCAGGATTAAAATTTCTTTTTGAAGTTTTAAATATAAAATTATGAGGTGAAGGTTTATGGCGAAGAAACAATTAAACACACATTTAAACGATTTAGTAGCAACATGGTCGGTAATGTACACAAAGTTACATAACTACCACTGGTATGTAAATGGACCGTCTTTCTTTACATTACACACAAAATTTGAAGAGTTATACAATGAAGTAACACTTAATCTAGATGAAATTGCCGAACGTATTTTAACAAAGGGCGGCAAGCCTGTGGCAACATTAAAAGAGCATTTAGATATCTCTTTAATTAAAGAAGCGTCTGGTAAAGAAGAAACGCAGGAAATGGTATCTATTTTAATTGAGGACTTTAACACGATTATGGATGCATTGGAAAAAGCGATGGAAGCAGCATCTGAAGAAGGCGATGACCGTACAGAAGATATGCTGAATGCGCAATACCAAAGCTTAGAGAAACATACTTGGATGTTAAATGCATATTTAGGTAACTAGTTTTGAAGAAGCGACTCCAATATTGGGGTCGTTTTTATGTATAAATCATTTTCCTATAGCTCACCTTAAGTATGAGGTGAGTAAATTGGAAAAAAATAATGTATATGTATCTGTCGCTAATTTAACATGTAATTTGCATCCGGGATCATCCTATGAATTTGTATTGAAAATGGATCCGCATAAAGCACGTGTATTTGCAAAGCTCTTCGATCAAATGCAGTCACTCGAAGCATCGAATGCCTTTCGAGCGCATATGCCCTTCATCCCTTATCATTTAGATAGATTGAATCATGAAATAGACCATCGTTTGAAAAAGGTCTATGCACTTATACATGAATTTGGAGATGAAGATGCGAAAAAATTTGTAGAGCAATTGCCATATTTTAATCATTAACTACCCGCTTTTATTGAATGAGAGACATCTGTTCGCTAAACTAGTAATAGGAGTTGAGCGAAAATGTTTAGATTTATTGATGAGAATGGATTACCGGTAGATTTAAGATTTGATGAAGGACCTTTTGAAATAGAGCCTAAGCATGTCCTGGCTCTTGTACAATACGAGGGGAAATGGTTGTGCACAATACATCATCGACGTGGCGTAGAGTTTCCTGGAGGAAAGCAGGAGCCCGGTGAAACATTAGTGCAGGCAGCTATCCGAGAAGTATATGAGGAAGCCAATGTAATAATAGATGATGTTAAATGGTTTGCCTACTATATTGTTCATGATACTATTCCATTTTGTAAGGCAGTTTTTACAGCAAAAGTAAAAGATATCGAACCCTTTGTAGGAGACTTTGAAACAGAAGGCATTTTATGGTTAACGGAAGAGGAACTTTGGCAACAGCCAAATTTAAGCTTTTATATGCGAGATGCAGGTATGAAAAAGATGCTGCAGGAAGTGAATAATTATGAACGCAAATGGTGAAATTTTATCAATGCATCAATATCCCTCTCCGAATCCGCATGTCCGTTTAGATGAAGTGACATATTGGTCTCAAGGATTGCGTGTAAAGGGGTTGCTGGCGCGTCCTAAAGTACAGGGGCAGTATGAAGCCCTTTTATATTTACGTGGTGGACTACAATCAATCGGTATGGTTAGACCTGCCCGTATCGCCCAGTTTGCAATGCATGGATTTATCGTGTTTGCACCCTATTATCGTGGAAATCGTGGGGGAGAAGGAAAAGACGAATTTGCGGGGCAAGATCGGTATGATGCAGTTTTTGGTGTAGATGTACTGAAACAGTTTAACCGTGTTAAACAGGTGAATTTGTTTGGGTTTTCTCGAGGAGGCTTAATGGCGTTGTGGACAGCAATATTACGTGATGATGTAAAATCTGTCGTAACATGGGCTGGTGTCTCAGATGCAACAGCGACCTATTGGGATCGAATCGACATGCGTCGTGGATTAAAAAGAATAGTGGGAGGAACTCCTAATAAAGTACCAGAAAACTATGAAAGCCGTACGCCTTTATACAATATTGAAAACGTTCAATCACCAGTATTAATTATACATGGGGCAGAAGATCAACATGTTAATATTGAACATGCCTATCAATTGGAGCGTTATTTGAAAGATAAAGGCAAACAAGTTGAGACATGGTATTCATCTAGGCTGAAACATCATTACCCGCCAAATCTGAATAGAGAAACAGTAAAAAAAATTAGTGAATGGATGAAACAACAGTAAATCCAAAAAAGGGATGTAGCGTGGAAATACGCTACATCCCTTTTACTATGATATATTTTTAAGTTTGACGTCGTAGTATTAGTGCAGACTATATCGTCAAACAATATGTCGAGCTAAACATTAGTAATTTATACTAATGGACCGCCTTTTTTCACGATAGCTTCATCAACATCAGCGAATTTTGTGAAGTTGTTTTTAAATAGCTCTGCAAGTTCAGTAGCCTTTTTATCGTATGCAGCAGTATCAGCCCATGCAGCACGTGGATTTAATACGCTAGAAGGTACTCCTTCAATAGCTACAGGAATATTTAAACCAAATACTCCATCTTGTGTTGTTTCAACATTGTCTAATTCACCGTTAATGGCAGCGCGTACCATTGTACGAGTATAAGCAAGTTTCATACGACTACCTACACCGTATTCTCCTCCTGTCCAACCTGTGTTCACTAAGAACACTTGTGAACCATGCTCGTCAATTTTCTTACCTAATTGATCTGCATAGACTGTTGCAGGAAGTGGAAGGAATGGTGAACCGAAGCATGTAGAGAAAACTGGCTCTGGCTCAGTGACACCACGCTCTGTACCTGCTAATTTTGAAGTGAAGCCACTTAAGAAGTGGTACATCGCTTGCTCCTTCGTTAATTTTGAAATAGGAGGTAGTACGCCAAACGCGTCCGCTGTTAAGAAGACAATTGTGTTTGGGTGACCTGCTACTGATGGTAATACGATGTTATCAATATAATCGATTGGGTATGCAACACGAGTATTTTCTGTTAAAGATCCATCGTCGTAGTCACAAATGCGTGATTCTGAATCAACCGCTACATTTTCCAATACAGAACCGAAACGGATTGCATTGTAAATTTCCGGCTCATTTTCAGCAGAGAGGTTAATTGTTTTTGCATAGCATCCACCCTCAATGTTGAAAACACCATTATCAGACCAACCGTGTTCATCATCCCCGATTAATTTGCGGTCGCAATCAGCTGATAAAGTTGTTTTACCAGTACCTGATAAACCGAAGAACAGGGCAACGTCGCCTTTTTCGCCAACGTTAGCTGAGCAGTGCATTGGGAAAATACCTTGTTCAGGCAACAAATAGTTCATAATCCCGAAAATTGATTTTTTCATTTCGCCAGCATATTCAGTACCACCGATTAAGATGATTTTCTTTTCAATTGATGTTATAATAAATGTTTCCGAACCAGTTCCATCTACTTCAGGATCTGCTTTAAAGTTTGGAGCAGAAACAATTGTAAAGTCAGCAACATGTGCAGCTAATTCTTCTGCTGTAGGACGGATGAATAATTGATGACAGAATAGGTTATGCCAAGCATATTCGTTAATTACTTTAATCGATAATTGAGAGTCTTTGTCAGCACCCGCAAAACCGTTGAATACAAATAATTCATCGCGTTCTTTTAGGTAGTTTACAACTTTGACATAAAGCTTATCAAATACTTCTGAAGAGATAGGACGGTTAACTTTACCCCAATCAATTTTATCTTTAGAGTTTTCCTCTTCAACGATATATTTATCTTTAGGTGATCGACCAGTATATTTACCTGTTTCAGCACGTAATGCGCCATCAACAGTTAACATTGCTTCTCCACGTGATGTAGCTTTTTCAACTAATTGTGGAACAGATAATTGAGTTTTGATGTTTTCCCCGTTTAAAAGTTCTTTCAGCTCGTTAGCAATTTCTACCGAATTCATCTATTAAATACCATCCTTTTTTATAGTATTCCCTTATAGTAGGGGAGTTGTTATTAATTCAAAAATAGTATAACACATTGAAGGATATAATCTATACTAATTATGAATTATTTTTTTGTGGAATTTTTAACTGTTTAAAATCAGACAAAATTTATTGACAGCACTTATTTTTTTATGTAGGATGTGTAATTGAACGGATACTCTTATCCCGAGCTGGTGGAGGGGCAGGCCCTATGAAACCCGGCAACCTGCGTATATTTTATACGTGTTGGTGCCAACCTGATGCAAGGGCAAAATTTCCCTTGAACGATAAGAGTGAAAGGTAACGAAACGTAATATCCTTTCCTCACGTGTGATGAACACGGTTATGAGTGAAAGGATTTTTTTATTTGAATTTACAATTTCGTATTGAGCGAAAATTATATAGTTACAGCCTTTCAGACCCTCGTGTTAAAGCAAATAAAGCTTGACGTTAATAATGCTATTATGCCACGGTGTAAGACGCAATATAACGGACATGGGTAATGAGTACCGTATCAATAAAAACAATTGCCAAAGTGAATTAGGAGGAAATGACATGAAAAATCGTCGACTGTTTACATCAGAAAGTGTAACGGAAGGACATCCAGATAAAATTTGCGATCAAATTTCGGATGCCATTTTAGACGCAATTTTAGCAGCAGATCCAAATGCACGTGTAGCTTGTGAAACTACGGTAACAACAGGCTTAGTATTAGTATCTGGTGAAATTACAACTTCTACTTATGTAGATATGAAAGGTATTATCCGTGATACGGTAGCAGAGATTGGCTATACGCGTGGGAAATATGGTTTTGACGCAGAGAACTTAGCTGTACTTGTTGCAGTTGGTGAACAATCACCGGATATTGCACAAGGTGTAGATCAGGCTTTAGAAGCGCGTGAAGGTTCTATGACAGAAGATCAATTAGAAGCAATCGGTGCTGGAGACCAAGGTTTAATGTTCGGCTACGCATGTAATGAAACACCGGAACTTATGCCGATGCCTATTTCTTTAGCTCATAAATTAGCTCGTCGTTTAACAGAAGTGCGTAAATCAGGGGAATTAGAATATTTACGTCCGGATGGTAAAACACAAGTAACAATCGAATACGATGAAAACAATGAGCCTGTTCGTGTGGATACAATCGTTATTTCAACACAGCATGATGAAGAAGCGACATTGGAGCAAATTCAAACGGATATTAAAGAACATGTTATTAAACCAGTAGTTCCTTCTGAGTTATTAGATGAAGCAACTAAATATTTCATTAATCCAACAGGTCGATTCGTAATTGGTGGTCCAAAAGGAGATGCTGGTCTAACAGGTCGTAAAATTATCGTAGATACGTACGGTGGTTACGCACGTCACGGTGGTGGTGCATTCTCTGGTAAGGATGCAACGAAAGTGGACCGTTCAGCAGCATATGCAGCTCGTTATGTCGCAAAAAACATCGTTGCTGCAGGCTTAGCGGATCGTGCTGAAGTTCAATTGGCTTATGCAATCGGTGTTGCACAACCAGTATCAATTGCGGTAGATACATTCGGAACTGGTAAAGTAGAATCTTCCAAAATCGTAGAATGGGTTCGAGAGCTATTTGATTTACGCCCAGCAGGAATTATTAAAATGTTGGATTTACGCCGTCCAATCTATAAACAAACAGCAGCATATGGACACTTCGGTCGTACTGACATCAATGTACCATGGGAAAATACAGATAAAGCGGCAGAACTTAAAGAAAAAGCCGGAATTTAAAGAAAGAAGGAGCGTTCATTTAAATGGACGGCTCCTTTTCTATTATAATGAAAAATAATACTTCCTTCCTTTATATTGTAAGTAATTGGATTGATAGCGGAATGTTACTTCTGCAATGATTTATAATATTGTCCCTTCGCTACGTATTCATTAATTATGCGATCCATATCTGCCCGGTCCTCTGCATTTACTTCACGTACAACTTTTGCTGGGCGCCCCATAGCAAGTGAATTGGGAGGAATTACTTTTCCAGGTGGTACGAGACTACCTGCACCAATAAATGCTCCTTCGCCTATTTCTGCACCATCCAAAATGATGGAACCCATGCCGATTAAAGCGCGTTTTCTTATTGTACAGCTATGTAATGTTACTTGATGACCTACTGTAACTTCATCTTCAATAATGAGTGGAGCTGCAGGGCTTTGGTGAAGACAACTTAAATCCTGAATACTAACACGATCTCCAATGATTGTTTTATTCACATCGCCGCGTATGACTGTATTAAACCAAATGGAAGTATTTTCCCCTATTGTCACATCGCCTGTTATTGTTGCATAATCAGCAATGTAGGCAGTTGGGTGAATAGTTGGTGATTTATCTTTATAAGGGTATATCATGTTCAATTCCTCATTTCTTTTATAGAATGTATAAGAGCTAATGTAATCGTATCAAATCACTATTAATTTTCAATTAACATCTCTTAACTTTATATAATAAATTATAGCAGACTGTTTTAAGTAAGGAGGATTGACCATGTGGAAATGGGAAACAGAGCAGCAGCCAAAAGCCGTAGTCGTTATTCTTCATAGTGCATATGAACAGCATCGGTGGTACGCATGGTTAATCGAAAAATTCAGAAGTGCTCGCTTTCATGTAGTAATGGGGGATTTACCTGGGCATGGTGAGCAAGGAAAATATGCAAGATATCATGATGAGAATTTTGAAGAATACTATAATTATACAAAAGTGTTATTAAAAGTTGCCCTAGAATATAATTTGCCTCTATTTATTGTAGGCAATGGATTAGGTGCATCTATAGCAACATACGTACTTCAGAAAAATAAAATAGAATGCGCGGGTGTTGTCTTAACATCGCCGTGGCTTCATTTTAAATTAGCACCGGGAAAATTATCCAATGCATTATCAAGCTTTAGTGCAATAACATCGAATGTGAAATTAAAACATGAATTGAGTATACAATATTTCACACGTAATACGGATGTATTAATGGAGTTAAAGGAGCAGTTACCGTTAAATAGTATGGTGACTGTTAAATGGTATCGGGATTGGCAACATATGACGCGAACAATCCGTGATCCTGAAAATAAATTCCCTGATATTCCACTGTTACTAATGACCGGGGAAAATGATAAAATAACGGATATTAGTACTTCTAAAAGGTGGCTGATGGAACAAACTCTTTCAGAATTCCACTATAAACAATGGAATGGATGCCTGCATAGTTTGTTTTTTGAAGTGGAACGTGAGGATGTTTTCCGATACACAATTGATTTTATTAATAATGTCTTAAGAGACCTTGGTTATATAGTAGAATAATGAAAAACCTAACAAAATTCGACTTTTGTTAGGTTTTTTTAAAAATTTCAGTAAAAAATATATCGAAATTTTAGAATATTTGTAATATACTAAATTTCTAATTAATACAATAGTTCAACAAGGGGGTAAAATATGGATTTTATTAATGATTTTGTAGGATGGGCCAATAATATTCTATGGGGTCCAGTAATGATTTACGGTATTTTAATTGTAGGCTTGTTCTTTTCAATCCTGACAAAATTTGCACAAGTCCGATTAATTGGAGACATGTTCAAGTTAATGTTTAAAGGAGAGAAGTCAGAAGCAGGTGTATCTTCGTTCCAGGCATTGTCCATTGCTTTGTCGGGCCGTGTTGGTACAGGTAATATCGTTGGTACTGCTACAGCAATCGCGTTCGGTGGTCCTGGTGCGGTGTTCTGGATGTGGGTTACTGCATTTATTGGAGCATCAACAGCATATATGGAATCGACATTAGCACAAATCTACAAAGAAAAGAAAGATGGCCAATACCGCGGTGGTCCAGCATTCTATATTGAAAAGACAACAGGTATTCGTGCCTTAGGTGTTATTTTTGCAATTGCGATGATTGCCTCTGTGGCATTTTTAATGCCAGGTGTTCAGGCAAATGCGATTGCTGGAGCAGTAGACAATGCTTTTGGAATTGAGCCTTGGGTTACTGGTTTAGTTACAATTCTTTTATTAGCGGTTATTATTTTTGGTGGTGTTAAGCGTATTGCAAATGCTGCGCAAATTTTAGTACCATTTATGGCATTAGCTTATTTATTGGTAGCGGGTATTATTATTATTATGAATATTACAGCTGTGCCAGATGTATTTGCTTTAATCTTCCGTAGTGCCTTTGCAACAGATGCTGTATTTGGCGGGATGATCGGGAGTGCGATTTTCTGGGGTGTAAAACGAGCAATCTACTCAAACGAAGCTGGTCAAGGTACAGGTGCACATCCTGCAGCCGCAGCTGAAGTATCACATCCTGTAAAACAAGGTCTAGTTCAAGCTGCATCAGTATATATTGATACACTATTAGTATGTTCTGCAACAGCATTGATGATTTTATTCATGGGTACATACAACGTACATGATGGTAGCCAAGATGGTCCATTAATCGAAGCAAAAATGGATGAGACGATTACGTATTCAGGCTTTACCCAAGCAGCGGTAAATGACGCGTTCCCATCTTTAAATAACTTTGGTTCTGGGTTTGTGGCAATTTCATTATTCTTCTTCGCCTTCACTACATTAATGGCATACTACTACATTGCGGAAACAAATGTTTCGTATATGCTAAATGGTAATGCTAGAAGAATAGGGATATTCCTGATGAAGTTTATATTATTGGGTTCTGCATTCTACGGCACTGTAAAAACATCGGATTTAGCTTGGGCATTCGGTGACGTAGGGCTAGGATTAACAGTTTGGATTAACGTCATCATGCTATTATTCATCATGAAACCTGCGCTCATTGCTTTAAAAGACTATGAGCAACAGAAAAAAGAAGGAAAAGACCCGGTGTTTGATCCAATAAAACTCGGTATTAAAAATGCAGATTTCTGGGAGACATATAAGAAGGAAGATAAATAGAAAAAAGGAGCAGCCTAATAGGTTGCTTCTTTTTATATGTGAAAAACTTATTAAGTGAACAAATGATTATTTGTACTCTCTTTTTTTCGCGCAAAAATAAAGTTGTAATGCATCAAATTGTTCTGCTGAAAAATCCTTTTGTCCACGTATATATTTTTCATATAAATTGTAATAACAGATTGTTAAATATTCATCGTTATGATGGTTTTTGAAAGGTGTGTAGTGCTGGGAAACTGTAACCCCTGCAAAATAGCGCTCCATTTTATCAATAGTACGAACTGTAATATTACGTGCCTGCATTTCTTTCAGTACAATTTGTGTGTAAATAAACAAATCCTCTTTCGGGTAATCATATACATAATTAATTAATATATGGTTATCTTCCTTAGCGAAGATACTATTTAATTCCCGCCATTGGGCAAGTAATTGGCTTTTCGGGATAAATGGGATGAGCTCGGTGTGCCATAAACGCATAATATTCACCTCATTACTAGATAAAAAAGAGCTAAGAAAACTTAGCCCTCTTTCGGAAATTCTTTTACTTTTTCCAATGCTATAATAAATGGTGGGTCATTTTTTTGATTCATAAATTCATAGCGCAAAACATGTACATGCTTTTGAGGTAAATTACTGACAAATTCAATTACTTCGTTACGTTCATCTTTGCCGCCTTCATGTCCATAATATACAACTAATACAATAACTCCACCAATTTTCAATAATGTTAGAAGACTTTCGATTGCCTGAATTGTTGTATTAGGCCGGGTAATAATTTCATGATTACTGCCAGGCAGGTAGCCTAGATTAAAGATGGCTGCAGCAACAGGTTTATTTATATATTTGGCTACATTTTCATGCCCGTCCTTTAACACAATTGCCCGGTGCTCAAGTGCGTTGTCGAGTAGACGGTGTAGTGTGGCATCAACCGCTTCCTTTTGCACATCAAACGCATACACATAGCCATTGTCCCCTACAAGGTTTGCTAAAAAAAGTGTGTCATGTCCATTACCTGCTGTTGCGTCTACGGCAATTTCACCTTCTGAGACCGATTTTTTCAATAAAGTTTGAGCATATTGAATAACACGTTCTAATATCATTTTGCAATTTCCGCCTTATAGTACTTTCCTTGATACGAGCCACGTCTTTCCAACTCTGCATCGATTCCATTAAGTACTTCCCATTTGTTTACAGACCACATTGGACCAATCATTAAATCAATCGGACCATCGCCTGTTATACGGTGGACAATCATTTCAGGTGGAAGAATTTCAAGCTGATCTGCTACAAGCTGAACATATGCATCTTTTTCCATAAACTCCAGCATACCTTTTTCGTATTGTTTCACAAGAGGTGTCCCTTTTAAAAGATGGAGCAGATGGATTTTGATACCTTGTACATCTAGTTTAGCCACTTCACTTGCTGTTTCCATCATCATATCGTAATCCTCTAAAGGCAATCCGTTAATAATATGTGTTACGACACGTATGCCGTGCTTACGCAGTTTATTAAGACCCTCCACATATGTCGCATAATCATGTGCGCGGTTAATTAAGTTGGCTGTTTTTTCATGGACTGTCTGTAATCCTAGCTCTACCCATAAATAAGTGCGCTCATTTAATTCAGCCAAATATTCTACGACATCATCTGGCAGGCAATCGGGACGTGTTGCGATAGAAATACCCATTACTCCTTCACAGGCAAGTGCTGCTTCGAACTTCTCTTTTAATACTTCAAGTGGGGCATGTGTATTTGTGTACGCTTGGAAGTACGCCATCGTTAAGCCGTCTTTCCATTTGTTCTCCATTTTAGCTTTGATTTTTTCGAATTGTACAGGGATCGGATCTACTTTACTACCTGCAAAGTCACCTGAACCTGCAGCAGAACAAAACGTACAGCCACCAAAAGCGACCGTACCGTCACGGTTTGGGCAATCGAAGCCAGCATCTAATGCGACTTTATATACTTTCTTTCCAAATTCATTTCGTAAATAGCGATTCCATGTATAATAACGTTTCCCGTCGGAAGGGAAAGGAAAATTTGTTTCAGTCATTCGTTGTTCACTCCTCTAACGTATTATTCTAACATGGACAGAACCTAATAGAAAATTTTTTTCTTGTACATTTTTATGCGAAAGAATACACTTGTTATTTGAGCAAATGTTGAAGGAGGAAATTCAGTGCCGAAACAAGTCTGGTTTTTAATTATTGGCACATTCGTAAATACGGTCGGGAATTCATTTTTATGGCCTTTAAATAGTATCTATATTCATGATCATTTAGGAAAATCATTGACTACAGCGGGCATTGTTCTGATGCTCAATTCATTGGCGGGTGTTTTTGGGAATCTAGTAGGTGGATATTTATTCGATAGATTAGGTGGCTATAAAGCAATTTTGATAGGAGTAGTACTTAATTTATTTTCAATTTCGCTTCTCACTATTTGGCATGATTGGCCACAATACATTATATTTTTGGCGATGATGGGCTTTAGCGGGGGAATAGTGTATCCGGCTATTTACGCCATTGCAGGAAGTGCCTGGCCTGAGGGAGGACGCAGAGCCTTTAATGCGATTTTCTTGGCAAATAACGTTGGAGTTGCCATTGGACCAGCGTTAGCAGGATTAGTCGCGGATATAAAGTTTGATTATGTGTTTAGTGCGAATTTATTTTTCTATGCACTATTTTTCGTTCTTGTCATAACTACGTACAAGCGTTTTGATAACAATAGGATCACAACGAAGTCCTTATCGAGTGATGAAGGCAAACAAAGAAATAAAGCACCTATAATCGCTATAGGGATTTTAAGTATATCTCTCGTAGTATGTTGGTTAAGCTACTCACAGTGGAGTGCAACGATTTCTTCATATACGCAAGGATTGGGGATGAGCTTGTCCCAATATAGTTTGCTTTGGACAATCAATGGTTTTATGATAGTGGCGATCCAGCCAATTATTAAACCGCTTGTCACACGCTGGGAAAATAAAATAAAACATCAATTAACACTAGGTTTAGTACTTATGTCGATCTCATTTGGTGTCGTTTATTTTGCGCAGGATTTTAAAATGTTTGCAGCGGCTATGGTCATTTTAACATTCGGGGAAGTATTCTTTACACCGATTATCCCGATGATTGCCAACAAGCTGGCTCCACAAGGTCAAGAAGGCTTTTATCAAGGGCTAGTGAACAGTGCAACAACAATCGGGCGAATGATTGGACCTGTATTTGGTGGTTTAATGGTGGACTTATATGGCATGCAAATGCTCATGATGATTTTATCGATTCTTATAGTTTTGGCAATTATTCCATGTCTGCTATATGATCGTGTATTAAGAAAAGTATAATCATAAAACAGCTACTTGTACTTTTCTGTGGAATTAGTTAAAATGAATGAAATAATAATTTTGACTGTGATGAGGAATAGTAGATGGACTCACTTTATAGAGAGCCAGCGGATGGTGGAAGCTGGTAAGTGTCAAATTGAACTCGCCTCGGAGTTTGCTTTAGTGAAATGTTTAGTAGCTAAGGCCGTGTATTCGCGTTAAGAAATGAAGCTGAGTGCTGTGTCACTAATTTGGGTGGTACCGCGGGAGTAAAAATAACCTCTCGTCCCTTCTTATCATAAGATGGGACGGGATTTTTTTATTTTTTAAATATTCTGTTAAATCATGGATAATACGCCTACAATACATAAACCACAGCAAGAATGAGTTTAAAGGAGGAGTTATTGTGAGTTTTAATCATCAAGAGATTGAGAAAAAGTGGCAAGCGTTTTGGGATGAAAATAAAACATTCAAAACGGAAAATGAAGTGGATAAACCAAAATTTTATGCTTTGGATATGTTCCCATATCCATCGGGTGCCGGTCTACACGTAGGACACCCTGAGGGCTATACAGCGACAGATATTTTATCTCGTTTTAAACGTATGCAAGGCTATAATGTTCTTCATCCAATGGGATGGGATGCATTTGGTTTACCAGCAGAGCAATACGCATTAGACACGGGGAATGACCCTGCTGAATTTACGGCAAAAAACATTGAAACATTTAAACGTCAAATTAATGAACTAGGTTTCTCTTATGACTGGGACCGTGAAATTAATACAACAGATCCGTCTTATTACAAATGGACACAATGGATTTTCACAAAATTAGTGGAAATGGATTTAGCTTATGTTGATGAAGTTGCCGTGAACTGGTGTGAAGCTTTAGGTACAGTTCTTGCAAACGAAGAAGTAATCGACGGACTTTCTGAGCGCGGTGGTCACCCTGTAGTACGTCGTCCGATGCGACAATGGGTACTGCGCATTACGAAATACGCAGACCGTCTAGTTGATGATTTAGTCGATGTTGATTGGCCGGAATCGATTAAAGAAATGCAACGTAACTGGATTGGTCGTTCTGAAGGAGCTCAAGTGAAATTCACAGTGGCTGGTACAGACAAAGGATTCGAAGTATTTACTACACGCCCTGATACTTTATTCGGTGCTACTTATTGTGTATTGGCACCAGAACATAAACTAGTAGCTGAAATAACTACTCCAGAGCAACGTGCAACGGTAGAAGCATACTTAGAGAAAGTATCATTAAAATCTGACCTTGAGCGTACAGATTTAGCAAAAGAAAAAACAGGTGTATTCACTGGTGCATATGCAGTAAATCCAATCAACGGCAAAGAAGTGCCAATCTGGATTGCAGATTATGTATTGTCAACATACGGTACAGGTGCAATTATGGCTGTTCCAGCACATGATGAGCGTGACTACGAATTCGCAAAAGAGTTTAATTTAGAAATCGTCCAAGTACTTGAAGGTGGAGATATCGAAATCGAGGCCTTCGTCGGGGATGGTGCACATATTAACTCTGAATTCCTAAATGGCTTAAATAAAGAAGATGGCATTAAGGCAGCGATTGATTGGTTAGTAGAAAATGGCGTAGGGGAAAAGAAAATTACTTACCGTCTACGTGACTGGTTATTCAGCCGCCAACGTTATTGGGGCGAGCCAATCCCAGTAATTCACTGGGAAGATGGCACAATGACAACAATTCCTGTAGAAGAGCTGCCATTAGAATTACCAAAAACAACAAACATCCGTCCTTCAGGTACAGGAGAATCACCACTGGCAAATATTGGAGAATGGGTAAATGTAGTTGATCCTGTAACAGGTAAAAAAGGTCGTCGTGAAACGAATACAATGCCTCAATGGGCCGGTTCTTCATGGTACTTCTTACGCTATATCGATCCGAAAAACGATCAGGCACTTGCAGATCCTGAATTACTAAAGCGCTGGTTACCAGTTGATATTTATATCGGTGGTGCAGAGCATGCTGTACTTCACTTACTGTACGCGCGCTTCTGGCATAAAGTCCTTTACGATTTAGGTGTTGTGCATACGAAGGAACCATTCCAAAAATTATTCAACCAAGGGATGATTTTAGGTGAAGGTAACGAAAAGATGTCGAAATCAAAAGGGAACGTTGTAAACCCGGACGATATTATTGAGTCACATGGTGCAGATACATTACGTTTATACGAAATGTTCATGGGTCCATTAGAAGCATCTGTAGCATGGAGCACAAACGGTCTTGACGGAGCACGTCGTTTCTTAGATCGCATTTGGCGTCTATTTGTAACAGAAGAAGGAAAACTTGCAACAAAAATTCAAGATTCTAATGACACAACATTGGAAAAAGTGTATCACCAAACTGTGAAAAAAGTGACAGATGACTATGAAGGTATTCGCTTCAACACTGCTATTTCACAAATGATGGTATTCATTAATGATTGCTACAAAGCGGAAGTGATCCCTGTTGAATATGCAAAAGGGTTCGTCAAACTATTATCACCAATCGCACCACATATCGCGGAAGAGCTTTGGACAATTTTAGGACATGAAGACACAATTACGTATGCTACATGGCCAACATATGACGAAGCAAAACTAGTAGATGACGAAATCGAAGTAGTTGTTCAAGTATTAGGTAAAGTACGTGCGAAAGTAACAGTAGCAAAAGATATCTCAAAAGAAGACTTGGAAAAAGTGGCTTTAGCCGATAGCAAAGTACAAGAATTCATTGAAGGAAAAACAGTTGTCAAAGTAATTGTTATTCCAGGGAAATTAGTCAATATCGTTATTAAATAAATATTAAAACAAAAAAGTCTGCTCGCATTTTGAGCAGACTTTTTTTAATGGATTATAGTTGATGATGGAACACCGATTCTTTCCAAAAGATAATGAAAATCAAAATTGTCTTTATTGTCACCTATTAAATCAATTAAATACTTTTCAATTTTCCTTTGCGGCATTTCATACATATTCGGTAAATATGAAAGTAATAGCGTATCTGTATTTCCGCACGTAATGATACAGGTTCTAGAAAAGTTTTGTGTATCAAGCTTTGTTAAGATCATTTCCAGACTGGAATGCACCGGCATAACATGAGGAAATATTCGATTATTATGAATTAAGCCTATAAATACTTTGAAAAAATAATCATTTTGAACATGGTCATCAATTAGAATTAAAACATGATCATGATATGAATCGTTTTCAATCAGTTCATCGACTTTATGCTGCATTAATTGTTCCATATACTCTACAACTTGCTCATATTTCGTATTAGTAATAGCTTTTTGCATCTTCAGTAAATTTAAAATCTGATAAACAGGTATAAATATTTTAGTGAAATATTCTTCTATAGTAAAATTATCTACAATTTTTAAATAAGTTTTTTTTGCATTTTCAACATTTGCACTCACTAACTCATTATAAAATAGATTTAATAATTCGATTTTATCCTCTGTTTGATAAGCAACCATTTTCAAAATCGTAATATCGTTGTTTATAGAAATATGAAATGAAATGTTCGTTTCCATACATTTAACTCTTGGTGAAGTGGGGAACTGTGGATTTGCCTTTTGGACAAGTGCATTATGGCCATTTGATAATAGTACAATCGAATTCTCAGGGTAAATGCCAATAAAATCCACAAATTCAGTTAACAGTATACTATTATACTTTTCTTCATCTCTATAAAGTAAACTAAATGCATCTGCAGCACGCATTGCATCACGGTATGGACGTTTCATTGTAATCGCTGAATACACGTCGATTATTTGCAAAAGTTCGAGCTCTGCCTTGGAATTTATTTGCATACTCTCCGGATAGCCTTCACCATTTCTACGTTCATGATGGGATTTAGCCAAATAGGAAAAATCAGATAGACCTATTTGTTTAAGAATTGCCTCGCCATATAAAGTATGTTTTTTCATCAGGTCAAATTCCTTTGCAGTAAGACGACCAGGTTTTTGAAGGAGTTGCTGTGGTATCTTTAACTTTCCGATATCATGCAACAAGTACCCCAGAGCTAGCTTTTCTACATGTTCAATTTTTAAGTGGCGAGCAAATAGCGTTCCAATAATAAAAACATCGATACTGTGTAAATAGGAATGATAATCCCATTTTTTCAATTGAGACAAGCAGTATTTATTTGCAGAGTTAGATAAAATATCTTCAAAAATTATTTGTAAATAATCAATATTTCCTTCATCTTTTAAAAGTTGACCGTATCGGATTTCAATATCGAGTTCTGCTAAAATAGCGTAAAAGTTAAATTCATCCCCGTTCCCGCTTAAAGAGCTATCGGAAAAATTAATGTGTGTATCTTCTAATGATACTGGGAAGTCAAAGGGATTTGCAGATTTTTCTTTATAATAAATGGAAAGGTATTTTATGCTTTTCTTTTTTAGTAATTCCAGAGCTTTTGCTGTTAAAATACTGTCTTTTTTCATGAATAATGTACGGTTAATAAAAACATCTTCTGCAAGAACATCGCCAGGCTCGACATCCTGGATTAAGAGCTTTTCAATATTTGGCATTCGTTACACCTCCTATAAGTAATCTAATTTATACAATATAATTATTATTATATGGTAAAGTTCTGAATGTTTGGATATTTATTTATTGAATATTTTTAAAAATTTAATAAATAAGTACTTTATATTTTTTAAAAACATGGCAGAAACGTAGTATAAAAGGTTTATAACGTATTCACAGTAGAAATGGATTAATTACAATGTCGTTAAATGAATTTTAGAAATTTGAAACTTATTCCAAAAGAATTACGACTATAAAGAAAAAGAGAAAGGGGTGGGGCAGTGTCGGAACATTTAGAAGAAGTAATGGATGCCTATGGGGAATATTGCATACGTGTTGCCTATTTATATGTGAAAGATTGGGCAGTTGCAGAGGAAGTCGTACAAGATACGTTTTTAGCATATTACAAACAGCAAGAGCGGTTTGAAGGTCGTTCCTCGCTAAAAACCTATTTAGTGAAAATTACGATACATAAAAGTCATGACTATTTAAGAAGTTGGAAACGCAAGATGGCACATGTTCTCCCTAAAAGACTTGCTACTCCCTCCATTGAACAGGTGAAAATTCAAGAAGAGGAACAATCCGAACTTGTAGCGGCATTACTGCAACTCCCTGTTAAATATAGAGAGGTACTTATTTTATATTATTATGATGATTATAAAATCAAAGAAATGTCGGAGCTTTTACAACTGAGTGAGAATACGGTTAAAACGAGGCTTGTACGCGGTCGTGAAAAGTTAAAGCCGTTATTAGTAAATATTGAATGGGAGGTGCTGCTAAATGACGAAATGGAAGGGTGAAATAGACCGCTACATTGGAGAGGAGCAAAAATTTACTCCCGAAATGAAAAATAGAATATTGCGTAAAGCATCGAAAAGATCGTTTAACTGGCGCTATGCGTTTACAGCAGTTTCGTTTTGTGCTGTTGTGTTAATTCTTCTGTTAGCTGGACCTAGTCAAGTGGAGCCTCCTGTTCAAAGTGCCACACCGTTTGAACAGCTGATTGAAGAAGCTACGGTGGAAGAGTTCTATATAAGCTCGAAATATAGCCAAAGAGATCAATTTTTTGCACGGGATTCAAGCTATTATACACAAGTTCATGCATTCAAAAAAGATATTGATGTGCAAAATATGAATATACTTTTACATGATATGAAGCTAATGGAACGACCTTACAGTTTTGGTTTAGGGAAAGATGTGCTCGTTGTGATGTCCAATGGTGAGCAGTTGAAACTGAAAATTTCTAAGTATGACGGATGGTATGTCGTTGAAGATGTGCATACAAAACTTTTTTATAAACTAGAAGATACATCAGCAGTAAATTATTCTGTGTGGGATAAAAAAATAGATGATGCGGGTTTTGATTTTATGGAGATAGTGATACTGGGTGGCGTAATTCTCGCATTAGCTTATATTTTAAAATTTGTATTAAAAATCCCAAAGCAAAAACGAGATGAGAAGCGAAGCTGGAAAGGGACAGTGATTTTTCTTGCAATTGTTATTCCACTACAGTTATCTGCTCATTATTTGCGAGAAAATGAGTATTTAATGCATAAAAGTGTGCTGTTTTTTATATTTGCTAGTGGGTTGCTAGTAGGATCTTATCAATTTGATAAGTCGATAAAAACGAAAAATCAACAAATTTATGAATGGATTGGGATGGGGTTATTGGCTGTATTTTTATGGATAGTCATCACATTCGGTTAAGGAGGGAATCAAATGAAACAGTTAATATGGATGTCACTTATTTTGTTTCTTGTCGGGTGCAGTGCAGATATGAGTGCAAAGGAGCCTTATCCTGTGGAAAAAGATTATCCTTTTAATGAGCGCCTTGTACAGGAAGTTCCGAATAATATTACACTAAAAACTTATCCATCGAGCAATGAGTTCAAAATTAATTTTGTTACAACTTACGAACAGGCCGCTTTTCTAAAGAGAAACGAAACGTATATTACATTTAAAACGGTTGAGAATAATTTCACTTTGCCTAAAGCAAGTTTAGTAATTGGGGAACGTTTTGAAATAGAAGATTTAGTATATTATGCGATGAAAATTCATGTAAGAGCAACGAAAGCTGAATTAGAGGGGATTCCACAGTCTTTTTCACAACTGGAAGTGAAGTTGGAAGGCGTACCTCTTATGACTTTAAACATCGGTAATGTTTCATTTAGTGAGGAAGCAACGAGATATTCAGTAGATGTGCCTGCCGAAGAACTGAAAAAGGCAGCCCTATTGTTGCATGAAGGGCAAAAATAACTATGTTGCCAAAACATTTTCTATGTAATACTAGAAAAGTAAATGACATCATTTAACGATTTATGAAGAAAGAAGTGTAGTAACAATGGCACAAGCATCACATTCAGTACAAATCCCAGTGCATCAGGAAACAGTATGGGCTTTCGTTAGTAAAATTGAGAAATGGGCAGTGTTGGTACCTGCTTATAAAGAGCATAAGGAAGTGGATTCCCAAACTTCTCACTGGACATTCGAAGGGAATTTTAAAGGGTTAACGAAAAAAGTAGAACTTGAAATAAAAATTATAGAAATGAACGAGCCATCTCAAATCAAATTTGAAATTAAAGGTCTTTCAGATAATTTTAAAGGCGGCGGTGAATTTACAGCGGAGCCTAAAGATGGTGGTACATATATGACATGTAAGGTGGAAGTTACAGCAGGCGGACTTTCCGGAGCGGTATTAAATCCAGCTATAAAAGTATTGTTACCAAAAGTGACAACGCGTCTAACGGAAAAAATCGCTCGTCACATACAAGCATAAAAAATCGACTCACTTGGAAAATTAGTTCAGGTGAGTTTTTTATTTGCGTATAAGTGGGTATAGCTTTTATGGATATCACTTTATAAAAGCTTTTATCATGATAACTATCATATGGAACTAATGACAACTACCTCTATAACAGGTACTTGTTATTTTTTATACTGGAAAGAAGGAAGAGGTGGCTTTATGACACAAATCATGTTTGAACAAGGTAAGTATAGTACGAAGGAAGAATTTTGGAATGGCCTCACACATGGAATAGCGGCTGTTATGACAATCCCTGCTACATTGATGCTTATTAATAAAGCGCAAAATCAGGGCTCGACAATCGAGTTAATTAGCTATGTTATTTTTGGGATATCCATGTTCTGCTTATATTTTGCATCAACAATGTATCATTCATGGCCGTCACATAAAACATTTCTGAAAAAGCTCGATCACAGTTCTATTTTTTTATTAATTGCTGGGACATACACACCCATTGCATTAGTTGCTATAGGTGGTAAATTAGGATGGACTATTTTTGCCATTCAATGGATTTTGGCGACAATCGGAATAGTACTAAAACAATTTTTCGTTCACCGATTTAAAATGTTGTCACTGTTTGTATATATCGGAATGGGCTGGATCGTCATTTTTGTAGCAAAGCCTTTATATGCGCATATAGGAATAGCTGGTTTTACTACTTTATTAATCGGTGGTTTATCCTACACAGTCGGTACGTATTTCTACAAAAATAACCGTATTCCATATAACCATGCAATTTGGCATTTATTTGTCATGGGAGGCAGTGTGGCAATGTTTTTAGCTGTTTACTTATATGTATAAAATAAAGAGTCAATCCGACTTTCCGGATTGACTCTTTTTAGATGCTAGCTGTGAATTTTTCGATTAAGTCTTGTAAGTAATCGTTATATTGTTCTTCGTTTCGTTTTTTCATTTCTTCCAATACTTGATTTAAAAACACTTTGTTGTCCATAAATTGATCAGGCAATGCATCGTACAAAAGCTGATGATGATAGTTTTCCTGATCCAAATACAGTTCAAAATAATAGCCTAGTTTGTCCTCTTCATTAAATAAATGCATCATGCATTCCACTTCATAACATTGCATAATAAATTCATGCTTAAAGCCAATCTGTACTGTAAATGCTATATGTCCACCTTCACCATCTATTTTAAAAGGACTTATACTGGAAATTATTTGATTCTGGTCCATAAGCCAATAGAGTTGGTTCGCTTGCCGATTCGTTGTATAGCTCGTAATTCCTTGCGGTGCATTTTCAATTAGAAAATGTTTGGCAAGTTTAGCTTGGACAGCTTCTTCAATTGATGATGAAACAGCAATTTTATCAAGGTGTTGACATACACTTTGTAAGAGCGTCGGGCTTTTTTGAATGTGCTCAATTATTTTTTTTAATTGCATTGGAAAAACATTTGGTATATTTGCTAAATCGATAGCCAGTGACATCCCTAGGCCTTTTTTATTTAAACCGAGAGTCAATTTTAACGGTACGTTTTTGGCATAGGATTCATTTTTTTCGATATAGCAAAAAGCCTTTATGGAAAAAGTAAATTCATCTTTATTACTGTCGCTAATTTTTTTGCAAGTCAAATGAGTTTGCATAAGCTCGTCTGATGCTAAAAAGAGCATTGTTTGTTTTGTTTCGGAATTATGCATCGCATCATGTCCTCCTGAGTGTACATACCTTTTATGATACTAGGGAATTATTGGGAGTACTAGTATTTTTGTGATAAAAATTATAAATGTTTGATTTCACCAGCACTCATTCCTGCTATTCTTCCAGTTACAAGTGCTGAGGTAATATTATAGCCGCCCGTATAGCCATGAATATCTAAAATTTCCCCACAGAAAAATAACCCCGGCTTTTTCTTGGAAGCCATCGTTTTAGGTTCAATTTCCTTTACAGAAATCCCGCCGCCTGTGACGAATGCCTTTTCGATTGGCTGGGTGCCATGAACATCCATCGTAAATGCAACAAGTTCACGTGCGAGATTGCGAATTTTCTCTTGAGATAATTCAATGCCAGTTAATGTAGCGTCAATGTCGGCTCGTTCCAATAAGAATAATAACCAACGTTCTGGTACTAGTGACTTCCATAAATTTTTAACAGCCTTTTTCGGTTCATCTTTAATCGTCTTATTTAACATTTGGAAACATGTCTCTTCATTATAGTCAGTCAATGACTGAATACGTACTTGCACAGGAGCGCTACCGGTTTTCAGCTGCTCCTTTACTATAAACTGACTGCAACGTAATATTGCGGGACCACTTAATCCAAAGTGTGTAAATAACATATCCATTTGATGGGTAACGAGAACTTTCCCTTTTTTGTTAAGCACTGAAACAGCAACATTTCGTAATGCTAATCCTTGTAATTCACGGGATTGGATAAATGGTTCCTTTGATGTAACAGGTACTTCTGTCGGGTATAAAGTCGTAACTGTATGACCCGCACGTTCTGCCCAAGGATAACCATCACCGGTTGAACCCGTTTGTGGAACAGCTTTCCCACCAACTGCTACAACTACAGCATTTGCGCGGATTTCATCGCCACTTTCCAAACGAACACCATAAATTTTTTCCTCATCCATTAAAAGTTTATTAACCGCTGTATGCAGGCGCACTTCCACTTTCAGACGCTTCATTTCATTTACGAGTGCATCGACAACATCCTGTGCACGATCGGAAACCGGGAACATGCGACCGTGATCTTCTTCTTTTAAAGGGACGCCAAGCCCTTCAAAAAATGCAATTATGTCTTCATTGTTATAAACTGTAAAAGGACTGTATAAAAAGCGACCATTGCCAGGAATATGTTTAATAATTTCTTCTGCTGATAAACGATTTGTTACGTTACAGCGTCCTCCTCCTGAAATTGCGAGTTTTTTCCCAAGTTTCGAACCTTTTTCAAGTAGGAGTACTTTTCTATTTTTTTCGGCTGCGGCTATAGCTGCCATTAATCCAGATGGTCCGCCACCAATTACAATCACATCATACATATATTATTTCTCACTCTCTTTTATACAAATTTTCTTAAACGATTTTTCTTCTACTTATTATACATGAATTGAAGAAACTATTTGAGTAAATGGACTTTCACATGTAAACTTGTAAAAGGAAATGTTCGGGAACTATAGCGAAGCACAATCCGTCTTTGTCTTTCGAGGATAAAATTGGACTTCGCAAATGGATATAACGATTAAAAAAAGGTATATTAAGAGAATTTTTATATAGAACGGTAGGTCATTTCATGTCTTCATTAATGAAAGGAACAGCCATATTAACTATCGGTTTGTTTCTATCAAAGCTTTTAGGATTAATTTATATTTTCCCGTTTTATGCCATTGTAGGTGAAGAAAACATTGTCTTGTACAACTACGCCTACATTCCTTATAACATTATGTTAAGTATTGCCATTGCGGGTTTACCAATTGCAGTATCAAAATTTGTTTCGAAATATAATGCATTAGGTGATTTTGATGCTGGTCGTCGTTTAGTAAAAACAGGTGCTCTCCTAATGACATTAACAGGGATCATAGCATTTATTTTAATGAATTTACTTGCAACACCTCTTGCCAATATAGTAATTGATAGTGAAGATCAGACGTTTAGTGTCGAGCAAGTTGCGAATGTTATTCAATGGGTAAGCTATGCATTAATTGTTGTACCATTCATGAGTTTAGTGCGGGGGTATTTGCAAGGTTACGGGCATTATTTGCCGACATCTGTTTCACAATTAGTTGAGCAAATTGTGCGTATCGTCTTTTTACTAGGCGGTGCTTTTATCGTTGTCAATGTTATGGGTGGCGATGAAATAACAGCAATCAATTTCTCCGTATTTGCTGCATTTATAGGTGCGCTTGGCGGGCTTGTAACGCTGTTTTATTTTTGGAAAAAGCTTCGTCCTGATATTAAGGCAGTTCAAGTTGTTGCACCGAAAGAGCGTAGACTTCCTTATTCAGATATGTATAAAGAGATTTTCAAATATTCGATTCCTGTTGTATTCGTTGGTTTAGGAAGCTCTTTATTCCAACTTGTGGACCTGCTGACATTCATCCGTGCAATGAACGCCAGTGGGATAGCAGGAGACATCAGTGAAGCCTACTTTACGATGCTTAATTTGTTAACACAAAAAATTGTTATGATTCCAGTCGTATTGGCGACAGGGTTTTCAATGGCAATTATTCCAACGGTCACGAAGTTTTATACAGAAGGCAATTTGCGGCAAGTACATTCTGCTATGGATAAAACATATCAAGTGCTACTGTTTATTACAGTACCGGCCGCGATCGGAATCTCAATTTTAGCGGAAGACTTATATCATTTCTTCTATTCCTACAGTGAGATGGGAACACAAGTGTTAAGTCATTATGCACCTGTGGCCATTTTATTTGCACTATTTACTGTAACAGCCGCGATTCTGCAAGGGGTCAATTATCAAAAATGGGTTATTTTCAGTTTATTAGTTGGCTTACTCGTAAAGACGGTATTAAATACGCCACTTATTCACTTGATGTCTGTTGATGGGGCCATTTTAGCTACAGCGCTTGGTTATGGTGTTACAATAATTATTAATATTATTGTTATAAACAAAGTGACAAACTACAATGCGAAAGTTGTAGTACGCCGAATATTATTAATTATTATTTTAACTATTTTAATGGCGTTAGCTGTTTCATTAACACATGCTGCATTATCATCAATTGCACCTGCAACATCAAAACTATTAGCATTGCTTTATGCAATTGTTTGTGCGGCTGTTGGTGTCATTGTTTATGGTACAATATCCTATAAATTAGGGTTAGCACAGCTTTTATTAGGTGATAAGTTAACAAAAATCGCACGTAAATTAAGATTAGTAAAATAAAAATGTGGACGTCTCTAATAAAGGCGTCCCCTTTTTACATGGAGGACTTTATGCGTTTAGATAAATTATTGGCAAATATGGGCTACGGCTCACGAAAAGAAGTAAAGCAACTGTTAAAGCAAAAAGCTGTAACCGTAGACGGCATTACAGTGAAGGATTCGGCGATGCATGTAAATCCTGAAAAGCAGGATGTTTCGGTATTGGGTGAACGTGTAGAATATGTAGAGTTTATATACTTAATGATGAATAAACCGCCTGGTGTTATTTCTGCAACAGAAGATAAATATGATCAAACAGTTATTGATCTGTTAGACCTGGATTTCCAGCATTTCGAACCATTTCCTGTAGGGCGCCTAGATAAAGATACAGAAGGGTTTCTGCTCATTACGAATGACGGGAACTTAGCACATAACTTATTATCTCCAAAAAAGCATGTACCAAAATGGTATTATGCCAAAATTGACGGAGTTGTAACGGAAGAGGATATTAAAGCTTTTGCACAAGGAGTTACACTGGACGATGGGTATCATACAAAGCCAGGGGAATTAAAAATACTACACTCAGGTGAGCAATCGGAAATTGAGCTCATGATTCAGGAAGGGAAATTTCATCAAGTGAAACGTATGTTTGAGGCGGTTGGTAAAACAGTTACGTACTTAAAACGTTTATCGATGGGACCATTGCAACTTGATGAGCAACTGGCACTAGGTGAATATCGTGAGCTGACAGAACAGGAACTTAATCTGTTAACAGCAAATAAATAAAAAGTAAAAGCGAATGCCCCGACGAAAAGGCATTCGCTTTTTAGTTCTCTCAATCAAGAACTGATAAACGTTTACTAAGAATAAACGTTCCTAATATTTCATTGTGTAACTGATCGACACCTTACGTTATGTTGGGACAATATTAGTCCTTTCTCACAAAATAAAGAATCAGCCGCTTTCAAGAATTCTAAGATGTCATTTTTACTTTTTTCTTCGTCGTTGTCCATTTACCCCGACTTGGACTCATTACCAAGTCATTGAAGGCTAACACATTCAAATCTCTTTGAATGGTGCGAGGAGTGATGTTAAACTCTTCGACTAAATCCTGTGTAGTCACTTCTCCTTTATTGAGGATAAACATATACACGTCTTTAATACGATTAAGCATTCTATCAGTAGTTGGTTTCATTTCTAAAAACCACTCCTTCGATCTTAAATTCTCATGGCATAAGACTAGCGGACGACAAAATGTGTGCGGAGTGCACTTAGGCTTTAGTTGTTTGCCTTAGACATCCCCTTTTCTGAAAGTTTGGTCAGAATAGATGTTCCGACACATACATTATAGCGAAAAATTAAATAAAATTCCAGAATTGAGTTGCAATTTTTGATATTTTTACAGAAAATTCATATTTTTAATATTAATAGAAATATAGTTCTTTGTGAAAATACCGAATGATTATTGTAATTTTGTTTAGAAAGAGTACAATAACAATATTATAAAAATGAGGTGCAGTTAATGGATTGGTTACAGATGGCAGAAGCAAGAAAACAAGAGCTCATTCAAGAATTACAGCAGTTAATTCAAATTGAAAGTGTAAAAGATGAAATTAATTTTTCTGATATAATACCTTTTGGTACCGGACCTAAGGCAGCATTGGATTTTATGCTGCAAAAAGGTATAGAGCAAGGAATGACTACAAAAAACATTGACAATATGGCAGGTCATATTGAAATGGGACAAGGCGAAGAACTAATCGGTGTGCTTTGTCATGTCGATGTTGTACCTGCCGGTGATGTTGCAAGTTGGACATATCCTCCATTTGATGGGCAAGTAGCAGACGGGAAATTATTTGGTCGCGGTGCAATCGACGATAAAGGCCCGACAATGGCTGCTTGGATGGCGATGAAACTTATACATGATGCCAAAATCCCTTTAAATAAACGTGTACGCATGATTATCGGCACCGATGAAGAAAGCGGATTCCAATGTGTGACACGTTATTTCGAAAAAGAAGAAATGCCGACAATTGGTTTTGCTCCGGATGCAGATTTCCCGCTAATCAATGCTGAAAAGGGTATTGCCCATTTAACGTTTACAAGTAAAGAAAAACCATCAAGCGATGAACAACTACTAACATTCTATGCAGGAAAAAGAACAAATATGGTACCAGACGAAGCAACCGCTACTTTAAAATATGCCGAAAACAGCACAAGTGAGAATTTTCAGAAATATTTAAAAGAAAATCAGGTTGAAGGTACTTTCACAGAAACAGATAATGGGATTATAATTGTTGTTAAAGGGAAATCAGCCCATGCGATGGAACCGGAAAAAGGACGTAATGCAGCGGTTTATTTAGCGAAATTTTTACAAAATATCCTGACGACAGAACAAAGTAAGTCATTTGTTGATTTTATCGTTCGCGTTTTTGATAAAGATCATTTTGGAACGGCATTGGACTTAAACTTTGAAGATGCAATGTCAGGTCCAACAACATTCAATCCTGGAATAGTAAAATTTGAAAAGCACGGGGCATCAATTGAAGTGAGCATGCGTTATTCAGTTTCTTACCCTTTTGAAGAGAAAATAACAAGAGCACAATTATTGTTACAGGGTGAAGTGTTTACATTAGATGTTGTGAGTAACTCAAACCCACATTATGTTAGCGAGGAAGATGAATTAATCCAAACATTGTTGCAGGTGTATCGTAAATACAGTGAAGATTACTCGAAGCCGCTTTCAACTGGTGGAGGCACATATGCACGCGTTATGAAAAAAGGGGTGGCATTCGGGATGCTATTCCCTGGTGAGCCAGATGTTGCACACCAGGCAGATGAATTTGTAGATATTGAAAACTTAATAAAAGCGACTGCTATTTATGCAGAAGCGATTGTGAAATTAGCAACTAACTAATAATAAAGGTGGTATTTGAGATGAGCTTTAGTTTATGGAATGATCAAATTGTAAAAAATGAAGAAGTGTTAGTGGATAAGGAAGATCGTGGTTACCAATTTGGCGATGGTGTTTATGAAGTAGTGAAAGTATATAATGGCGAACTATTTACAGCGACAGAGCATATTAATCGTTTTTATGACAGTGCTGAAAAAATTCGTATTACTATTCCATATACGAAGGATAAATTACACCAATTACTGCATCAACTTGTAGAGGCGAACAATATTGATACGGGTCATGTTTATTTCCAAATTACACGTGGTGCAGGTCCACGTAATCACATTTTCCCTGGTGATGACGTGAAGCCGGTATTAACAGGAAACGCGAAAGAAAATCCACGCCCATTAGAAAACTTTGAAAAGGGTGTAAAAGCTACATTTGTGGAAGATATTCGCTGGTTGCGTTGTGACATTAAATCATTAAATCTTCTTGGTGCAGTGTTGGCAAAACAGGAAGCTTATGAAAAAGGCTGCTATGAAGCGATATTACATCGTGAAGAAACTGTTACAGAAGGCTCTTCTTCTAACATTTACGGAATTAAAAACGGTGTCCTTTATACACACCCAGCTAACAATTTAATTTTAAATGGGATTACACGTCAGGTGATCCTTAAATGTGCTGCGGAAATTGGTTTACCTGTGAACGAACAGGCAATGACGAAAGAGCAGCTACTTGCAATGGACGAAGTAATCGTATCATCAACAACATCAGAAATAACACCGATTATTGAAATAGATGGTACGGTTATTAGTAATGGCACTCCAGGTGAATGGACACGTAAACTACAGGCTCAATTCGAAACAAAAATTCCTAAAGGGATTAATGCATAACCTAATACTCCACCTAAACAATTAAATAATTTAGCGCATTGCTTATTGGCAATGCGCTATTTTTTTTGCACAATAACCTGTAAAATATAAGTATTAACGATTAGCAATGAATTTAGGGAGAAGATAAAATGGCTCAGTTAGTAAAACTTCAGGATTATATTTCACGTTATGAAATTGATTTAGCACGTTATCCAACACAATTTATACGCTTAAAGCAAAACCAGTGGGATCGGGTAAAGTATCAATGGCAAACGGGTGAAATGATTGAGCGTTGGGAACATATAGAGGAAGACAATGTTCAGGAGGAGAAGAAAACTTCACTGTTCCAAAAAATCTTCCCATTTAAAAAAGATAAACTCAGTGAAGAAAATGAAGAACAAGAAGATATTGAAAAAATAACGATTTCAAATGATTGGGCAGTAGAAAATGACGAAGTTCTAGAAGAGGAAACAACGTTATTATTTGAACCGAATATCGTCTATACACCACAAACCCTTGAAGAGTTAAAGAAAATGTTTATAGATCAGTTTTTCCACTTTCAAATGAAATGGGCAAGTTCGACATTACGTCAAAAATCGTATGTAGATCCAAAATTTATGCGGGATACATTGTTGCGTTCAATGCTACAAACATTACCAGATAATTATTTAATATTTTACTTCCCAATATTAAGGGTGAAAAAAGCACCAATTGAATTGGACATTATTATTTTAACGCCGACAGAATGCTTATGTATTACTTTATTAGAACAAGAAGAACAGGCTGTATTTATTGCAAATAGCGAGCGTTTCTGGACTAAAAAAGTCGGGAAAAATGAGAAAAAGCTATTAAGTCCTCTAATTCAATTAAACCGTATGGAAAAAATAATCGAACAAATCTTTGCTCAGAACAATATTGAACTACCAATTCGTAAAGTGTTACTGACAAGAAATGGCTATATTGATTATCCAGGGACGATGTATGGTATTTCATTTGTTGATAAACGAAAATTCCCAGATTGGATGAATTACTTGAAGCACTCTGTTTCACCAATGAAGCATATGCAAATACGCGGCGCACAGGCTATTTTGAATACGGTTCAAACGACTTCGTTTAACCGTGATATTTGGAATACAGATGGCAATAAGGAAGATTAACAAATGGAATTACATTTTATTATTAATTCTAATGCCGGTAATGGACGAGGGATAAAGCGTTGGGAGCAATTTAAACAGGATTTAACTTTGCCGTATACTACCCATTGGACACAATATGCAGGCCATACGTTATTGATCGTAAAAGAAATTACCGAGCGCGCTACAAAACAAAATCCGGTCTGTTTAATAGCGGTAGGGGGAGACGGAACAGTTCATGAAGTTTTGAACGGTGTCGTACATTTTGAACATGTATATATTGGCGTAATTGCAGCAGGTTCTGGTAATGACTTTGCCCGTGGCTTCGAAACATTTAAAACAGGCAAACAGCTGGAACAGTTTATTAAATACCCAACTCGTTCCCTACATGATTATGGGAGTGCACTATTTAATGGTACATCAAAATATTTTATTAATAATTTTGGTGTCGGTTTTGATGCATTTGTTGCAATGAAGGCAAACGAATCCAAACTGAAAAAATCGCTGAATAGATGGAAGTTAGGGAAGCTCAGTTATCCGTATTATGTGATTTCTGCCTTATTTACATATAAGCCGTTTCATTTAACGATTATTGTGGACGGGAAAGAACAACAATTTGAAAATGTTTGGTTCACAACCATTAGCAACCAGCCGTATTTTGGGGGTGGGATGAAGTTATCTCCAGCTTCCAACACTTGTGACGGAACATTGGAAGTTACAGTTGTATCCAATTTATCAAAGTGGAAATTATTATTTGTTTTCGGGAGTGTATTTTTTGCTAAACATACAGGCATGAGAGAAGTACACCAGTTTTCAACGCACAGCATACAGTTATTTTTTGAGGAACCTATTATGGCACATGCAGATGGGGAAAAACAAAAATTACAGCAACATATGAATACTATTGAAATATCGGTTCATCAAAAAGCATGGAGTTTAGCAAAATAAAAGCAAAAATAGATTTTATAAGCTATAATATGAGACATGCAAACAACAGAAATGAGGATAAGTAAGTGAGATTAAAGCATAAACCATGGGCAGCAGATTATATTCAGGAACATCCGGATGTGATTATCCCAAACCCTGAGCACTATAAAGGGAAATGGAATGAAGTATTTGGTAATGACAACCCAATTCATATTGAAGTGGGTACTGGCAAAGGACAATTTGTATTAGGGATGGCTCTTCAAAACCCTGATATTAATTATATTGGAATTGAATTATTTGATAGTGTTATAGTATGTGCCTTAGAAAAAATCGTAGCAGCAAATAAGCCTGCAAATTTACGATTATTGAAAGTAAATGGCGAAAAATTAGAAGAGTTCTTTGGCAAAGGTGATGTTAGTCGTGTGTATTTAAATTTTTCGGATCCATGGCCTAAAGTTCGCCATGCGAAACGACGATTAACACATGGCGGCTTCTTGAAAATTTATGAAAATGTTTTAGTCGATAACGGGGAAATCCACTTCAAAACGGATAACCGTGGTCTTTTTGAATATTCGCTAGTAAGTATGAATGAATACGGCATGGCATTAAAATATGTATCGTTAGATTTGCATGCGAATATGCCGGAAGATAATATTATGACAGAGTACGAGGAGAGATTCTCGAAGCTCGGTCAACCAATTTATCGACTAGAATGTCAATTCAAAACTCAATAATTTATGATTTAGGGGGATGGAGAAATGGATCGATTTGAATTTCACAACATGACACTAACATGGTTACATGGGGGTGTTACAGCACTGGATGGCGGGGCAATGTTTGGGGTAGTGCCAAAAGCACTGTGGTCTCGTAAATATCCAGTAAATGAACTGAACCAAATTGAATTAGCATGTGAACCAATCTTAATTCAATACGAGGGTAAAAATTATTTAGTGGATTCTGGTGTTGGTGCTGGAAAATTAAATGAAAAGCAACTTCGCAATTTCGGTGTTTCAGAAGAATCAACAATTGAAAAAAGCTTAGCTGAAGCTGGATTACAGCCGAGTGATATTGATGCAATCTTAATGACGCATCTACATTTCGATCATGCAGGCGGCTTAACAAAGTGGGAAGGTGACAAGCTAGTTCCTGTCTTCCCGAATGCTGTAATTTACACAACACAAATCGAGTGGGATGAAATGCGCAACCCAAATATTCGCTCGAAAAATACGTATTGGAAAGAAAATTGGGAGCCAGTAGAACATTTAGTTTCAACATTTGAAGGCGAGCTTGAAGTAGCACCAGGTTTAAAAATGATTCATACGGGTGGCCATAGTGAAGGACATGCGATTATTCGCCTGGAGCAAAATGGTGAAGTGGCGCTACATATGGCGGATATTATGCCAACGCATGCTCACCAAAATCCGCTTTGGGTATTGGCGTATGATGATTACCCGATGACAAGCGTATTTGCAAAGGAAAAATTACTGAAAGAAGCACTCGAAAATAACTACCGGTTTATTTTCTACCATGATGCGTATTACCGTATGATTCAATGGGATACAACAGGAAAAGTAATAACGGACAGCTTGGAACGTTCGAAAGAGGCTTTAATTAAGTAAGTAAAAAAGCGCCAACATGATTTTTTCATTCATGCAGGCGCTTTTTTTCATCCAAAAAATACGATGACATATTTCGTCATCGCATTTATATTCTAAACTTGTTTAATATCCACAATTGCACCTGAACGGGCATCTGCTGCAAATTCGTAATTTTCTAATTCCCCATTCATCGTACGGGAAATACCACCACGATATACAGGTGTTTCTGTAAAGCCATTACTGAAGTTTTCAGTTTTCATATAAATCCAAGAACCATCAATCGGTGCCTGCTTTTTAAATTCATCTTTAATGTTTGTTAAAATATGATCAGGATTTGCATATGGCGCAACGCGATTGCTCATTTCCTTTACGATGACAGCTGCTGCCACCCCTGTTACAAGACCTATTGTAAAATCTTTTAAGTTCATCCCAAAAACCTCCTCAAAATATTCACTATATTTACTTTAACACACTCTGAAAATAGTGTAAAAAAAATAGAAGGTTCGAAAGTCGAAATACTCAATTAATTTTGTGTTATAATAAGTGCAAATCTACTTATAGAGGTGTTACATAATGAATCAAGACACACTGGCCCTATTTAAAACGTTAACAGAACTTCCTGGAGCACCAGGTAATGAACGTGCTGTTCGTAATTTTATGCGTTCAGAATTAGAAAAGTATTCCGATGAAATTATTCAGGACAATTTAGGGGGCATTTTTGGCGTACGTCAAGCAAAGGACGAAAATGCACCGAAAATTTTAGTAGCGGGGCATATGGATGAAGTAGCGTTCATGGTTACTTCCATCACTGACAATGGAATGATTCGCTTCCAAACTCTTGGTGGCTGGTGGAACCAGGTAATGTTGGCACAACGTGTGACAGTCTATACTAAAGAACGTGAAATTCCAGGGGTCATTGCATCAATTCCTCCACATTTATTAACAGATGCGGAGCGTTCGAAACCAATGGATATTAAAAATATGCTGATTGATATCGGAGCAGATTCAAAAGAAGATGCGATAAAATTAGGTGTACGTCCAGGTCAATCAATTATTCCTGTATGTCCATTTACACCGATGGCAAACCCCAAAAAAATTATGGCAAAAGCTTGGGATAATCGTTACGGTTGTGGATTGGCAATCGAGCTTTTAAAGGAGCTTCATGGAACAGAAGTGAACAGCCATATCTATTCGGGTGCAAATGTCATGGAAGAAGTAGGTTTACGCGGAGCGGCAGTTTCTGCAAATATGATTAAGCCGGACTTGTTCTTTGCATTAGATGCATCGCCAGCGAATGATACATCCGGTGATAAAAATGAGTTCGGACAATTGGGTAACGGTCCGTTATTACGCATTTTTGACCGTTCAATGGTGACTCACCGAGGGATGCGCGAATTTGTATTGGATACAGCCGAAACAAATAAAATTCCTTACCAATATTTCGTATCTCCAGGTGGTACGGATGCAGGTCGAGTGCATACGCAAAATGATGGTATCCCTTCTGCTGTAATTGGAATTTGTTCCCGCTATATTCATACATCTGCTTCCATTATTCATGTGGATGATTATGCAGCGGCAAAAGAGTTGCTTGTTAAGTTAGTTCAATCGGCAGACCGTTCCACAATTGATTCAATACGTGCAAACGTATAAAAAAATAGAAGAATATATTATAATACAAGGATGTGAAATAATTGCATCCTTGTTTTTTTGTGAAAATGACGAGATAGGCAATCTACATAAGGAAAAGGATTTTAAGAACTTTTTCCTAAATTGATTAACTTGGAGATGAAAAGATGAAAGTAGCAGTCGGAACGAAAAATAAAGCGAAAGTCGGCGCTGTCGAAGTAATTGTCAAACAGTTCTTCCCAGAAGCTACAGTGGAAAGTATAGATGTACCTTCTGATGTATCAGTTCAACCTTTTTCAAACGAAGAAACGAGGCAAGGTGCCATTAATCGCGCACGCAATGCAATGATGAAAACAAATGCCGATATAACATTTGGTCTTGAAGGCGGGGTTGATGAGATAGAAGGGACAATGTATTGCTGTAACTGGGGAGCTGTAAATTTAAAGGACGGAACGGTCATTGCCAGCTCTGGTGCACAATTTGCATTGCCTGAAGAAATCGCACGGGAGCTTCGGGTAGGGATGGAACTTGGACCTGTCATGGACGTCTATACTAATATCGAAAATATTCGTCAACATCAAGGTGCAGTAGGCATCTTTACACATAATTTAATCGATCGTAAAGCAATGTTTGAACATATCGTAAAGCTATTGGTTGGACAAGTATTATTCAAAATGAGCAAAGAACAGAAAGAAGAAATGTAAATCATTTTCGTTGCTTTGCAAGTTGGAAAATTATTATGATACGTTAGAAAGTATGAAAGTGAGGGGAAACTATGAGTCGTAAATGGATACAGGCAGCTATACTTATCGCAATAGTTGCTGTATTAACTGCGTGTTCACAATCAGCTGAGGAACAAGCTTTAGCTGGAATGGAGAATGCCGAAACGGTGTTTGGTAGTGAACCAAAAGAAGTGAATAAATCGATTGGACATATAGAGCTGTACTTACCGGCAGGATATAGTATTGAAAAAGGAATTGATGATTTAAATTATACAATTCTAAATGGTAAAGATTCTTATATTTTATTTGTAAACGAAAATGAAACAAGTGATAGTCAGCTGCATTATGATATTTTCAAGAGTGAGAGCACAGGTAAAATTGTACAGGAAAAAACATTTCAATCAGATGGTCTATTTGGCTTTGCGGGAGTTGTAGAGCAATCTGAAGAGAAATATGAACTCATTGCAAATTTAGGCGGCGTTAAATTATCTACGATTTCCGAAGACAAAAAGTTGGATATCAAAATTCAAGAAATGATGGAAATTGTAAAGACGGTCAACGTTATTGAATAACTGAAGCATTGAGCAAAGTATTCGTATTGCTTTTTTGCTACAATAGTGAAGTAGATGAAACGGTTCACATTTGTGGGCCGTTTTTGATTAGATAAAGGAGTGGTTGAATGGATTCGAAACAATTAGTGGCTGAACTGAAAACTAAATTGGGTGAGGCTAACTTTACATTCACATTCGATGAGAAGCATGATAAATTGCGTCTGGATCACAAAAAAATCGGTAAAGGAATGGATATTTTTTTACCGGAAATAGTGACGAAGTACAAAACGAAGAAGCATCAGGCAATTGATGAAGTTGTTTATACAATTGAACAAACTTTTTTAGCAATGGAACGAGAAGAGGAACAAGGATTTGGAGGATTGGCTTCTGTATATCCGATAATTCGTTCCACATCCTTCCCCAAAAAATCAAATGATGGTCATGCCTTTGTTATGACTAGCCACACTGCAGAAACTCGTATTTATTATGCGCTTGATTTAGGGACAACTTATCGTTTAATTGATGAATCAATGTTGCCCAAATTAAGTGTTACAGAGGAGCAGATCCGTGAAGCTGCCCGTTTTTCTGTAAAAAAATTACCTACTTCTGTTAAACGTGATGAAGTTTCAGGCAATATCTATTATTTTTTAAATCAGAATGATGGGTATGATGCGAGCCGTATATTAAACGAAAGCTTTTTAAAGGAAATGGAAAGTCAAATTGAAGGAGAAATGACAGTATCTGTACCACACCAGGATGTATTAATTATTGGTGATATTCGAAATGAAGTAGGGTATGATGTATTAGCGCAGATGACAATGCATTTCTTTACAGTTGGCGCGGTTCCGATTACGAGCTTGTCATTTGTATATGAAAACGGTCATTTAGAACCAATATTTATTTTAGCAAAAAACAAAGTGAAAAAGGAGCAAGACGAAAAATGAAAGTAGCATACAACAAAGCACATGTAGGAGATGTCCTATTAGTTCAGTTAGCAACAGAATCCATTGTAAAAACAGAGGTTGAACGTGCTGGTGACGTAGCCATCTTAAAAGAAGAATCAACTGGAGAAATAAAAGCATTCAATCTTTTTAATGCTAGCAAATATTTAGAATTGGATGTAGCAGGCAATGTGGAAGTTACTCCTGAATTAGTTCAAAAAATAGAGGCAGCCTTAACGACTAATGGTGCAGAAATTTCTTTGGATGTAGATTTCTCCCCTAAATTCGTTGTAGGTTATGTAGAAGCGAAAGAAAAACACCCAAATGCTGATAAATTAAGTGTGTGTAAAGTAAATGTAGGTGACGAGACATTACAAATCGTATGTGGTGCACCAAATGTTGAAGCTGGCCAAAAAGTAGTAGTAGCAAAAGTTGGTGCAGTTATGCCTTCAGGATTATTAATTAAAGAGGGCAATTTACGTGGAGAAGATTCGTTTGGTATGCTTTGCTCTGCACGGGAACTAGCAATTCCAGGTGCTCCAGAGGTGAAAGGGATTTTAGTATTAGAGGATTCTGCTGAAGTAGGTAGTCCGTTCGAAATGCCTTCTCGTTAAATTAATCTAAAGTTAGTATGTTGAGCCTAGTCTCGCATACTAACTTTTTTTATGTTTAAAATTATTAGCGACAAAGCGCATTTATACAGCAAATATGATATGCTTTTGATGTGTGTAAATCTTATATACATATAAAGACCGTTTAAATAATGAAATTTGAATGGCAATGTTTTTAAGGAAAGTAGTGGTATTTTATGAGCTGGATTAAAAATAAATTTAATAAACTTTTTAAGATGGATTTAAATGAAGATTATGATGAACATGAGGGCTATACAAACACCGATTTAAATGAGCAACATAAGGTGCAACCCAATTACAATGAGCAGACAGATCGACCGAAAAATGCATTTCGATTCCCTTTAATAGAAGATGAATTTAAAGAAGCTGCACAAAAAGAAGAGCAACAACGCCAAACGACTAGCTTTTATGATGAAGATAATGAAAAGCTTTCATTGCCAAATTACTTGCAAAAATCTACTGCGGGTCGTGAAATCTACGATGTAGAAGTCTCAGGCATTGGAGAGCTGCTGGAGCGACGCCGTAAAGGAAAAGGGCATTCAAATGTCATACAGAAGAATGAGCCAGTACGCCGATTGCCGATTTTAAAAGAAGAGCGGGAAAATTTACGCAAAAAACCGTCGCTTGAAGAAAAACAAGTCAGCAACCAAGCTACGAAACCAATCGAATTGAGAAAACGCTTTATTCCTACGGATGTACCTTCGCCTGTACATGGATTTAAAAAGCCAACACCCATTGAAAAGCTAATCGAAAAACATCAAGATGCGGATGAGCAGCATAAAAATGATGAACCGTCATCATTAACAGTAAAGGTCGCACCGGAAAATAGTGAAGCGCTAAATCAATTCCCGGAGGCGGAGACAGCTGTTGAAAATCCCCTTGAATCGCAACATCACGAACTAGTTGAACAAAGTACAAGCGAAGAACCATTACGACAAAGTGAAGTTGTTGTGGAAAATGAAAATAGTAGTGAGAAAGAGCTTATTTTATTTGAAGTAGAAGAAGATGTTCTAGAACCACAAGAGTTCACTGAAGCACCAGATAATAAAGATTTATCCCCTCCTGTTATAGAGGTGGAAGAAGTTGAAGAAAAGAAAACAATTGAAGAGACACCTGCTGCAGATACTATGAATGATGTGCAGGTAAAACATGTAACAATTGAAAACTCAACAATTCATATAGGTCAATTAAATGTTGAGCAGGTTCCTTCGACAGACGATAATACTGTAATCGAGCAGAAGAGTGAAGAAACAGTAAAACCTGTAAGTACGGGAAGTCGTCTTCCATTCAATGTTGTGATGTTAAAATCAGATAAACAAAAGTTGCTTACAAAGAAATTTGTTGAGCAGCATTTAAGTCAACAGAAGCATATTGTTATAGAGTCGGAAGAAATAGATGAAGGTAATGAAGTGGTTAACGATCAAAATGAATTAATGGATTCTGAGATGACTATGACTACTACGTTTAACAAAGAAGTCACTACCATTCAACAATTGGATGATGTGCAGAATATTATTGATACAAACCCCTTAACACTATCTGATGGACAGGAACAAGAAGAACAATCTGAAACGATTATCTTACAACATGAGCCGGTACAAAAAGTTGAAGACAGTGGGGGACAGACAGAACCAATAAATGACCTGCCTTTGACTTCTGTAGGATTACTGGAACGAGATGAAAATGTGCAGCAACCAATGGAGGAAATACTTGAAGTAGCGGCTACTACAGAAGAAATTCAAGAATTACCTTCAATTGAAAATACTAGCGAGGAAGTTATAGAAACTCCTCCATTACCGAAACGAATTCCTTATGTAAAACCACCACTTGAGTATTTAGTGCCGCCAGAGGAAATGGTTGAAGACCGTGATTGGATGGACGAACAGGGAGAGAATTTAGTCGAAGCATTATCCCACTTCCAAATTCAGGCGCATATTGAGTCAATTGTGCAGGGACCTGCTGTAACTCAGTTTGAGATTACGGTTGGGCAAGGGACGAAAGTAAGTAAAGTCCGGAATCTAACAGATGATATTAAGCTTGCGCTGGCAGCAAAAGATATTCGTATTGATGCACCAATTCCAGGGAAGCGCTCAATTGGCATTGAAATCCCAAACCGGATTTCCCGTTCAGTACGATTATCTGAAGTAACGGATTCAGCATCGTTTACAGATTCCGATTCGCCATTAGAGGCTGCTTTAGGATTGGATTTAACAGGTAAACCTGTAACAATCGATTTAAGGAAGATGCCTCATGGTCTGATTGCAGGTGCAACGGGCTCTGGTAAGTCGGTATGTATTAACTCGATTTTAGTTAGTTTGCTATATAAAGCGAATCCTAATGAATTAAAACTAATGTTAATTGATCCCAAAATGGTTGAATTGGCACCATTTAATCATATTCCGCATTTAGTAAGTCCTGTTATAACGGACGTTAAAGCCGCTACAGCCGCGCTGAAATGGGCAGTTGAGGAAATGGAAAGACGATATCAGTTATTTATGCATAGCGGTGCACGTAAAATAGAAGCATATAATAAAATGTGTGACGCCAATGGAATGTATGCACAGAAGCTCCCATACTTGTTGATTGTAATAGATGAGTTGGCGGATTTAATGATGATGTCTCCACAAGATGTAGAAGATAGTATTGTTCGGATTACTCAAAAGGCCCGTGCTGCAGGGATTCATTTAATTGTCGCAACACAACGACCTTCTGTGGATGTCATTACAGGACTAATTAAATCCAATATCCCTACACGTATTGCCTTTTCAGTATCATCTCAAATTGACTCTCGTACGATTTTAGATACACAAGGCGCAGAACGCTTGCTAGGGCGCGGAGATATGTTATATTTAGGGAATGGAATGTCGGCTCCTACCCGAATTCAAGGTACATTTGTTACTGATGATGAAATAGAAGAAATTATTGAGTATGTACGTGAACAGGGAGAGCCACAATATATATTTAAGCAAGAAGAATTATTAAAACGCTCAGAAACAGTAGAGGACCAAGATGAATTGTTTGAGGAAGTATGCCGATTTGTATATGAACAAGGTTCAGCGTCGACATCTCTTTTACAACGTCGTTATCATATAGGCTACAATCGAGCGGCAAGACTAATAGACATGTTAGAGCGTCAGGGCTTTGTTTCTGAACCAAAAGGGAGCAAGCCGAGAGATGTATTTATAACTGAGGAAGATATAGTTGAGCAATTTGGCGGCTAAGGTACATGATAATTGAATGACAATAAAATTTGAATTGTCGTTCAATTATTGTTACGTATATTTAGTGCTATAATGTATGCATAACTTTGAAAACAACAAATTGATAATTTCAATGGGATCAATGTATCCTAGGAGGGTTTTAACAATAATGACACGCTATCATTTTACAGGTATTAAAGGTTCAGGAATGAGTTCACTTGCGCAAATTTTATTTGATGCTGGAGAGCAAGTACAGGGTTCTGATGTTGATACGTATTATTTTACAGAGCAACCTTTACGTGAGCGAGGAATAGAAATTCTTACTTTTGATGAAAATAATATTAAAGAAGGCTTAACAATAATTGCAGGTAATGCATTTAATGATGACCATCCAGAATTAGTACGTGCACGTGAATTAGGTTTAGAGGTAATCCGTTACCATAAGTTTTTAGGAGAGTATAGTAATCGCTATACATCTATTGCTATTACTGGTGCGCACGGTAAAACATCAACAACTGGATTAATGAGTCATGTTGTAGGTGGCTATATGCCAACTTCTTATTTAATAGGTGATGGTACGGGTTCTGGTGCACAGGATGCATCGTACTTTGTAATGGAAGCATGCGAATACCGCCGACACTTTTTAGCCTATCATCCGGATTATGCAGTGATGACAAATATTGATTTTGATCACCCTGACTATTTTACGAGTATAGATGATGTTTATGACGCATTTCAGCAACTAGCTTTACAAGTAAATAAAGCAATCATTGCATGCGGAGATGATGAACAGCTTCAAAAAATTCAGGCAAATGTACCTGTTGTGTATTATGGTTTTGATTCAGCCAATGATTTTTCAGCCCGAAATATTGAGAAAACAACAGAAGGTACTAAGTTTGATGTATATGTTCGTAATGAGTTTTACAGTAAGTTCTTTATTCCACTATTTGGAGATCATACAATTTTAAATTCATTAGCGGTTATTTCGCTTTGTCATTATGAGGGTATCCCAGCAAATTTAATTCAGGAACGACTTAATACTTATGGTGGGGTAAAACGCCGCTTCACAGAAACAAAAATTGGCGACGTTGTTTTAGTGGACGATTATGCACACCATCCTACTGAAATTGCAGCAACTTTGCAATCCGCACGACAAAAATATCCGGAGCGTAATATTGTTGCGATATTCCAACCACATACATTTACTCGAACAAAAGCCTTTTTGCAAGATTTTGCGGATAGTTTAAGTGGGGCAGATAAGACATATTTATGTGATATATTTGGTTCTGCTCGTGAAAAACAAGGTGAACTTTCCATTGATGATTTAGCATGCCTAATCGAAGGGTGCACTGTATTGACTCTTGATACAATTCAAGATCTTAAAAAGCATGGAAATGCCGTATTCCTTTTCATGGGAGCGGGAGATGTTCATAAATATCAAGATGCTTTTGAAGCTATTTTGAAATAAAAAAAGAAAAGCAGCTTAACCTGGATTAGAGGATAAGCTGTTTTTCATACATAAATGATAGAACTAATAATTATAAAGGGTTTTATTAACTGATAGATTGGGAAATATGACAATATGGACAAAAGGCACATTCATTTTTGAGTGAAGTAAAAAAATATATCGTTGTAGTTATTTCACGAATGAAAAACTAATATTTCCTGTAGTTTTAGCGAAATATGTTTTTCAAAGAAAAGGATTGTCAGGTTTTTTGTCGAATGTTTAAATGGACTAGATATAGGAGGTAACATTATGGAAGTACTACTTTATATCGCTGCATTAGTAGCTGCAATCGGATTTTTAGTATTATGTGTAAGCATCGGTATGACACTGTTTTCTGTAAAGAATACATTAAATTCTATTGCCGGGACAGTTGCTGGAATTGAAGGGCAAATGGAAGGCATTACCCGTGAGACGACGAGCTTACTTACAAAAACAAATGCATTGGCTGATGATATTTCAGATAAGTCGGAGAAGTTAAATTCTGTAGTTCATGCAGTTAAAGGAGTAGGCGATTCTGTAAATAGTTTAAATTCTTCAGTACAACGTATTACTACATCAATTTCCACAGAAGTTCATAAAAATGAAGATAAAATTGCACAAGTCGTTCAGTGGAGTAATGTCGCAATGGGTATCGCAGATCAATGGCGTCAGCGCAAGCCAATTAACGATGAAGATGTAATTTATACGAGTACTAAAACAAATGAAACACCACCAAATATGAGTGCAAAATCAAAATTTGGGTTTTTGAAAAGGAATAATGGGTAAAATTATTTTAAAATGTCAAGGGGGAGTATTGTGATGGAAGAAAAACGAGTTAACTATCAACAGATTAATGATTCAATTTATGATGATGAAAAAATTCATGTAAAAGATTTTGTGATTGGTGCATTAGTTGGTGGAATAGTAGGGGTAGCCACTGCATTATTATTAGCTCCAAAAACAGGCAGTGAAATGCGTAACGATGTTGCTGTACAAGCTGTAACTTTGAAAGATAAAAGTATCGAGCTTTCAGGAACAGCAAAGGAAAAGACTGCTCAACTATCTACTCAATTAAAAGAACAATCTTCATCAATTGTTGAAAAAGTAAAAGGGAAAACAACAAAACAACCACCAGTATTTGACGATGGAACAGCATCTTCAGAAGGGGAAGAACCATTACCTTTAGACGAAGTAGATAAAGTAGATGATCCGAAATCTCAGGCAATAGCTGCTGAAAATGCAGATCCTGATACTTTAAATACAGATCCAGATCTTGCAAACTCTACGCGTCATACTGATATGTAACCATGCGAAAGGCTTCCAATAAACATTGGAAGCCTTTTTATATTACTGACATTCAATTATTATTTAACTTCTGAGAGCTGAATTTCTAATTGGTCACCACCGAATATTTCCGCATCAAATGTAGAAGGCTGTCCATTTCGTAAAATCGTGAAAGAACCTTTAAACGTGGTAGGAAGCTGCCAAGTTGAAAAACGGAAAACATCCTGGTAAATCCACTTCCCTGTATCCTTTTCAATAATTTTAATCGTAGCACCATTTGGTACAGTTGAAGTACTTTGAACAACTTGACCATTGACGTAAAACTCCCGTGCTGTTTTGGCAAGTTCTACTTCTTCCTGTTGGAATGTGACAATCACTTTTTCCTCCAAAAGCAAATTTAAGGAAGCCGCTATTTGTTCTGCGGAAGGCAACTTAATTTGCTCAAAGGAAATTACATCCCCTGTTTGGATAGGGTAATGAATTTTAGCAGGCTTTCCATTTATAAAAAGTTGCGAAGAAAACTCCGGTAAATAAACGGGTTTACCATCCAGATGAACACAGTAAGAACTAAACTGCTGGAGATGTTTCGTATTATTCGTACTGCTAAAAGCATCTTCTACCGTTGCAATTGTTTGGACAACAATGACATCACGATCCTGTATAGGTGTATCCAGTTTCACTGCCTTTTCATTGACTATTACTTTCGGCTCTATTATGTATTTTTCCTCACCAATAGTTATCTTTTTAACAGCTGCCTCATCAATAATGTCACGAACTGTGGCACATGCATCAGCACCGTCTTTTCCAGGAATAAGTTGAATTTTATCGCCATTTTTTATTTGTGTTTTAGTGGAAGCAATTTCCCCATTCAAAATTATTTGTGCAGGCTGTCCATGTTCTCCCGGTACAAATACATTTTGACCATTCACTGTAATAGATAAACCGTGACCTAATCTGCCGTACAGCTGCTTTGCACGGATATTCGCGGCTAAAAAGGCATCGCCAACTGTCATTTCTTTTAATTCGAATAAACGAACCACTTGATCATTTACTGTGATGGACATGTAATGAATCGGCGATTTTTGTGCTGCAATTGCAATGCCTATCGGTGTGACAAGTTCAGGTGTTGCTGGAATATGTTCTGCACGTGTTAAATTCTGAATAGCATTTACATCGCGAACTGCTACACGATTCGCAGGCAGATTCAATATTTTCCCAAGCTCTTCCGGAAGATGGGGGGTTAAGCTCCCGCCACCTACAAGCATAACCGCTTTAGGAGGAACATTATTATTTAAACGTAAAATTTCTTCACCAATAGATTTTGCTAGATTTTCAATTGCTGGATAAATAGCTTTTACGACTTCTGCACGTGGAATATATTCGTCAAATCCTAAAATATCCTGAATTAAAATCTCTTCATTTGTATGCATTTGGCGTTTTGTTATTTCAGCTATTGGGAAGTCCAATAAGTAGTGGTCACTTAAGCTTTCAGTAATTTCGTCGCCGGCAGTTGGTACCATTCCGTAAGCAACAACAGTACTTTTATCGGTAATTGCAATATCCGAAGTACCCGCACCAATATCAACGAGCGCCACATTCAACCGACGCATTGTTGGAGGAATGAGGACATTAATCGCTGCAATGGGCTCTAAAGTTAAAGCTTCCATTTCCAAATCCGCACGTTTTAAAGCAGCTAGAAGTGATTCAACAACTACACGCGGCAAGAATGTTGCGATAACTTCCACAGAAGCTTCATCACCTTGCTGATCAAGTAAGCTGCCAATTTCTTCGCCGTCTAAACGGAAATATAAAACGGAATAACCGACACAATAGTAATGATTGTTTTTTACATCTTCTTTATGCTGTAACAATTGCTGCTGGGCTTGTTGGACAGCTTGAAGTTCTAACCTATTAATATCTTCTTCAGTAAAAATTGGTCTATTTTTAATTGAGAGTGTGACAAGTGCTTGCTCCGTTTTTAATGCTCGACCCGCTGCTGCGACACTGACTTTTTTTAATGGACCATGTGCTTCTTCTAACTTGATTTTAATCTCCTGTATTAGCTCTGCAACATACAGGACGTTATGTATTTGGCCATCTACCATTGCACGTTCTTTATGTTCCTTCACTAAAATATCAGCGACATGATATTTATCTTCGTGTTGTTCTAAAATAATGCCAACAACTGAGCGCGTCCCGATATCAAGTGCAAACAATTTATTTGTCATATGATAACGCTTCCTTTCAATTTATTATTACAATATACTTTAGCGAGTTGAATCGCTAAATTAAAAAGACGTGACATTCTACAGTAGATTGATTATAATAAGTTTATTACTTAAAAATGTATCACACTTTTAAGTTATCTGAAAGAGTTGGATACGCAAAGAAGAGGGGTAAGAGGAATATGAGTCAACAGGATTTAGAAAGCTTACGTAGTCAGATTGACAGCTTAAACTTAGAAATTTTACGGTTGGTTAACGAACGTGCAACCGTTGTAGAGGAAATAGGTAAAATAAAAGAAAAACAGGGCGTTAATCGCTATGACCCGCTTCGTGAGCGCCATATGCTTGATTTAATTAAAAAGAATAACAATGGTCCATTAAATCAGATGACGGTTGATTATATTTTTAAACAAATCTTCAAAACAGCATTAAAACAATTAGAAGCAGAAAAGAAAAAAGAATTACTAGTATCACGAAAAGAAAAGTCAGAAGATACTGTCATTAATATTAATGGTGAATTAGTTGGATCAGGTACACCTTCATTTGTATTTGGACCATGTGCAGTTGAGTCATATGAGCAAGTTGCTGCAGTAGCTGCCTCTATCCAGGAAAAAGGATTAAAATTAATTCGTGGCGGTGCATACAAGCCGCGTACGTCTCCATATGATTTCCAAGGTTTAGGATTAGATGGATTAAAAATATTAAAAGAAGTTTCAAAAGAATATGGTTTAGGGGTTATTACAGAAATCGTAACGCCTTCTGACTTGGAGCATGCACTGGACTATATCGATGTAATTCAAATCGGTGCCCGCAATATGCAAAACTTTGAGTTATTAAAAGCAGCAGGTTCAACGAATAAACCTGTCCTATTGAAACGTGGTTTGGCAGCGACAATCGATGAGTTCATCCATGCTGCAGAATATATTATGTCAAAAGGAAATGAAAATATTATTTTATGTGAACGTGGTATTCGTACATACGAAAAAGCAACACGTAACACTTTAGATATTTCAGCAGTTCCTATTTTAAAGCAAGAAACACATTTACCAGTCATGGTAGACGTAACACACTCAACAGGTCGTCGTGATTTACTGCTACCATGTTCTAAGGCTGCAATTGCTATTGGAGCAGACGGTGTCATGGCGGAAGTACATCCAGATCCATCAATTGCATTATCTGATCAACAACAGCAAATGGATATTCCTACTTTCAATGCATATTATGATGAAATTTTAAAATTCATGAAGCAATACGAAGTATCAAAATAATATTTGATAAAGGCTATGTTGAATTTATTCAACATAGCCTTTTTTGCGCTATATTTAATTGACTGTTGATGCGTATTAAATTACAATTTTTTCTAAATAGTATTATAAAGGGGAAGTTGTATGGAGCAAAAGATTGCATTAATTACAGGGGCTGCACAAGGAATTGGATATGAAATTGCGAAAGAACTTTCAAACAATGGGGTTAAGGTCATAATTTCCGATAAAAATGAAGAAAGATTAAAACAGGCTGTTGAAGAACAGCCAAATTTAAGTTTTTTAGTATGTGATGTCAGTGACGAACTCCAAATACAAGAAGCGATAGACGCTGTTATCTCCCAATTTAGTGCACTCCATATCGTTATAAACAATGCAGGTTTTCAACATGTCTCACTAATTGAGCAGTTTGATACGGAAATTTTTGAGTTGATGCAGAAGGTGATGGTTGTCGCACCATTTATTTTCATGAAATATGCTTTGCCGATTATGAAACAACAAAAATTTGGCAGAATAATTAATATAGCCTCCATTAATGGTTTAGTCGGTTTTGCAGGAAAAGCCGGTTATAATACTGCAAAACATGGAGTGATCGGATTAACAAAAGTAGCAGCGCTAGAAACGGCTACAGATGGAATAACGGTCAATGCTATTTGTCCTGGCTATGTCGATACTGAACTTGTAAGAAATCAATTTGAAGATTTAGCGAAAACAAGAAATATAGCAGTTGAAGATGTATTAGAGCAAGTGCTATATCCTTTAGTACCACAAAAGAGATTGATAAATGTTTCTGAAATAGCAGGATTGGTTGTATATTTATGTAGTGAGGCAGCAAAAGGTATGACAGGACAGGCAATTGTCCTAGATGGAGGTTATACAGTGCAGTAAAATGATTTTTTTGCAATATTTATAGCTAAAACTAGTTATTCACTAGGTTTTAGATTGAAAAAAGAAATGAAAATATTATATGATAAAACTATACATATTATTAGTTAATCTACTTTAAAAAATAAAACCGTATAACATGCTAAAGGGGGAGATTTTTTGACTGTCACAATTTATGATGTTGCGCGTGAAGCAAATGTTTCAATGGCAACAGTATCACGTGTGGTGAATGGAAATCAAAATGTTAAGCCAGCTACAAGAAAAAAAGTGCTGGAAGTGATTGAGCGTCTTGAATATCGTCCAAATGCAGTAGCACGTGGCTTAGCTAGTAAAAAAACAACATCAGTAGGTGTCATTATCCCTGACATTTCGAATAATTTAAATGCAGAGCTTGCACGTGGTATAGAAGATATTGCAACAATGTACCGCTATAATATTATTTTGGCAAACTCAGATCAGAATGAAGAAAAAGAGTTAACATTACTCGATACTATGCTAGGAAAGCAAGTAGATGGAATTGTCATGATGAGTGAGGAAGTAACGGAAACGCTCCAACGGGCAGTAGAGGCTTGTCCAGTCCCGATAGTTTTAGCTGGATCGATAAGTTCAACTGAAAAAGTTGCATCTGTGAATATCGATTACTACAAGGCAGCTTTGGAAGCAGTTCAAATGCTAATTGACAATGGTCATACGCGCATTGCTTTTGTTTCGGGTCCTTTACAATATACAGTTAATGGTGAACGCAAACTAGCAGCGTATAAGGATGCCCTACAAAAAGCAAATATTGCCATTGATGAAGTATTAATTGTTGCTGGGGATGGGTCATATGACGATGGTTTGGAAAGTTGGGTAAATTTAAGCGAACTTGAGAACCCACCTACCGCTATTTTTGTAGGTAATGATGAACTTGCAATTGGTTTAGTTCATGGAATTCAGGATAGCGGGAAAATGGTACCGGAAGATGTGGAAATTATTAGCTTCGAAAATTCCAAATTGGCTCGTATGGTACGCCCACAATTAACAAGTGTTGTATTGCCTTTATACGATATTGGGGCAGTTGCAATGCGTTTATTGACGAAGTATATGAATAAAGAAGAAGTCGATGATCAGCATGTCATCTTGCCACATCGAATAGAAAAGCGTGATTCAAGTAAATAACAAAAAGCCTGTCACAACAATGTGGCAGGCTTTTTGTTATTTTTTGTTCTATGCTACTTGGATTTTGTAAATCACTAATAATTATTTTACTAATAAAGTAGAGCAATTCGCATTTTTGGAGACGTATGTACTAACACTGCCAAATACCATTTCCTGCATTGTATTTAATCCACGACAGCCGATTACAACTAAATCTACATTGTGATGGTTAGCATAGTTTGAAATCATTCGACCTGCAGGACCATGTACGATTGTTAATTTTAAATGGGGATGATTACTTTTTACATAATCAATTTCACGCGATAATTTTTGAATATATTGTTCATCTGTTTGAGTGAGGGTTCCCATATGTAACGGTTCATTTGAAATAGCTTCTGTAGGTATTGAAGAAATAATCTCAATCAACGAGTCCTCTGTAGCAATGCCAACAGCATCTTTTGCAGCACGAAATGAATTTTCAGAACCATCGATTGCCAGTAAAATATGTTTATACATGTAATAGCCCCCAATTTTCTTTATTCTATTTTAGTATATAGGAATATCCCTATTTTAGGAAAATAAAAACTATACAATCTTTGACTAAAGATTGTATAGCATCTTTTAAGAACGATTCTTTTCTGTACGAATAATATGTAGCGCTTTTTCAAGCATTCGTGCATTTTTTTCTTCAATTTCTGCTTTACGAGGAATAGCCTCATATAAAGGTGTTGGATCATCCCAAGTCGGAATGAGAGGAACAGGTGATTCCTGTTGCCATTTATTAAGCCATTTTTGTGGTAGTGGACCAGTTGGTGTAGGTTGGTCAGTCATTTCTGTCCATATATGTGACCAAGCACGTGGTACTACACGCCAAATATCATAGCCTCCGCCACCGACAGCTATCCATCGCCCGCCGCAATATTCATGGGCCAATTTGTGGGCAAGCTTTGGAATTTCCCTATAAATGTTCATCGTTCCATACAAATGAGTTAAAGGATCAAAATAGTGTGCATCTGCTCCGTTTTGAGTTAGTACTACATCCGGTTTAAAAAATTCAAATACTTCACGCATTGATTGCTCATATATTTCTAGGAAGCTCTCATCTTCTGTAAAGGCGTCAATTGGGAAATTAAAGGATGTACCATAGCCCTCGCCATTACCACGTTCCGTAATATTCCCTGTACCCGGAAATAAGTAGCGACCTGTTTCATGGATAGAAAGTGTACATACATTGGGATCATCATAAAATGACCATTGAACACCATCACCATGATGGGCATCTGTATCTACATATAAAACGCGAAGCCCATATTTCTCCTGGATGTATTTAATAGCAACGCTACTATCATTGTATATACAAAAACCGGAAGCTCTTCCACGGAAGCCATGGTGCAGTCCGCCCCCTAAATTTAGTGCATGCTGTGATTTCCCCTGCAAAACAGAGTCGACCGCCTGCAATGTACCCCCTACAAGCAATGCACTTGCTTCGTGCATATTTCGGAACATAGGCGTATCCTCAGTACCAATTCCAAATGGTTCACCCTGTTGTGCGGTTAATTCACCATGACCGGCTTTTTTTACAATTTCAATATACTGCGGGTCATGAGCCAAAGCAATTTCTTCATCTGTTGCAACACGGGCCGGAACGATATCCTCATCGTTTAAAGCCCCAATATTCTTAAGTAAATCAATCGTTAAATGTAGTCGTTTATGATTAAACGGGTGTGTGTCCGAAAATTTGTAAGTAAGTTGATCTGGAGAATAAATAAATACAGCTTTTTTCATAGTGAAACGCCAGGTAAATTCGGCCATAGTACATCGTATCCTTGCTTACGCAAATCCTCGATGATATGAAGCGGATTCATTACTTGTAATCGGACACTTACGATACGTGATTTTGTATTATCGCCATCAGGATATACAAGAACACTTACTACATTTGCTTTATTTTCCTGAAATACTCTTGAAATCTCAAAAAGCATGCCAGGTTGATTGCTAACTCGGATATCTATTTTTGAACCTGGCTGATGTGCCCCTGTTAATTCAATATATGTGTAAAGTAAATCTGTTGTAGTAACAATACCGACTAATTTACCGGCAGATACAATTGGCAAACAGCTGATTTTAGCATCATAAAATATTGAAGCAACTTCTTCAACAAAATCTAAAGGATGACCGACTATTGGATTCTTCACCATTATTTCTTCGATGGGTGAATCATAGATAGTAGAGTTCGGTTCTTCTCGTAAACATGATGGTAATGCGTTTTTTAAGTCATGATCTGTAATGATTCCGACAACTATATCGTCAGAACTTACAATTGGTACGTGGCGGATTTTTTCTTCCCGCATAAGGCGGACGGCATCGCGTACCGTATTCTCGGGAAGGAGTGTATGTATATCCCTTTTCATAATTTCCTCGACAATCATTTTTCAATCCCCTTTGCAATAAGAATTAATACATGAAACGACTTCTAAAGCGAAGTTTGTCAAATCTTTCAAGTGTCTCGGTTCCTACACGTGACCCGACACGAGCCATTAAACAGTTTGCAGGATGGGACGTTATTTCAGGGTCGTCTGTAGCGTAATATTCAAAATTGGCGGTAGTCATCATTCTCTCCATCATATTCCGATAATCCCAAACTGATAAACCTGTTCCTTTGAGGTCCCAATGCCAATAATATTCAGTCGTGATAACTAAATAATCTTCCATAGCATCATCCATAAAGGAAACTTCGAGCAGTTTCTTTCCTGCACCCGTACCTCTATAAGAGGGTATTACCTCAATAGCACCAAGTTCAATCATATTAGGAATACGATCTTCTGCCCAACGCTCTAAAGGATCAGGATAAAGAAATGTCACATAGCCCACGATGATATCATCTTTTCGTATAATAATTATACGTCCTTCTTCTAGCCCGGCAATTTCGACTAGTGCTTTATGCTGTTGATGAGAAGGTCGAAATGCTTTCAGGTCTTCGTGTAATGAGTAGGATGCAAGTTTTTCTGAGGAAACGGGCCCTTCCACTAAAACATTACCATTCTTCGATTCGAATTCAAGACAATAGTATTTTTTTACATGATTCATAATCACACCACCTGCTTGTAATACCTCCATTATACTCTATTTAATGCGAAAATACGCTTTATTTTACGATAAATAACTAAATTGTTAGAAAATTATAAATGTTTTGCCCATTATAGTATTTTTATTGTAAAATGGTTGTATGTTTTAAAGAAAGGGGAAATTTCATGGGGACAAAAACAGTTGAAAAACTAGCAGTAATTCCAGGGGAACATAATTTGAAAAATTATGAGGATGCAGCTGCAAATCATGATTGGGTCAATACTGAGAAGGCATTTTCTTGGTATGAAACGGGGAAGATTAATATTGCATATGAAGCAATAGATCGACATGTCGAAACACATCGGAAAAATAAAGTAGCACTTTATTATAATGATGGGCATCGAAAAGAGTCATATTCTTTCTTTGATATGAAACGCAACTCGAATAAAGCGGCAAATGTACTGAAGGAGAAAGCAAATTTGCGAAAAGGGGATCGTATATTTGTATTCATGCCACGTACACCGGAGCTTTATTTCAGCTTATTAGGGGCATTAAAAATAGGGGCAATTGTTGGACCGTTATTTGAGGCATTTATGGAAGGGGCCGTTTATGACCGTTTAATGGATAGTGAGGCAGTTGCAATTATAACAACACCATCATTATTAAATCGGGTACCTATCGAGAAGCTTCCACATTTAAAGACTATTTTTGTAGTTGGAGAAGATGTTGAGGAAACGGATAAAATATTGGACTTTAATAAATATTTCAAAGAGGCACCTCAAGATTTTGACATTGAATGGGTCGATAAAGAGGATGGCTCCATTTTACATTATACATCTGGTTCTACCGGTACTCCAAAAGGTGTATTGCATGTGCATTATGCAATGGTACAGCAATATCAAACCGCTCAATGGGTACTTGATTTAAAAGAGAATGACATTTATTGGTGTACAGCTGATCCAGGTTGGGTAACAGGAACAGCATATGGTATTTTTGGACCTTGGTTGAATGGGGTTACTAATGTAATTATTGGTGGTCGCTTCAGCCCGCAAGCATGGTATGGTGCGATTGAAGAATATGGTGTTACTGTTTGGTATAGTGCACCAACTGCATTCAGAATGTTAATGGGTGCTGGTCCAAGTATGATCAGCAAATACAATCTATCTTCATTACGACATGTTTTATCCGTTGGGGAACCTTTAAACCCTGAAGTAGTGAAATGGGGAATGGAGATCCTAAATCACCGTATTCATGATACATGGTGGATGACAGAAACAGGCGGACATATGATATGCAATTTCCCAGCGATGGAGATCAAACCAGGATCTATGGGAAAACCAGTTCCGGGAGTATATGCTACGATTGTGGATGATCAGGGAAATGAAGTACCACCATACACAATGGGGAATTTAGCAATTCGAAAAGGCTGGCCAGCTATGATGCGCCAAATTTGGGGGAATCCTGAACGATATAATTCTTATTTTTTAAAAGGTGAATGGTACGTATCAGGTGACTCAGCATATAAGGATGAGGACGGATATTTTTGGTTCCAAGGGCGTGTAGATGATGTAATTATGACGGCAGGTGAGCGTGTCGGTCCGTTCGAGGTAGAAAGTAAATTACTTGAACATCCGGATGTAATAGAAGCGGGTGTCATCGGAAAACCGGATCCTGTGCGCGGGGAAATCATTAAAGCATTCATTTCATTGCGTGAAGGGGTAGAGCCAAGTGATGAACTTGAAGCAAATATTAGAGAATTTGTAAAAACAGGATTATCTGCCCATGCAGCACCACGTGAAATAGAATTTAAAGATAAGTTGCCAAAAACACGAAGTGGAAAAATCATGCGCCGAGTATTGAAAGCATGGGAATTAAACTTACCAACGGGTGATTTATCCACTATGGAAGACTAATCCTTTTCACATTTGCATATGCTATGGGGCGCTTACATATGTAGGCGCTTTTTTTACTATTAATATAATGAGGCTATAAGAAAGGCAATTAGTGCTTTTCACCTTAAATACTCAAATAATTGAACGATAATTTGGAATTATCTATGATTATATAAAAATACAGTTGACTAAATAAATATACATAACTATACTTATTTTTATCTTTTAGATTTCATTAATGTATTTTTTGGCAATAAAAAAATTAGAGGTGACAAAGATGAAAGTAAGTATTATTGGTGCCACAGGGTATGGCGGTCTGGAATTATTGCGTTTCTTGCATAACCATAAAGAAGTAGAAGAAATAGGATTATTTACATCATCTGAGGAAGGAACAGTATTTTCAGATAAATTCCCTCACTTAACAGATATTTATAATCAACCATTATTGAAAATAGATTACGATGTATTAGCAAAATCCGATGTTGTCTTTGCAAGTACACCGTCTGGGGTATCAAGTACTCTATTTCCACCTTTAGTAAACCGAGGTCCAAAACTAATCGATTTATCAGGGGATTTTCGATTGAAAAACCTTGAAAGCTATGAATCTTGGTATAAGAAAAAGCCGGCACCGAAAGAAGCTGTTGAAAAGAGTGTATATGGATTAACAGAGTGGAATGAAGCAGCCATCAAGAAATCGGATTTAATTGCAAATCCAGGTTGCTATCCAACAGCAGTTCTCTTATCCATCCTGCCCCTTATAAAGCATCAGCTGATTGATCCAAGTTTTTTAGTCATTGATGCAAAGAGCGGAATATCCGGCGCTGGCAATAAACCATCAAATACTACACATTACAGTGAAGCAAATGAAAGCTTTTCAATATATAAAATTAATGAGCATCAACATATTCCTGAAATAGAACAAGCAATTTCGATGTTTACCGATACCGAAACAACTATTACGTTTAACACACATTTAGTGCCGATGACACGGGGGATTTTAGCTACTTCCTATGCACAGGTAACAAAAGGTGTGACCCAAAAGCAATTAGTTGATTGTTTAACTACAACGTATGAGAATCACCCTTTCGTACGTGTCATTCAGGAAGCGTCATCTATTGGAACTAACCGCGTAAAAGGTTCGAATTATTGCGATATTTATGTGAAGCTCGATGAACGGACGAATCGCGCAACAATTATTGGGGTTATCGATAACTTAGTAAAAGGGGCTGCAGGGCAGGCAATCCAAAACATGAATGTTCAGTTTGGGTTGCCACAGCAAACAGGCCTACAACTTGTACCGTACTTTATTTAAACATTAGGAGGAACATCAAATGGCTTCAACAATTGAAATGAAAAAACTATCTAGCAAAAATATCGTATCACCAAAAGGCTTTACTGCAGCAGGTGTTCATTGCGGTATTAAACATAAGAAAAAAGATTTAGCGATTTTAGTCAGTGATGTACCAGCAAGTGTAGCGGGCGTATTTACAACAAATGCTGTTCAAGCGGCCCCTCTTAAAGTAACAAAGGAAGTTGTATATGGAACGAAAAAAATGCAGGCAATGATTGTGAATTCAGGAAATGCTAATGCTTGCACAGGTAAACAAGGGATAGCAGATGCTTACGAAATGCAAAGACTTGCTGCACTAAAGCTCGGCATTTCTGAAGATTTGGTTGGGGTAGCATCCACAGGTGTTATTGGGGAAATTATGAAAATGGAGCCTATTAAAAAAGGGATGGAAATGTTGTTACCGGATTCCAAACTTGAAAGTGGAATTGATTTTTCACAAGCAATCCTGACAACAGATACAGTAATGAAAAATACAACATACGCTACAATTATAGACGGTAAAGAAGTGATTGTATCAGGAACAGCAAAAGGTTCAGGTATGATCGAACCGAATATGGCGACTATGTTGGGCTTTATTACGACAGATGCAAATATTGAATCAGATGAATTGCAAAAAGCATTATCTAATGTAACGGATTGTACATTCAACTCAATTACAGTAGATGGGGATACATCAACAAATGATACGGTAGTAGTTATGGCAAATGGTTTAGCCGGTAATGAACCACTATCACCTGCACATCCGGATTGGGAGAATTTTTATACAGCATTACGATTAGTGTCAGAAGACTTAGCAAAATCGATTGCACGTGATGGAGAAGGCGCAACAAAACTAATTGAAGTTGAGGTAGATGGTGCCATTTCTGATGAAGAGGCAAGAAAAATTGCAAAAACAGTTGTCGGTTCCCCTCTTGTAAAAACAGCAGTTTTCGGCTGTGATGCAAACTGGGGTCGTATTATCGCGGCAGTTGGCTATTCAGGTGCTGTAGTAGATCCTGATAAAATTACAATAAAAATTGGCGGAGCGACAATGGTAGAAAATGGTGAGCCAATTAACTTTTCAGAAGAAGCACTGATCGAAATCCTAAAGCAGCATGAAGTTAAAATCTTTGTGTCTTTAGAAGTGGGAGAAGGTCACGGCTTTGCATGGGGGTGTGATTTAACTTATGACTACGTTCAAATCAACGCATCATACCGCTCGTAAAATGGTCATAAAGTTGGGCGGAAGCACATTGGAAGGTCTTAACGAGGCCTTCTTTCGTAATTTCAAAGCCCTTCAAGATCAGGGGATTCAACTCATTATTACCCATGGGGGAGGACCTGCGATTAATCGTGAATTAGCCGCCGCTAACATTCAATCTCAAACTGTAAACGGTTTACGGGTAACGAATGAAGAAATGATTGGAATTGTTCAATCAACTTTAATCGGTAAAGTTAATCCTGCATTAGTTCATGAACTCAATGCTGCAGGAATTGAGTCTGTAGGGTTAAATGGTTTTGATCAAACCTTGTTGGAAAGTGAATTTTTAGATTTTGAAACTTATAAATTTGTAGGTAAGGTAAAAAGTGTTAATGTAAACTTATTAAATACATTAACTGAAAGTGGTATTGTCCCTGTAATTGCCTGCATTGGTGCAACAAAGGATGGGCATGCACTTAATATTAATGGAGATACAGTGGCAAGTGAAATTGCATTGGCAGTAGGTGCAGATCGTTTACTCCTCGTTACAGATGTTGCAGGTATTCGGATAAAAGATGAATTTCAATCAGAAGCCACGCCAAATTTAATTAAGCAATGGATTGACGAAGGAGATATATACGGCGGTATGATACCGAAAGTACAGGGTGCTTTAAATTGTTTAGAGTCGGGAATACCATCTGTCCAAATTGTCAATGAAACATTAACCGGTACAACTATTTTAAGTGAGGAGCTAGTAAAATGAGTGCATTATTTCAAAATTACGTAAGAAGACCTTTCGCTATAGTTGAAGGGAAAGGAACTGAAGTATTCGATACTACAGGAAAACGCTATTTAGATTTTACAAGTGGAATAGCTGTCTGTAGCTTAGGTCATGCCAATCCTGCAATTGTAGAGGCAATTCAGCAGCAAAGTGAAAAACTATGGCATATTAGTAACTTATTTGAGAGCCCAGGTCAAGAGAAGCTGGCGGCATCCTTAGTGAAAGATTTACATCTATCCTATGCTTTTTTCTGTAATAGTGGAGCAGAGGCAAACGAGGCTGCAATTAAATTGGCTCGAAAGCATACAGGGAAGCATAAAATAATCGTTTTCGAACAAAGCTTTCATGGACGTACATTCGGTGCAATGAGTGCGACTGGTCAAGATAAAGTACGTAACGGCTTCGGACCTTTAGTGAGTGAATTTATTACATTACCGTTTAATGATGTAGATGCTTTAAAAGCAGCAGCCGACTCTGAAACAGCAGCAATTATGCTGGAGATGATTCAAGGTGAAGGTGGGGTAAATTCTGTATCAGATGAATTTGCGCAAGCTATTCACGACATTCAGCAATCAACGGATATTTTAGTAATCGCCGATGAAGTACAAACGGGAATTGGGCGTACAGGTACCCGTTTTGCATTTGAGCAAACTGTAATTAAGCCTAATATTGTATCAATGGCGAAAGGTCTAGGAGGAGGTTTTCCTATTGGAGGCATTCTCGGTACAGAGGAACTATTTAATACGTTTAACGCAGGAACACATGGCACGACATTCGGTGGAAATCCACTAGCAGTGTCAGTAGCACAAACAGTTATTGATCATATATTTAATGATGAATTTTTACAATCTGTAAAACAAAAATCAAGCTATTTTGTAAATAAACTTAAAGAAGCGTTCCCGAACTATACTGTTCAAGGAAAAGGTTTAATGCTTGGATTAGGATTAGGTGGAGAAGACGTAGCGCCATATGTAGCTGCTTTAGATAAAGCTGGATTGTTAACTGTAGCGGCGGGTCCGAAAGTAATACGCTTATTGCCACCATTAACAGTAAGTGAGCAGGAAATTGATGAAGCTGTAGACATTCTAAAAGGTGTATTACAAACTGATAAAATTACAACTCTATAAATAATTTAAAAGAGTTTAGGACAAAACGAAAAATATCCATTTTCCTGAAGGGAAAATGGATATTTTTCTGTTTCTACCAGAATTGATTTCCGTTGCGGGGACGCTTTCCGGGGGCGTGAGGCCGACACGATGTCGGTCACAAAAGCGTTGCCACAGGACGTGGCGTTCTTAGCCTTTGTTCCTAGTCTCAGGCGTCACGCTCATCCCCCAGGAGTCGCCCCTTCACTCCAATCAATTCATAAAGTATCAGTTTCTTAATAAGGAAATTTCTCTTATACAAAGAAATTCTACTTATGTCTCAGCCCCAGTTTTTTTATAAATTAATCAATAGTTGTTTCTGGATCGATTTCTATATCGTCTAAATCTTCTTCTATGATCTCTCCTGGTACAGTATTCTCTTCATCTTCGGGTTCAGGTGGCGCAGTATAAACTTCCCCAACTTCATTCGAATAACCCGACTCCAGGCCAGTAATATCAACAGCAACAACGACATACCTAACGCCTTCTGACACAGACATTTGGAACCCTTCGTAAGACTTTAATGATCTTACAAGTGATGTGCCTTCATTTGTAATACTGTATACACGGTAGCCAACCACATCATTGGATGCTGAAGCCGTCCATGATAATGAGCCATTTGCCAATGTTGCAAATACAGCTTCAGGTGGAGCACCATCCGCTTCGAACTGGGCACCTGATACAACACCATTACCAGTACTAAATGGCAATAGCTTTGATGCATCCCCGCCGAGCCTACCTAGCATACGGTCAATAAAGGCCTGATTCAATCCGAATCCACTCATTTGGACAAACTCAGTTGGTGTACTTGGTAGTGCCGCATAAGTACTGCCGTTAATTACTACAGAAGTAGATGAAACGAAACTATCATCTGGCTGTGTAGGTAAAAATACATTTTTGTTAAATAAATCGGAAATGACTAAACCAGCATTTGAACAAGATGTGGAAGCAGCTAATCCGGATATTCCACAGAACGACTGCGTAACAACACCTTCTGGCTTTTTGAATGTTTCCTTCGTACCGATTAATTCTGGATCGATATCATAAAGCGTATTTAAATAACTTGCCCATAATCGGTTGACACGATTACTAGGGTGCTGATAACGATTATTAAATGCATAAAGAGTACGAGGCTGGTCATAACCTAACCAGACACCGACTGAGATATTCGGGTTATAGCCTACTAGCCAAACGTCTTTATGATCCTGTGTTGTACCTGTTTTAGCTGCAAAGTCTGAAGAGAACTTTAACTGACTTTTCGCTAAAGTTGCGGTACCGCCTTGTTGAAGTACATCACGTAACATATCTGTCATCATATAGGCAGTTTCCGGACTGAATACCTCCACCGGCTCAACTTTATGTTCATAAACAACATTACCATCTAAATCCTCGATACGCTCAATCATATAGGCATCTATGAATTTTCCTTCATTTGCAAATGTAGTATAAGCATTTGTATTTTCCTCGACTGTTGCCCCATGAGTAATACCACCAATGGCTGTAGATAAATGCACATAATCTCCTTCAGTTAACTTAGAAAAGCCCATTTTATCTAAATACGTAGCAGGACGGCGATCTAAAATTGAGTCATACAAACGTAACAAAGCCAAGTTTTGAGAAGAAGCAACTGCCTGACGTGCAGGAATAATACCTAATTCCTGTGTAGGAATATAGTTTACAGGTTCGTAATTATCATAATCACGTTTAAACTTAACATCTACTACCGGGCTACCCGCCCCGATTACACCATATTCCAGTGCCGGTGCATAAGCAAGTAATGGTTTCATAGTTGATCCATTTGATCGATAAGCTTGTGTAGCATGATTTAACTGTTCTAACTGGTGGTCACGTCCACCGACGAAGCTTAAAATACGACCTGTTTTATTATCGATAATGATACTTCCTGTTTGAACAGGCACATCCACTTCGATTTCTTCACCTGTTTCTGGATCTTTTTCTTTTTTCTTATATGTTTGACCATACAAGGTAAATTCTTCTGTCACATTTCGCATAGCATCATACATATCTTTATTGATTGTCGAATAAATACGATACCCTCCAGAACGAATTGTACGGTCTGCTAAAATAGAGTATTTTTCGTTTAAGTTCTTTTCTTCTTTTAAACGGTCTGGGTCAATTCCGTCTTCTTCAGCAAGTATTTTTGCGAAAATTTCTTTTGCTCGCATTTCTAGCTCAGCTGTTAGCCAAGGATATTTGTCCTCTGGTCGTTCTTCATAACCCTTCAAATCTTTTGTAATATCATAGCCTATTGCTTCGTTATATTCTTTTTCCGAAATATAGCCTACTTCCTGCATACGATATAATACCGTTTTCATACGGTCGATACCTGGTTTCATTCCCTCAGCACTCTTTTGTTCACCCTTATTTGTAAATGGTGTGTATTTAAAAGGAGCTTGAGGTATTCCGGCAATATAGGCTGCTTGTGGTAAATTTAGCTTAGAAGCTGGAATACCAAAAATACCTTGGGCTGCTGTTTCAATTCCGGCAATATTCCGACCAGAAGAATTCCGACCATAAGGAATAATGTTAAGGTATGCTTCCAAAATTTCTTCTTTGCTCATAAATTTCTCGAGACGAAAAGCGAGTAGTATTTCTTTTGCTTTACGCTCATACGAAACTTCATTTGTAAGTATTTGGTTTTTTATTAACTGCTGTGTTAAAGTAGAGCCACCAGTTTGTGTAGAGGAGTTCGATACATCCTGTAGTAACCCACGTAAAACTGCTTTTGGTACAATTCCTTCATGCTCGCGGAAATATTCATCTTCCGTAGCAAGCACCGCATTTATAACTATTGGAGATATATTAGCAAGCGATGTCTCACGTCGGTCTAAGTCTGTTCGAATTTTTCCTATGTAAATATCGTTTGCAAAGTAAAGTTCACTTGTTTCTTCATAGCTGAATATTTGCTCGCGCATCTCTTCTTTTGATCGCAAAGGTTCATCCTTTGTTAATGATGCGAAGTAACCTGCACCTACACCCCCAACAAATAACAGCGTAGTAGCAACAAAAATTACTGCTAATAAGGTTAAATTCCAGAATACGCCACCAGTAATTCGTACGTAGCGCATCTGTTTTGAAGAAACAAGGGATTCGATTTTTTTATTAAATTTATCAAGCCATTCTTTCACAACATCGCCCTCCTAAAATCTTGTTTATTATAGCATATTTGATATATAAACGAATATATTTATTGACAACATCTATTTTCTAGGTAGAATAGAAAATATAAATTTCAGGCAAAGAAGAGTTTGCAGTAATAAATGTGTTCCCTGATTAGAGAGCTGGCGGTTGGTGAAAGCCAGAGAAAGCGCATTTATGAATTACGTACTTGGAGCTTGGACGGATCGTCACGTTATAGACGCTTAAAGTGGAAGAAAAGTTTTTAATTTTCTTCAAGCTGGGTGGTACCGCGTTAAATGAGAAATTTGACGTCCCTGCATGCATTGGCGTGTAGGGGCGTTTTTTGTTTCCTTACATAGCGAATAACAACACATGTAAAAGGAGAGAAAAATAATGAATGAATTACTGCAAGATTTAGAATGGCGCGGTTTGTTATACCAACAAACGGACGCTGAAGGTATGGAAAAGCTTTTAAACGAGGAGAAGGTTTCATTATATGTAGGTGTCGATCCAACAGCAGATTCGATGCATATCGGTCATATCGTACCATTACTTACATTACGCCGTTTCCAAAAAGCGGGTCATACACCGATTTTATTAGTTGGGGGAGCTACAGGTACTGTCGGGGATCCGTCAGGACGTTCTGAAGAGCGCCAACTACAGACGATGGAGCAAATCGACAAAAACGTTCAAGGTCTAAAAAAACAAATGGAGCGTTTATTCGACTTCTCATCAGATGCAGCAAACGGTGCTGTATTAGTTAATAATAATGATTGGGTTGGCCCAATGTCATTAATTGATTTTTTACGTGATTACGGGAAATTAATTAATGTAAACTACATTTTAAATAAAGACACAGTAGCTTCACGCTTAGATTCAGGTATTTCATTTACTGAATTTGCTTACACATTAATTCAAGGTATCGACTTCAATCATTTATACGATCACCATAATGTTCGTATTCAAGTAGGTGGCTCGGATCAGTGGGGCAATATTACGACGGGATTGGAAATGATTCGTAAAACACACGATGAAAATGCAAAAGCATTCGGTATTACGATTCCTCTTGTAACAAAAGCAGATGGTACAAAATTTGGTAAAACAGCAGGTGGCGCAGTATGGTTAGATGCTGAAAAAACATCACCATATGAGTTCTACCAGTTTTGGATCAACACTGCAGATGCAGACGTTGTCAAATACCTTAAAATCTTTACTTTCTTAACACGTGAAGAAATTGAAGCATTAGCAGTAAGTGTGGAAGAAGAGCCGCATTTACGTAAAGCACAAAAAGCTTTAGCTGAAGAGATGACACGCCTTATCCACGGTGAAACTGGTCTAGAAGCAGCGGAGCGTATTACAAAAGCGTTATTCTCAGGGGATTTAAAAGCACTATCAGTAGATGAAATGAAAGTAGCATTTGCTGGCGTTCCATCTGTAGAGGTAGCAAAAGAAGACAAAAACATTGTTGAGTTAATTGTAGAAGCCGGCATTTCATCGTCAAAACGCCAAGCACGTGAAGATGTAACAAACGGTGCGATCAGCGTAAACGGAGAAAAGGTTACAGAGTTGGAATATTTGATTGATGGAAAAGACCGATTAGAAGATGCATTCGCGATTATCCGTCGAGGAAAGAAAAAATATCACATGGTGAAATTTGTATAACTAAATGATTTTGACACGCCTTGGAAATAAAGTTTTCCAAGGCGTTTTTTAAAGGAATATTAGGAATTAGAAAGAACGTAATAATGAGAAGGGAGAGATGATATGGAGAAAAAATCTTATTGGGGACAAATTGGAATGGCCATTTTTGTATTGCTGGGAGCAAGCTTTTTCACGTTTGTTATTGTTTTCACGTTTCTACTGGCGGGCAACATTCATTACATACCGCTAATAATTGCAATAGCTTCAATTTTATATATAGGTTTTGTGCTTCAAATTTTTGATGTATTTTATCAAAAGAAGAAGCGTGTGAAAGTATTTTGGGGACTAGCTGGGATTATTATAGCTATTACATGTATTCAACCAATATATAAGTGGTTGGATAGCAGAGTGCCTACTGTTGATGCTGAGGTTAATATTTATCAGTATGAACCGTTTGTAGAAGGCAATCAACTAGTGGAGCTTGAACAAACTGCGTCATTAAAATTAGAAGAACCTTTACCGGTCATCGATGGTGCGACGGCATTGTATCCACTCTATGCCGCGATTGCTCAAGAAGTATATCCTGAAAAAAATTATAACCCATATAAGAGTGAGGTAATGGTTAACCAAACACATGAAGCCTATACAAATTTGATTTTAGGAAGGGCAGACCTAATCTTCGCAGCAGGACCTTCTGAAAATCAAATAAGGCGAGCAGAAGATAAGGGCTTTGAATTGGTATTAACGCCTATTGGAAAAGAGGCATTCGTCTTTTTCGTGAATAGTAAAAATAATATTGACGGTTTATCGTTGGAACAAATCAAAGGAATATATTCCGGTGAGATTACAAATTGGTCTGAAGTTGGTGGGGATAATGATGAAATTCGTGCATTCCAAAGACCACAGGATAGTGGATCTCAAACTGCTTTGCAACGTCTAATGGGGGATACACCTTTAATGGAGGCGCCAACTGAAGATATCGCGACAGGCATGGGGGGAATTATTAATGAGGTTTCCCAATATAAAAATTACAAAAATGCAATTGGTTATACATTCCGATATTACTCAAATGAAATGGTGCGGAATAAAGAAATAAAACTATTGAAAGTTAACGGGGTAGCTCCTACAAAAGAAACAATTCGCTCCAATGCCTATCCAATTGCTTCGGAATTTTATATTGTGACGGCCGGTGAGCCAATTGGCAATGTAAAAACATTAATTGATTGGATCTTGTCAGAAGAAGGTCAATCTTTAATAGAAAAAGCAGGGTATGTTTCCATAACTTCAGGAGAATAGTGGTTGAAAAATAAGAGAATCATATTTAAGTACAATAATTTTGAATCGCCCACAGTATGCCAGTATAATAGAGTATAGACATATTTTTAGGGGGATTTTGTTTTGAATGAGCAATTGACACATGCAGTCGATGATCGACATGCGGTATTAAGTATTGCTACCAAACCTCGTGATACCATTCGTTATGTTCTAACACATAAAAAGTTATCTTATTTCATTATCGTAGGTATTATCGGTATGTTTGCAAGCAATTTAATTAGCTTTATCGGCTCGGATTTTACAGGGGCATATACTTTAGGTGATATCGTTTATTCGACATTATTATCAAGTTTATTGCTCTACTTTCTTTCTACAGCTTTATCAGCGGGTGTTTTGACACTATCAGCAAAAGCATTCGGCGGGATAGGTAAGTTTAAAGAAATGTTCCGCATGATTAGTGTAACGATGATTCCTTATATTTGGATATTACCGATACTATTGTTTTGGATGCAATTTGCGCCGCAATCTTTTTTTAATATTACTTATATTGAAACATCATTAAGTGATTTAATCTTACAGTTTGTATGTGGTACGTTTATAATTATCGCCAGTTTATGGACATATGTTATTACAGTAGTTGGTATTTCAGAAGTGCACCGAATTTCAACATGGAAAGCATTTTTCGCTTCCTTTATTGTGATAATAGTATTAATGGTAAGCGCTGGTTATTTATTGTTTTAAAAAAAGACATTCACATTGTAGCATCTTGTGAATGTCTTTTTATTTTGTAAAGTAAAACATTAAGACGGGTTAATCACATCTGGATTATTGCCATTTTGAATATGACTATTTGATCCGGTAATGTCATAAGCAATTAATGTTACGTTCAACTTTTCTTCCAGTTGTTTGATTGCACTAAGTTTTTCACTATTCAGTTCGGCAAATTTTGCATCTTCCAAAAAAATCACATCCTTTATTAAATTATAAAATAAGTATGAGGGATATTTTAATATTTATCCGTTTGCAGAAATGTGTTATTGGGGTATACAAATAGTAACGCAAGATAAGTTATGTGAAGTAAATTATTCCCGCATCAATACAAAAGTTTGATGTTTTTCTCTGAAGTTGAATAAGAAAAAAGTAAACTTATCAGAGTAATAGCTTGTCCTTAGGTTTCTTATTTGCGTGCAATTGTAGGTAGAAGTTGGGAGGTGTAACAATGGAATCTTATAATGTTTCTATTTTAATAAATGAATCAGATAAAAAAGTTAAAGACAATATAAAACTTGATTATCAAACATTAGATTTAATAGTCAAATCTAATGGAGTATGGTTTGATGACAAAGGACATTCAGTTGTAAGTGTTCATATAGGTTTAGAAAATGATGCAACAATTTATATTTCTGAATAAAATATATTTCGTTCAGCTACTTAAGTAATATAAAAAGTACAATAAAAAAGCCCTAGAAACATTGATTTAACAAGTTTCTAGGGCTTTTTAAGTTACTCTTTGCAGAGTCAACTACTAATTAACGAGAGTAGAACTCGACGATTAATTGTTCGTTGATTTCAGCAGATAATTCAGAGCGCTCTGGCATACGTACGAAAGTACCTACTTTAGAGTCTGCATCGAATGATAAATATTCTGGTACGAAGCTGTTAACTTCTACAGATTCAGCTACTACTGAAAGGTTAGCTGATTTCTCACGTAATGAGATCGTTTGACCTGGTTTTACTGAGAATGATGGGATATCAACGCGTTTACCATCCACTAAAATGTGGCCATGGTTAACTAATTGACGAGCTGCACGACGAGTGCGAGCTAAACCTAAACGGTATACTAAGTTGTCAAGGCGAGTTTCAAGTAAGATCATGAAGTTTTCACCTTGTACACCTTGTAATTTACCAGCTTTAAGGTAAGTGTTTTTGAATTGACGTTCAGTCATACCATACATATGACGTAATTTTTGTTTTTCAGTTAATTGTAGACCGTACTCTGATTTTTTACCGCGAGAGTTCGGGCCGTGTTGACCTGGTGCGTAAGGGCGTTTTGCGATTTCTTTACCTGTGCCGCTTAATGAAATACCAAGACGACGAGATAGTTTCCAAGATGGACCTGTATAACGAGACATAATTGTGTCTCCTCCTTTAAATTTGGTTTTTGTTGTAAAAGAAAAAACCAGTTGTACCCGACATTAAACGGTATTCTATTTTCATGTATCTTCGCCCATGCAGCCGAGAGGGTTACACAATACACCATTCTAATAAGTTAGAAGGAACAAAATACACGATTAAGTTATACAACTACTGCATTCATTTTACACAAAGGCTATTGTATCTTTTTTTTAACAGCACGTCAACAATTAGTACTATTTCCGTGAAGTAGTAAATGTTAAGTATGAATTATTAGAAGAATAAAAGAAGTAAATGGGTGATAAAACATCAATTAGTAGAGGTAAACTACCGGAAAAATTAATGTTAGGTAATTATACATATAAGGGAAAATGGTGATGAGACAGAAAATAATCGTTTTTCTAATAAAAACGATACTATTAGGGGTGTTTATTAGAAAAATATTACATAAATAAATAGTCAAATAGGCACGATGAGTGTATACTTGATGATAAGTAATAAGAAACTGACAATGGCAATAGCGAAAGAAAAGGTGATTTAATGGTGGAAAATCAACTAAAGATTGATCAATTTAAATCTAATATCCTGAACCTTTGTATGAATTCAAATATACAGCAAAATAAACTTCATGACTATTTTCTGCTATTGGAAGAGAGCCTGGCAGATTTTTTCAAAATGGAAGATTGTTTTTTATTCCATTTGATTGATAACAACCTAAAGCCGGTAACCAACCTGAATTATTATAATATCGATTTTAATTTATTAGTCCCTTATCTAAATGGAAATAAGGTTGTAGAGTTACCCAAGTTTTTAAAGGAACTTTCGTATTTCAGAAACCATACAAATATAATGCCACTTATGAGTAACAATAAAATCGATGGAATCATTGTTTTTAAATATAAAAAAACAACTCCCCCTTTCGAAATACAATTAACAGAAGATATTATAATTAATATCTCCTCCGTTCATAAATATTTAGTGCAAAATTATGAAGTACATTCAAATGAGCAAAAATATCGTAAACTTTATGGAATGACTGACCTTTTTCACTCCACGATGGATATTGATGTAATTTTGCAAAATGTACTGATTACGATTGAAGATAACTTTTCAGATTTAGAAGTAGAACTGATATTATCAAATGATCAGGATCGTCAAACGAAAATCCAAATAAAACCTTTTGATTACTTGTCAGAGCGACCTTCAACAATCGAGGCGTTTGTATCTGGAGAGTTAAAAGAGGATATAGCCATAGAATTGGACTGTCGTTTATTAAACGTACCTATTAAAGGTAGGCAAGCAATTTACGGCATATTACAGGTAAAAGCACCTATTAATTATTCCTTTACCAATTCAGAAAAAGAGTTTATAAAAATGCTTGCCCAGGCATCAGGGAATGCATTGGAAAATGCCAAACTCTATCACCAATCACATCGACTAATCAGCGATTTGCAGTTAATTAACGAAACTTCTCATCGTTTGAATATGAAGTTGACGATTAACGAAATGCTTTTATTTTTACAAAAACAATTATTAAAGTCATTCCAACCGATGGAAGTCGGGTTTTTATTTAAAGGGAAAGATCATTATGAAATGACGGAAGTCTGTACTCCGTATTTTAATCAAGATAAATCTCTAGCATATATTCATTATGTAGAAAAGCACTTTAAAGTAAAACAGGATCCGTTATTTATCGCTGATTTTAGTCGTCTTATTGCGGAGGAAATTGAATATAAATCAGTGATGGCTATTCCAATGATTGTGGAAGAAAAGATTATTGGATTTAGCATTGTATTGCATCAGGAACCGTATTTCTTCTCCTTTGATAGTTTTAAGTTGATGCAATCGCTTATTCATCATTCTTCTTTAGCTATTTCCAACTCTGTTTTACGGGAGCAATTACAGGAAATGGTGGATCGTGATCATTTAACAAAGCTTTATGCCCGTAGTTACTCTGATACTTATGTAGAAAAATCAATTCAAAAAGATGACTCAGGTATGTTTCTTCTAATTGATATTGATAACTTTAAAAAGGTTAATGATACGTTTGGACATCAGGTTGGGGATAAAGTGCTCGTTCAAATTGCTGTTCAATTAAAAAAGAAAATTGGTTTAAGAGGGATCTGTTCAAGGTGGGGCGGTGAAGAGCTCGCAATTTATATTCCGAACATTCTAGAAGATGAGGCAATGAAAGTTTCGAAAGAGCTAGTGGATCTGATACCAAAAGTAACGAAACCTTCTGTCACAATTTCGGCCGGAATGGTTACATGGTATAAAGGAAAGCGACCGGATTTTCAACATATCTTTTTACAGGCGGATACAGCTTTATACAATGCTAAAAGTAACGGGAAAAATCGCGTTTGTGTGTTTGAAAGTTCAATGGAACTAAAATGTTAAAGGGAGAACCTGAAAATTAATTCAGGTTCTCCCTATTTTCTATTTAAATATGTTTTAAGAGCACACTGACAAATCGCTCTAATCCTGCTTTATCTTCCAATGAAAAACGAGCTTCATTCGGGCTATCAATATCCAAAACGCCAAATACTGTTCCATTTGCAGTTAAAGGAATGACGATTTCCGATTTAGATGCTGCATCACAGGCGATATGTCCAGGGAAAGTATGTACATCATCCACCATAATTGTTTCATTGTTTTCGACTGCAGTTCCACAAACACCGCGTCCAACAGGAATGCGCACACAAGCAGGTAATCCCTGGAATGGACCAAGAACTAATTCGCCATCCTTCATTAAATAAAAGCCAACCCAATTGATATCTTCTAAAAAGTAATTTAGTAAAGCTGACGCATTACTTAAATTAGCAATGAGGTCGTTTTCCCCATCCAATAATGCGTCAAGATGTTTTGCAAGTTGCTCGTACTGCTCTGTTAGCGTACCGCTGTAAGAAATATTAGCAAACATATAAACCTCCAATTAAAATATAATTTTTTGCTGTAAAGCCTCGTGATGCTGATGTAAATCCTGTGCAGTATGTGCATCAGATCCAAAAATAATAGGTATGTTTAATTCTTTTGCAAATTGTACAAATGGTAATGGCGGATAGGGCTCCTTGCAGAAAGGTTTACTTATACCGGCACTATTGAAATCAAGTTCATAATGATACTGCTTCATTAAAGTGAGGACTTCCTTAATACGCAAGGAGTCGTCGATTTGTTCTGAATGAGCAAGCTGAAATTTATGAATTAATGTTGGATGACCTATTCGTGTCGGCTTGTAAGGGCCCAGGTCTGCCAAAATCGATTTTTTAACCGTTTCGTAATAGAGTTCGTACATAGGGGCGATTCCGCCTACCTTATTAGCAAATTGTAAATAGACTTTGTCGGAAAAGTCAATGCATACATACTCGTCTGCTGCCTTTAAAAAGTGAACTGATAAAATGGCATCATCGAGGAAAGGACCAAACTCATTTAGAAAGTGACGAGTTTGATTCTCGAAACCAATAATATAATCAACTTCTAAACCGATATTAATAATAATTTTTGACTGGTAGCGTTCTTTAAGTCTTTTCAGTTGATGAATATAGTCTTTCAAATATGCTTTATCCATACCACTATCCTTGTCGGGTGTTGGATCGATAAAGCCATCAGGTAAAGGAGCATGTTCTGTAAAAGATATTTCTTTGAATCCACTTTCAATCGCTTTATCGATATATTCCTCGAATGAATCTGTGGAGCCATGTGGGCAAAAAGGGGTATGTATATGTCCATCGCGCATCAATTTATGCGACCTCCTTCAAAAATATGGGATTTGCAGTAAAAAAACCTGTAAATAGTTCAACAAATAGTATAAAACATGTTATTATTAATAAGACATATATAAGTAATTTATTGATTTTAATTGGGATTAGGGGGCTTACAATGATAAATTATATCATCATTGTTGTCGTCATACTATTAGCATTATTGATTGTAGGGTTGGTAGTACGACGCAAGCATAATGCAGAAATAGGACGATTAGATAAAGAAAAGTTACAAATCCAACACTATCCAATTTTTGAAGAGCTAGCTAAAGTAAAAGCGCTAAACATGAATGGTCAAACAGAAGAGCTATTTGAAAACTGGCGAAATCGATGGTTGGATGTTGTGGATAAACAAATTCCGAAAATTGACGAATTGTTATTTGATGCGGAAGAATTTATTGATCGTTTTAAATTCAAAAAAGCTACGCATACAGAACGAGAAATTGATCAGGAACTTACAAAGTGTGAGCAAGTTCGTGTGCAAATTATTACAGAGCTAGACGAATTAATCGGCAGTGAAGAAAAAAACCGTATCGAAATTGAACAATTGAAAGAGTATTACCGCTCAGCTCGTAAAACGATCTTGGCACATCAACATTCATTTGGTCCCGCTTTAGAGGAACTGGAAAAGAAACTAGAGCAGTTTGTACCAAAGTTTGAAGAGTTTGATGAGCTAACGAAAGACGGTAACTACCTACAGGCCCGTGAAATTGTACTCCAACTAAATGATGAAGCTCAAACAATCTTTAACCTACTAAATGAAGTACCAACATTACTTACAGAAATACAGACAAAAATTCCGACAGCGATTCATGAGTTACGAAATGGTCAGCGTGAAATGGAAGAGCAAAACTACTATTTGCGTCATTTAGAGCTGACAGAATACCTGGATGGGCTTGAAAACGAATTAGACGTATTGAAGGAAGCAATTGCCGAGTTGAATTTACAGACTGTATTGCCACGCATTCAAACGATTAATGATGAAATTGATCATTTCTATAATTTACTGGAAAAAGAAGTAATGGCAAGAAAATATGTCGAACGCAATTGTTCGGGTATGTATAGTACGATTAATGAAGTGATGCGATTAACAAAAGATATTAGTGATGAAGTGGCTTATATTCAGCATAGCTATCGATTGCAGGACAAAGAGGCTGAAATTCCAAAAGTCGGTTTGAAGCATTTAGAAGTTTTACAAAGACGCTATGAATTATTGTCTACGCGTGTACAGGAAGAAAAGTCCGCATATTCAAGCCTTCAGGAAGAATTGAAGGAAATTACAGATGAAATTGAGCGTATTGCAGAAGAACAAGAGAGCTTTTCAAATAAATTAAAGAATTTACGGATTGACGAGAATAAAGCAAGGGCTGAATTGGAAACTTTAAAGCGTTTGCTACAAAATACAGAACGCTTGCTAGGACGTGCCAATATTCCTGGGATACCAGAGGAAATGGATGCGCGATTGGAAGAAGCGGCAGAACGTATTTTTGTAGTAGTTCAAAGTTTACAGGAAGTACCACTAAATATTGTACAAGTAAACCAACATTTACTAAGTGCAAAGCAATCCATTGAAGAAACACATGAAAAAGCACAGGAAATGATTGAGAATGTTTTAATCATTGAACGTCTCATTCAGTTTGGTAACAGATATCGCGCCAATAATCGTCAAGTGCATGAAAGTTTACTTGAAGCAGAGGATGCATTTAAAAAGTTCCGCTACATAAAGGCATTGGAAGACGCAGCAAGGGCAGTTGAAATTGTTGATCCAAATGCTATTAATCGTATTGAAGAGCTTGTACAAGAACAACTGATTTCAAAATGATAAGCATAACGGTTACATGTTGAACGATTTAGCGTTATAATAAATAAGCAAATTAAAGAGGTTGTGGTAATGGTTTAATAGACTATTATCACAACCTCTCTGCTTGAGATGAAATTACCTATAAAGTATTGCTTTACGTTGGGGTAAGTGTTTTCACGCAACCTTGTCGCAAAGCTAAATAGTTAAAAAAGAAGGTAGAGTATAGATGATTTATTTAGATAATAGTGCGACAACAAAACCACACGAGGATGTTCTAAAAACATTCTTGGTAGTAAATGAACAGTATTTTGCAAATCCGGCTTCCATCCATCGTGCCGGTGTTGAGTCAAATACGTTATTAACAAAAGCTCGTGAGCAATTAGCAAGTATTCTCCATACTGAAGAAAAGAACATATTGTTTACTTCCGGGGGAACTGAGTCAAATAATGCTGCACTTTTTGGTCTTGCAAAATCAAGTAATTTTAGAGGAAAGCATATTATTACGACAGAAATAGAGCATCCATCGATTTTGGAAGCTGTTAAGCGTTTAGAGGAAGAAGGCTATGAAATCGACTATTTAAAAGTAAATAAGTCTGGGCTTATTTCTTTAGAGGAATTACAGCAAAAGCTTCGTAAAGATACTATTATCGTAAGTATTATGCATGTAAATAACGAAATGGGTGCAATACAGCCAATTAAAGAAGCAGCACAACTAATTCATAAACAATGCCAAGCAATGTTCCACGTAGATGCGATACAAAGTTTCGGTAAGCTGCCAGTATTGTTTGATGGCGATAATGGTCCGGATGTTATTTCTATTTCAGGACATAAAATTCATGGTCTGAAAGGGAGCGGTCTGTTAGCATTTCGTAAAAAACCACAACTGAAGGCATTTATCGTTGGTGGGGGACAGGAATTTGGTTTACGCAGTGGAACTGTTGCAGTACCACAAGCTGCTGCGTTGGCAAAAGCTGCGCGTTTAGCTGTTGAGAAAATGCCTGTACATGTCGAGAACTTTAAAAAATGGTCAGCAGAGCTGCATCATTTCTTTGAGCAATTTGATCAAGAGGTTTATATACTTTCCCCAAAAGACGGTGCACCACATATTTTATCGTTTAGTGTAAAAGGATTAAAAGGTGAAATTTTAATTAATGCATTACAAAAACGCGATATTATCGTTTCAACATCAAGTGCCTGTTCATCTAAACAAACGAAAACTAGCCATGTTGTGGAGGCAATGAATATCGATAGTCGCTACAAAAACGGCGTATTGCGTCTAAGCTTCGGCGCTAATAATACAGACGAAGATATTGCTGCATTTAAAAAGCAATTTTCAGTAGTTATGAAAGAGTTAAAAGGAGAAATTACACAATGATTTTTAAAGAAATTTTAGTTCGCTACGGTGAATTATCAACAAAAGGTCGTAACAAAAAAGATTTTATCAGCCGTTTACGTGATAATGTCCGTTATTCATTCAATGATATTGCACCACTGAAAATTCGTGCAGAACGTGATCGTATGTTTATCGAAATAGAAAACAAAGAGAAATTTGCTGTGTTAATGGAGCGTTTACCTAATGTATTCGGTATTCAATCTATCAGCCCTGTTGCATCATGTGAAAAAGACTTAGATGTAATGAAGGCGTTAGCTATGGATATTTTAGAAGACTACCGTGATCGAGGCGATTTAACATTTAAAGTGGAAGTGCATCGTACAGATAAAACGTTCCCACTGGATACACATGAATTGCAGCGTGAAATGGGTGCAACCCTATTACCAAACTTTCCTAACTTTAAAGTACAGGTGAAAAATCCGGATGTCGCACTTCGTATTGAAGTACGTGAAGATGCGATCTATATGATGGCACAAGTAATTCAAGGTGCTGGAGGAATGCCAATCGGTTCAAATGGCCGAACACTGTTAATGCTTTCCGGTGGTATTGATAGCCCAGTTGCTGGGTATTTAATGATGAAGCGAGGCGTTAGACTGGATGCCATTCACTTCTTCAGTCCACCATATACAAGCGATAATGCATTGCAAAAAGTAAAAGAACTTGCAAATGAATTAACTAAATTCGGTGCAAATATTCGCCTGCATGTCATTCCATTTACAGAATTACAAGTAGCCGTAAAAGATGCGGTTCCGGATAATATGTCTATGACATCCACTCGTCGTATGATGATGAAAGTTGCAGATAAAGTTCGCGAAGAAATTGGTGCACTAGGAATCGTTACAGGTGAAAGCCTAGGGCAAGTTGCGTCTCAAACATTAGAAAGCTTAACTGCTATTAATGATGTGACAAACACACCAATATTACGTCCGCTAATTTCAGCAGATAAAAATGACATCATTAAAATTGCCAAAGATATAGGCACCTATGAAACATCAATACAGCCTTTTGAAGATTGCTGTACGATTTTTACACCATCTAGTCCGAAAACTAAGCCAAAATTAGAAAAAGTACTGCATTTTGAAAGCTTTACGGAATTCGATGATTTAATTGAACGAGCAGTGAAACACCGCGAAGTTCATGTGTTTCCACAAAAGCAAGTAAAAGAAGATAAATTTGCTGATTTACTATAAGTTTAAACTCTAGAAATGATTTCCTAATGGAACTATAAATTACCTGCTTTTTTTGTGTATTAAACTTTTCTCCTGGTGCATTCTAATGTCACAAGGAGGTGAGCAACACATGGCAAACAACAATAGTTCTTCAAACAAATTACGTGTACCTGGTGCACAACAAGCGCTTGACCAAATGAAATACGAAATTGCACAAGAGTTTGGTGTACAATTAGGAGCAGAAGCATCATCTCGTGCAAACGGATCTGTAGGCGGAGAGATTACGAAACGCCTAGTTCAGATGGCTGAGCAACAATTACGTGGTGGAAACCAATAATTAAAATTTAAAAAAGGAACCGTTACTTTAAGTAGCGGTTCTTTTTTATTTTGCAGGTAATAAAATAATTTATCCATTAAAAATAGCGGAATATTTTGATATTAATGAACTTCATTATTATACTTAAATGGTAAGATCTTTTTAAACAAAGGGGAGATTTAAAAATGATTCAAGACTATTTAGTAGCACCAGCAAATTATAATATTGTGGATGAATTTGAAAAACACGAAAATAAAGCGAATAAAACTGCATTGATTTTTCAAGAGGAAAATGGAAAGGAAAGTCGCTATACATATGAAGAACTTTTGCTGCAGGCAAATCAGGCTGCAAATGCCTTTTATGCAAAAGGGTTAAAAAAGGGTGATGTAATTTTAATTATGCTACCACGCTGTTTGGAGGCATATGTGTCATATATCGGCGCATTAAAAGCAGGACTAGTAATAATTCCAAGTTCAGAATTACTAAGAGCAAAAGATATTGAATACCGTTTAATTCATTCTGAAGCAAAAGCAATTATCGTAATGGAGCAATTTGTAAAAGAATTTGAAAGTGTTGAAAGTTTATCCAATGTTGAACGATTTATTGTTGGGAACAACAAAGAAGGTTGGACATCGTTAATGGATCTTGCTCAGCAACAATTAAACGAATTTAATTCTGTAAATACAACATCAAATGATTTAGCGTTTTTAGCCTATACATCTGGAACAACGGGAAATCCCAAAGGCGTAATGCATTCACACGGTTGGGGATATGCGCATTTACGTACGACAGCCGCAGAATGGCTTGGCGTACAGGATGGAGATACGGTATGGGCAACAGCAGCACCAGGTTGGCAAAAATGGATTTGGAGTCCTTTTTTAGCGGTGTTGGGAAGTGGTGCAACAGCATTTGTATATAAAGGGAAGTTTGATGCAAAGCAATATTTGCAATTAATAGAGCAATATAAGATAAATGTTCTTTGCTGTACACCAACTGAATATCGCATGATGGCTAAATTGGACCAATTAGGCTCATTTGATTTAAATTCATTACGAAGTGCAGTATCTGCAGGTGAACCGTTAAATCGGGAAGTAATTGAAACATTTAAGCGAGAGCATAATTTAGTAGTGCGGGATGGATATGGGCAAACGGAAAACACATTGCTAATAGGAACATTGCTAAATACAGAATTACGTTCCGGCTCAATGGGAAAACCAACTCCAGGTAACATTATTGAATTAGTAAATGAGGATGGTGAGCCGGTTCCGGTAGGTGAAGTTGGGGATATTGCTGTACACAAATCAACACCAGCACTATTTAAAGGCTACTATAAAGATCCAGAGCGTACAGCAATTCAATTTCGTGGAGATTGGTATATAACAGGTGACCGTGCTACAAAAGATGACGAAGGTTACTTCTGGTTTGAAGGACGCAATGATGATATTATTATTTCCTCGGGCTACACAATTGGTCCGTTTGAAGTCGAAGATGCTTTAACGAAGCATCCTGCAGTCCAAGAGTGTGCAGTCGTTGCAAGTCCTGATGAAGTACGGGGAAATATCGTAAAAGCTTTTATTGTATTAAAAGACCAATCGTTGAAAGATAGCCCAACAATTGTTGAGGATTTACAAAATCACGTTAAACAACTGACAGCACCATACAAATATCCACGTGTGATTGAGTTTTTAGATGAGTTACCTAAAACAATTTCAGGGAAAATACGTCGTGTCGAACTGCGATCTAAAGAGTTGAAATAACAGTTTCCGACATTATTTCCTGGGGAATAAGGGAAAAAGGTGGCGAACTTTGCCGCCTTTTTTTGTGGGAAATGAGGATAAGATAAAACTGGTAAAATGAAATGCTTTTCATTGAAACTTTTTTAATATACCATCGTACATATAATAAGGAGGCGAAGGCATGAATACAAAACGAGTAGTAGCTTTAATAATAGCTGCCGTATTATTATTTTTCTCAATAGGGATTAATACGATTATTACAATTTTTAAAACGGATTTCTTTAGTAGCTTTGATATGCTAGGGTCAGATGCACTTACATATGAAAATGTAGTCGAAACAGGTGATTTTACGAAGCGTATTGCTAATCTAAAAGTTGATGGTGTAATTCAGGATGTTGGTGAACCAAGTATATGGGAAACTGTAGATTATAATCATCAAGTATTCCTTGAACAGCTGGACGCTGTTTTAAACGATGAAACAGTTAAGGCAGTTCTTTTAACGGTTAATACGCCAGGTGGTGGTGTAATTGAATCAGAAGAAATATATCAAAAATTATTACAGATTAAAGAAGAAAGACAAATACCGATTTATGTAACAATGGGGGCGATGGCTGCTTCGGGTGGCTATTATATTTCAGCACCAGCAGATAAGATTTTTGCTCAGCGTGAAACGATTACAGGATCAATTGGTGTAATTATGCAGTCGATCAATTATGAAAAATTAGCTGAAAAAATCGGCGTAGAATTTGAAACGATTAAATCCGGCGAACATAAAGATATGTTCGGGGGGCCACGTCCTTCTACTAAAGAAGAGCTGGCAATGCTTCAGGAGATGATTGATGAGTCGTATGAACACTTTGTTGATATTATTGAAGCTGGACGTAATATGTCAGAAGCAGAAGTGAAAAAAGTTGCCGATGGCCGTGTATTAGGTGGTACACAGGCATTAAGAGCTGGTTTAGTCGATGAAATTGGTAATGAAGAGGCAGCCATTAATGCATTACGGGCAGATTATGGTCTGGAAGATGCACAGTTGTTTGAATATACGAAAAATACAACGAGCTGGGGTTTATTTTTAGGGGCCAAATTAGGCTCAATGTTCAGCCCATCAGCAGAATCGCAAGTTTTATCTAAAATTATTTCATCAACGAATTCACCACGTATGATGTATTTATACGGTGACTATTAATAGGAGGGAAAGCAATGACTGAAGCAATCGAAGTAGTTGATACAACATCTGCCGAAGAGCTGCCTTCTATTAAACAAAAAACAGCAGGTTTTTGGATGCGTTTTTGGGCTTTTATACTGGATTCTCTAGTTGTTAGTGCAATAGTGGGGATATCTATAAAACCAATATTTGCGTTAATGGATTGGAACACAGCTAGCAATGTCTGGTATGCACCAATGACCATTATATCCGGAATCATTTTTTATGCTTATTTTGTCCTGTTGACGAAGTTCTTCAAGCAAACATTAGGGAAAATGGTTTTTGGTATAAAGGTAGAAAAAGAAAATGGCGAACCTTTGGACTGGATGACTATTCTTTTTCGTGAAGTAGTAGGCAGATTCATTAATGGTACATTATTGTACTTACCATATTTAATCGTCGCATTTTCGCCAAATAATAAAAGTATTGCAGATTATTTTGCGGATACTGTTGTCATTCATGAGAAGATTTATACTAAAGATGTTTAAGAAAAATTAGAAGGGGAAATGTAAACTATCGACACCTTCTATATAAAAGAAAAGGGTTGCTTCGTAATCAATTTTGATGCTGAGCAATCCTTTTCTTTATTTAGGAAGTGAATGTGAGTTCAGTTAGTTGCATTTTTCAAATCATGTTTAGTAATATTAGGGAATATAAAGGAGGCGTATAGTTATGGCACAAGTAACATTTAAAAACGGTCCGGTAACATTAATCGGCAATGAAGTAAAAGTAGGGGATCAAGCCCCGGATTTTAAAGTATTAGCAAATGATCTATCTGAGGTAACACTAAAAGACTCTGAAGGTAAAATTCGCTTATTTTCAGTAGTACCATCATTAGAAACAGGTGTTTGTGACAAGCAGACACGTACATTTAATGAAGCAGCAGCTGGTTTAGGTGAAAATGTAGTTATTTATACAGTTTCAATGGACTTGCCATTTGCTCAAAAACGCTGGTGTGGAGCAGCAGGTATTGACAATGTCGTTACAGTATCTGATCACCGTGATGCATCTTTTGGCGAAGCGTATGGCGTACATATGAAAGAATTACGCCTATTAGCACGTTCGATTTTTGTAGTGGATGAAGCCGGCAAAGTAACTTATGTAGAATATGTTCCAGAAGGTACAGACCACCCAAATTATGACGCAGCGATTGAAGCTGTAAAAGCTCTTTCAAAATAATTTCGTTTTTGACGATTTTGTTGTAAAGTAAATACATGATGATGGATACCCACTCAATAATTATTGAGTGGGTTGTTCATTTGTGGATTGAGAAATAGATTTCAACAAGGAATCCACAGATGAAAAGAGGTGGTGTCTCACTTTTTAGTGGGAATCGTTTCTTCGATGAATAGGAATGAGGGAGTTATTTTTATGGAGAAGTTTGAACAAATCTTTAAATACATTAATGACCATGCTGAAACAATTGTTGCCCAGGAAGAGCAGGATTATTTAGAAGCGTTGTTACAAACATTGGAAGAAACACTTGATGGGAAATTTGATTGGCAAGTAGAAGGTGCAACCAAGGAAGATATGCGTAAAGCTATCCAAATTGCGATTCTTAAAGGTATGCGTAAAAGTGCTCAGCCAAATCACCAAATGACCCCTGACACGTTAGGACTGATTGTGAGCCATTTTGTGGAGCGTTGCTTTGAACAGGAACTCACTGAGCGATCAATATCAATAGTAGACCCAGCCCTAGGGACAGGAAATTTACTGTTTACATTAATGAATGCGTTTGAAGGCAAAGTGGAAGCTACTGGGGTAGAAGTTGATGATGTGCTAATTCGATTAGCTGCAGCAACTGGAGACTTAGTAGAACAACCTGTAACACTATTTCGCCAGGATGCACTCGAGAAGCTACTAGTCGATCCGGTAGATGCAGTGGTATGTGACTTACCTGTAGGTTATTATCCGAACGAAGAGGTAGCACTTGATTATGAATTATGTGCAGCAGAAGGAATGAGTTATTCACACCACTTATTTATTGAGCAATCGCTGAATTACACAAAAGAAGGCGGCTTTGCATTTTTCTTAGTTCCATCTAACTTATTTGAATCTGATCAAGCAAAGCAATTGCATCAGTATATTAAGGGCCATGCGTGGATTCAGGCTGTCATTCAACTACCTGAAAATCTATTTGCTTCAAAAGCACATGAGAAAAGTATTTTAATTTTACAGAAGCAAAGTACACAACTAAAAGCACCACGCGAAGTATTATTGGCAAAAGTACCTAATATGTCCAATAGAGAAGCGTTGGCAATGTTTTTTGAAAAGGTACGTATGTGGAAAGAAAGCAATAATCAAAAACGTTAATTCACATTAAGACGTTAGTTTGGTTACTGCCTTACAACTGAAGAAACAGATATTATTGAACTAAAAAGCCATCTTCTCAATATGAGGAGATGGCTTTTTACTTTTAAATTATGAAATCATTCTGGAGTACGAATTACTAATACATCACATTTAGCAGTTCGAACGATCGATTCAGAAACGGATCCGATTAAGAAACGTTCTACAGCGTTTAAACCAGTAGCTCCACAAATGATTAAGTCTGCTTCAACAATATTTGAAAGGTCTTTTGTAATGATATTTTTAGGAGAACCATACTCGATGATAAGGTTTACATTCTCAACACCAGCTTCTTCTGCCTGCTTTTTATAGCCATTCAGTAATTCTTCAGAGTGTTGTTGAGCACGCTCAGCGATTGAACGGTCATAAGCTTCGATAGCTGCAAAAGAACGTGTATCGATAACGTTTACTAGATTAATTGTTGCACCTTCATTACGTTTTGCTACATCAATTGATTTTCGGAACGCATATTCAGCCTCTTTAGAACCGTCTACTGCTACTACAATGCTTTTATAATGATTTGCCATTTCCATTACCTCCTAATTTTTCTATGACTTTATTATAACAAATGATTATCGAATGGAAATAGCTAACACGGAAAATTAAAAAAATTACTATTATTATGTCATCTATTATGTGGAAAACGTACATAATTTGTTCAAATACTATGATAATATATTTTTATTACACTTTTAAATATTATTTTCGATTTTTAGCAGAGTTCACTATTCTGAATAAACTTTATATTTAAAATAAATCTACTATTTTTGTGTTAAAGTTGGTAGAATGGATTTGAATTATGTTAAGCATTTTTCTAAGCGATATTTATAGGGAGGAATTACGTTGAAAATCGGGGTACCGAAAGAGATAAAAAATAATGAAAATCGTGTGGCAATGACACCAGCAGGAGTATTGTCATTAATTGCTAATGGTCATGAAGTGTATATTGAAAAAGGTGCTGGCTTAGGTTCGGCATTTACGGATGATGACTATATTGCAGCAGGCGCAAAAATTGTTGATACAGCTGCAGATGCATGGAATGCGGAAATGGTTCTGAAAGTAAAAGAACCAGTTAAAAGTGAATATAATTATTTCCGTGAAGGTTTAATATTATTTACGTATCTACATTTGGCACCAGAACCAGAGCTTACAAAAGCATTAATTGAAAAACGTGTTACGGGAATTGCCTATGAAACCGTTCAATTACCAAACCGTTCATTACCACTATTGACACCGATGAGTGAAGTGGCAGGGAAAATGGCGACTCAAGTTGGTGCGCATTATTTAGAGAAATACCAAGGTGGAAAAGGAATTTTACTTGGGGGTGTCTCAGGCGTTCCACGCGGAAAAGTAACTGTAATTGGTGGGGGTATTGCTGGTACGAATGCAGCGAAAATTGCAGTTGGTATGGGTGCGGATGTAACAATAATTGATTTAAGTCCGGAACGTTTACGTCAGCTTGAAGATATTTTCGGTCGGGATGTACAAACTTTAATTTCAAACCCTTACAATATTGCTGATGCTGTTCGCTCAGCAGATTTAGTTATAGGTTCTGTTTTAATTCCTGGAGCTAAGGCACCAAAATTAGTAACAGAAGAAATGATTAAATCGATGTCACCAGGTTCAGTAGTAGTTGATATTGCGATCGACCAAGGTGGCTGTTTCGAAACTTCTGAAAAAGTTACAACACATGACAACCCAACATTTGTTAAACATGATGTAGTTCACTATACAGTTGCAAATATGCCAGGTGCAGTGCCACGCACATCTACACTGGCATTAACAAATAATACTGTGCCATATGCATTACAAATTGCCAATAAAGGATTCATTAAAGCATGTTTTGACAACCCAGCGTTAAAGCTTGGTTTAAACACGGTTGATGGGCATGTTGTCTATGAGGCGGTAGCAGATGCACAGGGATTACCTTATGTAGCTGTAGATGACGTTTTAGGCGTATTAACAGGATTAAACAGCTAAAAGTATGAATAATAAAACACTCGGATGTTATTAATAACGTCCGAGTGTTCTTTTATGAATGTTTATTTCACTGAAACAAGCTCTGTCGTAATTTCACCTTCGAAGTTAGTAACTCGAATTATACCGTAATCCTTTGCTAAATAAAGTTTAGATCCGTTTGGGTATTTGATGACTACAACATTTTTAAATGTCCCTGCTTTAGTCTTTAAAGTAGTCGAAGTACTTTCGACAGTTACCTCTGTTTTCGTATCCGATTCAATTCCATAATCCGTATCATAAATTGTCGATTTTTCCTTCATCGGATAACTTAAAGAAAAGAAGAATACATCGGAATAGGCAACACCAAGTTCGAAACTATTTTCATTTTCAATATATGTGTAGCCAATAAAGTCTTCTTCCATTAAGCTAACGGAATTTCTTATATCCGGATTCACGGAAGCTTTATACGTAGTTTTTGCTCCACCTTCTAATGAAGGTTCATAAGTATAGCTTCGATTAGCTTTAGGAAGTAAACCGTTTGTAATAACAGGCGCCTTTTTAGGTTCATATTTTTTCGGTTCTTGTGTTGTTAAAGTTTTTGAAAGAATATAACCCTTATTGCCATTATGTTTTATATAAGACCATTGACCTTCTTTTGAAAGAACAGTAACTTTAGACAAGTTTTCAAGAAGTGATAATTTTTTTGCACTAGGTGATGGAGCATCACGTAAAAAAATATTTTCTTCCGCATTAATAAACTGAGTCGACTCTGCATGTGCTGGCTGCGTTTGTAATAAGCTAAATGGCATTAGAAGCATGAGCAAGATGATTAGCATAAATAACGATAATTTTTTCATGATGCACTCCCTTTCTTCGTATTTATTTCCTCTTGTAAATTACCTATTCCTCAATTTTACCTATAGAAAACAAGTAAAGATTTGGGAATAGCCTTAAAAGTACATTAATCCTAGTAGGTGAATACTAGTTGTAAACGTTGATATACCTTCACTTAACATCTTATTCTCACAACGAAAATTTATATCATATCTCCTGGAAAAAATATTCTCAAGGACAAGTATATTACTGAGATTTTTCTTTATTCCTAATTATTAAATAAAGTTAAAAAATGCTCTAAACATGTAAATTTTTGAATTCTGATTAAACAACTTTATAAAATTCCCCTGCTATTCCAAACAAAAAAAGCTGTATGAAAGTTAAAACGCAACTTTCAATACAACTTTTTTTAATAAGTTAAAATATATTTTTAGGACTGTTAAAACAGACAGCCAGATTTAAAGGATAACTAATTCCTTAGTAAACTTCGTTAATACTTCTACGCCGTCATTTGTTACGACTACATCATCTTCAATTCGAACTCCGGCTGCATCTGATTTATAAATTCCTGGCTCGATAGTAAATACTGTACCAGGCTGTAACGTCATTTCGTTTGTTCCTGTAATCGATGGGAACTCATGAACAGAAATTCCAAGCCCGTGACCTAATCGGTGCGTGAAATATTCTCCGTAGCCTGCATCTGTAATAATATCGCGAGAGATTTTATCTAAATCCATTGCACGAACTCCAGGTTTTACTGCTTCGATTGCAGCTTCATTTGCGCGGCGTACTGTATTGTATACTTTCATTTGCTCCTCATTTGGCTGACCGAATGCTACTGTTCGTGTAATATCTGAACAATATCCTTCATAAATCACGCCTAAATCAAATAAGATGAAGTCACCTTTTTGGATTTTACGATCTCCCGGAGTACCATGTGGAGAAGCTGTTTTTTCACCGGCTAATACCATTGTATTAAAGCTCATCGCATGGCCTTTCGCTTTAATAGCAGATTCAATCGTATTTAAAATTTCCATTTCTGTTTTGCCTTCAGCGATTGCATTACAGCCAACTTCGATTGCGAAGTCTGCTAATTGCGCTGCTTTACGTAACTTCACAAGCTCTTCTTCGTCTTTGCAAATGCGGAGTGCATTTACCTTTTCATCGATATTTGTAAACTTCAACGTATCAAAACGTTCTTGTATTGCTTCTAAACGTTCAACAGTCAAATGGGATTTTTCGATTGCCAATGTATTGAATGATACGTTACGTGCTTTAACAGCGTTTGCCACAACATCCCATGCATTTTGAGTATCTTCATGTCCGATTACTTCATAAGACCATCCCGCTGCTACAACATCTGGTATTTCCATTTTCGGACAAATTAAAAAAGGCTCTGCGTCTTTAAATACCATGACACCGAGTAAACGTTCATGCGGATCACTTTTAAAATTAGAAAAGTAAAACACATTATCGGGAGTAGTGATAAAAGCAGCATCCCACTCATTTTCTACTAAATATTGCTGTAATTGATTTTGCTTTGACATATTAAAAATCCCCTTTTATTTCCTAAGAATGAATTCATAATTAAGCATATCAAAAAAAGGAGATTTATGCATAAATATCGAATATATTAGTGGTGACAATATATCTTTTAGGAGGGTAATTTTATGAAAGTTTCATATCATGGGCATTCAATTATAAAAATAGTAACGAATGGTACAACTATTTTAATAGACCCTTTTATAAATGGAAATGGTCTTACAGATTTAAAAGTTGAAAATGAAAATCCGGATGTTATTTTATTGACACATGGTCATAATGATCACGTAGGAGATACAGTGGAGTTGGCCAAAAAGAATAATGCGCTCGTTGTAGCACCAAATGAGCTGGCCGACTATTTAGGCTGGCAAGGGTGCAATGTGCATAATATGCATATTGGAGGCGCTCATGAATTCGAGTTTGGAAAAGTGAAATTTACACAAGCTTTTCATGGTTCTTCATATGTAACGGAGAATAAGGAAATTATTTATACGGGTATGCCTTCAGGGATTTTATTTACAGCAGAAGGAAAAACAATCTATCATGCTGGAGATACAGCATTGTTTGGAGATATGGAACTGATCGGAAAACGTCATCCAATTGACGTAGCTTTCCTGCCAATCGGCGACAACTTTACAATGGGACCAGAAGATGCTGCGTTTGCAGTATCATTACTAAAACCAAAAATCGTTGTACCAATCCACTACAATACATTCCCGCCAATTACACAAAATCCTGATGAATTTGCGAAACTTGTAGAAGGGGCGGAAGTCCAAATTCTACAGTCAGGAGAATTTGTTGAATTTTAATATGAAAAAAGCAAACTGCCCAACCTAGTAGACCAGGTTGGGCAGTTTGTCTTATTTTCTGCTGTTTTTTATAAGTAATAATGAGGGTATAGATATGGAAAATATATAATTGCAACGTTTAAATATGGTACACTAGGGACATAAATGAATGATGAGAAATAGGTGATGTAATTGTCAACGAAACACGAGAAGATTTTACAATACATTGAATCACTACCAGTTGGCGATAAAATTTCTGTTCGTCAAATTGCAAAAGAAATGCAAGTAAGTGAAGGGACAGCTTATCGTGCGATTAAAGAAGCTGAAAATCGCAGGCTAGTCAGCTCAATTGAACGTGTAGGAACAATCCGTATTGAAAAGAAAAAGAAAGAAAATATTGAACGATTAACATTTGCAGAAATTGTAAATATTATTGATGGTCAAGTGTTGGGTGGAAAGTCAGGCCTACATAAAACGTTAACTAAATTTGTAATCGGTGCGATGAAGCTTGACGATATGATGCGATATACAGATGCGGGAAGCCTTCTGATTGTCGGAAATCGTACACAAGCTCATGAATATGCATTAAAAACCGGTGCGGCCGTATTAATTACAGGTGGTTTTGATACGACGGATTCAAACAAAGCATTGGCTGATGAATTGGATTTACCGATTATTTCAACAAGTTACGATACGTTTACTGTAGCAACAATGATTAACCGTGCTATTTATGATCAATTAATCAAAAAAGATATTTTGCTTATTGAAGATGTATATGTACCAATGGAGGATACTGCTGTTTTAAGAAATAGTGATACGATTGCAGACTTCCATAAACAGAATCGCAGAACTACACATGGCGCATTCCCGGTTTTAACACATCAAAACAAGCTAGTTGGGATGATTACGAGTAAGGATGTTATTGGCAAAGAAGAGTCAGAGCCGATTGATAAGGTCATGACAAAGAGTCCAATTGCAGCTTCTATGAAAACAAGTGTAGCTTCTGCTGGTCACCGAATGATTTGGGAAGGGATAGATTTGCTTCCGGTCATAGATGAAGATGGCTTGTTAAAAGGTGTTATTAGCCGTCAGGACGTTCTAAAGGCGATACAATTAGCGCAGCGTCAGCCACAGCACGGAGAGACAATTGATGATTTAGTTAAAAATGAGATGCGTGTTATGGGCGAAGAAGATATCGCTGTTGAGTTTACAGTCACACCGCAAATGACGAATCAATTTGGTGCGATTTCTTATGGTGCCTTTACGATTTTACTTTCAGAAGTTGGGGCTTTTGCGTTGAAACGACGTAAACGTGGCGAAGCCGTTGTAGAAAATATGAATATTTACTTCATCAAGCCTGTGCAGATGGAGAGTGTATTAACAGTTCGTCCAAGAATTTTGGACATGGCACGTAAATTTGTGAAGATGGATTTTGAAGTATTCAGTGGAGCAAATCTTGTTGGTAAAGCAATGATGACATTCCAGCTTTTAGAAAGATAAATACAGCAGTAATATTGAATTTTAATAATAAAAAGGGTGTCCTCAAGGTAATACCTATAAAAACACCCTTCTCATTTACTTATTCAATTCATATTCTTCATGTACGTAACGACCTTCATGGCGCATACGTTTATAATTGTTTATACCTAAGCCGGCACCTAAAACGATAAATACAGCTGCAATGGCAAATCCAATGATATCAGGATATAAGATTATTGCATTAAGACCGAAGAAAATTAAAAATGCTGCAAGTGAAACACCTGCTTTTGCAGTATACCATTTTCGGCGAATAGGCAAAGTGGAGCGGAATTGCTTCGTTTTAAAATAAAAGTAAAATACAAGTGATGCTACAATACCAGCAACGAACAGAAAATTTAAATAGACCATAGTGAACCTCCTAGTAGCCAAACTACTAAATATTGTAACGATTTTTCTTGAAAAATGATATAGGTATTCACTATGTGCGAGGGGGAAATGTTGTGAAACGTCAAATAATTGACAAAATTAAACAATATGACACGATTATACTGCATCGTCATGTAAGGCCAGATCCAGATGCATATGGTTCTCAAATTGGCTTGGCAGAATTAATCCGTGCGAATTATCCGGAAAAAGAAGTATATACAGTCGGTGAACATGATCCGTCTTTATCGTTTTTAGCTTTCCCACAGCATATAGAAGATACGCAGTTTAATAATGCACTCATTATTGTGACTGATACAGCAAATACAGAGCGTATTGATGACGAACGCTATAAAAAGGGTAACTTTATTATTAAAATCGATCACCATCCAAATGACGATGCATACGGTGATTTACTGTGGGTGGATACTAATGCAAGCTCATGCAGTGAGATGGTTTATGAACTTTATGAAGAAGGCAGAGAATATGCCAATTGGCAAATGTCTGATGCAGCAGCACGTCTCTTATTTGCAGGCATTGTTGGAGATACGGGGCGTTTCTTATTCCCAAGTGCGAGTCCAAAAACATTTGAAACTGCAGGTCAACTAATCCAATATAATTTCGACCGCAATCAAGTGTTTGATGGTATGTACGAAATGGAACGCAAATTATTGAATCTTCAAGGTTATATATACCAGCATTTCGAAATGGATGAAAACGGAGCGGCTTCGATTAAATTGCCTACATCTGTTTTACAGCAATATGATGCAACACCTTCCGAAACATCTCTTTTAGTTGGCTCATTGGGAAATGTGAAAAATATTCGAGCATGGGTGATGTTTATCGAAGACAATGATACAATTCGTGTGCGTATACGTTCAAAAGGTCCGGTTATCAATGGACTGGCAAAAAAATATAATGGTGGAGGGCACCCATTGGCATCCGGTGCAACAGCCTATACTTGGGAAGAGGCAGATCAAGTAATTGAAGATTTAAAAGCTATTTGTAAAGAATATAAATAATATGTTGGAGGGATGAAGCGTGACTGTATATCCACAAATACGGACAAGTGCCGATTTATTAAAAAGTACAATTCGTCTTGAAGAGCTCATCCCTTTTTTACATCAACAAAAGGCAAAAAGCTGTGCAATCGTCAATACGAAATTGTACGGACTTTTGCCTTTTTGGTTTGAAATGAAAAGGGCTGGCATACACCCGGTAATTGGACTGACAGTACAGCTGGAATGGACGGAAGAACAGTCATTACCGATTATATTATACGCGAAAACAAATGAAGGCTATCAAAACTTATTGAAGATTTCCAGTAGTATTGCGATACGAACAGAACAGACAATTCCTTTAAGATGGCTGCTAGCCTATGGAAAAGGAATAGCCTTCATGATACCTGCGCTTGACTTACAAGGAAGATGGCTGCAGCAAACGGCAGAGAAAACAATGCTGGAGATTAAAAATGCATATTCAAATGAGCTGTATGTTGGAATTTCCCGTGGATCAAATGAAGCCCCTTATGAAAGACAAGCTGTAGAATTTGCAGTGAACAATGGGCTGCCTATTGTTGCAACGCATGAATCATTGTTTCTGAAAGAAGAGGACTTTTTTTCTTTTGAAGTAGCCCAGGCGATTGAAACGGGTGTGAAGCTCAATGAAGCAGCTAAAAGCAATAAAGAAGAAAGCTATGTATTAACTGCAGAGCAATGGCAAGAGAAATTCCATGATGAACCACAATGGCTTGTACAAATGGAAAATTTGTTAATGAGCTGTCAAGTTCAATTGACTACGGATGATGTATATATGCCGAAATATCCTCTTTCTGAAGGGGATACAGCAGAGAGTATATTGCAGCAGCAAGTAGTTGCTGGGCTGCAACGCAGACTAAATATGGAGACATTGCCGAATCTGTATTTGGAACGTATAAACTATGAGTTGGACGTCATTCAATCGATGGGTTATTCCGATTATTTTCTGATTGTTGCCGATTTTATGCGCTTTGCCAGAGAAGAAAACATATTAACAGGTCCTGGCCGAGGATCTTCTGCATCATCGCTTGTTGCCTATGCACTTGAAATTACACAAGTGGATTCTCTTCAATATGATTTACTATTCGAACGTTTTTTAAATCCTGAGCGTATTACATTACCGGATATCGATATTGATTTCTTGGATACGAGGCGTCATGAAGTAATTCAATATGTGGCGAAAAAATACGGGAAGCAGTATGTCGCGCAAATTATTACGTTTGGTACGCTATCGGCAAAAGCTGTTGCGCGGGATGTTGCCCGAATGTTCAATTTTGAAAGTGAAACATTGGAAATGATCTCTAAGCTTATCCCGAATAAACCTGGTATTACGTTACAGGAAGCGTATACGAAATCCGAAAATTTACGTTCATGGATAGCAGCAGAGCCAATCCGACATAAATGGTTTCAAACGTCATTACGCTTGGAAGGGCTACCTCGAAATGCTTCGACCCATGCGGCGGGTGTTGTTTTAAGCCCAGTCCCATTAGTCGATGTTGTTCCAATTGAAGAAGGGCATGATGGAATTTATTTAACACAATGGCCAATGCTTGAAGTTGAACAAACAGGATTGTTGAAAATTGATTTTTTAGGGTTGCGTAATTTAACGATTCTTGAACAAATTAGAAAATCCATTCAGTTTACACACGATATTCGACTGGATTTCAATCAAATCCCTCTTAATGATGGGAAGACGTTTGAACTGCTGCAGCACGGGGATACAGCTGGTATTTTCCAGCTTGAATCAGAAGGAATGAGAAATGCTTTACGGGAAATAAAACCAACGCACTTTTTAGATATTGTTGCGGTAAATGCATTATATAGACCAGGTCCAATGGAATTTATACCGCTTTATGCAAGAAGGAAGCATAAAAAAGAGCAGGTAATGATGCCGCATCGGGATTTAAAGCCAATTTTGGAAGAGACACATGGGGTTATCATTTATCAAGAACAAATTATGCGTATAGCCAATGTAATGGCAGGATTTTCATTTGGACAGGCAGATTTGCTTCGTCGTGCTGTAAGTAAAAAGAAGCGTGATGTGTTGGAACAGCAGCGCGCCTCTTTCGTGCAAGGTGCATTGGCGAAAGGCTATACAGAGCAAGTGGCAGAAGAGGTATATGCATTAATTGTACGCTTTGCCGATTATGGTTTCCCAAAAAGCCATGCAGTCGCATATAGTATCATTTCGTATCACATGGCATATTTGAAAGCAAATTACCCTGTTAATTTCTATGCAGCCCTTCTTACAAATGCAACGGGCAATTCAGATAAACTAGCACAAATTTTAATGGAGGCAAAAGCAAGGGGAATTGAAATTTTGCCGCCGTCGATTAATCGAAGTATGCGCCACTTTAAAGTAGAAGGTGGGAAGATCCGTTTTAGCTTTTCGGCGATTAAAGGAGTACCACAACCCTTTTTGCAAAAGTTGCTAACTGCCCGTGAAGAAAGACAAAAGCCGTTCGAATCCATATTTGATTTAGCGGTTACCATGACGACAGCGAATTTCACCCGTAAAATTATCGAACCGTTGATTAAGGCAGGGGCACTTGATGAATTTGGAAAAGATCGCGCAACCTTACTTGCCACAATTGAAGGGGCACAAAAACAGGCTGATTTTGTGCGGCCTGGTGGAGATGATTTATTTGAAGGCGCCTTACTTGCATTTGGAAAGCCGAAATACAACGAAACATCACCGATCCCTGAAAAAATTAAGCTGCAATACGAAAAAGAAGTACTCGGTTTTTATTTATCCGATCATCCAATTGTAAAAGTACGCAAACATTTCCCGGAGGTTACAGCGACAGTCCAAACTTTATCCCAGTTGAAAGATAATACTTACGTAAAAATGATTGGCCAAGTTCAGGAAATTCGTCAGCTCCGTACGAAGCGAGGAGAACTGATGGCATTTGTCCAATTAGAAGATGAATATGGAGCGGTCTCTTTAACACTTTTTCCAAAAGAATACGAGAAAGTTGTTGGTAAATTACAGGAGGATACTTTGCTTTATATTGAAGGGTTTTTCGAACATCGTTTTAATAAGTCCCAAATAAAAATTAAGGATATTATTATAAAATAAATAGTATTATAGAGCGTTTCTAATAAAATTAGAAACGCTCTTTTTATATTACTTCATCAAATTTTATCGAAAAAACATAAAAATAGTTATATATTCGCAAATTTTATTATATATAAGATTATAGTTTTATAATTTCCCTTTACAACTTCAAAAACATTTTGTATCCTTACTTTATAAACTGGTCTGACCACTTTTGATAAATTATAGAATGTTGGACTCGATGAGGTGAAAAGCGTGGAAGAAAAGCCCGCAAAAAAAAGATTCATACAAATTGTAAAGCAGTTGCATGATTTAATAGCTGAACAAAACATTCAGGAAGGGCAAAAGCTACCTTCAGAAAGAGTGTTAAGTGAACAGCTCCAAGTGGGAAGATCTTCTGTCAGGGAAGCTTTACGTAGTTTGGAATTGTTAGGCTTAATAGAAACAAGACATGGCGGAGGTACTTATTTAGCCAGCATGAAGCAACATCAATTCGTTGAGATTGTTGGTTCATTTATTTTGCAGGATGAGAAATCTATAGCTGATGTTCATGCGACAAGACAAATGCATGAAAAAGAAGCCATTCGCATCATTTGTCAGTCTCCTGTTTTCTACGCATTACCGATTTGGGAAAGTTTTTTTGTGAAGCTGGAGCTTGGAGAAGCATTAAAGCGAGAAGATATACTTCGTGAATGTATTGTTATTTCCGGGAACCGTCTTTCATTAAAAATTTGGCTGCAGCTTCTTGCGTTTAGCGATAAACTGCTTGCGACTGATATAACTGCCGAAGAGAAAAGGGAAGTAAAGACTTTACTAGCTTCTATGCAGATGGGGTATTCACAGGAAGCACTTGATGCATACGAAAACTGGATGGCCATTATAAAATAAACATTTTCAGATCAATTCAAAGGGGGATTACGATGTCAATTCGTGATTTATTTACAATTAGCCGCAAAAAAAATACAGATAATATAACAAAAAGAGAAGATGAAAAGGCCTTTCCAGAAGGCATCGTTACAAAATGTCCAAAATGTAAAATGATTCATGTAACAAAGGAAATAGAGAAGAACCTGAAAGTATGTACGAAATGCCAGCATCATTTCAGCTTAACAGCAGATGAAAGAATTGCCTGCTTTTTAGATAAAGGTTCATTTGTGTCGATGGATGATCATCTACAAACGACTAATCCTTTAAATTTCCCGGCTTATGTGGAAAAGATAGAGATCGACATAAAGAAAACAGGTTTGAATGAAGCAGTTTTAACAGGGGTAGGCGCATTAAAAGGAATGCAGGTCGTTGTTGCAGTAATGGATTCACATTTCCGTATGGGATCGATGGGGTCTGTTGTAGGGGAAAAAATCACTCGAGCTGTGGAGAAGGCAACAGAACTAAGGGTGCCATTTATTATTTTTACTGCTAGTGGTGGAGCTCGTATGCAAGAAGGCGTACTATCTTTAATGCAAATGGCGAAAACGAGCGTTGCATTAAAACGCCATAGCGAAGAAGGCTTACTTTATATTTCTGTTATGACACATCCTACAACAGGAGGCGTTTCTGCAAGTTTCGCATCGATTGGGGATTATAATATTGCCGAACCTCAAAGCTTAATTGGCTTTGCTGGACGTCGTGTTATCGAGCAGACGGTACGGGAAAAGTTGCCTGATGATTTCCAAACGGCAGAGTTTTTGTTGGACCATGGTCAACTTGATGCCATTTTTAATCGATTGGAAATGCGAGATAAAATTGCAACAATTGTAAAGTTACATGTACAAGGAGGCGTAACCCATGTCTAAATTAATGGCATTTGAAGAACCTGTAGTGAAGCTTCGGGAAAAAATTGTAGAATTAAAAACAATTGCTACTGAAGCGGAAGTCGATATGAGCGGTGAAATTGAGAAGTTGGAAACGAGATTGCAGGAGTTGGAAAAAAACGTTTACGCAAATATGGAGCCGTGGGACCGGGTGCAAGTAGCCAGACATGCGGAACGACCGACTACGCTTGAATATATTGAACGAATATTTGATGATTTCATTGAGCTGCATGGGGATCGTACGTTTAAGGATGATGCAGCAATTGTAGGAGGGATTGCCTCATTTAATGGGCAGGCAATAACGATTATAGGTCACCAACGCGGGAAAACGACGAAAGAGAATATTCGACGTAATTTCGGGATGCCACACCCGGAAGGATACCGTAAAGCATTACGACTGATGAAGCAAGCGGAGAAATTTAATCGTCCCATTATTTGTTTTATTGATACGAAAGGTGCTTACCCAGGTAAAGCAGCTGAAGAGCGCGGCCAAAGTGAAGCGATTGCACGCAACTTGTTTGAAATGGCGGGTATCCGGGTACCGATTATTAGCGTTGTTATAGGAGAAGGCGGTAGTGGTGGCGCACTTGCATTAGGAGTAGCAAACAAAATATTAATGCTTGAAAATGCGACCTACTCAGTTATCTCGCCAGAAGGAGCGGCATCGATTTTATGGAAAGATGCAAGCTATGCTAAACAGGCAGCAGAAGCTATGAAAATTACAGCCCTTGATTTAAAGCAGCTTGAAATAATCGATGGGATTATTCCGGAAGTTGCCGGTGGAGCGCATAAAGATAAGGAACAGCAAGCTATAATAATGAAAGAATACATTACAAATACGTTAAACGATTTAAATAAAGAAAGTGCAGAGCAATTAGTTGAGAATCGTTATACAAAATTTAAGAATATTGGTCAGTTTATTGAACAATAATATTGTTTAACTAATGATTGAAAAGCGAAGAATGCGTGAAAGCGCATTCTTTCGTTATTTTCAAATGCTTTGCATTTTTGTTTTCTAGAATAGTTACATATAAGTGGTTTTTCTGTTAATGTGGATAGTAACAGTCGTAATAGGAGGAAAGGTCGTATGAAGAAAATTGCGGTTTTAACGAGTGGTGGAGATGCACCGGGTATGAATGCTGCTATTAGGGCAGTTGTTCGTAAAGCACGTTTTCACGGAGTAGACGTTGTCGGAGTTTACCATGGCTACGAAGGCCTTTATAATGGCAAATTTGAGCTTTTAGATATAGGCTCTGTTGGCGATATTATACAACGAGGCGGTACGAAATTATACTCTGCACGTTTCCCTGAATTTAAACAGGACGAGTTCCAATATAAAGCAATCGAGCTTATGAAAGAAGAAGGTATAGAAGGCTTAGTAGTGATTGGTGGAGATGGCTCTTATCGTGGTGCAATGCAATTAACTGAAAAAGGGTTCCCTTGTGTCGGCATACCGGGAACAATTGACAATGACGTACCTGGAACAGAATATACGATTGGCTTTGATACCGCATTAAATACAGTTGTTGATTCTATTGACAAAATTCGTGATACTGCAACAAGCCATGAAAATACATTTGTTATTGAAGTAATGGGTCGTGATGCGGGTGATATTGCATTGTGGTCAGGTTTAGCAGCAGGCGCCGAATCTATTTTAATTCCTGAAGAGTCATTTGAAATAGAGGATATTGTAACCCGCCTTGAACGAGGGGCAGCACGTGGTAAGCGACATAGTATAATTATTGTAGCTGAAGGTGTAATGAATGGTCATAAGCTGGCAAAACAACTGGAGGATCGTACAGGTGTAAAAATACGTACATCTGTTTTAGGTCATATACAACGCGGTGGTTCTCCATCTGCCCGTGACCGTGTGTTAGCAGGCAGATTCGGTGCAAGAGCGGTTGAGCTATTATTGGAAAATAAAGGCGGAAGAGCAGTTGGCGTGAAAAATCATGAAGTAATAGATTATGATTTAAGGGAAGCATTTGAAACAAAGCACAAGGCAGATTTGAGTTTGTATACATTATCAAAAGAACTTTCAATTTAAAGTGCATAAAACGGAGATGACGAAACTATGAGAAAAACTAAAATTGTTTGTACGATTGGACCAGCAAGTGAATCACCAGAAATGTTAGATAAGTTAATCGAAGCAGGTATGAATGTAGCTCGCTTGAACTTTTCACATGGAAACCATGAAGAACATGCTGCTCGTATTGCAGCTATTCGCGATGCATCTGAACGCAAGAAACAACCGGTAGGAATATTATTGGATACAAAAGGTCCGGAAATTAGAACACATTCGATGGAAAACGGAGAGCTTCACCTAGTTTCAGGACAAGTTATCGATATTTCAATGACAGAAGTGTTGGGGAATGAATCACGCTTCTCGGTGACTTATGACCAGTTAATAGAAGACGTTGACCAAAATGATAAAATTTTATTAGATGACGGTTTAATTGAATTGCGTGTGTTGGCTAAAGACTTGGAACAAGGATTAATCCATACAATCGTTGAAAACGCCGGCGTTTTGAAAAATAAAAAAGGTGTTAACGTACCGGGCGTATCTGTCAAATTACCAGGTATTACGGATAAAGATGCAGCCGATATTCTATTTGGTATTGACCAAGGTATTGATTTTATCGCTGCTTCATTCGTACGTACAGCGAAGGATGTTCTGGAAATCCGTGAGTTACTGGAACAAAATGAAGGAAGCCATATTCAAATCATTCCTAAAATAGAAAACCAGGAAGGCGTAGATAATATTGATGAAATTATCGAAGTTTCTGATGGTTTAATGGTAGCGCGTGGGGATCTGGGTGTAGAAATTCCAGCAGAAGAAGTACCGTTAGTACAAAAATCATTAATTCGTAAATGTAACCAAGTGGGTAAACCTGTAATAACGGCTACTCAAATGCTAGATTCTATGCAACGTAATCCTCGTCCTACTCGTGCTGAAGCATCCGATGTTGCCAATGCAATCATGGATGGTACAGATGCAATTATGCTTTCAGGAGAAACGGCAGCAGGTTTATATCCTGTAGAGTCGGTAGCAACGATGAACAAAATTGCTAACCGTACAGAAAATGCGCTGGATTACCGAGCAATTGTAACACAACGTAGTCGCGAAAAAGAAGCGAACATGACGGAAGCTATTTCTCAAGCTGTTGCCTACACATCAATTAATCTTGGTGTAAAAGCTGTATTAGCTCCAACAGAAAGTGGAAATACTGCTAAAATGATTGCAAAATACCGTCCGGGTGTATCCATTATTGCTGTAACAAGCCAACCTTCGACAGCTCAAAAATTAACGTTAGTTTGGGGTGTAAGACCAATTTTAACGCAACGTGTTTCCACAACAGATGAAATTTTGGAGCTTTCTGTAGACGAAGCATTGCAATATGAATATGTTAGCCATGGAGATGTAGTTGTCATTACAGCAGGTGTTCCAGTTGGAGAAGCTGGTACAACAAACTTAATGAAAGTCCACGTAATTGGGGACCTATTGGCTCGTGGGCAAGGTATTGGGAGATCTTCTGTAGTCGGTAAGGCAATTGTCGCAAAAAATGCAGGCGAAGCTTTAACTTATGATACAGAAGGTGCAATCATTGTAACAGTTGGTTCAGACCGTGAAATGATGCCAGCAATAGAAAACTGTGCAGGTATTATTACAGAAGAAGGCGGCTTAACATCGCACGCAGCTGTAGTTGGTCTAAGCCTGGGAATTCCAGTAATTGTTGGCGTGAAAGAAGCTACTTCGTTAATTCGCCATGGTCAGGAAATTACTATGGATGCTGAAACAGGTGTTATTTACAAAGGACATGCAAGCGTTCTGTAATAAAATGAATGAAAGCTACTCTGATAAGTGTAAACTTGCAGAAGTAGCTTTTATTTTGAAACTTTTTCACTCCTTAAACGTATTAAATAGTAGAAGAGGGGGCTTTTTTAATGAAGAAATTTTTATTTGGATTACTCGCACTTGTATTCGCTGAAATTGCCTTGTTTATCGTAATTGGGAAAGCAATCGGTGTTTTATATACTTTACTTTTGATTATTTCCACTTCTATAGTTGGACTGCTTATTGCAAAACAACGTGGAACAAAATCTGTACAGGATATTCAGAAAAGTTTGCAGCAAGGACAACCTCCTGCAGTTGCGATGATTGAAACATTCATGATTTTTATAGGTGGTGCCTTATTAGCATTACCAGGGTTTATTACAGATATTATTGGTTTGCTTTTCATATTGGGCATTACAAGAAAGTTATTTAAACCTGTAATTTTCTATTTTTTACGCAAAAGAATGAAAAAAGGACAGGTTGTCATCTTGCAAAGGTAGGATGCTGCTTTAATTTAATAGCAATCATCAAAAGTATTGGGCTGACGATAATTCCATAAAAACCAAATAATAAGACTGAGGCAGCGCTGATTAAAAATGTGTGGATCATACGTAAATGCAATGTATGTGACCAAAGCATCGATTCAGTTAGCTGTCTTATTGTTTGTACAATAAAGTAAATGCCTATAATAGTTGCTCCCATAAGTGGATTACTGATAATAAAATAATAGATGGCGACCGGTATTAAGAAAATACCGATACCTAAAAAAGGCAAGCAGTCTGCTACAGCAATTAAAAATGCTTTTATAATAAATGATTCAAAATTTAAAAAGTAAAAAGAGCCACAAAGAAGCAAAAAAGTTATAGTAAATAACTGCAATTCTACCACGATAAAGCTTCCAATAAGCTCCATGCCTTTTTGGAAATACCGTGACCAGGCATCCCGATATGCTTTAGGAATATAAGCAAAAAACCAGAGCCTACTTTTATAGCTTTCAAATAAAGCAAAATAAAATGTTACAACGAATATAAAAAATTCAAACAACGATTGAAAACTATTCTTCAGCATAGTAACAATCAAAAATAAAAATTCATTTAAAAAATTTTGAAGTTTTTCTATAATAAACGGAAGCAGGGGATGTTTAATATAATTGTCCTCCAAAGATAGAAGTGTTGATTGGATTACAGGTAGTAATGTTATGAAGCTATGGATAAGCAATAAAATAATAGATACAACTACTGCAAATATTAAAACAGATAAAATAATTACGACAAGAAAAAACGGTAGTTTAAACTGTTCCTTAAAAAAGAGGAAAACAGGAAATAATAAATAAGCAAAAAATAGTCCGAAAATTATAGGCGGTATGAAATAAAAAAGGATAAAATAAAGTAGAAGAATGATAATATTCCTACTTTTCACTAGCAATTGATTTGGTTTATTTGTATAATCCACTTATACCACTCCTAAATTATGCCATATATATCTCGTTGTTAACGATAAATTCTCTCTCATACGCTAAATCTATCATCTATGTTAATTTTTCTTAAAATCCGAGTAATTCATTCACAAAGACGTCAAAATTTATTATAATGAAATATGTAAGCGATTTACTTATAGGTTCAACTGAGCAGAACGATATGAGTGTGCCTCTTTTTAATAGACTGAAAAGAAAGCACTTACAAAATTAATTTATTAAGTGAAGGAGCGATTTTTATGTCAGCAACTAAAGGTTTAGAAGGTATCGTAGCAGCAGAATCAAAAATTTCTTCAATTATCGATGATACACTTACATACGTAGGGTATGGAATCGACGATCTTACTAACAATGCAACTTTTGAAGAAGTAGTATTCTTATTATGGAACACACGTTTACCAAACGCTGAAGAATTAGCTAACTTAAAACAAGAATTAGCTAACAACATGGATATCCCGGCGGCAATTACAGATTTATTCAAATCTATGCCATTAAACACAGTACACCCAATGGCTGCATTACGTACAGCTGTATCAATGCTTGGTGCATTTGATGAAGAAGCAGACGTTATGGATGCGGAAGCTAACTACCGTAAAGCGATCCGTTTACAAGCAAAAATTGGTACAGTAGTAACTACTTTTGCACGTGTACGTCAAGGTAAAGAACCAGTTGCTCCAAAACCAGAATTAGGTTATGCAGCAAACTTCTTATATATGCTGAAAGGTGAAGAACCAGCAGCAATCGAAATTGAAGCATTCGATAAAGCGTTAATTTTACACGCTGACCACGAATTAAATGCTTCTACATTCACAGCTCGTGTATGTGTTGCTACATTATCTGATGTATACTCAGGTGTAACTTCAGCAATCGGCGCATTAAAAGGTCCATTACATGGCGGTGCGAACGAACAAGTTATGAAAATGTTAACTGAAATCGGTTCTATCGATAAAGTTGAATCTTGGGTACAAAACAAATTAGATAATAAAGAAAAAATCATGGGCTTCGGTCACCGCGTATACCGTGGTGGAGACCCACGTGCACCTCACTTACGTGTAATGTCTGAAAAGTTAACTAAGTTAACTGGTAAACCAGAATTATATGATATGTCAGTTAAGATTCACGATATGATTGTTGAACAAAAGAAATTACCTGCAAACGTAGACTTCTTCTCAGCATCAGTATATGATTCTTTAGGTATCGAGCATGACTTATTCACACCAATCTTTGCAGTTTCTCGTACTTCAGGTTGGGTAGCGCACATTTTAGAACAGTATGCAAACAACCGCTTAATCCGTCCTCGTGCGGAATATGTTGGTCCAGATATGCAAAAATACGTACCAATTAACGAGCGCTAATCAAAAAAGTATGTTAAAATATCTAGGACTGTGAATTGACACAGTCCTAGATTTATGATTATTAGGAGGCAAATTTCCAATGACTAACAAAATCGTAGTAGAAAACGGTTCTTTAATCGTTCCAAACAATCCAGTAATCCCTTTCATCGAGGGTGACGGTATCGGTCCAGATATCTGGGCAGCAGCATCTCGCGTAATCGACGCAGCTGTAGAAAAAGCTTATAACGGTGAAAAGAAAATCGAATGGTTAGAAGTTTTAGCTGGTGAAAAAGCATTCAACCAAACTGGTGAATGGTTACCAAAAGAAACTTTAGAAAAAATTAACGAATACTTAATCGCTATTAAAGGTCCTTTAACAACTCCAATCGGTGGCGGTATCCGTTCACTTAACGTAGCATTACGTCAAGAGTTAGACCTATATGTATGCTTACGTCCAGTTCGTCACTTCGACGGTGTACCTTCACCAGTTAAACGTCCAGAAGACGTAAACATGGTAATCTTCCGTGAAAACACTGAAGATATCTATGCTGGTATCGAGTACAAAGCTGGTTCTGACGAGCAAAAGAAATTATTAGCATTCTTACAAAACGAACTAGGTGTTAAAAACATCCGTTTCCCAGAAACTTCTGGTTTAGGTATCAAACCTGTATCTAAAGAAGGTACTGAGCGTTTAGTACGTTCTGCTATCGAGTATGCTATCCAACACAACAAACCATCTGTAACTTTAGTACACAAAGGTAACATCATGAAGTTCACTGAAGGTGGATTCAAACAATGGGGTTACGATGTAGCTGAAGCTGAATTCGGCGACAAAGTATTCACTTGGAACCAATACGATGCAATTAAAGCTGAAAAAGGTGAAGCTGCTGCTAACGAAGCACAAACTGCTGCATTAGCTGCTGGTAAAATCTTAATTAAAGATTCTATCGCTGATATCTTCTTACAACAAATTTTAACTCGTCCAAATGAGTTCGACGTAGTAGCTACTATGAACTTAAATGGTGACTACATCTCTGACGCATTAGCTGCTCAAGTTGGTGGTATTGGTATCGCTCCAGGCGCTAACATTAACTACTTAACTGGACACGCTATTTTCGAAGCTACTCACGGTACTGCACCTAAGTATGCTGGTCAAGATAAAGTAAACCCATCTTCAGTATTATTATCAGGCGTATTAATGCTTGAGCACTTAGGATGGCAAGAAGCTGCGGACTTAATTACAAATTCTGTAGAGAAAACAATCTCTTCTAAATATGTAACTTATGACTTCGCACGTTTAATGGATGGCGCTACAGAAGTTAAATGTTCTGAATTCGCTACAAAATTAATCGAAAACTTCTAATTAAAGCTTAATTTTTTACCTTTATATGTGAAATTATGAACAAATTGTTTAGTAATGAATAATATTAACTTTATAATTTCAGATTTGTAGAGGTAATTATTGACTTTATAAGTTATTCGTTCCAAAATTAATAGTAGTTACAAAAGGGAGAGAGCGTAATGTTTTCTCCCTTTTTTGTACATATTTTTATGATGCTAAGATTATTATTCTAAAGGAGCGATTCATAATGACACTTAAACGCAAAAAAATCTCAGTAATTGGTAGTGGATTTACCGGAGCAACAGCAGCATTTTTAGCTGCACAAAAAGAATTAGGCGATATAGTAATTGTAGATCTTCCAGCAGCTGAAAATCCCACAAAGGGAAAAGCATTGGATATGTGGGAAGCAGCGCCTGTTCAAGGATTTGATTCATATGTGACAGGTACATCATCTTATGAGGATACAGCTAACTCGGATATCGTTTTAGTTACTGCAGGTGTTGCGCGTAAGCCGGGTATGAGTCGTGATGATTTAGTTCAAATTAATCAAGGTGTAATGAAAACTGTAGCAAAGGAAATTGCGAGCACTTCTCCAAATGCAATCATCATCGTTTTAACAAATCCTGTAGATGCGATGACTTATACAGTGTTTAAAGAATCGGGATTCCCGAAAAATCGTGTCATCGGTCAATCGGGTGTATTGGACACAGCTCGTTTCCGTGCGTTCGTTGCAGAGGAATTAAATGTTTCGGTAAAAGACATTTCGTCTTTAGTATTAGGCGGTCATGGTGACACGATGGTTCCATTAACGCGATATGCTTCCATTGGAGGGGTACCTTTACATAGCTTGATTCCAGCGGATCGTTTAGAGGAAATAGTACAGCGTACACGTGTTGGTGGAGGAGAAATTGTTAACCTATTAGGAAACGGTTCTGCTTACTACGCACCAGCTGCCGCTATGGTGGAGATGGCGGAAGCGATTTTAAAGGATCAAAAACGCATTTTGCCAGCAATCGCCTACTTAGAAGGTGAATATGGTTATAATGGTATTTACTTAGGCGTACCAACATTATTAGGTGCCGATGGAATTGAAAAAATTTATGAGCTGGAACTGACAGATGATGAAAAAGCAGCGTTGGATCAGTCTGCGGATGCAGTTGTCGACGTTATGAAGGCATTAAAATAATATAAAGTAATAAGGGCTTTCGGTAGTTTATACCGAAGCCCTTAAATTTTTTATTGGTACACTGGATTCCATTTCAGTAATTTTTTCTCTAATAGTTTTGCAATAGAATCTGCAATTTTTCCTAAAATGGCATATAAAATAATTGCCAATACAACGATATCAAGTTGCATATATTCACGTGCATTCATTGACATATAACCGATACCTGAACTTGCCGCTACTGTTTCTGCAACTATCAAAGTAAGCCACATTATTCCTAATGAATAGCGAATACCGACTAATATCGATGGCATTGCTCCTAAAATAATTACTTTAAAAAAGAGCTTATACTTTGAAAGATTATATATTTTCCCCATTTCGATTAACCGCGGATCTACATTACGGATTCCATGGTACGTATTGACGTAAATCGGAAAAAATACACTTATCGCGACTAAAAAGATTTTTCCTTCTTCGCCTACACCAAACCAAATAATAACTAATGGAATGAGTGCCAAATTCGGAATGTTTCGCAGCATTTGAATAGTTGTATCCAAATACCGCTGTGCGAATGGAACAATCCCATTTAAAATACCGATAATAAAAGCAATACTTCCGCCAATCAGAAACCCGATTAAAGCACGCGTTGTACTAATTTGAAGATGTTCAAACAGAATACCTGAAGCTGCTTGTTGATAGCCTGCTGCTATTACATCGGAGGGGGCAGGTAATATTGTATTAGCAAGGATGCCTGTTTTATTCGATACTTCCCAAATGACAATAATTAAAATAGGAATGATCCACGGCTCAATCAAATGAATCCATTTTTTCTTCTTCATTTTTCTCACCTCTTATGGTTTCCAAATATAGTTTTCGAGATTTTCTATAAGGTCAGTCGTTAATTTAATTTCGTAAAGATCTTCGTTTAACCTTTGTAAATCTGCCTGTGCGGATTCATCCATATAGGTTGCGACTGATGAACGGCGGCCTAGGCTTGTTATCCAAACATCTGCTGTAATACCTGTATTTTCTTCAAGAATCTCCGCTGCCTCACTTGAATCATTATCAATGGCTTCCCCGACTTTTGTTAGCTCTTCAACATAAGCAATAACTGCATCTTCGTTCGATTTGATAAACTTGTCGGATGCATAGTAGAAACTGCGATGCTCCACAATGCCCTCTGCTGTAGTTAATATTTTATTGCCTTTACTTTCGGAAACTGTCATATACGGGTCCCAAATAACCCAAGCATCTACATCACCGTTTTCAAACGCAATATTCGCATCGGCAGGACTTAAAATTACGGATTGTACATCATCCAGTGTTAAGTTAACCGTTGCTAATGCGGAAACTAATAAATATTCTGAGATGGAGGCTTTATTATAAGCAACTTTTTTTCCTTTTAATTGTTCAATTGATTGGATGGCTTCATTATTTTTTACTAAAATACCTTCCATTTGGGGAGTTGAATTTTCGGCAGCTATGTACTTAAAATTCATCCCTTTTGATAATGCCATTACAGAAGGGGCATCGCTTGCATTTGCAAAATCGATGGCTCCAGAATTTAGTGCCTCGAGTATTGAACTGCCGGTATTAAATTCTGACCATTCGACTGAATAACCTAATTCCTTTAAACGTGATTCAAGTTCACCATTCGCTTTTAATAATAATGTTGTACCGTTTTTTTGGTAGCCGATTCGCACCTTTTTATTTTCTGCATTCGATGCTGAGCACCCGACTAAAATAATGGATAGCGTTAAGAGAAAAAAGATAGAGAATAGTTTTTTCATTTGTAATACCTCCTTAAATAATTGCTTGTAATTGTTTTTGTTTAGTTAATGATTCTGTTTTTATTTGTTGTCCTAATAACTGTTGAAGCAGTATTTCCTCTAGCTCCGCAAATTTTGGATTTGAGCGTGTTCTAGGGCGGGGAAGGTTAACTGGCAAATCCAGTGCTACAATCCCGTCTTCTATTAGAATAATTCGATCAGCCAATGTAATCGCTTCTGCAACATCATGTGTCACGAGCAAGGAAGTGTATTTTTGGTTTAACCATAATTGTTCGATTAGATTTTGCATTTCCAATCGTGTTAGAGCATCCAATGCCCCAAGCGGCTCATCCAATAACAAGAGTCTTGGTTTTGCACTAAGCGCACGTGCTAGTGCAACCCTTTGTTTTTGCCCACCTGACAATACATGTGGCCACTCTTTCGCGCGGTCCTTTAACCCAACATGTTCAAGCGCTTCTAATGCGAGCGGTTGCCAATTCTTTTTCAACTCTGTGCCGACCCCGACATTTTCTAATACAGACAGCCATGGGAGCAATCGATCCTCTTGAAACATGACGCGAACGCCTGAGAAATCGTCTTGCTGAATACCGTTCTTTAAAGATTCGCCAGCTGTTTTTTGTTCTAAATTTGCGATGATTCGTAGAAGCGTACTCTTTCCGCAACCACTTTTCCCGACAATTGCGACAAATTGTCCAGCGGGGATTGTTAAGTTAATATCTTTTAATACTTCTTTTTCACCGAAACTTTTCGTTAAATTTATTAACTCAATATTGATTCCATTTGCCATGGAAGCACCTACTTTCTATTATTATACTTAACATATTGAAATACTAGGAATTAATATTAAAAAAAATTTACATGCGTTTGCCTTCCGTACGCGTATAAATAATTTTCTAAATGTTAACATAATAACGAATATTCGGTCAATAATAAATATTATTTTACCTATCGAAATAATAAGGTAAATGAAATTCTAGTCCGTAAAATGATGTCTTCACATATGAATAATTGTACTTTTCAAAAAAAGTTGCTACTATGAAGATAGTGTTTCTAAGCAGTACATAATTATAGAAATAGTTGATAGTCAACCACATGGAAAATTGATTTTGAGATGGGGGTTTCAAATCGATTTGGAGGAACTTAAAATGGTTAAAACGGTTTTAGTAGTAGAAGATGAAATGCCAATCGCAACATTATTGAAATATAATTTGGAGCAAGCTGGCTTTGAAGTTCTTTTAGCACATGATGGTCAGGCTGGGCTTGATACGGCAGTTCAGCAAGCACCAGACTTAATATTACTGGATTTAATGCTGCCGAAACTGGATGGTGTGGAAGTATGTAAAGAATTACGACGTTTACGCATAAATATACCAATTATTATGTTAACAGCCAGAGATGATGAATTCGACAAAGTATTAGGTTTAGAGCTGGGTGCAGATGACTACATGACTAAGCCTTTTAGCCCTCGAGAAGTAATCGCACGTGTTAAGGCCGTACTGCGACGTTTTTCAGGGCCAGTTGTAGAAGAGACAATTGAGACAAATGAAGTCGTATACTCGTTTGGAAATTTAAGAGTATTCCCTGAGCGATTTGAAGCATTTATTGATGAAGAATCTTTGGAGTTCACACCGAAAGAATTTGAATTACTAGTATACTTACTTGAAAATAAAAATCGGGTATTAACACGTGATCAATTACTTAGTGCTGTTTGGAACTATGATTTTGCAGGAGATACACGTATTGTAGATGTCCATATTAGCCACCTTCGAGATAAAATTGAAGAAAATAGTCGTAAACCACTTTATATTAAAACAATTCGTGGTTTAGGATATAAATTTGAGGAGCCAAAAAAATAATGAACGGAATGAAAAATCGTTTGTTTTATTCGTTTATTTTTGTTATTGGATCAAGTTTAGCTGTTCTAGGGCTGTTCATAGGGCAGCTTTTTCCTTTTTTTATTGATGAATATATTAACGAAGCGACAAATGTCTCAGAAAACAAATTAGCACAGATAGTAGAGGAACAGCAGATTGAGCTGACGGCAAGTCAAAAACAAGCTATTATAGATGCCTCTATGATTGATGTTGAGGCAGAGTCTTTAATAGATATTAAGCAAAAAATGTATGTCCTTATAGCAGCCATGTTATTAGGTGGATTTATTATAACCGGTTTTATGGCTCATCGTGTTGCTAGTAATTTTATAACACCGATTATCAATATTACAAAGACAGCACGGGAGTTATCAAAAGGCAACTATCGTGCGCGTGCTTTTGCAAATGGACCAAAAACAATTGTGGAATTACGAAACTCAATAAATATTTTAGCACGCAATTTACAGGATATAACGAAGACACGGGCAATTGAGGAAGAGCGTTTAAAGACATTAATTGAAAATATGGGTAGTGCGCTAATGATGATAGACCGTGAAGGGAACATTTCTATTGTTAATAAAAAGTTCCAAACACTTTTCGAGCTCCCAAAAGAACAGCTTATCGGTAAAAATTTCATGATGCTTGGATTACCGAAGGAACTGGAGGAGTTTATCGACCATGTGTTCTTAACGGAATTGCCTTATCGTCAGCAGCTCGTAATGGAAATTGCTGCCGAAGAATATTATGAGCAAGTATATGGGGCTCCTGTTGTTGGAGAGCACGGTCGTTGGCTAGGTGTAGTTATAGTAATGCATGATGTAAGTGAACTTGTAAGATTGGAGCAGATTAGAAAAGATTTCGTGGCGAACGTATCCCATGAGCTACGTACACCGATTACATCGATTAAAGGTTTTTCGGAAACCCTTCTGGATGGAGCATTTAAAGATGAGAAGATGTTGCTTTCTTTCTTGAATATCATTTACGATGAAAGTAATAGAATTCAGGTTCTTGTTAATGACTTACTCGAGCTATCCAAAATTGAGCGCCACGGCTTTACGCTTGATGTGACACCAACGAAGCTTCAGGATATTCTAGTGCGGGTTGTTGATTTAACGAGTTCGCAGCTGGAAAGTAAAGATATGCAATTTGACGTAAAAATAGAGCAGGATGCGGTTATTTTGGGTGATGTTAATCGATTGATGCAGATTTTTACGAACTTAATTAATAATGCCATTGCATATTCAAAAGAAGAAACTACCGTGACACTATGTATTAGTGCGAATGAACAATACGGGATATTTGAAGTGAAGGACGAAGGAATTGGGATTGAAAAAGCAGAGATTTCACGTATTTTTGAACGCTTTTACAGAGTGGATCGTGCACGTAGCCGAAATTCTGGTGGGACAGGGCTTGGATTATCCATCGTGAAACATTTAATAGAAGCTCATCATGGGAAAATTCAAGTAGCAAGTGAAGTTGGAAAGGGTACAAGCATAAAAGTATTTCTGCCATTGCAACGATAAAGCTTAACAGTAGCTTTACAATTATTTTATATAGCCTTTATATTGGGGTGATATATTTCTTATAGAAACCCCCGTTTCAAAAAAAGGTAATATGCCACAATGGTACACGCGACCATGCAAAAAGCTTTGCGCTATTTGCATGGTTTTTTGATTTTCTTCTATCTTTTTATGTTTCTCAAAAAATATGAAACTTTTACAATAGATGGAGCGTAGAATAAAAGGAAAATAAAAAAGGAGGTTCTTTACGATGAGTGTAAAAAGAACATTACTATGGGTAGCACTTGCCTTGTTTGCCGTTGTGGCAATTATTGTTGTTACGACATCGTGGTATACAGTAGATGAATCGGAACAGGCAGTAGTAATTACATTTGGTCAAGCGGATGAGACAATACAAGATTCAGGACTTCATTTTAAATTACCATGGCCAGTACAGGCAGTAGAGATTTTATCAAAGGAAACATACAGTTTACAGTTCGGCTATAAGCAAAATCCGGACGGTACGGTGGAAGCATTCGATAAAGAAACAAAAATGATTACAGGTGATGAAAATATTGTTTTAACAGATCTTGTTGTTCAATGGCGAATAGTTGACCCGAAAAAATACTTATTTAGTTCACAGGAGCCGCGAGCGATTTTACATAATGCGACATCCAGTGCGATTCGTTCAATCATTGGCAGCTCAACAATCGATGAGGCATTAACGGATGGTAAAGCGGATATTGAAGCAGAAACACGTGAGTTGCTTGTATCGTTAATCGATAAGTACGATATCGGTATTGGGGTTGTAGGCGTAAAGCTGCAAGATGTAGAAGTACCAAATCAGGAAGTACGTGCAGCATTCACAGATGTTACCGATGCGCGTGAGACAAAAAATACAAAGATTAACGAAGCAGAAAAGTATGAAAACCAGCGTGTAAGTGAAGCGGTTGGTGAAGCAGCGGCAATTCTTTCAAAAGCGGAAGGGGAAAAGGCTTCGCGTATTGAGCAAGCTACAGGTGAAGTGGCATTATTTAATCAGCTTTATGAAGAATATCGCCTGAATAAAGATATTACACGTGAACGATTAGTGCTCGAAACATTGGAGGCAGTTTTACCGAATGCCCAAATTTATATAATGAATGATGATGGCAGCGGTACGATGAAGTACTTGCCGATTCAACCAATGCAAACGACACCACCTTCTACAGAAGAGAAAAAAGAAGGGAGCAAAAGTGAATGAGTAACGACAAAAATAATTTTAACGGCGATTTAGATGAATTTGTGAAAAAACTATTCGGCAATAAAAACGGATCGAAAGAAGTAAAGAAAGTCCCGAAAGCGAATGATCCAGATCAACAAGTAAATAACGGTGATTTAAATACAAAAAAAGCACCAACACCATTAAAAAAAGATAAAAAGCCTTTAAATGTTAAGCAATGGGTTACTTCTGCTATTGTATTAACGGTTGTGTTTGCTGCATTAATTGTCGTAGTTGCGAACTTGTATATTGTAAAAGAAAATGAATATAAAGTAGTTCGTCAGTTCGGGGAAGTAGTGAAGTACGAAAGGGAACCGGGACTTCATATGAAAATCCCATTCATCCAAAGTGTGACGACTCTTCCAAGAAATTTAATGACGCATGATATGACAGAAGAAGAGATCAGCACGAAGGATAAAAAGCGGATTATTATCGACAACTATACAGTATGGCGTGTTACGGATCCAAAAGCGTTAATCTCAAATGCAGGACAGTTGCTCAATGCGGAAAATCGTATGGAGGAGTTTATTTATTCGGCACTTCGTACAGAATTCGGTCAAACGGAGTACGGAGATATTATTAATGAAAAAGATTCGAAACGCGGGAACATTAATGACCGTGTTACACAACGTGTCAATGAATTAATTGAATCTGCCAATTTCGGTATTGAGGTAATTGATGTGCGTATTCGCCGTACTGATTTACCTGAGGAGAACGAACAGTCTGTTTATACACGAATGGTTTCGGAACGTCAATCGATTGCGCAAAAGTATCTGTCTGAAGGGGATGCGGAAAAGCGTAGTAAAGAGGCAAAGACTGATCAGGAAGTACAGGTAACACTTGCAAAAGCAAATAAGGAAGCGTCTGTAATCCGTGCAGAAGGGGAAGCACAGGCAGCTCAAATTTATAATGCCGCTTACTCGAAAGACCCGGAGTTCTACAGTTTATTCCGAACATTGGAATCATACAAGAAAACAATTGGTAATGAGACAATGATTATTATTCCATCTGATTCACCATATGCGAAATTACTATCAGGTCAATTAGATTAAAAGCAGAAAAAAGCTATTTAGAATGTAAACCCATTCTAAATAGCCTTTTTTATTGATGGATTTATTTTACAATATTTACCTTCACTGAAAATTTGAATTATATTATTTCAAATTATTATTTTATTGTTATAATAAGTGAGTAATATAATTAAGGGGGAGCACATTTGAGTAGAAAAATACAAAATAGTTTAATTGCTTTCATTATGGCAACATCAGTGACAGCACTATTTTATCAAACGAATTTAAGTTTCATGAAAGTGGAAATTTATCATATACCTATTTTATTTATTGTGATTTTATTGTTAAGTGCCTTTATAGCAGAAGATGTCCGTAATTCGTTTAAAAAAGTACTATGGTTTGAAAAACGTGAGGACAAGCGGCCGATTTGGCAGGTTGGAGTAGGAATGATTTTTTACTTTTCCCAAATCGGTTTTGTTGAAGTATTTGCACGTGGATTAATGCAATACGATTTAGGTGGTATGCCAATGTACATCATCATTCCATTTTTAAATGCATTTTTACTAACAGTTATTTTTGAAGAGATTTTTTATAAAGAAGAGAAAAACAGTGTACATGTTGTGAAGTTCAAAAATAAAATTAAATAGATATTTAGACCGCGCGGGATTTTATTCCACGCGGTTTTTATTATAGCAAGATTATTTAAATAAAATGGAAAAATTTAAGGAAGTGTGTATAATATAACAAGCGTAGTCTTTTTTGCATATATTGTAATAATTTTTGTAGGGTATAAATGCTTATATATTCAGAAAAATTAGGTAATAATGCGCGTTGTTTAATTAATGCTCTATACATATAAGGAAGTGAAAGTTTTGATTCTATTAGATACAGCTTATGTATCCCCGCTCTTAGCAGAAACATTGATCGAAAAGAAAGTAAAGATTTTGGATATTGAACAACAGTTGATTCTAAATGACAAATCAGAAGATGAGCAAAATCTGGTGAAAGTATTTCAACAAGAGGATTTAATCATTATGAATTCTGAAGAAGCCATTCAGATTCTAAATGAATATTATGCAGAATCGCATGTAACAAAAACAGCGAATTTATTTAAAAATAAATTTGCATTCAGAAAGCGTTTAGCTGAGAGTTATCCTAATTTCTTCTTTTTAGAAACTACTTCAGGTGAATTAGGGCAACTTGATCTATCCTCACTACCCTATCCGTTAATCTTTAAGCCGACAGTCGGATACTCAAGTGTTGGGGTTTACAGAGTAGAGAATCCACAAGAATTCCAAAGTATAATCGATAAGATGGAAGAAACGATGGAACAGTCGAGTGAAGAAGATTCAAAGGATATTTTGGGTAGTGAAACCTTTATCATTGAAAGTTATATTGAGGGGCAGGAATTTGCAATCGATCTTTTCTTCGACGAAAAGAATGATCCGGTTGTGCTCAATTTATTTGCGCGTATGTTCAAAGACGAAAAAGATATGAGTGATCGTATTTATTATACGAGCAAGCAAGTGCTGCAAAATTTCTTAACTCCGATTACCGAGTATCTGCGAGGACTTGGGGAAATCTTCAATTTGCGGAAAATGCCACTGCACGTAGAACTGCGCATGGATGATGAAGGAACAATTGTACCAATTGAAGTGAATCCATTACGCTTTGCAGGTGCAGGTACGACCGAATTGGGAAGTTTTGCATATGGGGTTAACTCATACGACTATTTCTTCGAACAGAAAAAACCGGATTGGGCTGCCTTAATAAACACAATGGACAATAAAATTTACAGCTTTACTTGTGCCGAGTTTGAAGGTGAGATAAAGATTGATGACGGGCTTGTGATACACCATGAGTTATTGCAAAAACAATTCCACCATATTTTAGAATATCGTCATATTCCGTACGAGCAGGGTGCGACGTTTGCTGTCATTTTCTTTAGTAGTGACTCATTGGCGCAAAATGACCATATCTTATCGTTGGACTTTATGGAATATGTAGAAAAAGAAAAAAACTTGTATGTGAATAACTAAATTTGGGGGGACGCTTGGCTAAAACAATTTCATAATTGTTTTAAAGAGCAATGTAAATGTTAAAAAAATTTAATTCAGTAAAAACTCGGATTTTATTAGGGATTTTAGTTCCTATTTTTTTATTAAGTGTTGTTTTTAGCTCAATTCTATTCTTGGTTTCCAGCAACTTAATTAATAACCAGATCATTCCGCAGCACAATCAAAACTTATTGTTGAGTATGGAGAAATTCAGTACGCTTTTTGACGCGGATATAGTGAATGATGCTAAGAAAAACAAGGCTTCATATGAAAAATTACTGGAGGTCATAACCGATTTCCAAAGTGATTTTGATTTGGAAAATGCCTATATTATGAGTAAAGTCGATGGAGATGAAGTTATTCTGGTATTGGGGAATTCGGAAGATTACCTTACACCGCTTGCTTTTACAGAAGATCAGACAGCGGCACTTTCCACAACGAAAATAGTGGCGAGCGATATTTATGAAGATGATTATGGTAAACATCAATCAACCTTCCTTCAAATTCCTGGGACGGAATCTGTTCTGGGATTGGATGCGGATGCGGATTTTATTGATGAATTGAATAGCTTGTTAATTAAAATTATTTTTGCTTCACTGCTTGTTGCATTGATTATAGGCTCAATTATAGCGGTTATCATATCAAAAAAAATTGTGAATCCTTTAAATCAGCTTTTAAACCACACTGAAATTGTGGCACAGGGTGATTTATCAAAACAATTGGAAGTCTCCAGTCATGACGAAATCGGGCGCTTAACAACTAGCTTCTCGAATATGCAATCGCAATTGAGAGAGACTATCTACCATGTAACCGACACATCCGACCATGTTGAGGAAGGTTCTTCGATATTAAAAGAAACGGTTGAACAGTTAACAATTACATCGAATCAGGTATCGGGCGCGATTCAGGAAATTGCTTCTAGCACTGAGCTAATTACAGAAGGTGCTGTGCAAAACCGGGTGGCAGTGGAACAGATCGCATTCAAAATTGAAGAAATTTCTAATGTTACGAAATTAGTGGCGCAGGAGGCGGTAGATACCAATACTGTTGCAACACAAGGAATAGAAGTTATTCATAAGTCTGTTGCAGGAATCGAAACAATTAACGAAACGGCGAAAATGTCATTAATGAAAACAGAACAAATGAATAGCCGTTCTTTAGAAGTTGGTCAAATAACGAAAATTATTTCAAGTATTTCAGATCAAATCAACTTACTTGCTTTAAATGCAGCAATCGAAGCGGCAAGAGCTGGGGAATACGGGAAAGGTTTCGCAGTAGTAGCGGATGAAGTTCGTTCATTGGCAGAACAATCGGCGAATTCGGCGAGCGATATTACGACATTGATTAATGAAATGCAAAAAGATTCAAATGAATCTGTTGTTGCAATTAATAATGTAGTAACGAAAATCGAGCAGGAAAGCGTGACGATCTATTCGGCTGTTGAAACATTTAATACAATTTCTAAGTTAGTGGATAATATGAAAAATGAAATTCAAAATGTAACAGAAGCATTCCAAGGCATCGCAACAGACTCTAATCGGATACTTGAAACAACGGATATAACGGTTCAGTCATTGGAAGAATCTAATGAGCATTCTCAAAGTATTGCTGCATCAATAGAAGAACAGACAGCATCGACTGAAGAAATGCTAAGCATCGCACACGAATTGAATGAAATGATTATTAAGTTAAAAGGACAAATTAATCACTTCAAAATATAAAGATTTTCTTTAGTTATATAAATAACTTCTAAACTAATATGAACTTAATTCAATGATGGAAAAATCCAGATTATGCTATATTGCATTCATCTGGATTTTTTCTTTTTAGGCGGGGAATACATGTTGCGGAAGGTTTCTGTTTGCATAAGGATTATAAGATGGAGTTTGAGATGAATTGCGAATAGAGGGTATTGCCAGCTGATGTTAAGTTCTTGGGAGGGACATTCACTTTGGCGTCCTGCATAATTTGGCGAATAAGAATTTTATTGCAGAAGAGTTTGCGTTTATGTTGGCAATTCATCGCAATAATCGCTAAAGTAGAAGGAGAACATACAATCGTAACTTAACTTCTTACAGTGCGTTTTGAACACACGCCAGAAGTTAATGCCTCTGGGTGGAGCAACAGATTCGGCAAAGAGTGTTTAAAAGAAAATCAGGTTAAAAGCGTCGGGTGACTGATCCGTATCCTGTGAACCTGACCCGAAACCGGGCATAATCACCCCGAGGTGAAATTGATTAATGGAGGAACGCGCATGACAAAACAAAAATTACTTTTACTAGATGGAAACTCATTGGCTTATCGTGCTTTTTTTGCATTGCCGCTGCTGACAAATGACAGTGGGATTCATACAAATGCTACTTACGGATTTACAACGATGCTGCAAAAAATTATCGGTGAGGAAAATCCGACACAAATGCTTGTTGCGTTCGATGCCGGGAAAACGACTTTTCGTCATGAATCGTTCGGTGAATATAAAGGTGGACGTCAAAAAACTCCGCCAGAGCTTTCCGAACAATTCCCCTATATTCGTAAGCTGATTGATGCATACAACATTAAACGCTATGAACTGGAAATGTACGAAGCAGATGATATTATCGGAACATTAGCGAAACAGGCTGCCGGAAAAGGTATAGAAGTTATCGTTGTTTCGGGAGACAAAGATTTAACGCAGCTAGCAACAGAAGATGTCACAGTCTATATAACTCGTAAAGGGATTACCGATATCGAAAAATATACACCGGCACATATTGAAGAAAAGTATGGACTGACACCGGAGCAAATTATCGATATGAAAGGGCTTATGGGCGATCAATCGGATAATATTCCGGGAGTTCCGGGCGTTGGTGAAAAGACAGCGATTAAATTATTGAAGGAACACGGTACAATTGAAAAACTATATGAAGCGATGGATTCATTGAAAGCATCGAAAATGAAGGAAAAGCTGGTAGATAATGAAGAAATGGCACACTTATCAAAAAAGCTTGCGACAATTCATACAGATGCACCGCTAACAATTTCACTGGATGATTTAGCTTATTCAGGTCCGGATGAGGAATCACTTCTTAATGTATGGCAAGAGCTTGGGTTTAAATCTTTAATCGAAAAGAGCGATTTTGAAGCAGTAGAAACTGAACAAGCTGAATTAGTATTTGAAAATGTGCAGTCTATTAAAGCTGACATGTTAAAAGATACGATGGCAATTCATCTGGAGTTGGAAAATGAACATTACCATAGCTGTAATGCCCTCGGTTTAGCCTTGACAGACGGGGAACGCACGGTATATACAGCGATTGATAATGTAGTGGATAATGCAGATTTAAAAGCATGGATCCAAGATGAAACAAAGAAAAAATATATGGTAGACAGTAAAGCGACACAAGCAATGCTCCATCGTTTAGGGATTGAGCTAAAAGGTGTGGAGTTCGATTTATTGTTAGCTTCGTACATTTTAAAGCCGTCGATTTCAGGTGATGATGTTGCAACACTTGCAAAAGAATTCGGTTATCAGGATGTACAATCCAATGAAGCGATTTACGGAAAAGGGGCAAAGTGGATTGTTCCGGGGGCAGATCATGTAGCAGAACATGTAAGCCGAAAAGCAGTAGCAGTATGGAAGCTGCAGCCAGTTTTAGAGCAAACACTTAAAGAAAATGAACAGTTTGAATTATATAAAGAGCTGGAGCTGCCGCTTGCACATATTTTAGGGAAAATGGAGAGCGAAGGGATAACAGTCAATATCGATACATTGCGTCAAATGGGTGATGAACTGAAGACAAAGCTCGAAGTAATGGAAGTGACAATTTATGAACTGGCAGGCGAGAAATTCAATATTAATTCACCGAAACAGCTTGGTGTCATTTTATTTGATAAACTAGGCTTACCTGTCATTAAAAAGACGAAAACAGGTTATTCGACAGCAGCCGATGTACTGGAAAAACTGCAGTCCGAGCATGATATTGTAAAGCATATTCTGGAATACCGAACACTCGCGAAACTTAAGTCAACTTATATTGAAGGGTTGATTAAAGAGGTACATGAAGCGGATTCCAAAGTGCATACTCGCTTCCAACAAGCATTAACATCAACGGGACGATTAAGCTCAACAAACCCGAACTTACAAAACATCCCGATTCGTTTGGAAGAAGGACGCAAAATTCGAAAGGCATTTGTTCCTGCAAAAAAAGATTGGATTCTGTTTGCTGCAGACTATTCTCAAATCGAGCTGCGCGTATTAGCACATATGTGCGGTGATGATGCGCTTGTAGAAGCATTCCAGCAAGGAATGGATATCCATACACGTACGGCAATGGATGTGTTTAATCTTGAAAATCCAGATGAAGTGACAAGCTTAATGCGTCGCACAGCAAAAGCTGTAAACTTTGGTATTGTATATGGAATCAGTGATTATGGCTTATCACAAAGCCTTGATATTACACGTAAAGAGGCGGCAATTTTTATCGAAAACTACTTGCAAAGCTTCCCGGGTGTAAAAAACTATATGGATACAAGTATTGAAGAGGCCAAGAAAGCCGGCTTTGTTACAACGATTTTAAATCGCCGCCGCTACTTGCCGGACATCACAAGCTCGAACTTCAATTTAAGAAGTTTTGCGGAGCGTACGGCGATGAACACGCCGATTCAAGGAAGTGCAGCGGATATTATTAAAAAAGCAATGATTGACATGGATGCACGCCTTGAACAAGAAGGGCTGCAGACGAAGCTGTTGTTACAAGTACACGATGAGCTTATTTTTGAAGCACCAAAAGAAGAAATTGAAATTTTAGAACGTATCGTACCTGAAGTTATGGAAAATGCAATTAAGTTAAGTGTGCCGTTAAAAGTTGAGTTTTCATATGGTCCTACATGGTACGATGCGAAATAAGGAGTACCAGTTATGCCGGAATTACCAGAAGTAGAAGGGGTCGTACGTGATTTACGACCAATAGTAGAAGGGAAAACGATTGTTTCAGTCTCTTTATCGGATGTCGTGTATACATCGCATGAAGAAGGGAAACAGGCGATTGTAAAAAATGCGAAGCCTTCACAGTTTGAACTAGTAGTACGGGACATGATAATCGATAAATTGGAGCGCAGGTCAAAATATATATTCTTTCATCTCAAGAAAAGTGATGAACGTTTTATTTTAGTAAATCATTTAGGGATGAGTGGTGCCTGGTTTGTTGTTAATGATGTGCTGGAGATTGCGGAAGAAAAATTTCGGAAGCATATTCATGCAGTATTCACTTTAGCAAGTGGAGAATTACTTGTCTATGCAGATATTCGCCGTTTTGGTGAATTACGCTTTATAAAAGAACTAGCAGACCATCCACCTTTACTGAAAATGGCACCGGAGCCTTTTGATGAAAGCGCATGTGATTTTTTCCTAACGCAAAGTGAAAAGCCGAAATTTGCGAAAAAGGCAATTAAAGAAGTCATTATGGACGGTCAAGTTATCTCAGGCTGCGGGAATATATATGCAACTGAAGCTTTATTTAAATTATTCATTCATCCTGGCCGTGTGACAAGTGACTTAAATAGAGAGAAAAAAATGGAGCTCTTTCAAGTGATTTGTGATGTACTTCAGGAAAGCATCGACTCAGGCGGCTCTACAATATCTGACTATCGGAGTATTAACGGTGGGGCAGGTACGATGCAGCATCGCTTAAAAATGTACGGAAAAAAACAATGTGTAATATGTGAAGCAAATACAGAATCCATCGTTATCGGGGGAAGGACGTCAACATATTGTCCTCAATGTCAAAAGTAAAGGGGAATTACTGTGATTATAGGTTTAACAGGAAGTATTGCAAGTGGAAAAAGTACAGTCGCAAAAATGATTCAGTCATATAACTTACCAATTGTTGATGCCGATCAAGTTGCACGACAAGTCGTAGAGCCAGGAAGTCCAACGCTTTTGAAAATCGCAGAAGTATTTGGACAGGATGTCATTTCTGAAGATGGTACAATGAACCGCGCAAAAGTAGGGAATCTTATTTTTCATGATGAAACGAAGCGTCAACAACTAAATGCCATCATTCACCCAGCTATTCGTGAAGAAATGATTCGCCAGCGTGATGAGTTTATTTCCTACGGTGAAAAAAACGTATTTATGGATATTCCATTATTATTCGAAAGCAAGCTCGAGCATTTTGTTGAAAAGATTATCGTAGTTTCTGTAACGGAGGATGTTCAACTAGAACGCTTAATGGAACGAAATGGCTTGACCGAAGAAGAAGCAAAAGCACGTATTGCTACGCAAATTCCTGTTAAAGATAAAGAAGCGCTAGCTGATGTAGTTATTTATAATAATGGCTCTTTGGAAGATACTGCCCTTCAATTGCAAAATGTTTTATTTGAATGGAATGTTTTGAAATAAAATAATGCCTTGCCCGTTTTTGTTTGAAGTGGGTTAAGGCATTTATTTTTAGGGTATGTATTATCTGAAAATAACAACTTTTTTTATGTGCGTTAAATATGTTCACCTTTTTAGAATATGTGTTATACTAATCAACGAATAAATAAAACGAATGAATCGTACTTTTAGGAGGATTTAAATAATATGACAGTTTCTATTGCAATTAATGGTTTTGGCCGCATTGGTCGTATGGTATTCCGACAAGCGATGATGCGCGGTGATGTTAATATCGTAGCAGTAAATGCAAGTTACCCATCTGAAACGTTAGCACATTTAATTAAGTATGACACAAATCATGGTGTATTCCCAGGTACTGTTGAAGCGGTTGAAGGTGCATTAATCGTAAACGGTAAACGTGTTGAGCTAGTTAGTGAACGCGATCCTTTAAAATTACCATGGGCTGAAATGGGTGTAGATATTGTTATTGAAGCTACTGGTAAATTCAATGACCGTGAAAACGCTGCAAAGCATATAGAAGCTGGCGCGAAAAAAGTTATTTTAACAGCTCCAGGTAAAAATGAAGATATTACAGTAGTGTTAGGTGTAAACGATGATAAATTAGATTTATCAAAACACGATGTCATTTCAAATGCTTCTTGTACTACAAACTGCCTAGCTCCAGTAGCAAAAGTATTAAATGATGAATTTGGTATTGTAAATGGCTTAATGACAACTGTACATGCTTATACAAATGATCAAAATAACATTGATAACCCACATAAAGATTTACGTCGTGCTCGTAACTGTGCATCGTCAATTATTCCAACTTCAACTGGTGCAGCTAAAGCTTTACGCTTAGTGTTGCCAGAATTGGATGGTAAAATTCACGGTATGGCCTTACGTGTACCTACACCAAACGTATCATTGGTGGACTTAGTTGTAGATTTAGAAAAAGATGTAACAGTAGAAGAAGTAAATGCTGCATTTAAAGCAGCTGCTGAAGGCAAAATGAACGGTATTTTAAACTTCTCAATGGAGCCATTAGTATCTTCAGACTACAATACAACAACATATTCTTCTACAGTTGATGGATTAACAACAATTGTTTTAGGTGACCGTAAAGTAAAAGTAATTGCTTGGTATGATAACGAATGGGGTTACTCTGCACGTGTAGTAGACTTAGCAAATAAAATTGCCAAAGAATTAGTAGCGGTTAATGCATAATTTAATTTCTTTTTACGAGTAAAAAGATTGAAAAGTCTTGATTCGAAATTCGGTAAGTGATTCTTTCGGCATGTATAGTGCCGGGATATAACTAAACTATTGCCTTTTGTAGAATATTTATTTTTACAAAAGGCATTTTCTATTGTGTGAAACGATAGGGCACTATATAATTGAATCACTTTCCTTTTGGAAAATTTCGACGCGCATGAAGAACTATTTCACGCGCGTTGTTTTTGTTATAATATAGATAAACTAACATTTAGGAGAAATAAAATATGAGATGTCCAGCTTGTCAATACAACGGTACACGTGTTGTAGATTCAAGACCTGTTGATGATAATAAAGAAATTCGAAGACGTCGTGAATGTGAATCGTGTGCTTTCCGTTTTACGACATTTGAAAAAATAGAAGAAACACCTTTAATTGTTGTGAAAAAGGGTGGCTCGCGTGAAGAATTCAGCCGTGAAAAGGTATTGCGAGGACTAATACGGGCATGTGAGAAGCGACCGGTTGCTTTAGATCAATTGGAAGAGATAGTATTATCAATTGAAAAGGAATTACGTCGACTTGGCAATGCAGAAGTACGCTCGGAAGAAGTGGGTGAAATGGTAATGGATCGTCTTGCAACAGTTGATGAAGTTGCATATGTACGATTTGCATCCGTTTATCGACAATTTAAGGATATTACTGTATTTATCGAGGAATTAAAAGAAATTATGACACGCCAGTCAAGTGACAAATAAGTTTTAGGAGGGGGACAAAATGGTTCACTTTAAAGAAATACAGCCAACAGATCATTTTGAAATAACGCTCCCTCACGCATTATCTACAAATGAACGTCAATTATTAACGCTATTTTATCAGCCCCTAACAGGACCGGAGCCGATAAGTTTATTTTTAACGCTATGGGCGGAAGCTGAAAATCATACACCTCAGCAATATAATCATTATTATTTGATGCATGTATTGTCGATGCCTTTGAAAAAGATTTTTGAAGCGCGAATTGCATTGGAAGCGATTGGTTTAATGCGTACTTGGCGAAAGGATACTGCTAATGAACGTCATTTTATATATGAATTAGTAAGACCACTCGATGCACCGAGCTTTTTTAAAGATCCGCTTTTATCGATGTTCTTATTTAGTAAAATTGGCGAGGGAGCTTATCGAAAATTACGTCAGCGCTTTTTGACTCAGCCAAATAAAGAACAGTATGAAGAGGTTACACGTACATTTATGGATGTGTACCGTCCGATTAATCAAAATCTGCCTCAGGATGAGTTGGAAACAATGACACCGAAGCAAATTGATTATCCATTTTATTATGAGCAATTTGATTTTAAGCTACTGCAGGCTGGCTTATCTGAGCAGTTAATACCGAGTGCTGCATTAACTGTGAAAGCAAAGGAAACAATTGCAAAGCTTGCCTTTTTGTATCATCTCACACCATTGCAAATGCAAAAAGTGGTAATACAAGCATTGGACGAGCAAAATAAACTAACGACAGATCGTTTAAAACGTTGTGCAGCAGATTATTATAAATTGACCGTTTCTACAGAAGCCCCTGTCATGACAAAAGTATTCGAGGGGAAAAGTAATGATACTTTACACGCGGAAAACTTGACGAAAGAACAAGAACTTCTGCATTATTTGGAAACAACACCGCCTGTTCAAGTGTTGCGTGACATCAATAATGGAAAAGAACCAATTCCTTCCTCAATTCAACTTGCAGAAGATTTAGTTGTAAAGTATAGCATGCCTATAGGAGTGGCTAATGTACTGCTCGAATATGTCATGTTATCGACAGATATGAAATTACCGAAAAGCTATGTAGAAAAAATCGCAGATCACTGGAATCGTAAGCAATTGAAGACGGCTAAAGAGGCGATGGATTTAGCTCGTGAAGAACGCGATAAATATACGAAATGGAAACAGGAAAGTTCAGTGGTCAAACAACCGGCTACTTCCCAAAAGAAGCCTTCGTACAATCGTAAAAGTGGACGAGATGAACAAGTTCCTGACTGGTTTTACAAGCGCAATGAGCAGCAGCAACCAGAAAAAGACAGTACAGTGGATTTCGAGCAGGAGCGCCTAAAAATATTACAAAAGCTTGATAGGGCAGGTGAATAACAATAGAACCGATTAATAATCAATTAAATCAAATCAAGAAAAAAATGCCCTCTTTTAAAGAACGTTTTGAAGCGATGCGCAGAGAGACGATCGAACATCCGAAAGTTCAGCAGTTTTTACGTGAACATGAACAGCAAGTGACGAAAGAAATGGTTGAAATTAGTTTACCTAAATTATACGAATTTATTTCACAGTCAACAGGATGTTGCGGAAATGGACATACAGGACAATGTACAAATTTATTGCAAGGTTATCTTCCGAAACTATTTATAACGCATAATGTCATTGATATTACGTATGTTCCTTGTGAGCAAAAGCTTCGTGAAGATGAACGACGTGATGTAGCCAATATGATTTCGAGCATGCATATGCCAAAAGATGTATTAAAGGCAACATTAAAAGATTTGGCAATCGACAATCATTCCCGACTTAGTATTGCAGAACAAGCAGCTGAATTTGTCGCGACTTATAAGCGAACGGGAGAATTACCGAAAAAAGGATTTTACTTGTACGGTAAATTCGGTGTAGGAAAATCCTTTGTACTTGGAGCGATTGCAAATGAGCTTGCAACACTAAAGGTAAGAACAGTTGTCGTATTTGTTCCTGAGTTTTTACGAGAAATGAAAAATGCGATTAGCGACAATACTTTGAATGAAAAAATAGACTATGTCAAAAAGGCGCCTGTATTAATGTTGGATGATATCGGTGCAGAGACGATGTCGGCATGGACACGTGATGAAATACTTGGGACGATTTTACATTATCGAATGAGTGAAGAATTACCAACATTTATTACATCGAACTTTGATTATAAAGGGCTGGAGCATCATTTAGCGCAATCACAACGTGGTGATATCGAAGTCGTAAAGGCTGCTCGTATTATGGAACGAATTAAAGCTGTGACAATTCCGGTTGCGATGGATGGAGTCAATCGCCGAGAATAAAAAATAACAGAAAAATTTACTTTTTACCAGTTGCAATTGTTATAAATCGAGCGTATACTTTGTACGTAATTAAACAAAAAATGCATTGAAAAGGACAACAAGTTTAACGAACTGCTTTTAGAGAGGGGAGCCACGGCTGCAAGCTTCCTAGCACAAGCGTTTCACTTTACTACCTTTGAGCAGTGACGGGGCCAATCCGTCAACGTTTCTCAGTACGTTAACTGACCGAGAGCTTCTAATTCGTATTGACGAAGAAGGAAGAAGGGTGGCACCACGAGCATACAGCATCGTCCCTTTTATAGGGACGGTGCTTTTTATTTTGCCTTAATATGCAAATATTTTGACTGATAAAAAATATTGGGAGCAAATTAATTTATAGCTATAGATTAGTTGATTGTAGTGTAGGGCGGCGACTCCAGCGGGAAAAGCGTGACGCCTGAGACTACAGGCTCAGGCCACGCCCGCGGAAAGCGTCCGCCCGAAACGGAAATCAACGGATTGGGATGACGACACTTTGCTACTCTCTATTAAATGAAAACCTTATAAGGAGGACAATAACATGTCAGAAGTGATCAAATTAACTTTTCCGGATGGCGCAGTAAAGGAATTTGCCAAAGGAACATCTACATTAGACGTTGCAGGCTCTATTAGCCCAGGTCTAAAAAAATCAACATTAGCCGGTAAAATCAACGGTACACTTATCGATGCAAAAACAGGAATCGAACAAGATGGTGCAATCGAAATCATTACTAACAAATCAGATGAAGCGTTAGAAATTCTTCGTCACTCAACTGCTCACTTAACAGCGCAAGCAGTAAAACGTCTGTACCCAGATGCAAAATTAGGTATTGGTCCAGTAATTGATTCTGGCTTCTACTATGATATCGATTCACCAACTCCGATTACTGCTGAAGATTTACCAGCAATCGAAAAAGAAATGAAAAAAATCATTTCTGAAAACATCGAAATCGAGCGCAAAAATGTTTCTCGTGATGAAGCACAAAAAATTTACGAAGAAGTTGGCGACGAGTATAAATTAGAATTACTTGAAGCAATTCCTGCAGATGATCAAGTATCAATCTACTACCAAGGTGATTTCTTTGACCTTTGCCGTGGTGTACACGTACCATCTACAGGCAAATTAAAAGAGTTCAAACTATTATCATTAGCTGGTGCTTACTGGCGCGGTAACTCAGACAACAAAATGTTACAACGTATTTACGGTACTGCATTCTTCACAAAAGACGAGCTGAAACATCACCTTCAAATGCTTGAAGAGGCAAAAGAACGTGATCACCGTAAAATCGGTAAAGAATTGGATTTATTCATGACTAGCCAAACAGTTGGTCAAGGTTTACCGCTTTGGTTACCAAACGGTGCGACAATCCGCAGAACTATTGAACGCTACATCGTAGACAAAGAATTATCTTTAGGCTACAAGCACGTATATACACCAGTGCTTGGCTCGAAAAAGTTATATGAAACATCAGGACACTGGGAGCACTATCAAGACGGCATGTTCCCGCCAATGGAGATGGACAATGAAACACTTGTTTTACGTCCGATGAACTGTCCTCACCATATGATGGTATTCAAAAACGGTCTGCACTCTTACCGTCACTTACCAATCCGTATCGCGGAACTTGGTACAATGCACCGTTACGAAATGTCAGGTGCCGTATCTGGTTTACAACGTGTACGCGGAATGACTTTAAACGATGCGCACATTTTCGTACGCCCGGATCAAATTAAAGCTGAATTTAAAAAAGTAGTTGAATTAATCCTTGAAGTATACAAAGACTTCGAATTGAAAGATTTCTCATTCCGTCTTTCATACCGGGATCCGAACAACACAGAGAAGTATTTTGATGACGATCAAATGTGGGAAACTGCACAAGCAATGTTAAAAGAGGCAATGGATGAGCTAGGTTATGATTACTTCATCGCAGAAGATGAAGCAGCCTTCTATGGTCCGAAATTAGACGTTCAAGTAAAAACAGCAATTGGTAAAGAGGAAACTTTATCAACTGCACAACTTGACTTCTTATTGCCACAACGCTTCGACCTTTCTTACATTGGTGAAGACGGTCAGCCACAACGTCCAGTAGTTATTCACCGTGGTGTTGTATCGACAATGGAACGTTTTGTAGCATTCTTAATTGAAGAGTACAAAGGGGCATTCCCAACTTGGTTAGCACCAGTTCAGGCAACAATTATTCCTGTATCAAACAGTGTACATTATGACTACGCCCGTGAAGTTCAAGAAAAACTAGCTGCTGCTGGCGTACGTGTTGAAATGGATGATCGAGAAGAGAAATTAGGCTACAAAATCCGTGAATCTCAAATGAAGAAGATTCCTTATATGCTCGTACTTGGAGATAAGGAAGTAGAAGATAGTGCAGTAAACATTCGCCGCTACGGTTCGAAGGATTCTGAGACTATTAGCTTTGAGCAATTCCTTGCAGATATTACTGAAGAAATAAAAAAATAAGATAGCAAATTGGAGCTTGGAACAAAGGCTGTCTCCATAATAAAAGCAGTTCAAATTTTACCTGAGTAAATTTGAACTGCTTTATTTTTGTGCCTAGAGATTATCATTAGACACAGTCGATTTTTCAAAGTGGATTATAATTTTTTCTCAAAATCAATGTCATGATGCAATGATGTCGGTGGAACAACCGGGTTAGGGATTTTCCCCATTGGTGCAGGGTTATCTAAATAGACGAAATCTCCTGTCCCATCTGGTGATTTACCTTGAGCCCAAGGACCGTTTTTAGATTCAGTGCCTTCAGATAAATTCCATAGCTCATATGCATGTGGCTGTGCTTCCAATTCGCCTTCGGGTCTGAATGAAGCAGGTACGACCACGCCATTCTTTTCTTCCAACTCTTTAATAGCAGCCATCCATTGGTATTGATGGTAACGGTCACGTGCCAGCATTTTTCTAAATACAGTACGGACTCCCTCATCTTTCGTCATATGATACAATCTTGCTACTTGGAGTCGACCTTGCGATTCAGCATTTAAGTTTGCACGGAAATCAGCAAGTAAGTTTCCGCTTGCAATGATGTATCCAGCATTCCATGGTACGCCGTTTGAATCCTTTGGTGTAGCGCCTAATCCGCTGACAATTAAGTGCTGTGGGTTAATTCCACCCATAATTGCATCCATCATCGGGTCCTGTGCAACTTTTTGCTGATCCTCGGGTGTTGCCCCGTCCAGTAATTGACTAATCAAAGAACAAAGCATTTCAACATGGCCGATTTCCTCTGTACCAATATCCATTAATAAATCTTTATATTTTTCTTCACCACGACAGTTCCATCCTTGGAATAAATACTGCATCATAACACTCATTTCCCCAAACTGACCACCGAGCACTTCCTGAATCTGACGTGCTAGTACAGGATCGGGTCTTTCAACTTTTACCTCAAATTGTAATTCCTTTTGATGTCTAAACATTATATAGATTCCTCCTATCGGTAAATTTTGAATCTCTAACTAGATACCACGGAGAAAAAAAACAAAACACTAAAAATTAAAAAAATTTATAAACTTAAAAGATTATATTATAAAGCGTATTAAAAAGCTTGACGTTATTTTTAAAGCATGCTAAGATTGTTTAAGTTATGAATACAAAAGTTTGCAAGTAGAGGCTGCCCGCTTCTCACCTGATTAAGTGCTTTTATAAGTTACGAGCAGGTATTGGACACGTTGAATTGTTTTGCGCAGGACTGCGTATGCACATATAGCGGGCGGACATCTCAAATGTCCGTCCTTTTTGTTTGAATAAAACGAAAAGTACATATGGACATAACGCAGAGGTGTACCGTTCGACCGGGTTATACTTTACACCAACTCATGTATTCCGACAAACATTTGGAGGTGGATTAATATTAGCAAAGACATGTATGTAAACGAAGGCATTCGCGCACGCGAACTTCGTCTAATCGACCACAACGGTGATCAACTAGGTCTAAAAACGCGTACAGAAGCGATGGAGATTGCTGCTCGTGCTAACTTGGATCTTGTCCTTGTAGCCCCTCAAGCCAAACCACCAGTCGCTCGTGTTATGGACTATGGTAAATTTAAGTTTGATCAGCAAAAGAAAGACCGTGAAATTCGTAAAAATTCTAAAGTAATCGTTATGAAAGAGGTTCGCTTGAGCCCAACAATCGATGAACATGATTTTCAAACGAAATTACGTAATGCGATTAAGTTCCTTGAAAAAGGTGACAAAGTTAAAGCATCAATTCGCTTTAAAGGTCGTGCAATTACACACAAAGAAATCGGTCAACGTGTGTTAGATCGCTTTGCTGAAGCGTGTGCTGAAGTATCTACGGTTGAACAAAAACCGAAGATGGAAGGCCGCAGCATGTTCTTAGTTCTTCAACCAAAGAATGAGAAATAATACTTACTTATGTATAAACAAGTTTAGGAGGAAATCGACATGCCAAAAATGAAAACTCACCGTGGAGCTGCGAAACGTTTCAAAAAAACAGGTACTGGTAAATTAAAATTTGACCGTGCTTATGGCTCTCACTTATTCGCTAACAAATCAACTAAAGCAAAACGTCACTTACGTAAAGCGAAAGTTGCATCTTCAGGCGATTTCAAACGTATCCGTACATTATTAACTTACATGAAGTAATCTTTGACCGTTTTAAAGATTATTAAAAAAACTAAAAAACAACTACATTCGAAAGAATTAGCAGGAGGTAATTACTATGCCACGCGTTAAAGGCGGAACAGTAACACGCGCTCGTCGCAAAAAAGTTTTAAAATTAGCTAAAGGTTACTACGGTTCAAAACATACATTATACAAAGTAGCTAACCAAGCAGTAATGAAATCAGGTCAATATGCATACCGTGACCGTCGTCAAAAGAAACGTAATTTCCGTAAATTATGGATCACTCGTATCAATGCAGCTGCTCGCATGAACGGTTTATCTTACTCTCGTTTAATGCACGGCTTAAAAGTAGCAGGTATCGAAGTTAACCGTAAAATGTTAGCTGACTTAGCTGTAACTGATAGCGCAGCATTCACTCAATTAGCTGACGCAGCTAAAAAAGCAGTAGCTAAATAATTTTTGACCTTGTCAAAAATTATTTCTGCACCGAAAGCGTAAGCGATAGGTGCAAGATAATTAGCAATTACTTTTATAATTAGACTGGTAGGGAACTTTCCTTATCAGTCTTTTTTCAAATTGAGGAGGAACATGTTTATGGCATTGGCAGCACTTTCATATATAGTAGTCGTTTCACTCATTTTGTGCATCTATATGTATATTGATAAAGAACGTGCAAAGAAACAGGAATGGCGCATTTCAGAAAAAACATTGCTGACACTTGGATTATTAGGTGGAGCATGCGGTGGTGTGTTAGGAATGTATTTATTCCGGCACAAAACAAAGCATAATACATTCGCATTCGGCTTTCCATTAATGGCTGCAGTACATATTTTTCTACTAGTACAGCTATATAGTAGTATTTAATGAAACACAATAAGGAAATATTTTCCTTATTGTGTTTTTTGTTTTGGGGCATTTATTGTTTCTCATTATTCCTACATAATTGGTTTGTATTATAAATAGCTGTAATTTATAATATATTCAGAAAACTATTTTAAGGGGGTTTTTTTATGATAGTCTCAACAAATTTCATACAGTCACCAGTATTTGTAATTATGGTAGATGGGGAATAAATGAATGAGCAAATACAATGAACAGCTGTCGCATTTACAAGTGCCTAATGAAAAGGAAATTCCACTGGAGCTACAGGAAATTTTCGATGGTCATGTAGAAAAGCAATTAGAGCAAAATGGCTTCGTGAATAACTTATTTAAAGTACTTCCTTTAAACGCTGCGCAATATAAAGGATTTTTAGATTTTAAATATTCCTTGTTTAATGAAGAAACATGCTATTTATCAACAGCAGATAAAGAAATGATTGGACTTGTTGTGTCTTCAACAAACAATTGTAGCTACTGCTTAACAACGCATAGCGATATATTGCGTGGGCTGACTAAAAATCCAGGTTGGGTAGACCAGCTTACATATAATTATCGTTCTACAAAGCTGACGGATAAACAGCGAGCTTTATGTGATTATGCATACCGTACTACACGTTATCCGAATGAAATTACTACAAAAGAAGTAGATTTATTGCGTGAAGCTGGATTTAATGATCATGAAGTTTTAGAAGCGGCATTTACAGTAGGCTTCTTCAATTATACAAACCGCTGGGTAAGTACAATAGGTGCAATTGCAAATGAAGGTCATTACGGACATAATCGATAAAAAATGGGTGCTACAGTTTAATGTAGCACCCTGATTCGTTCAAAGTATTCAATCTTGCATTAATTGTTCAATTGGGTTTTTCCAGTTAATTTTCGCGTTAGGATAATTCATTAAAATTTCTTTTTCTAAATATAAAAAATCCTCTTTCGTGAAGCCTTGAAGTTTCATCGAATCATGGACGAAGACGAAAATGCTGACGACATCAAATGCATTTTCAGTCGTACCTAAATATTTTTCACCTTCAAATAATGCTCCTTTATACGTAATGAAAAAGTTTTTCCGAATGTTCTTTACATCATCATAAAAATAATAGTGTCCATTTTCATAGGCCTCATCTAATTTACGCTTCGGGTCAGTTAAATAGCGTACCCCTTTGTAAAATATGTAAATGATGAGAAGGATAATGGCAAACCGTATTAATATAGCCATAAAACTTCCTCCTTGCTAGCGGTGTTTCTCTGCTATACGATTAAGTAGTAGAAAAAGTTTCAATATTTTTAGCAAAAGAGGGATTTTATTATGGAATTTAGTCAATTATTTGAAATGCAGAAGCAACTTGACCGGTATATTGAAGAAACACAAAATATACAACATGACGTTTTTGATGAAAAAGGACTCGCGCTATTGGTTGAGCTTGGAGAGTTGGCAAATGAGACGCGCTGTTTTAAATTTTGGTCTACAAAAGGTCCGTCGGAGCGAAATGTTATTTTGGAGGAGTTTGTAGATTCAATTCATTTCATGCTATCACTTGGGTATATGCGTGATTTTAAACTGGATGAATGGCCCGTTGTAATGGAGAAAGCGGATTTAACAAAGTGCTTTATTACCGCAACACAAACGGTTCTTACCTTCCTGCAGCACCAAACAGAGGAAAACTATAAAGACATTTGGACGCAGTATAGCTTAATTGCCTACAATTTAGGTTTCACGGTAGAGGATATTATAGAGGCATATAAACTAAAAAATGAAAAAAACTATGAACGTCAACGTAATGGCTATTAAAACAGTTTTAATTAGTCAGCAATAAACTATTTCACATTTCGAAATATTGGCGCTATAATAGGTAAGAGTAACTATTAGGGGGATATCCACATGACAAAGCTAGATGCTACATTACAAATGTTTAAAGATTTAACAGATGCAAACGGAATTCCAGGAAACGAACGCGCTCCACGTGAAGTAATGAAAAAGTATATTGAGCCATTTGCAGATGAGATAGAAACTGATAACTTAGGTAGCTTAATTGCAAAAAAAGTGGGCGATGAAAATGGTCCAAAAATTATGGTTGCTGGCCACTTAGATGAAGTTGGCTTTATGGTAACTCGCATTGATGACAAAGGTTTTGTATTTTTCCAAACAGTGGGCGGCTGGTGGAGTCAAGTTATGCTTGCTCAACGTGTTACAATTACAACACGTAAAGGGGAAGAAATTATTGGGGTTATCGGTTCAAAACCACCACATATTTTACCGGCAGATGTCCGCAACAAAGTAGTGGATATTAAATCGATGTTCGTAGATATCGGTGCTACTTCCAAAGAAGAAGCGATGGAGTGGGGAGTACGTCCAGGGGATATGATTACGCCGTACTTTGAATTCCATGTCATGAAAAATGAAAAGCATCTTTTGGCTAAAGCATGGGACAACCGTATTGGCTGTGCCATTGCAATCGATGTTTTAAAAGCATTAAAAGACGAAAATCATCCAAACATCGTATACGGTGTAGGGAATGTACAAGAAGAAATCGGCTTGCGCGGTGCAAAAACATCAACATTTAAAGTACAGCCAGATATCGGTTTTTCAGTAGATGTAGGTGTTGCTGGAGATACGCCAGGTGTGACGTCAAAAGAATCTACTTCAAAAATGGGTGAAGGTCCACAAATTGTTGTATTTGATGCATCGATGGTTTCTCATACAGGATTACGCGGATTTGTACTTGATGTGGCAGAAGAAACGGGCATTCCATATCAATTCGAGGCAATGGCAGGCGGAGGCACGGATGCGGGCAGTATTCATATTACAGCAAACGGTGTTCCATCATTAGCAATCGGTGTTGCTACACGCTATATTCACTCGCATGCAGGTATTTTACATCGTGATGACTATGATAATGCCGTAAAACTAATCGTAGAAGTAATCAAGCGATTAGATCGTGAGACAGTAAATAAAATTACGTTTGAGTAGTAAAAGGGTGTATTCAGGAAGGGTTCAACCTTTCCTGAATACACCAATTTTTTTATTTTATATATAACTTATAATTATCCCTACCACTATTTTTAGCTTCGTATAATGCAATATCTGCGTTTTTAATTAAATCGGATTTAGTGATTTTTTGAGAAAAAGTCGCCATTGCAATCCCCATACTTGTAGTAACCGTTAATTTTTGTCCTTTGATTTTCCATGGTTGCTGCATTTTATGTTTAATTCTTTTCGCAATTTCAACGGCATTTTCGATATTCTGTATGTTGGGTAAAAGAATAACAAATTCATCACCACCCATTCTTGCCACAGTATCATGACTTCTAATAGATTGTTGGATTCGAGCTCCAAACTCCTTAATAACTGCATCGCCTATATCATGGCCGTAAGTATCATTAATTACTTTAAAATGATCTATGTCTAAAATAACTATTGCTAAACCATTGTTTTTGTTTAAAAACTGTTTTTTAGCTGATGCAAATCGTTTATTGAATAGAAGACGATTCGGAAGTTCCGTTAAAGCATCGTGATAAGCAAAATGTTTAAGTTTAGATTCGTACTCTTTCCTTAAAGTAATATCTCTTGTAAGTATGACTAAATGCTGCAACTCATTTTTATGATTAAAAACTGGTTTCCCAATGGATTCGCACCAGAGCATTTCTTCATTCGCATTTTTCTGTTTGAATTCAATAGTGAAGGCTTCCCCTGATTGTATTGATTTCTTAGCTACATCTTTTATGCGTTCCTGATCAGTAGGATGAATATTATGTACAAAATCTTTCCCGAGAAATTCGTTACTTTGATAGCCTAATACATTTTGATAGGAAGGGGAGACATAAATAATTTCACCATCCTTATTAACGAGTGTTATTAAATCATTGGCGTTTTCTGCAATAATTCGAAATCGATTTTCACTTTCCTCTAACTTTTCAATATTTTTCATCAAGTCTGTTACATCTTTTAAGATTCCGTAAAGTCCAATGACGACACCTTCCACGATAAGCGGTACAATTTTATAAAGGATATTTACATAGTCACCACTTTTATTTTTAATAATTATGTTGTAGCTTTTAGTTGTTCCTTTAATTGCATCATCAATAATTCTGTTTAATTCTATGTCTTGTAATTGTACTAGCATATTAAAGGATTTCCCGACTACTTCTTCAATTTTATAGCCAGTAATTTTCTCGCTTGCCTCATTTCCATCTGTAATATAACCCATATTATTTAGAATAAAAATGCCATCTGTATTATGAAAAAATAATGAATGGAAACGTTCATTGTTTTCTATAGCATTACTTGCCATTTCCTTCACAGAAGAAAGAGTTTCTTTTTCTTTTGTAATATCTCGTACAACTGCAACAATTCGATCGACTAAACCTTGTTTGTTTAATAGCGGTGTTAAAACCGTTTCAAAATAGTGCTTTTTTTGTCGTTCTTCGATAATTTCATAAGTATCTTCATACGTAAAACTTGTCCGACTTATAACAACTTTTCTAAGTTGTTTACATAAAAAATCTGCTTTATCTAATCGCTTCTCAACTTCCTTAAGACTTAAACCAATAATATCTTTTGTTAGACCAACACGTTCCTTCGCGGCTTTATTAATAAACTGAAACTGAAAATCATCATTATTAACGACTTCAAGAACAAAAATCATATCAGTGATACCGTCCATTAGAACTTCCTTAAAGAAATTATTCAAAATATAACATCTCCTAACTTATTAGCACCAATTTAATATTATTCTTTTCTAAAATAAGTCTGGACATCTTCATAGACAAATTCTGTACCTGGAATTTTTTCATTGTTTCTACGTAAAGTACTTAACTTGTTTATAACAGATGCTAATCGATCTTCTGCTAAGCGGTTTAAGGTAGTAGCTACTCCGTAAGAAAACAAACCGTTATCCTCTTCATTCACCCACTTCAAATCTCCGCTTAATTCAAATTCTTCATATAAAAGAGTAAATCTGATATGAAATTTCATATTAGTGTTGATTGGCAATTTTAAATTAGAGTGTATTTTTAGGCCACCCAAGCTGATATTATCAATAATAATAGGAGTATTACCTAATTGAACTTTATTTCCGTTCACTTCACCGATAGTCATTTGCCCCAGTAGCGGAACTGAAAATTCGAATCGGAAAAAACGTCTTCGTTCATTAATAAGTGGCTTTCGATTAGTTTTTTTAGGCTTTAAATAACCAATTGTTAAAAGTTTTTCGAATTCATTAATTTGAACAGGTTTAGAAAAAAGGTATCCTTGTATAACGTCACATTCTAATTGTTTGAGAAAACTAAGTTGATCAAATTCTTCGACACCTTCTGCGACTACCTTCATATCTAACAGTTTACTCAAATGTAAAGTAGCAGAGATAATCCCCCTATCAACACCATTTTCATGTGTAATATTTTGAATAAATAATTTATCGATTTTTAATGTGTCAGGTTTAAATTGACGTATAGATGCTAATGAAGCATAACCTGTACCATAATCATCTACTGCAAAACGTATACCCAGTTCTTTTAAACTTTGAATTATAGAATAGATTCCTATTTCATTATTTAATATCGTACTTTCGGTTATTTCAAACTCAAGAAAAGAAGGATCTATTTGATATTGTTCGATTTGTTCTTTAACAAATTGCAATAAGTCCGTTTTCAGAAACCGTGCTGGTGGTATATTAATTGCAATAGGTTTTATCGGTAAACCTTTTGCTTTCCATTCATAAAGATGAGAACACACTTTTTGAATAACCCAATCTGTGATGGGATTAATCATATGATTTTCTTCTGCAAGCGGGATAAACTCACCTGGAGAAATCATTCCCCACTCTTTATGATTCCAGCGAATCAATGCTTCAGCACCACAAATAAACTCTTGCTTTGAATCAACTTGAGGTTGGAAGTATAATTCAAATTCCTGATTTGAAATCGCTTTTCGCATATCTCGGTCTAAAACATATTTTTTATATGATGAAATATCAGCTAGGTGGGAAGAGAGTTGATATTTATTCTTTCCTTCCCGTTTTGCCTGATAGAGAGCTGTATGGGCATTTTCCAATAAAATATGCTTTTCTCGTCCTTCCTCAGGAAAAAAGGTGATGCCGATACTAGTAGAGACGTATAATTCGTAGTCTTGAATTATAAATGGCTCGCTAATTCTTTTTATAATTGTTCTTGCAAGGTTATATACGTCTTCTTTATCATGGAAATTTTTATAAATCATAATAAAATCGTTACTACTTAAACGAGCTAAATAACCATCTTTTGGAGTCAATTCTACAAACCGGTTAGCAATAAATTTTAATGCTTCATCGCCAATCGAATAGCCTAGTGAGTCATTAATGATATTAAACCGGTCTAGGTCTAATGAGAAAATAGCGAACGGTGTATCATCTTTACAAATGAGATCCATTTGTTGGAAAAGACTTTTTTGATAGGGGAGACCAGTGAGATCATCAAAATTTGCTAAATAAATTAACTTTTCTTTAATTTCCATTTCATTTGTAACATCAGTAACTAAGCCAAATATATTAGTGACTTGTCCGTGTTCATCTATCTTAGGAACAACTTCTTCTAGCAACCATTTTATTTTCCCGTTATTACTTTGAAATTGATAAATAGTTTTAAAGCCTTCTCCTACTTCTAGCTTCTTCATACACCTTTCTATTTTAGGTATGGAATTTGGATGAATCATGTCATACCAAGATTTTGGATTGATATACAATTCTGAAACTGGAATATCCAAAATTTTCTCCAATCCTTTCGAAACAAACAAAAATTTCCCACCTATTGTTTCACGCATCCATATCCCGGAGGATAAATTGTTATAAATATTTCTATAATTTTCATTTTGGTCAACTAATTGATTTTCGAGTTGTGTTTCATAGGTTACATCTTTAATTACACCGATGATTTTAGAAGGTTTACGATCTTCATAAAAAACTTCTGCTTGAACTTTTATATACATTAACTCTAATGTTTTGCCATGTACAATACGGAACTGATTTGTATAGTTTTTGCCATAAATCATAGCATCTCTAACTTTTTCATATGCATCTTCTTTATCGTGTGGATGAACTAATTTAAATGGATTTTCCATACTTATATAATTGTCAGGCTCTAGTCCGAAAATGTTGTAAAAATTTTCTGAGCAAAATAGTTTGTCCTCATTAATTTGATATTCCCAACTACCGACTGTTGCAATTTGCTGTGCATAATTCAAATGTTTTTCATTTAATGTTAATTGCTGCTTTAATCGGACTTTATCGGTAATGTTAGTAACAATTAAATAAACACCTTCAACTTCTTCTTTATTAATAATGGGTATAAAGGTAAGAGCAAGAAACATGCTCTTATCTTTTTTATTTTTCACCTCAATACTGCACTTTTCCGATTTTCCATTCAGAGTTTTGAGGAAAATAGAGGATAAAAGATCGTAGTTTTGTTCAGATAAAAAATCTTTAAGCTTATTTTTATGATTGATCGTTATTCCAAATAAAGAAGAAGCTTTTTTACTATCTAAAGTAACAATATCGGCATCTCTTGAAAATATAACAATTAAGTCGGGATGATAAATGGCAAGAGACGAATAATAATTTAGGAGATCATTTATACTATGGTTCTGGTTAAAACTAGTGTTAGGTATGCTATCCTTTTTAGTGAATATTTTCTTCAGTTTATTAACTTTTTTATTATTCCTCATAAAATCTCCTTAGTTCTTAATTTTTAGAATCATCAGAATATCATAACTATTAATAATTTGATATAAAAATCAAAGGTTACTTTACCTAATAAATTTCTATGTTATATTTACCCGTAGACATTATAAAATAACCATTTATATTGAATCATTTTTTTAGTTTTTATATAAATATAGTAATAAAATAAAAATTTATTAGGTATTTTGTATTATTTATTGGATATTCTTAAAAATAAAAACATTAAAAATAGACTATGTTTACTCGTGAGGTGGTAATTTAAATGATATAGAAATAACATTTTTTAGCCGAAAGAAATTTGGGCAATTGAATTAATTAAAGGGCGGTTATCTAATGTTGCCGTTCTAAAAGATTTAAATAGGTAACCTTATATATCTCTAATAGATTGGTCACATAAAGATGATACGTTAATCTATATAATTCGCGAGAAAGGTGCATGGCTGGATTTTGCATAAAGATGAAAACAAAAAGTAAAAGAAGGAACAGCATTTTCTGAGATTTGGACGAGGAAAGAGGTCACTCAAAATGTGCAGGAGAAGGAATTTATGAAAACATGAGTGATTGCAGTAGTTACCAGAAGATGAAACTCACTGTAAAGACAGTATTTATAAATAATCTATGTGTTATTATATACAGTGAATTTGATGAGGAAATTAAATTTTTAATGTATTACCCTAACACGTAGTAATTGAAGCAAAAGTAAAAAAACATTAATTTCTCCGAAAGGAAAAATTAATGTTTTTCTTTTGAACTCACTTTACAGTTACTTTACACTATGCAACTCCGTGAGTTTTGTTTCAATGGAATTGATTAAATCTTTAGTTGCTTGGGGTACGAAGGTTTCTAATACAGAATTAATCATTATGCCCATAAATCCACCTGCAGATAAATCTAAACTGCCAGTCACTTGCACAGAATCATTACTGTTTTCAGAAATCTTAAAGTAGCCACTGCCTTCAAAGTTATCAGAAAGCCCTTTTAAGTCGAAGTTTACTTCAGACAGCTCAGTAAATTCTTTCATATCAACCTGTAACTTAATCGTCTTTTTCGTAAAGCCTAAATCCGCTAAATAAATCCACGTAAACTGTGATTCATTTTGTACTTCATGGGCTATATAACCGGGCATTAATGGTGCCCAATTATTATAATCCTTTAAAAAGTCCCATGTAACTTGATTAGATATTGGTAAATCAACTGTATGTGTAGCATTTGGCATAATGATTCCTCCTTATTTTGTTTTAAGTGAATTTTCACAAAAAACAGTTCTTTAAAATATTATGCTTAAAAGTGAATGGGAATTCAATGGTAAATTAATAATTTTCTATCTGTGAACTAAAAATTGTCGTTCAAGTAATTTTTTTATCATAACTGTCTAACTACTGAATATGTATAATTATTGAATAATTTAATTAATTATAAAAATTTATATTAATTCGCTTGATTTTATATTTATGCATATGTATAATGAAAATCAATATAAAGCTTACAGAGGTGTGTTATATGAAATTATTGGAAGAGGTTCAATTAAAGCCTGTTGAAAGTCTGAAGGGAAAAGACTTATTAACGCTACTTGACTATACAAGTGAGGAAGTAAAGCAATTGCTTGAACTCGCTACACAACTAAAAATAATCACTAAAGCGGGAAAATGTCCACGTCTACTGGAAGGTAAGACGCTCGGTATGATTTTTGAAAAAAGCTCAACTCGTACTCGTGTATCCTTCGAAGTTGGTATGCAACAATTAGGTGGCTATGGGATGTATATGAATGCCCGGGATATGCAAATTGGACGCGGAGAGCCAATATCAGATACTGGAAAAGTTTTGTCCGGCTATTTGGATGGTATTATGATTCGCGCTAATTCCCATGCAATGGTTGAAGAGTTAGCCGAGTATGCTACTGTGCCAGTTATTAACGGTTTAACAGATATCGATCATCCTTGCCAAGCATTGGCGGACCTTGAAACAATCGCCGAAAATAAAGGTGAACTAAAAGGATTGAAAATAGCATACATTGGGGATGGCAATAATGTGGCGCATGCACTTATCGTTGCTGCTGCACATGTAGGAATGCATGTATCCGTTGCTACTCCTGTAGGATATGAATGTAATGAGAATATTATTGAAAAAGTGCAATACATTGCTTCCCAAAATGGTGGGACAGTATTTGTAACGCATGACCCAGTAGAAGCTGTAACTAATGCAGATGCCATATACACTGATGTATGGACTTCGATGGGGCAAGAAGAAGAAACGGAAAAACGATTAAAAGATTTTACTGGTTATCAAATTAATGACGCACTCGTTGCGCATGCTAAGCCAGATTATATGTTCTTGCATTGTTTACCGGCACATCGTGAGGAAGAAGTTGCGACATCAGTTATTGATGGACCAAATTCCTATATATTTGAGCAGGCGGAAAATCGTTTGCATGCTCAAAAAGCAGTTTTAGTATCTTTATTAGCATAAAGATCTAGGAGATGGTGTCCTGCGGGTTGCAGGCACATCTGCTTTCGTACAGATTTGCAAGCAGGTAGGGCGAGCAAATTATGTAGTAGTCCAATATGAATAACAACGGGAGACGCTGTGACGATTTATAGCAGGATTACAAGTGATGTTTGTATTCAAGATGGAATGCTTCATCGCTACATAGTAAAAGCAATCTGGGAGACGCCAGATTGCTTTTTGTTTTTTATTTAAAAATCACTGTATATACTAATAATGGGTCATACTAATTTTAATTAACAAATTGTTGGGCCAATTTTTGGGTGAATTCATTGCGCTCATTTTCATTTGCGCTTTTCCACCATGTTTCTAAAAATACTCCGAGTCCAGGTAACAAATGTTCCTCACCTCGTGCAATTGCATCATTAACAATATCCTGAAATTCTGCTGCATCTGAACCCATTACGTTTGCAGTGATAGCTTGCCGAATTTGAAAATCCATATAAATATGAAACCTCCTTTTCCCATACTTTGTACCAATTTATCAACTTTATACATTGCATTGCGGTATAGATTACGAAAAATTTATGATAGAATGTAACTTCGAGTACTGAAAAAGGACGGGAAATTATGAAAAGAATAGAATCTACACAAAACAGTCTAGTGAAGCATTGGAAGAAGCTTGTTACTCAGCGTAAAGAGCGGGAGAAAACAGAAGAATATATAGTAGAAGGCTTCCATTTAGTAGAGGAAGCTTTAAAGCACAAAGAGCAAATTGTTCAAATTATTGTTCGAGAAGGCGTTGATTTACCTTTATTATGGGCAATTGATGATGTGACAATAGTATACGTTAACGAAGCAGTTGCAAAGGAAATTGCAGAAACAGAAAAATCACAAGGTGTATTTGCACATTGTAAACAGCGCTCAATTTCAGAGGATGAACAATATGATTGGCGTAAAGTTCTCTTAGTCGATGCCGTTCAAGATCCAGGCAATATCGGGACAATGATCCGCACTGCTGATGCAGCAGGAATAGATGCTGTCATTTTGGGAAAAGGTTGTGTCGATCCATTTAATCCGAAATCATTGCGTTCTGCACAGGGTTCACATTTTCATATTCCTGTTATCCGAGGAGATTTAATGGAATGGATTGAAAATTTACAAGCAGATGGAGTTCGTGTATACGGTACTTCATTGGAAGAATCAATATCCTATAGAGATATTGAAAAAAGTGATGCATTTGCACTAATAGTAGGGAATGAAGGCAGCGGTATAAATCCGCAAATTTTGGCAAAGACAGACCAAAATGTTATTATTCCGATTCTAGGTGGTGCAGAATCATTGAACGTAGCAGTAGCTACTGGAATTTTATTATATGCATTTGTTAAATAATACAATAAAAAACACAGGGGTTCATAGTATTTCTGAACTGCACCCCAATTGTTAGACACATCTAACAATTGGAGGTGCAGTTTTTATATGGCGAAATATTCAGCAGAGGACAAACTGAAAGCCGTTTTACGATACCTAGAGGGGAAAGAGAGTTCTATCGAAATCGCCCGATCGATAGGAACAGACCATGCGGCAATTATAAAATGGACGAAACAATATAAATATAACGGAGCAGAAGCCTTTATAAAACGATATACAAATTACTCGGCGCAGTTTAAACTAGACGTACTAAATTACATGATTGAATACGGTACGTCCTTAAATGAAACAGCGGCTATCTTTGGTATAGCAGCACCATCAACCATACTTCAATGGCGAAAACAGTTTGAAACAAAAGGATTCGATGCCCTTCAATCAAAGAAAAAGGGGCGTCCATCCATGAAAAAAGAAACGAACAAACAATCAAAAATAGCACCAGTAGAAGGCTCACCTGAAGCGCTTCAAGCGGAAATCAATCGTCTACGTATGGAAAACGAGTATTTAAAAAAGTTGAACGCCTTAGTTCAAGCCAAGAAAAAATCACCAAAGAAGACAAAGTAAAGGTCATCTATGAATTAAGGCATAAATACTCGGTGAAGGCGCTTGTGGTATTCGCAGGAATCAAACGTAGCACATACTACAATTTAGTGAAGAAGATGAATCGACCAGACCCAGACGCTGATTTAAAGGCTGAAATTCAAGCGATTTATGACGAACATGAGGGTCGTTACGGCTACCGTCGCATTCGGGACGAGCTCGCGAATCGTGGGCAAAAAGTGAATCATAAGAAGGTTCAACGCATCATGAAGGTTCTAGGTTTGAAGTGCATCGTTCGCATGAAAAAATATAAATCGTATAAAGGCACAGTTGGTAAAATTGCGGATAATATTCTGGATCGCAACTTTAAAGCCGACGCCCCTAATGAGAAATGGGTAACGGATATTACAGAGTTTAAATTGTTTGGTGAGAAGCTGTATTTATCGCCTGTTTTAGACTTGTTTAACGGAGAAATTATTACATATACGATTGGCTCAAGACCAACGTATTCATTGGTTTCAGAGATGTTAGAGAAAGCTTTAGAAAGATTACCAAAGGAACACCAGCTATTGATGCATTCCGATCAAGGTTGGCATTATCAAATGAAACAATATCGCCATGCCCTAAAAGCAAAAGGCGTTGTGCAAAGCATGTCACGTAAAGGGAATTGTCATGATAACGCAGTGATGGAGAATTTCTTTGGGATTATGAAATCTGAATTCCTTTACTTAAAGGAATTCAAAAGTGTCGAGCATTTTAAAGTAGAACTAGAAAAATACATGAAATATTACAACACGAAACGAATCAAGGCAAAATTAAAACTGAGTCCGGTGCAATACCGAACTCAGTTCACCCAAGCTGCCTAGATGAAATAACCGTGTCTAACTTTTAGGGGTCACTTCATTCACCTATGAAACCCTTGTGTTTTTGGCATTTAAAGGCATTATTATGTAAATAAATCCAGTGAAATAGGGCAAATGTATTTTTCTGATTAGTCCCAAAAGAATTACTTCATTATGTTCATAGAAATGTCATTTTTGAAATCGAGCTGTTTATTCGCTCGCAATTGCGCGGTTTTACTGTATTTTTCGTTATTATTTTAAAATACCAATAAATAAAAGCGCGAAAATAGTAAGAATTAAGGGTTTTTTCCAATTTGATGTTTTGACACTTATTTGTTGTTTAACTAAAATCTAAGTAGGTTAGACAAGCGCTTGAAGTTGCCGCACGAAAAAATAAAATAATGCTTTCGAAAAAATTGTGCAAACTGTTAATTATGGACTTCAATCTAAATTTCCTACTTGGTAATGATGGATTGGGGGATTATCCATTATATTTAACACTATATGCATAGTGTTAAAAGTTGTAAGTGAATTTATTCAATTGAATTGCACTATTTTCACTATTTTATTTTCGCTCTCAGATGAAAGCGCTTAAGCAAGATCTAACAAGCTTTATTTAATTGGAAAGGAGTCCAACTATGAAAGTAAATATGAAGGGAACATTAATCTCTTTCATGGGACTAGGAGCTATTTTATTAGCAGGCTGTAACGACAAGTTAGCAGTACTTGATCCTAAAGGTCCTCAAGCTCAAAGACAAGCCGACGACACAATGTTATTAATTTATCTAATGTCAGGGATTGTTCTAGCAGTATTAGCAATTATGGTGTTTATGTTAGTTAAGTACCGCGCTTCAAAACAAAGTCCAGATTATGAGCCACCGCACATTCACGGTCACTGGCTTGTAGAGTCAATTATGATTGGTATTCCTGTAATTATCGTTATTTTCTTATCGTTCGTATCTGTAAAGAGTAACTATATTGTAGAAAATGTTCCTCAAGCATACGAAGATCAGGAGCCATTAGTAATTTATGCTTCATCATCCAACTGGAAATGGCATTTCAGCTACCCAGAGCAAGGAATTGAAACAGTAAACTACTTATACATTCCTGCTGGACGAGCAATTGAATTTAAACTTTATTCTTACGGTCCAATTACAAGTTTCTGGATTCCACAACTTGGTGGTCAGAAATACGCGATGGCAGACATGGTAACAACTTTACATTTAGCTGCTGATAACCCAGGCGAATTCTGGGGACGTAACGCGAACTTCTCAGGTCGTGGTACAGCAGAAAATATATTTGATGTAACGGCCTTAACGCAAGCAGAATTTGACGAGTGGGTAACAGAAGTTCATGAAACAGCTGCACCTCTAACAGAAGAAAAGTTTGAAGAATTATTGGAGCCAGGTCATCTTGGTAAGTCAACTTATACAGGTACTCATTTAGAGTTCTCACCAGCTCCTGAACACAACCACGATTCTTCAGATGAAGATGATGAAAAAGAAGAAGAGGATCACTCTTCACATTAATTTTGAAAGTAAGCACTTTTGAAAGGAGTAACTACTATGTCGGAATTTTTTGCACAGTTTGCAGTTCCACACCCAAGTACCTTGATTTATATCGCAATGGCTTCAATAGTTTTAGGAAGTATCGCGTTAGTAGCTGTTGTTACTTACTTTAAATTATGGGGTTACTTATGGCGTGAATGGATTACAACTGTTGACCATAAAAAAATCGGTATCATGTATTTAATCGTCGCTTTAGTAATGCTATTCCGCGGCGGTGTTGATGCTGTAATGATGCGTTTACAGTTAGCTGTTCCAGAAAACAGCTTCTTAGATGCACAACACTATAACGAAGTATTTACAACTCACGGGGTAGTAATGATTTTATTCATGGCAATGCCATTCATTACTTTCTTCTTTAACTATTTAGTACCATTACAAATCGGGGCACGTGACGTTGCGTTCCCACGTTTAAACAACTTAGCGTTCTGGTTATTCTTCATGGGTATGGGATTATTTAATATCTCATTCATTATCGGTGGATCACCTGATTCAGGATGGACTTCTTATTTCCCATTAGCGGGTAATGAGTTCAGTACATCCGTTGGTACAAACTACTACATGCTCTCGCTGCAAATCGCGGGTCTTGGTACGTTATTGACAGGTATTAACTTCATAACGACAATCTTTAAAATGCGTGCGCCTGGTATGACATTATTCAAAATGCCAATGTTCACTTGGTCAGCGCTTATCTCAAACTTAATTATCGTATTTGCATTCCCTGTACTAACTGTAGCTTTAGCTATGGGTACGATGGATCGTCTATTTGATACTAAGTTCTTTACTATCGGTGATGGTGGTATGGACATGCTTTGGGCCAACCTATTCTGGGTTTGGGGTCACCCTGAAGTATATATCCTAATTTTACCGGCATTCGGTATTTTCTCTGAAGTTATTTCGACATTCTCACGTCGTAATTTATATGGCTATAACTCAATGGTATGGTCTATGATCGTAATTTCAGTATTCTCGTTCGCTGTATGGACTCACCACTTCTTTACAATGGGTCAAGGTGCATTCACGAACTCGATTTTCTCAATTACAACAATGGCTATTGCCATCCCAACAGGGGTTAAGATTTTCAACTGGTTATTCACAATGTATAAAGGGAAAATTGAAATGACAACGCCGATGTTATATGCGATGCACTTCATTCCTTTATTTACACTAGGTGGGGTAACAGGTGTTATGCTTGCGATGTCAGCAGCTGACTACCAATACCACAATACTATGTTCTTAGTAGCTCACTTCCATAACGTAATCATTCCTGGTGTTGTTTATGCGATGTTAGCTGGTTTAACGTTCTACTGGCCGAAAATGTTTGGTTTCATGTTAAATGAACGTATTGGTAAAGCTACTGTTTGGGTAATGTCTACAGGTTTCGTACTTGCATTCATTCCAATGTATATTACTGGTTTAGACGGTCAAGCTCGTCGTATGTACACATATTCAGAATCAACAGGATTCAGCATGTTGAACATGGTATCATTCGTTGGTGCTGGTATTATGTCTGTTTCATTCTTAATGCTTGTATGGAATATTTGGTACAGTTTCAAAAACTCTCCACGCGACATTGGATCAGATCCATGGGATGCACGTGGTCTAGAGTGGGCGACACATACACCAATTCCACACTATAACTTTGCAATTACTCCAGACGTAACTGATTCAACTTCAGAAGCATTCTGGGATTCTAAGAAAAACGGCACGAAGTTATTCAAAGGTGAAATTAAAGATATTCATATGCCGAATAACTCAGGTCAAACATTTATTTTATCAGTATTCTTCTTCATCGGTGGTTTCGCTCTAGTATTCAGTATGTTTACTTTGGCAATCATCAGCTTAATCGGTATTTTAGCTTGTATGGGTTACCGTTCTATGGAGGACGACCATGGCTATCATATCCACAAACATGAAGTGGAAGAAACAGAAAAAAGCTATGACAAAAAAGGAGGTGCGAAATAATGGGTAAAGTAAATAACAATGTTCCTTTAGAGTATTCTACTGAAGAAAATAGCTTAAAAATCTTTGGTTTTTGGACTTTCCTAGGTGCGGAGATTATGTTATTCGGTACATTATTCGCATCATACTTCACACTAGTGGATCGTACAGGTAACGGTCCAACTGGTGCGGAAATTTTCGAAATTACTCCAGTATTAGCAGAGACATTCATCCTGTTAACATCAAGTTTTACAATTGGTCTAGCCATTCATGCGATGCGTCTTGGTAGTAAAAAAGCGACGTTGACATTTATGGGTATTACATTACTACTTGGTGCGGCATTCTTATCTGTCGAAATTTATGAATTTGTACACTATGCACATGTAGGTGCAGGTATTACTGTAAGTGCCTTCACTTCTATCTTATTGACAACTTTAGGAACACATGGTCTTCACGTAACATTCGGTTTATTCTGGGGTATCTTCCTTATGATTCAAATCGCTAAACGTGGTCTGACTTCAGTAACAGCGGGTAAAGCATTCGTATTCTCACTTTACTGGCACTTCCTAGATGTAGTTTGGATCTTCATCTTCAGTTTCATTTACTTGAAAGGAATGATGTAATCTATGGCAAAGTTCTTTCCAATAGGCCAAATTATGGGCTTCGTATTTTCACTGATTTTAACAGTGATTGCAATGCTTGTTTACTTCACAGATATGTCATTCACAACTGGAATGATCATCCTGCTAGTAACAGCATTCATTCAAGCAGGTTTACAGTTCATGGTATTCATGCATGCTGGTGAAACAGAAGACAAATGGGCTATCTACTCAAACATCATTTACGGTCTTGGTTTAATCGTACTTACTATTTTAGGTACATTATTAATTCTAATCTGGGATATGTAATCGTTAAAATTTCTCCAGCTAGTTGAAAAGTATTCAGTTATACATTAAACTAGTTGGAGAATATATTACGAAATGCTTTGACCGGGAAGAGTAGGTATACAACATTTGTTTTAGGGAATGCAAGCCATGACTGAAAGCTTGCTAACAAATTGTATAGCGAAGTTCACCCCGCGAGCAGCATCCGGGAGCCACTTGTGGTGAAAGGATTGCCGGCTAGACATAGTCGTTAGCTCCAATGAAGTGATTGCTTTAAAGCAATAACTAGGGTGGTACCGCGAAACTCGTCCTCGTCCCTTTCTTAGGGGACGAGGTTTTTTTATTTTCAAAAATAGTGATTATTATAGTGTATATGTAACTTTATTAAAGCCAACATTAGTTGCTTGGAGTGGAGGGCGATGAGTGTAGCTGACGGCTAAAGCCTTTCGCTACATGCAGAGCATCCTGTGGGAAAAGCGTGACGGTGCTTCTGCGGTGGCCGCAATAAATTGCCGCCATCCTCGGCGCAAAGAATTAGAGACAAACAAGTTTGACTCTAATTCTTGCCCGCGGAAAGCATTTTTCCGGAACGGAAAGCAACGGGTTCAGAGCAGGCACTATGTCGCTATTTCTAATGAGTAGGAATTTTGTGGTTTTTGGAGATACTTAGTTGATTGAAATGTAGGCGGCGACTCCTACGGGAACAGCACGAGCGGAAGCACCCGGACTGAGCGAAGCGAGGGAGAAGGCTGGAGCCGTGCCCGTGGAAAGCGTCCGCCGAAATGGAAATCAACGTATTGAAGAAGCTAACTTTATTCTCTAACTAAATAAGGAGGACTTTGTAAAATGGAACAACAATTAAAGCAATTAGAACAAGAAGCATTAGCCAAAATCACTGATGCGGCTGACTTAAAAGCAGTAAACGAAGTTCGTGTTGCGTACTTAGGTAAAAAAGGACCAATCACGGATCTTTTAAAAGGAATGGGGAAACTTTCTGCAGAAGAACGCCCGAAAATGGGTGCCCTTGTAAACACAGTACGCGAAAATGTAACAGCTGAGCTTGAGAAAAAAGTAGCTGCATTAGAAGAGGCAGCAATTTTAGCACAACTTGAAAACGAATCAATCGACGTAACATTACCAGGTGCAAAAGTACGTGCAGGAAACCGCCATCTTTTAACACGTGTTATTGAAGAAATTGAAGATTTATTCTTAGGAATGGGATACGAAATTGTAGAAGGTCCAGAAGTAGAAAAAGACTACTATAATTTTGAAGCGATGAACTTACCAAAAGGCCATCCAGCACGTGATATGCAGGATTCATTTTACATTTCAGAAGAAACATTATTACGTACACATACTTCACCAGTACAGGCACGTACAATGGAAGCCAAAAAAGGCGAGCCGATTCGCGTAATTTGTCCAGGTAAAGTATTCCGTCGTGATACAGACGATGCAACGCATTCTCACCAATTCATGCAAATTGAAGGCCTTGTAATTGGTGAAAATATTCGCATGTCTGATCTTAAAGGTACTTTAGATGCCCTTGCGAAAAGAATGTTCGGTGCAGAACGCGAAATTCGTTTACGTCCATCGTTCTTCCCATTCACAGAGCCTTCTGTAGAAGTGGACGTATCTTGTCATAAATGCTCAGGTAAAGGCTGTAACGTTTGTAAGCAAACAGGTTGGATCGAAATTTTAGGTGCTGGTATGGTTCATCCGAACGTACTTGAAATGGCTGGATATGATTCAACGGTAGTTTCAGGTTTCGCATTCGGAATCGGTGCCGAGCGTATCGCAATGTTAAAATACGGTGTGGATGATATTCGTCATTTCTATACAAATGACACGCGCTTCTTATCACAATTCCACCAGGCAGAAGTGTAAGAAGGAGGACAATATAAATGTTAGTTTCATTAAAATGGTTAAGTCAATATGTAGATATTTCTTCTTTAGAAGCAAACGAATTAGCAGAAAAAATTACGCGAGCGGGGATTGAGGTAGACGCAGTAATTGACCGTTCACTAGGAATGTCAAATGTTGTAGTCGGTCATGTTGTATCAAAAGAAAAGCATCCTGAAGCAGATAAATTAAATGTGTGCCAAGTAGACGTTGGGGAAGAAGAACTTCAACAAATCGTTTGTGGTGCTCCAAATGTAGATGCAGGTCAAAAAGTAATCGTAGCGCGTCCAGGTGCGAAATTACCTGGAGGCATTAAGATTAAAAAGGCAAAATTACGTGGTCAAGAATCAAACGGTATGATTTGTTCACTTCAAGAGTTAGGCATTGAAGGTCGCCTTGTGCCAAAAGCTTATGCTGAAGGGATTTATGTTTTACCTGCAGATTCAACTCCAGGTGCGGATGCATTAGAAGTTTTAGGTTTACGTGATACAGTACTTGAGCTTGGTTTAACACCTAATCGTTCGGATGCATTAAGTATGCTTGGTGTTGCTTATGAAGTAGCAGCAATTTTATCTCAAGATGTAAAATTACCGGAAATTAATTATACAGCTTCAGCTGAAAAAGCGGCAGATGTATTAAAATTAACAGTAGAAGATAAAGAAGCAAACCCAATGTACGCAGCGAAAGTTGTGAAAAATATTGAAGTAAAAGAATCTCCATTATGGCTTCAACATGCGCTTATGTCTGCGGGAGTACGTCCACATAATAATGTAGTCGATATTACAAACTATGTGTTAATGGAGTACGGTCAACCATTACATGCGTTCGACTATGACAAGTTAGCAACTGGTGAAATCGTTACACGTATGGCTCGTGACGGCGAAGTGATGACGACTCTTGATGATCAGGAACGTAAATTACAACCACATAACCTTGTTATTACAAATGGTCAAGAAGCTGAAGCAGTAGCAGGCGTTATGGGCGGTGCTAAATCAGAAGTATCAAATACTACAACGACAGTAGTAATCGAATCTGCATACTTCAACCCATCATCTGTACGTCGTACTTCAAAAGAAATTGGCTTACGTTCGGACTCTTCTGCACGTTTTGAAAAAGGTGTAGATCCGAACCGTGTCCTTCCTGCTGCGGAACGTGCAGCACAGTTACTTGCTGAATTAGCAGGGGGAGAAGTACTGGAAGGTACATTGCTAGTTGATGAGTTAGATAAGACACCAGCCCGTGTAGTTGTATCACCTGACTTCATTAATGGCCGCTTAGGTATGAAGATATCTTTAGAGGATATGCTGTCTATTTTAGAGCGCTTAAAATTTGATGTGGAAGCAGTTAATGGATTATTAATCATTGATGCTCCGACACGACGTCAGGATATTAAAATTCCGGAAGATATCGTGGAAGAAATAGCACGTATGTATGGCTACGATGAGATTCCTGTAAGCTTACCGGCGAGTGATCAAGTTGGCCGCTTAACGCCATATCAAGCAGGACGCCGTATTGTACGTAATGTTATGGAAGGAGCAGGTCTATACCAAGCAGTAACTTATTCTTTAACTTCTGCTGCTCATGCTCAAAAGTTTGCTCTAAAAGCTGAAGAGACGACAAAATTATTAATGCCTATGTCTGAAGAGCGCTCTACACTACGCCAAAGCTTAATTCCTCACTTAGTAGAGGCGGCAAGCTATAACGTAGCCCGCCAAGCAGAAACAGTGGCATTATATGAAATTGGTTCTGTATTCCTTGGTCAAACTGCGGAAGAACTTCCATTTGAAGAAGAGCACTTGGCACTTGTATTAACAGGTAAATGGATTGATAATACATGGCAAGGCGAGAAGAAAAACGTTGATTTCTTCGTTGCAAAAGGTATTGTAGAAGCGGTATTTGCAAAATTAGGCTTAACATCTCGCGTAGGCTATGCAAAAGCGCAAGTAGATGGCTTACATCCTGGTCGCACAGCTGATGTTTTATTAGATGGCGAAAAAGTGGGTGTCATTGCCCAGCTTCATCCGCAAGAACAAAAAGCATTTGATGTAAAAGAAACTTATGTGGCTGAATTAAACTTGAATGCCATTTTAAGTGCGACGCAAGAAGAGCTTGTTTATTCAATGATTCCGCGCTTCCCAGCAATGAGCCGTGATATCGCATTAGAACTGGATATAGCGACTCCAGCAGGTGAAATTGTAAGCATTATTAAAGATGCAGGCACTTCATTATTAAAAGATGTAAAAGTATTCGATGTATATGCAGGGGAAAAAATGACGGCTGGTAAAAAATCAGTGGCATTCTCATTAACATACTATGACCCAGAGCGTACATTAACAGACGAAGAAGTAGTTGCAGCGCACAATAAAGTATTAAAAGCATTAGCACAAGCTGGCGCGGAAGTACGATAATTTTATAAACATTTAAAACCCGAATGCGCAATTTTTTAGCATTCGGGTTTTATTTACGGTTGAATTTGTTTATCTGGCTTTGTCATTCCTACAATTGTGCCAAATAGACCACTAATTGTATGTACGATGCCAAAAGTGTAAAAATTTAAGAAGACATGGTTTGTATATTCATTTAAAACGGGAAACCCGTAGATGACAGAGCCAGGCGTAGTCGTATCGCCTCCAAGTGAAGTATAAACACTATCTTTAAAGTCAATTGAATAAAAGATCAAAACGACGAGTAGTGCAACCCCAAATATAAAATAGATCATACGCATTATATGATCTTTAGCATTGCGCGCACTTACAACAAAAAAACGATATGTAATAAATAAGCTTAATAATAAAAATGGTGCGACAAGCGCTAAACCAAGTGCACCAAGATTACCGCCATCTGCAACATCATCTGGTTTAACCGTAAAAAAGTGCTGAATAATCATTACACCAAATAAACTAATGCCCAAACTTATGAGCCAACTAAGACGTAGCATGTAAATCCTCCATTTCTATTATCACTATACATGGTACTCTATTTCGTTTCAATGTAGCATATAGGATTCTTTTATCCGATATATTCAGTATAATATAGTAGAATGATGTAAAGGGGGAGGAATTTTTATGCTTAAAAAAGAAGAAGCGGTACTGGTACTTATTGATATCCAGGGGAAATTGGCACAAATTGTTGATGAGAGTGAATTTATCATAAAAAATATTGCCAATGTAATACAGGGAGCAAAATTACTCGAGTTACCGATTTTATGGCTTGAGCAATACCCTAAGGGGCTCGGACCAACCGATGAACGTATTGCAGAGCATTTAGTTGATGAAAAACCAATCGAAAAAATTACATTTAGTGCATATGATACAGAAGAATTTGTTCAAGCTTTAGAACAAACAGGGCGCAAGAAGATTCTATTAGCTGGTATTGAAACACATATTTGTGTCTATCAAACTGCTGCGCATTTACTTGCTAATGGCTATGAGGTGGAAGTGTTGGCGGATTGTGTATCTTCACGTACTACAGCTAACAGTAAAATAGGTCTTCAGAAAATGGTACAACTTGGAGCTACTGTTACAAGCGTAGAAATGGCCTTATTTGAAATGCAGCAAGTAGCAAAAGGCGACGTATTTAAAGCAATCAGTAAATTAGTAAAATAATAGGGAGAAGGGCTAGCGACAGTAAATTATCGCTAGCTTTTTCATTATTTAAAAATCGACAGCTTCTTTAATGCAATGCATACAGGTATGGCAATAAGAAGTCCGACTGTATTTTGAACAAGGTTGCCTGGAATAGAAGCTAACGGAATAATCCAGTTTCCATACAACACACGCTCACAAATATAATAACCGCCCAACATAAAGGGAATTGAAATAAGTATCGCAATGATATTATAAATAAAACTCTCACCATTTTTTCCGTTAGATGTAGCAATTTTACCTACAATATATCCTTGAATTCCACGTGTAATAAAAGTGAAGGGTGCCCACAATGTCCAGCCGGATAGAATATCAAACAATGCCATTCCAAAAGCTCCTGCAATTGCTCCTTTTTTAGGACCAAATAATATCGCTACAGTAAACAGCATTGCCGACCCTAAATGAACGAGCCCACCGTTTGCTGCTATAGGCAATCGAATATTAATAAAAAATGTTGCGATAAAAACAAGTGAAATAAGTAAGCTCGTAATAATTAAATCTTTTGTTTTTTCGGATGAGGCTGAAACAGAACTTGTTGTTTGCATAGATAATTCTCCTTCTATTTGAAATTATCTATCATCTTAGCAATATATTGACACCTGCAAAAGGTTCAAAAATGAATAATTTGATAAGGTCAGATTAAAGAAAAAAGCCTTTGTTAAATGAATGAACATTTAACAAAGGCTAAGGCTATTTTAAAGTGGATTTTCTTTTTCCATAAAGGAAATAAATAACGAGTCCAATTATGAACCAGATACCACAAGCAGCCCAAGTTTGCATTGACAGCTGTGTAATGAGGAAAATACATAAAACTAGCGATACGATTGGCAAAACAGGATAAAATGGTACTTTAAATCCATTAGGCGGCAAGTTTTTGTTTTTTCTTAAGTTTAAAATACCGGCTGAAACGAAAATAAAGGCAATTAATGTTCCCATGTTTACTAATTCTGCTAATGTCGCCAATGGAACAAATCCAGCAAAAAAAGAAATGACAATTGTAAAAATCCATGTGTTTTTCACAGGGGTTTTACGTTTTGGACTTAACTGTGAAAATATTTTAGGCATTAAACCGTCCCGAGCAAATGCCATTAATAGACGAGTGCCGCCATACATCATTACTAATATAACGGTCATCATCCCGATCACTGCACCTAATGAGATAATGCCAGCTGCCCATTCCTGATTGATTACTTGCATGGCAAAGGAAACGGGATCTGTTACATTTAAATTTGAGTAAGGGACAATACCTGTTAATACTAATGAAACTACCACATACAACAATGTACAAATAAATAAGGAGCCGATAATACCAATAGGCATACTTCGCTGTGGATTTTTAACCTCTTCAGCTGCAGATGACACTGCGTCAAATCCTAAGTAAGCGAAAAACACGAGTGCTGCACCAGTAAATACACCGCTCATACCGAATGGTAAAAAAGGTGTCCAGTTTTCTGGCTTTACATAAAATACCCCGACAGCAATAAATAATAAAATAACCCCTATTTTTATCGCAACTAATAATGCATTAAATCTAGCGGACTCTTTCATACCTATTGTCAGTAAAATTCCGATTACAAAAATAATAAAAATTGCTGGTAAGTTAATATAAGTGCCTTCTTCCAGGTTGAATGGTCCGGTTAAAGCTAACGGAATGTGAATATTTAACCCTTCTAATAAGGAAATAAAGTAACCTGACCATCCAGTTGCTACTGCCGCTGTAGCGAGTCCATATTCCAGTAGCAACGACCACCCAACGAGCCAGGCGATGATTTCACCGAAAACGATATAACTATAAGAATAAGCGCTTCCTGTCACGGGGACAGTTGAAGAAAATTCTGAATAACAGAGCGCGGCTAATGCGCACACTATAGCTGCAATGACAAAGGAAAATATAATCCCTGGTCCTGCATGTAGAGCTGAAACTGTTCCAGGCAAGATAAATATACCTGTTCCGACAATTGCACCCACCCCGAGTAAAATTAAGTCAAATGCGCCTAATGTTTTTGGGAGTTGCAAATTATTGCTTTTATGCAAAAGGTCCTCAATGGGTTTTTTTCTAAATAATTTTTTCACTATTTCACCTATTTCTAATTTAACAATATCAAAATTTTATCATCATTAATCGGAATAATAAAGAAGTTTATCAAGTTGAAGCGTTAAAGTGAGATTTCCTTTCGAAAAGCAGAAAAATATGGTGTTAAAGAGAGACTGAAATGACAGAGATAAAAGTATTATTTGTTTATATTTAAAGTTTTATGTAAAATAAATACTATTTAAATAAAGAATATTGAAAAGTAAATTTGCGGTTATGAAAAAAACAGATATAATTTCGATAGAGTGAAGATATTGAAATTTACTCATCTTTTGAACCTAGCACAAAGGAGTGCAAATAATGGAGAAAAAAATCCAAATTAAACAGCCGAAGTATCAAGTGATTGCAGAGGATATAGCAGCAAAAATTGTTGAAAAAAAATATATTGTCGGAGAAAAAATTTATGCACGTTCATCATTAGCATCTCAATACAATGTATCTTCGGAAACAGCGAGAAGAGCGATTGCCGTTTTACAAGATTTAAATATCGTCGAAGCAACAAAAGGAAGCGGTGTTGTAATCGTTTCGTACGAAAATGCCGCCAATTACGTTCAGCGATTGCAGGGAGTAAAATCAATACGGGATTTACAAAAGCAATTAACAGATAGTATTGGCAAACAAATTGATGAATTAAATAACTTCCAGGATACGCTGGAGGAGATGGTTAATCGGACAAGCAGATATCAATCCATTAATCCTTTTGTTCCTTTTCAAATTGATATTACAGAGCAATGTCCTTATTTATCAAAAAATATTGGGGAAATTAACTTTTGGCAACAAACTGGAGCAACAATTATAGGCATCAAAAAGGATCATGAACTAATTGTTTCTCCTGGTCCGTACGCTACAATTTCTTCTGGAGACACTTTATTTTTTATTGGTAAAGATGAATGCTACTCAAATGTGAAACACTTTTTACAACTATAAAGTAACCATTTTCATTTAGCTTTAGTGAAGCTTGTCATATTTGTAATAAAAACAAACTACTACCGAAAACTTGTTCGGTGGTAGTTTTTTCTGTTTAATGTAAACTATTTCTTTCTGGAAATTCTCGAATGGATACTTCTTATTTGACAAAAGTAACAACGTTCATTAGTATTGAAGTTGTTGCCTGTAACAACCTGATAGAGTAAAAGAGTTGTTACTTGCGAGAAATTTATAATTATAGGAAGTGGATTATGGGGAAAATTAATATTGAACGAGTCACGAAAGTATTTGGGAAAAATACATCACAAGCATTGAAGTTAGTTAAGCAGGAAAAATCTAAAGAACAGATTTTAAAAGAAACAAATGCCACTGTAGGTGTATATGAAGCTAGTTTAACGATTGAAGAAGGTGAGATTTTCGTAATTATGGGGCTTTCAGGAAGTGGGAAGTCAACATTAATACGATTGTTAAATCGATTAATTCAACCAACAAGCGGTGATATATATATAGATAACCAGAACATTACAAACTTGAATAAAAAGAGCTTACAAATTGTTCGAAGAGAAAAAATGAGCATGGTGTTTCAAAACTTCGCATTATTCCCACAACGTACAATTTTGCAAAACGCAGAGTATGGCCTGGAAATCCGAGGCATTCCAAAAGAGGAAAGACGATTAAAAGCAGAAAAGGCTTTACAAAATGCAGGATTGCTCTCCTATAAAGATCAATATCCAGATCAATTATCAGGTGGTATGCAACAACGTGTAGGACTTGCACGTGCGTTAGCAAATGATACAGAAATTATTTTAATGGATGAAGCTTTTTCTGCTCTTGATCCGCTCATTCGAAAAGAAATGCAAGATGAGCTATTGGAATTACAAGCTAATTTACAAAAAACGATTGTCTTTATTACACATGATCTAAATGAAGCACTTCGTATTGGCGATCGTATTGCCATTATGAAGGATGGTAAGATCATTCAAGTAGGAACAGGGGAAGAAATTTTGACTAACCCTGCAAATGAATATGTCCGATCATTCCTGGAAGATGTAGATCGTTCGAAAGTATTGACGGCGGAAAATGCGATGATTCGTCCAATGACAATTCAAATTGATCATGAAGGGCCAAAAGTTGCGTTGCAGCGTATGAGAGAAGATAAAGTAAGTGTCCTGCTAGCAGTAGATAAAGCCCGAAAGTATTTAGGCTATATTACTGCAAATGATGCACTTGAGCTTGCGCAATCCGGTGAAAAATCATTGCAATCAATTCTACGCAATGATATGCCAATTGTTGAACCATCTACAGTCATACAGGATATTTTATCGGTTATTTCCGATTCTCCGACACCTGTTGCTGTAGTCGAAGAGGGGAAACTGCGCGGTGTACTTATCCGCGGTGTAGTACTAGATTCATTATCCTCTGAAAAAAACGGAGGTGTAGATCATGAGTAAACTATTAAATTTTGGAACTCCAATACCAGTAGCAGATAGAGTAGAAGACTTAATGGACATAGTTACGGATACACTTTCAGCTCAATTCCGTTTTATACAAAATAATGGTGCGGATTTAATGGATCTCGTCACATCAGGATTGACGTCTATACCACCATACGTATTTATTATTATCATTGCTATTTTAGCATTTTTTGCAACAGGTAAAAGATTTGGTTTAGCGATTTTCTCGATACTAGGTTTATTATTCATATTAAACCAAGAGCTATGGAATCAACTTATGAACACATTTACACTTGTACTGTTCTCAAGTTTAATCGCAATTATAATCGGTATACCACTTGGAATACTAATGTCTAAATCAAAAATTGTTGAACAAATACTTAAACCAATTTTAGACTTCATGCAAACAATGCCAGGATTTGTGTATTTAATTCCAGCGGTTGCATTTTTCGGAATTGGTGTCGTACCAGGTGTATTTGCCTCAGTCATCTTCGCATTACCGCCAACTGTACGCTTCACAAATTTAGGTATTCGCCAAGTTCCAAAGCACTTAATTGAGGCGGCGGACTCTTATGGTAGTACGTTTACACAAAAGTTATTAAAAGTAGAACTACCACTTTCCAGAGCTACTATAATGGCCGGTATTAACCAAACAGTACTATTATCTTTATCGATGGTTGTTATTGCATCAATGATTGGTGCACCGGGATTAGGCCGAGAAGTATTATCAGCATTACAACGTGCACAAATTGGGAACGGATTTGTTGCCGGTATTAGCTTAGTTATCTTTGCGATAATCGTAGACCGATTAACACAAAGTTTAAATAAAGATAAATCAAATGGGGGAAAATAAAATGAAAAAATTCAAATGGATGCCTGCAGCTACTGCAATGAGCGCAGCACTTTTATTAGGTGCATGTGGAGATGAAACAACAGATACAAAAGACACTTCTTCTTCAAAAGATGTAGGTTCAATCGATTTAGCCTATGTTGAGTGGGATTCAGAAGTTGCTTCTACGTATGTAGTAGCAGAAGTATTAGAAAGTGTCGGCTATGAAGTCGATATTACACCTTTAGATAATGCTATTATGTGGGAAGCTGTCTCAAAAGGTGAGTCAGATGCCATGGTATCTGGCTGGTTACCTGCAACACATGCTTCACAATATGAAAAATATGGTGCAGATATTGAAGATTTAGGGCCGAATTTACAAGGTGCAAAAATTGGTTTAGTTGTACCAAGCTATATGGAAGTTGCATCGATTACGGATCTGTCGACAGAAGCAGCATCTACAATTACTGGTATTGAAGCAGGTGCGGGAGTAGTTGCAGCTGCGGAAAGAGCGTTAGAAACTTATCCAAACCTAGAATCTTGGTCATTACAACCATCTTCTTCAGGTGCGATGACGGTTGCTTTAGAGCAAGCGATTAAAAATGAAGAAGAGATCGTTGTAACAGGCTGGAGCCCACACTGGAAATTTGCAAATTATGATTTAAAATATTTGGAAGATCCTGAACGTGTATTCGGTGGGGAAGAAAGTATTCACACGTTTGTTCGTCAAAACTTAGAACAAGATGCACCAGATGCATTTAAAATCTTAGATGCCTTTGAATGGACTACAGAAGATATTGAAGAAGTAATGCTGGATATTTATTCAGGGACTAAACCTAAAGATGCGGCCCAAAAATGGATTGAAAACAATGAGGACCGAGTGAATAAATGGACAGAAGGTATTGAAAAGTAATAAAAAATGAGGCTGGGACATAAGTAGAAATTTCTTTGTAAAAGGGAAATACTCTTATTAAGAAATTGATATTATATGAATTGATTGGAGTGAAGGGGCGACTCCTGGGGGAACAGCACGACGCCTGAGACTACAGGCTCAGGCCGTGCCCCCGGAAAGCGTCCCCGTAACGGAAATCAATTCTGGCAGAAGCAGAAAAACATCTATTTTTCTTTGGAAAAATAGATGTTTTTCGTTTTGTCCCAGGCTCTTCTTTTTATTTTGTATAGTTATCGAAGTAACCTTGAATATAAATCATTGGTGTTCCTTTATCGCCTGATCCTGAAGTTAAGTCAGACAATGAGCCGATAAGGTCAGTCAGCTTACGAGGTGTAGTACCTTGAGCAGCCATATTACCAGTTAAATCTTCTTCTTTATTATTAATATAATCTTTAATTGCTTCTTTTAATGCTTCACCATGTAAATTTGCAAAATCATTATCAGCTAAATACTTCAACTTGATCTCGTTCGGAGTACCGTCAAGGCCTGGCGTATAGGCAGGAGATACTACAGGGTCTGCAAGCTCCCAAATTTGACCTACTGGATCTTTAAATGCTCCATCACCGTAAATCATTACTTCTACAAGTTTGCCAGTAGCCGCTAAAATTTTTGCTTGGATGTCATCAACGATTGGTTGACAGTTATCCGGGAATAATTTTACGCTATCTTCCGTCGATTTGTTTGAACCAAGTAAGCCGTAGTTAGAGTTAAAGCCAGATCCGTTCACAGATTCCGCTAAAATATTGTCTAGACCGTAAATTTTTTCTGCACCGGCAGCTTTTAAAATACGTTTTGTACGGAAACGAGAGTGAATATCACATGTTAAAATACTCTTCGTATAATCTAATATCGTTTTTGCGTTGTTTGAGAAGATAACCTCTACTTCAGCGCCTTGTTCAACGATTAATTCTTTATAGTATTCGATGTAGTCCACACCTGTAAATGTATGTTTGTTATAACCGAAGTGACCTCGGAATTCAGCTTCTGTCAGCACATCTGTCCAAGGATTGATTCCTTTTTCATCAAGTTCATCTAATGTTACTAAATGGTTACCCACTTCATCAGAAGGGTAGCTTAGCATAAGAACGATTTTCTTTGTGCCTGCTGCAATCCCTTTTAAAATATTAGAGAAGCGATTACGCGAAAGAATTGGGAAAATAACACCTACAGTATCATCACCAAATTTGGCCTGCACGTCAGATGCAATATCAGAAATTTTTGCATAGTTACCTTGTGCACGAGCAACAACAGATTCTGTTACTGTCACGATATCACGATCTTCAATTTCATAGCCTTCAGTCTTTGCGGCATTTAACGCTGTATCGACAACGATTTGAACAATATCATCACCTTCATTAATAATCGGGCCACGAAGACCTCGTACAACCGTTCCTACTACACGTTCCAAAATAATCTCTCCTTCAAAAGCTGTAAGTTATATTTTAATTGTTTTTGCTTACCGTTAAGCAAAACTTAAGAAATCTCACAAGGTTTACTATAACTCGTTCATGTGATATAAGTAAAATTAATAATTCTAATATCAGATATAAGTGAGGGTTATATGATAATAAAGTTAGAAGCATATCGCATATTTAATGAAGTAAGTCGAAATAAGAGCTTTTCAAAGGCAGCGGCAGCTTTGTATATGACACAGCCAGCCGTTAGCCAATCCATTTCAAAACTTGAAAAAGAACTCGATATCGTTTTATTTAACAGAACACCAAAAGGGGTAACATTAACAGAAGAGGGCGAGCTATTACATGAATATGTTAATTCCGCACTTGGTATTTTAGATGCAGGGGAAGAAAAAATTGCAGAATTTAAAAACCTGCGTACCGGCGTTTTGCGTATTGGTGTAGGGGATACGATTTCAAGATATTTTTTACTTCCTTATTTAGAAGCATTCCATATTAAATATCCTGGCATTAAGCTAAAGGTTTTAAACGGTACAACAAGTGAAATATTAGCATTTATAAAATCAGGGGAAGCGGATTTAGGCATTTGTAACTTGCCAATTCAAGATTCACAGCTTCAAGTTATCCCTTGTAAGGAGATTCATGATATATTTGTGTGCGGACAAAAATATAAAAATTTAACGAAAAAGCCTATTACACTCGATATGCTCATGAAGCTTCCATTAATTTTTTTAGAAAAAAAAGCAAATTCGCGTATTTATGTGGAAAACTATTTAAAAGAAAAGGGATATACGATTTCACCTGAATTCGAATTAGGCTCACATGATCTAATGTTAGAATTTGCAAAAATTAATTTAGGTGTCGCAAGTGTAACGAAGGAGTTTGCGACCGATTACTTAGTAAAAGGGCTTTTATATGAAATTGAGCTCCAACAGCAAATTCCTAAGCGCAGTTTAGGGATTGTCCATTTAAAAAATGTTTCACTCTCAAAGGCAACGAAGAAGTTTATTGCCATTGTTGACCCAGGAATTATTCATAAATAGAAGAAAAAGAGGAATAAACATGACAACTAATTTTAAGGAATTTCCATTATCACAAGAATTACAGCGTGCGCTCAAGGATTTGGATTACAGCGCACCAACTGAAGTACAGCAAAAGGTATTACCCCATGCTTTAAAAGATAAAGATTTAATCGTAAAAGCACAAACAGGAAGCGGGAAAACGGCTGCATTTGCGATCCCGATTTGCGAAAATATCGATTGGATTGAAAATAAGCCACAAGCTCTTGTATTAACACCTACACGTGAATTGGCTGTCCAAGTAAAAGAAGAATTCACAAATATTGGACGCTACAAACGTATTAAAGCGACAGCATTGTACGGGAAGCAACCATTCCGTTATCAGCAAGATGAACTAAAACAAAAAACACATGTTGCAGTAGGAACGCCAGGACGCGTATTGGATCATATTGAAAAAGGGACATTAAAGCTTGATAAAATTCGCTATGTTGTCCTTGATGAAGCAGATGAAATGCTGAATATGGGCTTTATTGAACAAGTAGAAGCAATATTGGCACATGTCAAGCATCGAGAAGTAATGATGCTATTTTCTGCGACCGTGCCCGAAACAATAAAAAAACTGGCTGCCAATTATTTAAATGATCCGATTGATATTGAAGTACAGTCAGAGGAGGCTGCTCAAAAAATTGAGCATGCTGTTATAGAAGTACGCGAAGAAGAAAAAACAGCAGCTGTAGAGAAAATTGCGGTTGTCGAAAATCCGGATACATGCATTATTTTCTGTCGTACAAAAGATCGTGTTGATGAGCTTCATGATTATTTGTATGACCGCGAATATAGTGTCGATAAATTACATGGTGGAATGGACCAGTCAACTCGTTTACTTGTAATGAATGATTATAAGCGCGGCGATTTCCGTTATTTAGTTGCTACAGACGTTGCAGCCCGTGGTATTGATATTGAAAACATTTCACTTGTGCTGAACTATGATTTACCGATGGAAAAAGAGGCGTATGTTCACCGTACGGGTCGTACAGGACGTGCTGGATTACAAGGGAAAGCTGTCACATTTATCACTCCTTATGAGCATAAGTTTTTAGAAGCTATCGAGGAGTTTATTGGCTTTGCCATTCCAAAGGTGAACTTACCTACCCATGAAGAAGTCAATGCCAATACAGAAGCCTTTGATAAAAAAATGCAAAGTCGCCCCCAAAAGAAAAAGCAAAAAAATGCGAAAGTCGATGCAAACATTACGAAGCTGTATTTTAATGGTGGTAAGAAGAAAAAACTACGTGCGATTGATTTCGTCGGGACGATTGCAAAAATTCCGGGGATGAGTGCCGAAGATATCGGCATTATTACAATTTTAGATACTTCAACGTTTGTAGAAATTTTAAACGGTAAAGCTAATCTCGTATTAAAAGCGATGAAAACAACGCCAATAAAAGGTAAGCAATTAAAAGTGCATATATCGACGAGCGGTAAATAGTTTAAAAAAGTCGTATTGAACATTGTATAACGTTCAATACGACTTTTATTGTTATAAGCATGTTTAATTATTTTCCGCGTTTTTGATATAAAACCATAATAAATTTGCGAGCTCGACATTTTCCCCAGCATGCGGCGTATTTGCAAAAGCTTCACGAAATGGTTTTAGCAATGCTTCAATGACGGCAATACGTAATTCATCGCGCTGTAGCTCATCTAGAATACTTTCCGTGAATTGAGCTCCTACCCCATTTGCGGCATCCAATTTTAACTGGTCAAGAAACCCTTGCACTTTTTCAATTAAATCGCTCTTTGTTACCGATTGGTAAATTTTTTTCTCCACAACTAGTTGAAGAGCATCTTGAGTAATTAATATTTCGCCATTTTCCAGCATGGAAGGGTAAATTGCTTTAATATTGCGAAGTGCAATCCTTAAAATCTTCTTCGGATCAATCATATCCTTATAAAATAAGCGATGACAATACGTTAAATGATGCACCATCGCAAAAAACAAAATAGCGAGCTCAAGAGTATAAGGGCGTACTTTTTCGCCAAAAATATCGGTGAACCGATTAGATACCCATTCAATTTCCAGTAAGCGATAGCGCTCTAATAATTCCCTGAGCTCCTTATCGTTCGACTGAAAAATATTTTCGAACACGGATGCTAGATTTTGTTTCTTATTTATTTGCATAAGTACGAGTATTTGTTCCAACAATAAATTTTCATCTGTATTATCTTGGTTTAATAGCATTTCATGGCGTAACAAGCTCGCTTCATAACGGGTTTGCTCCATAATTGCTGTAAAACATTCTACTTTTGAAGAAAAATAATTATAGAAAGTCCCTTTGGAAATAAGTGCTTTGTCCAAAATATCTTGTATTGATGTTTCATGGAAGCCTTTTTCAATAAAAAGCTGTAATGCATTGTCGAGCACCTGTCTTTTTCGTTGATTCATGAGTTTCCTCCAAATAAATATATCCGATTCAGTGTGCATATAAAAAATAAATAGAAAAAAACATTTCTATATACGCTGATTTATACTCCTATTCTACTGACTGAAACGCGTATTAGCAATGTTTTTAGACTTAGAGTATAAAATTGTTGTATTTATTGGACTCCGAGTATAAAATAGTTCGAGTATAGAAATAGGAAGTTTGAACGTATAAAGAAGGGAAATAAAATTTATGGATAAAACACAAGATATAAAGACATTTAAAAAACCTCCATATTTAATGATTGCTGTATTATTTGTCGGGGCGTTTGTAGCATTTTTAAATAACACATTATTAAACGTAGCCTTACCATCTATTATGGTAGCGTTTGATATTCAAGATTATTCAACTGTTCAATGGTTAGCAACAGGCTATATGCTTGTAAGTGGGGTATTGGTTCCTGCTTCGGCATATTTAATTACAAAGTTCAGAACAAGACCTTTGTTCATTTTATCGATGGCGATTTTCGTTATTGGTACAGCATTGGCCTCATTTGCGCCTAGCTTCGCACTTTTACTAGCGGGTCGTATGATTCAAGCTGCTGGTGCAGCAACGATGGCACCAATTTTAATGAACGTAATGCTGATTAGTTTTCCGGTTGAAAAGCGCGGGCAGGCAATGGGGATGTTCGGGTTAGTTATGGTACTTGCACCAGCAATCGGACCAACACTGTCAGGGTGGATTGTGGAACATTACGACTGGAGCGTTCTGTTCAAAATGATTCTTCCAATTGCCGTTTTATCACTCTTACTGGCAGTTTGGAAACTGGAAGATGTCCTTCCAAATCGTGATGCTAAAATCGATATACTTTCTATTGTATTGTCTACAATCGGTTTTGGCGGATTATTATACGGCTTCAGTACAGCAAGTTCAGCTGGCTGGTCAGCAATAGAAGTATGGGGTACGATTGCTGCAGGGGCAATTGGTTTAGCATGGTTTATCGTACGTCAATTCAACTTAGAACAACCATTACTAGATTTACGAATTTACACATACCCTTCGTATGCATTGGCTTCTGTCGTATCAATGGTACTATCTGTAGCTATGTTCTCAGGGATGATTTTAACACCGGCTTATGTACAAAATGTTCGTGGAATCGAACCATTTGAAGCAGGATTAATGATGTTGCCTGGTGCAATTATGATGGGGATTATGTCACCAATTACCGGGAAGTTATTCGATCGATTCGGACCGCGTATTCTAGCCGTTATAGGATTAACTATTACAACATTGGCGACAGTAGGTTTAGGTTATTTGGATGTCGATTCATCATATTTATATATCATTTCGGTATATACAATTCGTATGTTTGGTATTTCAATGGTAATGATGCCGATTATGACAAACGGTTTAAATGCATTACCTAACCGTTTGAATCCACATGGTACAGCAATGAACAATACAGCTCAGCAAGTTGCTGGAGCGATTGGTACAGCTGTCCTAGTAACTGTCTTCAACTCTCATACAAAAACACGTGCAGCAGAAATTGCGGCTGATCTTAAAGCAAATGCTTCATCTGCTGTCCAACCGACAGCAGAGCAAATCGCGCAAGTTCAGGCACAGGTAATGCAACAAGCAATGCTTGACGGCATTACATTCAGTTTCTTCGTAGCAGCAGCTGTTACAGTAGTTGCTTTAGTGTTAGCATTATTTATTAAGCGTGTTGACGTGACGAAACGTGAGGACTATACAGGTCCAGTGCCACAAAAGAAATAATAAATAATCGGATCAATCGGCGGGAGTTTTTTGCTCCTGCCGTTTTTTATTTGATATAATTGGTAAAATTATATTTTATAAAAGAGGAGCATAAAAGTGATTGGACAAATAGGGCAAGTAATGTTGTATGTAGAGGATCAGGAACGTTCAAAAAAGTTTTGGACTGAAAAATTAGGCTTTACTGTAGTTTCTGATATTAATAGTGGAATGCGTATTATTACAATAGTGCCAAATGAAAATGCACAAACAAGCATTGTTTTACATGATAAAAAGAAGATTGCGGAAATGTCTCCCGAGTTAAATTTAACGACACCTTCTTTAATGTTTTATGCTGAAAATTTAGATGAGTTATATAGAGACTATCAAACTAAAGGAATTACAGTTGGAGAGTTTATGGAAATGCCTTTTGGTAAAGTATTTAACTTTGCCGATGATGAGGAAAATTACTTTGCTGTTATGGAGAAATAACGAAAAGAGCTGTGCCTATTGGCCGCAGCTCTTTTTCATTACTGTTTTCTTTTTTGAAGAAGTTTACGTGCTTTTTCTGTATTGGCGAAATGCCACTTTGTTATTGAACGAAGTGTCTCTTCTCCAAATTTTAGCCAAATTTTTGCTGCCATTTCGTCCACTTTACCACTTGCTCCTTTTTGAAGGGAAAAACCTGTAACCTTTGAGAGACGATCCATTTCCTTTAAAAAAGCATACCTTGCCAATATCGATGCTGTTGCAACAGCTACATGCAGGTTTTCTGCTTTTGTCGAGAACAAGACTTTTTCCCGGACAATTTCTTTCTCATTTTTAATATGATTGTAATAAATTCCGCGTTCTGCGAATTGATCTATTAAAATATATTCAGGCGTCTCGGGGGCTATTTTAGTTAGGACATGCTTGATAGCCTGATTGTGAAGCATTGCCTTTATTTTACCTTGTGAATACCCGCGCGCCTGGATTTCGTTATATTTGTCATTCCGAAGTGTCAATATGCTATGGGCACATACTTTCATTAAATCCGGTGCAATTTTGCGCATATAGTCATCTGTTAATTGTTTGGAATCTTTGACACCCAATTCCTTTACAAGTGCGATTTTGTCGGCAGGAACATATACTGCTGCCACCGTAACAGGTCCGAAATAATCGCCTGTTCCCGTTTCGTCTGAACCAATTACCGATAATGCTGCAAAATTATCCGGTAGCGTATCCCCTTTAGTGGAAACTTTTTTCGGAGTTTGGGAACTTACTTGCCCCCAACGTGCTGCTTCCCGTTCCGCACCAGCGCCTTGAAACATGACTTTACCGGATTTATAGGCGGTAATTGCGGTATCGGCAAGTTTTACTGCAAATAAAACTCCAGGAGCCTTTCGTTCGATGATTGCGTCTTTATAGAAATGTTTAATTGTTTGCTGTTGTTCAGCACTGCATAGTAGAACGATATTTGTCATAAGTAATCCTTTCAAAAAACATTCATTTTTAAGTAGTATAACTTTTGACGAAAGAAAGGGGAAATAACAAATTCATATAATGTTTCGATGAACATTAACGTCATGGTGTTGCGATAGTGAAATGGGAAATGATATGATGTACAATATGAAAATAGCATCGTTTTATAAAATAACAGCAATCGGGTTTGCTTTTAACCATTTCATTAAGTAAGAATTGAAAAAGTATTTTCGTACTGTTTACATATTCTTTCTGGAGGGATTATTTTGGCTGAGCAAGAGAAGAATCGCATTTCCGTAGAAATATATGGCAATACATATAAAATGGTAGGAACAGAATCATCGGGTCATATGCGTCTTGTTGCTTCAATAGTAGATGACAAAATGCGGGAAATCGGTGCACATAATCCATCATTGGATACAGCGAAACTTGCTGTACTTACAGCAGTTAATTCAGTTCATGATTATTTACTATTAAAAAAACAATTTGAAAAATTAGAAGAACAATTGAAACAATTGAAGGGTTGACATACATGTTAGATATATTTATTTTAGCTGTCTTTATCATTAGCCTTATAATTGGAGCGAAACGAGGGCTCGTTGTCCAATTAATAAATATCGGTAGTTTTATAATTGCCCTTGTTGTGGCCATAATTTATTATAAGCCGCTTGCAGAAAAATTTGTACTGTGGATACCGTATCCAGGGTTTACAGAAGGTGCAACGATGACATTAGTACTCGACTCACTTGATGTCGATCGTACATTTTATCGCGTATTTGCATTTGCCATCATTTTCTTTGCTGTAAAAATAGCGTTACAAATTGTTGGCTCAATGTTTGATTTTTTAACGTATTTACCTGTGCTGAGTTCTTTAAACTATTTATTGGGCGCAGTGCTTGGATTTGTTGAAATGTACCTTATTTTATTTATTGGATTATATGTCGTTGCATTACTGCCAATTGAATCCATCCAATCTATTATTGACGGATCTATTCTAGCTGGAATGATGTTGGAGCATACGCCAATTATTACGAGCATGTTTCAAAACTGGTGGTATATTTATAAAAACTAACTTTTTTAGCTAGTGTCCTACATTCAGTATGAAGTTCTTGAAGAAAATCAGCTGCTATATACATTAACAGCTGACTTACCTACGTCTAGGTGCCAAATGCACCGGGATGTAATGGATTGAAAATCATGCGAAAGCTTCTCTCGATTTTCGGGAGGAGCTTTTTTAAAGGGGAGGCAATTATTAATGAACAAAAAAATTATTATTCGTACTTTAGAAAAAATTGCGTTATATATGGAACTACAAGCAGAAAATCCATTTAAAGTATCTGCATTCCGCAAAGCGGCAGCTGCCCTTGAGGCGGACGAGCGTAGTCTAAGTGAAATTGATGATATTACTGCAATCAAAGGGATAGGAAAAGGTACTGCGTCAGTTATTACAGAACTGATGGAAACGGGTGAATCCAGTGTATTAAAGGAACTTGAAGAAGCAGTACCTAAAGGACTAGTACCGCTTATGAAATTACCGGGTTTAGGAGGAAAAAAACTTGCGAAACTTTATCAGGAGCTTCACATTGTCGATGCTGATACATTAAAGATAGCGTGTGAAACAGGAAAAGTACGTGAGTTGGCTGGGTTTGCGGCAAAAACTGAAGAAAAGATTCTAAAGGAACTTGAGAATTTTGGGACCCGGGCAGAACGGTTACCAATTTGGCAACTTGAGCCTGTAGTATTGGAAATTAATGAGCTTTTGGCAAGCCTGCCTGAAGTCGAGCTATTTTCAGTGGCAGGAAGTTTCCGACGAGTTGCGGAAACAAGTAAAGATATAGATTTTATCGTGGCTACTAACGAATATGAAATTGTTCGTGAGGCTATTCTAAAACACCTGGCAATATTAGAGACAGTTGCTGCTGGTGATACAAAAGTATCTGTGATTTTAGACCGGGAAGACCCGGTAAGTGTAGATTTCCGGCTAGTAAAACGAGAAGAGTATGCAACAGCACTTCATCACTTTACAGGTTCGAAAGATCATAATGTCCGCATGCGTCAATTGGCTAAATCAATGGGAAAAAAAATTAGTGAGTACGGTGTAGAACAAGAGGATGGTACGATCGAAACTTTTGAAACAGAAGAAGCGTTTTTTGCCCATTTTAATTTACCATTTATCCCACCAACAGTACGGGAAAGCGGGAAGGAACTTGATCGCTTGGATGAACTTCAGGACTTAGTTGCATTAGATAATATTGTCGCGGATCTGCATATGCATACAACTTGGTCTGATGGTGCGCATTCTGTCAGTGAGATGGGGCATGCTTTAATTGAAAAGGGCTATTCATATGCTGTCATTACCGATCATTCACAATATTTAAAAGTAGCAAATGGTTTAACTCCAGAACGATTAGAATTACAGAAGCTTGATATTTATGCATTTAACGAAGCAAATCCTGACTTCCGACTATACCGTGGAACAGAAATGGATATTTTACCAGATGGCACTCTTGATTTTGGTGACGATGTATTAAAAGATTTAGATTTTGTTATTGCTTCCATTCACTCGAGTTTTACACAATCGCAGGATAAAATTATGGCGCGTTTAAAAACAGCTATTGAAAATCCATATGTCCATATGATTGCACATCCGACTGGGCGAATCGTAGGGCAGCGCGGAGGCTACGATCCGGATGTTCCCCTTTTAATTGAGTGGGCAGCAGAAAATGGGAAAATATTAGAATTAAATGCAAGTCCTTATCGTTTAGATTTAAGTATCGAGTTTTTACAGTTAGCGATGGAAAAGAATGTTCCAATCGCAATCAATACAGATGCACATGCAATTGACCAATTGCGCTACATGGATATTGGTGTTAAATATGCACAAAAAGCATGGTTAAAGAGAGAATTAATCGTTAATACATGGTCTAAAGAAAAATTCGAAGCATTTATTAAAAAAAATAAAGAAAAGTAATAGGAGGTGTTCTCATGATCGAACAACGAGCATTGAAAACACTAGAATTTCATAAAGTGCGTGAGCAAGTAGCGGTATTTTGTACAAACTCTATAGGGAAACAAGCGATTGATGAGCTCGTACCAGAAACGGACTATGATACAGTTGTAGAACTATTAGAGGAAATGGATGAAGGCTTAGCCATTTTACGAGTAAAAGGCAATGTACCGATGGGTGGAATTTTTGATGTACGTCCCCATGCACGTCGTTCTCAAATTGGCGGTATGCTAAGTCCGATGGAGTTGATGGAAATCGCAAGTACAATTCGTGCAAGTCGAATTTTACGTAATTTCATTGAAGATATTGAATCTGAGAATGCGATTAACATTCCTCATTTTATCGAACGGAAAGAACAAATGCCTGTATTGACGGCATTACAGCATGAAATTAATGATTGTATTGATGATAACGGGACAGTCCTTGATTCTGCAAGTGCTACACTACGTTCGATTAGACAGTCATTGCGATCAGAAGAGTCTAAAGTACGTCAAAAGCTGGAAAGTCTCACACGTGGGTCGAATGCAACGAAAATGCTGTCAGACGCGATTATTACGATTCGTAATGATCGATTCGTAATCCCAGTCAAACAAGAGTATCGCTCACATTATGGTGGTATTGTCCACGATCAGTCTGCTTCTGGTCAAACATTGTTTATTGAGCCTGATGCAGTGATTCAAGCGAACAACGAAGTGCAACGTCTAAAAGTAAAAGAAAAGGCAGAAATCGAGCGCATTTTATCTGAGCTTACATTAAAGGTACAGGAAGTCGGTCATGAGATATTTGTTCTCGTACAATTACTTGGAGAAATCGATGTGATTTTAGCAAAAGGGAAATATGGACAAGCGAATAAATGTACAATGCCAAAGATGAATAATGAAGGCTATACACGACTAATACGTTCCCGTCATCCGCTTTTACCTATTGAAGAAGCAGTTGCCAATACGATTGAATTTGGGCGTGATGTTACAGCAATTGTAATAACTGGACCAAATACAGGTGGTAAAACGGTTACTTTGAAAACAGTGGGACTTTGTACGATTATGGCACAATGCGGCTTGCCAGTCCCGGCTCTTGACGGTTCGGAGCTAGCTGTATTTGAGCAAATTTTTGCAGATATAGGTGATGAGCAATCGATTGAGCAGTCCTTGTCAACATTCTCTTCTCATATGGTAAATATAGTAGATATTTTAAGTAAGTTTAATGAGAAGTCTTTAATTTTATTTGATGAGCTTGGAGCAGGTACAGATCCTCAAGAAGGTGCAGCGCTGGCCATTGCTATTTTAGATGAAACAGTAAATCGTGGAGCACGTGTTATGGCAACGTCACACTACCCAGAGTTAAAAGCATACGGATATAACCGACCGTTAGTTGTCAATGCAAGTGTAGAATTCGACGTAGAAACACTTAGCCCAACTTACCGATTGTTAATCGGTGTACCAGGTCGTTCAAACGCATTTGAAATTTCTAAGCGTCTAGGCTTGAAAACAAATATCATTGACCATGCGAAATCATTCACAGGTACAGATCGTCATGAAGTGGAGTCAATGATTGCATCGCTTGAAGAGAGCCGTTTGCGCTCAGAGCGTGAAGCAGACGAAGCACATGTTTTACTCGAAGAAGCTCAACAGATTCGTGCAGAACTGGAAGAACGCCTTCGAATTTATGATGAGAAAAAAGAGAACTTAGAGAAAAAGGCAAAAGAAAAGGCGCGTAAAATTATTGATGAAGCGAAAAGAGAAGCTGAATCAGTAATTGAAGATTTAAGAAAAATGAAAGAAAATGCAGCATTAACTGTAAAAGAGCATGAGTTAATTGACGCAAAAAAACGATTAGACAATGCCGCGCCAGTCGAAAACAAAGTACTGCAAAAGGCAGTTGCGGCCCGAGAACGTAAGCAAAACCTTCAAGTAGGCGACGAAGTAAAAGTATTAAGCTACGGACAAAAAGGGACAATTCTTCAAAAGGCTGGCAATGAGTGGGTTGTTCAAATTGGTATTTTAAAAATGAAATTACCTGAATCTGATTTAGAATATATGAAACCTGAAAAAGAGCAGGTTACCCGCCCAATGATGAATGTGAAAAATCGCAATAGTGTCGTAAAGTTGGAACTTGATTTACGTGGAGAGCGATATGAAGAAGCGCTCATTCGCACAGAAAAGTATCTGGATGATGCTTTATTAGCCAATTATCCACGCGTCTCGATTATCCACGGAAAAGGAACTGGGGCATTACGACAAGGAATTCAAAGTTTCCTGAAAAATCATAAGCGTGTTAAATCGTTCCGTTACGGTGAAGCAGGCGAAGGTGGTTTTGGTGTAACAGTCGTGGAACTAAAATAATAGTTGCTCCTTTTTAATTATCCGCTAAAATTAGTAATAGGAAGAAAATTTAAAGGGGGTAAAATGGATTGCTAGGTTCAAATTTTTGGCACCATCCTCTCGTAGAAACGGCAGGTTATTTTAGTGTCGTAGTCCTTTGCTTATTCGTATCGATGATCTTATTTGAAGTTGTAACAAAGTATAAAAATTGGGATGAAATAAAAAAGGGGAATGTTGCAGTCGCGCTAGCTACCGGTGGGAAAATATTAGGTGTTTGCAATATTTTCAGATATTCGATTAACCAGCATACATCCTTTATTGAAATGCTAGGCTGGGGTTTGTTTGGTTTTATACTGCTGATTTTTGCTTATTTTTTATTTGAATTTTTAACACCGAAGTTTAATGTTGACGAAGAAATAGCGGCAGATAATCGCTCGGTAGGTTTTATTTCATTTACGATTTCACTTGGCTTATCATTTGTTATAGGAGCAAGTATATCTTAGGAGTTTAAATATGGAAACTTTATCAAAAATACTAATAGCCGTCTGTATAATATTTCTCGTAGTCGGTATTTACTACATGATGACCCTTTAGGCTTAGGAGCAAATGAACTAACATAACTGTTAGTTTGTTTGCTTTTTTTGTTGGATTTTTTACTGGAATATTATGTTATTCATAAAAATGATTAATCAATACTATAATTAATACAATCGTTGAAATAAAAATTTGAATATTAAAAATTTTACTGAAAAAGTATATTTCTATACTAAATGAGGGATCGATGGTTAATCTGCTACGATAATACTATAAAACCAAAAATAAATAATGAGAAAATAAACGTATAAACGAGAATAAAATGTAGAAATCTATGAAAATAGTTTGAAAGAATTTCCTTTTTTACTTATAATAATAAAAACAAGTAAAGCTTTAGCAAAGGGGAGAAGTTTTATGACAGAAAAAGTTTGGTTTTCGAGCTATCCGGAAGAAGTTCCGCATACACTGGAACTGCCTGAATTTCCAGTGCATCAATTTTTGACGCAGGCATATGAGTCTTTACCTAACAAAGTTGCTATTCACTTTATGGGGCGCGAGGTTACGTATAAAGAGTTATATGAATCAGCGATGAAGTTTGCGAATTATTTACGTTCTCTAGGGGTGGAGAAAGGTGATCGTGTAGCAATCATGTTACCGAATTGTCCGCAGGCTGTAATTGCTTATTATGGTACGATGTATGCAGGTGGAATCGTTGTTCAGACAAATCCTCTTTATACAGAACGAGAGTTGCAGTATCAAATGGCGGATTCTGGCGCGAAAGTTATTTTAGTAATGGATATTCTGTATCCACGTGTCATGAAGATAATGAATGAAACAAGTATTGAAAATGTTATTGTTTCAGGAATAAAAGATTACTTACCGTTCCCAAAAAATTTGATCTATCCGTTTATTCAAAAGAAGCAATATGGCTTTAGCGTAAAAGTTGAACATAGTGGCACAAATCACTTATTCACGGAAGTTATGAAAATGGCTAAGATGGATAAGATCGAGCTAGATTTTGATTTTGAAAATGACTTGGCATTATTGCAATATACAGGGGGCACAACAGGCTATCCAAAAGGCGTTATGCTTACACATAAAAACCTGATTGCCAATACGATGATGTGTGATGCATGGATGTACAAATGTAAAAAAGGTGAAGAATCGATTCTAGGTATCCTGCCTTTCTTCCATGTCTATGGTATGACGACAGTACTCATTTTATCAGTAATGCAGCAAGGCAAGATGGTATTATTGCCGAAGTTTGATGCTGAACAGGCTTTAAAAACAATTGATAAGCAAAAGCCAACGCTATTCCCGGGTGCACCAACGATGTATATTGGTTTATTGAATCATCCCGATTTAGCAAAGTATGATTTGTCGTCCATAAAAGCTTGTTTAAGTGGTTCGGCACCACTGCCATTAGAAGTGCAAGAGAAATTTGAAGCATTGACTGGTGGACGCTTAGTAGAAGGATATGGTTTAACTGAAACATCTCCGGTTACGCATGCCAATCCAATTTGGGAGAATCGTATAAATGGTTCTATCGGTTTACCGTGGCCAAATACTGATTCTGTCATTTTACGTTCTGGTGAAGCAGAAATTTTACCGGTAGGAGAAATTGGTGAGATTGCCGTTAAAGGACCTCAAGTAATGAAAGGCTATTGGAATCGCCCAGAAGAAACTGCGATGACATTTTCTGATGGTTGGTTCTTAACAGGTGATTTAGGCTATATGGATGATAAAGGTTATTTCTATGTTGTAGATCGTAAAAAAGATATGATTATTGCTGGTGGTTTCAATATTTATCCACGTGAAGTAGAAGAAGTCCTTTATGAGCATGAAGCTATTCAGGAATGTGTTGTAGCAGGTATTCCTGACCCGTATCGCGGGGAAACAGTTAAAGCTTATATTGTCTTAAAAGAAGGTAAGTCAGTTACAGATAAAGAGCTAAATGAATTTTGCCGTAAAAATTTAGCAGCCTATAAAGTACCTCGTTTTTACGAATTCCGTACTGAACTGCCTAAAACAGCTGTAGGCAAAATTTTACGCCGTACACTTATTGATGAAGAAAAACAGAAAATGACACAGCAAGAAGCAAAATAATTAATTGTAGAGCAAACTGTTGACAGAATGTAGAACAAATTATAATATGAAAACATGAATGAATGGTCATTCATGTTTTCATATTTTTTTGGTGGTGATCAGCTTGAAACGAAACAAACCCAAATACATGCAAATAGTAGATGCTGCAGTCATAGCAATCGCAGAAAACGGCTATCATCAAGCCCAAGTTTCAAAAATTGCAAAACAGGCTGGAGTAGCTGATGGTACAATCTATTTATACTTTAAGAATAAAGAAGATATTTTAATTTCTGTATTTCAGGAAAAAATGGGTATATTCGTAGACAATTTACAGGCTATAATAAAAAGTGGAGATACTGCTTCTGATAAGTTATGTAAGATGATTGAGAATCATTTACACGTTTTATCAAGCAATCGACATCTGGCAACTGTAACTCAACTTGAGTTAAGGCAATCGAATAAAGAAATTAGACTGAAAATTAATGCTATTCTAAAAGAATACTTGATTTTACTAGATCAAATTTTAATTGAAGGTATGCTTAACGGTGAATTTAATCAAGCAATGGATGTTCGTATTGCAAGACAAATGGTATTTGGGACAATCGATGAAATTACAACGACATGGGTAATGAATGAAAATCGTTACAACTTATTGGAACAAGCTCCAAAAATACAGCAATTATTGTTAAATGCATTAAAAGCATAAAGGGGATGTAGAGAAATGGAGTTTCTAAGTTGGAAAGTAGAAGAAGGGGTAGCTATTGCTACTATTTCAAGACCACCAGCCAATGCACTTTCACAAGGCTTAATCCAAGATGTTAATGCACTATTAGATGCTGTTGAAAATGATGAAACTGTACGCGTAATTGTCATCCATGGTGAGGGACGATTCTTCTCTGCCGGCGCTGATATTAAAGAATTTACAAATGTACAGACAGGTGAAGAGTTTACGGGATTGGCAAAAAAAGGTCAGGACGTCTTTGAACGTGTTGAAACTTTCAGTAAACCTGTAATTGCCGCCATTCACGGTGCAGCATTAGGTGGAGGTTTAGAACTTGCGATGGGATGCCATATGCGTTTCGTAACTGAATCTGCAAAACTTGGACTTCCTGAATTATCGCTTGGCCTAATTCCTGGCTTTGCAGGAACACAGCGTTTACCTCGCTATGTAGGGGTTGCGAAAGCTGCTGAAATGATGTTCACGAGCGATCCGATTTCTGGAAAGGAAGCTGTAGAATGGGGATTAGCAAATCGTGCTTTCTCTGATGAAGAGCTTCTGACAGAAACTTTAAAAATTGCAAAGAAAATTGCAAAGAAATCACCAATTGCATTAAAGGCAGCTATTCAAATGCTTAATTATTCAAAACCATCGTCCTACTATGATGGTGTAAATGCAGAAGCGAACAGCTTTGGGGATGTATTCGTTTCAGAAGATGCAAAAGAAGGTATCCATGCATTTATTGAAAAACGTGAACCAGTATTTACAGGAAAGTAAACAAATGTATCCGCCCCGTTTTTACGGGATTAAATTAAAAGCTTTTAGGAGGTCTAGATTATGAATATTTTCGTATTAGTAAAACGTACTTTTGACACAGAAGAAAAAATCGTCGTATCAGGCGGTAAAATTCAAGAAGATGGTGCTGAGTTCATCATCAACCCATATGATGAGTATGCAATTGAAGAAGCAATTCAAAAGCGTGACGCATTAGGCGGTAAAGTAACAGTTGTGACAATCGGTGGCGAAGATGCAGAAAAGCAATTACGTACAGCTTTAGCAATGGGTGCTGACGAAGCGGTATTAATTAATACAGAAGATGATTTAGATGAGCTTGACCAGTATTCTTCAGCTTATATTCTATCGGAATATTTAAAAGATAAAGAAGCAGATTTAATTTTAGCTGGTAACGTTGCAATTGATGGTGGTTCAGGGCAAGTAGGTCCTCGTCTTGCAGATTTACTTGGAATTAATTACGTAACAACTGTTACAAACTTAGAAATTGATGGGACAAATGTTAAAATTGTCCGAGATATTGAAGGTGACTCTGAAGTATTAGAAACATCTTTACCATTATTAGTAACAGCTCAACAAGGGTTAAATGAGCCACGTTACCCATCTTTACCAGGCATTATGAAAGCGAAGAAAAAGCCGCTTGAAGAGTTGGAGTTAGATGATTTAGATATCGATGAAGACGATGTTGAAGTAAAAGTAGAAACAGTTGAAATTTACTTGCCGCCACAAAAAGCAGCTGGTCGTGTATTAGAAGGGGATCTTTCAGCGCAGGTAAAAGAATTAGTAAACTTACTTCATAGTGAAGCAAAAGTAATCTAATAGAATATCAACTTGAGAAACGAAAATTTTTACGAAGATGGTAATGGAGGGATATTTTATGACAAAGAAAGTTTTAGTGTTAGGTGAGGTTCGAGAAGGGAGCTTACGTAACGTTACATTTGAAGCAATCGCAGCAGGTTCACAAATCGCTGACGGTGGAGAAGTAGTAGGATTATTAGTAGGGGATTCAGTAACGGATTTAGCTCAAGAGCTAGTTGCCTATGGTGCAAGCCGCGTAATTACAGTTGAGCATCCACACTTAAAAAATTATACATCAGACGGCTACAGCCAAGCTATTTTAGCGGTTGTTGAACAAGAAAGCCCAGAAGCAATTGTCTTCGGTCATACATCTTTAGGTAAAGACTTATCACCAAAAATTGCCTCTCGCTTACAATCCGGTTTAATTTCGGATGTAACAGATATTGAAGGGTCTGGCGATGATACAGTATTCATCCGTCCAATCTATTCTGGTAAAGCATTTGAGAAAGTAAAAATTAAAGACGGCGTAATCTTTGCGACAATCCGTCCGAACAACATCGCACCTTTAGAGAAAGATGGTTCTCGTTCTGGTGAAATATCTTCGGTATCCGTTGATATTACAAATTTACGTACAATCATTAAGGAAGTTGTGCGTAAATCAACTGAAGGTGTTGACCTTTCAGAAGCAAAAGTAGTAGTAGCTGGTGGCCGTGGGGTAAAATCTGAAGAAGGATTCGAGCCATTAAAAGAGCTTGCTAATTTACTAGGAGGTGCAGTAGGTGCCTCTCGTGGTGCATGTGACGCGGAATATTGTGATTACTCATTACAAATCGGTCAAACTGGTAAAGTTGTAACACCGGACCTTTATATTGCAGCTGGTATTTCCGGTGCTATCCAACATATGGCTGGTATGTCGAATTCAAAAGTAATCGTTGCCATTAACAAAGATCCGGAAGCAAACATTTTCAAAGTAGCGGACTATGGTATTGTAGGCGATTTATTTGAAGTAGTACCAATGTTAATCGAAGAGTTTAAAGCGCTTAAAGTAAACGCATAATGTATAAGCTTCCCTCTTTTTGAGGGGAGCTTTTTATGTGAAAAATCCGAAAAACTACGTAGAAATGTCATACATTTATATTCCCAAGCATTTTACTACTTTTTAAATGGCAAAACATGTTATACTACAACCAGATGTTATTTAAGGAGGCTATTTTATTATGGCAATTGTACACGGTACAGATCAAACTTTCCCACAGGAAATTTCAAACGGCACAGTTTTAGTAGACTTTTGGGCAGCATGGTGCGGACCATGTAAAATGATTGCTCCAGTTCTTGAAGAATTAGATGCAGAAATCGGTAACGAAGTAAAAATCGTAAAAGTTGACGTAGATAACAACCAAGGCACTGCTGCTGATTATCAAATCATGTCAATCCCATCATTATTATTATTTGTTGATGGTGAATTAAAAGCAAAAACTGCTGGCTTCATGCCAAAAGAAGCTTTAATCGACTTTATTAACGACAACAAATAATTAAATTGCAAAGCCGTATGCCTAATAAGGTGTACGGCTTTTTTCTTATGGGACTATCAGTTAAAATAAAGTGAATGACATATCCAATAGGTGAGAATATGAATGCAAATATTAAAGCAAAGCTAGAAATATTACCGAATGAATCCGGCTGCTATATTATGAAAGACCGTCAAGGGACGATTATATATGTCGGCAAGGCAAAAGTGTTAAAAAACCGAGTGCGTTCGTATTTTACGGGAAGTCATGATGGTAAAACAGCCAGATTAGTCAGTGAAATAGAGGACTTTGAATATATTGTAACTTCAAGTGATCTCGAAGCGCTTATACTCGAACTGAATTTGATCAAATTACATGATCCGAAATATAATGTAAAGCTAACAGATGATAAAACATACCCTTATATAAAAATAACGAATGAACGTTACCCTCGAATAATAACGACAAGGAAAGTAAAAAAGGATAAGGCAAAATATTTTGGACCTTATCCAAACGCGTATGCAGCCAATGAAACGCGGAAATTGCTTGATCGTTTATATCCACTTCGTAAATGTACACATCTGCCAAATCAAGTATGCCTGTATTATCATTTAGGGCAATGCTTAGCACCTTGTGTAAAAGAAATTGAAAAACAAGTATATGATGAAATGATTGGTGAAATTTCAAAGTTTTTAAACGGTGGTGTCGAAGAAATTCAGAAAGATCTTCAGCGAAAAATGCTCGATGCAGCCGAAAAGCTGGAATTTGAACGGGCGAAGGAATTCCGGGATTTAATTGCACATATCGAGCAGGTTATGCAAAAGCAAAAAATCGTATCGGATGATTTAAGCAATCGGGATGTATTTGGCTATGCAGTCGAAAAAGGGTGGATGTGTGTACAAGTATTTTTTGTGCGGCAAGGAAAATTAATTGAACGAGATGTATCGATTTTCCCTATATATAACGAGGCAGAAGAAGAATTTTTAACATTTGTCGGACGGTTTTACGAGCAACCACATCATTTACTGCCGAAAGAGATTTTTGTACCAAAGACGATTGATGGTACGATTTTGCAAAAGCTTTTAAACGTAAAGGTGCAGACACCAAAGCGCGGTACAAAAAAAGAGCTGGTCGATTTAGCTATGAAAAATGCCAATATTGCAATACACGGAAAATTCCAGTTAATTGAGCGTCAGGAAGAACGTACAGTAGGAGCTTGTGAAGCACTTGCCGAAGCTATGCAAATTCCATTACCACTTCGTATCGAAGCATTTGATAATAGTCATATGCATGGTGCTGATCCTGTTTCTGCAATGGTTGTGTTTGTAGACGGGAAGCCTGCAAAAAAGGAATACCGGAAATATAAAACACGAGAAGCCGCAAAACATGATGACTATGGGGCGATGCAAGAAGTCATTCGGCGCCGTTATACACGGGTATTACGAGAAAGCTTGCCATTACCGGACTTAATCCTAATCGATGGAGGAAAAGGACAAATGGAGGTTGCAAGAGAAGTAATAGAAGATGAGCTAGGATTAATGATTCCAATAGCAGGTCTTGCAAAAGACGATAAGCATAACACATCCCAACTGTTATTTGGCGCTCCACCAGAAGTTGTACCTTTAAAACGGACAAGTGATGGTTTTTACTTATTGCAACGTATACAAGATGAGGTACACCGATTTGCCATTACATTTCTGCGTCAGCAACATCAGACGAATGCAATTACATCCGTACTTGATGGCATTCCGGGTATAGGACCGAAACGTAAACAGCAACTTATGAAGCATTTTGGATCGGTAAAAAAAATTCGGGAAGCAACAGAGTTACAATTGCAAGAAGCCGGTGTTCCCGCCAAATTGGCAGAAGTAATTTATCGTCACTTTCACGAAGCATCATTGAATAAAGAATAATGTTATGTTACTATAAAAGACAATTCAATAGTTAATAAACGATAGAGGTGCAGTATTTAAGAGTAAATTGCTCGAGGAAGAACAATTCCGGCGACAGCATTTGAAAGGAGATTCTGCCGAAGTGAAATACGTATTGTTCACGTATTTTGCTGGTTTTGCATTTAAGAAATGTAAGATTGTCAGAACTTTATGTTCTGGAGAGCTATCCTGAAAAACATATAAACCTTTATTTGTATTGACGGCGACTTTCCATGAACATATGGAAGGTCGCTTTTTTGATGGAAAAATATAAGGGGTGGAAGACATTGCAGACAGTTGTAGTAAAGTTTGGTGGACCAATGTTGGCAACAACAGAAAAAATAGTACAGGTAGCAAAAAAGGTGATAAAAGAGCAAGGTCGTGGCATAAACTTAGTCGTTGTCGTTTCTTCGATGACGTCCATTCGTCAAAATTTACGGCAATTTGCCGCGGAAATTACTCATGAACCGTCGAAGCGTGAAATGGATGCATTAATCTCTACGGGAGCGCAGATAACAAGCGCCCTTCTTGCTTTAGCAATTCAGGAGCATGGGGGAAAAGCAGTGTCACTTGCCGGTTGGCAGGCAGGTATTCAAACAAATGAAAAATATGGAAATGCCCGAATTGATTCTATAGATAATAAGCGTTTTGAAAAACATTTTGATCTAGGAGAGATCGTTGTTGTCTCAGGATTCCAAGGAATAACAGACACACACAACATTTCGACTTTAGGGAAAGGCGGTTCTGAAACTTCCGCCGTTGCATTAGCCATTGCTTTAAATGCGGAACGTGTTGATATTTATTCAACGGTAGAAGGCATTTATACTGCAGATCCGCAGCTTGTGGAAGATGCTACGAAATTATCTGTAATTTCATATGATGAAATGTTGGAGTTTTCCAATTTAGGTACTAAAATTTTGCATCCTCGAGCAGTTGAGCTTGCAAAAAATTACAATATGCCAATCGTTGTACGCTCAGCTACCGAGGACGTAGAAGGTACATTAATAAAAGGGGATGTAGACATGGAAAAAAATTTACTTGTGCGCGGGGTGGCATATGAATCTGATATTATTCGTTTAACGATCGGATATGATTCATATGAAACAGCGTCATTAGCCGAAGTATTTAGTGTTTTAGCGGAAAATGATATTAATGTTGATATTATTGTGCAGGCAGTTATTGACGGGATTAAGCCTACAATTTCTTTTACAATTTCAAAAGAAGAATTTGCTGATGCTTTACGTGTATTAGAGTCGAGTAAATTGTCACTTGGATTTAGTTTTGCAGATTTTGAAATCGGGTTGGCTAAAGTATCGATTATTGGATCAGCAATGGCTTCAAACCCTGGAGTCGCAGCACGTATGTTTGCGCGTCTGGGACGTGAACATATTCCGGTTAAAATGGTTAGCACATCTGAAATAAAAGTGTCTGTCGTCGTGCCACAAGAAGAAATGGTGCGCGCTGCAAATGCTTTGCATGAGGAATTTAATATAGCAATGAAGGAAGTTCCCGCTTCTTAAAGTGGAGAGCCATTACTAGTGCTAATCAAGAATGATATAACTATTTTTCTATGTTAAAAAAACTAAAAACTGCTAGCTTTTATAAAGCAGCAGTTTTTATTTGCGCTCAAATCTTCTCTTTTAAATCCCACTTTAAAATGAATTTGACGTAATTCTTCTTTTCAATTTTTTCTTCATAGCATTCTGTTAAATAGCCAAGTTGTTTTTGCTTTTGCTCAGCCAAAAAGCCTGCTTCTAAACGAAAACAGCGCTGCTCAATATTAATCGACATTTCCTCGGTCGTCATAAGTATGTAATGAAGTTCATCCTTTATTTCTTTCTCCAAAATTAACTGACCCCAGCCGGCCTCCCCGAAAAATGAAGGAAGCTCATCCATGGAAAATAGCGGAAATTTACGTGCTAGTTCTTTCCCTGCCCAATATAAAACATCTTCCTCATGCTTACCTAAAATCGATGGTAGAAGATGATCGCGAAGGATTTCATATCCAAAACTTGGAATCGTTTTCATTTTGTACCCCTCCATATTAAAAACCTCTTTCATAAATTTTCTTATAATTTTCATTCTTTCAGGAAGAAAATAGTTATAAGTAGAAAAAACTGGACTTAAAATAGCAAAAATCCGTCTTTAAAATGATTATAAAATATCCCTCGTTACCTTGACGCTAGTATCTGTTGAGAGTACAATGGACATGTCATAATATTGTACCATGATGAAATGCGCAGTCAATAACACAACGTTTACAAATTTGAGGCGTTGCACTTGTGTATTTCAAGTACTAAGGGGGGTAACAGTTTTGTCGAAAGATCGTGAATTTTTATGGCGCCGCTTACACTCGTTATTAGGTGTAGTTCCTGTCGGGTTGTTCTTGGTGTTCCACTTGTCTTTGAACTTCACTGCAGTTGGTGGTGAAGAGGTTTACAATAACGCAACAGGTATGATGGAATTAGTTCCGCACTCGTTATTGTTAGCAATGGAATGGATTATTATTTATATTCCATTAATGTTCCACGGATTCTATGGTGTGTTTATTGCATTTACATCTACACACAATACGGGCCGTTTCAGCACATTCCGTAACTGGATGTTTGCTTTACAACGTTTCACAGGAATCTTCCTTGTAATCTTCATTGCATGGCACATTTTCCAAACGCGTGTTCAAAAAGCATTTGGCGCTGAAGTTAACTTTGATATGATGGTAGAAATCGTAGATAACCCATTAATGTTGGCATTCTATATTGTCGGTATCGTATCAGCAGCATTCCACTTAGCGAACGGTCTATGGTCATTCTTAGTGAGCTGGGGTATTACACAGTCTAAAAAATCTCAACAGATTACAACTTATGTTACGTTATTATTCTTCGTAATTTTAGCAATCATAGGTGTTGCAGCTATCATTTCATTCGCTGTTTAGTTTAACTTGACCACTAATATACAGTTATTAAGACAGTTCAGATGAATTATGAGTAAAAGTAATTAGCAATTGATGAGGAGTGAGAAATAATCATGGCAAAGAGTAAAGTAATCGTCGTTGGTGGCGGTTTAGCAGGCTTAATGGCTACGATTAAAGCAGCTGAAGTTGGTACTGCAGTTGAATTATTCTCGTTAGTTCCAGTAAAACGTTCACACTCTGTATGTGCACAAGGCGGAATTAACGGAGCAGTAAATACAAAAGGTGAAGGGGATTCTCCATGGATCCACTTTGACGATACAGTTTACGGTGGAGACTTCTTAGCGAACCAACCACCAGTTAAGGGTATGTGTGATGCAGCCCCTGGAATTATCCACTTAATGGACCGTATGGGTGTAATGTTCAACCGTACGCCAGAAGGTTTACTTGATTTCCGTCGTTTCGGCGGTACGTTAATGCACCGTACAGCATTCTCAGGTGCTACAACAGGTCAACAATTATTATACGCACTAGATGAGCAAGTTCGTGCACAAGAAGTTGCTGGTTTAGTTACAAAATATGAGCACTGGGAATTCCTTGGTGCTGTGCTTGATGATGAAGGCGTTTGCCGTGGTATCGTAGCACAAGATCTAAAAAGCGAAGAAATCCGTTCATTCCGTGGTGATGCAGTTATTATGGCTACTGGTGGACCTGGTATTATCTTCGGTAAAACAACGAACTCTGTTATTAACACAGGTTCTGCTGCATCGATTGTTTATCAACAAGGTGCAACATATTCAAATGGTGAGATGATTCAAATTCACCCAACTGCAATTCCTGGCGATGACAAAAACCGTCTAATGTCAGAATCTGCTCGTGGTGAAGGTGGACGTGTTTGGACTTATAAAGACGGTAAGCCATGGTACTTCCTAGAAGAAAAATACCCTGCTTACGGTAACTTAGTACCACGTGATATCGCAACACGTGAGATTTTTGATGTGTGTGTAAATCAAAAACTGGGTATTAATGGCGAAAACATGGTATACTTAGACCTATCCCACAAAGATCCACATGAATTAGATATTAAATTAGGTGGTATCATTGAAATCTACGAGAAATTCGTAGGGGATGACCCACGTAAATTACCGATGAAAATCTTCCCGGCAGTTCACTATTCAATGGGTGGATTATGGGTCGACTATGACCAAATGACTGAAATCCCTGGATTATTTGCTGCGGGTGAATGTGATTACTCACAACACGGTGCAAACCGTTTAGGTGCTAACTCACTATTATCAGCAATTTACGGTGGTATGGTTGCGGGACCAAATGCTGTGAAGTACATTAAAGGACTTCAAAAGCATGCTGAAGATTTACCAGAAGAAATCTACACTCGCCGCGTACAAGAAGAAACAGAAAAATGGGAAGCTATCTTAAACATGGATGGTACAGAAAACGCTTACTTACTTCATAAAGAGCTAGGTGAGTGGATGACTGACAACATGACTGTTGTACGTGTGAACGCAAAATTAGAAGAAACTTATGCGAAATTAACTGAGCTACAAGAGCGTTGGGAAAACATCAACATTAACGACACTCAAAAATGGTCGAATCAAGGTGCCCACTTCACTCGTCAGTTAAAGAACATGCTATATTTAGCTAAAGTTATGACTAAGGGTGCATTATTACGTAACGAATCTCGTGGTGCTCACTATAAGCCAGAATTCCCAGAACGTGATGATGAAAACTTCTTAAAAACAACTATGGCGAAGTTCGACCCTGCAACGGGCGAACCAATTATTTCTTATGCAGAAGTAGACGTTTCGTTAATTCCACCACGTAAACGCGACTACTCAGCGTAGAAAGGGGAACTAAAAAATGGAAACAGTAAATACTGAAAGAACAGTTAAGTTAGAAATCGTTCGTCAAGATAGTGAGAACGGTGCTACACGCGTTGAAAAGTTTGAAGTTCCTTACCGTCCAGGTATGAACGTTATCTCTGCGCTAATGCATATTCAAAAATACCCTGTTACTGCTGACGGTCAAAAAACGACACCGGTAACTTGGGATATGAACTGTTTAGAAGAAGTTTGTGGTGCATGTTCAATGGTTATTAACGGACGTCCACAACAATCTTGTTCAGCATTAGTAGATAAATTAACTCAACCAATTCGCCTAGAGCCAATGAAAACTTTCCCAGTTGTACGTGACTTACAAGTAGACCGTGAGCGCATGTTCAATGCACTTAAGAAAGTTAAAGCATGGGTACCAATCGATGGTACTTATGATTTAGGTGAAGGTCCACGTATGCCTGAGCGTAAACGTCAATGGGCATATGAGCTATCTAAATGTATGACTTGTGGTGTTTGTATGGAAGCATGTCCAAACGTGTCTGAAAAAGCTTCATTCATGGGTCCAGCACCATTATCACAAGTTCGTTTATTCAACACTCACCCAACTGGTGCAATGAATAAAGACGAGCGTTTAGCAGCAATTATGGGCGACGGTGGTCTTGCAAACTGTGGTAACTCTCAAAACTGTGTAGCTGCTTGTCCAAAAGGAATTCCTTTAACAACATCTATCGCTGCACTTAACCGTGCAACAACAGTTCAAATGTTCAAGAACTTCTTCGGTTCTGACCATATGGTTGACTAATCTAATAGATTTAAAAGACTCCCGCTTTGGTGGGAGTCTTTTTTTTTACTTCTGTATGAATAACTCCTTTTATCGTGCTCTCGTATTTAAACGAAATTACAAATTATGCTATAATGAATGCATATTCATTATCAGGGGATGATGATTTATTTAAAAAGGGGGATGTTTTTATGCGAGCTACATATATTCAAGATGTGAAAGAGTGGATGGCTGGATTTTCTTTTTCGACAAAAGTACGTGTCCGCTTTTCGGAAACAGACATGTATGGTCATGTAAATAATACGAAAGTGTTTGCATATTTAGAGTATGCAAGAATTGAGTACTTTAAAGCAATGGGTTTTAATTTCATAGAAGGATCAGATGATACAAGTATGTTTGTAGTAGCAGATATTCAATGTGATTATTTGAAGGAAGTGTTTTTTGATGAGGAATTGACAATTTTCGTTAAAACGGCATCAATCGGCACATCATCACTTGATTTGCATTATATGGTGACGAATAAAAAAGATGAAATATGCTACACAGCACGTGGAACGCTTGTACAATTGAATCATAATACGGGGAAAGGTGTCCCTTTATTAGAGGACCAAAAAAAATTATTGCTCGGGAAATAGTTAAATGCCCTCACCTGCTTTGTATATTCGACATAATGTACAAGGAAGAAGATAGGAGGGTGTTGCAAAATGAATCGTCCGCAGCATCGTTCGCTGTTAACAAAAAGAGAACGCGAAATTTTTGAGCTTTTAATAAAGGACTATTCAACTCGGGAAATCTCGGCAAAGTTAGGTATTAGTGAGAAAACTGTTCGAAATCATATTTCCAATACGATTCAAAAGCTGGGTGTATCAAGTCGTACTCAAGCAATTCTGGAGCTGTTAAGACTTCAAGAATTGTCAATATACTGATTGAAGACTTGCTATTTCACAAAAAAAACTTCAAAATAGAACTATGAAACGCATCGAGGAGTGAATGGAGTAGATGAAAGATCACAGCACACATAGCTCTGAATCTGTAGCAATCCTAGAAAAAGAATTAAGATATATTTCACACTTAATTAAACAAAAAGGTCGCGAAATACTAAGCAATTATACAATTACCCCACCGCAGTTTATTGCATTGCAATGGTTGCATGAATCTGGTGATATGACGATTGGTGACTTGTCGACGAAGATGTATTTAGCTTTTTCGACAACGACGGATTTAGTAGACCGGATGGAAAAAAATGAATTGGTACAACGTGTGCGTGACGAAAATGACCGCCGTGTTGTACGTATTCATCTTTTATCCGAAGGCGAGCGAATTATTCAAGAAGTGATTCTTAAGCGTCAAGATTATTTACGGGATATTACAGAGGAATTTAACGAAGAAGAATTCGAGCAATTATCACGAACTTTACAAAAACTACATTTATTAATGAAATAGGATAGAGGCGGTACAAGTGAATGCCCCAATTGGTGTAATCGATTCTGGAGTTGGCGGTTTAACAGTGGCAAAAGCGATTATGGAGCTATTGCCAAATGAAACAATATACTATATAGGTGATACGGCGCGCTGTCCATATGGACCTCGCACGAAACAAGAGGTACGTAATTTTACATGGCAAATGGCAAAAGTACTTGAAAAGAAAAATGTGAAAATGCTTGTCATAGCATGTAATACTGCGACAGCCGTTGCATTGGAAAGTTTACAAAAGCATATGCCATTTCCTGTTCTAGGTGTAATTAATGCTGGGGCACGAGCTGCAATAAAAAAGACAAAGCGTAATGAAGTAGTAGTACTCGCAACAGAAGGCACGATTAAAAGTGGCGCTTATGAACAGGCGGTAAAATCGTTAGCAACAAAAGCAACGATTATTCCACTCGCCTGTCCGACATTTGTTCCTCTTGTTGAAAGTGGCGAGTATGAAGGTCAGTTTTCATATGATCTTGTCGCAAAAGGATTAAAGCCATTGGAAGATGAGCGATTTGATACAGTCATTTTAGGCTGTACACATTATCCTATTTTACAAAAACAAATTGAAGCAGCAGTTGGTCCACATGTTCATGTTTTGTCATCTGCTGAAGAAACTGCCAAAGATGTCGAAGCAATTTTAAGCTATAAAGGGCAGTTGCGAACAGATGAGGAACCACCAAAACATATATTATATGCTTCCGGTTCCGTTCCGATTTTCCGTTCCATTGCAGAACGTTGGTTGGAGAATGATGAACTGGATATACGCAAAATTACATTTGAAAAGTAATTAAAGGTTCAGATTAGGCATTTTGTCTAATTTGGGCCTTTTTCCTTCTATGTCTTGCGTTTACACTTTTGACCGTTCTGAAAGTGTGTTAAGATTAGTGCGCGAACAAATTGAGGAGGTCAAGAATGACTAGACATGACTTACGAGCTGTGAATGAATTACGTCCAGTTCAAATTGAAAATAATTATTTAATGCATCCGGAAGGCTCGGTACTAATTACGGTTGGACAAACGAAAGTAATTTGTACAGCTACGATAGAAGAAAGAGTACCAGGTTTTTTACGTGGACAAGGTAAAGGCTGGATTACGGCTGAATATTCAATGTTACCACGCGCTACAGAGCAACGCACACGCCGTGAAAGCTCTGCAGGGAAGGTAAGTGGTCGCACAATGGAAATTCAACGCTTAATCGGCCGTGCATTGCGTGCTGTCGTAGACTTAGAGGCATTGGGCGAAAAAACAGTTTGGATTGACTGTGATGTTATTCAAGCCGATGGTGGAACTCGTACAGCTTCGATTACTGGAGCATTTGTAGCGATGACACAAGCGATAGCCAAATTAGATGCTGAAAAACCATTCGCAAAATTCCCTGTGACTGATTACTTAGCTGCTACAAGTGTAGGGAAACTAGCTGAAATTGGTGCAGTATTGGATCTAAACTACATTGAGGACTCAGCAGCCCAAGTCGATATGAATATTATCATGACAGGTGCTGGCGAATTTGTTGAATTACAAGGTACTGGAGAGGAATCGACATTTACTCGTTCAGAGTTGAATGAACTGCTTGATTTAGGCGAATCAGGAATCTCAGAATTGATTATTATTCAAAAAAATACTTTAGGTGAAATCGCACAACTGATTGGGAAGGTGGAACCAAAATGAAACAGGTAGTCATTGCAACGAAAAATAAAGGTAAAGCAAAAGACTTTGAAGCGCTCTTTGAACCATTCGGCTATAAGGTTGTTACAATGTTTGATGTAGCACCAGATGTGGAAATTGAAGAAACAGGAACAACATTTGAAGAAAATGCGATTTTAAAGGCGGAGACATTAGCCAACCTATTAGGTCAAATTGTGATTGCAGATGACAGCGGTTTAGCTATTGATGCATTAAATGGTGAACCGGGTGTCTATTCTGCACGCTATGCTGGAGACCATGACGATGAGGCGAACATGGTAAAAGTACTGGAAAACATGAAAGATGTACCGGAAGATGAGCGTACAGCTCGTTTTTGCTGTGCGTTGGCGATTGCAGGTCCTAATTTAGAAACGAAGACAGTATTTGGAACATGTGAAGGTGTGATTGCGCATGAGAAGAAGGGAACTAACGGTTTTGGTTATGACCCGATTTTTTATGTACCTGCCTTAGAAAAGCATATGGCCGAACTTTCAGCCGAAGAAAAAGGCGCTATATCACACCGTGGTAATGCGATTCGCAAGCTTGCTTTACAGTTAGCTGAATTTCTTAAATAAGTAGTACTTTTCTTGCATTGTAAACAACTGTTAATAGAATTGTGCAATAACGATTGAATTTTTGATTCATTCCTGTCACAATATGTATATAAATGGAAAGGATGTGGTTACGAAATGAAGCTATTGATAATGAGTGATACACATGGTGACGAGGATATCATTGAACGTGTAAAGGGCTACCATCCAGACGCATATAAAATAATCCATTGTGGCGATAGCGAATTACCGTATACCCATCCATCGATGCAAGAAATTGAGCGTGTGAAAGGTAACTGTGACCATGATCCGAATTATTTAGAGGAGATTCTATTCCAAGTAAATGGAGACCGTGTGTATGTGACACATGGACATTTATATGATGTGAAAAACTCTCCGATGAAGTTAGTCTATCGGGCTCAGGAAGTTGGTGCCCAAATAGTGTGCTTCGGTCATTCACATGTGTTAGCCGCGGAGTATATAGAAGATACTTTGTTTATTAATCCAGGTAGCTTATTAAAGCCTCGGGGCATTAAAGAAAAATCCTTTGTTACACTAACAATTACTCCTACACACTTTACTTTAGATTGCTATGATGATAATAATAATTTAATCGATCAAATGTTTTTTGAACGTTAGATTGAAGAAGCGAAGTCCACTTTTTATCAAGGGGGCTTCACTTTTTTATAATTACTCCTGGAAAGTGAATTTTATTTTAGTTGAATAATAATTTTTATGAAATTGATTGTTGACTTTCTAGTTAATGTACCATATAATAAAAATTGTCTTTAATACCAATTACGTTATTGAAGCAGTTGTCTCCATAGCTCAGCTGGATAGAGCACACGCCTTCTAAGCGTGCGGTCGTAGGTTCGAATCCTACTGGGGACGTATATAATTTGTGGTTTAGACCACGCAAAATTAACCTTCTAACTTAATGTTAGGGGTTTTTTTGTGTTTACAAAAAGAAGGTACGAATGATCGTTTAAAACGTACTTAATCAAAATCTTTAATGAAGAACAACAAACATTATTTAGATCGATTTAATGCTTATATCACTCCAAAAGCATTATCTAATCTATTTGCTATAGTTGAAATGTCTTCATTAACTAATATGAATGTGAATGCATCTCTAATCCTTACATAACTTTCAACAGCTTGTTCTAGGTCCTCGTCTTCTTCAAGTATCTCTTCTAACTCTTCACTAATATCATAACTATTAGAAATTTGATCATAAATACAGTCTTCTACTTCACTATCAATGCCCATTTCTGTAAAATATTCAGCCATTTGTTTCATTAAAAAATCTAATTTTTTATCAGAATAAAAATTATATAAATTGCCATCACGCATCTCAATATATAAATATTTGAAACTATATTCACTCCAAAGTTCATCCTGATTAAGCAATATGAAAAAAAAACGTTCCTCTTCCGTATCATTTCTATGATACAGTTCATCAGAATTTATCTCGTACCTATTAATTCCTTTTAGAAGAATTCTTTTGTTGTCTAGTACCATAACACTCATTTAATAATCATCCTTTTTACATTGATTTATAAATTATGAGTATTCTAACCTTAAAAGGTTTTTTTTATTCGTTTCATAAATTAACATATGTCGAATATAACGGATTAAATACTTAATAATTATAGAGCACTTATTATAGATGATTAACGCTTTTCGCCTTGGTATAACATTCAATTCGTTTTTTCAACTTCTTTCGCGTTTTATTGAATTGTGCCACGTTATAGAAAAGGGAAGTTAATTATATTTTCCGTTAAATGGAATATAATTGATTAGAAGGATTGGCTAATACGAATAGGTAAGATAAAACTTTGAACAAGAGCCGCTAAAAACAGCTAATGTATTAAGGGGAGGGATACAAAATGAAAATTGCATTAATCGGTGACAGTTTAACTGAAGGTCGTCCAGGGGTGCCTTTTCATACGATATTAGAAGATAAATTTCCAAATATCACTTTTGTTAACCTTGGTAAACCAGGGGAAACAGTGAAAAGTTTATATACGCGCCTTTTAGAAAAAAAGTTAGAGGATAATTATGATCTTTCTTTCCTATGGATTGGGGTAAATGATGTCTATTCAAAACTGCTTAGCGTTCAAGCGCAGCCGATTGCGAAAGATTATGATGAATTTCAGACTTACTATGAGAAAGTCTTAGAGCTAGTTATAGAATCGTCAAATAATGTCGTAACAGTTACCCCGACTATAGTTGGTGAAAATACTAATAATGCTCCCAATAATGAAATTAAAGAATTGAATCACCTTATCCAATCCATTGCACATAAACAGACAAATGTTGGTTTTCTAGATGTCCAAACAGCTTTCCTGAATCATCTTTCAGCAGTGAATAGCTCGAATTACATCAGCACAAAAGTATTGAGTGTTATGACCGACGTTCTTTTTTATAAGAAACCTTCAAAAATTGATAAAAAATCCAAAAAACGAGGGCTACATCTTACGTTAGATGGTATACACCTTAATAGTACTGGGGCACAACTTGTTGCAGACATATATGCGACTGAAATAGAGCGCTTGCTTTACAGTGATTAAAATTTTGTCGAAATGTGTAATTTTTTACGGAAAATAAATAATCAGTACTTGCAATTAAATTAGTAAATATATTAATATATAAACAGGAACAATAAATTTAATAAATGCAAGACAAGGTGGAGTCGTAGTCAGCTACGGCACCGCCTTGTCTTTTTTGCATTTGAAAGGGGAAATTTATGTTTATTTTACAAATTGTTATTATTTTATTTGCTACAAAATTGGCAGGGCACTTAGCTGCTAGGTTAGGCCAACCATCAGTATTGGGAAAAATAATTGTTGGTATCATTCTAGGGCCGGCATTACTTGGATGGATCCACGATACAGAATTATTAACGGTATTTAGTCAAATTGGAGTTTTATTATTAATGTTTTTGGCAGGACTTGAAACAGATCTTCAGGAAATGAATAAAAATAAAAAGGCAGCGATATTTGTTGCATTAGGCGGTATTATTTTACCGATTATTTTAGGTTACGCGGGAGCCCAATACTACGGAATGTCTGTAGGAGAATCTATTTTTATTGGACTATTGCTTTCTGCTACATCTGTAAGTATATCTGTTCAAGCAATGCGTGAACTAGGTTGGTTAAATAGTAAAGAAGGTTCAACGTTACTGGGCGCTGCTGTATTGGATGATATAGTAGTCGTAATTTTAATTGCCATTGCAATGAGTTTCTTTGCAGGTTCGGATACGAATATTGGATTATTAATAGGGAAAAAAATACTGTTCTTTGTAATTTTAATCGTACTTGCAAAATGGTTTATTCCACATTTTATCCGTACATTTAAGAAATTTAGAGTTACAGAATCAATATTGAGTGCAGGTTTGATTATTTGCTTTGGTTTATCGTACTTTGCAGAATTTTTAGGTATAGCGGGAATTATCGGTGCATTCTTTGCCGGAATTGCCATTGCACAAACAGAATTTAGAAAAGAAATTGAGCACAAAGTTGAACCAATCGCGTATGGAATTTTTGTACCGTTCTTCTTTGTAAGTATCGGATTAGCGGTTTCATTTGATGGAATTGGAAATCAAATTGGGTTTATAGTCGTATTTTCAATTATTGCAGTTGTTTCCAAATTTGTTGGTTCAGGATTAGGTGCCAAACTAGCTGGTTTCAATACGAAATCATCGATGGGTGTTGGTGCAGGAATGGTTTCCCGAGGTGAGGTTGCACTTATATTAGCTGCAATGGGACTTGAAGGTGGATTATTACCAGCAAATTATTATACTTCCGTTATTATCGTCATTATTGTAACGACAATTGTTACTCCGCCTTTACTAAAAGCAATTTTTGGAAAGAGAATTGTCATAGAGTAAGAAGAGGCCAGGACATAATTAGGCCGTGCCCGTGAGTAATCAAAACGAAAAACAATTATCCTACAAAATACAATTTTTCTCTCCGGAGAAAAATTGTATTTTTTTTACACACCTAGATTAAAAAGATCAGAAATAAAAATGAATTAATACTAACTCGCATAGTATGTTAAAAACATTAGAAGAAAGGTGGGAGGTATGTATTATCCACAAATGAAGTATCAGCCATTACCTACTTCACGGGAAATGACAGTTTCGGGTAATGGGGAAATAACGCTTCAACCAGATTATGCGCAAATTCAAACTGAAGTGCGTACAGAAGGAGATAATGTCAGTTCTGCTCAACATGAAAATGCGATTATTATGAATCGGGTTATTGAATCGCTCTTGAATTTAAATATTCGGAGAGATGAAATGCAAACGTCAGCTTATAATATATTTCCAACCTATGACTATATTGATGGAAAACAAGTATTAAGAGGCTATGAAGTTCAAAATGCAATTACTGTAAAAATAGTGAATATTAATCAAGTTGGTACGGTTATCGATACAGCGACACGAAATGGGGCGAACCATGTATCGGGCATACAATTTAAAATAGAGCACGTAGATACTTACTATCGTCAGGCACTTCAGTATGCCCTGATTGACGCGTTAGGTAAAGCAAAATCAATGGCTGAAACGATGCATGCAACTTTAGAACCGTTACCTATAGAAATAATTGAAGAGACAAATACTGCTACTCCTATTCCATACAAAATGCTTCAACTAAGTAACCAACAGGCTGTTACACCGATTGAACCAGGTTTGATAACAGTAACAGCTACTGTAAAAGTCAAATTTCAGTATTAGCGCAGTAAGTTAGATATTCTAATTTTAAATTCCGTTTTCTATCAAATAAAAAATAGAAATGAACCAAACTGTTAAGGACTTTTTCAGTTTGGTTTTTATTTTGTATTGCTTATTCTTTCATGTAAAAGCATGATTGGATCCTTTGTATACATAAAGTAACAATGATAAAAAGTGAAATAAAGAAGGTGCGTATTGAAAAAGAGTATACAAATTGCAGGTACATTTGTCAGTTTGGTAGTCGGTGCAGGTTTTGCTTCTGGACAGGAGATTATGCAGTACTTTACAAGCTTTGGACTAGTAAGTGTGTTTGGTTGTATTGTTGCTGCGGTCATTTTTGCTTTCTTAGGCATGACACTTGCGCAGATCGGATCGGACTTGCAGACGACTTCCCATAAGGAGGGCATTCATTACATTGGCGGTCGTGCTTTTGGTCCGGTGCTGGATGTATTAATTTCTATTGTATTATTTGGGATTGCGATTGTTATGTTCGCGGGTGCAGGAGCTACATTTAATCAAATGTATAATATGGAGCCGTCATTTGGAAGTATGTTAATGACTCTCGCAGTAGTTTTTACACTTTTACTAAATGCGAATAGCATTATCAATATGATTGCGGCATTAATGCCATACTTACTGGGCGTTATTTTTATTCTTTTGATTTATTCTTTATTTACAATCGATTACTCAATAAGCGAGCTGAATATTATAGCAAAAAAACAACCATCTGCAAGCTCTCATTGGCTAACGAGCGCGGTATTGTATGTTTCATATAATATTGCTGCAGGGGCGGCTATGCTTATTTTAATGGGAGGAACGACAAAAGATAGAAAAGCAGCAAGAATGGGTGGTGCTTTAGGAGGGGGAGTACTTGGCTTATTAATATTGCTCATTAATTTAGCTCTTTTTGCGAAAATGGATATTGTGGCAGGCGTGGATATGCCAACGCTTGAGCTAGCAAAACAAATTCATCCAACAGTAGGGAATCTTATGTCCATCGTTTTACTAGCAATGATATACAGTACAGCGGTAGGCACACTATATATACTGGCAGTAAGAATTGTAAAGAAAGAAAATCTCATGATGAAAATCATTGTGATACTGCTTAGTTTAGTAGGTTTTGCAGCTAGCCTCATAGGCTTTACAACATTAGTCGGTAAACTGTATACCATTATGGGCTACCTCGGGATGGTGTTAATAGTGGCTATTGTATTGGCGCAAATACGTATTTTACGTACCAACAAGAGAAAAATATAAAAACTAAAATGCTGAATTCCTCAGCTAGGTAAATTTAACTCTTAAATTGCTGCTTCAAGGCGGGCAATGATTGCTCGAATTGATTCGATTTCTTGACGGATTTTATCCATCATATCCGACAGTGCGGCAAATACGTTATTCAATTGTATATTTTGTATAGCTTCATAGCTGTTAAGAATTCCGTTGTTTCGAATATCATCAAATCGTGTTGCTAAACTTCCATTCCATGTCATTGTTGTTAATTCAGGTTTTGTCATAAGGTGCTTATTGTTGGAAAATTCATTTTGCTTTCCTGTTAATTGACTATTGCACGTTTCCAAACGGTTTAAATGACTTTGCTTTTTATTCAACTCAGAATACCAATATCCTAACGACATTTCGTCACCTCATAATCTATTAGTTTTTGCGGATTAGCTTTTAAAATTAACTATTTTAGTTAATTTTAAGTTCTAAAATATGACTCCAATTCGAACTATACCTCATTAATATATCACAATTAAAAAATCTTAAACTGATATAGTTTGCTTATTTTATTAATTTAAAATTAGTATAAAACTCCTTTTTTACTCAAATCTTGTTGACCTTGTTATTTTTTGGTTTATAAAATTAAAATACGGGTATTAAATTGCAGGATATATTTTACAATTTATACCTAAATAAACAAGAAAAAGGAGAGAAATTTATGTCAGGAATTATTCGTGTAACCCCAGCTGAGTTAGAAGCAATGTCCAATCGTTATGGAACTGAAAGTGCACAGGTTGAAGAACAAATTTCACGATTAGATAATATGATTCAAGAATTACAGTCTATGTGGGAAGGTGAATCAAGTCGCGCCTTTGCAGATCAATACACGACTTTACGTCCATCAATTCAAGATATGCAACGACTTTTACAGGATGTTTCTGTACAACTGAAAAATACTGCACATGCTCTTGCAGATGCAGATCGTCAAATTGCAGGGCAAATTCGCAGTTAAGTTTCATCTAGAATTAAGATTTAAAGAGCGTCGTATTCAGATGAAGGCGCTCTTTTCATTTGCTGGACAGTTTTGTATTTGTTCCCTATAAAACGACTTTCACTTTGAATTAGTCAACCTTAATTTGATTGAATGAGGTGAATATAAAATGTACATAGAGGTATCTATAGACTTAAAAAACTATAGTGAGGAGTGTTTTGATTTACGTCTGTCAAATTCCTATTCAGTCAAAGAGTTGGTCAATATTGTTTGGCAGGCAAAGTCAATAACATATCCTCCAAAGGAAGGTTATTGGATTCGAATTGTAAATAAACAAACCGTATTATCCGGAAATGACCTATTGGCAAATAGTGGTGTTACTACAGGTGATCGACTAGAAATCTTGTAAGGAGTCAAGCAGATGTCAAAAAAGAAACTATCCTATTTAGAAAAGCAATTAGAGGCTACCCTCAAGTTTGAACAAGATGAGATCACAATTATTTTTCAAAAAGAAAAAATAAAACTAGCAAATGAAATAGAAATTGCACTATTACAAGAACATAACCCTTTCATAAATAAAAGTATCACTTTAACAGATGATGAATTAATCTTCACCTATAAAAAAGAATCAAATTATATGAATTTTGGAGAATTGCGGAAATTAAAAGAACTAAGTCGCTGGATGTTTGCTTCACAAGTTTTAAAAGTGCAAAGCCGCCATTCATTTAACCGGCTCCACCTTATTGTATGCCCGGAAAATGTATTAATCGATGAAAGCTTAATGCCATATTTTCTACATTACGGGGTGAAGGAAAGTATTCCTCCCTATGAAAAAGAAAGTAACCGAATTTGGAATGAAACGAAAGCGCTTATTGCTGCTGCAATTGATCCTAAATATACATTCGAACAATATATTCAGTTCTCTCAATCTATTGAACTTAGTCCCATCGCTGAAAAGGTAATGAGTGCAAAGGATGAAAATGAACTAAATGATACGATAAAAAAACAAATAACTCTACTGAAAAATGAAGAAAAAAAGCTAGTAACAGTTTCAAAAACAAAATGGAGCTGGGTACGTTACGGTATTGCAGGTCTTTTATTGGCACTTATACCTCTAGGAGCATATACAGGATATTCGGCACTAGTGCTTCAACCTCGTCAAGAAGCTTTTGTGGAGGTTCAGAATTCCTATCTTCAAGGAGATTATAGTGAAGTAATTAATAAACTGACAAATTATGATATTGAGCATATGCCTAAAGTTATACAGTATGAGTTATCGCTTGCTTATATCGTAAATGAAACATTGACCGAAGAGCAGAAAGAAAATGTCTTAAAGACAATAACGTTGCAGACAGATCCAAATTATTTTAAATATTGGATTTATATTGGCCGTGGACAGGCAGAGGAAGCTTTAGCCTTAGCCCGACAACTCGAGGATTTGGATTTAATAATGCTAGCTTTACTGCATTATGAGGAAACTGTAAAAGGAAACCTCGATCTGGAAAATGAAGAACGAGAGCAGTTACTAGATAAAATTCAAACTGAAAAAGAGGAAGTAACGGAACAGCTTGAACAATTAAAAGAAGAACTTGAAATAGAGGAAGCAAGTTCTAGTAATAAAGATTCAAACAAAAATGAGGAAATAAAGTCTGAAAAACCAAGCACCAACAAACCAACCGCAGAGGAAAATAAGGAAGACACTGCGGGTTCTACAGATACAGAAAGCGCGGATAATTCTACAGAAGAATAATTGAATTTAATAAAGTTATTCCAGCACTAATCTATTTAGTAGTAAAAGTCCCTATTAGAAGGTGATTTAATGAGTACGCTTTTGTTTTTTTATGATAACTATTACCAAGCGATACAACTGGATCAGTTGAAAAGTAAAACCGTTACAGTTGGTCCCGATTCATCGCATACAGTGACGATTCAAAACTTACCATTTACAAATGGCTCACTACTGATTACCGAAGATTCCTTTGGCTTTACAGTAAAACAGCATGAAAAACTGCTTGGCAAAGTAAATCCGAAGCAATTTTTTGAATGGCAAGATGAAAACAGCAATAAAAAATTGAAAATCATTCTCTTTTTAGCCGTAACAAACAGCAATACTTATTTCATTGGAAATAGACAGGAAATTCTGTTTTCAACTAAGTTTGAAGAAGCAGATATTTTCTGGGAAGAAAATTACGGAAATACGCAGTCGTTCTCACTAATAAGAGCGGAGAAAAAATGGCTCCTCGAAATATCGAATGAGAATCACCTATATATAAATGGTCAAAGAAAGTTTGCAAGTAAGGAAATACAAATTGGGGATATTATATTCACACCTTTTTTGATTATTCGACTTTTGGAAGAGGACGTACTCGAAATTAGCAGTTTTGAAAACTTCGATTCAACGCTTTCCAATATTATCGAACCTGCTTCAGAAATGAAAAAAAAGTATCCAATTTATAGAAGGACTCCAAGGATGGTATATGAGCTTCCGAGTGAAAAAGTAACACTTTCTTTTCCTTCGCAAGAAAATGATCCTTCAGGTAGAGGGTTGTGGATAATAATTTTACCGCCGCTTGTAATGTTGATTGTTATGGGAATTGTAGCCGTTATTCAACCTCGTGGAATTTTTATTCTAATTACGATGGTTATGTTCGTTATGACATTAATTACATCATCAGTGCAATATTTTAAAGATCGCAGCAACGAAAAAAGAAAAAAAGAAAAGCGAATCCGTGTGTACACAGCTTATCTTGAGAACAAACGCCATGAACTTCAGGAGCTGGCAGATAAACAGAAGTTCACAATGGAATTTCACTTTCCTACGTTTGAACGGATGAAGTATTTAACAAATCAAATATCCGATCGAATTTGGGAACGATCTGTAGAAAGTGAGGATTTTCTTCAGTTTCGATTAGGAACTGGTATTGTTCCGTCGAGCTTTTCCATTTCATTAAATTCAAATGATATGGCCAATCGCGAAATGGATAATTTAATCGAGCAGTCTCAGAAACTTGAAAAAGTGTATAAAGAAATCGCTGATATGCCAGTTATCGCAAATTTAGCGAAAGGACCGATTGGATTAATTGGTAAGGATCGAGTAGTAAAAAAGGAAATACAACAGCTAATTGGTCAACTCGCCTTTTTTCATAGTTATCATGATCTCCGTTTTATTTTTATTTTTGATGAAGAAGATTATGCTCAGTTTGAATGGATGAAGTGGTTGCCGCATTTTAATATACCTAATATGTATGCAAGGGGACTCATTTATAACGAAAAAACGAGGGATCAGCTGCTTTCCTCCATTTATGAAATGGTTCGTGATCGTGATCTGAAAGAAGAAAAAGAGCAAATTCAATTTACTCCACATTTGGTGTTTATTGTTACAAATCAACAGCTCATCTCAGACCACGTCATTTTAGAGTACTTGGAAGGCGACCATACTCATTTAAATATTTCTGTCATAACTGCAACTGATGCAAAGGAAAGCTTATCTGACAACATATACACACTCGTCCGGTACTTAAATGATACGGAGGGCGATATTTTAATTCAGAACAAAAAAGCGGTAAATATACCGTTTACATTAGATAGTCACCAAAAGGAAAACAATGAACGCTTTTCACGGATGTTACGTACCTTAAATCATCAAACGGGTATGACAAACTCCATACCAGATAGTGTAACATTCCTTGAAATGATGAGTGTAAGAGAAGTAGAAGAATTAAATATCGCACATAAATGGATGGAGAATAAATCTTCCCAATCTTTAGCTGTACCAATTGGGCTTAAAGGCAAAGATGATCTTGTTTACCTGAATCTGCATGAAAAAGCTCATGGACCCCATGGTTTACTTGCTGGTACTACGGGTTCAGGGAAAAGTGAATTTTTACAATCGTACATTTTATCATTATCCGTTCATTTCCACCCGCATGAAGTAGCATTTTTACTAATTGACTATAAAGGCGGGGGAATGGCACAACCGTTTAAAAAATTACCGCATCTTTTAGGGACGATAACAAATATAGAGGGAAGTGTAAACTTTACAAATCGTGCGCTTGCTTCCATTCGAAGTGAATTAAAACGCCGTCAGCTTCTGTTTGACCGTTATAATGTAACGCATATTAACGATTACACGGATTTATACAAACAACAACTCGCAGAAGAGCCGCTACCTCATTTATTTTTAATCTCTGATGAGTTTGCGGAATTAAAAAATGAAGAGCCTGACTTTATTCGCGAACTAGTTAGTGCAGCCCGGATCGGAAGAAGCTTAGGGGTTCACCTTATATTAGCTACTCAAAAGCCAGGTGGCGTTATCGATGATCAAATCTGGAGTAATGCACGCTTTAAAATAGCCTTAAAAGTTCAGGATGCGACGGACAGTAAAGAAATACTTAAAAATACGGATGCTGCATCAATCACTGTTACAGGTAGAGGTTATTTACAAGTGGGAAATAATGAAGTGTATGATTTGTTCCAGTCGGCCTGGAGTGGAGCACCTTATCTTTCAGAACATTCTGGTGGTGAAGACGAAATAGCTATTGTAACCGATTTGGGGCTCATTCCTTTATCGAATATAGCAGCGAAGGAAAATAAGCAGAAGTCGATTTCCGAAATTGAAGCGGTTGTTTCGAAAATTGAAGAAACACAAAATATATTAGGCGTCAAAAAGCTTAGAAGTCCATGGTTATCACCGCTTGAAGATAGAATTTATAATAATACCTACAATTCGGAGGAGCGATATCAAATTGCGATCGCTTTAGTCGATGAACCGGAAAAACAAAAACAAACGCCTTATTACTATCAAGTGATGGAAGATGGAAATATCGGTATATTCGGTTCAAGCGGTTATGGTAAATCTACGACAGTGCTTACGTTACTATTAACTATCGCACAGAACTATAGTCCCGAAGAAGTGCATTATTATTTAATGGACTTTGGGAATGGATCATTGCTTCCATTAAAACAACTTCCTCATACTGCGGATTTCTTCTTAATGGAAGAAAAGCGGAAAATGGAAAAGTTTATGAGAATGATCCGGGAAGAGATTATCCGGAGAAAACAGCTATTGCAACAGTTGGAAGTTGGTAACATTAAATTATATAACAGTGTTGCAGAGAAAAAGCTTCCGTTAATTTTTGTTGCTGTAGAAAATTTTGACTTTATAAAAGATGAAATGCCCGATTTCGAAACAAATTTCAATCAATTTGTAAGGGATGGACAATCATTAGGAATTTATATGATTTTTACTGCGACTCGTATATCAGCGATTCGCCAAGCAGTAATGAACAACTTAAAAACGAAAATAGTTCATTACTTAATGGACCACAGTGAGGCGTATTCAGTCCTGGGTAAAACAAATCTAGCTCCTGAAACAATTCCTGGAAGAGCCATCATAAAGAAGGATGAAGTACATTTCTCTCAAATATTCCTGCCGGCTAATGGGGCAAATGATTTTGAAATGCTTGAAGCAGTAAAAGAAACAGTTAAATCATTAAAGGCCAAGTACCACGAGTATGCTGCGCCACAGCCTATTCCAATGCTTCCTAATGATTTAACATTAACGAAGTTTTCTGAGTATGTCCGTCTGGAAGGGCAACCACAATTTCTACCAATTGGATTGGACGAAGAATTTGTTCAACCTGTCGCAATTAATCTATTAACAAATAAGCACTGCTTAATAATCGGACAAGCGCAAAAAGGAAAAACAAATGTATTAAAGCTACTTATAACGACCGCTATACAAAAGGGATTAGGACACATTGCTGTATATGATTCTTTCGACAGAGGCTTGGCTACGTTAACAGAGAATGAGTTGGTGACACAACTAGAAGGAAAGGATCAAGTTGAGCAATGGTTGAGCGCAATTGAAGAAGAACTAGCGGCGCGCGAAATGACCTACACTAATACAAATTTCAGTGATCGATCAGAACTCAATTTTGAGCCAATATTATTTGTAATAGATGACTTTGCACGATTCAACGCAGCTATGGATACTAGATTACAAGAACATATTTTAAAACTGATGAAGAATGCTAGTTATTTAGGATTTAACGTTATCGTTACAGGCAATGCGTCAGATATTTTGAAAGGCTATGATTCGCTGTCGGCTGAGGTTAAACAAATTAGACAAGCAGTCTTATTAATGAAGAAGTCCGATCAAACATTGTTCACACTTCCTTATGATCGTAAAGAAGAAGAGATTCAGGCAGGGTTTGGTTATTACGTTTTAAATAACAAAGAAATCAAAATACAACTCCCACTATGTGATGTTGAAAGGAAGATATACTCATGACGTCTCAAAAGAGGTTAATGTTAAAAATTGCAATCGTCATGATTTTGATTATCGGAGCCCCGATTATTTATTTCTTTGCAATAGGTGAAAATCCGTTTTTTGATGAATCAAATGGAACGAAAAATATCGCTGTTGTAAATGAAGATACAGGTGCAGAAAAGGAAGAAAATGCACTGGAATTCGGAAAAGAGGTAGCGACTGTTCTCACGACAGACTCTGACTTTAACTGGTCTGTTGTGAGTCGTAGCGCTGCTGAAAAAGGGTTGGCTGGTCAAGATTACGATGCAATCGTCTATATTCCATCGAATTTTTCAAAAAATATTATGACATATGAGGAACAACAACCAGTTAAGGCTGAATTTAAATATACAGTTGGCGGTCAATTAAATGCAGCAAATCGTGAGAAAGTTTTACGTGAAATTGATAAAGCGACTGCACGTGTCAACGGGAAAATCGCTACTCTTTACTGGAGTTATGTATCTCAAGATTTAGAGAAGGTCCGTAATGAGTTTGATACGATTTTGCAAAAGGAAATAGAATTTTTAAATACAATATCGGAATTTTACCGTCCAAATTTAGCGAGCGTAGTAGGGGATATTGAAAGTCAAAAACAAATGCTAGAAAATCTAGCTTCAACTGTAAGTGGGACTCCAATCGATGGAAGTATTCAGGAAGCTGGAGAATTTGAAGTGCTATTATCCCAATTTGTATCTTATGTAAATGACTACAAAGAATATCATACGACCCAACAACAGCTATTACAGCCACTACAGCAGGAAAGTTTGCTTTCAGTAGTCTTTATGAAAAATGATCAGGAACCTCGATATAATGAAACAAAAAATTATTTGATTGATCACAACGATAGCATTAATGAGAACGTCCAAATGCTTGAAGAACAACTGGCAAAAAATAAGGAGAGTGTAAACAACTTAACTAGCCAGGTCGTTAAACAGAGAGAGGAAATTATCGACCTTTTAAATCAAGTGGAAGGCGAATTACTTGTTCAATATGAAAATCAATTAATTACGTTAAAAGATCAGCTAAATACTAGTTCACCTAGTCAAGTACAACCAATACAGGCTAGAAAAAGTGGAGAAGTAAAAAACAATACGCGCCAATTTATCGCATCCTCTAAAATTGCAGCATTAGATTCTGAAAGAGATAAATTAATAAGCTTAATTCAAAATATTAATTCAGTGAAAGAAGAAGTAGTCATTGCTTCGGGAAATACATCTGAAATAAATGATGAAAATACTAATAAAGAAGTTCTAGCTGTAAATGATCAACTTTCACAGCTGTCTTCTCAGATTGCTGTAATTGAATCAAATATTAATCAAATTCAACAGCAAGAAAGACAACTGCAAGAGGAGTTAATCGAGTCTCAAGAATCTCAGGAAGACGCCAAAGGAGATGAGCTGAAGCCTGAAATAAATGAATTCACAATTGTAGAAGAAGTAAAGAGGAAAGAATCTGAAATTATGAATTCACCATTGATGAATGGGGCGAAAAAGGAAAGGCTAAAAAGTGTTTTCTCTAAAACTATTGATAGTAACAATACAGCAATGCTCATGGAATATTACGGGGCATTAGCGCAATACGAAACCATTTTAAAGACAAATTTAAGTGTAAATAACCTTTTAGTTATGAACAATGAAGGTTCAAGCATTCTAAATGAATTACAACAAGGGGTTCCGGATTCCCAGGAACAGTTAGTAAGTTTAGAGGAAGATGTTAAATCTTTCTTTACAGAGTATACGGCAAAAGTTGACTCTGACTATGAGGCAATTTCATCACAAATACAGGCTGTTGAGACAAGTGCTAACAATATGCAGAAAAGCTTGGATTCATTTATATCGGGTTCCACAGTATTTTCAGTACCACCTGCAGACGGCAATGCATTAGTTTCAAATCAACATAGTATTATTCAAAACTTAACAGCAATGAGTAACTCAATGAACAGCATTATGGATAATCAAGATAACATCATGCTCGTTACAAATGATTTATATGCAAAAGCAGCTAATGTAAACGCAGATACAAATGAACTAAATAATAAGTGGAATGATAACGTTAGTACAACAGAAAAATACCGAAATGATATTCATAACGTATTAAATAATGCGTTTGTGGATGGACAAAGAAATGGGCATATATATGATCATTTATCAACACCGCTTACATCTACTAGCTTAAATGCAACGGTAGAAGAGAATAAAGTACCGCCAGTCATCGTACTTGTCATTGTATTAATTAGTAGTTTATTAATCGGCTACTTCTGCTACTATTTCAACAATAACAAACCGGGCGTACGTATCGCGTTATTCTCTTTATTAAACTTAATCGTCGGGTTGATTATAAGTATTTACGGCATGGAAATTTATTCTCTAAATGAAACAGGAACAATCGAGTGGACGATTTTCACTATTTTATTATTAGCTGCTGTATCGACAATTATTTTTGCAAGCTTCTCGATTGGACCTTTAATCGGTTGGTTTGTAAGTGTGGCAGTGATCGCGTTTTTCGTAACACCAATGTTGACATTGTTAGCTTCGAATCTAGATTATGAAGATCCGATGTCAAAAGTTTATTTATCGATTCAATACGGTCCGGAATCATTAATTATCCCTGCAAGTATCGTTCTATTGGTGATTATTGGAGTGTCTGCATTAATACCGTATATCGCAGGGAAAATCAAAAACCGTTCCAATGAACAAGACGAGGAACCTATGTATGAAATGTAAGGTAATAGTTGGTTTCTTTAGTTTATCTCTAATTTGGGGAGCTGGATTCATATTTGAAACCAGCTTCCCGTTGGATTTAAAAGTTGGAATGACTGTCTATGCATCTACCGACCTGTATAAATTGAATCCAAACGAATATAAAGAAAAAGAGTTTAAACATAATAAGGAATACCTTCATAATGAGGCTTTATTAGAGATTCGCAAAAATATTCGAGAAGAGCAAAAAAAACTGGATTTCCTGCCAAAGGATAAAAACTCCAATGAAAAAATAAAGGAAGAACTCTTTATTAATAACTTTGAAAACCGTAAAACAATTGCTTACGAATCAACAAAATATCAATTATTCTCAAGCGAATTAAATGCTGCTAAAGAAAAAGTTTCAAATGCAACGACCATTAACCAAAGTAAAAGTAAAAATTTACGAATTATTTATATTGGTATATTAATAGTAAGTATTTTAGTTGTGCTAATTTGGCTTGTACCTAAAATGGTGCAAAGTGAGAAAAAATAAGAAATGGTAGGAGTAATGTCTAGATTCCATTAGAAAGGAGAGAGTACATTTGTCAAATGAAGTGAAAATCGTCTATGCGGATGTAGAAGAACAGCTATCTGTGATTGAAAATGCAGCTTCATCACTTAAGCCTACTGCAGAACTTCCAATTGAAGGAAATACATTAGATGTAGTAACAAAGTTAAACGAGCTCTCTATACAATTAGAGCAAATCTTAACAAGTTACCAAGCGGTGCTGCAAAATAATATTCAGACTACAAGAAATTCTGTTCAATATATGAAGGAGCAGGATCAACGTATTTCGACGAATATTAATGGCACCGTTTCTGGTCCGAGGAGGCTAATAGATTAATGAAAATACTAGATTCGAGTAATTTCCACAGTGGTATTTCACGAAATCTAACTATGCTAACAAGACTTGAGACAGAAATGAAAACAGTTGAAACATCCCTTCAAGAGCTAATTCAGCTTGAGGAATCATTAAAGGGGCAAGGCGGCAGTGCAATACGAGCATATTATCAGGACTGTCATGTGCCCTTTTTGCAATTTTTCTATTTAGTTAAAGGCAATTTCCAGGATATTCTTACGCAAATGCAGTCAGCACTTGATAGCCTAGAACCTGATCGTAATGGTTATATTCAACAATCATTCCTTGAAAATAATGTGGAGCAAGGCTTGAACAATGCAAAACAAATTACAGAAAGCCTAACAAATGAAACAAATACAATAATAGGTAGCGTTTCAGATATTGTATCGCTTCCGCAATTAAATGATTCCGAAGTTCATAATGAAATTCAGGTAGCAAAAAAGCATCGCGATACAACAGTAGAAGATCTAAATACATTTGACAATAGCCAAACGTCCGCTCTGACAGCTGTTGAGAGTGACTTTTTAGCAATGAATACATGGATTAAAGATTTGGAAACGATGATAGCGGAAGGCTTAACAGATGTGAATTTCCCTAAAGAGCTTTGGGCACAGTATGCTTCAACGACAGCGCTTCTTACGGGGTTAACGAGTAGAACCAACCCATTAGATGGAGTAACAGAAGGGGCACCTGGAGAGCAGACCGGTAATGTCTCATCAGCTGATGAAACAATTATGGGATATAAGGAAGACACAGGTAATTTTAGGAGATTTAATACGGCTTTAAATGGAGCAGTTGAAAGCTTTGGAATGTTTATGGCGGGTAAAAAGGGTGGTTTGAAAATGGAGTTAGTACGTGATACACGTACTGGTCGACCTGCTTACCGTTTACGTGCTAGTAAAGAGGCACTTCACTATTTGAGGGTTACTCCAGATGCAAGAGCGTTAAGAGAGCTAAATTATAAACTACCAAAAGGGGACAAACCATGGAAGCCGCAACACCATCAGCAGCAAGCTAATAACAGTGCAATTTTAAAATTCGGCACACAAAAGAAGGGGCAATCCGGCTGGTCAAAAGTGGGAGAAGCCGCATTAAAGGACCACTCTTCCCTTAAGTACTGGAATGATAAAGCAAGTATTACTGAAAAGGCAAAAACTGTCGGTAAGGCAGCAGCGGCGGGTGCCGGGAAATCATTTAAAGATATTGTAGATGTGAAAGGTATCTTCACGAATGGTTTTACAAAAGGAATTACAAAAGGATTAGCGCCCATTTCAGCCGGATTCAACTATTATGCTAACTATCATAATGCGAAAGATGCCGGGTTATCAGGCGGAGACCTGCATAAGAGTGCCATAAGAGATACAGCGATAGATACAGCAGTCGGCGGTGCGGTTCAGGCTGCCAGTGTTGCACTTTTCACTGCAGCTGTTCCTATTCCCGGTGTTGGGACTGCAATTGGTGTTACAGCTGGTATATTTATCAATGGTTTGTTAAATAAAAAAGATAAAGAAACAGGGGAATCGGCCATGGATAAAATAAAGGGCTGGTTCCGTTAAAAATAGGAGGCTTCACCTCATGTTAAAAAAACTATCAGAAGAAGATTTCGCTGTATTAAGAGGACCGCTGGAATCTGGTAGACAAAGCCCAAATTCATTAGCTACTGTGTTGATATTAGGTATGTTCATACAGGCATTGGTATTTTATCTTACTTATTATGTTGCTGGTAAGTACACAATCTATCCAAATTTCGAAAGTATTCAAACAATCCATATGTGGTTGACAGCAATTTTAATTTTATTATCCGTTGTTTTTGCGATACCAGCTGTTTTTAAAAGAGCGGAGAAGGTACAGTATTTCTTATCTATTATAGTCACTCAAAATTTCACCGTTTTTTTCTACCTATCTGCGCTTTTTTATCTAGGAGAAAGTGATGATGCAACAGTTGAATCTCTAGTTAACTTAACATGGATTACACTTACGATCGGTGTATTATTATTTCTCGCAACGTTTATTCGATTTTATATACTCCTTCAGAAAGGTTATTATCGCAAAGGATCTAAAAGTGATGAAATGCGCGGAAAATTTGAAACGAAATCTTATATCCCTATTGCAATAATCGGCAGTATTAGTCTTGTTTTTATTATCCAATACGTAATGAAAATGGGATCTTCTGATTTCTTTGATACAGTAATGTTTGTTTTTTTACCATTTGGTCTTTTTTACACATTGATTTTTGTCTTGCCCGAACAGCTCGTTATTCTTTATTGTAAAATTCGTTTTAAAAGCTTTAATTTTGATATAAGTGGCTATTTGTACACGGAAAGAGTAGCTAAAAATAATAGAAAAGTTAAACATAATTAGGAGGCTGGATTTAATGGATATTCGCAGCTTACATTTCGATCATTTAATTACATTTCAAGTAAGAGATAAAAAAGAAAATTGGCTAGAAGGGATTAAGATTTTAGAAGATTTCCCATTAAATCATGAAGTGTATCAAAATGGTCCTGTATTTTTTTCCTATGAAGAAGAAAAAGATAATGAAGGCCTGTTCACATATTATTTACCGATAAATGATGCCGTGGAATTTGAAGAAGGTATTACAGATTTTGAATATATCCACCAATTTAGTATAGAAAAAGCGCTATTAATGCGCCAGGCACAGGAAGAGGAAGATTTTAGTACAGCTATCCAGAAAATCAAAAGTTATGCAGCAACTGAGAATATATCAGTAGATAATTCATTCATTTGCGTACTATTGGATGTTTACGGAGAATATTTAATTGATTTATACGTCCCGTTAAAAGAATGGAGCGAAGTGAAATGATTGTAGAAAATCACCAAATTTCTTACCGGAATGTAGCTTCTAAATATTATAACTTCGTGCCAGAAGAAATTGATCTGGCTTTTGCGGATTTTGATCAAATTCTCTCAAACAATGGTTTTCATATTCAAGACACGATGTTCTTTTCTATTATTAGTGATCCTACTGCTCCTGTAATGACAGCTGAAATATTCCGTTCTATAGAGGAAAGCAATGTTTCGGATTTGAAAGCTGCTGAAGATGTCAATTTTAGAAGCTATTTTTCAGTCAATCGCATGCTTATGACAAGGATTACGAACGAATTTGATGCGCAGTCTCAGGAGAAGTACTGGGAGCTAGTGGAACACTTACAAAAAAATAATTTTAATCAAAGTAGCCCAATCTTTGTGGAGTACAAGCGCAGCCATTCTGGTACAGTATATGCGGAAATGAGTGTAGGAGTAAGGTAATTAATAATTAATGGTTGGCCAATTTAGATGGAACTATTAAAAAGATGGTGATAAATTGAAGGTATTGGATGTAAATGAGTTTCAGCAAGGACTTGAAAGAACTGTTAGTCAGTTAACCCGCCTGGAAAGTGAAATGAAACAAATTGAAAGTGCTGTTCAAGGTCTCACACAATTAGAAGAATCGCTAAAAGGTCAAGGTGGAGAAGCATTACGTGCATATTACGAGAGTTGCCATTTGCCATTCCTCACATTTTTCAATACCTTTAAAAATAGCTTTACTAGTGTTCTTCAAGAGATGAAAACAGCCCTTTCATCGCTTGAACCGGATTCATCAGGCTTTATTCGCCAAGCAGCATTAGAAGGCGAAATCGAGCAAGGCTTAAACCGAGCCAAACAAGTGACAGAAGAGCTGACAGACGAAGCCAATAATATCATGGACCAAGTGTCAGATATCGTGAGCTTGCCAAAACTGGATGATAGTGAAGTCCATCTGGGTGTACATGACGCGAAACGACATCGGGACGAAACCGTTGAAAAACTGATTGAATTTGACGTATCCCAAACAGATGCATTAACGACAATTCAAACAGACATGATGCACATGAAAACATGGATTACCAACATAGAAACGATGATGACAGAAGGGGTAACAGATGTTAACTTCCCGGCAGAACAATGGCAGTCATTCGCTAGTCAGAATCCGTTAATGATTGCACTGGCCTATCGAACGCAATCGCTGGATCAAGTGATTAATATGAATCCACTATTTAATCCTGGAGGAATCGGAGGGGCGAATCCTTACACACTTTCGGGTCTTTATCTAACCAGTCAACAGCCTTTAGGTACTTTCGGTCTGAGTGGTGCGATGGTATCTACGAATTTTGTATCATTTATGAAGCAAAAAGAAAAAGAAGTCGCAAAAGAGCTTTCCGCTACAGCCACAACAGTAGATAATGTGAAAGAAGAGGGGAATGGTTTTCTTAATTTCCTAGGAGACGTCGGAAGTGGCGCTACAAAAGTCGGAAAAGGCTTGTTGGATTTTTTAATATTGGACGACGTGAACACGCTAGCCGATAAAGATGCATCATTACTAGATAAAGGAATTGCATTAGCATCCTTCATTCCAGTAGGAAAAGTTTTGAAAATCCCGAAAGCAATTGATAAAATTGTAGATAGTAACGTGGGTGAGGTTGTTGGTAAGGGTACTAGTAAAGCTAAAAATTTTGAATTCAGAAGTAAGGTGTATTCTCCTGTAGAATATCAAGGAAGAAGGGTTTATCAAAGGAATGATATTGATTGGAACATGGTTGATCCTGATAAAGGTCTTACGAATTTAGAGAGGGCTCAAATGGGATGGGCACCTTTAGGTAAGGATGGTAAAGCTATCAATTTGCATCATATACTACAACAGGAACCTGGACCAATGTTAGAGATTCATCAAACAGTACATCAGAAAAACTATCGAATTCTTCATGGACTTTTAGAAAAAAATAAATTTAAAAGGGTTAAGCCTATTGATAAAATAGCTTCACATGCTAATAAATCTATAGATGAAATTTCAGAGATTAGAAGAGAAAGGAAAATGAGAAAAAAACGTAGTTTTAGGAGTGACCCAGACTTAGATCAAAAATATAATGATTTTCGGGGAGAGTATTGGAAATGGCGGTCAGATGAACTTCTTAAGGATCCAAATAAATAAGGAAGGATGATAGCTTTGAATAAAGAGGCAGTCATTGAATTAATAAATAACGCACCTAAAAAGTTTTTTGTTGGGGCTTTAGAGGAGAGTAAAATAAGTGACATTGAGGAAAGACTTAATGTGAAATTGCCGGAAAGTTATAAGTGGTTTTTGCAAGAATATGGAACTGGAGGAGTTTTTGGGATAGAGATCTTTGGAGGTGGACTTCGCGAGGTGCCAACTTGTGTAAGAGAAACGGAAGAATGGAGAGAATATGGTTTACCAATGGAGTTCGTTGTAATACAGAACTACGGATCTGGTGTTTATTGTCTTGATACTTCAAGGTTAGACAACAATGAATGTCCTGTTATAGACTGGGAGCAAGATGATGAGGATGGAATATATGAATATGAAAATTTCTACACATTTTTAGTAGAACAGTTCTCAAAATAATTCACTAAACCTTAATCAGGTGCTCGTACCTTGTCGAGTTTTTCTTTTCCTTTTATAATTAATCTCATGATAGTTAGCTGACATATGGTATTGGTTATAATGAACAATATAGAAAACCAAGGTATATATTACTCGATTTATATTTCACACGAGAACGGCAGGAGTATTTTATAGAATTAACAACAAGCACTTGATTGCCTTATTAGGAATCAGGTGCTTTAATTTTTCCAAAGGAATGTAAACTTAACAGATTTAAAAAATAGAAATATTAATATGATTGGAAAACTATTTTTGTAGGAATCGATGAAAATTACTTCAGTAAAAATGCTATTTCTGACTATGCGGTAGAGTTGATGGAAAATGGTGATGAAAATGAGTTTGTTAATGAACTTACATGGGGAATATCTATTGAAGATTTAAATAAAGTGATGTTGGAGATAAAGGACATTTATTTCCCACAATTAGATGAAAATAGCGCATTTTTAATAGCTGAGAATAGAAAACTTCGATTTGTTTGTTTATCTAAAATAAAAGAAGAGTGTAAAGAAGATAATGAATTATTAAATAAAATAGCCGAGTTTTATGAAAGTCATCATTACCCAGAAGACATGGTGAGTTTCATAAATTATATGCCTCAAGAAGTCCCAACTACAATAGCAGATATGGTAAAAAGGTTTGAAGAATTTTTAAAATTAGAGAAAGATTTAGTTAGCTCATATTCTTGAAATTTAAATATGGAAGAATTTTCGTTTTCAAGGTGCACTTAAAGCATTTTGTTTCCTTGGAGTGAAAATTTATTGGTTTAAGGAGTTTAAACGGAAAAATATTTAATAGATTTTAAATCGTATAAAAAAGTTCCGAGTGAAATGATTATAAAATATACGAAACTGGTACCAAATGAATTTATAGATTTATGGAGTAATTATGGATTTGGTACATTTATGCAAGGGTATTTTAAAAGTGTAAATTCAGAGGAAATTAAAGAAATTTAGGGGGAGAGTAGTCAAAGATACAAGGATTCAGTTGTATTGTTTGCTACAGGTATTGGTGATCTAGTTATTTGGTCAGATGGATATGTTAGACTACTTAATTACAGGTATGGTGTGGTAAAGACAATTATGTTTACATTTGAATTTTTCTTTATGGTGAGTTGGATTATGATGAGTGCTTTGGCTACACTCCTCTATTAGGTTTAGGTGGAGCAGAAAAAGTAGAGAATTTAAAAAAAGTCAAATTGAAGGAACATATTCTTATTATTACTGAATTTATGGGTCCAGTTCAGTAATGTACAGGAAATATGGTTAGAGTTAACTATGAGCACTTGATTGTCTATATTAGGCGACGAGTGCTTTTTTATGTTTTCAATATTCAGACCGATGTTAACTTCCCGGCAGAACAATGGCAGTCATTCGCTAGTCAGAATCCGTTAATGATTACATTGGCTTATCGTACGCAATCGTTGGATCAAGTGATTAATATGAATCCACTATTTAATCCTGGAGGAATCGGAGGAGCGAATCCATATACCCTCCCTGGTCTTTATCAAAATGGTCAGCAGCCTTTAGGTACTTTCGGGCTAAGCGGTGCGATGGTTTCAACAAATTTCGTTTCATTTATGAAGCAACAAAATAAAAAAGTCGCAAAAGAGCTTTCCACTACAGCCACAACAGTAGATAATGTGAAAGAAGAGGAGAATGGTTTTCTTAATTTCCTCGGAGACGTCGGAAGTGGCGCTACAAAAGTCGGAAAAGGTTTGTTGGATTTCTTAATATTGGACGATGTGAACACGCTCGCTGATAAAAATGCTTCGGGCCTTGATAAAGGTATTGCGTTAGCATCCTTCATCCCGATAGGAAAAGTTTTGAAAATCCCGAAAGCAATTGATAAAATTGTAGATAGTAACGTGGACGAGGTTGTTAAAAAGAGTGAAGTTGATGAGGTTGTTGGGAAGGGTACAGTTGGTCAAGAAGTCAGCAAAGTTAATTCTAAAGTAATAGAAGAACTTGAAGGATCGGTTTTAGATGGAAAACGAGTTGGAAGTGGGAAGAAGGTTGACGAATTAAAGCCAGTTTGGGGAAGAGATGAAAAAGGGAAACCTATTATAGTGAGGGAATTCCCCCATGTAGCAAAGGAACATGGTTTTTCTGATGTTATCGATAATTATTCAAGATTTGCAAAGGAGTTTCCATTAGTTGGTGGGGACCAAGTTGAGAGGGAACTATATCAAATAATAGGAAGTAATAATGGAAAAAAAGGTGTGTTTGAATGGATTGTAGAGCCAAACGGTAATGTGACCCACAGGAGGTTCATAGAAAATGGAGAAATAACTGGTAAACCAAATCAAATTCCAAAAAAGTAGGTTATGAGAAATATGAACTTAACAGATTTAAAAAATAGAAATATTAAATATGATTGGAAAACTATTTTTGTAGGAATCAATGAAAATTACTTCAGTAAAAAGGCTATTTCTGACTATGCGGTAGAGTTGATGGAAAATGGTGATGATAATGAGTTTGTTAATGAACTTGCATGGGGAATATCTATTGAAGATTTAAATAAAGTGATGTTGGAGATAAAGGACATTTATTTCCCACAATTAGATGAAAATAGCGCATTTTTAATAGCTGAGAATAGAAAACTTCGATTTGTTTGTTTATCTAAAATAAAAGAAGAGTGTAAAGAAGATAATGAATTATTAAATAAAATAGCCGAGTTTTATGAAAGTCATCATTATCCAGAAGATATGGTGAGTTTCATAAATTATATGCCTCAAGAAGTCCCAACTACAATAGCAGATATGGTAAAAAGGTTTGAAGAATTTTTAAAATTAGAGAAAGATTTAGTTAGCTCATATTCTTGAAATTTAAATATGGAAGAATTTTCGTTTTCAAGGTGCACTTAAAGCATTTTGTTTGTTTCCTTGGAGTAAAAATTTATTAGTTTAAGGAGTTTAAACGGAAAAATATTTAATAGATTTTAAATCGTATAAAAAAGTTCCGAGTGAAATGATTATAAAATATACGAAACTGGTACCAAATGAAATTATAGATTTATGGAGTAATTATGGATTTGGTACATTTATGCAAGGGTATTTTAAAAGTGTAAATCCAGAGGAATTTAAAGAAATTTAGGGGGAGAGCAGTCAAGGATACAAGGATTCAGTTGTGTTGTTTGCTACAGGTATGGGTGATCTAGTTATTTGGTCAGATGGATATGTTAGACTACTTAATTACAGGTATGGTGTGGTAAAGACAATTATGTTTACATTTGAATTTTTCTTTCAAAATATTAATGACTTGGAATTTAAAGATGAAGATTTGTCTTGGCAACCTTATCCCGAAGCTCTTAAACAATATGGTGAGTTGGATTATGATGAGTGCTTTGGCTACACCCCTCTATTAGGTTTAGGTGGAGCAGAAAAAGTAGAGAATTTAAAAAAAGTCAAATTGAAGGAACATATTCTTATTACTACTGAATTTATGGGTCCAGTTCAGTAATGTACAGGAAATATGGTTAGAGTTAACTATGAGCACTTGATTGTCTATATTAGGCGACGAGTGCTTTTTTATGTTTTCAATATTCATACCGATGTTAACTTCCCGGCAGAACAATGGCAGTCATTCGCTAGCCAGAATCCGTTAATGATTGCACTGGCAAGTCGTACGCAATCGTTGGATCAAGTGATTAATATGAATCCACTATTTAATCCTGGAGGAATCGGAGGAGCGAATCCGTATACCCTCCCTGGTCTTTATCAAAACGGTCAACAGCCTTTAGATACTTTCGGTCTGAGTGGTGCGATGGTATCTACGAATTTTGTATCATTTATGAAGCAAAAAGAAAAAGAAGTCGCAAAAGAGCTTTCCGCTACAGCCACAAAAGTAGATGATGTGAAAGATGAGGGGAATGGTTTTCTTAATTTCCTAGGAGACGTCGGAAGTGGCGCTACCAAAATCGGAAAAGGTTTATTGGATTTCTTACTATTGGACGATGTGAACACGCTCACTGATAAAAATGCTTCGGGTCTTGATAAAGGAATTGCGTTAGCATCCTTCATTCCAGTAGGAAAAGTTTTGAAAATCCCGAAAGCAATTGATAAGATTGTAGATAGTAACGTGGGTGAGGTTGTTAAGAAGAATGATGTAGATGAGGTTGTTGGTAAGGGTACGGGTAATATCGGAAATAAGACCAGAGATCAGGCCAGACATACTGCTCAAAATCTACTGAAAAATGGAGAAGTTAGTATGTCTAATCTGGAATCAATGATTCCTTCGAATATTCCAAATTCATTTAAACCAACCGATACTATTACTGATGGTGCAAAGTATGAATTTACACTTGCCGATGGACAAAAGGCTATAATTAGATGGCATTCTCCAGACCCTGTAGCGGCAAGCAAATATCCAGGATCAGCATCAGGTTCAAGATGGACTGCACAGATAAAAATCGGAAATAAACAGCTAAAATCAGATGGAACATGGACAAAAAATCAATCTTTAAATGAGGTTCATATCCCGATAGAAGGGAAATAAAATATGGATATAAATGAAATTAAGAATCTACCTGATAGAATACCAAGTGAAACACTAATATCATTGTTTCAAAATGTATTAGATCAATTTAGAAATAATAAAATTGAAAAAAATGATTTTTTATTAATACTTAATCAACTTACAGACAGGCAAGTTATGACATACGAGTTATTAAGAAGTGATATAAGAAATGATATTGATAGAACTCTCTCTAAATTATGGAATACAGATTCCTATGATGAAGTAGATATTATTCTTTCTATTGTAGTAAATCTCGGTCTAGAAATTTGCTTTAATAAAATAAAAGAATCACTGGAACAGTATAAGGATATAGATAAATCAATCCTAGATGAAATACAGGAAACAATAGATGAAGTAGGCGAGAATATCTCTAATCCGTATTATAGTTTGGAAAAATTTAAATAGTCTGTTACGTTTTTTAGAGAAAATAAAATAGAAGCAGTGTTGGTTAATGTTAATGAAGTATTTAGTCACTTAAATGAAATTATTGAGTTAACAAAGTTTTCAGTTAGATATGGAGATTTTCTCCTAATTGCAGAAGATTTTAATTTTGGTTTGTATTGAACGAACGGAATATTTTTATGAGTTAAGTGTTTGGGGACTTTCATAAGGAAAAATATGAGAACCTTGATTGGCGCAAATGCCTTTCAAGGTTTTTTACTTTAATTTATACTAAATCAGCTGATATTTGAGTGAGACAATAAGAAAATGATTCGTTTGAGAATCGAGAGCTCATGATGGTAGTACCATCAAGGCGTTTTATTTTAATACATGGCTAGGAAGAAGTGTGATAATTTGGTGAGATGACATTTTACATAGCATGGGTAGTTATGACAAGGATTGGATAACAAACTAACGAGAACGACAAAGCTTGTGACGATAAACAATGGGTAAAGTGAAAGAGAGTTGTTTTATTGCCTTTGCATTTTGGGTTGTATTTTTACTAAAGACGGTCGTATAATACTCGCTATTCGTTAAAAAAGCGTTACCAAAATTACAATTTATTTAACGGGAGGGTGAAAAGTTGAACGTTGTTGGGTATATACGAATCTCAACTCAAGGGCAGCCAAGAGATGGATTTAGCTTGAAATATCAAGAAGAGGAAATTAAAGCACGTAGATATTTTAGGAGTGGCTAAGTCTAATATTGCTACTGTTGTTATAGAAACGAAGCGTTATAGGGATTTAGGAATGAGTGAGAATTTAGTAGTTATTGAAGATATAGATGAATATGCTTATTGTTTGGATACAAGCAATGTGGAGAATAATAATGAATGCCCAGTAATAGCGTGGAATAAGCAAGGAGGCCTTGATGACTATAATTCGGCAGAAAATTTTTATGAGTTTTTATCACAAAGGTTATTTGATGCAAAAGAAGCTTGGGAAGAAGATTTTTAAGATAGATAATTAGCAAGAATTATAAATGAAATTAAAGAAAATCAAAAACTCTTGTTGGTTGTACCATCAAGAAATTATATAACAAGAATAAAAAAAGCTATGAAAATTATAGTGGGGGAAGAAGAGAAATAAGGTTAATTTTTATAAACAAGTTGGAGTACAGCTACTTTATGAATTTATGGATTCAGTTAACTATGAGCACTTGATAGTCTATATTAGGCGACGAGTGCTTTTTTATGTTTTCAATATTCATACCGATGTTAACTTCCCGGCAGAACAATGGCAATCATTCGCTAGTCAGAATCCGTTAATGATTGCACTGGCCTATCGTACGCAATCGTTGGATCAAGTAATTAATATGAATCCACTATTAAATTTTGGAGGAATCGGAGGAGCGAATCCATACACACTCCCTGGTCTTTATTAAAATAGTCAGCAGCCTTTAGGTACTTTCGGTCTCAGCGGTGCGATGGTTTCAACAAATTTCGTTTCATTTATGAAGCAAAAAGAAAAAGAAGTCGCAAAAGAGCTTTCCGCTACAGCCACAACAGTAGATAATGTGAAAGATGAGGGGAATGGTTTTCTTAATTTCCTAGGAGACGTCGGAAGTGGCGCTACAAAAGTCGGAAAAGGTTTGTTGGATTTTTTAATATTGGAACAGTTAAAGTTAGTGGAAAGGAAGTAGATGTATCCAGAAGAGTTTACTAAATTGAGATTGATAAAAATTATGTACCTAATAATCCGAAGGCACTAGGAAAGTCGAATAGGAGTGAGTTAATTTATGGATGAAAGAATTATAAAGATGATCGAAAATTATGGTGAAGAAGATGATTTTTTTGGAGAAATATCAGAAGAATATATTAATAAGGCTGAAGAAAAACTTAAAGTTAAATTCCCTCTAAGTTATCGCAATTTTATAAAAAAATATGGTTCGGGAGGAATATGTGGAGTTGAGCTTGAAGGTGTTCAGGGTAATTTAGGAGCATCTGTAGTTGATGCAACAGAGAGATGGAGAAAATTAGGGTTGGGCATGAACTTAATTGTTTTAGAGGACTCGGGAGAATTTGCTAGATGTATGTATTGTGCAGATATTAATGATGACAGAATATATAGTTTGGAAAGGGGAGGGATAGATTTACACCCGCGATATAATACATTTGATGACTATTTAATAGACATATTTCAAGAAGGAATTGATAATTGGTAAAAAACAATAAGGTTAATCCGGGGGATACTTATGAATCAATTAACGGACCAGAACAAACTCATAAGTTTAATGCAGTAGTAGTAACGCCCCTTCAATAGGTTCCCAATGGAGATATAGAATTGATATTGTTGATGAACAAATAAGGGGAATGGCAAAAAATATGCCACCTGAGCAACTAAAAAGTACCTATTTAAATGTTAAACTGACATACTAAGGAGATTTTTTTATGGAGAAAACATTAAATGATTTTAAGACACACAGTAAAGTTCCTAAAGAAATAATAGAAAAATATAAAAACCTTGTTCCAAAAGAAATAATAGACTTGTGGCAGGAATATGGATTTGGAACATTTATGCAAGGATATTTTAAAAGTGTTAACCCAGAAGAGTACATTGATATTTTACAAGAGTGTAGTCAAAGATATAAGGATTCTATAGTGTTATTTGCTACTGGTATGGGAGATTTAGTATTATGGGCTGACGGTTATGTAAGATTGCTTAATTTTAGATATGGAGTACTTAAAACAGTTATGCCAAACTTTTTGTATTTTTTCAAAAGTGTGGATTCAGAAAAATTTCGGAATGAGTATTTAAAGTGGAAACCATATCCTGAAGCTGTGGATCATTGGGGAGAACTATTTTATGAAGATTGCTTCGGTTATACCCCTCTATTAGGTTTAGGTGGAGCAGAAAAAGTAGAGAATCTAAAAAAAGTCAAAATGAAGGAGCATATTCTTATTATTACTGAATTTATGGGACCAATTCAGTAATATTCGGGAGTATGTTATAGAATTAACAATAAACACTTGATTACCTAATTTGGAATCAGGTGTTTTAATCTTTCCTTAGTAATTTCTATTTTTGGTACATTTGCAAATGCTTCGGGTCTTGATAAAGGGATTGCGTTAGCGTCCTTCATTCCAGTAGGAAAAGTTTTGAAAATCCCGAAAGCGATTGATAAAATTGTTGATAGTAACGTGGGTGAGGTTGTTAAGAAGAGTGATGTAGATGAGGTTGTTGGTAAGCCTAGGGGTGAAGATGTTGAGCGTCGTAAGAAGGCTGATATATTAGCTCAGAATCGGGCGAAAGGAAGAGCTTTTGAAGAAGCACAATTACTAGAGTTTGAGAAAACTGCAGATTATATAGTAGAACAAGTAACTATAAAAACAAATCAAGGGACAAAAATTAGAGTTGATGCAATAGGTACTGATAAATCCACTGGTAATATAGTAATTCAAGAATATAAATCATCAACTACAGCACCATTAACTAAAAATCAAGTAAAAGGATTCCCTGAACTACAAAGTGGTGGGGGCAACGTAGTAGGAAAAGGAAACTTTAAAGGTGGTACTCCTATATCTCCTACAAAAGTTGAGATTATCAGACCGGATTAGAGAGGAGAACATTATGTCTATATTAGAAACTAATAAGATTGATGCTATGGGTATCAGCAAGGACGGAGAAGGCTTGATATTGATGCTTGCAGATCATTTGGATTGGAAAAATGAATCGGAACATTTAACTCTTTTGCAAGATAAAATTAATGCATATATAGGCTTTATTGAATCAAATCAGTATTCAGATAACTATCCAGACAGAGTTTTTGAATATTATGTTATTGATGTAAGGTTTAAATATAAAGCAACCGAGAATTACTTAAAATTTTTCGAGGTGATTAATACTCAATTAAGAGAGTATAATATTCAATTGGTAAATAGTGACGTTTAAAATGGATGGAGCAAGAGGCATGAGCAAAAATCAAAAGAACCAAGAACACGAGAAAATCATATTGACTAATATAAAGCATGAGGCGAAAAAACAAAATTTTAAAATAATATCTAATTGTATTTATAAAAAGATAGATGGGGCCTGCGGTAGCTGGAACTTTTGATAAAACAACAGGTAAGTATTACTTTGGAATCAATAATACTTCAGGTAAGATTCCAGAAGAGTTACACCATTTAATAGAACAACGGATTATCAATATGCCAAAAAATATTAAAGAAGGATATACATTTACGTATGGGGCAGGATCTCACGCGGAAGTTTACTCATTAAATCAAGCGGTACTTGCAAACCCACAAGCGAGTACTTCAAATTTTATCACCCATGTAGTACGGTCTGGTAAAAAATTAAAATCGGCAGCTATGATGATGCCAACCTGTCCACATTGTAATTTTATTACTGAAGGATTTGAATCTAGTTCAGAGGTGAAAAAGATTGGAAAATCAAATTGATATATTAAGTAAAGAATATGTTATGGAACATGGGACTAACTTTGACGAAGAGTTATGGTTTACATCCTACAGTGATGAAGTTTTAGATAATCCTGAGGATGAGAATGGGAAACCTTTTACCGGTTTAGCTTATGAATTATATGATAATGGTAACTTGATATACTATACAAATTATGTAAAAGGTTTTATAGAGGGAGAGTTAATAGAGTTTTATAAAAATGGCAATTTAAAATCAGAGAAAAATTTAATTCATGGACAAAGTAATGGTACCGAAAGAATCTGGTATGAAAGTGGAGAATTAAAATTTGAAAGAGAATATAAATTTGGTATAGCTTTTCATTATATAGAATGGGATACTGAAGGTCGTATCATAAAACAAAAACTTTCTCCTACAGAAACAGATTTAAAAGTGATTGAATCTTTTTTTAAAAGTGATACTCAATGAAAAAGGTAGATTTAAATAATATGAAATTGATAAATGAATTAACCAATATTCAGAATGAATTGTTACCCAAAGTAAATCTTGAGAATAGCTTTGACGTTAATGAAATCAAAACCATTGCGGGAGTAGATCTAGCTTATTGGGATGTAAATAACACGACGTATGGTACATGCTGTATTGTTATGATTGATTATTCTACAAAGGAAGTTGTCGAAAAAGTATATAGTTATGGAGAAATAAATGTTCCTTATATTTCAGGCTTCCTCGCTTTTCGTGAGTTGCCTTTAGTACTTGAAGCTGCGAAGAAATTATCTAATGAACCTGATTTATATATGTTTGATGGAAATGGGTATTTACATTATCGTCATATGGGAATTGCTACTCATGCTTCAATGTATTTAAAGAAACCAACAATTGGTGTGGCAAAAAGTTATCTTAAAATCCAAGGTGTAGACTCGATTATGCCAAAAAATATAAAAGGATCTTATACCAATATTGTAATTAATAATGAAATATATGGTCGAACTTTAAGAACAACAGAAAATGTAAAACCCATTTTTATTTCCTGTGGGAACTGGATTGACATAGAAACAAGTACTGAAATTGTTCTGAACTGTATTAATAATATGAGTCGTTTACCTATTCCCGTTAGATTAGCAGATATAGAAACCCATAAAATTAGAAAACAATTAATAGAGAATGATTTGGGAGGATAATCTCTATATACAATAAGACATAATGACTAATAAATAATATTTCAGCTAATAAAGTGTTTTCATAGTAATTAACAAGGAAAACAAATAGATTTTTAAGCACTTGAGTGTCTAATTTAGGCGACATGTGCTTTTTTGTTTTCAATATTCCTGGCGAGTGTTAACTTCCAGGTAGAATGCTGGCAATCCTTCTCACCCCGGAATCCGTTAATGATTGCACTGGCCTAACGTATGCAATCGTTGGATCAATTGATTAATATGAATCCATTATTAAATCTTGGAGGAATCGGTGGAGCGAATCCGTATACCCTCCCTGGTCTTTATCAAAATGGTCAGCAGCCTTTAGTTACTTTCGGTCTCAGCGGTGCGATGGTTTCAACAAATTTCGTTTCATTTATGAAGCAAAAAGAAAAAGAAATCGCAAAAGAGCTTTCCGCTACAGCCCCAACAGTAGATTGGACGATGTGAACACGCTCGCTGATAAAGATGCATCATTACTAGATAAAGGAATTGCCGGAGCATCCTTCCTCCCAATAGGAAAAGTTTTGAAAATTCCGAAAGTATTTGGTATGAAGCAACGAAATAAAAAAGTCGTAAAAGAGCTTTCAGCTACAGTCCCAACAGTAGATGATGTGAAAGAAGAGAGGAATGGTTTTCTTAATTCCTTAGGAGATATCGGAAGTGGCACTACAAAAGTCGAAAAAATTTTGTTCGATTTCTTAAAACTTCTTGGAAAAAGGCTTTAGAATCAGGCAAAACAGTTGAAGTTAAAATTGAACCTATTTATAAAGTTAATTCTTCCCGTCCTTCAAAATTTGAAGTTGAATACAAAATTAATAGCAAGAAGTATGAAGTTAATTTAAGCAATTATAATAGAGGTGTTAAATTTAGAGACAAAACAGATGGAAATTGGACTAAAAGGGATAATGAGAATTTGATTAAAGGGGAAGTTCCAATCAAATATATTAAGGTTACGTCAAAGGAGTGAGAATTTTGAAACTATACTTTTTAAATGAGTTTTAGGAGATATATGCAATATTAGTGTTGAGGGAATGTGGATTAATGCTCAGATTAACCCTTCGAAAAATATCGACAAATTCAACGATTTTTTTGCAGCGATTGTTGATGAGGAAAAAGATTTTAATGAAAATATTTTTAACGAAGAATGGTTAAATGATAGTAATTGGCATATTATCGATAATAAAAATAGGAAAAAGGGTATATACATACCTGCAGTTTATCCTGGTAGGGGAAATTAACTGGAGGTGGAGATAATTTATAGATAGAATAAAACATACTTTGAGTGGTTTTACGCCTTTTTTGTTTAACGGAGTAAGACTAAAAGAAATACATTATCAAGATTAGAGGTGAAATATAGATGACAGTAGGAATATTAGTAGATTGTTTTTATTACGAATTAGGTCATAGCGATTTTGTACATTCTTTCTTTTCAACAATCTCATATCATTTAGAAAAAGAAGGATGGGGGACAAAATACCCTTTAATTATGAATGAGTTGTATAATGACACACTAAATTGGGATGATGTTTCTGTTGCAAAATCTAATTTAAATGAAATTGAACAGAAATTATCAAAACACTCTCAAGAACATGTTATATGGGATATTGATGATTTATCACAAGAACCTCCGTGGGGGGATAAAATAAGTTCCAAAGTAACTAATCTTGCGAACTATTATGCAACAACGGATGGGAAAACATTCTTTGAAGTGATACGAACAGCGATGGATATGGCAGAAGAAGATAAATGTGATTTGAAAATTCATAAACTATAATTTTTTTAAACCATGGGACGCTATCCCATGATTATTTTATGATACGGAGTGTCGAATACATCACTCTTTATTCTGATAGTAAAGCTAAACTTTATAAGCCCTATTTGAGGCTAAGAGTTTCTAGATGAACACAATAATCCAGACCATTGCCGACCTGAATTACCATCTTCAAGCCATAAAAGTAAAGACTGATCGACGATTATTTCAGAGATAAAAATTGTAAAGATGGATAAGGAGGTTTACTTTGAGTATTTCTAATGAGAATAAAATAATTGCAAAGACAGCTCTACATGCTTTTGGGGGTAAAACTTGTGTCTCAAAATACTGGGACGAAAATAATGTCAGTAACATTGATATGCTTTCAACGGTTAATAGACCCTTTGACGGTGTATCATCATACTCAACTATTGGACTATCTGACCATTCAATTGAATTGACTGTTGAAAAAACGCCTTTGCGAATAGAAATAGTTGGCGCAATAGCAACAGGTTATAAGCAATATCCTAATATATTGGCAAGCTGTGCATTTTGTATTATTAACTCAAAATTTTCAGTTTCCCATGGTTCAGTATTTCGAGATATAATAAAGATGTATTATCCCAATACTGAAATGAAACATGTGTTATTTGTGTCACCTTTCTTGTGGGAAGATTTAAATACAATTGAATTTCCAAACAAAAAAGTGGCTTGGCTGCTAGCTGTTCCAATATCTGAGAATGAATATCTATTTGCTCAAGAAAAAGGAACAGAAACATTAGAAGAATTATTTGAACAGGAAGAAATAGATATCTTTGATTTAAGAAGAGAATCAATATTGTAATTTTCTAGTTTATTGACCTTGATTGACTACATTGTCTTTCAAGGTTTTTATATTTTTTTACCCAATATTTGAATCGAAAATTCCTAAGACGATTATTTGGATATTCTAGAGAGATAGGAAAAGTTTTGAAAATCCCGAAAGCGATTGATAAAATTGTTGATAGTAACGTGGGTGAGGTTGTTATGAAGAGTGATTTGGATGAGGGTGTTGGTAAGGGGAATATAAAGCATTTACCAAGAATAAAAGAAGTTGAAGTTAATTTTAAAAGAAATGATAAACATGACTCCGAAGAATTTGCAAGACAATTGAAAGACCAAGAAAAAGGTATGAATGAACTTACGGTTGATGAGTATTTGAAAAATCGTGAGAAGTATATTGAACAAGGGCGTGCAATTGAAGGTAACGCTGCCCAACAAGCAGCTCGAGAAAAAGCATTAAATAAAAAGATAGAAGAATTGTTCGAAAATGGTATGTCGTGGGAAGAAGCGGAGAAAAATGCAAGTAGTTGGTTGAAATCGCAAGCAGCCTTCCATAATCCTGACCAAATAGCTGGAGGTAAACCGATAAATATTGGAGGTATGGGAGATAAAAGAATAAATTCATCAATTGGATCACAATGGAAGTATAGAATTGATATTGTCGATGAACAAATAGGTGAACTAACTAAATCATTGACATCTGATCAGCGAAAGAATACTTATTTAAATGTTAAGCTTACACAGGAGGTTAACAATTTGAGCTTATTTAAAGATTTTAAAAAAGTAAGTGAAGTTGAGGAATATACAATTAATAAATATAAGAATATGGTCCCAGAAGCTTTAATTGAAGTATGGAAATCATATGGGTATGGTACAATTATGAATGGATACTTAAAAATAATAAACCCTGATGAATTCAGCTCTTTAGTAAATGAGTCTTATTTAAGAAGTAAAGGGACAATACCTATTTTCAGTACATCCATGGGTGATCTAATACTTTTTGAAAAGGATGAAAATCAAGAATCCTATATTGTAACAATAAACTACCGAAAAGGTAAAACAAAAGTTGTAGCTTCAAAATACTCCTTGTTTCTAAGATTTTTAGAGGAAGAGGCTTTTAGACAGAAGGCTTTAGATTGGCTTCCTTATCCAGAAGCAATAGAAAAATATAATGAACCAGAGTATGATGACTGCTTTGGCTATACACCTTTGCTAGGTTTAGGTGGAGCAGAAAAAGTAGAGAATCTAAAAAAAGTCAAATTGAAGGAACATATTCGTATTATTACTGAATTTATGGGTCCAGTGCAGTAATGTACAGGAAATATGGTTAGAGTTAACTATGAGCACTTGATTGTCTATATTAGGCGACGAGTGCTTTTTTATGTTTTCAATATTCATACCGATGTTAACTTCCCGGCAGAACAATGGAAGTCATTCGCTAGTCAGAATCCGTTAATGATTGAACTGGCCTATCGAACGCAATCGTTGGATTAAGTGATTAATATGAATCCACTATTAAATCTTGGAGGAATCGGAGGAGCGAATCCGTACACACTCCCTGGTCTTTATCAAAATAGTCAGCAGCCTTTAGGTACTTTCGGTCTCAGCGGCGAAATGGTTTCAACAAATTTCGTTTCATTTATGAAGCAAAAAGAAAAAGAAGTCGCAAAAGAGCTTTCCGCTACAGCTACAACAGTAGATAATGTGAAAGATGAGGGGAATGGTTTTCTTAATTTCCTAGGAGACGTCGGAAATGGCGCTACAAAAGTCAGAAAAGGCTTGTTGGATTTCTTACTATTGGACGATGTGAACACGCTAGCTGATAAAAATGCTTTGGGTCTTGATAAAGGAATTGCGTTAGCATCCTTCATCTCAATAGGAAAAGTTTTTGAAAATCCCGAAAGCGATCGATAAAATTGTAGATAGTAAAGTGGGGGAGGTTGTTGATAAGGGTACGGGTAATAATTGAATAGATTATTTACGTAATAAAATAAATATGGGGAATTTACTCCAGAAGAATTGAATTAAAGGATTAATTTACGCGGTGAAACACTTAAGGATTTGAAATAATCACGGAGGTTTTAAAAAATGTTAAATGATATATTAACGAAAGAATATATAATACAGAACGGAGTAGAGTTTGAAAATCATTTAGGTTACGGGGGACCTTATAATTTAGGTATAGTAGAGTATACTGATGATAACAAAGAAAAATTGTTTACGGGCATAGCTTACGATATTTATGAAAATGGAAATATAGAGAGTTATTTCTATGTAGAAAATGGTGTTAAACAAGGTAAGTATGTGGAGTTTTTTCTGAATGGTAATATAAAATTAATAGGGAATATGGATAAAAGCTCTGCAGACGGCTATCAGGTTGAGTTTTATGAAAACGGGGCTAAAAAGTATGAGTCTGAATGTATTGCCGGACGTGAGATGACATTTAAAAAGTACGACGTTGAGGGAAATATTATGGAACAAAAAACAGAACCAAGTGAATCCGATTTACTGTATGCCAAAAAGTACAGTAAGTAACCTTAATATTGCCCTCCCTGGTCTTTATAAAACGGTCAACAACCTTTAAGTAATTTTGGTCTCAGCGGCCAGTTAGATGGCTCTCGAAAAGATGCACGAAATTTAGTCACACTTTATCAGACACCTGTAAACTCAACTGTTATGAGAGATTTTGAGAGTTCTGTCCGAGTAGTTATTGAAAAAGGTGTAGTTACTAATTATAAATGAATCAGGCGATGTTATTACAGTTATACCGAAATAATCAATAAAAGGATGAAGACGAATGTCTATAAAGTATGATGAATACGATCTATTAGAACTTTTTCAAAGTGAGCCGGTTAGTATATCAGGTAATATAGTCGATGGAGAATTAATTTATACTTACAAAGATGACCAAAATTTCAAGGTGATTTTAACCTTAGAAGTATATCAACAAACGAGTAGTCTAAGTATTACATTTAATGATTCTATAGTATTTACAGGGGATTTAAATAATGTAACAAGTATAAAAAAAGATGACAAAGTTATGGTAATACATGTGGGGGAAGAAGAAAAATTAAAAGTTAAATTTTATAAACAAGTTGGAGTGGAGTTACTTTAAAAATGTCATATTGTATTTCTAATTGATAAATTTGTTCGCGAAGTAGTGTATCGGCGAAATTTAAGAAGAATATTAAAAGTTGAAATCAATAAAAGTGTTGGCAAACAACCAAGCAATTTATTTAATTTTATACGTCTTAGATAGAATGAATAGATGCATGCCGAAAATGGACGAATCAATAGACGGAGTTGAAACACATGTTATTAGTACCTAAAGCACTTGAGAATATTATTGTAGGGATATTAATTAATAATCATTTCAAATGGTATGTTTCCAAAAAAGATATTTGGTTTTTAGATAGAAAAAAACTAGAAGAGGCATATAAAAAGAAATTTAAAGAAATGGGAATTGCATATACTGGTCCATTTATCGAAGAAGATGATGAAAGGAAAGGCATAGATATATTAGATGAGGATTCATATGCAGAATTTGCGCCAAGAATGGCAAAGTATGCTGTTTCAGCAAAAGAATTAAGAGAAAGGCTTAAGTTAAATTTACTTACTGAAACGAAAGAGGACACTTTTTATAGTTTTATGCCTTCTTTATTCGTAAATTTCGATAAAAGAGAGCTGTACTCTCTTTATTCAGAACCAGCTTCCTACGAGGATTTTGTACCTGAAAATTGGACAGGACGCTACGAAGATTTTTTATCATACATAGATAGAGCAGAAAAGTACTGGTATGATGAAAATGAGATTGTCCTATTAAATTTTGAGGGAGGCAGTTGCAATTGACTGCTTCTTTTTTGTTATCCATAATTATTCGGACGGAAAAATGAGCACCGGTAAAAGGGTAAGTAAAACAAAAGCCGAATTCGCTAAGAAAGCGAATTCGGCTTATTTGTGCACAACAATAGCTGCCTGGTGGAGCCACAGACGGTCATGAATCGGCATACCTAAACCATACTCCAGGATTTGAATGAGCTTTATCATTTGAACATTGAGCTTTAAAAGTTAAGAGCTTTGAATTTTGATATTTCAGCTTTGACCTTTATACTTTGAACTTTTCTATTAAAAATTCATCTATTAATTGTAGGTTGAGTGACTGTTTGGTTGTTTCAACTCGCACACAGTCAAAGCACGAGCGCCGATCCGTTTACTGTTTTCGCTACGCTATGCAAATTATTAGTTAGATCTCAATAAATGTTGTGGCATTTGATTCTGATAATACAGCGTCTACTTCTGACTCAAATTCCTCGATTTTCGCTGCAAGCTCGTCAATGGTTTTCTTTACTTGCATCGGGTCGATCAATTCATATTCATTGCGCTTCATAAAAGTATCAGTATGAAGCTTCACTTCGTCTGAGGATGATTGCTTTTCCTTGCTGCCCAAAATATTAATAAGGTAATTTTCAAGCTTTTCTGGAAGGGCCTCATTCGCAGCTGTTACTTCGTCGATTGCTTCAAAATATTGGCGGCGTAGATGATTCAGTAAATCCTTCTCATATGCAATTGATTGTTTACGTTCAATTGCTTCAGCCACTGTCATTTCATTTGCTCCAATTTTAACGATTGTTTTAGCATTTGATTCAACAACGAGTGCTTTTAGTTTATTGCGGTATTGAATAAGACTAGTGACTTTGTCATACGAACCTTGCATTTCTTTTTTGTATTCATCAATTGACATGCCTTCAATTTTTTCGTTGCTTTTTCGGTTTGCTCGAGCCAGCACTACGCGGTACGTAGCCGATTGGATCCGTTCACCAAGCATTTTTAACTCAGATAGTGCACGATGCAGCGATATTCTTTTCGTCTCCATGATGAACCTCCATACAATAAAAATTTAGTAGATTCTACTATAACATAATGCTGCTCTCAATTTCACTATATAGGGAAATATTAGGGGATACAGAAAGCGATTGAAGGTAATAAACCATTTTCTCGAACCGTGTTAATAATCATTCCCCACATTCATATACTTTTCTATTGATTATTTTATAGAGGGAGGAGCTTTGTGGAGGTTTTTGTTAGACCGGGTGATTCTTTTTGGTATTATAGCCAAGTTTTTAATCTTCCGTATCAGCTAATTATTGATTCAAATCGTAATTTAAATGCACAGGCGCTAATCCCGAACCAACCTGTCCAGATTCCCGGCTATGTAACAAATCCATATACTATTCAACGGGGAGATAGCATTTGGTCGATTGCACAAAGAATTAATTTGCCGATGGATGCAATTTTTCTGCTCAATCCAGGAATCAATCCATATGCGATTCAAGTAGGTACTCAATTATTATTACCTATTCGTATAACATGGCGTGTTGTAAATGGTAAACAAAATTATGATTACAGCACGATGGTACAGGATATTCGTACATTGCAGGCAATCTATCCATTCCTAGTAAATGAGCCGATTGGAAATTCTGTATTAGAAAAAGAAATTCCAGGACTCACAATTGGAAAAGGGCAGAAACGTGTTCATTATAATGCATCATTTCATGCGAATGAGTGGATTACAACAGCGATTGTCATGACGTTTCTAAATGATTACCTATTGTCGCTTACGAATAATGGTTCCATAAGAGGGCTTTATACATTGCCATTATATAATCAAACAAGTTTAAATATCGTGCCAATGGTAAATCCGGATGGAGTGGATTTAGTACTGAACGGACCTCCGGAAGATGCAACAATCCACAATAATTTAATCGAATGGAATGGGGGGAGTACAGATTTCTCTGGTTGGAAAGCAAACATTAATGGGGTTGATTTGAATGACCAGTTTCCTGCTGAATGGGAACTGGAAAGAGAAAGAAATCCGAAAACACCAGGTCCACGCGATTATGGTGGGGAAAGTCCGCTATCTCAACCAGAGTCCATTGCAATGGCCGAGCTAACGGTTGAACGGGATTTTGCTCGTGTGTTGGCTTTTCATACACAAGGGCAAGTTATTTTTTGGGGATTCATGGGATTGGAGCCTCCTGAAACAGAACAGCTTGTCAACGAGTTTGCCAGGGTTAGTGGATATGAGCCGATACAGACAATCGAAAGCTATGCTGGTTATAAAGATTGGTTTATTCAAGACTGGCGTCGCCCAGGTTTTACAGTAGAACTAGGTCTTGGAACGAACCCTTTACCAATCAGCCAGTTTGGTGAAATTTATGAAGAAGCATTAGGGATTTTCTTAAGTGCACTTTATATGTAAATGAAATCCCCCCGTTACCACTTGTGATGGAACGGGGGGATACTTTTATGAATTTAAGTTTTCATCAATTTCCAGGATGTTTTGCTTTAGTTCATCTAGTTTGGATTTATTTTGCTCAACAATATCCATATGTTCCTGTTTTTGTTCTGCATTGGCAAGTGCATTTTCGGTACGCTCCAATGAATTGAATGCATGTTCTACTGCAAATTCTTCTGGGTGGGACATTGCCTGTTTTACTGCTCGCTCTGTTCTTTCAACTGAGTTGGATAGTAAACTAATCGGGTGATTTTGTTTCCAGCTAGGTGTGCCTGAACTTTTTTTAGCCACTGTTCCTCATCCTTTCCGTCTTCGGGACTGTTTTCACTGTTAGTATTGATCCTGACGAGTAATCCATCCGTCAAAAAAATTGCCAGTAAATGAATTCAAAAAGGACTTTGCTTTAAGAATAAATGAAGTAATTCGTACCATACTAATTTGGATTTCACTTTAAACATAGGGAGGCGGAACGAATGAGCAAAAAGGGTGCATTAGATCCGAAATCTCAAAAAATCCACCAAAACTGGACAAGAAATAAGCATCAGAAATCTCAGGTTAATGGTCAAACAGAGGTTACTCTGCAAAACCAAATATTGAGAATTAATGCGAAAGCTAAACAGTTCTAACCTTTGTTAAGAAGTAAATCAGGCCTTCACCAACAGTAGTATTCTGTTGTGAAGGTCCTTTTACTTTTTACTTATAATTTTTTGCAGCGTTACTTTTACCCTTTTCTACAAGGCGATGTAGTTCATTTAATTCATTTGCGATTTCTTCTCTCATTTTGTTTGGAGCAATTTTTTCATTCTTAGGTGTTTGAGGTAACGACCTCTTATTAGTTCCTTTGCTTGTGCTGTCGTCTCTGCCCATTTCGTATTCTCCTTTCGATTGGATTCCTTCTTAATATGGCATGAGATCAGTTTTTTATCACAAAAAGTAAGGAAGTAAACGAAGATGGAAAAAGGCATAAAACCCCCAATACTGAGCACATTAAATCAGTAGGAGGTGGAGAAAATGAGCAAAAACAACAAAAAGACATTGAATGAAAGAACACATAATCCTTTTGCTACTTATAAAGAACTGCATCATAACAAAACAAGTCATGATCGAAATCCAGAAGACAATGTAGCTGAATTTGCAGAAGAATTTGATTCCAAACTAAAAAATAAAAACAATAAAACAAATCATGACAAAAATCAGCAGTCCAACAAAAAATAGTTAATCTTGATTTTCTTTTCAAATAAAAAAGAGCCTTAATTAAAGGCTCTTTAATAATATGGAGAAAGGTAAAACTATCCCATATATACACTTTCACATGTTCCGGCTACAGGCTCGTAAAAACAATGTTGTTTAAATTGCCCTGTAAATGGTTGCCCATACCATGTAGGAGGACATTCCCCTGAAGGATTAAAATACCAGAGGGCATATTTTGCTGGATGGTCTCTCCAAAAATCTAATGTTTGCCTTGCCAAACGTTGTTCAGTAGGTCTTGCGCGCTGATAAAACATATTTCCTTTTTGAACTGCTTCAAAAGAATAGTTATTTCCCTGAACTTGAAAAATAACCTGCTCTACTGTTCTGACGTCTCTAAAGTCTAAACAATCCGCAACAACTCGATTTACAATTACATTCCCAACATATAACATCCCTTGCTTGCCTTCACCTTCAGCCTCAGCTCGCATCATTCTTGCCATCAAATCGACATCTGCATCGCGGTACTTAACTCTTGGCATTTTTTCACCTCACATTTATAGTATGAAAAAGTTTGCTACGTTGCGCATATCTTAATTAGTTTTGTATAAAAATTATTTCAAAAAGTGCTCTTATTCATTTATGACTTTTTCTCTCGCATTAATAGAGCATTAAGTTCATAAATTAGTATATAGAAAAAGGAGGACCGACAATTCAAATTCATGTTGTACAGCCAGGAGAATCGCTATGGGGAATTGCGCAAGCTTATGGAACGACGATACAGAATATTGTAGATGCCAATCAAATTCCTGAGCCTAATCGCTTAGTTGTAGGGCAAGCGCTTGTGGTTCCAGTAAATGGTCAATATTATATTGTTCAACCAGGGGATAGCTTATGGTCAATAGGACAACGTTTTAACGTGAATTATTTGACACTTGCACAAGTAAATGGTTTATCTCCTAACGCGTTATTAATGATAGGAACACGTTTATATATTCCACCCGCTGCGAAAACATCTGCTGAAATTTTTGCTTATGTTGAACCAAGAGGCGACGAAGTAAGTGAGCTACTAGTAAATCAAGTTCGTGAAACGAGTCCCTATTTAACGTATTTAGCCCTATTCAGCTATGAAGCAGGACGGGATGGTTCATTAAAGGCACCAGTAATTGAACCATTACCTAGTTTGGCGGCAGAAAATAATGCGAGTATTGCAATGGCGATAACGAATTTAGAAGATTATCAGTTCAGTAGTGAGCTAGCACGTGATATTTTTCAAAGTAAAGCAGTACAAAACTTACTTTTTGACAATATTATTGCAGAAGCAAAAAGAATTGGGAATGTTTCGGATATCCATTTTGATTTTGAGAGAATACCAGGTGACCAAAGGGAAGCCTATAATAATTTCTTGAGAAGCGCGGTAGAGCGTATGCATGCTGAAGGTTATACAGTTTCCACAGCACTGGCGCCAAAATCGAGTGCGAATCAGCCAGGTGAATGGACGGTCGGTCATGATTATAGAGCTCATGGGGAAATAGTAGATTTTGTTATGCTAATGACATATGAGTGGGGGTATTCAGCAGGACCTCCTCTGGCTGTCTCCCCGCTCCCTCAAGTTGAACAAGTAGTTCAATATGCTTTAACGGAAATTCCGGCAAATAAAATTTTACTTGGGCAAAATTTGTATGGGTATGATTGGACGTTACCTTTTGTGCAAGGGGGAGAATATGCAGAAGCATTAAGTCCACAGCGTGCAATTGAAATAGCCAAACGTTATAATGCAGCCATTCAATATGACTATACCGCACAGGCACCTTACTTTAACTATTATGATGAGCAAGGACGTTCACATATTGTATGGTTTGAAGATGCACGTTCCATTCAGGCAAAATTTAATCTAGTAAAAAGACTGAATTTACGGGGTGTCGGTTACTGGAAACTTGGTTTACCTTTCCCCCAAAACTGGCAACTTATCGGTTCAAACTTTAATGTCGTTAAGAAATAAAATAGGAATAAATAAAAACTCAGATGAAATGCTTATAGCTCATCTGAGTTTTTATAAGTGATGTGGCAATTTACAATTGTACTTCGCATTAGAAAGTATATTATGAATCTGAAAATTTACCATTTACTTGCTATGTAAATTTTATTCTGATACACTCGACGTAATTAAATGCATTTGCAGGGGGACACATTTGTGTTGAGAAGGTTAAAACCTGACCCTTAGAACCTGACCGTTAATACGGACGTAGGGAGCAAAGTACAATTATACATATGTACTTACTAAGACCCCGCGTATTTTACGTGGGGTCTTTCTTTTGCAGTGTCACTTAATAATATTTTTATTAGGAGTGGTAAAAATGATTGCATGTACTATAGCAGGATCCGATAGTGGGGGCGGGGCTGGCATCCAAGCTGATTTAAAAACCTTTCAAGAGCTTCGAGTATTCGGTACATCAGTGATTACAGCTTTAACGGCTCAAAATACAAAAGGGGTGCATGGAATCTATCCTGCTACTGCTGATTTTGTAAAGGATCAATTAAATGCAGTAATCGATGATTTTGATTTAAAAGCTGTTAAAACAGGTATGCTGTTTAATGCAGAGATCGTAGAAACAATTGTCTCGGTATTGGAATCTAAAGAAATACCACTTATTGTAGATCCAGTAATGATTGCAAAAGGCGGTGCTAGCTTACTGAAAGAGCAAGCAACAATAGCTTTAAAGGAAAAACTACTTCCGGTTGCTACGGTTTGTACACCGAATATACCCGAAGCAGAAGTATTGACCGGGCTAACGATCAAAACCGAGGAGGAAATAGAGCTTGCAGGGGAATATTTATTAAATTTAGGTATGCAATGTGTAGTGATAAAAGGTGGTCATTTAGCGGGTAAGCATGCGATTGACACGGTGTTTATTCGAGGGGAAAAGCCTTTTAAAATGAAAACAGAAAGACTGAAAACAATTCATACACATGGAACAGGATGTACATTTTCAGCAGCAATTACTGCAGAAATTGCGAAGGGGAAGCCATTAAAAACAGCGATCATTGAAGCAAAAAAGTTTGTCCAATTAGCAATTCGTTACCCACTGAATATTGGTCATGGATTTGGTCCTACAAACCATTTTGCCTACCAGGAGCACCGAGGAATTTTCGATGTGCAAGTAATTTAATTAATTTATTGAGTAAATTGTACCCGTTTCTTGAAGTGAATAGCTTGTGGCATTTTTTTAACTCTCAAAAAGTACTACTTGCCTAGATATAGTAATGTATCAATTTGCTCTTTTCTACTATTCTGGCAATTTAGTATGATGGACTTGTTGAACAATTTAGATAATAGGAGTGAAAAAAATGTGGAAAAAACTTTCTGCTTCGGCCCTTACATTAACACTTTTAACTAGTGGAATGGCTGGGGTATCAGCGGCATCTACTTCCAACAATGAAGAAATGACACGCGGAGATTTTGTGAAGGCAGTCATTGATGCATTAGGGGTAGAAGTAGGTTCTGGACAATCCGTTAAATTTAAGGACGTACCCGATTCACTGAAGCCATATATTGAAAAGGCTGTGGAACTAAAGTTAATTAAAGGTAAAACACCGACACAATTTGCACCAAATGAAAAATTGACACGCACACATGCCTTCCTTATTGCAGCTAGGGGTATACAGGATGAAAAACAATATTCCGAAAATGTATTAAATCAATTTAAAGATGCGAATAAAATTGGATCTGGGAATCGTCAAGAGATGGCAAAGGCAGTAGAGTTAGGCTTATTAACAGGCTATGAAGACGGGACGATCAAACCGAATGAGTTTGTCACGAAAATGCAAATGCAAAAGATTCTGCAGCGGTTTTTAGCGGAATATAACCCAGTTGAAGCAAATACGACCGTGGCATTGCGCATTTTAGGTACGACGGATATTCATACTAATATTATGAACTATGATTATTATAAAGATGCGCCAACGAATAGTTTAGGCTTGGCAAAAACTGCGCTGCTCATCGAAAAAGCCCGTGAGGAAAACCCGAATACGGTATTATTTGATAATGGAGATGCCATTCAAGGAACGCCTCTTGGCTCTTACATTCAATCCGTGAAAAAATTAAAAGAAGGAGAAGTCCATCCTTCTATTGCATCAATGATTGCGCTAGATTATGATGCAGCGACTTATGGCAATCATGAATTTAATTACGGTTTAGAATTTATTGATGAAGTAACAGATGATGCACCATTCCCGTATGTTAATGCGAATGTACGAAATGCTTTAACTAAGAAAATAATGTATGAACCGTATGTCATGATTGAAAAAGAAGTACTTGATTCTACAGGAAAAAGTACGATGATTAAAATTGGTGTAACAGGCATTGTCCCTCCACAAATTTTAAAATGGGATAAAGCAAATTTAGAAGGAAAAGTAACGGTAGATGATTCTGTAGAAGCGGTAAAAACAATCGTTCCAGAGATGAAGAAAGCTGGCGCGGATGTAGTAGTTGTACTGTCGCACTCAGGTATGGGTGATGATACACATGAAATCGGTGAGGAAGATGTATCCTATCTATTAACAAAAATCAGCGATGTAGATGCGGTTATAACAGGACATGCCCATGATGTATTCCCAGGAAAAGTAGATAGCACTTTACCGAATGTGGATATTGATAATGGAACAATGAACGGTGTACCTATCGTAATGGCAGGTAAATTTGGTAGCCATCTAGGAGTAATTGATTTAGAGCTTGAGAAAAAAGCTGAGTCTTGGGATGTGATTTCAGGAAAAGGTGCCGTGCGTGAAATTGCAAAAGATAATGAAAATGTAAGCAGTGCAGTTGTGGAAAGCGTAAAAGAAGCCCATGAAGGGACAATTGATTATGTGCGTCAGGCAGTAGGAACAACTACAGCAAATATACATAGTTATTTCTCACAAGTGCAGGATGACCCTTCCATTCAAATCGTAACAAATGCCCAAGCGATTTATGTAAAAGATAAAATTAAAGGAACACCATTTGAAAGTCTACCTGTATTATCAGCGGGTGCGCCATTTAAAGCAGGAACGAGAAGTGATCCAGAGTACTACACATTCGTACCAAAAGGTGAGTTGGCAATTAAGAATGTTGCAGACCTATATTTATATGACAATACATTAGCTATGTTAAAAGTGACAGGTGCTGATGTGAAAGAATGGCTTGAAATGTCTGCTGGTCAATTCCACCAAATCGATATAAATAAAGAAGATGAACAACAACTAATTAATGCTGAGTACAGATCATATAACTATGATGTCATTGATGGCGTCACTTATGAAATTGATGTAACACAACCAGCCAAATATGATGCTAGTGGAAATATAGTTAATGAAAAGGCTTCCCGCATTGTAAACTTACAATATGATGGAAAGCCGATCGATTTATCACAGGAGTTCATTGTAGCGACAAATAACTATCGTGCGAATGGAACATTCCCAGGTGTACGAAACGCGACTGCAGTTGAAGTATATCCAGATGAAAACCGTCAAGCAATTATCGACTATATTTTAGCTGAAAAAACAATTGATCCAAGTGCAGATGGTAACTGGAAATTTGCTGCGTTTCCAGAAAACGTGAAAGTGGTATTTGAATCGTCGAAAAAAGCAGTCGATGTGTTAGATGAAAATAGTAAAATTCATTATATTGGTGAAGGTACAGATGGTTTTGGTAAATATGGATTAAAAAATAACTAAAAATTTTAATAGTAGAAGTTCCTCACACAAAGAGAAACTTCTGCTTTTTTGTTTATGGGTGTATAGAATCGGAGAATTAGAATTTTGTCAACACCATATGGAATGAAAGTTTCGGAGTTAGTGGTAACTATTGGTCAACTTTTATATCACAAAACACCATTTTAATAGCATTCGTAATTCGCAATGGGTATCGTACCAAATTATAGGTGAAAAAATTTAATAAAAAGTATTTTACGATAGGGGTACGAAAGGAGGCGTACAAAATGAAAAAAAGCTTTATCACATTTTGTGCATTTGCACTTTTAGCTACTCAAGCTCCAGCAGCTAACGCAGCATCATCAACTGGAGGAGAGGTAACACCACAATATAAATCTACTCAAAATTATGAATATAAAAAGATAGCATCTAATAAATATTTTAATAATGGGAACTCGGTGTTTAACTTTATTGAGATTAAAAATGATCATTTTAAAGATGGAAAAATTTCAATTAAAATTAAAAAAGTTAAAAAGTCTGTTTCCAATAAAAATGAAAAAGGTACTGTTGAAGAGGTGCCAGTTGAACAACTAAAAGCTCCAGTGAAGGAAGCAACACCAGAACAACCAAAAGCTCCAGTGAAGGAAGCAACACCAGAACAGCCAATAACGCCAGTGAAGGAAGTAGCACCAGAACAACCAAAAGCAACTGAAACAACACAAACGTCGACTCAGTCACCTGCAAAACAACCAACAAACACTGTAGCATCTAATTCATCGGACATAGATGCAATGGAAGCGGCAGTTGTAGAATTAACAAATGCTGAGCGTGTAAAGGCCGGTTTACAACCATTTCAAACGCATGCACCATTAATGGCGGCAGCACGTGAAAAATCACAAGATATGAAAGATAAAAATTATTTCTCTCATACAAGTCCAACTTACGGTAGTCCATTTGATCGTTTGAAAGCACTAGGCATTAGCTATAAGGCAGCTGGTGAGAATATCGCCAAAGGTCAACGTACAGCACAGGAAGTTGTTACAGCTTGGATGAATTCTGAAGGTCACCGTGCAAATATTTTAAATGCAAACTTTACACATATCGGTGTTGGGTATGTGAAGGACGGTAATATTTGGACGCAACAATTCATTAAACAATAATAGTTATTTATAGAAGCATCTCCATGACTGAGCAAATCAATCATGGAGATGCTTCTTTTTTTATACAATATACTGCTTAGTCATCTAGATAACAGCGCGTTGCCAAAAAAATAAGCCTGTATAGAGTACTCGTTTGACATTAGTAACAACCTCTTGTTAGAATTGGGTTGTTGCTTTTGAAGGAGTAGACGAAATTATATTTTTGGAGTTGATATTTAAGATGAAAAAATTTAAAACCTTTGGGATGACTTTAGGGGTTTCTTCAGCACTTCTTTTGGCTGCGTGCGGAGATGATACTAATGGTAGCGGTAGTGAAAACGGAGATAACAATAACCTTAGTGAACAAGTAGACTATACGATAGTCGGAGTTGAACCTGGCGCTGGATTGACAGGTCTATCACAAAATGTATTAGATGAATACGAAAATCTGGAAGGATGGACATTGCAGGAAAGTTCAACTGCAGGAATGCTTGGAACTTTAGAACAGGCAATTCGTAACGAAGAGCCAGTCATTGTGACAGGCTGGACACCGCACTGGAAATTCTCTGCCTATGACTTAAAAATTCTTGAAGACCCTAAAGGTGTTTTAGGTGGAGCGGAAAATATTCAAACACTTGCAAGAAAAGGGTTGGAAGAAGACTTGCCGGATGTGTATACAGTAATGGATCGTTTCTATTGGGAGCCGGAAGATATGGAGCAAGTGATGTATGATGCACAAGATAGTGGTGATTTTGATGCAGCTGCAGCTCTTTGGATTGAGAACAACGAAGAAAAAGTAAGTGAATGGACAAAAGATATCGCCCAAGCTGATGGTGAGAAGGTTAAAATCATTTCTACTCCTTGGGATTCTGAATTTGCATCAAGCAGTGTAGTCAAACTTGTCCTTGAAGGATTAGGATATGAAGTTGAAGTTACACCGGTTGATCCTGCAATTATGTTCCAAGCAATTGCAACAGGTGAAGGGGATGTCACTGTAGCACCATGGTTACCATCAACTCACAACGCTTTTTATGAAAAACATAAAGACGATATTGTAGATTTAGGCGAAAACTTAGAAGGTACACAAAATGGATTCGTTGTACCGTCTTATGTAGATATTGATTCAATTGAGGATTTAGAGCCGAAAGAATAACAAACTATTAGAGAGTTTCTAATTTAAATAATACTTGTGTAGAAGCTTTGAAATCTACACAAGTATTATTTAATAAGTTAGAAGTACATATAAGACAATAGGACAACAATAACGAAATAATGTTAACTCTTTTAAAATAGATACATAGATATTAAGGAGATGTTATTCGATGAAGAAATTTAAATCGTTTGGTTTAACACTAGGAATTACTTCCGCTTTATTTTTAGCAGCATGTGGAGATGACGCGGGTAATAGTGAAAATACAAAAGAAGATTCTGCTAGTATCAGTGAATAAGTAGACTATACAATAATTGGAATTGAGCCGGGCGCTGGGTTAACAGGTCTTACATACGATGCACTAGAACAATATGAAAATTTAGAAGGGTGGACATTACAGGAAAGCTCAACAGCAGGTATGATTGGTACTTTAGATCAAGCAATTCGTAATGAGGAACCCGTTATTGTCACAGGTTGGAAACCACACTGGAAATTTTCTGCTTATGATTTAAAAATACTGGAAGACCCTAAAGGTGCATTAGGTGGAGAAGAGTATACTAATACACTCGTTAGAAAAGGGCTAGAGCAAGACTTGCCGGATGTCTATACTGTACTTGACCGATTTTATTGGGAACCGGAAGATGTTGAACAAGTAATGCTTGACGCTACAAATAGTGATTTTGATTCAGCAGCTGCGGAGTGGATTAAAAATAATGAAGCTAAAGTGAATGAATGGACAGAGGGAATTGCACAGGGCAATGGCGAGGAATTAAAATTAGTTACAACTACTTGGGATTCTGAATTAGCTTCTAGCAGTGTCATGGAGCAAGTAATTACTGAATTAGGTTACAAAGTAGATGTTATTCCTGTAGATCCAGCTATAATGTTCCAAGCAATTGCTACAGGAGAAGGAGATGCTTCTCTTTCAGCTGCATTACCAACAACACACCAAGCCTTTTATGATAAGCATAAGAAAAATATAGACGATTTGGGAGAAAACTTAAAAGGTACCCAAAATGGATTCGTTGTACCGTCTTATGTAGATATTGATTCAATTGAGGATTTAGAACCGAAAGAATAACAACTAAATAACTTTAAATATCTACAGCCTGTTATTAAAAATAACGGGCTGTATTTTTTGTTTGTGGATAAAAGGGATTATTTTTTGCCCTTCAGTATGTCATTTATATTTGCTACGACAGCTATTGAATTAGTGGAGTTACTTTTTAAATGCTCAAGTGCACCAGCTCCCCCTATATAGAAACGAATTGAGGGATGCTTTGCCGCAAACTCATCTAACCTCTGAATAATATCTGGGTGAAGCACAAATGGTATTGTCGTAATTGCAGAAAGGAGAACGACTTTCGGCTGCAGTTGGGTAACGAGTGCTTCGATTGTACCGGTTGCAGGAGAGCTCCCCACAAGAAAGGCGCGCCAACCATTTATCATTGCCTGTAGCATTAAAATATGAAGAGGCACTTCATGGTATTCTCCAGGCAAGCAGGCACACATTAGAAGGGGTGCATCCTCATGGCAATAATAATTTCTACGTATCTGAACTAAATAATCTCGTATAACCATGGTGGCAACGGATTCCTGATCCTCTGTCCATTCATTATTCTCCCACCGAGTTCCAACCTCTCGTAGAAATGGTATAACAACAGAGGAAAGGAATTTTTCCAAGCCTAAAATATGTGTAGCTTGATGGAGAATTCGATTTATTTCAGACTCATTGCATGTCTCTCCGTAATGCAATAAATATTTAGTATATTCATTCATCTCTTCTTCCGTACAAACGGGTAAATTTTCATTATTTAACTGTTGCTGACGGATTTTTAATACAGCCTGTTTAATGGAATAGCCTTGTAAAGAAAGGTTGCGCACTTTTAAAAATTGCTGTAAATCGTCCTCAGAATAGACGCGGTGCCCATTTTCCAAACGTTTAGGCTGGACTAATTGGTAGCGTTCTTCCCATTTTCGTATAACCTGTTTAGAAAGTTGTGTAATTTCAGATACTTGCGTGATGTTATACTGCCAACTTGAAGATTGTGAAACCATTATGTACCCTCCTTTCTGTTAGAAATAGTTACCATCAGTTCTAATCCATAAAAATTATATAGATATGATTATACTATAAATTTCAAAACTTTATACAAGTTTTGTATAGTTTAGGCTAAAATATAAAAAAATTGACAATAATAGAAGGTTAATGTTATACAAAGATTATACAAATAAGGGGTGGATACTTTGGCAATATGGTGGAAACAAAAAGTGGATAACGGTAAAGCAGTTCAACTCGCACAATTACAAAATTTTAGGCCAATTATGAATTTTACGAATAGACCTGACTTGGAACTACAAATGAAATTAATTGGGATTCATGAAGAAAATTTACGGCAAATCAAGTCATATCAGCCTTATATAGCAGAAGGCGTTTCAACAATTACGGATGTATTTTATGAAAGTGTTCTGGCTATACCGTCCCTAAGGAAAATTATAGAGGAACGAACAAAAATCGATCGTTTAAAGAAGATGTTGGATGTCTATATTGTTTCTATGTTCGATGGAATATTTAATGATGAGACAATTGAAGCTAAAAGGAAGCTAGCAAGTATACATTTTAAAATTGGATTAGATCCAAAATGGTATATGGGGACGTTTCAAAAACTGCAGGAAGCAATGTATACATTGATTTGTAAAGATATATCAGATTTTACGCTAAGAGAACAAATTAATTTAAATATTTCCAAGCTTATTAATCTAGAAATGCAAATAGTTTTAGAAGAATATGAAAAGGAAAATATAAATCTTCGAAATGAACAATATAATATTGTAAAGCAGGAACTAAAGGGTAATCTCTCTTCTATTATTCAAAACCTTGCAGATTTAACGGAAGAAACAAACAAATCAATTGAACAAGTTAACAATCATACATCACAAATTAGTCATACAATAGAGTCGAATGTAGAGATTGTACTGCACATTCATGAAGACGCAATGGCTGGAAAACAAGATGTAACTCAACTAGAAAAAGAGATGCTAGAGATTAAAAACAGTACTTTGGAAATGAGCCGTTTAATCGGCCATTTAAAAGTTTCATCAGAGCAAATTATAAATATTGTATCATTAGTAAGAAATATTGCAGATCAGACGAATTTGCTCGCCTTAAATGCCTCGATAGAAGCAGCAAGAGCAGGCGAACATGGGAAAGGGTTTGCAGTGGTAGCTCAGGAAGTTCGCAAATTAGCGGAGCAATCAAAAAATTCGGTAGAAAATATTACTGATTTAATTCAAAAAACAACTTCTCTAACTACAACAGCGGTGAATATGATTGAAGATGTACAATTAAGGGTCGATTCGGGATTGGATGTTTCGGTTAATACTCAAACAAAATTTCAGCAGATTTTGAAAGCAATTGACCAAAATGAAAAGCAAATTAAACAAGTAGCATTTGATATTTTGGATTTAAGTAGTGTCATTGGGAATATTGGGCATGAAACTAGGGACGTAGCAAGTACAGCAGACCAGTTGTATAAAATGACTACACATTTATAATAATGTCATATAGTTATCTAAAGATTAAGGCTGTGTTAAACGTCAATTTTAACGTTTATCACAGCCTTTTCCCATAACAAATTATTCCTAATTAATCCAAATAGTCATATTTACTAGCCTCATCCGCATACTTTTGCGAAATTTGCCCGTTAAGTTGGTCTTCTTTAGAAACATGGAGGAATTCCAAAGCCGAATACATTTCCTCACCGTCTTTGTCCTTATATAAATCATTGTAATGGTCATAATCTCCTTCAAAATCGGCCGGTGTATCCGAATTTCCGTATTGAGCAACGATTTGAAAGGAATCTTCATTATCTTGCAGTTCATCATGATTTTCTCTATCTGAAAATGAATTGTCTACAGCAGGATGAAGCAGATCTTCTTCAATTGGACGATCGGTTGGTACTGATTTTGCTACACTGTGGTCAATACAAAATGTTGTATAAGGTATTGCTACAAGGCGATCATAAGGAATTTCAGCATGGCATTTTGCACAAACTCCATATGTACCATGTTCCATCCTTTCAAAAGCAGCATTTACCTGTACCAATAGATCATCACTATGGACTTTTAGCGCCATATCCTTTTCGCGATCGTATAACTCAGTTGCTAAATCTGCCGGGTGATTATCGACTGTTGATAATTCATCTGTTGAATCACGTAAGCTTGCGCGGGCAAGTAGTTCATTTTCATTTTCATTTACATCACCGATTAATTCTGATTTTTGTTCAATCAGCTGTTTTTTTAATTTCGCAAGTTGTTTTTCTGTTAGCATCATTATCAATCCTTTCTTAGTTAGTATGAACGAAATAACGCAAAATATTTCATGACTTCAATCTCCGTTCTCGTATAGTTCATACCGTATAGGCAATACTATTTTTTATGATGCGAACAGGAGGAATAAAAGTTGCTAAATACCGATATTAAACTTTCCATTTTCGCTTTAGGTGGTATAAATGAAATCGGAAAAAACATGTATGTCATTGAATATGGGGAAGAGCTAGTAATTATTGACTGTGGTGCAAAATTTGCAGACCAAAGTTTATTGGGAGTTGATTTGATTATTCCCGATTTAAGTTATTTAGAAGAAAATAGACATAAAATAAAAGCTTTAATTGTGACGCACGGGCATGAAGATCATATTGGCGGCATTCCCTTTATGCTAAAGAAGTTAAATATGCCTATTTATGCTTCACGATTTACGCTTGGATTAATCGAATTAAAATTAAAGGAACATAAGTTATTACGCGATACTGTTTTAAATGAGATTAATGCTGAATCTCGTATTGATTTTGAGCATTTATCTGTAACATTCTTTAAAACAAGCCATAGTATTCCTGATTGTTTAGGTATTGTATTTGATACTCCAGAAGGGAAAATAGTCCATACCGGAGATTTTAAATTTGATTTTACCCCCGTAAACGATCAAGTTTCGGATATTCATAAGATGGCGGCAATCGGTACAGAAGGGGTGTTAGCGCTTATATCCGAAAGTACAAATGCTGAGCGACCTGGGTTTACCCCTTCTGAACAAATTATTGCTAGCCATTTAGAAGAAGAATTTCTAAGAGCGACAGGCAAGGTATTTATTTCTACATTTGCTTCCAATGTAAATAGAATCCAACAGATTGTGGAAGCAGCAAAAAAGACGAACCGAAAACTTGTACTGCTTGGTCGGAGTATGGTAAACGTTACTTCTGTCGCAATGCGGCTCGGTTATTTAGATATCCCGGGCTGGATGTTAGTTGAACCACGGGATATGAGAGACCTTCCTCCCGAGAGGATAGTCGTATTATGTACAGGAAGCCAAGGTGAGCCACTAGCAGCATTATCCAGGCTTTCAACTGGGCGAAACCGTGATGTCAAAGTAATACAGGGGGATACGGTGATTTTTGCTGCTTCGCCAATACCGGGTAATGAAAAGGACGTTTCCAAAATTGTTGATAACTTATTTCAGCTTGGAGCAAAAGTTGTATATGGAAATTCAAGTGTAACTGGAATGCATGTATCAGGTCATGGCTATCAGGAAGATTTAAAAATGATGCTGACCCTTATGAAACCGAAGTATTTCATTCCTATTCATGGGGAATACCGCATGCTTCATATCCACCGATTACTTGCAGAAGCAGTTGGCGTTAAATACAACAATACTTTTATACTTAAAAATGGGGAAATTGTCGATATTAAAAATGCGGAAGCTAGGCAAACTCGTGCCATTACTGCAGGAGATACGTATGTAGATGGTGTTGGCAGTGATGAAGTGGGAGAAATTGTACTACGGGATCGCAAGCAGTTATCAGAAGAGGGTATGCTTGTAATTGTTATCACAATCAGTAAATATGATGGTTCGATTATTTCAGGACCGGATAGTATTTCACGAGGTTTTGTTTACGCCAAAGAATCCGAGGCATTAATAAATGATATAAATGAGATTTCAAAAGCGGCAGTAATGAACTTTAAGGAATCTAATCCATTTGCTATGAAAAAGGCGATTAAGAAAGCTGTAGATCAATATATATTTACGTTGAAAATGAGAAAACCAATGATTTTACCGATTGTTATTGAAATCTAAATGCCACGAAAAAAACGTTCTGAAAGGATAAAAATCCCTTGCAGGACGTTTTTATATTATCTAAATTATTATGCCGGTAGAAGTTCTGCTTCATCTTGAATTTTCTTAAATAGGGCTAAATCTTCTCTGTAATTATTCAAGTATGATGACAAACTGTGATTTTTTATTTTTTCAAACATATCGATATTAACTAATTGTAACTTATTATTAAGAATTTCTGCATTAAACCATGCTGTCTCTTCGAAGGCAATATTCATTATATGTTCTTCAATAATCATACTTAAAAGGCTAGGTGTATTATAGATTTCATTTAAAGAATTTTCATTTCTCATTTCAAAAAAATCAATTGTTCTTGGAAGGGAAGCCTGTAATGCCGGTCTGTCAAGAGCATGTCCCAGCTCGTGCAGTGTTAATGCATTTATATATATTTCTAAAGGTATCATATTAGAGAATTCTGCGGCAGCTTCTACTAAACGTTTAGCATCGAAACTAACGATATGCGTAATGAAATTATAACTCATATTTACACCTGTATAATCTTGCTTTAATTCAATATTCATGCCGGTAGCTAGAATAGTAGAATGAATAATTTCTTTAAGATATTGATTTGTATATTGTTGCATGAATAATGTCATTTCCCTCTCTCTATTAAATAAGTTATATTAAAATATTTGTTTTTAATAAATGAACATAAAGTAATATATAATTTTTTTTGAATTTTTTCAAATTGTTTGTTTACAATTTTATGTAATATGCTATTTCTTTAAAGTGAAAAATAGGCTTAAAGCTTGTTATGGTGCTTATTTATGCATAAAAAAGATGCCTGCCGTGTTTATACAACGGCAAGCATCTTTTTATTAAATACGCGTATTTTACTGTTCATTATTATTTAATTTCATTCATATTGATTGTCTTAATTGTTATTATTGTTGTTGTTGTTATTTCTACGGCTAGCCTCTCCGCCTTTGCGGCCAGCTTCTTCACGGCTCATTTTACCACCATTGTTATTGCCATTATTGTTCTGGTTGTTTCCATTACTTGCTTCTCCGCCTTTACGGCCGATTTCTTGATAAAATTCTTGGTTGTGGTTATTGGATGTAGCTTCTCCGCCTTTACGACCCGCTTCTTGAACTGTCATTTTCCCATTGTTGTTCTGGTTACGATTGTTATTAGCCATTTCTAACATCCTCCTAGAATATTTTTTAAGCCTATTGCTAAGCTTACTAGTTTAATTCCCACCCTTACATTTATTAAACATTAATTATATTTCGAATATATTACAAGTAAATGATTGATTTTTATTATATATCTTAATTGAGCATGATGTGAACCCTTAGAGTGCCTGGTTACAGCGCCATGTTATATAAGAATTTATCATCAAATAATGACTGCAAAAAAAAAAAAAATTAATTCTTCTTCTATTTAAAAAAATATTTAATATCTTTTTATAAAATGGAAAATGTATTCAATTTTGTAACTTTGTAAGTTAAAATGACTATTACACAAAATTTTCTGTTAATTTTTAATTTTTGTAATACAACAGAGGTTTTTTTTGATATTGTTATATTACAACAAAAATATAATTTAGGAGGAAAAGAGAAGTGAATGCAATTACACTAGTTATAGGGGCTATTTGTATATTAGTAATAGCTTATCGTTTTTATGGTATTTTCTTTACTAAGAAAGTATTAAAAATTAATGAAGACAAGCCAACACCTGCTCATGAAAAAAATGACGGACAAGACTATGTACCGACAAATAGATGGGTAGCATTCGGGCATCATTTTGCGGCTATTGCAGCTGCAGGTCCATTAGTAGGACCAATTTTAGCTGCACAATTCGGTTATTTGCCAGGTTATCTTTGGCTATTAATCGGTGCTGTTATTGGGGGAGCAGTCCATGACGCAGTCGTACTATTTGCATCGATGACAAAAGGCGGAAAATCATTGTCTGAAGTTATGCGTGAAGAGTTAGGACCAGTGGCGGGCTTTTGTACAGGTCTTGCAATGCTTTTCATAATCACCATTACAATGGCCGGGTTATCAATGGTAATTTTAGGTGCATTAGCAGAAAATCCATGGGGAACATTTGCTGTTGCAGCGACAATTCCTATTGCTATGCTGATGGGCTTAATTAATAAGTTCACGGGTAACTTGAAGCTCTCTACTATTATAGGGGTCGTCTTGCTCGTAGCGGCTGTCTTCTACGGTCCATCGATTCAAGGGACTTGGCTCGGTGAGGTATTAACATTAGACCGTGAAACATTATCAATTTTATTACCGATTTATGCATTCTTTGCGGCAGCTTTACCAATATGGTTCTTATTAGCGCCACGTGATTATTTAAGTAGCTTTATGAAGATAGGTGTATTTATTGCCTTGATTATCGGTGTATTTATTATTAATCCTACAATACAGTTTCCAGCAATTATTCCTGACTTTTTAGGTGGCGGAGGACCGATCGTTGCAGGTCCTGTTTGGCCATTCGTTTCAATTACAATTGCCTGTGGTGCGATTTCCGGTTTCCATGCTTTTGTCGGTTCAGGAACAACACCGAAAATGCTAAATCGCTGGGAAGATATTCGTGTTGTAGGTTTTGGGGCAATGCTCGTAGAATGTGTCGTTGGGGTTATGGCTCTAATAGCAGCAACGGTTTTACATCCTGGAGATTATTTTGCAATTAACTCAACGCCTGAAAAATTTGCAACATTAGGTATGTCTGTAGTAGATTTACCTGCATTATCTGAAGCAATTGGGATGGATTTAGAAGGACGTACAGGGGGCGCGGTTACGCTTGCTGTCGGTATGGCATCGATATTTGCCGGGGTGGAATGGTTCAGTCATTTAACGGCATATTTCTATCAATTTGTTATTATGTTTGAAGCGGTATTTATATTAACAGCAATCGATGCAGGTACACGTACTGCTCGTTACTTAATTCAAGATTTCTTAGGAAATGTGTATAAGCCATTAAAGAAAACCGATTGGCTGCCCGGTGCAATCGGTGCGAGTGCCCTGGCCTGTGTCATGTGGGGCTACTTACTGAATTCCGGGGATATTGCATCCGTATGGGCATTATTCGGCGTATCCAACCAATTGATGGCGTCGATCGGTTTAGTATGTGGTGTAACTTTCGTACTGAAGATTGCAGATAAACGCATTTACGTATTAACATGCTTTATTCCATTAGTATATTTATATATTACAGTAAACGTAGCAGGATTCTGGATGGTGAAAAATGTCTACTGGAACAGTATGGCTGGTGGATATAATATTTTAAATGGAATTTTATCCATCATCATGTTAACGCTAGGTTTAATTATTGTCATAACATCATTTATTAAATGGCGTGAACTATGGGCACATCCACGCTTTAAAAAACAAGCAACAGCAAATTAAATGTAAAATCTAACCCGAAATGGAACCTAACATCCATTTCGGTTTTTATTTGAAACAAAATCGCATTTGTTTACGGGTTATATGAGAAGTGAATATAATGAAAAAAGGAAATAATAGTTTAATAAGGGAGTGAATAAAATGCGTATTGCAAATTACATATTTTACTTTTTTCTTTTTTGGTACATATGCGGAGTAGTACTTGTTGGCTTTGATTTGTTACCTAGTTGGCTGGAATGGTCGAATAGTGTATTTATTATTACATCCGGAATAATAGGAGGAATTTATTTCCTCATTCATTTCCGATTTAAATTGGGCTTCTTAATATTTGTTGGAATATTTGTGTCTACATTCATCATTGAATACTATGGATCATCTAGTCAATTTTTGTTTGGTGATTATACGTATTCCGATTATTTTGCACCAAATGTTATGGGGGTTCCAGTTGCAATCGGTTTCGCATGGGTAATGGTAATTGCGACAGGTCATGCTATTATCATGAAGTTTGGTGTGCAAAATATAATTTTAAGAGCACTACTCGGTGGTGTTTTAGCGCTTACGATGGATTTAATATTGGATCCAGTTGCCTATAAAGCGAAGCAATATTGGATATGGCACGAGCCGGGAATTTACTATGACATTCCGTGGACGAACTTTTTTGGCTGGTTTATTATCGCTTTTTTCATTCATATAATTCTATCATTCATTTCTGTTTCACAAGTGAATAAAGTTTGGCAGGATCGACTAGTCCTTTTGTATATCCTGATTATTATCATGTTTGCTTTAATCGGATTAATGAATGGAATATATTTGGCCAGTACAATAGTTGTGACAGCACTTCTCTTTTTAATATTCTCACTTCGAAAAGAGGGGCAATATGCGAGTAGCTAAAAAGAATAAAATTGCTATGAGAATGTTTCGGCTCGTCCAACAGAAATTGATGAAGCGAAGTTTTGCACATATTTATATAAAGGCAGATTTCCCTATCCCTAACAATGCACTATATATTGCTAATCACAGTTCCTGGTGGGATGGTCTGCTTTTGTTTGAATTGGAGCAAAGGGGATATATTCCAAATCTATTTGTCATGGTAGATGAGCAGGGAATAAAAAAATTCCCGATTTTTCAATGGATAGGTGCGTATTCAGTTAATCAACAAAACCCCAAACATATTAAAGAATCAATCCGCTATACGAAAAGTCTATTACAGGATGGAAAAAATATTTGTATATTTCCTCAAGGAAAGGAATGGCATTTAGAACAAAGGCCACTTTACTTTCAACAAGGTGCAGCAATGATTGCCAAGCAAGTGAAAGATGTTCCGGTCGTTCCTATAACTATTTACTATACATTTCGGAATGAACGAAAAGCGGAAGTGTGGATTGGAATTGGAAAACCAATTCAATATGAAGATAAATGGAGTCGAGAACAGATGACACAGTATTTTGAAGAGGTAGTCACGGAGCAGTTAAATGCTCTGAAAAAAGATGTCGTTCAAAATGATTATACAAGTTTCATAAAAATATGATGAGGTGACAAGGATGCTATTTATTTACTGTGTTGTGTTAAGTATTTTTGTCATTTGGACAATTTTGAATGGCTTGTTTTTACCTCGAATTAAAAAAGTGCATGGAGAAAATCAAGATCGTATTTCCATTCTTATTCCTATGCGCAATGAGCAACGAAATGTAAAAAAATGCATCTCCATGTTAAAGCAACTTACATATCCACAGCTTGAATTCATCATTTATAATGATCAATCAACTGACTTAACTGGACAAATGCTATATCAAGAAATTGAAGGTGATGCTCGCTTTCGTGTGATAGAGGGAGTGGAGTTACCGTCTAATTGGGTAGGGAAAGTGCATGCCTGTCATCAGTTACAGCGAGCAGCCACTGGAAAGTTTTTAGCGTTTATTGATGCAGACGTATCCTTGTCATCACACATTTTTGAAAAAGTTGTACCCCTTATGAGGAGAAAAGAAATCGGTCTAATTACCGGGTTTCCGCATTTTATGTATTCTAATTGGCTGGATCGGCTTGTACTTCCGATGATGCATTTTCTTGTGAATTTTCATTTACCTATTGCTTTGGCGAATTATACGAAATGGCCGGCTGCTACGGCTGCCAATGGGACTTTTTTATTTTTCGAAAGAGAAGCTTATGAGAAAATGGATGGTCATCTTGTAGTGAAAAACTCTCTATTGGAAGATGTAGAAATAGCGCGGGCGATGAAAAAATCAGGAATGCGTGTGTTATTGGTTAATCTTAGTAAAGACAGTTCATGCAAGATGTACACTAACACGTTTGAAACGTGGCAAGGTTTTTCTAAAAATACATTTAGTGGCCTAAATTATTCTTTTAGAAATGCCGTGCTATTTATCCTTTTTTATAGTGTAACTTATGTGTTTCCGCTAGTGCTTCTTATTAATAGTATTGTTTTTTTAAATTGGCTGTATGCTATACCTTATATTTTGATTGTTATTCAAAGAATGGTTTCCGACTTCAAAAGCAAGACACCCTTATATTACGCATTGCTCATGCCACTCTCGTCACTGGCAATGCTAATTATTTTGTGTAATTCAATTTATTTGTATCAAACGAAACGGTCTTATGTTTGGAAGGGACGTGAATACGGATGAAGAAAGTAGCGGTAATTGGCGGTGGTCTAGGGGGGCTATCCGCAGCTATAACACTTGCGAATGCAGGGATGGATGTTACAGTATTTGAAAAAAATAAAGACCTGGGCGGAAAAATGCGCTCAATAGATCTCGGTACACATCATTTTGATTTTGGACCAAATACAATTACGATGCGCCCTGTCTTTCAGCAAGTTTTAGCACAAACTGGCGTAGATCCGGATGATTATTTAAATTTTATCCCTTTACGAGTTCATATGAAGAATGTAAGTTCAAAAGGGGAAGTATTATACTTTTCCAACGACCAGCAATATATGATTGAGCAAATTAAAAAGTTTTCATTAAGCGACGCGGAAAATTATCCTGCTTTTATTACGGAAATTTCAAGAATCTACTTTTTGGCACAGCGTCATTTTTTGCAAACAACATTTACGAGCTGGCGAGACTATATGAAACCATCGTTACTATCAGCTCTAGTAAAAGTGCGACCTTTTGAAACTTTGAATCAATTTATAAGAAAGTATTTTCAACATCCGTTTATCGTTCAATGTTTTTTACGCTATGCGACATATATTGGTTCATCGCCATACATAATGCCTGCAACATTTGCAATGATTGCTTATTTGGAATTGGTTGATGGTGTTGATTACGTTGAGGGTGGAACATCAAAGATTGCGCAAGCATTTACAACCCGTGCTAAGCAGTTAGGTGTGAAATTTCATGTAGGGTGTGAAGTGACAAAAGTTAAATATGGAAAGACTCAAATACACAGTATTATCGATCAGTATGGAATTACACATACAGTCGATGCTGTATTTATGAATTCAGATCGATTAAGTGATTTATTTGAGCTTGATCAAGTTAAAAAAGATATTCAGCCATCCAGTTCAGCATTTGTCATACTGCTTGGACTTAATAAACGGATTGAAGGGTTGCATCATCATAATGTCTATTTTCCTGAAAACTATGAACTGGAGTTTGACGCACTCTTTTCAGATCACTACGTTGAAGATCCCACAATTTATATTTGTAATTCTTCGTATACGGATCGTTCCATTTCACCAAGTGGAGATAATTTACTGATTTTAGTAAATGCCCCACCAACGAAAAAGGGAACTTTACAAATCGATTCACATCAATATCGTCAAAAAATAATTATACAGTTAAAGGAACTTGGTCTTGATATCGAAGATGCTATTGTGGAGGGAAAAGTAATAACACCCGAGTATTTAGAGAAGGAATTTTATGCATTTCGAGGCGCATTATATGGCGCTGCATCCAATTCAGTAAAATCTGCCTTTTTTAGACCGAGTAATCGGCATGCCAAACTGAAAAATTTATATTTTGTAGGCGGGACAGTACATCCTGGAGGAGGGTCTCCGCTCGTCACGCTGGGGGGCATGAATGTAGCTAAAAAATATATAGCTGAAAATGGTCAGGAAATTTAGAGTTACCTCTAATTTTCCTGACCATTTTGTGTAATGTATAAATAATTTAAATAGTCTTCTTTTAAAATTGCATTTAAAATACAGGGCTGTTTTTGTCTCTCTTCCAATAGTAAATGCTCTTCCTGAAATTGTTGTTCTACATTTAATGAGATGAACGGTAGTTTTTCCTGTGCTTTCTGTGAACGGATATTAACAGTACGCGCACCTGCAAACACAACATCTAATTGCAACTGCTCAAATGCGATTTTTAAAATTTCGATTTTAGATGGCAAATTATAGCCAAGCCCCCAAAACTCAAAACCAATCCAACTACCAATGTGACAATGTTTTTTATGTTGGTCAATAAACATTAGTGTCGTAATACCAACTAATTTTTCTTCCTCATTTAGAATTACACGAGAAACCGTTTTTCCTTCAGATTCCTCTATTAAATTATTAATAATAAAATTTTCCGTATCTTCTATGGATTGAGTAGGTAAACCAAGTGCATTTTTTACTTCGGGTGCCTGAGATAAACGATGTATTTCTTTCGCATATCGAAGATCATGGGGAACTAACTTCACTTTTTTCATTTTATTTCTACCTCACTTTTTAAATGAACTTCCATCACTATGTAGATAACTATATATTGTTCCATTCTATATTATATTCATAAAATAACCGACAATTTTTTAGAAAATAAAAATAAATTGGAAAATAAGGTTGTTTTATTTAAGTAAGTATAATAATATAACTCATATAATATAAAACCGAGTTGAATAATCGGCATTGGGGTGAATGGTAATTGTCATCAGTAATGATTGATATTAGGAATGTAAGTAAGTCTTATGGTGATCAGGGTCTGACAGTACTGCAGGATATTTCTTTCGATATAAAAAAAGGTGAAGTTATCGCAATTTTAGGCAAAAGCGGCTGTGGAAAAAGTACATTACTTAATTGTATAGGCGGTTTTGAAGCGGTAAACAACGGCCAAATTTTGCTCGATGAAGTACCTGTCAAGAAACCGAGTAAGCGATGTATTATGCTGATGCAAAACTATGGGTTACTGCCATGGCGCTCTGTCCGGAAAAATGTAGAGTTAGGGATTGAAAATATAAGTTTATCAAAGCAGGAAATATCTGAAAGAACTCTACATTATTTGCGAATGGTTGGATTAGAGGATCGGGCTAATGCTTTACCTAGTGAATTATCTGGTGGGATGCAGCAACGAGTTGCTATTGCACGTGCCTTAGCAATGCAGCCAGAGGTCATTTTAATGGATGAACCATTCGGCGCGCTCGATACATTTACACGATACTATTTACAGGATGAATTAATGCAAATTCAGCATCGAGAAAAGATGACAATTGTGTTAGTAACGCATGATATTGATGAAGCTATTTATTTAGCAGACCGCATTTTAATAATGAAGCCAAATCCTGGGGAGATTCATAAAGAAATTGTATTGAAACTACCAAAGGAACGAAATCGTGCTGATGCAGACTTTCAGTATTATCGAGAATTAATTTTTAATGAGTTCCAATTTACACACGAAAAAGCAACGATCGAATTTAATATTTAATCTAACGGGGGTTAGTGGATGAAAAAGCTATTTTTATTAATGACAATATTATTCGTTACATTTTTAGCTGCATGCGGAAATAATGATTCTGCAGTCAATGGGGAAAAACCAACAATAAAAATTGGCTATTTACCAATTACACATGCAGTGCCTTTATATATGCAGAATGATGAGAACTATGAGGATTATAATTTAGAACTAGTAAAGTTTGGTTCTTGGCCAGAACTAATGGATGCGCTTAATACGGGAGCAATTGATGGGGCATCTGTACTGATCCAATTAGCTATGAATGCAAAGGAAAAAGGCATTGATTTAAAAGCAGTGGCACTCGGTCACCGTGATGGCAATGTTTTAATTGCAGGTAATGATATTAATTCTGTTGAAGAGCTAGTCGGAAAATCCTTTGCAATTCCAAGCAGGTTTTCCACACATAATATTTTGTTGTATGAAATGCTGAAAAAACATGGCATTGCCTATGATGAAGTTGATGTAATCGAACTACCGCCAGCAGAAATGCCGGCAGCTTTAGCAGAAGGGCGAATTGCGGGTTATGTTGTAGCTGAGCCATTTGGAGCGATTTCTGTAGCTCTTGAGAATGGTAAGGTATTGTATCAGTCAGAAGAAATATGGAAAGATTCCATCGATTGTGGCTTAGTATTGCGAGGTAAATTTATTGAAGATAATAAAGAATTAGCCGACAAATTTGTTAATGACTATGTAGCAGGTGGAGAGCTTGCACAAGGAAAAGACAAACATATGCATGAAGTGGTCGGGCAATATTTAACAGTGGATCAAAATGTGTTGGATATTTCTCTTGATTGGATTTCATATGACAATTTAAGTATTGAACAAGAAAGCTATGCTATTTTACGTGATGCATTAATGGAAATGGGATTATCTGATGACCCACCATCCTATGAAGACTTTGTTGATGCTAGCTTTGTAAATTAATAGAGGAACGGAGGGATATTATGGCCATAGTGAAAAAACTGTCACCGATTGCGATTGGCTTTATACTGCTTCTTATCTTCTGGCAATTTGCCATCTTGATCGGTGGACATCAGGCAGCACTCTTCCCTCCGCCTTTAAAAGTGGGGGAAGCATTATTAGCAATCATTTCGGATGGTTCTTTGTTTGCTCATATTCAAATTAGTTTATTTCGATTTTTTTCGGGTTACTTAGCAGCAGTAATTGTGGCTATCATTTTAGGTCTTCTACTAGGTAGATCGACGCTCGTATGGAAAGTAGTGGACCCAATTGTTCAAGTATTGCGTCCGGTTTCTCCAATTGCATGGTCGCCTTTTATCGTATTATGGTTTGGCATTGGCAATATGCCCGCGATTGTTATTATTTTTATAGCTGCTTTTTTCCCGGTTCTTTTATCGACCGTATCTGCTGTCAAAAAGGTTGACAAAACGTTTTTACGTATTGCCTCCAATTTTGAAATGAGCCCGTTTGAAACATTACGGAAAATTGTATTACCGGCATCATTCCCGATGATTGCAAATGGTTTGCATATGGCGTTAGGTTCTGCGTGGATTTTCCTTGTAGCGGGTGAAATGGTCGGTGCGCAATCAGGGTTAGGTTTTTTAATTATTGATGCAAGAAATTCATTAAGTCTTGATTTAGTAATGGCTTGTATCGTTGTCATTGGGGTTCTTGGATTAGCGTTAGATAAAGGCATTCATTATTTTGAAAGTTGGGTCAATCGCATTTGGGGCGGTGCAAAATAAAAACTGCCTAAAAAGTTTTAGACAGTTTTTATAGGGCGTATATGAATATTATCGATTCGCTCACCCGTTTTAGTAGAATAATAACCAATTTCTACCCGGTTTTCATCAGGATCGACAATTTCTTTATAACAAGTTTCAAGATGCTCAGCTCCCCAAATAATCATCGCATTAAATACATGCTCCAGGGCAGTGCCTTTTTCGGTTAATGTATAGCGGTAACGAGGTGGATGTGCAACATAAAGTTCGCTTTGGACTATATGGGCTTCTTCTAATTCCTTTAAACGATTGGAAAGAACGTTTGCCGAAAGTCCGGGTAGCTTGAGCTTAATATCATTGAAATTTGTTTCACCTATTAGAAGTTCGTGGATGATTAGAAGTGTCCATCTATCCCCGAGAATATTTAATGTTTGTGCAATGTTACAAGGTAAATCATAACGAGTTTTCATGCTTATGCCTCCTTCGTACTTAGTATAAACATTAATTTTATGCAAAGCGAGTTAATTTTTTTAACTTTATAAAGGGTTTGAAATTTTCAAAAATATGTACCTCATGACGAATAGGTGCAATTAATTATTGATATTCATAGTGCGATCTAATTGGACGCCTATTTGAATATAGAGAAATTTAATATTTATTATTAGGAGGAATTTAAATGAGTTTATATTTAGTAGAATCAACAATTAATGAAGTATCTTCAAAAGAGGCATTTTCGGCATTGGTAGATAAAGTACATGCAACTAAAAATGTAGGGGTCATCGAAGTACAAGTAGCGAAGGATTTTTCACGCGGCTATTTCATTATTGAAGCAACGGAAGAAGAAGCAGCGAAAGAAGCTTTACAGTCACAAGGTGTTTCCATCGACTTAATTAAGGAAGTTCGTTTAATCGGTAAAGAATTAGATGAAGTAAAAGCTGGCGGCGAGCAAGTTAATTATTTAGTTGAGTGGGAAATTCCTGCTGAAATTACAATGGAAAAATATTTGGAACGCAAAAAGAAAAACTCTGTAAAGTATGAAGAAGTACCTGATGTAAAATTCTCTCGTACGTATGTATGTGAAGATATGACAAAGTGCTTATGCTTCTATGATGCACCAGACGAAGCAGCTGTAAAACGTGCACGTGAAGCAGTACAAACACCGATTACATCGTTAACGGAACTATCGGACTAAAAGGAAAGGATGCGGAGAGAATGGCATTGAACAAACAATTATTAGCGCAAATCATCGAGGAGAAATTAAAACCTTTAGTAAAGAAAGTCGATGAGCAGGCACATTATGCAGAAAGCTATATTTTAGCATTAGGCGAGGCTGGATTTTTCCAATCGGCAAATAAAGATCAATCGAGTTTATTAGTAGATGAAGCGACAGTTGTCCGTGAAACAGCAAAGGTATGTATGACGACAGCATTTTGTGTTTGGTGCCATCTAGCCGCATTAACTTACTTAAGAAATAGTGATAATCCATTTTTGAAAAATGATGTGTTGCCTCAATTAGAAAATGGCGTAAAGTTAGGGGCAACAGGCTTATCAAATGCAATGAAATACTATTCTGGTTTAGAGAAGCTTCATTTAACTGCCGAAAAGACAGAAGCAGGTTATATTATTAACGGGACATTACCAGCTGTATCGAATTTAGGGAAGCGCCATTATTTTGGTGCGATTGCTACAATTGATACACGGGAAGTGATGGTGCTCGTTTCAACAAATGCATCAGGTTTGGAAATGACCGAACGACTTGGGTTTATCGGGGTAAATGGAAGTGCAACGTATACTTGTAAATTTGAGAATGTCCTTATTCCAAATGATTTTGTTATATCGGAGGATGCAAAGGCATTTTGCGATATTATACGACCGACATTCATTTACTACCAAGTTCCGCTTGGTGCCGGGGTTATAGCTGCAGCAGCTGATGGCATAGAGAAAGTAAAAGCAAAGCAAAACGGCTGTAATGACTTTTTGAAAGTACAGGCAACTGAACTACGTAGCCATCATGAAAGAATTGAAGCGGAGTTAAATCAATTAGCAAGCAATTTAACACTAAAAGATGTAGTAAATACGCGTTTACAGGCAGTCCATGATACATTAGCTGCAGTGCAGGCAAATATGATTCATAATGGTGCAGCGGGCTATGTAGCTGGTAGCGTACCTTCCCGAAAGCTGCGTGAAGCATACTTCTTTGCAAATTTAACGCCAACTGTCCGACATTTAGAAAAAATAAAATCAAATTTCACTTAAGTAAAAAGGGGCTATCCAGTTAGCCCCTTTTTTAGTTTAGTTTTCTTTTCGATACTCCAACAAATCCCCAGGCTGACAATCAAGCGCTTCACAAATTGCTTCTAATGTAGAAATGCGGATGGCCTTTGCTTTGCCATTTTTTAAAATAGATATATTGGCCATTGTTATGCCGACCCTTTCAGAAAGTTCGGTCACGCTCATTTTTCTTTTCGCCAGCATAACATCTATATTAATAATAATCGTCATCTTTTCACCTCATATCGTTAAATCATTTTCAGCTTTAAACACTAGCGCATGTGTTAACAACTTTTGTAGAACAGCTGCAAATACAGCGATGACGATTGATGCAAAAATGATAATAAGTGAAAATAACATGATTCCGGGTGCATCATCTATATCTGCAATACGAAATAAAAACGGTAAATCTACAATAAACAATACACTGATTGCAATCGCACAGCGCTTGATTTTTTTTAAAGCTTCTACCGATAAATTGGAAAAAGCAAGCTGTTGATCAATATAGCTTAATAATTTTGTCGTTTGGAAAAGAGCAATAAAATAAGGTATTGCAGAGAGATACATAACAGCTACCATTGGAATGAACAATAAAAAGGCCTTCGTTTTTGGAACGAAAATCAAATCATAAGCTAAATACGATAACACTGCAGCAATCGGTAAACCAATTATAACGACGGCAACCTTTAAAAATATAGTTTCACGCTTCATAAATTCCACCTCGCTATTTTAAATTTATATTGATAATAAGATTATATTTATCGATTTACAATAAATATGTATTGAAAGGTGAATATTTTTTCTATGAATTGCTTGGAGCTAGTATTTCGATGTGGTACATGAGAAAATGAACTAAAAAGAAAAAGGGGGATCAGCATGGATATTAAACTTTCGGAAAATCAGATAAAAGATCTATGCGGGACCGTTTCTTTTAAAAAAGGACAGACTTTTTATCAAACAGGGAAAGTAAATTTCCTGCAATATACGGATATTTTCGGAGAAGCGGTTGTGAAAAGTACAGAACAATTCATTGTCCGTGTGGAAAAAGAGACTACTGGTAAGTTTAAAACCTCCTGTAGCTGCCCGACATTAGAGGGCTACAGTAAAAGCTGTCAACATGTTGCGGCGGTGCTTATTGCTATTTTAAATCGTAATAAAAAAACATCTCCTTCTTCGCATACGATTCCTATTGAGCAGAATTTAGATTTTGAAAATAGCTTTCTTTCTATTTTCAAAGAGCCAAAAGTACAAACGAGTCGTCAGCAACGCCATTTTGAAAAGCGAGAAATAATGGATGTGCACTTTTCGCTGACACCAGTCCAATCTATAGAAGGTGACACACTTTTTGCTATCCAGCTCCAAGTAAATGGGGAACGGGTGTTATCTATTCGTGATTTTTTAACACATATTAAAAATAAAAAATCATATCGGATTTCAGAAAGAACGGTTTATAACTTTGAGCGATTCTGCTTCGAAACACAGCACGATGCTATGATACAGCTCCTTATCAAAATAGTAGAAGACGATGCATTATATATAGAAACTACGCAAAATAAGCCAATCCATTTTAAAGAACATCTATTGGTCATTCCGCCATCATCATGGCATCACCTTGCTTCATTACTCTCGGAAATAAAAGATGTTTCAGTCAATTATCAAAATGAAAGCTATATTGGGATTAAACTTTTAGCTCGACCTACAGCGCTTCATTTTTTCATCAATGAAAAAGGTGAGCATTATGAGCTTACTATAGAAGGAATTGAACGAACGGTCTTACTACGTAGTTATCACTTAGTACTGTTTGATGGAGAAATGACACAAATTAGCGATGAAAGTATGACGCAACTATTGGAATTAAAGAAAATACTTCAACAGCAATCCAAGTTAATAATCGAGCAATCACATTGGAACTACTTTTTAGAGCAGATTATTCCGAAGTTGAAAAAGATCGGTAACGTTACAATGGATAGAGCCCTTTCATTACAGCAAATGCAAACACCATTAGTTGCTAATGTTTATTTAGATCGTGTGAATAATCGCTTTCTTGCAGGTTTGGAGTTTCAATATGGGCAGTTTGTTATTCAACCATTAAGTGAATATGACATATCGGATGAAGTGCTAATTATTCGAGATATTGAAAAGGAGTCAACTATTTTAGCGTTGATGGATGAAAGTGGATTTACGAAAACAGATGGCGGTTACTATATGCAAAATGAGGAGCTCGAATATAATTTTTTATTTCACCAACTTCCGAAATTAACAAAGCTCGCTCAAATTTATGCAACAAATTCTGTTAAATTACGTATTGCAAAGGAAAATAACTTCCCTAAAATTCGAGTAAATGTACAAAAAGAACGGACAAATTGGCTTGAATTTAAATTTGAAATGGATGGGGTTTCGAATAAGCAGATAAAAGAAATTTTAGCGGCTATTAAAGTGAAGCAAAAATATTACCGACTGAAAGATGGAGCATTGCTGTCATTGGAAACGAGGGAAATAGAAGAAATTCAGCGCTTTTTAAGAGCCATACCAGCACAAGATGATGAATACGAATTAACGTTTAACATGCCGATTTTAGATAGCTTGCCGTTTTTGGAGCAATTTGAAGAGAGTACAATTTTTGAAGCGGAACAATCGTTTAAAGAATTTACCGGACAATTGTTAAATCCAGCATCACTAACGTTCGAAGTTCCGCCAAGTCTACAATCTATTCTTAGAGATTATCAAAAGCATGGTTACAATTGGTTAAAATTACTTTCCAATTATGGATTTGGCGGTGTACTTGCAGATGATATGGGACTTGGCAAAACGATTCAAAGTATTGCGTTTATCTTGTCCGAATTAGAAATAGTCCGTGCGAATAAACAACCTGTATTAATCGTTTGTCCATCATCACTTTCTTACAATTGGCTATATGAGTTCATGCAATTTGCTCCAGAAGTTGAAGCAATTGTTGTGGATGGGGATGTGTCAGAGAGAAGGGCCCTACTGCGATCAATGGAAGAACAAGATGTTGTAATTACAACATATCCGTTATTGCGACGTGATATATCATTTTATGAACGACAACATTTCCATACGGTATTTTTTGATGAGGCACAGGCATTTAAAAATCCGGTAACTCAAACGGCACGTACAGTCAAAAAAATTAACGCGACCAACCGTTTTGCCTTAACGGGTACACCAATTGAAAATTCCTTGTCCGAATTATGGTCAATCTATCGCGTTGTTTTTCCTCAGCTATTCCGGGAGCTAGAAGAGTTCCGACATATGCAACGGAAAGATATTGCACGTAGAGTTCGACCGTTTTTGTTGCGCCGTATGAAAGAACAGGTGCTGAACGAGCTTCCTCAAAAAGAGGAAATAATCGAAAAAACGGAACTTTTTCCCGAGCAAAAAGCGTTATATGCAGCGTATTTGGCAAAGTTACGGGTGGATACAATGAAACATTTAGACAAAGAGACGTTTCATAAAAATCGTATTCGAATTTTGGCGGGCATAACCCGACTACGGCAAATTTGCTGTCACCCGGCCCTATTTGTCGAAGGTTATAAAGGAAGTTCTGCAAAATTTGAGCAGTTGTTTCACCTGTTGGAGCAATCGAAAGCATCAGGTCGCCGTGTGCTAATATTTTCGCAGTTTACGCAAATGCTGAAAATGATTGCAACTGAGCTATCCAAGCGTGGGGAATCGTATTTTTACCTGGATGGTCAAACTCCATCAGAGGAGCGTGTAACTCTTTGCAATGCTTTTAATAATGGAGAGCGCGATTTGTTTTTAATTTCGTTAAAAGCAGGAGGAACAGGGTTGAATTTAACAGGGGCAGATACCGTGATTTTATATGATTTATGGTGGAACCCGGCAGTAGAGGAACAAGCAGCTGACCGTGCGCATCGAATGGGACAAAAGGAAGTTGTACAAGTTATCAAACTTATTACAAATGGGACGATAGAGGAAAAGATGAGTGAACTTCAGCAAAAAAAGAAACTGCTCATTTCCGATATTTTGGATGGAGATGACCAGTCTAACAGTAGATTAACCGAGCAAGACATCCGTGAAATTTTAATGATTTAACTTTTTGCATATGTTCACGTAAGAGGAGCTTTTAAAAGTAAGTTCGCATCGTGCATAATTTAAAAAGGTTATGAGGACATTAATTAGCCTCATAACCTTTTTTCCTATTTGATAGGTGTACGTACAATTAATACATCACAAGTTGCATGTCGGACGATTGCTTCAGTACTGGAGCCCATGAACATTTGCTCCATTGCATTTAAACCTGTTGCACCACAAATAATAATATCTGCAGGCGCATGTTCTGAAAGCTTTTTGGATAAAACATTTTTCGGAGTACCTTTAGTTAAAATCTTATTAACATTTACAATGCCAGCTTCTTTTGCTTCTAATTCATAGCGGTCCAATAACACTTCACCGTGCTTACGGACTAATTCGACCATATTATCATAAAGCATATCAAAAGATGCGGAAAAGCTTGTATCGATTACGTGGATGATATGTAAAGTCGAGCCAATATTACGTTTTGCTACATCAATTGATTTTTGAAAAGCGAGTTCGCCTAACTCAGAGCCATCTACTGCCACAACGATATTTTGATAATGATTTGCCATACGGAATTCCTCCTTTATCAATATGATAAATTATATCAAATAAATAGATTTCGGTATAATGATGGCGCCAAAATATTGTATAAAAAAGGATAAATGTGTCCAGCAAAAAGCAGTTTCTCTCCACATTTCCAACTGTTTACGAGTGTTTAATCGGAAGGATCTTTAAAACTTTTTGAATACGGAAAGCAAAGAATCCTGCAAAAATAGCTAGAATAATATCTTTTGGCATCGGTGGAATCATCCATAACCAAGCCAGTTTGTAGGAAAATCCTTCTGGCGCCGCTGCCCATAATGTATAAGCAAAATACATCCAAGTTGTTCCTAGAATATAATTAATAGCCATCGCTATAACTGCCGCAATAATATAGGCAAGTCTAGTTTTGTATGTTTCAGCGATTTTACCGGCAATATAGGCACTAACGATAAATGTAACAATAAAACCGAATGTCGGTAGCAAAATTGCTGAGAAGCCACCTGTAAATTTTGAAAACACCGGTGCACCAGCAAGTCCAATAGCCATGTATACAGTACAAGCAATGGCTCCTTTTTTAGATCCTAGAACTAATCCTGCTAAAATAGCAAAAAAAGTTTGTAATGTAATTGGTACACCACCCACTGTTAAGAAGGGTGCAAATGATGTTATGTTTGCACCAATCATAATTAATGTTGCAAACAAAGCACTGTAAATTAAATCTACTGTTTTAAAGGTTTGTGTTTTGTGAACGGTTTCCATTTTCTAACCCCTTTGTTAACTAGAATATTTTTTCGGTTAACGTAAATATAAAATGTAAAACGAGTTGTGTCAACTAAAATTTATTTTTGGTTAACTAAAATGAGACTAGATTACAGTTTTCGTTTTAAAAGACCGGATTTTGGTTAACTAATCTTAAAAGGTTTATAATAAATGTATCAACTAAAAGAAATGAGGCGAAAAACAATGACAGAAAAAGAAGACAATTTTGGTTTTCGTTTTGATAATAGTTATATGAATTTGCCACAAATGTTTTATACCGAGATAGCGGCAAATAAAGTTACTGCACCAGCGATTGTCCTTTTTAATCGTACGCTAGCAGATAGAATGGATTTAGATGCAAATGAATTAAAAGAGCAAGGGGCGGCAATTTTAGCCGGACATGAAATGCCTTCAGGGGCAGCGCAAATTGCCCAAGCATATGCGGGACATCAATTTGGCCATTTCAATATGTTAGGAGATGGACGAGCACTATTAATTGGCGAGCATATTACAAAAGATGGGGAACGCTATGATATTCAATTAAAAGGCTCAGGGCGCACACCGTATTCACGAGGGGGAGACGGAAGAGCGGCATTAGGTCCAATGTTGAGAGAATTTATTATTAGCGAAGCGATGCATGCACTTTCAATTCCTACCACACGTAGCTTAGCGATTGCTGCAACAGGGGATGTTATTTATCGTGAAAAGGCACTTGATGGTGCTGTTTTAACCCGTATAGCGGCTAGTCATTTGCGCGTCGGTACATTTCAATATGCAGCTCAATTTGGAGAATTGTCTGACGTAAAAGCATTAGCGGATTATGCGATAGACCGGCACTATCCTAAGATTCGTAAAGTAGATAATCCTTATACTCCTTATATTGCATTATTAGAAACTGTATTAGAAAAGCAAGCGGCACTAATTGCAAAATGGCAAAGTGTTGGCTTTATTCACGGTGTAATGAATACGGATAACATGACAATAAGCGGTGAAACAATAGATTATGGTCCATGTGCTTTTATGGATACGTATGACACATCTACTGTATTTAGTTCAATTGATACTCAAGGACGTTATGCTTATGGTAACCAACCTGCAATTGCTGCTTGGAATTTAACACGATTTGCAGAAAGTTTATTGCCAATAATTCATGAGGATGAAGAAGAGGCGGTTCGTTTAGCACAAGGTATTCTAGAAAAATTCCCTTCTGTTTATGAAGTACATTATTATAGTGAAATGCGTGAAAAGCTCGGACTTCTCTATCCGGGTGATCAGGATGAACAGCTTATTAACGATTTGCTTCAGTTAATGGAATACAATGAAGCGGACTATACGAATACGTTTCGTTCATTGGCAGAGGGAGAACGACCAAACAATAAATTATTCCAATCAGAACAGTTCAAACAATGGGAAAAAGCCTGGTTCGAGCGTATTGATCAACAGGACATGACAAAAGAAGAAACTTTACAGGTGATGAAATCGGTTAATCCTTCCGTAATTCCAAGAAATCATTTAGTAGAACAAGCTATAGAAGAATTTATTGCAGGCAATCCTTCAATGTTTGCCGAAATGCTTCAAGTCTTATCAAATCCCTATGATACAAATGAACAGTTTTCAAAATATACACAGCCGCCAACAGATGAAGAACCACCATTTGTCAGCTATTGCGGCACATAAAAATCGAGCGCGGTACAACGTTAAAGTTGAAACCGTGCTCTTTTTTTGTATCATAATTAGCCTTGAAGAAATTATTATGGAAGATTTTGAACAATTTTTTAAAAAGCAAACGTCTAAGTTGTAGAATTGAAAAGAGGTGAGTGGTCGGTGGAGGAAATTGTAGAACAATATGGAGAATATTTATATCATTTTAGCTATTTATACGTAAAGGATCGTCAAATTGCAGAGGAAATTACACAGGACGTCTTAATGAAGTTTCTATTACATAAAGAAAATTTCCGTAGTGAAGCTTCACTGAAAACCTATTTAACTCGTATAGCGATTAATTGTTGTCATGATGAGCTACGCAAACAAAAGAGAAAAGCACTTCTAACAAAATTAATACCAATCCGTAAAAATGTACCTTCAAGTGAACAAGCATATTTAGAGATAGAAGCTTTCACAACATTAAAACAACATATTTTCGCCTTGCCTGTTCATTATCGTGAGGTCATTATTTTATTTTACTATGAGGAATTTGAGGTATCAGAAATTGCTGATTTACTCATGGTTTCACAAAATACCGTTCGTACAAGAATTCGTCGGGCGAGAGAGCTTTTAAAAAATGATCAGGAATTGGAGGCGCTATTTTATGAAGGAATTTAAAAATCAGCTGAAGCGGGAATTGCAGCAGGATGCACCTTATACAACTGAGCTCAAGCAGCGATTGTTACAGACGAAGCGAAAGCCGAAAAAACGCAATTGGCAAGTACTATCGGTTTCTGTTGCAATGTGCTGTTTAATTGGAATGATAGTATATGCTCAGTTCGCCCCAAAGCAAAGTGTCCAGACAGCGAATGAAGGAGATCCACTATTGCCAATTATTAAGGATGTTACTGCGTTAGAGGTGATTAAACCCAAAACCGCGTATCTACTAGGTGAACAATGGATGCTGCATGGCTTTCGGATGGTGATAGACGAAGAGGCCAAAATTACATATGGAGATTATGTAGCATATTACGGTCCTGAGGGAATCGTTGTATCAACAGTGCTCGGTTTAGCGAATGATTCGGTGACAATGGATGAAGGGCAAATTCGAGTAAATGGTACGATATTAACTGTCCGAGGGCTTGGAAAGAAAATAGGGGAGGCAGAACAGAAAGATCCCTTTAAAAACCCGTATTATTTTTATGAGTGGGGTATACAATTCACACCTTTTGCCAATGAAACGGTAGATACCGCTAAGGACGAGCTGCTTGTTTACAATAAAGAAGACCATCAGCAATTATTAAAAATTAAGGATACTCAACTAGCCGGCAAGGTGACTGCTATTTATGCTCCAGATGAATTAGCGCTTACATTGACACCTGAAGAACAAGCTGTTTATGAGGAATTTAAAACGGATTATGATTTGGAACGCTTGCGTGGTATTTCACCCATTGCGATTACAAAAATGTTTTTATTAAGTGAAAGTGAACAAGATTATGAAACATATGAAGCCCTTTTTACAAATGTTGAAAATAAACACACTATTGAAGTAAAGCAGTATTATGAAACAACAAAAGCTGTCCGTCAACAGTTATATACACCAGAACTAAATCGTTTAATGATTGCAAGTGGCTTTAATGGTATAGAAAAGGCAACCTTTGAAGTGCGCTCAGAAACAGAAGGCTGGGTGGTTTATACTGGGGAAAATGGATTACCTGCAGAAGTGAGAATGGAAAAAAATGAGCAAGGAATATGGCAGCCATCGTTTAGTCGGCCTATTTATATTCCGCTTGAATAAAGAAAAAAGCAGAAACGCAATAAAACGTTTCTGCTTTTTCTTATGATAAGCGACCTTTATAATCTTCAAACTGGAATGAACGAATAACTTTTATTCCTTGTTCATCATTGTACGTGCAAATACTCGGCAAGTTCACACCGTTGAACATATGCGTTTTTACCATTGTATAATGGGCCATGTCAGTAAAGACGATTTTGTCGCCTGCTTTAAGTGGCTCATCGAATGAGTAATCTCCAATAATATCGCCAGCTAAGCATGTCATACCACCTAAGCGGTACGTATATGCTTTTTCATTTGGTTGACCAGAACCGATAATATGTGCGCGGTATGGCATCTCAAGCGTATCCGGCATATGACAAGTAGCAGAAGAGTCTACGATTGCAAGCTCCATACCGTTATGAACGATATCAAGCACTGTTGCTACTAAATAACCTGTATTCAGTGCAATTGCTTCACCTGGCTCTAAAATTACTTTCACATCATATGTTTCCTGAATACGATTAATTAACGACACTAAAAGTTCTACGTTATAACCCGGTTTCGTAATATGATGACCACCACCGAAGTTAATCCATTTCATCTGGTGTAAGTACTTTCCGTATTTTTCTTCAAAATGAACTAAAATACGTTCCAGCACTTCCGCACCCTGCTCACACATAGCGTGGAAATGAATACCTTCCACACCGTCTAGCTCATCTGGCTGGAATGATTCAAACGGGATACCTAAACGTGAATTAATGTAGCATGGATCATAAAGTGGTGTTTCCACCTCTGAATAGCCCGGGTTTACACGTAAGCCGATTGAAATATTTTTCTCATGATTCAACACTTTGTCTTTATATTTATTTAACTGATCAAAAGAGTTAAATACAATATGGTCGACATATGTTAAATATTCATCAATTTCATGTTCTGCATAAGCAGGGGCATAAGCATGTACTTCCTTACCGAATTCTTCATAGCCAAGACGTGCTTCGAATAATGAAGAAGACGTAATGCCAGCTAAATAATTGCGCGCCATCGGAAATGTTGACCACATTGAAAACCCTTTAAGTGCAAGTAAAATATCACAATTTGTACGATCCTGTACAGATTTTAATAGCTTTAAATTGCGCTCGAGTAATCGCTCGTCAACTACGAATGCCGGAGACGGAGCCTGTGACCAATCGATGCCCGTTTCTTCTGCTAAAGCTTCCTCCATAATAGGCTTCTTCATTTTTACATCAGCCATTATTTTGTTACTCCGTTAGAAGTGAATTCTAAGTCGATTAATTCAGGATTTTCAGTTTCGTGCCATGGTAAGCCCCATTTGTTTAAAGCGTCCATGAATGGATCTGGATTGAAGTCTTCCACATTCCATACACCTGGTTTTTGCCATTCGCCGTTCATTACAAGCATAGCGCCGATCATTGCCGGTACACCAGTTGTGTAAGAAATCGCCTGTGAGCCAACTTCTCTGTAGCATTCTTGGTGATCACATACATTGTATACATAGTAAGTTTTTTCTTTACCGTCTTTAATACCGCGAACGATACAGCCGATGTTTGTTTTACCTTTTGTAAGAGGTCCAAGTGTTGCTGGATCTGGTAAAACAGCTTTTAAAAATTGGATTGGCTGAATCATTTGTCCTTGGAATTCGATTGGCTCAATTGAAGTCATACCTACATTTTCTAGAACGTTTAAATGTGTTAAGTATTTTTCGCCAAACGTCATCCAGAAGCGGATTTGTTTTAAACCTTTAATGTTTTTCGCTAAAGATTCTAATTCTTCATGGTATAGAAGGTAGCAATCTTTTTCACCGATTTCCGGTAAGTTATAAACTGTTTTATATTCTAAAGGCTCCGTTTCAACCCACTCGCCATCTTTCCAGAAACGACCGTTCGCAGTAATTTCGCGAATGTTGATTTCCGGGTTGAAGTTTGTTGCGAATGGAAGTCCGTGGTCTCCACCATTAGCATCAACGATATCGATGTAATGAATTTCATCGAAATGATGCTTTTGTGCATGCGCTGTGAATACGCCTGTTACACCTGGGTCAAAACCTGAACCTAGAAGCGCAGTAATGCCTGCTTCTTCAAAACGTTCTTTATACGCCCATTGCCATTTATATTCGAATTTAGCAGTATCTAAAGGCTCGTAGTTTGCTGTATCTACATAATGAGTCTTAGTTGCTAAACATGCATCCATAATAGTTAAGTCTTGATATGGTAAAGCTACATTGATCACCACATCTGGATTAAATCCATTGATTAAGTCAATTAGTTCCTCGGTGTTATCCGCATCCACTTGTGCTGTATGAATAATCGTTTTTCCACCATCTAATTTTTCTTTTAAAGCATCACATTTAGACTTTGTTCGACTTGCGATCATAATCTCTTCGAATACTTCTGAGTTTTGTACACATTTATGTACGACAACGCTAGCTACACCGCCAGCTCCAATAATCAATGCTTTACCCAATTTCTTGTCACGCTCCCAATCTATAATTTAATTGTGTTTCAATTTGAAACAAGATTGATTATATAGAATAGTACGTGACTTAGCAATTATGTTCTCGTATTTTTTTACAAGTTTTAGAGATAATTATAAAAACATGCAAAACATAGTTGTTTTACATGTTAATGAGAAGAATTAATCATTTCAAGCAATAGATAATAATAGCGTAAATTAGCTTTAGTATGCTGAAGGATTTCATAGTAGGAATAACTTTTGAACAGGAACAGGCAAGAGATGAAGACGCAACTCAAATAGAGTGGGTGTTTTAAGCGCTTTGGTTTAGTTAGTATGAATGTTACTGTCAAAACGATTGTAAATAATATAAAGCAACTATAAAAGATTAATGGTAGAACGTTACTTGTAGCCTGTTCAATCAAGCTTCTGAACTGCAACAAGGCTTCAGCAGATTTTTCACTTTCTTTAATCTGCAGAAATTGATCTTCAAACTGAATGTTCCAAAAAATTTTATCGTTTTGTTCTATTATTTCATATTGGTATTGAAGTGCATGCCCTTTTTCACCGGTTGCTGCTTCACTTGAAGCGGAAATAAGAAAGGAACTGAATAGGATAATGGCTAAGACTCGCAACGTTAAAGTCATGATACACCTCTTATTGAATGATTTACTAAATAAAGGTAATTATACTATGATAAAAAAGTAAAGCAAGATGAAAAAACCTAGTGAAATTTGATTTCACTAGGTAATAGACTATTTAACTGTTTGCTTTTGAAGAACAGTATCGCGGTTTGTAACGGCATCAACTGCTTCATATATTGTACTTTCGAAATGGTTCACTTGCAGGGATGTGACACCTTGAATTGTCGTTCCACCTGGAGAGCATACTTGATCGATTAATTGCCATGGGTGGGAGTCAGATTGTAATACCATTTTAGCACTACCCAATACAGAACTTGCTGCAATTTTAAGTGCCATATCTTTTGGCATACCTTCGCGGACAGCAGCACGTGCCAACGAATCAATGTACAGGTAAGTAAAGGCCGGGGAGGCGCAACCAATCGTAGTAAATATTGAAAATAATTCTTCAGGAAGTTCATCAATCGTTCCTACTGTAGCAAACAGCTTTTCAACAATAGCTTTTTGTTCGTCATTTCCTATGATTGTTGAAAAACAGCTTGTAGATGCGCCAATAGTTGAATTTATATTAGGCATGACACGGAAAATAGGCGTCTGTACCCCAAGCTCACGATGTAAATAGTCAAGTGATTTTCCGGCAGCAATCGAAATAACAATATGATTGCTCTTTAAATTTTGTTGAATTGCTGGAATTACTTGATCAAACATTTGAGGCTTTACTGCAATAATAACGACATCTACTTGTGACATGAGATGCTCTATTGAATCTGCAGTTTGGATCCCATATTGGCTGATGAGTGCCTCTGTTTTTTCGATGCTACGATTAATCCCATATACATCTGTAGCATTAAATTGTCCACTTGTAATCATTCCATTAATAATCGCGTTGGCCATGTTTCCAAGACCGATAAATCCGAATTTCATAAATATATCCCACTTTCATTCATTAAAAATATGCATAGCGCTTAGTATACAGCACTGAAAGTTCAATGCAAATAGAACGTATTATCAGCAAAAAAGATTAAAAAAATGAGCCTGGGACAAAATGAAAAACATCTATTTTTTCAAAGAAAAAATAGATGTTTTTCTGCTTCTGCCAGAATTGATTTCCGTTACGGGGACGCTTTCCAGGGGCACGGCCTGAGCCTGTAGTCTCAGGCGTCGTGCTATTCCCCCAGGAGTCGCCCCTTCACTCCAATCAATTCATATAATATCAATTTCTTAATAAGAGTATTTCCCTTTTACAAAGAAATTTCTACTTATGTCCCAGCCTCATGCTATGTACTCTATTATTTTATAAAAAATATGCGTTTTTAATCCCGACAGGCCAGTCGACTAGTTGATCATTGTCGGCTTTTACTTCCAAGACTAATATTTCATTTTCGATCGCTTCTAATAGCCACTCACTGTATAATAACAACGGCTTATCATTTGTTACTAACTTTTTTAGTTCATTATTTGTAATCGTTAAAATTTCGTATTCACAGGTAAGGTGTATGTGCTGAGGTAAAACCGTGATGGATCCAATTTTAATCGTCCCTGGAATTGTTCCTTCGATTTCAATAATATAAGTAGTTACGCTTTGTCCTTTATAATCAACAATCGTTTCCGTTATGAAATCAAATTTTACTGGATACTCTACATCGTTTACAATTGCTGTACTTCGACTTACTACACTAATCGGCAGCTTTTCCAATGAATTTTCGAACCGATTTTTAAAATGTAGCAGTACATTTTCCGATAGTACTACCATAATAGACACTCCTTTTATGAATAGTGGATGTTTTTTACTACGATTATTTACTAAGTAGAATGGGAATATTGAATTAGAGCCTTAAATAATAGCGAGAATTTCAAAAATACTAGTACTTAGTATATAACTTTTTTTAGTATTGTAAATTAATATAAGTATAAATTTTGTGAACATATTGTTGAAATATGGTAACAACGTTAAAATAAGTGCAATTGATAAAGGATGCGAAGATTACCTTTGTCATCAATGGAGTGATTACGATGAAAGAAAACAGTAACAACACAAACAAAAGAAAAGTAATTTTATTTCCGGGTACAGTAGATCGACTATTTAATGAAGCGAAACATTTAGCCGAGACGTTCCATTATAAAGAAGCGAATGAATTATTTGAGCAAGCATTGCTATTAGGAGAAGGGGATGAATTATCACTTAGTGTTTTTGCCTATTCTTTATATGAAGTAAAAAATTTTGAAAGGGCAAAACAAATATGTGAAGAACTATTGGCAATTGGTCCAAGTATGTATTTTGAAGTGATGGAACTTTACTTAACAATTTGTATGCAATTGCGCCAATTTAAACAAGTGGAGAAAATTATTGAATCATTGTTTGATGAAGAGTTAATACCAGAGCATGAAGTCGAAAAGTTTGAGCGTTTAAAAAACTTAAATGCGCATATAGCAGAAAACCAGGAATCTCAGTTACAGTCTCCTCCATTAGCCGATATTGAAGAGAATTTTGATATTATCGCAAGTGAGTTCCTGAAGTTATCTGTACAAGAACAGCTGATGTTGATAAATGAGCTGCCTGAAATGAATATTCGTCCATATATAACAGAAATTAAAGCCGTTATTGAATCAGAAAATGTGCACCCTTTTATTCAAAGTTTGTTGCTTATTTTGCTGGTGGAACAGGAAGTTAATCTGGATTTGAATATAGCTAAATTTAACATGATAAGGGAGATCAATCCGGCAGAATTACCTTTGCCAACAAAAATGCCCCAATATGAGGAAATTGCAGCGATTATAACGGAAACACTATTACAAGAACCCTCTACACTGGAGTTTGTGCAGCAATTAATGGCTAAGCATGCCATTGTCCTTTATCCGTTCGAATGGACTATTTTCCGAAGCGAGGATGTTGCACTAAGTTATATTGAATTTGTTAAATCCATGTTTGGTGAAACTGTGGAAATCAACGGTGAAATAGTAGAATTTTTACAGAACATAGAAAAAATATCAGATTTACAAGAGTAGTGAAAAAAGTTGAAACATTGTTCATCTATGTTATACTAAAATGGTTGTCAAACAATATATATGACGAGTTTGTTTATTCAAACGAATGTTAACTTTGGAGGTAATATATATGTCAGTAAAATGGGAAAAACAAGAAGGTAACGAAGGTTTATTAACTGTTACTGTAGAAGCAGCAGAAGTTGATAAAGCTTTAGACCAAGCTTTTAAAAAAGTAGTAAAACAAATTAACGTACCTGGTTTCCGTAAAGGGAAAATGCCTCGTAATGTATTCGAAAAAATGTACGGTGTAGAAGCTCTTTACCAAGATGCTTTAGAAATCGTTATCAACTCTTCATACCCAGTTGCTTTAGATGAAGCTGGTATTGAGCCAGTTGATTACCCAGAAATCGCTGGTACAGAAAACTTCGCTAAAGGTACTGACTTCACTTACACTGCAACAGTAACTGTGAAACCAGAACCAAAATTAGGCGAATATAAAGGTTTAGAAGTAACTAAACAAGCTACAGAAGTAACTGACGAAGAAGTTCAATCTTTAATCGATGCTCAATTAGCTAAAAAAGCTGAACTTGAAATCAAAGAAGATGAAGCAATCGTTGAAGGCGACACTGCTGTTATCGATTTCGAAGGTTTCGTAGGCGAAGAAGCATTTGAAGGTGGTAAAGGTGAAGATTACGCATTAGAAATCGGTTCTGGATCATTCATTCCAGGTTTCGAAGAGCAATTAGTAGGCGCTAAAACTGGCGAAACTAAAGATGTTGTAGTTACTTTCCCTGAAGAGTACCATGCTGCTGAATTAGCTGGTAAAGAAGCGAAATTCGTAGTAACAGTTAAAGAAGTAAAAACTAAAGTATTACCTGACTTAACAGATGAGTTCGCAAAAGAAATGGACCCAGAAGTTGAAACAGTAGAAGCTTTACGTACAAAATTAAAAGAAACTACTTTAGCTAACAAAGAAGCTGATTCTGAAGCATCATTACGTGATGAACTTGTAGAAAAAGCAGCTGCTAATGCAGAAGTTGAAATTCCACAAGGTATGATCAACACAGAAGTAGACCGTATGGTACAAGAGTTTGGTCAACGCTTACAAATGCAAGGTATGAACTTAGATTTATACTACCAATTCTCTGGTCAAGACGAAGAAGCATTACGCACTCAAATGGCTGAAGAAGCTGCAAACCGTGTTCGTGTAACATTAGTGTTGGAAGCGATTGGTCAAGCAGAAAATATTGAAGTAACTGAAGAAGACATCAATGTTGAGCTTGAAAAAATGGCTGCACAATTTGGTATGTCAAATGACCAAATTTTAACTGCTTTAGGCGGAACAAAAGTTCTTGAGAACGATATCCGTACACAAAAAACAGTTGAATTCCTAGTTGAAAACGCTAAAATTACTAACTAATTTATTTAATTTATTGAAACGTACTTTGTTTAATAACCATGGCTAACTATTAACATTGTCGATTATTATTAGTTTAATCACTGGGCTACCATCTTTTTATATATGAGTTAGCTAGTAATAAATAAATTAAATCAAAATTTTAACAAGGTGCGGTTTTTCCGTGCCTTGTTTTATCACTTAAAAATTTAAAAAGATAATATAGGTTAAATTATTTGTGATTTGAATACATACATATAATTGTTAGGGTATTTGAATATTTGTGGAGAAAAAGATACAATAAAATCCAATGAATGTTAAAGCACTAACGTGAAATTCATAAGACATAAATTAAGACAGTAACAATATGCAATCAATTTATTTGATAAAACAACTAGAATCTTGTAAGATTGTTGCTTGAATAGGGGTGAACCAAATTGTTTAAATTTAATGATGAAAAAGGCAATTTAAAATGCTCTTTTTGTGGTAAGCCACAAGAACAAGTTCGTAAACTGGTTGCAGGACCAGGCGTATATATTTGTGACGAATGTATCGAGCTTTGCTCAGAGATCGTAGTAGAAGAACTAGGAATCGAAGAGGAAATTGAGTTCAAAGATATTCCGAAGCCTAAAGAAATTTTAAATATATTAGGTGAATATGTTATCGGACAAGAACGGGCAAAAAAAGCTTTGGCAGTTGCTGTTTATAATCACTATAAACGTATTAATTCAAATTCGAAAATTGACGATGTTGAATTATCGAAATCAAATATTGTTTTAATCGGCCCAACTGGTAGCGGTAAAACTTTACTTGCTCAAACATTGGCACGTATTTTAAATGTACCATTCGCGATTGCTGACGCAACAAGCTTAACTGAAGCAGGTTATGTTGGTGAGGATGTTGAAAATATTCTTTTAAAATTAATCCAAGCTGCTGATTATGATATTGAGCGTGCCGAAAAAGGGATTATTTATATTGACGAGATTGATAAAGTGGCTCGTAAATCTGAAAATCCTTCAATTACACGCGATGTATCAGGTGAAGGTGTACAACAAGCTTTACTTAAAATTCTAGAAGGTACTGTAGCTAGCGTTCCTCCACAAGGCGGTCGTAAGCATCCACACCAAGAGTTTTTACAAATTGATACATCAAACATTCTTTTCATTGTTGGTGGAGCGTTTGATGGAATCGAGACGATTATTAAACGTCGTCAAGGTGAGAAAGTAATCGGATTTGCTTCTACTATAAATAACGGTGTTGATGAAGATGCTTCTATCATGTCCCAATTAATTCCGGAAGACTTATTGAAATTTGGACTTATTCCAGAATTTATCGGTCGTTTACCAGTATTGGCAACGTTAGAGCAGTTAAATGTAGATGCGTTAGTTCAAATTTTAACAGAGCCTAAAAACGCTTTGGCAAAACAATATCAAAAAATGCTAGAACTGGATAATGTTGAGCTTGAGTTTGAAGATGAGGCATTAGTTGAAATTGCAAAATTAGCGATCGAACGTAAAACAGGTGCTCGTGGACTTCGTTCTATTATCGAAGTAACAATGCTGGACGTTATGTTTGAATTACCTTCACGTGAAGACATTAAAAAATGTGTCATCACGGCAGAGACAATTCGTGATAAAGCAGAGCCAAAATTAATTTTGGATGATGGTTCAGTATTGAAAAAAGATGATAACGAAAAAACCTCAGCATAATTTTTGCTGAATGTTTCCAATTATGTAGCTGACTTAGACTTCTTAAGCAAGTCCAAAGTCAGCTTTTTCTTACAAAAAGGATATACATATTGGTTGGATGAAAATTTTATGAATAGCTGACACATACTTATAATGCGGGTTGTTTTTAAGATTTGGATGGAGGTGAATACCCGCGTGACAAAAAAATTATCAAATATGCCAGTTTTACCGTTAAGAGGACTTCTTGTCTACCCAACAATGGTTTTACATATTGATGTTGGTAGAGAACGTTCCATTGCTGCACTTGAACATGCGATGCTTGGAGACAGTACAATCTTTTTAGTAACTCAAAAGGATTTACGTGTTGATTCACCCGTAAAATCAGATCTTTATAAAATGGGTACTTTAGCGAAAGTTAAACAAATGCTAAAGCTTCCAAACGGCACATTACGCATATTGGTTGAAGGTTTAAACCGTGCGGAAATGGTAAGTTACAAAGATGCTGAAAAATTTGCAATTGCAGATTTGGAAATATTTGAAGACGATCAATTTAAAGATTCCGAAACAGAAGCTTTAATGCGTACAGTTCTATCTTATTTCGAAAAATATGCAAAATCATCAAATAAAATTACAACTGAAACAATCGAATCTGTTCTCGATATTGAAGAACCAGGTCGATTAGCGGATGTAATTGCCTCTCATTTACCATTTAAAATTAATGAGAAGCAGGAAGTGTTAGACATCACTAACATTAAGAAACGTTTAGACCACTTAATGATTCGTCTACATGATGAGCAGGAGATTTTAAATCTCGAGAAAAAAATCAGTACAAAAGTGAAGCAAGCGATGGAGCGCACGCAAAAAGAATATTATTTACGTGAGCAAATGAAAGCAATTCAAACAGAGCTTGGTGATCGTGAAGGGAAAACAGGGGAAGTTGCCGACCTTCGCAAAAAAATTGATAGCTCAGGCATGCCTGATTCCACATTAAAAGTGGCGTTAAAAGAGCTTGATCGTTATGAAAAATTGCCTGCTGCAAGTGCAGAAAGTGGTGTTATTCGTAACTATCTGGAATGGCTTGTTTCAATACCTTGGACAGAGAAAACGGAAGACCGTATCGATATTGCCCATGCTGAAGAAGTTTTAAATCGTGATCACGACGGTTTAGAAAAAGTAAAAGAGCGTGTTTTGGAATATTTATCAGTCCGTCAGTTAATGAATTCATTACGCGGTCCTATTCTTTGTTTAGCAGGACCTCCAGGTGTTGGTAAAACAAGTTTGGCACGTTCCATTGCAGAGAGCTTGGATCGTAAATTTGTCCGAGTTTCACTTGGTGGTGTACGTGATGAATCGGAAATTCGCGGTCACCGTCGTACGTATGTAGGTGCTATGCCAGGCCGTATTATTCAAGGAATGAAAAAAGCAGGTACAACAAACCCTGTATTCTTACTTGATGAAATTGACAAAATGTCAAATGATTTCCGTGGTGATCCTTCTGCTGCAATGTTGGAAGTTTTGGATCCTGAGCAAAACAATACGTTTAGCGATCACTTCATTGAAGAGCCATATAACTTGCAGGATGTACTGTTCATTGCAACAGCAAATGATTTAAGCACAATACCTGGCCCACTTCTTGATCGTATGGAAATTATTAATATTGCCGGATATACGGAGTATGAAAAAATTGAAATTACGAAAAACCATTTAATTCCGAAACAAACGAAGGAACATGGTTTAAAGAAAGCGCAATTAGTTATAAAAGACGAAGCAATTACGGATTTGATTCGTTATTATACACGTGAAGCAGGAGTTCGTGGATTAGAGCGACAAGTAGCAACTGTTTGTCGTAAAGCTGCAAAAATCATTGTTTCAGGTGAAAAGAAAAAAGTGACTGTTAGCTCCAAAGTATTAGTGGATATGCTTGGCAAACATCGCTTCCGTTACGGACAAGCAGAGCTTGAAAATCAAGTAGGTGTTGCAACAGGTCTTGCTTACACTACTGTTGGCGGCGATACTTTACAAATTGAGGTTTCATTAACACCTGGTAAAGGAAAACTAATCCTAACAGGGAAGCTTGGAGATGTAATGAAGGAATCCGCACAAATTGCACTATCATTTGTCCGTACATTAACAGATAATTTAGGACTTGATTCAGATTATTTTGATCAACATGATATTCACGTCCATGTTCCAGAAGGCGCAGTGCCAAAGGATGGTCCTTCAGCTGGTATAACGATGACAACAGCCATCGTTTCAGCTATAACTGGAAAAGCAATTAAACGCGAAATTGGGATGACAGGGGAAGTAACTTTAAGAGGTCGGGTATTACCAATCGGTGGCCTAAAGGAAAAATCTTTAAGTGCTCACCGTGCAGGATTAACGACGATTATTATCCCGAAAGACAATGAGCGTGATATTGATGATATTCCAGAAACAATTCGTGAGCAACTCACATTTAAACTAGTGTCACAGGCGGAAGAAGTTCTTGCTCTTGCACTAGATGGAGGTTTTAAAAAGTAATGAAAGTCCATAACGTTGAAATGATCGGCAGTTTTGTCCGACCAGAACAGTTCCCGGAAGACGGGCTACCTGAATTTGCGTTAGCGGGTCGTTCAAATGTCGGCAAATCTTCGTTTATTAATCGTATGATTGGCCGTAAAGCAATGGCACGTATTTCGTCAAAGCCTGGTAAAACGCAACAGTTGAATTTCTATAAAATTGAAGAGCAACTTTATTATGTTGACGTTCCAGGATACGGCTATGCAAAAGTTTCAAAATCAGAACGTGCAGCATGGGGAAAAATGATTGAAAAATATTTCATGGGACGCGACCAATTAAGAGCCGTTGTATTAATTATTGATATTCGTCACAATCCCACTAATGATGACTGTATGATGTATGATTTCTTAAAGCATTATAATATTCCTGTTATCGTAGTAGCGACAAAGGCTGACAAAATCCCGAAAGGTAAATGGGATAAGCATAAAAAGCATGTGCGAGAAACGTTGCAAATGGATAAACAGGATCCATTAATCGTGTTTTCTTCAGAGAAAGGTCTTGGCTTCGAAGAGGCATGGGCTGAAATTGAATCGCGTATGTAATTAAATTAGAACAACTTCGATTAAATTCGGAGTTGTTCTTTTTTGTTTATAAATTTTTAAAAGTCAAACATCCCTTCGCTTTAATTAAAAGGTTACCTTCATCAAAATTATAATAATTACTTGATATTAATATGGATTTGTCGATAAAAATTGTAGGAGGTGCTACATATGGATATCGCAGCTTTAGCAATCTCGATGAAACAAGCGGATTTAATGAAAAATGTTTCAATAGCTGTTACAAAACAATCGATGGAATTTCAAGAACAAAGCATAGAACAATTAATAGAAGTAACGAATGTATCTCACCCAACTCTAGGTCATTCAGTTGATATCTCTATTTAATTAATTAAGACTTACGATGCGAACACTTAGGTAATTTGGTAAACTTAAATAGTTAATGCAGTATTATTTGTAAATTTATACAAATTAAAGAGTGCTTAATTATGAATTGAAAGAAATGAGGTTAAGTAAGACTATTTGAAATAAAAATTAAGGGAAGTAATGAATGAGGAGGAGAAACAATTGCTTAAAAAAATAGTAACACTGTTGACAGCAATTACACTTGCTTTAGCAATTCTACCGCTAGGTCAACAAGCTGAAGCATCTACTACATATACCTTTATGAAAGCAAATTATAATGAAACTGAAGATAAGAATGGAACGGTGACGCGTACATTAAAAAGCGTCACTTTAAAAAATAGTTCTGGAAAAACAGCAACATTAAGCCTTTCAAATACAGGTAAATTCTATATTAATAATACGCTGACAAATATAGCTGGTTTTAAAGCGGGTATGAATGTCACGATTAAACTAAAATCAGGTAAGATCACTGAATTACGCGGTTCTACAAATGACGGGGACGGTTCAATTGTTGAAAATAGTAAACAAATATCAGGTGTAGTTACCCAAATCGATCCAAACGGTCTACAAGTCCGCGTAAAGGTAGATGGGGCATCGACGAAAACGTTTACTGTAACTAATAATACAGAAGTGTTTAAAGGGAAATCTTTTGTAGATATTAGTACCCTATATGTAGGGGACCGTGTACGTTTAAAATTTGCTACAGCCAATACATCTCGTATTGCCGAGATTAATATTATGAGTACAGCCAACATGGTTGCAGATTTATACAAAGCAAATTTAAATACGGTTAATACTAATAAAAATACAATAAATGTTCAAAATGCCCATACTTTATTGAATTGGCGTTTCGGAACTGGAAACATAAAAACAAAGGCTACTTTCAACTTTACTAATAATACAACCATTTATGCAGGGAATAAAAAAATATCAAAAAATCAATTGAAAAACTATAACAACAGTGATATTTATTTTGTAACAAAAGAACAGTTTAATAAAGAAGTAATCGATAAAATTATTGTATTAGCCAAAAATGAACGTACATTCTATCAACCAATTAATCGTGTGAATATTGGTGTAAATATGCTGGAATTAAAAAATGCACAGAAATTAAATTATCATAATGGATCGATTTTATTACGCAATGGTCGATTAGTAGAACCTGAAGGATTAATCGCATTGGATTTAGCACAAAAACCAATTTCGACAACAGCCTTTGTATTAACGGATGGTGGTGCGAAAAATGACTATGCGCATATTGTAAATGTTACAAATGATGCGTTTTTAGCGCCGAATTTATCAAAATACCAACTTTACTTTGGCCGAATTGATGTCGCAGATTTAGACGCATATGAAGTGGACTTATCTGATTTGCAACGTTTTGATAATCATTTCTGGAGTTCAGATAATCGAATTTCCCAATTTGGATACAGCAATTCTACAATTGCATCTGAACTGGATGGGACAAAGCAATTTAAAGTAATACCTGAATTGGACTTAGATTTATATGATAATTATACAAACTCGCCAAATCCTTATTATGCATACTTCTATGTAAAGGATGGACATATTCAAGGCATTCACTTTGTTCCAAACGAAAGATTGGCAACGTTAACTTTGACAGGACGAGTAAGCTCGGTGAACTTCAATACGAAAAAGATTTCAGTTATTAATAGTAGCCAGTGGGGGAACGACGGCCATTGGAATTTCCGATACGGTTCACTTACATTAGACTTATCCAAAGCAATGATTGTTAAAGATGGAAAAGTGGTTGATATTGAGGAAATTAATAAAGGAAGTCAAGTAACAGCTGTTGCACGTTCGACATCTGATGTATATGTACTACTTATAAACTAAACTGATAAGGCATGTGAGATGTGCCTCTCACATGCCAATACTATTTTACGGAATAATTTAAGGAAATGAGGACGAATTTGTGAGGAAAAAGTTTAACTTAAACTTTGTAGCAGTATGTTCATTTTTAATTATAGTACTACTCGTCCACCCGTCGAGTAGTTCAGCCCAGTCAATTGATTTAACAGGTGGAGTTAAAAATGAGTATGAATACGAAGAGTATTTCTTTTTAACAGGGAAACCAATTAAATTTACGGGAACTAATAAAAACGTTTCTGTAAACAAAACAGAACGTCAAGGTAAATTAACTGAAACATATAAATTTACGTTATCAGGACCAAGTGGAGAAAAATTAACGAGAAACTTTACGTATACATATGATGTAACAAACTATGACCAGGTCGGTCAAAGTTCGGCGACTGGTAGCGTAACAAAATTTACAGAAAAAATTACTATTGGTGACCGTACATTTACATTGGCGGATTACCAACTCTCAAAAAGTACAATTACAGACAAGCGTCCAGCATCTGACTATTACTCTGGAGAAGCGATTGCCCGTAAAACATATACCGAATCGACAGGTCGGGGAAAAGATGCTGTAACAAAAACAATTACAGTAGAGGCAAGCAGCCGAAATGAAGGATATGAAAACTTCTGGGGTGCCACTGAAACTCAAATTACCGATTTTGAAATTGTATATGAAGACGGGTCAATCGGAACGGTAAAAAACAAAGTTTCTACAGCTAAATCACGCACTTTGGACTTCAATCAAAGTGATGCTACTTTATCCAGCTTTAACGGCAACTATAAAACAGTTAGCTCGGCAGATTCATTATCTGAATATGAATACGATTTACCTGCCGGAAGAGGAAGAGTGGCAAGTAGCATTGACTATATGCCAAAGCTAGAAATGCTGAAGATCCCAAAATTCCGTGATTTATCAACAAATTGGGCTCGTGAACAAATTGAAAAATTATATTCACTTGGGATTTTGGAGGATCAATCCAACTTCTTCTCTCCTAATACACCAGTGCAACGTTTAGACTTTGCCATTGCAATCGGTAAAGCAATAGACCTACGTGTATTGGAAGAGCAAAACAATCGCCGTCCTACTTCACAGCCGACCATTTTTAAAGATGTAAAGCGCACTACGAAAGATCACAATTATTTAGTTGCAGCAGTGAATAAAGGGGTTATTAAAGGGACGACACCGAATACTTTTGACCCTGATGGATTTTTAACACGTCAGCAAGCAGCGACAATTTTAGTACGTGCCCTTGGTTTAGAAGGGAAAGCGCCAGATCCAGGCTATACAACGGATTATAAAGATGACTACAGAATTACAGATTATGCACGAGATGCCATATATGTAGCGACACAGTTAGGGTTAATGTCCGGCAGCAACGGTTATTTTAATCCGAAAGATACGTTAACACGTGCACAATCTTCGGCAATCATTGAACGATTTTTACGCTATTTAGAAAACGATTTAAAAGAAAACTACCGTGACAATATTCTGTTCTTTAACTAAGGAGTTGCAAAAATGAATAAAATGAAGAAACTAATGGCGATGTTGCTATCTTGTCTTCTAGTTCTCTCTTTAGCTTTTCCATTTGGTCCGATAGAGGTGGAAGCAGCAAACAAGCAAATTTCGGATATTGCTAAATCTAATTCGAAATATAAAGCGGCTAAATGGGCAGTAGACAAGGATTATATGCAATTATATGGCGGGAACAAATTCCAATCTGGCACTCTCGTTATGGAATGGCAAATGCTTCAGTTTTTAGCGAAGTTAGATAGTAATTATCATTTCAATACGAACAATAAGGATATGTTATATGAATATTACAGTGAGTTGAATATACCGCTATATGGAGCAGACAATCCATCAAAGCGAAATGCAAACATTTCCAGAGGTCATTTTGCCCGCCTATATGCGGCAGTGAATGGTTTAGATTTATCGGAAGTACAAGCAGTTCAATATTTATATATGAATGAAATTACTACTGGAACATCTGGTAAGCGCACATTTGAAGATTATAAGCCGACCCGCAATATTAACCGGGGAGATATGGCCGTTTTTATGTATCGAATTAATCAGCAAGGGAAAATGGCGATAGAAGGATTATCAAGCGCTCCTACTGGTAAGGACAATAATAAGATAACGTTGCCAACAAACTTTATTGAAAGTAAAGATGGAACGGTAACCATTCCAACAAAGCCAGGCAAAAATCCGGATGATAAAACGACTAGACCGGACGTTTACAAAGCTGTAAAAGACATTAAAGTAGCAAAAGAAGAACTAACTGCCAACGGTCTGGATTCCTCTTTAATTACAATTAATTTGCGCGATAGCTATGGCAATGACATTTCATATGATGAATCGCTTGCATTTAAAGTTACCTCTGTAGCTGGAGCGAAAGTATCGGAAACGAACACGAGTACAAGTGGACAATCGACAGTAGTATATACAGATGGCCCTCAGTTAAATGTATATGTGACAGCACCGGCACTTACAAAGTCGGTAGTTGATACGATTCGCTTTGAAATGGTCAATCCAACGGAGAAATACCACACATATAAAAATCAAGTCATTGAAGTATCGATGCGATATGTACCAAAAGCAGAGCTTCGCATTACGTATGAAGTGTTTGATCCAGAGCAGACAGAATGGAATGGCGGTACGGTTGATCCTGGAGTAAAACCATTGCCAGCTTTACCACAAGGTGTAGTTGGAACAACGACTGTACCATATACACCAAATGGGATTATTACAATTACCGATTATGACGAAGATATAAAAGTAATGACAGGCTCTAAATGGGAATCTTATACGACATCCGATGGTAAATTAACACAAGGGCAAGTCACTTCAAAGGAAATACAATACGGAAATGCCGACTTAAAATTAGAAGGCCAAATTATTTCTGTTTGGTTATTTGAACAAATTTTAGATTATATGATTGAAGGACCGAAAGATGAATCTTCATGGGGCGGTCTAGGAAATGCGAAAGTAATGTACACAGTAAATAATGAAGGACGAGCAACATACGATCTTCAAGGCGTTATGAGTGAAGAAGATACAGTTCCCTTCAATTCTATGCTACATGCTGTCATTATTTATTTAACAGGCAAGTTTTTACCGATTGCAGATCAAATTACATTAGCGCACGAAGAATCGGTCGAAGTAATAAAAGCAATGTACGATCGCTTAGGACAAATCGATAAAAATTTACTGCGAAAAGATTATGCAGACCTAATCGGAAAACTGGAAGGCGCTGTATCAAAAATTGCCGTTTTACAGGCAGGGAAAGAATTACAACAACGTCCGGAAGGCATGGATCGATATACAAAAGTTATTGTCAATTTAGTAGCGCCAAGTGGTGTTATTATTACTGATTATAAAGGAACAGTAGAAGTATCGTTCAATGGGAAAACTCGTGTTGTATCATTTGATACGAATACTAAAGACTACAATAATAACACAGGTAGCCGCGGGTCTGCAGTTGTATACTTTGATGATATTCTATACGGCAATTCACAGGTAAAAGCACGATTGATTGATTTGGATCCACGTTATGATAAAGTTTTTCAAGGACTGAAAAATACGACTGTTACACAATCAGTATTTTCAAATCCACGTTTTGAAAATAATTTATGTGCAGTTGAATCTGAAGTTATGTTTGTTGTGGATCATTCAGGTTCGATGAAAGTACGGGATGCGAAAAATTATACAGCAGACAAAGTGAAACAGACGGTGAAGCAAATTGGAGCGAATCCAAGTCATGTGTATCGATTCAGCAATCGTTCAAACCATGAAGCAACAGATACAGCAGCAATCGTTTCAGGTATTGATAGCTTACTGAGCTATAAAAATGAGAATCGTTCGACGAATATTGTATCAGCATTAAAAACGGCAGTGAATAATTTCACTACGAATCAATATACAAATAAGGCAATTGTATTGGTAACGGATGGCTATTCAAACAGTAATGGACTAGATGAGGTTATCCGAATGGCAAAAGAAAAGGGAATTGCGATTCATACTGTTTCAGTTGGCTCATACACAACTGTGAATGAAAAGTTATTGAAAGATATATCATCTGAAACAAAAGGTACGTATCAAAACATTTCAACAATCGAGAATTTACATGGCTCGTTACAATCGATTATTACTACGATTTTATGTAAAACTCCAACTTTGAATAATAGTTGTTTAGTAGGGGACACAATCTTTAATCGTACAGATGTACGTATAGAAGAACGTGTAACAATTCTCGCGGATGTAAATACAGGCTGTGAAAATGTAAAAGCGGTGCGTGTCGTATTTATTTCGCCTAGTGGAGATGTGCGTTATGATTTACCTGAACGTGGTTCATCGCGCTTTATGCATCGACCGCAATTATATGAATTCCCTGAATTTGATTTATACGTAGAAGTTGAATTCCAAGCTCTAGATGAATCAGGAAACGTTATCGCGACAAAAATTCATAATATGTGACAAATTAGAAGCTCATTGCATAAGTGAGCTTCTTTTTCGGTTTGTATGATTGAAATCTATGTCGAACTTTGTTAAACTTACATTAGAATAATTCTAATTTAACTTTTTGAAATTAGGGTATATATCATCGTAGCAAAAAAATTTTCAACTCTTATCGATCAAAAATCGGAAAAGAGGATTTGATTTATCATATTCAGCAAATACTTTCATAGCATGTTCACAAACTAAACGTGAGTCATGCTACCTTTATGTTACAATAGAATCTATGAATTAGAACGTGTGAGGTGTAGAGGTTCATGCATACATTAGTAGTAGGCTTGAATTATAAAACAGCGCCAGTAGAAATTCGTGAAAAGTTATCGTTTATCGAATCGGATCTTTCGAATGCTATGGAGGCGCTACAAAAGCAAAAAAGCATATTAGAAAACGTAATTATCTCTACTTGTAACCGTACAGAAATTTATGCGGTTGTTGATCAATTACACACTGGCCGCTATTATATTAAACAATTTTTGGCTAACTGGTTTAACATCCCAATGGAGCAATTCGAGGATCATTTATTCATTTATGAAGAGGATGAGTCGTTAAACCACCTATTCCGTGTAACGGCTGGTATTGATTCAATGGTATTAGGCGAAACACAAATCTTAGGACAAGTTAAAAAGAGCTTTTTACAAGGTCAAGAAATTGGTACTACTGGAACCGTTTACAACCAGTTATTTAAACAAGCAGTTACATTTGCTAAACGCGCCCATAGTGATACAGCGATTGGTGAAAATGCTGTATCTGTTTCATATGCAGCCGTAGAACTTGCAAAGAAAATTTTCGGTTCTTTACAAAATAAACATGTTGCAATTTTAGGTGCAGGTAAGATGGGTGAATTGGCGATTCAAAACCTATATGGCAACGGTGTAGGTAAAGTAACGGTTATTAATCGTACATTTGAAAAAGCCCAAAATTTAGCATCGAAATTCGATGGTAAGGCAAAAGCAATGAATGAATTACAATGTACTCTTTTAGAAGCGGATATTTTAATCAGTTCTACAGGAGCAACAGATTATGTCATTGATTACGATCTAATGAAGGACGTTGCAAAATTCCGTAAGGGTGACCCATTATTTATGGTCGATATTGCAGTACCACGAGATTTAGATCCGCGTATTGGCGATGTACCGAATATTTTCCTGTATGATATTGATGATTTACAAGGAATTGTACAAGCGAACTTGGCGGAGCGTGAGCGTGCGGCAAATGAAATTATGACGATGATTCATAACGAAATTATTCAATTCAAAGATTGGTTTAATACGCTTGGTGTCGTTCCGGTTATTTCTGCATTGCGTAAAAAAGCGTCATCTATACAGGAAGAAACGATGATGAGCATTGAAAATAAGATGCCAAACTTAACGGAACGCGAGCGTAAAATAATTAATAAACATACGAAGTCAATTATTAATCAGTTGCTGAAAACGCCGATTCTTCAAGCAAAAGAGCTTGCCAATGACAAAGATGCAGAAGCACAGCTTGCACTATTCCAACAAATTTTCGGGATTGAAGATGAAGTGCAGCAAGAAGTACAGCAGATGCATGTTGTCAAATCAACATCCAACAAAAAAGTTGAAGAAGTGAACTTAAGTCCGGGTTTAACTTATTAATTGAACAATAGCCAATAGACATTGAGCCTTACCAAATGAACATAAGCGTTTTCGTATCTATATGGTAAAATCATAGATACCGAAAGCGCTTTTTTCATAAGTGGGTTTTAGTTTTAAACAGGAGTAGGGTGCATATGACAGAACTAGTAATGACAAGATTATATGAGCTCATGATTATTCTCTACGGGCTTTGTATCGTACTGTATTTTACTGATTATCTTTATAAAAATGTGAAATTCAGACGTGTTGCGTTTTGGTTTGTTTCGATAGTGTGGATATTGCAAATATTATTTATTGTATTGTTTATTTTCGAAACAAAACGATTCCCAATTTTGTCTCTGTATGAGGGTGTATTCTTTTATGCGTGGCTTCTAACTACGCTGTCGATCGTGCTACATTGTATTGCCCGTGTCGACTTACCGGTATTTTTTATAAATGTATTGAGCTTTATATTTATGACAATCCATTTATTTGCACCTCAATCAAACGCTCAAATTGTGAGTGATTCTTTAGTTTCGGAAATGTTATTGATCCATATTAGCTTTGCGATTATGTCTTACGCCGCTTTTTCTGTGGCGTTTGTCTTTTCGCTACTATATATAATTTTATATCGAATCTTAAAGCGGAAAAAATTAAATAATTTGTGGTCAAGATTGCCAAGTTTGCAACAAATGGTTAAATGGATTAATCTATCGACAATAATCGGAATTCCATTGCTGCTTATAAGTTTAATTTTAGGGTTGGAATGGGCATTTTTAACATTAGAGAATGTTTCTATTTTTGATGTTAAAATTTTAGGCTCTTTCATCGTATCCGTTATTTACTTAATTATTTTCTTACTGCATCGAAGAGGTAGGTTAGTTGGGACGACTTATGCACAAGTGCATGTTGGGTTATTTCTGCTCGTCGTCATTAATTTCTTCCTTGGCAGCAAACTATCAAATTTCCATCTATGGGTTTAACAGAAAGGTCGGAGTATATTGAGAAAAATTATTGTAGGATCTCGTAGAAGTAAATTAGCATTAACACAGACAAATTGGTTCATTAATGAATTAAAGGCTGCAGGCGTTCCTTTTGATTTTGAGGTAAAGGAAATTGTCACAAAAGGAGATCGGATTTTAGATGTTCAGCTTTCTAAAGTTGGGGGTAAAGGTCTTTTTGTAAAGGAAATCGAACAAGCTTTATTTGATAAGGAAATCGATTTTGCAGTGCACTCTATGAAGGATATGCCGGCAGTATTACCAGAAGGTCTTGTAATCGGCTGTATCCCACCGCGTGAAGATGCGCGCGATGCCTTTATTTCAAACGGTCATGTGAAATTTGCCGATTTACCAAAAGGGGCAGTTGTCGGTACAAGCTCATTACGCCGAAGCGCCCAGTTATTACACGTGCGTCCGGACCTAGAAATTAAATGGATTCGTGGAAATGTGGGCACGCGCCTAAACAAATTAAAAACAGAAGGCTTTGATGCGATTATTTTGGCGGCAGCCGGCTTAAAACGTCTTGGCTGGAGCGATGATGTCGTAACAGAATACTTAGATACAGATATTTGTCTACCGGCTGTTGCACAAGGCTCGTTAGGTATTGAGTGCCGTGCTGATGATACAGAGCTTCTTGAGCAATTAGCGAAACTTACAGATAAAACAACGTGGAATACAGCACATGCTGAGCGCTCATTTTTAGCGGCAATGGATGGCGGTTGCCAAGTTCCGATTGCAGGCTATGCAGTAGCGGATGGGGAAACACTTACTTTAACAGGTTTAGTAGCAGCACCGGATGCGTCTGTCACATATAAAGAGACATTATCGGGCACAAATGCTGATGAATTAGGTAAAGCAGTTGCCGCAAAATTAACAGAGCAGGGCGCCTTTGATTTAATTCAAAAAGTAAAGGCTGAGCTTGATGCCGAGTAATGCTCTTTTAGGAAAGACAATTATTATTACAGGTTCAGCTGTTGTACAGTCAGTGCAGCAATTAATTGAGCAACATGGTGGGAAAGTATATAATTATCCATTAATCGAAACTGCTGAAATAGTTTCGGATGAAGATAACATATATACGGCTAACCTCGACTCGTATCAATGGTTAATTTTTACGAGTCAAAATGCCGTGACAAGCTTTATTAATAAGTGTGAGCGCAGTAGAATAAAGGTCCCATCGTCTATAAAAGTCGCAGCTGTCGGAGAAAAAACAGCTACACTTTTACAGCAGCACGGCTATTCTATTCACTTTATGCCGACTGTTTACAGTGCCGATGTATTCGTTAAGGAATTTGTTATGGAGCCAACAGAACGTGCATTATTTTTACGAGGCTCGATGGCGAAAAGTACAATACATAATGGCACTGGTGCAGACGAATGGACAGTTTACGAAACACGTCCTTGTACAACTTATTTACAAGACCTTGAACAATGCATACTTGAACACGAAGAACCAATTGTTATTTTTGCCAGTCCATCTGCAGTTGACATTTATGCTGAGCATATTGTTCCGAATGTGGACTGGCGATATGTTAAATTTGGCTCAATTGGTCATGTGACAACGTCCGCCCTTGCTAAATATGGGGTGGAACCAATTGTACAACCGAAAATCTATACGATGCAGGCTGTTATTGAGCAGCTCATCCTGGAGGAACAGAAAAAATGACAGAACTTTATTTCCAGCGTCACCGTCGTTTACGTCAAAGTGCAGCGATGCGTGCCCTAGTAAAAGAAACATACTTACAAAAAGAAGATTTAATTTATCCATTATTTATTATTGAAGGCGAAAATATTAAAAATCCTGTTAGCTCTATGCCAGGTGTATATCAATTATCACTGGATAAATTAAATGCCGAAGTGGATGAAATTGTTGAGTTAGGTATTCAGGCGGTACTTCTATTCGGTATTCCTGCTGAAAAGGATGCTGTTGGTACAGGAGCATACCATGACCACGGAATTGTTCAAAAAGCAACTCGGTTAATTAAAGAGCGTCACCCTAATCTTTTAGTAGTAGCGGATACATGTTTATGTGAATTTACAGACCACGGTCATTGCGGTGTGATTGAAGGAGAGCAAGTCCTGAATGATCCATCACTTGATGTGTTGGCACGTACTGCTGTTTCTCAGGCTAAAGCGGGTGCTGATATTATTGCACCATCGAACATGATGGACGGTTTTGTTGTGGCAATACGTGCAGGATTAGATGCAGCAGGATTCCAGCATATTCCGATCATGTCGTATGCAGTGAAATACGCATCTAGCTATTATGGTCCATTCCGTGAAGCAGCTGAGGGCGCTCCTCAGTTTGGTGACCGTAAAACGTATCAGATGGACCCTTCAAACCGAATGGAAGCAATTCGTGAAGCAACTTCAGATGTAGAAGAAGGAGCGGATTTCCTTATAGTTAAACCGGCACTAGCCTATATGGATATTATTCGCGATGTAAAAAATAGCTTCCCTGTGCCGGTAGTTGCGTATAACGTTTCAGGGGAATATTCGATGGTGAAAGCAGCTGCACAAAATGGCTGGATAGATGAAAAGGCTGTAGTACTTGAAACATTATTAGGTATGAAGCGTGCAGGATCTGACTTAATTATTACGTATCACGCAAAAGACGTTTGTCGTTGGCTGGAGGAAAAATAATATGACTAGTTATGAAAAATCAAAAGCAGCATTTACAGAAGCTGTTGACTTAATGCCAGGTGGGGTAAACTCGCCTGTACGTGCGTTTAAATCAGTAAACTTGGATCCGATTTTTATGGAATCGGGCAAAGGCGCGGTAATTAAAGATATTGATGGCAATGAATATATTGACTATGTATTATCATGGGGTCCGTTAATTTTAGGACATGCACATCCTGAAGTAGTATCTGCTATTCAGGACCAAGCTGCGAAAGGTGCATCGTTTGGTGCTCCAACACTTTCTGAAAACAAATTAGCAAAGCTTGTAATGGACCGCCTACCTTCTGTTGAAATGATTCGTTTTGTTTCTTCTGGAACTGAAGCAACGATGTCTGCATTACGTTTGGCACGTGGTTATACAGGACGCGATAAAATTTTGAAATTTGAAGGTTCTTACCACGGTCATGGTGATTCCCTTTTAATAAAAGCCGGTTCAGGTGTAGCAACGCTTGGTTTACCGGATTCTCCTGGTGTACCGGCAGATATTGCGAAAAATACTTTAACAGTTGCATACAACGATTTAGAGTCTGCAAAATTAGTATTTGAAAAATTTGGTTCAGAACTGGCAGCTGTTATTTTAGAGCCTGTTGCAGGAAATATGGGGGTTGTACCACCTCAACCAGGTTTCTTGGAAGGTTTGCGTAAGCTAACTGAGGAAAATGGAACACTTTTGATTTTTGATGAAGTAATGACAGGCTTCCGCGTCGATTACGGTTGTGCACAGGAGTACTATGGTATAACTCCGGATCTTACATGTTTAGGTAAAGTTATCGGTGGTGGTTTACCAGTAGGTGCGTTTGGTGGTAAACGTGAAATAATGGAGAAAATTGCACCGGCAGGTCCGATTTATCAAGCGGGGACATTATCAGGCAACCCACTTGCTATGACGGCTGGCTATGAAACACTATCTCGTTTAAATAAAGAATCGTATGAATATTTCCGTAAACTAGGTGACCAACTAGAAGAAGGTTTCCGCGCAGCAGCAACGAAATATAATATTCCACATACTGTGAATCGTGCAGGTTCAATGATTGGTTTCTTCTTTACAAACGAAGAGGTAATTGATTTTGAAACAGCAAAAAGCTCTGATTTAGAATTGTTTGCGGAATACTTTAAATTAATGGCGGAAGAAGGCATTTTCTTACCACCTTCACAATTTGAAGGATTGTTTATTTCAACAGCGCATACAGAAGAACATATCGCTAAAACAGTGCAAGCATTCCATCATGTATTTGCTAAATTAGCAAGATAATCTTACTTAATAAACTCATAAATCCCCTTTCTATGCATAATGTAAGCGTAGGGAGGGGATTTTTATGCAACAATGGCAAATGAATGAAACGTTTACATTTCCAAAGCAATTAGGGAATATCCAACAAAATTCAAAAATAGTAGTTGAACCGAAATGGCATGAAGAATTTAATGAAGATTCTGTAGTGATAAGAGGTATTTATGTAGTAAAAGGAAATATACAATTTGACCATAAAGCGAGAGAGGAGGAAATAGAGGAAGGCATATATATTGAGCATATCGATATAGAAAAGGATTACGGCTATTTTGAATATGCATTGCCTTTTTCGGTTGATTTCCCAAATGATCAGATTGAAAAGGTTTCTCTGCAAATAAATGAAATAAAACTAGAACCAAATAACGGGTACTGTTCATGTAGCTGGCAAGTTAATTGTAATGTGGAAAGAAAAGTACAAGCAATAGAAGAAGTTAAGAAAATCGATGAGGTAAAGGAAGTAAAGGCGGAGAAGGAAGTGGAAGTAATTCAAGAAATTAAAGAAATTAAAGAAACTGTCGAGCCAATTCCGCATATGGCTACTTCAGACCAACAGGAAGAAGAGGTTGAAAGCCATATTTTATTTCATGAGGAAGTGCAACGACAGGCTCAGCATCTTCCAGCAGAAGAAATTGATTTTTTGGAGCAGTTAGCAGATGCATACAGCCGTGTCCAAATTCAATTAAAAAAATAATAAAAGGGATTGGGACATAAGTAGAAATTTCTTCTTATAAGGGAAAATAATCTTATTAAGAAATTGATACTGTGTGAATTGATTGGAGTGAAGGGGCGACTCCTGGGGGAATAGCGCGACGCCTGAGACTACAGGCTCAGGCCGTGCCCCCGGAAAGCGTCCCCGTAACGGAAATCAATTTTGGCAGAAGCAGAAAACTATCTATTTTTTCTTTGAAAAAATAGATAGTTTTCGTTTTGTCCCAGGCTTTTTTGTTTAAAAAACCAAGCTTAAATAAAATCTGTCAATAATAAGTAGCAAAATAAAATTAGTATGGCTAATAATATGATATCGCCTGTTGTCGGAATGAGTATTGTACGTATTGCCTGGAAAATTGTCAGCGGTAGAATGCAATATCTCATGTAAAATCGGAATTTTCGTAACCATGGAGGTAATAAGAAAGGATTATAATTTTTTCGCAATTTCCAAACTCCTTTTGCATAGTATATGTTTAGAAATTAAAAAAAGTGTTTTCCGATAATGAATATGATACTTGAAATTTCATAAAAAACAGCTTAGAATTATTTTAACTATATATTTGAAGCGTTGAATAGGAAGAGTATGTATGAACATGATGTGCAGAGAGGAAACAGTAGCTGAAAAGTTTCTACATCATACTTACAGAAGGTAGCCTAGGAGCTGACTTAGTGAAATAGCAGTAGCTGAGTTCCGGTTTGACACCGTTATCGAATGAAGTGCCGATTGGGCATAGTAACGCCGCATTGTATGCGAGCGCTTGACATTTAAATCACAGGGTTTAAAGAAAGCGCTTGTCAGACGAGGAACGTAGCCGAGCGAAGACGCGAATTGAACATAGTGTTCATGAGCGACTGAGAGAGGCAAGTGACAAAGTATGCGATCGCTTGACTAAACCCTTCGGAATTAAAGGTGGTACCGCGAATTAACTCCCTCGTCCTTTTTTAGGCGAAGGGAGTTTTTTATTTTATTCAACTTGTATTTGAAAAGGAGAGATTCATCATGACGGAAATTACAATGCCAACAAAGTATGATCCAAAGTCAACAGAAGCCGGCCGCTATGAATGGTGGTTAAACGGTAAGTTTTTTGAAGCAGATCCAACGAGCGATAAAGAGCCGTATTCTATCGTTATTCCACCACCGAACGTAACAGGGAAACTACACCTTGGTCATGCTTGGGATACAACATTACAGGATATTTTAATCCGTATGAAACGTATGCAGGGATATGACGCGCTTTGGTTACCGGGTATGGACCACGCGGGTATTGCGACACAGGCAAAAGTCGAAGAAAAACTACGCGGTGAAGGCATTTCACGATATGATTTAGGCCGCGAGAAATTCCTGGAAAAGACGTGGGAATGGAAGGAAGAATACGCTTCACATATTCGTGAGCAATGGGCAAAACTTGGTTTAGGTCTTGACTACTCAAAAGAGCGCTTCACATTAGATGAAGGCTTATCAGAAGCAGTTAAAGAAGTATTCGTTAAGCTGTATGAAAAAGGTTACATTTACCGCGGTGAACGTATTATTAACTGGGATCCAGCTGCAAAAACTGCACTTTCTGATATTGAAGTAATTCATAAAGAAGTAGAAGGCGCATTTTATCATATGGAATACCCATTGGCAGATGGCTCTGGAAAATTACGTGTAGCAACTACACGTCCAGAAACAATGCTAGGTGACTCAGGTGTAGCTGTACATCCAAACGATGAACGTTATGCACACTTAGTAGGGAAAACGGTTATCCTTCCAATCGTAGGTCGCGAAATTCCAATCGTTGCGGATGATTACGTAGATATGGAATTTGGAACAGGTGTCGTAAAAATGACGCCAGCACATGACCCGAACGATTTTGAAGTAGGAAATCGCCATAATTTAGAACGTATTTTAGTAATGAACGAAGATGGTACAATGAATGATTTAGCTGGTAAATATGCTGGCATGGATCGTTTCGAGTGCCGTAAGCAGATTGTAGCCGATTTACAAGAGGCAGGCGTATTAATTGAAATTGAACCGCATACACACCAAGTAGGACACTCTGAGCGTACAAATGCAGTAGTAGAGCCATACCTTTCAAAACAATGGTTCGTAAAAATGGCACCACTTGCAGAAGAAGCATTAAAAATGCAAGAGGATGAAAATGAAAAAGTAAACTTCGTGCCAAACCGTTTCGAAAACACATATAACCGTTGGATGGAAAATATCCATGATTGGTGTATTTCCCGTCAATTATGGTGGGGGCACCAAATTCCAGCTTGGTACAATAATGAAACAGGCGAAATTTATGTTGGTAAGGAAGCACCAGCCGACAAAGAAAACTGGACACAAGATGAAGACGTATTGGATACGTGGTTCTCAAGTGCTTTATGGCCGTTTTCTACAATGGATTGGCCAAATGAAGAAGCAGATTTATACAAACGTTACTATCCAACAAACACACTAGTGACTGGTTATGATATCATCTTCTTCTGGGTAAGCCGTATGATTTTCCAAGGTAAAGAATTTACTGGTAAACGCCCATTCCAAGATGTGTTGATTCACGGTTTAGTACGTGATGCAGAAGGTCGTAAAATGTCCAAGTCACTAGGAAATGGCGTTGACCCAATGGATGTAATCGGTCAATATGGCGCGGACTCACTACGTTACTTCTTGGCAACAGGTTCTTCTCCTGGTCAGGATTTACGTTACTCTACAGAAAAAGTAGAATCTACATGGAACTTTGTAAACAAAATTTGGAATGCCTCTCGTTTTGCGTTAATGAACATGGAAGGTTTAACATATGAGCAAATTGATTTAACAGGTGACCTTTCAACAGCGGATAAATGGATTCTTTCACGCTTGAATGAAACAATCGACCGTGTAACAACTTTATCTGATAAATATGAGTTCGGTGAAGTAGGACGTGAGCTATACAACTTCATTTGGGATGATTTCTGTTCATGGTATATCGAAATGGCGAAATTACCATTATACGGTGAAGATGAAGCAGCGAAATTAACAACACGTTCAGTACTTGCCTATGTTTTAGACAATACAATGCGTTTACTGCACCCTTTCATGCCATTTGTAACAGAAGAAATTTGGCAGCACTTGCCACATGAAGGGGAGTCTATTACAGTAGCTGCATGGCCGACTGTAAACCCAGCATTCAACTTTACGGCAGAAGCAGGCGATATGCAGCTGTTAATGGATATTATCCGTTCAGTACGTAACATTCGTGCAGAAGTAAATACACCGATGAGCAAAAAAGTAGCGATGACGATATCGGCAAAAGATGCTGGTATTGCAGCAGTTCTTGAAGCGAACAAAGGTTACATCGAAAAATTCTGTAACCCTGATGGCTTAACAATCGGTACAGAGCTTGAAGCACCAGCACAAGCAATGTCGGCAGTTGTATCAGGCGCAGAAATCTTCATGCCGCTTGCAGGTTTAATCAATATTGATGAAGAAATTGCACGTCTTGAAAAAGAGCTTGAAAAGTGGGCAAAAGAAGTGAAATTAGTTTCTGGTAAATTATCTAATGAACGCTTTGTATCAAAGGCACCAGAAGCATTAGTAGCAACTGAACGTGAAAAGTTAGCCGACTATGAAGCGAAATATGCAACGGTTGAAAAACGTATTGCAGAATTAAAAAACATGTAATTTATACGAAAGGGGTGCCGGAATTCGGTGCCTCTTTCTTTTTATTTCGCTATAATATAATTGATTACATATTAGCCTTACTAGGGAGAGAAATTAAATGTTTCAATCGATTGAGCAGTGTACAAATTTTATTTTTCAATTAAAAGCAAGCCAATACAAAGGAGAACCTTTACAGTCAGCCAAAATGATTTTAAATGCACTTGGCAATCCGGAGAAAAAAAATAAATTTATTCATTTTGCAGGTTCGAATGGAAAGGGTTCTACTTTAAATGCGACACGTGAAATTTTAATGGCGCATGGTTTAACGGTAGGTGCTTTTATCTCTCCTCATTTAGAACGAGCAAATGAACGGGTGACTATAAATAAAAACCAAATCTCTGATGAAGATTTTCTAAATATCGCGAATCAGCTGAGTGAAGTAATTAAAGAAAAATTGGATGGCAAGTTTCCGAGCTTCTTTGAGTTTATGACACTCCTTGCCCTGCAATATTTTACAGAACAACAGGTAGATGTCGTTTTGCTTGAAACAGGAATCGGAGGGCGTTTGGATTCGACCAATGTTGTCATACCGGAAGTAAGCGTCATTACAACAATTTCATTAGAGCATACAGATATGCTTGGTGAAAGTTATGGGGAAATTGCAGCAGAAAAAGCCGGGATTATAAAAACAATGAAACCTGTAGTTGTAGGAGTGAAAAATAAAGAAGCATTATCGGTGATTAAAGAAACGGCGATTCAATTACATGCACCAATCTATATGATAAATGAGCAATTTTATATTGAAAACAATAAAAACTCGAATTTCGACTATGTATCAGATATAAATATCAGCAATATAACAATGGCTATGATCGGTGAGCATCAAAAGGAAAATGCCGCACTGGCAATTACTGCAGTGAAATTGTTCTTGCCATCTGTTGATGAAAAAAAAGTAAAACAAGCACTTCATGAGGCAAAATGGGATGGCCGATTTGAAAGGGTGACCGGCAATGTCATATTAGACGGTGCACATAATTCTGAAGGCACCATGGCATTAGTCGAAACAATAAAAGAATTTGCCCCACATCATAAAGTAAAGTTTATTTACGCAGCATTACAAGATAAAGACCATGCTGTCAGTATTGAATTAATGGATAAATTCGCTGCTGAGATGCATTTTACTCAGATAAATTTACCGCGCGCTGCAACAGCGAATCAGCTTTTCGAACAAAGTAACCATGCTAAGAAGTTTATGAATTCGAATTGGCAACAGTTGATTGAAACAGAAAAGGCAAAACTGGCGGAGAATGAACTGCTTGTTATTACGGGCTCGTTATATTTCATCGCTGAAGTACGAAGTCTATTTGTAAAGAAAGGGTGGATTTCATGATTCCGTTATTAAACCTTTATAAAGAGCGGTGGCAAGTGGAAAGTGAACAAATAATTAAGCCGGGATTAGCGGCAATTGAATCGGCTCTAACTATATTGGGACATCCTGAAAAGCAATTAAATGTCGTACATTTTGCCGGTACAAATGGAAAGGGCTCTACATTGTCGTTTGTAGAAGGAATAGCACGGGCTCACGGACTGTCGGTAGGTAAGTTTATGTCACCTTGCGTTGTAGATGTGCATGATCAAATACAAATCGATGGGAAGCCTATTTCTACAGATCAGATGGATCGGATGTTTCAGCACTTGGCTGAGGCGGGGCTAAGCGGGAAATTAACGGATTTTGAATTATTGACGGTCGTGGCCTTTCTTTATTTTGCCGATCAAAAGCCCGATTTAGTTTTAATCGAGGCAGGAATGGGTGGAAGAGAAGACAGCACGAACGTAGTTTTACCTATTGTTTCGGTTGTTCCGAGTATTGCATTGGAACATACAAAATTTTTAGGTGATACATTGACGAGTATCGCACGCCATAAAGCAGGGATATTCAAGAATAACTGCCCTGCTGTGATAGGGGAAATGCCTGGTAATGTAAAGGATGTTTTTGTACAGGAAGCCAAAGCAAAAAACGTAGCGTTATATTGTTATGGGCAACATTTTACCGTTACAAAAACAAACGGCTCTGAACTTTACGAAAATACGGTGTACGAAGTGAAATTCGGAAATTTACAGCGTCAGCTTTTAGGCGCACATCAAGGTCACAATATGTCTTTGGCCATTACTGCCTTTATGGAAGTGGCGAAAAAATTTCAGTTGGAGCTTGATGAGAGTAAAATTCAGATTGGTATAAAAAATGCTGTTCTTGCAGGCCGCTTTGAACAAGTCCTGCCAAATATTTATTTTGATGGTGCACATAACCCGGCAAGCATTCAATCACTGATCTCAACAATAAGGGAGCATTTTCCTAAGAAACGAATTGAATTCCTTGTAGGATTACTGGCGGATAAAGATGTCCAATCAATTTTAAAACTGTTAGAGGAAGTCGGAGATGCTTTTTACTTTGCCGATATCCAAAATGAACGGGCGATGAAAGCGTCGGTTATTTTTGAACTGAGCCAGGCAGAGAATAAATATATTATTAACGACCCAGTTAAGATTTTAACGGAGCCAGTGAAAGGTGATACGGTTAGAATTGTAACCGGCTCATTATATTTGTTAAGCGAGATTCGACAAAAATGTAAAAATATCATATGATTTTGCTAATAAACTTCGATTTGATGGTATTTCTTTGTTGTCGAGTGAAAATAAAGAAGAATATTAGCGAAACATTTTTAATGGGCGACGACAGCAGTCTCGCCCTTTTTTATGTCTATTTTGCTATGGTTGATTAAAAAGAGATGGAGCTGTAGCAAATATGAAAGCTTTAAAGAATAATGCCATTTTCCAAGCAATGTTCATTGGAAGTCTTACAGGGCTTGCTGGCGTCCTAGCATTTGTTTTTATTTTACAATTACCAACAACAGAAAAAGAAGTTGCAGAAACCATTCCAACAGTGCAAACAACTGAGGAACAACAGCAAGTGAAGCAGCAATATTTTGCATTACAACATGGTGTTTTCTCAAATTTTGATAGCGCAGCTCAATTTTTAGCGACTTACCCTACTTTAAATAAAGCGGCTGTAGTGAAAGTGGACGAGCAGTATTTTGTTTGGTCACGTCTTGATACAACGAAAGTCGATGCTGCATTAGCGTTAATACCAAGTGGATTTTATAAAAGTATAACAATTGCAAGCAGTTGTCCTAATAATGCTGAACTCCAGCTGCCAATTACCTTGAAAGATACGAAAATGTTTACAGGTCAACAAATGGATTCGATTGATGAACAACTTGTGCCAACGGACTGGATTGGGCTGGCATCGGAAGTTTCAAAGCTTTCAACTAACCCCAATATTATTCGGTTGCATATGTTTTTAAATTATTATGAGCGTCTAGATTGCCTTAAAGTAACATTTTAGTATAGAAAAATGCTAGAAATAGTCTATTTTAATGAAAAGTATCCACGGCAGTACAATGTTCAAATTTCCTATTGTCGGTTACTATAGATGATAGGAGGATTGGAAATGAATTTTACTACGAACGAACAACTTATTTTAGCTTCTTCATCACCACGAAGAAAAGAATTGCTCCAAATGATAAATATTCCCTTTACAATTGTCACAAGTGATGTAGTGGAAACGAGTGTCAAAGCAAATACAGTCCAGGAATATGTAACAGAAGTAGCGCTTTTGAAAACACGTGATGTCGCAAAAAAATGCCCGAATAAGTGCATTATTGGAGCAGACACTATTGTCGTGTTTAACGATCAAATATTACACAAACCTACTTCAAAAGAAGAAGCGATTCAGCATTTAACGCAGCTGGCGGGCAATCGTCATGAAGTGATGACAGCAGTAGCGATTATTTTAGCGGATGGAACAGAGCATACATTTGTTGAAAGGACTGCAGTTATTTTTAAACAGGTCTCTCCACAAATGATAGAAGCTTATGTGCAGACAGGAGATCCATTTGACAAAGCAGGGGGATATGGGATTCAAACGAGTGGCGCCATGCTCGTGGATCGCATAGAGGGAGATTATAACAATGTCGTCGGCTTGCCGATTGCATCGTTAGTTCAAAAAATGCTTACATTGCAACTACTAAAACTAACCTTTTAGGAGTGATGTCAATGACTGGAACACCGTTGTTAAATTTAAAAATTCATGATGTGCTTGAAGTAGACCGTCCGCGTGAGCGCCTTATACGTCAAGGTGCAAAAAGTCTGTCGAACCAAGAGCTTATTGCAATTCTTTTAGGAACAGGTACAAAGAAAGAGTCGGTACTGACGGTTGCTAATCGGGTATTGATAAACTTTGAGAAATTGCATAATTTAAAACATGCAACACTCGAGGAAATTATGGATATTAAAGGAATTGGCGAAGCGAAGGCAGTATTGTTATTAGCCGCGATTGAACTAGGGAGAAGGCTTGCAACAAAAGACTTAGAAGAACGTTTTACTATACGCTCTCCTGAAGATGCTGCAACCTTTTTAATGCAAGATATGACGTCATTGCAGCAGGAGCATTTTGTTTGCCTATTTTTAAATGTTAAAAATCAAGTGCTCCATAAACAAACAATTTTTGTTGGAAGTTTAAATGCAAGCATTGTTCACCCTAGGGAGATTTTCCGTGAAGCCGTTAAACGTTCCGCAGCATCAATCATCTGTGCTCATAACCATCCTAGCGGGGTACCTACACCTAGTCCGGAAGATGTCGATGTTACATCACGACTGTATGAGGCAGGTAAAATTGTCGGCGTTGATTTGCTTGATCATGTCATAATCGGTGATCATCAGTTCATAAGCATGAAAGAAAAAGGATATTTTTGATAGTGAAGACAAACGTAAGTGCACGTTTGTCTTTTTAATATGAGAATGATAAGAAAGAAATAGAAGGAATGTTACATTACAATAACAATTATTATATATTTTAATGATTCATCGACATATTTCGCCTATGCAACTTTTATTTGTTATATTCGTCATATGGATGTGGTGATTTTGTTAAATCTTACATATTAATTTTATTTGTTTCAAAGCGAAAATAGAAATACAATAGTAAGGTAGTGTTATAGAAAAAAACATTCGACAAAAGTCGAGATTAAGAGCATATGACACTATAATTATTTGATGTAATTCGTTATAATAGAGCGTATGATTTTAGTAACATCATAAATAGAAATTGTTTTATAGGAAAGGGAGTACTTAATTTGTTTGGATTAGGGAATAAAGATGTCGGGATTGATCTTGGCACAGCTAATACATTAGTATTTGTAAAGGGAAAAGGTATCGTATTACGAGAACCATCAGTAGTAGCGAAGAATACAAAAACAGGTGACATTGTTGCTGTTGGTAATGATGCGAAAAATATGATCGGACGTACACCGGGTTCTATCGTGGCAATTCGTCCAATGAAAGATGGCGTTATTGCTGACTTTGAAATTACAACTGCAATGATTCAATATTATTTAAGAGAAGCAATGAAAGCATCAGGCTCTAACTGGAAAAAGCCAAATGTGATGATCTGTGTTCCTTACGGTATTACATCTGTTGAACAACGTGCTGTTATTGATGCAAGCCGTCAAGCTGGCGCAAAAGAGGCATTTACTATAGAAGAACCTTTTGCAGCTGCAATCGGTGCTAACTTACCGGTTTGGGAGCCAACAGGTTCTATGGTCGTAGATATCGGCGGTGGTACAACAGAAGTAGCTGTTATTTCTCTAGGTGGTATTGTAACTAGTGAATCGGTACGTGTCGGTGGTGACGCGATGGATCACTCAATTATTGCCTACATCCGCAAGACATATAATTTAACAATCGGTGAGCGTACAGCGGAGAGCATTAAAATGGAAATTGGTACAGCACTTGCTGAGGGTCCTGACGAAGTGATGGAAATTCGCGGTCGTGACTTATTAACAGGTCTGCCTAAAACGATTGAAATTACTTCAAGTGAGATTTCAAAATCTTTACATGAAGCAATCGTTGTAATTCTGGATGGCGTGAAGAAAACTTTGGAACAAACTCCTCCTGAATTATCTGCAGATGTTATGGAGCGCGGAATCGTACTAACAGGCGGTGGCGCACTATTACGTAATCTTGATAAAGTAATTAGTGACGAAACAAAAATGCCTGTATTTATCGCTGAAAATCCCCTGGACTGTGTAGCGATTGGTACAGGTAAAGCGTTGGATAATATTGATTTAATTCGTTCGCAACAAGTGAAATAAGGAGGACTCGCAGTGCCACATTTCTCAAATAAAAAATTAATTATTCTTTTAGTAAGTGTTATTTTCCTTGTGGCATTGATTGGGTTCTCTCTACGTGATCGTCATAACGCAACATTACCTGAGCAAATTATTAAAGATACAGTTGGCTTTGCACAATCGATTGTCGCAAAGCCGACTAATTACATAACAAGTATTTTTAGCAATATTGATTCGCTGTTAAATACGTATGAAGAAAATCAACGCCTAAAAATGCGCCTTGAAGATTTTGCCGTTTTACAGGCAGAAGTAAGTACTTTAAAAGCCGAAAATTCTTCATTGCGTGAACTCGCATCAATCGAGGAAAGTTTGCGTGATTTCGATCCGATTCAAGCGACGGTCATTGCGAGAAACCCTGATCAGTGGGAAGAGAAAATTATATTAAATAAGGGTACAGCACATGGTGTTGAAAAAAATATGGCGGTTAGAACTTCTCGTGGTCTAATAGGTAAAATTGTAATTGCTACACCTTATACGTCAGAAGTAGAGCTACTTTATACAAATAATGAAAATTATCGTGTATCTGCTATTGTAGTAGATGAAGACAATAAAGAAATTCATGGTTTAATAGAAGGGTATGACGATGAGCGTAACGAATTACTATTAAAACGAATCGATTCCAATGTAGATCTTGATGTCGGCGGCAAAGTATTGTCTTCTGGTCTAGGCGGGATTTTCCCGAAAGGTATTTTGATCGGTGAAATTACAGAAGTGACGACAGATGACTTTGGCTTGACGAAAATGGCTTATGTAAAACCGGCAGCGGATTTTTCAATACTAGATCATGTTATTATTGCCAAACGTAACACAATTTCGATAGACGGTTCAGATGGGTCTGGTTCAAATGAAGATTTAACGAATGAACCGGTTGTGGAAGTTGAGGGGGAGGAATAATGCTCGCTCGGTTTTTAATAGTATTTGTAGGTGTTTTGCTGTTTTTATTTGAATCTGGATTAGCTATGTTTTCCCCCTTGCAGCTAGGTGAGGAAACGTACTATTTAATTCCACGTTTTTTAATTTTATACTTAATTTTTTTAGCCATTTATTATAGTCGTAAAAAAGCCATGATTTATGGTCTTATTTTTGGATTATGTTTTGATGTATTCTATATTAATATTATTGGTTTATACATGGTGTTATATCCGGCGGTTTGCTATATTGCAGCATGGTGTGTGAAGCGTGTTCATCCCCATTTAGTATTTTCAATGTTTTTAGCTTTACTTTTAATGGCTATTTTTGAATTTGTAATATATGAATTTTTCTATATTCTACAGTTTACAACAATGGCAGTTCAGCCGTTTATCGTAAATCGATTAGTTCCTACAACAATAGGGAATCTATTATTTTTAATAATGCTTGCATGGGCGTTTAAATATTGTATTAGCGCTCGCGTATTTCAACGTGCACAATAAGCATTGTAAAACAAGTGATGAAGAGACAACTCGAATATTGGATTCGGTTGTTTCTTTTCACCATTATGTAGCGCGAGGTGACTTGAAAAGCTATGAAAAAACAACTTATCCATATTAAAGGAACTAAAGATGGATTGGTCCTTCGTTTGGATGATCAATGTTCTTATTCCGAATTAGTGGAAGAACTTGAGAAAAAAGTTACAGAAGGACATCTTGATGGTAAAATAGATGTACAATTGCACTTAGGGAAACGTTACTGTACACCAGAGCAAAAAGACCAGCTTACAAAAGTTGTTGAAGAGCATCAAAAGTTATGTGTAAAAAACATTCAAAGTGATGTCATTACGATAGAAGAAAGTTTCAAACAGCTTGAAACAAATCGCTTTGAAACATACGTAGGAATTGTTCGATCTGGACAAACACTACGCGTGCCGGGAGATATTCTTGTTTTGGGCGACGTAAATCCGAATGGAAGAATTGAAGCAGGCGGTAATGTACATATTGCGGGTAAGCTAAAAGGAATTGTGCACGCTGGTGTAAATGGAAATGAGGAAGCGATTGTGTACGCCTCTCATTTTGAACCAACACATGTATTAATCGGTAATCATGTTGAGGTCATGACGAACGAATCGCAATTTATATTAGACCATACTCACCAAATATTTGCATATCTTGGAGAAAATGACATAATTGCATATGATAGAATCCAAGAGTTAAGAAATATACGACCGAATTTATCAACATATAAAGGAGGAAGCTAAATGAGTGAAGACGAATTATTATTCTCTAAGAATATTGATGATGCAATTACTCAAGATGCTACCTTATATAAGGAAGGGGCCGCTAATGTGGGAGAAGCAATCGTTATAACTTCAGGGAAAGGTGGCGTAGGTAAAACGACTACTACCGCAAACCTAGGAACTGCATTGGCACTTCAAGGCAAGAAAGTTTGTTTAGTAGATACGGATATAGGTTTACGTAACTTAGACGTGATTTTAGGACTGGAAAATCGTATTATCTATGATTTAGTTGATGTAATTGAGGGCCGCTGTAAAATGCATCAGGCGTTAGTTAAAGATAAGCGAGTAGATGAACGTTTGTACTTATTGCCTGCTGCTCAAAATACAGATAAAAATGCGATAAACCCGGAACAAATGAAGATCGTAATAGATGAGCTGAAGCGGGAATTTGATTATGTGTTAATTGATTGTCCTGCAGGTATAGAACAAGGCTACCGTAATGCTGTTGCTGGTGCGGATCGCGCTATTGTCGTTACAACACCTGAAATTTCAGCAGTGCGGGATGCGGATCGTATTATCGGTTTGCTGGAGCAAGAGCCAATTGAACCACCAAAGCTTATTATTAACCGTATACGTAAAAGCTTAATGACGAACGGAGATGCGATGGATATTACGGAAGTTACAACGCATTTATCGATTGATTTATTGGGAATCATTGTCGATAGTGAAGATGTCATTAGCTCTTCAAACAAAGGTGAACCAATTGTAATGAATCCGAATAATAAAGCATCATTAGGCTATCGCAATATTGCCCGTCGTATTTTAGGGGACTCTGTACCGTTAATGAGTCTGGAAGATGACCAGCCAAAAGGTGTATTTGCTAAATTAAAATCATTATTCAAATAAAGCGTGGGCTGTATGGAATGTATCGAACTATTCCATACAGCTTTTTCTATTAGTAGCTTTCTTGAATTGAAATGTCTTTCATGACATATAATAGTTCAAAAAGATTGGATGGTGAGCTTGAAAAAATGGAAATGGCTCATCGCGAGCATCGTCTTTGTGATTATTTATGGCTGTAATTATTATGGGGATATATCTACAAAACGTGTTATTCATTCCATCGTATATAGCTCGGATGACTTAGTCATGATGAGAAAGGCAGTTGTAAATATACTGTCCAAGGATGAAACACAAATCCCTGTAAGTGCAGATATATCAATCAATCAATTACAACTTTTCCAGACGATTGATCGCTTTAACGATGGTTTTTTACTCGCTTATGATGAACCTTTTGTATTAAATGCCTTGTTTGATGGTCTAATTGTTTTTACTGGCCATACAAAATATAATGGGAAAGCAATTTCGATTGTATATGATACAGGGGATACAGTTACATTTGGTTTTGTCGATGATTTTTATGTATTACCCTACACAACTGTAAGTAAAGGGATGGTTGTTGCAACTAAAAAAGCTGGAAAACTGTATGTGCAAATTGAGCGAAATGGGCAAGTTTTGAATATGGAAGAAACGATTAGCTGGCTAAAGGAAAAGTCCATCTAAATGAAAATTTCGATTCACCCATTATTTTTGTTACTGCTCTTATCAATTGTTTTGTATGGGGATATTGCATTTTATACTGTTATTATTGTCTCGTTATTATTTCATGAATTGGGTCATTTTATCGCAGCGAAATTAGTCGGAGCGCACATTACACAATGTAAAATTGTTCCGTACGGCGGAGAAATGACGATAAAGGATGAGATGCGTTTATCCTACAATCAGCTCATTATTATTGCATTAGGGGGACCGCTTGCAACGTGCATTGGAATCTTCGTCAGTGTTTTTTTGCCTCCTATGCTCAGTGAGAGGTTAATAGAAGTTCAACTATTTATTCTAGCTATTAACCTCATTCCAATCTGGCCTCTTGATGGTGGTAGAATATTTTGCTATAGCTTATTAAAATGGCGGCCGTTTTCTAAAATTTTCGAATTTTATTTAACGGCTTCTTTTTATTTACTTACGGTAATAATTATCGTACTATTATATTTATTGCCGCAATCATTGTCATTAACAATCATTGGTCTCTTTTTATGGACCAAAGTTATAGGCGATTGGAAATTTCGAAAATACCGTTCTGCATTTGAAAAAATAGTAATGAATAGGTTGACTTGATATTTTAGATGTGGTAGTATTTGAATGTTATTGTTTGTAGCACCCGTGCTACTGCAACCGCGCTGAACAGGTTTAAGTACCTTTATGGTCACCTGCAATTCCGGGCGAGTCTGAGTCTAAGAGGAGGTGCATTTTAATGTACGCAATTATCGAAACTGGTGGTAAACAAATCAAAGTTGAAGCAGGTCAAGAAATCTATGTTGAAAAACTAGGTGTGGCTGCTGACGAAATCGTTACTTTTGACAAAGTTTTATTCGTAGGTGGAGAAACAGTTAAAGTTGGAGCTCCAACAGTTGCTGGCGCTACTGTAACAGCGAAAGTTGTTAAAGAAGGTAAGCAAAAGAAAATTACTGTTTTCAAACTTAAAGCGAAAAAGAACTACCGTCGTAAGCAAGGTCACCGTCAACCATACACTAAATTAGTAGTTGAAGCTATCAACGCTTAATAAGTAGGTGATGGACATGATTACAGTAACTATTTATAGTGATGAAAATCGTAAATCTTATGGATTTGAAATTTCAGGACATGCTTTATCGGATATCTATGGTCGTGATTTAGTTTGTGCAGGTGCTTCTGCTGTTGCCTTTGGTGCAGTAAACGCAATCCCACAAATTACAGGAATTACTCCTGAGATCGAACAAGGTGCTGAAGGTGGTTACTTAAAAGTAACTGTTCCACAAGCTGAACTGAATGATGAAACAGACGCTAAATTACAAGTTATTCTGAACACAATGGTTACACAGTTCTATACAATGACTGCGAGCTATTCAGAATACATCGAATTGAAATATAAAATGATCTAGGAGGTGGAACAGGATGTTATTATTAACTTTAGATCTTCAATTCTTCGCATCTAAAAAAGGTGTAGGTTCTACTAAAAACGGACGTGACTCTGAGTCTAAACGCCTTGGTGCTAAACGCGCTGATGGTCAATTCGTTACTGGTGGTTCAATTCTTTACCGTCAACGCGGTACAAAAATTTACCCAGGTACAAACGTAGGCCGCGGTGGTGACGATACATTATTCGCAAAAGTTGACGGCGTTGTTAAATTTGAACGCTATGGTCGCGACAAGAAAAAAGTATCTGTATACCCTACAGCTCAAGAAGCATAATTCTTGCAATGAAAGGACTGCATTTATTGCAGTCCTTTTTTTCACTTTTTCACCTTTTTTAACAGGTGTCATAGTTCAGGAGAAAAAGGCTAACTGATTCGCTATGGTCATATAGCTAAATCCGATGGCAATTATGCTAAGTATAATTGATATGAATGGTTGAAATTTTCTTAAGTATCGATTATGTCATTCTTTTGAGGAACAGATGAATAGAAGGAAAATAGATGTGAAACTTGTTATACTAGTAACGATACTGGAAAACGGAGAGTGGGAAAATGGCTGGTTCAAAATTAACTGTAACTGAAGCGTTACGCTATGCAAATCATGACTTTTTAAATCATCTTCATTTGATTCAAATGAATTTAGATTTAGGTCGAGTGGACGATGCAAAAAAAGTGATTTTTGAACAGTCAGAGCATTGTAAGATGCTTTCGAACATCAATCGACTTCAATTACCTAATACGATGGAATGGCTTCATACAGTACAATGGCGTTTCCCAGCTATACAGCTTCAAATGGATAGCGATGTAAATGCCCCAGTTGAAAGCAAGTACGATGAAGCTATTACTCAATACTTGGAAAACACAATTATTCATGTTTATGACACGCTTGATCCATATGAAGAGCACAAATTGCAGTTAAGTATCGAAACAAAAGAAAATAAGTGGAATATTTCATTTCATTTAACGGGAAAATGGGAACAGTCGCTATTTTCAATAGAACAGAATATTTTTGGTGTGGAAACATATGAACAAACGAATACAAGTTGGAAATATGTCCTTCACATGCATGAGGAGTGAAAGAAATGTTTGTCGATCACGTAAAGATTTACGTTAAAGGTGGAGACGGTGGAGATGGAATGGTTGCCTTCCGCCGTGAAAAATATGTACCAAATGGTGGTCCAGCAGGTGGCGATGGTGCCCGTGGTGGTAACGTTGTTTTTGAAGTAGAAGAAGGTTTACGTACGTTAATGGACTTCCGCTACAAACGCCACTTCAAAGCTGAACGTGGAGAGCATGGGATGAGTAAAGGGATGCACGGTCGTCGTGCTGAAGATTTAATCGTTAAAGTGCCACCCGGAACAGTTGTAATGAATGCTGAAACAAAAACAGTCATTGCCGATTTAGTTGAACATGGTCAACAGGCTATTATCGCTAAAGCAGGACGTGGCGGACGTGGTAACTGCCGTTTTGCTACACCATCAAATCCAGCACCGGAATTAGCCGAAAAAGGTGAACCAGGTCAGGAATTAGAAGTTATTCTAGAATTAAAAGTATTGGCTGATGTTGGTTTAGTTGGTTTCCCTTCTGTAGGAAAATCTACATTATTATCTGTCGTTTCTTCAGCAAAACCTAAAATTGGTGCTTACCATTTTACAACGATTGTACCGAACTTAGGAATGGTAGAAACAGATGACGGTCGTTCATTCGCAATGGCCGATTTACCAGGTTTAATTGAAGGCGCGCACCAAGGCGTTGGCTTAGGGATGCAATTTTTACGTCATATCGAACGTACACGAGTAATTGTACACGTAATTGATATGTCTGGGATGGAAGGCCGCGAGCCATATGACGATTATGTAACGATTAACAACGAGTTAGAACAATATAATCTACGTTTACTTGAACGTCCGCAAATTATCGTTGCCAATAAAATGGACATGCCAAATGCGGAAGAAAACTTGGAAGAGTTTAAAAAGAAAGTAGGAGAAGACGTAAAAATCTTCCCGGTTTCAGCAGTTTCTCGTCAAGGTTTAAAGCCATTACTATTTGAAATCGCCGATCTTCTAGAAGTAACACCAGAATTCTTATTGCATGATGTATTGGAAGAAGAGTCGGATGCGGTAGTAATGTACAAACATGAAAGCCAAGGCAGCGATTTCGAAATTACACGTGATGATGATGGTGCATATGTACTTTCAGGTTACACTATTGAACGTTTATTCAAAATGACTGACTTCAGTCGTGAAGACGGTATTCGACGTTTTGCCCGCCAACTACGTGCTATGGGTGTTGACGAGCAATTACGCAAACGTGGTGCCCAAAATGGCGACACAGTACGTCTAATGGAATTCGAATTTGACTTTGTCGATTAATTAAGTGGGGGATGACGATGAAAAACGTAGCTAATCAACGATATTATTTAGTGCGTGAGGACGTATTGACAGATGCGATGCAAAAAACGTTAGAAGCAAAACAATTATTGCAAAAAGGCTCTGTTACTTCCATTTGGGATGCGGTAAAAGAGGTTGATTTATCTCGAAGCGCCTTTTATAAATATCGTGATGCTGTTTTTCCTTTCCATTCGATTGTGCAAGAACGTATTTTAACGGTGTTCATTCAACTGCAAGATCGTAAAGGTACACTTGCCAAATTACTAGAAACCGTATCGGATGCACATTGCAATGTGCTGACGATTCACCAAACAATTCCGATTCAAGGGCGTGCAAATGTTACGTTGTCATTGGACGTTACAAGTATGTCGTATGAGTTGGATGAACTCATTCGCAGCTTAAATCATCTTGAATTTATTGAATCGGCTGAAGTTATTAGCTCAGGTGCATTTTAACCTCTAGAATTTCACGCAAATGCACCAAGGAATAACCAAATAATTAGGGCTGTCCAATCTGCTAGGGCAAATGGACAGTCCTTTCTTATAAAAATATTTAACAGAAAATTTAGAACTTGAGACTGAGGTGTACATTATGTCAGAAAATAAATGGGAAAAACGAATTGCCTATCTAGGTCCAGAAGCATCTTTTACATATTTAGCTGCAAAGGGTTTATATCCGCATGATTGGCATATTCCATATAAATCAATTCCGGAATGTATTGAAGCTGTATCGGAGGGGAAAGTCGAGCTAGCAGTTGTACCTGTAGAAAATGCATTGGAAGGTTCCGTGCCATTAACAATTGACTATTTATATCATGAAGCAGAGCTATTTGTAACAGCTGAAGTAATGTCAAAAATTCAACAGCATTTATTGGTAAATAAAAAGTTCGCTGAAAATTTAGAGATGCTGGAAGAAATATATTCACATCCACATGCATTGGCACAATGTCATAAATTTTTATTTTACACACATGGCAATGTGAAGCAAACACCATATGCTTCTACTGCAGCAGCTGCCGAGCTTGTTTCCCAAACCGAAGATCGCTGTATTGCAGCCGTTGCAAATCTTTCAGCAGCTGAAAAATATAACCTACATATTGCAGAACATAATATTCATGATTTCCATTTTAATCATACGCGCTTTTTTGTATTATCAAAGCAAAATATAAAGCATGGTTTAGTACCGTTACAATCACAGCCGAAAACAACATTTATGCTTACATTACCGACAGATGTGTCCGGTGCGCTTCATCAAGTATTATCTGTATTTGCATGGCGTAAAATAAATTTAAGTAAAATAGAATCACGACCATTAAAAACAGGACTCGGGAATTATTTCTTCATTATTGATATACTAGACGATGAAGAGGAACCGATGATGAAAGGTGCTCTGGAGGAGCTTAAGGCTCTTGGCTGCACAGTGAAGTCACTCGGCACATATTTTACTTATGTAACACCAGAATGAGGTGGAGATCTTGAGACGTCTTATACTATTTGATGGAGAATGCAACTTCTGTGATGCAAGTGTTCAATTTATTATAAAGCGTGATCCGAAAGCATTGTTTAAGTTTACCTCACTTCAAAGTGATAGCGGGATTGATATGTTGAAAAAGTTTGGTGTCTCCGAAAAGACGGACAGCATTGTATTGATTGAAGGGGATAATTACTATACTGAATCGACAGCAGCGCTTAAAATTGCACGGAATCTTACAGGCCTCTGGAAGCTATGCTATATTTTCATTGTAGTGCCTAAACCACTGCGGGATATTTTCTATCGGTTCGTTGCAAAAAACCGCTACAAATGGTTCGGTAAAAAAGATGCATGCATGCTACCATCAGCAGAGCAGCGAAAAAGATTTTTATAAAATGAAGTTGTGCACTCGTGTCAATGGAGTGCACTTTTTTATGTTTATTTTAAAGGAATAATGTATGCGCGTCATTTTATTAGAACAATGCTGCGGGATATTAGAAGATGGCAATTGGATATTAGCAAATCCAACGGAGATATTAGATAAAAGTCATTGCATTTTAGCACAATGGGACGTTTTATTAGAAAATCGGGATTTTATTAGAAAAAATAAAATTATATTAGAAGATTTATAAATATATTAGAATTTTCAGGGTTCTATTTAATCCAGTATCCTATTAATTAATTGTAATTAAATCAAACTTTTTAAAAACGGGATTCGTCTAATTGATGAAAGGAGGTATTTCTGTGGAAAGTTATTTAATAAATGATACTGCTAACTTATCAAATGAAACGATTATAGATGAATTAATGCAACATTACGGAGAAGACGTATTAAAGCTTGTCATGCAATATGTACATAATAACGCTGTTGCCGAGGATCTAACGCAGGAGATTTTCGTGAAATGCTACAAGGCACTTCCTTCTTTTCAATATGATTCATCGTTAAAAACATGGCTTTGGCGCATTGCAATTAACCATTCAAAAGATTATTTGAAAAGCTGGTATGCCAAAAATGTCGAAGCAAAAGACGATGAAGTCTTTATGCAAGTAGAAAGCGGTACTTCTGTTGAACGAGAAGTCATACAGCAGCAGGAAGATGAGAACTTAGTCAAGGCGATCATGGCGCTGCCGATCAAATACCGTGAAGTTATTTATTTATGTTATTACGAAGATCAGGCGATGAAGGAAATGGCAGATGTACTGCAAATTAATGAGAACACAGTAAAAACAAGACTTCGAAAAGGGAAGCAGCTATTAAAAAAATATCTGGAGCGTGAAGAAAATGGATGATCGTTTAAAAAATTTGAAAAAAGCGATGGATCGCACTGCATTTTTCAGCACGAAGTTCACAGAGCAGCATAAAGAAAATGTTCAACGACAGTTAAACATGGACGAGTTGAAAAGGTTAATTTTATCACTTTTATTTGAAGCAAAGTCAGGGATTGAAATTACGCAATTACTGCATGTAAGGGGAATACAGGATGTAATCAATAATGAGGGAATCATCTATTCAATTCTTCATGAACAGGAAAGGAATGGGTTTGTGCTCGCAAATTGGACGGACGGCGTTAAGCGGTATGAGTTAACGAAGACCGGAAAAAAACAATTACAGCAAGAGGGGCAAATCAAACTGACATTGAAGGAGCGTCTATTGGGGGTGCGTATGCATGCAGAGTGAACGTTTTTTAAATAAAGTAACAGCTTTTATTCGTTCAAAAGAAGCTCAGGTACATGTATATGATGAATTAAAGCACCATATAGAGCATTCGAAAAATGCCTGGTTAAAAAAAGGGTATACACCCGATGAAGCGGAACGAAAAGCAATTGATGAAATGGGTTCACCATCCGCACTCGGAAAATCGATGGACAAGATTCACCGGCCCAAAGTCGATTGGCTGTTAATTAGTTTAGTTGCACTTCTATTAGGGGCCAGCTTTATTCCTATTTTAACATTTGATAGTACCGTTATTTTTGGGGCAGATATGACTGATTATTTTATTCGAAGCAAATGGGTGCACCTTGTTTGTGCCGCCATATTGATTGCAGCACTGATGTATATCGATTACCGGAAGCTGGAGCGGTTCAGTCTCGCTATATATTTGGGTGCACTTATTTTGTTAATGATATTATATTTCTTTCCGACAGCTATGGTTTCTGGGCAAAGCTATTTAATGGTAGGGCCGATACAGATACAAGCTTGGACCGTTTTACCATTGTTGCTGATTGCTTGGGCAGGCTTTTTTACACAGAAAAAATTTAAAAGTTGGCAGTTAATCGTCTTATTTGTTTTGCCGTTATGGTTTATTTTAAGTGCGCCAAACCTGACAGCAGCCCTTATTTATACAGGGGTAGTAACGGTTTTATTTTATTTAAGTGACTACTCACTAAAATCGAAAATTATGACAAGTATAACTTTAATAGGCCTAATCGCTAGTACAATGTTTCTGATTGCTCCGCAGCTGCATCATTACCAGCTTGTACGTATCTATGCTTTTCTGAATCCGGAAAGTTATGCTACACAGGAAGGCTATGTATATTTGGCAATCAAAAATGCATTAAATGAAGCTGGGTGGTTTGGGGCAGAGACGGTTCGTTATATTCCGGAAGGGCATACAGATTTTGCTTTAGTGCAGCTTATCCAGGAATTTGGTTATATTGCAGGAATTGCTGTCGTATCGGTATTATTCGCCATCGCAATTCGTATACTTTGGAAAGCAAAACAATTAGCCCGTTCCTATGGAAAAATGCTTGTAATTGGAGCAGTATCTTTTTATTGCATGCAGTTTGGATATTCTGTGGCTATGATTCTTGGTTGGTTGCCGATCATCGGATTGTCGCTTCCTTTTATAAGTTATGGTTTTACATCTCTCCTATTAAACTCATTTGTCATCGGGATTGCACTTAGCGTGTATCGCCGGAAGACATTTATCGGGAGTGGCGTGCAACAGAACTATTCATAAGAAAAACAGCTTATTCATTTGACAAGTGTCTTCTGAATAAGCTGTTTTATCTTAGTTTTCAATCAAAAATCCGCGCTGACGTAATTTCTCTTCGGCTAGATTCAAGCTTTCTTCAGAAGTCGAGCTAATGACGTGCAAATGTGTGCCATCGGTAAGAGCTGAAAGATAAAGGGCATTAGTTTCTTGAACTCGTTTTACAAAATGCTCCACTTCTAAGCGGTTAGATACCATAATCGAAGCGGTAATTTCTCCGTATACCGGATGCTCGACAATAACGCTTTCGACCATAACCCCACAATCGACCAATATAAATAGCTCCTCTTTCGCTTCCTCAGCATTATGCATACAGACAATTTTACGTTGTATACGCGATTGTTGAACGTTATGCATATAAATATAACCTTGGCTTGTAGCGACAATGGGTTCGTTTCGTGCTTTTAATAAATTCATGTCATTTACAATGACCTGTCTCGAAACATTTGTATGCTTTGCTAATTCTGTACCTGTTAGCGGTTGTGTTGCATTCTTTAATAATGCAAGCAATTCGAGACGGCGTTCTTCGCCTAATAATTTTTTCATCAATTCCACCTCATTAGCATACCAGTTACATTACATCTTATCATAATTATAGTGTACTTACTGTGAACATTGTGGCAATAGCACAATTTATGCATATGCTATTACGAGAAAAGGAGGAAAGATGTGCGCGTTCATATTGTTCAAAAGGGAGATACTTTGTGGAAAATCGCAAAGCAATATGCGATTGGTTTTGAAGATTTAAAAAGATTAAATGCACATTTAGCTAACCCTGATTATATTGTTCCAGGGATGGAAATATATTTACCAGATTCCGTGCATAAAAAAGAAGTGAAGCAAGTTGTAAAGGAACAGCCAAAAGTAGTCAAGGAGCAGCCAAAGCCTGTGAAAGAGCAACCCGTTCAAATGCCGGCACCCGTTCCAACACCGGTACCTATGCCGCAGCCACAACCACAAAAACCGCTTTGGCAAGGGGATATTTACTTGCAGCCTACTCCTCAGCCAATGCCGATGCCGATGCCAAATTGGCAAACGAATGTTCATGTACAACCAACATTTGAAAACAATATTACACAACCACAACCCGTCTATATGCCACCGATGATGCCACAACAACCTATTATCATTCAGCAACAACCACAACCACAACCACAACCACAACCAATGCCGCAGCAACCAGTCTTCGAACATCAGCCACAGTTTATTCACCCAATGCCAATGCCAATGCCAATGCCTCAAATGCCAGTGTGTCCTTCATGCCATAAAATGCCAGTGCATCAAATGCCAGTGCATCAAATGCCGGCTTGTCCGTCATGTCATCGGATGCCAATGGAAATGCCAATGCATCATATGCCAGTGTGTCCGTCATGTCATCGAATGCCAATGGAGTCGCTAATGCATATGCACCAAATGCCGGTGTGCCCATCATGTCAGCATATGCCAATGGAATCAACAATGTATATGCATCCGCAAATGCAACCATTTATGCATATGGAACATCCAATGCATATGCAAATGCAGCCAATCCATCATGATGAGTCTTCAGTAAAAAGAAAACATTGCCCGGATAAAGAGCAATTAGTAAACCATTACTATAATGAAATTGATTATATGATGCACCAACAAAACCCTTGCTGTCACCCACAAATGATGCCTTATCCAGCAAGTATGATGCCTCAAATGCAACCGATGCCACAACCGCCGAAGTCATGTCAATAGTCATAAAAGAGAATTGCTGGAAGTGGGATACACAAAAAGGGTCTTATTTTATGAAGTATTATGAAGATGGATTTATTGCACAAAAAGTGAAAATGATTCATCGTGAGCTTGAAAATATACAATTCCCATATCATATTCCTGTAGAAGAAAATGAAGAGCCAAATATTTTAAAACAACGGTGGTTTGATGGGAAAAGTGTTGATTATAAGCGGTTTGAACATCAGTATTTTGCTATTTATGCGCTCCAACAATTGCATGAAACCAATGAAAAAATTAATTGGGATGAAACAGGCATGCTTTCATTGTACCGAATGCCGGAGAAGTGGATGAGGCGCTTCGAACGCTTTATTGCAAATGAAAGAGAGCTAAGACGCTTATTAAAAAACAATTATGACGATTTAGTTAAGCATGCGTCCAATGCGTTAAATACAATGGCGCAAAGGACTGTACCTTCTGAAACTAAAACAATTTTACATGGGGATGTCGTTCATCATAACGTGATGTTACGTGGTGAAGAAGTAAAGCTTATTGATTTTGATTTAGCTTCTTTAGGAGAAGCATCAGATGAGATTATTTTATGGCTTCATCGCATAATGCCACAAACTAAATATAATTTACAGCAGGCAATGAATGATCATCCTTATTTACAGATTGTTCAGCCGAAGCTTCATTATTTGAATTACCCTAATGAAATTTTGAGGGAATGTTTATTTTATCTCAAATTAAGCGACCGACAAAAAATTGCCTGCTATCCATTCATCCAATCAATTGTGTATGAGTGGCTTAAATACAAAGATTCTTTAGCAGAACAAATTGAAATTTTGCAAAATTAAATTGTAGCATATAATTCTGTGATACAAGATAAAGAATATGATAAACTTAAGGCTGTCTTATAGGACAGTCTTTTTTGTATTTAAAAATGCATAAAACCGAAATCGGTATCCGCATGGCTGTTAGTCTCGAATAAAAGCAACGTACGTTCGGTAACTTACCTTTTCGTATGCTATAATAAATCGAGAAATGTGAGGGATGAACGATGTATGATTATTTAAAAGGACAAGTAACCAGAGTTACACCAGAATATATTGTATTAGAACAACAAGGCATTGGCTGGATGATCTTTACTCCCAATCCATATGCATTCCGAATTTCAGCAAGCGATCAGCAAATATTTGTGTCCTTGCAGGTAAGGGAAGACGCACAAAATTTATATGGATTTAATAGTTTGGAGCAGCGTGAATTATTTAAAAAACTAATTCAAGTATCAGGTATCGGTCCAAAAGGTGCACTGGCGATTTTAGCTAGTGGGAACCCTACTTCCGTAATACAGGCAATTGAAATGGAAGACGAAGCATTTTTAATCCGATTCCCTGGTGTAGGTAAAAAAACAGCACGCCAAATGATTTTGGATTTAAAAGGAAAGCTCGATATGCTGCTTGATTCGGTGGAATTACCGAGCGCAGAAAATGAGCTGCCGTTATTTGGTGTTAATCCAAATGAACATGAACTTCAGGAGGCAATGCTTGCTCTACTGGCATTAGGCTACTCCGAAAAGGAACTGGATAAGGTTAAACCACAATTAAGTGAAGATGAAAGTTTAACGACGACAGATGCCTATATTAAACAGGCATTAAAGCTATTGTTGAAATTGAAATAAAAAAGGAGTGAGATAACATGTCAGACCGTGTACTTTCAGGTGAAGCAACAGATGCCGAAGAGCAATTTGAGCTTTCTTTAAGACCGCAGCGTTTAGTGCAATACATAGGTCAAGATAAAGTGAAGGAAAACCTTAAAATATTTATCGAAGCCGCTAAGCTACGTCAGGAAAGTCTTGACCATGTACTCCTTTATGGTCCACCAGGTTTAGGGAAAACAACATTAGCTATCGTTATCGCTAATGAAATGAATGTAAACGTAAAAATGACAAGCGGTCCGGCGATTGAACGACCAGGGGATTTAGCAGCAATTTTAAGTTCTCTCGAAGCAGGTGACGTACTTTTTATTGATGAAATTCATCGTTTGCCACGTGCTATTGAGGAAGTACTCTATTCTGCCATGGAGGATTTCTGTCTGGATATTGTTGTCGGAAAAGGTCCAGAAGCACGTTCGATTCGTTTAGAGTTGCCGCCATTTACACTTGTTGGTGCGACGACACGAGCAGGCGCTCTTTCTGCACCGCTTCGTGATCGTTTTGGTGTTTTGGCGAGACTGGAATATTATGATGAACAGTCGCTGGCGGAAATTGTTATTCGATCGGGCGAATTGTTTGGGGTTGCATTAAATGAACAAGCGGCCTATGAAATTGCAAGACGTGCCCGTGGAACACCACGAATAGCAAATCGTTTATTAAAAAGAGTTCGTGATTATGCACAAGTATTAGCAGACGGTGTTGTTTCGCACAATTTGGCGAAGCAAGCATTGGAGCTTCTACAAGTTGATCCAAGAGGACTTGACCATATAGATCATAAACTGATGCAGTCGATGATTGAACGTTTCGGTGGTGGTCCTGTTGGTTTAGATGCGCTAGCAGCATCCATCGGAGAAGAAAGAATTACAATTGAGGATGTGTATGAGCCGTTTTTATTGCAAATTGGCTTTATTCAACGTACACCACGTGGTCGAATAGCAACAAACCTATGCTACGACCATTTCGGTTATCCACCGGCACAAAAAGAATAGAAGGAAGTTATGACCGTGAAAGTAGAAGATTTTGATTTTCATTTACCAGAAGAATTAATTGCCCAAACACCATTATTAGACCGTACAGCGAGCCGCTTGATGGTCGTTAACCCAAACTCATTGGAAGTTGAGCATCATACATTTGCCCATATTTTAAATGAACTAAAAGCAGGGGATTGTCTCGTATTAAATGATACACGAGTACTGCCGGCTCGGTTAATGGGGACTAAAGCAGACACAGGTGCCAATATAGAATTATTACTATTAAAGCAAACAAATGAGGATGAATGGGAAACGCTAGTTAAACCAGCCAAGCGTGTAAAGGTCGGAACGGTTGTCACATTTGGTGATGGACTGTTGACTGCAACATGCACTGGCGAACTAGATCATGGCGGACGTACATTTAAATTTACGTATGATGGCATTTTTTATGAAATCCTGGATAAACTGGGGGAAATGCCTTTGCCACCATATATCCGTGAAAAGTTAGACGACCAGGAACGTTATCAGACAGTTTTTGCAAAGGAACGTGGATCGGCAGCGGCACCGACAGCGGGACTACATTTTACTGAGCCTTTACTAGAAGCTATAAAAGCAAAGGGTGTAGAAATCGTGTTCATCACATTGCATGTAGGGCTGGGTACATTCCGACCAGTAAGTGTTGATTCCATTGAAGACCATGATATGCATTCAGAATTTTATAGTGTATCGGAAGAAGCTGCAGCTGCAATTAACCGTGTGAAGCAAGCAGGAGGAAACGTCATTTCGGTAGGAACTACTTCTACTCGTACCCTTGAAACAGTGGCAGCAAAAAATGACGGAAAAATTGTGGCATCACAAGGATGGACAAATATTTTTATTTATCCAGGATTTGAATATAAGGCAATTGATGGTCTTATTACGAATTTCCACTTACCGAAGTCAACATTAGTCATGCTTGTCAGTGCGCTTGCTACGAAAGAAACAATTATGAATGCCTACGAAAAAGCAGTTGAAGAAAAGTACCGTTTCTTTAGCTTTGGAGATGCAATGTTCATTCGTCCAGGGAAGTAATTTGCAATTAAGGTAACATATCGATACAATTATTATTTGTGTGCACCTACTACAACAGTGGTAGGTGTTTTCATTCGAAGTAGTGTTCTTACTTTAGAAACGAGAGGATTTTTTATTATGACAGAAACAACAAACCAATTACCAATTCGATATGAATTAATTAAAACTTGTGCTCAAACAGGTGCCCGATTAGGGATTGTGCATACACCACATGGCTCGTTTGAAACACCGACATTTATGCCCGTTGGTACACAAGCTACCGTGAAGGCGATGAGTCCTGAAGAATTAAAAGAAATGAATGCAGGAATCATTTTATCTAATACGTATCATTTATGGCTTCGTCCAGGAAATGATATTGTAAAAGAAGCGGGTGGCCTACACAAATTCATGAACTGGGACCGTCCTATTTTAACGGATTCAGGCGGTTTCCAAGTATTCTCTTTATCAAAGTTCCGTAAAATTGAAGAAGAGGGCGTTTATTTCCGTAATCATTTAAATGGAGACAAGCTATTTTTATCTCCGGAAAAGGCTATGGAAATCCAAAATGATCTAGGCTCTGATATTATGATGGCATTTGATGAATGTCCACCATTCCCAGCAACATATGAATATATGGAAGCATCTGTTGATCGTACAACGCGTTGGGCAAAGCGCTGTAAAGAAGCTCATGCACGTCCAGATGAGCAAGGATTATTTGGGATTATTCAAGGCGGGGAATATGAAGAGTTGCGACGTAAATCTGCTGAAGCTTTAGTAGAGCTTGATTTCCCAGGTTATGCAATCGGCGGTTTATCTGTTGGCGAGCCGAAAGATATTATGAATAAAGTATTAGATTTTACTGCACCAATGATGCCGGCAAATAAACCACGCTATTTAATGGGTGTCGGTTCACCAGACTCTCTAATTGATGGAGCGATGCGCGGAATTGATATGTTCGACTGTGTACTGCCAACACGTATTGCACGTAATGGTACACTCATGACTTCTGAAGGACGTATGGTCATCAAAAATGCAAAATACGCTAAAGACTTTACGCCAATCGATGAAAATTGCGATTGCTACACATGTAAAAACTATACACGTGCATATGTACGCCATTTATTACGTACAGAAGAAACATTCGGTTTACGTTTAACGTCATACCATAACTTACGCTTCTTAATTAAATTAATGGAAGATGTACGCCAAGCGATTCGTGAAGACCGTTTAGGTGATTTTAAAGAAGAATTTTTCGAAAAATATGGTTATAACAAACCAAATGCAAAAAACTTCTAATAATATGTTCGAAATCCGAAAATTAATATAATTTTTTAGAAAAAGTAGAGTTTTTTTGAGCAAAACTTAACAATTCTATACTATACTAGGTAAGTGAGAAAGAGATAGAGAAAGGGGGCAATTTAAGAATGGAAGGCTTAGTACAATTTTTACCAATCATCGTAATGTTCGTTGCGATGTGGTTCATTTTAATTCGTCCAGCACAAAAACGTCAAAAAGCAACAGCAACAATGCAAAATAGCTTAAAACGTGGAGATAAAGTAGTTACTGTAGGTGGCTTACACGGAGAAGTAGATGCAATTGAAGATACGGTTGTTTATTTATTAGTTGACGGAAATACTCGTTTGAAATTTGAGCGCCAAGCAATTGGTCGTGTAGAATCAGTTTAAACGAATGAAAAAAGCTTGCGGAAATGTTAATTTTCCGCAAGCTTTTTGTATCTTTCCTACATTTTTGTACAAGCTAAAATGTAAGAAAGAGGTGAGCGAAAATGAATGATTATATGATTATTATTATACGAACAGTTCTTTTGTATATTATTTTACTTGTTGTATTTCGACTTATGGGCAAACGTGAAGTTGGTGAGCTAAGCATTGTTGATTTGGCGATTTTTGTATTGATGGCTGAAGTTGCGGCACTTGCACTAGATGACATACATAGAGAGTTTTCAAAAGCAATATTACCAATTATATTATTGTTTTTAATTCAGTATTTAAACTCTTGGTCTATATTAAAAAATAAACGATTACGTGACTTTATTGAAGGCGATCCTACAATGGTCATTAGAGATGGCTGGATTTGTGAATCTGAAATGAAAAAACAGCGATACAACCTAGATGATCTGCTCCAGCAGCTTCGTGAACAGGGAGTCTGCTCTGTACAAGATGTAGCCTATGCATTTTTGGAACAGTCCGGTAAATTATCCGTTTATAAAAAAGATCAAGGTGGATTTATTTTGCCATTAATACTGGATGGTTATGTTGACAAAAGACATTTGAAAATAATGGGAAAAGATGAAGAATGGCTGGTGCATGAATTATTAGTCAATGGATATCCCAATATAAGGGACATTTTTTATTGTACGTATGAAAATGAAAAGTGGTTTGTCCAATTACGAGCGCGAAAAAATTGATCGGATGTAATGGAAATCATTAATTCGAATTTGTTTTGTAATGAATAGTAATAACATTACGACACCAATAGTAACGAAACAACTAGTAAATAACGGTATGCCTTTCGTGAACAATGGCAAAGCAATACAAGTAATGATGAAAATACCGTAAGGCAGGAAAAAGAATCTAAAGCCAACATTGATTTTCTTCTGTTGCTTAATGGAGGCAATATGCAGGAAAGACGTGATTAATACGCCAAAACCAATGGCGATAATTGCCCCTTTTTCCTGAATGGATGGCTGTGATGCCAAGAAAAACAGAATGAAAAGTTTTCCAATACCACCATAAATGGAATTCATCATAGCAGCCTGAGCTTCATCAATTGCTTGTAAAATTGAATGAAGCGGACTTTGAATATAATAAAAATAAAAAATTGGTGCCAATATTTTCATATAGCCACGGTTTTCTTCTAAATGGAAAAGAACCATTGTCAGTTCATCTCCATGCAAAAAGAATAAAGAGGCGGCTAAACAGCCAATTAATGAAGACAGTCTTAAAGAATGTGTCACCCGTTTATTCACCAATGTGTAATTACCGCTGGCCATGGCACTGCTTACTGCAGGGATGAGGACAATTGCCAGAGCTGCTGGGATAAATGCCGGGAATAGTAGCAACGGTATGTGAACACCCGAAATAATTCCGTAAAGTGTTGTAGCAGCACCTGCTGCTAAACCAGAAACAGTTAGGGCTTTCAGGAAAATAATCGGCTCTAAAAACCATGTAAATGTTCCGAATAATTTACTGCCTGCTGATGGAAGCGCAATATTAAAAATCGGTTTTGCAAAAGATCCGTTGCTGTTGCCTTTTTTAAATGCTTTACTGGACCTTTTATAGAAATAAGCCAAAAATAATAAAGAAAAGATTTCTCCAATTGCTGTAATCCCCATTGCTGCAGCTGCTGTTATGGCAGGTGATTCAGAAATGAAGTACGGTAATAATACGACAATTAGACCAATTCGTACAAGTTGTTCAAGAAGCTGTGCCCATGCGGTAGGAGCAATTTTTGCTAAGCCTTGCAAATATGCTTTTATCAAACTTGAAAATACAACGATTGGAATTGTGAATATGCTAATATAAAGTGTGAAAATCAAATTTTCATTATGTAATAGCACTTTTGCAATATACGGGATGCTAAAATAAACGAATGGACTAAATAAAATAATAGAAATAGCAGAAATTTTTATAGCCGTTTTCATAATTGTTGCAACATGTTCAACTTTTCTTTTTGCGGAGTATTCTGCAATTAGCTTAGAAATTGCAATGGGAATACCTAATTGAATAAGAGAAATGAAAAAAATAAAGGTCGGATAAGCTGTCATATAAAGTCCGACAGCCTCTTCTCCAGCAATACGCATAAACTGCATTCTGTAAATAAACCCAAGACATTTAGAAATGAATATGACAAACATTAAAAATAATGTTCCTTTTAAAAATGAGCCCAAATAACTTCAATATTCTCCCTTCTCAATTTAATTTCATTCAGATACAATAAAGTATGCAATACTAATCGCAGTTAAAACCTAAGTATAGGAGTGATCGAAATGCAAATTCCATTTTTCAGTCTTTACGAAAAAGTTCAGCTTATATTGACGAACAAAATTGAGGAATTCCATTACTATGGATATGATGCTCTAACAGAACAGGATTTATGGAAATATTGTGTCGACAAAGTTTGGCGCAAACAAGATGTGCAGAACTTACGATTACATGAGTTAACGTCTGGCATTTTTGGCACTACCGCTTCAGAAGTACTAAATTATGTGCAAATTAGCGATTTTAAACGTAATGAATTAAAATTAAAACTTTCGGAGGAAGAGCTTCAAGGGTTATTTCATCCTCTTAAAGAATAGGGATAAAAGGTATAGTATAAAAAAACAAATTATCTAGTAATAATTTGACAGTTTCCACAAGCTGTTTCATAATGAGAGTGTTGCGCTTTTTAAAGTATCGATGTTATTTTTAAAAAGCGATAAAAAATTTGTGCTATAGATACATAGATTTTTGTAGTTATTTTTACGTTTTACATCACAGTGCTTTTCTTGTGATATTGAGGAGGATTTTTTAATGAAATTAGCAAACCGTATCATTACGTTTATCCTAGTAGTAGCATTGTTATTTACAGGGATGGGCACAACGGTAGAGAAGGTTTTAGACGACGTAAAGCTTGGTTTGGACCTTCAAGGTGGATTTGAAGTACTGTATGAAGTGGAATCTCTTGTGGATGGACAAAACATTACACAAAGTGTATTGGCAGATACAACAACTGCATTAAACAATCGTATTAATGCATTCGGGGTTAGTGAGCCAAGCATTCAAATTGAAGGAGAAGACCGAATTCGTGTACAGCTTGCAGGTTTAGCAGATCAAGCTTCTGCTCGTGAGCTTTTATCAAGTACAGCGAATTTAACATTCCGTGATGTAAACGATAATATTTTACTCGATGGGACGGATTTAAAGGAAGGTGGCGCAGCTGCGTCATTTGACCAGCAAAATCAGCCAATCGTAACATTAACTTTAAAAGATGCATCAAAATTTGCTGAAGTTACTCAAAAAGTAATGAGCATGGGTGCTCCGAATAACCTATTAGTTGTTTGGTTGGATTTTGAAGAGGGCGTAGATTCATACGCTGCAGAAAGTCAAAAGCCGCCTGGCGAACAAAAATATCAATCAGCTGCATCAGTAACGCAAGTTTTAAATACAACAGATGTTATGATTTCGGGTAACTTCACAGTAGAAGAAACGAAAAACTTTGCATCTGTATTAAATGCAGGTTCTTTACCTGTAAAATTAACAGAAATATACTCAACATCGGTTGGTGCCCAGTTTGGTGAAGACGCATTAAATGATACAGTACTTGCAGGCGTTGTCGGCGTACTGTTAATCTTCTTGTTCATGCTGCTATACTACCGTTTACCAGGGTTTATCTCCATTATTACATTATCGGTATTCACGTATTTAGTGTTAATCGTCTTTAACGGTATTAATGCCGTATTAACATTACCAGGTATTGCCGCAATTGTATTAGGTATCGGGATGGCCGTAGATGCGAACATTTTAACAGCTGAACGTATTCGTGAAGAATTACGAGTTGGTCATTCTGTAAAAGATGCTTACAAAATGGGTTCTAAACAATCTTTATCAGCAATTATTGATGCACAATTAACAACGTTGCTTGCTGCAGTAGTATTATTCTATTACGGTACAAGTTCTGTAAAAGGTTTTGCAACAACATTAATTATTTCAATTTTATTATCCTTTATTACAGCTGTTTGGGGTTCTCGTATGTTGCAAGGTCTGCTTGTAAACAGCGGTTACTTCAACAATCCAGCATGGTTTGGGATTAACAGATCAAAACAACATTCACTTGATGAAGGAATTACTTCATTGGATTTAACTACGAAATTCGATAAACTAGACTTTGTTGGAAATCGTAAAAAGTTTTACGCGTTATCTACAATCATTTTAGTAGTTGGTATTGTAGTACTTGGTGTATTTAAGCTGAATCTCGGCATTGATTTCTCTCAAGGTACACGAGTGGAAATTGGATCAGATACAGCATTAACACAACAGGAAGTTATCGATTATTTAGATGAGATTGGGTTTGAAAATAACGATGTAGTCATCTCTGGCGATGAACAGAATATGGCAGTAATGCGTTATAAAGAAGACTTCTCGCAACAAGAGGTACTTGACTTTAAAGCACAGGTAAATGAGAGATTTGGTCAAGAGCCAAGCTTAAGTACAGTTTCAGCAACGGTCGGTAAAGAGCTGGCCAAAAATGCAATGTATGCTTTAGCGTTAGCTGCAATAGGAATAATCATTTATGTAGCTATTCGCTTTGAATGGCGTATGGGTCTTGGTGCTATTATGTCATTATTGCATGATGTATTCTTTATTGTCGTGATTTTCAGTATATTACGTTTGGAAGTAGACATTACATTTATAGCAGCGGTATTAACAATTGTTGGGTATTCTATTAACGATACAATTGTAACGTTTGACCGTATTCGTGAAAATATTGATCGTCAAGAAAAAATTACGACGAAAGAAGATCTGGCATTAATTGTTAATAAATCTCTTCGTCAAACAATGGGTCGTTCTGTTAACACCGTATTAACGGTTATTGTTGTTGTAATAGCACTTATTTTCCTAGGTGCTCCTTCAATTCAGAACTTCTCAATCGCTTTATTAATTGGTTTAGTTACAGGTATCTATTCTTCTATCTGTATCGCAGCACAAGTTTGGTATTCACTGAAATGCCGTGAAATGGATAAAAAAGGTACATCTGTTGTGAAAAAAGAGAAAAAACAATGGGGTTCAGACGAGCCACAAGTATAATAGTATTGAAAGCATGCAATTTTGTTTAAAGACAAAATTGCATGCTTTTTGTTTACGTTAAAACGATATAAGGAATAACATTTAATGGATACACCATTAAAGGAGGGCATTTTATGAAAATACAATGGACATTAGTTGTAGGCCTTATTTTTGCTATTATTATCGCTATTTTTGCTACGGTAAATGTAGACAGTGTCCCGGTAAACTATATTTTCGGAGAAGCCAATTGGCCATTAATTTTAGTGATTTTAGGATCAGTGTTAGTCGGATTTATTATTAGCTTTTGTTTTTCGGCATTTCGAATGTTAGGGAGCAAGCGTCAAACAAAATTAGTGAAAAAAGACCTGGATGATACACGTGTTTTGTTAAATGAAAAGGATGCTGAAATTCTACGTTTAAAAGAGGAATTACGTAAGCGTGATGAATCTACATTAAAAGTAAAAGAGATTCCGGATGAATATGATACAAATAAAGAATGGACAAAATAATAGAATTCTTCAATGTTATGCTATCTAAAAGTGATAAACTTTTAGATAGCACTTTTTTAAGTGTAAATTTATCTCTTCTAAACCCTATATTAGAATGGTATTTTACGAAATTATCTTTAGGAAACGCACGTGATTTTCGGTATAATGTACTGCATGAGGAAGTGAATATATATGATACAATCACAAAAAGTTTGGAAAATAGAGGAACAAGATGAACAACTTATTAAACAACTAAGTTCACAATTAAATATTTCATCTATCGCAGCAAAAATTTTAATTGCAAGAGGCTGTGAAGATTCAGAGCAGGCAGCCTCCTTACTAAAAATTGATGAAAGTCAGTACCATGATCCTTTTTTAATGGCGGGAATGGAAGAAGCCATTACTCGTATTGAAGAAGCATTAGAGAACGGGGAAAAGATTTTAGTATATGGAGATTATGACGCGGACGGGATTACAAGTACGACTGTGTTAATGAATGCCTTACTTGATATAGGGGCAGATGTAAGCTTTGTTATTCCTGATCGATTTACACATGGGTATGGTCCAAATGAAGAACTTTTCCGAAAAGCATATGCAGATGGCGTAAATTTAATAATAACTGTCGATAATGGTATTAGTGGCATCGAACAAGTGAAAGTAGCACGGGAGCTCGGGATGGATGTTATCATTACTGATCACCATGAGCCAGGGGATGTATTACCAGACGCAAATGTTATTATTCATCCACGTATACCTGAAGGACATTATCCATTCGGAGAGCTTGCTGGAGTGGGGGTAGCCTTTAAGCTAGCGCATGCTTTATATGGCGAGATACCTGATCATTTATTTGAATATGTAGCAATTGGGACGATTGCCGATTTAGTACCTCTAGTCGGGGAAAACCGCTTTTTGGTACAGCGAGGTCTCCAAGCGTTACAACAGTCTACAAACCCTTGGGTAAAAGCAATGTGTGAGGCGTCAGGAACCAATCAAAGAGAGATTAATGAAGAAACTGTAGGATTCTATTTTGGTCCTAGGTTAAATGCGATCGGTCGCTTAGGAAGTGCAGAGCCAGGTGTGCATTTTTTGATGAGTGAAGATCCGCTGCAGGCAAATGACCTTGCAAAACAGTTAAATGATAAAAATACTGAACGCAAAAAAATAGTTGAGGATATTAGCAATGAAGCGATTTCAATGATTGAAAATAATGAGGACTTAAAACAATCGCTTGTTTTAGTAGTTGCTGGAGAAGGATGGAATCCCGGGGTTGTTGGTATTGTGGCTTCCCGATTAGTGGAAAAATATTATCGCCCGACTATTGTTCTTTCCATTAATCATGAAAAAGGAATTGCAAAAGGTTCTGCCCGTAGTATCGAAGGGTTTCATTTGTACAATGAACTGGCGAAAAATCGCGATATTTTACCTCATTTCGGTGGACACCCGATGGCAGCAGGTATGACATTGCCAATTGAACATGTCGAAGCTTTGAGAACACGTTTAAATGAACAGGCTAAAGCATGTTTATCGGAGGAGCAACTGGTACAAAAATTGCAAATTGATGTTCCTATTGATTTAAATGAAATTACAGTTGATGCAATACAGGAAATACGTAAATTAGCGCCTTTTGGTACGGAATTTCCAAAACCGATTTTTGCTATTCAAAATGTGAAAGCAAAATCGCTTAGAAAAATTGGGTCAGCTGAAAATCATTTGAAGATGGAGTTGGAGGATGCTTACAATTCATTAGATGCAATCGGTTTTAATAAAGGTTATTTACATGACGAAATATCCTATGGCATCGCTTTATCTTTAGTAGGGGATTTACAAATTAATGAGTGGCAAGGTAATAAAAAGCCGCAATTTATGGTCCAGGATGTACGTATTAATGAGTGGCAACTATATGACTATCGTGGAAAAAGTCAAACAAGCAATTGGGTAGCGAAGGTCAATATTGAAAAAACGGATTTTATTGCGTTTTTTAAACAGACGAAAGATCACTTTGAACAAGCGATTCCAAAAGAGATTATACACTTTACAGATGAGGTGAATCCCTTAACGCTTCATAAAAATATTGTTTTGCTTGATTTACCTGAAAACTTTTTACTGTTGGAGAAAATACTAAATAAAGTACAGATTGAACGGATTTATGCACATTTCCATACGGATCAATCTGCTTATTTTAACGGAATGCCGACACGAGATCATTTCAAATGGTATTATGGCTTCTTAAAAAAACGTCCTGCTTTTAACTTAAATGAGCACATTCAGAAATTGTCGGAACATATTGGCCTAAATATGGAAGTAATTAAATTTATGACAACAGTGTTTTTTGAGCTAGGATTTGTTACAATAGAGAATGGTCTGACGACAGTAAATGAAAATGTACCAAAACAAGCATTGTCAGAAGCCCCGTCATATAAAATGCGTTCACAACAAATCGAGCTTGAGCAGAAGCTTGTATATGCTACATACAGCGAGCTTAAACAATGGTTTAATGAACGATTGAGTTCTTGAGGAGGACATAGGAAGAATGGATTTAAAACAATACGTAACAACAGTTGAAAACTGGCCGAAAGAGGGCATCAGCTTTAAAGATATTACGACAATCATGGATAACGGTCCTGCATACAAATATGCAACTGATGAAATTGTTAAATATGCAAAAGAAGTTGGCGCAGAAATTATTGTTGGTCCAGAAGCGCGCGGATTTATTATCGGTTGTCCGGTAGCTTATGCTTTAGAAATCGGTTTTGCACCAGTACGTAAACCAGGTAAATTACCTCGTGAAGTCATTTCTGCAGATTACGGTTTGGAATACGGCACAGATACGTTAACAATGCATAACGATGCTGTTAAACCAGGTCAAAAGGTTTTAATCTGTGATGATTTACTTGCAACAGGTGGTACAGTAGAAGCAACTGTACGCTTAATTGAGCAATTAGGCGGCGAGGTTGTAGGCGCTGCATTTATTATTGAGCTTACAGAATTAAATGGCCGTAACAAAATCGGATCTGTTCCGATTAAAACATTAATTCAATATTAATTTATTATCGAACTATCTCGCATGTTTATGTGAGATAGTTTTTTTTTCAATGAAATTAATTGCTATTAGCTGTTCAATAATTCTACAAATTTCGACTTTCTGCAAAACTAAATGACCGCGTGTCTTTACATTTAGTAGCTATCTTTTATACAATTGAAGTTATACTTATTGCGAAAATTAAAAGAACAGGTGGACTAATGATGGCGAAAGAACAAATATTGGCGCCCGAAGATGTTTTCGAGCTCGTCAAATCTTATATGAACGAAGAACATGTTACCTTTGTTGTAAAAGCATATGAGGTAGCAAAAGAAGCCCATAAAGAGCAGTTCCGGAGCTCTGGAGAACCATATATTATTCACCCAGTACAAGTAGCAGGTATTTTGGCAGAACTGCAAATGGATCCTGAAACAGTATCCGCTGGATTTTTACATGATGTCGTAGAAGATACAGAAGTAACACGTGAAGATTTAGTGAATGAATTTAGTGAAGAAGTTGCCAAGCTTGTTGATGGTGTAACGAAGCTTGGGAAAATTAAATACATGTCAAAAGAAGAGCAGCAGGCAGAAAACCATCGAAAAATGTTTGTCGCTATGGCTCAGGATATCCGTGTCATTTTAATTAAACTGGCAGACCGTTTACACAATATGCGAACATTGAAACATTTGCCGGCTGAAAAACAACGTCGCATTTCACAGGAAACACTGGAAATTTTTGCTCCTTTAGCGCACCGTTTAGGAATTTCGAAAGTGAAGTGGGAGCTGGAAGATACGGCATTACGCTATTTAAATCCCCAGCAATATTACCGGATTGTTAGTTTGATGAAGAAAAAGCGTGATGAGCGTGAAGCCTATTTAGACAATGTAATGGATGAAATTAATTCGCAACTTCAGGAAGTTGAAATTGAGGCGGATGTTTATGGTCGTCCAAAACATTTATATAGCATCTATCGGAAAATGGTTCTTCAAAAGAAGCAATTCAATGAAATTTATGATTTATTGGCTGTAAGAATTTTAGTCGATAGTATTAAAGACTGTTATGCAGTTATTGGTATTATCCATACATTATGGAAGCCAATGCCTGGCCGATTTAAAGATTATATTGCGATGCCAAAGCAAAACTTATATCAATCTTTGCATACAACGGTCATTGGTCCATATGGTGATCCATTGGAAGTTCAGATTCGTACGAAGGAAATGCATAAAATTGCTGAATTTGGTATCGCCGCACATTGGGCATACAAAGAAGGCAAAACAGTCGAGCGAAGTAAGGAAAATATAGACCAAAAATTAACGTGGTTCCGCGAAATCCTGGAATTCCAAAACGAATCATCAAATGCGGCAGAATTTATGGAATCATTAAAATTCGATTTATTTTCAGATATGGTTTATGTATTCTCGCCATTAGGGGATGTTATCGAACTTCCGGCGGGCTCTGTCCCAATCGATTTTGCGTATCGTGTCCATTCTGAAGTCGGAAATAAAACTATCGGTGCAAAAGTTAACGGCAAAATGGTGCCTCTTGATACTCCATTAAAAACAGGGGATATTGTGGAAGTTTTAACTTCAAAGCAATCATTTGGGCCAAGCCGTGACTGGATTAAAATTGCCCAAAGTTCCCAAGCAAAAAATAAAATAAAACAGTTTTTCAAAAAGCATGTGCGTGAAGAAAGTGTAATTAAAGGTAAAGAGCTTGTAGATAAAGAAATAAAAGCACAAGAGTTTGATATGAAGGTAGTTTTAACTCCAGAAAATATTAAACGCGTTATTGATAAATTTAACTATACACATGAAGATGATTTATATGCAGCTGTTGGTGTCGGCGGGATTACAGCCCAACAAATCGTCAACCGATTAGCTGAGAAGATGCGAAAAGAGCGTGAACAGGAAGAAGCGCTCGAAAAAATCGTTAAAAGCATGAACAATCCTACACCTAAAAAACGTACTGAATCTGGTGTTATTGTTAAAGGGATTGATAATTTATTAATTCGTCTTTCACGCTGTTGTACGCCGGTACCGGGTGATGATATTGTCGGGTTTATTACAAAAGGTCGAGGTGTATCGGTACACCGAGCTGATTGTCCTAATATTCAGGAAGATGGCAACTTAGAACGTCTTATTGAAGTGGAATGGGAAAATGATGGTACACAAATACGCAAAGATTATCCGGTAGATATCGAGATTTCTGCGTTTGATCGTCCTGGTATATTAAATGATGTGATGCACGCAGTAAGTGAAGCGAAAACAAATATTTTAGCAGTTACAGGTAGAGCTGATCGTGAAAAGATTGCTACGATCCATTTAACAATAGCGATTACAAATATTTCAGGGCTTCATCGAGTAGTGGAGAAAATAAAGCAGCTTCCGGATATTTATTCGGTACAACGTGTCATTAATTAATTTATAGATAGAGGTTATGTTATGCGAGTAATACTACAACGTTCAAAACAGGCTTCGGTAACAGTGGACGGACAGAAAACTGGTGCCATTGATAAAGGTTACGTGCTGTTAGTCGGCATTACACATAGCGATACAGAAGAGGATATTGCCTATGTGGCAAAAAAGATTACTGATTTGCGCATTTGGGAAGATGATGAAGGGAAAATGAATCGTTCTATACTGGAAGTTGGCGGCGACATTTTATCCATTTCCCAATTTACTTTATATGCTGATACACGTAAAGGAAAACGACCGAGCTTCGTGGAAGCAGCAAGACCAGAGCAGGCTGAGCCTTTATGGAATGCTTTTAATGAACAATTAAAAGCACATGGCTTACATGTTGAAACAGGCGTTTTCGGTGCAATGATGGATGTAGCACTTATTAATGACGGACCAGTTACAATTACTATTGAGTCGAAAGCTAAATAATCAATGAACGCATCACTCCTTGAAAGCATATTGTACAGTATGCATACAAAGGAGTGATTTTTTGGTTCAAATGAGTACTTTTCCTAACGCTTATTGGTTGGAAGCAATTCAAAATTATTTAGGTCAAATGGTTGCGGTACAACAAGATGGGAATCGAGTTCAACAAGGAGTTCTAGCAGCTATCTGTCCAGATTATATTGTGCTTGATGTTTGCCAAACACCGTTTTATATTCGGATTGATAAAATTGTATCGATTATGCCGTTTTTGAAAAAATAAAGTATGATTTGGTCTATGCACCCCCTAATTGTCATAAGCTTACTATGACAATTAGGGGGTGCTTTATTGTTTCAACGCGTTAATCGTTTAGCAATTGATTTACCACAAGTTGAATATGGTGATGCAAATGCAGCGAGTGCTGTACAAGAACTGTTAGGCGGGAAATTCGGGGAGATGTCGACTCTCAATAACTATATGTATCAGTCGTTCAACTTCCGAGGAAAGAAAAAACTAAAGCCTTTTTATGACTTAGTTGCGAGTATTACAGCAGAAGAGTTTGGACATGTTGAACTCGTTGCCACTACCATCAATTTATTAAGCAAAGATACAACGTTTTCCGGAAACCCGAATCTTGCTCCGATGATGAACGCTAAAAATATGCGCAATACACAAAGTTTTATTGCATCTGCACAAACATCTTTACCTGTAGATTCGATGGGGAAACCATGGAATGGCGAATATGTATTTTCAAGTGGAAATTTAGTGCTTGATTTACTGCATAATTTCTTTTTGGAATGTGGAGCACGTACTCATAAAATGCGTGTATATGAAATGACTGATCATCCAACAGCACGTGAAATGATCGGCTATTTATTAGTACGCGGCGGAACACATGTTGTTGCTTATGCAAAAGCAATTGAGATGGCAACAGGATTGGATGTAACGAAGATGCTTCCGATACCTAGCCTTGATAATCATGTATTTGATCATGCGCGGAAGTATGAAGATCGAGGATATGGAAATGTACTGTTTACGTGGAATTACGTAGGAGATTATCAGGATATCAATAAAATTTGGAAAGGACCACATCCATGGACGAATGCTCCCCTCATTGTAGAGGAAGGAATGCCAAAGGGTGCAAAAATGCCGGATTTAGACGAATTACCGGAAGAATTTGCTCCGGGAATCGGTCCGGAAGAATTTCAAATGATTGCGAAACGACTCATGTCCAATATATAAAATAAAGGCTGTTTTGGGAAAGTAAACAACTTCCTATAACAGCCTTTTCTTCACGTTATTTCATAGTCTTATGACGTCATTCACTTATGCCTTCGCAGTAATTAACAACTGTTTGGAAATCCAAATCCCCACCGAATATGGACAGTGCACTCCCGATCGTTACATGTAATTTACCGTTTGAAATGGCTTCAAACTTTTTTAAATCATCAAGCGAACGAACTCCTCCAGCATATGTTGTTGGAATCGTTGTCCATTCAGCCAAATCACGTACTAATTCTTCCTGCATGCCTCCGCGTTTTCCTTCAACATCCACTGCGTGAATAAGCAGCTCATCGCAATATGCTTCAATGTCTTTTATCGATTGTGCATTTACTTCAAAATCACTGAATTTTGTCCATTTATCTGTTACTACATACCATTTATCATCGCGCTTGCGGCAGCTTAAATCAATGACAAGATGTTCTTTCCCGATTTTTTCAACTAAGTTTTCCAATCGATTTAGATCAAGCAATCCATCGTGAAAAATATATGAAGTGACAATGACATGTGATGCACCGGATTCGATATATTTTTGTGCATTCTCTGCAGTAATGCCGCCACCAATTTGCAGTCCATTTGGATATGCATGTAATGCACGAATTGCTGCTTCCTCATTCCCAGGACCAAGCATAATAACATGTCCGCCTGTTAGTTTATTTTGCTGGAATAATGAAGCGAAATACGAGGCATCTTGATCCGATGTGAAATTTTCAATGACTTCTTTATTATCATATCCAAGCGTACTCCCGACAATTTGCTTAACTTTCCCGTCATGTAAATCAATACAAGGTCTAAAGTTCATGTTCTTCACTACTTTCTCTTGAAATCTATTCCTATCATAACATTTTAGTGTGCCAAATTAATAGAAAAATCAGACGCAACAAGTCATGCGTTATATAGTAAGACAGGGCGCTGCGTGTATGATAAAATGAGCATACAATTATTAGAAAGCGTGGCATGAAAATGGCGGAAAATCTAAATTTGTTTGACATAAATAAGCTATTTATTTTAGGTCGACCTATTGTAACAATTTTTCATAATACAACGAATATGTACTCCATTGTTCGTGTCAAAATACAAGAAACAAACCTTCAGTATGATGAGAAAGAAATTATTGTCGTAGGCTATTTTCCGAAGTTAGTAGACGATGAACTTTATCGATTCACCGGACAAATGAAAAGTCATCCGAAATACGGGATGCAATTTCAAATTGAAACATTTGAAAAAGAAGTACCGACAACAGAGCAAGGTATTGTCCATTATTTATCAAGCGACTTATTTTCAGGGGTAGGCCGGAAAACGGCAGAAATAATTGTTGAAAAGTTGGGTATGGATGCGTTAACCAAAATATTAGAAGATCCATATGCACTTGATGCGGTTCCTCGTTTATCTGCTGAAAAGAAGTTGCTCATTCGTCAAACAATCGAAGAAAATTTAGGGTTAGAGAGGGTAATGGTTCGCCTCAATGAGTGGGGATTTGGACCACAGCTTGGTATGAAAATATATCAGGCCTATCGGGAAGAAACCTTAAGTTTATTAACAGAAAATCCTTACCGGCTTATTGAAGAAGTAGAAGGGGTCGGTTTTATTCGTGCCGATGAACTTGGTGCGAAGCTAGGGATAACGGGAAATCACCCGGACCGTATAAAAGCGGCTATATTTCATGTACTGACAAATGCAGCATTATCAGAAGGTCATGTCTACTTGGATGCAGAAATGGTTCTTCCAATGGTTAAAGAAATGCTTGAGCAAAGTCAGCGTATTGAAATTCCATACGAAGCAATTTCGAAGGCAGCGATTGATATGCGGGAAGAGTCAAAAATTTGTGGTGAAGAAACCCGTATGTATTTACCTTCTCTGTATTTTAGTGAAGTCGGCATTGCCAGCAAGATAAATGAGCTCAAAGAAAAAAATAAAAAAGCAGAGAATTTTTCGCGTGATGAAATTCGTAAAGCAATTGGTGATATTGAAGAACAGTATGATGTGACATATGCACCTACGCAAGCACTCGCTATTGAAACCGCTCTTAACTCTGCCGTTATGATTTTAACAGGTGGTCCAGGTACAGGGAAAACGACCGTTGTGCGTGGTTTAGTCGAAGTTTATGCAGAACTTCATGGATTATCATTGAATCCAAAAACTTATGCGGAAAAAGAAGAGCCGTTTCCTATTGTCCTGGCAGCACCAACTGGTCGGGCAGCAAAAAGGTTAGCCGAATCAACAGGTTTACCAGCGATGACGATTCACCGCTTATTAGGATTTAATGGTCAGGAAAAGGATGAGGAAACGGAGCGTGAAGTTGTCGGTCGTCTTATCATTATCGATGAGATGTCAATGGTAGACACGTGGCTTGCCCATCAGTTGCTTAAAGCGCTTCATGAAGATGTACAGGTAGTATTTGTAGGAGATCAGGATCAGTTACCGCCTGTAGGTCCTGGACAAGTATTAAAGGATTTGCTTGCATCTAAGCAAATTCCGACCGTCGAATTAACGGATATTTACCGTCAGGCGGAAGGATCTACAATTATCGAGATGGCCCATCAAATTAAAAAGGGCAAAGTTCCGGATTCATTGACTACAAAAACAACGGACCGCTCGTTTATTCAGGCAGGAGCCGGACAAGTAACGAGCGTTGTCACACAAGTTGTAAAAGGTGCGCTTGCAAAAGGTCAGGCAATTCGAGATATTCAAGTTTTAGCGCCGATGTACAAAGGTCCTGCAGGCATCGATAATTTAAATAAAGAAATTCAGCAGCTTGTCAATCCGAATGATGGGACAAGAAAAGAACTTGTTTTCGGTGATACGATTTACCGTATCGGGGACAAAGTACTGCAGCTAGTGAATCAGCCGGATAATAATGTATTTAATGGTGACATGGGTGAAGTGATTTCCATTATTCGAGCAAAGGAAACAGTAGAAAAGCAGGATTTATTAATCGTAAGTTATGATGGGATTGAAGTGACCTATCAACGTGCTGATTTAAATCAAATAACATTGGCATATTGCTGTTCAATTCATAAATCCCAAGGCTCGGAATTTCAAACGGTTATTATGCCGGTAGTACGCAGCTACTCTAAAATGCTACGTAGAAATTTACTGTATACCGGAATAACACGCGCAAAAAACTTCTTAATATTATGCGGCGAGCCGGATGTATTAGCGAATGGCTTAGCCAAAAATGATGATTTAACACGACTAACAACATTAAAGGCTCGACTTGATCCTGAAATTACAGAAATACAGGAAGTAAATGAAATACCGGAAAAAGAGGTAAAAACAGAAGGAATTAGTGAAAAAAAACAATCAAAAACATCTTCTGAACAGTTAGGTCTACTAAATACTACCTCCTCACATAAAATCGGAGAATCATTACCGAATCATTTAACAGTGGAAACTGCACCGTATATTCATCCATTAATAGGCATGAATGACATTTCTCCATATGATTTTAATGAATAATAAAACCAGCTATTTTTTTCATTTCTGAATGAAAATAGCTGGTTTTTTGTTGTATTAAAGTTTGTTTGACTTCAAAATACTTTATAATATGTGGATTGTTTATCTTCATCGAAAAAGGGAAATGTTTTTAAAATATAATAAAAAGTTAAGGGAATTATGACATGACACTTTTAAACATTAAAGTCGCAAAATATAAATGTCAGAAGTTTTTAAAGAAACTATTAATTAATAATATGTATGTGATTATGTTAGTATAATAAAAACGTATATGATGTCCGAAGTTTGATGTCAAATAATGTAAAATGAAAAGGTTTACAAAATTAAAGGAGAAGGTGCGCAAACATGGATTTCGTTTGGGGAATCATAGGTATTGTTGGAATCGTAGCGATTGCTATAGCATTGTCAAATAACCGTAAAGCAATTCAGTGGAGAATTATTATATCAGGTTTAATTGTACAACTAATTTTCGCATTTATCGTATTAAAGTGGTCATATGGCCGTGAAAGATTAATGCAACTTTCTGAAGGGGTACAAAAGTTAATAAGTTATGCAAATGAAGGGATTTCCTTCGTATTTGGCGGATTAGCAGATCCGAATAATGTTGGATTTGTTTTTGCAATGAGTGTATTAACGATTATTATTTTCTTCTCTTCTTTAATCTCTGTTCTTTACTATCTAGGGATTATGCAATTTATCATTAAAATTATCGGTGGCTTTTTATCAAAAGTGTTAGGAACAACAAAAGCAGAGTCGGTGAATGCTGCTGCTAATATTTTCGTTGGTCAAACAGAAGCACCGCTTGTAATTCGTCCATTTTTAAATAAAATGACAAAGTCACAAATGTTCGCTGTTATGACTGGTGGTCTTGCATCGGTATCAGGTTCTGTATTAATCGGGTATTCTTTATTAGGTGTGCCTCTTGAATACTTATTGGCTGCAAGTTTCATGGCCGCTCCAGCAGGTTTGGTTATGGCAAAGCTAATGATTCCTGAAACAGAAGAAATCGATGAAGCAGATTTCAAACTAGAACGTAATTCTGAAGCGACAAACGTTATTGATGCTGCTGCATCCGGGGCATCTGACGGTTTAAAATTAGCAGTAAACGTTGGTGCAATGTTACTAAGTTTCATCGCATTAATCGCATTGCTGAATGGTATTTTAGGTGGCGTAACTGGCTGGATAGGTAACTTTACAGGATGGACAGCCTTAGATAACGTAACACTTGAAGGTATTTTAGGATATGTATTTGCTCCATTAGCATTTTTAATTGGTGTACCATGGGATGAAGCAGTTCGCGCCGGTTCATTTATTGGTCAAAAATTAATTTTAAATGAATTTGTAGCGTATTCTAACTTCGGTCCTGTGATTGGTGAATTTTCGGATAAGACAGCTATTATCATTTCATTTGCGCTATGCGGATTTGCTAATTTAAGCTCAATGGGTATCTTAATTGGTGGTCTTGGCGGTATGGCTCCTGAAAAACGTAGTATGATTGCAAAACTTGCGGTTAAGGCAGTTGCTGCAGGTACGTTAGCATCTCTATTATCAGCTGCTATTGCAGGTATGTTTATTTAAATAAGAAATTATTATATAGGAGACTGTGCTAAAACTTAGTTTAGCGCAGTCTTTTTTTAGTAAGTAATTTCGCTAGCAAGCTTTTCTAGTACTTGTCGATTTGTTAGGACATAACCCCGATCTTTCTTCGTTAAGTATCCTTCTTCGCAAAATTGTGCCAGAACAAATAATAAATGTCGGTATGATACCCCTAAATATTCGCATACCTCTGTATGTTTTTCTTTATAGAATTGTTTATCAGACGATAGTAAAATGAATGATGCCAGTCTATTTTCTAATGGATAAGCCTGGTTTTGAGTATATTTGGCTGTCATATCCATAGTTTTTTGACTTAAAAAAAGACAGAGCATTTTTAAAAATACCGGATCAGCTAATAATTTTTCTTTCACTTCACGGATGGAAATTGCAAAACAAATGGATGTTGTAACGGTCTGGATGCCTTTTGAGTAACGTTCTGCATTTAATAATTCCATTTCTCCCATAAATGTAGGAGATGTTATAAAATCAATTAGAGAAATTTTCCCGTTTTTATGTGTAACATATAATTTTGCTTTTCCTTCAATCATGTAATACAAATAGTCGGGAAAAGAATGCTCATGAAAAATATACTCCCCTTTATCAAATTCATAAACTTGTATAAAAGGATTAATATCAAATGAAAAATATTGAGAAATAGGGTATTGCTCAATATAAGGTTTACTTTCTTCTAGTGATAACTTTCTCAAATTATAAAGCAACTCCTTAATATAAAATATGAGATATCTCACATTATTGTACAAATTGTCGTGCTATTATTCAACATTATAAGAATGGAAGAAGGCTATATTATTATGAACAATCAGCGTTGGCTGGCAAAGAATTTTTTTATGTTCTTTATTACGTGGGGTATATTTTTACCTTATTGGACAGGCTGGCTTATTAATGACAAAGGTTTAACCGTTTCAGATGCGAGTATTATTATGGGGTTTGGTTTAGTTGCACGAGCAATCTCGACAATCCTTATTTTCCCGTATGTCTCAAAAATAATGAGCAATAAAAATGTACTTATATTCTTCACAGTGGCATCTTTAGTAACCGCACTACTTTATGTACCTATCGATTCTTTTGTAGGCTTATTCATCATGACGATGCTTTTTAGTGCATTGTATCCTGCATTATTACCTGCAGTGGAAAGCAGCGCAGCGACATTAATGCAGCAAGGTGGAATTCATTATGGTAAGGCACGTTCACTAGGTTCATTTGGCTATGTAGTTGCTGTATTAATTATTAGTATGATTACAGGAATGTACGGCGAACAAATGATTTTATGGGCGATGATTTTCGGTTTAACTGCATTATTAGCAATTCAACTAATGCCCGCCCCAAATGTTTTGAGCTTAGCTCCTTCAAAGGAAACTGGAAAAGCATTATCGATGAAAGGGCTATTTGATGTAAAAAGTTTTATTGTCGTATTATTTGTAGTGATCTTACTTCAAGGGGCACATGCCTCTTACTATAATTATGGCTATATATATTTACAGGAGTTAAACGTAAACCCCTTTTATATCGGAATGATATTGAATGTCGCAGTGTTATTTGAGATTATTTACTTTTTAAAAGCAGATACGTTCTTAACGAAGTGGAAGCCATCATCGTTAATGTTATTGGCAGCGGTTGGTTCAACTGTACGTTGGATTATGATATATGCTTTTCCAAATATGCCTATGTTTATTGTGTCTCAGGCACTTCACGCACTGTCATTTGCAATGGCGCATTACGCATTCATCCGCTACATATCTCAAGCATTACCGAAAGAACAAATCCCGAATGCACAGGGGATTTATTCTGCGCTTGCAATGAGTTTAAGTGCTGCGATCTTAACGCTTTTAGGTGGAGCTCTGTATGAAGTTGAACCTAGTTTGGCATTTTTAGGAATGGTTATTTGTACAGGACCAGCTATTGTATTGATACTATTGACGAAAAATCGTTTTAATTATTAAGGAATGCGGATTGACAGCACGTAGTCAATTTTCTATAATGAAGAACATATATTAATGAAAACGATGATGGAACAAGTACGTATTGGACTTCGTGAGCAGAAAGAGATTTCTTGGCTGAAAAAATCTCCGCGAAAATTACGGAAAGCTACTCCAGAGTGCAGCTAATACCTGCCGTATGCTTACGTTATAAGCACTTGAGATATAATGCTTTATGCATTATAAATTAGGGTGGTACCACGAGATAACAGTCTTCGTCCCTTTACCGGGATGAAGGCTTTTTTTGTGCCCAATTCATCGTACTTCAAAAACATTACAGGAGGATATAATTATGACTACAAAAACAATGACAGGTTCTGAAATTCGTCGTCTATATCTTGATTTTTTTAAAGAAAAAGGACATCATATTGAACCATCCGCACCATTAGTGCCAATTAATGACCCATCACTTTTATGGATCAACTCGGGAGTTGCGACATTAAAGCCATATTTTGACGGACGTATTATTCCGGATAACCCACGTATTACAAATGCACAAAAATCTATTCGTACAAATGATATCGAGAATGTAGGGAAAACAGCACGTCACCATACTTTCTTTGAAATGCTGGGGAATTTCTCAATCGGGGATTACTTTAAAAAAGAATCAATTCATTACGCTTGGGAATTTTTAACGGACGAAAAATGGATGGGCTTTGATCCGGAAAAGTTATCAGTAACTATTCACCCGGAAGACCAAGAAGCTTATGATGTATGGCACAACGAAATCGGTATTCCGAAAGAGCGTTTAATTCGTTTGGAAGGAAACTTCTGGGATATCGGAGAAGGTCCATCTGGTCCGAACTCAGAAATCTTCTATGACCGTGGTGAAGCATATGGTTTTGGGGCACCTCCAGAAGAAATGTATACAGGTGGGGAAAATGAGCGATATTTAGAAGTGTGGAATTTAGTGTTTTCTCAATTCAATCACAATCCTGATGGAACATATACGCCACTGCCGAAGCAAAATATTGATACAGGTATGGGTCTGGAGCGTATAGTTTCTGTTGTACAAAATGTACCAACGAACTTTGATACAGATCTATTCATGCCAATCATTGAAAAAACTGAAAGCTTTGCTAACCGTTCATACAAACGCCCGCACGAAGTAGACTTAAAAGAAATCTTCGGTTCAGCAGAAGATATTAATACACCGTTCAAAGTAATTGCTGACCATATCCGTACAGTAGCATTTGCAATTGGTGACGGAGCATTGCCATCAAACGAAGGACGAGGCTATGTATTACGTCGTTTATTACGTAGAGCAGTTCGTTACGCGAAAAAAATCGGTATTGAAAAGCCGTTTATGTTTGAATTAGTTCCGACTGTAGGGGAGATTATGCAAGATTTCTATCCACAAGTAAAAGAAAAGGAAGCATTTATTCAACGTGTTATTAAAAACGAAGAAGTTCGCTTCCATGAAACACTTGATGGAGGACTTGCAATCTTTAACGAAGTAGTTGAGAGTCAAAAAGCAAAAGGTGAAACTGTAATTCCTGGACCGGATGCATTCCGTCTTTACGATACATTCGGTTTCCCAATCGAATTAACGGAAGAATATGCAGAAGAAGTTGGCATGACAGTTGATCATGATGGTTTCGAAGCTTCTATGGAACAACAACGTAATCGAGCTCGTAACGCGCGTGCAGATGTTGATTCTATGCAAGTGCAAAACGAAGTGCTTTCAAACTTAAAACAGCAATCAACATTTATTTATGATGCATTAGAAGCTTCAGCAAAAATTGCTGCGATTGTTGTAAATGGTCAAGAAACGACAACGGCTAATGAAGGTGAAGAGGCATTAATTATTCTTTCTGAAACACCATTCTATGCTGAAATGGGTGGTCAAATTGCTGATACTGGAGTTATTGAAGCAGACGGATTCACTGCCATTGTTAAAGATGTTCAAAAGGCGCCAAATGGTCAACCATTACACACTGTTGTAGTGGAATCAGGTGAAATGAATGTTGGGGATGAGGCTACTGCGAAAGTAGATGAATCAAAACGTAAATTAATCCTTAAAAACCATACAGCAACACACTTAATGCACCGTGCCTTAAAGGATGTATTAGGTGACCATGTAGCACAAGCAGGCTCTTACGTTGGACCTGACCGTTTACGTTTCGACTTCTCTCACTTCGGTGCAGCAACAAAAGAGGAACTTGCACAAGTAGAGCGTGCAGTAAATGAAAAAATTTGGGAAGACATCGAAGTTGTAATTCAGGAGATGGATATCGATTCTGCAAAAGCAATGGGCGCAATGGCTCTATTCGGTGAAAAATATGGTGATGTTGTACGCGTAGTAGCTGTTTCAGATTATTCGATTGAGCTATGCGGTGGACTGCATGTAAGCCGTTCTTCAGAAATTGGTATCTTCAAAATTGTTTCAGAAGGTGGTATCGGTGCAGGTACTCGTCGAATCGAAGCTGTAACAGGTAAAGCGGCGTATGAAGCAATCAAAGAAGAAGAAGCTATTTTAAATGAAGCAGCAGCTCTATTAAAAGCAAATCCAAAAGATGTTTCAACACGTGTAGCAGGTCTACAGGCAGACTATAAACAATTACAACGTGAAAATGAATCATTATCACAAAAAATTGCAAATGCTCAAGCGGGGGCAGTATTGGATGCAGCACAAAAAATCGGTGACGTAACAGTACTTGCAACAAAAGTGGATGCAAAAGATAATAATCAATTGCGTCAAATGATGGATGACTTAAAAGAAAAAATGCAGGCAGCTGTTATTGTACTAGGTGCAGTAGATGGCGATAAAGTAATGCTATGCGCAGGTGTAACGAAAGATATCGTAGGTGGTAACTACCATGCCGGTAACATTGTAAAGGTTGTTGCTGAAGCATGTGGCGGTAAAGGCGGCGGTCGTCCTGATATGGCTATGGCTGGTGCTAAAGATGCTTCAAAACTAGAAGAAGCGTTAAATGGAGTCTATGAAAAAGTAAAATCTTTCTAAACATCTAAAATTTACTACTAGCATATTTGAAGTGCTTGCGGGAATAAGTTATAATGATAAAAATGGAGATGGGCTTCTATGCTCCATCTCTTTATTGCTGAAAGCGAGGTGCTGGTCTTGAGTTCTTTCGATAAAACGATGAAATTTAGTTTTCCAGAGGAATCTATGGAACAAGAAGTAAAGCAAGTGATGCTGAAGGTGTATACGGCTTTAGAGGAAAAAGGGTATAATCCAACAAACCAAATTGTAGGGTATTTATTATCTGGTGACCCGGCATACATCCCTCGCCACCAGGACGCACGTAATTTAATCCGCAAGCTGGAGCGCGATGAAATTTTAGAGGAGCTCGTGAAGTTTTATATTAGAAGGAATGCTGAGGCAGAAAAATGAAGATTATGGGTTTAGACGTCGGCTCGAAAACAGTCGGCGTAGCAATTAGTGATGCGTTCGGTTGGACAGCGCAAGGAATCGAAACAATAAAAATTGATGAAGCAGCAGGCAAGTTTGGGATTGAACGTATTAACGAACTTGTAAAGGCACACAATGTTACTGAATTCGTTGTGGGTTATCCAAAAAACATGAATAATACTATCGGTCCGCGTGGGGAAGCTTCTGAGAACTATAAAAAGTTATTGGAAGATACTTTCGGTTTTCCTGTCAAACTGTGGGATGAGCGTATGACGACGATGGCTGCTGAACGCATGCTTATTGAAGCGGATGTTAGCCGAAAAAAACGCAAGCAAGTAATTGATAAAATGGCTGCGGTCATGATTTTACAAGGTTATTTAGACAGTAAAAACTAAACGCTCTATTCAATCAAGGCAATTAGTTTGAGCTTTTCTAACAATGTTGCTTTTGTTAGGGCTTATTTGTATTTAAATGCAATGGCTTTATGTATAATATACGAAGCAACAACCGGCAATACTTAAATTTAATGAAGAGGTGACTTTCATGTCAGAACAACAAAACAATATTACTGTAGTCGATGAAAACGGCAATGAACAACTTTGCGAAATTTTACACACTTTTGATTCGGAAGAATTCGGTAAATCATACGTGTTATATTCTTTAGTAGGTGCAGAAGAAGATGAAGATGGAGCAGTAGAAATCTTTGCATCTGCATTCGTACCTGCTGAAAATGGTGAAGATGGCGAATTAACGCCTATCGAAACTGAAGCAGAATGGGATTTAATCGAAGAAGTATTAAACCAAATTGAAGACGAATTAGGCGAAGAAGAATAATTCATTCGATATTATAAAAAAACAGAGTGGGTGACGAGCCTTCTCTGTTTTATTATTTAGGAGGAAATTTAATGGAAGAAAATATTTTTATTTTACAAACAGAAGATGGCGGGGAGCAACAATGCCGCGTCATATTCAATTTTGATTCAGATGAACATTCTTATGTACTGTTTACGCTAGTTGGTGATGAAGAGGCTGGTATTTCAGCATTGCGTTATGTTTTGGATGAAAATGGCGAGATGGGCGGCTTCTCTGATATTGAAACAGAAGAAGAATGGGCAATGGTAGAAGAAGTAATGAATACCGTAATGGCTGAGTTTGGTGCAGATCAAACAAATTACTTCACAATTACGAATGATAACGATGAAGAAATTATGTGCCAAATTTTACATCGTTTTGAAAATGGCGGGAAAAATTATTTATTTTACGCTACTTTAGAAGACGGTGAACCACAGCTAGAAGAAGTATTCGCTTCTGCGTACATTCCTGGTGAAAATGGTGAAGTAGAAGATCTTTTACCAATCGAAACCGATGCTGAGTGGGCAATGGTCGAGCAAGTTTTAAACTCATTATCACAAAATTAGTCCAAAACCTAACTGACGTTATTCGTTAGTTAGGTTTTTTTATAGTGCTGTGAGGTTTCTTAATATATTTGGAAAAAGAACATTTTTCTCTTTAAAACGTCGCTAATAAAATACAAAACATGCAACATTCATTGTTCATTATTGTATCGGAAGTAAAATTTATGTATCATATGAAAGAGAAAAAGGGGGGGCTCCCGTGCTAGATGAAAATTCAAAAAAGGAAATGTTCAATAAGATGAATGAGCGTAAAGGAGAAGTTAAAACTGTGCGAAAAATAGTAGGAATCATCGCACTTGTCGTTCTCATCATTATCGCGATTGCAGGATACTCAGGTTATAACTATGTTACATCCGCATTAGAACCAATGGATCCAGAATCAAATAAGCAAATTGAAGTTGAAATTCCAATGGGTTCCGGGATTACTTTGATTTCAAGCATTCTGGAAGACAAGGGAATCATTAAAGATGCGAGGATTTTTAAATATTATACAAAATTTAAAAATGAATCTGCATTCCAGGCTGGTGACTATTCTTTAACACAATCAATGACATTGGATGAAATTATTGAAAGCTTGAAAACGGGCCGAGTATATCGAGAGCCGGCATTTACAATGACGATTCCAGAAGGATTGACACTTGAGCAGGTTGCAAGCGTCATACAGAAAAATACCTCTCACAAAGCAGAAGATTTCATGAAAAAAGTCACGGACGTTGCTTATGTAGAGCAGTTAATGACTGAATATCCAGATTTATTAACCGAGAATATTTTAAATGAAAATATTCGCCATGCATTGGAAGGTTATTTATATCCTGCAACATATCCGTTTTATGAAGAAAATCCATCCATTGAAGAGATTGTAAAGACAATGCTCACTTCGATGAACACAATTGTTTCGGAATATACACCGATTTTGGAAGAACGTGAAATGACAGTGCACGAATTGTTGACTTTTGCTTCATTACTTGAAGAAGAGGCAACAGCGCAAACTGACCGTGAAACAATTGCTAGTGTATTTTATAACCGTATGGATATTGATATGCCATTACAAACCGATCCGACTGTTTTATATGCTTTAGGCTCACATAAGGATCGCGTGTTGTATGAAGATTTAGAAGTAGACAACCCATATAATACGTATCAGAATGTAGGATTGCCTCCTGGACCGATAGCAGGAGCGGGGAAAACGTCGATAGAAGCGGCTTTAAATCCTTCACAAACCGATTATTTATATTTCCTGGCTGATAAAGAAGGTACGAATCACTTCGCAAAATCATATGATGAGCATTTGGCAAACATTGAGAAATATTTGCGATAATTAGAATTAAAGGAATCGGATAGCTTTTAAAATCCGTCTAAAGATGGATTTTAGTAAAGATTATTCGCATTCCTTTTCTTTTCATGCTATTATAAGTTGTGATTTTTTGTCCTTATATAACAATTTTGTAGGCGCAAACATCTTCGTTTCGTCTTTTTTCTTATGGATATAAGATATGCGTAAACAACCAGGTAAAGGGAGAATGAAGAATGGAATTATCAGACGCTTATATTGCTTCCTTCATTTCTGAGCGTGATGAGTTATTAGTAGAAATGGAAAACTTCGCAAAACAACATCATGTCCCAATTATGCAGCTTGCCGGAATTGAATCATTGAATCAAATATTGCGTATTCAAAAACCGAAAGCTATTTTGGAAATTGGTACGGCCATTGGCTATTCTGCACTGCGAATGGCAAAGGCATTGCCCGATTGTCAGATTGTGACAATTGAACGGGATGAATCACGCGTTCAATATGCTAAAGAGTTCATTGCAAGGTCAGATGCGGCAAGCCGTATACAAATAATTGAAGGCGATGCGTTAGAGGTAGAAATGGGAATGCTTCCTACTACTTTTGATGCTGTTTTTATTGATGCGGCAAAAGGTCAGTACATGAAGTTTTTCGAAAAATACGCGCCACTTGTTCCATCAGGTGGGGTATTATATATCGATAATATGTACATGCATGGGCTTTCGAATTTAGATATAAAAGAAGTGCCTAGAAGAAAAAGAACAATGATTCGTAATTTAAAAACATTCTCAGATTGGATTATGGCGCACCCGGATTATACGAGCGCATTTTTCCCAGTCGGTGATGGATTGTTAATTTGTTTGAAGAGGTGATTAGAGTGAATAAACCAGAATTATTACTTACTCCCCAATCCGTAGAGCATGTGGCTGCATTACTTGATGCAGGAGCAGATGCTTTCGTTATTGGTGAACAGAAATTTGGTCTGCGATTGGCTGGAGAATTTACAGTAGCACAAGTGGAAGAAGCTACGAAATTAATCCATGCTGCAGATAAAAAAGTGTATGTAGCTGTCAATGCTTTATTTCATAATGACCGTTTAGATGCACTGGATGAATATTTAAAAGAAATGCAACGTATTGGTGTTGATGCACTAATCTTTGGTGATCCGGCGGTTATCGTAGCGGTACGTGAATTAGGTATTACTATTCCATTGCATTGGAACCCTGAAACGACAGCAACAAATTACTTCCAAGTGAATTATTGGGGCGAACGTGGCAGTAAGCGTGCTGTACTTGCCCGTGAACTTTCTGTTGATGAAGTCATTGAAATCAAAGAAAATACAAAACATGAAATTGAAGTGCAAGTGCACGGAATGACTTGTATGTTCCAATCAAAGCGTTCACTATTAGGGAACTATTTCTTATACCGTGATGAAGCGATGCAAATTGAAAATCGCAAAGAAAATAAAAATATGTTTTTACATGATAAAGAACGTAAAAATAAATACCCGATTTATGAAGATTTAAACGGTACGCACATTTTCTCTCCAAATGATATGTGCATTATCGAAGAACTGAATGAATTATTTGAAGCAGGAATAGACTCATTGAAAATTGATGGTGTTCTCCAATCATTTGATTATGTTGTGACAGTGACAAATCTTTACCGTCAAGCAATCGATACGTACTTTGAACAAGGCGAAGATGCATATGACGATATTAAATCAGCCCTTTTTGAGCAAGTGGAAGCAATTCAGCCAGCGTTACGCCCACTGGATACTGGCTTCATCTTCAAAGAAACAGTTTACTAGGAAGGAGAACGAAGGCAACATGCTACAGTTAATTCAAAACGAAAAAATCCGTGAAACAATTAACGGAAAAACAGTCATTACGAAAAAGCCTGAGCTGCTTGCACCAGCAGGAAGCTTAGAAAAATTAAAAGTAGCCGTACATTACGGTGCAGATGCCGTATTTATCGGTGGTCAGGAATTCGGTTTACGTTCAAATGCGGGTAACTTCACAATCGAGGAAATGAAGGAAGGCGTTGAGTTCGCCAACAAATACGGCGCTGTTATTTACGTAACGACAAATATTTTTGCCCATAATGAAAATATGGACGGGCTGGAAGAATATTTACAAGCAATCGAGGGTGCCGGTGTTAAAGGGATTATCGTTGCAGATCCACTAATTATCGAAACTTGTAAAAAGGCAGCTCCAAGTTTAGAAATCCACTTGTCGACACAGCAATCTTTATCGAACTGGAAAGCTGTAAAGTACTGGAAAGACGAAGGTTTAGAACGAGTAGTTTTAGCACGTGAAGTAGGCGGGGAAGAAATGCGCAAAATGAAAGAGGAGGTAGACATTGAAATCGAGGCATTCGTGCACGGTGCAATGTGTATTGCCTATTCAGGACGCTGTACGCTTTCCAACCATATGACGGCACGTGACTCGAACCGAGGTGGTTGCTGTCAATCATGTCGTTGGGATTATGATTTATATGAGAACAATGACGGTGAAGAAGTGGCATTATTTAACGAAGGTGAAGCACCTTTCGCAATGAGTCCAAAAGATTTGAAGTTAATTGAATCTATCCCTCATATGATTGAATTGGGCATTGATTCGTTAAAAGTGGAAGGCCGTATGAAATCAATTCACTATGTAGCCACTGTAGTTTCCGTATACCGCAAAGTGATCGATGCCTACTGTGCTGACCCGGAAAATTTCAAGTTTGAAAAAGAGTGGCTAGAAGAGCTAGCACGCTGTGCAAACCGTGCAACAGCTTCATCATTCTTTGAAGGTGAACCAAGTTATAAACAGCAAATGTTCGGCTTCCATTCACATAAAATGAAATGGGACTTCGCAGGATTTGTAATGGATTATGATGCTGAAACACAAATGGTTACGCTGGAACAACGAAACTATTTCAAACCGGGAGATACGGTTGAATTTTTCGGTCCAAATATGGAAACATTCAAAATGACAGTTGGTCAAATATGGGATGAAGACGGCAATGAACTTGATGTTGCCCGACACCCACTGCAAATTGTAAAATTTAAAGTAGATCGCTCATTATCGCACTTTGATATGATGCGAAAGGAGAATAACTAAATGTCAAAGCGACCAGTTGTCATCGGGATCGCAGGTGGCTCATGCTCAGGTAAAACGAGTGTAACACGTGCAATATATGATGTTTTTAAAGACCGTTCGGTAGTTGTAATCGAACAGGATTATTACTATAAAGATCAAAGTCATATGACGTTTGAAGAGCGTCTAAATACAAACTATGATCACCCTCTTGCGTTTGATAATCAGTTATTAATCCAACATATTAATGAGCTCTTGTCTTATCAGCCGGTAGAAAAGCCGGTGTATGACTATGTTCAACATACACGCTCGGCCGATGTAATACATGTAGAGCCAAGAGATGTTATAATAGTCGAAGGGATTCTAGTATTGGAAGATGAAAAATTACGCGATTTAATGGATATTAAATTATTCGTTGATACGGATTCGGACTTACGTATTATCCGCCGTATTCAGCGTGATATTAAAGAGCGTGGTCGTACAGCTGATTCTGTTATCGAACAATACTTAACAGCAGTTCGTCCAATGCATAATCTGTTTATCGAGCCAACGAAACGATATGCCGATGTTATCATTCCAGAAGGTGGAGATAACAACGTTGCTATTGACTTAATGGTTACGAAAATAAAAACAATTCTTGAAACTGATGCAAACTTGTAATATGATGATGTAGTATTTACAATATTTACATTTTACTTTATACAACTCTCATATTTTTAATTGGTGGATGTAAAAGTTAGTAAATGGCAATGTCACAGATTTTTTTAGAAAGTTATTCGAGTGAACTTGAATAAAATCTGGACGTAGTTTATGCCGAAACTTTATTGATTGATAAATAAGTATTCATGAAATTCGGCTGCTAGTATTTGCAGTGTAAATCTCTTCTAAAAGAAGTAATTTACACATACTGTAAACTAGTAGTCGGGTTTTCTGTTATTTATGAACGCTAATACAGAAGAGAAAAACGTAGAAAAGTAAACGTTTTCAAGTTATTACTAAGGAGTGGGAATAATGTCAAATGAAAAACAATATCCAATGACACTTGAAGGAAAGCAAAAATTAGAAGATGAACTAAACACGCTTAAAACTGTTAAGCGTCCGGAAGTTGTAGAGCGTATAAAAACAGCTCGTAGCTTTGGTGACTTATCGGAAAACTCGGAGTATGATTCAGCAAAAGAAGAGCAAGGCTTTGTGGAAGGACGAATTTCGTTAATCGAGCAAATGCTTCGCAATGCCGTAATTATTACAGAAGATGATTCATCAACTTCTATTTCTCTAGGGAAAACTGTTACATTCGATGAGTTAATTAACGGAAAACGTGCTAATTTTGAAGAGTCGTACACGATTGTTGGTTCTGCAGAAGCTGATCCGATGGAAGGTAAAATTTCAAATGATTCACCGATTGCAAAGGCTTTAATGGGAAAACATGTTGATGATGTAGTTAAATTAACTACACCAGGCGGAGATATGGAAGTTGTTATTTTAGAAGTAAAATAATTTCTTAGCAGTTAGCATTGAAATCGCTAGCTGCTTTTCTTTTGTGGCAATGAATGGAAGGTATGTAAGGAATTCTGGAAATGATTTTCTTTCGTATGTTTTTAGTGCACAATCTGTTTTTCTAATGCTAAAATAATCTTGCATAGGAGGAGATTGGGATGGAACGTAAACGGCGATTTCAAACACGACAACAGTATGCGGAACAAAAAGCAAAACAGTCGAAATTTCAAAAAGCGGATAAAAGCTTAAACTACCTGATCGCAATTGTTGCTGTATTAATTGTTGCGACGTTGATTTTTATTATTTCTAGGGATCCAGCACCTGATAATGAAGCACAGCAAGACGAGCCCCCAGCTAATTCGGTTGCAGGTGGATCAGAAACAGCAGAAGATGGACAAGTAGATGAAGATGGGCAAGTTGTTAAAGAAGAGGATGAAGATACATCTAATGACGCGGACTCATTACCTGAAGAAACTGAGGATACAGTAAGTACTTCCGATAATCCAGCCGTACAAGAAGTAATTACAAATCCAAATTGGCCGGTGTATCCAACTGCACAAACAGGTGAACATGTATCCACATTCAAAAGTGGACATATTGACTATGAGGAAAAGCTAAAGGCAATCTTCAGTGTAATTGAATTGGAGCAGGACAACAGTATAGTATTACGTGTAAATAATAACGGAAATGCTAAAAGTGCAATTGCTGTTGTGACATCAATGGATAAGGAACAAAAATATCGGGTAAGTATTGAATGGATTGACAATGAAGGATGGAAGCCTACTCAAGTGGAAGTGTTGAACACGCTAGAAGGTATTTAACATTATAATTAAGATAATAGTTTTATTGGAGGAATTAACTAATGAAGATTGCAGTAATCGGCGCAATGGAGCAAGAAGTGGAATTATTACGAGGTGCTCTACAAAATACGAATACAGAAACAATTGCAAACAGTGAATACACAACAGGTACATACGAGGGAAAAGAAGTTATCCTGTTAAAAAGCGGTATTGGAAAAGTAAATGCAGCTATGTCAACAACGATTTTATTGGAGAAATTTAATCCGACGGTTGTAATCAATACAGGTTCTGCAGGTGGCTTTGATGCCGCTTTGAATGTAGGGGATATTGTCATTTCTGATGAAGTGCGCCATCATGATGTAGATGTAACTGCATTTGGTTATGAAATTGGTCAAATGGCTGGTATGCCGGCAGCGTATAAATCAGACGAAAGCTTAATGGAAATTGCAAAAGAGGCTGTAAAAGAAATAGGGGAACATCACTATAGTGTTGGTCTCATCTGTTCAGGCGATGTGTTTATGAGCAATCCTGAACGTGTTGAAGCAGTTCGAAAAGATTTTCCAACAATGAAAGCAGTGGAAATGGAAGCAGCAGCAGTAGCGCAAGTTTGCCATCAGTTCAATACCCCATTTGTTGTTATTCGTGCATTATCCGATATTGCTGGACAAGAATCGGGCATGTCATTTGATGAGTTTTTACCTGTTGCAGCAAAGCATTCGACAGAAGTAGTGTTAAATGCCATCACAAAATTATAAGTAATTAATCTAAACTACAGGGATATTTAAAAACTGCCTAATCGCTTTGATTGGGCAGTTTTCATTAGGGGTCAGTCAATAAAAAACGATGGTTTCCGTGTTCCTATATATTTGTAGAAAAGAACTTATTCTTTTTCACTATGTTTAAATTGCTGGTAAAGCTTAATAAGTGCACGCTTTTCAATGCGGGAAACATAGCTGCGGGAAATATTGAGACGTTTTGCAATTTCTTTTTGAGTGTGCGGGTCAAAGTTCTGTAAGCCATAGCGATAAGAAATAATCTCAAGCTCACGGGGGTCTAACGTATCTAAATATCGATATAGCTGTGCGAAATCTTCCCGTAACTCAATTTTTTCAACTGTTGAAGGTTCATCCAGCTGAAGTAAATCCCGTATTTGCAGCGACTGGCCATCTTTGTCAACCCCGATTGGTTCGAATAATGATACGTCTTTTTGCACTTTTTTCTGAGCTCGCAAATGCATTAAAATTTCATTTTCAATACAACGTGCTGCATAGGTAGCGAGGCGGGTCTTTTTTTCAGGTGTAAAGCTGCTTACTGCCTTCATAAGACCTATCGTTCCAATGGAAATATAATCGTCCAGTAAGTCATGAGGGGGATGGAATTTCTTTACGACATGGGCAACTAAACGCATATTACGTTCGATTAGTTCGACACGTGCATTTTCATCGCCATTAATAAAGCGATTAATGACTTCTTCTTCTTCCTCACGTGATAAAGGTTTATAAAATGTCTGCCCTTTTAAATAGCCCAATAGTGCGGGAAGCTCAAGCCAAAGTTGAAGCAATGCTGTCACAAAACCGCTCAAGCAATAAACATCCTTTCGTCTTTTCGACAGTATATGATAAATTTTGCGGAGAAATGAAAAAAAGTGTAAGAGCTAATTTTTGCTCTTACACTTTTTTTAATGTAAATGTACTTACCATCAGTAGTGCTAATACCGGGAATAAAATCAGGTAAAATGTTTCGGATAAAGAATTTGTAAAGAAATAAGAGAACGTTAGCAATGTACCAGCGGCTGTTATCGGTAACCCAACAAAATATCCAGTTGAATCCATTACATTGAAACGTGCCAATCTTAATGCACCAGCTGCTATAAATAGCACCGGCATCATCATACCTGCAATCCCCGCATCCATTAATACCATTTCATACATTAACAAGGCTGGGGCCACACCGAAGGATATAATATCAGCCATGGAATCAAGCTGTTTTCCTAATTCTGATTCCTGGTTAAATTTGCGGGCAACTTTCCCATCATAACGATCTAAAAAAGCAGCAATAAAAATTAATAAAACACTGTAGCTATAGTATTCATTTAATGTTGCCATAATAGCAGCACCACCAAATGACATATTTGTAATTGTAATAATATTTGCAGCATTTGCTTTTATCTTTTTTAATGTTGAATCCACTTTTTGAAGTAAAAACATTGGTAAAACACTCCCTTGCGCATCGGCTATACTCTATTATACTTCTTCTTTAGAAAAAAAGGTAATAGTTTAATTCTGCATAATACCTTTCCTTGAGCGCCTATACATTATATAATTTATCTTTATTCCATATTTATTATAAATGGGAGGACACAGAATGAAGGAAAAATTATACCGCAATTTGATAGAACTATCAAACGGTAAGCTCTCTTCGAAAGTATTACAACATGTTGCTCAATCACGTATAAGTAAAAATTTTATTCGTAGTTATAGTGAAATATACGGAATTAATATACAAGAAGTTTCAAAATCGCCAAAAGATTTTACAAGTTTACATGATTTTTTTGTTCGTGAGCTGAAAGGTGAGGTTCGCCCTGTAGATATACGGACAAATATATTTGCAAGTCCTGTTGATGCAAAATTAGAAGCATTTGGCGATATTACGGATGGTATGATGTTTTCAGTTAAAAATAAGCCGTATTCATTAGTCGATTTATTGGGAAATGAAACTCAGGCTACAAGGTATAGCAAAGGCAAATATATTGTCTTTTATTTAAGCCCTGCAGATTATCATCGTATTCATAGTCCAATTGATGGTGTCATTAAGCGTCAATACATTTTGGGTAAGAAATCATATCCAGTAAATCAAATGGGCTTACAATATGGGAAAAAACCAATCAGTCATAATTATCGTATGATAAGTGAAATTAACTATGAAAAAGATTTTTGTACAGCCTTTATTAAAGTAGGCGCAACATTTGTGAATTCCATTAAACTTACAAACAAATCAACAGAGTGGAAAAAAGGGGAAGAAGTCGGCTATTTTTCTTTCGGATCGACAGTCGTTATGCTGTTTGAACAGAATGCGATTGAATTTACTGAGAATGTTACTAGCGGTGCGAAGATAAAAATGGGAGAAGCATTTGCTACTATGTTATAATGAGTAAATAAATTTGAGTTAGGGGTAACGGCTTTGTACAACTTTTTATTACCAGATGAATTTATTCGTAGTGTATTTGAGATTACGCCAGAAAAATTAAATGAATTAGGCATTAAAGGAATTATTACGGATTTGGATAATACCCTAGTGGAATGGGATCGTGCGGATGCAACAGATGAGCTTGTGCAATGGTTTGAAATGATGCGTGAATCAGGGATCAAAATTATTATTGCATCAAATAATAATGAAGCACGCGTTCGACAATTTGCAGAACCTCATGGTATCCCTTTTATTTTCAGGGCAAAAAAACCTTTAGGTGCGGCATATTATGCGGCGCTTGTACAGTTACGTCTGCGTCGCCATGAAGTAGCGATGTTGGGAGACCAATTACTAACAGATGTAATGGGAGCGAAGCGTCAGAAGCTGTATACGTTTTTAGTACGTCCAGTAGCGAACTCAGACGGACTAGTTACAAAATTTAACCGTTTTGTGGAACGCCGTGTTTACAATGATTTAAGAAGAAAAGGAAAGTACCCTTGGGAAGACTAATAAGTAGCCCAAGTTGCATAGTTTTTGCAATACCAGTTAGGAGGAAATAGTTAATGAACGAAATGCCACAATGTATTGGCTGTGGAACAGTGATTCAAACAGAAGATAAAAATGGATTAGGGTATGCCCCAGCATCCTCTCTAGAAAAGGAAATGATTATTTGCCAACGCTGTTTCCGATTAAAAAATTACAATGAAATTCAGCCAGTCAGCTTAACAGATGACGACTTTTTACGTATTTTAAACGGTCTTGGACAACAGGAAGGTCTTATCGTAAAAATCGTCGATATCTTTGATTTTAATGGCAGCTGGTTACCTGGTTTGCACCGCTTTGTAGGAAATAACCCGGTACTTTTAGTGGCTAATAAAGCAGATCTTTTACCTAAATCGGTGAAGGAAAAGAAAGTAATTAATTGGCTAAAGCGTGAAGCAAAGGCATTAGGGCTTAAACCAATTGACGTAAAACTTGTATCGGCTCATAAAGGAATGGGCATGCAGGAAGTAGTCGAAGCGATAGAAGAATACCGCAACGGCAAGGATGTATATGTTGTTGGCTGTACAAATGTGGGGAAATCAACATTCATTAACCGTATAATTAAGCAGGCTACAGGGGAAGGTGAAATTATAACAACATCCCACTTCCCGGGAACAACTTTGGACATGATTGGAATTCCACTGGATGACGGTGCATCGTTATTTGATACACCAGGTATTATTAATCATCATCAAATGGCCCACCATATTGATTCAAGCGAATTGAAATATATTATGCCAAAAAAAGAAATTAAACCAAAAGTATATCAGCAAAATCCAGGACAAACTTTATTTATCGGTGCACTTGCCCGTTTTGATTTTATTCAGGGCGAACGTTCTGCATTTACAATACATGCAGCAAACGATTTACCGATTCACAGAACAAAGCTGGAACGTGCAGATAGCTTATATGAAGAACATAAAGGTGAATTATTGGCTCCACCAACTACAAAGCATATTGACCAACTACCACCGCTAGTACGCCACGAATTCTCAATTAAAGAAGCAAAAACAGATGTGGTCATCTCAGGATTAGGATGGGTAACGGTACAGCATGCAAATGTAGTTGTAGCCGCTCATGCGCCAAAAGGGGTAGAAGTATTCATCCGCCCATCGTTAATTTGATAGAATGGACTCTTCACCTAATTAAGGTTGATATTTTATTATTCAAAGTTAGTTGATTGGAATGAAGGGGAGGCGACTCCAGCGGGACAAGCACGATGTCTGAGACTACAGGCTCAGGCCGTGCCCGCGGAAAGCGTCCGACCCGTAATGGAAATCAACGGCATTTAATGACGGAAGCTGATACTTTGTGGTAAATGAAATGGTAGCTGGAAAGAAGGAAAAGATGATGAAAAAGTGGTTTGCGGTTATTGGGGATCCGATTGCACAGTCAAAATCTCCGGAAATGCATAATGCATGGTATGAAGAAGAGAATGTGGATGCGGCTTATATCCCGGTACACGTGAAGCCTGAACATTTACAACAATCTGTAGCATCATTCAAGCTGTTGGGCACAAGTGGCTGGAATGTAACAATACCGCATAAGCAAACGATTATTCCCTTTTTGGATGAACTTGATGAACTCGCTGCAAAGATGGGCGCGGTCAATACTGTCGTTCGTACAGCTGAAGGGAAACTAAAGGGCTATAATACAGATGGTCCGGGATTTGTGAAAGCATTAGAGCAAGTAATTGGCACAAATAAGCGTGATGCACCGGTTTTATTAATCGGCGCAGGTGGGGCAGCACGTGGCATCGCATTCGCCTTACAGCTTATAGGCTATTCAGACATTACTATTGCCAATCGTACAGTTGCAAATGCACAGCAAATTATAGATGAGATGTCTGAAGGCCGGGCTATTTCATTGGAACACGCAGAAAAGAACTTAGATGCTTTCCAAATTTTTATACAAACAACACCTGCAGGAATGTCTACGGGCGACTTTGCTTTGCCATTTTCGCTTGAAAAGTTCCCTGCAGGCGCAATTGCTGCAGATATTGTGTATAATCCATTAATGACGCCATTTTTGCAAGCGGCTGAGCAAAAAGGGGCGACAATTGTTAATGGTTTAGGCATGTTCGTGCATCAAGGGGCGATAGCCTACGAATATTGGTTAGGCCATTATCCAAATACAAATGCAATGATTGCCCGTTTGACGGCGCAATTAGGAGGAAATTAAATTTTATGTTAACAGGTAAACAAAAACGTTTTTTACGTGCTGAGGCACATCACTTAGATCCAATTTTCCAAGTTGGGAAAGGTGGCGTAAATGATGCAATGCTTGCACAATTACGCGATGTATTAGAAGTACGTGAGCTTATTAAAGTACGTATTTTAGATAACTGTGAAGAAGACAAAAATGTTGTGGCAGAAGAGCTTGCAGAAGGAACACGTGCTGAGCTGGTTCAACTAATTGGCTTAACAGTTGTTTTATATAAAGAATCACGCAATAACAAAAAAATCGTATTACCAAAAGTAGCTACGAAATAAGGTGAAGCGAAATGAAGAAAGTCGGTCTTTTTGGCGGTACATTTAATCCACCGCATATCGGACATTTAATGATGGCCAATGAAGTATATGCTGCCCTCGATTTAGCGGAAATACGTTTTATGCCCAATGCAAAGCCGCCACATAAGGATAAGTTGAGTTCTACAACTAATGCACAGCGTCTTCGAATGGTTGAGCTGGCAATTGAAGAAATCCCCTATTTTCATGTGGAGACCTTTGAGTTGGACCGTGGAGGTGTATCCTATACGTTCGATACGATGAAAGCTATGCGTGAGCGTGAGCCGCTAACGGAGTTTTATTTCATTATTGGTGGGGATATGATTGATTCATTACCTACATGGCATCGGATTGATGAGTTAATGGGGCTTGTAACATTTGTAGGAGTGAAGCGTCCAGGCAGTGAAGCGCAAACGTCTTATAATGTACACATGGTTGATGCGCCCCAAATAGACCTTTCTTCAACTTATATTCGAAACCGATTACAGCAACATAAGGCCAATTTGCATTTTATATTGCCTAAGGCTGTTGAACAGTATATTCGAGAGGAAGGTTTGTATGGATCGTCAGATGTTATTAGCAGCAATTAAAGAGCGAATGCCCGAAAAGCGGTATCTTCATACGATTGGTGTTATGGAAACGGCGATTCGTTTAGCCGAAAAATATCAGGAGGATCCGAAAAAAGCAGAAATTGCAGCCATTTTACATGATATTGCGAAATATGCAGATGTCGAATGGATGAAAAAAGTTGTGATTGAGCAGCAATTGGATCCTCGCTTACTTGATTGGGATGCTGAGATTTTACATGGTCCTATCGGGGCATGGATTGCAGAGACGGAATTTCATATTGACGATGAAGCAATTTTAAATGCAATTCGTTACCATACAACTGGGCGAGCGGATATGACAACTTTTGAAAAAATTATCTTTGTGGCAGATATGATTGAACCAAACCGTAAATTTCATGGTGTAGAAAAATTAAGAGCCGATGCAGACATTAATTTGGATGATGCATTCCGGGCATGTATAATTCATACCCTTAGCTTTTTAGTTTCATCACAACAGGCTATTTACCCTGTATCAATTGAATGCTATAACTTTTTAATGAGAGAGGAATAAACATACATGAATGAAACGTTATTAAATATTACGTACAAAGCAATAGATGACAAGCGCGGGGAAGATATTGTTGCCCTAAATATGCAGGGGATTTCTTTATTAGCTGACTACTTCATCATTGCAGAAGGTAGTTCAGAACGCCAAGTACAGGCTATTGCAAGAGAAATTAAAGAAAAAGCTGAAGAAGCGGGCTACACTGTTCGTAAATTGGAAGGCTTTGATACAGCTCGTTGGATTTTAGTTGATATGGGTGATGTTGTTGCGCATATTTTCCACAAAGATGAGCGTGCATACTATAACTTGGAGCGTTTATGGGGAGATGCAGCACAATTAGACGCACCACAAGCTGACAATGAATAGTTATGAGCGTTTTGCAGAAGTATACGATGAATTGATGACAGATATCCCGTACGCGGAATATGTGGAGTGGATTCAATCGCATGCCCCTGCACAGAACTATAAAAATTTATTGGATATTGGCTGTGGTACGGGAACACTTGCTTTATTATTGCATCAAGCAGGCTACAATGTATCAGGTATCGATTTATCTGAGGAAATGCTTTCGATTGCAAGTGCTCGTATGGATGTCAATGGGGTTACAATACCACTTTATGCAATGTCGATGGACGAACTAGACGGTTTCAGTGACTTGGATGTGGCAATCATTCCAATAGATTCGATTAATTACGTAAAAGAAGAACATCAAGTCATCGAAACATTAAAACGGATTTTTGAAAGTCTTCGTACTGGAGGACAATTATTTTTTGATGTGCACTCGTTATATAAGATGGACGCTATTTTCTTAGACGGTCCATTTACGTATGATGACGGAGATATTTCCTATGTATGGCATACAGAGCATGGGGAGTATCCACATTCAGTCTATCATCAAATGACATTTTTCTTACAGACAGAAAATGGTTTATATGAACGATTTGATGAAGAACACTTTCAAAGAACTTTTAACTATGAACAATATATTATTTGGCTAAAAGAAATTGGTTTCTCACATGTCGAGGTTTCGGCTGATTGGACAAAAGCCGAGCCGACTGAAGAAAGTGAACGTATTTTTATCCGTGCTGTAAAATAAATAAAATGCCCGAAAAAGAATGTTTCGGCAGTTTTAGATGAAATACCTTTTCATAAAGAAGTGAAATTTGTATAGTGGAAGTAAGCTCCATATATAAAACCTTCTTTATGAAAGGGTGTTTTTTAATTTGCAGCCATTTGTGGAGAAGTATAAAAAGCAAATCACTATTTTTGGTAGTGTACTTGCGGTAATAGTTGTCTATTTCTTTTTTATTCAAGATTCCTCGAACAGTGCTACAATTGAAACAATTGACCAAATGGCCTTGGCTACTATTGGCTCTACTCCAAATATTCCGGAAACAGAAATGGAAGACACTCCACAAACAATTATTGTTGATGTAAAAGGCGCAGTAAAATATCCGGGTGTTTATACCTTGACAGAAGAGCAGCGAATTGTCGATGCAATTCAAGCGGCAGGGGGCTATACGGATGATGCAAATCCAATACTTATTAACCATGCGCAGAAATTACATGATGAAATGGTTGTCTATATTCCTAATTCTAGTGAAGATGCATTGGAAGAAATGGAGCTGCTTCTGCAAATGACTGAAACAAATTCAACAAGCAGTGGTAACAGCTCTGGAAAAATTAACATAAATAAAGCGGCTGAATCAGAGTTAACCCAATTGCCGGGTATAGGACCTTCAAAAGCTAGCGCAATTATACAGCATCGATCAGAACACGGAAATTTCCAAACAGTAGATGATTTAAAACAGGTAACTGGCATCGGGGATAAAACATTTGAGCAGTTGAAGGACCTTATTGATGTAAAATAAAGTGAAATTTCAAAAAATCATACATTGCGAATGGTTCGAACTATGTATAAACTGATAAGTGATATAATTTTTGGGGGTTATCATATGGAGCGAATTACTTGGGATCAATTTTTTATGGCACAAAGCCATTTACTTGCATTAAGAAGTACATGTGCCCGTCTTGCAGTAGGGGCAACTATTGTGAGAGAGAAGCGTATTATTGCCGGTGGATACAATGGATCAATCTCCGGTGATGAACACTGTATTGAAGAAGGGTGCTATGTAGTGGACAATCATTGTGTCAGAACAGTCCATGCCGAAACGAATGCGCTGTTGCAGTGTGCGAAATATGGTACACCAGCAAATGGGGCGGACCTTTATGTGACGCATTTCCCATGCTTGCCTTGTTCGAAGACGATTATTCAAGCAGGAATTAAAAACGTGTACTATGCCAAAGATTATAAAAATAATGTATATGCTTTGGAACTATTTAAGAAGGCTGATGTCCATGTTCAGCACATCCCATTCGATGAAGCAAAAATAGATTTTCTGCAAGATGAAAAGTTTTCCTTAACATTTGAAATGCTCGAGAAGCTTCGTGAGTTAGGTGCAAGTAATGAACAGTTGCTCCCTTTAGAGGAGAAGATGCATGCTTTATTTGGTAAACTTGTTCAAGCATAAGTGGATATTTTATGCCTTGTCGATTTGTATTAGTGCAATTGCTGCATTTGAATCGATAAGGCTACTTGTATTATTAGTTATTTTGTTGTTATTTTGTCATTATAAGTGTTTCCTCAAAATACATCTCGTCTTTATTTTTTCTACGGGAATTGTGAGTTATCTTTTTTTCTCTCATGAGGTAAACAAGCTTTTAGTGCCGGTAGAACTTCCAGCAATTTTGACATGGTCAGATGAATACAGAATTAATGGCGTTATGCTGCGAGGTTTTATGACCAATGCAGAAGGCGAAAAGCTATATGTAACCTACGAAATAAAAAGTGAACAGGAAAAGCAACTCCTGGAAGCCCAGCAACTCGCTGGTTCGAATTTTTTTGTTGTCGGGGAGCAAGTATCCCCATCTATTCCCGCACACCGCTATGGCTTTTCTATGGCTCATTATTTACAAAGTAAAAATGCTCGGGGAATTATCGAAATTCGCCAACTAACATTTATGGATAAGGAGAACTCATTGTTACAGCCTTTATATGAACAGCGTTTTCAATTAAAACGCCATATAGAAGAGACATTTCCTCCTTCGCTTGTTGCTGAAGCACAGGCCCTTTTAATCGGTTTACAGCATAATGTCGATGATGAATTAAATAGAGCGTACCAAAAGCTAGGGATTACACATTTATTTGCGATATCCGGTCTGCATGTTGCCCTCGTTTCTTTCCTATTTTTTCAGTTATTATTACGCCTGGGCATTCGTAGAGAACCAGCCACAATTCTACTTCTTGCTATATTACCGATGTATGCGATTGTAGCAGGCGGTGCTCCATCAATATGGCGTGCAGTAAGTGTTGTGGAATTTATAATGCTAGCCCGGTATTTCCGGTGGAATATCCCAATGGATGATGCCCTGTCACTAAGTTTTATCTTCTTTGTCCTATTGGAGCCCGGTGTTATTTTTCAAGTAGGTTTCCAACTTTCCTATTTAGCTACATACAGTCTAGTCTATTCTAGTCGGATTTTAGCGCGGTATTCTAATTTTTTGGTTCAATCCTTTTTTATTACCTTTGTTTGTCAAATCCTCGTTTACCCATTGTTACTTTTTCACTTTTTTGAAATCAGTCTTTCTTCTTTAATAGCGAATATCTTTTTCGTGCCACTTTTTTCTTTTGTTATCCTGCCGATTAATCTTATCGTTTTAATTTTTACCTTTTTACCACTCCCGTTTGATTCTTTTATTTTTCTCCTATATGAACCATTGCGAACGGCACTTACAAACTTTATATTCCTCATTCAACAGCCAATTATTCAAATGTGGAACCCGGGAAAACCATCCATCTATTGGTTGATCTTCTTATACAGCTCCGTTTTCATTACCTTTTATTTGCTCGATAAACAAGCAACAGTAAAGGCAATGGTCCTATTGGTTCTACCTGCATTGGTTTTTCACTTCCAGTCCTATTGGCATAATGATTTGAAAATTGCCTTTGTAAATGTAGGGCAGGGGGACTGTATTGTTATTGAATTACCTTATCGGAAATCCGTTATAGTGATTGATGCGGGAGGATTATTGAGATTTGATCAGGAAAAATGGAAAGAGCGTCAAACGCCTTATGAGGTGGGGCGGCAAATAGTAGTACCTTATTTAAAAGGCCGCGGCATACAATCGATTGATACATTTGTATTATCTCATGCCGATGCCGACCATGTTGAAGGGGCTGAAGAAGTTCTGCGAGAGGTGCTTGTGAAAGAGGTACATGTGACACCAGGCTCGATTTCAAAGCCGGTAATGAATGATTTTTTAAAGGAACTGAAGCATACAAATACAAAACTAATTGAAAAGATGGCAGGAGATTACTGGAACGTTGGTACGACGACATTTGAGTATTTATGGCCTGCTGATATTGAATACGAAGGGAATAATGATTCGCTTGTTATTCTGGTAACGTATAATCAGTATAAGGCACTGTTTACAGGAGATCTTGAAAAAGAAGGTGAACAGCAATTAATTCAATTATATACAGAAAAGCTAAGGAATATTGATTTGTTAAAGGCCGGTCATCATGGGAGCAAAACTTCGAGCATTGAAGAGTTTGTTGCGCTGACAAAACCGAAATTTGCAGTGTTTATGGCTGGAGAAAACAATCGGTACAATCATCCGCATATTGATGTAGTAAATCGTTTTGAATCATACAATATCCCACACGCAACAACTGGAATGGACGGAACGATAGAAGTAACGATAAAAAAAGGTGAGATGGCAATAGAAAAATCGAATTCAATTTATTTGCAATAAAAATGGCTCATCACCATAAAATAGGGTTGCTTTCTAATAAAATTTCACTTGAATGATTGCCGTTTGCGAGGCCCACCAACCCCAAAATTTTGCCCACGTTATAAAGTGAAGTAAAAAACACCCAATCAAGCCGCTTGCGCTATCGCGAGGCGGAAGAGAGCGGAAATGCTATGTTTTATATCTTCATTTTTTGCAGAAATTTACTTTATCCCAAGTAGAGTGACACGGAGCGGAAGGTGAGCCGCCAAAATACTCGCTTCAACGAAAAGAGTTGTGCGAAGTGTAGGGGCGGACTCCTTGGCGATTAAGCGTGCGCGGAAAATAGTTGCTCCTGTCGCTGCCGCTTTCGTCGCAAAGCCTTTTTACAAAAGTTTTGGAGCCACGCCGCCCGGAAAGCCTGCCCCGGAACGAAGTACAACGGACGCGAGCTTCAAAAACACTTGCTTCAACGCGTTTTCCCCGTAGCGTAGCAGAACGGACTTAATTAGAAAATATTATTTTTTCAATTTTGCCATCCCCAACTTATGGTGATGAACCATAAAAATGGAGTGATTTCTATTATTTACATAGAAATCACTCCATTTTAGGATTACATACGTGTAGCTGCTTCTACAATAATTGCAATGATAAACATTGTAATAAAGAAACCGCCACCAACTACGAAACCGTAACCAGCATCTGGGAAGTCGTTACCATTCATCGCACGGCCACGACCTTCAAATGGGTTTTCAGTTACATAGTTTGGATCTTGATGTCCTGCCATAAGTATCCCTCCTAATCTCCAATCATTATAGAATAATCTAATTAAAAATGCTATATGAAATGCTAATTATTCCTTTTATTGGTGATAATGATAAGTGTAAATTTCAAGAAAAGTCCACAAAGTAATTAGCTTGTTATTTTATCCAGTTCTTCGGGATTGTAAGTGAATCTGTACATTCTCAATTAATTAAAAAATGTTATACTAAGAAATACGAAAGTAAAGGAGGTTCCCCAGATGATAACAAAAATATGGCAGGATTTTAAAAAAGGGAATTTCGCACCGGTTTACTTGCTTGTAGGAGAAGAATCTTATTTTATAGATGAAACAATAAAGCAATTGAAATCTGTACTTCAAAAAGAGGAAGAAGCAGAAGTGATGACCTTTGATTTAAATGAACAACCGATAGATTATGTCATTGATGAAGCGGACACAATCCCGTTTTTTTCAGAACGCAAACTGATAATCGCCAAAAATACATCTTTTTTAAAAGCCACTGAAAAAGGAAAAGAAAAGATCGAACATGACTTAAAACGTCTTGAAAGCTGGCTCGAGCATCCTACCGATACTGCAATTACGGTATTTATAGCTCCCTACGAAAAATTGGATGAACGAAAAAAAATCACGAAGCTTATGAAGGATAAATGTACGGTTATCCTTGCGCAAACACCTCAAAATAATGATTTAAATGTTTGGGTGCAAAATGAAGCGAGTATTCATGGGAAAGCCATTACGGATGAAGCGATAGGAAAGTTGCTTGAAATGGTTGGACCTAATATGCTTCAACTTCAAATGGAAATAGAAAAGATGGCACTGTATTTAGGGGAAGAGTTAGAAATTACACATGAGCTTGTGGAAGATTTAGTAGCGAAGACACTTGAACATGACGCTTTCAAAATGCTAAATGCCTATTTGGAGCATAATCAGGAAGAGGCACTTAAAATATATCATGATTTATTGCGTCAAAAAGAAGAACCGATCAAGCTTGTTGGGTTACTTGCAAATAATATCCGAACAATGACACAGGTTTTTTATTTACAAAAAAAAGGCTATCATCAGCAACAAATTGCAAAGCAACTTAAAATTCATCCTTACCGTGTTCAAATTATTTCGAATCAAAGAAGCCGTCCAACGGATCAACGATTACTTCAAGCACTGTATAGTCTGGCGGAAGTGGATCTTCAACTAAAAACTACAGGTGGCAATCGCGAACGCCACTTGGAACTATTTTTATTGAAGAAGCTATAGGAAAAGTTTTTTATATATTTTTTGAAGTGGGATATCCCTGTCTTATTATGTATCATAATAGTAGCGTTTTATAAATCTAGTTATATTATACGAAAAAAGCCAACTGCACAAAATGCGCAGTTGGCTTTATAAGTTTACAATTAAGCTTTTTTCGCTAAACGAGACTTTTTACGAGAAGCCGCGTTTTTGTGAATAAGACCTTTAGAAGCAGCTTTATCTAATGCTTTAGAAGCAGCAACTACTAATTCTTGAGTGTTTTCAGCACCTGTAGCGATCGCTTGTTCAGCTTTTTTAACTGTAGTACGCATAGCAGATTTTGCTTGTACGTTAGCAGCGTTTGCTTTTTCGTTAACTTTTACACGTTTAATAGCAGATTTAATGTTTGGCATTTCTTTCACCTCCTAGATTTAGGTACGAGATGAGTATTTTCTCACTGTTTCATGTGTCAATACAACAAAAATCATTCTACCAAAGGATTGAAAGAATTGCAATACATAAACGCAAAGAATATTTACTTGACAGTTTGAACAAACTGGAATGTGGAGGTGCAATTATGAAAAAAGTAGATTGGAATCGCACAGATTTAATTGATGAAACAGCTGGAGTACTGCTTCAACAAACGCCTGCGGATAAGGAAAAATTAAAGCATGAACGTGGCGTTCATATGGAGGAGTCGCAACAAAACCGAGTAAAAATTACAAAGGTTGAAGTAAATGCGGCTGGGCAAGAGCAAATTAGTAAAAAACAAGGAGTGTATATTACATTATCGATACCTACGTTGACTTCGGAAGACCAACATGGCTTTTCGCAACTACAGGAATCACTAATCCATTATTTACATGACTTGCATAAAGATTTAAAAATTACTGCAGAATCAAAAATTTTAGTCATAGGCTTAGGAAATAAGACGATTACACCAGATGCAATTGGTCCATATACTATTGATGCAATGCATAAAAAGCAATCGGAACTGCAGGAGCCTAAATTTATTTTATATGCGCCAGGCGTAACGGGACAAACCGGATTTGAAACGAGTGATTATATTCATGCTTTAACAGAAAAAATAAAGCCATCGCTAGTAATTATAATTGATGCACTTGCAACAAGTGGCAGTGCACGTTTATGTAGGACTATTCAATTAACGGATACTGGTATTCATCCAGGTGGGGGTGTAGGTAACCACCGAAAGGAAATTTCCAAGGAAGTTCTAGGTGTACCTGTTACAGCTATCGGGATTCCAACGGTCGTAGAGGCACCGATATTAATTGCAGATGCAATTGATGTTGCTTTCAGGTCAATCGCAGCAAAAATACAAGAAAAGGGGAAACCTTCCGGGAAGTTATCTGTAACAAATTGGACACCTGTAAATGAAGAAGTGGATTTATCGAAAGTGGAGCCGATTTTCGGACAATGGGCGACTTGGCCGACAGAAGATCGTAGACAATTATTTGAAGAAGTATTTAGTACCCATCCTGAACGACTTATGGTTACACCAAAAGAAGTTGATTTTTGGTTGAGTCAATATGCATTTTTGTTAGGGGAAAGTTTGTTTAAATGGATAGAGCAAAAACAATCTACTTAAAATTAGAAAAGAATAAATTTTAGATACACTAAAAACTAGTTATACGTTCTAAGTTTTGCTCTTTCCCCATATTGTATTGGAGAAAGGGTGATGTGTTTGCGGAAACTAAAACGCTTCTCATTATTGTTCTTATTTTTATTTTCACTGCCTATCATTATTGGGCAATTCCCTTTTCCAAATAATGAAATGTCCACAAAAAAACCTGAAAATACACACGTCGTCTATGCTGCAGCAGAACCGCTACCAATAGTAGTCGAAGAACCGCCGTATAATCCAGATCCATTTAATGTATTACTGATGTTTACACATTCTCACGAGTCGTATAAGCCGATTGTTAAACAAACTAAAGGGATGCAGGCAGTATATGATGAGGAAATGAATATTTTCTCATTACAGCAAATGATGCAGTATTATTTCGAATTAAACGAAATCACACCACATGTTGTTGATGTTGATGTAATGAACGAAATGAAGTTAGTGGATGCAAGATTACCTCAAGCCTACAAAGTTGCTCGCCCTATATTAAAACAATATTTGGAAGAGCGTGAATACGGACTGGTAATTGATTTTCATCGTGATGCAGTTCCGAAAAAGGCTACTACACATACAGTGAATGAGGAAAGCTATGCAAAAGTGGCATTTGTCGTGGGGGCGGAACACCCTGCATATGAAGCAAATTTAGCGTATGCAACTATGCTGGATAAACAGTTAAATAACATGTTACCTGGTATTTCACGCGGCATATTAAAACAACAAGGGGATCATGTGAATGGCGTTTATAACCAGGATCTTGCACCGAATATGTTGCTGATTGAACTTGGCGGTATTGACAATACGGAAGAAGAACTTCACCGAACAATGGCTGTATTAGCGCAGGCCATCCGACTCGCATTTGTTGAAGCGGCGGTGTAATTATTTTAGAGGGAATTTTATAAAATGAAAGTGAGTAGTGCATTCTTAAAAGGAACTTAAACACTACTCCTTACTCAAATATGTAAAAGCGCATTTCGCAGGAGTCTGAGCGAAATGCGTTTTTCCTATGGCAGTTGAAGGTTCGCTGTTGTCGTTTTACTACGATTCATAGTATAATTTAAATTAAGAAAGCCTCTATTGTTCCATTACTTTCAAATTTGATGGATATAGAGGCTGTATTTTAGTAGAAAAGTAAATGGATGATAATCTACATACGTAGTGACACCAACCCATAATGGGCTCAGGTGTTTTTTCTAATTAGGAGAGGAATTATACATGAACCGAGAACAACGTTTAAAACGTCAAGAAAATATCCGAAATTTCTCGATTATTGCACATATCGACCACGGGAAATCAACTTTAGCAGACCGTCTTTTAGAATCAACACAAACAGTTACACAGCGTGAAATGAAATCACAGCTATTAGACTCAATGGATTTGGAGCGCGAGCGCGGAATTACGATTAAATTAAATGCCGTACAGTTAAAATATAATGCTAAAAATGGAGAGATCTATACATTCCATTTAATCGATACACCTGGTCACGTCGATTTCACATATGAAGTATCGCGATCGTTAGCGGCTTGTGAAGGTGCCATTTTAGTTGTGGATGCAGCACAGGGAATTGAAGCACAAACATTGGCAAACGTATATTTAGCATTGGATAATGATCTGGAAATCTTACCGGTAATCAATAAAATCGATTTACCAGCTGCAGATCCTGAGCGTGTTCGCCAGGAAGTGGAGGATGTTATTGGTCTTGATGCATCTGAAGCAGTACTTGCATCTGCAAAAGCTGGTATTGGGATCCAAGATATTTTAGAGCAAATTGTTGAAAAAGTACCAGCACCACAGGGAGATCCTGATGCACCATTACAAGCATTAATTTTTGACTCAGTTTATGATGCTTATAAAGGGGTTATTATCAGCATTCGTATCGTAAATGGAACAGTAAAAGCAGGCGATACAATTAAAATGATGGCAACTGGTGCCGAGTTTGAAGTTATCGAGGTGGGCATTCATACACCTAAAGCAATACCTCAAGCTGAATTAACTGTTGGCGATGTAGGCTATTTAACTGCATCAATTAAAAATGTACAGGACACACGCGTTGGTGATACGGTAACTTATGCCGGCAGTCGTGCAGCGACAGAGCCGCTACCAGGGTATCGTAAGTTAAACCCGATGGTATATTGTGGTCTTTATCCTATTGATACAGCGAGATATAATGATTTACGCGAAGCGTTGGAAAAATTGGAATTAAACGACTCAGCACTTCAATATGAAGCAGAAACTTCTCAAGCATTGGGCTTCGGTTTCCGTTGCGGATTCTTAGGTCTTCTTCATATGGAAATTATCCAGGAGCGTATTGAACGTGAATTTAATATTGATTTAATTACGACAGCTCCTTCTGTTATTTATGAAGTAACAAAAACGGATGGTACAGTATTGAAAGTCGATAACCCTTCAATGATGCCGGATCCACAAAAGATTGACGAAATTGAAGAGCCATATGTTAAAGCAACAATAATGGTACCTAACGATTACGTAGGGGCAGTTATGGAGCTTTGCCAGAAAAAACGCGGAAACTTCTCAGGTATGGATTACATTGATGATAGTCGAGTTAAAATCGTTTATGAAATGCCATTAGCTGAAATAGTTTACGACTTCTTCGATTTCTTAAAATCCAATACAAAAGGCTATGCATCATTCGATTATGAGTTAATTGGATACAAACCATCGAAATTAAACAAGATGGATATTTTATTAAATGGTGAACAAGTCGATGCACTAAGTTTCATCGTGCACAAAGACTTCGCATACGAGCGTGGAAAAGTGATTGTAGAGAAATTAAAAGAACTAATTCCTCGTCAACAGTTTGAAGTACCCGTGCAAGCAGCAATCGGTCAAAAAATTATTGCCCGTTCTACAATTAAGTCAATGGGTAAAAACGTACTTGCAAAATGTTACGGTGGTGACATCTCACGTAAACGTAAACTACTTGAAAAGCAAAAAGCAGGTAAAAAACGTATGAAACAAGTAGGTTCAGTAGAAGTCCCACAGGAAGCATTTATGGCAGTACTGAAAATGGATGATAGTAAATAATGTTTTTAAAAAGGCAGATGGAGCAATCTTTCTGCCTTTTGCTTTTTGGGTGAGAAATATTTACTAATCTGCTACAGTAAGAAGGAAATGAAATCCAATTTTTAAAATGGGGCTATATGCTATGACGGACATTTTAAACTTTCTACAATATAAAAACGAAAAACTTGAGAGCGAACTGACGAAACTGTTCGAGCGTGCCAATTCACCTGCAGGCAGAGTGGATGCTCTAATAGAAAATAAAGAATTACAATTAGAGGATCATAAGCTGTTTTTGGCTTTCCTGGCATATTTAGCACAGCATGAGCTTGATGCAAAAACAGTGTTTCAAGATGTTTTACGTTTGCCAAAACACCAATTTGAAGCAAATTATGAAATGGAATGGACACAAGTAATAAAATTAAGTGTCACATTTCTTACAATTTTGCGGACGAATGATGTAAATAGTTATAAACAATTCATGGACTAACTTGTCGGAACTACTAACAATTCGCTATAATGATGAAATGAGTAAATGTAATAAATGAGAGGGGCTCTGGGTCGATGAATGAGGAACAACGACTAGCTAGTCAGCAGATTAAGCAAGAAGAAAAAGACTATAGTAAATATTTTGAAAAAGTATTTACTGCTCCTTCACTTAAAGATGCAAAAAAACGCGGTAAAGAAGAAGTGAAATATCATAAAGATTTTGATATTGATGAAAAGTATATAGGTATGGGACAAGACCGTAAGTTTTATATCCGCACTTACGGCTGTCAAATGAATGAGCATGATACTGAAGTAATGGCCGGTATTTTCATGCAGCTTGGCTATACACCGACTGAATTAATCGAAGAGGCTGATGTTGTATTGCTAAATACTTGCGCTATTCGTGAAAATGCAGAAAATAAAGTATTCGGTGAGCTTGGCTTCCTGTTAAAATATAAGCGTAAAAATCCAGAAATGTTAATTGGTGTTTGTGGATGTATGTCGCAAGAAGAATCTGTCGTCAACAAAATCTTAAAACAATACCAGCATGTCGATATGGTATTTGGAACACACAATATTCACCGTCTGCCAAATATATTACACGATGCATACATGTCAAAAGAAATGGTTGTAGAAGTTTGGTCAAAAGAGGGTGATGTAATTGAAAACCTTCCGAAGAAGCGCCTAGGCTCAATCAAAGCATGGGTAAATATTATGTACGGTTGCGACAAATTCTGTACATATTGTATAGTTCCGTATACGCGAGGTAAAGAACGTTCACGTAGACCTGATGAGATTATTCAGGAAGTGCGGGATCTGGCAGCGCAAGGGTATAAAGAAATTATGCTTCTAGGTCAAAATGTAAATGCCTACGGGAAAGACTTTGACGACATCGACTATCGTTTAGGTGATTTAATGGATGAACTTCGCAAAATTGATATACCACGTATTCGCTTTACGACAAGTCACCCAAGAGACTTTGACGATCACTTGATCGAAGTACTGGCCAAAGGTGGTAACTTGGTGGATCATATCCATTTGCCTGTCCAATCAGGTTCGAATGAAATTTTGAAAATCATGGCACGTAAATACACTCGTGAGCACTTTTTACAATTAGTAGATAAAATTAAAGCCGCGATTCCAGGTGTAACATTAACGACTGATATTATCGTTGGATATCCAAACGAAACGGAAGAACAGTTCCAGGAAACGCTTGATTTGTATCGTCAGGTAGGTTTTGATATGGCATTCACGTATATTTATTCACCACGTGAAGGCACACCTGCAGCGAAAATGACAGATAATGTAACGGACGAAGAAAAGAAAGACCGTTTACAACGTCTTAATGCAGTTGTTGGAGAGTATTCTGCAAAAGCATTAAAAGATTTGGAAGGTCAAACAGTAGAAGTTTTAGTTGAAGGCAGCAGTAAAAGACGAGATGATGTTTTAGCTGGTTATACACGAAAAAACCGCCTTGTAAACTTCAAAGCAGATCCAAAGTATATAGGTAAGCTTGTACAAGTGAAGATTTTAGAAGCAAAATCATATTCATTGTTAGGTGAGTTTGTAGAAGAAGTAATCGAAGAGGTGGAATTTGTAAAATGACAACAAAATTGTATACTAAAGATGAAATTATTGAAAAAGCAAAAGAAATTGCCCATATGATTGCCAATACAGAAGAAGTCGAGTTTTTCAAAAAAGCAGAAGAGCAAATTAATGAAAATCAATTTGTTCGTGAAAAAATTGCATCTTTAAAAACTTTACAGAAGCAGGCAGTAAACTTCCAGCATTTAGGGAAAGAAAAAGCATTAAAAATGATTGAAGGCAAAATAACAGGTATTGAACAAGAAATTGACGATTTACCAGTTGTTCAACAATTTAAACAATCTCAAACTGAGGTAAACGGTTTATTGCAACTCGTGTCGAATGCGATTGCGAACAATGTTACAGACGAAGTTATTGCTACAACGGGCGGAGATTTATTAAAAGGTGAGACTGGTTCAAAAGTACGTAACAGTACTCCAGGCTCTTGTTCTTAAATTAAATATGAGGGGGCTGTGTTAAAAGTGAAATTAGCTTTTAATACAGCCTCTTTCTTTATATTCAATTTAATAGTGCTGAATTATAAACATAAATTGGGAAGAAAATCCGTCGATATTCCTAACATATTTTGATATACTGTTCAGTAAGTGGTAACTAATAGGAAGGACATTGTCTATGAATGAATTTGATAAACGAATTTTAAGTGATGATGAATTGTTTTTTTGGTTATGTCAGATGGCTTGTCAACTTGATTCAGCGGTCGTGATTATTAATCCAAAAAAAGGTTTTACTATTGAATATGTAAATCATATGTTTATGTATATGACAGGATATAGTGAAACTGACATGATTGGTTCCACGCTTTCTTTGCTCCATGGTCAGCATACGGATCTGTTAAATGAAAAGGATATTCAGGAGAGCATTGAAAAAGGTGTTACATTTAAAACTTCTTCCTTTCTTTATAGGAAAGATGGCTCTTCATTTTGGAGTGATGTAAGTCACTTAGCGATGCGTAATCCTCAAGGAGAACTGCAATATTGCGTGCTTACTTTAAGAGATGTGACGGATTCAATGAATATAGAGTCATTGATTAAACTAGAGCGTGATGTTTATTTTAGTTTGGAAAATGGCGAAACGTTTGAAAGTGTGATGGGGAATATTTGCGATACGGTTGCAACAACCTTTTGGAAAGAATGTTATTGCTCCATTGTTCTAAGAGACGACAATGAACGCTCGCTGAAGATTTATGGAGAACTGTTCAAAGATTTAAATAAGCTTGATGAAAATGCCTTGTTAATGGGAATGAGAACTGGAGACATGGGGCGATTACATAAAACGATTATTCTAGGAGACATAGTACAGTCTGTATATTATGAATCATATCGCGATTTAATGGGGAAATACCAGATAGTATCATTGTGGGGCGAACCTATTTTAAATATGGAAGGCAAAATCATCGGAATATTTACGATGTATTTTAAACAATATATAGAGCCTAAAGATATCGATTTGAAATTCCTAAATCGCATTGCACCAATTGCAACGCTAGCAATGAAATACTTTGACCAAAAAAAAGCGATTCGTCGACTTGCCTATCAGGACGTTGCATCAGGGTTAAACAATTTTGAAAGATTTAAAATCATCTTAAATGAAATGATTGCTGAAGGAAATGCAGGTCATATATATATTGTGAAGCCGGGTGAATATCAAACGATAATCGATTTATATGGTCGACGTGGTGGAGATGAAGTTTTAAGTCAGTTGGCAAACCGAATTCAAAGTTTATCGACATTTGAGGACTCTATAATTGCACGTTATACACATTCCACTATTATTGTGGCAACACGATTATCACTTCGGGAAATGAGTATTCCACAGAAGGAAGTCGATTTAATATTATCGGATCCTTATTATATTGACAGAAAAGAAGTGTACGTTACATTAAAAGTCGGAACTTCTATCTATAGCCCTAAAGTAACGTTAACAGAAGCAGTTCACCGGGCGGACACAGCTTTATCGAGTGCTCTGAAAGTAAATGGCACAGCAATTAAGAAATTTGACCAAAGTTTAATCGAGTCAGTAGAGCAGGAAATGAATGTACTATCCCATTTTTCAAGAGGGATAAAGAACAGTGAATTTTTCCCGGTGCTCCAGCCTAAGGTTAACTTAAGAACTGGCGAAATTGAAAGTTTTGAAGCTCTGGCGCGTTGGGAGTCAGCAGAGCTTGGATTCGTTTCACCTGCTTTGTTTATTCCTGTCGCAGAAAATACAGGCAATATTTATAAAGTAGATCTGGTAATTTTCCAGAAAGTATTGCAGTGGCAAAAAACCCGTCTTGATGCTGGGCTTAAATTGTATCAAGTATCGATCAATATTTCGCCGAGTCATTTTTATAATGCATCGTTTGTGGAAAGTTCAGTAGCGCTCATAAAAAAATATAGTATTGATCCTAAATATATAAAATTTGAAATTACCGAAAGTGTCGAGTTGGACAACGTTTTACGTGCAAAAAAAATCATCAATGAATTGCAGCATTACGGAGTCGCAACTTCAATTGATGACTTTGGGGTAGGGTATTCATCACTCAGTTATTTGCAAGAGTTGCCTTTTGAAGAAATTAAAATCGACAAAAGTTTCGTCGATAATTTATCCAATCCACGGATGAATGCAGTAATTAAAACGATTATCCAACTTTCAGGCAACTTGAATATGATTTCAGTAGCTGAAGGCATTGAAACTGAAGACCAACATAACGAATTAAAAAAGTTAGGGTGCAATATTGGTCAAGGATATTATTATTATAAACCAATGCCTATTGAGCAAATCAATAACTTATTGGCAGACCAAATGACCGTACACTAGTGAAAGATGGGGCTGGGACATAAGTAGAAATTTCTTTGTAAAAGGGAAATACTCTTATTAAGAAATTGATCTTATATGAATTGATTGGAGTGAAGGGGCGACTCCTGGGGGAACAGCACGACGCCTGAGACTACAGGCTCAGGCCGTGCCCCCGGAAAGCGTCCCCGTAACGGAAATCAATTCTGATAGAAGCAGAAAAACATCTATTTTTTCTTTGGAAAAAATAGATGTTTTTCGTTTTGTCTCAGGCTGTTTTTCTTTTGTAAAAACTCATTTCACCCTTTAGGCACCTGCCGCATACAATAAATCGAGTAGTTGAAGAAAGGAGAGATGTTCGGTGAAGCGTTTACGCCAAATTGTGACAAAAGCAGTTATAGCGAAAGGGAAAAAGCGTACCGAATGTGTTGAAACGCTCAGTCCACCGAATGCGCCAACAAGCATTTTAGGTTGCTGGGTAATCAATCATCATTATCAAGCAAAGCGTAATGGTAAATTTGTTGATGTGACAGGGAAGTTCGATGTGAATGTATGGTATGCTTATAGCAACCATTCAAAAACGGCAGTTCATACAGAAACAATCACTTATAAGGATCGTATTAAACTGTCATTCCGTGATGGAGAAGAAGTCGATTCAAATGATGTGAAAACTCGTGTATTACAGCAACCAAATTGTATAGAGGCTGTAATTACGAAGCAGGGGGATAAATTCCAAGTAACAATTGAACGCGAATTTTTAGTGGAAATTATCGGTGAAACAACTGTAGTCATTAATGTGCACCCACTTGACTATGAGGAAGATTGGTCTTACGAGGAAAGCTCACAGCAGCCATCAAGTTCGTCATCTTCCAGCTCGTCTAGTTCATCTAGTTCGTCTAGTGGAGACTATGAATCCTCGTCATTCTCATAAACGATTTAATTAAAAAACTCACTTATTAAAGAGCGAACATTATCAGCATTATAAGCTGGGCAGTTTGGGATTGTTTGAAGATTTCTTTCAAACAATCCTTTTTTCATTGCGGATACAAGGAAAATTACGAGGCTAATGGTATAATACTTGTACAAGTTTTAGCAAGTGAGGGAAATAAACATGACTACATATACACCGATGATGCAACAATACATGCTCGTAAAGCAGGATTATAAGGATGCTTTTTTATTTTATCGTTTAGGCGATTTTTATGAATTATTTTTTGATGATGCTATAAATGCATCACAATTATTGGAAATCACATTAACTGCACGTGCAGGCAATACTGATAATCCGATTCCAATGTGTGGGGTTCCACATCACTCTGCACAGGGCTATATTGAAACACTCGTCGCAAAAGGCTATAAAGTAGCAATTTGTGAACAAACAGAGGATCCAAAACATGCAAAAGGTGTTGTGAAACGTGAAGTTGTCCAAGTTATTACGCCTGGAACAATTACAGAAGGAAAAGCACTTGATGGCAAGTCAAATCATTTTATTGCAGCGGCAGAAAGTATAGGGGAGAACGAAATTGCGTTTGCCTATTTAGATGTATCTACAGGTGAATCTAATTGTTCGATAATTGAAGGCAGTGCGAAACAATTAATTCAGCAAGTACAATCTTATGCAATTAAAGAAGTGATTGTTACAGAGCAGCTACAGTTACTGTTGGCGGAATATGCCGAGGCAGGGGGTATTGTTTTATCATTGGAGATGGAGGAAATGGAAGCAGTACGTGCTGCGCAATATGTAAATCATTTGCCGGCCAATCTGCAAGGAGTGGCTAAACGGCTATTGCAATATGTGGAACGAACACAAATGCGCTCTTTATCCCATATCCAGCCGTTTAATTATACGGAGGCAAACAACTTTTTGCGAATTGATACTAATTCCAAACGTAATTTAGAGCTTATACAGTCAATCCGTAGCGGAGATTCAAAAGGCACGTTATTATGGCTGTTGGATGAAACAGTTACAGCAATGGGTGGACGGAAATTAAAGCAATGGCTACACCAACCATTGGCTAATAAAAAGGCAATCGAATCGCGACAATCAATTGTGACCGAGTTGTTAGAGGATTTCTTTTTACGCGATGAATTAACGGGATTATTAAAAAATGTGTATGATTTGGAGCGATTAGCGGGACGTGTTGCATTTGGTTCTGTTGGAGGGCGTGACTTAGCCCAACTGCGGGAATCTTTACGCCAAGTACCAAAAATTCAGGAAAAATTAATTAATAGTGGTCTTGAAAAATGTAGCATTCTAGGGCAAAAGCTGGATGTTTGTGATGATGTTGAGCAACTATTGGCAGAGGCAATTACGGATCATCCTCCGATTTCGATTAAGGAAGGTGATGTGATTCGTGATGGATATAATAAGCAGTTGGACGAATATCGCGATGCATCACGCAACGGTAAAGATTGGATAGCGCAGCTTGAACAGAAAGAACGTGAAATAACAGGCATTAAAAATTTAAAAATAGGCTATAATCGTGTTTTTGGCTATTATATCGAAATCACAAAGTCTCATTTAAATAATACGGATTTAAGCCGATTTGAACGAAAACAGACCTTAGCAAATGCAGAGCGCTTTATTACGGAAGAGCTGAAAGAAAAAGAAGCACTCATTTTAAATGCAGAAGAACAAAGTTTAGCACTTGAATATAATTTGTTTGTTGCATTACGTGACCGTTTGAAGGTATTTATTCCACGTGTTCAGGCATTAGCCGCAGAAATTAGTGAGCTTGATGTTTTGATGAGCTTTGCAGCGGTGACAGACAAGTATCGTTTTACAAAGCCTGAATTCCATGAAGGGCGCGGACTGCGAATTATTGAAGGACGACACCCTGTCGTAGAAAAGATGCTTAATAAACAAAGCTATGTACCAAATGACTGCATATTGACAGATGATAAAAATATGATGCTTATTACCGGACCGAATATGTCGGGGAAAAGTACGTATATGCGTCAAGTTGCCTTAATTGTAGTATTAGCGCAAATTGGATGTTACGTACCTGCAGATGAAGCGATATTGCCAATTACCGATCAAATTTTCACACGTATAGGGGCAGCGGATGATTTAGTCGCAGGACAATCGACATTCATGGTTGAAATGCTCGAGTCACAGCATGCTATTACACATGCGACGAAGAACAGTTTATTGCTGTTTGATGAAATTGGACGCGGAACTTCAACGTATGATGGTATGAGTTTGGCCCAGGCAATGATGGAATATATTCATGAAGAAATAGGGGCAAATACTTTATTTTCAACCCACTACCATGAGTTGACTGATTTAGAGAACGAACTAGTTCGATTGCAAAATGTTCATGTGAGTGCAACAGAACAAGATGGACGGGTCGTATTTTTGCACAAAGTAAAAAAAGGGGCGGCTGATAAAAGCTACGGTGTACATGTAGCAGAACTTGCAGAAATGCCTGAAGCTATTTTACAGCGTGCCCGTATTTTACTTGAGCAGTTTGAAGCGACACATACTGCGGAAAAATCATCTAAAAGTGATCTTAAACAGACTCCAGCCGTTGTGGAACAGCCCCCTCAAAAACAATCAGACGAAGAATTGCAGCTTTCGTTATTTTCAATTTCTGAGGAGCCTGCTATAGCACCAGAGCAGCAAGAAGTGCTTGATACGTTAACAAAATTAAATGTTATGGGAACGACACCAATGCAGGCAATGACATTACTATACGAACTCCAACAAAAGCTTTTAGGAAATAAATAAGGAGGGAACAGCTTTGGGGAAAATTCAAATAATGGATGAGTGGCTATCCAATAAAATTGCCGCCGGTGAAGTAGTGGAACGTCCCTCGTCCGTCGTCAAAGAATTAGTTGAAAATGCAATTGATGCCGGTAGTACATCGATTGAAGTTTTTCTTGAAGAAGCTGGTCTTAGCTCCATTCAGGTAATAGATAATGGTAGTGGAATGGATGAAGAAGATGCACTTAAATCTTTTTCTCGGCATGCCACATCAAAAATCGAAAAAGAGCAAGATTTATTTAGAATCAGAACACTCGGCTTTCGCGGTGAAGCATTAGCATCAATAGCCTCTGTCTCTAAATTAACATTACGGACATCCGATGGTGAGGGTGGTATGCATTTATATTTAGAAGGAGGACATTTAAAAGAGCATAAACCTGCTGCACTTCGTCGTGGGACAGATATTACTGTAGCCCAGCTCTTTTTCAATACACCGGCTCGACTAAAATATTTAAAGACCATTCAAACGGAACTCGGTCATACAATTGACTTTATTAACCGAATAGCGCTCGGCTACCCAAAGATCGCGATAAAATTGGTGCATAATGATCAAACATTGCTTCAAACAAATGGACGGGGTCAAGTACAGCAAGTATTAGCTGCAATATACGGTGCACATCATGCAAAAAAAATGCTGCCGTTTGAAGCGAGTAATAATGACTATAAAATTCACGGCTTTGCCAGCCTGCCTGAAGTTACCCGTGCATCAAAAAACTATATGTCATTATTCGTCAATGGGCGATGGGTCAAGCACTTTGTTATTCAAAAGGCGATTATTAATGCGTACCATACGTATTTACCGATTGAGCGATTCCCGATTGTCCTTCTCTATGTTGAGGGAGACCCGCAGTTAACCGATGTCAATGTCCATCCTGCAAAGCATCAAGTTCGCTTAAGTAAAGAACCAGAGCTATTAAAGCTAATTGAAGATACAATCCGCTTGGCTATTCGGGAAGAAATACGCATTCCACTGGCAGAAAAAAAGGAAAAGCCAATTCGTCCCGCACAAGAGCAGATGAATATTTGGAATCCTGTAAAAGCATCGGAGCCAGTATTTGATGAGGATAAGCTAACTTCTATTGTGGAAAGATTATCAGGTGATACATCCGTAGTAAAAGAACCGTATGCTCCGCTTTCAGTAGAAAATCAGGATTCCATACAATACGAAGATGCCCATGAAGTGATGTCCCAGATGGAGTTACCTGCAGAACCATTTATGAAATCAGTACCTTCCGAGGAAGAACGGCCAATTGTTCAACCTGAAATAAAACGTCATTTTCCGGATGTTGAAATTGTCGGTCAAATTCACGGGACGTATATAGTGGCACAAATGGAAGACGGCTTTTATTTAATCGACCAGCATGCTGCACAAGAAAGAATTAAGTATGAATATTACCGTGATAAAGTGGGAGAAGTAAATGCAAATGAACGTCAAACATTACTGATGCCTTTAACTTTCCATTATGCTGCAGATGAGGCATTGCGTTTAAAAGAATCTAAAGAAGCGCTTGAGGAAGTGGGCGTTTATTTAGAAGAATTTGGACTTTCTTCATTTGTTGTAAGAGAATATCCGACCTGGTTTCCAAAAGGGGAAGAACAGGAAGTTATTGAAGAATTGATCGAACAGGTTTTAAAAGCTAGAAAAACAGATATCAAAAAATTACGTGAAGATGCAGCGATTATGATGAGCTGCAAAAAGTCCATTAAAGCAAATCATTTTTTAAATAAAGAGCAAATGGAAAGACTGATTAAGGATTTACGAAATGCAGATAATCCATTTACATGTCCACACGGACGCCCTGTTTTAATTCATTTTACATCATATGAAGTCGAGAAAATGTTCAAACGAGTAATGTAAATTCCTAAAAGGGGTGGAGTTTTTGGAACAGCAATCTTTCTTTATAACAATGTCAGATGGGCACGATATATTTGTGCGCACTTTTAAACCAAACCAAGTAACGATGGGGCATGTTCATATTTTGCATGGAATGGCCGAGCATAGTCAACGCTATGAAGCTTTTGCCGAAAAACTCTGTGAAGAAGGCTATTTCGTAACAGCCCATGATCATCGAGGTCACGGATATACAGCACAAAAAAATGGTATGCCCGGTTATTATGGTGATCAGAATGGTTTTGAACGTGTAGTGGAGGATGTATATGAAATACTCGCAAATTTAACAGAAAAAACAACAGGTCGTCCAATTTTATTTGGCCATAGTATGGGCTCATTTATTGCTCGACGCTTCATACAGCAACATAGCGGAATGATTGAACGCTTAGTATTGAGCGGTACAGGTTCTGCAAAATTACTACATGAAGCTGGTCATGCCATTGCAGGTCAATTAGTGAAATTGCAAGGCGCAAAAGAACAAAGTCTCCTAATGCATAAGCTTAGTTTCGCAGGTTTTAACCGGCACATAGAAAATCCAAAAACAAACTTTGACTGGCTCACTACTGATGAAGACGAAGTGAAAAAGTATATTGAGGATCCTTTATGCGGTTTTATCGCGACTCACCAATTTTTTTCAGATTTAACCGGTGGGATTCTTACGTTAAAAAACAAAAATCAAAATGCACGCATTCGTCCTGATTTAAAAATATTGCTCATAAGCGGTACACTTGACCCGATTGCAGATGAAAATGGGAAAAGTGTTCTGCGTACAGGTAAACAGCTTGTGGACGCTGGGCTGGAGCATGTGAAGGTACATTTGCTTGAAGGAATGCGACATGAAATATTAAATGAAAAAAAGAAGGATCAAGTAATGGAAATAATAGTACGGTGGTTAAAAGATGAATAATAAAATTGATGTAGTGGCCATTATTGGCCCTACAGCATCTGGTAAAACAGCGTTGAGCATACGTTTAGCAAAAGAAATAGATGGGGAAATCATTAATGGGGATTCAATGCAAGTCTATCGCCATATGGATATCGGTACAGCAAAAATCACTGTTGATGAAATGGAAGGGATTCCACATCATCTGTTAAGTATTAAAGAACCTACAGAAGCATTTTCCGTAGCAGAATATCAACAGCTAGTCCGAGGGAAAATTGAAGAAATTCAAGCCCGCGGTAAAATGCCAATTATCGTAGGGGGAACGGGACTTTATGTACAGTCAGTACTCTATGATTTTCAATTTACAAAACAAGAAGTCGATGAAGAAGCGCGTCTTAAATATTATGAGGAATTGGAGAAATTAGGTCCAGAAGCGATGCACGCCAAATTAGCAATAATTGATCCAGCTTCTGCAGCAGAAATTCATCCGAATAATACGAGACGCGTCATTCGTGCATTGGAAATGGCAGAGCTTGCCGGTGTATCCCGCGCAGAAGAGCAATTTAACCGCGGTAATATTCCCCTATACAATCATTTAATTATCGGACTGGACATGGACCGTGCGAAATTATATGAACGTATAAATTTACGTGTAGATTTGATGATGAAAGCTGGTCTGCTTGAAGAAGTGCGAGCATTATATAATGCGGGTATCCGGGATGTACAGTCGATTAAGGCGATTGGCTATAAAGAGTTGTATGCATATTTTGATGGTTTAGTAACACTTGAAGAAGCAATCGAACAAATTAAGCAAAACTCCCGTAGGTACGCTAAACGCCAATTGACATACTTCCGAAATAAAATGGATATCTCTTGGATTGGAAATGATTGGGATGCCGTTAGAAGTATAATCTAAAATATTTTAAATTTAAAAGGTAAATCTTACATGAATAACGAATAATTAACTATTGCATGTATACTATGGTAAGGGAGATTAGACGATGATGAAATCACTGAATTTGCAGGATACGTTTTTAAATAATTTACGCAAAAACAATACTTTTGTAACGGTATTTTTACTGAATGGTTTCCAACTAAAAGGCTTAATTAAATCTTATGATAATTTTACTGTTTTACTGGAATCAGAAGGGAAGCAGCAATTAATTTACAAGCATGCCATTTCTACTTTTGTTCCTGCCAAAAATGTTGCATTACTTGATGAAGAAGAGTAATCCGGCTAAACGGTAGCGCAATATTAATTGTTTGATTATAATGACTAAGATGGTACAAGTATTGGAGGAATTATAATGAAAACAATGACGACAGATGAACTGATTAATTTATTGGATGCGAATGAAGATTTGAATGTAATCGATGTACGTGAAAATTTTGAAGTGGAGCACGGAATGATCCCAGGTGCAGTACATATTCCACTTGGTTCTATTCCGGAACGTACAGATGAATTGGATAGTTCGAAATCATATATAGTTGTATGTAAAGGTGGCGTTCGTAGTGCGAATGCTTGTGAATATTTAGCGGAAAATGGCTTTGATGTAACGAATCTCGAAGGCGGTATGATGGCCTATGACGGAGAGTTGGAATTCAAGTAATTATTAACAGGGGAATGTTGGGCAGTGTTTAGGACACGCTCCCTTTCAATTGTAGCCGCACATATTTTCCAACTAAAATAGCTGTATCAAAAGTAAATTTGACTTTTGATACAGCTTTTTTATGCTTATTTTGCTATGCTTATTTTTTTCGAAGGCAATCCCCAGCCCTTTGTATACGATAAAATACGCAAAGCAGTAATTAGGACAAATAAGATATACAAAAATATATCACCTTTAAAGATTTCAAGCCCAAGTAAGAAACCGGCACATGCAGCCCAAACCCCATATATTTCATGACGTAGAACTATCGGTTTTCTTCCAGCAAGAAGATCACGTACAACACCACCACCAGCTCCTGTTAATACTGCTGCTACGATAACAGCGGCAAGGGGCAAATCTAAATGGACAGCATACATCCCGCCCTGAATTGCAAAAGCAGACAATCCAATTGCATCGGTTACATTTCCCCAACGATTCCAATGTTTTATAAAGTGATTCGGTATTAAAAAGAAAATGGTAATAGCAGCTAGTGCAATTTGAAACATCATTTCCTGATTCCATAAAGTCGAAACTGGTAAACCAATCAATATATTACGGATTGCACCCCCACCAAAAGCTGTAACAATTCCTAATATATAAACACCAAATAAATCGTACTCTTCTTCCATAGCTACAATTGCGCCTGATATTGCAAATGCTATGGTCCCGATAACACTGAATACCTCCCAAGCCATATTCATCTCTCCCAATCCAACTAATACTATCGCCATGAGGATAGCAGTTTTTCAAACATTCGTCAAAACTAATTTTTTTAAGGTATAATAGTAACAGTTTGAACAGAATGGAGCAGTAAATCATGGCATTTCAATCATTATTAACACCAGAAACTATAAAGCTAGCGACGAAAGTTGAAGAAAAGGTTCGTACTTATCATCAACAAGTAGATGACCGCGCATTTTTTAACCAACAAAAAGTACTAGCTGCTTTTCGAAATAATCAAGTAAGTGATTTTCATCTGCATCCTTCTACAGGATATGGTTATGATGATGAGGGTCGGGACAATTTAGAGCGTGTATATGCGGAAACTTTCGGAGCGGAAGCAGCAATTGTACGTCCGCAAATTATATCTGGCACACATGCGATAACATTAAGTTTATTTGGCATTCTACGACCTGGTGACGAACTTCTTTATATTACCGGGAAACCTTACGATACACTTCAATCAATCGTTGACGGCGGCGAAAAAGATACGGGATCATTAAAGGATTACAAAATTGGCTATTCTCATGTTGATCTAATCGGAAATAAGGAAATCGATTGGGAAGCTGTGAAAAATGCAGTTAACGAAAATACAAAGATGATTGCAATTCAGCGCTCAAAAGGCTACGCAACACGTCCATCCTTTACAATTGAACAAATTTCACAAATGGTTTTAAAAATTAGGGAAATTGCACCGAATGCAGTTATTTTTGTTGATAATTGTTACGGTGAATTTGTGGAGTTGCTTGAACCTACAGAAGTAGGTGTAGATTTAATGGCTGGTTCTTTAATTAAAAATCCTGGTGGGGGCTTTGCAAAAATAGGCGGCTATATTGCAGGACGCGCAGATCTAGTAGAAAAATGCGCATACCGTATGACTTCACCTGGTATTGGTGCTGAAGCGGGTGCATCATTGAATACGTTAGCAGATTTTTATCAAGGGTTTTTCATGGCACCGCATATTGTTGCGCAAAGTTTAAAAGGTGCGATTTTTACATCGGCAATGTTAGAAGAAATCGGAATGACGACATCTCCTCATTATACGGATGTACGAACAGATTTAATTCAATCTGTAGCATTCCGGACTCCAGAACAAATGGTAGCGTTTTGTCGTGAAATTCAGGCAGCTTCTCCTATCAATGCTCATTTTGCCCCGGAACCTGCATATATGCCCGGTTATGAAGATGACGTTATTATGGCAGCGGGAACATTTGTTCAAGGATCAAGCATTGAATTAACTGCTGATGGTCCAATTCGTCCTCCATATACAGCTTTTGTCCAAGGCGGCTTAACATATGAACATGTTAAATATGCGATTTGCGCAGCTGTCCAAAAATTAACTTAATTTTTAAAAAAAATCGTCTATTTTATGGACGATTTTTTTAATTAAATAATAATATTAGGAAAATATTTAAAATACACGCTGTTTTTATAGAATTTAGGGTAATAGTATATAGTCTGTTCAATTTGTGATGGTCACTTCTCTAAGTCTAGTATGTAAAATGCTGATTTATACAACGTATGTCAGTTTTTCTAACATATAATTGACAATGTACGTAACAAGTCGTAATATAGCGGTAAGGGGGTGAATTAAATGAGTAGTGAAATTCGACGTTCAATGCCACTATTATCGATAAGTATCGTCATGCAATTAACGGATCTTACAGCCAGACAAATCCGTTATTACGAAGAGCATGATTTAATTCAGCCACACCGTACAGAAGGTAATCGTCGAATGTTTTCATTAAACGATGTCGATATCTTATTGGAAATTAAGGATATGCTCGAACAGGGTATTAATATGGCAGGTATAAAGAAAGTATTTGACATGAAAAATGACCCAGCAATACAACAGGCGAGTAAAGAAGTTATTTCGGATTCAGATTTACGTAAAATTTTGCGTGAAGAGATGCGACAAGCTCAGCGCATGCAAAAGACATCTCTTCGACAAGGGGATTTATCACGCTTTTATCAATAGCGTGTAAATTATATAAATTTGATAAAAATCGGTACTGAACAATTATAGGAGTGTGGAATTTAGTGGGTAAATATACAAAAGAAGATATTAAGCAACTCGTACAAGAACAACAAGTAAAATTCATTCGTTTACAGTTTACAGACATTTTAGGGACAATTAAAAACGTAGAGATTCCAGTAAGCCAACTAGATAAAGCGTTGGATAACAAAATGATGTTTGATGGCTCTTCAATCGAAGGTTTTGTACGTATTGAAGAATCTGATATGTACTTATACCCAGATTATGATTCATTTATGATCTTCCCATGGACTGCCGAAAAAGGGAAAGTAGCGCGATTCATCTGCGATATTTATAATCCAGACGGTACTCCATTTGCGGGTGATCCACGTAATAACTTAAAGCGTGTTTTGAAGGAAATGGAAGAGTTAGGTTACACTAACTTCAACTTAGGACCTGAACCAGAATTTTTCCTATTTAAATTAGATTCAAAAGGTGAACCAAGTCTTGAAGTAAATGACCATGGTGGCTACTTCGACTTAGCACCTACAGACCTTGGTGAAAATTGCCGCCGTGACATCGTGTTAGAGTTAGAAGAAATGGGCTTTGAAATTGAAGCTTCACATCATGAAGTTGCACCTGGCCAACATGAAATTGACTTTAAATATGCAGATGCCATTACTGCTTGTGACAATATTCAAACATTCAAATTAGTTGTTAAAACAATTGCTCGTAAGCATGGCTTACATGCTACATTCATGCCAAAACCTTTATTCGGTGAAGCTGGATCAGGAATGCACTTTAACGTTTCTTTATTTAAAGGAAAAGAGAATGCTTTTTATGATCAATCTACTGAATTAGGTCTATCTGAATCGGCAATGCAGTTTATGGCAGGTATACTTGAGCACGTACAAGGTTTTACAGCGATTACAAACCCAACAGTTAACTCTTATAAACGTTTAGTACCGGGCTATGAAGCGCCATGTTATGTAGCATGGTCAGCGCAAAACCGTTCTCCGCTTATCCGTATTCCTTCTTCTCGTGGAGTTTCAACACGTATAGAAGTTCGTTCAGTGGATCCATCGGCAAACCCATATTTAGCGATGGCAGTTATTTTAGAGGCTGGTTTGGAAGGTATTCGTAGAAAGTTAACTCCACCACCAGCAATTAACCGTAACATTTATGTAATGAACGAAGAAGAGCGTAAAGCAAACGGTATCGATAATTTACCAGCAGCATTAGACGACGCGTTAACATTACTTTCAAAAGACGAGGTTGTGCAAAAAGCATTAGGCAACCACATTTATGCAAACTTTAAAGAAGCAAAAGAAATCGAGTTTGATATGTACCGTTCAACTGTTCATCAGTGGGAACGCGATCAATATATGAAGATGTACTAATAGTAGTGTTGGGGCGTTTTGTCCCAACGCTTTTTTTCTTTTTTAAGGAGAAAAACCGGCAATATTAATTGCCGGTATGGGGATGATATTCAATTATTTACCGTTTTGGGAACGATTCTTTGCAAATAATCCAGAAGCTTGCTGCTTTTTGGCTTCAGCTTGTTGGTTTTGCTTTTTGACTTGGCTTACATCTGTTTCCATTCCAAACTCCGCGTTTATTGAACTAAGTTTCTTTTGTAAACCACTATTAGCAAATAAGCCGGAAGCTTGTTGCTTTTTAGCTTCAGCTTGTTGGTTTTGCTTTTTAACTTGGTTCACATTGGTCTCCATTCCAAATTCCGCGTTCATTGAACTAGGGCTTTTTTGTAAACCGTTATTAGCGAATTGACCAGAAGCTTGCTGCTTTATAGCTTCAGCCTGCTGGTTTTGCTTAATAACCTTGTTAACGTCTGTTTCCATCCCAAATTCAGTATTCATGTTTTTGTTTTTCATGAATATCACCTCCTGAATTTATTCTGTTCAGAGGTTGTTTTATTATTCTATGGAATATATTTACTTTTAAATGATAAAAGGGATTTTTATCTGTTATCTTGAATTCATATTACATACTCGTGAAGTGTAAAAACTATACAATGGTTATTATGTACATTTAATTGCAGATGATATATATAAGGGAAAAAAAACCGTTTTACATCCAGATTAAAGGAGCAGATTAATATGGATTTCAATATGATAATACATGAACTAGAAAAATTAGGAAAAGAACGAACGAAAAAAATTTACATGTCTAACGGAGCAAAGGAACCGCTATTTGGTGTAACGATTGGCTCGATGAAACCATATGTTAAGCAAATCAAAATAGACCAGGAACTTGCGGAACAATTATATGCAACTGGCAACTATGATGCGATGTATTTTGCCGGAATCATCGCAGATTCAAAAGCAATGTCGGAAGCAGATTATAATCGATGGATTGAGCAAGCCTATTTTTATATGATATCTGATTATATTGTTGCAGTTACATTAGCGGAATCTGAAATTGCCCAACAAGTAAGCGATAAATGGATTGCAAGTGGAGAAGAGCTGAAAATGTCTGCTGGCTGGCATTGTTATTGCTGGCTCCTCGGTAATAGAAAAGATGAGGAGTTCTCAGTTCAGAAAATGAAGGAAATGCTTGAACAGGTAAAACAAAATATCCACCGAGTACCACCACGTACACAAGTTGCGATGAATAACTTTGTAATGACTGTCGGTATTTCTTTTAAGCCATTACATAATGAGGCGTTGCAAATTGCAGAGGATATTGGTGAGGTAGAAATTAAGCATAAAGGGAAAAAGCCTGGAAAAGTAAACGCGTATGCAGAAATTGTAAAGCAAGTTGAAAAAGGGCGTATCGGATTTAAACGCAAATATGTTCGTTGTTAGTTGTAGAGAGTAATACCTTGTTATTTCACGATATAATTGTATAAACTTAAATTAGAAATTTCAAGGAGGAAATTATATGAAGAAAAGTATTGCGATTGATATGGACCAGGTTTTAGCTGACTTTTATTCTAAGTTACGTATTACTTACAATGAGAATTTTGGCACTTCCTTTACGGACGAGGAATTTTTATTAACTACGCAGCGTGATTTACCACGTGAAGATGCGAAGAAACTATTTGCACTATTAAATGAGCCAGATTATTTCCGTGATTTGGACTTACTGGATGACGATGCAATTGAAGTCATTCAGGAGCTGCAGGAGCATTATGAAATCTTTATAGCTACTGCTGCAATGGATGTACCGGGATCATTCACAGCCAAATATGATTGGCTAATCAAGCATTTTCCATTCATCAAAACACAAAATATTGTATTTTGCGGAAATAAAGCAGTTATACATACCGATTATTTAATTGACGACAGTCCAAGACAACTTGCGGCATTTAAAGGAACAGGACTATTGTATTCAATGCCATACAATCGGGCAGAAGAAGGATATACACGCGTCCATAATTGGAAAGAAATTAAGGAATATTTTATAAAACAACTTGAAATTGTATAGTCAAACAGGGTCTGCATTTAGCAGCCCCTTTATTTGTAAATTTTTGTAGTCATTTAAGGCGATATAATAGTATAATTTAAAATATTTGAATTATTTTTTAACTTTAAGGGGATAGAAAATGAAGCCGATTATTGGATTAACGATGTATGACTTTGACAAGAAAATGGATATTAATAATGTCTATTTAACATCAATTGAACAAGCAGGGGGAATTCCGATTTGTATTCCGAATGCGACGAAAGGCAATGTTGAGGCTTTATTGGATATTGTTGATGGTATTGTATTAATTGGTGGTGCGGATATCGATCCGTTATTATTTAATGAAGAGCCGCATCGTAATATCGGGAGTGTAGTACGAAAGCGTGATGACAGTGATCTTTTATTAATGAATGAAGCATTTAAAAGACAAATGCCCATTCTAGGTATTTGCCGAGGACAGCAGATTTTGAATGTAGCCTTTGGAGGTACGATTATTCAGGATATTCCATCACAGGTAGAAAATATAGTCCAACATAAGCAACCATCCAAGCGCGGAGAATTAGCCCACACTGTTGATGTGAAAACACCAAAGTTTAAAGCGATTTTTGGAGAAGAATCATTTCGTGTGAATACTTTCCATCACCAATCAGTAGGGAAATTAGGGAAAGGTCTGATCACATCGGCTGTTGCAAAAGACGGTATAATTGAGGGAATAGAGCACGAATCCCATCCATATTGTGTGGCTGTACAGTGGCACCCTGAAGAGTTGGCACCAAACGGTGATATTTATGCACAACGTTTATTTAGTAGTTTTATAAATGCATGTAAAAAATAAAGGAGGACCCAGTCGATTTCGGCTGGGTTTTTTGTTTGAAAAAGAAAAAGCTTGCCGATTCTATTAGAATGGCAAGCTTTTAATTAATGAATATTTCGATATAGCCCTACTACTTTACCTAAAATTGATACTTGATTAACAATAATCGGCTCCATTGAACTGTTTTCAGGTTGTAGACGGAAATGAGTTTTTTCTTTGTAGAAACGCTTCACAGTCGCCTCATCTTCTTCGGTCATTGCAACAACAATTTCTCCATTGCTTGCAGTAGAAGTTTTCTTGACGATAACGTAATCCCCATTTAATATGCCTGCTTCAATCATTGATTCACCCATTATTTCAAGCATAAATAACTCATCTTCTGATGATCCATATGCATCGGGCAGCGGGAAATATTCTTGGATATCTTCAATAGCTGAAATAGGTAAACCAGCTGTAACTTTACCGATTAATGGTACGTGAATTACACCTTGCTTAGCTATTGGTAGCTCTTCTTGATCTAAAATTTCAATGGCACGCGGTTTAGTAGGGTCGCGACGTATAAGCCCTTTACTTTCTAATCGAGCTAAATGCCCGTGGACAGTTGAACTAGAAGCTAAACCTACTGCCTCTCCAATTTCACGAACTGAAGGCGGATAGCCTTTTGAACGAACTTCCTCTTTTATAAAAGTTAGAATAGCTTCTTGTCGCTTGGAAATTTTTTGTGTCAACTAACTCACCTCTTTATCATGCTATTTTTCTTAGTGTAAGTATAGCAGTATGCGAACACGAATGCAAACATAAGTTCGAAAAAACGGTTGACAAAAACATATGTTCGTATTATTATGGGAACAAACATTCCGAACGTATATTCGAAAAGAGGGGTTTTTATTATGAAAAAAATTAAGTTAAACAGCTTCACATCAATGTTTCTCATGTTTTCTATTCTATTATTGGTATTAATATTCCATAAAGACAATAATATAGAATTATACGAACAAGTATCTATCGAACAAGGAGATACTTTATGGTCGCTTGCAGACCATTATCGTGGTAAAATGGCAACGCATGATTGGATAAACAAAGTGAAAAAAGAAAACGGCCTACGAGATGGAAAAGTTGTTTCAGGACAAATATTGGTTGTACCAGTTGAAAAGGAAGCCCAATATATTGTTCAGTTGAATGAATCATCCGATGTGTCGACAATTAAGGTAGCGAGAGATAATAATGAAAAAAACTAAAGCAGTAATTTATTGCCGAGTCAGTACCGAAAAAAGTGCGCAAGAAACATCGTTGCAGCGCCAGCAAGAGGAACTTACGAAATATGCAAGAGCATTCGGTTTTAAAGAAGTAGAGATTTTTACGGATCAACATAGCGGCTATGACGTGGAACGTGATGGATTACTGGATATGCTCGATTATATGAGGGAAAATAAGATCAAAGCATTATTTGTTCAGGACGAAACTCGTTTAGGGCGAGGGAATGCAAGAATGGCAGTTCTCCATCTATTACAAAAATACGAAGCGACTGTTTATACATTGAATGATGCTGGTCCTGTAGTGTTAAATGAGATGGATACGATGCTGCTTGAAATATTGGCTGTAGTTGAAGAGTATCAGCGACGTATGCACAATGCTAAAATTCGTCGGGGAATGCGTCGAGCAGTAGAAAACGGGTATCAACCCCAAAATAATTTAAAAAACCGTGGGAATATTGAAGGTCGCGAACGAAAGGATGTACCAGTTGAAGAAATTGTTCAGCTCCGTCAAAAAGGCTTAACGTTTGCTGAAATAGCCACTACCATATCAGGCTTGGGTATACCCATTAGTAAAGCAACAGTACATAGACGATATATTGAATATATGGAGCATTTTGAAGATTAAAATTGTCCTTAAGATATCGCAACACAATTACAGGAATTCTATAGCAATTATAAAAATTAACTAAAGTATTACAGAAGAGTCACGTTCATTTGAGCGTGGCTTTTTATTATGATTTATTTAGTTTGTGGAATGATATGAATCAGAAGGTATTAAAGTATTAGGAGGAGAAATTTTGGACGTATTATTAGAACAAATTCGTAAAGATCTGGACTATTTAAATTCACAAGGTAAGCACGTAAAAAAAATTAAAATGAATTCTAAGGTTTTTGAAAGGATGACTAACAAGCTTACTGATGTTGAAGTTAAGAATGATGCGGTTACTGTATTTGGAATTAGTATTGAAGCAGATGACAATACCGAAAAATTTGCATTTATTTTAGATGAGGCGACTAGGACTTAAGTAGAAAGGCTCTGTAGTGAGCATAATATGTATAAAAACATTTAAATTGGTTGAAGGGAAGGGGCCGACACCAACGTGAACAGCGAAATTTATTTTGCGACGAGTAATCGCAGGAGAACCAACGTCTAAGACGACAGACTCAAGTCGTTCCCATGGAAAGTGTTCCCGGATCGGATACCAATTTTTCACGCATCAGAAAAAGCGTTTTTTATAGCGATGATGAATAAATGAGTGAATATAATCTTAAGTTTAATTGCATTCCATAGTAAAATTTATGTCGTGTTTTTAGCTCAAACCTTATTATTTCAATGTTTTTACGCTGTAAGAGTAGTTACTTTCAAAGCGTTTTTACTTGCCCTTCCAGTCTTTTTTTTATACCTTTGTATTATTGGTATGTAGAAAGGTGAGATTAAGATGTTATCAAAAGAAAAATTAGCTCGAATTAATGAGCTTTCAAAATTAGCAAAAGAAGGAAAGTTAACGGAAGAATTAGCAAAGGAACGTACGGCACTGCGCAAGGAATATTTAGACACATTCCGTTCGACTATGCGCGATACGATAGAGCATATGAAAGTTATTGATGAAGAAGGTAATGATGTAACGCCAGAAAAATTAAAACAAATAAAATCGCAAAAAAACTTTCTAAATTAGAATGTTTAATAATATGACACATTTCTTATAAAGTATGACATATTTTAATAAACTCAATTAGAAAAGATTGTTTTCTTAGGGGAATTTGTCTAAACTATAGGATGTAGAATTATCGTACGAGAAAGGATGTCACACAATGACACAACAGATGGATCAGTTAGCAATTAGCGCAATCCGTACATTATCAATCGATGCAATAGAGAAGGCAAACTCAGGTCACCCAGGTTTACCAATGGGTGCAGCTCCAATGGCTTATACTTTATGGACGAAGCAATTACGTCATAACCCACAAAATCCAAATTGGTACAATCGTGACCGCTTTGTATTATCGGCTGGACATGGCTCAATGCTTTTATATAGTTTATTGCACTTAGGTGGATATGGTTTAGAGATGGAAGAAATAAAAAATTTCCGCCAGTGGAATTCTAAAACTCCAGGACATCCGGAATATGGTCATACAGTAGGTGTTGAAGCAACTACAGGTCCATTAGGGCAAGGTATTGCGATGTCAGTAGGTATGGCAATGGCTGAGCGTCATCTAGCTGCAACATACAATAAGCCAGGTTTAGATATTGTAGACCACTATACATTTGCGCTATGTGGCGATGGTGATTTAATGGAAGGTGTTGCTGCAGAAGCGATTTCACTTGCAGGACACTTGAAATTGGATAAGTTGATTGTGCTATATGATTCAAATGATATTTCACTTGATGGTGATCTGGAAAAGTCATTCTCAGAAAACATCCAAAAGCGTTTTGAATCTTATGGTTGGAATTATTTAAAAGTTCAAGATGGTACTGATCTTGTTGAAATTAATACAGCGATTGAAAAAGCAAAACAAAATACTGGCGGACCAACAATTATCGAAGTTAAGACTGTCATCGGTTTTGGTTCTCCAAATAAATCAGGTAAAGCGGATTGCCATGGTGCGCCACTTGGATTTGATGAAGTTGCTTTAACGAAAGCTGCATATGCTTGGGAACATGAGTCATTCTTCGTACCAAATGAAGTGTACGAAACATTTAAAGCGGCAAGCGAAATACAGGGTGTACAAGCGGAAGCTTCTTGGAATGAACTGTTCGAAAGCTACAAAAATGAATATCCGGAGCTAGCTACACAATTTGTAAATGCAATGGAAAACAATTTACCGGAAAACTTTGCTTCTGAATTACCAGTATACGAAGCTGGCACTGCAGTAGCAACGCGTTCATCTTCTGGTGATGCAATCAATGCCATTGCAAAAACTACTCCTTCATTCTTTGGTGGTTCTGCAGACTTGGCAGGTTCAAACAAAACAACGATTAAAGGCGCTGGAGATTTCTTCGCTGATACTCCAGAAGGTCGTAATATTTGGTTTGGTGTACGTGAATTTGCAATGGGTGCTGCAATGAACGGTATGGCATTACACGGAGGATTAAACGTATTTGGCGGTACATTCTTCGTATTCTCAGACTATGTTCGTCCTGCAATTCGTTTATCAGCATTAATGGGCTTACCTGTAACGTATGTATTTACACACGATTCTATTGCAGTAGGGGAAGATGGCCCTACTCATGAGCCTGTCGAGCATTTAGCATCATTACGTGCAATGCCAAATCTTTCGGTTATTCGCCCGGCAGATGCAAATGAATCTGTTGCAGCATGGAAATTAGCTTTAGAAAGTAAGTCAGTTCCAACTGTATTAGTTTTATCTCGTCAAAATTTACCGGTGTTGGACGTAGCGAAAGATGCTGTATATGAAGGTGTTGAAAAAGGTGCCTATGTCGTTGCTGCATCAGTAAAAGAAACACCGGATGCTATTTTAATTGCAACGGGTTCTGAAGTTGGCTTAGCTGTAGAGGCGAAAAAAGCGCTACTGGAAGAAGGAATTGATGCATCTGTTGTATCAATGCCGTCAATGGACCGTTTTGAAAAGCAATCTAAAGAATACAAAGAGTCTGTATTACCAAAAGTTGTGACAAAACGTTTAGCAATCGAAATGGGTTCATCATTCGGTTGGCATAAATATGTTGGCTTTGAAGGTGACGTACTAGCAATTGATAAATTCGGTGCATCAGCGCCTGGAGAAATTGTTATAAAAGAATATGGCTTCACTGTAGAAAATATAGTTGCTAAAGTAAAAGCACTTTAATTTAAAGTTTAAATGTCACTTGTCTACTAGACCAAGTGGCATTTTTTTAACTTCTTATCGTGTGCATTCCCGGTTATTTTAGAAGAACATACTAACTTACATATTTCCGATACAAACTGCCCAGGTATAATGTATTGGATACGTGCGATATTATATGAGGAATGGTACGATAGTAAATGAAAAAAGAAGCCAATAGATTAAGGAAGTGATTGATTATGACAGCCGAAAATATACAAAAGGACATTGCTACATATATAGAAAAAGCATTATTTTTATTATCCAGTAAAGCAGATCCCCAAAAATTTCAAACGATTATCCAACAAAATATTAATGATAAACGAGAATCGTCCACTTCAACAATAGACTTTTATGATCGTCTTATGTTAAACATGGCCTACTTCGTTGAAAATAAAATGGCATGGACAGATCTTGTTCGTGCTACATTTACTGCTGGGGAGTTACCGACTGTATCATATATTGAAAATGAACTAATGGTACACCAAATGCAGATTCGTAACAGTGTAGCAGAAAAGATGGATGATTATACGAAAGCTTTCCATCAGCAATATGAAGCATTAAAAGTAGAAGATGCAGATGTAATTTATGATTATGCATACGCATCTGTGGAGCATGGATTACGCGTCGATTTTTTAACATTAATTTGTGCGAATAAAGCGACACTTTTAGCACAAGGTGATATTGACGAAACGTTAAAAACGATGGACGGTTATATTGCTTATTTTACCGACCAAATCGTCAATAAAATGACGCTTTCTTAAAAGGAGATACAAAAATGAATACACCATTTACTTATTTACACAAAGCCCCTGTAATGAATGATGCAGAGAAAAAACCTGCAATCTTCTTATTGCACGGTTTAGGAAGTGATGAAAACGATTTATTACAATTAGTTGACTCATTTTCAACACAATGTCATATTTTTAGTTTGCAAGGACCTATTCAACATCGACCTGGCTATGCCTTCTATACATTCGAAGAGGAAGGTAAGCCAAACCGTGCTATTTTTGATAAAGTATTAAAGGGAATTGAAGCATTTATAAAAGAAGCAGTTCAACAATATAATTTAGATGAACAACAACTTTATGTCGTTGGTTTTAATCAAGGAGCTGCATTAGCACAGTCCCTTGCAATGGTAATGGGAGATACGATTCGTGGTACAGCAGCGTTAAGTGGTTATTTGCCGGAGTTTGCTGCACTAGAATACAGTAAAAAAACGATGGATCGTTCTAAAATTTTCATTTCACATGGAGAATATGACTACGACTATCCATTTGAATGGGCAGAGCATGCAATGCGTTTCTTCAATGACTACGGCACGAAAGTTACATTTAAATCATATCCGGTAGGTCATGGTGTCAGTGAGCAAAACTTACACGATTTAATCGCATTCTTATCTGAAGATTTACCGAATAATGTAAACTAAAAAAATAGCTGACGGGAATAAAAACTATTTCTCGTCAGCTGGTTTTTTTGTGTCTAATAATTGTTCGGCATCATTAATCGACATCGGTTTGTAGAAATAGTAACCTTGACCGGCAGGACAGCCGAGTTGTTGAAGCATAGCCAGTTGTTCCTTAGTTTCAATACCTTCAGCAATCGCTCGCATTTTAATATTTTTTGCAAGTAGAATAATCGTTTGTACTATTGCATACATGCCTGGTTCATCCATTGAGCTAACAAAGCTACGGTCAATTTTTATTTCAGAAAAAGGCAATTGAGGTAAATAACTTAAGGAAGAAAAACCTACACCAAAATCATCGATGGAGCATTCAATACCAAGTGCCTTTAATTGATCTAAAATATCCTTTGCTCTCTTGAAATCAACTAATTCAATGCTTTCTGTTACTTCGAGTTTAATAAATTGTGGTGGAACATGGAATTGGTTAAACGTATTCTGAATGTTTTCCAAAAATTGTGGATCATAAAAATGATCCGGTGAAATATTAAGGGAGACAGGCAATATTCTTTTGCCATTATTTAGACGGCTTTGTAGCCAAATGAGTATATTTTTAAAGTTCAGCAGATCGATCTCTTTTATTTTCCCAGTTTGTTCAGCTATTGGAATATACTTATTTGGTGAAATAAAACCGAGTCTGCTTGAATTCCACCTTGACAATGCCTCGAATCCTTCTACTTCAATCGTAGTAAAATTAATTTTGGGCTGTAAATATACTACAAATTCTTCGTGGTGTAGCGCATATGCCAATTGATTGATAATCTCCATTTCCTCTATCAGTTTCTTTGTACTGTTTTCTTCATAAATCTCAAAACTATTGCCGCTTCGTTTACGAGCTTTTGATAAAGCAATATCTGACTGATGGATAATTTGATCTACTGTCAAGGATTGATCGAAAGTTGTATAGCCTATTTTTAATGTAATATAAGTTTCGTTATTATCAATTAAAAAAGGAATAAGTGTAAGTAGCTCAATCTGTTGATAATAAGTTGTGAAACAAATTTCTCCTTTTATCCCTAGAACTATGGAATTTGAAAATCGTGAAATGAGCACATCATCTACTACTAAATACTCTCGTAATCGGTTGGCCATTTGACTTAATAGGTCAGCACCTGCGCAACGCCCATATAAATCCACAATTTTGTTAAATTCGGTAGGGTGGATAATTGCTGCAAATCCTAATTCACCTGTAGTTAACCATTCGGATACTTGTGTCTTAAAGTAGTGTATGTTCGGTAAATTAGTCTCTGCATCATAAAAGGCTAAATGGCGCAATTGTATTTTCTGTTCTGCATATTTAATGGCAAGTTGAATAAGGAGCGTCAAACGATTTAAATAATTAATATCAATTTGTTTTAATTCCGTACTGTCCTGATTAAATAATGTTAAGATACCGCTAACTTCGTTTTGTGGTGTCAAAATCAACTTTGTCCAGGAACCTTTAATCGCATCCAATTCGTAATTTTCTGAAATATCGGCGCACTGTGGAGTAGCCGTAAAATCTTTTAAGTAAACAGCGCTCTTATTAAAGCTGGATTTTGGTGTAATCTCAAGAAGATCTAGTTTATTAATTACGTACTCTGGTAATGTATAAGAACCCATAGATTTAATCTCATAGTTCTTGTTATATAAATGAATCGTACAATAGACATCTCGAATATAAAATAGTTCAATTTTTTCCGAAATTAAATTCAAAATCGATTGCAGGTTATTCTCATTATCGATCGCTTGATATACTTCGTGCTCCAATTTATAAATCATTTTATTTAATGTTTCTTCTGTTGTATCTTCGCATGTTAATAAAACGTATTGAATGATCTTTTCATCATTCCTGATAGGATGAAGGGTAATCGAATTCCAAAAGGCAGAACCTTCTTTAGTGTAATGTAAAATTGTTAATTTTTTTGGAGAACCGGATTTTAAATGTAAATTTAAATCTTCAATTGTTTTTTCATTTGTTCTTTTCCCGTTTAAAATGTTGATATTTTGATTAATGACTTGTTTGTTTTCAAAAGTAGTTAATTTTGAAAAATATGGGTTCGCATGTAGAATGGATAGATTCTCATCGTTAATGTCAATGATGAGCGTTCCTTTCGAAAGTTGGTTACTTAAGGTTTTTAACCAATTAAATAATCGATCTTTTGATAGGGGTATAGATTGATCAATTGTCATAATTACTTCCCCTTTTTAGTTATAATATTTACTTAAAGTATAACAAATTTCCTATAAATAGAAAGTATAATATTGTAATATATAAAAACTTCATTTTACTTGAGCCTTATTTCCTGTTTGAATAAAACAAATGGATGCAAAACAAAAAGAAACTAGTAATGGAAAATTACTAGTTTCGAGAATTAGGACTTTATTTTCTATTGTCCATTCTATTGGAGATACTCTCTTTGGCATCACCGATTTTTTCTTGTGCTTTACCTTTTACTTGGTCACGTTTTCCTTCAGCTTGTAGGGATGGGTCGTTTGTATTACGTCCGACTGACTCTTTTACTTCCCCTTTTAGTTTGTTGCCTGTACCTTTTATTTTATCTGAAAATCCATTTGACATAGTAAAACCTCCTAAAAGTATTTACATATGTCTATTTCCCTTAACATGAAAGAGTAAACAAAATATTAACTTTTCGTGTAGATCGTGTAGAAATGGAGAAGGGCTTCAGTGCCTTTTTGGTCAATAATTGTTTGTCTATTTTGAGACATTCTGACAGTTGTTTTTTCCTCATCTAACACACCATTGTGGAAAAACAAAATGACCTCAATTTTACTATTTTCAATTAATTGTTGTTTCTCGATTTCCGAGAAGTTTTCTTCTCCAAATAGCCCATTATCCTGCCATGTACCTGTTATTTTTAATTGTTGCTCGTTCCCATTTTCGTCATAATACCATTGCACATCGCGTAATATAGTTTTAAATAAGTCATTAATTGTAAAAGTCTGATTGTCGAACTCCATTTCAACTGCCCGGATGGAGTGCACATCAGTTGATATGGCAGTAGCGGCTTCATTTGCCTTAGAATTAATACCAGCTGCCGCCTGTTTAATATCACCAATCGTATCTCCACAACCCGCTAACAAAATTGCTGCAAATAAAAATAATATAGAACTTCTCATTAGAGTCCCTCCAATGTTGTCATTACTATCATTTTACTAAAATGTGTAAAAGGAAACGCATCATTTTTGTAGTAGAATGTGAAATATTTGCAACAGATTGTAATTAGAAATTGAAGAGGAATTTTGCATGGAAATATAAATTTTTTATTTCAATATCTGTTCATGTATACGGTGCTTAAAGTTGGGTCACAATAGTTTATAAATGAATAGTATATCGAATAGGTAGTTTTGAAAAAAGTGGAAAGTGAGTGTTGGAGATGCGAATCGACGATGAGTTACTTGAAAAACTTGGTAGTTATTTTGTTTATCATGAAGTGTATAACCGGTACGGCATTACATTTGAAACTTTTGTAGATCGTTGGACGAGAGGGATTCTTGAATTATAAAAACTTAATACACGTTTGTTCTTAATAATAGCGTATTCATTTTGAATGGACTTTAAAATACACTCCCTACTTAAGAATAGGTAGTGTATTTTTATTTTTGCTATCCTTTTTAGAAAATTATTATTACGATAGATTTATAAAAAATTCCAATACAAAGGAGCAATGATAATGAAAGTACGTGATATGGGCATTAAAATCGGGCAATTACATACAGGCAATAAAAATTGCATTACGGATGTCGAAGGAGTAATGGTCGGTCATGTTACACTGGATTATCCGATAAATGATTCGGGAGATGCGGCATGTACAGGGGTAAGCGCAATTTTACCGCACCCAGGAAATTTATATCGCGAAAAAGTAACGGCAGCAAGCTATGTATTAAATGGATATGGAAAAACAACTGGTCTAGTCCAAGTGGACGAGCTTGGAGTTTTGGAATCTCCAATCATGCTCACAAACACTTTTGGTGTGGCAAACGTTACACAAGGTACACTCCATTATTTACTTGAAAATAATGAAGAAATTGGAGTGACGACCGGGACGTTGAACGTAGTAGTTGGTGAATGTAATGATAGTCATTTAAATTCGATTCGTCACTTTCCTGTGAAACCTGAGCATGCCATAGAGGCGATATATAGCGCTTCAAACAATCGCGCTGAAGAGGGAGCAATTGGGGCAGGCAAAGGAATGATATGCTTTGGTCATAAAGGGGGCATTGGCACTTCATCACGTGTCGTAAATGATACTGATGAAAAGCAATATATGGTTGGCTGCCTCGTATTAAGTAATTTTGGAAAGGCAAACGAATTCTTGAAGGAACGCTATACCACTTCTGCAAACAGCAGCGAACCTACAATGAGTCCCACTGATGGATCAATTATTATAATACTTGCAACAGATGCGCCTCTTAGCAGCCGTCAGCTAAAACGTGTAATTAAACGTTGCGGTATTGGATTAGGACGAACAGGGAGCCATTTCTCAAACGGGAGTGGGGATATCGTAATAGGATTTACAACTGCGAGAAAAATCCAGCACCATTACGATGATACTCTAGAAACACGCCTGCAATTACGCGATGACCGAGAAGTAATGAACTCATTATTTATGGCAGCGGCCGAAGCTACAGAAGAGGCGATTCTTAATTCAATGTCACAGGCTGAAACAACTACTGGGAGAAATAATCATATAGTAAAAAAGTTAATATTTTAATAAATATTTAATTGAAGTTTTCTAATGGGAATACTCCTACAATGATTTGTCTTTCACATTATTATTCTGTGAAAGGCATTTTATTTTAAAGAAAACAAGAAATTTGACGAAAAGTGTCAGATGAAAGAGAATCTTTTGCATGATTAGTAAACTACTAGCAAATTTTCAAGAAAAAACTTTCACTATCGAAATATATGTGATATTTTAAATTTATACTTAAAAGTTTGAAAACTCTAAATTTTTAGATATTATTTTTAGAAAATATTTTCCATATCAAAATTATATTAGGAAATCATTTGAAGTCCTAACAGGTAGGAGGTATCCATCAAGATATATTATTATTCATTTCCAATAACCATAAATGCAGCATCTCAAATGATCCCTGATTTAAAGGAAAACGGGGAGCCTTTAGTAGAAATTAAGCCGATAGCAAATAAATTGTATATCGAGCCGCAATATTTTTTGAAAGGTATTCCGGATAGCCTGAATAAGCTATATTTGCGTCAGGAAGCTGCAAAGAAACTATTAAAAGCACTTCAACTTTTACCGGAAACGATGAGCTTTATTTTATACGATGGGTTTCGCCCACTACAAGTTCAGTCGTTTTTATATAGAGAGATTAAAAATAAAATACGATTAGAATACCCGCATTGGATGGCTGATCAACTTGAACAGGAGACACTAAAGTATGTTGCATTTCCAAGTGTCGAAAACAGTTCTCCGTCGCCACACTTAACAGGCGGGGCAATTGATTTAACGTTAGGCGACGAGCAGGGACGTCCATTGGATTTAGGGACAGCATTTGATGCTACTGAGGAAAAATCGGCTACCGCTTATTTTGAAAAACATCGTTCGGAAAATGAAGCAGCACATATTAACCGGCGAATCTTGTTTCACTGCATGACACAAGCAGGATTTCAAAATTACGAAGAAGAGTGGTGGCATTATGATTACGGAAATAGAGCATGGGCGCGGAAATCAAATAAAGACCAATGCATGTACGGACCAATTATTGCCACTATTGAACAGAACGAATTAAAGGAGTACCAATTCAGATGAAGGTATATATAAGCGCAGATATTGAAGGAATTACAGGAACGACTGTTTGGAGTGAAACAGAATTAAATACTTCCGACTATGCACAGTTTCAGCAGCAAATGACAAAAGAAGTGCTAGCAGCGATAGAAGGTGCAACTGCCGGGGGCGCTACAGAAATATTACTGAAAGATGCTCATGATTCTGGGCGGAATATTTTAATTGAGAACTTACCGGAAAATGTAAAAATAATTCGAGGTTGGACACAAGAGCCAATGTGTATGGTTGCTGGATTGGATGAAAGCTTTGACCGTGCAATTTTTATCGGCTATCACAGTGAGGGCGGAAGTGAAAAAAACCCGCTTGCCCATACGTTAAGCTTACTGGCAGATGTCAAAATTAACGGCGAATATGCAAGTGAGTTTCTAATTAATACATATGCCGCAGCACTGCATGGCGTGCCAGTAGCATTTGTAAGTGGCGATAAAGCATTAACAGAGCACATCGCCCGCTATAATGACGAGATCGTAACGTTTGCAACAAAAGAAGGAATTGGTCATGCAACAATTAGCGTAAGTCCACAAACGACGTTAAAAGAAACGAAAAGACTGATTGAAGAAGCAATGAAAATTGAACGCAGTAAGCTTCAAATCGAATTACCTCAACAGTTTAATGTGGAGATTATTTATAAAGACCATATAAAAGCATATCGTAATTCATTTTATCCCGGCGCTAAATTTAAGGCGCACAATACAGTGCAGTTTGAAACGACAGATTATTTTGAGGTACTTCGACTGCTGCAGTTTTTAACTTAAGGTGGATGACTTTATGAAAATTACAAAAGTAGATGTTGGCTTAGTTGAAGCACCACTTATTACACCTTTTAAAACAGCATTGCGCACTGTATATAATATACGAAACATCGTCGTAACTATATATACGGATAATGGATTTATTGGAATTGGGGAAGCAGCACCAACGCATGTTATTACAGGAGAATCACTTCAATCAATTCGTTATGCAATTGAAGAAGTGATTGCGCCACTCATTATTGGAATCGAAATTGATGAGATTGCACTTCTTAGTGAGCGGATCGATAAATGTATGTATCAAAATACGAGTGCAAAGGCAGCTGTTGAAATCGCCCTATATGACTTATGGGCAAAAAAATACGATGCACCTTTGTATAAATTACTCGGTGGTTATCGAAGTAAGATTACGACAGATATTACAATCAGTGTGAATGACGAAGAAGAAATGGTGAAGGATAGCTTAGAGGCTATTAAACGCGGTTTTTCCATTTTAAAAGTTAAAGTAGGGAAAAATCCACATAGTGATGTTAATAGTATATTGGCTATTCGAAATGCTGTCGGTCCGGACGTTGTGTTACGAGTCGATGCGAACCAAGGATGGACACCGAAAGAAGCTGTTAAAATTATCGGTCAGCTAGAAGATCGCGGAGCTGATATGGAACTGGTTGAACAGCCAGTTCATTATAGTGATATTTCCGGAATGCAATACGTAACGAATCAAACGTATACGAATATTTTAGCGGACGAAAGTGTATTTTCTCCTAAGCAAGCAATCGAAGTTATTGAAAAGCGTGCTGCGGATTTAATAAATATTAAACTAATGAAAACTGGCGGTATTTCAAAAGCACAGCAAATTAATGCTATTGCAGAAGCAAATGGGGTGGAATGCATGATTGGCTGTATGCTGGAGACAAAAATCAGTGTGAGTGCAGCAGCGCATTTTGCAGCAGCAAATAAAAATGTCACAATGGTGGATTTAGACGGACCGAGCTTATGTGTTAAGGATCCTATCGAAGGGGGACCGTTATTTGAAGGGGAAAACATTCAAATGAGCGATGCTTCGGGAATTGGATTTTTAATAGAGGCTTTTATAGCCAAATAAAAAAAGAAAATTGGGGGAAATTACATGAAAAAATATTTATTCATTGTAGTGAGTATGTTTGCTCTATTGTTGGCAGCATGCGGTGATGATTCAGCAGATTCTGGTGAAACGTCGGAATATAGAACGGTTTATTCAGGTGAAATTAAAACGCTAAACTATTTAAAAACGGCTGAAACAAATGAATTTGCTTTATCTGCAAATCTTGTAGAAGGCTTAATAGAATACGATCAGTACGGAGTAGTTAAACCTGGCTTGGCTGAAAGTTGGGAATCCAATGATGATGCGACGGTTTGGACATTCAAACTGCGCGACGGTGTGAAATGGGTAGATCACGAGGGGAAAGAAGTGGCAGATGTTGTCGCTCAGGACTTCGTAGACGGATTAAACTATGTGCTTGATGCAAAAAATGAGTCATCTACGGCATGGATTGCAACTGTTGTAAAAAACGGTGATGCATTTTACAACGGAGAAGTAACTGATTTCTCACAAGTCGGCATAAAAGCAATTGATGAAAAGACAGTGGAATATACGTTGGAAGGTCAAACGCCATACTTCTTATCAATGTTAAACTACGTATGTTTCTTCCCTGTCAGCGGTGAGTTTTTAGCTGAAAAGGGTGAAGAATTCGGTACAACACGTGAAAACATTTTATACAACGGTGCTTATGTTTTAGACAAATTTGAGCCACAAAATGAGCGTGTTCTTGTTAAAAATGATAAATATTGGGATAAAGAAACGGTTAAAATCGACAGAATCCGATATAAGTACAACAAAGAAGCAGCTACTGTAGCACCAGAACTATTTTTACGTGATGAAATCGACGGTGCAGCTATTCCGACATCAATTTTAGATGAATGGTTAAACAGCGAAGACAAAAAAGATTTAGTACGTCAAAACAACAATAACTTTTATACGTACTTCTATGCATTAAACTTTGATCCACAATATGATGCAGAGTATGAGCCGGAAAACTGGAAAGTAGCAGTAAATAACAAAGATTTCCGTAAGTCACTATACCATGCGCTGGATCGTGTATCAGCAATGTTAACAATTGAGCCATACAACCCTCAAGATTTATTATCGAATACAATTACACCGAAAAACTTCGTAGACGTTGAAGGTGTTGATTACACATTATTAGAACCATTAAAAGCAATTACTGAAAGTGATTCATTCGATAAAGATTCAGCATTGCAACATAAGGAAGCAGCTATGGCAGCTTTAAATGGTAAAGCAACATTCCCCGTAAAAGTTGTGCTGCCTTATAACTCGGGTTCACCTGAATGGGCAAACCGTTCACAAGTTGTTGAACAACAGCTTGAAAACTTATTAGGTACAGATTATATCGATGTTGAGTTATATGCAGGTCCAGCGACAGGCTTCCTAGGTGAAATTCGTCGTCCAGGTAAGTTTTCTATGATTGAAGCAAACTGGGGTCCTGACTTTGCAGATCCATCTACGTACACAGATCCATTTACTGAAGGTGGTACGTATAACAAACCGGAATTGGCTGAAGGCTACAACGGTGAGTACGATAAGCTGGTTGCTGCTGCAAAAGCGGAAATAGATCCGGCAGTTCGATATGAACTTTTTGCAAAAGCAGAAGCATTTTTAATTGATGAAGCATTTGTCATTCCATACGCTGTTGGTGGCGGTGGCTATGTTGCTTCAAAATTAAATCCATTTGAATCACAATATTCACCATTTGGTGTAACATCCGAGAAATTTAAAGGTCAGTCTATCCTAGAAAAGCCAATGAGTAATGAAGAATTTAAGTCTGCTAAGGAAGCATGGGAAAAAGAACGTGCTGAAGCTTTAGCGAATGCTTCTAATTAATAAGTCATTAATTTAAGCGCTTTTCAAATGCATGGAGATTAGGAGATGACAGGAATATTTCTGCATCTCCTTTCTTATTTTATATTATAAGGAGGAGACACGTTTGATAAAGTATATTGCTAAACGTTTAGCACAATCAATTTTGACATTATTCATTATTGTTACAATTGTTTTCTCCCTGTTACGATTAATGCCTGATGAGGGCTATTTAGGAGCAGCAGCGGAAAAGATGTCGCTGGAGCAACAAGAAGTTTATTTAACAAATCTAGGTTTACGGGATCCTTTATTAATTCAACTTAAAAATTTCTATATCGGTCTATTTCAAGGGGATTTAGGAAAATCGGTTACATATCGTACTGATGTACCAGTCTTGGACATTATACAAGATAAAATGATGTATTCGATTATGTTTGGGTTAGGAGCCGTTGCATTATCTCTTCTTATCGGTGTGCCACTTGGTATCTTTATGGCTCAGTTTAAAGGACGATGGCTTGATCGTCTCGGAACAGGATATATCGTTTTTGTTGTAGCCGTACCAGCCATGGTTTATTTCTTAATGATACAAATGTATATTTCTGATTGGTTTAATTTACCGATGCTATTTGATGAATACAATCCTAAGAGTTTTATATTACCGTTATTCTGTTTAGCGTTGGGACCGATCGCATCCTATGCAATGTGGATGCGTCGTTATATGGTAGATGAATTGAATAAAGATTACATTAAACTTGCTCGCGCAAAAGGGGTTACGGAGCGCACAATTATGTTTAGTCACGTAATGCGAAATGCTTTTATCCCAATGGCTCAGTATTTACCAGCAACCATTTTATTTACAATTACAGGTTCGATTTATATTGAATCGTTATTTTCAATCCCTGGTATGGGTGGTTTGTTAGTTGATGCGATTCAGCGTCAAGATAACAATGTTGTACAAGGGCTAGTTTTAGTATTTTCTTCGCTAGGTATCATAGGGTTAATTTTTGGGGACATATTAATGGCGATTGTCGACCCTCGAATTAAGCTAGGGAAAGGAGATAGTGTACGCTAATGGGATTATTTACGAAAGAGATTCAGAATATTTCGGAAAAGTCGAATGAACAGTTGAATGATCACTTATTTGAGTTTGCGACAGTTGATGATGCAAAAGCAGAGGAGACAGCATATTCAAATTATTCCTATTGGCGATCTACTTTCCGTTCCTTCAGGAAAAATAAAATAGCTGGTTTTTTATTGATATTTGTAATCGTATTAATAGCATTTACATTTATTCAACCGTATTTACCGGACCAAAAATCACCTACACAAATTTATATAAATGCCGAAACGGGAATGCAGGATCGGAATGTTGCACCGAACGAAGAATATATATTTGGTACAAATTCAATTGGTCAAGATTTATGGTCACGTATTTGGGAAGGAACTCGAACGTCTTTATTTATCGGCTTTGCTGTAGCAATCATTGAAGTGATCATTGGCTTTTCCGTCGGAGCATTATGGGGCTACTCTCGAAAGCTAGAAGTGCCGATTACGCAGCTTTACAACATCGTAGATAACATACCTACAACAATTGTATTAATATTAATGGCCTACATTTTAAGACCTGGTATTTCGACTATTATTATCGCAATGTGTATTACTGGGTGGGTAGAAATGGCAAGATTTTTAAGAAACCAAATCGTTATTTTACGAGATCGAGAGTATAATTTAGCTTCAAAAACGTTAGGGACACCAGGCTATAAAATAATTATTAAAAACCTGCTTCCTTATTTAATTTCGGTAATCATGCTGCGTATGAGTTTAGCGGTGCCAGCTGCAATTGGTGCGGAAGTATTTTTAACTTATATCGGTTTAGGTTTACCAGTAAGTGAGCCATCTTTAGGGAATTTAATTAATGAAGGACGCGTCTTGATGATGTCACCTGATTTACGTTACCAGCTTATTTTCCCAAGTATTGTGCTGAGTGTCATTACAATTGCCTTTTATATTATCGGAAATGCATTTGCAGATGCAGCAGACCCGAAAAATCACGTTTAAGGAGGAGGGCGTTAAATGGAACAAGAAAAAATATTATCCATCGAAAATTTAGTTATTAAATTTAAATTGCGCGGTCAAACATTAACAGCCATCCGTGATATTTCACTGGATTTATATAAAGGGGAAAGCCTTGCAATTGTAGGAGAATCAGGATCAGGCAAATCTGTTTTAGTAAAATCCATTATGGGCTTACTCGATAAAAACGGCTATATTGACTCAGGACAAATCATTTTTGATGGGCATGACTTATCAAAATTTAAAACAGAACAGGATTGGCTTAAAGTGCGCGGCAAAAAAATAGCGATGGTGACACAAGATCCGATGACATCGCTTAATCCTCTGAAAACGATTGGCAAACAAATTGAAGAAAGTGTCATTTTACATCAAGGATTAAAAGGAAAAGACGCCTATGAAAAAACATTGCAGCTGCTACGCGATGTTGGAATTCACGAGGTAGAGAGACGCTATAAGCAATACCCGCACGAATTTTCAGGAGGTATGCGTCAACGTATTGTTATTGCAATCGCAGTAGCCTGCAATCCACAGGTTTTAATTTGTGACGAGCCGACAACCGCTTTAGACGTTACCATTCAAGCGCAAATTTTACAGCTATTGACTAACTTGCAGGAAAAATATTTGTTGACGACAATATACATTACACATGATTTAGGTGTAGTCGCAAAAGTAGCTGATCGAATTGCTGTCATGTATGCAGGGGACATTATCGAAGTTGGCCAAGCGAACGAGGTATTTTTCAATGCAAAACACCCGTACACGTGGGCACTTATTTCATCCTTGCCTCAGCTAGGGATAAAAGGGGAAGAGCTATACTCGATTAAGGGAACACCACCGAATTTATTTAAGGAAATTAAAGGGGATGCGTTTGCACCGAGAAATCAATATGCTTTAAAAATTGATTTTGTTGAACGTCCACCTTTCTTTAAAGTGAGCGATACACATTTTGCACGCACATGGCTTCTTGATCCAAAAGCACCAAAAGTAAGTCCTCCAGAAGTGTTGCAGGCGTTTTTCAAAGGGGAGGGGTAAGAGTAATGAGTAACAGTACTAGAGAAAAACTAATAGAAATTAAAAATATCGACATCATTTTCGGTACAGGAAAGAAAAAATTTAAAGCGGTTGATAATGTTAGCTTCGATATTTATAAAGGAGAAACATTCGGTCTTGTAGGGGAATCAGGATCTGGTAAAACAACGATAGGGCGTGCAATTATGCGTCTCAACTCAATTGCGAACGGAGAAATTCTGTTCCACGGTAAACCGATTAATGGTCGTATTCCAAGCGCTTGGGACCGTGAAATTACACAAAAAATCCAAATGATTTTTCAAGATCCAGGTGCTTCGCTAAACGAGCGTGCGAAAGTGGATTATATCGTTTCAGAAGGATTAATAAATAATAAAAAATACAGCAGTGAGCAAGAGCGTATTGAAAAAGTTAAAAAAGCATTGATGGAAGTAGGGCTCCTACCGGAATTTGCTTCTCGTTTCCCTCATGAGTTCTCTGGTGGTCAACGTCAGCGTATCGGTATTGCCCGTGCGCTAGTAATGGAGCCTGAATTTATCGTGGCGGATGAACCGATTTCCGCTTTGGATGTTTCGATTCGTGCACAAGTATTGAATTTATTATCAAACTTGCAGGAAGACCGTGATTTAACCTATTTATTCATTGCCCATGACTTATCTATCGTACGGTTCATTACAGATCGTACTGCTGTAATTTATAAAGGGAAGATTGTTGAACTGGGAGAAACGGAAAAGCTGTTTAACAATCCACTTCACCCTTATACTAAAGCACTTTTAGCGGCTGTACCTGAGCCGAATCCATTAAAGGAACGTCAAAAAAAGCTGCAAGTTTACGATCCATCCGTTCATCAATACGACATGGATCCCCCTGAATTTGTTGAAATTGAAGAAGGTCATTACGTATTGGCAAATAAAGAGGAACAGGAACAATATAAAGCTGTTCTTGTAGGAAAAGGAGTGTAATTAATCAATGGGATTAACGATTCCGAAGGCGTTAAAAAAGGGCGATACTGTTGCGCTTATAAGTGCATCAGGTGCTACACCGACTGAGCGTTTGCAGCCTGCTATTAAAGCTGTAGAAAAGTTAGGGTTTCGTGTAGTAGTAGGTGAAACTTGCCGTACACGTCACGGCTACTTCGCAGGAAATGATGCATTACGTGCAAAAGAACTGAATGAAATGTTTGCCAACCCTGAAATTGACGGCATTTTCTGTATCCGAGGGGGGTACGGCGCTACACGAATTTTACCAATGCTTGATTTAGATATGATTACCAAAAATCCGAAAGTTTTCGCAGGCTATAGTGATGTAACTGCATTGCACATTGTCTTTAATCAGCTATGCGGGTTTGTTACATACCACACGCCAATGCCTTCAACCGAATTCATTAAAGATAAAATGGATGAATATACTTGGGATTATTTCATTAAAAGTGTTACAAATACCGAGTGGTGCGATTATTTACTTGAAAATTCAAAAGGCGAGCCACTGGATACACTTGTTTCCGGTACTGCTACTGGACAATTGGCAGGTGGTAATTTAACACTTGTAACAGCATCTTTAGGGACACCTTTTGAAATTGATTTAAAAGGAAAGATTTTATTCCTTGAAGATATCGATGAAAATGTACAGCGTATTGACCGAATGTTAACACAGCTTTCAATGTCCGGGAATCTGAAGGAATTGAAGGGTATTCTACTTGGAGCCTGGACAGATTGTGGACCAATGGATACAAAAAATCCTGAAAATAATTTGGATTTAAAAACCGTGTTTGAAGAAATTTTAGTACCATTGAATATCCCCATTTTAATGAATGTCACATGTGGGCATGTTTTGCCGACAATGTCGTTGCCATTGGGAAAAACAATTACGATGGACGCAACGAATAAAACGATACGAGTAATCGGGTAAAATGATGAAAAAACGAATTGAGAAAATAATTGAACAATGTCCTTATAAAGTGCATGTCAGTATTCAGGATTATAAAACAACCGAATCGGTTTTTCAATTACGGGAACATGAAGTGTTTAGCAGCGCAAGTGTAATAAAAGTACCGATTTTGGTCGCTATTCTGGCACATTTACAAGAAACTAATGGCTCCCTGCAGCAAATAGTTAAAATCGCGGAGGAGAATATTGTCGACTTTAGCGTACTCACAGAACAAGAGCAAACGAGTTCTACATTATATGAGTTATTAGTGTGGATGATTATTACGAGTGATAATACTGCCACCAATGCTTGTATCGATTTTTTGGGCATGGATACGCTGAATAAGTATTTTAATGAGATCGGACTAAAGAGTACACGAATACAACGAAAGATGATGGATTTTGAACGACAAAAGCTTGGATTGGATAATGAAACAAGTGCTTATGATATACAGTATTTATTCCAGCAAATTTATAACGGTCATTTACTTTCAAAACAGTGGAATGACATAGCCATCGATATATTATGCCGTCAGCGCAGTCATGAATCATTAAAGCGTTATATTGTCGATCATGTAAAAATGGCCCATAAAACAGGTGGTCTTGATACAGTTGATCATGATGCTGGAATTGTATATACAAACGACCGGGACTATTTTATCGGTGTGTTTATTACGGAAGTGGAAGATAACGATAAGGCTAAGCAATATATTGGAGCAATTTCAAAAGTGGTGTATGAGCATTATACAAAATAGCGAGGAGGGGAAACTTTGAATGCGATAGTAAAAGTAATGATTGCAAATCTGCACGAGAGTACAGATATAAGTACGGAGTTAACCGATGAAGCGTTATATGGGATGCCAGTTGAAGTGTTAGAAGATATTGATGATAATTGGGTAAAAATTCGAACGTTTTATCGCTATGAAGGCTATACATTAAAAGCGAATTTACACATGGAAAGTGAAGATATACTGACATGGGTTGATGCTAATTATGTAGTAATTCAAAACTTTGCCGATGTGCTGGCTCGACCTAAAATTCAAAGCAGTAAAATTATAACATTAACGCGCGGTGCTTTTATTCAAGTTGTGATAGAAGCTGATTTGGATGCAGAATGGACAAAGGTACAGCTAGTTACAGGAGAGGTTGGCTATGTACGTTCATATTGGCTTCAGGAGCGGAAGAAAGTGTATACGATAGATGAAGTAGCTTTCCGTGAACAAGTTGTCCAGGATGCGTTTCGATATATTGGCACACCGTATCGTTGGGGTGGGAAAACTCCTTTAGGCATCGACTGTTCAGGTCTTGTGTCTATGGCATATATGTTGAACGGTGCGTATATTTACCGGGATGCGAAAATATTGGATGGCTTCCCAATTCGCAAAATAGAAAAAGCTGAACTAAAGCGCGGCGATTTAATTATGTTCCCTGGCCACGTAGCGATGTATATCGGCGAAGACTTGTATATCCATTCTTCTCTTGGTGGCAATGAAGTGAACGTTAATAGTTTAAACCCACAGCATTCAGAGTACCGCCACGACTTGGCCACTACGATTACCGAATACGGGAGTATATTTTAAAATCAATAAGAGGCGAGTTAAAAGCAGATACTTTTAACTCGCCTCTTATATGTGTTAATTTTAAAAGTTCTTTTGAATCCATTCGTTTGCTTCTGTCCAATTATAAACACGAATAACGTTATTCGGTACGCTCAATTGATTGTAGGGGGTATCAAAAAGAATTACAGGGATTTTAAGTTCCTCGGCAATTTCCACAGCATTATCATGTTTATCCTCGAAAAAGGCTTCTACGCGATGCTTTTTTGCCACTTCTATTTTGTTGTGACTACCGATACATTCAATATGGTCGTAAGGTACTTTGTAGTTTTCAAACCATTTTTTTGTGATATCGAAAACATTTTCCCCACGTGCCGAAATGTAATAAAGTTCATATTGGTTTTGCCAGGCTGACAATATACGATGTGCATCAGCAGCAAGTTCACTCACTTCATAAAGGCGAGGTTCATTTTCCTGAAACCAGGCCTGGAATTGAGCTCGATCAACTGGATATGGAAACCCGCTTAAAAAATCATATTCCGTTACATCCTGTAGCGTCATATTAATATTATATTGTTTATTAATATGTGGAATTAATGTGGCAGGACATGTAACTGTCCCGTCAATATCAATACCGAATCGATGCTTTAAGTTTGTCATTTCCATTGCTCCATTCCTCTACACGCTGGCATTTGCTTCTGCTTCACGCTTTGCAACCATTTCAGCAGCTAATTTATCGATTTCTTTTTTCAGTTCTTCCACCATTGTTTCTTCGGGTACTTTACGAACTGTTTTACCTTTCATGAATAAAAGTCCTTCCCCACGTGCACCGGCAATACCTATATCCGCTTCACGAGCTTCACCAGGGCCGTTAACAGCACAGCCAAGTACAGCTACTTTTAAAGGAACACTCAATTTAGAAATATATTCTTCCACTTCATTGGCAATCGAGATTAAGTCGATTTCAATACGACCACAAGTCGGGCATGAAATTAATGTTGCCATATTTGAAGCTAAACCAAATGATTTTAATAATTCACGAGCAACTTTAATTTCTTCAACAGGATCAGCTGATAAAGAAATACGTAAAGTATTACCAATACCTTTAGATAAAATCACGCCTAATCCAGCAGCGGATTTTACTGTTCCAGCAAATAATGTACCAGACTCAGTAATGCCTAAGTGTAGTGGGTAGTTAAATGCTTTTGAAGCTTTTTCATACGCTTCGATCGCAAGGTTAACGTCAGACGCTTTCATTGATACGATTATGTCATGGAAATCTAAGTCTTCTAGAATTTTGATATGGTGTAACGCAGATTCAACCATACCATCTGCAGTAGGGTAGCCGTATTTTTCAAGAATATGGCGCTCTAAAGAACCGGCATTTACACCAATACGAATTGGAATCCCTTTCGCTTTAGCAGCATTTACTACGGCTTCTACTTTTTCGCGTCGCCCAATATTACCCGGGTTGATTCGAACTTTATCAATACCACCTTCAATAGCTTTTAATGCTAATTTATAATCAAAGTGTATATCCGCAACTAAAGGTATATTGATTTGTTTTTTTATTTCCGGTATTGCATCAGCTGCACGCTCATCCGGTACTGCAATACGTACGATCTGACACCCAGCTTCTTCTAAACGTTTAATTTCAGCAACAGTTGCTTCGACATCATGTGTTTTTGTCGTACACATACTTTGTATTATGACTTCGTTATTCCCACCAATTGTTAAGTTACCGACACGTACAGGACGCGTTTTCGTACGGTGAACGATTTCACTCATGAAAAATTCTCTCCTTCTCAGGCTTGTTAATGTTGTTATATCACCTAAAAGATATAACGATATGTAAGCCGTCACTGTTCCTTATTTTATCAGTGTATGAAAAGAAGAACAAGGAAGAAACGTTACGAATTCAATTTGTACAATTTTCTTTCGCATTTGAGATTATTGGAATAAATACTGTATCACCCGGAACTAGTGGCTGTAGGTTCAAATGTGGGTTCAATTTATAGAAATGTGCAAGTCGTTCAGGGAAAGTTGTTTTTACGGGAGAGGGCGTTGCTGAGAATAGGCTGTAAATTGTATCGCCTTGTTGGATTTTTACGACAACATAGCTTTCTTGCGGTATTTCATCACACGACGGTATGGAAGAAGCATAAAAGGATGCTAAGGGCAGAGAGCCTTCTTGTAAATCTACTTTAATGACAAAAGCAATTAATAAAAGCACAATGGAAGCTATTAAAAAGCGCAAAAAAATCCTCCTTATCTCTACAATTTAACTCACAAAAACAAGTTGTTAAACTATATGATTCATAAGGAGAATTTATTATTTTTCGATCGGATATTTCGTTAGGGCAATTATAATAAACAGCATTGTAATAAATATACTAATTAAGGTAGCAATTGTAGGGGAAATGGGGAATAGGTTACCGAACATCGTTATAAATGTTCCCCAAGTACTGGCAAATACAGCTGTCCGCCATACTTGTCGATATTCTCCGCGACGCTTCATCGGTTTAATAAAGAACTGTCCTGCAAGCGCAAATAGACTTACTTTAACAAAATAGATTGAAGTATTTAAAACGAATAAAAAAATAATAGCAATAGGGTAAACAATCCATTGCACATCCTGGGCATACTGTTCGATTTCAGAATAACTGAAAATTTCGTCCGTTCCGCCATTAATAAACTGACCGAAAGAAAATGCCGTTACTAGCGCAATCATTAAAAAGGCATATTGCATTACTTTTCCTATTGAAAGAATTCGATAAGGTCCTAATTTTTTAGGGTTAGTTAAGCTATGAATAAATAGTTGCATGTGAGAAATTTTCATATGTATGAGGCTCCTTTAAACAGTAGTTTAACATGAACAAAACGTTATTTGAACTTTATAAAGTGAAATTGAATCTTTTCGTTATTTTTTTCGTATAATTTGTGAATATACTTTTAAAAGGATGTGAACATATGGATATCATTGCATGGGTGCTTATTATAGCTTTATTTGTCATCGCTTTTATTGGTTTAGTATATCCGATCATACCCTCTGTCATATTTTTACTAGGAGGGTTCATTGTTTATGGTTTATTTTACGGCTTCAGTGAATTACCTTGGTGGTTTTGGTTAATTGAACTATTATTTGTAGCTTTATTATTTGTCGCTGATACGATTTCTAATTTAGTGGGAGTCAAAAAATTTGGTGGCTCTAAAGCAGGGATGTGGGGGAGCACAATCGGTCTTTTAATAGGACCATTCGTCATTCCATTCGCTGGTATTATTGCGGGACCCTTTATCGGAGCTGTTATTGGAGAGCTGATTGTTACACGCAGTAATTTACAGCAGGCCATTCAAGTAGGTATTGGCTCTGTAGTAGGATTTTTAACTTCTGTTGTTACAAAAGGGATTATACAAGTAGTCATGATTGTATTATTTATTATTGCGATTTAAGGAAGAGCAAATATTTGTAAATACGAACTTATATCGCTTACACTAGTAATGAAGAGGTTACAGACAAAGGTGAAGCAAGAAATAGATGGTTGTCGGTCAAAAGGCTGAAATGTTATTATTACTGTTTTTTTTGATTGAATGACGAATCATTTTTTGATAACCTAGTATTGTAATCAACATTAATTATATGTTCCAGGGAGGAATAAAAACATGGCTTTCAAATTACCAGAATTAACTTACGCTTACGATGCATTAGAACCACATATCGATGCAAAAACAATGGAAATTCACCATTCTAAACACCACAACACTTACGTAACAAACTTAAACGCAGCGGTAGAAGGTACTGAATATGCTGACAAAGACATCAACGAGTTAATCGCTAACATTGATGCTTTACCAGCTGACAAACAAACTGCTGTACGTAACAACGGTGGCGGACATGCCAACCACACATTATTCTGGGAATTAATCGCTCCAGGCGGTTCAAACACTCCAGTAGGCGAAGTTGCTAAAGCAATCGACGCTAAATTCGGTTCATTCGACGCTTTCAAAGAAGAGTTCGCTAAAGCTGCAACAACTCGTTTCGGTTCAGGCTGGGCTTGGTTAATCGTTGAAGGTGACGGTGTAGCTGTTACTTCAACTCCAAACCAAGACTCTCCAGTAATGGAAGGTAAAACACCAATCTTAGGCTTAGACGTTTGGGAGCACGCTTACTACTTAAACTATCAAAACCGTCGTCCAGATTACATCGGTGCATTCTGGAACGTAGTGAACTGGGACGTAGTAGAAGCAAAATTCCAAGCAGCTAAATAATTAAATTTGACCACTCAAATTTAATTATTACTGCACCGAAAGCGAAGCGACAGGTGCAGTAATATTCTAGAAATTTACGCATGGGAAGAATTAATCTTCCCATGTGTTTTTTATTTTCTCTCTCAAATTAGTTAACTTTTTATTTTCTTCTGCAATACCTCTCTTAAACGATGAAAGTCATAAATATATTGATTCAACGTTTCCGGTAAGAGAATATAATTTTCTTTATGCCACTGAAGGAGTAATCCGATAATAGAGTTTGCGGTATAGCTTGCTAAATATTCAAGCTGCTGTTTGGACATATGCCCTGTCTCTTCTGTATGTGATTCCATAACGAACGAGCGAATCGTCTCTAACAATTTATGATAATAAAGCATCGGTGTTTTTTCATCAAAAACTATACGGTAGAAAGCTTCATATTTTTTGACGTGGTGAAAAATTTGAATCATTTCAGGTGTTAACATGGCTAAATTATCTTTTGTAATGTCATATGGAAAATCATAAGAAAGTTTTAAGTCTTTTACAATTTCGTTAAAGTAGCGTTCAAATACACCGTGGACATTTTTATAATGCAAATAGAATGTTCCTCGATTAATTTCGGCAATACGGCATAATTCTGCAACCGAAATATTTTCTAAAGACTTTTGATTTAATAGTATTATTAATGCCTTTTGTAGATTGTCATGTGTTTTCTTTACACGTAAATCCATAATATTTTCCCCTTTAATGAACATAAATTTCAAAAAGTGTTGAATAATAAACTGAAGTTCATATAACTGTCGTTTGTACGTTTTTTTTCTTTCAATTATAATTTTTATTGAACAGTTGTACAATAACTCAATTTTAAAGGAGAGATTTAATTGAAATTACAGGATAAAGTAGCGATCGTTACAGGAGCTGCATCTGGTATGGGAAAGGCAATTGCTGAAGCATATGCTAAAGAAGGTGCAAAAGTAGTTGTTTCCGATATGAATGAAGAAGGCGCAAAAACGGTTGCAGATGAAATTACTGCAAATGGTGGTACGGCATTTGCCATTGCGACAAATGTTACTAAAGATGAAGACTTACAACAATTATTTGATACAACAATTGAGAAATTTGGTCAATTAGACATTTTAGTAAATAATGCTGGAATCATGGATGGTTTTGAGCCAGTAACTGAAATTACAGATGCTCGTTGGGATATGATTTTTGCCGTAAATACAACATCTGTTATGAAGTCGATGCGTATTGCGACAGATATGTTCCTAAAACAAGGTCATGGTGTCATTGTAAACAATATTTCTGCAGGTGGTTTAAATGGTGGCCGTGCAGGAGCTGCTTACACTGCTTCAAAGCATGCTGTAGTAGGTTTAACAAAAAATACAGCGTTCATGTTTTCTCAATCAGGCATTCGAGTAAATGGTATTGCCCCTGGTGCAGTAATGACAAACATCCAACAATCTATGCAAAATATAAGTCAGTACGGTGCTGGGCAACAGCAAAAAGGTTCTGCATTAATTCCACGTGTTGGTAATCCGGAAGAAATCGCAAACTTAGCGGTATTTTTAGGTTCTGAGGATTCAAGCTTCATTAATGGTCAGATTATAACAGCTGATGCGGGTTGGACAACTTACTAATAGTTTTTATTTAAACAGTTTTGGAACTTCGGTTTCAGAGCTGTTTTTTTTTGAACTTAAAAGCGCTCTTTTAGAGAAGAAAGTACATATAAAGCAATTGTTCATGAATAAAGTGTAAAGAGGTGAGGATTAGATGAGCATGACGTATAAAAATATATTGGTTGCTGTGGATGGGTCGATTGAATCGATGATTGCTTTTAAAAGAGCTGTGCAAGTTGCAATTAACAATGTAGGTAGTTGGCTTTATATCATTCATGTAATAGATACTCGTTCCTTTGCGTTTTCAGAAGGATATAATTTCGATTTAGCAGATCGATATTCTAAAAGTAAAAAGGATATGCTGGAAGGATATGAAGAAGTTGCAGTAAAGTTGGGATTCGACAGGACTTATAAAATAATGGAGTATGGGACACCAAAGCATATCATAGCAAGGGATATTCCGAAGCAAAAACAAATCGATCTGATTATTTGCGGTGCCACTGGTAAAGGTGATGTAGCGCGTTTCTTCCTAGGTTCCGTATCTGAAGCAATTGTACGAACTGCAAAATGTGATGTACTTGTTGTGAGAAATCAATAAATGATATAGCGAGGTGATGTAAGGACAGGGTTTCCTTACATACCTCGTAACTTATTAATAATTCTTATGAATGAAGGCTGTGTTAAATGTCATTTGGACCTTTAGCATAGCCTTCATCTTTTCCTATGAAACTTTACGACAACAGAACCGTCTAAAAGATGAATGATATAAATCTGAAGTCTTTTTTCAATAGGTTTTCAGTGTTATACTAATAGGCATGACTAAGCATTCATGTATAATCTACATAAAGCAAGAAAGGGGAGTTTCAGTTGCGCAAAATTATGCCAAATCGTCAGCAAAATCCGAAGGCAAAGCAACGGTCAAGTTTAACGTTTCGGATGAACATCCTTTTCTTTTCCATATTTGTTCTGTTCTCTGTACTAATTTTTCGTCTAGGATATTTACAAATTGTTAAAGGTGAGGATTATGTGCGTGAATTGGAACGCACTGAGGAAGTGCGTGTTAATACAAGTGTACCGCGCGGGAGAATCTTTGACCGCTATGGCCGCATATTAGTTGATAATCAGCCTGAAAACGCAATTACTTATACAAAAATGCAAACAACAAAATCTCCTGAAATGCTTGAAATAGCAGAAAAGCTTGCACATTTAATCGAGCAGCCTACTGATAAAGTAACACATCGAGATAAATTGGACTTTTGGATTATACGTAACCAGGAAGCTGCACTCAAAAAAGTATCACAAGAGGAAATGACAAAATTCAGAAACGAAAATGAAGAGCTAGAAGAAAAAGAAATCAACCAAGAATTCGACCGTCGAATACGTGATCGAATTACAGAAAAAGAGCTTGAGCAATTAACTGAGTTTGATTTAGAAGTTCTGGCGATTTACCGTGAAATGATGACAGGGTATAATTTATCTCCACAAATTATTAAAGGAGAAAATGTTACACCTGAAGAATTTGCACGAGTTTCTGAACAATTGGCTGATTTACCTGGTGTGAATACAACAACCGATTGGAAGCGTGTTCGCCAATCACCTTTAGCTATTTTAGGGCGTACAACTGTCCCAAGTAAAGGTGTTCCAAAATCAAAGCTGAACTTTTATTTGGCACGGGACTATTCTCGAAATGATCGTGTAGGAGAGAGTTATTTTGAAGCCCAATATGAGGAAATTTTACAAGGTGAAAAGTCGGTAGTAAAAAATATTACGAACAAAAAAGGTCAAGTAGTAGAAACTGTAACGACTTTCGATGGTTTGCCAGGGAAGGATTTAGTCACTACATTAGATGTAGAACTTCAGCAAAAAGCGGATGAAATTTTAGAACGTCAGCTACTGGATTTAAAATCAAAAAGAGGGTCGGAATTATTAGATCGTGCCTTCTTAGTGGCGATGAGTCCAAAAACAGGGGAATTATTATCTGTTGTAGGTAAAAAAATAGAAAAAGATAAAGAAACAGGAAAACCTTATATTGTCGATTATTCATATGGTACGTTTACAACTGCCTATGAAGCAGGGTCAACAGTAAAGGCAGCAACTGTATTAATGGGCTATAACGAAGGAGTTATAAAACCAGGAACAAGAATGCTCGATTCTCCAATGCGTATCGGGAATATTACATTAAATACATTATTTAATAAGCATGGTAGTGTCATTTTAGATGATTTAACAGCATTAGAGCGATCTTCTAATATTTATATGTTCAAAATTGCGATGGGGATTGGCGGGCGTACGTATTCACCGGGTATGCGTTTTAGTCTAGCTCCAGGAACGCTGCAAACGATTCGTAATGAATATGCACAATTCGGTTTAGGTGTGCCAACAGGCCTTGACTTACCAGGAGAAACAGTTGGTTATCAGGCAGAGCCGGATACTGATGTGAAATTGCTGAACTTAGCTATTGGACAGTTTGATACGTACACAACGATGCAGTTGGCACAATATATTTCCACAATTGCAAACGGCGGGTACCGTATTCAACCACGGATGCTGAAGGAAATTCGTAACCCTTCAAAAGATGGTAAATATTTAGGGCAAGTGGTTGAAGAAGTTTCACCAAAGATTTTAAATAAAATTGAAAACAGTGAAGCAGAAATTGCTCATGTCCAAGAAGGCTTGCGCCGGGTATACTTTGGAGCAAATGGCTCAGCTAAACGTCAGTTTGAAACAGCCGATTATACAGGGGCGGGTAAAACTGGTACAGCAGAGGTAGTTTATTACGGGCCTCATCAAGATAAATGGAGAACCAACACGATTAATATTGTACACGTGGGCTATGCACCATTTGAAAACCCTGAAATTGCCTATGCTATAATTTTCCCATGGGCAACTACAATCTTTGAAAATAACTACTTGCCACATGCAAATTTAACAGCTCGTGAATTAGTCGATTCCTATTTTGAATTAAAAACAAAATATGCGGAAGAGGGTTTATCTTCAAGTAAAGTAGAAAAATCGATTATTAAGCATTCGGACGAAAAGCTGGATGAAGATGAAGAAGTTGAAACAGTAAATGAATAAAAAAAGTTCCCGTAGTTAAATACTACGGGATTTTTTAAAGGAGAAATATAAAATGAAAAAAAAGATTATGCATACAGTAGTTATTATTGGTGCATTAAGTAATGCAGTTATATTAGCCATTATGGACATGCCACCTTGGTTAATTATTTTAATGTCTGTGATTTACGTCGTTATTTTTGAAGGGCTTCTACTATTATTAGAACCTAGACTAGTACGAGCAGAAAGAGAGCGAAATGTAAAAGCATATCCTTTTTTAAAGGAGCTAGTGGATGCAAAAAAAGCTACTGTTACATTACGAGACGGCACAGTACTTTACAATGTAACGTTTGAAGGCTATGCGAATCCGAAAGACGCAAAAACAATTTTATTGCATGTACATACTGTAAAGACAAAAAAGGATAAATCTACATTTACGGAATATCCTGTTAAACTTATTAACATAAAGAATGTAAAAAAAGTTCAATAATAAGAAAATGAGACAATTTGCGGAAAGATACTGCAAATTGTCTTTTTTGTTTACAAAGCTTTACGGTCAATTAACGAACGAAATATATGCGCTCAACAAATTTTCATTATAGTTGGAATTGTAAGAAAAAAACATTTAATAAACAAGCGGAGGAATAACAAATGAAAAAGTGGCAGTACTTAACATCAACAGCTTTAATTAGTTCAGCAATTCTTTTAGGAGCATGTGGCCAGGAAGAAGATGAAGCTTCGACATCAGCAGAAACTCAAACAGAACAGGCTGAGTCAGGCAGTGCAATATTATCCGGTAACGTAGTAGGCGATGGCTCGTCAACAGTTGCTCCGATTACAGAAGCATTAGTTGAAGAATACGCAGCAGTACAAAAAGATGTACGTGTGGCAGTTGGTGTATCAGGTACAGGCGGCGGATTCGAAAAATTCATAAATGGAGAAACGGACTTCTCTAACGCATCCCGTCCAATTAAAGAGTCGGAAGTGGAAGAGCTAAAAAAAGCTGGTGTTGACTACACGGAATTTGAATTGGCATATGACGGTTTATCGGTAGTTGTACATCCGGAAAATACATGGGCGAAAGATTTAACGATTGAACAATTAAAGCAAATTTGGATTGAAGATGGGTCGACTAAAAAATGGTCTGATATTGATCCATCGTGGCCGGCAGAAGAAATCGTTTTCTATTCACCAGGCTCCGATTCAGGAACTTTCGATTACTTTGATGAAGTAATTTTAGATGGAGAGGACATCGTAAAATCTGCAACGTTATCCGAAGATGATAACGTCTTGGTACAAGGGGTAACAGCGGATAAAAATGCGATTGGCTACTTCGGTTATGCCTATTACCTGGAAAACAAAGACAAGTTGCAAGTTGTCACAGTGAACGGTGTTGAGCCAACAAATGACACGATTGAATCGGGTGAATATTCTCCTTTGTCCCGTCCGTTATTCATCTACGTGAAAAACAGTGCGGTAAAAGATAAGGAAGCAACTTATGATTTCATTAAGTTTACTTTAGAGAATGCTGGGGAAATGGCGGAAGTTGTTGGATATGTAAGTTTACCTTCCGAAAAGTATGATGAAAGTTTAAAAGTTTTGGAAGGATTAAAATAAGTATTTAAATAGTGTGGGGGATCGCATGCCCCGCACTTTTTAATGAGGCTAACCACTATAGAAAAAAGTTTATCCGTATAGATGACTGGGGGGAATTATCGCTCATGGCTCTTAAACAACAGGAGCAAGTAAGTGTCCAACAATTAATTGAGCGGTCACGCAATCGTAAAGGAAAGAAAGTAATTGAAAAGTTAGTGCCTCTAGGATTGTTTCTCGCAGCGGCAATTTCGGTTCTTACAACGTTTGGGATTGTGTTTACATTAATTTTTGAAACGATAGAATTTTTCTCGCGCGTGTCGATAACGGATTATTTATTCGGCACAGAGTGGCTGCCATTCTCGGGAAAGGAGCCATTGTATGGAATCTTACCGTTAATAATAGGGACTTTTAAAATTACATTTATTGCAATTCTAGTAGCGGTACCATTTGGTTTAGGTGCAGCAATTTATTTAAGTGAATATGCTTCAGAGCGTGTACGAAAAATCATTAAGCCTATTTTGGAGGTACTCGCAGGTGTTCCGACAATTGTTTACGGGTTCTTTGCTTTAACGTTTATTACCCCGATTCTGCAAGCACTTATTCCGAATCTTAAAATTTTCAATGCTATCAGTCCAGGTATTGTTGTTGGAATTATGATTTTACCAATGATTACGTCCATGTCGGAAGACGCGATGAGCTCAGTACCTCGGTCAATTCGCGAAGGTGCTTTAGGCTTAGGTGCCACAAAGTTTGAAGTGGCAATTAAAATTGTGCTGCCAGCAGCATTATCCGGAATTATTGCTTCCATTGTACTAGGTATTTCCCGCGCAATAGGAGAAACAATGATTGTCTCTTTAGCAGGAGGATCTACACCAAAATTCGACTTTGGATTTACAGATTCCATTCAAACGATGACAGCCTATATTGTTCAAGTGACAACAGGTGATGCGGGATACGGCACGACAATTTACTACTCAATTTACGCGGTAGGATTCACATTATTTATTTTCACTTTGGCGATGAATTTGCTTGCAACTTACATTTCAAAACGCTTCAGAGAGGAGTATTAAAATGCGCTATATACAGGAAGACCTAGTTATGAAGCGAATGAATAAACGTCTCATTTCAAATAAAATGTGGAAGGTAATTTTTATTATTGCCACAAGTTTTGCCCTCGTTTCATTAGGAATGCTGTTATACCGGATTATATCTCAAGGAATCGGCTTTTTAGATTTAAATTTTCTCACAAACTTTGCTTCTCGCATTCCCGAAAATGCAGGAATTAAAGCTGCTTTAGTCGGCTCGCTCTGGCTGATGAGCGTTGTGGCGCCTGTATCGATTGTTTTAGGCGTAAGTACGGCAATTTACTTAGAAGAATATGCGAAGCAAAATAAACTAAATGATTTTATTCGAATGAATATCTCCAATTTAGCAGGTGTTCCTTCGATAGTATTCGGTTTACTTGGATTAACAATATTCGTAAGATTATTTGGTTTTGAAAAAAGTATATTAGCTGCTGGTTTGACGATGAGTTTATTGATATTGCCAGTTATTATTGTTGCGGCTCAAGAAGCAATCCGAGCAGTACCGAATGAGCAGCGGGAAGCTTCATTTGGTATGGGGGCGACAAAGTGGCAAACCATTGTTCGTGTAGTTCTCCCGGCGGCGATTCCTGGTATTTTGACAGGCAGTATTTTGGCCTTATCTCGTGCAATTGGGGAAACGGCTCCATTAGTCGTAATTGGTATTCCTGTAATTCTACAATTCTTGCCAACCGGCTACTTGGATACGTTTACGGCATTGCCAATGCAAATTTTCGACTGGGCAAAACGTCCACAGGAAGCATTCCAATATGTCGCATCAGCGGGCATTATTGTTTTGATGATTGTGCTATTGACGATGAATTCGGTCGCAATCTTTATTCGGAATAAGTTCCAAAAACGTTATTAGGAGTGAAGTAAAATGGTACAAATTTTAACTAAATATAATGGAACACAGCATGCGGTACATGAAAAAAATAACAGATCCATTGTAATGCAATCGAATAATTTTAACTTATGGTATGGTGGGCATCATGCTTTAAAAGATATTAATTTAAATATGCAGGAGAATGAAGTGACAGCGATTATCGGTCCTTCAGGGTGCGGGAAATCTACCTATATTAAAGCATTAAATCGAATGGTAGAGCTTGTACCTATTGTTCGTACAACGGGTGAAATCAATTATAGAGGACGTAATATTTTCGGGAATGGATATGAGGTGGAAGAACTACGGACAAAAGTTGGCATGGTTTTTCAAAAGCCAAACCCATTTCCAAAATCGATTTACGATAATATTGCTTACGGTCCACGGATTCACGGTATAAAAAATAAAAAGATTTTAGATGAAATTGTAGAAAAGTCATTACGAGGTGCAGCCATCTGGGATGAAGTAAAAGACCGTTTAAATCAAAATGCATATGGTCTATCGGGTGGTCAACAACAGCGTATTTGTATTGCTCGTTCCTTAGCGATTGAACCAGATGTAATTTTAATGGATGAACCGACGTCAGCACTTGATCCAATCTCTACATTGAAGGTAGAGGAACTTGTGCAGGAAATGAAAGAACAATATTCAATCGTAATTGTCACACATAATATGCAACAAGCAGCACGTATTTCAGATAAAACGGCATTCTTCCTAAACGGAGAAGTGATTGAATTCGACCAAACAGATACGATTTTCTCCACACCGTCAGATCAGCGCACAGAAGATTATATATCAGGTCGATTCGGATAGGGGAAGGGGGTTAAAGTGAATATGATACGGGAGCGTTTTGAACATGATTTAATTGCTGTGCAGCAGGATTTAATGGAAATTTGCGATTTAAGCATTGATTCATTGCAAACTGCATTTAAAGCTTTTGTGAACAAAGATATCGATTTAGCCCTTCAAGTGATAAAAACAGATCTTAAAATTAATCGGTTAGAAGAAACAATCAATGATCGTGTAATTTTACTCATTGCAAAGCAACAGCCTGTTGCGACTGATTTACGCAGATTAATTGTAGTAATTAAAGCAGCAGCCGATATGGAACGAATAGGAGATCATGCGGTCAATATTGCAAAGGAAACAATTCGAATCGGCAAAGAACCATTTGTATCGAGTATTGAACCAATAGAGGAAATGTTCCATAAATCGATATCGATGTTGCGACAAATTACCGACGCATTTTTGGAAGAAAATACGACAAAAGCTAAAGAAATCGCAAAGCTTGATGACGAGGTTGACGAGTTGACCGGCAATACAATCAGCAATTTAATGAAACTAACGGTTTCCAATGAGCAAGTGGCCCAAATAACGAGCCTATCCTATGTATGCCGTTGTATTGAACGCTCAGCAGATCACGCAACAAATATTGCAGAGCATTTATTCTATCTCTTAAAAGGCAAGCACTATGAATTGAATAACTAATTTTAAAGTATAAGGAGATAAAAACTTCTTATACTTTTTTTGTTTTTTGAAACGTCAACTATTTGGCAATCGTTTACAATGTTAGAAAGGGGGCGGGCGTAAAATGAATGAGAATATCGAGCGAATTGTAGATGATTACAGTACGCATTTATTGCGAATCGCCTATTTTTATACTAAAAACCGTCATGCAGCAGAGGATATCGTGCAGGATGTTTTCATTAAATTTTTGCAATCCGACTATTCAGAGCAAGGCCAACTCCGTGCTTATTTAACAAAAATGACGGTGAATCGCAGCAAAGATTATTTAAAAAGCTGGGCGTATAGAAAAATACAATTTGAAACGAAATGGTGGATGAAAACTTCTGACCATGATCATATCGTACAACAAGAAGAGCGCTCTAACATTGGTGCCGCCATTTTAAAGCTACCACTAAAATATCGGGAACCGCTTATTTTGTATTATTATGAAGAAATGTCGGTTATACAAGTTGCAGATTTATTACAAATTAACGAAAACACAGTAAAAACTAGATTAAAGCGTGGGCGGGAACAGTTACGACCTGTACTTGAAGGGGAATGGGAGGTACTACGTCATGAATGATTTTAAAAAAGCGTTAATTAAAGTTGCAGGAGATTTATCCGAAAGTGAAAAGGCTGTGAAAAATGCAGTGCTATATAAAAAAAGCAAAAAGAAATACAGTAAAATCATCATTATCCCGGCTTTTCTCATTGTACTTTTCTTCACAGTAGCCCTTTTGCTAGTTCCAAATGAAGTTGAACAAAGACAAGCGGACAATATGTTTTACAATGATTATTTATACGATTATTTTGTTGCCATAGAAATGATGACTACTTCCGAGGATGAAATAACACAGTTTCATAAAGAAGCAGCATTTACTAAATATATTAGAATAATTGGTGTAGAGCAATTGGCAAAAGGTTATCAGGTAGAGGTTTCAGAACAGGAAATATCGGAGAGAAAAATTCTATCTGATCAGATAATGAATAAACAGCAGCTTCAGCAAGTTTTATCTAAAGTAAATTTAACATTTGAACAATATGAAAAATATGTGCGACCTAAGTTAATCGAAAATTATGTTTTGGTAGAGAAGTTAAATAAAATTTGGCTAAAGGAAAATCCCCCGATGCTTCCTGATTTTGCTACTAGCTATACGAATCAGTTAGCTGAACATTATTTGCTGGAACATTGTGAGGAGCAATATTATGCACTTCAAAAAAAGTACAATGTAAATCACGGAAACACAATGGGAGTGCCGAAGTCAGGTGTAATTGCAGCGATTGAAGGCAATATGCTGTTCTTTATTCAAAATAGTACGTTTGAAGAACTTCAAGGTTTATCAGAAGAGGAGAAGTACCGTTTAGAAGAGGGGAAATTTAAATCCTGGATTGTAAATTCAGATGGAATTCCTGTTGACATAGGAGATTTTGTAAAAGTATCAATTGGTCAAGAATACCGGTCTCATAGTGAAAATTCAGCGAATGCTCAGAATGAAGGTTTGGAGGTGATTTTACCGGTGGAGGAGTCGAAAATAATTCCAAAAATCCAGTTAGCACAAATAAATGTAGCACAGTGGAATGAACTTTTAGGCGATGTTTCATGGGAATTTCAAGAGGTTGTTAATAACTTTTCAAAACCGCTATATATTGTCGAAGCAGGTGGGAAAACATATACTATTTTCAAAAATGATTACAAGAATTTATTAATCGTACCTTATGGTGAAGCAAAAATCGCAAAAGTTACTCAAGGGAGAACCGAAAAAATAGAAGAGTTTCTTCAGCCATACCTAGCTAAATAATTCATGTATTACTTGGATACATGTTACAATAAAGGCAATACGAATAAGCGGAATTTTGCTTATAAATTTAAAGGAGTTTGACAACATGTTAAAAACAATTGTATTTGATCAATTAAAACAAGCGATGAAAAATAAGGACACATTGGCTAAAGGTGTTTTAACACTCGTAAAATCTGCATTGGATTCAGCCGAAAAAGAAAAAGGTTCTGAATTAACACCGCTAGAGGAAACGGCAATTATTAACCGTGAGATTAAACAGACGAATCAGTCACTAGACGGAGCAAAGCAAGCGGACCGTGCAGACCTAATCGAAAAAGAAGAAGCAAAATTAGTGATTTTAAAAAGCTTCTTACCAAAACAATTATCAGAAGATGAAATTGTTGCAGAACTTCAGGCAGCCGGTATTGTATCAGGTATGAATATGGGGGATGCAATGAAAATTGCGAAGCCTTTATTGGACGGTAAAGCAGATGGCGCAACAATTTCAAAAGTTGTTAAATCACTGATTTCTTAATTTAAAAATATAGGTTGGAGTGTCTGAAATTTTATTTTAGGCGCTCCTTTTCACTATGTTTTTATATTTTCATCCCTTACAATATAGAAAAGGGAAATTAATAGGGGGAAACCATTTTGAATTTACATGACCAAATACAATTATATGTACCTTTTAATGAACAGGAAGAAACCGATAAGGATATTATGTTGCGTGCGATGGTTACGTTATCGGATGTACTCACACGAAATAATGAAGTGTTGCATTTTACTGCTTCCGCCTTTGTATTTAATCCTGCCCGTACACATGTTTTAATGGTTTATCATAATATTTATAATTCATGGGGATGGACTGGCGGTCATGCAGATGGGGATCCGAATTTATTTCATGTAGCAAAAAAGGAACTCATGGAAGAAGCGGGCCTTACGGAAGTAAATCCTCTTCAAGAAGAAATGATTTCCCTGGATATATTGCCGGTAATTGGACATATGAAAAATGGAAAATATGTGGCAGCGCATTTACATTTTAATGCAACCTATGTATTTGAAGTGTCTGATGAAGCAACTCTCCAATCAAAACCCGATGAAAACAGTGCTGTAGGATGGATTGCCATCGATGAAGTTGCTCAAAAATGTTCTGAGCAGCATATGATACCTATTTATGAAAAGATAATTGAAAAAGTAAAGAAAATAGAAGGTTAAATTTTAAAGATGAGTTGATTGGTCATTCAATCAACTCATCTTTTTTAATACCGGAACTCTAAATTAAATCAACAGGTCTTGTTCTTATAAATTCTTGAAATCTGCGAACTTCACGGTAAGGTAGGAGCCGCTGTTGATTTCGAAAATCCTCTACATCCATCTGGAAAGGCTCAATTCGTCCCTTTTGCAAATAGATGAGACGCTGAAAGGGATTAATCGCAATTGCTTTCGAATATTTTCCGAACAAAGTCAAATTATGACCCTTCATAAAATAAAGATTTAAAATTGCACGATTATGAGCAATGGCGTGCGGTGTATCACATCGATACCAAACATCTTTAAAGGTTATCCCCAGCAAAACAGCATACTCTATATCTTCATCAATTGGAACTTCAATATAACCTGTATGATGATTGTTTATTAATTTGTAAATTGCTATCGTGGGATCGAAGGCATTCAATTCATAATATATGAGTGAAATAGGTGTTGATTTACTGCGATCTCTTACCATTAAGTTTGATGGGGGACGTTTTGAACATAAAAATAAATTATTTTTCGCATAATAGGAAATATCTTTCCCAATCACTTGTTGATGCTGCGAATTTTCATAAACAACGGCATAATATTGATCATAAAATTTAATGACACGATATAATTCGTTGTCATAGTTTGTTGAGTAGATGTATGAGAGACAATCTTCCATTGTCTCAAAGCCTTCGTAAAATGAATAACTTTTATAAATGGATAATAACCATTCCCGGCATAGGCTATCTTCAGTTACGAAACCATATGTATCATCTGAAATGGCCCGGGAAGTTGCCAGTTTTCCGTTAAATGGTCGTAAAAAACGGATGGATAATAACTGTTTCACTAAACGAATTTCGTAATCCATTTGAGGAATATTTGGTAGCAAATCAATCTTCCTTTCATCAAGCCAAAGCCGATTAATAGAAATACCTATTTTATAGGTAAAAGTAATTATAGCATATGTATAAATATCATTAGGAATAATTTGCCTATGTATTGTTTGCTGTAAAATTACTAAAAATGTCTGAATGGCTCTATGATTTTGAAATAAATACACAAAATTAAACAAGCATATGCTAAAATAACGTTGTATAAACAAAAGGGAGGCTGTTTTTAAATGGCAAAAAAAGTGAAAGAATATACAATTAATCCTGATCGTGTGGAAGAAGCATTATTAATTCAAAACCGTATGCTTCTTGAATTATTAGTTCAAGTGTTAGATGAGCAATTAGTAATTGAGCGTCCAATTTTGCATGAACGATTAGCTAACTTAGTTGAGCTTTCAAATCATGATCGCGAGTTAAAAGATACATTACACGGTTTAACTCAAAAATTATAATTACATACTTTATGTATGGCGCGGCATCCTCAATTATGGATGTCGTTTTTTTATGGACATGGGCTGTTCACACAACCAAAAATTTGTTGGACTTTGTCAGTTTGAATTACTACTTTTTCATTTTGTTTTTCGCTATACTATCGATATTGATTTGAAAACAGATGGAGGAGTTTCGCATGACAAAAGAACATAGGCCTATTTTAACCGATGAAATTCTTCATTTTTTATATCGTAATGCATCTTTTCAAGCTTTGGAAGAAAAGCAGCAACAAATACTTTTCGCTAAATTTAAAAACGAACCATTATTTAAAGAAGTAATTGAAATATCCATCGCGCTTGAAGAAATGATTGAAGAAGTAGAGGCAACAATGCCCAAAATACAGGATAAAGACTTTTTATTCCCACAAGAACAGCAAAAACTACTGTTAAAAAATCGAACAGTGTCCCGTGGAAATGTATTGTTTGTACCGTTTGAGGAACTTGAAAAAATTTATTCACCTATGATTGTGATGATCCAGCAATCTGATTCAATGAGTGAATATGAAGCGTTTAGTAAAGGTACCATTATGCCCCTGTTTAATCTTTGTGCTTTGCAAAAGAGAGATTTAATCATTCTTCCGTTCAGTCATACAACTGCTGAACCTCTTTTGTTTAAAAATGGAGCTCTGGATGTTTCGTTATTTGAACGCTTTTTATACAAACTCTTAAATGGAACTGCACAAATCGTTCCTGCTTTAGAAAAGGTACTTGAACTATTCTCAGAAGACAGTATCAATAATCAACGTGATTTAATGATTATAACAGACAATCAATTTAATGATTTCCAACCTTTCATTGAATCTGATTTCACGGAGCGTTTACTCGAACTGTCTGTAGATACTTCTGTTATAGCAATAAGTGAAGCTGATTTTGAAGTACAGCCTATACCATTTGCAGATAAAGTATTTTTTGCAAATGAATAAGTATTGAAATGACGAATCCGAAAAGGGTTCGTTTTTTTATTTGGGAATTTTTGTGAAAATCAAGGAATTTCCAGCAGAAATGCGGAATATTAAATGGAGGGATACATAAATAGAGAGAAATGGAGTGTTACGATGTATACAGCTTATTGTAGAACATTTCAAAGTTCGATGCGTATGGGTATGAAGCTGATGAACTGGAGAAAGCCTGATTTACTGCAAGGCGAAAACAGTATATTAAAATTACCGGTACTTATCCAGAAGTTAAATTTGAAGACTGTCCTGATTATTACAGATGAAGGGATTAATAAGCTCCAATTGATGGATTCATTATTAGAAGAAATGAATGAGCAAAATATTGAATTCGTCATCTACAGTAAAACTGTGCCTAATCCGACATTCACTAATATTGAGGAAGCATTGGCACTTTATTATCTACATGATTGTGAGGGAATTATTGCCTTTGGAGGGGGGTCGCCGATGGATTGTGCAAAAGCGGTCGCGGCTCGTATCGCACAACCTACAAAGTCTATTCCTGATTTGAAAGGCTTATTTAAAGTAAGAAAAGAAATGCCACCATTTTTTGCTGTTCCTACAACGGCCGGTACCGGAAGTGAAGGAACGATTGCAGCGGTTGTTTCAAATAGTGATACACATGAAAAGTTTGCTATTATGGATCCTGTACTTATACCGCATTATGCCGTTCTGGATCCCGTTTTAACGGTTAATTTACCGCCACATATTACTTCTACAACAGGGATGGATGCCTTAACACATGCTGTAGAAGCCTATATAGGGAAAAGTAATACAGCGGAAACGAGAAAATATGCCCGTGAAGCTGTTATTCTTATTTTTAAATATTTGGTACGGGCATATGAAGATGGTTCAGATATGAAAGCGCGCGCGGAAATGCAACGCGCCTCCTATTTAGCAGGGTTAGCATTTACTCGTGCCTATGTTGGCTATGTTCATGCAATTGCACATACGTTAGGTGGTTTTTATCAAATTCCCCACGGCTTTGCAAATGCTGTAATTTTACCGCACGTCCTTCGATTTTACGGAGAAAGTGCAACAAAGCCCTTAGCCGAACTTGCCAATATTGTAGGGATCGGGACCATTAACGATAATGATGAAAGAAAAGCCCAGCTATTTATTGAAGAGATAGAAGCATTAAATCGGAAAATGAATATACCTTCAAAAATAAAGGGGATTATCAACAGGGATGTTCCTGTAATGGTCGAGCGTGCTATACAGGAGGCGAACCCTTTGTATCCTGTACCACGAATTTTAAATGAAGATGAATTGTTTTATTTGTATCAAACAATTCAGGAATAATTAAAAAATAGCGAATGGGACATAACTTAAAAATGCCATTCTCCTTGAGAGAAATGGCGTTTTTTTGCTGGCATAAAAAATTGATTTCCATTTCGGGACGCTTTCCGCGGGCACGGCCTGAGCCTGTAGTCTCAGGCGTCGTGCTGTTCCCGCTGGAGTCGCCCTCCATTCCAATCAATTTTTAAAGTATCCGTTTTTAATAAGGGTCTTTTCCTTATCTAATGAAATTTCTACTGCAGTCCCGGCCCCTATTTTCACTTTGTTACATTTCAAGCTGGGCATCAAAGTAGTTGAGTAAACCTTGATAAATTCCCAGTGTTGCTTGCTCCCGGTAGTAATCTGTCGTGATTGCACGTTCTTCGGATGGATTACTTAAATAGCCCAGCTCCAATAAAATAGCATTTTGACGGTTTTCACGCAGCACTAAGTAATCACCAAATCGTGCTCCACGGTCTTTTAGATCAACTTTGGATGCGAGTCCTGCATGTACATATTCGGCAAGCTCCTGCTGATAGCTATTCGTATAATAAGTTGTAAAACCATTAACTGAACTATCTTCAATTGCATCATAGTGAATGCTAATAAATGCATCGGCATTTGTCTGGTGTGACACAGCGACACGTTTTCGCAAGTCGACAAACACATCCGACTCACGTGTCATTACAACATTTGCACCAGCAGCCTGAAGCTTAGACCTGAGCAATTCTGTTGTCATAATGTTAATATCTTTTTCATCTGTTCCGCGAACACCTGTAGTTCCGCGATCATTTCCGCCGTGCCCAGCATCCAGTACTATTGTTACGCCTTTTAGAGTCCCTTTTTTCCGATCTTCCGATTGATTTTCATGGTTTTGAGAAGTTTGACCTGTTGCGTTGTTGTTCTCAGTTACAACCCAGTTTGCAACGTAGGCTGTTCTTTCATCATTTAATGCGATTTTATACCAATCGCCTTCGTTGTCTATAATCGGATATGTATTACCGGCATCTGCACGAGTCACAACATTTGAAGATGTTGATGCAGATTCACGTAGATTTGTCCCGTTATAAATTACAGTGACAAAGTTATTTGTTTGTTCTTTTTTTGAAGATTGTTCAGACTTCAGCTGTTTTGTAAATGTTCCATAAAAGCTATAAATCCAACCTTTAGCGCCTTTTTTATATTCAATTTCAACCCAGTTATGATCACGGCTAATTACTTTGAATTGCTGACCGTTTGTTGCAACCCCAAGTTTTTTTGCGGTTAGATCAGGCTTTTTTCGAATATTTACAGCATTTACATTGATGGTGAATGTATTTGGATCAAATTGCTGAGGTGTTACATTCGACTCTTCATTGTTATTTGAAGGAGTAGAGGGTGTTTCCAATATTGTTTCTTCTTTAATCGTCACATATTTTTCGAATACCCAACCAACCAGGTCTCCATTTTGAATTTGAATCCAATCTTGTTCTTGATGTAAAAACTTACTTTCTGTCCCCGAAGAAAGCTTTGTTAATACCGGAGAAGATAATGATGGACCAGCTCGAAGATTTAAATCATTTACTTGAGCAATAACAGTTTTTTCGGATTTGGCAGCAGATCTATTGTCGGCCGATTTGACAAGCCATGCTGCAACCCAACCTTCCATCTCACCATATTTGACATGTTGCCAATCTCCTTCTTTCTTTATCGACAGCAGCTCTGTTCCTTCTTTTAATGTTTCAAGCACAGGATAGGAAAGACCAGGACCTTCACGCAAATATAATTTTTCTGCTTTTACAAATAATTGCTCGCCATTTGCCGCCACTTGGCTAGTGGAAAAATTATACGGAAAAATGCTTGTAAATAGTATTAAAAGTGATAGACCTATTAATATTTTTCTTTTATTCATAGCTTCCTCCTTTTAGTGGGATTTGTAATTTTACAATACTTTCACATATATCCTCTATTATAAAAGGAAATATGACAAAAAATATAGCGTTTTATTGAAAATGGTTGACAACTTGTCATGACATCATTAAGATTAGTGTTAATTTAACAAAAGTAACATTGCCAATGACCAAAAAAGTAGCGGTTGCCAATGCTGAAAAGAGAGGGAGAGACTTAGGCTGTAATCTTTCCTACAGTAAGTAACATGTGAACAACAGTTGAGAGGCGTTTCCTCGAAAAATTTTTTCTAGTAGGGGAAGACGGAATCGGCCGTTATCCGAATACGAGAGGATGTAGCAATACATCAATTAGGGTGGAACCGCGGAAGAGTATACAAGCTTTCGTCCCTTGCATTTTTGCAAGGGGCGGGAGCTTTTTTTATTTTCTCTTTGTTCAGCTCGCGAACTGTTTGGTCAACTAAGAAAGGAGTGCTTTTAATGAATTTTAAAGTACCTAAAGGGACACAGGATATTTTACCGGGTCAATCAGAAAAATGGCAGTATGTAGAGCGTGTCATTCGAGATTTATGTGATAAATATCGTTATAACGAAATTCGTACACCGATGTTTGAAGCGACAGAATTATTTCAACGTGGTGTAGGCGATACAACAGATATCGTACAAAAAGAAATGTACACGTTTACGGACAAAGGAGATCGCTCGTTAACATTACGTCCAGAAGGAACAGCTTCGGCGGTACGTGCATATGTCGAGCACAAAATGTTTGGACAAGTAGATCAACCGGTCAAGCTATACTATACAGGTCCAATGTTCCGTTATGAACGTCAACAAGCAGGGCGCTATCGCCAGTTCGTACAGTTTGGTGTTGAAGCAATCGGCTCAGCTGATCCGGCAATAGATGCAGAGGTAATGGCACTTGCGATGGATGTGTATACAACACTTGGTTTGAAAGATTTAAAATTAGTTATTAATTCATTAGGTGATAAAGATACACGTGATGCACACCGTAGTGCATTAATCGCGCATTTCACACCGGTTATTGGAGAGCTTTGCAGCGATTGTCAAAGCCGTCTAGAGAAAAATCCTTTACGCATTTTAGATTGTAAAGTAGATGCAAAACACCCGGCAATGGCAACTGCACCGGCTTTAACAAATTATTTAACAGATTCATCAGCGGAGTACTTTACAAAAGTAAAACAATATTTAGATGTATTGGGTATTTCGTATGAAGTGGATCCAAACTTAGTACGTGGTCTTGATTATTACAACCATACTGCGTTTGAAATTATGATTACAGGTGACGGTTTTGGGTCAATTACGACACTTTGCGGTGGTGGTCGCTATAACGGTTTAGTTGAAGATATCGGTGGTCCGGAATCACCTGGTATTGGATTTGCACTTTCAATTGAACGTTTATTATTAGCGCTTGAAGCAAAGAATATTGAACTTCCAACGGAAAATGATCTGGAAATGTATGTAGTGGCGATGGGGGAAGAGGCAAAACTAAAAGCAGTTGAGCTTGTAAGTTCATTCCGTGCTAAAGGCATTTCAGCAGATATGGATTATTTAGATCGTAAAATGAAGGCACAAATGAAAGCAGCGGACCGTGCCAAAGCAAAATTTGTTATTGTGCTAGGTGAGACTGAGATAGAAGAGCAAGTAGTAAATGTAAAAACAATGGCAACTGGTGATCAAACAAAAGTTGAATTTGGTCAGCTAGTACAATACGTTTTAGAAAACAAATAGGTGGAGGAATAACAATGGCACAAAGAACACATGCATGTGGCTTAGTAACAGCTGCAGAAGCAGGGCAGGAAGTTGTTTTAAAAGGATGGGTACAAAAACGACGTGATTTAGGCGGATTAATTTTCGTGGATATGCGTGACCGTGAAGGCATCGTACAAGTAGTTTTCGGTGATCAGGCAAAGGATGCATTGGAAATAGCGGAAAAAATCCGTAATGAATATGTAATCGAAGTAAAAGGGAATGTTGTTTTACGTGATGCTTCCCAAGTAAATAAAAATATGCAAACAGGTGAAATTGAAGTGGTAGCTTCTGAGTTAACAATTATTAATGAAGCAAAAAACCCTCCTTTCGCCATTGATAACAATGTAGAAGTTTCGGAAGAGTTACGTTTAAAATACCGCTATTTAGATTTACGTCGTCCAGTAATGTATGACACATTCAAAATGCGTTCAGATGTAACACGTACGATTCGTAACTTCCTACAAAATGAAGGCTTCCTTGAAGTGGAGACACCAATCTTAACAAAATCAACTCCAGAAGGTGCACGTGATTACTTAGTGCCATCTCGTGTGCATGATGGTGAATTTTATGCGTTACCACAATCACCTCAGCTATTTAAACAGCTACTTATGGTAGGTGGTTTTGAAAAGTACTTCCAAATTGCTCGCTGCTTCCGTGATGAAGATTTACGTGCAGACCGTCAACCAGAGTTTACACAAGTTGACATCGAAACTTCATTCTTATCGATGGATGAAATTATCGAAATGAACGAACGTTTGTTAACTCAAGTTATGAAAGATGTTAAGGGAATTGATGTTGTAACTCCATTCGCGCGTATGAGCTATAAAGAGGCAATGGATCGTTTCGGTTCAGATAAGCCAGACGTACGTTTTGGACTAGAATTAAAACAGCTTTCTGACATTGTAAAAAATTCTGCATTCGGTGTATTTGCAAATGCTGTAGCAAATGGCGGGGAAGTTAAAGCGATTAATGTAAAAGGCGCAGCTACTAATTACTCTCGTAAAGACATTGATGCATTAGGCGAATTTGCAGGTCGTTATGGAGCAAAAGGTTTAGCTTGGTTAAAAGTAACTGAAGAAGGCTTAAATGGTCCTATCGCGAAATTCTTTGAAGGCGAAGCGGCAAACGGCATTATCTCTGCAACAGAAGCAGAAGCTGGCGACTTATTATTATTCGTTGCAGACAAATCTTCTGTAGTAGCAGATGCACTAGGCGCACTACGTTTAAAACTAGGAAAAGAATTAGGATTAATCGATGAGTCGAAATTTGAATTCTTATGGATAGTTGATTGGCCATTATTCGAATACGATGAGGCGGAAGGTCGCTATTATGCAGCACACCATCCATTCACGCGTCCATTCGATGAAGATTTAGAGTTAATGAATACAAACCCTAAAGAAGTTCGTGCACAAGCATACGATATCGTATTAAATGGTTATGAGCTTGGTGGTGGTTCATTACGTATTTATGAGCCAGATTTACAAGCAAAAATGTTCGAACTACTAGGCTTCTCTGAAGAAGAGGCGCGCGCTCAATTCGGTTTCCTACTGGAAGCGTTTGATTACGGTGTTCCTCCACATGGTGGCTTAGCAATGGGACTTGACCGTTTAGTAATGCTGCTTGCAGGCCGTACTAACTTACGTGATACAATTGCATTCCCTAAAACGGCAACGGCAAGCTGTTTATTAACAGAGGCACCATCACAAGTTTCAGATGCACAGCTTGAAGAGTTAAGTCTTCGAGTAGCTTTAAAAAAATAAAAATAGGACTCGGCAGTTTGAAAAGGACTTTCAAGCTGTCGAGTTTTTCTAAATATTTCAATTAATATAGTACATTTTTAATATTTTACTTAAAAAATGACATTTTAATTGAATTATCAGAAATTAGGTGTTAATATTTGTTTAACACGAATCCTAAAGTGTTCGTCGCTAAATTTGTTACTTAACACTTTTGACCGAACATTAAATCGTTGGGAGCTACTTATTACCGTAGCCGCAAACATGCCCCATTGGAGCGGGACGTTTAAAGCTACGACTAGTGCACCCCCTTGCTATTCATGCGGGATCAAAACGATGTTTTTTAGCAAGACGGCACATTTGGGATTCGTATTTAATTTATCTACTCTTCGACTAATAAGTTGGAAGGGTATTTTTTTGTTGAAAAAGTCTCGATCTTATTTATCAAGAATGTAAATTAAAACAACCTCAACACTATTACACTTTTAATATGTTGCTTGCATATAAGAATTGTTGTCGTTATAATGCCTAGTAGAATGATAAAGATTGAGGGGTAAAATTAGATGTTACATCAATTTTCACGAAATGAGCTAGCTATTGGTACAGAAGGTTTACAAAAATTAAAAGATACAACAGTCGCAATTTTAGGTGTAGGAGGGGTTGGCTCTTTTGCAGCTGAAGCGTGTGCACGGAGTGGGATTGGCCGAATTATTTTAGTCGACAAAGATAATGTTGATATAACAAATGTAAACCGTCAATTAGTTGCGTATTTATCAACAGTAGGGAAGTCCAAATCGGCTGTTATGAAAGAACGTATCGCAGATATTAACCCGGAATGCGAAGTTATTGATATGCATATGTTCTACACGGAAGAAACGTATGAAGAGTTTTTTGCTCAGGGGATTGATTATGTTATTGATGCATCGGACACTGTCATGTACAAAATTCATATTATGAAAGAATGTTTAAAACGTGATATTCCAATTATCTCGAGTATGGGTGCAGCTAATAAGATGGACCCAACACGTTTCAAAATTGCTGATATTTCGAAAACACATACAGACCCGCTTGCAAAAGTAATTCGTACTAAGCTCCGTAAAGAGGGGATCAAAAAGGGTATAACTGTCGTATTTTCAGATGAATCACCAATTGTTGTGCGTCCGGATGTCGCGCAATATGTAGGCAAGCCGGAAGCAGAAATTCGTAAAGCAAAATTACCACCTTCTTCAAATGCATTCGTACCTTCTGTTGCTGGATTAATTTCAGCAAGCTGGGTGATTAATACCATTTTGAAAGATGTGGAAATTAACCGCGTTCAAGGGTAATATAAGGAAAAGGCAGTGATGAAGTCAATTTGACTTTTCATCACTGCCTTTTTCGTTCTTAGTGAATTATTTTTAATGCTTGTTGATAAGTTTCTTCAATATTTTTTGTTACATCAGTTTGGTCTTTAGTAATTTTCTCTAAGACGTTGCATAGTTGATCGATGGAGCTTGTACTTTGCTCGATTATTGCAGCAAATTCGTTTGTCGCAACTTGTACTGATTCCCCATTCTTTTCGATCGATTTTACGCTCGTTGAAAACTGGGTTAAATTCAATTGTAAATTATTCATAGCTTTAAATAAATTTGTAAAAGTATTATTCGAGCTTTCAACCATGTGCACTTGTATTTCTACATGATTTAAGCCATGCGTTAATCGATCAAGCGCAAGTTTATTATATGAATTGACTTGTGCTAAATTTTCATCAATCTTTAGTACCGTATCATCTGTCAAGCTTGCCAATTTACGAATTTCTTGGGCAACTACCGCAAACCCTTTTCCATGTTCCCCTGCACGTGCAGCTTCTATTGAGGCATTTAACGCCAATAAGTTTGTTTGTTCAGTAATTTTATGAATTGAATAAGCGAACTGATTTGTTTCATTTATTTTATCTGATAAAGACATAAAAGTTGTATTGAGTTCATTGAAAAATGCAGTAAACTGATCAATTTCCTGTTTGAGCTTTGTCATGGAATTAACTCCCTCTACTGCACTCACACTTCCATCTTCCGCTTCAGTAACAATCTTGTTGAGCTCGGAAACGATGGAATGTAGCTCTCTATGCGTTAAATCTGTACTTTCAACAATAGATTGCACGTGGTCGGATTGTTTATGTGCCCCGATGCTCACTTCTTTTAGTGATGCCAACATTTGTTGATGTGCAGCACTTGATTGATTAGTGCTGTCAGTTATAAGCTCAAGTTTTGAAGTGATACCTTGAACGGAAGATTCCAGACGCTGATGCAGTTGTTCTTCGTGAACAGCACGCTCGTTCGCCTGAGTCATATAGTTTTCAATATTATTGAACATTTTTTTGTTTTGTCGCACTTGTAGAAGAATAGCGACAAACATTAAGGTTTGAACTACAAAAACATTTGCAGGATCAACGGCAAAACCACCAGTATCCATAGTGAAATTAAATATCAAACCAAGAGTAGAGGCAATATATCCCGCGCACAGAACTTTTATCCGATTGTGGACACTACTTAAAATTAGTACAAAAACACTTAAAATAATTGTGGCTAATGTTACTTTATTGGTAATGATTGTACCGTACACAGTCAAGACTGAAGCAATAATAACGACATATGGAAAATATGGATGCAATGCAACTATTTTTCTTTGAATAAAGTAACATATAAGTGTAATTGTCAAAGGGATAATTAACGATAAGGCGACTCCAATGGGACGATCAATAAAAAGTTGTGCAATGCTGCCTAAGAAAGCAGCCATGCCATAGACAATCATTAAAATGGTGTTTTTTTCATGTAAATCTTTTGCATATAATTGATGAATCATACAATCACCTTTCCATAAAATGTCGTTATTTTGTAACATATTACATGCTTTTATTAATTTATACAGTATTTTCCTCACAATGTCACGTCTTTTTGAATCGTTATTCATTAATACTTTTAGGGTATTATTATTGTGATAAAATAATGAGAAGATGGGTGAAAGGGGGCTAACACAATGCCAATTCAACAATTGGAGTACCGCGGGCTTAATCTATACGATGTGGTGGGAACAGTGGAGGTTGCGATTGACGCCGATTTGAAGCAGATTCATATTTATGATACGCAACATATTGTAGAACCCGAGTATGATTTCTTATCGAAAAGTTACATATTAAGTGAAGGGTTTTGGAAGATGGCAAAAATCATAAAAGAAAAACAACTTTTTCTTGAAAATGATGAAAGTAACTTGAATTTGTGGATTACACCTTTTAAATGGGTTTTTTATAGTTCAAATCAAACAATTAAAGTATTTGAAGAAGGAAAGATGAAAATACAACCTATATCATCATGTGCAGAAGATATGCTATTGTATGAAAAGTACTTTTCCCGTTTGAAGGATGAATCTTTGGGTGGCAAATGACATAATATTCTATTAAAGGGGTTAATTATGGCAAAATTATGGCAGGATTTGCGTTAATTCTTCGTTTTTGCCGTATAATACCTTTTTTTTGTTATAGTTAAGGTACGTATTGATTATAATGCATGGGGATGCAAGGAGGACATTAGAATGACAATCGAAATGAAGAATGAATTGCTAAACTTACCGAGTTTACAATTAAAAATGGATAATATCGTTTTTGATAATATTGATACAAAGCCAAACTGGTCTAAGGCATATGAGCAGCTTGATGAATTATTACAGAAGGTAGCTTTCAATTTTAATAATTATATTGAAAAAAATAATGGAGAAATGCCATCATCAACAACTTATTGGACATTATATATGGACATTACTTCAAAACTTCTCTATTTTACTGGTTTAGCTCATTCGAATTTAATCGCAGAAGATGATGTGGACGCACGCGCACATGTTATTGAGCTTTATCATATTAGCGCAGGCTGTATTCCAAATGCACTTTTAGAAAATAACGAAGAATTGATTTCCGAAATTAAAAAGAGTATCCAACAATTAAATGGTCAACAAAAGGTAGATTTGCAAGTTGCTGAAAATTTAGAAAACTGCATGGAGAAATTCTATACTTTTACAAAGACCTACCAATAAAACAAAAGAGCCATTTTCACCTAAACTGAAAATGGCTCTTTTTAAGTTAACTTTTCGTATTGTTGTGAAATGATTTTAATTTTTCATAAATGGCAGCCATTCTTTTTTCTTCCCCTGCAATGACAGGATGATAAAATTCTGTTCCGACTAGTTCATCCGGCAAGTATTGCTGTTGAACCCAGCCACCAAATGTACCGATCGGGGAGTCGTGCGGGTATTTGTATCCGACATGACCGAGGGTAGCCGCACCCGCGTAATGTGCATCCTTAAGATGGTTTGGTATGGCGCCTGTTTTGCCATCATGGATTGTAGCGATTGCTTTATCAAGCGCTTTATATGCTGAATTTGATTTGTCTGAAAGGCACATTTCCACTACAGCTGTTGCTAGTGGGATACGGGCTTCAGGTAAACCGAGCTTCACCGCTGCCTCAGTGGCAGCCTGGACATGTGCACCTACGCTTGGATTTGCTAGGCCGATATCTTCATATGCCATGACGAGGAGTCGTCGGCATACTGCAATTAAATCTCCACTTTCTAATAAGTGGGCCAAATAGTATAATGCTGCATTTGGATCACTACCTCGCACTGACTTTTGAAGGGCTGATAATAAATTATAGAAATTTGAGCCACCTTTATCACCAAAAACCCCAATGCGTTTAGCGAGCGCTTCTATCGCATTATCATTTAAGCTTGTTACGCCATCAACTTCATCTGATGCATAATATACAGATTCAAGCAATGTTAAAGCTTTTCTCGCATCTCCGTTGGAAGCATTCGCAATATTCTCGATTTGTGTATTTGTTGCTTCTATTTTTTCATTCCCTAAACCACGTTCTTTATCATCAAGTGCCATGTAAAGTAATTGTTTCACATCTTCTATAGTAAGCCGTTCTAACTGTAGAATCTCCCCGCATCTTGAGCGAATAGCAGGGTTAACATCGTGAAATGGGTTTTCAGTTGTTGCACCAATAAGGACAATTGAACCTTTTTCAACATGCGGCAACAATGTATCCTGCTGTAGTTTGTTGAAGCGGTGAATTTCGTCCAGAAACAAAATAACCTTTCCGCTCATTCGTGCGTCCATCACAACTTGTTCAATATCTTTTTTCCCGGCATGAGTTGCATTTAAAGCGAAAAACGGTAGCTTTGTACTACCGGCAATGGCATTTGCTATAGAAGTTTTGCCTACTCCTGGAGGACCATATAGCAGCATAGAAGGAATATGGTCTTTTTCAATCATTTTAAAAAGTGGAGTATGTGGACCAATAATATTTTGTTGTCCGACAATTTCCCGAATGGTGCGAGGTCTCATTTTATAGGCGAGCGGTTCGTTCTGCACAATTGTTCGCTCCTTTACTTTTTTATAGAACTTAAACTTTATATCATTTATAATAAAGTATTTCCGAGTGGTTTAAAAGGAGTTATGGTATAATAGACGTTATAAATGGACTAGAAAATAGAGGTGTGACAATGAAAATTTCAACAAAAGGTCGTTACGGTTTAACAATAATGATAGAACTTGCTAAACAATATGGAGGAGGACCGATTCCATTGCGCCAAATTGCAGCAGACAAAGAGTTATCTGAAGCATACTTGGAGCAGTTAGTATCACCACTCCGTAATGCAGGACTTGTAAAAAGTGTTCGTGGCGCTTACGGCGGTTATATGCTGGCACATAAGCCAAACAAAATTTCAGCTGCAGATGTTATTCGTGTATTGGAAGGTCCGATCCAACCGGTCGAAGGAATTGAAAATGAAGAGGCTCCCCAACGTGAATTATGGATGCGTATCCGGGATGCTGTAAAAAATGTATTGGACACAACTACAATTGAAGATTTAGCGAAATATACAAATAATGAAGTAACTGATGGCTATATGTTTTACATTTAGTGTTATTTAAAGGAGTTAGTTAGTTTGAAAAATACAATTTACCTCGATCATGCAGCCACATCACCAGTAGCACCGGAAGTTATTGATGTGATGGCCCGTGCAATGGCGGAGGAAAGTGGAAATGCATCAAGTATTCATGCAGTAGGACGACGGGCGCGTAAAGCATTGGATGAGGCAAGAACAAGCTTGGCGCAAAAAATAAATGCAAAACCTTCGGAAATAATTTTCACAAGTGGGGGTACAGAAGCCGATAATATGGCGATTTTCGGTACTGCCTATGCCCGCCAAGATGAAGGCAAGCATATTATTACGACTCAAATCGAACACCACGCCGTTTTACATGCATGTGAAAAGCTTGAAAAAGAAGGCTTTACAGTGACTTATTTACCTGTCGATCGCACAGGTCGAGTAAGTGCAGATCAAGTAAAGGCTGCTTTACGTGAAGATACGATATTGGTAACGATTATGTATGGCAACAATGAAGTTGGTACGATTCAGCCAATCGCTGAAATTGGAGAGGTTTTAAAAAACCATATAGCAACATTCCATACTGATGCAGTCCAAGCTTTTGGCTTAGAAAAGTTGGATGTCGAAGCACTCCATATCGATTTATTAAGTGTTTCTTCACATAAAATAAACGGTCCAAAAGGCATCGGTTTTTTATATGCAAAAACAGGTGTGAAAATTTCGAGTATACTGTATGGTGGCTCCCAAGAGAAGAAGCGTCGTGCAGGAACTGAAAATGTACCTGCTGTTGTTGCGTTTGCAAAAGCAGCGGATATAGTGGAAGAAGAGCTTCAGCAACGCAAAGAAAAATATAATGGTTTTAAAAATATTTTAATTGAACAGTTCCGGGAGTCAAATATCGATTTCCATATAAATGGTAATCAAACAGACGTGTTGGCTCATGTGTTTAACGTGACATTCCCAGGGACAGATGTAGAGTCATTTTTAATTAACCTGGATATGGCTGGAGTACTTGTATCGAGTGGTTCGGCATGTACAGCAGGTTCAATTGATCCTTCTCATGTACTAGTGGCAATGTTTGGACAAGATGCGCCTGAGCTTCGTAGTTCCATTCGTTTCAGTTTTGGGTTAGGATTAACAGATGAGTTAGTTCGAGAAGCAGGGAAGCGGACTGCTGAAATTGTGAAACGACTAACTTCGTAAATATATAAGGAAGACTTCGCGCCTTTTACGCGATTTGTCTAAGAAAAGGTGAATAGTAAATGGTAGAAACAAGAGATCCATCTCAAATCAGAGTTGTAGTCGGTATGAGTGGTGGAGTAGATTCATCAGTTGCCGCTTATTTATTAAAGCAGCAAGGCTATGATGTAATCGGTATTTTTATGAAAAACTGGGATGATACAGATGAATTTGGTGTATGTACTGCAACAGAAGATTATGATGATGTAATCGCAGTATGCAACCAAATCGGCATTCCATATTATGCTGTCAATTTTGAAAAACAATATTGGGATAAAGTATTTACGTACTTCCTGGAGGAATATAAAGCAGGTCGTACACCAAATCCGGATGTTATGTGTAATAAAGAAATTAAATTTAAAGCCTTCCTGGAGCATGCACTAGCACTTGGCGCGGATTATTTAGCGACAGGCCACTATGCACGTGTAGCACATGACGAAAACGGTGTGAAAATGCTTCGAGGCATTGATAATAATAAAGATCAAACGTATTTCCTGAATCAGTTAACTTCAGAACAACTTGAAAAGGTTATGTTCCCAATCGGACATTTACCGAAGCCTGAAGTTCGTAAAATTGCGGAAGAAGCAGGTTTAGCTACAGCGAAGAAAAAAGATTCAACAGGGATCTGTTTCATCGGTGAACGTAATTTTAAAGAATTTTTAAGCCAATACCTTCCTGCACAGCCAGGCAATATGGAAACATTTGATGGTGAAGTAAAAGGTACACACGATGGTTTAATGTACTATACATTAGGTCAACGTCACGGCCTTGGAATCGGCGGAGACGGCGAACCTTGGTTTGTTGTAGGTAAAGATTTAACACGCAATGTATTATATGTTGGCCAAGGCTTCCATCACGATGCACTGTATTCCGATGCATTGACTGCCGTAAAAATGAGTTTTACAGGGGAAGCAAAAACGGGCACATTTAACTGCACGGCTAAATTCCGCTATCGTCAGGAAGACTCACCGGTAACAGTAACAATGCGTGAAGACGGTACAGCTTATATTGAATTTGCCGAGCCGGTTCGAGCGATCACACCAGGACAAGCTGTTGTTCTGTATGATGGCGAAGAGTGCCTAGGTGGCGGTACAATCGATGGCGTGTTTAAAAATAGCGAAAAGTTAACATATGTAGGGTAATTTACGGTAGACGTTCATAATAATTGAGCGTCTATACTTTTGTTTTGAGGTGGAATAATGGATATAAACTATAATGAAATTGGAATTAAAGCATTCCAGGAGAAGCGTTATGAAGAAGCTGCACAAGCTTTTACCGAAGCAATTGAATCAAATCCAAATGATGCAATCGGTTATGTGAATTTTGGTACACTCCTTGCAGCTATGGGAGATATCGAAAGATCAGAGCGATTTTTCCAAAAAGCGATAACGGTTGATGAAAAAGCGGCCACGGCATATTATGGCTTAGCAAATCTATATTATGAAGCAGAGCGTTATACGGAAGCTGCAAAACTGTATCAAAAGTCGATTGATTTTGGTATTGAAGGAGCAGATGCGTATTATATGTTGGCGAAATCTTTTGAGCGTGAACAGCAATTTAAGTTGGCATTGCCTTTCATGCAACGTGCTGCTGAGCTTGCCCCAAATGATCTGCAAATTCGTTTATCATATGGTATTTTACTATGTTCCTTAGAAATGTTTGACTTTGCAAAACCTGAACTGGAATATGTAATTGAAGAAGATTGGAATAATGCCGATGCACACTATAATTTGGGTGTATTATATGCAGTTTCAACAACAGATACAGACAAAGCAAAATATCATTTAAAACAAGCGTATACATTACAGCCTGAATTCGACCAAGCAAAATATTTATATGATATGATTTGCCAACGTTCAAACTAATCATATTTAGTTTTATATAAAGTATAAGGAAGCGGAGTTGGGACATAAGTAGAAATTTCTTTGTAAAAAGGAAATACACTTATTAAGAAATTGATACTATATGAATTGATTGGAGTGAAGGGGCGACTCCTGGGGGAACAGCGAAATTTATTTTGCGACGAGTAACCGCAGGAGCACCGACGCCTGAGACTACAGGCTCAGGCCGTGCCCCCGGAAAGCGTCCCCGTAACGGAAATCAATTATGGCAGAAGCAGAAAAACATCTATTTTTTCTTTAAAAAAATAGATGTTTTTCATTTTGTCCAAGGCTCTTTTTTTGACTCTATAATGATAAATAAATGAAATATATACTAATAATACATATATGATATGATGAATTAAACTGACAATTTGAGGTGGGGATTTGACATGCAGGCTAAAATAGATAAAGCAGATTGTATGTTTTTAATTTCTGATGAGAAGTTGTATGAATTTCAACAATTAATAGATGAACTTGATTTATTTACACTAATCCTTCCGTTTGTTGAAGAATCCTATCAACGATCTGTTTCTATATTGGATATTTGGTATTTAATATCAAATGAAGAGATTAACCGTATATCCAATCCTGAAAATACGATGATATATGCTTATCGGAATTCTTTATTGGAAATTATTAAAAACTTTCAAATAAAACGCTATGTTCAGCTAGCTCTTTATGAAAATACGAAATTAGCATTTATATGTGCAATACATATTTATAATACATTAGATAGTTTTATTAATGAAAAAATGGCATTAAATGAAGAGGTATTACAAAATTTTAATCAATTAAAAAGATACAGCCATAAAAGTTTAAGACCTTTTTATGATACAAAATATATTGAATATGAAAATTATCCAAAACAATTAGCTACGTTGCAAAGTAATGTAGTAACGCAATTGCAGGAAATTAAACAACAATTCGATATACCATTGGCTTGGACATTAGAGCAGGCAATTGATGAGGCTAGTAAAATGTATGAAGCTGTATTCGGATTGATCAATGATTGGGGTGGTCGTGTGCCATGATTATATCAAACCAAGTAGAACATTTAAGAAGTCTGTATAGAGAACTGAACTATTTTGAAGTAATTCACTTTGGCACGATAACATTACCGATTTCACTTGAAGAAAAACGTTATGATGAGGCGCTTATTTGTTATGAGTATTTAGCTTCAGCTTATTATGAAACAGGTAAATATGAGAAATTCCTCGTCGTTATGAATGACTATGAAAAGCTATGTTTAACATATGGAAAAGATGAAAATAAAATGTTTTTTTACTATTTATACAGTCTTTTACAAGTAGTTGTTAAAAACTTTGATGAATCAATTGATGCGACCAAAAAATCAATTAAATATGCGTATTATTTAAACTCCTATGAACTAATTTCTATTAATTATTATAATTTTGCTGCCCAATTAGTCCATATAAACCAATTTGAGAAAGCAAGAATAGCGATTAGTCTAGCGGAGTTTTATAAAAATAAGATTCCGAAACAAGATTTAACAATTGCTAAAGGTTATATAGGTGCGCTCTATTATTTTGCTACAATAGCAGATAATGAGGGGTATCAAAATGTGAAGCAGGAATTTGTAGAACTTTTAAAGAACAAACACAGTTTATATAACGCCAAGATTTTATTTGCTGATGCAATTTTAGCATTCAATATGGGGAAAAAAGAGAAAAGCACTTTATTATTTGAACAGGCTTACATTGAATTCAAAAATCAGCAAAATATTATGTTTTTAATAACGGTGGATTACCATATTAAAACCTTTAAACTGTATGATACATTTCAATATACAAATGAGCTGCGTGAAATCATTGAAAATTCTAACCGTGAACCATTGGACGCAAATAATGTAAAAAGTTTGTTATCTGATTTATTTATTGATGAGGATGTTTCCGCCCTTTCTATAAAGTATCCGAAGGTCATTTCAAAAGAATTAATCGTACAACATGTTGAACAGGCACTTCAAAATAATGAATCATTGTATTGTATTCATTGGTGCTTCATAACAACGGAAATTGAAAGCTTATTTGGTGATAAATTCGTTGAACATTTGCTGTTTACAATGTTTGAAACAATTTATCATTTCATTTTTAAACATGATGCAGAAGTAAATGTCCTTTCAAAGAATGAAGGGGAAGCTTTTATAAAAGATATATCCGAACCGAAATTTTTTGAACTGTTAATGGAATTGGAAGAAAAGCTTCAATCTTCAGTTGTACATTCTACAATGGGCATCATGGAAATTCCTGTACATTTCGGATTTATTCATTCAAACCAATTACCTAAAGATCAGGCTTCGTATGAACAATTGGCCGCTTATGCTGATGCCAATCTATATTATGCAAAGTCACATGGTCAATTATATATTTATAATTAATTCGAAATAGTTTGAAAAAAATATCGTTAAGCATTACAATATAACGTATAGTAAAAGCGATGATGAAAAAAGAGTAGTAAAGTTTTGTTTTCCAGAGAGCTAACGGTCGGTGGAAGTTAGTAAACGCACTTTATGAATGGAATTTCTAGCTGCACGAAGGAAATGTCGTGCCGTAGCTCTCACGTTACGAGATTTGAGTGGACTAAATACTTTTTAGTCAATAAAGGTGGCACCACGGCTCTTTCGTCCTTTAATAACGAAAGGGCCTTTTTGTATGCATTTTTAGTTGAGTTGAGGAGAGATGAGCATGGTAGTTGAGATGAGAAGTTATGTAGTAAAGAAAATAAATGGAGATACGCATACACCGATTTCCATTTATGAATCTGTGCAGGGAACGAAAAAAGTATTATTTGAATCAAATGCTAAATTTAAACATAATGGGCGCTATTCGTTTATTGCGTTCAATCCTGTAGGGGAGCTAAAAGGCGATGGAGCAACAAGTACATTCCAGATTCATGACGAGCCATTGGAAACCGAGCGGCTGCCTGTGCTGGCAAAGTTAAAACAATTACTGCCGATTTGTAATGAGCAATTTCCGTTTGCCTTTTTCGGAGGAGCAATTGGCTACTTCGGATATGAAACAGCCTTCCATTTTGAAAACATAGGGGAAATTGTAGGCGATAAATATAATATGCCCGATGTTCATGTATATTTTTACGAAACATTTATCGTAATTGATCACTTATTGCAGGAGATATCGATTATTGCCCTCGATCTTTTTGAAAAAGGCTATTCTGCTGAACAATTGCAGCAAAAAGTGGATGTAATTGAACAGATGATTACTAAAGCGACGCAGTTAACACCGAATAACCCGGTTGAAGTGAAATTCACTCCAACAATTGAAAAGGACAGCTTTATCGAAATGGTGGAAACGGCGAAAGAACATATACGTAAAGGTGATATTTTCCAAGTTGTTTTATCTCAAACTTTTGAGGCGGAATACAATGAAAATCCATTTACACTATATAGGAAATTACGTACGTCCAATCCATCTCCATATATGTTTTATATCGATTTTGATGATTATACAGTTTTAGGGACATCACCCGAAAGCCTGGTAAAAGTTCAGGATGGGATTGTGACAACTAATCCAATCGCAGGAACAAAGCCTCGGGGGAAAACAGCACAAGAAGATGAAGCATTGGCGACAGCTCTTTTACAGGATGAAAAGGAAATAGCTGAGCATAAAATGTTAGTCGATCTTGGGCGAAATGATGTTGGACGTGTTGCACAAATCGGAACGGTGCAAGTGACTAAATATATGGAAATCGAAAAATATAAATTCGTTATGCATATCGTGTCTGAAGTGTCTGGTAAATTGCGAGATGATGCACATTTAGTTGATGTTCTTGCATCAAGCCTGCCAGCTGGAACGGTTTCAGGAGCTCCGAAAATCCGGGCGATGCAAATTATTAATGACTTGGAACGTCGTAAGCGGGGCATATATGCTGGAGCAATTGGTTATTTATCCACTTCAGGAAATATGGATTTGGCACTTGCGATTCGGACGATGATTGTAAAGGATGGAAAAGCCTATGTCCAGGCAGGTGCCGGGATCGTGTATGACTCAGTGCCAGAGATGGAATACGAAGAAACGCTCAATAAAGCAAAGGCATTGTTGGAGGTGCGCAAATGATTTTACTCATCGATAACTATGATTCGTTTACGTATAATTTGTATCACCAAATTGCAATGTTAGGTGAAGATGTAAAAGTTGTCCGGAATGATACCGTAACAGTTAATGATATTCGTTCTATGAAACCGAAAGCCATTGTTATTTCACCTGGCCCGGGTGAGCCTAAGGAAGCGGGCATTGTAATTGAAATGATTCAACAGTTATACTCTGAGTTTCCGATTTTAGGTATTTGCTTAGGACATCAATCTATTGGAGAAGCTTTTGGCGCGGCAGTGAGCAGGGCGAAAAATATAATGCACGGTAAAACGAGCAAGCTTCGATTTGAAAAGAAAGGTTTGTTTGAACATTTTGAAGAGGAAATTGAAGTGATGCGTTATCATTCGCTTATTATCGAAAAAGAAACATTGCATAAGGATTTTGAGATTGTTGCAATAAGCGCGGATGATGAGGAAATAATGGCAATTCAGCATTGTAAGTATCCTGTATACGGTTTACAGTTCCACCCTGAGTCTATCGGAACTAAGCTTGGTTCCGATATGATCAGGAAATTTCTTGAAGAGGTGGAGGTACGTGTATGATTCCAAAAGATAAACATGATTTAGCCGCAGTTGAACAGTTAAAAGAAGCAGATGCTGAATTGATCATCCCAATATTGCCACAGCTACTTGAGTGGGTTCAGGATATGAACTGGCCGGTAGCTGAGCCAATGGTCGAACTATTGCTTCAGTACCCAAATGAGATAACTCCACTTGTTGAAGAGGTTCTTCGTGGAGACGATGATATGTGGATTTACTGGTGCTTAGTCAGAATTGTCCCGAAGCTGCCGTTTTATTCAAAGCTTGTATTGGTAGATGCAGTAGAGAAGATTGCTGCAATGGAGGAAACCCCATTTAATGAAGATAATATTGAAGCTGCAAAAGAAGCATTACAAAGTTTCGAACCCTAAAACTTTCGCCTAATCAGACATCTGGTTAGGTGATTTTTTTTAAAAAACTAAAAGGAAAATGAGTCCAACTTTAAATTAGATCCGTCTATAAGGTGGAAAGGGGGCCGGCAAGTGAATATTGAGCAGCTTATTGTTACATATAGTGATTACTTGTACCGAATTGCCTTTATATATACGAAGGATCGCTTAGCAGCAGAAGAAGTTGTCCAGGACGTATTTTTAAATTTTTATCATAAATCAGATCAATTTGAACAGAAGGCGTCGATTAAAACATATTTAGTAAAAATGACGATAAACCGCAGCTATGATTATTTGAGAAGCTGGAAGAACAAGAAATTTGTTGTTTTTCAGTTGTTTCAGCCATATGAAAAGGGTGCAGAGCAGGTTTATGTAGAGAAGGAGTTACAAGGGAAAGTAACTGCTGCAGTTCTTGCCTTACCCGTCAAAGATCGGGAAGTATTATTGCTCTATTATTATGAAGAGATGACAGTTATCGAGATAGCAGAGTTATTACAATTGGCGGTATCGACGGTTAAATCACGTTTACAGCGTGCAAGGGCGAAGTTAAAGCCAAAGTTAAGTATGGAGGTGATGAATGATGAATAAAGAAAAATGGCAAAAAGAGTTAAGTAAGCTGCAACTAACAAAACAACAGAAGATGAATATAAAACAAACGATTATTCATTCAAAACGCCCGAAACGTCAGATGAATTGGACAATGGTGATTGCACCGATTTTTGTTTTTACAGCATTGTTTTTTTTGTACCTAATTAGTAATGATGATTTTGTTTCACCTATCAATCAAGCATCTAAGCCAGTAACAGATAGTTATGAAACAGAACATTTAACTGAATTAATAAGAAGAGGCAAACATGTAGCCATTATTAGTGTATTGCTAATTATTAATGTTATCCTCACGACAATTGTATTTTTTACGATGAAGCGATGGCAAAAACCGAAAATACTTAAATTACGAAAAACGGTTTATAGTTGGCGATATGTGCTTATCTTTATTGCGCCATTTATCATCTCTGCAATAGGTGGAATGCTTCAGATGTTAGAATTGGACATTCAGTGGCTGAAGTTTAGTATTTTCATCCTAATTATTATTTTTCAAATCTTACTTTCATTTTATTTTGCCCGCAATACAACCGGTACTGTATCCTGTCCGCATTGTAGCCATTCATTTTCAAAAAAGGAGCAAATTAAAATGGTATGGCATTTTAAAATGGAATTGCATTGTCCCTCATGTAATGAAAAATTGTTTTACACAAAAAAATACCGTCAAATAATAGGGGTATTAACGATGCAAACAACGGCAACTTTAATCTTCTCGCCTTATTTGGGCTTACCGCTTCCATTGAATATTCTATGTGTTGCTATTTTTATAATCGTAATGTGTTTGGTGATTATGCCATTATATCTGGATTTAAAAAAGGAAGAAGAGTTTTTGTTTTAAAAAAACTGCAGCCGAATTCAAATATTCGGCTGCTGAGACTGTAGACAAACTCTTAAAACCGTTGATTTCCATTCCGGGACCGATGCTTTCCCCGGGCACGGCTCCAGCTAACTAAATGGTGCCAAGAGCGGCTGGCACCATTTAGTGGATCTTCCACACGTGCGGTTCCCGGTGGAGTCACGGTCCCTCCATTCCAATCAACTTATTCATCCCTTTAAATAAAGCGAGGTACGAACGATGACTAGCAATAAATTCAATGAACATGAACAACTTGTTCCTGCTAAGCACCTAATTAAAATTTATAATAAAAAGACAAAAGGTTTTTCGAGACCTTTTGTCGACAATCTGTGTAGCCGAATTCAAATATTCGGCTGCTTTTACACGTTAAAGTAATTTGGCAATATCGCTTTCTGCTTTTGTCGGGGAATCTTGTGGTGCATAACGTTTAATGACGTTTCCATCCCGATCGACTAAAAACTTCGTGAAATTCCATTTAACTGATTGGCCTAAAAGTCCTTTTGCTTCTGAAGATAAATGTTTAAATAATGGGTGAGCGTCCACACCGTTCACTTTAATAATCTCGTGCATTGGAAAAGTTACGCCGTAGTCCATGCGACAAAATACGGCAGCATCTTCACTTGAAGATAATTCCTGCTTAAATTGATCGGATGGGAATCCGAGTACGACAAACCCTTCTTCTTTATATTTTTCATAAAGTTCCTCAAGCTGTGAAAATTGATTTGTAAAGCCGCATTTACTCGCTGTATTGACAATCATCATGACCTGTCCTTTATAACGGTCCAATTCATATTGTTCCCCTTTTTCTGTTTTAACAGGGATGTCATAAATATTCATTAATATTCTCCTCCTAAAAAACTATTCATATTAAATTTTGTATTATTATCGTACGGAAAAAATGCCATTATGTAAAATAATCCATTTCATCGGAGTATAAAAATAAAATAAAATTCTTGTCGAAAAAATGTCGAACGGTAAATTTTATTAAGTAAAACGTGACAGTTGTCACTGTGTGGGAAATATGTTTGCGCTTACATTATGTGGAGTAAATAATTTTATATATCAAGGGGATTTAGAATGACAAAAAAGATTGCATGGGTTACAGATACAGCAGCACTATTATCGCCGGAATTTATAAAGAAGCATAACATACATGTGCTTGCATTAAATATTGTATTTGAAGAAGGCGCACTACGCGAAACAATTGATATGACACATGATGAATTTTACGATAAATTAAAAAATGCAAAAGCACATCCGAAAACATCCCAACCTGCTTTTGGTGAGCATGTAGCATTATATGAAGAATTAAAACAGGAAGGCTATGATTGTGCAATTGCCATTCATACATCCGAGCAATTATCAGGAACAGTATTAAGTGCTCCAATGGCTGCAGAGCAGGCAGGTTTTAAAAATTATGTTATCGATGCAAAAATTGGCTCCTACCCAATGCAATATATGTTGGAGTTAGGATTGGAACTTGAAAAAGACGGCCTGAAACCAGAAGAGATTGTGAAGAAAATTGAAGCAATGCGTGGAAATGCAGAACTAGCTTTTATACCAGCGAGTTTAGAACAGTTGCATAAAAGTGGACGAGTTTCAGGGACAGCTATGTTTCTAAGTAATTTATTAAATATTAAATTAGTCATTGAATATAATAAAGAGGGCGGCGTAGAGGTAGCGCAAAAAGTTCGTGCAGATAAGCGTGCGAAAAAAGCCGTAATTGAAAAACTGCAACGCGCCATTCAGAAATCACCTGTAAAAGAAGTAGCAGTTATACATTGTAACAATCTTACAGGAGCAAATGAGTGGAAAAAGGAACTGGAAGAGAAGTTTCCTACTATTATATTTACGCCGACGCCATTATCTGCATGTGTAGGTGTTCATGCAGGTGAAGGGACATTAGGTTTAACTTGGGTACGTGAATAATTAAAATGCAGGGCATCCATTTAGATGCCCTGCATTTTTTTGTTATTCAAATATAAATAATGAATTAAGACAGCGAAAATCAAAGTAATTAATAGGGAAGATACCATAAAGGTTACCGTTCCTATCCAGCCGTATTTAGACCAAAATAATCCTCCAATTGTCCCTCCTATACTAGAGCCCATATAATAAGCAAATAAGTATAAGGAAGAGGCCTGTGCTTTATCACTTTCTGCCAACTGGCTTACCCAACCGCTCGCTATAGAATGGGATCCAAAAAAACCAAATGTAAAAATAATAAGACCAATAATTTTTAAAGTTAAACTCACCGGAAATGTCAAAAGTGCCCCTGTCAGCATAATAAGAATACCGCTGTATAAAACCTTTTGACGTCCATATGTATCGGATAAGCTGCCGAACCAGGCAGAGCTCCATGACCCGACTAGATATACGATAAAAAGCCAACTAATAATTGTCATACTTAATAAATAAGGAGGCTCGACTAATTTGAATCCAATATAATTGTACATTGTGACAAAGCTGCCCATTAATGTGAAACCAATTCCAAATAATAAAACGAGCTTTTTGTTCTTAATATGCTGAAATAATGTTTTTGATAATAGTTTAAATTGTAATGGGCGTGGGTTGAAATGTTTCGATTCCGGAAGTGCCCAGACGAAATAACAACTTATAATGATGCTTAATACCCCAAGAACAATCATTCCTATTTGCCAACTGTACAGATCGGACATGGTACCAATAATGATACGACCGGATAATCCTCCTACAGCATTTCCACTTATGTAAAGCCCCATTGCAGCTCCAAAGCTTGAGGGATCCATTTCCTCTCCTAAATAAGCCATCGCAATAGCTGGAACACCTGCAAATACAAAACCTTGCAGAATTCGCAGGACAAGAATTGCCTCGAAATTAGGTGCAAAAGCCAATGCGAAAGTTAGGAAAGATGCTGCAAAAATCGAAATCGTCATCAACTTTTTCCGTCCCCATGCTTCGGATAATGAACCGAATAGTATGAGGCTAAATGCTAGGACTGAAGTAGCTGCAGATAGCGACAAACTTGCTGTAGCGGGGGAAACATTATAGTCTTTCGAAAACTGAGGCAGAAGTGGCTGTGTAACGTAAAGATTTGCAAAGGTAATAAAGCCCGCGGAAAATAGAGCGATATTCGTCATTGTAAATGCTTTCGTTCCTTTTTTTATGTAATCCATAATACCCCCCACTCATGAATAGCTGACCCGAATGTCAAAAACAGCTTTTCGTATTCGCTATTCAATTGGTTGTCCTGTTAATACTTTAGCCATTTGTTCAATTGTCATGTCAGAACTTAAATCAAACGCACCTTTTTGAATAGAGCGCGCATAATCCGGCTTAGATAAAAACAGCTCAAGTTCGCGTCCATTTGCAACAATGCCCAAATCTTCTGCCTGCTGTCCGATTGTATAAATGGAAACATCTTCATATATAAAAATCGTCGCTTCGGTAACTTTCTTAGTATTCGATTTTTCTTCATTTATAGAAGAGGAATCACTTGTTTTTTCAGCTGTTTGGTTTTCAGAATTTACATCTGTGTGAGAATTTTGCTTGTCCAATTGTTCGGTTAACAAAGTTATTTGATTTTCATAATCTTTTAACTGCTGTTCATATAGTGCTATGTCTTTTTGTTTGGATTCGGTTTCACCAGAAGATAAATCAACTAAAGCGATGCTTGCACCCGCGACAAATAGACCGATTCCAAATGCTCGCAACGAGGTTTTCATTGTTTACCTCCATTTGCCAAAATCGACTGGATTTGGGCATGTGATAAAGTAGAAAGTTTACTGATTTCATCAATTGATAAACCTTGATTGTTTAATGCCAAAACCTGGCTTACTAAAATGCCATTAATTGGCTTAGTATTCTTTTCAGATTTCACGCTAGATTGGGTATAACTGCTTTGGCCTGTCTTGACTTGAGCCGCCACTTTCTGAAAAGAAGTAAAAGGATCGGATTTATCAACTTCAGGATGCTTAACCTGGAAGTTAGGTTCTACTAGCAACTCTTCCTCTAGTAATTTAATCCGGCGTTTTAAAGCATTTGTTTCTTGATAAATATTAATTGATAAATCTTCTACATCTTTTTCAACCTGAACGGACTTATCTTTTAAAAATAACGATAAGATAATGACGATAATTCCTACAATCATTAATATCGAAGAAAGTTCCATATGTAGTCCTCCATTTTAATTACTAATCTTATTGATGATGTAATGAAACGTGTATTGTTCGTATAAAAACTTCCCACCTCATTACAAATTACCTTTATTTTAGCATAGTAAAACTTAATAATAAATCATACTAGATTTTTTGAGAGAGTGTGTTATAATAGGTAAGTCGTATAAATCATGCTCAAATAAATTTATATTCTTAATTTAGAGTGGGAGGGTTAATGATGCGCGTAAACATTACTTTAGCTTGCACAGACTGCGGCGAACGTAACTACATTTCAAAAAAGAACAAGCGTAACAATCCAGAGCGTCTTGAACTTAAAAAATATTGCTCTCGCGAGAAGAAGTACACTCTTCACCGTGAAACAAAGTAATAATCGCTCAGTTAGCCAAAACCACTTGTGGGTTTTGGCTTTTTACTTGGAACATATGAACATTGTTGAACGTTGTTATGATAGATGGATTTAAAATTGATCTATGATAATAACTGTTAACCTATATGGGGAAAGTAGGGGGATTAGTTGGATAAAAGGGATTATCGTAAACAAGTGCAGGAAAATTTGGCACGAATGACTTATCAAACATATCGTGAGCGCTCATTCAATATAGCCCGACAGTTATTACAAGAACCTTCTATTAAAAAGGCTAGTACTATTGCACTCACTATATCAAATCAACCTGAAGTAGATACTACGTTTATAATCGAGCAGTTTTGGCTATTAAATAAGAAAGTTGTCGTTCCAAAATGCAATCCGAAAGACCGTTCGATGCAATTTTATAAAATAGATAGCTTTGCTGAAACGGAACGGGCATACAAAAACATTTTAGAACCTATTCCGGAGATGACTCAAAAAGTCGATAAAGAGGAAATAGATGTGATAGTTGTTCCAGGGGTAGTATTTGATCGTCAAGGCTACCGAATTGGTTTTGGTGGTGGTTATTATGACCGCTTTTTGGTGGGGTACAGCGGAAAACGCATTTCCCTCGCTTTTGAAGAACAGCTTTTAAATGAAGTACCGAGAGAATCACATGATCTTCCGGTACATATACTACTTACAGACAAAGAGCGCATAATTTGCGGATAAATGTTGGAGGAACGACAAATGAAGTCAATGTTAGACATAATTGGATTACTGAAACAATACGGAATCTACATTTATACAAAGGATCGTATTGGTGATCTATATTTGATGGAAGATGAAATAAAGGAATTATATAAAACGAACGTTCTGGATATAAAAGATTTTCAGATGGCGTTGTTAATTTTACGTCAAGAAGAGCAAAGGCTAAAAGCAGGAAAATAAAATTTATTTAGTGTATAATAATAGGTAGCGTTTACGGGACTGCTTGTGTAACTAGGGTTTTTAAACGTTCTAATCAATTATACCCTTAGTCAAACAGCGGAAGTTAACCGCTGTTTTCATATTTTACGAAACCTTTTCGTTTGTAATACGTACTAACTAATAGTGTATTTTCAAAAAGCTTTTTCATAATTTTTCCAACAGAATACTGTTGCGTATTAGACTGAAAAGCTTTAAGATATATTTTGTTTCACTGGAATTTACACAAATAAAATAATATATTTAAAAATTTGAATATGTAAAGAGAGGATGTATAGGATATGAAAGATTTTAAATGGCCTAAACATTCGATATTAGCGATTGCCGTAATAGCAACATGGATTAAAACTGTAATTGTTTATGAAACAAGTTTTGATATGAAAATAGAGAATGCAATGCAATTATTAATTTTAATCATCAATCCATTAAGCTTTTTGCTATTTTTCTATGGATTGGCATTATTTTTAAAATCTCCAAAGGCACGAAATCGCTTTATCGTTGGCGGTAGTATATTACTGGCATTTGTCTTATATGGAAATGTAGCGTTCTACCGTTTTTATAATGACTTTGTCACATTACCGGTATTATTTCAAACAAGCAATTTCGGAGAGCTTGGAACATCTGCGGCTGCAATTATCAACTGGACGGATATTTTATATTTCGTCGATGTAGCGATTATTTTAATTGCACTAAAGCTTATGCCTAAATCTGTTGAATTCACGCCAATTCGCAAAGATGCACGCAAAGCATATTTTGTTATGACAGCTGCTGTATTATTTTTGAATTTGGGATTAGCGGAAACAGAACGTCCACAGCTATTGACGCGTGCGTTTGACCGTGAGCTATTAGTTAAGAATATCGGAACGTATAACTACCATTTATATGATGTGTATGTACAATCTAAATCATCTGCTCAACGTGCTTTAGCAGATGGTAGTGAACTTGTGGAAGTGAATAACTATATACGTGCCAATCAGGCAGAGCCAAACATCCAAATGTTCGGCAAGTATGAAGGACGTAATGTCATTGCTATATCATTGGAATCATTGCAATCCTTTGTTATTAATAATGAAATGAATGGGGAAGTTATTACACCTTTCCTGAACTCATTAACACAGGATAAAGATACGTATTACTTCAACGATTTTTATCACCAAACAGGATTAGGGAAAACATCCGATTCTGAATTTATCTTTGAAAACTCGTTATATGGTCTAGGTCGTGGAGCTGTATTCTTTACGCATGGTGAAAATACGTATAACTCCTTTGCAGAGCGTTTAGGAGAAAATGGCTATTTCACGAATGTTATGCATGCGAACAATAAATCATTCTGGAACCGAGATATGATTTACAAATCGTTTAATTTAAATGAATTTTACGATATTGAGTCATATGAAGTAACAGAAGAAACATCAGTAAACTGGGGATTAAAAGATATTCCATTCTTTGAACAATCTGCAGCATTGATGAAGGAAATGCCACAGCCGTTCTATAGTCGATTAATTACATTAACAAACCATTATCCATTCTACTTGGATCCGGAAGATGTCATGATTCCAGAATATGATTCAAACTCTGGTACATTGAATCGTTATTTCCAAACGGTTCGCTATTTGGATGAATCCGTGAAGGAATTCTTCGATGATTTAAAAGAACAGGGCTTATATGAAAACTCAATTATCGTTATGTATGGTGACCACTATGGAATTTCGGAAAACCATAATAAGGCGATGGCAAAGTATTTAAATAAAGAAGAAATTACACCTTATGACAGCGCATTATTACAGGCTGTACCATTATATATTCACATTCCGGGCGACAATGAGGGACAAGTGATGGATAATGTATCTGGACAACTGGATATTCGTCCGACACTATTGCACCTTCTAGGTATCGAAACATCTAAAGATATGCAGCTTGGTGCAGATTTGTTTTCAGAGGAACATGAAGATTTCGTTATATTCCGTGATGGACGTTTTATTACGGATAAAGTAGTTTACGCAGGGGAAGTATGTTATGACCGTGCTACAGGCGAATCAATTGAAATTGATGCTTGTCAGCCATATATCGACAGAGCTACCCAGGAATTAGAGTATTCCGATCAGATTATCAATGGCGATTTATTACGCTTCTATGATTCTGAAACAGGTAATTTACTAACAGATCAAAATTATAAATAACAAAAAGCTGTTCTTGAACATTTCAAGAACAGCTTTTTTTACTTTACAGAAAAAAACGCATCGCTTAGATAGCGACACGTTTTCCCATTGCAATTAGTGTGTTGGTGGATAGCCTTGATTTAAAACTGTCATGATAACAAACCAACCAAATACTCCTGCTGCTAAAGCATTGAATGCTACAGCTAAAAGGTTTTTTTCTTTGATTGATTGGAATATGCCAACTACGCCAAGAATTGCAACTAGACCAAAAATAACCATTAATAAGTTCATAAAAAATTGACACTCCTTTAAGACATTCCAAAAAATGTCGCAACAATATTCCTCTTTTATTGTAAAGGTTTCCAATTCGTTTGTCGAGGACTAAAAATGACGTTTGTTTGAACGTTAGTTTTCACTATCTAGTAGGAAGAAAAAATGTATAATGAGAATTGAGGTGATTAGATGTTAAATATAAGAAAATATAGTTTAGGGCCAGTTCAAACAAACTGTTACATTGTAAGCAATAAGGAGAAAGATTGTCTGATTTTTGATCCGGGTGAAGAAGCAGGACGCATTATTGGTGAGGTACGAAAAAACGGATTAAGACCTTTAGCGGTTTTATTGACGCATACACATTTTGATCATATTGGTGCAGTGGATGCTATAAGAGAAAAGTATAATATACCGCTATATGTACACGTAAAGGAAGTTGATTGGTTAGCAGATCCGTTGAAAAACGGTTCAGGAAAATATGCGGAGTTACCAAATTATATAGTGGGGAAACCTGATGAAGCGCACGTTATTCGTAAAGAAGGCGAGCTGGCAATTGGCGAATTTAAAATTGACGTTGTACATACACCAGGGCATTCACCAGGTAGTATTTCTTTTATTTTTAAAGAAGATGGCTTTGCTATTGTTGGGGATACGTTATTTGAGCAAAGTATCGGTCGAACAGATTTAATTGGTGGTTCAATGGAAGTATTGCTTAAATCAATACATGAGAAATTATTATCTTTACCTGAAGATACTATTATATATCCGGGGCATGGAGAATATACAACTCCTGCAGCAGAAATGAATTCGAATCCTTTTTTAAACGGATTTTAAGCGTATTTTCTATATATAGTACGATTTAAATTAATATAAAAAAACGACCGCTCTTAAACTAAGAGCAGGTCGTTTTTTTAGTGTCCACCACCAGGTGTGTGGATGAAAGTTGTATAATATGTGAATCCGGCGAAGAATACTGTTAAATATGCTCCGAAAATGTACATGTACATGCGTTCTGAAAGATTTAAGAAGCCTAATAATAAGAATAAACCTGTATTACCTACGAATAATAGCGAAACCTCGTTCATACCACCAAGGTAGAACATAACGGCGAAAATAGCAGTCCAGAATGCCATAACTTTATACATATTGCTCATGAATTTCCCTCCTTTTGCAAAAAAATAGAGTAATCTCTTAACCATTATAAATCAAGTTTCTTAATAATGTAAACTGGAAGTTATGGAAGAGTTGTGACAATCGCGTGATTTTTGCCATTAATTGTGAACAGAGATTTTATATTTACAGAACGAACACGCATTCATCATACTTTCTACTTGAGAAATTTCATTTTTGCCAAACAATATATCAACTTGTCCTTTTAAGTAAGATTCGTGAAGTTGGCATACAATATTTCCGTGTTTTTCTAATTGGTTATGGAATGGACAGTTGAAAATTGAAAATATAATTGATTTTGTTTGTTCATTTTCAATAACTTCAGGAACATAGCCGATTAATTTTGCGCTTTTTGTTAACAAGGCAATTTTATCTTCGAAAGTTAAAGGGGATTTCCTTTTTATATCATCGAGCATTTCCTGCATAGACTGTTTTCCATCCTCATAACTAATTTCCCGCGCTTTGCCCAATGCTTCGTCACCTAGTTCATATATAAGTTCGAGTGACCATCTGATGAGGGAAGCAGGATCTCGTCTAGGGAAGCTTAGGTTAATACCTTCATCATTAACTTTATAAACTCGTCCAGGCCGTCCACCTTTTCCAGTTTTTAAATATTCCGCTGAAATTGCATCGATTTCCGACAGCTTTGTTAAGTGTAAACGTGCCACATTTGAATGAATGTTAAACTGTTCAGCAATTTCCTGAACCGATACAAATTGTTTGTACTGTAACATATACTCATAAATGGAAAAGCGAGTTTCATCTGCCAATGTACTAGTAATTTTAATAGGATGTAGCATTTTTCCACCTCCATCAAGCTAAATATAATATAAAATTGCCTACTTTTCTATTATTCTACATGAAATGCCATTGAAATTGTTAATATTCATACAAAAAATACCTTAAAAAGAAATTATTTCACCATTTCTATTAATTTTGTATAGTCGGTTTTATAATATAAATAGATAAAAGATATCAAGTTAAAAGAGGTGATTATTATCGAACAGCAATCTATAATTGAACAAAAATGTTTAGAGCTATTGTCGAATGCAGCAAAGCTTGATGCAACGGATATTCATTTAATTCCAAGAGAAGAGTGTTTTGATGTATTGCTCAGAAAGTATGGCCGGTTTGAAAAGACTAATGAAATTCCCAATGATCTCGCCTTACGAATGATTTCCTACTTTAAATTTTTGTCATCCCTCGATATTAGTGAAAGGCGAAAACCCCAAAGTGGTGCGTTTCAAAAATTTATCGGCCAATCGATGTATGCATTCCGAATTTCTACATTACCTTCCAGTTTTTACAAAGAGAGCTTGGCAATTCGTTTATTGCGTCAAAATCACACAGTCCCCTTAAAAACATTATGTCATTTCCATGAGAGTGTTCGACAGCTAGATAGGCTGGCCCGTATGGATAGCGGGTTAATATTGATTAGTGGGGCGACTGGCAGTGGAAAGACGACCACTTTATATTCAATGTTGCAATACTGTGCTCAGCATCTTTCACGACATGTTATATCAATTGAAGACCCGGTGGAAAGTACACAGGATCATCTGCTGCAAATTCAAGTTAATGAACGGGCTGGTATTACGTATTCAGCCGGTTTGAAGGCAGTATTGAGACATTCACCTGAAGTCATCATGCTTGGAGAAATCCGTGATCAGGAAACAGCGAAGGTTGCGATGGAAGCCGCATTTTCAGGGCATTTAGTTATCTCAACAATTCATGCGAAAGATACTGTTAATTGTTTATATCGGCTTCAGGATTTGTCTGTTTCTTTGGAAGAGATGAGGCAAATGCTTAAAGCCGTCATTTCACAGCGTCTTATCGAAACTGATGAACAGGGCTATAAAGCAGTTTTTGAATTTTTGACAGATAAACAATTACAGCGGGCGATAGAATCTATAATAGAAGGCAATCGTTTTACACTGCCTTATGAACAAACAATAGCTGGACAAAAGGCACTATTAAAAGGAGAAGGCTATGAATATATCTCTCATTAAAAACCTACCGACCACCCCGTTATTTCACAAAACAATTATTAAGCCTTCCGAATTCCCTACATTACTTCAACGCATTTCAACATTATTAAATGAAGGCTATACATTTGCCCATAGTATAGAAATGCTGCTTCCTTATCATGTGAAACATTATGAACCGGTACAACAGGAAATATCAAATATCCTGCACAATGGAGGGAATGTGACACAAGTTTTTCAGTTCCTCCGGTTGGACAATCAGTATTTAGTATCAATAGAAATGGCCGAAGTAACCGGCAGATTGAGCGAAGCAATAGAAATAGTATCAAAGCAACTTACCTTCCAACAACAAGCGAAACTGAAATTGTTAAAAGTAATTTCTTATCCAATAGTGTTATTTTCCTTTTTAATACTGCTGTTTTTTGCGTTCCGTACGTATTTTTTGCCGAATATGGCTTCCGTCGTAGCTTCGCGTGGTCAAGTTGAGGAATCAGCAAGTATCCAATGGTCTGCATTTTTCCTCCATTTGCCCGACTATATCGTAGCAGCTAGTATTTTTTTATGCTGTCTGCTGATAACGTTTATTTTTTATGTAAGAAAGAAACGCATCGACATACAACTCCATCTGCTATTTAAGCTTCCTTTCTTCAGCCTAATTTGGCGATTGATATTAACAAGACAATTTTCACGACATTTAGGTAATCTTTTGGTCGCGGGAATTTCTCTTCAAGATGCATTTGACCATTTGAAATCCCAGCAGCATCAGAAACAAATAGCCTATATTGCCGAAACGTTACAGGAACGTATTCTTATCGGTGATTCTTTATCTCATTCTGTTGTACTTGTCGGTTATTTTTATCCTAAGTTTGAACATTTTATTGCCCACGGTGAGGCTAGTGGTTTACTGGGGCGGGAACTGATTTTATATTGTGAGCTTCTTGATGAAAAGCTGCAGAAAGTTATAGAACGGTTACTGGCAATTGTTCAACCATTACTTTTTATCATTATTGCCATGTGTGTCATTGCTGCTTATTTAAGTATTTTAATTCCTATGTATGATGTAATTGATTTTATTTAAGAAGAGGTGGAAGAGATGATGAAAAATGAAAAAGGATTTACGTTAGTTGAAATGCTTGTTGTATTGTTAATTATTTCTATATTGATTCTAGTAACCATTCCTAATGTCTCCAAACATTTCGCGTCAATTGATGAAAAAGGCTGTGATGCCTATGTTTTAATGCTTCAAGGACAAGTGGAGGCGTATAAGTTGAACCATAAAGAATATCCAAGTTCCATATCAGACTTAATAGAAGAGAACTATGTTATGGAAGAAGATTTACGATGCCCTGATAATACGCAAATTAAAATTGAGAATGGCAAAGTGATAGCTTCGACTTCGGGCAGCTAGCTAACACGGTAATAATAAATGAAGTTAAAAATAAGAACAGTTTTAACGAATGAAAAAGGGTTTACTTTATTGGAAATGCTCGTTGTCCTCTCGATCTTTATGGTGGTAAGTACAGCAATTCTCTTTTTTTCACATAAACCATTGTTGGATTTTACCGAAAAACAATTAATGAATCAAAATGAACTATTAATAAGAATGACACAGTTGATTTCAATTGAAAAAGAGAATCCACATAGTTTTGAAATCGTCAATTGCCGTAGAATTCGTATAAGGGAAATGAATAGAGAGGGCGTTATATACGAGCAGATGGTGCCTAGTCACATTGAAATATTTATAACGACCCCGAACTCAAGGCTCAGCTTTAATACGAAAGGAAATGCGCATGCGTTTGGGCGAATTATGTACCATTTTGAAAATGTGAGTTATCAATACTCTGTGAATATTGGGAAAGCAAGAATTTTGGAAAAGGAGGTTTTTCATGACACAGGGAGGCCTAACGCTTGTAGAAACACTGTTGGCAGTCGTCATTTTATTTTTCCTGACTTCAACCATGATTCCACTCACTTATAATATGAAACAGCAAATAGCAGATCAAAAATTGCAGACCCATGCCGCTGAGGTCGCCTTCATGGGTGCGTTAAAATATAAAAGATACAGTCAATCAGCCGGTACTCAAGAAATCGATCAAACCGTTTTTCATTGGACCTATAATGGCCAGCAACTTTGTGTTCTGTTCGATAACAACGGGGTGGAAGAGGAGCAATGTATATGAAACGAGCTCGGATAAATGAGGCAGGATTTACACTGTTGGAAAGTCTGTTCCAGTTAACTGTTTTCGGTTTGTTCGCTTCGATTAGCTTACTAATCCTAATTTGGGTAAACGATATCCAGCAAATACAGAAGATGAAGGATGAAGTGAATTGGGAGTTTTTCGTCTATGATTTACATCAATATAATATGAATTCGGCATCCGGAAGATTATATAATTCCAGCACATTGCAGCTTGAAATGCTAAATGACCCAAATGATAGGTTATTTGTATTTGATAAATCAGAGCTGCATTTACGGAAAAGGTCGAATAAAGGGGGCAATGAGATTCTATTGCCATTCGTTGATAATTGGCATCTAGAAGGAATCGACAATGATCTAAATATGAAAGTGGTGATGCAGGATGGAACGGAAAGAGAACGATCCCTCGTGTTACCATTGGATCCGAAATGAAAAAGGGGCATTATTTTTGCTGGCAATTCTCTTATTATTCATCGTTACTGGATCTGCCATTTTATATACAAATGCGTATTTTGCACAATTAAAATTTTATAATTCATTGGAATCTATTTACGTTCGTGCTACGATAAACATACTAAATACTCATTGAAGTTTCGACTTCTTTCAACAATTGTCTTCTATCTCCCAAAATAGAGGGGAATGACAGTGTAAAATTCAAATGAAAGAAGTTAATATCTCGGCAATTATTAAAAGTTGGGTAAGAAATACTTAAAGTGAAAGTCACCTATGCATCGTTAATGGGTAGTAGTAAGTAATGCATTAAAAATTGGAATTTCACATTAAGTACAAAACCAGTTTTCAATATATTGAAATAGAGGTGCTATGGAAAAGTAGTTCGTAATTAGAAGAAGGTGAACAGCATGCGAAAAATATATTTAGTTGGATTTATGGGATGCGGAAAAAGTGCGATTGGCAGAAGATTAAGCTATTTCTTAAAGATGCCCTATTATGATATGGACCATGAAATCGTTCGGCAACAAGGAATGTCAATTCCAGAGATCTTTGAACAATACGGGGAAGCACATTTTCGAAAAATAGAGACGGAATTTTTAAAAAACTTCCGTGATGAAGCATGCATTATCTCGACTGGCGGTGGGGTAGCCGTTAATGGAGAAAATCGTAAAATTATGCGAAAGACAGGGCTAGTCTTTTTCCTGGACGCCAAATTCGAAGATATATATATGCGAATTCGTAATGATAAAAATCGTCCCATAGTACAAATAAAGACAGAACAAGAGTTGGAAGAACTGTATCATAGCCGTAGAAAGGCTTATCGGGATGCAAGCCATATACAAGTACTGACAGTAGGTAGATCTTTAAGACAAATAGTTGAATACATTGCTTTTCAAGTAAATAGATTAAAAGGCGAATAATTTTTCGGAAAAGCGCAAAAAATGTTCGCTTATTAAGTAAAATTAAAAAAAGATTGCGTTTACAATACATTCAATGTTAGGATATTGCTAAGAGTACAGTTAATTTAAATTAGTTGAAAAACTAGCGCGGATGATGATACGGGGAGAGAACGTGATGTCACGTCGCCGAAGGAGCAAATAGCGGTGCTATGAATCTCTCAGGCAAAAAGACTCGTATTTGACGCAACTCTGGAGAGTGCTGTTGTAGTACAAGTTACTGGCAGCCACCAAAGGGGAAAGCCTAAAATGTGATAGACTATCAAATTTAGGTGTAACTTTCAGGTGCAAGGACAGAGAATCCCATTAAAAGGGATTCGTCTGTCTTTTTTTTATGGAAAAAAATACGTTTTCCAATTTAAAAGTAAAAAGAGGCAGCTAGCTGTACCGCACAATGTAATCATTCCCCGTCACATTTTTACAATGGTTATAACATAAAAAATTTAAGGAGGAAATGACATGACAAATGAATTAAAACGTACACCGCTATTTGATGAATACGCAAAATATGGTGGGAAAACAATTGACTTTGGTGGGTGGGAATTACCTGTACAATTTTCTTCTATTAAAGAAGAACATGATGCAGTTCGTAACCGTGCTGGTCTTTTTGATGTTTCACATATGGGAGAAATTTTTGTAGAAGGTTCAGATGCATTACCATATTTACAAAAAATGCTGACGAATGATATCTCTAAAATCACAGTTGGTGGAGCACAATACAGTGCACTATGCTATGAAGACGGTGGAGTTGTAGATGATTTATTAACATATCGTTTAGCAGATGAGCGCTATTTGCTTTGTGTCAATGCCTCTAATATTGAAAAAGACTTCGAATGGTTGCAAAAACATGTAGAAGGCAATGTTACAGTAACAAACGCTTCAGATGACTATGCTCAAATTGCATTACAAGGTCCATTAGCAGAGGAATTGCTGCAATCGTTAACGACGGAAGACTTGGCAGCGATTAAATATTTCAAATTTAAAGACAATGTCGATGTAGCTGGACAATCGGTACTTGTATCTCGCTCTGGTTATACAGGTGAAGATGGATTTGAAATTTACGGTACACCAGAAGCTATTATCGAACTATGGAATAAAATTTTAGATACAGGTAAAGACAAAGGTGTTGTTGCAGCTGGTTTAGGTGCCCGTGATACATTAAGATTTGAAGCATGCCTGCCATTATACGGACAGGAACTGTCTAAAGAGATTACACCACTTGAAGCTGGGATTGGGTTTGCAGTGAAATTAGCTAAAGAACCACAATTTATCGGACAACAAGCATTAATTGATCAAAAAGAAAAAGGCCTAGCTCGTAAATCAGTAGGTATTGAGATGATTGATAAAGGGATTCCACGTACCGGTTATAAAGTATTTAAAGATGGTATTGAAATTGGAGAAGTTACAACTGGCACACAATCTCCGATGACGAAACGCAACATCGGTCTAGCTTTAATTGACGCAAAATTCGCTGAAGTCGGAACTGAGTTAGAAGTTGAAATTCGCAAAAATAGAGCGAAAGCATTAATTGTGGAAAAACCGTTTTATAAACGTACAAAATAATACTTTTGAAAAGAGGGTTAACAATGAAACATCGTTATTTACCAATGACGGAACAAGATAAGCAAGAAATGTTAGATCGCGTCGGAGTTGCTACAATCGATGAACTTTTTGCAGATATCCCGGAAAAAGTTCGCTTCCAAGGAAACTACAATATTAAACCTGCAAAATCAGAAGCAGCTTTAATGAAGGAATTATCGCAACTGGCGTCAAAAAACAAAGATACTGCTAGTAATGTATCGTTTTTAGGTGCTGGTGTATATAATCACTACAAACCTGTAATTGTTGATCATGTTATTTCCCGTTCAGAGTTTTATACAGCCTATACGCCATACCAACCGGAAATTTCCCAAGGTGAGTTACAAGCAATTTTTGAGTTCCAAACGATGATCGCCGAGCTTACAGGTATGGATATCGCAAACTCTTCTATGTATGATGGGGGTACAGCGTTAGCAGAGGCAGGAATGCTTGCTGCAGGCCATACTCGCCGTAAAAAGCTTTTAGTTTCCGGTGCAGTACACCCAGAGTATAAAGATGTAGTAACGATGTATGCATACGGTCAATCAATTGAAGTGGTAACAATCCCTACAAAAGACGGTGTAACAGATGTTGAAGCGTTAAAAGGATTAATTGACGATCAAACAGCTGGCGTTATCGTGCAATATCCAAACTTCTTCGGGCAAATTGAAAACTTGCAACCTCTTGCAGATATTACACATGATGCAAAAGGATTATTTATCGTATCTGCAAATCCATTAGCACTTGGCGTTTTAACACCTCCAGGAAAATTAGGAGCGGACATTACAGTTGGTGACGCACAGCCATTCGGCATTTCCGAAGCTTTTGGTGGTCCACACTGCGGTTACTTCGCTGTTACGACTAAATTGATGCGTAAAGTACCGGGACGTTTAGTTGGGGAAACAGTAGACCAAGATGGACGCAGAGGTTACGTATTGACATTACAAGCACGTGAACAACATATTCGTCGTGATAAAGCGACATCAAATATTTGCTCAAACCAAGCGTTACTTGCTCTTGCTTCATCAGTTGCAATGACAGCACTTGGAAAGCAAGGCATGCAGGAAATGGCAAAACAAAATATCGTGAAAACACGTTACGCAAAAAATGCGTTTGAAGCAGCTGGATTCGAAGTTGTATATCAAGGTGCACACTTCAACGAAATCGTAGTAAACACAAAACATAATGTGACACAGTTAAATAAAGCATTAATCGAAAAAGGCATCATCGGTGGATTTGATTTAGGGCGAGTTTACCCTGAATTAGAAAACCATGCACTAATCGCTGTTACTGAAATACGTACAAAAGAAGAAATTGATGCACTAGTTGCAGAAATGGGGGCTTATAATGAATAACGAAAACCAAACACTCATTTTCGAAATTACAAAACCAGGCCGTATTGGTTACAACTTAGAGCCTTTAGATGTGCCTGATTTTGATCTTGAGGAGCTTATTCCATCAAATTTAGTACGTCAAGAAGCAGCTGAGCTACCTGAGGTTTCTGAATTAGATATTATGCGTCACTATACAGCACTTTCCCGTCGTAACCATGGTGTGGATTCAGGCTTCTACCCACTTGGTTCTTGTACGATGAAATACAATCCGAAAATCAATGAAACAGTTGCACGCTATGCTGGTTTTGCCAATGTTCACCCACTACAAGATGAGTCAACAGTACAAGGTGCAATGGAATTATTATATGACCTGCAAACATCCCTTCAGGAAATTACAGGTATGGATGAAGTAACATTACAGCCGGCAGCAGGCGCACATGGTGAATGGACAGCATTAATGATGATCCGTGCATTCCATGAGGCAAATGGAGAAGGGCACCGTAACAAAGTAATCGTACCGGACTCAGCTCACGGTACAAACCCGGCTTCTGCTACAGTTGCAGGTTTTGAAACAATCACAATCAAATCAGGTGAAGATGGCTTAGTTGATCTTGAAGATTTACGACGTGTTGTCGGTCCTGATACAGCAGCGCTTATGCTGACAAACCCGAACACATTAGGCTTATTCGAAGAGAATATTATTGAGATGGCGAATATCGTTCACGGTGTTGGCGGAAAAGTTTACTATGATGGCGCAAACCTAAATGCCGTTATGAGTAAAGCACGTCCTGGCGACATGGGCTTTGACTGTGTTCACTTAAACTTACACAAAACATTTACAGGTCCACACGGTGGTGGTGGTCCGGGTTCAGGTCCAGTAGGGGTAAAAGCGGATTTAATTCCATTCTTGCCAAAACCAGTATTAGTGAAAAAAGAAGATGGTACATACCACTTCGATTACAACCGTCCACAATCAATCGGTCGTGTGAAACCTTACTACGGAAACTTCGGCATTAATGTCCGTGCATATACGTATATCCGATCAATGGGACCAGATGGCTTAAAGGCTGTAACAGAATATGCTGTACTAAACGCAAACTACATGATGCGCCGTTTAGAAGAGCATTTTGATTTACCTTATAACCGTCATTGTAAGCATGAGTTCGTTTTATCGGGGCGTCGCCAGAAGAAATTAGGCGTACGAACACTGGATATTGCAAAACGCCTGCTTGATTTCGGATATCATCCACCAACAGTGTACTTCCCATTAAATGTTGAAGAGGGAATTATGATTGAACCGACTGAAACAGAATCGAAGGAAACTTTAGATGCATTCTGTGATGCAATGATTCAAATCGCACAAGAAACAATAGATAATCCTGCGTTAGTTCAGGAAGCCCCTCATACGACAGTTGTTAACCGTCTAGACGAGACACGTGCTGCAAGAACGCCAGTATTACGTTATAAAAAACAAGAACAAGTAACAGTGTCTTAATATTACCAAAAGGGTCAGAGATATTCTGACCCTTTTTCTAATGGAGAAGTTAGACTTCTTACAATTCACTTTATATATAGTAGAAACTCAAAATTAAAAGCCCTCTAATGAATTAGAGAGCCTTTAAGATTAGTTTTTTGATTTTACTTTACCTGTCCAAGTTTTAAATCCACCTTGCAATTGATAAAGCTGGCTATAACCCTTTTTCTTTAAAGATAGCGCTGCTCGTGCACTACGGCCGGAATTTTGGCAGTAAAGGTATACAGGCAGGTCAGGACGTATTTCTTTATGACGTGTGTTGAATTGCGTCATAGGAATGTTTCGAGCGCCTAAAATATGGCCTGCTTCGAATTCTTTCGGTTCGCGTAAATCGATTAATTGTGCTTTACGATAACCTTCAATAAATTGTTCTTGCGTTAAATTTGTTACCGCTTTTTTCAATCGCATTGAATTGATTACTACGTAAGCAACGATTACGACTAAAATTGCTAGAATCGTGTATAAAATTGTCACAGCGATATTGCCCCTTTCTTTCTGTACTTTCTATTATAAGAGATGAACTAGAGTTAGTCGAGCCAGTTTGCTAAAATGTATTATTGGAGGCGAGAAATTATGAAAAAACAATGGTATTTTATTAATTCCGGTCCATGTAACCCGGCATTTAATATGGCATTAGATGAAGCTTTGCTGGATTGGCACAGTGAAGGAGAAATCCCCCCTGTCATTCGATTTTATGAATGGAATCCTGCAACTTTATCGATCGGTTACTTTCAGCAAGTACATAAAGATATTAATCTACAAGCAGTCCAAAAGCAAAATTTAGGTTTTATTCGCCGTCCTACAGGTGGACGTGCTGTTTTACATGATCAGGAGCTAACATATTCCGTGATTGTATCAGAAAGTTATCCAAATATGCCAGAGACGGTAACAGAAGCATATCGTGTTATTAGCGAAGGGATATTGCAGGGGTTCCGTCAGCTAGGGCTAAACGCCTATTTCAGTATACCTGAAACGAAGGAGCAACTGGATGATCTGAAAAAGCCGAAAAGTGCAGTTTGCTTTGATGCGCCAAGCTGGTATGAGCTTGTTGTAGAAGGAAAAAAAGTGGCAGGCAGTGCGCAAACACGTCAAAAAGGTGTCATATTACAGCATGGTGCAATATTATTGGATTTAAATGAAGAATTGTTATTATCGGTATTTAATTTCGATTCTGCTGAGGCAAAAGAAAGAATGAGAAAAAAATTACCTGAAAAGGCCGTAGCGATGAATCAGTTTGTCGATGTCCCATTTACTATTGAGCAATGTGTAAATGCATTTTCAAAAGGATTTGAAGATGCGCTAAATATTGAATTGATTCCTTATGAATTAAACGAAAAACAACAGCAATATGTGGATCAATTAATGCAAAAAAAATATTTAACCGATGAGTGGAATTTCAAAAAATAGATTACGAACATTTGTTTTTATTTTTACGAAAAAAATTTTGATACTCGAAACGTTGATATACAGGGATTTAACATAAACTAAAAAAAATCAACCCTTGATTGAAATAAATATTTGGTGTAATCTTTTTTAAGGAATTATATATAACTCAACATATGGGATAGTCCTAATGAATCAAACACAAGATATGGTGTTTGATTCTCGTTTTTGTTGGGAATGTTAACATTATTAAATAGCGTTCAAAGGGGGCTTGCATGGTGGTAAGTGTTTTAGAACAATCCATCCCATTCAATCAGTTAAATCAGGATATTAAGCAATTTCCTCAAGTTCATCCGATTACACCAGATATGCATATTACGCATAAAGGTGTGTCGCGTCTTGTCATGATTGACCGGTATTCTTTTAAGGATACAGAAAAGAAAACATTAAAAGCAGGAGATTTTGTTGTACTGACAGTAAAGCAGGATCCAAAATTCCCGGCACGTGGACTAGGTATTATCAAATCAATTGATCTCGATAAGAAGAGTGCACTTATTGAAATTGAAGAGGATTATCGCCACGTACTAGAGGGAGAAGAGCAGACAACAGGAATAATTGAGCGCTCTTTAGATATTATTGAAAAGCCTTTGGAAATTTTCTATGAGCAGATTGCAAAGCGAAATGCAACAGGCTTAGCATCTGTAGAAAAAACTGAAGAAAAGCGAAAAGAATGGTTCGAAAAATTTTACGAACAGCTTGTATCAATGAACTTTATTCCAGCAGGCCGTGTAATTTATGGAGCAGGTTCGGAAACTGAAGTAACATTCTTCAACTGTTATGTAATGCCATTTGTGGCAGACTCTCGTGAAGGAATCAGTGACCACCGTAAGCAAGTAATGGAAATTATGAGCCGTGGTGGCGGTGTTGGTACAAACGGTTCAACGCTCCGTCCACGTAACACATTAGCGCGCGGTGTAAACGGTAAATCAAGTGGTTCTGTGAGCTGGCTTGATGATATTGCCAAGCTGACACATCTTGTTGAGCAAGGTGGTTCTCGCCGTGGTGCTCAAATGATTATGTTAGCAGACTGGCACCCAGATATCGTAGAGTTTATCATTTCAAAAATGCAAAACCCTCGTATTCTACGTTATTTAATCGAGAATACCGATGATGAATCGATTATTCGTCTAGCAAAAGAAAAATTAAAATTCAAGCCTTTATCACAGCAGGAAGATGCGATGTATCAAGGTATTGTGAACTATAAAAATATTGAAGGTTTTGGTGGATTTAATGAAGCGATTATCCGTGACGCTGAAACGAAACTACGTGATGGCGGAACGTATTCAGTCCATAATGCAGACTTCTTAACGGGCGCGAATATTTCGGTAACATTAACTAAAGAATTTATGGAAGCAGTAGAAAATGACGGAGAATTTCCACTGCGCTTCCCGGATGTAGCAAACTACACGCCAGAGCAAATGAAAGATTACAATGAAAAATGGCATGAAGTTGGCGATGTTCGCGAATGGGAAAAGCTTGGGTACCCAGTGCGCACATACCGTACAATTAAAGCAAAAGAACTTTGGAATTTGATTAATATTTGTGCAACATATGCTGCAGAACCAGGGATTTTCTTCATTGATAACGCAAACGACATGACGAACGCTAAAGCATACGGTCAGCAAGTTGTTGCGACAAACCCTTGTGGTGAGCAACCATTAGCACCATATTCCGTTTGTAACTTAGCTGCAGTAAACTTAGCGAAGTTTGCAAATAAGGAATCAAAAACAGTTGATTTTGAGGCGTTACGTGAAACAGTAAAAGTTGGCGTACGTATGCAAGATAACGTAATTGATGCAACACCTTACTTCCTTGACGAAAATAAAAAGCAAGCACTTGGTGAACGTCGTGTAGGTCTTGGTGTTATGGGGCTTGCGGATTTACTAATCTATTGCGAAAAAGAATATGGTTCTGAAGAAGGCAATGCACTTGTTGATCAAATCTTCAAAACAATTGCGGTTGCAGCTTATGAGCAGTCAATTGAATTAGCAACAGAGCGCGGAAGCTTCCCGTTCCTAGAAGGACAAACAGAAGCAGAAACAGCGCGTTTACGTGAAGCATTTATTAACACAGGCTTCATGAAAAAAATGCCACAGCATATTCGCGAAAATATTGTGGCAAACGGTATTCGTAACTCGCATTTATTGACGGTTGCACCAACTGGATCGACTGGTACAATGGTCGGAGTTGCAACAGGGCTTGAACCTTACTTCAGCTTTACTTACTACCGTTCAGGTCGTTTAGGGAAGTTTATTGAAGTAAAAGCCGAAATCGTAAAAGAATATTTAGATGCGAACCCAGGTGTGGATGAAAATAACTTACCAAACTGGTTCAAATCTTCAATGGAGCTTTCTGCTGAAGCTCATGCAGATGTTCAATGTATTATTCAAAACTGGATTGATTCATCGATTTCGAAAACAGTAAATGCACCAAAAGGCTATGGAGTAGAGCAAGTACAACAAGTGTACGAGCGTCTATACCGCGGCGGTGCAAAAGGTGGTACGGTGTATGTTGACGGTTCCCGTGATACACAAGTATTAACTTTAAAAGCTGAAGAGGCAAATTCAGATGAGCAATTAGAGTTTGAAGAGTTCAAACAAATGGAAGACCAAGTAAAACGTCAAGTTGTGTTAGTGGATACGATTAAACCATTAACAGATACTGACGTAACAATCGGTTCGGAAGTAGGTAATACATGTCCTGTTTGCCGTCAAGGTACGGTAGAGGAAATGGGCGGTTGCAACACATGTACAAACTGTGGCGCACAGCTGAAATGCGGACTGTAAATTTTTCCAAGTGAATTTGAAATAAATTAAAATCATCCCTCCCCTAAGAGTTTATTAGGGGAGGGATGATTTTTTTGTTGGCAATAACATATAGCCTTAGATTCATCTGTCACTAAATCCTTAACCGATTCGTAGCATGGTGTACTAATGGCCAGGCACGCACGTCAATCCTTTTTGCGAAGTGGACGATAGGAACTGTATTTTCCACTTCAATGCCTTGCTTTGATAGTATCGTATTTATCGTAATTTCGGCTTTAGCTTTTTGTAAGATCCATGGTCTATGCAAAATATCGCAGCGGACTGGAGTACCGAACAAATTTAAAGTATAGAAGCAATAACGTTCCGACATCCATTCGTCAAAAGAACCCTTTGCTGCTAAATAGGGATCTGAAATTGGTCTATAGCTACAAGCAAATTCAATTTCCAAGTCATGGCGTCTTTTACTTTCAAATTGTATGGATGAGCCACGATTGATAATTTTCATCTTAGAATACCAATACGGCAAATGGAAAAATGTTCGGGCTCCTTTTACAGCCGGCCAATTGTCTGCATCTAGACTAAAAAAGTAGATACCGGGTTTTCCGTCCATTGTCACATATGTCCGTACATTGAGTTCCGGAAAGCGGTTTGTTCCAGGTACTGGCGGCAATCCCCTAAGTCTAACCCCTGACATAAGAAAAGGAACAACTCCTATCCAATAAGTACCTTCATATGAATCCAGTTCCAGCTCTTTTGGTACTATTTTTCGTAACATTTCATATTTAATCGGGTAATGGGCAAACAAAAGATCGCTCCATGTCTGCTTCATCCCCCATGGTAAATTCGGCAAAGCCCACGGACGGTGACTGTCATCCCATTTGTTTTTATTCATTAATAACCTTTCTTCCAATGCATCTCACTTCCTTTGCCATATATTGTTTATATATAAATATATCATTATTATTCTATTCCTTTAGAAAAAGGTCAAAAAGGGAAAATTGTCCTAAAATATCAGTCTAAATACTGATAGGAAATGATTGTGCAATACCTTATCATTGTAAGGTAGTTTTAAACTATCAGGTATATCCTGCAAATATATGAATGATAGGTGGAAAACATGAATTATCAAGTATTATTATATTATCATTATACAACAATTGAAGATCCGGCAGTATTCTCAGCGGAGCATTTAGCTTTCTGTAAAGAAATCGGTTTAAAGGGACGTATTTTAGTCGCTAATGAAGGCATTAACGGGACAGTTTCTGGAACAATTGAGCAAACAGAAGCCTACATGGAAAAGATGAAGTCAGATCCTTTATTTGAAGGTATCGTATTTAAAATTGATGCGGTAGAAAGTCATGCGTTCAAAAAAATGCATGTCCGTCCTCGACCAGAGCTTGTTAACTTAGGCTTAGAGGAAGATGTTAATCCACATGAATTGACAGGCCGTTATTTATCCCCTGAGCAATTTATGAAGGAACTGCAAGATGAGAATACGGTTGTTTTAGATGTGCGCAACACATATGAATATGATGTTGGCCATTTCCGTGGCGCGATTCGACCAGAAGTACAGAATTTCCGTGATACACCGCAATGGGTACGGGAAAACCGTGAACTATTTGAAGGTAAGAACGTATTAACTTACTGTACTGGCGGTATCCGCTGCGAAAAATTCTCCGGCTGGATGAAGCGTGAAGGATTTGGGGATGTTGGTCAATTACATGGTGGTGTCGCAACATACAGTAAAGACCCAGCAACAAAAGGTCAACTTTGGGACGGCCAAATGTATGTATTCGATGAGCGTTTAACAGTGCCGATCAACCAGGTAGAGCATGTCGTAGTTGGTCGTGATCATTTCGATGGTACACCATGTGAGCGCTATATTAACTGTGCAAATCCTGAATGCAACAAGCAAGTTTTAGCATCAGAAGAAAACGAAGCGAAGCATTTAGGCGGCTGTACAATAGAGTGTACGAAACATGAACGTAACCGCTATATTGTACGTAATGTGCTATCTGAGCAACAAGTTGAAGAAGCAATTGCTTTACTGGAAGCATAAAAAACCACCCATCATAATAATAGAAAGGTAAGCTATTACATGGCTTACCTTTTTTGTGTATTTAGGTAAACTTTCTAGTACATTAGAATATCGTAATTTATTGGGGGAAAAAAGGAAGGGGGATCTTTATTGGGCAACAAGAAATATTCGCTACTGTTCAGATGTTTTTTGACTACACTTATAGTGGCGGGCTGTACAAATGAAGAAAATACAATGTCCCGTTTGGATAATGAAGATGGAAATACTATAAGTAAGCTTGAACAAACACTTCAGGATCAGCAGGAAACGATTGTAGACCATGAAAATAAACTGACAGCATTGGATGAGTGGGAGCAAGTCATGAATGAATTATCATTGCTCAAAGAGTCCACTTATTATTTGCAAAATCGACTTGATTTACAAGAAGCCGTTATAAACGAAACAACTAATTATAAAACAGCTATTTTAAATAGTTTCGATATTAACGAAGAATCATTTGTTATAAATATTACGTATACGAATAAACTCATCGATGAGGATGCGCCGAATGGTTATAGACTAATTGAATCCACAGAAGGAACGAAAGAGATAAGTATAAAAAAGGATGTGCCAATCTGGATGCTCGAAAACCCGGGAGAATCAGTACAAGTAACTTGGGAGGAATTTGCTCCAATGAGCGGATTTCTGAAATTATATGAAAAAGATGGGGAAGTAGTATTCATTTCTGAAATATATTTACCTTAATTTTCTTGTTTCACAGGCTATTTCTTTAAATAGGCTGTTTTTTTCATGAATAAACATTGTGTATAATAAGGAAAAATGCTTTAAAGGGGTACTTTTTGTGCAAAAAATTTATGTAGTAGAAGATGATACGGTAATTTTGGAAGAATTAAAACAGCTCTTAAAAAGTAATGGCTATTTACCCGTGGATGCACCCCCATGTGACTTAGCACTGTTAGATGTCAATCTTCCAGGAGAAAGTGGCTTTGAAATTTGCCGTAAGCTCCGAGAATCTTCAGATGTGCCAATCATTTTTTTGACGGCACGGGATTCTACAGAGGACGAACTTATTGGTTTTGGCGTTGGTGCGGATGATTATATTCGCAAACCTTATAATTCTTCGATCCTATTAGCGCGCATTTCACGATTATTGATGAGAAAAATAACGAGTCATCAGTCAGTGCGCGGATTAACATTGGATGTAGGGAATATGATGGTTAGCTTTGAAAACAATTCTACTGAGCTTACCAAAAATGAAACACGTATTTTAGCTTGTTTAATGAAAAAAGAACTTGTTACAAGGGAAGAAATTATAGAGGATTTATGGAATAACTCGCTGTATATTGATGAAAATACATTGTATGTCAACATTAACCGATTGCGCGAAAAGCTAAAACTACTAAATGCGACAGACTTTATTAAAACAGTACGTGGCGTAGGATATCGTCTATGATCAGAGGATTTCTTCAATCTAAACTCATATCGGTAGGTTTCTTATGGATTGGTTATCTTTTATTCCTGTTAATTTTTATGTTAATTGATGTACCATTTGGAACGATTGCCATGATATCGTTAGCCTTCATCTTCATACAGGTCAGCTGGCTTATCACAAGCTTTTTTTATGAAAAGAAGCGTTATGAAGAAATGAAGCAGCAGATGGAAAAGCTCGAGGAAACATATTTATTAGGTGAAGTTTTACGAAAACCAAAATCTTTAGTAGAGCATAAATATTATGAGGCGATGCTAGCTGTTTCTCAAGATGCTATATCCCGTGTAGAACAAAGCCAACGTTCAGCGAAAGAATATAAGGAATACGTCGAACAATGGATTCATGAAATCAAAACGCCTCTAACTGCGATGTCGTTAATTTTAGCCAATGAGCAGGATGTTTGGAAATTGCGTCGGGAACTAAAGCGTGCGGATAATTTAACTGATAACATTTTACATTATGCGCGGCTAGATTCCATCGAAAAGGACAAGCAGCTGAAAGAGCATTCACTGAATGCCATTTTAAATGATGTGGTGAAAAACCAAATGGATTTATTAATTGCATCAAAAATGAAGGTTGAAATTGATGGGGATGCCAATATTTATACGGATAATAAAGCGCTACAATTCATCGTCAATCAGCTATTGACGAACAGTGCCAAATATTGCCCTGGTGCGAAGATTACAATGCGTGTAAAGGGTAAGGAACTAATTTATGAAGATGATGGAATCGGTATTTTGTCTCACGAATTAGAGCGTATTACCGAACGGGGATATACAGGGTCAAACGGTCGTAAATTAGGGACAAGTACTGGAATGGGCTTATATATTGTGGCACAGCTGTGCAAAGAGTTACATATCGAGTTGAATATAAAATCAGAACATAACAGCTATACTCGATTTCAGTTAATCTTTCCAAATCTAACGGAAATGTAAGAATTCTGCTACCAGTCTGTTAGAAAAGAACCGTGCACAGCGTGATATGATAATGTCGAAGCGGAGGGTGTTTCGATGAAAAAAAGATTACAAATTGAACAGGTAACAAAATATTATGGTGCTGAAGCCATTATAACAAAGGCACTTGATAGCATTTCCTTTGAAGTTGGGGATGGAGAATTTATAGCGATTATGGGTGCATCAGGTTCGGGGAAAAGTACACTTTTAAATTGTATTGCGACAATTGATCGAATTAGCGCAGGGAACATTTTATTGGACGGAGAGCAAATATCGAATAAGAAGGAAAGGGAGTTAGCAGATTATCGACGCGATAAGCTAGGATTTATTTTCCAGGAATATAATTTACTCGATACTTTAACAGTAGAAGAAAACATTACACTCCCTCTTAATTTACAAGGAGTATCTCCTAAAGAAACGGAGAAGCGCTTAATAGACATTGCAAATAAGTTAGGAATTCAGGAGCAGCTAAAGAAGTTTCCGATGGCGCTTTCTGGTGGGCAACGTCAGCGTGTTGCCTGTGCAAGAGCACTTATTACAAATCCAAGTATAATTTTAGCTGATGAGCCTACGGGGGCATTAGATTCAGCCAATTCCAAAAAGCTGATGGAAACATTTTTATTTATGAATGAACAATTGCATTCCACAATTTTAATGGTGACACATGATGCTCTTGTTGGTAGCTTTGCAAAGCGGGTATTGTTCTTAAAGGACGGAAAGATTTGGAATGAATTGTATCGAGGGAATCAAAGTCAACGTGCGATGCATGAAGATATTTTAGCGACGATGGCATTGCTCGGAGGTGAGGGGCATGTATCGTAAGCTAGCCTTACGCAATGTGCGAAGACAAATTGGCAATTATTTAATTTATTTTATAACCGTTGCATTAACGATCTCCCTTATTTTTGCAATGAATAACTTGATATTTAATGAACAGTTACAAACTCAAGCTCAATCCATAGCGGAATTGGCATTAGGATTAGTGTTTCTATCGATTATAATTTGTATCATTATAGCTTTTGTACTCGGTTACGCGAATGCCTTTATGCTACGACTGCGAAAAAGAGAATTTGGCACTTATTTAACAGTCGGAATGAAACGAAAGCATATTGTGAAACTGTTTTTATTTGAAAATAGCTTACTCGGTTTTTTTGCGATGGTTGTTGGATTTTTTGTGGGTTCACTTTTTTATCAGGGACTCATGCTGTTAATGACTCAGCTTCTGGATATTCCATTTGTGTTTTCGATGTTTTCATTAAAAGGTGTGCTATTAACGATCGGAATGGTTTGTAGCATATTCCTATTCTCATCCATAGTATCAAGTTTTTATTTAAACCGTGTTACTATTTACGAACTCATACATGGAGAGAAGAAAGTGGAGCAGGGGGTAAAGCATCCGTATGTCACCATGCTAGTGACAGGCGTATCCTTACTTGGAATCATTGTATCATTTATCTTTTTTTCTCGGGAATTAAAGCATATCTTTTTAGAAGTCGATTCAAATCCAGGGAACTTCGTATGGCTGATGCTATTATTAGCAATATCATTGGTGACATTCCACATTGGACTTGCCAAAAGCTTAATGTATATTTTATTAGGGTTTAAACAATTTACACAACGTGGGACAAATCAATTTTTATTACGTCAATTGAGTGCGATGTTAAGCTCTAATGCTATTCTACTTGGGGCGCTGTCTTTTTTAATCGTATTTGCCATGATTGCTGCTAATTTCAGCTTTTTATATAAAGAAATTGAAGAAGCAAATTTAGATAAACAATATCCGTTTGATATTATAGCCAATATTAATGCGGAGCAAGAGGGCAGTATTCCATTGGAACAAGCAAAGGAAACGATTGAATCTAATATGCCTATAGATTGGTCGAAGGTGTATAACGGCTATTCCACAAATGAAAGGACATTCCATAAGCATACAATTTGGCAGGGCGATAAATATCAGGACGTCGATATGTTCATGAAAGAATCGGATGTAAATGAGCTATTGCAAGAACTTGGCAGCAAACCACTGAATCTAGAAAATCAATTTGCAATTTTCTCTGATATGCCGGGAATTCAAGGGGCAGACTTTTCAGAGGCATCATTTAATCATAAAGGTCAAACTTATACATTAAGTCATATAGTGGAATCCATGCCGATGTTTTTATGGAGCTATTTTGTCATTGTCGTGCCGGATGAAGTAGTAGAAGGTATGGAAATAAGTCAAACAGCGGTAGCCATTACTCTAGAAGAAGGACCATTTGATGCACAAAAACTTCAAGATGCATTAAGTTATACTTATAAAATAGAAGAAAACAATTACTCTATTTTATCGAGTGACTACCGGGTTAAAGAGCAGCGTCGATTATATGCTGCAGCATTCTCAGCTATCTTTATAGTCGGAGCATTATACTTAGCGGTCGTCTTTATTTTGCTAGCTATGGCGATTCTAGCACTAAAAATATTATCGAATCTACGTGATGATGAGAAAAAGTATAGACTGCTCAATCGATTGGGTGTTAATGAGGAGTTACAGCGAAAGACATTAGCGAAGCAAATTTTTGTGTTCTTTACGTTTCCAATAGTCGTTCCAATCTGCTTATCCATACCAATTACAATCATTCTCAATCAATTTATTGAACTAGCCGGATTTAGCGCAATGCTGAATTTTAATGTAGTATCCGTTTCAATAATAGTAGTTATAGGGATGATTTACTTCCTTTATTTTATGGTTACTTTCGGACTGACGAAAAAATATGTTATCCAAAGGCGGTAGGAAAGCTAAAAGGAATGCAAATTAATAGTAAAGTCGATTTTTCACAACTTCTTGTGATGAAAATCGGCTTTTTTTATTATGTAAAATAAAAAACTTAGCCATTGTTAAGGTTTTGTAAATGAGATTTAAGGAAAATTCATCTCATTTTCAAAAAAAGACGCTCTTTACATCTAATTTAATAGAAATATTAACGCTATATAACCGTAATTTAACTATTAATTTCAGAACTATCTGAAATATTGCTTCTTACTGGTGTATAAATTGCCCGATTCAACCACAATTATAAAAAGTTAAGGCTAATAGAACTATTAATACAAAATATTCAGATTTTATTGAAAAGTTTTACAAAAATATGCATTACTCTCTTCATAATTTACAGAAGGTTTACATGATTCACATATGTTATTAATTTTATAAAGGTATTGTTAAGGCAGATAGAAAAAATGCAAGTTGATGGAGGATTGAAGTATGTTGAAAAAAACATGTTACTTCATTGGGTTAACAATTCTAATGGTAGTATTAGCAGCCTGCAATAGAGAAGAAACATCGGAATCAAATTCCGGTAGTGAAGATTTAATCACAATTTCAGGTTCCACATCGGTTGGACCTTTAGCTGAGAAGTTAGCAGAGAAATATGAAGATAATGAAAATGTAAAAATAGAAATTAATCAAATTGGTTCATCAGCAGGTATTACAAATGCAATTAAGGATGTTTCACAAATCGGTATGTCATCGCGTGATCTTAAACAGGAAGAAATAGATTCGGGCATTGAGGAACTAATCATTGCCTATGATGGGATTGTAGTTGTTGCACATCCTTCCAATCCTGTAAAAGATTTAACGATGGAACAAGTAAAGCAGATTTTCACAGGGGAAATTACGAACTGGAAAGAACTTGGCGGTAAAGATTTAGAGATTGTAGTCGTGTCGCGTGAGGATGGTTCTGGTTCGCGTGATGCTTTCCAGGAAATCGTAGGCTATAAATCAGGTCAGTTAATTCGCAATGCAATTGTTGCAAGCGGCAATGGCAACATTAAAACAACAGTCGCAACAAATAAACACGCTGTTGGATTTATATCATTCGAATACATTGATGAAACAGTTTCGGCTATGGATATTAATGGGGTAAAAGCCGAAGCAGGCAATGTATTAGATGGGAACTATCAATTATCCCGACCATTCTTATTCGTTCATAAAGAAGACGTTCCAGAAGCAGCAACGAAGTTTATGGATTATATATTAAGTGCAGATGGACAGAAAATTGTGGAAGCTGCTGGAGCAATTCCATTAACGAAATAATCAGTGCTGGAGGATAAATTTGTGAATATACAAGACAAAAATGAACTAGAACAGCAAATTAGTAAAGGCAATAAACGAAAATATTTTTTAGAAAGTCTTTCATCAAAAATTTTCCTGGCATGTGCGCTTTTATCAGTTGTCAGCCTACTACTAATTGTAGGGTTTGTATTTTATAAAGGCTCAAACCCGTTTATAACGGGCGGCTACAGTTTCTTTGATTTCCTTTTCGGCAATGATTGGGTGCCTTCGGAAGATAAATTCGGTATTTTCCCAATGATTGTTGCATCAATTTATGCAACAATAGGAGCTCTTATCATTGGTGTACCGATTGGATTACTGACAGCAATTTTTTTAGCGGAAATAGCGCCGAAATCAGTAGCAAAAATCGTATCACCGGCCATTCAGCTTTTAGCAGGTATTCCATCTGTATTGTACGGGATATTCGGATTGGCAATTATCGTACCTTTTTTACAGAACAATTTAGGGTTAGCACGTGGACAAAGTTTAATTGCAGTAATTCTAGTACTAGCGATCATGATGCTGCCAACAATCGTAACAGTAGCAGAAACAGCTATTCGTGCAGTACCAAAAACATATCGAGAAGGTTCGTTGGCACTTGGTGTTTCGCAAATCGGGACAATCTTTAAAGTAGTCGTTCCAGCTGCAAAATCAGGGATTATGGCGGCAATCGTACTAGGATTAGGCCGAGCATTAGGAGAAACAATGGCCGTAATTTTAGTGGCTGGGAACTCACTCATTATTCCGACAAGCTTAACAGATAGTGTGCGTCCATTAACGACAAACATCGCGCTTGAAATGGGCTATGCAGCAGGGACTCACCAGGAGATGCTGTTTGCTACAGGGATTGTTTTATTCTCATTCATTTTAATTTTAAACTTTGTATTAGCTCGTATAACAGCGAAGGGAGCTCAGTAACATGCGACAATTTAAAGATAATATGCTCCGTGGATTACTTTGGGGTTCCGCATTCGTTTCGGTAGCTGTCCTAGTTATAATCGTGGGCTATATATTCTATAAAGGTTTTTCATACATTAGCTTTGATTTTATATTCGGTGATTATTCACCAACAGGTGGCGGTGGGATTTTCCCGATGATTGTTACAACAATTTTAACAATTTTAATTTCATTGGCCATTGCAACACCAATCGGAATTTTAGCGGCTGTTTACTTACATGAGTACGCAAAACAAGGTCGTCTAGTCCGCATCATTCGTTTTGCAACGGAAAGTTTAACAGGGATACCATCTATTATTTATGGTCTATTCGGTGCCGTTTTCTTCGTAGCGATTTTAAAGCTCGGAATGTCAATTATCGCAGCATCACTAACTTTAACAATTATCGTATTACCTGTTATTATCCGAACAACTGAAGAAGCATTAAAGACAGTACCGACAACATATCGTGAAGGTTCACTTGCATTAGGAACGACAAAATTGCAGACACTAATTAAAATAATCCTACCAAGTGCAATGCCAGGTATTTTATCAGGTATTATCCTGTCAATTGGTCGTATCGTAGGGGAATCGGCGGCAATTTTCTTAACGGCTGGTACAGTAGCGGCAATGCCAACTAGTATATTCTCATCTGCCCGTACATTAACTGTACATTCATTTTTAGTTACGCAGGAGGCTGGCGATATCGGTCTTGCAGCTGCTGTTGGTATCGTATTAATCGTCATTATTTTAGTGCTGAATTTATCGGCAACGTATATTTCAAAAAAATTAAACAAAGCAGATTATTAAAAGGAGCTAAACTAACATGACTATGATCGTATCAGAAGCATCAATCTTCAATTCAACAACAACTGCAACGAAGGACGATTTTGCCACGAAAATACAAGTAAATGACTTAAATTTATTTTACGGTGAAAAACAGGCATTATACAATGTCAATTTAGATATAAAAGAAAAGGAAGTAACAGCATTAATCGGTCCATCTGGTTGTGGTAAATCAACATTTTTACGTACTTTAAATCGTATGAATGACCTGATTGACGGTGTACGTGTAATCGGTAATATTCATATTGATGGTGAAAATGTATATGAATCGAATGATGTTATAAAACTGCGTACAAAAGTAGGGATGGTGTTCCAAAAGTCGAATCTATTCCCAATGAGCATTTATGATAATGTAGCCTATGGTCCACGTATGCAAGGGATTAAAAATAAAAAAATTCTAAATGAAATAGTTGAGGAATCTTTACGCGGTGCTGCCATTTGGGATGAAGTAAAAGACCGTTTAAAATCTTCTGCTTTAGGATTATCCGGTGGTCAGCAACAACGTATATGTATAGCTCGTGCTATCGCAATGAAGCCGGATGTAATATTAATGGATGAACCAACTTCAGCGCTTGATCCAATTTCTACATTAAAAGTAGAAGAATTAATCACGCAAATGAAAAAAGATTATACAATTGTTATTGTAACGCACAACATGCAGCAAGCAGCACGTATTAGTGATAAAACAGCGTTCTTCTTAAATGGCGAGGTTGTTGAATATGATGATACAAATGTGATTTTCTCGACACCAAAAGATGAGCGTACAGAAGACTATGTAACAGGACGATTCGGATAAGAGGGGGATTTACGGATGATTCGCGAAAATTTCGAAAAGAACATGCTCGAGTTACAAAATAAGATGGGTGAAATGGTTGACTTGACGGTTGCAGCAATGGAAAAAGCGTTTAAAGCCTTAGAAGAACAGGACATGGTATTAGCGTTAGCAGTTATTGAAGAAGATTCGTCCATAGATGACCTGGAAAATGAGATCAATCAAATGGCAATTTGGCTGATGGCGAAAGAACAGCCTGTAGCTCGTGACTTACGTCGTATTATTAGTATGATTAAAATGTCTTCCAACATCGAGCGTATAGCGGATTTTGCCGTAAATACAGCAAAAGCGACGATCAGAATTAGCAAAACCGATTCTATATTGGCAAAAACATCCTTAGTTGAAATGAAAAATATCTCAATGGATATGCTGAAAAAATCGATGACTGCTTTCATAGAGGAAGATATCGCATTAGCAAAAGCAGTTGGGGGGCTTGACGATAAAGTCGATCAGAAGAACCACGAAAATTATGCAGTACTGACAGATTATTTAAAAGAAAGTCCACAGGATATAGAGCAAACACTGCAGTTGCTTTTCATTAATCGTTTTGTTGAGCGTGCAGCAGATCATATTACAAATATGGCGGAATCAACAGCGTACTTTATTAAAGGGCAGTTATTTGACCTAAATTAACTAGAGAAGCGGGGAATCATTGATGACGAAAAAAATATTAGTCGTTGAAGATGACGAAAATTTAGTGAATTTACTGCGTATTTATTTAGTAAAGGACGGCTATGAAGTTCATTGCGTTAAAAATGGGAAAAATATTATGCAAGTTATTAAAGCGTTTGAACCGGATGCGATTTTGCTGGATTGGATGCTTCCCGATATTGAAGGGATCGAATTATGCCGTCAAATTCGTTTCGAGCACGATTTTCCGATCATTATGATAAGTGCCCGTACAGATGAGTTGGATATTGTGCTTGCCCTTGAGATTGGTGCAACGGAATACATTCGTAAACCGTTTGGGTTCCGTGAAATGCTCACTCGTCTTCGGATCCATTTAAAACGTCATGAAAAAGAAATTCGGCAACAGGAGCGTATATCAGAACTATTAATTGGGCCGTTCCGTGTCGATTTAGTAACCTTTAAAGTATTTAAAGATGAAGTAGAGATTCCATTAACGAAGCGTGAATTTAAATTGCTGCTGCATTTACTAGAGCAGCCTGGAAATATTAAATCCCGTGAAGAAATCATTGATATACTGGACTTTACTAAAGGTGATCGGCGTACAGTCGATGTACATATCCGAAGACTACGAGAAAAAATTGAAGAACAGCCAAGCTCCCCTAAATGGATAAAAACGAAAAGCGGAATTGGATATTACTTTAATTCCCCGACAAAGGAAGTCTCTTACAACTAGTAGGAGACTATTTTTATGAGTATTCGTCATTGGTTTAAATTTAAATTGGGAAAATGCATCATTTCTTTTACAAATGAGTGAACCTCGATTTATACTAAGTGGAGAAGGTAAATGAGGAGGTATGAATATGTCTGAGCAAGAGAAAAAGAAATTAAGCTTACAGGAACTTGTGAAACAACAATTAGAAGCTAAGAAAAACAATGCCAATAACGGCAAGGGCAATTTAAAAGGTGACACTTCAACGAAAAAGATGAAAAGTCAACAAACGAAAAAAACGAGCAACACACGTCGTAAAATGGGCGTATAATTAGGCAATTTGAAACCCTGTGCAATCGAAAAATTGCATGGGGTTTTATTTTTGTAATTTTTTACATAGAAAAAGTGATTCCAAATTGTATGTTACTCGTCTTTATAGAGGAAGGAGGCTGATTTTTTGCGACGTGAAGTTTTTGAGGACAATTACGAAGCTGTTTATAAATACATACGTTATTTAACAAATGATCAAGAGTTAACACATGATCTTTTGCAAGAAACATTTTACCGTTTTTATCATAAAAATTATTCTGAGTTTGAACGTACATATTTGCTGAAAATCGCCCGAAATCTTGTATATGATCATTACCGCAGGAAAAAAATTATTGGATTTTTTCAATTAAATTCAGAACCTATTGCAAAGGAAGGTTTACCAGAAGAAATCATTGAGCGCAATGCAGAAATCGAAAAGCTCTATGGCGCGTTACAACAAATTAAATGGAACTATCGGGAAGTAGTTATCCTTCGCTATATCGAAGAATATTCGGTAAAAGAGACGGCGATGATTTTAAACTGTAGTGAAGTAAAGGTGAAAAATAATACGGCGCGCGGTTTAAAGGTATTGCGTGAATTGTTGGGAGGGGAAAATGATGTTTGAAGAGAAGCATTTAAAAACCTTACGCAATATTAAAGTAGATGAGGAAAAAAAACAGGCTGATCTTAACAAGATAATAAGGCGCAGCAAGCAAAAGGTTGTTGATTGGCGTATATTTGCATTAATCGTCAGCATTGTAGGTATTACAATGTTTTTAATTGCAACTACTCCTCTCGATAATCAAACGGCAACAACTACTAATGATAACCAACTAATTTCTGTTTATACAGTAAATGGAAAGGGAAACCCGAAGTCCGCACTGCAGTTACATGTAAATCGGGTGACAAATGAGAAAGCATTGGATGAGATTTGGAAAGTATACAATCAACTACAAATAACTGATAAACCGGATGCAACTTCGGTAATTTATTCTTCTTACCGGTTTAATTTCAGCGACGATACATCTAAGCTGTATTATCAACATTTGGATTCTCGAAATATCTACTATGAAGATGCTTCAACAGGACAGTATTATAAATTGGAAGATGGTTCGGGTATACCGCTTATTCAGTATGATCAACCGACTACCACCCACACTGTAGCGTTTTATTCACTGTTTGTTTTATTAATCGGTAGTTATGCATACGCTGATCGCCAAATGCGTGATAAATCGGATCCAAAAAGAAAGTTACCTAAGCATTCCCATACAGGACAAAGTGTGCTGACGTTATTCTATTTATTAAGCTTGCTTATCCTCCTGTTTATCACACCCCATATTCATTTTATGTGGATTATTGGCAGCAGTCTTGCTGTAGCCGGCATCAATATTTTGATTGAAAATAAATACGGGAAAAATAATTGGCGCAAACTGTCATTTTTATTGATAGGCCTTCTTGTTCCGGTTTATTTATATTCAATTTTTATATTAAATTAATGGAATTGGTTTCAGAATACTTTGACAATAAATCTTTTCCTTCGTACGATAATAGTAAGTAATAATGGAGAGGTGAAAAGATGTCCACAATTGAAAAAGCGAGATTACTAGATCAACAGGATCAACTTCGAAAATATGCCGACGAGTTTTATAAAAAAGAAGGTCAAATCTATTTAGACGGCAATTCACTAGGACTGCTTTCAAAGCGTGCTGAACAATCGGTACTGACGCTGCTTGACTCATGGAAGCACTACGGCATTGATGGCTGGACGAGTGGGGAGCATCCGTGGTTTTATTTGTCTGAAAAGCTCGGTGAATACTGTGCACCACTTGTTGGCGCAAAAAGTGAGGAAGTCGTATTAACCGGTTCAACTACGACGAACTTACATCAGCTACTTGCTACATTTTTCAAACCTACCGAGAAGAGGAATAAAATTTTGGCAGATGAGCTGAATTTCCCGTCTGACTTATATGCGATTGCCAGTCAAATTGCGCTACATAATTTACCGGAAAGCCATATGAAGCTCGTAAAAAGTGAGAATGGGCAAACAATTACAACTGAAGCAATTATTGAAGCAATGACTGATGATGTAGCAGTCGCTGTTTTACCGGCTGTGTTATATCGCAGTGGGCAAGTGCTGGATTTACAGGCAATTACGAAAGCAGCTCACGAACGAGGCATTATCGTTGGCTTTGATTTATGCCATTCAATCGGCTCGATTCCACATCAGCTTCATGAAATTGGTGCAGACTTTGCATTTTGGTGCAATTATAAGCATTTAAATGGGGGCCCGGGATCTGTTGCAGGTTTGTTTGTCCATGAGAAGCATTTTGGTACAGTACCTGGTTTAGCCGGCTGGTTCGGCTCGGCAAAGGAAAAACAATTTGATTTAACGACAACGATTTCGGCAGCGCCTCATGCAGGGGCTTATCAAATCGGGACACCTCATATATTAAGTCTGGCACCTATTGAAGGCGCACTTTCCATTTTTGCAGAAGTAGGGATTGATGCTGTACGTGAAAAGTCGCTTGCTTTAACAGCATATATGATGGAATGCATTATGCACGAAATGCCAAATACATTTACATTCGGTAACCCACTTGATGAAACACGAGGGGGGCATCTGTTTTTAGTGCATGACGAGGCGGCTAGGATTTGTAAAGCTTTAAAGGAAAATGGAGTGGTACCGGATTTCCGTGCACCAAATGGTATCCGCTTAGCCCCGGTTGCGCTATATAATTCTTTTGAAGAAGTATGGCGGGCTGTTCAAGGTTTAAAAGATATTGTTATCAATAAAACTTATGAGAATCATGAGAATAAGCGAGATATCATTGCATAAGGAGTGGTTCGATGGAAAAACGTTCAATTTCAGATTTACAGCAAAAGCTAAAAAGTGAAAATGGCATTCATACCGATTTCAAGGAGGATATGACATACGGCGAGTATTTAAGTTTAGACGCAATTTTAAACAATCAAAACCGCCTATCCAATCATCACGATGAAATGCTTTTTATCATTATTCATCAAGTAAGTGAGCTTTGGATGAAGCTAATTATTCATGAAATGCAAGGTGCAATTCAAGCAATTGAACGTGGGGAAATGCAGCCGGCTTTTAAAATGCTGGCACGAGTTTCAAAAATACAAATGCAAATTATTCAGGCGTGGGATGTATTGGCAACAATGACTCCTGCAGAATATTTGCAGTTCCGAGATGATCTTGGAAAAGCATCCGGTTTCCAAAGCTATCAATATCGTTTAATTGAATTTTCGCTTGGATATAAAACACCTCATATTTTAAAAATTTATGAGAAAGAAAAGGACGTTTTAGCAAGATTAAAGGAAGCTTACGATGCACCGAGTATTTATGACGTTTCCATCCAAGCGTTGGCAAAAGCTGGATTACCAGTTAATGAGGCTTTGCTAAATCGAGATTTTTCGGTAGTATATAGTGGTGACGATTCTGTTGCTGCTGCATGGAAAACCGTCTATGAAAATACCGATAAGTACTGGGATTTATACCAGCTCGGCGAAAAGCTTGTCGATATAGAAGATTCATTGCAGCAATGGCGATTCCGTCATATGAAAACGGTCGAGCGTATTATTGGCTTTAAAGTAGGCACGGGTGGATCATCCGGAGTCAATTATTTACGTCAAGTGCTTGATCATCGTTTTTTCCCGGAGCTATGGGATTTACGAACAGTGTTATAGTTTAGTTAAGCTTAGTTTAGTATGAGTGGAGTGAGGCAAATGGAGAAGAGTAAAGGACAGTGGTCAAGTAAATTAGGATTTGTATTAGCGTCAGCTGGTGCAGCGATAGGGCTTGGGGCGATATGGAAGATGCCCTATGTAGCCGGTCAAAGTGGAGGCGGCGCATTCTTTTTAATTTTTGTAGTACTCACATTAATTATTGGTTTACCAATGCTATTATCAGAATATATTATCGGGCGGGCCGCACAAAAAGAAGCGGTTACTGCGTATAAAGTGCTTTCGCCAAATCCAAAAGTTTGGGCATGGATCGGAAAACTCGGGATATTAGGATGTTTCCTATTATTATCGTTTTATAGTGTTGTAGGTGGCTGGATATTCGTATATAGTGGCGTATCTATAGTTGGCAATGTGATTGAGCCGACTTTGGATCCAGGTGCATTTTTCGGACAAGTAACAGGTACACCATGGATTGCGCTCTTAGGACTAGCATTATTCACAATTGCCAATGTAATTATTATTGCACTTGGTGTACAGAACGGAATTGAAAAAGCCAATAAGTTTATGATGCCGCTTTTATTTATTATGTTCTTTATATTAGTAATTAGAGCTGTTACGCTTGATGGTGCGATGGAAGGAATCAAGTTTTTCCTGTATCCGGACTTTTCGAACGTTACAGGTGAATCAATACTATATGCTTTAGGGCAATCTTTTTTTGCGCTCGCAGTTGGGTTTTCTTGTTTAGTTACATATAGTTCTTATTTAAAGAAAGATGTAAGCTTACCGAATTCAGCAGGCTCAGTTGTAGGGTTGAGTATTTTTGTTTCCTTTTTAGCAGGTTTAGCCATTTTCCCTGTCGTATTTGCTTTTGATATGGAAGTGGCAAGCGGACCGCCATTATTATTCATGGTATTGCCGGCAGCATTCTCACAGATGCCATTTGGCGAAGTTTTCCTGGCGATGTTTTTAATTTTATTTTTATTCGCGACTTTAACTTCATCCTTCAGTATGTATGAAATTATAGTAGCGGCAGTAATCGAGAAGTGGAATATTACGCGCGCTCAAATTACGATGATTATTGGTGTACTTGTATTTATCGCTTCGATTCCATCTACTCTGACATACAGTACATTAGGTGATGTATCAATATTTGGCCGAAGTATTTTTGACTTTACAGATTTTGTTGTGTCGAATGTAATTTTACCGGTCGGCAATTTACTGATAGCAATTTTTATTATGCATATTATGGATAAAAATATTGTTAAAAGTGAGTTGTTACAGGGCAGTAAAATGGGGGAAGGCTTTTACAGAACCTATCGAATTTTAATGACCTTTGTTGTACCGGCAGTAATTTTACTCGTTCTCGGCTATTTAGTATTTCAATATTAGAGGTGATGCTATGTGGATTGATATAACACAAACGATGAAAAAAGGGATGCCGAACTGGCCGGGGGATACACCGTTTTCATTTGAAGTAGGGTATACAAAGCAGCAGACGGGCTCGGTCAATATTGGGAGAATAACAACTTCCTTGCATACCGGCACACATGTAGATGCGCCTTTTCATTTTAATAGTGAGGCCGAGACAATCGAACAATTAGACATCAATACTTATATTGGGGATTGTTATATTGTATCTTGTGTCGGAGAGGAAGTCATTACAGCAGAAATGCTATCATCCATTGATTTTCTTGGAGCAAAACGTGTTCTGTTGAAAACGGTGAATCAGCCTTCAGAACAATTTCCGGAAAAGATACCTGTTATTTCTCCAGATGTAGCATCCTTTTTAAAGGAGCGCGGTGTTATTTTACTCGGTGTGGATAATCCTTCAGTTGATCCTTTAGATAGTAAGGAAGTATCAGCCCATCATGCGCTCTATGAAAATGGGATTCATATTTTAGAGGGGCTGGATTTAATAGAAGTAACGCCCGGGCTCTATGATTTAATTGCATTACCATTAAAAATAGAAGGCGCTGACGGGTCACCGGTACGGGCTGTTGTTCGAAAAAAATAATATATGAAAGAGGCACACGAATAAAATTTTGTGATGCTTCTTTTTTATTAAAGTTAAATAACATAATGTTTTGATGTAATAAAAAAATAGATTGAATATTTACTATACTGACTGTAAAATATATCCACAATAGACTATTTTAGTACATAGTTCCTAGGGGGATAAATTTTGAAAAAGCATACTGATAAATTAAATTGGGTTCACCAGTTAAATTTTTTACTAACAGTAATTTTAGTTGTATTAATTGTCGCACCGCTTATATATAAAAATGGACTGACTCAATCTATCCCATATCTCATAGCAGGAGGTAGTGTCATTATATTATCGACGCTGAATTATTTTTTGAAGATATCTTATTTTGCAAAAGGACTAATCTTCTCCCTTCTTCCTGCAATCGTTATTATTCTGTTATTTTATCTGGACGGTTACGCGACCAACAAGCATTACATATTATTTATTACATTCATAATGGCGGCAATGTATTTCAATGAGCGATTAATACTCACATTTCTGACAGTTATTAATAGTTTATATTTGATATTGTACTTAGTATCACCAGAGAATTTATTAGGAGATAATGCCGGGATTCCTGTTTTCATTACAGTTTTTGCTATTATTAATGGCTGTAATTATATGCTTTATCGCTTAACAAAGTGGGGCAATAAATTAGTGAAAGATGCTCAGTCAAAAGAAAAAGAAGCAAAGGAACTTTTAGCTAATTTAACGGTAATCTTAAATAAAATTGACGACGGATCAGTCCAATTAGCCCAAAATATTATTAATGTGAATGAAAATGTCGGTACATTGAATGAAGCAAGTGAAACGATTCTACACTCTTCAAATCAAATGGCAACCGCAATTCATAGTGAAGCGGAAATGATTCAGAAAATTAATGAACAAATGGTTTTAGCTCATCAAAATATGCTCATGACAAAACAATCATCAGAAATAACAGTAAAAGGGTCAACTGAGGTTCAGGCAGCTGTAGAATACAGTTGGAAAAAAGTGCATGAGGTAACTAATGGTATGGAAACGTTAAGTGATTCCATTGACTTGACGACAGTAACAATAGACGATCTGCACGAAAGTTTAGAAAAAGTGAATGAACTTCTTGATGGTATTAAAGCTATTGCTGACCAAACAAACTTATTATCTTTGAATGCATCGATAGAAGCAGCAAGAGCAGGAGAACACGGGAAAGGTTTTGCTGTTGTTGCAGATGAAGTTAAAAAGCTTGCTGGACAAAGCGCGGAAATCGCAATGAATATCACAGAAGTTACAAAGCAACTACTTCAACGTGCAGCAACTGCTCGGTTAAAAGCATATGAAGGCAAGGATGCAGTGCATTCAAATGTAGAAACTTTAAATGATATTTCCGTTTCTTTTAATGGGATAAAGCAATCCTTTGATAATATTCAAACGAAGCTATCTGAGGATATGCTGACTATTACGAATACAAATCGTATGGTCGAAGATGCAATGAACCAAATGGAAAGCTTATCTGCTATATCTGAAGAAAATGCAGCAATGACAGAAGAAATTGCTACATCTATTCATGAAGAACATGAAATGATGATGGCCATATCAAAGGCAAGCCAACAATTACAGCAATTACAAGAAGATTTAACTAAAATTACAAAACAACAATAAGCGAATGAGCCTGGGACATAAGTTAAAATTTGTTTGGATAAGGGAAATGTCCTTATTAAGAAACTGATACTATATGAATTGATTGGAGTGAAGGGGCGACTCCTGGGGGAACAGCGAAATTTATTTTGCGACGAGTAACCGCAGGAGCACCGACGCCTGAGACGTTCGTGTAAGGCCGTGCCCCCGGAAAGCGTCCCCGGAACGGAAATCAATTTTGGCAGAAGCAGAAAAATATCCATTTTTTCTTTGAAAAAATGGGTATTTTTCGTTTTGTCCCAGGCTCATTTCTATTTAACCTTAAATGTACAAATTCGTAAATTGTCAAATCTTCATTAGGGATAATAATGCGAATCTTTCCGGTTATGCATTTTTGAATACACTGATTTTAAGGTGAATAGGTGAAAGTTCACCGTCTAATTGAATTAAAAACAGCATGGCTTTGTAAAAAACCATGCTGTGTTCCGTTCTGCTATTCGACTTCTATTGCTATTGTATCGCTGACATCCCCATTACTAAAACGGGTAAAGCTTGAAATAATATATGTACCTTTTTCAGTTGGTGCGGTAAATCGAGCGGTCGTTGCGATTTCCTCATAAATATGATCTTCCTGCCACAGCTGAATCGAAACACTCGTAATTTGCTGATCATATTTAAATTCAACCTCTTCATTCGGTTGAACCTTAATATAAGGCATATCCGATTCCTGTACCAATTCATGAGGCGCTGCAGTATCCACACATGTAGCTTCGCCAGCAGAATGCCAGCAATAGCTTCCACGAATAGAATCAATTGTTTGTTCATTCGTTACAACCGTTACAGTAGGAATTTCGGTTACTTCATTTTGGGCTAAAAAGAAGCGCCCGACAATAATAAGAATAATAAGGCCGATAATTACAAATAAACGGTTAACATTTTTCAACGTACTCACCTCCATCTATAAATCTTACTAAAAACCGAAATATAAATCTAATTAATTTTTGCTATTCGCAACTTTACAATTTTTCACTCCATCCTAACAAAGCATTAATAGTTACTGTGTAACCTCTTTATAAAGAGGTGGTTTTTTATGGACAAGCAGGAACTAATATTAAAAGATTATTTACTTGAAACAATTTCGGATACTAAGTTTTATATTGAATTCAAATTACCGAGTGAGTATCAGTTAGTAGAACAATTTCAGATGTCTCGAATTAAAGTGAGGAACGTGTATACTTTACTGGAGAAAATGGGTCTTGTTTACTCCAAAAAAGGTATTGGCAGATTTATTAAACAGAAGCAAAAACCGCTGGATGTTGTGATGTCCGGTAATATTAGCTTCAGTGAAAAAATGAAAAGTCAAACAGCCAACTATAAATCGAAGCTTACAAAATTTGAGCGTGTGGCACAGAATCATGCCATCTATACGAAGATTGATATTGGACAGGAGCCACTTTATTTAGTGGAACGTTTACGTTATATAGATGATGAACCTGCAGCCATTCATCGCTCATATGTTGTCATGAGCAATATGCCGGAAATAAAGAAAATTGATAGCCGGTTAACATCAATGTACCAGTTTTATCAACGTTTTGGTGTGAAGGAGTTTAGGAGTACGTTTTCTCAGCTCTCCGTGCAATATGTAAATGAAATTGAACGGAATATGCTGAATTGTGAGGTGCTGGTACCTATAGTTAAGGTGGAATCCGACAACTGGGATGCAGAACGTAATGTGCTGCTGGAATATACTGAAATCATTTACCGTACAGACCTTTTCTATTTTCAAATATAGTGACAATATAAATTAACCCCCGGCATTTTATGTTGGGGGCTTTCTGTTTTCTTAATAGTTTTCGGGCTTGTTAGGATTCTACATACCCACCTGGCGCCAGTTATGTAAAGCGTATTTACACTACTTTTACGAAACCTTGACACTACGCAACTTGGCAACAAGTTAAGGTGTAGTTAGAGAGGGGCGATCAAATTGAATAGAGCAGAACGTACAAAGCTATTAATCGAAGTTGGAAGAAAACAAGCTTTGGAAATGGCTGATCAAATTGCAAACACATATGAAATCGTTGAAGTACAGCCACCACGAGAAGGCCTTGTGATGGTGAAATTAAGGGAATCTGCCCAACAGTCTTTATTCTACATAGGGGAGGTACTTGTTACAGAGACGAAAGTAAAAATTCAAAATGTATTTGGAACAGGGATAGTCCGTGAAATGGAACCTGAATTAAGCAGGGCATTGGCGATAATTGATGCTGCCTTTAAAGGCGATTTTCCTGAAACGAAACAATGGATTCCTGTTATGGAGCAATTGAAAATGGAACTGTCACAAGAACAGCAAAATATTAAACGCTCGATTGAACGAACAAAAGTTCAATTTAACACGATGTCGCTTTAAGGAGGCACATGATGGAAACAGTACATTTTACTCAACAAACTTTTCGTTCATTAATGGAATGCTTCTCACGCCCAGGAGATCAGCAACGGCTAGAACAGTCACAGGAAATTACGGGGCTATATTCAGCAACCGTCTCAGCTTGTCTTACATTACTTGATGGTGAAGTGAGCTTTTATGTCGCCAATGAATGTCCAGTAATCCAAAGTGAAATTCGGGCTTGGACCGGTGCCAAATTAGCCTCTGTAGATTTGGCTGACTTCATAATTATTTCAGCAGATTGCTCGGAAAAGCAGGCACAGCTTGCATTACAGCATGCAAAAGTAGGCAATCTTATTGATCCACAGCTATCGGCAACCATTTTGTATGAAATGACAGATCACATTGGTAATATCGTTCATTTACAAGGGCCTGGCATTCAACATTCAAAGGCAGTGGAACTTAATGTTCCTGAACAATGGCTGCAGTTAAGAGAAATGAAAAATAATGAGTTTCCATTGGGAGTAGATGTTCTTCTAATCAATTCCAATTCAGAAATTATAACATTGCCACGAACAACTAAAATTCAAGAGGTGAAGCAATCATGGCATACGTAGCAGTTAGAGGCGGATCCGAAGCAATTGAAGCTTCTTTGGAACATTTACAATATGAGCGTATTAAGAGTGGGGAGCATGTTACCGTTCAAAAATTACTAGGAACGATGCGAGGATTCCTTGATCAAATTATGTCGGAAAGTAGCCTGTACAGCGAACAATTAGCTGCTCTAGCTATGAAGCAAAGTGAAGGAAATCAGGAGGAAGCGGTGTTTTTATTGCGTGCCCATCGCTCCACATTGCCGAGACTTTACTATTCAACTATAACCGATCCTAGAGATATGTTTGTGTTGCGAAGAATCTCTTCAAGTTTCAAAGATATTCCCGGCGGTCAGCTATTAGGTGCTTCACATGACTATTTGCATCGTCTATTGGATTTCAGTTTAATGACAGAAACAAAAGAGGATGTGGAACGGAAAATAGAACAGTTTAATGCCCTCGAGAAACCTGAGACAAGTAAGCTGCAGCTCGAGAAATTACCAAAAGTGATGGATTATTTACGGGAAGAAAACTTAATTCGAACTTTTCCACTGAATGATGTGGAGCCAAGTGATGTAACTAAGCAGGCTTTAGCATTTCCGACGAATCGCTCGCAGCGTCTGCAAACATTAACAAGAGGACAAACCGGAACTGTTACATCATTTGGTTATGCAGGTTTGCGCGGATATGGTGCATCACATCCAAATGTAGGGGAAGTACGCGTCGGTATGCAGCCAATCCATGTTGAAATCGATGGTGATGACGATCCATACTACATTGGTTCTATTAAGCTAACAGAAGTAGAGTCGTTTATTCCGGTAAATGTCGATGATGAACAGCAGCAAGTTTTGGAATTCGATATCGGATATGGGGCATGTTTTGGACAAAACGAAACGAAGGCCATTGCAATGTCGATTGTTGACCATGCACTGGAAACAGGAGGAAATACACCGATCCATGATGAGGAATTTGTATTGCTGCATGTTGATATTATTGAATCGACAGGCTTTATCTCTCACTTGAAAATGCCGCATTATGTTACATTCCAGTCGAAATTAGAACAAATGCGCACAATTAAAAAGGAGGGGAAACGATGAGTCATTTACCATTTGCATTATTGGATGAACAATCGAAGCGTGAAATTCGACGCGCTATTTTAAAAGGAATTTCCATACCCGGTTATCAAGTACCGTTTGCTTCCCGTGAATTGCCTATTGGCCGTGGTTGGGGTACAGGTGGCCTTCAGTTAACGCTGGCACTTATCGGGAAAGAAGATGTGTTAAAAGTTATCGATCAAGGTGCGGATGATTCCGTTAACGCAGTGAATATTAAAAATTTGGTGCAAAAAACGACAGGAGTCGATACGACAATTCGGACACAGGAAGCGAGCCTCATCCAGTCAAGGCACAGAATTCCGGAAGTGCCGTTACGCAAAGATCAAGTGCTAGTACTTCAAGTGCCAGAGCCGGAACCACTTAGGAAAATTGAGCGCAGTGAGTTCAAAACGAAGCGCCATCATGCGGAAAAAGAATATAGTGGTGCATATTTAATGTTATTTGAACAAATTATCCGTTATAACCAAACATCCCAAGGTGCTGATTATCCGGTGCTTGTCAATGATAGATATTTAATGAATCCAAGCCCTATTCCACGCTATGATAACCCGAAAATTCATAATAGCGAAGCACTTATTTTATTAGGGGCAGGTCGGGAAAAGAAAATTTATGCCGTTCCTCCATATACAAAAGTGGCTTCATTGGCATTTGAAGACTATCCGTTTGTTGTCGAGCAATTTGACGGTAAAGCATGTAAAGAAACGGGTCTATCCAACGTATTTTTAGATGAACTAACAGATGAACAAACCGGTGAAACGTATTATATGTGCAATGACACGAGTTATATGCAAGAAATTTTACAGCAAAAGGTGGGGGCAAAATGATTGTAGAACAGCCAATCTTATCTGTTCGGAATCTTTCAAAACAATATGGGGAAGGTTGCTTGCATTGCCAGCAAACGAATCCAAAGCTAGAAAAGAATTATTGTCCTGTTTGCAAGACGGTTTATGCATGCCGTGACATTTCATTTGAGCTGTATCGCGGTGAAATTTTAGGGATTGTCGGGGAAAGCGGCAGTGGCAAATCTACATTCATGAAAAGCCTGTATTTTGATGAAAGCGTCACAACAGGTGAAGGTTACTTGGAAGACTATAAAGATGGCAAGGTCAATATTTTTACGGAGTCTTCCCAGATGAAGCGTCAAATCCGCAATATGCTGCTAGGGATGGTGTATCAAAATCCTATTTTTGGATTAAAAATGGACTTTTCATCATTAAGCAATATTGCAGAAAAACAAATTGCCGCAGGGAATCGTCATGTCGGAAATATGGAAGCAAGAAGCTACGACTTATTACAGCATGTTAATATTCCGCTTCATCGCAGTAAAGAAGCGCCTAAAAACTTTTCCGGTGGGATGCAACAGCGTGTTCAAATAGCAAAGGCACTATCAAATAATCCACCGTTACTATTGCTCGATGAGGTGACGACAGGACTCGATTTATCCGTACAGGCGGATGTTTTGGATTTAATTAAGTCCATTCAGCGCGAATTTAATATTTCAATGATTGTCGTTTCACATGATTTAGCTGTTATCCGAATGTTGGCGGACCGCACGATCGTTATGCTAAATGGCGAAATTATTGAGCATGGCCTAACCGATCAAGTACTGGAAGATCCGCAGCATTCTTATACACAGCAATTAGTCTATTCATTATTGTAGGGGGCATATAAATGCAAGCAATTATTAACGGTATTATCGTAACAGAAGAGCAGTTTTTAAGTGACCATGCCGTACTTATTGATGGCGCTTTAATCGCAGGAATTGTACCTGTGAAGGAGTTGGATTTAGCTGAAGTTCAGGTAATTGATGCAGACGGAGGGTATGTATCACCTGGTTTTGTTGATATTCACTCGGATTATATTGAGACAATTATCAGCCCAAGACCTACATCCATTATGAGTTTAAAAGTTGGTTTACGTGAGAGCGAACGTATTTTAATGACACATGGTATTACGACAATCTTCCATTCGTTATCCTTTTATGGAGATGATAAATATTCCCATAAGGCCATCCGCGAACCGCAAAATGTGCAACGCTGCATTGATGCCATTCATAGTACACATACAGAACAACACTTAATTCGTCATCGGATGCATGCACGTTTTGAAATCGATTCAATCGATCAAATCCCGGCACTTGAACAAAATATCTTGGATGGAAAAATACATTTACTTTCATTTATGGACCATACGCCAGGACAAGGGCAATATCGCAATCTAGAAATATATAAAGAGACAATGCGTGGCTACCGGTCTATTTCGGAACCTGAAGCCGATGTGCTCATTAAAGAACAAATTGATAAAACAAAAATGACGTATGAAGAAATTGAGCGGTTGAGCTGTCTTGCGATTGAAAGAAATATTGCTGTTGCGTCCCATGATGACGATGATGTTGCCAAGCTGCAGCTTACTCAATCATACGGTACAACAATTAGCGAGTTTCCGATTACATTGGATGTTGCAAAAGAGGCAAAGCGTATGGGTCTATATACAATTGCCGGGGCTCCAAATATTTTGATGGGTGGGTCGCATTCTGGCAATTTAAGTGCGAGTGAAGCTATTCAAGCTCGTGTCATTGATATTGTTTGCAGTGATTATTATCCACCAGCAATGCTACAGGGCATTTTTGAACTTGCTGATAAATATGAAGAAGATTTGCATCGATTGTTCCAGCTTGTCACGATTAATCCTGCTCGTGCTGTAAATTTGGATCAAGAAATCGGGTCAATTAAAGCCGGAAAGAAAGCGGACATCATTATCATCGGTAAAATGGATGACGGTTATCCTATTGTAACCAATACGATGGTAGATGGCAAAGTGATTATGCAAACAAATTATCGATAAGGGGTGGCACAATGCTGACAATTAACGAGCTACAAAAGACTTTTACTATTCATCATCTACAAAATACGTTCACAGCGTTAAATAATATTTCATTGCACGTAAAAGAAGGGGGATTTTTAGGGATTGTCGGTAAAAGTGGCAGCGGGAAGTCCACTATATTAAAAAGCATTTATCGTACGTACGAGCCTCAAAGCGGAGAAATCCTTTTTCATTCAGAAGCATTTGGAATGATAGATCTATTAAAGGCAAGCCCCAGACAAATTGTTTATTTACGTAAACATGAGATTGGCTATGTATCACAGTTTTTAAATGTAATGCCACGTACAACGGCACTCGAATTAGTAACGCAATCACTACTTGATATTGGGATTAAACGTCATAATGCAGTTACACGTGCAAAAGAAGCACTGACGCATTTTGATTTGGAAGAAACATTATGGAATAGTTATCCGAATAATTTTTCCGGTGGTGAAAAGCTCCGTCTTAATATTGCCTGTGCCATCGTAAAGCAACCACGCTTATTACTGTTGGATGAGCCGACAGCCAGTTTAGATGAAACTTCGAAAATAAAAGTGAAGGAATCTATTGAAAAACTGAAAGCGCAAGGTACTACATTAGTCGGGATTTTTCACGATTTGGAGTTTATGGAAGGCTTATGCGATGAAGTATTTACAATGGAAAAATACGTTAAGGATGAGATTGCATGATAATTGACTGGCATACACATAGTCACTATTCCGACGGCAGTGATACATTAGAAATGCTTTTTTGGAAAGCAAAACAGGCAGGAATTACCCACTTAGGTGTTGTTGATCACGATACAGTGGCGCATCATAACGAAGGTCATTTACTGGCCAGGCAATATGATATGACGTTTATACCTGGCGTTGAAATTTCTGCTTTTGACTTTAAACGCAGACGGAAAGTCCATTTGCTTGGATACGGATTTAAAGGATCCTGTCCAGCAATTGAAGCACTTTGCCAGCCATTATTAGCCCGTCGTCATGCACATTCCATTTGGCAAACGAGGTGCATAAAAGATGCTGGATTTCAGATAAATACTGAAGATGCGCTTGCCTATGCCCATACGAGCGGTACTTTATATAAGCAACATATTATGAACGCGTTATTGGAAGAATCGTATGATAATAAAAATTATCAAACGCTGTATCAATCGTTATTTAAAGGGTCAGGTGTGGCGGCTGGAGATATTGCTTATATCGATGTCTTTCAGGCACTTAAAGCAATTCATGCCGATGGAGGATTTGCGGTATTAGCCCACCCTGGACAGCTCGATAGCTATGAAGTTGCAGAGGAATTAATTGCACAAGGCTTAGATGGGATTGAGTTAGTGCATCCAGATCATACCGAGACGGACAAGAACCGCGTGAAGCAATTGGCTGCCAAGTATAATTTGTTGTTAACTGGGGGTTCCGACTATCACGGCACATATGGTGCTGCTGTTAAGCTGGGCAGCTATATAATGGACGATTTACAAAGGTCCTTAACTGTAAAGTATTTGTAAAACATTATAAAGATCGTTGAAGAACCCTATTCGTTACTACAGAAACATGATTAAATGTGAATGGAAGTAGGATGCTCTAAAAATTTGGACTATTACGAAAACAAGGAGAGTTGTAATGAAAAAACTATGGAAACTACCTGTTGTTGGTATGCTAAGTGCACTGCTTTTAGTAGGGTGCAATTCATCCGATAATGAATCATCAACTGACTCGGCAAGTGCAAACTCAAAAGAACCATTAGTGGTCGTATGGTATCCGAATGAATCTGGTTCTGAAATGGGCCCATCACGTGATGCTTTCGGAGAGCTATTTGAAGAAGCGACAGGAAGAGAAGTAGAACATAAATTAACGACTGACTACGCAATTGCAATCGAAACAATTGCCAATGGAAATGCACAAGTAGCATTCATGGGCGCTCAGGGCTATATCGAAGCAAATAAGAAAAATGAGGCAGTTGAACCATTGGTAGTAACTTCAGGTGAATCAGGTACTCTTGATGATGCGCTTTATTATAGCTGGTTAGCTGTACCTAAAGAAAAAGCCAATGCTTACAAAGTGAATGAAGAATTTGATTTGGATACGACAGAAGGGAAAAGCATTTCATTTGTATCTCCATCATCTACATCAGGCTTTAAAATGCCGGCAAGTACAATTATTTCACATTTCAGTGACAAAGGCTTGAAGGAAGAAGATTTGATGGAAGGCAATGCTGTGTATCCAAGTGTAGTGTTTGGCGGTTCACATCAAGGTGCAGCAGTCAATATGTTAATGGGGCGAACAGATATTGCTTCCTTCTGTGATACATGTGTGGATCCATATATTGAAATAGTTGAAGGAGAAGCAAACAAACCAGGAACGGTTTACCGTGTACGAGACAATGCAGCACCACCATTTAATACAATGCCAGGCGAGGAATTTACATTAATTCAAGTTACACCTGTGTTAAATGCACCGTTTGCTGTGAATACAGAAGTATTGTCCGAAGAGGAAATTTCAAAATTAAAAGAAGCATTAACTTCCGATGCGACGGCAAAAAACGAAGAAATTTTTATGCCTAAGGAAAAAGAACAACCATCATTATTCTATACGTCAGGAAATGAGCGGTTTTTGGAAGTAGATGATCAATGGTTCGACCCGATTCGTGAATTATCGAAATAAATAATTTGTGGGGGCAGTGATTAAAGTAAATTTTGCTTTAAACACAGCCCTCCTTCATAAGAGTCAAGTTATCGCAATGGCTTCCTGGGCACCCTTTTTAAAACACCAATAAAGGAGAATGAGTGATGCAAACTGTATTGGAACGAACTGTAAAAGAAATATCTAGACCAATTGCCTTCCATGAAACGAAAGTCGTAAAATCATCGAAAACCATTTTACAACTAAATAATATCCATAAAAGTTATGATCAGAAAAATAGCGTGCTAAATGATATTAGTCTTTCATTAGGGGAAGGGCAGTTAATCTCCATTATCGGTCCATCCGGTGCAGGGAAGTCTACCTTATTGCGTTGCATCAACCGCATGATCGAACCATCGAGCGGGGAAGTTATTTTCGACGACCAGAATATTGTGCTACTGGATAAAAAAAGGCTTCGACGTACACGTGCGAAAATAGGAATGATTTTTCAGCACTATAATCTCGTATCCCGTCTAACAGTATTTGAGAATGTCCTGCATGGTCGATTCGGCTATAAAAATACATGGCAAGGCCTATTCAATGTATATACAGAAGAAGAGAAGATGCTTGCTTTAAATATATTGCAGAAGCTAGGAATGGAAGAACATATTTATAAACGCTGTGATCAGTTAAGTGGTGGTCAGAAGCAACGTGTCGGAATTGCACGTGCATTAGTGCAGGAACCAAAACTTTTGTTGTGTGACGAGCCGATTGCTTCCCTCGATCCGAACGCCTCAAAAGTCATTATGGATCATTTAAAGGAAATCTCTGAAACAATGGGCATTACTGTATTAGTCAATTTACATCAAGTTGAAGTAGCCACCAGGTATTCCGATCGGATTATAGGACTGAGTAAAGGCTGTAAAGTATTTGATGATGAACCAGGGAAACTCACGAAATTTGCAATTCACGAAATTTATGGGACCAATGTAGATGAATTGATCACGGAATAGACGGGGGCAATGATTGTGAATACAGATATTTTACGGAAGAAGAAATGGCGAACAACTATAATCTTAATTTTATTAATTCTCTTAACTTATAGTTCGGCTGTGATAACGGAGTTTAGCTTAATCGAAGGAATTGCAGCCATTCCAGGTACAGTAATATGGATGGCGGTCAATTTAATCCCTAGTAGTGAAGCATTGGAAAACTTACCGAAAGTGCTTGATCGATTATGGGAAACGATTGTGCTCTCAATTTTTGCGACAATGACTGCCACGATTTGTGCTTTGTTTTTTGCAATGTTGGGTTCCAAAACGACGCAAGTCCAGCATTTGGTAGGGGCTGCAGCGCGCTTTATTGCATCCATATTCCGAAATATACCGGTTGTAGCGTGGGCGCTAATGTTGGTTATTTCATTTGGACATAATGTTATTACTGGGTATTTCGCGCTTTTCTTTTCAACGTTTGGCTTTCTAGTACGGATGTTTATTGAAACGATTGATGAGGCGAGTTCAGATGGTGTGGAAGCTTTAAAAGCAACGGGTTCGACTTATTTGCAAGTCGTGTTTAAAGGGGTTTTACCGGATACGATGCCACAAATGCTAAGCTGGGTATTTTATATGATTGAAACGAATATTCGAAGTGCTACATTAGTTGGAATTCTAACAGGTACGGGGATCGGTTATTTATTCGATATGTACTATAAAAGCTTAAATTACGAAATGGTCGGCCTTATTACTATTACGATTGTACTTGTAGTATTTGCAATTGAATTTGCATCGAACAAAATAAGGAGGGCGATTTCATAATGCAAGCAGTACCATCTATTAAAAATGTTAAAGTAAAAAAGGGTCGGATCCAAATTCAGCAGGTTTCAAAAGCTTCGATCGTGATGCGCACCGTTTGGATTTCGCTCCTTGTCTTTACATGCATTTGTCCATTCCTCTTGGATTATGGGGCAATTGAATGGTCGACTGCTATTTCAATGACATTAGGTAATTTGAAAATGATGTTTTTACAACCGGCATTCAATCAAATTACTTTTGCAACAGCGATGAGCCAAATTCTGATTACGCTCGCTCTTACATTTCTGACTACAGTACTAGGTGCAGTCATTTCATTTTTCCTTGCAATTGCCTGCGCAAAAAATTTAGGCAATGCAAAAGTTTCACATATTATTATTGCGGTGAACTCGTTTATCCGGGCAGTACCGACTGTTTTATGGGTACTCATTTTTGCCATTGTGGCTGGTCTCGGTGCAGTAGCATGTGTACTAGGGATGATGCTGCATACAATAGCCTATTTGACGAAAGCCTATTCCGAATCCATTGAAGAACTGGGTGACGAAATGATTGAAGCATTACGTTCTGCTGGAGCAAACTGGTGGCATATTATTCGACATGCCGTCATCCCGCAATCTTCATCATTTCTTGTTTCATGGACGTTTTTACGTTTTGAGACGAATTTTGATATTGCGATTGCAATGGGGGCAGCAGCAGCGGCTGGTGGTATCGGATTCGAGCTGTTTATGGCATCAAACTTTTACTTTGACTTGCACGAAGTAGGCATGATTACATATTGTGCACTCATTATCGCGCTTATTCTAGAGTTTATTTCGGTACGGATCAAGCGACGTTTAATGACAAAATACTAGAAAACAAAGAGCGCAGTCCCTTACTAATATATTTGGTAAGTGGACTGCGCTGTTTGTTCGTCCATGCTAATCTTGATAACTGCTAAAAACATACACGATATCATAATGTGTAAGAGGCGGGTAATCTTTACGTGCCTAAAAAAGGATAATATTGTCATATTATGCTATTCTTAAAGCAGGAGGTGCAAATTTATGGACTATACCGAGTTGAAAAAATTTAAAATGCGTTATTTTATTTTGTTTGCGGTTTTCTTATTTATAGCGAGTATTGTATTGGTGTTTGCAGTCGATTTCCCGGAAAGCGAGCAATGGATTACATTTATTATGTCCATGTGTCTTTTGTTGTATATTGTATATCAAACAAAGAAATGGAATTTTACTTATAATGAACAGCCAATGAATACAATGATGTCAAAAGGACGCTGGGCAAGGTACTTATCGATAACTGCCTGCTTTCAGTTAATTACCGTTGTATTTACAGCGATTGTTGTAACACTTCTGTATCTCATGTTTGAAGAACTTTTACGCAACTTATTTTTATTTGATCCGATGATCGATTTGGAAGAAGTGCAACCATCATTACTCGTTTATATTTTGTTTTTCATTAATATTTGCATTCTCGCACCTATTTATGAGGAGCTTTTGTTCAGAGGGATCCTACTTCGTCGCTTTACTTTAAGATGGAGTCCGCAAAAAAGCATTATAATTTCATCAATAATTTTTGGGATTATTCATCTTAATCCGATTAATGTAGTGTTTGCTTTTGCATTAGGCTGTGTGCTCGGCTATGCGTATTTAAAAACAAAAAATATATTTGTTCCAATGTTATTACATAGTTTTAGTAATTTTCTTGCCTTCCTTCAATTTGTATATACAAATCAAACGGCCGAACTTGATTTACCTTCGACAGAAGCAGCACAGCGTGAACTGTTGATAAACGGTATTTTGTTTATAGTATTGGCAGTCGTTATTATAATTTTGCTTGTTAAATATTATAAGCGTTTCCGGCAATTAAAAAATCCGGTACCGAAAGTTGTGGAGCAAGAAGAAATTGATCCTATTTAAGCTATAACTAGACACAAAAAACCGCCCCTGTTTGCTTTTCTAGCAACATGGGCGGTTTTGTAGTTCTTATGCAAAAAATTCTTTTGTTCCTACACGTTCAGCATTTGTCCGAACACGCCTTGTTTTTCAATAAGCTGTTGGCGCTTTCCCTGTTCGATAATTTTCCCTTGATTCAGTACGATGACATAATCGACTTTGCGAATCGTATTTAAACGATGCGCGATAATAAAGCTAGTACGGTTTTCCATGAGCTTTTCAAGGGCTTCTTGAATATGGAGCTCAGTCACAGTATCGATACTGCTTGTCGCTTCATCTAATAATAAAATTTTTGGATCTGCAACAAAGGCACGTGCAATCGATAGTAGCTGTTTTTGTCCTTGTGAAATCTGGCTGCCATCCGCACTTAATATTGTGTCGTATTTATCCGGAAGCTTATCAATAAATGAATGGGCATTAGCTTTTTTTGCTGCCTCGTAAATCTCCTCATCCGTAGCATCGAGTTTCCCGTATCGAATGTTTTCTTTTATCGACATTTCAAAAAGAAACGGATCTTGCAAGACGAATGCCATTTGGCTGCGCAGACTTGCCTTGGAAATCTCTTCAATATCCATATCATCAAATACGATTTTCCCATCAGTCTTTTCATACAGTCCTGTTAATAGCTGCATAATCGTCGTTTTACCAGCACCGGTTTGCCCAATTAATGCAACTGATTGTCCTGCTTTCACCTCAAAAGACACATTTGATAAAGTAGGGGAGGATGCCTGTGCATCATATTGGAATGAAACATTTTGAAAACGGACATTACCAAGTATTTCAACATCTTCTCCAACGGTTTTATCTTCCTTCTCATCCATGATTAAAAAGACGCGTTCAGCACCTGCTAGAGCAGATAGAACGGTGTTAAACTGGTTTGCCAAATCATTTAGTGGACGGGTGAATTGGCGAGCATATTCTGTGAAAATAATAATCGTCCCGATAGAAATATGTCCATAGTATGCAAATAGACCTCCTGCAAATGCGACAATTGCAAAACTTAAGCTGTTTAATGTGTTCATGACTTTTGGGATGAAGCCGGAATAGGTTAATGCCCAAAAACCAACAGTGCGAATGCGGGTATTCTTTTCATCAAATTGGCGCAGCATTTCGTTTTCCTGTGAAAAAGCTTTTACGACATGCTGACCTGTAATAGATTCTTCAATTAAACCATTCATTTCTCCAATGGCTGCTTGCTGTTGTTTAAATAACAGGCTCGTCCGTTTTGTAATCCAGCGCATACTATAAAACATGAGTGGTACGATCAACATTGTAATGAGTGTAAGGGCAGGACTCAGCCAAAGCATGACTGCCACAGTACCTGTTAATGTTAATATACTGGATACGACTTGGATAAAGGCACTATTTAATGTTGCGCTGATTGTTTCGATATCATTAGTCGCGCGGCTCATCAATTCTCCGTGCTTTCTTTTATCAAAAAAGCGAAGGGGAAGCTTGAAGAAATGCCCATATAACTGCGTACGTATACGAAATACTGTTTGCTGGGCAATACTGACCATCCAGTAATTCTGGAAATAGCTTGCTAAACTGTAGAGCAAATAAATGACCGCTAACCCATAAAGCCAATATTGCAGTTGACTTAATGAACTGCCATCAATAAACTGATCAATTAGTCTCCCGATAATAAATGGTCCGATTAAAGCGAGCGCAGAGCTTAATACGACGAGAAATAGCACTGCAAATAGCAGTATTTTTTGCTCAGCAACAAAATCAAGAATACGCTTTAAAGTGTATGTCCAGTTTTGGGCACGTTCACCTTTTTTCTTTTTTCCACTTGCATTTTTTATCTGTTCTTTCGTAATGATTGGTTCATAGTTGAAAAACTTCATTCGGCAAGCACCTCCTGCTGTGAAGCAACGATTTTTGCATACAAATCGTTTGTTTCCATTAACTCTTCATGTGTGCCAAAACCATGGAGCTCCCCTTCATTAATAAGAAGTATACGGTCAGCCGTTTGTGCTGTCTGGATTTTCTGTGTGACAACGAGCATCGTTAAAGGTTCACCGTCGAGCGCCTCCCACAATTTTTGCTCAGTCGCGACATCGAGCGCAGATGTACTATCATCCAAAATGAGTAATGAAGCTGGCTTTAGAAGGGCACGTGCAATGGCAAGGCGTTGTTTTTGACCGCCTGATAAATTAATGCCGCGTTGTCCAATCATTGTCTCATACTGTTCATCAAAGCTTTCAATAGATTGATGGATTTGTGCTTTTTTCGTCGCGTCAATAATTTGTTCAAGCGACGCATCATTTTTCCCCCAGCGTAAATTGTCTACAATTGTCCCAGAGAACAGAAGTGATTGCTGCGGGACGTAGGAAATGGAGCTACGCAATTGTTGAAGCGGAATGTCTTTTATATTGCGACCATTGATATAAATCGCGCCATTGTTCGGCTCATAAAAGTGTTCGATCAACTGCAAAATAGTTGATTTTCCTGAGCCTGTTGCGCCCATAATTGCAATTTTTTCACCGCTGCTAATTGTAAAGGATAGATTCTGAAGCGTATATTGTTCCGTTGTTGGATAATGGAAAGAAACATTATCAAAAGAAATTGAGAAGTCTTCAAGAATTGGAGCTTCATTTTTCTCTACTTCTTCAGTACCTTCATTGATATTTAAAATTTCCTCAATACGCTCAGCAGATGCTTTTGCGCGGGCATACGCAATAATAATAAATGAAAAAATAGAAAACGATGCGGTCATACGGAATGCATAGTTAATAATTGCGGCCAAGTCCCCGGCAAGAATTTCATTTTCCCGGATTGCATCTGCACCAACCCAAATCACAATAAGTAAGCTAATATTCATTACAAATTGGAGAACAGGCAGTGCAATTTCCATGACACGCGTCGCTTTAATCGTATCGAACTTTAAATTTTCTGCGACTGTTAAAAATCGACTTTCTTCATACTGTCCGCGCATATATGCTTTAATCAATCTTACGGCCTGAAGTCCTTCCTGAAGCTGTCTGTTCACAAAATCAAGTCTATGCTGAACACGTGCAAACAATTTGATGCCTATCGATACCATCCATACGAGGAAGATGAGTAAAAACGGAAAACTTACACATAAAATCAAGGCTAGTTTGGCATTGATGATAAATGCCATGATCAGTGAACCGATTGTCATTAATGGTGCTTTCATTGCAATGCGTAGCATCATAAAGACAATATTCATTGTCTGCGTCACATCACTCGTCAGGCGGGTAATAAGCCCCGATGTCGGGAACGTTAAATATGTAGCCATTGTCAGCGATTGAATTTTACTATAAAGTGCTTTACGTAAGTCGAAGCCGAAGCTATGGGCGACATGTGCGGAGAAGAAGGAGTTTAACACACCGCTTATAAAGGAAAACAGTGCCAATACAAATAAACAGCCACCCCAGAATGCCACATTGGACAAATTTTCTTCTAGTAAACCTTCATTGATCATCTTTGCCATGAAAAGTGGCTGGATCAAGTCGCTTGTTAGCTCTAAAAGCATTAGGAAAAAGGCAATTGCGGCAGGCCATTTATAGCGCCTCATAAATTGAAAAATAGTTTTCATGTAATAACCTCTCATGTTGAATTTACTGGATTTTAACTTCTTTTACTGAGCAATCTCCTTTCATTAGAAGTTAAGTTCTATAGCAGAAGATATAGATTTTAAATTTTTTGAATCTTGCATATTTGATATCTATTATGCCATTTCATGTAAATGAACTCAATAAAATTATTTCGAGAGTCTAAATAATAATGAAAAAAAGAGCCTGGGACAAAACGAAACCTATCTATTTTTTCAAAGAAAAAATAGATAGGTTTCTGTTTCTACCAGAATTGATTTCCGTTACGGGGACGCTTTCCGGGGGCACGGCCTGAGCCTGTAGTCTCAGGCGTCGTGCTGTTCCCCCAGGAGTCGCCCCTTCACTCCAATCAATTCATCTAATATCAATTTCTTAATAATAGTATTTCACTTATCCTAAGAAATTTCTACTTATGTCCCAATCTCCTCTGTTTCCTTAATCATGCACCAAAGTTTGAGCAATAGCTGGATTTTTTTCCACTTCATGTAGCTTATTGAATGAAGCAATAGCCACTTCAACCATTTCATCCTTTGGTTCTTTTGTTGTTAATAGTTGTAGCCATAAACCGGGATACCCTAAGTAACGTAAAACAGGAATATCACGTACCGCGTTTGTAGCCTGTAATACTTCAAATGAGATGCCTATTACGACAGGAATTAATAATATACGGCTTACAAGGCGGACCCAAAGAGGATCTACTGGAACGAAGAAGTATGTAAACATTCCGACAATTACTGTGAACAAAATAAAGCTTGATCCACATCGATAGTGCAGGCGGGATTGCTTTTGTACATTCTCGACCGTCAATTCAAGACCGGCTTCATAGCAGTTGATTACTTTATGCTCTGCTCCGTGATATTGGAATACACGTTTAATTAAAGGTGTCATCGCGATAATTTGAAGGTAGGCCAATAATAAAACTAATTTAAAGCCTGTTTCGATAAAAATCTGTATTGTTTTGCCGGGGAACCAAGGTTTTAGAAATTCCGCCAGAAACATAGGTACCAATGTAAAAACAAATTTCCCGAATAGGAATGATAATACACCAATAACGGCTACCCCTAAGATCATCATTAACTTAGATGGTTCCTCACCAGCGTTTTCTTCTTCTTCACCTGGAGTAACGTCATAGCGATCTGAAGCAAATTGTAAATGCCGCGATCCAAAGCCTGCCGATTCGATTAATGCCACAACACCACGAACGAACGGAATTTTTTTCAGTTTTTGATATATAGGCTTTTTCTCTTTTTTAACATGGAAATAGTCAATTGAATCGTCATTACGACGAATCGCAGTTACCATATGATCTTGCCCGGTAAACATGACACCCTCTAAAAGGGCTTGCCCACCATATACTGGCGCATTATTACTCACTTGCTGCACACCACTCTCTAATTAAATTTCTACTTTTACACTTTAATATAGAAATGAATCTAGCCTTTTCTATGTAAAGTTTCACTTTCATATTGTACTAAATTTTGGGGAAAAGCACTATCGATTCGAATAGTTTTTTTGCAAACGGCAATACTGAAACAAAAAAAGAGGAGTTTTGATTAGAATGCATTTATTAGTAACAGCGATAGTCGCAGCACTTTTAGGGACAATTAGTTTAAAAGGGTTGCACTTTTTCAATCTCATTTCATGGCACCCTGTCTCTTTTTTAAAAAAATATGAATGGTTTGAATGGACTGCCTTTGAACGATGGGCTGTTCTGTTTTTAATCCTGGTAGTATGTGTATATGTGATAACGCTTCTGGCACAGTATTTTTTCAAGGCTCCACCTTTTTTATTTTCGCTTATTTTAGGGCTGGTTGTTGCTTTAATTTTGGAATGGCTGATATTAGACCTTCCGATTGAATTTTCATCGCTGAAAAAGTTATCCATTCCTTTTATTATTGTTGTTTTAACAATCATGCGCTTTATTGTTGAAACTGCCCAGTATAAGAAGTTATATATATTTCGCTAGGCGAAAGTATTGATGTCTGAAAAGTCTGTGATAAAATAGGGGCAGTATGAAAAAAGGGAGCGCATATTGATGAAGCTACTTATTTTAAATGGTCCAAATTTAAATCGTTTAGGAATGCGTGAACCGGAAATTTACGGAGCTGAAACATTAGACGATGTAAAGGTTAAATGCGAAGCGCTGGCAAGTTCGTTTGATGCTACAATCGATTTCCGGCAGTCTAATCATGAAGGGGTCCTCATTGACTGGATTCATGAGGCGGCTGACACAGAAGTTGATGGTATTGTTTTTAATCCTGGTGCATATACACATACAAGTATCGCGCTACGGGATGCAATTGCTTCTGTAAATGTACCGGTAATCGAAGTGCATATTTCCAATATCCATGCACGCGAAGCATTTCGTCACGAATCGAAATTGGCTGCACAATGTATAGGGCAAATTTGCGGACTTGGTACATTTGGCTATGAGCTGGCCATGCGCAAGTTTTTACAACAATAAAAAGGGGAATGAGAAATCGTGAAACTAACAAAATTGAGACAGGCATTAATCGAACATAATGTAGATGCAATATTAATTACAAATGAATATAACCGTCGTTATATGACAGGCTTTACTGGAACTGCAGGAGTGGCAATCGTTTCACAAAACGACGCTGTATTTATTACTGATTTCCGATATACTGAGCAGGCCTCAGAACAAATTAAAGATTTCCGAATTGCCCAACATACAGGACCGATTTTTGAAGAAGTAGCGAAACAAGCAGAGTTAATGGGTGTGAAATCATTGGCATTTGAAAAGGATGCGATGCATTTTGGTACATATGAAGTATATAAATCTACAGTAAAAACTGATTTTATCCCAGTTTCAGGCTTAATCGAAAAAATTCGCTTGATTAAGACTGCGGAAGAGATTAATATTATTAAGGTTGCTTGTGAAATTGCAGATGATGCATTTACACATATTTTAAAGTTCATCAAGCCTGGAATAACAGAGCTTGAGGTTTCGAATGAATTAGAATTTTACATGCGTAAACAAGGTGCTACAAGCTCTTCTTTTGATATTATTGTTGCAAGTGGTTTGCGTTCAGCATTGCCACATGGTGTCGCGACAAATAAAATTATTGAAACGGGCGATTTTGTAACCCTTGATTTTGGTGCTTACTATAATGGATACATTTCGGACATAACACGTACAATCGCTGTAGGACAACCTTCAGAGAAGTTGGTTGAAATGTACAATACTGTACTCGAGTCTCAGCTTCTAGCACTTGAAAAAGTTGGTCCAGGCATGACAGGGATCGAAGCAGATGCAGTGGCACGTGATTACTTAAAATCAAAAGGCTTAGGCGATGCATTTGGTCACTCAACTGGTCATGGTATCGGCTTGGAAGTGCATGAAGGACCTGGGTTATCATTCCGATCTGATACTGTGCTAGAGCCAAATATGGTTGTAACAATTGAACCGGGTGTCTACATTCCTGGAATTGGTGGCGTTCGAATTGAGGACGATATTTTAATCACAAAAACGGGTAATGAAGTACTAACACATTCGACAAAAGAATTAATTATTTTATAATTTGGAGGAAATAATTCATGATCTCAGTAAACGATTTCCGTACAGGCTTAACAATTATCGTTGACGGTAACTTATTCCGCGTACTTGAATTCCAACACGTAAAACCAGGTAAAGGTGCTGCATTCGTGCGTTCTAAATTACGTAACTTACGTAATGGTAACGTGACAGAAAAAACATTCCGTGCGGGTGAAAAAGTAGAAAAAGCGATGATCGACAACCGTAAAATGCAATATTTATATGCACAAGGTGACGAGCACGTATTCATGGACTTAGAGTCATATGATCAAACTACTCTATCTGAAGCGCAAATTAAAGATGAGTTATTCTACTTATTAGAAAACATGGAGCTTCACATCCAATCTTACCAAGGCGAATTAATCGGTATTGAATTACCGAATACAGTTACTTTAGAAGTTGCTGAAACAGAGCCAGGTATTAAAGGTGATACAGCTTCAGGCGGTACTAAACCAGCTAAAATGGAAACGGGCTTAATGGTAAACGTACCATTCTTCGTTAACCAAGGTGACAAACTAATCATTAATACAACTGAAGGTTCTTACGTTTCACGCGCATAATCTGCACGTGTACCTGAATCTTTGTATAGGGATACTGCATTTTATGCGGTATCTCTATTTTTTTGTGACAATTTATATTAGAGGGAATATAAATATACCTTCCATTCTCTAGAAATTATAGATAATTAAGGGGTGGGTTAGTATAATTAAAAAAGGGGGTGGGACAATTATGAAATCAAGTTTTTCGATTGAAAAACCAATCATACAAGCACCGATGGCAGGTATTACAACTCCTGAATTTGTGGCAGCCTGTTGTGAAGCAGGAGTATTAGGTTCAATAGGAGCAGGCTATTTAAATGGAGAAGAGACGAAGGACTTTATTAAAAAGGTGAAATCATTAACGAATAAGCCATTTAGTGTGAATTTGTTCATTCAGGAGGAGCCTGGAATTGATGTGAGTGTTCTTCAAGATGCACGTGATGCACTACAGCCGATTTATGATGAACTCGGCATACCCAAAATACAACGCGTTATTTCAACAGAAGTTTTCGAAGGGCAAGTTCAGGCGATTATTGATGAAGGTGTGAATATCGTATCGTTTACATTTGGCATTCCGGATGAAGATACTATTAAGAATTTGAAATCGCATGATGTGTATTTAATTGGCACAGCGACAACAATCGAAGAAGCCGTTGCGGTTGAAAAGGCAGGGCTAGATGCTGTTGTTTTACAAGGGCGTGAAGCAGGCGGTCACCGCGGCACATTTACTGAACCAATCGAACTCATTGCAACAGCCTATTTAGTGAAGACTGTACGGGACAAAGTATCGATTCCGATTATTGCTGCTGGAGGCATAATGACAAAAGAGCATGTAGCTAGCATGCTATCCTTAGGTGCTTCGTTTGTACAAGTTGGAACGGTATTATTGACGACTCATGAGTGTGGTGCTGCAAAAACCCATAAAAATGCCATATTACATTCTTCACAGGAGTCCACAACATTGACTAAGGCATTTACAGGAAAATATGCACGTGGCCTGAAAAATAAATTTACTGAGCAATTAAAGGATGCTATAGTGGCGCCGTATCCTATCCAACATTATTTAACATTACATATTCGGAAAGAGAGTGCCAATCAAAATAACCCTGAATATATGTCTCTATGGATGGGGGAAAATAGCTATTTGGCTAAAGAAGGAACGATAAAAGAGATTATCGGACATTTATATCATTAACAGGAGATCGCTGATGACGAAGGATAAAATCTTTCTCATTGGCGTTTTTTGTGCTTATTTCGTTATGAATTGCATATAGTTTCGTTAAGGAAGGAGGGCTTTATTGGAATTACAAGATGTGCTTCGTGTTGCAGGGATTGGGTTGATTATTGCACTTCTTCATTTATTCTTCGAACATTTAGGAAAAAAAGAGTTTTCATTTTTCTTATTCTTTATTGCGTATTTATATATGACGATTGAATTAATCCGATTTTTGCGCTTGTTCTTTCAAGAGATTGTCGTATTTTTTCAATGGTTGACAGCAGTCTAGCTAAATGATTGCCTTATTTGCTAGTGTCATTTACTTAGTTCTGTTTTTATTTTTAAAACAGACAATGGACAAGTTGCACTCGATTATCGTCGTCATCGCATTTTTTATTTTTTTCCAATTTGTTATTCGCGAACAATTAATCCCACTTTGGCAGCGACTTGCCGTTATTTTTAATAGTGTTCCCTATAGTAAGGGACTATTGTTTACGGCATTGCTTTTCCTAATGAATGAATTGATCTGCCAGCTATTGGAGCAATATGAGTATGATGCATTTGCAACACTGGTTACATTGTCCGTCCGCATGACAGCAGTTTTATATTGGATCAATCTTTTGCAACCTAAGTTTCAGGTGTTAATCCAACTATTAGAAAGGCTACAGTAATGGAGACGTTCTTTTCAATCTTTACCGAGCCATTTCAATCTTTGTTATTTTCGTTATTGCTCGTTGCAATCTACATTTTATTGTATTTACTGTTAATTGCCCTAGTACCGAGTGAAGTCGTGTTAATAGAGCAGTTATTTATCCTGCTTTTTATTGTAGTATTTGCGCAAAATGTAGTCGATGCTTTTGTCGTACTATATGAATTAATCGCATTGCTTCAAAATTTTTTCATGGCTATATTACCGATTATGACGTTCATGCTGTTGACGATTCAAACAGTTTTTACAGCAATCGCCTGGAATCCTATTATTATTATATTTGTTCAAATTATTTTATTTGTCAGTACGAACATTTTAATACCAGCTCTTGTCCTCGCCCTAGTTTTCGATGTATGTACGAAAATATATCCGGCAATTTCCTTTACTAAAGCTGCAGACCTTATTCGCTCTTCCATATTGAGCGTCATGATTGCTTCTGTCGTGGCACTCACATCTATTCTTACATTATCCGGCATTGCATTTATCCAATTAAACGATGCATTAAAATCTCCTATAAAAAAATTAATAGAACAAAATATCCCTTTAATCGGAAGTCTTATTGTTGAAGGATTGTCCTTTTTCCAAAAAACCCAATCAACTGTTTCGACTTTTATTGGACTCTCCTTTTTAACAATCGTTTGGGGGGCAGCCTTTTATCCTGCAACCGTATTGCTCTTACATGCCCTGCTATTTAAGGTGATGGGCGCAGTTACCGAGCCTTTTACAAATATGCGATTAAGCAGTTTATTTGATGATGTCGGAAAGACGCTGTTTGTTTTATGTGCAGTCGCATTTTTGCTCGGCTTTGCCATTATGTTTATCGTGCTATTATTTATTTTCTTTATGCAGATGTCCATGGGAGGAAAAACGTGATTCAATTATTTCTATTTATTTTGCTGGGGAGCAGTTTGCTTGTGTTTGCAGATGAAAAGCAATGGCAAGTCTATGTGAAGCTTGCCCTATATTTATTTGTGACAAGCACAATTCTTTCATTCTTTGCATAACCGAGTTCATTCGTTCATACATTATGTTGAAATCTAGTAGAGAAGGGGGCGCATACGCTTAATAATGTGGAAAAGAAACAAGCGAATCGTCCTATCATTTTAATCTTCATTGCCGTTGTATTTATTCTTTGTTTATTCTTTCTTCTACCACAATCAGAGAAAGGGGAAAAAAATCGCTCAAATGAAGAACAGCTCGCAAATTTATTAAGTGAAATTGATTCAGTCGGACAAGTACAGGTTTATTTTCACTATGATCAACAAAAGGAACAACAGTTTTTAGCTGTGACACAACAAGAGAAACTATCAGGTGTCATTATTGTGGCACAAGGAGCAAACAGGGCCGACGTGAAAATCATGCTAAAGGAAACAGTGGGGCATGTTCTTCAAATTCCGGCGCATCGTATTCAAGTGGTACCAATGCAAATTAAGGAGGAAAATAAGTGAAAGTGAAAAAGCGAACAGTATGGTTTTTAACATTAGTAAGCCTAGTTGCGGTAATTTCTGTATTCTACATTTTTGAAGACAATACACCGAATATCTTAACTATTTTTTCTGATGAAGCTATTAATGAAACGGATATTTTAGGTGTTAACAAAGAGCTAACTCAACCAGTTAATTCAGAAAGTGATTTATTCCAGGAAGTGCGCCTAGAGCAAGCAAACAAACGAAGCCAATTGAAAGCGCAATTAACACAAAAAATTGCATCTGATGAATACAGCGCGGAAGAAAAGAATACGGCATTCAATGAAATGGATGAGCTTATTAAGTTAGAGTCTTCAGAGGCAATGTTGGAAATGCTTATTAAATCAATCGGATATTCCGATGCACTTGTTCGGATTGACGAAGAAAAAGTAATGGTAACAGTTATGTCTGATGAGATTTCAAAACAGCAGGCGAGTGAAATTATGTACATCGTACGTTCTGAATTTAATGACTATGTAAATGTACAGGTAAAGTTTGAACCTTTTAATTAATTGATCGTCCTATTAATGTAAATTACAAAGCTGTGTTATATAGCAGATGGTTATTTATTTCTTTGTTTTAATATACATTTGTTCTGTTTTATGCCTATTTTTATGTAATTTAAAATAAAGTATTTCAAAATAGTCGGAAAAATTATAAAATAGGGTTTGTATTGTTATTACTTTTTTAAAGGGAGAGTTAAGAATGTTCAAAGTTCAAGAAATCCGAGAAATTATTAAATTAGTAGACGCATCATCTATCGACGAGTTTGTTTATGAAGCGGACGGCGCAAAGGTTAAATTAAAGAAAAAGAATGGTGTAACAGAAGTAGTAGCTCCTAAAAAAGTAGAGGAGGCACCAGTAGCGCAAGTTGCAGCACCAACTCCAACAGCGGTAGCATCAATCCCAGCACCGGCTCCTAAAGTAGAAACTCCAGCACCAGTGGAAAACGCAGCTGATTTACATAAAATCACTTCTCCAATGGTCGGAACTTTCTATCAATCTCCAAACCCTGAAGCAGCACCTTACGTAAAAGTAGGCGACAAAGTAGGCGATGAATCAATCGTATGTATCGTAGAAGCAATGAAGTTATTCAACGAAATCGAAGCTGAAATTAAAGGTGAAATTGTAGAAATTTTAGTACAAGATGGCCAATTAGTAGAGTATGGTCAACCTTTATTCCTAGTAAAAGCTGAATAAGGAGCGTAACTATCAATGAAAAAAGTATTAATCGCAAACCGTGGCGAAATTGCGGTACGTATTATCCGTGCATGTAAAGAGCTTGGTATTCAAACTGTTGCAGTATATTCAGAAGCTGACGCAGATGCGTTACACGTAAAGTTAGCGGATGAAGCATACTGCATCGGTCCTAAATTATCGAAAGATTCGTATTTAAGTTTCCCGGCTGTTTTAGGGGTAGCACAAAAAACAGGTGCTGACGGAATCCATCCTGGATATGGCTTCCTGGCGGAAAACGCAGCATTTGCAGAGGCTTGTGAAAACGCGGGTATTAAATTTATCGGTCCTTCTTCGGATGCGATTAAAATTATGGGGATTAAAGACGTTGCACGTGACACAATGGAAGCGGCAAACGTTCCTTTAGTTCCTGGTACTGGTATTGTACCGGATATCGAAACAGGTAAACAATGGGCGGCGAAAATCGGTTACCCAGTCATCATTAAAGCAACTGCTGGTGGTGGCGGTAAAGGAATCCGTGTAGCACGCACTGAAGAGGATCTTGTAAAAGGTATTGAGATTACTCAAAAAGAAGCTGCGGCTGCATTCGGCAACCCTGGTGTTTACTTGGAAAAGTTCATTGAGTATTTCCGTCACTGTGAAATTCAAGTGCTTGCAGATAGTTTTGGCAATGTTGTTCACCTTGGTGAGCGTGACTGTACGGTACAACGCCGTATGCAAAAGCTAGTTGAGGAAGCGCCATCACCGGCACTTTCTGAAGAGCGTCGTGCACAAATGGGTGAAGCAGCTGTGAAAGCAGCGCTTGCTTGTAACTATGAAGGTGCAGGTACAATTGAGTTCATTTATGATTATCAGGAAGATAAATTCTACTTCATGGAAATGAACACTCGTATCCAAGTAGAGCATCCTGTAACAGAAATGATCACAGGTGTTGACTTAGTTCAGCAACAATTAAAAATTGCTTCTGGTGAAAAACTGCCATTCAAGCAAGAAGATATTAAAATCAACGGTTGGGCAATTGAGTGTCGTATTAACGCTGAAAATGCATACAAAAACTTCATGCCTTCAGCAGGTACGGTAGAAACTTATGTTGTACCAGGCGGATATGGGGTTCGTATTGATTCTGCTGTATATGCAGGCTATACAATCCCACCATATTACGATTCAATGGTAGCAAAACTGATTGTACATGCTGACACGCGTGAGGAAGCAATCGCCAAAATGGATCGTGCTTTATCAGAGTTCGAAGTAGCTGGACCTGGAATTAACACTACAATTCCATTCCACCAAGCTTTAATGAACAACGACGTATTCAAATCAGCGAAATTCAACACGAAGTTCCTTGAAGAGAATGATATTTTAGGCGTGAATGTGAAGGCTTAATCGTGGATATGACGCTATTCTAATCGTTCATTGAGCGGGAAGGATATTAGGTTGTCTTACGGATTTAGAAATATCGGAATGCCATAAATTTGTACCCTCTAACAAGAAATTGTTAGGGGGTTTTTCTTGTCAAAAAAGAAATCCACGGTTTTTATATAGAAAATTCACCGACAAATGCTCGTTAAGTGAAAGTAGACGATCATGGACAGACAATTATTACCCAGGATACAGCATTACGGAAAACTGACGCATCCCCTATAAAATTTCGCTACAGTTTTTTAAAACTAGCCGATCAATGCTCCTCGATGTCGTCGATTAACATTTGCTTTAACTTTCGTTTGGACTTGATATGCCAAATCAATCCTTTAGTTAAGTGCTTTTTAACGTCAGCATCAACGGTATTAGCGATTAAAATCCGTAATTTTTTGGTGCGTACTTTATGGAGTCGTATATCGTCTAAACATTTCCTTCTTTCAATTTCATCCAAGTTAACACCTCATTTAGTTGGGTTAACATTATCATACCGCGGATACATTTACACTTATTCATGCACAGTGAAATTTGATTAGACAAGGAGACAAGTAGTTATCCGTCTCGAATCATCTTAATTTAACGCAAAAATAATAGTAGAAACTCAATGCGTTATTAAAACGTAGAGGTTTGACAGGAAAAAAGTTGATGATTTTACTTGTAGGTATTGGGGAATAAATTATAATGATGTAATTCATAATTCGCTTTAAAAAGATATGAATGGATAAATAGATAAGCGGAGACAATGCTTATATACAGTTTATTAAAATGGTATGCAAATAACGAGGTGTAATTCTGACAATGCAGAAAATTAAGACTTTATCTAAATTTATGTTAAAAGATTGCAATTAGTTCTATAAACGAATATTATATATGAGTTGTTTAAAAATGTTCGTGTTTGAAAGAAGGTTATGCAAATGTTTCAATTGAAAGAAAATGGGACTACCGTAAGGCGTGAATTGTTTGCTGGACTGACAACGTTCTTAACGATGGCATATGTCATTATCGTCAATCCAATTATTTTATCATTTGCTGGAGTTCCGGTTGATCAAGTATTTATGGCAACAATTATCGCAGCAGTTATCGGGACAGGCTGGATGGCGCTTTGTGCGAACTATCCGATTGCCGTTGCACCGGGTATGGGATTAAACGCATATTTTACTTATACTGTTGTATTAGCCTCAAATGGTGAGATTACGTATACTACTGCCTTTTCAGCAGTATTTATTGCTGGTATTTTATTTATTATTATTAGCTTAACTCCATTCCGTGAGAAGCTGATAAAAGCCATTCCGGAAAACCTTAAATTGGCGATTACAGCAGGGATTGGCTTATTTATTGCTTTCATCGGGCTTCGTATGTCTGAAATTGTCGTGGCGGATACATCCAATTTAGTCAAGTTTGGAGATATTACAGAACCGGCACCATTACTTACGTTTATCGGGCTATTCATAACAGTCTCATTAATGGCACGTAAAGTAAACGGGGCAATTTTTATCGGTATGGTTGTGACCGCAGTTATTGCGATGTTCACAGGACAACTTTCAATCGATAAAGTAGTGGCGCTTCCGCATTTACCGGAAGGCTTGATTGTATTCAATCCAATCACTGCGATATCGGAAGTGATTGAATACGGTTTATACGGCGTTATTTTTTCATTCATTTTAGTTACATTATTTGATACGACAGGTACATTAATCGGCGTATCAAAGCAGGCAGGATTATTGAAGGATGGAAAATTACCTCGTGCACGTAAAGCACTTATTTCCGATTCACTTGCAACCACTGCTGGTGCGATGTTCGGGACAAGTCCATCAACAGCGTACTTAGAATCAGGCTCTGGTGTAGCGGTAGGTGGTCGTACAGGTTTAACTGCTTTAACGGTCGCTGTACTGTTTATCTTCGCTTCATTTTTCGGTCCACTTGTCAGTTCCTTATCTGGTGTAGCAGCAATTACGTCACCGGCGCTGATTATTGTAGGAAGTCTAATGATTAGTGTTGTTAAGCATATAAATTGGGATGAAATAGAAGATGCATTTCCTGCGTTTTTAGTTATTTTATCGATGCCGTTAACTTCAAGTATTTCTACAGGGATTGCTTTAGGATTTATCAGTTATCCACTTATTATGCTAATTAAAGGTCGTGGACGTGCAGTACATCCACTTGTTTATATATTTGCGATTTTATTTGTATTACAGTTAGCTTATTTACCACACTAAATTTATGAAAAGTGTTGTTTCTTTATGAAACAGCGCTTTTTTTGTTTTTGAAATACAATTTTTTACCATTATTTAATTGGATTTAATTCACTTTAAATTGAGTACATTTTTTTTACGTTTCTCTAAATACTAACAAAGAGTAAATTAATAAAGGAAGTGATAATGTGTCAAGAAAAAGAATTAAAAGAATTGTGTTTATTACATTTTTAGTCCTTTTATTTTTATTTGCGGCATTCTATGTTTTCCATAGTCTCGGGGCAACGAATGCAAAATCTTTAGAAAAAGGACGCCAGTATTATGAGGAGACCGGACATATTATTTGGGATATAAAAACAGATGAAAAAGTTGTTGCACTTACATTTGATGATGGGCCGCACCCAAAGTATACAGAGCAGATCTTGGATTTGCTCGAACAATATGAAGCAAAGGGAACTTTTTTCATCGTGGGACAGCACGCTGAAAAAACTCCCGAAGTTGTGCTTCGTATGTCTGAAGAAGGACATGAAATTGCAAATCACACATATACCCATCCGAATTCAAAATCAGTTTCCCGCATTGTAGAAGAAATTAATCAAACATCGGATGTTATTTTTAGTATTACGGGGGAAAAGCCATATTTATTTAGACCAGTTGAAGGCTACTATACGGAGGATATCGTAAATGAAGTCGTAAAAAACGGCTATAAGATTGTGATGTGGTCCTGGCATCAGGATACAGAAGACTGGAAAGAGCCAGGTGTTAATAAAATCGTCAACACCGTGTTAAAAGGACTAAAGAATGGCGATGTCATATTGTTTCATGATGGTGGAGGGAATCGGGAGCAGACGGTAAAATCATTAGAGAAAATCTTGCCTGAACTAAAAAAAAACGGATATAAATTTATTACGATTTCCCAAATGCTTCATTTACAAAATGAAGCAAAGCACCATATTGTAGAGGAGTGAGGGAAATATGTACCGACTTGCAATGATTATCACGACCGCAATCTTATGGACTTTTACACCAATTGCACAAGCGTCTTCCGAGGCTGAAAATCCACCGACAAAAGAGGAATTGGTGCAAAAAAGAATGAGTTATTATATGAAGCACGAAAATGTATTGATGCCATGGTATTATTTAGCGGCAGTTGACCAATTTGAGCGCAATATCCAGGAAGTTCGAACGGATATACCGAAACGCGAATCGGTCATTGCTATTCAATTTTCGGATGAATTTTGGTCAGGAGCCTTAAATCCAGCCGAAAATGATATATCGCCACTATCCATTGCCTATTTTAAAGGGTTGGGAATTGACGGTGATGGTGATGGAATTGCGGATAAACAGAACGATGAGGATGTATTGCTATCGATGGCCAATTATTTAAGACAGTATGGCTACGGTGAGGATAATTTTAAATTAGCTTTATGGGATTACTATAAAAACGAAATATCGGTCAATCAAATCGTTGTGTTGGCGAAATTGTATGAGAAGTTTAGAACAATTGAACTTGATCAGCATACGTTTCCGATTATGCTTGGAGCACAATATAGTTATAGAGGTACATGGGGAGCCAATAGAGGATGGGGTGGAAGGCGAAATCATGAAGGAACGGATATATTCGCGCCTTACAATACACCTGTACTTTCTGCTTCCTATGGTGTAGTGGAAGTGATGGGATGGAATCAATTTGGAGGATGGCGTATTGGAATTCGAGATAATCATAATTCATATCACTACTATGCACACCTAGGCTCTTTTGAAAAAGGCTTACAGGAAGGTGATATTGTAAAAACTGGACAAGTTATAGGATATGTTGGAAGTACTGGGTACGGAAAAGAAGGTACAGCAGGGAAATTTCCTCCGCATCTCCATTATGGAATTTATAAATTCAATGGGCGGACAGAGTGGGCGTTTGATCCTTATCCTGCCCTTACTAAATGGGAAAAAGAAGCGAAGGAAGCGAAAAAATAAAGCGGTGGAAGTTCATAATACTTATTATTTATCCCCTTCCTTACCTATAAAAGTAACGGTACTAAAAGAAAATTTCTGAATAGACTAGACAATCTTTGCTTTTATAGATAGGGGAAATAAAATGAAAAAATGGATTATTTACTTTTTTATAAGTGTAAGCATTTTATCGGGTTGCCAACCGAATTTGCAGACAAAGGATAAGGGAGATAATGAAAAAAATGAACAAGTTTTGGACGTAGTAACTGATTTCCAGTTATCTACTTCTGAAACCGCCGTGGCAGAACAACAATTCATCTATCCCGTCGTGATTACCTTAATTGATCCAAGAACTTTACAAATTGTAAAATCCTTTTCGCCTCAATTGCTTGGTTTCGGGGTGGATGATAAATTGTACCAAACAAAAGTTGAAGAAATAGCAAGGAAGTTGGCTAGAGGTACAAAGGATATCCCTGGATATGATCAAAAAATGGAATTGGATAGAGTGGACGTTAACGGTGATATTGTCAAAGGGAATCCCGGAATCCTTTTAAAGGAAAGTGAATTAGTGGAAAAAATAATTGCTTCTTCATATAAAGGTGAAGATATTTTTTTGCCCTTATATTTGCTAGAGAGTAATTATAACGCTGAGGACATTCCCTCAATGAATGATGTTACTGTTGCTTCATTTACAACATATTTCTCCTCGTCTGAAACAGGGAGAAGCAGAAATATCGAGCTTTCCGCAAATGCGCTCAATAACATAATAGTAGGGGATGGGGACACCTTCTCATTCAATACAATGGTTGGTGAACGATCGGTGTCAAAAGGCTACCAACCGGCTCCGGAAATTATTAATAAGCAGCTTGTAATGGGTATAGGCGGAGGGATTTGCCAAACGTCATCTACTTTATTTAATGCGGTGGATCAACTTGGAGTTAAAATGAAAGAAAGACACCATCATTCTCTAAACATCGGCTATGTTCCAACCGGTAGAGACGCAACGGTTTCATATGACACATTGGATTTTAAATTCCAAAATAATAGCGGGGCGCCGTTTTTAATTAGAACCTTTTATTCGAAAAACACGCTTACTATTGAAATACGGACTACACATCAATATAAGGAAGTATTAAAAAAGTCTTAATAAATGGGCTGCTCTCGACTGGGAGTAGCTTTTTAATTTGCCGCCGGTGTACCTTGGTGAAAAAATATACGCCATGTTCCGTTTTCGTTGCGCCAAAGTGAGCTTCGATTTTGTTGTTTACCATTAGTTAAATTTGTTGTGATGAACCTTGTTTGTACAATATCGTCCGTAAGTAGTAGCGCTTCAAAGTCAGTGACGTCATAATAGATTTCGTTAATTCCTTGTTCGGTTACATTTTCAAGTAGAAATTTTTTATCCATAATGCCGCCAGAGGAACCAAATTCTTTGAAATCTTCGCTTAAAAAAGCTATAAAATCATGTTTACGGTAAAGCATGAGCTGTTGTTCTAACTGTAAAAACTGTTCCTTTATTGATTTCATTACGATACCTCCGTTTTAATGCTGAATAGTTGTGCATATTGTTTGTAAGGAAATAATACGAATTTATGAACCGATAATCAAGATATAAAACGAGAAAAGACTAAAAATTCCGGAAATCTTATTGTATTAGTCAAACCATTTCACTACATGGTATGATTTTGATTTAACGTTGTAAAGAAGGTGAAATTATGTGGGAATCGATTAAATGGTTAATACCATCTGTTACTGTACCTACATTACCAGATGCATTAGCTGCTGCTGCGATTTTAATCGTTGGTATACTTATCATCCGATTAATTATTCGCCCGCTTCTATTTAAAATAGCGGATTTGTTAAATAAAAAAGGTCATCCGGTAATGAGTGATATTGCAAAGAGCGTATATCCATCATTACGTAATGCGCTTATTTTCAGTTTAATTGTAATAGCAATATCGCTTTTAGTGGAAGTATGGCTATTTGACAATGAAAAGCTAAGTATTTATATTGATTCGGTTTATGTATTTTTTGCATTTAATGCACTTTATGATGTGTTGAGTTTTTATTTGAAAAATCCACATCGTTTTGAAACGGGGAAAGACCAGGATATTTTAACACCATTTTTCTTGCGGATTAGTAAAGTTGCTGTTATGACTATTGCAATGTTTACAATTGCTTCATTGTGGAATTTTAATTTAAATGGGTTTTTAACAGCACTTGGATTAACCGGGGTAGCGCTGGCTTTTGGTATTCGTGATACACTGGCTCATATTTTTGGCGGGATGAGTGTTGCACTTGATAAACCATTTCAAGTTGGCGATTGGATAATGTCCAGTGATGAAAAAATTGATGGGACTATTGAAGATATTAATTTACGAAGTACCCTTATCCAAACGTCCGATAAAGGTCTGGTCTATGTACCGAACTCGTATTTGGTGAATCGCCCTATATACAATTTATCAAAGCGTACACAGCGAAAAGTAGAGCATTACTTGTTCCTTTCAAATGACAATAGCGAGGAGACGATTGTTAAGTTTATTGAAAGATTACGTAAGCAGATTTCACTGCATCCGAAGACGTCAAAAAATGTCATCCATGTAGCAATGGATGAGCTTAGGCCAAATAGTTGTCGTATTCTTATCCGTTATTTTGTCGATACGAATGACTCGGAGATTATGTTGAGAGTGAGACAGGATATATTATTTGCTGCAAAGCATTATTGTGAGGAGTACGACGTTAAACTAGTAGATCCAAACCATGGGCAATTTGTTTGGAATGACTGAGAATAAACATTCCTGTTAGAAAAGTGGCGTATCCATTCTACATGAAGTGTATAATTGTAGTATACTGAACATAAGGATTTAAAGTAAAAGCGTTAGAAATCCATTAGTTTACATAAGAGAGGATGTATCGCAAATGGCTGAGAAACAACATGTAGCATTTGTTCAACCTACACCAGTTGGCAAAGAAGAGCTAGGAAAGATTGAAGTAGCGCCAGAAGTAATTGAAGTAATTGCAGGTATAGCTGCAACGGAAGTAGAAGGAATCGCAGCAACACGCGGAAATTTTGCATCAGGTGTTGCCGAGCGTTTCGGTAAAAAAGTACATTCTAAAGGGATTAAATCGGCTATGTCAGAAGAGGGTAATATTGTTATCGATGTCTTCTGCACGGTTAAATATGGCTTTGCGATTCCAAAAGTAGCAAAAGATGTACAAACAACGATTCGTCAAGCTATTCTAAATATGACAGCTATTGAAACGAGTGAAGTGAATATCCATATTACGGGTGTTCAGTTCGAAAATACAAAAGACGCAGAATAATAATATGAACCAAGTGACCGAGCTTATTTTCCAATGAAGCTCGGTTTTTTGTTGTGTAAGTCCAAATATGCATTGTTGAACTCATTTTTTCCTGCTTTTATGAATTTATGTGTAGGGACAGGGTAAAAATAGGGTATAGAATTACAGTTTTGTATAGTTAGGAGGAAACGTTAAATGGGAAACTTTTCAGCAACAGCTAGAGAACGAATGAAGAAAGTATTCCAAGAAGAAACGTTTGATCTTTTTGTGATAGGAGGCGGCATTACAGGAGCAGGTATTGCGCTTGATGCTGCAACACGAGGATTGAAGGTAGGATTGGCAGAAATGCAGGATTTTGCAGAAGGAACGAGTAGCCGTTCAACGAAGCTTGTACATGGGGGATTGCGCTATTTGAAGCAATTTGAAATTAAAGAAGTGGCACAACTAGGACGTGAAAGGGCAATTGTATATGAAAATGGTCCTCATGTGACGACACCTGTATGGATGCTGCTGCCGTTTCACAAAGGTGGGACGTTCGGTACATTCTCAACGGCGCTTGGTTTGAAAGTATACGATATTTTAGCGAGCGTTAAAAAAGATGAAAGAAGATTTATGCTTTCTGCAGATGAGACTATTGCCCGCGAACCACTTATTAAAAAAGATGGTTTACTTGGAGGTGGTGTCTATGTGGAATATCGAACAGACGATTCCCGGCTTACAATTGAAGTGATGAAGGCGGCAGCCGCTAATGGAGCAATGGCAATGAATTATTTGAAAGTGGTTGGATTTGAATCAACTAATTTAGCCTTCTCCACAGTAAAGGTAGAAGACCAATTAACGGGTGAACATTATGCTATTAAAGCAAAGAAGGTAGTAAATGCAGCCGGTCCTTGGGTGGATGACGTACGAAAATTAGATGGAGAGTTCAATAATAAACACCTTATTTTATCAAAAGGTGTCCATCTTGTTTTTGACGAGGAAGATTTCCCATTACAGCAGGCCATTTATTTTGATACGGAAAAAGACGGAAGAATGATTTTTGCGATTCCTCGTGATGGAAAAACTTATGTAGGGACAACGGATACTTTTTATGATGGTGATCCAAAAGATATGGATATTACAAAAGAAGACCGTCAATATATTTTGGATGCGATTCATTATATGTTCCCTCAATTGCAAATAACTGAAGAAAAAATAGAGTCCGCTTGGGCAGGTGTCCGACCACTTATTCATGAAGAAGGGAAAGCTCCTTCCGAAATTTCAAGGAAAGATGAAATATGGCAGTCTGAAAGCGGGCTTATTACAATTGCCGGTGGGAAACTGACAGGTTACCGGAAAATGGCTGAAAAAATTGTGGACTTAGTTGTTTCACAGTTAAATGATGAATATCAGCAGTCATACGGGAAGTCCATTACAAAGAACCTCCCTATTTCAGGCGGAGATATGAGTGGCTCTAAATATTTTGAACGGTTTGTCAGTAAGCGTACTATAACGGGACAGCAATATGGTTTAACGGAAGATCAAAGCCGCTATTTAGCGAAGTTTTACGGAACGAATGTTGACAAGGTATTTCATTATATCTCACAGGCTAAAGGAGATTTACCGCCCATTGTATATGGTCAGCTTTATTATGCAATGAATGAGGAATTTGCATGTACTCCTACAGACTTCTTCATTCGCAGAACAGGTGCGCTTCTATTTAATATCGATTTGGTAAGACGGTATAAAGAAACCGTAATAAATGAAATGGCCGAATATTTGAACTGGACAGAAAATCAAAAGCAATATCAAATACAACAACTCGAAAACGAACTAAAAAACGTAACAATATCCAACAAATAGAGGTGGAGTGAATGTCGACTTTTTTAGCTGAACTCGTAGGTACGATGATATTAATTGTATTAGGTGGTGGAGTTGTTGCCGGCTCTTTGTTAAAATTTTCTAAAGCCGAAAATGGCGGTTGGGTCCTCATTACGATTGCCTGGGGTTTTGCTGTGGCAATTGCAGCATACACTGTTGGAGGGATTAGCGGTGCTCATATAAATCCAGCATTAACTATTGCGTTCGCGACAATTGGCGAATTACCATGGATAGATGTTCCGATGTATATACTTGCCCAATTAATAGGAGCTATCATTGGGGCAGTAATTGTGTACCTTGCATATTTGCCGCATTGGTCAAAAACAGAGGATGCGGATGCCAAGCTATCCGTATTCGCAACAATACCCGCTATTCGTCACCCTTTATCAAATACTGTTACGGAAATGATTGGCGCGTTCATCTTATTGTTAGGGATTTTGGCGCTCGGGGGCAACTCACTAGCAGATGGGATTAATCCACTGCTTGTAGGGATAATAGTTATGGCTATTGGTATGAGTTTAGGTGGACCTACTGGATATGCAATAAATCCGGCACGCGATTTAGGTCCACGTATTGCCCATTTTTTACTGCCTATTCCAAATAAGAGAGACTCAGATTGGTCGTATGCTTTCGTACCAATTATCGGTCCGATTATAGGAGGGGCAACAGGCGCATTATTTTACAAACAATTCTTTTTAAATGAAAGTACAGTGACATTTTGGGTATTTGCTGCATTGTTTATTGTTATTTGTATTGCAGCGTTTCTTACACAACCGAAATCCACTACAAAGGAGATTACATGATGGAAAAATATATTATGTCATTGGATCAGGGTACGACAAGCTCGCGTGCTATTTTATTCAACAAAAAAGGAGATATTGTTCATGTAGCACAACAAGAATTCAGACAGTACTTTCCGAAATCAGGATGGGTTGAACATAATGCAAAAGAAATCTGGAGTTCAATCTTAGCTGTAATTGCGAAAGTGCTTTCCGAAAACAATATAAAATCTACCCAAATTGAAGGGGTCGGCATTACAAACCAACGTGAGACGACTGTTGTATGGGATAAACATACAGGGGAACCCGTCTATAATGCGATCGTGTGGCAATCACGCCAAACTGTTGGGATTTGCGATGAATTAAGAGAAGCCGGACACGATACTCTTTTCCGTGATAAGACCGGACTCCTTTTGGATGCTTATTTTTCCGGAACAAAAGTGAAATGGATTTTGGATAATGTAGAAGGTGCAAGGGAAAAAGCAGAAGCGGGTGACCTATTATTCGGAACGATCGATACATGGATTATATGGCAGCTTACAGAAGGTGCAGTTCATGTAACCGACTACTCGAATGCTTCCCGTACGTTAATGTACAATATTTATGAACTGAAGTGGGATGAACAGCTTCTTGAAATATTAGGTATACCACAATCGATGCTACCTGAAGTCAAACCGTCCTCTGAAGTATACGGAGTAATTTCCGGTAATCACTTCTTCGGTCATCAAGTGCCCATTGCGGGTATAGCGGGTGATCAGCAGGCGGCTTTATTCGGTCAGGCCTGTTACGAAAAGGGAATGGTGAAAAACACATACGGAACTGGATGCTTTATGCTTATGAATACCGGGGAAGAAGCGGTGAAATCTGAGCATGGGCTGCTCACTACGATTGCTTGGGGCTACGACGGGAAAGTAACATATGCACTGGAAGGAAGTATTTTTGTGGCAGGTTCAGCTATCCAGTGGTTACGCGATGGTCTACGTATGTTCAGGAAATCTGCTGAGAGCGAAGCATATGCCAAGCGTGTGGAAGATACGGAAGGTGTCTATGTCGTACCCGCTTTTGTAGGATTGGGAACCCCGTATTGGGATAGCGAAGTGCGCGGAGCTGTATTTGGTTTAACTCGTGGAACATCGAAGGAGCACTTTATTCGTGCAACATTGGAATCTCTAGCGTACCAAACGCGTGATGTACTATCGGCGATGGAATCCGATTCAATGATTAAACTTAAAATGCTACGAGTAGATGGCGGCGCAGTAATGAATGACTTTTTAATGCAATTTCAATCCGATATACTTAACGTGCCGGTTGAGCGACCTTCAATAAATGAGACTACCGCACTTGGTGCAGCCTACTTAGCCGGTTTAGCTGTTGGGTTCTGGGAAAATACTGACGAAGTCCAACAACATAGACAGCTAGATCGTCAATTCGAACCAAAAATGGATGAAGAAAAACGTGAAAAGTTATTTACCGGCTGGCATAAAGCAATAAAAGCTGCCCAAGCATTTAAATAGGAGGCTGTCAGTCTCATACCTTTTCCGAATTATGCTATAATATGTCATAGTCTAGTTGAGGAGTTAATAAACATGAGCAAAGATTATATTCGTACGGCAAATGAAGAGGATTTAACCTTAATTACAGCTTACTTTAAACAAGCATTAGCGCATTATGAAGAAGTAGGGGAGTTAATGGCGATGCAGGACATCCGATATTTCCTGGAAAATATGGCGCATTTTCAGTTCTTTGTACTAAAGGAATCGATGGAGCAAATTACGTACCTATTTGAATTCCCGGGTTCGGAAAACGACAAGCGCGAAACAGGCACACTGATGATTCCGCTTCAGAACAATTAGTAATTTAAAATCTTGTATATAAAGTATAGGAACGGCATGTTGTTTTACTTAAACATGTCGTTTTTTTAGCGCAAATTTCACCATTTTAAGATAGTTTACACAAATCTCTTTTTACCGCCAAAAAATTTCCGTCAAACTGTGCTATGCCTTGCAAAATATGCTATGATAACAAGTAATGCTACTTATGAAGGAGAGCTTTAATTTATGAAACGAACAGAGGCGCGCCAAAAAGCGTTGCAAGCTTTGTTTCAGTTAGACAGCACAGAACTTTCAATAGAAGAGGCGATTGGTCATGTTCTTGAAGAAGAACAAAAATCGAATGCCTTTTTGGAACAATTAGTTCGTGGGACAACTGAAAACTTGGAAGCAATTGACCAAGCGCTAGAAAAAAACCTGGAAAAATGGACGATAAGCCGTCTACCAAAAATTGAGAGAACTGTTTTACGTTTAGCCGTATACGAATTATTGTATGAGGCAGAAACACCAAATAAAGTTGTAATGAATGAAGCAATCGAACTTTGCAAAACATTCAGTGATGAAAAATCAAGCAAGTTCGTCAATGGTGTACTTTCGAAATTTACTGAGCAATAAATCAATAAATGTATTCAAATCTATAAAGATTAATATATGAGATTTAAATTGGTTGGTTATCAATAATTTTGGTGACCTTCCAAATTGTCGTGATCACTGGAAGGAGTAACAACATGTCAAGTATAATTATCAATGGTAAAGAAATCGGTCAGGAAATTCGCACAGGAGTTGCGGCACGTGTCCAAGTGCTTAAAGCAAAAGGGATAACACCTGGATTGGCAGTTATTTTAGTGGGGGATAACCCGGCTTCGAAAACATATGTTGCCAACAAGCAAAAGTCTTGTGAGCAAATTGGTATGTTTTCAGACCTAATCAAACTCCCAGAAGATATTTCCGAACAAGCTTTACTTCAACAAATTCGTGAATTAAACAATCGTAAAGATATTCACGGTATTCTTGTTCAACTCCCATTACCGAAGCATATCGATGAAGATAAAGTTATTCAAACAATTTCCCCGGAAAAAGATGTCGACGGCTTCTCGCCGATTAGCGTAGGGAAAATGATGTTAGGACAAGATACATACTTGCCATGTACACCTTACGGGGTGATGAAATTACTTGAACACTCCGGAATTGATGTTGCCGGAAAGCATGCGGTCATCGTAGGTCGTAGCCATATCGTTGGGAAGCCAATGGGACAACTACTACTACAAAAAGATGCAACCGTTACATATACTCATTCAAAAACACCTGACTTGCCATCTTTCACGAAACAAGCAGATATTTTAATCGCAGCAGTTGGCCGTGCGAACTTTATTACAAGTGAGCACATTAAAGAAGGCGCGGTTATTATTGATGTTGGGATTAACCGTGATGAAGAAAATCATCTATGCGGAGACGTGAACTTTGATGATGTTCAGGGAATCGCTTCTCATATTACACCAGTGCCAGGCGGTGTAGGTCCAATGACAATTACAATGCTATTGGAAAATACGGTGCAGGCAGCTGAAAAAGAGTTAGAACGTCAAGCGGAATAATCTAACTTCAAAAATCACGATTTTGACGTAGATCAAAATCGTGTTTTTTCGCTTAAATAGGCAATAATTATAGATAATAATGAGTTGAATGTTACTTTGTAGACTCATTTCTGCGAAAAACTTTGTCCAAAAAAGGCATAATAAAACAAAATTATTGAAATATCCTATCGTAAAGGAGCAGTACGTATATGACTTCGACTTCTTATTTATCCGTAAAAGCATTAACGAAATATATTAAACGAAAATTTGATGCCGATCCCCATTTACGTGATGTGTATGTAACGGGGGAGCTTTCGAATGTAAAAGTACATAGTTCAGGCCATATATATTTTACGTTAAAAGACGATAGTGCACGTATAACATCCACAATGTTCCGTACACAAGCTTCCAAACTTTCGTTTAAACCTGAAGAGGGTATGAAAGTATTCATACGTGGGGATGTCAACGTATATGAGGCAAGCGGTGTATATCAATTATATGCCCAAACGATGGAGCCAGATGGAATTGGAGGTCTTTTCGTTGCCTTTAACCAATTAAAGGAACGTCTTCAAAAGGAAGGGTTGTTCAATCAAAATTTTAAGCAACCGATCCCACAATACCCAAAAACTATCGGGGTTTTAACAGCTACTACTGGTGCAGCCATTCGGGACATTTGTACGACGATTAAACGACGCTATCCACAGGCGGAAATATTAATTTACCCAACGCTTGTTCAAGGGGCTGGGGCAGCGCCAAAAATTACAGAAAATATCTATTTGGCGAATCGGCATTCTCTTTGTGATGTTCTTATTGTCGGACGTGGTGGTGGATCAATAGAGGACTTGTGGGCATTTAATGAAGAAATTGTGGCGCGGGCCATCTTTGAAAGCCGCATCCCAATCATTAGTGCTGTAGGACATGAAACAGATACGACAATTGCGGATTTTGTAGCGGATTTACGTGCGCCTACACCAACAGCAGCAGCAGAATTGGCTGTTCCTAATCAGCAGCAGTTGTATCAGCAAATTTTGCATCATCAATCAATTCTCTATCAAATGATGACAAGCCGTCTTAATTTTGAACGTAATCGATTAACAAAAATGCAAAATTCCTATCCACTTGCAACACCTGAGCGATTATATCGTCCTTTTATTGAAAGGCTGGCGCAAACGGATGCTGCACTGCAAAATGCAACAAAGCTATATTTGATGAATGAAATATCAAAGCTACAAACGATCGACAGTAAAATGAAGCTACATTCGCCGAGTCATCAGTTATCGGCAGCGAAACAGCAATTGAGCCATCGAACAGAGCTATTGACGCAACGAATGCAGCAACAGTTAGCACAAAGCAAAGTGGCTTTTACTAACCAATTGCGCATGCTGGAGGCATTGAATCCACTTGCGCTTATGAGTAAGGGCTTTAGCGTAGCATATAAAGAGGAAAACGTAGTAAAATCAATTCATGAGTTGGAAAAGGGCGACACTCTTCATGTAACGTTTCAAGACGGATTTGCAGAAGCAAAGGTCGAAAAAAAGCATGTGAATAAGGAAGGGGAAGCAAAGTGACAAAACCAACATTTGCGACAGCAATGACAGAACTAGAAGAAGTAGTACGCAAGCTTGAGCAAGGAGACGTACCTTTAGAAGAAGCAATTGATCTTTATAAAAAAGGTATGGAACTTTCCAAGCTATGCCATGACACACTTCAAAATGCAGAACAGCAATTAATTTCAATCGTTGGAGAAGATGGTGAAAAGAAAGCTTTCCAACAGGGAAATGGAGAAGACTAACTAATGGAAAACGCGTTAAAGCAATTTATTGTTCAAAATATTCCACAAATTGAAGCGACGATGTATGAGCTTGTTGAAAAAATTCAGGCACCTGCCCATTTAAAAGAATCAATGCTTTACTCATTAAAAGCAGGCGGAAAACGAATTCGTCCATTATTTGTTGCAGCGGTTTGTGAAATGTATAATCAACCACTGGAAGCAAGCTATACAGTTGGCTCAGCGGTTGAAATGATTCATACGTACTCTTTAATTCATGATGACTTGCCTTGTATGGATGATGATGATCTACGTCGTGGTAAACCTACTAACCATGTTGTGTATGGAGAAGCATTAGCAACTTTGGCTGGCGATGCATTAAATACGATTGCATTTGGTGTCATTGCTCGACTGAACGATATTCCTGCAGAAAAACGAATTGAACTGATTAATTTATTAAGTGTTGCTGCAGGTGCAGAAGGAATGGTTGGCGGACAGATTTTGGATATGGATGGCGAAAAATGTCTATTAAATTTACAGGAGCTCGAAACAGTTCATGTAAATAAAACAGGGACATTATTACGCTTCAGCATTGAATCGGGTGCAGTTTTAGCAGATGCTAGTGAGTCAGACCGACAAGCTTTAGTCGAATATGCACACCATATTGGTTTAGCGTTCCAAATCCAGGATGACATTTTAGATATTGAGGGAACTTCAGAGCAGCTAGGTAAAACAGCAGGTAAAGATATTGTAAGTGAGAAAAGTACATACCCTGCATTACTAACGTTAGAAGGTGCAAAAAGCAAACTTAATGAACACTATGAACTGGCTATTGAAGCATTAAGAAAGATCGACATTGATACTTCCTTACTTCAACAATTTGCGCAATATATTGTGAGACGTAATAACTAAAATGTGTTAAACTTTTTTCTTGGGTTGTACATTGATATAATAGAAAAATCACAAAGGTAAATAAACTGATGAAAAGGTGCGTGTAGAGATGGATTTAACTAAAATTTCTAGTCCATCCTTTTTAAAAGACTTGAATAAAAAGCAACTAGAAGCGCTGGCAGGCGAAATTCGCGCTTTTCTAATCGAAAAATGTTCAATAACTGGTGGTCATATTGGCCCTAATTTAGGCGTAGTTGAGCTGACGATTGCATTGCATAAAGCTTTTAATAGTCCAAAGGATAAATTTTTATGGGATGTTGGACACCAAGCATATGTCCACAAAATTTTAACAGGTCGGGCGAGCCAATTTGACACTTTACGTCAATTTAAAGGGTTATGCGGTTTTCCGAAGCTTGTCGAAAGTGAACATGATATGTGGGAGACGGGTCATAGCTCCACATCTTTATCTGCAGCGATGGGTATGGCAGCAGCTAGGGATATTAAAGGAGATAAAAACTTTGTTGTTCCGATTATCGGTGATGGTGCTTTAACAGGTGGTATGGCGCTAGAAGCACTGAACCATATTGGGCATGAAAAAACAAATATGATTGTCATTTTAAACGATAATGAAATGTCGATTGCACCAAACGTCGGAGCACTCCATGACGTTTTGGGCAGACTTCGTACTGCAAAGGAATATTCTCGTGCTAAAGAGGATTTGGAATCATTAATCAATAAAATTCCTATGGTCGGAGGCAAATTGGCAGCGACTGCAGAACGTGTAAAAGATAGCTTGAAATATTTGGTTGTTTCAGGTGTTTTCTTTGAAGAATTAGGATTCAAATATTTAGGTCCTATCGATGGTCATGATTTTGAAGCATTAGAAAAAACTTTAGAATATGCAAAGAAAGTTCAAGGTCCTGTTCTTGTGCATGTCATTACGAAAAAAGGTAAAGGCTACAAACCTGCAGAAGATGATACAGTCGGTACTTGGCACGGAACTGGTCCATATAAAATGGAAACAGGTGCATTCGTAAAATCTGCCTCTAAAGGTCCTGCATGGAGTAGTTTAGTAGCGGAATCGGTTCGTAAATGCATGAAAGAGGATAACCGCATTGTGACTATTACACCAGCAATGCCGGTTGGATCAAAGCTTGAAGGGATTCAACGTGACTTCCCGAATCGCTTCTATGATGTCGGAATTGCCGAACAGCATGCAACGACAATGGCTGCGGGTCTTGCCACACAGCATATGAAACCGTTTTTATCGATTTATTCTACGTTCCTTCAGCGTGCGTATGACCAGGTCCTACATGATATAGCCCGTCCAAACCTGAACGTATTTATCGGAATTGACCGTGCAGGCTTAGTTGGAGCAGATGGTGAAACACATCAGGGTGTATTTGATGTTTCATTTTTACGTCATATCCCGAACATCGTATTAATGATGCCAAAGGATGAAAATGAAGGGCAACATATGGTGAAAACAGCACTAGAGTATAATGACGGGCCTATAGCTCTTCGTTATCCTCGCGGTAATGGTTATGGAGTAGAAATGGATGCGGAAATGAAAGCGTTGCCGATTGGATCATGGGAAGTATTGCGTGAAGGATCAGATGCCGCTATTTTAACTTTCGGTACAACAATTCCAATGGCGTTACATGCGGCAGAATTATTGGCTGAGCAAGGCATTTCTGTTCGAGTTGTCAATGCGCGTTTTATCAAGCCTATGGACGAAGCAATGCTGCATGAAATTATGCAGGCAAATCTACCAATTTTAACAATTGAAGAAACGATGTTGCAAGGTGGATTTGGTAGCGCAGTATTAGAATTTGCCTTCGATAAGCAATACCGAAATGTGCAGATTGAACGTATCGGTATTCCGGACGAATTTATCGAACATGGTGAAGTAGATCTATTATTAGAAGAAATTAACGTGACGGCTGAAGAAGCGGTAAAACGCATTACACAGCTCGTACCGAATAAACAGTCGGATAGGGTTTAATATAGAATGACAAAGCAAAAAAAAGAACGGGTAGATGTAATGCTTGTAGAGCGCGGGTTGTGCGAAACACGAGAAAAGGCAAAGCGCTCAATCATGGCTGGACTTGTGTTTTCCAATGAAGTACGTATCGACAAAGCAGGGGAGAAAATTGAGGTTGACGCCCCGCTGCAAGTAAAAGGGTCGCAATTAAAATATGTATCACGCGGTGGATTAAAACTTGAAAAGGCACTTGAAATTTTTGATTTATCCGTAGATGGCAAGCTTATGCTTGATATTGGTTCGTCAACAGGCGGCTTTACAGATTGCGCCTTACAAAACGGTGCCCGTCATTGTTATGCACTTGATGTAGGTTCGAATCAGCTAGCATGGAAAATTCGGTCAGATGAACGTGTAACGGTTATGGAAAAGACGAATTTCCGTTATACAAAACCGGAAGATTTAGTAGAAGGCTTACCGGATTTTGCAACAATTGATGTTTCCTTTATTTCCTTATCGCTTATTTTACCTGTTTTGAAAACGGTATTAATGCAAGGGGGCGATGTAATGGCCCTTGTAAAGCCGCAATTTGAAGCTGGTAGAGAAAACGTAGGAAAAAAAGGAATTGTCCGGGATCCTAAAGTTCACTTAGCTGTATTAGAGGAAACTGCTAAAATGGCGACTGAAAATGGCTTTGTGGTTAAGGATGCATCATTCTCACCGATAACTGGTGGGGAAGGCAATATCGAATTTTTATTCCATTTGTATAACCCTCATGATGGTGAAGAAGTAGAAGCATTTACAAGTTTTGATCAAGTCGTAAATGATGCACATACTAGTTTAAAATAATGAAAAGTACAAAATGGGTCGATTTGACTTATTTTGTGCTTTTTTTATTATTTTTTGAATATGGGTAATTGAATTGCTGTAAAAAATGTTTTTGAATAATTTAGCATTAAGAGAGTTTTTAGGCATAAAATACTAATTAAAATCAAAAGCACATTAATTTATCTTTAGAACGATTTCTATTGAACTATTTATTGGCATTATATAGTATAATCTATAGAAAATATAACAATCTAGAGGATGACTTAAGTGTGGTATCGAATTTTTTTAGATTAATTGCAGTGATCATATTCGTACTTCTTCTCGCATATTGCCAAAAGGAGAAGAAAGAAGAAATTCCCTTTCAGCCAATGGAGGAAAATGCGCAGTTTATTGACAAGTACTTTATTAAGGACGGGTGGCTCCAAACAGATTTAACTGATCAACAAGAAATTTACTTGTCTGAATCAATAGGTCTATGGATGCAATATCTGCTTTTGATAGGGGATGAGCAGCGATTTGACGAGCAGGTAGGAATATTATCGGAATATTTTATGACGAAGGATTCTCTCGTTTCCTGGCGATATGAGGATGGGATGCATTTCGGTACAAATGCATTAATAGATGATTTTCGCATAATGACGGGTTTAAATGAGGCCGGCAACTTGTGGGGGAATAAAAAGTACAAAGAAATGGCAGTTGCAATCGGAAATAGCATTGTGAAACTACAATTAAAAAACGGTACTTTAGTGGATTTCTATGACGGTGTATCTTCTAATGATTCTTTGACATTGTCCTATTTAAAGCCGTCAGCTCTACGTTTTTTACAACAAGAAAACTTACTGAGCAAAAAGCAGATGGACTGGAATATGAGTTTATTACAGCAAATACCTATTCAGAATGGGTGGTTTGCCAAAAGATATTTTCCGAAAGAAAAACGATATGAATTTGATGAAGAGGTAAATTTAATCGATCAATATTATATTGCCTACCATCGGACATTTATCGATGCACCAAATGATGAACTAATAAGCTTTACGAAGCAAATGCTATCTCAACATGGCAAGTTATACGGACGCATAAATGCTAAAACGAAAAAGTTTACGGTCAATTATGAATCACCGGCTGTGTATGCCTTAGCCTTTATGGCGATGGAACGGGCAGGTGAAGAGGAATTAGCTCGACAGTTGTTTGAAAAAATGCTGAAGTTAAGAGTAAAAGATAGTGTAAGCAATTATAAAGGTGGCTATATAGATATTTTTACTAGGCAAACACATTTTTTTGATAATATTCTACCATTATTAGCAGAGGCAGGTACTGGCCATGAAAAATAAAAAAAATTATGATTTATTAATTCAAGTGTTTTGTTTGGTCTGTATTCAATTGCTGTTTTTATATATTATCGACCCAAATGAACTTGAACAATTATTGCTTGTCGTTCTATTAGTAATAGTTATTGCCGTGACACTTTTTACAAGCACACTTGGCGGCCTTATGTTTAGTCTTTTTATAATTTTTGGAGCAGGGACAATATTACTTTTACAGTCAACGACAATGTTAATTGGAAACTGGCAAACAATTAAAGTTAATCAATTCCTTCAGTTCGGTGTCATTTTAATTATAAGTATTTTGCTTGCTGGGTCCATTCAGGAAAAAATTACAATGTTAATGAAGGTAAATGAGAAACTGAAAAAAGACCTTCAACAATTTGTATCCATCGATTTAGATACTTCATTTGATTCAGCTCAGCGAATGGAAGTGGAAGTAAAGAGAGAACTTAGCCGGATAAAACGTCACGGAGGCAGATTTACATTACTACTATTTCAAATTGATTATTTTGAAGAGTTTCAGCAAGTATATGGTGAAAAGGAAGTACAGCATCTATTAAAAACTATTGGTAGAAGAGTAAATGATATCGTACGAACGTCGGATAGTAAATTTAGGGTGTCAGACAATCGTTTCGCACTTTTGCTTATCGAAACGAAAAAGTCCTCAATTGAAATCATTTTAAATAACTTAGCGATTGGCTTGCAGGAACATGAGTTATTAAATGGTAAAAAAGTGACGTTAACTTTTCATATGAGCTTTGAAGAATGTAGTAGTAAGTCAGGGGATATTGAATATAAAACTTTAATGAACAATTTAGAAAGAGAGATTATCTTCTATGCGATGTAAAGTATTAGTCTATATGTCGTCGCTCGTATTGATTTTAAGTATAATGGCCGTTCCTGTCGATGCATTTAATTTTGAATATTCTTCCGTCACTTTTTTATATGAGGCGAATACTGAACAGGAATTCACAATGGTACGATATATAGAGGCAAATTTAACGGGACATTTTGATGAGGTTATCATGTATTCCTTTGACGAGATAGCAAATAAAAAAATACAATCCGATATATTAGTAGGATATAAGGGAAGTACAGATCTAGCCGGAAATAGTTCCATAATAAATAAGTTAGAGGCTTTTGCTGGCCCAGTAATTGCCCTCGGTCAGTTTTATAAAGTTGCCCCACAGTTTCCCAATTGGATAAATAAAGAGAATATCCCTATTCATACGCTCGCAACAATGCCAATGAAAAATTTGAGATTGCTCTCGAATGTACAGATTGATCCGCAATCACAAATACTAAAATATGCAAAAGGTTACAATGAGATAGTTCCTTTGCTTGTGAAGTATAAAGAGCACCAGTCGTTGTTTTTAGAACAGTATAATCATTTAGAAGCACAAATTTTATTGAATGAATTAATAGCTTCGGTTAGTAATCCAAATGCTTATAATGAGCATCCATCGTTTATCATTATTGAGCATATTAATCCGTTGACGAATGTAGATAAACTTGCTGAAGTTGCAAATGTACTGACTGAAAGAAGAGTACCTATCCTTCTAAATGTGTCACCCAATTATTATGATGAAAAAACAAGTACTAGTGCATCCCTAATTGATGCAAAACCGCTAGTTTCACTATTGCGGGAACTTCAACAGCAAGGAGCAGTAATTATCACTAGTAATTCAATTGATTACGAGGAAGATGGAACAGATAGTGAGCGAATATTTTATGATAATTTCGAAACAGCGGTCCAAGTATTAATTAATGAAGAGTTGATTCCCTCAGCAATTTATAATGATCAAAGCAATATCCCACTGGCACACTATATCGAGATGTCACAGAAAACCTCTACTTTTTTTGGTAAGCTTTCGCTATCTGATGATAACTCTATTGATACACAAGCACCTTTAGTAATCAGTAACCCTAGTCTATTAAATCGCCAAAAGTTGTTTCCTATTACTTTAAGTTCTCCGCAATATAATTATGAAGATCCTTTGTTAATTTTGAAAAATGAGGTAGATCATTTAGAACTCGTCAATAATACAGTTTTAAGTACAACTTTTTCTATGTATGATGGTATATCCGTACTATCTGACATAATTACTACATTGGAAAACGTACCGGAGATGTATTGGTATGATTTTAATCGAGAAGCATTCCACATAAAGACCAATAAATTCGAAGTCAATAATGTGGATGGGGATTATCGAGTAGAATCAGAATGGACTATAATAGACGAGCTGAAATGGAGATTTAAGGAACGGCCATTGGAGATGGTGTTGTGGGTACTTGTTTTTTTACCGGTTGCATTTGTTCTATTGTTTACAATTAATATATTCCTTTTAAGGTTACGCTATCGAAAAAATTTATTTGAGGAGAGAACATAGTGGCAAATTTCCTATTTTATATGTCGCTGTTTTTAATTTGGGTTATGTTGCTCTACCATATGTTTCTTGCGCAAGGTGGTTATTTGCACTATAAACGCTATCGACAGCAAATCCCTACTTGGGATAAAAAAATGCGTTCACTTCCAAAAGTTCCTAAAGTTTCGGTTTTTATTCCTGCTCATAACGAAGAAATGGTTATCGCACAAACATTAAAAGCGATGGTCCGTCTCAACTACCCGAAGGATCGTCTTCAAATTATTTTAATATGTGATAATTGCACTGATAAAACAAAAGAGATCGGAGAGTCTTTTGCACAGGATTTTCAATATTTAAAGGTTATTGAAACCGAAGATCCACTAAAAGGGCGCGGGAAAGCTACCGCATTAAACTATGCTTTGCAGAACTCTTCAGATGATATTATTGTAGTTTATGATGCAGACAATACACCTGAAAAGGATGCACTCTGGTATTTGGTAATGGGACTTGTGAATGACGAAAAAGCTGCTGCAATGGTTGGAAAGTTTCGTGTTATAAATGCAAATAATACTTGGTTAACCCATTTTATCAATATCGAAACTATCTGTTTTCAATGGATGGCACAGGCGGGGAGATGGTTTTGGTTTGGGGTAGCTACGATACCAGGTACTAATTTTGCTATCAGAAGAAATGTAATTGAGCAGCTTGGCGGATGGGATGCAAATGCGATGGCTGAAGATACGGAGTTGACTATTCGTGTATATGATCTAGGCTATCACATCAGATTTTTCCCTGCTGCCATTACATGGGAACAAGAGCCTGAAGTGTTGAGGGTTTGGTGGAAGCAGCGAATTCGCTGGGCTCGTGGTAACCAATATGTTGTATTGAAGTTTATTGGGAAAATATTCAGCTTAAAACAAAAGCGGATTATGTTTGATATTTTCTATTTCTTCTTTACGTATTTTTTATTTTTCTTTGGAGTCATCATGTCGAATATCATTTTTATCGTCAATCTTTTCGTTGATTTGAATTTATCTGTCGGTAATATAGCAATCTTCCTTTGGATTATCGCCTTTTTGTTGTTTTTAACAGAAGTCATGATAACATTAAGCATTGAACGGAATCAGCTTACATGGCGGAATATATTATATGTAGTATCAATGTATTTTTCGTATTCGCAAATGTGGATCATGTTAGTTGTTTATTCTATATTTTTGGAATTTAAACGCATTTTAAAAAAGGAAGACCACAAATGGTATAAAACAGAGCGGTTTTCGGTAAAGGGGGATAAGTAAAATGAAGCATCTGTCGATTATATTAATAAGCTTCATAGCTTTTCTTGTTTGGCAAACAGCAGTATTCGCAAACGAATTAAATATGCTGCCAGAAGAAGTTCGTGAAACTACAAGAAGCCCTTTATTCACTGAAGAAGTGACATTAGAAGGTGAATCAAGCGAAATTGAATTTGTTTACGAATTATTGGAAACACAACAAGAGCAGGGGCAAAAAATACAGTTATTTTTTAATCATTCTCGCCTACTGATTGCGCCTTCCTCATTAACAGTTGAGGTTGATGGCATACCAGTCCAAACGATTGGTCTAGACCAAATGCAATCGCAAATGACTATCCCGTTAGTGGGGAATGCACTGGAAAAAGGTGAACATAGAATTACTATTAAATATGTAGGTATTTTAAAAGAAGGAATCTGTCTTAATCAAAATACAAGTGGGAATTGGATAACATTACAAATTTCCTCGTTTATAGATATTCGCGCAAAGTTAGACGCTGAACTTCAAAATCTCAATCAATATCCAGCTTATTTTATCGGAACGGATACGCGAAACACACAAATTGTTGTATCTGATGAGCCTACGTTGAAAACACTTAATGCCGCTTTACAGCTGACAAATTACCTTTCAAATAGTTCAACTCCGAACAAAGTTAAACTTTTAAAGGAATCACAGGTAAAGGCAATTACAGATGCGACGGTTTTCATTGGATTGAAGGATGAGTTTAAAAACCCAACCTTCAATGAGCTAGTAACCAAAAGCTATGCTGAAGATGGTCTTAGTTTATCGGTACAGACATTGGCACTGCAACAATCTGCCGTGAAAAATGTACTTGTCATAACAGGTAAAGATGATGAGGAATTCAATAAAATAGAGGTATTAACCGAGGATTCATTCGTTAAACAGCTGCATGGAGAACAAATTAAGATTGTAAATCAGCCTATCCTACAGCAACCTGTTCAGGAAAATAAGATAGCATTTAAAAAAATGGGGATCCCAAATACGACGTTAGGTTTTGGCAATACAACTTCAAAAATGTATTTTTACTACATGCCTTATTATCCATTTAATGATATGAAGGCAAGTATTCAACTACATTTAAAAGTGTCAGAGTCTATTTTAACCAATAAATCCAACAATGAGCATGAATTAGTTTTGTTCATAAATGATGTTCCACACAGTATTAATTTAAATGAAGTGAAGTCAGATGAAAATGGCGATATTTTTGTAGAAGTACCGATGAGTAGTGCTGTTTTTACACATTCTACCTTGATGCGTATTCAACTGATGGCAAATGGGTTGCATGAAAGTAAAGAATGTATACAGTCAGATCAAGCCAAGTGGGTATATATTGCCGATGTAAGCTCGTTAAACTTTAATGTTAAGGAACAGGAAGTATCACAATATACATTCCGCTTCTTCCCATTCCCTAAAATTGATGAGCCAATCACGATTGTAGTACCCGATCAATTTCGCTGGTCAGATTTATTAGCTGTTTATGAGGCACTTACGATTAATAATAAGTTACCTGAAATTACGCTAATCCGAACAGAGGATATTAAAAAAGACATTTTAGAAAAAAGTCATGTTATTTTTATAGGCGGTAAAAAACAGCATAAACTGTTACAGGATGAAGTATTGACAGTTCATTACAATAATAATATTCCTGATTTAACGGAGCATGGTTTTTTCAATGTATCAGAATTTGCCTTTATTCAAAACAACCCTTGGAATAAGGATTTTGCATTAGTAGTGTTTGATGTCGTTAGTAGCACAGACCAATATGTGCCAAAGGATTTTGCAGCTAGTTTGAAAATGTTGGGTGATAATGCCAATATTGCAGTGAACGGAAGTGGTGGCAGAGTTCATACAAATGAAGCGCAAGTTACCGATAAAAACCTGACAGAAAAACTAACAACTAACATGATTGACAGCAATAGTTTCTATCTGTTTTTCCTGTTCCTGTTTGCAGTAATTGCGTTGATTGTTTATGTATGGCGGAAACGTAAAAGAAATAAAAACATATAAGATAACTCACACGCTTTTCGTTAATTTGTCTGCACAAATTATACGAAGAGCGTTTCCTATTTCAAGTTTATAAAATAGAATGAATGTTGATAAAAAAAGGGGAATTGAACATATGTACGATTTTTTCTTGTATTTCTTTTATGCAAATGTTAGTGTAAATATACATATATTCTTAACTATTTTAATGAGGTGACTTTTGTGAACAAAGGACAGCGCCATATTCGTATACGCGATATTATTACAAATAATGAAATTGAAACACAGGATGATTTAGTCGATCATTTAAAAAACGCGGGCTACAATGTTACACAAGCTACCGTATCCCGTGATATTAAAGAATTGCATCTAGTTAAAGTTCCCCTGCAGGACGGGCGTTATAAATATAGTTTACCAGCCGATCAGAGATTCAATCCGATTCAAAAATTGCATCGATCATTGTCAGATGCATTCGTATCGATTGATGGAGCTTCACATTTTTTAGTAATGAAGACATTGCCGGGAAATGCCAATGCAATCGGATCTTTATTGGATCACTTAGATTGGACGGAAATTTTAGGAACAATCTGTGGTGATGATACAATCTTAATTATGTGCCGCACAGAAAATGATCGTGAAGAAATAAAAAACCGATTATTAGACATGCTGTAAACCGAGGTGGAGTGGTTTGTTAAGAGAATTAAGTATTCGAAATTTTGCTATTATAGATGATTTAACGGTAAGTTTTTCTGGAGGTTTAACTGTATTAACAGGTGAAACTGGTGCCGGGAAATCAATTATTATTGATGCAGTTAATATATTAGCCGGTGGTCGAGGATCAACCGAATTTATTCGCCATGGTGAAAAAAAAGCAGAGTTGGGTGGACTATTCCAAGTGAATAATAGTCAACATCCGATATTTATGAAACTCGAGGAACATGGGGTAGAGGCAGAAGAAGGGACCATCATACTGCGTCGTGATTTACATGATTCGGGAAAAAGTATTTGCAGAGTTAATGGCAAACTTGTTCCATTATCTGTTTTACGTGATATTGGTGGTAGTTTAATCGATATTCATGGACAGCATGAAAATCAAGAGCTGATGGATGAGAAATTCCATATACATTTATTGGACCATTTTGCACATCATGAACTTCATTCTGTAAAAGCACAATACAGTGAAGCGTATGAAGCGTACCGTCAGTTAAAAAAAGAAGTTGCGGAGCTAAGTATGGACGAGCAGCGGATGGCACAGCGTATCGACTTATATCAATTTCAAATTCAGGAGCTGGAGCAGGCTGCATTAAAAGAGGATGAAGAGGATGAGCTGAACGAAGAACGACTTCGTTTAATGAATTTCCATAAAATCTTTGAACGGGCAAACATGGCATATGAAGCAATTTCCGGTGATGCGAATGGTCTTGATTTTATCGGTAATGCTATGAATGCACTTGAAGATATTGTAGATCTTGATTCGAACTTTAAGGAGCCTTCCGAAGCTGTTACAACAAGCTTTTATGCACTTCAGGATGCCGCGTACCAAATTAAAAATGTGCTCGATGATTTGGAATATGATGCCGAGCGTTTAAATGAAGTCGAACAGCGTCTTGCATTATATCAAAATATGAAACGTAAATATGGTACGACTGTAGAAGAAATTTTAAACTACTACGAAAAAATTGAAGAAGAGCTTAGCCAGCTTATGAACCGCGACGAAACATTGCAGCGAAACGAGCAATTATTAGCGAGCATGGAAGAAAACTTAAATAAAATGGCAAAAGAATTAACTGCAATTCGAAAAGAAAATGCCGTAAAGCTAAGTGAAGCAATAATGAATGAATTACGCATGCTGCATATGGAAAAAGCGCAGTTTATCGTTCAGTTTAATCAATTGGCACAATTCGATGCGAATGGTAGAGATTTCGTTGCATTCTATATTTCGACAAATGTCGGAGAACCTCCAAAATCGTTGCCTAAAGTGGCATCAGGTGGAGAGCTTTCACGAATGATGCTTGCTTTAAAGACAATTTTTTCAACATCCAATGGCATTACATCCATCATTTTTGATGAGGTGGATACTGGTGTAAGCGGTCGAGTCGCTCAAGCCATAGCCGAGAAGATTGCTGCGATTTCAGTGAATTCTCAAGTATTGTGTATTTCGCATTTACCACAAGTAGCAGCAATGGCTGATCATCATTATTATATAAAGAAGCAAGTTGAGTATGATCGTACTTTTACAACACTTTCTGAAATGGAAGAAAAAGAACGCATTGAAGAAATTAGCCGCATGATGAGTGGCTCTGAAATTACAGAGCTTACATTACAACATGCTTCAGAACTAATACAAATGGCAAATGAACGTAAAGAATCCATGAAATAATAAATTATAGAGCCGTCTAAAAATAAAAAAATTTTTTAGGCGGCTTTTGCTGTTTTGTTTATTAGAGGAATCGCTTCGTTAAGCTAAATGTAATTGAATACATTCTAATTTTTCCTCATATCAACAAAATTTTTCCGTTCATAACTCCTTCGTTTCTTCACATAGTAAGCGCATAGAGGAGGTGAATGATGATAAAAAAATGGTCGTTACTCGTTGCAATGCTTTTAATATTGTCGCCAATGCAGGTTTTTGGGAAATCTTTAATTCCGATGGGGCATTCAATCGGAGTACAATTGCAAATGCCATATGTTATAGTTGCTCAGGATGTTTTATTAGAAAGTAGTGAATGGCTGAAAAAGGGAGAGCGGGTTTTAAAATTAAATGGTGAAACAATTAGCCAGCTAGAAGATTTATCCGGTCAAGATGAATCGTTTACCCTAACATTGGAAAATGGAAAGCAACAGCGAGAAATAAGTGTATCTGCCCATGAACTGGTACATTTAAAGCCATTTTTAAGAAGCGAAACGGATGGTGTAGGAACACTCACGTATATCGATCCCGAAACGATGGAATACGGAGCACTTGGCCATCAAATTGTAGACTCCACGATGAAACTTCCTCCAAAATTCAGTGAAGGTGCTATTTATGAAGCATCCATTTCACAGGTGAAAAAGAGTACTCCGGGTCAACCAGGTTACAAAATTTCAATTGTAGATAAATCTCAAACGCCACTCGGAACTGTTAACAGTAATGATGTATACGGTATTTTTGGAAATTGGGAACAATCATTACATGACAGTTTGCATCCACCGCTTGAAATTATACATGCCGATCAATTAAAAAAAGGTAAAGCACAAATCTTAACAGCAATCGACGGTGAAGAGGTCAATTTATTTGATATAAAAATTGACAAACAAACGGATAATACTTTTACGTTCCATGTTGTCGATGAGCGTCTAATCGATAAAACAGGCGGTATTGTTCAAGGGATGAGTGGCAGTCCGATTATTCAAGACAATCAATTTGTAGGAGCTGTAACGCACATGTTTATTGAAGAACCTACAAAGGGTGCCGGAATTCTTGTCATAGAAATGTTAAAAAAGAGTCCATAATAAAAAAAAATGACTACACTTTTAATAAAGTGTAGTCATTTTTTCCTTTTTTCATTACAATAGTACTTAGAGATAATTCGACAAAAACAGAACCATATATTTCCTTGTCGATAAAGGTAGAAAACATAATACTTGTTACTCATTTTTGTGTGTGAAGAAGGATTTAAAGAATTTCTGTCGAAACTTCCCTACAGGACAATGCAAAAGGGATTGGTATCAACTGTCGATCATTTTTGTTATATTCTTATGACAAATAATTAGGGGCATTTGTTAATAAACTCGGCAAAGTTTGTTTTTGTAGAGGAGAAATTGGACAAAATAAAAGGGGGATTTTGATTGACAAAGGTAAAAATTGCGATTGCTGATGATAATCGCGAATTAATAAAAATGATGGAGATTTATTTCGCGAACCATCCGCAAATTGAAATTGTGGCAACTGCTTCAAATGGAAAATTGTGCATTAAAATGTTGGAAGAGCATAAAATCGACGTACTGCTGCTGGATATCATTATGCCACATTTAGATGGACTAGCTGTATTGGAAGAAATGTACAATGATGAACGTCATCTAAATACTCAGGTTATTATGCTTACTGCTTTTGGACAAGAGGATGTTATGAAACAGGCTGTGAATTTTGGCGCATCTTACTTTATGCTGAAACCATTCGAATTTGAACAGCTTGTGCACAAAATTCTACATTGCGCTGGCAAAAAGTTTGAACAGGAAAAACGTACACCAATTTTAGCAACAAACACACCTACAAAAATTGATACGCGTTTATTGGATACAACAATTACAGGGATAATTAAAGAAATTGGTGTACCTGCCCATATAAAAGGATATGCTTATTTACGTGAAGCAATTCAAATGGTGTACAATGATATCGAATTATTAAGTTCCGTAACGAAAATTCTGTATCCGGAAATCGCCAAGAAATTCAGCACAACGCCTTCTCGTGTGGAACGGGCTATCCGTCATGCAATTGAAGTAGCATGGAACAGAGGCAGCTATGAGAACATTTCAGAGCTATTTGGCTATACGGTACACCATATGAAGTCAAAACCGACAAATTCGGAGTTCATTGCTATGATCGCAGACAAGATTCGTATTGAAATGGTAGCTTCGTAATATAATAGATTTTAACACGTTCATTTTCAGCTTAAATGCTAATATGGAGGTGTTTTTTTTATCGATTAAGTTTAAGACAGGAAAAGTCGGGGAATATTTAAAGCAAGTAAGGCCTAGAAGTCTCCCTTACCTCCTTTCAAAGAATAATACCATGCTCGGTATTACTCACTTTTTGTGTCCAGAAATTGTACTGGACACTTTTTTTATTTCATCGTGTTTCAATCTGTTATGTGAATTTAACATTAATTTTACATTTCTCACATTAATCTTAGGTAAAATGATAGAAAATGATTATAGGAGAGATGATAGATGAAGCGATTGAAAATGCCCATATTTGTACTTATTATAATCATATTCATTCTTCTTTTAACATTTCCTTTTAATTTTAGGACAGCTTCCGCACCAGCGGATTTTACAACGGATGTTAAAAGAAATTATATAGAAGGATTACAGACTCAACGGGAAGAATGTTATAGTGATATATTATTACTAGGGACATTAAACAATTCAGAACTAAAATTGGCTAATGAGAAGATGCAGGAGTACTTAAATGAACTAAATAGTTTGAAAAATGTCATAATTTTGAAGGGGGTTAAAAATAAAGTCCTTAACGAGTCTATTGAACTAGACATTATGCTTATTAACAATACTATCAAGGCAATAGAGACTAATGATGAACGTTATTTAGATGGAGTATCAGAAATATATCATAGTTTGTTACAATACCATCATACTTTATATTAATAGTAGATAGGTAATAATACCTTTTGATTATAATGCTTTATAATTAACTTTTTAACTAGGCTAAAAAACCATTTTTTGTGAAAATTTTTAACTAAACAAATATCAAATCTTTGTATATACTGAATGTATCGGAGGTTGATATTCGTGGTTATTTTTGAAAATAGTTTTTTTGAGATTACAGTAAATAATGAAATAGTATATATAAAAACAATTCAACCAGGTTTTTTATTAAAAGACTTTGATATGATTGTACGTTTAAATCCTCGCATCAAATTAACCAATTTCGCAGTATTGAAAAAAGTATTAATGGAGATTACATCTACCCCCGTAGAAATAGGTACTTGGCTCCCAGCAATTACGATTGAAGTATCACGAGATAAAATGTCTGCTTCTCTTTTCGTCTATGAAACGGTAGAGTCCATTCGAGTAAATCCACAATTATTTCTGGATGATGTAAAAAATATATTATCTCAAAATAATATTAGGTATGGTGTTATCGATATTCAAATCGAATCAATCGTAAGTGGCAAGGCTATAATGATCGCCCAAGGAACACCTCCTATTAAAGGAGATGATGCAAAAATCACCTATTTACAGCTGCCTAATCGAAAACCCGTTATTCGAGAAGATGGTACAGCGGATTATTACGATATGAATTTTATATTTGAAATTGAACAAGGGACATGGTTAGGCGAAAAGATTCATGCCAAACCCGGTACTCCTGGAATAAATGTGTACGGAGAGTCAATTCCTGCACAATGGGGGCGCGATCTGCCACTAAAATATGATCGTAAATCAGCATATGAAAAGGAAGAAGACGGAAAAACAGTTCTTCTTTCAAAAATTAGCGGTGTGTTTGAAAACCATAAAGGAATGATAAGTGTTAATCATCATTTACCGATTAATGGTGATGTTAGCGTTGAGACTGGCAATATTGATTTTAATGGATCAATTTCTATACGAGGTACGGTTCAGCCAGGATACTCTGTCATTGCAAAAGGGGATATTTCGATTGAAGGTCCAGAAGGTGTATCTGGTGCGAAACTCATTAAATCGACAGATGGAGATGTTTTTATACGAGGTGGCATTTTTGGATTAGGTCAAACCCGTGTTGAAGCAGGAGGCAGTATATTCGTAAAACATGTAAATGAAGCCCATCTGGTAGCAGGGAAAGATGTTAATATTGGGTTTTATGCTTTAGGATCTATCATTACAGCACAGTCGATTTTTGTGGATGAACGAAAAGGTAAAATTATAGGTGGTACAGCTATTGCCAAAAATAAAATCGTTACAGCCATTACTGGAAACCGACTGGAACGAAGAACAGAACTAATTATAAATGGCGTAAATAAAGCAGAGGGGCTTGAGCTCATTCAATCGAAGGCCGCATTGCTGAAGACGATGCAGGAGGATATCTTGCAGTTGGAAAACCAAATAAATCGTCTAATGCCGGTCGTCCAGAAATTGACGAAGCCACAACTTGCAGTGTTTGAGCAAACAAAGCAGAAGCTTGAATATAATAAATCGACGGCAATGGAGCTGGATCGGGAAATTAAGCAGTTAATGAATGATTTGCGTAAAGTCGGAAAGGAAGAAATCGAAGTGAAAAAAGAAGCTTACCCCGGAACGTATATTCAAATTGGTAAAAAGTCTTCGTTTTTATCGACGATGACCAATGGAAGATTTTTAATTGAAAACGGAGAGCTGAATGTATAATGAATGATATACCTGTTTTTGCTCATCGTGGTGCATCGAGTTTTTATTTGGAAAATACTTTCTCTGCATTTAAAAAGGCAAAAGATCTGGGTGCAGATGGAATTGAACTTGATTTACAAATTTCAAAAGACGGCATTTTAGTTGTGTTCCATGATCTCGATTTGAAAAGGCTGGCAGGAAAGAATAGACTTGTTTCACAGTGTGATTACAAGGAGCTCGTAAAATACAATTTAGGTCCCCGCTTTAAACGGTTCTTTCTTCAAGAGAGGATGATGTCCTTTGAGGATGTGCTGAAGTGGGCAAATAAAGAAAATATATCACTCAACATAGAATTAAAAGAATCACTTATTTCCAAAGAGAATGTACTAAAATCATTCCTACATAATATACAATTGCCGGCAAACAGTCATTTTTCGTCATTTCATGATTCATTATTAAAATCAGTGAAAGAAGTCCTGCCGAAAGCTGAAACGGCCATCATTATAACGAAAAAGTTCGATTGGAATTCATTAGGGAAATGCGATTATATTGATGCTATTCATGCACATAGGAAATACTATAAAATGCAGTACTTGGAATTGTGTACAGCATCAAATATGGGTATACGATTTTACGGAATTAGGGGGAACGAACCATTTTTAAAAACTCCCCATCAAGCGGTGATTGGCTGGATAACCGATTTTCCACATAAAGTACTAGAAGCTCAACAACGTAAAAAAGGTGTCTAGAATATTTTCTAGGCACCTTTTTCGTATACTCAATTATTTTTGCCAGCGCTCCGATACTTTACCGCTCTTGCGATCCCGATGTAGTAAAAACCCTGCAAAAAACAAAAACGCTACAGCAAAAAAGATGGCGCCTACAATGAATTGTAACCAAATCCATGGAAATGGTGAAATTAATATACCAAAAAGAGTATCGCGCATAAATTTAATACCAGCAGCCATTAAAATTGCTGGAATAACTAAAACGATAAATGCAGCCATACGTGCCATTAAAAGACCTCCTACCGACTGATTGCACAGCCCACCGTATAATCAGGCTAATGTCATTATTATTGAAGTTTCACTTAATTTTACAATGACACAAAAGAATGTCAATAACATCAATCCAAATTAACGAATTCAATTAAAAGATATGTCGAATTTACATCAACATGTTATGTTAGCATAATAAAAGTCTCATAGAAAATATTGTTTTTTTAGCGCTCATAAATGCTCAAAATTGTCCGAATTTTCTAATTTAATTAAATTTGGAGATTTCTAGTTGCATCATTTTTAAATTATAAGTATTGTAAAAATAACGATAATAAAATTATACAAATTTAAGTATTTATTATCTTAATTAACAAAAAACAATAATATACGAGAAAGTAAGCGCTTTCTTAAATGGAGGAGTAGAGTATTATGGAGATTTTCAAGTACATGCAGAAGTATGATTTTGAGCAAGTTGTCTTTTGCCAAGATGAAGCATCGGGGTTAAAAGCGGTAATTGCAATTCATGATACAACATTAGGTCCAGCTCTAGGAGGTTCACGGATGTGGACTTATGCCTCAGAGGAAGCGGCAATTGAAGATGCACTTCGTCTAGCCCGTGGAATGACATATAAAAATGCCGCGGCAGGTTTAAATTTAGGCGGTGGTAAAACCGTAATTATCGGGGACCCATTCACAGATAAAAATGAAGAAATGTTCCGTGCTTTAGGGCGGTTTATCCAAGGGTTAAACGGCCGTTACATTACAGCAGAAGATGTAGGTACGACAGTGGCCGATATGGATTTAATTCACGAAGAGACAAATTATGTAACAGGTATTTCGCCAGCATTCGGTAGCTCAGGCAATCCGTCGCCAATTACAGCATATGGTGTATTTTTAGGGATGAAAGCAGCAGCGAAGGAAGCGTTTGGCGATGATTCACTGTCGGGTCGTACAGTAGCAGTACAAGGGCTTGGAAATGTTGCATATACTTTATGTGAATATTTACATAAAGAAGGCGCGAAATTGATCGTAACTGATATTAATCAGCAGGCGATTGACCGTGTCGTATCAAATTTTGATGCTGTCGCAGTTGCACCGGATGCAATTTACGAGCAGGAAGTCGATATTTTCTCACCATGTGCACTTGGCGCTATTGTAAATGATGTAACGATTCCACAATTAAAAGCAAAAGTGATTGCAGGATCGGCGAATAATCAGCTGGCAGAATCTAGACACGGTAAAGTATTGCATGAAATGGGTATTGTCTATGCACCGGACTATGTAATTAATGCCGGTGGTGTAATTAACGTAGCTGACGAATTATACGGCTATAACCGTGAGCGTGCGATGAAGCGGGTTGAAACGATTTACACAAGTTTAGAGAAAATTTTTGCGATCTCGAAAAAGGAAGATATTCCAACATACTTAGCAGCGAATCGTTTGGCTGAAGAGCGTATTGCCCGTGTAGCAAAATCTCGCAGTCAGTTCCTGCAAAATGAAAAAAACATATTAAATGGACGTTAATAGATTTCTTTTAGCTTCTCACTGAAAGAAAAAGCCTTTGTTAAATGTGACGGATGTGGTTTTGCAACAAAATGCCACATCCGGATGATGCAGAGGTATATTGGATTTTAAATGCAAAAAGGGGTGTTGGAAATGGCGAAAGATTATGATGTTGTGATTTTAGGCGGTGGCACAGGCGGTTATGTTGCTGCAATACGTGCTTCACAGCTTGGCTTGAAAACGGCAATCGTTGAAAAAAATAAGCTTGGAGGCACATGCCTACATGCGGGCTGTATTCCTACGAAAGCATTGCTCCGCAGTGCAGAAGTATATGTACAATCAAAAAAAGCGCTTGATTTTGGAGTGGAAGTTAATGATGTAAAGGTTAACTTCGAACAAGTTCAAAAGCGAAAGTCAAACGTCGTAGAGCAACTTTATAAAGGTGTCCAACACTTAATGAAAAAAGGAAAAATTGATGTATATGACGGTTTCGGACGTATTATGGGTCCTTCTATATTCTCACCGATGCCAGGAACCATTTCAGTAGAAATGAATGACGGTACAGAAAATGAAATGCTTGTCCCAAAAAACGTAATTGTCGCGACAGGCTCCCGTCCTAGACATCTGGATGGGTTAAAAGTCGATGGGGAAAAAGTTTTCACATCGGATGAATTTTTAACAATTGAAAAGCTGCCTAAGTCCGTTATTATCATCGGTGGTGGTGTGATCGGCGTTGAGTGGGCTTCGATGCTTGTTGATTTTGATGTCGATGTCACGATTTTGGAACTAGGTGACCGTTTATTACCGACAGAGGATGAGGCGATTTCTGCTGAGATGCTGAAATCATTGAAAAAGCGTGGTGTAAACGTCCATTTGAATGTGAAGCTTGATCCTTCGGCAATTAATGTACAGGATAATGTATCACTACAGCTCAATGATAAGGAAATTTCGGCAGAGGCACTTCTATTGTCAGTCGGAAGAATAGCGAATACAAAAAATATTGGACTTGAAAACACGGAAATAGAAGTCGAAAATGGCTTTATTTCAGTAAATGATAATTTCCAAACGAAAGAAAGTCATATATATGCTATTGGAGACGTTATTGGTGGAATGCAGTTGGCACACGTCGCATCACATGAAGGCATTTTGGCGGTGGAACATATTGCTAGCGGAAATTCGAATCCACTTCACTACGCCAACATTGCAAGAGGTGTTTACAGTAATCCGGAAGTAGCAAGCGTTGGTCTTACAGAACAACAAGCAAAAGATAACGGCTATAGTGTCGTATCGACTACTTTCCCGTTCAAGGCAATAGGTAAAGCAATTGTTTATGGGGAAACAGAAGGATTTGTAAAGGTCATTGCGGATGAAAAAACAAATGATTTAGTAGGTGTACACTTAATCGGTCCTCATGCGACAGATTTAATATCTGAAGCAGCACTGGGGCTATTTTTAAATGCTTCTCCTTGGGAACTTGGACAAATGGTGCACTTGCATCCTTCGTTGAGTGAAATTATCGGAGAAGCAGCACTTGCAATTGAAGGAAAAGCAATCCATTTTTAACTTCTAATAACTTTTAGCGTTATGATTCAATTATGCAAAGAAATAATTGATAAATGATAGGGGGTATTTTATGACTGAAACAAATATTACACACGAAGAGTTAGGATTAACGGATGCAGATGCAATTGAAATGTATGAAACGATGCTAATGGCACGGCGTATAGATGAGCGTATGTGGCTATTAAATCGTGCAGGCAAAATCCCATTTGTAATTTCATGTCAAGGGCAGGAGGCAGCTCAAGTAGGGGCTGCATTTGCACTGGACCATACTAAGGATTATATTGCTCCGTACTATCGTGATATGGGGGTTGTCCTTCACTTCGGTATGACAGCAAAGGATTTAATGCTATCTGCCTTTGCAAAAGCTGAAGATCCAAATTCAGGCGGTCGTCAAATGCCGGGACACTTCGGACAAAAGAAAAACCGCATTCTTACGGGCTCATCGCCTGTAACGACACAGTTACCACATGCAGTTGGTGTGGCACTTGCAGGAAAAATGCAGCAAAAGGACTTTATTACATTCGTGACATTAGGTGAAGGTTCGTCAAACCAAGGGGATTTCCATGAAGGAGCCAACTTTGCAGGCGTTCATAAATTACCGGTCATTATCATGGTTGAAAACAATCAATATGCAATCTCTGTTCCAGTAGAACGTCAGTTGGGCTGTGCACAAGTATCTGATCGTGCAATTGGCTATGGCATGCCTGGAGTAACAGTAGACGGCAAAAATCCTTTGGAAGTGTACAAAGTTATTAAAGAAGCAGCAGATCGTGCACGCAGCGGTGGGGGCCCTTCTTTAATTGAAACGGTTACTTTCCGTTTAACAGCACACTCTTCAGATGATGATGATCGTCAATACCGTACAGCCGAGGATATTGCAGAAGGAAAGGCAAAAGACCCGATTCTTCTTTTTGAAGCATACTTAAAAGACCGCGGAATTGCGGATGATAAGTTATTTGAACAAATAAATGATCGCGTAATGCTAACGGTTAACGAGGCGACAGACTATGCAGAAAATGCAGCTTACGCCTCACCGGAACATGCGATGCGTTTCGTGTATGCGGAAGGAGAGGATGCGTAATGCCGGTAATTTCTTATATTGATGCAATTAATTTAGCAATGAAAGAAGAAATGGAACGTGATGAGCGTGTCTTCGTATTAGGAGAAGACGTTGGTTTAAAAGGCGGGGTATTTAAAGCGACAACCGGTTTATATGACCAGTTTGGTGAAGCGCGTGTGCTTGATACACCTTTAGCTGAAAGTGCTATAGCAGGTGTTGCGATTGGAGCAGCGATGTATGGGATGCGTCCAATTGCTGAAATGCAGTTTGCAGACTTTATTATGCCAGCAGTGAATCAAATTGTTTCAGAAGCAGCAAAAATCCGCTACCGATCTAACAATGACTGGAGCTGTCCGTTAGTTGTCCGTGCTCCATTTGGCGGTGGGATTCACGGTGCACTATACCATTCACAATCGGTAGAAGCAATGTTTGCCGGGACACCAGGATTAAAAATCGTTATTCCTTCAACGCCATATGATGCAAAAGGATTATTAAAAGCGGCTATTCGCGATCCGGACCCAGTATTATTTTTTGAACATAAGCGTGCTTACCGACTGATTAAAGGGGAAGTACCTGCAGATGATTATACATTGCCGATTGGCAAAGCGGATGTAAAGCGTGAAGGTGATGATGTCACAGTGATTACGTACGGATTAGCTGTTCATTTTGCCTTACAAGCTGCAGAGCGTTTAGCCAAAGATGGTATTGAAACACATATTCTGGATTTGCGTACAGTGTATCCTCTTGATCAAGAAGCGATTATTGAAGCCGCAAAGAAAACAGGGAAGATCCTGCTTGTAACAGAGGATAATAAAGAAGGTAGCATTATGAGTGAAGTAGCAGCGATTATTGCAGAGCACTGTCTATTTGATTTAGATGCTCCAATCAAACGATTGGCAGGACCTGATGTTCCCGCGATGCCATATGCACCAACAATGGAAAAGTTTTTCATGATTAATCCTGACAAAGTGGAAAAAGCCATTCGCGAACTCGCTGAATTTTAGTTAATAGATTAAGAATTATATAGAATTTCGCAATAAGTAAGCCACAACTTTGTAAAGGAAAGAGTTGATTGGAATGGAGGGGAGGCGACTCCTAGGGGAATAGCACCAGGGAGAGACTACAAGCTTGATCCGTCCTCCTGGAAAGCGTCCGATCCGGAATGGAAATCAACTCTAACATTATGCGGAAGAATTATTTTATATGTGGAAATTTGTACTATTTCACCAAAGTGTTATTAGTTAAAGGGGGATTGTTAAATGACCATTCAAAATATTGTCATGCCACAACTTGGCGAAAGTGTAACAGAAGGTAAAATCGAACGTTGGCTTGTCCAGGTGGGCGATAAAGTAAATAAATATGATCCGTTGGCAGAAGTGACTACAGATAAAGTAAATGCAGAAATCCCTTCTTCTTTTGCAGGTGTTATTAAGGAACTCATCGCTTCTGAAGGGGAAACTCTGCCAGTAGGAGCAGTTGTATGTACGGTTGAAATAGAAGGGTCTGAACTGCCAGCTGCACCTGTAGAAAAAAGCTCAAATGTCAGCTCAGCGATTTTAAATGCAGGAGTACAGCGAAAAGAAGAAGAGCCTGTTGCAAAAAAAGAGGAGAAGCCAGCTCGTACAGAACGAAAACCGGGCAGATTTTCTCCAGCAGTTTTAGCATTGGCAAACGAACATGATGTAGACTTGTCCCAAATCGAAGGTACAGGAACGGGCAACCGTATTACGAGAAAAGATGTCGAAGCATACGTGGCAGCTGGAAAGCCTACTAATCAAGCAATCTCAAATGATGAACAACCAGTAGCATTTGTTGAGCCACAGGATGAAATGACACCTCAACCACAGCCTTCGTCACCTTCTCCAGCTGCACCACGTCCAAACGAACAAGTGACGGCTGCAGGAGATATTGAAATTCCGGTAACACAAGTACGTAAAGCGATTGCGAAAAACATGCTACGCAGTACACATGAAATTCCTCATGCATGGATGATGATGGAAGTGGATGTAACCGAGCTTGTTGAATACCGTGATAGCATTAAAGAGGAATTTAAGAAAAAAGAAGGCTTTAACCTGACTTATTTTGCATTCTTCCTAAAAGCTGTTTCACAGGCATTAAAAGAATATCCAATCATCAACTCTGTATGGGCTGAAGATAAAATTATTCAAAAGAAAGATATTAATTTATCAATCGCAGTTGCTACTGATGATGCATTGTTTGTGCCGGTTATTAAAAATGTCGATGAAAAATCGATTAAAGGCATTGCGAGAGAAATTCACGAATATGCACATCTTGTACGCAATGGGAAGCTGAAACTCGAGCATATGCAAGGTGGTACATTTACGGTCAACAATACGGGTTCATTTGGTTCTGTTCAGTCAATGGGCATTATCAACCATCCACAAGCAGCCATATTGCAGGTGGAAAGTATTGTAAAGAAGCCTGTAATAGTACAGGGTAATATGATTGCACCGAGGTCCATAGTAAATTTATGTTTATCATTAGATCATAGAATTTTGGATGGTATGATTTGTGGTAAATTCCTATCTCGTGTGAAGGAAATTCTCGAAAACGTAGATAAAAAGAAGATGTCAGTCTACTAAAAGTGCCGCGAAAGCCTGTAAAATAAGGCTTTCGCGTTTTTTTTTACTTTATTGTCAGAACATTCTCGTGTAAAATATAGTACAGAAATATAACAAGGGGGGAAGCTACTAAGCGTCCACATGTCAATGAATATGAAAGATATTGAATTTCAGTCTGCTAGCTACAATCAGTGGAAGGAAGAAGCGGTAAAAGCTTTAAAAGGAAAACCGTTTGAATCCCTATTCACAAAAACGATTGAAAACATTACGCTTGAGCCACTATATACACAAGAAACATTATTGGAGAAGCTGGGGTATCAATTAGAAAAGCAAGTATCAACGATTCGCTCGCTAACTGAGTCAGCAAGTTTTACTGTTGCACAGCAAATTAATGGGGCAGATGCTGCAAGCTTTTTTGCAAACCTAGAAGAAAGCTTATTACGCGGCAACGAAATGATTACTATCTACAGCCCTGTTGCTTTTGACTGGTCAGAAGAAAATTTAAGCAAACTCGCTACTTATTTTTCTGAAAATTCATTTAAAGTTACAGTGAAATCTTCTGAAGATGACGTGTTACGTGTATTTGATTATATAGATAAATCAAAACGTGCAGCTGTAAAAGGATTCATTGTTGCACCAGAAGCCATTTTGCTGGCTGACTATCCAAACGTCCGTACATATGCGGCCGACACAGTTCCGTTCCACAATAATGGCGCAAATGCAGTTCAAGAGGTTGCTATTGCATTAGTACAAGCTGCTGAACTGGCTAAAGATATGGATGATTTCAAAGAATTTGAAAATAAATTTTTCGTGCAATTTGCTGTCGATACACAATTCTTTGCAGAAGTCGCAAAAATCCGTGCATTCAAAGTGTTATGGAAAGCGTTTACTTCAGCATTTGGTCATGAAGCAAGTGCAGTACCGGTAGTAGCTGAAACATCTGTACGCAGCTTCTCAAAGTATGATGTATACGTAAACTTATTACGCGCAGGAAACGAAGCATTCTCAGCGGCAATCGGTGGTGCCGATGTAATTACAGTGCATCCACATGACGCATTAACAGCACTGACTGGCCAATCTGTCCGTATTGCACGCAACGTATCCCTTGTTACAAAAGAAGAGTCTCATGTAACAAACGTAATCGACCCAGCTGGTGGTTCATACTTTATCGAATCATTGACAGCTGATTATGTAAAAGAAGCATGGGCACTGTTTTTAGAAATCGAAAAAGCAGGCGGATTACACGCTTACGGAATCGATGCAAAAATTGAAGAAGTTTATAATACAAGAATCGCGCAAGTGGAAACACGTAAGCATTCTTTAATTGGTACAAATATTTATGCAAATCCTGTAGATGAAATCCCTACAGCTGTAAATGCTCAATTTGCTGATGTGAAGCGCATTGCACTTCCATTTGAAAATTTGCGTGCTAATTTTGCTCAAGCAGGATTAAAGCCAGCTATTTTAACATTTGGTGAGCTGAAAAACTATAAGCCGCGTGCTGATTTCGTACAAGGCTTCTTTGCAACAGCAGGAATTGTGGCACATCAAACTGCCGGGTTCCAAACAATTGAAGATGCTGTGCAGTGGTTAGAAAGCGCGGAATATGATTATGTGGTTGTTGCAGCTACTGATGATGATACAAAGGCCATTTTACCGACACTGCTACAAAGTAAAAAAGCAAATGTCGTAATAGATGTTGCTGGTAAATTCAAAGATGATGAAGCAGCATGGACTGCGAACGGCTTAAACGGCTTTATTTTTGCAGGTCAAAATATTGTTCAGAAACTAAATGATGTCGTGACGCGTGTGAAGGAGGTACAACAATGAGTAAAGCAAATTTCGAATCCGTTGTAATTGAAGATGTGCTACAGGCGGAACAACTTACTTCTACAGGCTCATATTTAACAAATGAAGGCATCGAAGTAAATTCGGTATACAATCAAGCGGATAATCAACAAGCTAAACATTTAAATGATGTGGCAGGTATCGCGCCTAATACGCGTGGACCATACCCTACAATGTATGTTGCTCGTCCATGGACAGTTCGTCAATATGCAGGCTTCTCGACAGCAGAGGAATCAAATGCGTTTTACCGTCGTAACCTTGCGATGGGACAAAAGGGATTATCTGTAGCATTCGACTTAGCAACACACCGCGGTTATGACTCAGATCATCCTCGTGTAACAGGGGATGTCGGAAAAGCCGGAGTGGCAATCGATTCTGTTGAAGATGCGAAAATTTTGTTTGACGGAATTCCGTTGGATCAAATGTCGGTATCTATGACTATGAATGGTGCTGTACTACCTGTATTGGCTTTCTATATTGTGGCTGCAGAAGAACAGGGCGTTTCACCAGACAAATTGGCAGGAACGATTCAAAACGACATTTTAAAAGAGTATATGGTGCGTAATACGTATATTTACCCACCGGCTATGTCGATGAAAATTATTGCCGATATTTTCGAATATACAGCGAAATACATGCCAAAATTCAACTCGATTTCTATTTCGGGCTACCATATTCAAGAAGCTGGTGCGACGAATGATATCGAGCTTGCTTATACATTGGCTGACGGTTTGGAATATGTACGTACGGGATTAAAAGCAGGTATTGATATCGATGCATTTGCACCACGATTATCATTCTTCTGGGCTATCGGTATGAACTACTACATGGAAATCGCGAAAATGCGTGCAGCACGTCGTATTTGGGCACAAATGATGTCTACATTTAACCCGAAAAATTCAAAGTCTCTTGCACTACGTACACACTCGCAAACATCAGGCTGGAGTTTAACGGAGCAAGATCCATTCAATAACGTAACGCGTACATTAATCGAAGCGAATGCAGCAGCGATGGGGCATACTCAATCACTTCATACGAACGCACTCGATGAAGCAATCGCCTTGCCAACAGACTTCTCGGCTCGTATTGCACGTAATACACAGTTATTCCTGCAAGAAGAAACGGGTATGACGAAAGTAATCGATCCATGGGGCGGTTCGTATTATGTTGAAAAACTAACAGAAGAACTGACAGAAAAAGCATGGGAATTAATCGAGGAAATTGAAGGGCTAGGCGGTATGGCAAAAGCGATCGAAACAGGTCTGCCAAAAATGAAAGTTGAAGAAGCTGCGGCAAAACGCCAGGCAAAAATCGACTCAAAAGCAGAAACGATTGTTGGGGTTAACAAATATCGTCTTGCTGAAGAAGACCCGATTGATATTTTAGATATCGACAATGCAATCGTTCGTGAAGCACAAATTGCACGACTTGAAAAAATGAAGGCAACACGTGATGAAGCGGAAGTGCAAAAACATTTAGCCCGTCTTACAAAAGCAGCTGAGGATGGCTCTGAAAACTTATTGGCGATTGCTGTAGATGCAGCTCGCGCACGTGCATCATTAGGTGAAATTTCTGATGCGATTGAAGCGGTATCAGGTCGTCATAAAGCGATTATCCGTTCAATTTCAGGGGTATATTCAGCAAACTTCTCAGATGATGAAATGATTGCTGAAGTAAAACAAATGACAGAAGACTTCCTAGAAGCAGAAGGCCGTCGCCCACGTATTTTAGTAGCGAAAATGGGACAAGACGGACATGACCGCGGTGCGAAAGTTGTTGCAACGGGATATGCCGACTTAGGCTTTGACGTAGATATTTCTCCATTGTTTATGACGCCTGAAGAAACAGCTCAAATGGCAAACGAAAACGATGTTCACTGTGTTGGTGTTTCTTCACTTGCAGCAGGACATAAAACATTAGTGCCTGAATTAATCGCGGAACTGAAAAAACTAGGTCGCGAAGATATTATCGTTATTTGCGGCGGGGTTATTCCAGCTCAAGACTACGATTTCCTATATGAAGCAGGTGCTGTAGCCATTTTCGGTCCAGGTTCAGTAATTCCGGTTTCAGCAATGCGTATCATTGAAGAAATTTACAAGAAGCTAGGCTATGAGGAAGTGGCGGAATAATGATGCCACATCAAGACAAAAGTGCTTTATTTGTCATGGATGGCGTGAAGGGTGGTCATGATGGTATGAGCTATTCAAACCCAAAGAAATTCAGGAAAAAAAAGCAGGAAGCGCTTGATATTCAACAGTTAGCAGGGGAAGTTCGAGCAGGTGACCGTACATCGCTTGCAAAAGCCATTACGCTTATCGAAAGCTCGAACAATACCCATAAAGAAGACGCGCAAAAGCTGTTACAAGAGCTTTTGCCGCATACAGGCAATGCGATTCGTATTGGCATTACGGGTGTTCCAGGTGCAGGCAAAAGCTCATTTATTGAAGCGTTTGGTACAATGCTTTGTAAAATGGGGAAGCGCGTAGCCGTGTTGGCGATAGATCCTAGCTCGTCACTTTCAGGTGGTAGTATTTTAGGGGATAAAACGCGGATGGAAGAACTAGTGCGTCAAGAAAACGCATTTGTTCGTCCATCACCTAGTGCCGGGACATTAGGCGGTGTCCATAAAAAATCTCGAGAGACAATGCTTTTATGTGAAGCAGCTGGCTATGACGTAATTTTAATAGAAACAGTCGGTGTCGGACAAAGTGAAACGTATGTACGCGGCATGGTCGATTTCTTCCTACTGCTCGTATTGACGGGTGCAGGCGATGAGCTGCAAGGTATGAAAAAGGGCATCATGGAGCTTGCGGACGGCATTATCGTCCATAAAGCGGATGGTGACAATGTTCGCCCGGCACGTCGGACAATGCAGGAATACAAACAAATACTTCACTTCTTGCAGCCATCCACACCAGGCTGGTTAAGTACAGCTTTAACTGTTTCTTCAATGGAGAAAAAAGGCCTGGATAACGTTTGGGCGATGTTAATGGAATTTGAGCAGACCGTGAAGGAGTCCAACTATTGGAATCTCCGACGACATAAACAAACACGTGATTGGTTCCATTCGATGATTACCGACCATTTAATCGATTCGTTTTATAAAAATTCGGATCGAAAAAAGCAAGTACGTTCACTTGAGGATGAAATTTTGCATGGACGTTTAACCGTTACACAAGGGGTCAATGCATTATTTGGTGAAGAAGACAATAATAAATGAATCAACAGTCTTTGCACATCTTTCGTAACCTTGCTATAGTAAAAAGGAATATTGAAAGGGGCTAAAAAGCTTATGAACATGGATTATGATTTATTTATGCAACAAATTACAACGACTGCACGTGCGGAAATGGAAGCAGCTGGCTATGAACAACTGCGCACTCCGGAAGAAGTAGAAGCAGCGTTTGCTCGTAAAGGGACTACACTTGTAATGGTGAATTCTGTATGTGGCTGTGCAGGCGGTATTGCACGTCCAGCAGCAACACATGCTGTACATTATGATAAACGTCCGGATTATTTAGTAACAGTATTTGCTGGTCAAGATAAAGAAGCGACAGCAGCTGCTCGTTATTATTTCGGTGAAGATCACATTCCATCATCACCATCATTTATCTTATTAAAAGATGGTCAAGTTGTTGGAGAAGTTGGTCGTTTTGAAATCGAAGGTCATGATCCAATGAGTGTTGTAACAAACCTACAAGGACACTTCGAAGAGAACTGCGAAGAAATCTAAGCGATTATTTTAAGTGGACGGGTGTCATAATGTGCACCCGTTACACTTACTATAAAAAGGGGGTACTACCGATATGAAAAAATTTTCAATCGGCTATCGTACACTGAAAACAGCGCTTGGAGCTTCTATCGCGATAGCAATTGCCCAGTATTTTGATTTACAGTTTTTTACGGCGGCCGGAATTTTAACGATTTTATGTATTCAACCAACTAAACGAAAATCTCTCCATGCAGTTTATACGAGAGTCGTTTCCACATTGGTTGGTATGACATATGCATTCATATTTTTCGAAATATTCGGTTATTCACCGATCGTTTTGGGGATTGTTTTACTTCTATTCATACCTACGATCGTATCATTGCGGGTTGTGGAAGGCTTTATCTCGAGTTCTGTCATTATGATGCATATTTTTTTAACTGCTGATTTTACAACCGATTTACTATTAAATGAATTGGGATTAATGGCAATTGGTTTTGGCGTCGGGGTAGTTATTAATATGTACATGCCTGATATACAGCATGGCCTGTTTTACAATCGTGAAAAGATTGAATCATTATTAAAGAAAATACTGGCGGAAATTGCCGTGTATTTACGAAATGGTGATACGTTATGGGATGGTAAAGAAATTATTGAAGCAGCAAAGGTGATTGAGGCGGGGAAAGCGCTAGCGTTCAAAGATGTCGAAAACCATTTAACACGTAAAGAAAATATATATTATGTGTATTTTGATATGCGTGAAAAGCAGCTCGAAATTATTGAACGTGTGTTGCCTAAAATAACAACACTACCGGTTATGACCGAGCAGGCGCCACTTGTTGCAGCATTTATAGAAGACCTTAGTGAGCATGTTCACTCGGGAAATACAGCAAGTCATTTTTTGGAGAAGTTGGATAAAGTGAAGGAAGAGTTTGCAAAAATGCCGCTGCCTAATGACCATGAGACGTTTATTGCGATGGCATCGTTGTATCAGTTTATTGAGGAAATGGATGCTTATCTTGTTATAAAGCAATCATTTAAAGGTATGAAATAAAAAAATGGATGTACGAAACATCCATTACATGATTGCTGCTACGCCCATTGCCACAGTTGAAATTAACATAATTACAACCATTGAATAAACGACGATCTTTTGGAATTTTTTGTTGCTCATTGTTTTCGCTCCTTCATAATGAACTAATTTTAGTTTAACAAATCTGAAGGAATTCTCAAGTACTATTGAATTACCTCATAGAAATTTTATTATAAGGGAGTCAAACATCGTGGAAAAAGTTGATCATATTGGTATTGCTGTACGCAATATTGAAGAACGTATTACATATTACACAGAAACGCTAGGTTTAAAGCTTTTAAAAATGGAAGAAGTAGAATCTCAGCAAGTGAAAGTAGCGTTCATTGATGCAGGAAATGTGAAAATTGAGCTTCTCGAACCGATGAGTGAAAAGAGTGCGATTCACGGCTTTTTGGAAAAGCGTGGAGAAGGCATTCACCATGTTGCTTTTGGTGTAACGGGGATCCGCGAGCGCATGGCAGAATTACGTGAAAAAGGTGTAAGACTGCTGTCGGACGAGCCAGGCCCAGGTGCTGGTGGCGCAGAAGTGGCGTTTTTACATCCTAAAGACTCATTTGGTGTACTTTATGAATTATGTGATAAAAGCGGAAAAGGGGATAAATAACGATGACAATTACGATGGATATGTTTGATAAAATTAATGAGCTATATGACCGCAAAGAAGCAATCCAGCTTGGTGGCGGCGATGCACGTATTGAAAAGCAACACGAAAAAGGTAAAATGACTGCCCGCGAGCGAATCGAAATGTTATTGGATGAAGGATCATTCGTTGAGATTAACCCATTCATTACACACCGTACTGTTGACTTTGGTATGGGGAAATTAGAGGGACCTGGTGATGGTGTTGTTACAGGTTTCGGTAAAATTAATGGTCGTAATGTTTATTTATTCGCGCAAGATTTTACTGTATTTGGTGGAGCACTAGGTGAAATGCATGCGAAAAAAATCGCTGCAGTTATGGATTTAGCTGCTAAAAACGGTACACCATTTATCGGTATTAATGATTCAGGCGGTGCGCGTATTCAAGAAGGTGTACTTTCTTTAGATGGATATGGCCACATTTTCTACCGTAACTCAATTTATTCAGGTGTTATTCCGCAAATCTCAGTAATTATGGGACCATGTGCTGGCGGTGCTGTTTATTCACCAGCAATTACGGACTTCATCTTAATGGTTGATAAAACGTCTCAAATGTTTATTACAGGTCCAAAAGTAATTGAAACAGTTACAGGTGAGAAAATTTCTGCTGAAGGTTTAGGTGGATCAAAAGTGCATAATGCGGTTTCAGGTAATGCCCACTTCCGCGCTGAAAATGAAGAAGCAGCCATTGCACAAATTCAGCAATTACTATCTTACTTACCGCAAAACAATAAGGAAAAAGCACCGAAGCAGCCAGCTCCAGAAGGCGACAACTTCCGTTCAGAGCTTGTTGATGTCGTTCCGATCGACCAAACGAAATCTTATGATGTTCGTAAAGTAGTAGAACAAGTGGTAGATGAAGGAACATTCATGGAAGTGCAAAAAGAATTTGCGAAAAACATCGTAGTTGGTTTTGCACGTATCGCGGGTGAATCAGTAGGATTAGTTTGTAACCAGCCGAAGTTCTTAGCAGGTGGACTTGATATCGATTCATCTGATAAATTAGCTCGTTTCGTTCGTACATGTGATGCATTTAATGTTCCAGTTATTACATTCGAAGACGTATCTGGTTTCTTCCCAGGTGTTAAGCAAGAGCACGGCGGAATTATCCGACACGGCGCGAAAATTCTTTATGCATACTCAGAAGCAACTGTACCGAAAATTACGGTTATTTTACGTAAAGCATACGGTGGCGCATATGTAGCATTAAACTCAAAAGCAATTGGCGCAGATTTAGTGTTTGCATGGCCGAATGCTGAAATCGCGGTAATGGGTGCTGCTGGTGCAGCGAATATCATTCACGCAGGTGAAATCGCGAAATCTGCAGATCCAGACGCTACACGTGCAGCGAAGATCGAGGAATATAAAGAAAAATTCGCTAACCCATATGTTGCCGCATCTCGCGGTATGGTTGACGATGTAATTGATCCTCGTGAAACGCGTATTAAGCTAATCCAGGCATTGGATATGCTTTCAACGAAGCAAGAAGACCGTCCGTATAAAAAACACGGCAACATTCCACTATAATTTTGACTGTTTAAAACAGTATGGCACCAGCTCTTTATTTTATAGAGGGCTGGTGTTTTTGTTTAAAGTGGGTGAGATGACCGAGCAAGGATTCCGACCAACAAATAAGCGGAGATTTTCCGGCTATTTTAAAGATGGCACTGATTTTGGCTTAAATAAGGGGAAGTTTTCCGTTTATTTAGTGAAAAATTCCCTATATTTATGTTTTTCAGAACAATAAGCGGAATTACTCCCTCTATTTGAGCGATAAAGTATATAATTTTCCAAATAAGCGGAAATTCTCCGTCTATTAGATTCATCACCATAAGTTGGGGATGACAAAATTGAAAAAATAAGATTTTCTAATGAATTGCGTTCTGCTGTTCTACGGGGAAAACGCGTCGAGCAAGTGTTTTTGAAGCTCGCGTCCGTTGTACTCCGTTCCGGGCGGCGTGGCTCCAAAGCTTTTGTCAAAAAGTTTTGCGACGAAAGCGGCAGCGACAGGAGCAACTATTTTCCGCGCACGCTTAATCGCTAAGGAGTCCAGTATTTTGGGCGGCTCACCCTTCGCTCCATGTCACTCTGCTTTGGCGTAACGTAAATTTCTGCAAAAATGAAGATAATAAAACTTAGCATTTCTGCTCTCTGCCGCCTCGCGATAGCGCAAGCGGCTTGATTAGGTGTTTTTTACTTCACTTTATAACGAGGGTATAATTTTGGGATTGGTGGGCCTCGCAAACGGCAATAAAGGCAGTGATAAAGACACGTGGCTTTAGCGCTGTCTTGCCGCAGCCCACCAATCAAGTGGAATTTTATTAGAAAAGCAACCCCATGTTATGGTCGTCTATTTTCCAAGCATCTCTGATTACCATTTTTGAAGAAGGGAGTTAATTTATGAGAAATACAATCATCCGTAAATGGACAAGTGATTGGAATAAATTATATGAGGAAGAAGCAAGGCGGCTAAAGGATATTTTCCAGGAAGAGTTAATTCAAATTTATCATATTGGAAGTACAGCTATTCCGACTATAGGCTATGCAAAACCGATTATCGATATTGTGATTGGACTTTCAAATATTGATAAGACTGTACTTTATGATGAAAAAATGTGTCAACTTGGCTATGAAGTACGAGGTGAAAACGGCATAACAGACCGTCGTTATTATACAAAAGGTGGTCATAATCGAAGCCATCATGTGCATATTTATCGTGCTGGTCATGAAAATATAAATAAGCATTTACAATTTAAATATTATTTAATGAATCATCCTGAGCAAGCACGAAAATACGGACAATTGAAAATAGAACTTGCAACTAAATTTCCAGATGATACGTCCAGTTACCAACAAGCTAAAGAAAGTTTCGTAACCGGGCTAATGGAAGAAGCACAGGAATGGTCGATTATTAAAAAATCCTATGGATACATAACAAGAATGACAGAGGCAGAGACTCAAATTCTAGTATTTCAGCATCCGGTAAAGAAAGCAGGTATTCAAATTCCTAAAGGAACCGTAAAGCATAGGGAGCTGCCTGTTGATGCAGTGAAGCGAGAAATGGAGGAGGAAACGGGGTTAAGCAATTTCCCCGACATTCATTATCTGATTGACGATTTCTGGGAAAATGATGATGGCGTAATTCATCACCGATACTTTTATCGGTTAAATATAGATGAGACTCAAGATGAATGGAACTAGAACCAACTGGTGGTGGAGCAGAAGATGGTAAGGTATTCCGTTTTTTCTGGGTTACACCGGATGATGGGAAACTGCTCATTCGAGGTCATGCGGATTATTTTCCGTTAATATCATTAAAAAAGCACAATTTGGGGTGATGGATTGAAATTAAAAGAGGTTATCAATTTTTTGTTGTATTCGGCGATGATCGGCTTTATCGGCTACTTTTGCCATCTTTTATCAGAACTGTTTATGGGCATGCTTTTATTCATTGCAGCAGATGCACCACCGGGAGATATATCGAATAGTGGACGTCTGTTTTATATTGCATTCTATACATTGGGTACTTTACTTGTGCAATTTGTTTATAGTGTTATTCACTGGTCCATTGCATCGTTACTAAAAATACCTTTCCCGAAACGACTAGTTATTCTGTTGAATATAGTTGTCGGTATTTTGATAGCTGGTTCATTAATATATAATTTTGTTATAAATAACGGCAGTTTTTTGTAAGGCTAGTCCACAACGTTCGGGATATTGACTGGAACTCTTTGTTTTACCGGTTCTTTTTCGTAAGGATGCTCGTGCTCAGCAAATAGAAAAATGGCCCCTTGCTCAATTCCGTGACCATAATGCGCGACTTCCTCTTGTGTAAGCTGCAAAATCCGCAAGCTCACTTCATATACATTTTGACCTGTAATTAAGCTAATCATCTGATCCATCCAATTGCCGGCAGCGTGTATGTTGATTTCGGTATACATTTTTAAAGAATGAAGAGGACGGATATCTTTAGCAAATAGATGGATTTCATGCTCAGAAAAGCCATGCGCACGAATAATATTAAGCTTTGCCAATGCTTCGTCAACTGAATATACTAACCCGATTTCACGTCGATACTCCATCATTGTCACCTCTTTTTTTTCATTGTAATGGATTTTTTAATGAAGTGGTAGTAATAACAAAATGAAATCATACTATTAAAAATATAAAATGCAGAAAATTCGAAACTTATACCACTTTCAATCCGTAGATCATAAAAAGGGAGGTTTTTTTTGATGGGGAACTATTCCATTCGTGATTTTGTGAATAAAACACAGCAAGACCAGCTGGAAAATGATTTTTTTGAACTGGAAACAGAGCGCGTGCTAGAGGTGAATTTGAACGGGGAAGTATGGTCAAAAATGGGCGCGATGATTGCGTATGTTGGTTCCATTAAGTTTGAGCGTGAGCGGATGCTTGAGCATGGTATGTCAAAAATGTTTAAAAAGGCGCTGACGGGTGAGGGTACACAGCTGATGAAGGCAAAAGGTAAGGGGCGCCTCTATTTAGCGGACCAAGGGAAAAAGGTGACAATCTTTGATTTACAAAATGAAAGTTTATGTGTCAATGGCAACGACTTGCTAGCTTTTGAACCTACTATTCAATGGGATATTCATTTAATGCGTAAAATAGCCGGAATGATGGCAGGCGGTTTGTTTAATGTGACGCTAAAAGGTAAAGGGAAAGTAGCGATTACTACCCATTTTGAACCATTAACATTGATTGTAAAGCCTGGTGAGACGGTTTATACCGATCCGAACGCCACAGTAGCTTGGTCTGGTAACTTAAAGCCGGAATTTGTAACAGATATTACATTTCGTACGCTAATTGGCAGAGGGAGCAGTGAATCAATTCAAATGGCGTTTTCAGGAGAAGGTTTTGTAATTATTCAGCCGTTTGAGGAAGTGTATTTGTCGTCAGAAAGTTAACGAAGTAAAATTTACAGCAATGTTCGAAGGAGTAGACCTATGTTTTTAAAAACGATCAAATTAAAAAAAGATCAAATCCCTAATTATAGTGAGTATCCTTTTTCCATTCCATTTATTCGTCATATGAATGAGCTGGATGTCGATGTACCAGTTACTTTTTTTGTTGGCGAAAATGGTGCAGGAAAATCAACATTACTCGAAGCGATTGCAGATCAAGTCGGCTTCAATCCAGCAGGGGGCAGTACACAAAATTATAAGGCATATGAGGTGCATGAAGCTGAATCTGCGCTTGGAGAGTTTGTGAAACTTTCATGGTGGCCAAAAGTGACAAACGGCTTTTTCCTGCGTGCCGAAACATTTTATCAGTTTGCTTCCCACTTAGATGAAACCGATATGAACGGCTATAAAGCATATGGGGGGAAATCGCTTCATCATCAATCTCACGGGGAATCGTTCTTTTCACTTTTTCAGCATCGTTTTACAGAACAGGCCATTTATTTACTAGATGAGCCGGAAGCCGCGTTGTCTCCAGCCAGACAGTTGGCTTTTTTGACATTATTAAATGACTTAGTTAAAGAGGGAAATGTACAGTTTATTATTGCGACACATTCTCCGATTTTACTAGGGTTTCCGAATGCAGTTATATACCAATTTGACGAACACGGCATCGAGCAGGTTGAATATGAACAAACGGAGCATTATCAAATTACATCCTACTTTTTGAAACACCGGGAGAAAATGCTGAAAGAGCTTTTTGAAGAGGAAGAGGACTAGAAGGTAAGTTTATATTATAGGAGGCGGTAAGTATGGAATGGCAGCAATTGCACCAACTTTCGGAAGAGTATCAATTACAGTTGCTTGAAGCAGATAAGCTACATAAAAAAATCGAAAATGTGGAAAAACTTCTCTCCCATGCGAAACGGGAAATAGATCGACATCAGCTGGATCTGCAAAACGCACGCCAACAATTAAATAAGCTAGAGAACTTTTCTTTTATCAACTTATTCCGTGGTTGGTCAGGGAAAAAGGATGAGTTGATGGAGCAAAATCTTGACCGTGTTGCAGTCATAGAATTAAAGCTTACAGAAGCTCAATTAACATATGAGGATTTGCAGGACGATCACGTCGAACTGATTGATAAATTAAATGGGATTAATGAACCTTATGTGGGGCAGCAGTTAAAGCAAATTAATGATCAAAAGCAGCAATGGCTACAGCAACATGCAGCACATGTCGCAGCTGAGCTTACGAGTATTACCGAACAGGAGCTGTTATGCAGACAGCTAATGAAAGAAATTAAGGAAGCGATTGACGCGGGGAACCATGCGTTAACAAAGCTAACAGACGCCGGATATGCGCTAAATGATGCGAAAAGCTATTCTACCTGGGATACGTTTTTAGGCGGAGGATTTATGGCTACGATGATGAAGCACGATAAATTGAAAGAATCTAATAATTATTTACATGGTGCGCAAATTGCTTTACAACGTTTCCAAAATGAACTCCTGGATGTGAAGGAAATACGCCAGGATGCCCTCATTATTGATACGGACGGTTTTGTCATGTTTACCGATTACTTCTTCGATAATATTTTCACCGATTGGTCGATCCATTCAAAAATTACGACATCTATGAATCAAATTTCACGCGTACAGGATGATGTCGCAAATACAATTAGTGAGTTGGAGCAAAAGCTGGATATCGCATCACGAAAAGAAGCAGCGCTCATAAAACAGAAAGAAGCAATACTGAATGCCGATGATCTTTCATTGTTTTTTCAAAAATAGAGGCGTAAAATAAAGCGTAAACTTGTTTAGTTAAAAGGAGTTATGGAATATGAATCGTTTAGTAGAAGAGTTTTTACAATTAGTGCAAATTGATTCGGAAACAAAGCACGAAGAAATCATTGCACCTGTATTAGTAGAAAAATTGGAGCAAATGGGCTTTGAAGTATACCAGGATGATGCGCATACACGCAATGGTCATGGGGCAGGCAATATTATCGCTACATTAAAAGGCGATGAATCAATCGAACCAATTTATTTCACAGTACATATGGACACAGTTGTACCAGGAAAAGGGATTAAGCCTGAAATTCGAGAAGATGGCTATATTTATTCTGATGGCACGACTATTTTGGGCGCGGACGATAAAGCAGGTATGGCAGCATTATTTGAAATGGCACGTCGTTTAAAAGAAAAGAATGTCGCACATGGTACGATTCAATTCATTATTACTGCCGGTGAAGAAAGTGGCTTGGTCGGTGCAAAGGAACTGGATCCATCGAAAATTATAGCGAAATACGGTTTTGCTGTAGACAGTGACGGAAAAGTAGGCGGCATCGTTGTAGCAGCTCCTTTCCAGGCAAAAGTTTTTGCAAAAGTAATCGGTAAAAAGGCACATGCGGGTGTTGCACCGGAAAAAGGTATTTCAGCAATTACGGTAGCTGCCAAAGCTGTTGCTCAAATGAACCTTGGTCGTCTGGATGAAGAAACAACTGCAAATATCGGCCGCTTTGAAGGTGGACAGGCGACGAATATCGTATGTGATGAAGTAAATATTTTAGCAGAAGCCCGTTCAATCGATGAATCAAAATTAAATGCACAAACAGCACATATGAAAGAAACATTCGAGCGTGTCGCAAAAGAAAACGGTGCACGTGCAGAAGTAGAAGTAAAATTAATGTATCCTGGTTTCAGTGTAACAGAAGATGATCAAGTGGTGAAAATTGCAAAGGCTGCAGTAGAGGCAGTTGATCGCACACCACTGTTAGGTATTTCAGGAGGCGGTAGTGATGCGAATGTCATTGCAGGCTTTGGAATTCCGACAGTAAACTTATCGGTAGGCTATGAGGAAATTCATACAACGAACGAAAGAATGCCGATAGAAGAACTGGAAAAGCTGGCCGATTTATTAGAAGCCATTATTATCGAAACGTCGAAATAAGAGGTGAGCATATATGGGATTTGAAAAAGCAGTCGTATTTTTATGCGGGACAGAAGAGTATGCCGTACCAGTTGAGCAAGTTGTCTCTATTGAAAAATTGGAGCGCGTAACACCTATACCGCACTTACCGAATTATTTATTAGGTTTTTCACGGATTCGTGGGGAGCTTACACCGATCATTGATTTTCAGACTATCTTATACAACCGTCCAACAGATACGAAAAACTCAAAAGTCATCGTATTAAAAACGGAAATGATAAACTACGGTCTTTTAGTAGTAGATGCGAAGGAAATTATTGATTTTGAAGAGGGCGTTTTAAAACAGCTAGGCCTTGTTAATTATAATAAAACGAAATATTTTACAGCTGTAGCGAATTTGGAGAACCGCATGATTTCCTGTGTTGACCCAAGCATTCTCGTTCATTCACTTGAGGGCATGCGTGAAATTATTGACTATTTACAAAAGATGCTCGCAGACGAACAAACGAACGTATAAATGAAAGTACATGTTTTACCGAAAAAAAGGAGCGTATCATCAAATATAATGATAGCTCCTTTTTTCACTTTAAAGGAATTGTCTTTTTCTTTTTAAATTGTTTTAAGTAGGCGAATCCCGCAAAGCCGAAAACAATAATCGAAATAATGGCCAACGTTAACACGATATTTTCTTCTACCCAAGGAATATTTCCGAGTAAAAAACCTCCACCGAGCCAGACGACGGTCCAAAGTATGGCACCAATAAAGTTGTAACGTAAAAAAGTTGAGTAGGATAACCCGGAATAACCGCATATAAAAGGAGTCATCGTTCGCATTAATGGAACAAACCGGGAAAAAGTAATGGCAACACGGTCATATTCCTCTAAAAATTTTAACGCTTTTTCGTTCGTTTCTTCAGAAATGAATCGCATAAAAAGGTTACGCCTTTCCGGGATTGTCCGAACGATTTTACCGATTAAGTAATTGTTGCTATCTGCAAGTGTTGTTGCGACAATAAATATAATCAGTAATGTAATTAAATCAAGCTTTCCAATCGCAGCTAATGTACCGCTCGTAAAAACCGTACTGTCTCCCGGCAGGAACGTTAATATGACAAAGGCAGTTTTTGAGAAAACGACCGCAAATAATAGTACGTAAATATATAAGCCGAGTTCTTTTATGTAATAAAAAATGACCTGATCGATTTCCCGTAAAAATTGAATGATATCAAGTAGCATGTATTGTTCTCCTATCAATAGGATTAGTAAATTCAAGTATAACGGATACAGGCATTTTTATGTTATAAAAAGCATCGGAGAATAAATGAGTGAGGTGAGAGAAGATGAACAATCCAAAGCAACCTAAAATAGACATACCAAAAACGAGATCGGAATGGGTAATGGATATTATTGGCTATGTGGCATTGGCCGTTATGATTGCCATTTTAGTGATGAACTGGCGTGACATGCCAAATGAAGTTCCGGCTCATTTTGACGGCAGCGGGACTGTTGATCGTTGGGGCTCTAAAATGGAACTTATAATATTACCAGGCATTGCTATTGCATTGCATTCCTTTTTAATAGTATTTGAAAAATTTCCTCAGTCACATAATTACCCTGAAAGATTGAACGAATCCAATCGTGAAGCCTTCTATCAAAACAGTCGCCAAACATTAAATTATATGCGAAATATAATTAATATATTATTTGCCTACATCGTATACCGGAGCGTTGCTATTGCGTTAGGTGATGACGCTGTAATTGGCTGGCCGTTCTTTGTAATTCTGATTGTGCTGTTCATCGTACTAATTTGGAAGATGATTAGAACTAGTAAGATAAAATGATAGTTTCTAATGTCATGCTCCTAGAAGGGTTAAACATAATATAAAAAAGCGCATTCGATTTAGTCATCGAATACGCTTTTTTGCTAGTTTGCAGTTTTATTGACACTTTTCACAAATTATAGGATTTGCCGTTCTGGCAATGGCTTGATCCATTCTTGACACAAGCATTTTCTTTTCTGCAGGCATTGTAATATGAGCGATAAAACGGTCACCCTCTTCAATTTTACCTGCACAGTTTGTACAGATGAGTAGTCTCGGTGTAAATAGATTCTTGATTTTATTTACCATGTAGATCAACTCCAGTCTTTCATTTTGGGCTATTCTTTATTTATTCTACAATGATTACTATAAGTCTTTTTTCTGTTTATAAATATTTTATAATTACTTACAAATTTCTTCGTTTCGTTCGTCTATATAAATAAGAGAGGTGAAAGACATGGACTTTGATGAGTTGTATGAGCTTCATTTTCATAAAACATATCAATACATACGGTATATGGTATCCAATGCACAACTGGCTGAGGATTTGACGCAGGATACTTTTTTACGGATTTATAAATCTAATACAGAAAACGTCGCTAATTTTCAAACCTATATAAGGCAAGTTGCCAGAAATCTTGTTTATGACTATTACCGGAAAAAGGCATTAATTCAATGGCTGCCATTTAAAAGCGCTCCGGAACAGCAGGAATTCGTTTATGTGCCACATGAATGGCTAGTGCAGGAGGAAGCGCGGAAGCAATTATACGAAGCACTTCAACAATTAAAGCCCGTGCAGCGTGAAGTGATTATTTACCGCAAAATTGAAGAGCTCTCAATTCAGGAAACATGTGACATTATGGGTTTAACTGCTATGAAAATAGCCAATACACAGCGAAGTGCAATGAAGGCATTGCAGCAGCTTTTAGGGGGTGAAATTGATGAAGCTTGATGAACGATTACAAGAGTTAAATAAAATTCCCGAAAATGAACGATTAAAACAAACGATATTAAACAAAATAAAAGATCAACCAGTAAAAAAATCTAGTTCATTGAAACCTCTACGAGAATTGGGTGTCATCACAGCTATTTGTTTTATCGCCCTATTTTTATTTTATACATCCAATAATCAAATAAATCAGGCAGCTTCAGGTGAAATTGCTAAAATCACCTCGTATAAAAACCTTGGCGAAAAGGAATTTAGGGGGAAGTCATCAACAAATTATATGGGGGTAGAAAATATAACAACTCCCAGTATTGTGACCTTATTTGAGAATTTATCTGAACTCCCAACAATTTCGGCTCCTGAAAAGTTTGATTTTAAACATTATGATATTGTCGTTTTATATAAAAATGGGGAGCAGCATCAATATGAATTGGCAGTGAATTATTTATATGATATTAAGCAAGACCTATATTATCCCGGATATGAAGAGTATCCAGCGATTTTTTCAGATTTGGTTGATGCCCATAATAAAATACAGCTTTCGATTATATGGATTGCTGTAGCCGTGCTTCTGATGCAGGCCTGTACTGCAATTTATTACAATCGCAGAAAACTTTATAGACCAAATAAAATACAGGGGTTAGGGATTTCTTTAATAGTTAATTTAACTATTTTAGCTCTGCTCTTTTGGTATCACAATACAATTGGACCGTTGTATAAACCGCTTTTAATAATATTAGCAGTTGGTTATGGATTCAGTGTGTGGCTGCCGATGAAGCGTCATATTACAAATTTGAATATTTTAAAGGTGGAAAAGTATAAAATTTTGGTGATTGTTTTACTTTTTATTAGCTGGATAGTTACGTACTAACAGAAAATATCTTAAATGTACTCAATCGGAGGGACAGTAGAAAGTCTTTCCGTTGGGTACTTTTTTTATAAACTACTTAATTATAGAGGAAATGGTTAATATCAAATATATGACAAAAATTGTAAATTTATAAAATTGCTAAAGTGAAACGGTTTTGTTACGAATGCCGCTATTTTTTAAGCTTTTTTATTACTCTTAAACCTTAAAATACGATGACAAAAACAATATTATTTGTTAAAATATTCTTATAATTCAGAATAAATTTGGGGGTGTTGTTTTGTATATGGACTATCAACTAAAGGAAAGGTTTGGTGAGTTTTTTTTACAAAGGAACTATAAAATAATCTATGAAAATACTTCCATTACATTTCAGAAACTTGTATCTTTTGAAGAATTTTTAAAACTATCTATTAAGTTTAATAATGGTGTGAGTCAATATAATTGTATCGCATCCAATATTATTCATGGCTTGTACCGATATATATGGGTTGATGACGCACAAACGAAGGCGGTAATAATAGCTTTTGATGAATACGATATCATTCAGGGACTATATTTTAGACTGTTTGAGACAACATATACAATGAGTGAACAAATAAGGACAAAGAATACATACAGGATGCCGATTACGGATGAATGGTTTGTTTTTTGGAATGGCACGCAAGAATATTTGAACTACCATTATTCATTTGAACAAATAAGATATGCATATGGTTTTGCGAAATTAGTTAATAATCAGACATACAGAGGTTGCCCACTAAAAAACGAAAATTATTTTGCCTTCGGAGCTGAAGTTGTAGCTCCTGCTGATGGAACTGTTGTCCAAGTAATGGATTCGATAAAAGACAATATACCAGGCGAAAGAGATGAAGAGAATATTCTAGGTAACTATTGTATTATTGCACATGAAAAGAATGAATTTAGTATGATTGCTCACTTAAAAAAGGATTCGATTTGTGTAAACATAGGGGACCATGTAAAGACTGGGGACCTATTGGGTTTATGCGGGAACTCAGGCTACTCCTCTGAAGCTCATATCCATTTTCAAGTGATGAATCATGCTAATTTCATGCAAGCAAAATTATTGCGCATTCAATTTTCGGATGAATCTGACCTTATTCAAGGGGAAATATTGAAGCCGAGTTAAACTATCTTTCTATAATTACTGTTATAAATAAGTCTCCATTACAAATAAAATCCCACCATATAGATAGTGTCGACTTTTATTTAGAAACCTGTTCTAAATTTTAAGGTACAGTACCGAAATGGTGGTTTTTCTTTGTATTAATATTTATAAAGTAAATACTTTCGTATGTATACGTAAATTTCTCTTTCAAATAGCAATCTTAAATATATTAAAATATCCTATAGAGAATTTAAAAAAATTTGGAGGATGTAATAAAAATGATACAGTTATTGGGATGGATTTTATTATGGGGGATCCCGATCCTATTGATTTGGAGCATTGTTTTAAGTATTATCCGATTTGTTAAAGAGCCTAAATTAGATCATTTTTTGGAACGGATATTATTGTTTATTGGCTTAATTTATTCTTATATTGTGAATTCTCTTGCTGCGTGGTTTGGTCTCATATCTTTTATTATGGGAATCTTAGGTTATCTAGATGGAACAATTATTGGTCCGACCATGCTTACTATTTGGAGTATTTTTAATGTATTATTTTTTCCCTCGATACAATATGCCGGAATGAATTAGCAGAACACAGGTTTAAGGTTGCTATTATAGTTATCCAAAGATAGAAAATTTCTATATTACTTAAAGAAAAATCCTGCAGAATGTCGACAAAAGGTCCGAGAAACCTTTTGTCTTTTTATTATAAATTTTAAATAGGTGCTTAGCAGGAACAAGTTGTTCACGTTCATTAATTACTAGTCATCGTAGATATCGTATCTTACTTTATTTAAAGCGGTGAATAAGTTGATTGGAATGCAGGGACCGTGACTCCACTGGGAACAGCAAAATTTATTTTGCGACGAGTAACCGCAGGAGCACCGCGCGGAAGATCCACTAAATTGTGCCTGCCGTTGTAGGCACAATTTAGTTAGCTGGATCCGTGCCCGGGGAAAGCATCGGTCCCGGAATGGAAATTTACGGTTTAATATTAATATCATTATAAAAAACATTTTTAAGAGTTTGTCTCAGTCTCCCCTGTTTTCTTAAACAGGGTTTTTGTTCTGCAAATATACTCCTTATTAGAATTACATCATTATAAAAATATATTAATTTTTGGAATCTTTTTTAACGATTTTTTCGTACATTAAAAGTGGAAAGGAAATGGAGGCAGCAAAATGGAGAAAACAAAGAAATTGATGGTCGGTATTTCCGCAACAGCACTTTCATTAACCTTGGCTGGGTGCGGGACTTCGACAAACAGTTTACCGCCAAAGCCTACTGATAAAAGCTGTAATGATTGGGACTGGTCAGAGGAAGATGGTGTTTGGCGATGTGATGAAAGTCGCTCAGGCTATTATGGGGCGTACTATTATGGCGGCAGGTACTATAACAATAAATCGGCACTACATAGTAACAGTAATTATAACAGTTATAAAAACAGTTCAAGTTTTAAAGCCACTCAGTCCAGCTCTGGGTTTGGTAGTGGTACAAAAAGTTTCGGTGGATAGGAGAGACAAAAAAGCATGAATGGATATTTGAATTTTTTATCATATCTCGGTGTATCATTGGGTTTACTTATAATCGGTATGGTACTGTTTGCGTTAAGTACGCCAAAGATAAAAGAGTTTCAGTTGATTTCACAAAAGAATGTAGCAGCCGCTATGCTGTTAGGCGGGAAAGTAGTAGGACTTGCGATTGTATTAGGTGCAGCTGCCGAATATTCGATTTCGTTATTGGATATGGCAATTTGGGGTGCAATCGGAATAGTGGCGCAAGTAATTGTATTCTTTGTTGCAGAACTAATAACAATTCGCTTCAGTATTCAAAAGGCGATTGAAGAAGACAATCGTGCAGTTGGGACGATGTTATTATCTCTATCCATAGCGGTTGGCTGGATTGTAGCAAAATGTATATCTTATTAGTCTGAGGAGAGAAAATATTGAAGCGGTTAATTTACTATATAGATAGAGGGAATGGACATTTCGAGCCGTTTTATGAATATACGGAAACTAATGTTGGGGCGGATGAATTTTATGCGCGCCAGCTTTGCTCTTATTTTATTATGCGCGGTACACAGTATGAACTTATATCGAATGAAATGGAAGATGAAATGGAAGTGCTCGTTTTAAAAGAGATCGGGCGCAATTTATCAGGCGAGGATGAGCATAGTTTCCGCGAACGGGGCATTCATATTGAATTCAGAAGCCCGAACGAACGTGAAAATTACCGTTTGTTCACACGTATTCCTTGTGATACGCACTTTGAAGTGATCCGCTATTTACTAAAGGATATTGTGGATATTCCCGAAATCGGGCAAATGCTTGTTACTTCTACCGAAATTGATGAAGACCGCGGTGTGTATGTAATTTACGCAACAGAGTTGAAAGTGGGCTGAAAAATTTCATGACTAACAGCGAGCGACAACAGTTTTATTCGAATATAGAACATTTTTGGGCAGATTTATATAATGAAGAATACGCACTTTACGATCTATATGAAGTGAAAGAGGTAGAAGTTAAAAAAATTCGGTTGGCGACGGAATGTGTTGGGAAAATCTTTTTTAAGGTGGCTCACTTGTTGCGAAATATTCCGGATGAGGCATTGCTTGAAATGGGCTACCCAAAAGAAACATTGCATTTTCTCCGTTTGAAAACCCTGGATGCTGAAAGTGTCATTGCGCGCTTTGATTTTATTCCGCATGAAGGCAGCTATAAGTGCATCGAAATGAATGCTGATACGCCAACATTTATTAAGGAATTGTTTGTTGTTAATGAGCAAGTATGCAATGCGTTTGGCATGGATAATCCGAATGCGGAAATGGAACCATTATTAAAAAGCACAATCCGGAAAAGTGTAGCTCAAAGCATATTTTCCCCTAATGCCCATATCGTTTTCACCGCACATGATCAAAATATTGAAGACTATTATACAACGCTTTACTTAATGCAATTTGTACCTCACGCGAAATTTACGCCACTGTCACAACTACAAATTCAAAGAGGTGTTGGGTTGTTTGACGAGAACGGAAAGCGGGTTGACCTGCTTTATCGTCCTACTTTCCCGATTGAAAATCTCCTAATGGACGAAGATGATGCACAGAACAAAATCGGATTGTGGCTATTAGAGCTTGTTGAGCAAAACCAGTTGACTATACTTAATCCGCCGTCCGCTTTTTTACTGCAAAATAAGGCGGTGCAGGCTGTCATTTGGGGATTACATGAGGAACGAAATGCCTTTTTTACAGAGGATGAGCATAAGTGGATTGCTGAATACTTTCTGCCGACCTATTTGGAAGAACAACCTTTTATTGAAAAAGAGATACGCTATGTAAAGAAACCGGTTTTTGGACGTGAGGGGGATACGGTAGAAATATACGACGCAGGTGGGCAGCTCCTAAAAGAGGATAAACAAAAATCGTATCTTCAATATCCGAAAGTTTATCAGCAATATATTGAGCAGCCAAAAACAACGTTCCAAAGTGAAAAGGGTACACAAACAGGAGAACTATTAGTCGGCAGCTTTCTAATAAGTGGAAAGCCTGCAGCGAACGGTTTACGGGTTGGCGGGATGATTACAAATAATCTATCTTATTATTTGCCAATTGGAATGAAAAAAAGGTAATTTTCTAACAGAGTTAGTTAATAGAACTGTTCAAGGGGCGGTATTTGCCAAGAGATGCGATTAGGAATGGGGCCATTAGACAATATACACGTTAAAAGCTTAGCGGAATTTTGCTAAGCTTTTTCTTTTTTAAAGAGAGGAGGGAGAATGCTTCTGATTTATCGAAGAGGTGAAAGCATGTCCTTTTTTATGTGAAAAATCTTTATATAGCAGAAGATATCATACATATTTAAATTACATGGAATCCTCGGTATTTATCTCTAACAAATTCTTTACTGCAACTTTTAGTTGTAAAGATTCTAAAAAATTTACAATATCCGTTTTAGAATAAGGGTTTTCGTAAAAATCATCATGGATGTCGTATGTTTGAACAATTATTGTATACTTTTCTTGATTCACTACGATTTCTGAAACAGCGATGATGTATTTATTATCACCACTAGAAGTTTCAGATTCGGGAATGAGTTTCCAGTTACCCGATTTTTCTATTACCTTATGGTTGTCTTCAAGTTTAACTTGCCCTTTAAAAATTTGTGTGAAGTAAGAATTTTGTTGGCTATTAAAACTTAAGGCTAAGGTAATATCGATTGATTCCCCGCTATTTGACCAGTAATTATAACTTGCTTTTGTAAGTCTATACTTTTCCGGAGCATTAATTACGGCTAATTGTAATTTGTCTGTGATTTCATTTGGTAACATTTGCCTACTTCTTTTAAATGCATTTCCATTAACACGTTGATCTAAAGAAGCTTTTATTTCCTTATTGTCATTTGTTTCCTTTTCTTCTACTGCAATATAATCGGCTGGGGTATTACTATTAAAGTTTGTAGTTTTAAATAGCGGTACACTTAGAATAGAAATTAAAATAATGGCTGCAGCCAAAACGGTATAATAAACTCCATGAAAGCTTTTAGTTGAGCTTTTATTTACTGTCTTACTGCGAATTTGCTGACTTTCTTCGCGAGAAAAGTGTACGTGTTTATCTAAGTATCCCTGAATCTCTTCTTTCACCTGTTTATCGAAGTTGTCCACTAGTATGACTCCTTTCCAATTTGTTTTGTAGCATTTTCTTTCCGCGAAGTAATCTTGATTTAATCGTATTAATATTTATGTTGAGGATTTCACTTATTTCAGTCATCGTCAATTCCTGATAATAATAAAGGATGAGCACCTCTTTATATTTAGCTGGTAGCTTGGCTATTTGTTCTATCATAGTTTTAGAATTCTGTTCATACATAAATTGTTCTTCTGCAGAGGGTACAGTATAAACCGTTGAAATAATGGGTTTATAAATAAGCTTTTTAATACTCCACCGTTTCTTGTAATCCTTACATTTATTAATCGTAATACGGATTAACCAAGTCTTATAACTGCATTCATGGCGGAAGCTGGGTAACTTTTGATAACAAGAAATAAAGACTTCCTGAATAATATCCTCACACTCAGACAGATCATTTACATATAAGAAAGCGATTCTTTTTAAATCAGTTGCATAGTCCTCCATCAGTTGATTTAGGATTTCATCTGATGAAGCTTCTGAATAATCTGCTTCAAGATCTATCACGCATTGCACCTCCCTTTATTAATTAGACGACTCTCAATTTGGTAATGACTCATAAAATTTTGGGATAAAACTATAAATAATAAAGTTCATCTCTATTAGAATACGTTAGAGTTACTATATAATGGTAGTAAATTACAAATTCACTACGGATAGAGGTGCTAGTAAATGGTGAGAAGAAGAGGTATATATGAGGTGAACGTAATAGGTAAGCCGCTAGTTTGTTTATTTTGCGAAGAAACTAGATTTAGGCACCGGGAAGTCTTTGTGAAATTGACTAATCATGAGCCGGGTGTGCAAAGAAAGAAATTAACACTGCAATCTTTCTCCTGTATTACATGCGCTCATGAAATGAAATTTGAAGAACGAGAACTTAATGGGGTAAGTACGATTGAATATGTTCAGGTGGGTGATTAAATGGTAGATCACTTAGTATCAGAAGAGAGCCGTTTATATATTTTTAAAAAGCCCATCCTTTGTCATATCTGCTCCCACGATATTTTTATCCCTATTGAAACGTTTACAGATGTTGAAAAACCAGGAATTCAAGTTACATTTGTACATAATACAGCCATTTGTCAGCAATGCGGCTTTGTTATACAATTTGGCGATCCGAGTTATTATGATAATGAAAATGACATATACCGCTGGGCACTCGATCAGCAGTTTATCAATGAACAACCAACCCCAGAAGCTCACGAGCCTTTTATAGATGCGGATACAATTGCCAAATATGAACGGTGCATTCATTTATCACTACAAATTTTGATTCAACATGACGAGTCCCCACAGACAATGCTTAATTTATATGACAATGCTGAATATTTAGCCATTGCCAACTATTTCGATGCGTCCTATGAGCAAACAAATAGTCAGCTCATAACAAGAGATTGTTTAGGCCTTTTACTGAGGAAGCTGATGGATAAAAATATAGCGGATTCGGATGAATTAATAAAGGTGCTGCAACATGACGATAACATGCATCTTGAATCGTTTTTAAAAGCGTTGATCATGAAGTAAAAAGGAGACACTATGAAGAAAATTATCATTTCTTTATTTATTGGGCTTGTCATTTTGTTCATCTATATTGCCTCCTACCGGGTTTCTGTAACACCTGAAGAAATGGTGGTGCAATATAAGGAACGCTGGGATGTGGAGCTACCAGTTCCAAATGAAATAATCGGCGTTTGGTCTACTAAATATCCCGCACGTGGGGATGGGGAGTGGGTGAATGAATTGCGATATGATCTTGTTGTTAATCCAGAACAACTACGTGATTTTGAAGAAGTAACTGATGAAAATTTAATTGCGGCTAATCGGCTTGTTAATAATTTTATAAATAGAGTTCAAAATATGTATAAAATTCAGCAAGATGAAGCATTCAAAAATGTGATTGCAGCATATACTACCAATTTAAAACCGGGTGATTATTACTTCCATCGATCAGAAAATGGTGATTTCGATACATTTACGGCAATTTATCAGAAAGAGGAAAATCGCATTTTACTCTTTGAATGGCATCAGTAATGGGAGACAAATTGATCAGAAAAATAGCCATCCACTTCATTATTTGTGGATGGCTTTAGTTATGTATATTCATGATGCAGTTATTGCTCCTTGCTTTTGAAATTTTTTACAATGTTATTGATACTCATGGGGTTTCTTACATGGGTGTAGTAATTGCTGGCAGCACCTAAACTTTCAAAAACTACTTTTATTATTTCTACGTTATCCTCCAATCTTATCTCCGAGAATTCATTTTCAGGCTCGTTTAATGAAATAGTCACAGAATATTTTTCCTTATCCAAAATAATAGAAACAAACGATGGATTCTGTTCAATACCGAAGAAAACGTCGATTTCATAATATGGGTTTGTTTCTTGCAGGATGCCAGGATGGAACATTTAATCACCCCCTTTATCAAAATATATAGTAAATAGGAGTGAAAATCTATCAAAAAATTAAAAATTTAGAATATTTTTTCGGAATAGTATAATTTGCATTATTGACCCATCTTTCCCTGATATCATGCTATTTTTGTAGATATACAGATTGTTTAAAATATCTTTCCCTTGGTCATTGATGAAATATCTACTATAATTAGAAATCGATTGGGTAAGGAGTAGGGGTGTTTTTCTAGTGATACAATTACAGCAAATTTCAAAAAAATTTGGTACGTTTGAGGCTGTTCAAAATGTGACGTTAACAATTGAAAATGGGGAAATTCATGGTCTTATTGGTGCGAGTGGAGCTGGGAAATCGACGTTGCTACGTTTGATGAACTTGTTGGAAGTTCCTGATTGTGGTGCTGTTATTATCAATGGCCAGCAGCTGACCGAGTTAAATAGTACACAGCTTCGGGAAGCGAGAAAATCGATTGGGATGATTTTTCAGCATTTTCACTTAGTAGCGAATAAGACCGTCTTCGCTAATGTAGAAATTGCCCTCTCATTAGCGAATTATCCAAAACAATTACGTCAGGCGCGTGTTTTGGAATGTCTGAAATTTGTCGGGCTTGAACAGTTTGCTCAGCAATATCCTGCACAGCTAAGCGGCGGGCAAAAGCAGCGTGTCGCAATAGCGAGGGCGCTTGCAAATGAACCGGCAGTATTGCTTTGCGATGAGCCGACCTCTGCACTCGATACGAATACATCAGCGGAAATCCTGCGTGTACTACAAAAGGTAAATGAAACGCTAGGTGTAACGATTGTGCTCGTTAGTCATGAGCTTGATGTAGTCAAAAGCATCTGCCATCGCGCAACGGTTATGGATGCCGGTCAAATTTATGAAACAGTGGATTTAGTACCGACAGGCATAAAGGAAACGGACCATCACCCCCAAAGCTTTGTTAATCAGCTTGTGAAAGGTGGAGATGGACATGCCTAATGTACTCATCCAATATGAAGCCGAGATATGGCGGGCGGTAAGCGAAACGTTCTTCATGGTAGGCGTATCCATTATCGCGGCTGTACTTATCGGACTGCCAATTGGTACATATTTATTTCTTTGCGGCAAAGGGAAGTTACTAGAAAATCGCATCGTCTACAATATACTGAACTTAGCTGTAAATACAATCCGCTCGTTTCCATTTTTATTGCTCGTCGTATTTTTGATACCTTTTACAAGGCTAATTGTAGGGACTGCAATTGGTACGGTTGCAGCTACAATCCCACTATCGATTATTGCCATCGCCCATTATGCAAGGCTTGTCGAGCAATCATTGCTGGATGTACCAAAAGGTGTGATCGAGGCTGCGGTATCAATGGGAGCATCAGTTAAACGAATTATTTTTAGCTTTCTTTATGTGGAGGCGCGCTCGGGGCTTGTACTTGGTTTAACAACGTCGATTGTCAGCTTTATTTCGTATTCCACAATAATGGGGGTTGTTGGTGGTGGTGGGATTGGTGATTTTGCCATTCGTTACGGCTATCAGCAATTCAAAACAGATTTAATGCTTTACATGATTTTGATTATGATTATTTTGGTACAGCTCATTCAATTGCTTGGAACGACTGTAGCAAGATGGTTGGATAAAAGATAGGAGAATGATTGTGAAAAAAAGATGGTTATTAAGCTTAGCAGCAGCATTTGCATTAGTTGGCTGCACAGGGCAAGAGGAAGCAAAGGACAATAAAGATTCAGGAAATGAAGAAACAACATTAAAGGTCGCATCTTTAATTGCACCAATGACTGAAATTCTAGAGTTGGTTGAGCCGCAATTAGCGAAAGACGGCATCGACTTGGAAGTTGTCGTTTTAGGTGATAATGTACAACCTAACAGTGCACTCGCTGCGAAGGAAGTGGACGCAAACTTCTTCCAGCACGTCCCATACATGGAAGAATTCAATCGGAATAATGGCTCGAATTTAGTGCCAATTCAACCGATTTACTTTGCGAATTACGGTGTCTATGCAAAAAATCATGATTCGATCGATGACTTACCGGATGGTGCGACCGTAGCGATTGCCAATGATATTTCAAATGTTGACCGTTCTTTAATGCTGCTTGCCCAGCATAATGTCATTACATTAAAGGAAAAAACAGATGTGTATTATACGTTAGCGAGTATAGAGGACAATCCGAAAAATCTTCAGTTTAAAGAAGTTGATCTATTAATGCTGGCGCGGATGTATGATGATGCCGATGCAGTTGTCATGACACCAGCCTATGCGGCACCACTTGGTTTAACGCCAAAAAGTGATGCACTGCTGACAGAAGGTGTGGAAAACGACTTCGCGATTACATTAGTAGCTCGTGAGGACAATCAGGACGACAAAGCGATCAAAAAACTTGCTGAAGCAATGACAAGTGATGTAGTACGCGATTTCCTAAAGGAAAACTACAATGAAACGGCTACACCTGCTTTTGAATAGATAAATATATTGAAATGCCGAATCGCAGTCTTAGATGTGCGTTTCGGTTTTTTTCTATGAGAAGAATTAAAGATATTATATAATAAGTGAAATTGTAAAAAAGTGGGTGAAAGAATGTTTCCGACGTTATCAACAGACCGGTTAGTTTTAAGGGAAATTTTCCAGGAGGATGCAGAAGCTATTTATTCTAATTTTTCTGATGACCGCGTAACAAAACTTTATGGAATGAATACTTTTACAAAATTAGAGGAAGCTGAGAATTTAATTAATACTTTTTCTTCAAATTTCACACAAAAAAGAGGCATTCGCTGGGGGATTGAAAGAAAAGATAAAAAAGGTTTAATAGGTACGATCGGTTTCAACTTATGGTCACCAGCTCATAAACGAGCTGAAATTGGGTATGAAATGCATCCGGAATTCTGGAGACTTGGCTATACTTCAGAGGCTTTAAAGGAAATAGTTAATTACGGCTTTAATGAATTAGGTTTAACAAGAATGGGCGCCGTTGTCTTTATCGAAAATGATGCATCGATTCAATTATTGCTGAAAAATGGTTTTGAAAAAGAAGGTATTTTAAAAAAATATATATATCAAAATAATATAGCTTACGATGTAAATATGTTTTCAATAGTTAAATAGATGCAGAGAGTAGGGGTACAATGAAAACTTTTGGTAAACGAAATGATGATTTAAATTATTGTAAAAGAACGGGAGCTTATGCTGTTATTCAAAATGAAAAAGGGCAATTTTTATGTGCGGAAGAAGTGAATGGGTATTTGTTTCTGGCAGGTGGAGGTATTGAGGCTGGTGAAACTTCAGAGCAGGCACTGTTAAGAGAGTGTATAGAGGAAACAGGCTATAAAGTCGAAATTGTAAAATATATAGGGGAGGCCGAAAGACATTGGGTTTCAACAAAATATCCAAAGGACTCTCAGCATAATATCGGCATATTGTATGCTTGTGAACTATTGGAAAAGGTTGCGGAACCTGTTGAAATTGAACCGGTGCGCTGGGTATTTTTTAACGAACTGGAGGAGCGCCTTTTCCATGAACATCATTTATACTTAGTGAAACAGTATTTAAATAGTTTGTAATGGATAAGTGCTTGGAAACCGTCTTCTCTTTTACTTACATAGCACATAATGAAGTGCCAAAGCCGGTAATATTAGCGCTTCGGCATTTTCAATTAAGGCATCCACCCGCCTCCAATCCCATTATTCTCGGCGAACGTATACAGCTGTTCAAGCTTAGCTGCATTGTAATGATTCAAGTTGTCTTTTAAAATTTCTTGATTAAGTAATGCCTCGTTTCTTTCGATTAAGCTATTAAGATATTGAGGAGCGGCCAATTTATCGCTTTTTCGTGTATTACATGTGGGGCAAGCGAGAACAAAGTTCCAGAGCAAATCATTTTGGAAATAGCTCCAAGGAATAAAGTGATCGACATGTGTTTTCGAGTGCAGTGTTTTATTACAATAAAAGCAAGCCGTCACACCTGCTTGTTGCAATAAACGTTCAAAAGCCTTTAATGACTGGCGTTCTGTAATGAATTCAACTTTCGTCAATAAACTTTGTACTTTTTCGAGTTCGTTAAATTTTTCAAGGAATAGAGCCAATTGATAATTTGTCACATTCGTTAAAATGCGTTTATACGTTTGTAGAAATAATAAATATTTAGGGTGAAGCTGTAAATATTCCCGCTTTAAATCAAACGTATAGATCTCTCCGTTAAAGTCTCCGTAGAGTGCACCAATGACATATTTTTTCCCTACTTGCTTCACTTTTTGAATGAGCTCAATTTTCTGTGTATCTGTCAGCTTTTCAAAATTCCAATGGGGTGGTATAGCATTTTGTTGGGCAAATTTATCGATTTCTTTTTGAACACTAGATGGCTGGGTACGAGTATTGGATTGCCAAAGACCATGATCAATGACAAGATTCCAATAAATTTTCGTAAACGAATAAAAAATTGAGTCATAGGAAATTTCATTATGTTCATTGGCAGTTATACACGCCTCTAATAAAGCTTTAAAAAATCCATACTTATAGGTTGTTGTCGTTTTCCCATGATAAAAGAAATGGTGAAGTGTATTCCAGGCTTCCTGGTCGGTTACATAAGTTTTCTTCATTTCTGCGACTTGTAGTTTCCAGGACATGACTTCACCTCACTAATTTAATATATGGGGTTATTATACAATAAAGGTGATAATTTTATATAAAAAAACCCATCTTAGAGTTTAAGGCTCAGATGGGTTACTGTTAGCAGTTAGAAAATCTTCTTTGTATCACGATCATCTTTTAGAATTTCTACAGCCTCTCTAAATCGCAGCGAATGGACAATTTCGCGTTCTCTTAAAAAAATTAAACTATCATTTAAGTCACGGTCATCCGACATATCAATGATCCACTGGTACGTAGCGCGGGCTTTTTCTTCTGCAGCGATATCTTCATACAAATCGGCAATCGGATCTCCCTTTGCCTGGATATAGGAAGCGGTAAAAGGTACTCCGGCAGCATTTTGATAGAATAGGGCTTTGTCATGATTGACGTAATGGTCAGCTAGACCTGCTTCTTTCATTTGTTCAGGAGTAGCATCTTTTGTGAGCTTGTAAATCATCGTTGCGATCATCTCAAGGTGAGAAAATTCTTCTGTGGCAATATCTGTCAAAAGACCGACTACTTTATCTGGAAGTGTATAGCGTTGATTCATATACCGGAGTGCGGCAGCTAACTCCCCATCAGCTCCCCCATACTGTTCGATTAAATACTTTGCAAGCGTTGGATTACACGTACTAACCTTTACCGGGTATTGCAATTTCTTTTCATAATACCACACACATCTTCCTCCTAATAAAAGTAGCTTTTAAACTTGCCAAGGCCATGGGGTATCCACCCAGTTAAATGGATAATTGGAATAACTTCTGCCAAAATTCATTAAAGGACCAAATTTTTGCTCAAATTGGATTTTTAATTTCATACTTTGTTCCGTGAAGTCATTAAACTGCTGAATTATTTCAAAATCATCAGGGTGGGTGTCTAAATAAAGGTTTAACTCAACAATGACAAAATCAATTGCCTGAATTTCCTCCAGAAGGGTATAAAATTCAGGGGGCATTTGTTTGCTCACGATGATTCATTCCTTTTTTCAGGATTAGGATATGGACTAAATAGCTGAGGCCATAGGGTACCATGCATTAAAGCTTCTTTAGCTGTTTGAAATTGGGGTAATCCACTAGGTTGAAATCCGATGTAAAGTTGTGGGGGAGTAGAATAGCTTTTCACTTCAATAGGTTTGCACGGGTCGTTCGGGCTAATATACGGTTTCCAGTATTTATATTGTGTAAACACAAAACGCTCCTCTCAGGGTAGTGTGTATCATTTAAGTGTATGTTAAGAAATAAAAATAATGAATCCCGTGCTTGTTTAATCATGTATTTTCAGGGAGAATGGTGTAATTTTATGGTTATTCATGGAATTTTATAAGATGAAGCAAGTTAGAAGTGCGCACAAATCACCTATAAAGCAATTTGTGCTTTGTGTAGCCTAGGTGTGAGCTGAATTTTATATAACGCGTGTCAGGGAAAACATTGACTGTGGTAACGCTATTCTGATTTTATAATTAAATTATGCCAAATCGAACACCAATTTTTGTTTTGTATTCGATTTAAATAAATAGTATGTAGATTGGAGTTTCGGTTAAATGGAGGGGTAGGTCTAACTATGCCTTCAAATAAATCGCCCAATCCATAAGGAGCCATAATCTCTATCTTCTCATTATTTAGACGGACAGCAATTGCTGTAGGTGTTTCAGGAAAATGGGCTACACCATCAAATGAAGATAAATAAGGAGAGACTTTATTTTTAATATGCATTCTTGCTTGGTTTTTTACCGACCAAGGTTGAGTGGGCATTATATGTTGCAACTTGGATTCCAAGAACTTTTCCGTCTCTGTTGAACGATCGGATTTATCAAAATAAATGACGTCAATATCGTTTATTTCTGTTTGTAAGTTATGTAAATAATCCCAAACCTTATTTCGAATAACGCCAGCTGCAACCCAGCAATCGTTTAATTGTAAGGCCTGTACGTTTTTTAAAATTGACATAAATACATCGTCCGATTTTATGATTTTAGTCAGCTCTAATTCATAATTCAAAAAGGTTATCTCCTTTGGTTAGTATCAATCGTATTTCCATTTTCAACTTTACCTAGACGTTCATTCAATTCATCTATTTGTTTTTGTAAATTAAGTATTTCTTGTTTTTCACCGCTGAATCGTTCCTCTGCTCGATTCGCGTTTTTCTTAAACGATTTATATAAGAAAGTAACAAAAATAAAAGAAAGCGCCATAGCCCCCAACATAAGGAGTGTTGCCAATATATCTCCTATATTTAGAACAGTTGCTCCGCTGGATGTGCTGTTAGTCATAAGTTTATTCCTCCGTATTATTTATTTGAGGATTTTAACATACTTTAATCTTTATCTGATTGCTTCTGCAATTCGCGTTCGATTTCCTCATCACTTACTACTTCTGTATTTTTAGCTTCTATTTCATCGGGAAACTTATTTTTAGCTAATTGACCAATATACGAATAATTGATTCCATGTTTTACTGCAAGAAATATAACGATATAAAGCAAAAACAAGAAAAAGATTGTTCCCATTAAATTATTCCCCCCATCCTTCATGTATCTAATTACTGATCTCAAATTTTACCATTAAATCATCTGAATTAATATCGGTATTCCAAAAATACGAGAAGATAGAGTTACTTCATGTTAAAAACACATAGGGATTTAATTGTATAAAAATTACATTTTTGTTATGTTTTATAATGGATCGTTCGTTGAACAGAAACACCTAATTCTAGGAGGAATTCTATGTATACAGAAATTTTTAAGGAACTACTTACAATTACTCACCATGATTATGCGGGATATTTGGATAAAAAAGGGTGGGATAGACCGGATCATTATTTGCGAACTATTGAATTATTAGAAAGAGATGATAAGTTAGAAGATGAATCATTTAGCCAATTAGTAAACGAATATTTATTAGATTTTAATGATAAACATATGTATTTCACTGTTGATCAAAATATACTTTTAATAAAAAAACATGTGGATTTAGCGTTAAATGGTACGATGAAGCATTATTCATCATTACATTAAATCAAGAAAAGCGCTTAAGCATTGGTGATAAAATTCTTTCAATTGATCATGTTCCCGTAAAAGAAATTAGTCTTTCTAACCAAAAGAGACTCCAAGAATCCATTCCTGAAAGACAGCGTTGGAATACGATTTTAAATAATGCTTCCTCTATTCAATATATTAACAAAAAGAATGAAACGATTAACTTTGAATTAGCCAAATATGATTTTAGTTATACTGAAGAAATATTTGAACAAAAATTATTAAATGAAAATACTTATTATATTAAACTTCCTAATTTAGTTGATCGTGATAAAATAATCGCTTTGTTAAAAACAGCTATAGATAATTTTAAATCTTTGCCAAATCTAATTATTGATTTACGAAATAATGGGGGTGGTGATGCGACAACGATTTCCGCGTTAGAGCCATTAATGTTTGCCCCTGGCGAAACGCCAAATAATAATATACCAGTTCGTCTATTCAATTGTACGGAAAGAAATGTTGATTTATTTATCGAGCTTTGTAATTTATACCGCGATTTAGAATTAGACGATAATACACGAAATATGCTTAAATTTGCTGAAACTATGTTTGAAGACAACCGTGGAAATGGATTTGTGGAATTTGATTTTTCTCAGATTGTAGGAGTTATGCAAAGGGAGTTTGAGGGAACTGCTAATCCGAAAAACGTTATTATTTTAATGGATGAAAATACAGCAAGTGCGGCAGAATCATTTGTTGAGGGAAGTGCTGAATCATCAAAAGTCGTAACCATAGGTCGGGCAACAATGGGAATCAACGATTATAGCGATTTAGTTATTAAAAATTGGGGAAATAAATATGCACTACATTATCCAGTTTCAAAATTATCAACTTTGACAGAGCACCATCCTATTTTTGGAACAGGTATAAAACCAGATGTTCATGTAGTTTGGACTCCAGAGTTTATAAAAGCTGATAAGGATTTAGAACGAGCATTAGAAATATTGGAAAGTAAGTTTGTCTTGAAGAATATTTAAATAAATTATCGGATATATTTGAGAAGTTTTCTGTAGGGTTACAATATTTGTAGCCCTACTCATAATTCCTCATAATCAAATCTGAAGAAACAGGCTTTAGCTGCATTTCTCTTGCCCAGATGGATAATTGACCGATGTGGTGGACTTCATGTGTGATGATATGGGCCAATATCTTTTTTTGAGTAAAATGCAGAATAGTTTTGTCGCGCCGTGTTACATTAACAATTACATTCTCATAGTCAGAAGGTAAATGTTTAATGAATCTTTCCGTATGTGCTTTCACAAAAGTAGAGTAAGCTTTAACTGCATTTAAATCGTCAATTTCTTTACGTGCTTCAAAAACAATTTTTGATTCAAGCATTGAATTTAACCATAATAGTTCACAATCTACTATATGTATTAATGTTTCCCGAATACTTTTCATTCCGCCTGTACGCTCTTTATGAAACTCTTCTACAGGTAGTGTCTCACACCACTGCAGCCAGTCTTCACGTACTTGCCAGTTATATTGGAATAAAGATAACATCTTCCACCTCGTCTTATCAAAATAGAAAATCTAAAAGAATTATAACTTACTGGTTGATATATTGGAACAATATGTATAGTGTAATAAAAAACCATTACAAAATTAAAATATATAAACAGTTGACACATACCCTGTGGGGTAGTAAGATGAGGTCAAGCTAATAAAAACATTTAAAAAAGAGGTGAGCATATGCAATACGATCCAAAGGTGCTGGCACGCATGAAAAAGATGGAAGGTCAGCTTCGAGGCATTTTACGGATGATGGAAGAAGAGAAGGATTGCAAAGATGTCATCACTCAGCTAAGTGCTGTGCGTTCTGCTGTTGACCGAACTATTGGTGTTATTGTAACAGATAATCTAGTGGAGTGTCTTTCAAAGGAAGATGCAGAAACAGTAGATAAAAATGCAATCGTTAAACAGGCAGTAGATTTATTAGTAAAAAGTCGATAAGACTTTTTATTTTTAACATAAAATATACCTATAGGGGTAAGGGGACAATAAATTGGAAAAGAAAAGAACAACCATCGTTTTATTCAGCGGTGATTATGATAAGGCAATGGCAGCTTATATTATTGCGAATGGTGCAGCAGCATATGATCATGAGGTAACAATATTCCATACGTTCTGGGGTATCAATGCTTTACGAAAACAAGAGCCAGTAGCCGTACAAAAAGGATTTTTAGAAAAAATGTTTGCAAAAATGATGCCTCGTGGCGCTGAAAAGCTTGGCTTATCAAAAATGCAAATGCTAGGTATGGGACCGAAAATGATTAAGCATGTTATGAAAAAGCATAATGCGTTAACGTTGACACAATTGGTTGAAATGGCACAAGAACAGGATATTAAGCTTGTTACATGTACGATGACAATGGATTTATTAGGTCTTCAAAAAGAGGAATTATTAGATGGCATAGAGTACGCGGGTGTTGCAGCATACTTAGCAGATGCGGAAGAAGGAAACGTAAATCTATTCATTTAAGAGGTGACTTATGGAAATAGTAATTCTAATTGCAGTAATTGTTGCATTTTTTGTTTGGCGTATGAAGCCGACAAAAGGAGTAAATACTATATCGACAGCTCAACTTAAAACAATGATTAATGATCGTAATAAAGTATTTATTGATGTTCGTACACCAGGTGAGTACAAAGCACGTAATATCAAGCAATTTAAAAACATCCCACTAGGCTCTGACTTTTCTAAATTGCCAAAGGATAAGGAAATTGTTGTGATTTGTCAAAGTGGTATGCGATCTAGTCAGGCTTGTAAACAATTAAAAAAACAAGGATTTGAAAATGTGACGAATGTCCGTGGCGGTATGAGCGCATATTAGGAGGAATTAACATGAAAACCATTTTACCAGAAGAAGTAAAGAAAAAGTTAGAAGCAGGCGAGTCGGTACATTTAATCGATGTTCGCGAAGTAGATGAAGTAGAGTCAGGTCACATTCCAGGGATTAAACATATACCTTTAGGGTTACTTGAATTCCGCATGAATGAATTGGATAAAAAAACACCATATATTATGGTATGCCGTTCTGGCGGTCGCAGTGGTCAAGCTACAGCATATTTAGAGTCTCAAGGTTTTAATGTAACGAATATGGCTGGCGGTATGCTTGAGTGGACTGGCGAAGTAAAATAAAAAATTTTAAACGAAAATATACCCTGTTAGGTATGGATGGAGGATTCATATGATTAAATCAGATGTACAGCTCGATGCAAAGGGCTTAGCTTGCCCGATGCCTATTGTCAAAACAAAGAAAGCAATGGGTAATTTAGAAGAAGGTCAAGTATTGGAAATTCAGGCAACAGATAAAGGTTCTGTAGCGGATTTAGCAGCTTGGTCAAAAACAGTTGGTCATCAATACATTGGGACTAATGAAGAAAATGGCGTATTTTATCACTATATCCGAAAATGCAATCCAGATGTAAGCAAAGCAGCGGAGAAGTCGTATGAAAAAACGATTTCAAATGAAGCAGCTATAAAAGAAGATGGCATTATTTTAGATGTGCGTGAAGCAGCGGAATATGCTTTCGGTCATATTCCAGGCGCAAAATCAATCCCAATGGGTGAGTTATCAGAGCGTATGAATGAACTGGACAAGGCACAAACTATTTATGTTATTTGCCGTACAGGGACACGCTCAGATTTAGCAGCTCAGCAATTATCTGAAGCAGGCTTTACAAAAGTTTATAACGTCTTACCTGGTATGACAGGGTATGAAGGCGAACTACAGAGAGAGGTTGAATAATATGTCAAACAAAGTAGCGATTATCGCAGCAAACGGTGGACTTTTCGATGCATATAAAGTATTTAATATTGCCACTGCAGCAGCAGCGTCAGAAAAAGAAGTTCAAATTTTCTTTACATTTGAAGGCTTGAATCTAATTCATAAACAAGGTATGCATGCACTTGAAATGCCAGCTGGCAAAGAGCACTTTGCACAAGGGTTTGCCAATGCAAATGTCCCAGCAATTCCACAATTAGTGGAGATGGCACAAGATTTAGGCGTACAATTCATCGCATGCCAAATGACAATGGACGTAATGGGTTTAACAAAAGAAGATTTCGTAGATGGAATTAGTGTAGGTGGCGCTGTAACATTCTTGGAATATGCGAAGGATGCAGCACCAACTTTAACATTTTAATCTTAAGGTTTTAGTAGCAACTTGCTACTAGAGCCTAAAAAATTTTAAATAAAATAATACCTATGGGGGTACTTGATATGACAGTAACAGCTTGGACAGCGGCACAAGTTGCACGCAAAGTAATCGAGAACAAAGAATTATTTATTTTAGACGTACGTAATACAGATGCATTTGAAGATTGGAAAATTGAAGGACATCAATTCGAATACTTAAATATTCCTTACTTCGATCTTTTGGATGGAGTAGAAGAGATTTTACCGAAGATTTCTAAAGATAAAGAAGTTTTAGTCGTATGTGCGAAGGAAGGTTCTTCTATTATGATCGCGGAAATGCTGTCGGATGCAGGCCTTACAGTGGCTTATCTTCAAGGTGGGATGAAATCATGGTCAATGTACCTTGAGCCAATCAAAGTGGGCGACCTAAAAAATGGTGGCGAGCTATACCAATTTGTCCGTTTAGGTAAAGGCTGTCTTTCTTACATGGCGATTAATGGCGGAGAAGCTGCAATAATCGATGCGGTACGCTTTACAGATGTATTTACAGACTTTGCAAAAGAAAAAGGTGTAGAGATTAAACATGTATTCGATACACATCTGCACGCTGATCACATTTCCGGTGGACGTCATATCGCAGCTGAAACTGGTGCAACATACTACTTGCCGCCAAAAGATGCGGAAGAAGTAGTGTTTGACTATACACCTTTAACAGATGGATTAACAGTACATTTAGGTGCATCACAAATTGAAGTAGGCGCGATGTATTCGCCAGGTCATACAATCGGTTCAACATCTTTCGTAATTGATGGTAAATATTTATTAACAGGTGACATTTTATTCATCGATTCAATCGGTCGTCCGGACTTAGCTGGTTTAGCTGAGGACTGGGTTGGTGATTTACGCGAAACATTATATAAACGCTATCGCACATTAGCAGAGGACTTAATCGTATTACCTGCTCACTTTATGATTATTGAAGAGCTGAATGAAGATGGTACAGTGGCAAAACGCCTTGGTGACTTATTCGCTGAAAACCATGGTTTAAATGTGGAGGACGAAGCAGTATTCCGTTCAATGGTAACAGATAACTTACCGCCACAGCCAAATGCTTATCAGGAAATCCGTATTGTAAACATGGGGAAAGTGACACCTAGTGATGAAGAGCAAACGGAAATGGAAATTGGACCAAATCGTTGCGCAGTACGTTAATTCATTCATAAATAAAATGTTATACCTATCGCTTGCCTCGTGCTCAAGAGGCAAGCAACCGTTTTGTACGGTAAATAAGAAAATCGCTTACAAAAATCATTTTTAAGAATAGAGGAAACCAATATGAATATCGCAAAAACTTTAGATGCAAAAGGCTTAGCTTGCCCAATGCCAATCGTACGTACGAAAAAAACTATCGACACAATTAATTCAGGTGAAATTTTAGAAGTATTAGTAACAGACAAAGGTGCACTGAATGACTTTACTGCATGGGCTGGTGCTGGTGGTCACACAATCGTAGAACAAAAAGAAGAAGCAGGCGTACTGTACTTCTACATCCAAAAAGCATAAAAAAATAGCGAGTAGAGAGAAGTTCTACTCGCTATATTTTTTTCGAAAGAAGGCATTTATATGGAAATCGATTTATCGTTCGCATTTATAGCGGTCATTTTTGCACTCGGGTTTGTCGGCTCATTTATTTCCGGCATGCTCGGTGTTGGCGGTTCGATTATTAAATACCCATTGTTACTTTATATCCCACCAATGTTTGGTCTAGTCGCATTTACTGCTCATGAAGTTTCAGGGATAAGTGCTGTACAAGTATTATTTGCTTCGATTGCAGGAGTTTGGGCTTATCGTAAAAGCGGATTGTTAAACAAGGACTTAATCATATACATGGGTGCCGCGATTTTAATTGGTAGTTTTATCGGTAGTTACGGATCTGGTTTTTTATCAGAAGATGCCGTCAATATCGTTTATGGTATATTAGCCGGAATCGCAGCTATAATGATGTTCATTCCACGGAAAACGGTTGAAGATAGTAAAGAGATTACATTTAATAAGGTATTAGCCAGCTCGCTTGCACTTGTTGTCGGAGTAGGCTCAGGAATTGTCGGAGCAGCAGGTGGATTTTTACTTGTGCCGATTATGCTGACGATCCTTAAAATCCCAACACGCGTGACAATTGCGACTAGTTTAGCGATTACTTTTATTTCGTCAATCGGCGGCAGTATCGGGAAAGTGATGACTGGTCAAGTCGAATATTGGCCGGCTTTTATAATGATTATTGCAAGTATTATCGCTGCTCCATTAGGTGCAAAAGTTGGGCAGAAAATGAACGTGAAAATGCTACAATGGCTACTTGCAGTGATGATTGGTGCAACTGCAATTAAAATATGGGTTGATATTTTTCAACAATAGGAGGTGGAGCGTATACTTGCGCTTCACTTTTTTATTAAGAGGTAATCATTATTTACATGTCGAAATAATTAAAAGAGTAGAGGGTAAGGAGGTTAAAAAAATGTGGATTGAAACGGAACGATTGTATATACGAGAATTTGAGCGGGAGGATGAACAGGCAGTATTTGAATATACATCCGATAACCTTGTCATGAAATATATACCTGAAGGCGTTTTTACAAAAGAAGCTGCAAAAGAATTTATTACGCAAAATATAGGGGAGAAAGCTGAAAAATACGCTGTCGTATTAAAAGAAGAAAACATTTTGATTGGACATATCTTTTTTGGCAAATATTTTGGTGATCATACATATGAGATTGGTTGGGTGTTCAATCCGAAATTTTATAATCAGGGCTATGCGTCAGAAGCTGCAAAAGCAATGTTAGCATATGGCTTTGAAAAAATGAAATTACATCGAATTATCGCAACCTGTCAGCCTGAAAATACGCCTTCATACCGTGTGATGGAGAAAATCGGCATGAGAAGAGAAGGGCATTACAAAAAGTGTATTCCGAACGGAGCCGAGTGGTGGGATGAGTATTATTACGCGATTTTGGATGAAGAGTGGACAACGATTAAATAGTATACACAGGAAAGATAACCAGGGGGAAGGTTATAATGAAGCAAATAGGTGTAAGTTTTTTTGTGAATGATGCCATTCATTCAGATTACTTGTTATCAGATTTATTATTAGATGTAATTGATCCAACTTGGTATTGGCATAGTGATGGCGGCGAAAATTATCAAGTAGAGGGGGAAGGGTATAACAGAATTTTAACCCCTTTATTTAGTGTAGATGAGTTGGTACTTACCGGGGAAGAGTTCAGAGAACGTATAACTACTACGAGGCATTATGTAATCACTGCAGCTCTTAAAGCTTTCCTTGTAAAAGAAGATATAGTAGATATTCTAGATTTTCATGATTTTGAGATTAGTTCTTGCCAACTCGCCATAATCATAATGGACACAGGTTTTGTTTCAATTTATTTAAAAGATGAGTTAATGATTCAGCAATTTGTTGAAAACGCATACAATAAAGGGTGTACAAGTATTAAAATTATAAATGAAGATCATGCATTTCCACCGCCACATTTAACAATCTAACATTTTTACAGGTCTAGCGAATTTTGCTCCATAACTAAAATAAAGGGCGCGGTTCTTAAACAAGAATTAGCGTCTATTTACATAAAAGGAGATTAATATATTGATAAAACAAATGGGAATTGTTTTGTTTTCCTTGTTATTACTAATGGGATGCAACGATAGCAGCTTAAAACGAAATACAGAACTTGAAGAAAAACTTCATTCGTCCATTATTATGGTATCTGATAATAGCACTAGCGCACACTATATCGATTCTTTTGTAGATTTTAAATGGGATAAGGCTTATTTAATTCAACCTTATACAACGCAAGCAAATATTGAAAAGCAGCTGGGCGTTGATTTCAAGGAGCCAAGTAACATTGGTTTAAGAGATGATATTTACTTATTGGTCTTCTTAAATCAAGGTAAAGCAGTTCAATATGCAGAAATTGAACGTTTAAAAACTACTTTCTCGTTAGGTGATAAAGAGTATCTTGAACCTTCAAATGATATTATTTATATAGAGCGATGATGATGAGGCAGTTAATTGTGAGTAAATGAAAAACGGCTTTGAACAAGGTTATAACAAAAAAAAGAATCCATTAGGACCCTTTGTATAATTAATTTTCAATTTTATTATTTCCCCAATAAGGATTTTCACTTTTAAGCCACCATAAGGAAAGAATAAACCAGCTATAGCCAAGCAACCAGCCTGCAATCACATCAGAAGCAAAATGACGAGCCTCTGCTATACGAGAAAGCCCAATTAATATAGCCAATAGGATGGCTATGATCCAAATGATAAGCGACGTGCTCTTAGAAGTGATGACTCGGTTCAATACATAGGCGATAGTAAGTAAATATAGCAAACCATGCACTGCATGACCTGAGGGAAAGCTATAAGTTGAGAATTGATCCACAATATCCGGACGAGGCCGTTCAATTATGCGTTTTAATAAATGATATAATGCATATCCGCCACCTACAGAGAAAATAACAAAGACTATTAATTTAAGGTCTTTTTTACGAAGCAACATAAAAATCCATAAAACGATTGTAACAGCAAAAATAAACTTAGTTTCACCTATATAATGAAACATTGTAATAAATTTATTGCCCAATAATAAATCCGATGCTTTACTGTCAAAAGCTTGAATGAATGATGTTTGATACGTACCCCATAAAATACAGAATACAACGAAAGAACAAACTGCTAACACATATGGCATTTTGTTTATTTTTTTATTCCTTTGCACTTGTGTCCTCCATTTTTGGAAATAGATCTTATTATGGCTTAGTTTGAATGAAATATACTATTATTTAACACGAATGGGTATTCCAAATTACAAAGGAATATTAAAATGTTTAATTGAAATCAACATGATATAGACAATGGAGGAATGTTGAGGATGAAATTAATAATCGCGTTTTTAGCACTGATCGGTGGTGCGGCAGTTGCTATACAAAGTCAGATAAATGCACAGTTAAGTAAAAAAGTTGGCATATTGGAAGGTGCGACTACTTCATTCTTGGTGGGGGCGCTTGCGCTATTCTTTTTAGCTTTCTTTTTTGGGAAAGGTAATTTTTTAAATGTATTTAATGTACCAAAATGGCAATTAATCGGTGGATTACTAGGTGCATTATTCATTGTCGTTAACATTTTTTCTGTCAACCTTATTGGTGTTGCCGCTACCCTTATGGCAGTTGTTATTGGTCAGATTGTGGTCGGTGCAATTATTGATCATTTTGGACTGTTTGGTGGGGAAGTATTTCCGCTAAATACGACTAAATTCATTGCCCTTGCGTTGATGTTTGTTGGAATATATTTGTTTAATAAAGCGTAATGACGAATTTTTAGGATTTAGGGCCATTGATAAATACATCAACATTTATAAAGGGAGGAATTAAATATGTCATTAACTGATCCCACAACAATTTCAAGTTGGCTACGGCCTCATTCCATTGAATGGTACCAACAATTAAGTGATATTCAAGGGAAGTACACATACTCCTGGGAATCAACACTTTCAGAGCCTAACGGAGATTCAATTTTTGATGAGGAAGTAACGAAAATAATTACCAATAAAAAAGTTTTAGACGTAGGATGCGGGCATGGTGATTTCACTAAAAAAAATGGTTTAGTCGCAAAAGAAATAATAGGGTTTGATGTAACAAATAATTTCATTAAAGCTGGTCTAGAAAATAAACCAACAAATGTTTCTTTTGTTTTAGGCAGTACAAAAGAAAGTCTGCCATTTGAAATGAATGAATTTGATTGTGCCTATATTAGAAAAGGTCCAACCTCAGCATATCCACTTCTGTCTAACATCGTAAAAAAAGGCGGCAAAATAATAGGTTTACACCCTGGAGATGATACAAATCAAGAACTCCCAAATTTATTCCCTAATCTATTTGAAAATTCAATAGGAACGCCTATTTTAGATAATATTCAGCAAAGGCTTGAGCTGAGTAATTTTTCATATTTCAGTATTGAAGTTATAAACAGTACAGAGTTTATTCATACTCCAATAGATATATTAAAGTTACGGTGTTTTGGGCAGCATCCCTCCATTTATGAAACATTAAGAAAAAAAGACTTACAGAAAACTGCAAGAATTTTTGAACAACATGCTACAGAAAGAGGCTTGCCTATAACATTCTCCCGTTATGTAATTCGAGTAACTGTTTAAATCACTCCCATATTATACTTACATATTTTGAAAATAGAATAACTAGAAAGGTCCTGTATCCGATGTACAGGACTTTTTTTGTCATGTACTAAATAACTACCTTCACCTACAAAAAAGGGGACGAAAATCCGCTGAATGAATCACCTTATAAATTTCATTTTTGTAAAAATTTATGAAACTTTATTTATTTCTTTCCGTAGATATAGTGAAGGGAGACATTGGACTAATAAAGAGTTAACGTAAGGTGGTATTCTTTTGAAAAAAATATTATTAATTTTAGCTGTTTCCGTCGCTGTTTGTTTTATATATTTTTATAAATCACCCGTACTAAGTTCAGACGCAGCTCTATTTCATGCAGAAAAATATTTATTAAATCCTAATGAAGAAGTATGGGGAACGGTAATATTCAATGGGCTGGAAGGAATTCCGGAAGAAAATATAGGTGTAAATCTTTCACAAAAATCTGGATTTTGGAATGAATTATTAAATAGAATGCAGTGGGAAGTGTCGATAAAATCACCTGAAATGAATTCAACTATTGTGTTAGATGCACATACTGGGAAATTCATAAGTTATTTCGGGGCATTTAGCTAATTTCAAGTTAAATTTTAGTGATTATATGAAACAATGCTAGATCTATATTTAAATTAAAGGGGGAATTAAAATGAAGACCAATTACTCGCCTCGTCTAGTTTTATCAATAATAGCCATATTAATTCTTATCAGTACACCTGTTTTCGGACTAATCTTTCCTATTTTCTATGTTCAGACATTTATTTATGATCCATCGACAATTGTACTCTATCCTGGTAGTACAAATTATAGAATAGTAATGGCTGCTTGTTTAATATTAATTATTGGATTGATGATTCCTATCATTAAACAGAATAAATTTACTTATAGCCTCATGACTGCTTTTATAGCTGGTGGCCTCTTTGTTTTTTATTTATCGATTTTAACTTATACCTATATAGGAAAAGAACAGGTCGTTTCAAATAAATTATTCGATGATAAAACATTTCAATGGTCTGAAATTGAAGAGGTAGTGTTCGAATATTACGTTGACGACATCGGTTCACATGAAGAATATATCTTTACTTCAGTTGATGGAAGTTCACTTCGCATTCCTGTAACTAAACAGTATCTTCAGGAAGATAAAAGTGAAATTTATAGGGTAGCTAAAGCAAATAATATCCGGTTTATTGAGCAGGAGAAGAAGTAAGGGCTTTTCAGTTTATCATATTTAGCTTTATAAATTTCTAGGAGGTCATCATGGAATTTTATACATTTAATAAAGAGAGTGGCAAAAGGATTTCACAATTTAATTCGGATTTTATTATTTCCCGTATTATTGAAACAACTAAAGAAACGAACATTGGGTGTATGCACTTAAATCAAAATGGAATTATAGGCTATCATCAAGCAGTAGTTCCTCAACTCCTTTTAATTTTGAACGGAGAGGGCTATGTTCGGAATGAAAAAGAGGAATATTTTAAAGTTTCGACTGGGGATGCTGTTTTTTGGGAGAAAGACGAATGGCACGAAACGAAAACGGATGAGGGGTTAACGGCTATAGTCATTCAAAGTAAGGAACTGACGCCTAATTTATTTATGCCCCTAAAGTATGATAGTAAAAGTTTGAATTCTTAATGCCAAAAGGAGATTCATATGGAAGAATTATTAAATAAAGCGCGGTTAGTAGCAACTAAGGCTGTAATGGATGCGGGGAATATAGCAAAAGAGCGTTTTGGTAAAGTTACGAGTATGGAAGAAAAAGATGATTTTGGGGATATAATAACTGAAGTAGATCATTTAGCTGAAGCTGTAATATTAAACGCATTAACGAGTGCTTTTCCTGACCATAAAATACATAGTGAAGAAGCAGGGGATAATGGCTTACAGAGTGAGTGGTTATGGCAAGTGGATCCATTGGACGGAACGAATAATTTTGCCATTGGGCTTCCTGTATTTACTGCTTCTATAACACTATTACATAAACATGAACCGGTTCTTGGTGTTATCTATGAACCGATGGTAGATCGGTTATTTATATCTAGTGTTAACGGTGGTTCATTTTGTAATGATACAGCATTAAAAGTTATGAAGAGAGATCATCCGAAAAAGTTTACGATTGCTTGGATACAGGGTCACAAAGTGCAGAATGATGAAAAGGCTGTAATATTACGACAATATATCGATGTGAATTGTAAAAGGATGATGAGACTTTGGGCTCCTACTCTGCAGTGGTGTATGCTTGCAAAAGGCGATATAGACGGAATTATCCTTTATAACTCTGAAGGGGATGACTTGTATTCCGGCATACTTATGGTAAAAGAAGCGGGGGGAATTGTCATTGACTTTGAAGGAAATGACTTCACAGGCATGAGCAATGAACCTTACTTAATTGCTTGCCATCCAGACAATAAGGATTACTTCTTAGATATGGTTCGAAAAGGATTAAATAGCTCTACAGAATCTTTACATATTATTTAATAAATATGGACAGTTCATTTTTTGGAATGGTTTTGCCGGTTTAATCTTTTGGTGGATTTATTGGAGGTACAATCTAGAGCTAGCTATGCTTGCACATATTCCCATGAATTTACTCATGTTGATGTACTGCTTTTTTATATAAAAACTCAATAAAGGACATAACTTTTTCTCCAAATAAGTTATGTCCTTTAATATATACTGAAATATCTCTAAACGTTTAATCATATGTCTGAACTAAAAATCCATTTTCCTCATCCCATACATCCAGGCTCTAAATGAGCTTTTTTACCTCTCTATCAAACAGGGTTAACTTAACTCTCATTTTGCAAAGTAATTAAAAAACGAAGGTTAACTATCGCTATTTTGGGAAAGTAATAAAATATGCCGAAAAATATAAATAGGCTCTCTAACTGGCAAGTTAGAAAATCTATCAAGGAGGTTCATATTTTATGGATAATAAAGAGAGAACAGTTGGTGAATTGATGCTGGACCAACTATCTATGTTTGGCGTTAAACGGATATACGGGGTAGTGGGAGATACTACTTTCGGACTCATAGATGCACTGGCTAAGCAGGATAAAATACAATACATTGCAGTTAAGCATGAGTCGACAGCTGCTTTTATGGCGTCTGCAGAAGCAAAACTGACAGGCGGGCTTGGGGTATGCACCGCAACGATGGGACCTGGTGCAGCTAACCTTTTAAATGGACTTGGTGATGCGCATGCTGATAGAGCACCGGTACTAGCCATTACAGGACAGGCCCAAAGCGATAAAATTGGGACGGAATATCCACAATATGTGGACCAGCAGGAGCTAATGAAGCCCTTTGCTGCTTATTCTGCTAATCTGGCTAATCCAGATGCGACGATTGAGGTTCTGCAAAAAGCGGCAAGAACATCACTCGGACAGCGGGTAGTCACACATCTATCTATACCGAAGGACATTTTCATGATGCCGGCTAAAGGTGAGCCGCGTCCATTGCCTAATGTAATAGAAGGGGCTTCCAATTTTACGAAAGAAAGCTTAGAACATGCAATCGGAATTATGAAAACAGCCAAGCGGCCAATGATTCTGGCAGGCTTAGGTGCCACATCCGTATCAGAGGAGTTGGAAACACTAGCAAATCTGTGGGGAGCTGGAATACTGACAAGCTTAGGTGGCAAAGGCTTATTTAATGAATCTTCAGAGCTCGTTCTTCAAGGAATAGGCGAAGGCGGTAATCCTTATGCTGCTGATTTATTTAAAGAGGCAGATGTGGTACTTCTTGCGGGCACGACTTGGTGGCCTGAAGGGTATGTGCCAACTAATGCAAGGATTATACAGATTGACCGCCAATTCGATAAGTTTGTAAAAGAAATTCCAACTGAGCTTGGCATCATGGGAAAAACAGAAGAAGTTGTACCATTCTTATTGGAGAGCATGCAAGGATTCTCCCGCTCTGAAGATTGGGTGACTCGTTGTCAGAAAGTTAAAGAAAAATGGGCGGAGCAAAATAAGAAGGAAGGCAGTACTACAGGTTATCCGGTCCATCCTTCACGAATTATGCATGCCTTGGACAGAACAGTGGAACCGGATGCCATTCTTGCACTGGATACAGGAGATAATACAGTGTGGACGAATCGGAACTTCCGACAAAAGGGGCAATCTGTTTTATTCTCTGGCTACTGGCGGACATTAGGCTTTGGACTTCCAGCAGCGATGGCGGCCAAGCTTATCCAACCAGATAAACAAGTAGTGGCAATTGTCGGGGACGGCGGACTCCAAATGGTACTTGCAGATTTATTGACAGCTACTCGATATGGACTCAATATTACGGTCGTTGTGTTAAATAATGAGAGTCTGCAAATGGAAAGAGACAAATTAAAAGTAGCTGAGAAGGAAGAAGTAGGAGTTGATTTAACCAACCCAGATTTTGTGAAGTTGGCAGAAGCTTGTGGTTGGAAAGGACTACGCCCCGCTTCAGATTCTGAGCTGGAATCGGTAATGGAAGAGGCACTTAATACAACTGCGCCTACGTTGGTAGATGTTCGTACAGCCCAAGTATTCTTCCCGGAAACGAACTAACAAGAGGTGGTGATCGAATGAACGGTCACCACTTCACTTATAAAGGATATTATAATTTCAATACAATGCGTAGAATAGCTTTTAACTGTTTAAAGTGAATAATCACAGGGTATTCAAAGGAATGTAACACAAATTAGTAAAGGAATAGATTCTTAGATTTTTCCTTACTATCAAAACTAGATTAGGAGATGATTTTTGATGGGAAACAAACATCTAACAGATCCACGTAAAAAATATCATACAGGAAACTTCCCGGATCAAGAACAGAACACTCCAGCGCTCCAAAAAGATATGAGCCCAGAACCTGATTGCGGAGAACAATCTTACAAAGGTCATAATCGCCTAGAAGGGCGCAATGCCTTGATTACAGGTGGTGATTCCGGAATTGGCCGTGCCGCTGCTATTGCCTATGCACGTGAAGGGGCAAATGTAGCGATCCAGTTCTTCCCTGGTGAAGAGAAGGATGCTAATGAAGTGAAAGAATTAATTGAAAAAGAAGGCAAAAAAGCATTACTGCTACCGTATGATCTGCGTGAAGACGGCGCAGCGACTGAGATTGTAACAAAAACAGTGGAAACTTTTGGCGGTTTGGACACGCTCGTATTAAATGCGGCGCAGCAAATTGCACAACCTTCCCTAAGTGAAATAACAATCAAACAAGTGGAGGACACTTTCAAAGTAAACATTATTAGTATGTTTGAAACTGTAAAAGCTGCCGAAGATCATCTGGAGCCAGGAAGTGCCATTGTTACTACTTCTTCTATTCAATCGTTCAATCCATCCACACAATTACTAGATTACGCAGCTACAAAAAGTGCGATAACCAACTTTACGTTAAACCTTTCTGCATACTTTGCATCTAAGGGTGTACGTGTTAATGGGGTAGCGCCAGGACCGATTTGGACACCGTTGCAGTTGGATAACGGACAATTGGAAGGTAGTATCCCTGAGTTTGGCCAAGACTCGCCACTTGGTCGTGCTGGACAGCCGGTAGAGCTTGCACCGGTATATGTTCTACTAGCCTCCGATGAAGGAAGTTATATTACTGGACAAATTTACGGGGTTACTGGTGGCGAAGCGATAAACTAGAAAATAGTTACTTACTATAAAAAAGTATAAGTTTCCCGTTTCAAAAAAAGGTGTTAATCCAACAAGGATTAATGCCTTTTTTGTTGAAATTATTATACTAAGGAAGTTTCATAAGGCTTCCGATGGGGAGAATACCACTAATGGAAATTTATTAAGAATCTTCTTAAGAAGTAGAGGGGTTGGTTTATGTGCATGGAACTTGAAAACAGACATATAGAAAGAGATACATTATTACCAAAATATCGTGAAAGACTATTGGAAAATATCTTAAAAGACTTAACATCTGATTCGGATGTTTTAGCAATTTACCTAGCGGGTTCATTAGCAAGAGGTACCTTTGACAATTATTCTGATATTGACATACATACGATTGTTGCGCCTGAAAAGAAAGCTGAATACATAAAAAACAAACAGAATAGAGCAAAGAATTGGGGAGAAGTATTATTTATCGAAGACCTTAATCCTTTTTCTCCATTCGTAGTTACCCACTATGAATCTTTTATAAAAGTGGATAGCTGGTATCATACACCTGACGAAGTTGTACCTTCGATTTGGCTTAAGGAGTATAAAGTTCTTTACGATCCTAATAATATAATCACTAAGGTCATAGAGGACTCTTCATTCGAAGTATATAAACCGTCATCGGATGAAGTTGTTTTTTGGAGAGGAAAGCTGTTTGCTTTTATCCATGAAACGTACAGAGCAGTTATGCGGGAAGAATTATATTATGCTATCTCTAATTTAGATAGAGTGCGATGGCTTGTTGTTTTTGGCTGGTATATGGAAATGGAACAACATTTAGATAGTCCATACGGTGTCTGGTCAAAAATTGAGGGAAAAAGAGAAGTAAATTAAGTCCTTGGCAGCTAGCTCGTTTGGAAGAATGGGATTGTGGTCGGAATGCTAATCAAATTATGAAGACGTTGATTTCTATGTTTCCAGAAATTCTTAGACTGAATAAATATTTGAGTAGGCAAGTTAGTATAGAGGAAAATGAAGAGCATTTCAAAAAAAATCTTGAATTGGTGTATTAGGGGGAGCAACAACTTGAACTTATTCAATATCATTAAAAACAACCCGGAATATTGGCTTGTTGATCAAATCAATAAAGAAGATGTTTCAAAAGAAGAATACAGATTGCAATTCACAAAAATTCTCGAGGAATGGGACCATCTGGGAATTGGCTATTTATCTTTACTTATGGATGAACATTTTGAAAGCTGGCTGCTTCAAAAAAATTTCAGCAAGATTTCCAGTATTGTCGAGTACACAAGGAAACTTGAGAATTTACCACGAATAGATGATCAAATTGTTTGGCATTCTCTTTCTGAAGGAATGCTCGATGAACGAGAATATGCGGAATTGTATGATCGATGTCGAATGGGTTCTGCCAATAAAAATATAAAGCAGCCCATTGATCAAGTTATGCAATCTATAAAAAATGAGTTGGGATCTGACTGGCGTAAGTATTGCTATTATTTCACGAAGAATGAAACTTTAATAGGGATAAGTATTCCTCATATTGAAATGGGAACAAAAGACGAAGGAAGATTATTTTATTTTGGTGTAGTCCCGAATTTTAGAGGGCAAGGCCTAGGGAGAACTATTCATAAAATTACTCTCGCATTACTCAAGAATTTCCATGCCAGCTATTACGTCGGCAGCACCGACGTACATAATTCTAATATGATTAAAATCTTTGAGGGAAATGGATGTGAACTCCGTGATCGGAAAGGGATTTATAAAATAGTTAAATAAAAATCGTAAATTTTCGGGGGAAGATACGTATGGGATATGTAGACGATTTACGCCAGATTGTGGGTAATCAACCACTTAATTTAGTTGGTGTTGCGGTAGCTGTGATTAACGAAAATGGAGATATATTACTGCAAAGAAGATTAGATGGAAAATGGGGTGTACCCGGAGGATTTATGGAATTAGGAGAATCTACTGAAGAAGCAGGAAGACGGGAAGTCTTAGAAGAAACAGGACTGGAAATAGGGAAACTTGATTTAGTGGGTGTCATTTCTGGGAAAGAGCATTTTGTTAAACTGCCAAACGGTGATGAATTTTATCCTGTAACAATTGCGTATAGTTCAAAAGAAATTAAAGGAGGGATTCTAAAAGCTGATGGGAAAGAATCTAACGAAGCCATGTTTTTTAAAGCAAGTGAATTACCAGATGGTCTTAATCCTTTGATTAAAGGCCTTATTAAACAATATTTCACTTCTTTATAACTTAATGTAAGGAGATTTTAGAGAAATAGATTGGGGGAACGCACATTGGTTAGATTATATTTAGTGAGACATGGTCAAACAGAGTGGAATATTCAAAAAAGAATGCAAGGCTGGAAAGATTCAGCGTTAACTGAACAAGGGGTTAATAACGCAATTGCATTAGGAAAAACGCTAGAAGGGGTAGAATTTGTTGCTGCTTATTCAAGTACGAGTGAAAGAACAATTGAAACAGCTAAATTAATTATTGGGAAAAGAAATTTACCAATTAGTACGAATGAAAACTTGAGAGAAATGTATTTGGGTGAATGGGAGGGTAAAACGCATGAAGAAATAAAGGTTTCATACCCTGAGCAATATAAAAATTTTGGGGAGAACCCAGCCCTTTATGAACCAGCTGGTGGTGAGACCTTTGAGCAGCTTACAAACAGGGCTATTAATGTATTAAATTTCATTATTTCAGAACATGAAGCTGGAAATATATTGGTTATTACTCATTCTGTTATTCTAAAATCCTTATTAATGCATGCAAAAGGAATGGACATTACAGATTTATGGGCCCCACCATTTATACACGACACAAGTCTTTCAATAATGGAAATAAAAAATGGGGAATATTGTATTTTATCTGAAGGAGACTTAGCGCATTTAGATAAAGTTACTATTTAATACATTTGAGTGAGATTGGTTAAAAAGATGGGGGAAAATAATTGGAATGTGCAAAGGATAATGGCTTTCAATTTCTTGAATTCCTTATCGTAAAAGAGACTGAAATATATAATTATCACCGATTGGCTGGATCATATGCGGTAATTAAATGTGATGACAAATATCTTTTATGTTATAACACTTTAAGAAAACAATGGGAATTACCGGCAGGGAAAAGGGAGATGGATGAAACACCAAAAGATTGTGCAATAAGAGAACTTTACGAAGAAACTGGGCAAAGAGTTTTGGATATAGAATTTAAGGGTTTGTTAAAAGTAAAAAACGCAATAAATAATGAAATTAAGTATAATCCTGTTTACTTTACTACTCTTGAAAAACTCCAACCATTTCAGAAAAATAATGAGACATCCGAAATTTTATTATGGGACTTAGAACAAAAGCTTGGTCCTATAGATGAAATAGATTTGAAAATATTCGATTTTATAAATTAAGATAGTTCTTACAGGCTTTCGTGCTCACAGAGCTGCTTATATCCATTTTATCCTACATAAGTCTTGAGTGATTTCATTATATTTTTTTATAGGTTTTATATTAGTTGATTTTTCGCTCTTTTTAGAATATTTTTACATATTTTATAGGGAGAACTTATTCCAATTTATACTATTGACCTTTCAAATTATACTTGATATTATTCTCCTAATGTTTTTAAAAAAGAATAGATTTACCTTGTATAAATTCAAGAAGACGGCTTGAAAGTTTCTACCAGCTACCGATATTAGCTGACTACAAGGAATGGGAAATTATTGATTTTTTATTCCGCTTTAATGTAGAAAAAACTTTGGCCGATTGTGGTCAAAGTTTTTTTTTTATTAATAGAAAAATGCAATAGCTGAATACTAATATCAGAATGATTTCCGTTCATTCTTAACTTTGGCAAATAGGAGATTACAACATGAAAAACTTTTTTAAATTTGCAGAACGGAACACTTCCTATAAGCAGGAATCACTCGCAGGAATAACAACTTTCCTATCGATAGCTTATATATTAGTGGTAAATCCAATTATTCTAAGTCAGTCCGGGATGGATAGTGGTGCTGTATTTACTGCAACAGCGCTTACTGCAATAATCGGAACATTACTTATAGGCTTACTTGCGAACTTCCCAATTGCTATTGCACCAAGTATGGGATTGAACTCATTCTTTACGTTTACAGTTTGTATTGGAATGGGCATTGATTGGCAAGTTACATTAACAGGTGTTTTTGTTGCCGGAATCATCTTTATGATTTTAAGTTTATTTAAAATTCGCGAAAAAATTATTAACATTATTCCAAGTGATTTAAAGTTCGCAATCGCTGCTGGTATTGGATTTTTTATCACATTTGTTGGATTAAAAAATGGTGGCATTGTACAAGCAGATCCAGATACATTTGTTAAGATTGGTGATTTAACTTCACCGATGACGTTATTAGCCATTCTAGGTATTTTCCTTACGATCATTATGTTAGTAAAAGGCATTAACGGCGGTATTTTCTACGCTATGGTCATTACTACAATTGTAGGTATGCTGTTCGGTAAAATCGAAGTACCATCTTCAATTGTTGGTAGTATCCCAAGTCTTGAACCGACATTTGGTGTTGTGTTTGGTCATTTAGATGAGATTTTCACACCAGAAATCCTTACAGTTATTTTCACGTTTTTAATTGTTGCCTTCTTTGATACAGCGGGTGCATTAATTGGATTAACGAGTCAAGCAGGCATGATGAAGGACAATAAAATTCCGAATATCGGTAAAGGTTTACTTGCCGATTCTGCAGCGGGGGTTATTGGTGCAATTTTAGGTACATCAACACCAGCAACAAGCGTTGAATCTTCTGCAGGTATTGCTGTTGGAGGGAAGACCGGCTTTACATCTGTAGTCATTGCTGCTTGTTTTGTTGTTGCGTTATTCTTCTCGCCACTTGTTAGTGTTATTTCAGCGGAAGTAACTTCAGCTGCATTAATTATTGTAGGTGCACTAATGGCTATGGAGATCCGTAGAATTAACTGGACGAAGTTAGAAATCGTGATTCCTTCATTTTTAACAATTATTATGATGCCATTAACTTCTAGTGTCGTTATCGGAATCGGATTAGGTTTTGTTCTATATCCAATTTGTTTAATCGCACAAAAGCGTTCTAAAGAAGTCCATCCAATAATGTACGTGCTTTGTTTATTATTCATTTCATACTTTGCGTTTATCGTTTAGGAAAGCGAATAAAAAAGGCTAAATAATTTAAGGTCTTGTTACAAATATAGAAGAAAAAGAAAGGGTAGATGAACAGGAATAAATTCCTGCTTACATCTATCCTTTTTTTACTTACGGATACTACTAGATCAGTTAGCTATGTGGAGTCTTTCTCCACCCATAAAACTGCATAACTTCTTTTAAACATATAAATCATTTCAATTCCCACCTTTCATATTTTTAATTAACAAAATTAATATTGACGATGACGTGCGTAATTTTCTAATTTTCTTCGATTCTCTTCAAAGACTTTTTTCGCATGTTTATCATGTTGTGCTTTCTCAAATGAGATCGTAGGCTCACGTTTTGTAATAGCTATCGTTACAGAAAAAATGTTTAATATCATGGATTATCACCTCCTTAAAATTATCCCCAAACAGAAAAAAACCGTAGAGAGAATTCCCCTACGGTAAAAAAAGACACAAAAATACCGTAGGGGCACACTTCTCCCTAAGGTATGGGTATACTTAATTATAAAAATACTTTAAGCAATCCATTCCAATTTGGTCGAATGTGTGGTTTTTGTTTTTGCTGAAATTGAAACAACTAATGACATTAATTTATTAATAACGATCATTTTATCCGACCTCCTTAAGAAATTTTGATTACTGCATAAGTATACCCATTTCGATTTTATTTGTAAACATTATTTTGAAAATTTTCTAATTAGTGTAAAATAATGAAGGGGTTATTTGCTAATTCCTCTGGAGAGACCTGATTAAATAAAAGGGTTTCAACATTTAGGAAAGAATATAACTATCAGGCATGATATTAATTAGCAAAAGAGGGCTCAAATGTGGAAAAAATAAATGAAATTATAAATTTATTGAAAAGTAATTTTTTAATTAGTACAGATTTAAAGGCAGAAAAGCTTAATAGCGGCACTACAAATGGCGTTTTATATTTACTACTTGTCGATAAAAAACCAACATATGTAGTGAAAATGGATACAGCAAATATTATTAAGCCTACGGAGCAATTTCTTACTGCTTATAGTGATACGAGCTTACTTCCTAATATTATTTACACAGATCCAGAAGAACTATTTATTGTGTATGACTATATTGCTGGAGAAACACATGTTAATCGTGGCACTAAAATAGACTGGATGACAATTTTAATAAAGGAACTATTTGATAAATATAGGAGGGTAGATGAAGATACCCCTTGGGGAAGAATTAATGGTACTTCTAAAAGCGGTTGGTCTGATTTTAATCAAAGTAGTCTGGAATATGCGCAGCAAAATATAGGAAATGTTCTTTCAGTAGAGGATCATAAAAGGGTAGAACTTTTAGTAAATAAGTTAAAGGGATATAGCCATTTGGAAGAAAAATATTATTTACATGGAGATACTGGTGTACATAATTTTGTTTATTTAAATAACCAATTAAAGGGCGTGATTGATCCTTCACCAATAATTGGGCCGAAAAATTATGATTTTACATATGCATTTTGTTCATCACCAGACAATCTAGATTTTAAGACGTTACTTACATTGTTTGAGATGTGGAACAGTGATCTTAGCTATACTGAAGAAAGACTTTTAGATGAGGTGATTTTTCAATTATATACACGTATAGGGATATGTATTAAAGCGCATCCACAGGATTTGCCGGAGTATTTGGAAGCATGGGATCAATATAAAAACTATTTACCAAATTATTGAGTGTAACAATTAACTATTTACTTTCTCAATTTTGAAGCGACAAAATCTCTGGAACCTTTGTTATTTATTTCCGTCAAAATTACCAGTGATTTGTTAAATAATCATAGAGGGGGAGTGTAGTTGTTTAAGTATGCGTTGCAAATTATAATAGGAATCTTAACTTTTATGGTAGCAACTTTTATTGCATGGTATGAAGGAAGTGCACTTATAAATAATTCAATCGAATGGAAGTATTCCACACCGTTTACCAAATTGTTTAATATAGAGATAACAACTGGACAGGATATTAGCCAACTTGATTATTTTGTTTATGCAGTAAAATTTCAACCTTTATTTCCCACTTTAATGATAGTGAGTATACTTTATATTCTAAGTGTAACTGGCTATTATCTCATCAAAAGTAAATCTAAATGGGCAATTGGTTTTTGGGGATTTATAGGTTTTATAATGATATTATTTAGTAGTTTGACTTTTAATTCATCAACTACTGGGGGTAGTATTTTCTTCTGGATTACTTCAATAAGCGGACTATTATTTATAGCAGGTGCAGTTTTACTATCGTTAAGAAAGAACAAACATAAACGTCCGATCTTCAATTAGTTAGTTTCACTAATATCAATTCTATGAACGGAAAAAGGTGAGTATAGAATGGAATGTAAATCTTCGTTAAAAGAACAGTTATTTGCACTAGAGAAAAAATTGTTAGAACCAGAAATTAGGACATCAAAAGAAGAGCTATCGAATCTACTTGCAGAAACTTTCTTTGAATTTGGAAGTTCTGGGCAGGTATTGTACAAAGATGCGAATATTGGTGAAATAACACTAAGTTTAGTACGAATGAAAATAAGCGATTTTGAAATCCATTCATTATCTGAAGAAATAATTTTAACGACCTACCGAATACATAATGAGATAAATAACCAGCATTCATTACGTAGCTCGATTTGGAAATTAATCGACGGACGTTGGAAAATGCATTTTCATCAAGGGACAAAGGTTATTTCTTAACTTTAGCTTTGCTAGAAGGAGACGGGGTTATGAAAAAGTTAGCGATTATTACAGTAGGTAAAACCCATTCTGGAAAAACGACATTTGCTCATGCTTTGGAAAAACAGTTAAGTAACTCTTTTGTGATGGATCAAGATAACCATGCCGAATTTATTAATACATACTATAAGAATTTACTACCGACACAAGGCCCTAATATACTTAAGCACGCCATCTCAAAGCTGATCGTCGATTATGCAAAAGAACACACGGATTTTCACTTTATTATTTGCAATTCAAATCGAAGTCGAAAAGGACGCGTGTATTTGCTTGAAGAATTATTTAAAGCCGAAGATTTTGTCCGTATCTTAGTTTACTTTGATATTCCAGATGATGTTCTTAAAGCTCGAGTTATTCAAAGTCACAGAAGTACGAATATATTTAGGGGAGCATATTCAAATTTTGAAGAAGTACTTGCTAGACAACAGGCCGAAAAGGAAGATATAGTTAATCCATCAGAAGATGAAGCAGATTATTTATTTGTCATTAAAGACAATGATGAAGTTAATGTAGTTATTCAAAAGATTATCCAAATTGCTGAAAGGATGTGATGACTTTGAAAGCAGTCAAAGAAAAAAATGAGTTTTTGGAATGGGTAAAAGTGATTGGGATCGCACTTTTATTTGCCGTAGGAATTCGGATGTTCATATTAACACCTATTGTGGTGGATGGTGCTTCTATGATGCCAACAGTTGAAGACGGGGACAAAGTAATTGTAAATAAGATTGGGCCAAAATTAACAGAGTATAACCGATTTGATGTAATTGTATTTGAAGCAAAGGAAGATACAAATTATATCAAGCGTATTATTGGTATTCCTGGTGACCACATCGCCTATAAAAACGATGAACTTTTTATTAACGGTAAGAAATATGAAGAACCTTATTTAAAGGAATATAAAAAGGCACTGAACGACAATGGTACACTCACTGAGGATTTTACGTTAGAAGAGTACTTAGGTGAGTCAGTTGTACCAGATGGATACTATTTTGTGCTAGGAGATAATCGCCGGAAAAGTATAGATAGTAGAGACCCCAACGTTGGATTTGTTTCAAAGGATAAAATAATAGGTACAACAAATATTGTTTTCTTTCCATTAGATAAATTAAAGTTAATTAAATAAAACAGAAAAACTGTGTTAAATCTGGCTTGTCAGATTTTTTGACACAGTTTTTTTGTGTTTTTAAATTGGAGTGAATGCGCTTCTTAACTTCTCCCTATTCAACACGTGATCCATAGTTAGAACTGGATATTTATGTTAAAATGTTGAAAAGTAGTTTTTGGAGGTACGGAAATGGAGAGACTACGTGAAAAGATAAAGGAAATAGAATCAGATGAAGTAGGGAATACAAATGTGGAATTATGTATGGATGAAAAACGGAAGGAAGAACTGAGTATTAAGGAAAATAGATTAATGGTGAGACAAGCGGGATTTATATCATTAATGGTAATCATTTTTATCCCATACTTTAAATTTTGTGCATACTTGTCAAATTTATTTTGGTTCAGTTATTTTACGTTCAATATTACAATGTTACTAGGTATTCCTTTTTCATACTTTGCTGCAAAATATATAGTACGAGTAATAAAAAAAATTATATAAATAAGTATCTAGCAATAATATTTTCAATTGTGGGGTGGAACTTGAGGGTTTCTAATTTTGTCATCCCCATTAAACTTTATAGCCATTTTACCAGTGTACTTGAAGTTTATTACCATTTGGGTCATAAAAGTGGAAAAAGAAATGACCATTATCTTCTTTTATATCCTCGACCTTGACTTGATGATCAATTAAGTGTTGATGAAACTTATATAATTCCCGACTTGTAAAGCCAATACTAAATTCTTGTTTATTATTAATAGTAAAATGCGCAAAGGTTTCATCGTCGGTAGGGACTAGAATAAGTAAGAATGGTCCTCACCGACTTTTAAAATGGCAAGTTCCCCAGTATTATTTAGCAACTGGAGTCCCAAAACATCTCGATACCATTGTGCAGAAAGCTCCAAATCTTTAACAGGAATTCGAACATAATGTACTTGTTCAATAAATGATTCGCTCAAAGTCTTCTCTCCTTTATTTAATCCGATATTTAAATAGTTCGCCTTTTATATCCTATATTCCTACTAAAATACATCACACAGTAGTAAAGATATGTTAAAATTTGGGTAAATATAATTCCTGATAGGGTGTCAAAATCGAGGTGGAAAAATTGCTCAGAGAAAAATTTGAAATAATAGAGCATCATCAAAACTTTCTTCTCTTTTTGAAAAGCATGAAAACGTTTGATGAACGTCTACTAAGAAAACCAATTGGAGAAAGAAAATGGTCCATCATCGAAATAGTTGGTCATTTTTACCCTTGGGATGAATTTGTTTTACAACACAGAATTCCATATATATTAGCTGGTAAAAGCTTACCGAAAGCTCCAAGTGCCGAGGATGTAAACATTCTTTCTTCCTTCATTGCTAGAACTGAGACGATTGAAAAAACATTTGAAAAATGCATACGTATTCGGGAAGACCTATTAAATCAGTTAGACCAAATACCTGAAGAGCAATGGTTGATTAAATTGCAGATTGAAGACTCTACTTTAACACTTTATGAATATTTAAAAGGATTAATGGAACACGATATCCATCACATAAACGAAATAAAATTTACTTTAAAACAAGGCGGGTGATGATCGAAAGAGTAATATACATAAAAAGAGGATTATTTTATTTTTGACTACGAAACGGTTCAAGAAACCATGTGGCAGGATGCACTATTCTTTTCATTTTGGACAACAATTGGACTAGTAACCCTATATATTATTGAAATTACTGTAAAAAAGTATAGTAGTAAATAGAAAAATTTGTATTTATAAGGCTAAAAATTATAGATGTAATGGACGCTTTTCTGTAACAAGAAAAGCGTCTTTCTTCATGCAATGATAGAGGGAAATTTGAACTTGAAAAAATAATCGGAAAATTTTTAAGCCAAATGCTCTTCTTGTTTGTCTAATAAGTGTAAGACAAAAATGAAAGGAGGAATTGCGATGAATATTGGACGCTTAGTAAAAAAAGCTCAAAAAGGAAATGACAAAGCGTATTTAGAGCTTTTCCAACAATATGAAGCAGATATTTATCGAATGGCCTATGTCTATGTGAAAAATAAAAATGACGCTTTAGACGTCGTTCAAGAAGTAGCTTATCAGTCATTCAAAAATATTAGCACTTTAAATAAACCTGAATATTTCAAGACATGGCTTATGAAAATTACAATTAATTGTGCACTAAACGTAATTGATAAAAACAAAAAAGTGGTTCAACTAATTCCTCAGTTTGAAGTACATACAGGGGCGGGAGTTGAAGATATTGAAACTTCTTTATCTTTAAGAGAACTTATGGATACTTTGCATGAAGATGAGAAAAGCGTGATTTTACTAAAGTATTATAATGACCGGACGTTAAAGGAAATTTCGGAGATTTTAGAAATACCTCTTGGAACCGCAAAGTCCATATTATACCGCGCCTTAAATAAACTTCGTCAAAATTTAAAGGAGGTAGAGAACTTTGGAAAATAATTTTAAACAAGATATAGAAAAAATAGAAATTCCATTTCAACTTCATGAAAGAAGTAAGAAAGGTATCCAGGAAGCTAAATCGGAAATGGGTGGAACAGTGAAACGTTTTGTGAAAAAGCGTATAGCTATTACCGTCATGGCAGCTTGTTTAATGGTGCCTACAGGAGCATTTGCGTATCAGTCGTTACTTGCGGATGATTTATATGGTTCGTTCGATAACGTGAAAAAGCATATCGCAAATATTACATTGAAAAGTTATTTATTATTTGATGCCAAATTATCTCAAGCAAAAGGTGATTTAGGAAAAGAGCAATACGAACAATTTAAAGAAGTATTATATGTAATTACAAATGCAAAACTTGAATTTGGCGATAAAAATGGAAATATCGATTATTCTCAAGTCCCTAGTGAAAATCTGGAGGAAATTAAAGCAGCCCTCTATGACATCCAACCTTACTTTGATAAATTAAACGATGAACTATCTAGTAAAGAGGTTTTGACAGCTGAAGAATTTGAACAATACATTCAGGCTTTAATAACATATGAAACGGTTATGGCTAAAACCGGCGTCTCCTCACCACCAGAAATTGAGATGGTCCCAATAGATTTACGAGAAGCGTTTATGAATGCTCGAAATGTTCTAGAATATGTGAATGAAAAACAAAGAAAAAATTAACAGAGTACATCACCCTTAATGTTTAAAATATTGATAATTATTTATTTTCAGATTATAATATTAGGAATTTAAGAAAAGGTGGTCATACCTATGGATAAATTACGAAAAAATTCTTCTAAATAATATTTTAGGAGGATAAAAATGGAATTTGAAATAAAAGACGAAAAAAACATTCCCATCAGTCAGTTAAAGGCCTTATATGAAGATGTCGAATGGTATGCGTATACCAACGATTTAGATTTATTACAGCAAGCTTGTTTACAATCACTAGATGTCATCTCAGTTTGGCGGAAAGAAAAGCTACTTGGCTTAGTTCGTGTTGTCGGTGATGGGCTAACGATTATCTATATTCAAGATATACTCGTTTTAAATGCATATCAAAACCAGGGTATCGCAACATTACTAATGCAACATGTTCTTAATAAATATAAAAATGTCAGACAAAAAGTTTTGTTAACAGAAGAAGCACCAGACGTTCGACACTTTTATGAGAAGAATGGATTTATTTCTTGCGATCAAGGCACTTTAGTCTCTTTTGCTAAATTGAGTTGATTTGAACCTAATATAAAAATAATTTGATTAATAAGGCGCGATTCTATATTAGAATCAGCGCCTATTTTTTATGGAAATGAAAACCCCCTGCTATGCGGGGGGTTCTAAAAAGCTTTTAGCTATGGACAAAAAAAATACTCCAATCGTACAATAAAATCAGGTCTGGTCAACCGATTACGTACGAAAGGAGTTCCAATAATGGATAATAAAAGTTTAGCACATACAACATGGAATTGTAAGTATCACATAGTTTTTGCGCCAAAATACAGAAGAAGAATTATATATGGAAAAATAAAAGCGGATATCGGAAAAATATTACGTCAACTGTGTGAAAGAAAAGGCGTAGAAATTATTGAAGCGACAGCATGTCCGGATCATATACATATGTTAGTGAGTATTCCACCAAAGCTAAGTGTGTCTGCTTTTGTTGGATACCTCAAAGGAAAAAGTAGTTTGATGATATTCGATCGACATGCCAATCTGAAATATAAATATGGAAACCGGAAATTCTGGTGTCGTGGATATTATGTAGATACAGTAGGTCGAAATAGAAAAGTCATTCAAGAGTATATAAAAAATCAACTGCAAGAAGATTACGTAGAGGATCAAATGTCGATGAAAGAATTCATTGACCCATTCACAGGAGAAGAAATAAATCGAAGAAAAAATAAATAAACCGCTTTAGCGGTAGTCGGAAACGTAGTGCGGTTGGCAGACCTTTCAGAGCGTCTTTAGACGTGGGCCAGTAACCCAGCGTTTCACGCGCAGAGAAAACCACCAGTTCGACTGGTGGTTTTTATTTGTTATATAATTAAATAATTTATGTTAGGATTTAGTTAAAGATACGATTGAAAAGGAGCTTTAATATGGAAATTCTATTAGTTGGAACGATTCATCTAGGTGAAACACCTGACATTCACACTTTAGCTGAAGACGATAAAAAGAAATATAGTGATGTCCATTTCAAACAGTTGGCTGCTGATATCGCAAAATTTCAAGCAGATCAAGTTTTTGTTGAATATCCTTTTGAATTACATAAACAGTTAAATGCAATTTATCACTCGGCTGAAGTAAACGAGGATTTTAAAGAAAATGAAGTTTATCAAATTGGTTTTCGTCTAGCCAAAATGCTTAGGCATGATGCGATTTACGCAGTAGATTGGCATGAAGAACCAGAGGAATCAATCAATTTAGGTCTAGTGGCAGCAGGTAAATCAAAGGCGGAGTACGAGGAAATTATGGAACCAATAAAGGCAGGAATGAAGACTCTTTCTTCGATCATTCAGCAATATGATATCATCAAATTGTACAAATATATTAATTCACGGGAATACATATTAAATGATCATAAAGTCTATCTAGATTTAATGCAGCTTGGCGATGAAACTGCTTTTGAGTGGGTGTCGAAATATTGGTATTACCGTAACTTACGAATCGTTCGAAATATTAAACGATCGATCAGACCTGAAACAAAACGTGCTGTTATTTTATATGGCGGCGGACATAACTATTTGTTGAAACAACTGCTGGAAGATGATCAGTCACTTAAAGTCATTCACTACGGAGATTGGTCAGAATAAAATACAAGGAGTTTGTTGTGTTGTTAAATATAAGGGGGAATTGAAACTTTTCCAATCTCTAATATGTCTAATTTATTAAGGAGAGATGTCCTTGAAAAAGTTTAAATACTTACTTGCTTTTATTGTAGTAATTTCAATCTTTTTAGTAGGTTGTTCAAACGTAATAGAAAATGAAGAAGAGTATATAAAAGTTCAAAAGCGTATTGGTGATGAAAATAAATATGAAGACTTCAAAGAAATCACTGATAATGGGCAAGTTCAAAAAGCGAAAGATATTTTAAACAATATAGATTGGGAAAAATCAAAAGTTAATATGACTCACCCTGCTGATTACAGGTTCATATTTCAATATAAAAATCCTAAAATTGAAGCAAAAGCGGTGTCATATGAACTTTGGATAAGTCCGAACAAAGATAAAGTGGAACTCGTTATAGACGCTGACATGAAATATATTCAATTAGACACGGGTAAGTCAGCAGAACTATTTGAAATAATTACGGGTGAAAAATTATCAGAACTAAAATAATAATGTGAGCTCGAGTTCTAATTGGATTTTTGACAGCCTAAAATCAGTATTTGTTCTACACGTTTATGAAATGCTAAATCCTTAGCGCACCCAGTTAGTAAAATTTTAAAAAGGTTTGGCAACCATTAAATATAGAATAATGATGGGAATTATTGTTGATATTGTCCCAATAATATCCCAAGTTCTCGAGGCTTTTTTATAATCACTTTTACTGAATTTTTCTTCACTATATTTAATCATTTTTCTTTGTAGGGGTATCAAAAGTATAATCCAAATAAATCCTGTTATTGCAAATAAAGCTAGAGAAATTGTTAACCAATTTATTTCATCTAGGGGATAGTTACTTTTTATTGCTAATATAAATCCGGAAATTAGTAATGTGATAATGCTAGGTATAGTAAACACATAATCAGCAATCATTATATTCTTTGCTGTTTTGTTGATGTGGGTTTCATCTCCTGAAAATTCTGCCTTTAGTTTCCAAAAAGCAGCCGTAATAATATTACCAATAAAAAGAATTGCTGAAATAATGTGTATTAACACTAAATAAACCATTTTATCTTCTTCCTTTCATAACGGCATTCAGTACTTCAAATAGTTTTTTCTTTTTATCCACTTTTTTACATTCGACAGGTAAAATAAATAGTCCTTTAATACTTCTAATTAAATTGAATTGCATATAGGTTATAGCTTCTAATATCTACTATCACTTGTAATTGTTAATATTTAAAATAAACAAGAAATAGAGATTTATTCTTCCGCATACTGGCGCGTTTTTAGAGAATGAATTTGCGCTCTTTTTACTTTAAATTTCTGTCCAAGGAAAAACAGAGGGGGATAATTAATTGGTAAGTTATAAGGCAATAGTATTTGATCTAGATGATACTCTGCTTGATAGGGATAACGCAGTGGATCGAATGTTTTTAATGATATTAGAAAAATGTTATGAAGGTGTTAACGATTCTACCAAAAATATAATGCTACAAAAATTCAAAGAATATGATAAGAGAGTGTATGGTTATAGTGATAAAACCACAGTATTGGATACATTTTTTGATGAATTCCCTCCGAAACATAGATTGCCTAGCAATGATATTCAAGATTTTTGGAATCGTAATTTTCCTAACTGCTTTTCTATAGACCTGCAAACTTTAAACATTATAAATACTTTAAAAACTCACGTAAAAGTTGCAATTATAACAAATGGCACGACTCACAGACAGAAAGCAAAAATAATTAAAACTAATTTAAATAGTTGTTTTGATATCATACTTATTTCGGAGGAAGTAGGTTTTAGTAAACCCGACAGACGTATATTTGAATTAGTATTAAATAAGCTTAATGTGCAACCTGAGGAAACATTATTCGTTGGAGATGACCTTACAAAGGATATTAACGGTTGTCAAAATGTAAACATAAAAGGTATATGGTTCAATCCACATATGACAAAAAATGATACAACAATTCTTCCGTTTGCTGAGATTCATTCTTTTGATGGATTATTAGATTTTTTACATAATCGGATTAATTAGTAATACACAAAATTAGATTAAAAAAACGCTCTACAAGGATATTTCGAAATTGAAAGGGGGATAAGATGAACAAGCTAGGAGTTCTTTCTTTAGTAATGGTTATTGCGAGTATCATTTCATTTTTAATTATACGAGGGCCTAACGCGAATTTGCTGATGGCTATTATCGTACTTGGGACGCTTTCGCTATTCGGTATTATATTTGCAGTCTTATCAAAGAAGTGGTTGTCAGGAATATTGGGTGTTTTATTAAACGGAGGAGTCTTGATTTTTGTATATTTAATTGTGCTAGCTAGAGGAATCGCTGGTTAGATTTATCTATAGATATATAAAATAATATGAGTGGGGGCATGAAATGTATATGGTGCCAATGGGTTTTTTTATACTTTTTCTTATTTCAACGACCACAGGACTGCTTTTTATGTTTAAGCTAGGAAAGGAAAATAAATATAATGTTATCAGCGGAACGATTGCGTTGGGAACAGGAACCTTTTCTTTCATTGCCTGCATCTTCTTCTTATTTGAATCGTAATCAAGATATTTTCAAATAGACTTGAATATATTATGTTAAATCAGTTTTTAGGAGGAAGTTTTATAATTAAGTCTTTGAAATGGCAGTTTATCATATCTCTACTTGTTGCTATTGGCTTTGTGTATATAAATTTTTCTAGTATTGAGTTTATAGAAGATAAGAGGGATCCAGCTATTCGGGTAATCTTTTTCTTAATCATGATTTTTTCGGTGTTTAAAGCGGGATTATTGTCGGAAAAATACATTCAATCAAAAAAGAAATAACTTCATACCAAAAAACAGGCGCTTTCCTAGAAAAAAGGAAAGGCCTTTTCAAATTTCACCTAGTTACTTTAAGATTCTTTAATAAAACTATTTAATTGAAGTGGTGTGGTTGTACCTTGGTGGAAATAAAGTTGCCATTTCCCATCAATAAATTTCCATATGGAACTACGAAGTGTATTTCTTTCCCTTGTAGTATCTACAAGAAAATATGTTGCTAAGACGACGTCGTGAGCAAGCGGATAGATTTCATAATTATGTAGCTTCATTTCTGCCAATACAACACCTGTTTCAAGACATTCTTTCTTATCATGCATAAACCCGGAGCTGCCAATTTCAAAAAAATCTTCAGTTAATATTTCATTGAGCCTTTCTCTACTCATTCTTACTTCCAAACCGGTATGACTTTCCTCTAATTGTTGTAAATGTTCTTTTAAATTCTCTACCATAATTATAACCACCTAATTTTATTTACTTACATCTTAACTAATTTCTATATTACTTAAATATAATCCTCTAAATCAGAGGGGAAATAATATACCACTTGGAGGAATCACTTTTATATGAACTATTATACTGTATAATAAATAAAGGGAATTTTGGTATTTAAAACCGTTGAAAGTAGGTGGACTATATGAGTAGTAAAAAGAATATGAGTAAAACCAAGATAGCTAGTCTTGTTTTTTCTTCATTAGCGCTAATTTTATTAATACTAAATTATTTTTTATTTGTTTCAAATAAGAATACAATTTCTGTCGCTGCATTAACAGACAGAGAAAATGCAATTCTGTCAAGTATTACAGATCAATCGTTTGTATACGATTTCAATACAGAAAAAGAATACAAAGAAGTAACTGTATGGATAGAAAGATACGAATCAGGAAATCTAGCTGAGGATAAAATAGCGGAATTAACCACGGAGGTAGAGGGGGAGGGTTCAATTATATTCTCAACTTCCAAAACAAATTCTAGCTCAAAGGAAATGCCATTCAGTATTACAATTAGCAATAATGAAAGTGTTAGTTCAATTTATGCCTCTGATACAAACTCAAAAAATTTAGATAACATGTCAAGTGTGTGGGGGAATTTCCGTGGGGATAATATATCTATAGCAGACGAAGTGGTATTAGGCAGTATTTGTTACTCAAATGATGGAAGAATGAATTCCCTTACCGCGGAATTTTATCAGGATGTTAATGGTCATATTAATGAAATAGAAAAATATGAGGTTGTTTATTTACTTAAAGCCAATTTTAATAAATGACATTTAATAATTTTATTCAAAACTCAACAATGTGTTCAATTTTGTTCGTTGCTATCATTATTGATTCGACTTAAACTATAAATAGAAATCAACAATATGTTGAATTTTGAGGAGGAGACAATGATGAGTAAAACAGCAAAAATGATGATGTCTATTGCTACTGCAATTATTATAGTAATGATGAGTAAAGCGTTTATTTTAGATGAAGCGGTGAAAGGTTATTTAGTGATTTTCTTTTTCGTTGGGGCTGGATTAGCAGCATTACGTTTATTTATTAATGGCATGATTCGTAAAATGAAAGGAAAGCATATTGGTGTCAAAGTGGTATTCTTTGCCGCTCTTTTAAGTGTCGGTATACCATTCCAAAGCTGGTTCCGTACAGATGTATTATTTGCGATGAGGAAAGCATTTATTTTTCCGAGTATTACAGTGATGGCGGCAAGTGTGGTGTTAATGACGATTGTATACGGTGTCATTTATCAACGTGTGCATGTTTCAAATTTACAAGAAGAACATGCAGCATAATATCGTGATCCCTGAAAATTAGTATGGATGGATACTAGTTTTCAGGGGTTTTTTGATGCAACTTCGTACTTAGAGTTTATTCCAGTAATGAAGTTGTCATCTAAATTAATGAGATTTAAATGAAAAGGAATTAAATTTCCTTTTTTCATACAGTTCAATAATCGCTGCTGTTAAATGTTGAATGCCGAGATGGATTTTATTTTCGTTTACTTGAGAAATGCTTAGTCGAATTGCTTTCTGGCTGTTTTTGGTTAAGTACATTCTCGAAGCATTATCTATATAGATCTGTTTTTCATGGAGTAGGTCAATTAATTTATCGACATTCATATCGGAAGGCAAGAAGAGGGTTAAATAAAAACCACTTTTAGGCCTTGTGTATTGAACATAGTCAGGTAAATTCTTTGAACAAGCTTCTAATAATATGTTCATTTTCTTTTTATACAATTTTTTTACGCTTTCTAAATGATATTGAAACATCCCATTTTTTAAATAGATTTCTAATGCACCTTGTGAAAGGGGCGATGTATTGAAATCAACGCTAAATTTTTTGTGGACAAACCCAGTAATCATCTTTTCAGGGAGAACAACTGTAGCAATTCTTAGTCCAGGTAAAAATACTTTCGAAAAGCTTTTTACATAAATGACTCTGCCGTTTGGTTCATATGCAAACAACGGATCAGCTTTTGAATCTGTATCTAATTCAGCTAAGTAATCATCCTCTACTATGTACACATCGTATTTTTCTGCGAGAGCTACAATTTTTTTCTTTTCCTCATTGGAATAGTGATGTCCTAATGGGTTGTGACATCTTGGAATGATGTAAAAGAATTTAATATCATTCGATTGAAACAAATTCTCAAGTTTTTGAAAATCAATCCCTTTCATTGTTAATTCAATACCCAACGTTGGAATCTGATTTAACTGTAACGCATCGATCATACCAAAGTAGGTAGGCTGCTCAATTAATATATTCTTTTTTCCGTTTGGAAACGGCAAGGTGGAAAGTATATGAAGCGCTTGTTGAGAACCGGAAGTAACGACAAGGCGTTCGGGTATTGTGAATACTTGTAGCTGCTGTAAATATTTCGTGAGCTCTTTTCGTAAAGATAAAAGGCCCTGTTGGTCGCTATAGGTAAATAATTGTTCCTTATAATGATCAATTGCCTGATTGATGCAATGCTGAAAATCTTCATACGGCATGATTCTTTTATCTGGACCAGCGGATAAAAAATCAATAGCAATGGCATCGAGATTAGATGTTTGATAATCATCCACAACGTAATAGCCGCTTTTAGGTTTCGCATAGACGATATGCTGTTTTTCCAATTCAAGCAATGCCTTAACCACCGTATTTTTACTGCAATGAAATTGTTCAGCGAGCAGCCGAATCGAAGGTAATTTATCGCCTGTCTTCAATTTCCCCTCTTCAATTTGCCGTTTCACCCATTCTAAAATGGCCATATACTTAGTCTTCACTCAATCCTCTCCTTCGCTATCTGTCCCATGACAGATGGGGATTTCTCCTGTTTTATAAAGAGCTGATATTCATTACAATCATTTTAATTAGCTTAGTTCTTTTAACTATGATTATGGGGTATTTCTTTATGACTGAGAAGGGGGATTTACATGACGAATAGTATAAAAAGAGGAATGATATTAGGTTTTATCGGAATCGTATGTTTCAGTCTTACATTACCTGCAACAAGTATTGCTGTTCCTTATTTTGGCGAGGTGATTGTTGGATTAGGGAGAACGGTTATTGCAGCTATTATCGTAGTGGCTATATTTATGATGAAAAGGCAATCTTTACCAAATAAATCACAATTTAAAAGTTTGTTGATAGTCACGATAGGAGCAGTTCTTGCCTTCCCATTACTAACGACATTTGCTATGAAATCACTGCCTGTTTCACATGGTGCAATTGAATTAGCTTTATTGCCGCTTGCGACAGCGGGTTTCGCTATGTGGCGCGGTGGTGAGCGACCTTCGAAACGATATTGGATTGCAAGTATTATTGGTGCGATAACTGTTATTATATATGCCATCTATGTAGGATTTGGGCAATTGCAAAAAGGAGATCTAGCATTAATCGCAGCTGTTATTGTACTTGGATTAAGTTATGCAGAGGGTGGGAAATTATCAAAAGAGCTTGGTAGTTGGCAAGTAATTGCTTGGGCAATATTAATTGGCGCTCCATTTTTTATTATTCCTGTGGGACTCAGCATATCGGGCAGTATGCTACAGGCACCTGTAGAAGCTTGGATAAGTCTCTTATATTTAGGGATTGTCAGTCAGTTTTTAGCTTATGTAGCCTGGTACGGCGGAATGGCTGTTGGAGGTATTGCGAGAGTGGGGCAGATCCAATACTTACAGCCTTTTTTAATGATTGGATTTTCTGTATTATTTTTAGGAGAATCGATTAGTTGGTTAACAATTAGTTTAGCAATAATCGTTGTGGGCAGTGTAATAGTAGGGAAAAATGCACCCGTGATGAAGAAGGAGATTCATTTAGAATAGACATCCACTCAATCTAAAGTTATAAAATGCTTCGATATTGAATTATCGAGGCATTATTTATTTTGAATATAATTACGGGCTAAATATCTAAAAAAGTGGAGAAGGTTTAGTACTACATATCAGCTACAGATGAGTAAATGCTATACTTATAGAAATGGAGTAAATTGGTCCAAAAATTGGGTGTATAAGTATTTTTTTGGAGGTTTTGATGAATAACAAAGAAAAAAAGATTTACAGATTATACAAAGCACAAAAGTTGGCTTTATATTGGCTGTTAGGAATTATTGTTTCGGGATTTATAGGATTACAGCTTGGAGAAATTCAGGCTATTGCAGATTATAATTATAATCTGCATGAAATAATGTACTTCCCGGCTATTATTTCTCTATTTGTTGCACCTGTTGTGTTGGTTATCTACATTTTTTTAGTGGTTAAATATTTAGTAAAAAGAGGAAAACAAAAGCTAAATATTAAAGAAGGAATTAAATCAATAGTTGTAATATGTTCTATAGTCATTTTAATTTCTATAACAGTTCATCAATCTTTTGAGGTATCAACTACTGGAATATTTGAAATAGATGAGAAACTTCTTGAGGATAGATAGTATTATTTAGTAGTGAATGATCAAAAAATTAGAGTAACTAGTAATGAATTTAAATTAGTTGAAAAGAATCGACAGTATTTAATTAGTTTTGTATGGAATAAACGAACTCCAAACAAAGGGCAGCTTGAAACAATAGTGCCAATACAGCAATGAATGGATGACTAGTTCAACTAACAAAGTTTCGTCGAATGGAGGTTCATACAGTGAATGTTAAAATAAGAACTCTTGTAGAACGCGATATACCCTTCTTATGGGATATGTTGTATGAATCTGCGTTTGTACCAGAAGGAGAGAAGCCTTTTCCTCGAACAATACTAAACGAACCGTCTGTATCTAAATATGTAGAAGATTGGGGGAAACAGGGCGGTGATATTGGCTTGATTGCGGAAAATGAACAACAGGCGATTGGGGCCATTTGGTTGCGACTGTTTGATGAAACACAAAAAGGCTGTGGTGATGCTGAAACACCCGAAATCGGAATTGCCATCCTGAAAGAACATCGAGGTAAAGGAATTGGACATGCATTAATGTGTGCGCTCGAAGCGGAAGCATTAAAATTTGGATATCAGAAATTATGTTTAAATGTAGATCCAAGAAATCCGGCTTGCCGCTTATATAAACAATTAGGTTATGAGCATGTTGGCTGGCATGATACTTACTGGATCATGGAGAAGAAGTTAGTTTAATAGAACATTGATTGGTAGGAGAGCCACGGGAATTGAATAAAATAAAGGTACAAATTCCGCTTATTATAAAAATTACGTGAAAAATAACGAAAATAAAAGGAGATATTACCCTTATTGATAAATAAAACATAAAATTTTATGATTTTATCGTAAATAAGCGGAAATACTACCCTTATATTCACTGAAATGAGCACAATTTTAAAATTAAGCGGAAATCCTCCGCTTATTTTTCTTTATCCATTAAAATGCATTAATTCCTTTATGAATGTCAATTCTAAATCAACAAAGTAAAAGAGGTGAAAGCATATGGAAAGAGAGGCTCATTATTTTTGGGCAGTGCGTATTCCGGATGATGTGAAACAAACAATTTATGATGAACTAACACGAATTAAACCGATCTTCCAATTTAAACGATGGGTGGATTTACGTGATTATCATATAACTCTTGCTTTTCTTGGTTCCGTAAATTCACAGCAACTTCAAGCCGTAATTCACTCGGTTGGGGAAGCTCTTAAAAATCAAAGAGCATTTCTGTTAGATATTAAAGGACTGAATGTGTTTGGACCTCAAAAAGCTCCTCGCATATTTTGGGGAGCGGTGAACGAAATGGAGCCATTATTTCAAATTCAGGCAATGGTTTATAAAACATGTCTTGCTGAGGGCTTTACTCTTGAAACACGTCCTTATCATCCCCACATCACTTTGGCGCGGAAGTGGGGAAAAAATGAAGATTTTAAAATGGAGGACTTAGTCACACATAATCCTTTTAAAGAAAAGGCGTTATCTTTTCAGGTAAATGAAATTGTATTATATAAATCCAATTTAGAAAATACACCTAAATATGAATCAATCGCGTCGTTTACATTGATGAAATGATTAACATAATCTGCATCGTATACTTTACTTTTATGTGCTTAAGCTAGTATAAAAGGAGTGATTCGATGGCAAAGAAGAACCGAAATAAAATACTAGTACCCGAATCTAGACAACAGCTTGATCAATTAAAAGCGAAGGTATCCGGGACTAGCAAACCAGAAGATGCAGCATTAGAGGTAGCTAAAGAATTAGGTATTCCCCTTAAGGAAGGATACAACGGCAAACTTACTTCTGAAGAAGCTGGTAAAGTAGGCGGAAGAATTGGCGGGAATATGGTTAAGGAGCTAGTAAGGATGGCTCAGGAAAGCATAAAGAAAGATCAATAAATGAATGGACTGGCCCCTGGTAGCGGACACGTTAAATAGTGTACCTATTGGGGGTTTTTATATTTTTTAAGGACTGTTCTTTGAATGTAATTTGTGAAAAAAACGAATAAATTGGATATTTATGTTAAAGTATAAAGAGGATTAAGATTACATAAACAAAATGACAGCTATAAAGAAATTATCAGGAGGGATAAATTTGCTATATTTATCTTTATTATTAGGTTTGATTATAATTGTATTTACAACGAAGCTTACTGAAAAGCTGAAATTATCAAGTGTTTGGTTGTTAGTAGGTCAAATTAGTGCTTCATTGGTCATTATATTGCTCGGCAATCTTAAAGTTAGTTATATTACCCAAATAGAATTAGGCTATTTAACAATTCCATTTGCCTTATTATTCCTTGTAGGTTTTACAAATGTACTAAATACAGAAAAACAGCAAAAACCAATTATCTTGCTGATACCATGTATTTCTTTAGTTTGTTTTTCTATATCAGCTCTAATTATGGGGTATTCATTTGTTTCAATCATAGGAATGTGTGCGGCTTTAACAATTATGCTGTTACTGCTTTCAGGTAAAGGGAATACGGGAAGAACATTTACTACAGCTATCGGTTTTGTAATAGCAGTTCTATCATTAGCCTTGCTTAACCAAACCTTTGTTATGATTTATATTCCGATTTTCACACTAATATTGCCACTAGCATTGTATCTCATCTTACAAAATAAATTAACGAGTGTACAATCAATTATTATTAGCTCTTTAGTAGCGCTTCTATTTGGCTTAATCATGTTTGTGATCTCTATTAATATAGTGTGGTATTTGGTTGTTGGATTCACTGTTATTTTGGCTATTTCACAATTATCAAGTAAATATCGCTTTATTTAATGAGTAGTAAAAAAAGGGCTCGATTCCTAATTCGTGGAATCGAGCCTTTATATATTGCTTCTATTTTCGCATTTTGTATTATGACTAGTTTGATTTATTAAGCTCTTGAAATATAACATACTTTAAAGCAGAAAGTTCATCTTCTGACAGTTTACCTTCGATTTCAGCTAATAGTGCGTCCTTATTAATTGCACCATTTTGCGCTTGTTGCTGAATATCCAGTAAACGAGTGACGCCCACTTTTTTAATTAACAAACGTGTCGCTTCTTCCTTCGTTTGGAAGGGAAGAGAATCTGGATTTGTAGTTGCTGCCTCGCTAACCATTTCCTGAAGCTTCGGATCGTTTTCGATATAGGTATTTACTTCTTTAAGACTTTCATCATCTAAATTAGTTTCCACTTTTTCGATAATTTTCTCGGATGCGATATTTGTTCCAAAATGCCACACAGCATAACCAGCTGCTCCAAGTAAAACAAGAATTATTGCTGTAAATGTTAAAAACTTTTTCATCAACTCACTCCTGACATAATGAATATAGCACAACTTTTCATAAACCACGAAGGAAAGTTATTTACTCGAATGGATGTAATTACAAATATTTGTGTACCTAAGGGAGTGAATGGATATTTATCCCATTTTTTGATACAATATTCTTACAATTACTTACCTTTAGGGTTGAGGTAATTGAAAAAAGTTATATATAATGGTATATAAGCAGGGAGTGTAAAAGAATCAATATTAAAACGGAGGGGATGTTTTTGAGATTAAAATTCAACTTTATCTGTATAGTCACTGCTATTGTTTTTATATCAGGTTGCTCCAATTCCACTCCATTTGACAATTCCTCTGCAGATTGGGCCTATAACTTTGTTGTTTGGGATGGGTATATTTATCAATTAACCGACGAATATGTAGAAAGCGTAGCTGAAGAAATCGGCGAAGTAACAAAGTACTCTGACATGGAAGGGACTTATTCTGGAAACTTTTCGAATGAGTATGAAAAAGGAACAAAGTATTACGCTATACAAGGGATAAGCACGGATTAAGCCATTGCTATAGAAGATGAAGGTAAATATAAAAAAGCAATTAGGGGTGGTAAGTACGGGGAGAAGTATTGATAGTATCGACCTGTACTATAAAATAATTTTGGGAGTGATGGAGATGATTTTTTTTAGGAAAGCAATGATACTTCTTACTTTCATTTTTATTATAGGTTCATTTCCCTCAATAACAAGTGCTTGTTCCTGTGCAGAATTATCAAGTGTAGAAGAAGCATTTGAACGTTCAGCAGCAGTATTTAGCGGGAAAGTGTTAGATATAAAAAAGAAAAAGAGTCTAAAAGGATATACATATAAATCCGTTCTTTTTGAGGTAACGAATACTTGGAAGGGTGTTGAACAAACCCAAATTATTATTATCACTGGTGAAGGTGGTGGAGATTGTGGATTTAATTTTATTGAGGAAAATGAATATTTGGTATACGCCAACGAATCTACGATGTACGGGGCAAAATCACTTGTATCAAGTATGTGTGGTCGTACGAATGTGCTGATTTCTTCTCAAAATGATTTGGCGGTACTAGGAGAAGGCGAGGTACCGATTGAAGAGGTTAATTTAAGTGGTGAACAAACTAGAAATCAAATTATAATTTGGACGTCACTGGGATTAGCCTTTTTCACTGTCATTTTAACCATTTTATATAGAAGAAAAAAACGTAAAAATTAGGAGATTAACTATGGGAGAAAATCAATTCTTTGTTTATCATATTGTTACGAGGAATAAAATGAGTCTTGAACAGATCATTTATTTTGATGAAAATGAATATAACACCTTATATCGTTTCTTCTTTGAAGCGGAACAATTAAATGCTAAAGGCGAAGATTTTATTCAAATTATGCAGAGTCATTATAAAAAGGAAGGTTTGAATTTAGACAAAGATAATGCCGATGTAGCGATGAAATATATAGGGCAAACAACTAGAGCTGTCAGAGAAGTGATAGTAGAAATGGTTCGTTTAAAAGAATATCCACAATATCCTTCAAGGTTATCCTGCCTATATGCTGCCAAAACATATGAAGATGCACTGAAGTGGAAGCAATTATTTGATTCTTTCAATCGTAATGTATTGCAGATTGTTAAATTAAAGGTTAATGGCAACTATTTTGAAGGAGATGGCGACCTTTTACCAAAAGAAGACGGAATTTCTTTTTCTAAAAAAATGGAACAAGCAAGAAATTACTGGAACGGTAATATAAATAACGAACTTCCCGAACTTTTAATTAATGGGAAGATAGAAGTCATAGAAATTATTGATGATTTTTCTGAGTAAATAATTCAGAGCTTTTATAATACATACATGTTGAAAAGTAGTTTAACATAAGAATTCATTCCTTATTTTGTAACTTTTCAGTGACTTATCCGTAAAAACAATAACAACATTTTATTTAAAGGAGATAGTAAAATGAAACCTATTAATTATAATAATCCCGTCATTGCAGGTTATTTATTCGCTGGTGTTATTTTCACGATTATCGGATTATCCAAAGGGTTCGTATTTTTATTATTAGGAGTGCTTTTTATTCTGTATGGTATAAAAGAAAATCATAAACTTTCATAAAGTGAATCAAACCATCATTTGTCCAAAGGGATGAATGGTGGTTTCTTTTTGTTTAAAAATAGAGGATAAATTAGGAAATACACCCATGAATTAATAGTAATAAAATGTGATTATAAACGCTAAGTCTAATAAAAAACTGCTATGATGAAAGAGTTTAAGTCTGTAAATTTTGTAAAAGGAGTTGTAGAATTGGTAAACTCAGCAAGAACGTTGATAGCGTTAATTTTGATACTTTTTAATATTAATCCGTTGGTATCAAGTGCAAATAGCGCTAATGTTTATTGCAAAATAAAAGTGCAGACTAGTGCAAAGAATTTGTACAGAGTCCTGCACTATTTTTGTGCATAAAAAAAGACTTGCCAGCCACCCCAAGTCCCTCTACTCTTTTAGGTGTCGAATCCAAAAAGTGGAGGTAAGAAAGGATGCTAGCAATGTCTGAAGTTAATTGTATCAAAACATTACGAAATGAAAAAGGACTATCTATTACCGAAATTGCCAATACAATGCAAGTGAATTGGCGCACTGCCAAAAAATATGGCGATGGAGATCAATTGCCTCAAGAGAAAACTCATTTGAAAACGGGCATGATGTACGACGAAGAATGGGGAGAAATCGTAATTGATTGGTTAGAAGAGGATTTAAAACTTAAGAAAAAGTTACGCCGTACAAATAAGAAAATGTTTGAAGATTTAGTAAAGAAGGGCTTCAAAGGTTCCTATAGAACACTTTGTAATTTCATTCAAGAATGGAAAGCAGCACAAGAAGACGAAATAGACAAAGGTCATGAACGTTTAGAACATCCAGAAGGAGAAGCTCAAGTAGATTTCGGGATTATGGAAGCTGTTCAAGATGGCAAAATACTTGATGTTCACGCATTGGTCATGTCATTTCCAGCAAGTAATACAGCATTTGCGGTACCGATGCCCGGTGAAAATTTAGAGTGCTTTTTAGGCGGACTTCAAGTGTTATTTAAACAGGCTGGTGGTGTTCCATTGAGCATTCGAATTGATAACTTAACACCTGCGGTGAAAAAGGTAAGAAAAGGCGATTCAGAGGCACAACTAACAGAAGCCTTTCGACATTTCCAACAATATTACGGGTTTAAAGTGCAAGTATGTAACCCACGAAAAGGAAACGAAAAAGGTCATGTGGAAGGTAAAGTAGGTTATGTTCGTTATAACTTCTTTAGCCTATCTCCGGTAATAAAGGATCTTGAAGATTTAACGAATCAATTAGAACAACAATTATTCAAGGATCGTCAACGAGTTCATTATAAAAAAGAAGTAATGATTGATGAGCTGTGGCAGCGTGAGCAAAAGCAATTAATCAAATTACCTGAAAAACCGTATCCGGTATTTAAGCAGTTTTTAATCAAGTTTAATAAATATAATGAATTCAAACTTGATGGGCATTTGATTCATGTGCCAAGAGCAAGGAACTACGTCCAGCTTTCTTGTGTGACCTACTGGGATTCGTATAAAGTCATCACAAATGACGGAGAAATTTTATTATCTGATGCCCGACCTTATATGAGGAAACGTCGTTTTATTCCATGGAAGGAAATCTTAAAAGATTGGTTGAAAAAACCACGTGTTGTAGGGCATTCCCGTTACTCAATCTATCTGCCAACGCGCATTAAAGAGTATTTAACAGTTCCTTCACTTGCGTTAAGAAAACAACGGATTAATGAATTACTGACACTTTTACTTACACATGATATGAATGATATTGATCAAAATTTTTATAATTATATTGGCCGTGAGGCTGAAGAAACTGAACATCCTTACGGTGTTAATTGGACAGAATATGATGCCTTATCCCCAAAAGGGACGGAGGTGTTAAATCATGAATGAAGATATTTTAACACTCTGTAAGCAATTGAGATTAGCATATGTATCAGAAGCAATTAAAGAAGTGCCTTTTACTGAGCCGGAAGAATATCTGTATCAAGTTTTATTAAAAGAGCAGCTTGGCAGAGAACAAGCAAAAATAGCACGTAACTTGAAACAAGCTCGTTTCATTGATACAAAAACGCTAGAAAGCTACCAGTGGCATAAAGATATTTGTTTGCCTAGCCATTTAACGAAAGATGAGTTAGAACAGCTAGATTTTATTCGAAGAAAAGAGAATGTCATTTTAGTTGGCGCACCTGGAACAGGTAAAACACATTTAGCTTCTGCCCTTGGCCGAAAGGCTTGTGAGCATGGATTTGAAGTACGTTTTTATCGTGTATCGCATTTAGTTGAGGAGCTAGAGCAAGCCCTACATACGGGGAAATTGAAGCAGTTTAGAAGTAAATTAGAGAAAATTGATTTAATGATTTTAGATGAAATGGGTTATTTGCCCTTCGGCAAAGAAGGAGCAGAATTACTGTTTCAAATTATTTCAGAGTTCTATGAACAAAAGAGCTTAATTATCACTTCAAATTTAGAATTTAGTCAGTGGAACCGCATTTTCTCGGATTCACGTTTAACGGCAGCTCTGGTGGATCGTTTGATTCATCACGCCCACATTATTTCCTACACGGGCCAGAGCTTCCGTTTAACAAATGCATTGTCGAGAAAATAGGGGAATTATCGGGTGGCAACACTCTGTATTTTTCGTTGCAATTCTCTGCACTTTTCTCTTGCAAAATACAGCTAATCTTTTACCGTTTGAAGATGAAACGTTAGGGAGAAATAGTAGTGCTTATTTATCGACATACGAAGTTCCATCGATACAGATGAAAGAGGACTTTATTAAAGAAATTTCTACATATGCAATGAAAGCAAATGAAAGGTGGGGGATCCCTGTAAGCGCTATTATTGGAATGGCTATTATTGAAAGTGGCTATGGAACAACAAGAATAGCGATTAATGCCAATAATCTTTTCGGAATAAAAGTATGGGGATATAATCCGGAGAATGCCTGGCAGCTACAAGGGCAGCCTGATGAAGATTATGAACGGATACCTGTCCTAGCTGATTACGGAGAAGACCGCAAAATATACGATGAAAGCAAAAGAAGAGATAACTGGTATCGTGCATTTAGTACCTATAAAGAGGCGGTAAACTATTTAGCAGGAAACTTACTAGTAAATAAGAGATATCTTTTCGCGAAAACAAATTATGATGAAAGAATTAAAAAGGGATGGAGTTTTGAGCGAGCATCCAAAGAATATCTCTACGATATTGCGAATGCCGGATATAACCATTTGGGCGGTGAATATTATCGGAAGCAAGTAGGTGGGGTAATGGATGAATGGGATTTATATCAGTATGACAATAAGGAATTCAAAGACATAAGCGAACATTGGGCAGAGGAACAGATTATGTTCTTAGCTGAAAAGGGCTGGATCTCTGGCTATTCTGATGGTACATATAAACCGAATACTACGATAACAAGAGCACAAGCTGCTGCTATTCTAAGTGAGTTTTTAGCGTTGACTCCACTAAATAAAACTATTTCATTTATTGATGTTGAGAAGAGTTTTTGGGCATTAGAATCGATTCAGTTAGTAGCACAACATAAAATAATCAATGGCATTGGCGAAGGTCGTTTTTCCCCTCATACTATTTTAACAAGAGCGCAAATGGCTCAGGTATTTTATAATGCAGGGTTCTATAGCCAATCTGCGAATAATGGTGAGAATTCATTTGATGATGTAAAAAAATACTATTGGGCATATATTGCGATTGAAACGATGAAACAAGAAGGAATTATGGCTGGCTATACTATTAGCCGTTTTGGCCCGAACAACCCAGTAACAAGAGCACATATGGCAGCTATGATTTATCGTATACATGAAAAAGGCTTAAACAAATAAACCAACTAACAGCGCTATTCTGTATTAAGGATAAGCGCTCTTTTTCAATTAGCGCGTCACAATATTGTGCTATAAATTGAAACCTTTTCCAAAATATACCGTCTAAATTTCAAATAGAGGGTTATTGTGGAATTTGCTCTTTACTTTTGAACTTAAGAGGGAGGGTTATATAATGGGTTGGCTTACTATTGGTAGTCTTGTGCTAGGGCTTATTGCTTGGATACTTCCTGTTGTTAATATTTTTCGAAGCCATAACAATAATAATTGGGCAGTTCTTTCTATGCTAAGTATTGGTGCCTGTGTTATTTCGTTATACTTTCAACTACTATATAATAACTATTTAGTGAAAATTGAAGATTGGTCTGCTCTTATGGATACAAGTAGGGGAGTGGTAGTTGCAGGATCAGTACTCCTTGTTATTACGCTCTTGTTAAACATCATGACATTCGTTGTATATCGTAATAGAACGCCAAGAGTAGGTAGTAAAAAAATTTAGATTAATGCAACTAACTAAAAAGTAGATGCTTCAACATATGACATGTGAAGCATCTACTTTATTTGTTTAGCTAATGGTTTTTATCCTTTAGTTTCCGGTTGCATGATTTGTGGTGGATATAGCCTTTGTCCAAGGAGCACTTGTAAGATAAGACATAGTCCGCCGACTGACCAATACAACGGTAGCGCTGCAGGGGCATTAATAGAAAAAATCACAATCATTATCGGTGACAGCAATCCTATAAATCTTGTTTGTTTTTGTTGTTCGATTGGCATTGCAGATTGTGAAACTTTAAATTGAACAAAATATAATATTCCCGCTATTGCCGTGACGAATAAATCTGGCTGCCCAAGACTAAACCATAAAAATGAATGGGTAGCAATTTCTTCTGAACTCGTAATGGCGTAGTATAAGCCCATTAAGAAAGGCATTTGAATAAGAAGTGGCAAACATCCGATATTTAAAGGATTGATTTCATGCTTTTGATACACTTTCATCATATCGGCCTGCATCTTCTGTTTTTCTTCAAGATTTGTTGCTTCTTTAAGTTTTCGTTGAATTTCATCTATTTCCGGCTTTGCCAACGCCATCTTCGCTTTCATTTCCTGCTGCTTCTTCTGTTGTTTTAACATAAAAGGCATAATGATCAGTCGAATAATAATCGTCACAATAATGATAGCGAAGCCGTAGTTATCGCCTAGCATTCCAGCAAGTCCATCTAAACTGCTTATAAACGGATTGACAAAGACTTTTTGAAAAGTGCCATCTCCATTACTTTGCTGGCAACCAGACAAGAATAATGCGCTTAATAAAATTCCCATATATAAAAATAAATTTTTTGATTTGTACACTCTATTTCCTCCTAGTAATGATCTTTAAATTGTAGGAAAAATAGAGATGTCGCCCTCCTCATCGGAGTACTCATATCTTTTCGTTGACCTTTGTAGCCATACGATAACGGGGGAGGTAATAAACAAATTTTCATTAATTACGATTTGAGTTAATGTATTGAGCTGATCATAGATCGGGTAACTTATTTCGAAATATGTAAAATATCCATTTGAAAATAGAATATAAACTAGAGCAAAATTTAGTAAAATACTCGAGTATACCGTAAGCGTGACGGGTAGATTCATAAATTCGAGCAATATATCTAACAATGAAAACACCTCAATATAAATTCATATAATCTTATTACGTTTAACACTAACAAAAGTTTCAATATTTAATACAGTTTATGGAAATATTGCCGATAAAATTAAATAATATATAAAGGCTTGAGGAGCATTCAAAAACCTCCAATTAAATTAACTGGAGGCGTACTGCATTTAGAACTTATATTTAATTATCAATTGGACTTTGGAATTGATCGATAAATTATACATATAAGGTGATAGAGTATGGATATAATAGAGTTAATAAAAGCTTATATTAAATCCTTCATGAGTACAATAGAACAAATAATTTAAAGGAGCTAAAGGTAATGCCAGTCTATAATAAATTAGTAAGAGATAAGATTTTAGAGTTTATCGAATCAGAGGGGTTAGCTTATGATGCTCGAATACTAGAGTCAAATGAGCTTTTAAGTGAAGTTAAGGAGAAAATGATTGAAGAAGCTAAAGAGTTTCGTGCAGCAAAAACTGTTAATGAAAGTGTTGAAGAATTAGCAGATGTTTTAGAGTTATTACATACAGCACTTAATGTATTTGGTGTGACTTATGAAGAGCTAGAAGAAGTACGGCAGCAAAAAAAGGAAAATCGTGGAGGGTTTGAAAAAGCCATTTACTTGCTTAATGTAGAAGACAATTAATCTGCGTTAAAGTGGTGGGCGCTATAGAGGAATAGTGCTGGTAGTAGATGGGCTTTTAATAAAGGTTTACTAAAATCAGATGTTTTTCTTTCTTGTATTTTATGAAATTTGGAGATGTAATTTAAATTATTTTATAGGGATATGGGGGAATTATCTTGAACATTAGAGAAATAAATGAAGAGAATAGAGAAAAGGTTGTTTCATTTTTTAGAGAGCATTGGGGAAGTTCTGAAATGGTCATTTCATCAGGTATTTATCAGTGCGAAAAATTAAATGGTTTTATTTTTGAAGAAAATAACGAGATTATTGGTTTGGTTACATACGTTATTAAAGATTATGAAAATGAAATAGAAATTATTTCACTGGATAGCCTTTCAGAAGGAAAAGGTATTGGCTCTGCCTTAATCGAGAAAGTAGAAAACATAGCAAAACAAAAACAAATACAGATTGTAAGTTTAATCACTACAAATGATAATTTGAACGCTTTAAAATTTTATCAAAAAAGAGGTTACAGAATTATTTCTGTTAACTCTGATGCTGTAAACAAGGCAAGAAAATTAAAACCTTCGATCCCTTTAATCGGTAATGACGGAATTCCATTAAAGGACGAATTAATACTTAAGAAAATAATAGTAGATAATTAAGAAGAAATAATTGAACCAAAGAAATTTATGAGCGCGATTCTCTAACAAGAATCAGTGCTCATTTTATTTAAGGCTACCTAACAATGATTATAAATGTTATACTTTTCCATATTTGAGAGGGGGAACTAGTCCGATGGTAAACAATTAATCTGAGAAAATCTTAATTTATTTTAGTTTATATAAGATAAACATGAAGAGTTTCTCTTTTATCTTACTAATATCTAGAAAAGAGGAAATTACATGTTAAATAAATTCAGCGAAACTATTTTTTATATGCCCAATCAAGATGAAAATGACCGACCGACATTAGGACTGGTTTGTGGTGACCAGTATAGTCTAATAATAGACTGTGGTAACTCAACTCAGCATGCGAAGGAATTTATACTAGAAATTGAGAAGCTAAATGTTCCTCCAGTGAAATATGCGGTAATTACCCATGCGCATTGGGATCATTTCCTAGGCATGAATGAATTTGATGCAACTATTATTGTTAATAGTCAAACAAATGAATTACTAAAAACATGGCAAAGTTACACATTTGACGACAATTCACTACAAACGTATGCGCGGACAAAAATGATGAGCGCTAAGTGTATTGAGATTATTCAAGAAGAGATTCCAAATAGAGATAGCTTTAAATTAAATTCTCCACAAATAATTTTTGAAAAAACGTTAACGCTTGATCTAGGCAATAAAATTTGTGTGCTTGAAAAAATTAATAGTACTCATTCAGACGATGCGACCATCATTTATATCCCAGATGAAAAAGTCCTTTTTTTAGGGGATTGTGTATATGGTACAACGACCAATTCTCTGTTTCAATACAAGCAATCTTTATTATTACCAATGATTGAAGACATTCAAAAATATAATGCTGAAGCATTTCTGCTAGGTCATGAATCAATTTGCGATTTGGAGGAAATGACGACGTTTTGGAGAGAGTTAAAAACAGCAAGTGAAGCGGTTGGATCACCTTCAATAGAAGATGCAATAGAGTCCTTCAAGCTCGAAAATAACAGAACTCCAAATGATGATGAGTTGTTCTTTATAAAAGCATTTGTAAATAACCAGATTATCCGATCCCAATAAATTTAGTACATTATCTACCTGTTGGGTGGCGACGATTGGCCATGAGGGGGAACTTAAATTTCGTCACATATTTGAAAGGGGTAATTATTTGAATCAAATATTATTAATTATTGATGCACAACAAGAATTAATTGATGGTAATCAAAAAGTTAAGCCGGTTTTCAATAAAGAGCTACTTGTTAGGAATATTAATAAAGTTATTGAAAAAGCAAGAGATACAGATGTTCCAGTTGTTTTTATAAGGGATCTTGATGTTGCTGAGGGAAAAGGTGATGAATTTCTAATTCACAATGAAATTAATGTTCCCACTGAAGCAAAGTTTTTCGATAAAGCTGCAACAAACTCCTTTTATGGAACGGGTCTTTTAGAGTATTTAAAATCACAACATGTTAAACACCTTGTGATTATGGGCTGTGAAACACAGCATTGTATTGATAGCGCGGTGAGGACAGCAACTATAAGTGGGTTTGATGTAACATTAGTTGGTGATGGGCATTCAACAGTCGGTAATGATGTATTAAGTGCAGAACAAATTATAAAACATCATAATGCTACACTTCACGGTCATTATAATGTTGATCATTTTTCAATTGTCAGAAATTCAGAAGAAGACTTGTTTAGTCCAACTCACGATTCATCTAGGTAATTATTTTAAATTTAAAGACGTGCGCGATTCTGCAACAAGGATCAGCGCTCGTTTTCATTAATAGACATAGTACTAATAGAACATTAAGCTACATACAAAGGAGAAAGTTATGATTGTTTATACCGTACAAAAACTATCAGCCTATAAATTAATGCGAGAACAGGGTTACTTAACTGGAGATATTAAATACTCAATATTTCCAGAGGAATATCAGTGGATGATGGAGCAAATGGAAAAGCGGCTTCCTAATTATAAAAGCGAGGTACCGCCAATATGGGTATGGGAACGTCGAGTTAATCGCAATGAAAAGGCACTTTTTAAAAAGGGAACAAAAGGCGTCATTTTAAAGTTAGATATCCCCCAAGAAAGCATTCTTTGGTCGCCATTTGAAGAATGGCATACTATCTTAAACGAAAGTCCAATCACATTTGATGAAATGGAATGGGAAGAATTTGAAAAAAGTGATTTTGCTATACAAGATGTAAAAGATACATGGGAGAGGTTATTTGATATGGATTGGCTTGCAAGTCGCCCTAAAGAATGGGCTGGTGATTTCAATGATGAATGGATGCAAGGTGTTACTCCAAAAATTACAATGGATCAAATTGTCAAAGTAGAACGATTTATTGCGAAATAGGATTTTTTTATAATTTGGATAGATATGTGAATCGGAACTAAATATTCTGTTTGTGATAAGATAATGGGAATAAGTCTATGTTTTAGGAGGACCATATGAGCTTGATAGCGCAACATCCTTATATAAAAGTAGAAAGAAAAGTAACAGGTATTGAACAGGTTGAAATTGAACATGAACGAATTATTTTCTTATACATTGATAAGGTAATTACACAGCATAGGGAGTTTCCGATTAAGGTGGTAACGGATTTTTCTTTTCGGGAAATTGGAAATCAAGGTGGTATTCTCTATTTACACACGTTACTAGGTGTATATACGTATAATGTGAAATCTTCACCAGAAGCTTTTATCACAGCATATAGAGAATATTTTAAGTAAATAATTTTTCTACTACAAGCGGACTTTATAGAAGTTCGTTTTTTTTTGTATGCAGGTTGTTTTGCAATAATTAAGACCCACACGTACAGCTAGTTATTATCATTGAATAAAATAGAGAAAAAAGTTACAATTTATGGTAATAAACTTAGTGAGGAGTGGGTTCTTTTAATATGTAAAGGCGATGGAAGATAATGTGAGGTAATGGAGGTTATCCTTAATGCAATATAAGATTTGGAATGGGGCATCCGCTATTGTCATTAAAGATAATAGTGTACTAATGGTAAGGGCAAAGAATTCAAATAGTTGGAGTGTTCCTTCAGGTGAAGTAGAGGTTGACGAAACAGCAAAGGAAACGTGTATACGTGAAATTTCAGAAGAAACGGGTTATGAAGCTAAGGTAGTGAAAGCATTACATACGAAGAACACCATTATCAAAGATTATAAAGTCACAACACAATATTTCTTATGTGAAATTACAGGTAGGGCAATTCAATATCAAGATCCTGATGATGAAATTGAAGAAATATCATGGATAAATAGCTGTGAAATTTCAAATATAATACATGCTTATCCTGAGGATCAAGAAATTATTGAGAAATTATTATTAAGTTTAAATTCTTGAAACAAGAAACTTTTTAGCTTCTAAAGTGGAGTAATATAGAATAATGATTTTCAATATTTGAAGTAATCGAGTTAATGAACATTTTATTGTAGAAAGGATTTTCGTAAATGAGACAAATTATTGCTCTTGGTGGTGGGGGATTTTCAATGGAACCAGATAATCCATTGTTAGATCTTTATATATTAAAACAAGCAAAGAAAGCTAACCCACAAATTTGCTTTGTCCCTACTGCAAGTGGAGATTCTGACAATTATATATCAAGGTATTATAACTTTTTTAATCAACTAGATTGTGAGCCATCCCATTTATCTTTATTTGCACCCCCAACAAGGGACCTTGAGAGTTTTATATTAGAAAAAGACATTATTTATGTTGGTGGGGGAAATACTAAAAACCTTTTAGCTTTATGGAAAGAATGGGGTTTAGATAATATTTTAAGAAAAGCGTGGGATCAAGGTGTTATTTTAGCAGGGGTAAGTGCAGGTTCCATTTGTTGGTTTGAAGAAGGAGTTACAGACTCGTTTGGGGATGGACTTGAACCAATTAATTGTTTGGGCTTGATCCAGGGGAGTAACTGCCCGCATTACGATGGCGAGGTAGAAAGAAGATCTGCTTTTCACAAACTTGTTGAATCTAAAAAAATACAATCAGGTATTGCTGCAGATGATGGGGTTGCTATTCATTACACGGAGCAAGGGATTAGTAAAATAGTGAGCTCAAGGCCTAGTGCCAAGGCTTATAGCGTTTCTTTTGACACTAAGGTTATAGAAACAGAACTTCCTACAGAATTTTTAGGTGTTTATTGAACTAACGCAATTTTTTTAGAAATAAAGTCTTCCACAATCGAAGTAATAATTTAAAACGTACAAAGGGGAAAATTATGGATCAATGGAAAACATTAAAATCAGATTATATACATAAAAGTCCATTCGGAAACATTAGAAAAGATCAATGTGAGCTTCCGAATGGGATTGTGATCGATGATTATTATGTAAATGAATATTCTGATTGGGTAAATGCAGTGGTTATCACAAAAGAGAATCAGATTGTACTTGTTGAACAGTATCGTTACGCAGGAGAAGACTTTTTCCTAGAAGTCCCTGCTGGAAAAATTGAAGAAAATGAAACATACGAGGAAGGGATCATTCGGGAAGTAATAGAAGAAACAGGTTATATTTCGGTGAAAAAACCTATCTATTTGGGAGAATACATGGTTAATCCAGCCACACAAAATAACAAAGTAATTTCTTATCTAATTCTCGATGCCTTTAAAGAATTTGAACAGGAGTTAGATGATACTGAAGAGGTAACTGTTAAATTAATAGATTTTAATGATATGGGAAAGTTAATTCAAGAGAAAAAGATGAAAACACAACTGTTTACAGCACATGCTTATTTGATGGCGAAAATGTACCTTATGGAAAGGTAATTGGAAATTCAAAGATTCTTATTAAGCGGATGGCCTAATTAGAGGGGAAGGTAAAAATGAAAATTTTACAATTAACGCCTGAACTGTTACTTAAGAATAAAAATAATCCTGAATTATATTTAAGTAATATTATTGAAGCAACAATCACCCCAAATAGCTGGATGACAGAATGGAAAGACATTGCACTTCGCTTTCAGCTCTTTAAATTTTTAGATTTATCCACAGAGGAAATACTTTCTTATAGCTGGGATAAGGAAAAAACTCAAGAGGTAGTTAGAGAGACCGTACAAATAGTAAAAGAATATATTGAATTAGATGAACAACTGCAAATTTCAATTGTTCCTGCTCTTCCTTTTCCTTGGTTTAAAAATTTGGAACAATCTGTTTGGATAAATGGCTTTACAAATAGCAAAAAAAGTATTTGGATTGCTATACCACCGAATCCGGATATTTCATTTTTACGTTATCTACTAGCACACGAATTACATCATGCATCTCCTGAAAATCCAATTTACCAGTTAACAGTTGACCATTTCCCTTTAAAGGATTGGTATAAAATGGAGGGTACTGCTGAATATTTTAGTTTACAACTTTTTGAAGATAAACGATGGTGGAAAGATAGTTTTACGCTAGAGGTTGAGGAACGTTATATTTCAGAAGCAAAAAGCCTTTTACATTCTACCGATGACAAAGTAAAAGGACCTCTTTGTTTTGGTGATTTAAAAAAACATATTCCTTATCTGGCGGGTTACTCATTTGCTTATAATGCTGTAAAAGATTATTTAATACGTAATCCAATTGAACACTTAAATCAATTATTTGAAATAGATGCTGAAGAACTTCTACTTTCTTATAATTTAAAACCTTTGCAAAATAGGATGTCTTAATCTTTAAAGGAATCTTTACTTTAAGAAACCTACTTTTCCTAAGATAACAAGGCAGTACACTGAAAGTAATTAAAATGGAGGGGGTAATGAAATATGGTTGAGCTTAGAAAAATCACATTGGAAAATCGTCGGGCTATATTTAATTTAGAAGTTTCAGAAGATCAGCGCCGCTTTGTTGCTTCTAATTTATCAAGCATGGCTTCTTGTTATGTCCTTGCAACTAACGGGGGACATCCCTTGCCATTTGCTATATACGCAGATGAGCAGCCAGTCGGTTTTGTTATGCTGACTTATGGAATTACTGGATACGAACTTCCATCAATTGTAGATGACAGCTATTGTATATTGCGACTGATGATTGATAAGCGATATCAGAATCGGGGCTATGGTCGGGAAGCTATGAAAGCGATCTTGGAATATATACGTACCTTTCCATCTGGACCTGCACGTTACTGCTGGATTCCATACGGGAGGGATAACTTCGCGGCTAAAAAGCTGTATGAGAGTTTTGGTTTTCGAGAGAACGGAGAAATTTGCGACAACGAGCCAATAACCGTATTAACACTCTAATTTCGAAGAGGAGATAAAAAAATGATCGAATTACGAAAAATAGACGGGGATAACATAGATGAAGTAATAGCGCTTGATGTTGGAGAAAACCAAAAGGAATTTATATTAGAAACTACTAACCTTAGATGTTTCGCAGACGCTCATATGTTAAACACAGATGGTATACCAGCGACTCCATTAGCTATTTATGCTGATGATAGTATGGTGGGATTTTTGATGTATATTTACGACACGACAGATCATGAATCATTTCAAAATGAAGATTTTTATGGGGAGAAGACCTATTTCATTTGGCATTTTATGATTGATAAGCGGTATCAGGGGAAAGGATATGGCAAACATGCCTTTGAAAAAATGTTGGCGGATATTGAGAAGATCCCAAATGGGGAAGCACAGCAGGTAGACCTTTTTTATCATAAAGATAATATTGTAGCTAAAGAATTATACGCTTCATTAGGTTTTGTAGAAACAGGCATTATTCAGGATAATTCGGTGCATGCGATAAGAAAACTGGATAAGAAATTAACAGAAACCATAGTGGAATAGGATTTCTCGGAAAGAACTCTCGCTTGGGATGAGTTATATAAAGCTGAGGAGATCAGGTTAAGCGACAAAAATAGACGGAGAAAATCCGCTTATTTGAAAAATATAGAAAAAAACAACCAAAATAGAGGGAGAAATTCCGTCTATTTATTAAAAAAGCATAAAATTTTACGATTTTGTTGTAGATAAGCGGAAATTCTCCCCTTATTTTCCCTGAAATACTTAGAATCTACCAAATAACAGGAAATCCTCCGCTTATTTTTTGCTCAGCTAATTGCTTGAAAGAAAATTAGATAACAAGTAACCAATTAACGAGTGGATTCTATTAATAGGTCAAAAAGGCAGAAAAGTTTAACTTGGAGGATCACATAATGAGAATAAAGCCGACAAAAAAAGTCTTGCTTTCATGGATAGATAAATATGTACCAGAAAAAGATTTATTTTTTCTATCGAAAGAAATACTAAATAAAATTGATGTTAAAGACGTGCTATTAATGCCAATAGATGAGTTTTTTAATCACAATTCATATGGCCAATTAAATTATGTAAACAGTTATGAATATTGGAATATAAAAAATGCCCAATACGTAATTATAGCTGAGAGCGAATGGATTGAAAGGTTACCTGAAGAGCAAAGACAATTAATTCTAAATTCCCAAGTACTTTGTGAAAGAGGACTTGTACTTCCTGTCTCCTTTATACATGAGATAGAAAAAATACCTTCAAGTTTTGTGATAAAGGGAAACGTTGTCATTCAGCGCTCCATGTGGGAAAAGCTAGATGAAGCTACAAAAGAACAGATATTAACAACAATGGTTTTTGAATGGTGGGATAAAGGTGAATGTGAGGAGCTACCAAAGACATTACCTAATTTTCTATTACCATTTGCCAATACCTTTGGTCATCACCAAGGCGCCAATTGTTTAGCAGCAGTTTTGTTTGCTATTTCAAAAGGGAAACAAGAGTGGTTTATATATGAATGGATTCATCAGAATACGTTTCTTGAAATGCTAACCCAATATCATTTTGAGGAGTTCTTAGATGAAGAATTGCAACAAGGGGACGTTATCATTTGGAAGGATGATCATGACATCATCCAACATGCTGCTTATTATATTGGGGAAGGGTTATATTTTAATAAACATGGCCAAACGATGTTCAATCCATGGAAGATACTTACGGAATCAAGCTTGTATAAAGAGTGGGAACATTTAAGAAGAATGAACTATCGTCAAGTATTAGAGAAGTAACTTTTTACATTAAAATAAATAACACAAACGCTCTCTTGATTAACAGGGGAGCGTTATTTTTATGATTTATCACTCGCTAAATTCTTCCATGAAAGAAGGTTTTAGAGTAAATATACAACGTATTAAAAGTATACCAATATAATGTATATACTGGAAATCATTCTATAGTTGTTATTTTAGAATTATCTTATTTAATGTCGAAAAGTTTATATAAAGTTTATATTGGCGAGCTATACTTCTGTAAGAGAAGTAGATAAAGTGAATGTTTTTATCCAAACTCGATAAAGCTATTTTTAGTTTTTTAGAGAATTTTATTATATAAAGATAGTTTTTAAAGTATGGATAACTTATTTTCGTATAATCTATTTCTAATCGACATATTATAGGGGGAACTAAGAATGTTTTTAGCAATAAAAGAAATGAAACATTCAAAAACTCGTTTTGCAATGATTGGCGCTATTATCATGCTAATCGCATGGCTTGTTTTTATTTTGTCGGGCCTAGGTAATGGATTATCTACATTAGCAGCGGCAACGATGAAAAATATTGATGGGGATCTTTTCATTTATGAAGAGGGTTCTGAAGGAACGATGATGAAAACGAAAGTGTCTGGAGCAATTGCAGATGATATCGAAGGTAAATACGGTGTCAAAGAAGCAGCGAAATTTGGACAATCTACAATTATCGTACACAACCCTAAGATTACAGACTCAAAAGTAAATGAAGACGTAGCCTTTTTAGGGATTGAACCAGGGAAATTCATCGAGCCAAAAGTAATTGAAGGTAAACAGCTTTCAAATGACAATTTATTCGGTGTCGTTATCGACGAATCTTTAGCAGATAAAGGCTATTCAATTGGTGATAAATTCGAAGTAACATCTTCTGACATTACGTTAGAGGTTGTTGGTATTACAAAAGGTGAAACTTTTAACCATTTACCAACAGTATTTGCAAACGTTGAAACTTGGCAAAGTTATGCATTCGCAGCACCTGGCTCAGACAACGGGTTAGAAAGCCCAGTAGCTATGATTGCGCTACAAGGTGAAAATGTAGATGCAGATGCGATTGCAAGTAACTATGATGCAATTGAAACGGTAACAAAATCAGACGCTATTATGGGGATGCCTGGCTATAAAGAAGAAAGTGCAACAATTTATATGATGTTGGCATTCTTGTTTGCCATCTCAGCAGTAATTATCGCTGTATTCTTCTATGTATTCATCTTACAAAAAACACAACAATTCGGTGTTATGAAAGCAATTGGTGCTTCAGACCGTTTTATTAAAAATTCAATTATCTCACAAGTATTTGTCTTATCATTAGGAAGCATTATCGCTGGTATCGGATTGACATATTTAACGGCTTTAGTTTTCCCAGAAGGAATGCCATTTAACTTAGACTTTAAAATGGTACTGATTTATGCCGTTGTCTTACTAATTGTTTCTGTTTTAGGTTCCGTAATTTCAGCTCGTCAAGTAACGAAAATCGATCCATTAACAGCGATTGGGAGAGTGGAATAAATGACTGGTTTAGTATTAAAAAATGTTACAAAATCATTTAAAGAAGGCGACTCAACAGTTGATGCATTAAAAAATGTTTCACTATCTGTAAATCCTGGTGAATTCATCGCTATTATTGGTCCATCCGGTTCAGGGAAAAGTACATTGTTATCGATCGCTGGTGCGCTTCTGCAACCTTCTAAAGGTGAAGTATTAGTAAATAATACAAATATTGGGCAAATGAAAGAAAAAGAACTTTCTTCATTCCGTTTAACAGACATCGGCTTCATCTTACAAACGTCAAACTTAATTCCGTATTTAAATGTATTGGATCAATTGCTGCTTGTATGTAAGATGAAAGGCAAAGTAACTACTAAAGAAGAGAAATTCGCGAAAGCGTTACTAAAAGACTTAGGTTTAGGGCAAAAATTAGCGAAGTTCCCGAATGAATTATCAGGGGGAGAACGTCAACGTGTTGCGATCGCTCGTGCATTTGTTAACAACTCAAACGTTATTTTGGCAGACGAACCGACAGCAAGTTTAGACTCTAACCGTGCATTTGAAGTAGTGAAACAAATTCGATATGAAGTAAAAGAACGTAATAAAGCAGCCGTTATGGTAACCCATGATGAGCGTATGCTGGAGTTTTGTGATAAAGTGTACCGCATGGAAGACGGCGTATTAACGCTACAAAATTAATAAGAAAAATAGCTTATGAAATCATTTTTGATTTTCATAAGCTATTTTTTTTCACTTAAAATTAATATTTTTTATTAAGTATCACGCATATATAGGGCTTTTCATAGATTCTTTCAAAAATAACTTTAGAAATAGATAAAAAAATATTAATATTTTCAACTTTTCAATCATATAACTAATTATCCGGAAGATACTGAGCGGTCAGTATTAGAAGAATTTGGTGAAAGAAGAGAGTACCTAGGAGCTTAAGTAACGTAAATAGAGAGAAAGGGTTTGTTGTTAAGTTGAAAGAAAAAATAACAAAACAAAGCATTAAGCTTTTTCAGGAAAAAGGATTTAGCGAAACATCCATACAAGACATTGTAGATGCACTAGGCGTTACGAAAGGTACTTTTTATTATTATTTTACGAGCAAAGAAATTCTGCTGATGGAGATTCACCTTAGATATATTGATGATTTATTAACCCGACAAAAAGTAATTATTGAGAGCACGAAAAATTGTCGCGAAAAGATTATTGGCATTGTATCACTTGTTATTTTAGATATTAAAAATCAAAGGGCGAATGGTCGCGTTTATTTCCGAGAAATGCGGAATTTAACACCAGAGAATGCCAAAAAAGTTAAGAAAAAAAGAGAAGAGTTTCGCCTGAATATTGAAGCTGTATTAAGTGAAGGGATTAAATCGGGTGAGTTTCGAGAAAGTATCGATCCTAAAATGATTGCCTTGGCTATTTTAGGAGTTACGAATTGGAGTTATAACTGGTTTAATCCCGAGGGAGAAGTATCGGTTGAAGAGTTAGCTGAGAAATATGTGGACTTTGTGTTGTATGGAATAAGTTTACAAAGGTAAGAAAGTATTTAAATCGGAGGTATTATATGTCGACAGTTCATGCCAAAACAATGAAAGCAATTCAATTCACTGAATATGGGGGGCCTGATGTTTTAAATTTCATAGATATTGAAAGGCCTGAAATTGGTGATCAAGAGGTTTTAGTAGAAGTAAAAGCTATTGGAGTAAATTATGCAGATACTGCTAGAAGAGAAGGGAAGTATGTTGTTCCAACAAAACTGCCATTTATACCAGGTGCAGAGGTAGCAGGTGAAGTAGTTGCGGTTGGGAAAGATGTAAAAAGATTAAAGCCTGGTATGCGTGTTGTGTCACTTATAGAGTCAGGGGCTTACGCACAATTTGTTAGCGTTCATGAAAGGGTCCTTACTGAAATACCAAATGGTGTTGAATATTCGGATGCTGTAGCCCTACCTTTACAAGGTCAAACAGCGTACCACATTTTAAAGACAATGGGACGTCTGGAAAAAGGTGAAACTGTTCTTGTCCATGCAGCTGCGGGCGGTGTAGGCGCACTTGCGGTACAGTTAGCAAAATTATTTGGCGCGGGCAAAGTTATTGCAACAGCTAGTACTGAGGAAAAACTTTTACATGCAAAGAATCTAGGTGCAGATTACCTTGTCAATTATACGGAACCGGGATGGGAAGAAAAGGTACGTGAATTTACTGGAGGAAAAGGTGTCGATATCGCTCTTGAAATGGTGGGCGGAGATATTTTTGAAAAGACATTTAAATGCCTGGCACCATTCGGACGTTTAGTGATATTTGGAAGAGCGAGTGGTGAAATGTCAACACTTGATGCAGCCCAGCTTATGCGTCGTAACCATTCTGTTATTGGTTTCTTCCTCCCACAAATCATGAGTCAACCAGAGTTATACCAACGTAGCTTTACAGAATTATTGAATTTCGTTGATAGCGGAAAGCTTAAATTAACAATCGGCGGTATTTATCGATTAGAAGAGGCTTCATTAGTTCACCAATTACTTCAAGGAAGAAAAACAGTTGGAAAGTTAATTCTTACACCCTAAAAAAATTGTTTTTATTTACGCACGACATACTAACCGATTAGTATTTACTCATTTTTATGAGATGGGAGCGAATATATGGATCAATCTTTGTTTGACTTAAGTGGACGTACAGCTCTTATTACAGGTGGAGGAAGAGGATTAGGGAGGGATATCGCAGAAGCATTTGCAGAGCATGGTGCCAATATTGCGATTTGTTCCCGTAAATTAAGCAATTGCCAAGAAACCGTAGACTATATCCAAAATAAGTATTCGGTGCAAGCAAGAGCTTATGTATGTGATGTAGGTAACGAAGAAAACGTCATTAGTACTGTAAATGAAGTTGTATCGGATTTTGGTCAAATTGATATTTTAGTAAATAATAGCGGGGCTACTTGGGGAGAAAAGGCTGAGAAGATGCCACTTGAAGCATGGCAAAAGGTGTTAAACGTCAATGTTACCGGCACCTTCCTTATGTCGAAAGCAGTAGGCAATCACATGATTGAAAAAGGATACGGGAAAATCATTAATATTGGCTCTGTCGCAGGTTTAAAAGCGGAGCCTGCTGAAGTGTTAAACGCCATTGGTTACAGCACAAGTAAAGCTGCAATACATCACTTTACAAAGGATTTAGCACGTAAATGGGCGGAGTATGGTGTGACTGTCAATGCCATTGCGCCTGGATTTTTCGAAACGACGATGACCAAACATATTCTTGAACGAAGCGGCGATCGTATTAAGGAAAAAAATCCAATGAATAAACTGGGAGATACGAATTCGTTAAAGGCTACAGCAATATTGTTCGCGGGAAGAGCAAGTGATTATATTACAGGGCAAGTAATAGCTATTGATGGGGGTGGATCATTATGACGCAAAGCAAAACAAATGTGGAGAGACCTTGGTTAGAGCATGTTGTACCCGGAAATCCGAAAGAAATTGAAATACCGATTATTTCGCTTCCGCAGCTGTTAGATGAATCGGTAGCAACCTATTCAAACCATACGGCTATAACGTTTTATGGAAAAACTTTCTCGTATCAGGAACTGAGCGATAACATTAAAAAGGCTGCGAAAGGTCTATCAAAAAGTGGTGTTGGCAAAGGGGATCGGGTTGCAATTATGCTTCCGAATTGTCCTCAATACCCTGTAAGTTTTTACAGCATACTAGCATGTGGTGGAATTGTAGTTCAAGTAAATCCAATGTATCAAGCTTCAGAATTAATCCATATTTTAAATGATTCTGGGGCAAAGGCAATCATTGTAATGGATCAATTACTACCTTTAATAGAGGCAATTAGAGCGCAAACACCGATTCAAGAAGTTTACCCGGTTTCTGTAGAAAGCGCTTACTTGCCGGATGAATTATTAATAGAAGATGATGGCGAATTACAAACTGTAGAAATTAATCCAGTTGAAGATGTTGCAGTTTTGCAATATACGGGAGGAACTACCGGAACACCAAAAGGGGCAATGCTAACCCACTTTAATATCGTTGCTAACACACTTCAAAGTGAAGCGACTTCTACTGTTAAGGTGAAAAAAGGGGAAGAGCGTGTTTTAACTATATCGCCATTGTTTCATGTATATGGAATGACGAGTGCTATGTCTGTCACGTTCTATCTCGGCAGCAATTTGATTTTGGTGCCTAAATTTGATGTGGAGCAAGTCATTGACATCATTGAAAAAACGAAGCCAACATCATTTCCGGGCGTTCCAACGATGTACATTGCACTCGTAAATTATTACAATGTCAGAAAATTTGATCTGAGCTGTTTTAATATATGTTCGAGTGGATCGGCACCTTTACCAATAGAGATTATTAATCAATTCAACGAGATAAGCGGTACTTCAGTTGCTGAAGGTTATGGGCTATCTGAAGCTTCACCTGTTACGCACCGGAATCCTGTTGATGGATTGCAGAAAAAGGGGAGTATTGGCATTCCGATACCAAATACAGATGCGAGAATAGTAGATATTGCAACTGGAGAACAAACCCTTGCCGTTGGAGAGGTGGGAGAATTAGTAATTAAGGGTCCTCAGGTGATGAAAGGTTACTGGAACAGACCTGAAGAAACAAATATCGCGATACGAGATGGTTGGCTATATACAGGGGATTTAGCAAAAATGGATGAGGACGGCTTCTTCTTTATTGTTGGACGTAAAAAAGAAATGATTATCGCGAGCGGATATAACGTTTATCCGATTGAGGTTGAAAATATTCTTTATAAGCATCCTGCCGTACTTGAAGTCGCGGTTATAGGTATTCCACATGAATATCGCGGCGAGACAATTAAAGCAATTGTAGTACTGAAGGAAGGCCAGGATGTAACGTCTGACCAACTCATTGATTTCTGTCGTACTCAATTGTCTGCATATAAGGTTCCTAGAGAAATTCAATTCGTTAAAGAGTTACCGAAAACGGCTGTTGGCAAAATACTGAAAAGAAATTTAATAACGCAATTCAATGCTCAAAGTGATCAAGTTTAATATAAATCTAATGGAAACGGAAGTGTGATTATATGTATTTACGATTAACTGATGAACAAAAAATGGTGCAGGAAACTATCCGCAAATTTGTGAAAGAGGAATTAATCCCTCTTGAAAATGAAGTGCTGAAAAACGAGCGTGAAGGGAAACCGGGTCTTTCAAATGAAAAATTAAAAGAGCTACGCTTAAAGGCGAAAGAATTTGGATTTTGGGGTATTAACACGCCAGAAGAATATGGTGGTGCTGACCTTGGCCAAATGATGATGGCGCTCGTTTTAATGGAAATCTCGAAAACATTTGTACCTTTTAGTTTTGGCGGTTCAGCAGACAATATTCTATATTATGGTAACGACTACCAAAAGGAAAAGTACTTAATTCCGACGATAAATGGGGACAAAAAATCGTGCTTTGCTATCACAGAGCCAGATGCAGGGTCCGATACAAGAAATATTAAAATGACTGCAGTGAAAGATGGCAATGAGTGGGTCTTAAATGGTGAAAAAACGTTTATTACAGGTGGTAATGAAGCAGATTTCGTAATGGTTATTGCGATAACTGATAGAGAGCTCCATAAACAAACTGGTAGAGATGGTGTAACTTGCTTCATCGTAGACCGTGATATGGGCTGGAAATCAGAGTATATCGACACAATGGGGGAATGGGGACCTGCTGGTTTAGTGTTTGATAATGTTCGTGTTCCAGAAGAAAATATTTTAGGTGAAATCAATGGTGGTTATAAATTGGGGCTAGAATGGATTGGTTTTGCACGATGGGTAGTAGGTGCTCGAGCAGTTGGAATGGCAGAACGTCTACTGCAAATGGCCATCGATTACTCGAAGGAACGTAAAACATTTGGAAAACCAATTGCAGACAATCAAGCGATTCAATGGCCGATTGCCGACTCAGCGGTTGAAATTGAAGCAGCGAGATGGCTTGTGCTTAATGCAGCCTTTACTCTCGATCAAGGAGAGGATAATCGCCACTTGGCATCAATGGCAAAATTATATGGTGCCAATATGGGCAATAGAGTAGTAGACCGAGTACTGCAAATTCATGGTGGAATGGGCTATACGAGAGAGTTACCGATTGAACGCTGGTACCGTGAAGCAAGACTTTGGAGAATTTATGATGGTACAGACGAAATACAACGTATGATCATTTCAAGAAATCTCTTAAAAGGAAACGTTAAGGTTGGCCAATATGTTTAACTCTATTAATGAGCTGTGAAATCAAAAAACTTTTATAGAGAAAGAAGGAATAGTCGTGGGACAAAGATTTGAAGGAAAAACAGCATTTGTAACAGGTGGCAGCAGAGGAATCGGTAGAGCGATTGTAGAGCAATTCGCACAAGAAGGGGCTAATGTCGCAATTATTGATGTGAATGAAGAAGCGTTAGAAGGTGCAGCTAGTGAATTAAGAGAAGCGGGCTATTCAGTTTATACAAAAGTCGGAAGTGTCGCCAATCGTGAAGATGTTGAGTTGGCGATGAAAGAAGTCTATGAAATGTTCGGCTCGATTGATATTTTAGTAAACAATGCGGGAGTTATTCGAGATAACTTAGTATTTAAAATGACGGATGAAGATTGGTTAACTGTTATGAATGTTCATTTAACAGGTGCATTCTACGCCTCTCGAGCTGCGCAAGCTTATATGACGAAGCAAAATTACGGCCGAATTATTAACTTGTCATCCACTTCTGCTTTAGGTAATCGCGGACAGGCGAATTATTCGACGGCGAAAGCAGGATTACAAGGATTAACTAAGACGCTAGCAATAGAGCTAGGTCGATATGGTGTAACCGTAAATGCTGTTGCACCAGGCTTTATTGAAACAGATATGACAAAAGCAACTGCTGAAAGAATGGGCGTTCCTTTTGATCAGTTTGTTGAATTTACTACTAAGGCAATTCCGGTTGGACGAAGCGGAAAACCAGAAGATATTGCAAATGCAGTCTTATTTTTTGCAGATGAAAAATCATCTTTTGTAAGTGGGCAAATTATTTATGTTGCTGGAGGACCTAGAACTTAAAGAAAAGAGGGATTAAGTGTTTAAAGAAGCAATCGGAACTCGCTCAGCTGTAATTAAAAATACAGTTGAGCGAGGTGCTGTTAAAAAATTTGCAGAGGCCATTAATGATCTTGCTCCGATTTATTATGACGAGGAAGCAGGGAAAAATTCAAAATATCAACGAAATATTGCGCCACCTACCTTTCCAGTTACACTTGATTTTGGTACGATTCCAAATTTAAAACTACCGGCAAAGGGACTCATTCATGGAGAGCAAATCTTTCATTATGAACGGCCTATTTTTGTTGGAGAAGAACTATATTGCTCTACAGAAGTGAAAGATTACTATGAGAAAACTGGGAGTAATGGAAGAATGGGCTTTTTAGTCATTCGTCGTGAAGGCTTAGATATAGATCAAAACCTAATTTTCAGCGAAGATCGTATTCTCATCATTAATGAAGCAGTGAGAAAGGGGATGGGTGCTTGATATATATTACGAACTTAAAGCCAGGCGATTCATTACCTTCTATTGAAATACAGCCGGTGAATAGACTTGACTTGATTAAATATGCAGGCGCATCTGGTGACTTCAATCCTATTCATACAATTGATGATGAGGCGAAGAAAGCAGGTTTACCAGGCATTATAGCGCATGGAATGTGGACGATGGGTAATTTAGCAAAGTTATTTACACCTTACGTTGAGGAAGGTTTTATTCAAGATTTCGCCATCCGTTTTAAAGGCATGGTATTTATAGATGACCGCATTACATTAAAGGCAACTTTACAAGACCATCATTCAAGTGAAATGGTGTTTGAAGTTGCAGCAATCAATCAACACCAAAAGGAAGTTATGAATGGATCTGTAAAATTTTTATGTCATAATGTTTCTGAATTTTCAGATGAATTAAAAGGGAGGATGAATGTGTGAGAGAGGCTGTAATTGTTTCCGCAGTAAGAACAGCAATCGGCAGGCAAGGTGGCGCACTTGCATCTATTCCTGCTCATGTTTTTGGAGCAGAAGTGATGAAAGAGGCGCTAAAGCGTGCAAATGTTACGGCTGATATGGTTGATGACGTTATTTTAGGCAATGTACTAAGTGGTGGTGGAAATATTGCTAGATTAACAGCTTTGCAAACAGGTCTATTTACTGAAATGCCCGGGTTAACTGTAGACCGTCAATGTGGGTCTGGCATTAATGCGATTAATCTAGCTGCACAGGCAATTTGGGCAGGCGATGGAGATATTTTTGTAGCAGGTGGAGTGGAGAGTATGAGCCGTGCTCCTTATTTAATGGACCGTCCAGAAAAAGCTTATAGCCCTACACTCCCTCGCTTCCGAAAGTCTCAATTAGCTCCAAAAGAAATTGGTGATCCACCTATGGGGATTACAGCGGAAAACTTAGTTGAGAAATATAACATTAGTAGGGAAGAACAAGATGCATTTTCTCTACAAAGCCAACAAAAGATGGCTAGAGCGATGGAAGAAGGCCGATTTGAAGAGCAAATTGTACCGATTTATATACCTACTCGAAAAGGTGAACCAATTGAGTTTAAAGTGGATGAACATCCTCGTCCAGAAACGACCAAAGAAGGATTAGAAAAATTACCGGCAGTATTTTTGAATGGTGGTACTGTTACTGCAGGTAGTAGTTCAGGTTTAAATGATGCTGCCTCAGTCGTTGTTATAATGTCTCGAGAAAAAGCAAATCAGTTAGGAATAACTCCTTTAGCAGTCGTTCGAGCACAGGCAGTTGCCGGGGTTGATCCAAATATTATGGGAATCGGACCAGTACCTGCAACAAAAAAAGTATTAGAGAAGGCTGGCTTAACATTAGAGGATATGGATTTAATAGAAATAAACGAAGCGTTTGCTTCACAAGTTCTTGCTTGTGATAAGGAACTAAACATGGACGCGCAAAAAGTAAATGTTAACGGTGGGGCAATTGCACATGGACATCCTCTAGGTGCCACGGGAGCTATTTTAATGACAAAAGCAATTTACGAATTAAAGCGGTCAGGCGGAAGATATGCACTCATTACTGCATGTATCGGTGGCGGGCAAGGAATTGCGACGATCATTGAACGAGAGGGGTAGTCAATTCTTTCACATAATAAAAATCGTAAATGAAGGAGAAGAAAATATATGAAAACTATCCCGGATGTTGATATTTATGTACGGTATTGTGAGACGGATGCTGGAGGTCATGTGAGTAATACGAGTTATTTTCTTTATTATGAAGAAGCACGTACCAAATTTTTTGAAGCGATTAAATTTAGCGGGAAAGATCGAAAGAATTTTAATTTTATCGTAGCGCGTCTTGAAAGTAACTTCATTAAACAATCATATGCAAGCCAAATACTGAGAGTATCAACAGGCGTATCAAATATCGGAACAAAAAGCTATACACTTGAACATGAAATTAAAGATGCACATACTGGTGCTCTTATAGCTAATGGAAGTTCAGTTATTGTTTGTTATAACTTTCAAGATCAGCATTCAATTGAAATACCAATGGAATTAAGGAAGGCCCTTGAAGAATATTTAATTACCACACGTTAGAGTAAGCCAAAATTCATCTTACAATACGAAGGGGGATAAATATGGAATTATTACTGCAGCAATTGTTTAATGGACTCACCCTTGGAAGCGTTTACATTCTAGTTGCGATTGGACTTACTCTCGTATTTGGTATTTTACATGTTCCAAATTTTGCCCATGGAGCGCTGTACTTAATTGGTGGGTATCTCACGTTAATGGCAATGAAAGGACTAGGCGTCCATTATTTTGTAGCTATCATCATCTCTATGATTAGCGTTGCATTAATAGCGATTTTAATGGAACGATTGGTTTTTAATCCGTTAAGGAATGCTCCTGCTATTCATGACAAAATAGCAGCCATTGGTATGGTATTGTTTTTCGATGCACTTGTTAGCCTTATATGGGGCAACGACTATCAACGAATGATTACTCCATATGGTGACTCTGTTACAATTTTTGGCATAGCCACATCGTATCAAAGAATTTTGGTTATTGTAGTGGCGGTCGTTGTGGTGATTTTATTGCAGCTTTTTTTAAAGAAAACAATGATTGGAGCGTCGATTATTGCAATGGCGCAAAATCGTGAAGGAGCCTTTTTAGTAGGGATCAATGCGAATGCAGTAGCGATGATGACATTTGCTATCTCAGGAGCATTAGCTGCAATTGCGGCATCTATTTCTTCTCCGATTAATCTTGTATTCCCGGCCATGGGACATATTGTTATTTTGAAAGCATTTGTCGTCGTTATTATAGGAGGGATGGGTAGCGTTCCAGGCGCTATCATTGGTGGATTAATCCTTGGTATTACAGAGAGCTTGGGAGCTACGTATATTTCGAATGATTATAAGGATATGATCGCCTTTTTACTACTAATTATTATTATGACGATGCGTCCAAAAGGTCTGTTTGCGAAGGGGGTTTATTAATGAGTAAAGTACTGAATAAACGAAATGGAATTATCGCAGTACTCATTTTATCCCTTCTTTTCCCTCTGGCCTTTTCAGATAATAAATATGTTTTATATATTATGACACTCGCCTTTATTTATATTATCGCCATCTATGGAATGAACATTTTAGCTGGTTATACGGGGCAGCTCTCCTTGGCACACGCAGGTTTTTTTGCCATTGGAGCCTATTCTGTAGGGGTTTTAACTACTAAAGCGGGGCTTAATTTTTGGTTGGCATTATTGTTAGCTGTTCTTATTACAATGGGAATTGGTTTTGCTCTAGGGATAATTGCACTCCGAACGAAAGAGCACTTCTTTGCCATCTATACGTTAATAGCAGGTTATTTAATCTATTTATTAATTTATAAATGGGAAGATTTAACGGGTGGTGTAAGGGGATTAATTGGCATACCAATACCAAATGCAATTGGCCCCATTAAATTCGAATCACCGATCGCCATGTATTATTTAGTGTTATTGTTTCTTCTCCTTTCTATCTTTGTCACTGTAAGAATTGTTTATTCTTTAACTGGGAGAACATATAATGCGATTCGTAATAGTGAGGAGCTAGCACAAACTCTAGGAATTAATACAAAAATAAATAAACTAGTATCTTTTGTCATTTCGGTATCTTTTGCAGGCCTGGCAGGTGGATTATACGCTTCACTTGTTCGATTTATTGGACCTGAAATTGCAGGGACTACAATGGTATTTACATTTTTGATGTATTTAATCGTTGGTGGAATAGGAACACTTGCGGGACCGATTATAGGGACGCTGCTGTTTATATGGCTTGAGCAATATTTACAAAGTTTCCAAGAACATAAGATGTTAATTTTTGGACCTATATTAACATTAATCGTTATTTTCTACCCTAGAGGGATCGTAGGTGCTATTCAGTCCTTAAGGGGATATTTACGGACTAGGAAAAAAGAGAGTAACAGGTCATATTCAAAGAATAGTGAATCAACGGATATGAAAAGTAGGGAGGTTTAATGATGACATTTATTAAACTAGAGGGCCTCACGAAAAGATTTGGTGGTTTAACTGCAGTGGATGAAGTTGATTTTGAGATTGAAAAAGGAAAAATTACCGCAATTATCGGACCAAATGGAGCCGGTAAATCGACCTTTTTTAATTTGATTAGTGGCTTCCATCGACCAACATCCGGGTCAATTACTTTTGAAGGGAAGGATATTACTAAAACACCGCCACATATTGTAGCGAGATTAGGTATTGCCCGTACTTTCCAAACTACTCATTTATTTGATACGTCGTCTGTCATTGACAATATTATAGTAGGCTATCGCTTACGTACTAAATCAAAGCTGTTTGATGCTATTCTTCGGACGAAAAGAGAAAAGCGTGAGGAAAAGGAAGCATTTGAAAGAGCAATTGAAGTACTGGATTTCGTAGGCTTAACAAATTTAGCTAACAGTCCTGTATCGACAATTTCACAGGAGTCAAAAAAACGAGTGGCCATTGCACTTGCACTTGCAACAGGTCCAAAAGTTATTTTCCTTGATGAGCCGGCAGCAGGAATCAATCCTGGTGAAACAGAAGGCTTGGCAGAATTAATGAAGAAAATCGTTGATAGCGGCATTACTGTATGTACGATTGAACATAAGATGCAGATGATTATGGGACTCGCAGATAATATTATGGTGTTAAACCATGGTGCGAAAATAGCACAAGGTACACCAGAGGAAATTAAAAATAACCCAACTGTAATTGAAGCGTATTTAGGGGGTGAATCATCTGCTGAAGTTATCTAATGTAACGATAAAGTTTGGTGGTTTTGAAGCATTAAAAAACATTAATTTAGAAGTGCATGAGGGCGAGTTAGTTGTATTACTGGGAGCGAATGGGGCAGGGAAAAGCACGCTATTTAAAACAATTAGCGGCTTGAACAAAATGACTTCAGGCGACATTCAATTTAATGGAAACAGTATAAGCGGTGCTGCCCCGGATCGGATCGTAAAGACCGGTATTGTTCAATGTGCCGAAGGAAAAAAGCTATTTTCTGAGATGTCTGTTCAGGAAAATTTAATGATGGGTGGCTTTGTCCATCGACGGAAAAAAGCACAATTAAAACAGTCTTTGGAAGAAACTTATGATTTATTCCCAATTTTAAAAGAGAAAAAAGATGATGCAGCTGGTTCCTTAAGTGGAGGACAGCAGCAAATGTTGGCGATTGGTAGAGCTTTAATGGCAAAGCCAAAACTAATTATGCTCGATGAACCTTCCATAGGGCTTGCTCCGTTAATAGTCGAGCAAATGTTTTCTGTTATACAGTCGATTAATAGAAATGGAACGACCGTGTTACTTGCTGAACAAAATGCCAATGCTGCACTGAAAATTGCTAGCCGTGGCTACGTAATAGAGAACGGCATATTAGTTCTTCAAGGGAATAGTAAAGAACTATTTAATAATGATGATATTCGCAAAGCATATATTGGGGCATAGACATGGGCATGTAGGAACGGCGAGGAAATGGAACAAATAATGTATTGTCGCACTAAAAATATAAAAAACAAAGGAGATAAACATGAACACATTTAAGAGGGGATTATTTCTTAGTTTGCTTTTTATTTTGGCTATAGTACTAGTTGCTTGTTCTGAAGATGGGGAAGAAACAAAAAAAGATGAAGGAAAAGCACCGGTTAGTACAGAGGGCAGTAAAGTAGAAGAGCTTACAATCGGCTATACCGGTCCTTTAAGTGGTCCAGCAGCATTTTATGGCGAAGAAACATTAAAAGGATTAAAAATGGCTGCGGAAGAAATTAATGATAGTGGTGGATTTGAAGTGGATGGTCAGAAGTATACGATTAACTTATCGACTTTAGATGACAAATATTTACCGAATGAAGCCGCAGCGAATGCGAAAAGATTAGTACAGGAACAAGATACTAAGTTCATTTATACACCACATAGTGGCGGTGTATATGCAATGCAAGTGTTTAATGAAATGGAAGATTTTATTGTTATGGCCTATACGAGTGAGCCAGGTGTTACCGAAACAGGAAATAAAATGACTGTTCGTATTCCACCTCGCTATGACAGATATATTGAGCCATTTACAAAATACGAAATGGAACGTTTCGGAAAGAAAATAGCATTCTTACCAACAGCAACTCAGTACGGTAAGGATTGGGCAGATTCATTACGCCCTGTATGGGAAGCAAATGGTGGGGAAGTTGTCTTTGATGAGTCAATCGACTTTAGTAAGGATACGGACTTCCAAACAATTATGACCAATGCATTAGCAAAAAACCCGGATGTCTTATTCATCGGTGGACCTTCACAACCGACTGCCCTTGTATTAAAGCAAGCACGTGATTTAGGTTTCGAAGGTGGATTCATTATTATGGACCAAGCAAAGCTGGATGAGATCGCATCAGTATTAGGCGGAAGTTATGATTTACTTGAAGGCGTAATTTCGACACCACCACTAGTTACATCCCGATATGGTGGTACAGAAGCTTTCATTGAAAAATACCGTAGCCAAAACGATAAAGATCCAGGCTCTGAATCAGGATTCCATTATATTTCATTATATATTCTAGTTGAGGCAATGAAAGCAGCTGGAACTGTGGATGATACTGAGAAAATTATGGCAGCAATGGATCAAGGAGCAAAAAACCTGCCAGAAGACAAAGAAGTTTATTACATTAAAGGTGTAGACGATGATGGTGGATTCCTTCCATTATTACGCATGGCTTATATTGAAAATGGAGAAATTGTTCAGATGGGTGAAGAAAAGTAAATAATACAGATAGAAAAAAGCACCTTTTACGAATTATATCCCGTACTTAGTACCGGGAAAACATTTCAAAAGAGTATACAGTTGATCTGTATTACTCTTTTTTTTCAGTTCAAACTGAGCTCCGGTGAATTTTCTCATAAAAAGATTTTAAGTCGAATAAATTGGATACTAGTGTGAAAAAAGGAGATGTAAATTGCGTGGGAAATTATTTGGAAAGTGCTGTTTTTGAACATCAATTTTGGCTTCAAGTACTTGGGGATCATTCAAGATTTATTAACGATTCGCTATACCCTTCTCAAATAGAGGATATTACTAAAGCTGCTTCCTTTATCCATCACTTCGATCAACTTCTTTCTCAAGTAAGTTCACTTAACGAATCCAATATAATTCTTTTCACTAATAATGTTGAAGAATCAGTAAAACAATTAAGGGCCTTCAAACTATCCATTATTGAACGCCACTTAACAGGTGAAATGAAAATCCATTTAACACCTACTTTTATAAATCATATGGTAAATGAATTAGAAGAATATTTACGTATATTAAACTATCTCAAACAGGGTGAAGTGCCACCAATATTTCACGAATTACATCACCATCTAATCTGGTTGGTAGATGCATCGGGTCATGCGGGGGCCATTAATGACCAATTGGATGGCGTAGAAAAAAGATTGAAGGAAAAAAGCAGTACTTTTGCAAAACACTTTGATCAGTTTTATTTGAAAGCGGTAGAATTAACGGGCTATTTACGTACGAATGTTCATAAATTCCCGGCATTAAACAGATTTAACAATGAGGTTGAAGTGGAAATGGGCTTATTTAAGACGTTTTTAAATGAACTGGAAGAAATGGAGCTAAGTGCGGAAGTATTAGGAACATTTACTGCGTCTATGGCAGACCACATGGCGAGGGAGGAACAGTACTATTTAATGAAATTAGCAGAGTCTTCTAACATTTAAACGAAAACCGCAGGGGCCATACCCACTTCATTTATTTTAGTGGTTATAGTCATCTGCGGTTTTTTATTTTGGAGTGAAGTATATTAACCGATCAATAATAAACGGAGAAACTCCGCTTATTAAAGAAATTAAGTGAAAAGTAATCAAAATAAACGGAGAAATTCCCTCTATTTAATAAATAAATATAAAATTTAAAGGTTTTCATGTGAATAGACGGAATAACTACTTCTATTTCCCATTAAATGCAGCTAATTTTGCAAATAAGGGGAAATCCTCCGCTTATTTTACTCAATTATTCTTTAGAAGTATTAGAGCCCTCCGTCTTTCTTTTTCAGGTAAATGTTTAACCATGATAGCTAAAACGAGGGCATTATCTGCTGCTAGCAATCCCTCTAAGCCAATTAATAATAATAGTACCCAACCATACTCTAACAATAATGATATATCCAAATTATATTCCTCCTAGCTACATTTAAGATTAATGGTAAGTAAGAATAATATTCCCACTTCCGTTAACTATAATCATATAGCGAGGCATCACTAAAAATGCTTTTAAAAAAATACATTTAATTTTCTTCGAGAACATATATTTATCAGTATTTAATAAAAGATGATATTAAGAGGTGGCCCCCGTGTATTTTCTTAAAAAAAGTTTGGCGCTAATTTTAGGCAGCATTATTCTTTCTTTAGGTATAAATCTGTTTTTAGTTCCGCATAAAATTTTAGATGGAGGAACAGTTGGCATTGGATTAATAGCAAATTACTTATGGGGGTTTAATACCGGACTTATAATAATCCTATTAAGTATTCCCATCTTTATATACGCATGGTTTCATTATAGAAACTATTTCTATAATAGTTTACATGGCATGATTCTATCTGCTTTTTTTATTGATTACCTTTCACCTCTTAGTAAGCTAATAAAAGTTGAAGCGGTATACAGCTCTATTATAGGAGGCATCTTAGTAGGCATAGGAATCGGGATGATGTTATGCTTTCAAACAAGTACAGGAGGCTCGGATTTTATTGCGCAGTTTTTGTGTGATAAGACGGGTATTAATGTAGGGATTTATATTTTGGTGATTGATTCAGTTGTTATAATTATTGGGGGGCTATTATTATCTCCGGAAACATTTTATCTCTCCATTTTAACGATAATATTTATTGGTATCACAACTAGTCTTATAACAAGTATGCGTGGGAAAATAGTGACTTATTAAGGGGTTGCGTATAATCATTCATTTGTACGGTGTCTTTTTATAAACACGAACACGCTTTCAACATTATTGTCACAATTGTAATATTTGTTATACTATTGCAAAAGAGGCGCCATTGATTCCCTAATGATTTTGGGGTTACTTTCTAGTAAGCTTGTAACAGACAACTAGAAAGGAATGATTCAATAATGTTGAAAAAAAGTATCGTGTTGTTGTTTAGTATGTTGATTTTTGCTTTGCCGGCATCTGCATCTGCAGCTACATATACAGTAAAAAGTGGGGATACGCTTTGGAAGATTGCTTCTAAAAATCAAATCGGACTAAGCGAATTAATTGCTTTAAACCCTACATTAAAAAATCCGGACATGATTTATGTTGGAGATAAAATTATTATTTCTGAGAATGAACAACAGGCAGTAGAAGAGCAAGTAGTTAGCTTAGTGAACAAAGAACGTGCGAAAGCAGGGTTAGCCCCACTTACAATCGATTGGGAGCTAGCGCGTGTTGCAAAATACAAATCACAAGATATGCACGACAAAAAATACTTCAGCCATACAAGCCCAACTTACGGCTCACCATTTGATATGATGAAAAAATTTGGTATTAGCTATAAATCAGCAGGTGAAAACATTGCTAAAGGCCAAAGAACAGCTACGCAAGTAATGGACGCATGGATGAATAGTTCAGGTCACCGAGCAAATATTATGGATGCGAAATTTACGCACATTGGTGTAGGTTTCGTTGAAGATGGTTACTACTGGACGCAAATGTTTATTAAAAAATAAAATCTCAAAATTATAAGCAGTTCAAATTTACGCAATTAAGTAAATTTTGAACTGCTTTATTTTATGTGTACGATTTTTAGATATAAAGCTCCCAGCCGAAAATTAAGATGACCATTAGTAAACCAGAGACACAAGAAAGTGTATAGCGAATTTTTTGACCACGTGTTAGTGTTATTTGCCGCCACCCTAATAATAGGGCAACGATGCAAACCGCTACGATAATTATGTACGCATAATTTATCCAAAGATGCAGTTTTAGTGCGGCATAAGGTGTGTAGTTAAGTGCTCTATAAAATAAAGTCGTTACATTTACAACAGTAATGAGATTCGCTAAAAGCAGTAGTGTTTCCCATTTTTTTAAAATGATTGGTGGAACTTTGTTTTTTCTGTTATTTATGGATTGAATAAAGCTGATTAGTAGAGTAATAACTGTGTAGAGAATACTGAAAGTTATGGCTAAAATACTGAGCAGCTTAAAGATTGTCGAACTTTCGGAGACCGGCAACAAATCACTTGTTAGCGTTGAGATCTTTTCCACTTGACCATTGTTCAAAGTTACATGGAGAAAATCATTCGAATCATCTGTAGATTTATATAGTAATGGAGCAATTTGTTCATACATCACTCCAAAAGCATTCAGGCTATTTGACTCTGTCACTTTAATATTTAAAGTACTTAGTGCACCATATAGCTTGGCGAAACCATTATAGGGCTGCCTTGCCCAATAATATTTCCCTTCATGATTTTGTACATGGGGCATAGCTTGGTGTTGGTTGGATGGTGAATATTCTCCGAACAGGAGTGTTGGTAAGCCGTAACTCAGCGCTACTTCATTTTGCTGATTCGTCATAATAATTAAACCTAATTTGTTTTCTTTAGAAAAGATGAAATTGCTTGAAAAACTATCCGTATTCCCTGCATGGCCCAATACACCTACTGCATAAAGACCTTCCCAAAAACCGTGGGCATTTCGCGGATAGCCATTGTCATAGAAATCACTCGTCGTCAGCATTTCATCTAATGTACGATTGTTTTGAAATAGGGGGCTACTCTCACCATCCGCTGGCATAAGTGCCATCATAAATTTAGCTAAATCCCCTATAGTACCCATTGCACTTCCAGCTGGATATAGACCGATAAAAATATGCCCATTTTTAGAAACACTTAATTCACCTTCATTACCACGATACCCAAAGACTGCCTCTCTTTTTGTTGCAATACTTAGGTTATCTTGCTGTGAAGGGTGAATCGATGTGTCGTTCATATTCAAAATAGAAAAGATATGTTCATTTACATATTCATAAAACGGTTGTTCGGAGAGCTGTTCTACAATGAAAGCGGCCAGTGATACACCATAGTTAGAATAGGCAACGATACTACCCGGCTTATGTACTTGATAAGGCATAGTAATATGAAGCATTTCTTCTAAAGGCTTGATTTCATGCGCTGACTTATAAAATAAATCTATATATTTATCCTCCCAGCCAGCATTGTGGTGCATAAGATTTAACATCGTGATAGGGGTAGTATATTGCAGATTGGTTAAAAATCCGTCTGGTAAATATGTTCGGATATCTTCATTTAGTTCTAGCTTTCCCTGCTCTACAAGTTGCATTACGCTGGTCCACACAAGAAGCTTCGTAACAGAACCCCACTCTAAAACAGTATCAGGTGTGACTTTAATCTGATTTTCAATATTTGCATAGCCATAAGACGAACTCATGAAAATTTCGCCGTCCTTCATAATTAATACATTTCCTCCAGCTGTAGATGTCCCAATATATTGAGCAACATATTCATCCACACGATCCTTTAGTTCTGTATAAGGAATGCCTGAAGGTGTCAGCTTATCCTCATTAGCAGATACAGTGGATACAGAACAAAGCATTAGTGCGAATACAATTAACATTATTTTTTGCATTAACGCGCTCCTTTTACATTTATTTATTTCATACTTAGCTCAGATCCGGTGAACTAGATCCCGGGGCAGGCTTTTCGGTAATGAGATAAATAGCGGAAGGAATTACCGCTATTTTTTAAATAATGTGAAAAATAGGGGAAATAAGGGAAGAAATTTCCGTTATTGACCTATAAAACATGAAATTTCACGATTTAATTTAAAATAAAGGTAAAAAGTTCCCTTATTTTTCATGGAAATGGCCTACATCATTCAAATAACGGTAAAAGCTTCCCTTATTTTATAATGGTGGACCTCACAAACGACAGTACTCGTTACAAATGTTTAAATATTCCATTTTATTATATTGTAATTAAAAATTGGTGAAATAACTAGGAATATATTAATTCATTTTACCGGGAGGAGAGGGGTGCCGAGAATAAGCGGCCGAAATAGAGGGACAAATTCCGCTTATTTTAAAAATAAAGTGAAAAATAACGAAAATAAGCGGAGCGATTCCGGCTATTGATTAAAAAAACATAAAATTTAATGATTTTAATGTAAATAAGCGGAAATTCTCCTCTTATTTTTGCTGAAATGGACAAAACTCTACAGATAAAAGGAAATCCTCCGCTTATTTTAATCTCGGCTAATTTGTAATGCTGGTGGTTAGAAAGTTAAAACCTTCGAAAACAGGTTTAGGGGGAACTGTCTTCAAAAAGTTGTCGTGGAAATGATTGGAAAGTGTGCTCAAACAAAATGTCCCTTCTTTACATCTTTGAATAATATACATTTAATATTAAATGTAAATGAGGTAGTAACTTTGAAGGTGCATGGGAGAGTCAGTTTATTTGTTGGATGGATTACATTGTTCTTAATCGGCATTGACTTATTTGTTGTATCTCCTTTAATGCCATTTATTTCGGAAGCGTATGTTACAAGTCCAGCGATGACTGGCTGGATGATCACTGTTTTTGCAATTACCTATGCTATTTTCGCTCCTTTTTTCGGGTGGTTGTCGGATAAACATGGGCGGGGAGCGTATATTACATTTGGGTTAGTGTTGTTCGTCGTTTCTAACGTACTAACCGCTTTCGCACCTACATTTTTTTGGCTAATTGTTAGTCGTATTTTAGTTGGTTTATCAGTTGCTTCAATTGCTCCGTTGCTTTATGCAATTATTGGCGATGTTGCACCTGCTAATCGGACAGGGACATGGCTTTCAATTCTTGCCTCAGGTCACTTAACCGCTCTTTGGGCAGGAGCTCCAATTGGTATTATGCTAGAGCATTTTCTTGGTTGGCGTTCAGTATTTGTGGCACTGGCTCTTATGGGCGCTATATTGGCAGTAATAAATCATAAAACATGGAAAAATAATTCGAAAAGCCATTCAACGAGGAATCTACTTGGGGAAAATTTATTACGAATATTTGGTTCAGTAAGTGTGACAACTACTTGGGCAATTTCTATGTATGCTTTATATGTTTACTTAGGCGCGGCCCTTTATTCAGAGAATAGTTTTTCGTCATTAGAAGTCGCTACAGCTATCACATTTTATGGTATTGGTGCTGTTATAGGGAGCCTAACGGGTGGACAGTTAACAGATCGATTTGGGCAAAAGAAAATTTCAAAACTAACACTCATTTCCTTGGCGCTAATACTCGTTTGTTTAGGTATATTCTTTACATCAAGTATTTGGATTTATTTCTACTTATTCTTATGGGCTTTAATTGGATATGCAGGATTTACATCTTACACTGCTAGGTTAGCGGGGGAGTATCCGGATGAACGAGGAACTGTCATGGCTTGGAATACGACAGCTTTATATGTCGGTATTACGTTAGGATCAATGCTTGGGGGTTACGTCATTTCTAATTGGGGCTACACTTTACTTCCGTATGTTTGTAGCATTGCCGCAATTTTAAGCTTTGTGCTTAGTTGCCAACAAGTTAGACGCGGTTAACGGTGAATTAGAGACACAATTCTCAGCGGATTTGTGTCTCCATTTTTTATTGTTGAAAGTTATTTCTTAATCTATCAGCAACACGAACTAACTTTACTTTTAGCTCCTCGAACCAGGGAGGAGTATCATTTATTTCTCCGTAATCCAATGAATTTAATATTCTGGCAAACTTATATAAGTTTGCATACCTTTTAAACTGTGGAAATTGAGCCAGAACATCATCTTCTAAATCCATTTTGGTACGATAGCCATTCAAAAATGAATCAACCAACCATTTTGATTGAGGATTATCAATAAAATCATCCAATGCTGTTACAAGATCCAGAGCATACCAATGATAGACGGCATCATCAAAGTCAATGACATTAAAATGCGGGTCTTTATCCCGTTCAAAGAATAAATTATCTAATTGAAAATCATAATGAATTAATCCAAAGACATCTTGGTCAGTTGATAATGATTGAAGCCAATTCGTTATCTTACGTAATTCTTGAAGAGCTAATTCTTCTCCTGGATGTTTTTTAAACAAGCTTTCCATGAATTGTACGGAGTCTAGCCAACTTTTTCTTTTTTCACCTAATGGATTAAACGTTTTAGATAAACAATGAAGTGAGGCAAGCGATTTTCCCCATTCTTCCATCTGCTCTTCAGTAATTGTATCCTCATCCAAAGTGACTCCGTTGGCAGCACTAAAGACAACAGCAATATACGTTCCATCAGGTGTTTTTAGCGTTTCGATTAATTTTTGATTTTTTGTTGGAATTGGTGTTACAGTTGGAAATCCATTTGAATGTAAATAGTGCATAAACTCTAACTCTGCTTTTATTTGTTCAATCGAGTTATCCTGATCAAAACTAAGTCTTAAAAAGTATTGAACTTGATTACGCATAAAAGCATATACGAAGTTTGAACTTGCACGCCGTAATTCCAAAGTACCCTCATCATGTTCCCAAAATTGAAGTAGACTTTGAGCGACTCCATTAGATGCAACGCCTCTTACCATGTTTCCTAAATCCATCATTTTCTTTTTCCTCCCATTGCTTCTGAGAGGATTAAGCCTTATTTAAGAAGTAATCCCTTTCATTAGCATACTATTTTGAAGTTCTTTCATTTTCAATAAGTCACCCCTTCCTTAAGAATCGGCAATTAACATTATTAGCCAACCAGAGTTAAATTCGACATGAAATTACCAATTCCTCTTTTTCCCATGCTATATTAGTTAAGATGCTTAGCAATAAATTCAGACCGCACAATTAAGTCGGAAAATGTAACGATACCTATTTTAGATAAAATATCTGAATGCATGAAAGGATGAAAAGATATGAAAAGAGAGGGAATAGTTAAGTGGTATAAAGTTGAAAAGGGATACGGTCGTATAATGCTTGATGGTGAAGATACTAATCATGTTTTCGTTCACTTTAGTTCGATCTTACCTGATAACACAAGATTTCCGGATGGATATAGTTTTCTTAAAGAAGGTCAAAAAGTATCGTTCGATTTAATTAAAAGTCCAAATTCTACTGATCAGAAACAAGTAGCTGAAAATGTAATTGTTATTTCTGATTAAAGATGACTTATTTAGTAATCAGGTGCCTTTCTTTTATAAGAAATGTGCCTTTTTTAAATTGAGTTAGTTTGGAAATATCCTCTCCGGAATAAATGGGTATTTATGTTAGAATAGTTTTTATATGGTTCATCACCATAAGTTGGGGATGACAAAATTGAAAAATAATAGTTTCTAATTAAATCCGTTCTGCTACGCTAAGGGGAAAACGCGTTGAAGCAAGTGTTTTTGAAGCTCGCGTCCGTTGTACTACGTTCCGGGGCAGGCTTTCCGGGCGGCGTGGCTCCAAAGCTTTTGTCAAAAAGCTTTGCGACGAAAGCGGCAGCGACAGGAGCAACTATTTTCCGCGCACGCTTAATCGCCAAGGAGTCCGCCCCTACACTTCGCACAACTTTTTTCGTTGAAGCAAGTATTTTGGCGGCTCACTCTCCGCTCCGCGTCACTCTACTTGGCATAAAGTGAATTCCTGCAAAAATGAAGAGATAATACATAGCATTCCCGCTCTCCGCCGCCTCGCGATAGCGCAAGCGGCTTGATTGGGTGTTTTTTACTTCACTTTATAACAAGGGCAAAATTTTGGGATTGGTGGGCCTCGCAAACGGCAATAAAGGCAGTGTTAAAGACACGTATCACGTGGCTTTAGCGCTGTCTTGCCGTAGCCCACCAATCAATCAAGTGAAATTTTATTAGAAAAGCAACCCCATGTTATGGTGATGAGCCTTTTATATTACATTTAAAGGAGGGGAATGTGAAACATAAAATAATATTTTTTGATGTAGATGGTACTATCACAAGTTATAAAGACGGTACAATTTCACAAAGTACGAAAACAGCGATTAAACAGCTGTTAGATCAAGGTTTTAAAGTGGTAGCAGCAACAGGCAGACCTTTATCAATGTGCAATGAACTTGCTGAAATAGGGATAGAAACATTTATTACAGCTAATGGCGCCTACGTTACGCATCAAGGAAACTGTATTCATAAAATTGTATTACCTAATGAAACAGCAGACCAATTTAGTAAGTATGCATTGGCACAACATAATGCCCTTACTTATTATTCGGATACTTTACATATGAACGAGGTACAAAATCCAAAAATTCAGCAGGCTCTCTATGAAACATTAAGACTGCAGGAATTTCCCCCTATCAATGAGGAAGTACACTTGAAAGAAATTTATTTGCTTTGTTTATTTGCTGATGATGTAGAAATTGAAAAGTATAAAAATCAATTTCCTACAATTCATTTTAAACGCTGGCACCCATATATTGTGAACGTACTTGAAAAAGATGTTTCAAAATCTTTGGCTATTCAAAAAGTGCTAGATTATTTTGGACTAACAAAGGAAGAAGCTATTGCTTTTGGAGATGGAGAAAATGATATTGATATGTTGGAACTTGTAGACTTAGGCATCGCTATGGGAAATGCAGGCGAAATATTAAAATCCACCGCTAACTTTGTAACGAAAGATTCTAGTGAGGATGGTATTGCATGGGCGTTAAAGAAGTATGAATTAATTTGAGGAAGTATCGATTATAAAAAAATCGCTGATAATGCATAACTTACTCGAATTGAAAGGGTGATAAAAATAGAAATCGATTTTTTAAAAAAACATCCTGATAAAATAAATGAAGTTTCGAAAATGATTTTCAAGGAATTTGTTGAAAAAACTGGTAGCAGTAAGAAGTTTGAAGATGTAGTGAATTATATTTCAAATGAAAAGGATACTACTTTTCCAATAACTCTCGTTGCTTTTGAGAACGGAGAATGTATAGGTACAGTTTCAATTTTTGAAAACGATCTAAAGATAAGGGAAAGGTACAAACCTTGGCTTGCATCTTTATATACGAAACCTGAATATCGGGGTAGAAGTGTTGGGAAAGCGTTAATAGACAAAACAATCGAGGTAGTAAAGGAATTAGGATTCAATGAACTATATTTAAGAACAGAGGATGCATCTGACTATTATAGAAAACGAGGGTGGGTCTATGTTGAAACTGTTTCTGATGAAAAATACGAAAAGATTGATGTATTTAAGAAAGTGATTGAAACGGCAAGATATATAGATAAAGTCTAAATTTCAGGGGGTTATTTTATGTTTGTAGTGAATGTAGAAGGAGCAATTCGTCGCAATGAGAAATGGCTTTTAATTCGTAGAAGTGAAAAGGAAGAGCATGCTGGTGGAGGGCTCTCCTTAGTAGGTGGAAAGTGTGAGATTGAAGGTAATTCATCTGATATTTTGGAAAGAACGTTAAAACGAGAAGTGTTTGAAGAAGTAGGTTGTGAAATTACAGATATTAAATATGTAAATAGCTCCTCCTTCGTGACCAAATCCGGGATAAATGTGATCGATATCGTTTTTCTATGTCAGCATAAATCTGGGGAACCTTACGCTAAAAGTACGGATGAAGTGGATGATGTTGTTTGGATGACTACATCAGAGATTATTACTCATACAGAATTACCTATATTTTTAAAAGAAAACATTAAACTTGCAGAGAAAGTACTACAGGATAATTTACATGTGTAATATTAGTTTTTAAGGCGCGATTCTATAATAAGAATTAGCGCTTCTTTTTTTCTGAATTTAAATCCCAATGAATGTGAGCTCGAAGATTTTATTGTTTGTTTACATAAAAAAATAGAAAGTCAAAAAATTTTCCCGAAGAGAACAAAACCAATAACAGCAACGGGTATTGGAGTATCACCTGTTATTTATTGTAAATAATATGTTGACAATAATTAGGTGGTGCGTTAGATTAGTTACTAATTTCAATTTAAAATGCAATGAAGAGGATATGAATCGTTTTAGTGAAGGTCAAAAGAGAGGGAAATCACCGGCTGAAAGTTTCCTGATTGGACAAATCGATTTACTCCCTTGGAGCTGTGCTAGGAAACTAGTGACGTTTACAGGCGTTATCTGTATCAATGAGCTACTGGAGTTACATACAGTAGGAATTTGGGTGGAACCACGGGTATTCAAGCATATATTCGTCCCTTTGCGGATGAGTATATGCTTTTTTTATTTACCAAAAAAAGAAAAAGGAGAGGTAGTATGTCAAATCAACAAGTAACAATTCAATTTCCAAATGGCGAACAAAAACGTTTTGCCAAAGGTGTTATGCTAACCGAAATCGCTAAATCGCTTAGTCCGAGCTTAGCTAAAAAATCAATTGCGGGAAGTGTAAATACGACGACAACCGATTTGACACGACCAATTCTAGTGGATGCTGAAATTTCACTGTATGATGCTTCATCAAAGGAAGGCTTAAAGGTACTTCGTCATTCAACAGCACATTTATTAGCACAGGCAGTAAAGCGATTGTTTCCTGATGCAAAATTTGGGGTTGGGCCTGTCATAGAAAACGGCTTTTATTATGATATCGAAATGAGCCATGTCCTCGTTCCAGAGGATTTGCAAAAAATTGAACGTGAAATGAAAAAGATCGTGAATGAAAATTATACTGTTATTCGTAAGGAAGTGTCACGAGAAGAAGCTGCTAACATTTTTGCACATGATCACTTGAAGTTAGAGCTACTTGAAGTAATACCGACAGAAGAACTTGTAACAGTGTATGAGCAAGGTGGGTTTGTTGATTTATGTAGAGGGCCACATGTACCATCAACTAATAAATTGCAACATTTCAAGCTGATGAATATTTCAGGTGCGTATTGGCGCGGCGATAAGAATAATCAGATGTTGCAACGAATTTATGGGGTAGCCTTTGCAACGAAAGAAGATATGCAAGATTATTTTGTATTCCTTGAAGAAGCAGAAAAGCGTAATCATCGAAAGCTAGGGAAGGAACTACAACTATTTATGTTCTCTGAAGAGGCGCCAGGTATGCCGTTTTATTTAGCAAATGGGCAAATCATTCGTAATGAACTTGAAAACTTTTTACGCAATCTGCAAGCCATTTACGATTACAAAGAAGTGCGTACACCACTGATGATGAATCAACGTCTTTGGGAGCAATCAGGACACTGGCAGCATTACAAAGAAAATATGTACTTCACACAAGTTGATGAACAAAAATTTGCCTTAAAACCGATGAACTGTCCGGGACATATGCTCATTTATAAAAATGATTTACATTCGTATCGAGATTTACCGATTCGTATGGCAGAGTTTGGCCAAGTTCACCGACATGAATTTAGTGGTGCGTTAAATGGGCTACTTCGCGTTCGGACATTCTGTCAGGATGATGCACATATTTTCGTGACTCCTTCACAAATTGAAGACGAAATTGCACTAGCATTAAAAATTATTGATCACGTATATAAAGTATTTGGATTTGAGTATGAAGTTGAGTTATCGACACGCCCAGAAGATTATATGGGGGAACTTGACTTATGGAATCAAGCGGAAGAAGCACTTGAAAATGTATTAAACCGACTAGGTATTACTTATAAAATTAATGAAGGGGACGGGGCATTTTACGGTCCGAAGATTGATATTCATATTCGTGATGCGATTAAACGTAGTTATCAATGTGCAACGATCCAGCTAGATTTTCAACTACCAGAGAAGTTTGATTTAACATATGTTAATGAAGATAATGAGAAAGTACGCCCAGTTGTAATCCATCGTGCCGTATTTGGATCAATTGATCGCTTCCTAGGTATTTTAATCGAACATTTTGGCGGCGCATTCCCATTATGGTTAGCGCCAAGGCAAGTACAGGTTATTGGCGTTTCCGAGGCACATACAGCTTATCTTGAAAAAGTTAAAGACCGGTTACGTCAAGCCAATATTAGAGTAGATATAGATAAACGTAACGAAAAACTTGGGCGTAAAATTCGAGATGCGCAAATGCAAAAAACACCGTATATACTTGTATTAGGTGATCAAGAGCAGCAAAATGAAACTGTAACTGTACGAGCGTTTAAACAAGATGGGTTAAATACATTATCTATTGAGGCGTTTATTAAACAGATTCAATTAGAAATTCTAAATAAGCAATTGCCTTCCTAAATTGATAACAATTAAAAATATCGTAATGGATGAATAGATTTCAAGAAATTTCACTATACGCTAAACTGCATCCCATTTGTTTGATTCAAACAAATAGGTGCAGTTTTTCTATGGGTAAAATTAGCTGGGAAGGTAAATTAGTAGCATTATTAGTTATTTGTCTCCAGTGAGGGGAGTAGGGTGGAATCTTGTTTAATTCCATTTCACTTTACGAATAAGCTGATTCCAATAAAAAATATCTCTGAATATTATCGCAATATATTTATACTATTATCGAAAGGTTAACAATGTTAAACTATGTTAGCATTCTTTTTGAGTGAACAATATGTAACGATTATAGGAGAGTCCTAAAAAATGAAGAATAAAATGAACGTGTTAATCTTACTTTTAACAGCCATCTTTATGGTTGGTTGTACGGATGTAGAAGAAGTTTCTATTCCGGATGAAAAAATAGAGACAGAAGATGTAACAATTGTTGATACAACTGAAAATAGTGAAACTGCTACTACGGTTGTTGATGAATCAATAGTAGAAGAAACTCCAGCTCAATCAAATAAAGACCAGTTTTCAGGATATAAACTTATTGAGGTAGATGGCGGTAATTTATCTGGTCATCGTGAACCTAATGTGGTAGTTAACATTGGTTTCGGGGACCGTGATTATTGGGCATTTACGAATGAATACGGGCAATTAGTACGTGTCATTGCGGACAAAATTATTTTACAAGATGATGATAACGAACCGGTATTATCGTCTGGTAGATACTACTCTGATGAAGCAAAGGTTCCAGGTGTAGAGAGTTCCGTTTTAGATGAAGGACATGTCATTGCTGATTCACTCGGAGGGGTATCGAACGCTTACAATATTACCCCACAAAATAGTACGCTCAACCGTCATGGTGATCAAGCTTATATGGAAGACGCAATCCGTAAAGCTAATGGAGCAACTATGTTTGAAGCGATTATCACCTATCCAAATACTAAAACGCAGATTCCTTCAAGTTATCAGTATACCTATACTTTAAAGGGGAAAAAGATCGTTGATTCATTTGACAACGTGAACCCTGATGAAGTTAACGAATCACTCGGTTTAACTGGTGAGCCTTCCAAGCCAGCTCAATCCAACACTAGTGGTGGCGATATTTCGAATGTTGATACAAACGGGAATGGACAGGTAACAATTAAAGAAGCAAAAGCAGCAGGTTTCAGTATGCCAATAACAAGTGATCATTGGTTATACCCCTACATGCATGATGCTGATAAGGACGGTTTAGTAGGCGAGTAAGTGTACTAGCTCTTATTCCAAATTATATTGGGAGAGCCAAGGAGAGCGACCAAAATAGAGGGAGAAATTCCGCTTAATATAAAAATTTCATGAAAAGTAACCAAAATAAGCGGAGAAATTCCTTCTATTGATTAAAAAAACATAAAATTCATCGGTTTTCATAGAGATAAGCGGATATTCTCCTCTTATTTTCCTCATTATAACTCAAATTCTTTAAATAAGCGGAAATCCTCCGCTTATTTTTTCTGGTGTGCCGGGCATGTTTGTCAACTAGGTGATGAAAGTTCACTGTGGGCGTCAGGATATGCGAACCACTAGCTGAAGACAAGGGTGTCCGTGGCGACGCGGAATCTGAAGGAAGTCGTAGGCAAAATCTTGGTCTGAGGAATACGAATCGCATGAGGTTGATTTTTCTGGATAAGGTTGCCAAACAAACTGAAGTCCCAAATATCCTCGGAAGATGAATCAATAGATGCGGCAGATAGATGAGAGGAAAGTGGGCAGACTTACCCCGGGAGATCTGATGAATACCCGAAGAGGAACCTGTGCAGTGATGTACAACTGAATCGTCAGAAGTCAGCAGAAGCCATAGTACCAGTAATGGGAAGGGCTGAACGAAAGGAGTGAACGTGTATAAGGGTATTACATGCGAATGAAGACACAGAACTGAAAAGTCTATCCTAAGAAAAGGTACGGAATACCCTAAGAATAGGAATAGCGTGGAATTTTGCATGTGCATTCCTTACCCACACGCGAACATATGGAAGGATTAATCAACGTTATAGTAAATAGAGATAATTTAAACAAAGCTTTTGAGAAGGTGCGTAAAAATAAAGGTGCAGCCGGTGTCGATGCGAAAGATATAGAGGCAACCCGCCAATACTTAAAAGAGAACAATACTCAGATTATCGAAATGATTAAAATAGGTAAGTATAAACCGCAACCGGTTAGAAGAGTCGAAATTCCCAAACCAGATGGAGGGAAAAGACTTTTAGGAATTCCTACGGTCACAGACCGTGTCATTCAACAAGCGGTTGTACAAGTGTTAACCCCAATACTAGACCCAATGTTTAGTAATTATAGTTATGGGTTTCGCCCAAATAAAAGTGCTCATCAAGCTATTGAACAAGCAAGAAGTTACATTGAGGACGGTTATAAGTTTGTCGTAGACATAGACTTAGAGAAATTCTTCGATAGAGTTCAGCATGATAAGCTGATGTCACTCATGGCGAAATATATTTTATGTAAACCCACATTAAAGCTAATAAGAAGTTTCTTAAACGCTGGTACCATGATAGATGGAACTTTTATTTACTCTAAAGAAGGTACACCGCAAGGTGGACCCTTAAGTCCATTATTGAGTAACGTTATTCTTCATGAACTTGATAAAGAACTGGAGAAACGTAATCATAAATTCGTTCGTTACGCAGATGACTGCAACATCTATGTCAAAAGCGAAAAAGCAGGAGAACGAGTTAAAGAAGGCGTTACAGCATTTATCGAAAAGAAACTAAAATTAAAAGTGAATGAAGAGAAATCAGCAGTGGGAAAGCCGATAGCACGTGTATTTTTAGGTGTGAGCTTCTATAACGCCAGAGGTGTAATCAGGGTATACGTGCCAAAGAAATCCAAGAAGCGATTCGAAGAAAAGCTTAAGTATATTACAAATCGTAATTATTCAATTGATATGGAATCGCGCATTCAGAAAATCAACTACTTAATTCAAGGATGGGGAAACTATTTCAAAGTTGCCGACATACAGTCCTACGCAAAGGAAATAGATGGCCATATTCGAAGAAGATTAAGGGCATGTCGATGGAAAGAATGGAAAAGAACCATCTCAAAATATAGAAACCTCAAAAGATTAGGAATCAGCCATAATGATGCCTATAAAATGGCCAATACCCGCAAAGGGTACTGGCGCTCCTCGAACAATCCAATCGTCAATCGAGCATTAAACAATAAATATTGGTTAAAACTCAAGTTGAAGAACCTCGCTACAATCATAAATCCAACATAAAACTTTTGAACCGCCGTATACGGAACCGTACGTACGGTGGTGTGAGAGGTCGACTAGCCAATTAATGGCTAGTCTCCTACTCGATCCCTAATTGTTAAACCACATTTTAATATTCCTTTATTGAGCGCGATCCTGTAAAAAGGATTAGCGCTCATTTTTCTAAGTTTTATCCCAGACTGGTTAAAAACTTGCAAGACAAACTATCAACTCACAATTGATATACGTTACGTGTAAATGAAGTTATAAATCAGTTTTAGAAGAATATATTATTTTATAGAAGTTTATTTTCTATGAATATAATAACTTCTCGTCTCAATCTAGCTATTCCTTGTTCTTTGTTGTTTTTGCAATGAGATTTTAGACTTGCCAGTTTGTCCATTAATTTCAATTTAGGAGGATAAGCAATATGGATTTATTAAAACCGATTTTATCTCACGCAAGTAGAATGCCGAATCAGAAAGCACTAGTTTTTGGGGATTATACGTATACGTACAAAGAGTTGAACGATGAAATTAATCGATATAGTAATGGTTTAATTAAACAAGGTTTAAAAAAGGGCGATAAAGTTAGTTTGTTTTTAAAAAATTCGCATTGGTTTGTTATTTGCGCTTATGCCGTGATGAAGGCAGGGGGTGTCATCGTTCCTATTAATTTCCGTCTGACGGCGAAGGAAATCCATTATATTATAAATCAATCTGATTCAATTGCTGTCATTACAGATGCGGATCAAACTGAATTAGTAAAGAGCGCCATTGCTAATATTTCTTCAAATCCATTAATTTACAGTACAGGAGATACAACTGAAGGGGTTATATCTTTAAAAGAGCTTGATACTACACAAACGGATGACCCGAATGTACCAATTTCTGCAGATGATGATGCGCAAATTTTGTATACATCAGGTACAACGGGTAATCCAAAAGGGGCACTGCTTACACATGGGAATGTAATTAGTCTCAATAGTGCTCAAACTGTAATGATGAAATTAAATCGTGAGGACGTCTATTTACTGGTAGCGCCGGCATTTCACTCGGCAGGTTTAAATATGGTTCTTACATCTTGCTTTTTTGCTGGTGCCACAGTTGTCATGATGCGTGATTTCCATCCTTTAGAAACTTTAAAAGCGATAGAGCAGCATAAAGTCACGCTATTCTTTGGGGTGCCTGCTATGTATAATGCATTTTTCATGATTCCGAAAGGGTCCTTTGATTTATCATCTGTTCGTGGCTATATTTATGGTGCAGCACCAATGTCACCAAGTATGATTGAAAGTGCTGTAGAATATTTGGGTTCAGACCAGTTCTATAATGCGTGTGGTTTAACTGAAGGTGGACCAGGAGGCGTTTATTTAACACCAGAAGAACATAAGACAAAGCTAGGTGCGAGTGGAAAAGCGATGACGTTTTTAGATGTTCGGGTAGTAAATCATTATATGGAAGATATATTGCCTGGTGAAGTTGGTGAGCTAATCATGCGCGGTGAATCTGTTATGAGAGAATACTATAAAAAACCAGAAGAAACAGCGAAAACGTTTCGTGACGGTTGGCTTTTAACAGGTGATCTAGCAACAATTGATGACGAGGGCTTTATTACACTTGTTGACCGAAAAAAGGACATGATTATCTCAGGTGGCGAAAATGTTTATTCGGTTGAAGTCGAGCAAATTTTAAATGGTTATCCAGGCATTGTTGAATCGGCAATTATTGGGTTGCCAGATCCGAAATGGGGAGAGGTTGTAACAGCTGTTATCGTTAAAAAAGATGATATAGAAATCGATGAAGAAGATATCAAAGCATATTGTCGCGGGCATTTAGCTGGTTATAAACTGCCGCGTCACTTTATTTATGTAGAAGCCTTACCGCGTAATGTTTCCGGGAAAATATTAAAATATCAATTACGTGAAAACTGGAAAGAAAATAAAATTAGCCAATAGCGGGATTCAATAGCGGATTGTAGATTAAAGAAAATCAGGCGGTTTGTATTACTAGGGGGAGTAATCATGTATTTGGAAATTTATCTTTATCCTGTACCTGAAGAAAATAAGGAACAATTTTTAAAAATTAATCGAGAAGCTGAACGTATCTACAAAGAATATGGTGCACTTGAGAGCGAAACATATACTGCTACATCAATTCAGCCGGGGTATGGTTGTTTAGGGATGATATCGGCCGTTGAACTACGTAAAAACGAGATACTTATGTTAGAAATTAACCGTTATGATCATAAGGAGCACCATATTCAAGTTTTGGATAAAGTTGATAATGATGAACAGATTGAAATGTTATACAATCAAATGATCAAGGTGATCGATGTCAGCCGTACTGTCCGTGGTGAATTCGAGTTTCTTTGAGAGGCTTAAATTGAAATTGCTTTAATTTGGTGCATGCACACCTTCAAAAGTGCGTGCATTTTTTCATGAATAATCCCTAATATTTTGTCACACAAAACACCCTGAAAGTTAGTTTTTACACTAACTTTCAGGGTGCAGCTCTTTTACGGTGTCACTGTTAAGTTTTCCTCTGTAGAATTCGGTGTTTCTGTTAATTCTTCTTCTTTAGAAGGTTGCTCCTCAGCGGCATTGCCAGGTCCTTCTGTAATTACTGGTAAATTAATATATAATTTACCGGCAGCTTTTTGACGAGTTTCGTTATTAAAGTCATCGATTGCAATTACTTCAATAACGGCTCCGTTTGCAACAGTATCAGCAGGAACTGTCCAGTAGCCTACATAATGACCATTTCCTTGTTCCATCATTGGTAATTCAGTTGCATTTTGAACTAAGTTTGTTAATGGCATATGGATTACAAACGTAGGTTTTAATCCTGGCTCACTATCAAACTCAATTTTAACTGTTCTACCCGTTGTAATTGTAATGTCTGTATCTGGTTTTAAATTTGAAATGATTGGTGCATCGAAATCTGCAGTTACAGTAACTATCTTAGAAACACTGTTGCCAGCTTTGTCTGTAGCTACTACTGTGATTTCATTCGCTCCATTATCAAGAATAACGCGTTTAGAATACTTTCCATCGCTGATAGTAGCGTTTGAGCCATTAACAGTCACTGTGTCAATATTTTCATCTGTAATTAAACCTTCTACAGTAACTGTTTCACGATTTACTTTTTCACCATTAGATGGTTTGTCGATCGTAAGTTCTGGAGCTATCGTATCTAAAGTTACTAGAACCGGAGTCGATTCACCTGTTACTCGACCATCTAATTTTGAAAGAACTGAAAATTCATTAACGCCTTCAACTAGGTTTGCTTTAATTTCAAATTTGCCATCGTCTCCAACTACTGTTGATGTAACTACTTCGCCATTTTGTTTTAACTCAATAGTTGTTGTTGGAGATGCTGTTCCAGTAATTGTTGTTTCAGGCTCATTTGTAATTGAGTTTGTTACTGGAGAAGTGATTTCAGGACCGACTACTTCATAGCTAACGCGTGCACGAATCATATAGTTTCCTTCGCTTGCAGGAGCTGAAGACCATGCACCTGATACATGCTGATAGCTTCTTGCTGCATTTTTACCATCTTCATCTGTTGCTAGACCTGGCGTATTCGGGTTTGCAACTGTTTGACGGTAAACCATATAGAAGTCACCATTTACAACAATATTGTGCTCTGTTAAATCTACGACTGTCCATTCACCATTTCGAAGAGCCGTTGCATCAATCGGACCAGCTAATTGTTTACCTGGCGTACCGTCTGCTCCGGTAGCATCCCAAACTTCCACTGCAAATGCAGTACCGCCTGGAGTAGGCCATTCAGTTGTCCAGAAGCGGAATACACCATCTGTTACAATTCCGTTTTCTTTTCCTTCAGGAAGAGACATTTTTACTGCCCATGCATTTCCGGCAGCGTTGAATGCACGAGCATTTTCAGCAGTGCCATCATCATAGCCGATCTCTCCACCTGGATATGTGTAGAAAGGTTCAAGAGAAATGCTTATAGGTGATACTTCACCTGTAAGAGATACAGGAATTTCCTTTCCATGGTATCCACGAGCAATTACTTTAAGTGTGTACGTTCCTACATATGCTGTAAGGGCAAAATTACCGTTAGCATCTGTTTGGACAGGTGTGATATTTGCGTCTTCAACTAGAATAACTGTTGCACCTTCAATCGCTTCTCCTGTTGATTCATCAGTAATTGTACCGCTTATTGTATTTTGTTCAATTTCATCTAATGTGAAATTCGCAGTAGAAGTGCTATCCGCTTCAATTGTGACTGTTTGTACTTCAGATTCGAAACCGTAAGCCTCTGCTTTTACATTAAATGTGCCCGTACCATGCGTCAGTTTGTATGAACCGTCTGCTGGGCTTGAATAAACCGAACGTCCTGACTCTATTACACTGACTTGAGCGCCTAATGGAAGAAGTGTTGGATTGTTGATTACTTCAATCTCAGGTGCCTTATCTTTTGAAAGTACATCAGGTTTAATTGTCTTTGGATCTACAGCTTCTTTTAATGCATCTTTTTCTTTTCCGTTCCCTTTATTGCCATTATTACCGTTGTTGCCATTGGTATTTCCTTTATTGCCGTTGTCATTTCCTTTACCATTTCCGTTGCCATTATTATTGTTTTTACCTTTAGAAACTTTACCAGTTTGAGATACGCTAGCTAATGCTACATCATCAATATACCAGCCATCTCGTTGTACACTAGAATCTGAGAATGCATTGAAACCAATATAGATACGTTGTCCAGCATAGTCTGATAAATCAACCTCTGCGTCTAACCAACTATTGGATATACCTTGAACCATTAATAATTGTGTCCAGTTTTCTTGGTCTGTTGACACAAATACATGTCCATAATCATACGCTCTACCAGAACTAGCTTGTTCGAAGTTATGCCAATGTTTAAATTGTAGGTAAGAGTTTCCTTCGGGCAGATCAATTGGAGGTGCAACAAGTGTCGCGTTCATGCTGTTTGCATATGTGCCAGATAAGTTTGTTGCATACACCTTTTCACCTGAGGCAGCATTTCCTGGACCAGATGTTGGTACACCCCAATCCCAGCTGTCATTAGTACCAAATGAGTACCAGCCAATTGGTTGTGTTTCAAAATTTTCAAAATATCCAACAGTGATGCCTGGTTTTACTTCCACAACGTACTCGTCACTGATTACTTCATTATTACCGAAGTCATTAATTGTCCATTTGTACGTAAATGAATTGCCAGAGATTAAATCACCCGGAATAACTACAGCAAATTCACCAGCTTTATGATCACCAGATTTACGCCCAGCAGGAATTTGTTGCCAAGCATTATTTTCATCTTTGTAGTTAAGTACAACTGATGAAACACTAATGTTATCACTAACTGAAACGGTTAAATTTAGATCCATTCCGGCATATGTTTCACTTGGTGCGGTATGCTCGAAATTAGGGGCTTCATTATCCGTTCCTGCTTGTGTAACTTGACCTTCTAGCGTACCTAGTCCAGTAATAATAGAAGAAACTGCTTCATAAGCATCTACTAATCCATAACCATAACCTTGGTTAGGTGTAGTAGTGTATTGACTATCTGTTAAAGGATTTGCAGTGTCTAGAAGAATCTGTTCCATTTCATCTACTGTTAAATTAGCATTTACTTGACGTAGAAGGGCAGCTACACCTGATACAGCAGGACCTGCCATCGATGTACCATTCCAACCACCTTCATAACCACCGCCAGGAACTGATGAACGAATGTTTACACCTGGAGCAGAAATATCTGGTTTAATTTCAGCATAAGGTGAAGGGCCACGGAGAGAGAAATTCCCAACTAAGTTATTGATGTCTGTTGCTCCTGTAGCAAATGACTCTGGATAGTTTGCTGGTGCAGCAACAGATCCAGCACCCCCTGGGTTAGTGAAAGTTGTATTACCTGCAGAGAATTCAGGGAAGATTTCTGCTGCACGCCAGTTAATAACAACATCACGGTACCACTCATCTAAACCAGGACCACCGCCCCAAGAGTTATTCACGACATCTGGTGCCATATCAACACGCGCATTTCCGTTAGCATCTGTTGGTGCTAAAATCCACTGAGCTGCCTCTAAAAGGTCAACATCTGAACCACCGTTAGCAGTGAATGCTTTTACGGCAATATACTTGGCTCCAGGTGCAACACCTATTTGATTTGAGCCATTTGGTTCACTACCAACCATAGTACCTGTAACGTGTGTACCATGGTCTTGATCATCATATGGAGTTGCACGTCCAGCAGAAGTTGAATCATACCAGCTATAATCATGAGAAACTTCACCGGTTGCTGCGTTATAGCCACGGTATTTTTCTTTTAAAGCTGGGTGATCCCATTGAACGCCGGTATCGATACTTGCAACTACCGTACCTGATCCATCAATACCCATATCCCAAACTTCTGGAGCATTAACGCGTTCAATATTCCACTCAACGTTTGCAACTTCCGCGCTTGGTGCTACGGCATCCTCAGTTTTGGTCGTAAAGAGTTGACGTGTTTCATTCGGTAATACTTTCTCTACTTCCTCAAATGTGGCGATTTTTTCCGCAACTTCTTGGGTTGCTGTGACGGCAATGGCATTTACGATATAAAAGGATGTAATATCTGATGCATTGCCAACTTCCGCTTCTTTATTAAGGAATTGCATGACTGATTGTTGAGATTCAATAGATGTTGCCTTTAATTCGGAGACAACAGCAGAACGCTGAATCAACTTGGCATTTAGAGCGGATAAGTTGGAATCTACCGCTTTTTGACGAGCAGCCGTAGCAACTTGAGCAGAATTCGCTTTATCTTTAAATTTCACTAAAAAGGTTACTTTGTTATCTTCTTTGAAATTTTCAAGTAAGCGCGCATTTAATTTTTCACGTGCGGAACTAAAAGTACTAATAGAATTGGAATCTCTAAAAGATTCATAGAGTTGAGTGGAAGTAGTTTGTGCGCTCGCAACACTTGGTGTCAATAAAGAAAATGTCATCGCTGCAGTAGCGAGGATACTAAATGCTTTCCTAGAATTCTTTTTCCTCTTCATTTTCATTCCCCCTTAGATTTTCAATCGAACTTTACTTTTACTAAATTTGAAACTTGTAGGTTGGACTTTAAGGATTTTAAGAACAACCTTTCCTCCTCTCTATACTTTTTTTAGGTAGAAATGACTGGTTTGTGAAATTAAATTCTCTAGATGTAAGTACTATGTTAGATTATGGAAAATATTTTATTTGTCGTATTATGTCGAATAATTTAGAAGTAAAACGCATTTGAATTTAAATGCCTATTTTTTTTACCTGAAGGAGAGCCAAGGGACACAGTTGGATATCAGAGGGAGATAGTGTTATTAAGGTTTTGCAGTTATTTTAGATTTTGCAAAAGGATTGAATTTATCTCTCATTTTTAAAAAAAGAATAGTTTAACCTAAAAAAGAGCAATAGGTCTAAAGGTCATTTATTTTTTAGAGGTTGTAAGAAGGACTTTTTATCCGTATACCGATTTTGAAATTATTATTCTTAATGAAGAAAAGCGGTACGTATCTTTCAATCGAAATTAGATTGAAAATTCAGAAATTAAAGTAACTGATAGTATTAATAGTTTTTAAAAATAAACAATGCAGTAAACAGAATGTTATTTTCAACAAACTTATCGATAAATTTAAGAGGGAAAAAAGGCTTGTAAGATTCCTATGTATATTTAACTAGTGTACAAGATTTTATTTCACTGGCGTTCTTTTAGAGTAAATCTATGTTTTGTAAATGGCGAAATTTGTCGAAATTCTAGGTCCTGTATAATTTACAATTAAATTGGTTCATCACTATAAGTTGGGATGACAAAATTGCCGCCTCGCGATAGCGCAAGCGGCTTGATTATGTGTTTTTTTACTTCACTTTATAACGAGGGCAAAATTTTGGGATTGGTGGGCCTCGCAAACGGCAATAAAGGCAGTGATAAAGACATGTATCACGTGGCTTTAGCGCTGTCTTGCCGTAGCCCACCAATCAAAGTAGAATTTTATTAGAAAAGCAACCCCATGTTATGGTGATGAGCCATTCAATTGAAAAGTAATTGGAGTAAATAGGGAAAGTATATATTTTCTAAAATTATTGTGCCATAATGAATAGGATAGGAGGACTCAGTATGAAGAACGAATTAATATTGATACTTACATATGTAGTTACAATTACTTTAGTGACGTTGACAACATTTAATCCAGAAGAATACATAATAAAGGATGCCTATATGGCGGCTTTAACGGGTCTTATTTATATTGTCTTTACAATTGGATGGGGAAGGCTAGTGCAGCAAACAAAATTTAACGCATTTCATAAATGGATTTTTGTTTTGATTGCTTGGTATACCTTATTAACGATTGGAGATATTTTATTATTTCAGAAAATGCCAAGTGTGTTGATTATGCTTGGGATGTTACTTTTTATACTCGTATGTCTTTATGTTTATCGAGCAAATGGCATAGTAGTCGATGCTTTAACAGCTGCTCTATTATTGTTGATACTCTACATTGCGATGCGAATTGAACATACTATTATTCCAGGAGCGATAATTGGTGGCATCTTCATTTCAATACCGTTTTTAATAATCGCGGCAAAGAAATCCCTTCGTGCAACACAAGTTCTAGCGCGCCTTGTATTTTTCTTAATGGCTTTTACCATTTTATTTTTATCTCCAGGAATGCCTATTTTCGCAGAGGGCGGCTATTTGTTGTATATAGTAATCAGTATCATTGTTGTGGCTTTTGTCCTTAGACGTAAAATTGAGCTGCTCTTGCCACAGGAAGCTATGCCTGTATTATTAATAGTTACATTGGTTATGTATGGTGTGAAATTTATTTAATATGTTATAAAAGAGGGCTGAGGAGAAAATAATACTTTCTCGTCAGCCTATATTTATGTGCTTTTTTACAACATTGAAATCCATGTTATGTGTAGAACGAATATCCCAGTATAGAGGAACATGACGAAAGAAAGAACTATTCGCCAAACGTTTGTTAACCTTGTAGGGAAATCTGATTTCCATAAAAACCAAACTAGACCAGATAAAACAACTTTTGTTCCGAGAATCATTAAAGGGGAAAGTGAACTTAACAGTGGATTCGCTTCTTCAATCCATTCGTTACTAAGCCCCCAAGCTGTAAAAATGCCATCGATAAGATTTAACACTAATATGACCAGCAACATCCGTTTAATATCAAACAAACGTCTCATTATATATCACTCTTCGCTTGAATCGTAATCTCTCCTTTTTTATTTTTCCATAGATATATTTTTTCTGCTTTTTTTCAATCTCTTCATATTTAGATAAATGTTTACCAAAGTGAACTCATTTTATACTGCCTATTTCACCGGAATTAAATTAGACACCTAATTTAGTTCCGGATTATTTAGCACATTCGTTAACTGGAGATAGTTCCAAGGCAGAGGATATATTAGAGACAATGGCAAATATATTACATTCAAAACATAAAAGACGTTTTATCTGCATATTAAGAGATGCTAGATGAATATAATTTAAAGGAGACGCTTAAACGATAGGAATATTTAAGATTACTATTCTTTATTAATAGAGAGGTGATGGGTATGGTACAGAAAGTATTATCTACGTCCCAACAGCTGCTGATTGGGGAAGCACTTAAATATGCTGCACATAATGTTGCTGATCGGGAAGCATTTATAGATGGAGATCATCGATTAACGTATGGGGAACTTTTGACGCGTTCGCTCCATTTAGCGGGATGGCTACAAGCTCAAGGGATTGGTGTAGATGACAAGGTAGGCTGCTTGTTGAAGAATGGCCTGCCTTTTGTCGAGCTATATTTCGGCGTTTCATTAAGTGGTGGTGTTTTTGTTCCTGTCAATTTCCGTTTAGCTTCAAAGGAAATTGAATATATTCTAAACCAATCTGATGTAAAGATATTATTTGTTGAAGAAGAATTTATAGATAGCGTTCGTTCTATTATGCAAAACTTATCTCAAGTTAAAATTATCGTGCCAATTAAAGCCGAGAATTTAGAATTTGAGATAAACACAATCCCATATGATGTAATTTTTAATACAACTAATGAATACAAGCCTGTGAATCTCACTGACGATGACGCGCATGCCATTATTTATACATCGGGTACAACAGGGAAACCAAAAGGGGCAGTATTAACCCATAAAAATTTTTATATGAATGCAATGAATAAACTTTATCACTCTCAACCTAGGAAGGGCTCTAGGCAACTGATTATTCCTCCACTTTTCCATGTTGCTGCTCTGTCCTCACTTTTACAAAATTGTCTAATAGAAGGGACAATTATTATCCACCGTGAATTCCAACCAGATGTTGTACTGAAAACTGTCCAAGAAGAGAAAATTGAAACAATGTTTATGGTTCCGGCCATGTGGAATTTTCTATTCCAAGTGCCGAATCTATCTGATTATGATTTAAGTTCAATGACGAATTGTTCTTTAGGGGGAGCAATCTGTCCTATTGAAATTAAAAAAAGAATTTTACAAGTGTTTAAAAATGCAACAATATTAGAAGCTTTTGGACAAACAGAAATGAGTCCCTCTACAACTTATTTAGCCGGTGAAGATGCTCTTAGGAAGACTGAATCAGTTGGAAAACCTTCTATTAATGTAAGGGTACGAATTGTGGATAATGAAATGAATGATGTGCCTGTTGGAGAAGTGGGGGAAATTGTCTATCAGGGACCAACTACAATGAAGGAATATTATAAAAATGAGGAGGCAACAGAAGAAGCATTCAAAGGGGGCTGGTTTCATAGTGGCGATCTAGTACGAATGGATGAAGAGGGCTATATTTATGTGGTAGACCGGAAAAAGGACATGATTATAAGTGGCGGTGAGAATATTTACCCGAAAGAATTGGAAGATGTTTTATACTCTCATCCGGATATTTTAGAAGCTGCTGTAGTGGGAATTCCGCATCCTACTTGGGGTGAGACTGTGAAAGCATATATTGTCTTAAAGTCAGGCAAACAGATGACGGAAGAACAAGTAATACAATTTTGTCAAAGTAGCATTGCTTCTTACAAGAAACCGCGGGCTATTGAATTTATGGAGTCGTTGCCTAGAAATGCTTCGGGAAAGGTACTTAAAACGGTTTTACGTACGGGAGCTTACCAATAAGTCTAATAAAATATCTGAATATTTAAAATAATAAATAGTATGAAATGGTAAACTAAAAAGAAGGGAAGAACATACGTTGACCTACCAAAGTATTCAAGTGACATTAGCAGAAAATGGTGTTTGTACCGTTAAATTAAATCGCCCTCAGGTGAGAAATGCAGTTGGCCTTCAAATGCGAGAGGAATTAAAAGATTTTTTTACTGAAGTTCAAAACAATGATGACGTAAAAGTGATTGTTTTGACAGGTGAAGGAACTGCGTTTTCTGCAGGCGGTGATTTAAGTGCTTTAAAAGATGTAGATGCGGCTTCGGGTCGCAAGAGATTGCAAACGGGACATGAAATGATTTCTTCCATTGTACAGCTTGAGAAACCGGTTATTGCGGCTGTTAATGGAGCTGCAGCAGGAGCAGGCTTTAGCCTAGCATTAGCTTGCGACATAATTATTGCGAATCAATCTGCCGTTTTCATTCAAAGTTTTTCAAAGGTGGGGTTAATTCCTGATTTAGGCTCTATCTATTTTTTACCAAGACTTATAGGAAAGCATCGTGCACTAGAATTGATGTTCTTTGGAGATAAGATTTCTGGCGAGCAGGCGCATGAACTTGGAATTGTTAATCGGGTATTTGAAGATGATTTGTTTACAGATGAAGTATATAAACTAGCAAATCAGCTTACAGAAGGTCCGCAAATGGCTTTAGGGTTAATGAAGAAACTAGTAAATAGAAGCATTCTTGATGATTTGGCTCAGTCTTTGGAGTTAGAAGGGTTTGCACAAGCAATGTGCTTTGAATCAGCAAACTTTAAAGAGGGTGTCGAAGCCTTTTTTGAAAAACGAAAACCTGTTTTTAACCAATCATAGTCGACAAATAAAATCGGAGGCATTTTGCGAGCAGATGAAATTGATCTTGGATATGCGAATGGGCAAGCAGATATAATGAAGGGTTTTTCAGTTAAGAGACCATCAAGAAACAACCTTATATGATAGTTCAATTGGTGGTCTAGATGATAGTTCTTGTGAATACATGTATGTTGAAATTTTGTATAAATAGAGAGGTGGATTTTATGGAGCGTTTACCAAAAAGTTTAGAAAATTTAAGACTACCAGTTATCGGTTCCCCATTGTTTATTATTAGTAATCCAAAACTCGTGATTGAGCAATGTAAAGCAGGCATTGTTGGATCTATTCCAGCGTTGAATGCACGACAAACGAGTGTACTTGACGAATGGTTAGCAGAAATAACGGAGGAATTAAACACGTATAACAAAAATAACCCTGAAAAACCTGCTGCCCCGTTCGCGATTAATCAAATTGTGCATAAAACGAATACGAGATTAGAGCAAGACATGGAGCTTTGTATAAAATATAAAGTGCCGATTATTATATCCTCGCTAGGAGCCCGTGAAGAAGTATTTGAAATGGCTCATAGCTATGGTGGTATCGTTTTTCATGATGTCATAACAAATAATTTTGCTAAGAAGGCGATTAGTAAAGGGGCAGATGGATTGGTTGCCGTTGCTGCCGGTGCAGGTGGACATGCTGGAAGACAAAGTCCATTTGCTCTAATACAGGAAATTCGGGAATGGTTTGATGGACCATTAGCCTTGTCAGGTTCGATTGCAAATGGTAGAGCTATTTTAGCGGCACAGGCGATGGGAGCTGATTTCGCCTATATTGGATCGCCATTTATTGCAACAACGGAAGCAAATGCGAGTGAAGAATACAAGCAAATGATTGTAGACAGTACAGCAGACGATATTATTTATAGTAATTTATTTACAGGTGTGCATGGCAATTATTTGAAAGGTTCTATTAAAAATGTAGGGCTTGATCCAGATAACCTAGAGCAAGGCGATCTTTCAGCTATGAATTTTAAAGAGGGAGATAAAAAAGCTTGGAAGGATGTCTGGGGAAGTGGACAAGGTATTGGTGCAATTAAGGAAGTAGTGCCAACGAGAGATCTGATTAATCGGTTTGAGGAAGAGTATAAAGAAGCACATATGAAAATGGCAATGCAAAAGCTCCCTGTATAGGATGGGTAAGATGAATTTAAGGATTAAAGCCAATCTATGCTTGAATTCAATTATGTTTTTAACAGACTTCTCTCTATAGGGAAGTCTTTTTTTGAGCAGAAAAAGCAGGAATACGATATTGTGAATTTCAGCTGTTAATATTATAAACTTTAATAAATGGTCTATTTTTTAGTGATTAGTTTTAAAAATTTTTCACAAAATGAAACCTTTAAACTAAATTCGTGCTCTAAGTTAGTAGGAGGGAATAAGATGGATCAGTACATACAACAAGCACTTGCTGGTGATGAAAATGCAATCCGGCACATAACTACGATGCATAAGCCTAGATTACTCGCTAAAGCATATACATATATGAAAAATAAACAGGATGCGGAAGATATTGTGCAGGAGACGTTTATAAAAGCGTTCGGTGCATTGGCACAGCTAAAGGAACCGAAATATTTCGCAACATGGTTATACAAAATATTGATTCGTGAATGCTTTCTCGCACTGAAAAAGAAGAAGCGAACAGAGCTGTTAGAGATAGAAATTATGGAACAGCTTCAGTTACTGGACCAGGAAAACAGCGAGGATTACAGCGAGTTACATAACGCCATCGAAATCCTAAAAAAAGACTACCAACTGGCGATTGTATTGCATTATTTTTATGATTTTAAAGTGTTTGAAATCGCGGAAATGCTAGGGAAGCCAAACAACACGATTAAAATGCATCTGCACCGCGGCAGAAAAGCGCTACGCCTAAAGTTAGAGGAAGCAATGCAACAGCCATTACAACAAAAGGAGGTTAAACGCATGTTAAAAGAGCAGTTATTCGATTTCGCAAAGCAATTTGTAAATGTGCCTGCACACTATGAGCTTGAAGTTGAAGATTACCGAGAGGATAGGAATTCTTTGTTCATGTGGAAAGGGCAAGGCAATGATGAAGTGGCTTTTATTCGATTAGATAATAAAGGGCGGCTTGATGATTTTTCAAAAACCCCTACAAAAGAAGGTCCACCAATTACAGAACAGATGAAGCTTGAAATAGCCGAGAAGCTGCTGCGTGAACATTATCCGGAAGCACTTTCGTATTATACATTAGTAGAACAAAAGAAAAAGGAATCGAGTACGAGCTTTAAATATGCGCAAGTGGTTGGGGAATTTCCATTAGACGGGTTTTATTGTCGAATTGAAGTCACCGATTCAGGTGAGGTCATTCATTTCACCTATACGGGTTATATGGAAAATCCTCCAGAAATGCCAAAGGAGCTTTATCCTATGGAACGTATTTTAAATGCATTGTACGAAGGGGACTGGTCACTTTGTGCAGAAAGCTTTAATGAAAAATATGATTCCGTTTCAAAGTCAGGTATATATGCGATCTATGAGTCAGAGCGATTAAGGCAAACTTATGATGCGGTGATAGGCAAACCATTATTTGATCTCGACGATGAGTCTAAGCGAAGCTATAAGCCGTTTCCAAAAGTAGAAGGGATGCCAAAAAAGGCCACAATTGAAGAGATCATTGGCATCACTGAGGAATGGGAGCCATATGAAGAAGCAAGTATTGGAGTGGATGAATCGTATGAAGAGTTCAATTGGCGTCCTAAAGGCTGGCAAGATTCTGAGGAGAAATCAGTTGAGCATTTCATTAAACGTACATTTGAAAATAGGGTAAAGGCAAGAGTGGACAAACGTACGAAGCGCTTGAATCGTTTTATGTGGCTCGCTGAAATTGAAGGGGAGGCGAAGCTTTCTGAAGAGGAATGCTTACATATTGCGGCACAGTTTATTCAAACGTACTATTCGGAGTATGTACCATATTTACATGTTGAAATGAAAGGTGAAGAGGATATAGAAGAAAACCGAACCTTCTTCCGGTTTGTAGTGCACAATAATGGATTTTATGTTGAAAATGAATTTTTCCATATGAATATTTGTAAAAAAACTGGTGCTATTTTGATGTTTTCAGCACCGAATATAGTGGTTGAAGATATCGAAAAGTTTGAGCCAAAAGAGATTAAGCCGATTAAAGAATTGCTGCCACTAAAAGACTTAAAAGTGCAACTGGAGTGGGATAGGATGTACGGGAAAACAGAGCAGGATGAAGACGAGGTGCGCTTGATTTACCGTATTCGGATGACTGACGGTGCTTATGTAAGAGGGGTTAATGCGGAAAGTGGAGAGGTTATTTATAGTTTAATTTAACGGAAAGGCTGTGCGAAACAACTAGCGAGGTTTACCAATATTTTTATTTAAAAACTAATTCGCCATCAGTGCCCACCAAAAATAAGGGAAGATTTTACTGTTATTTGAATGATGTAGTTCATTTTTGGTATAAATAAGGGAACGTTTTACCGTTATTTTAAATAAAATTATGAAATTTCATGTTTTTGAGGTCAATAACGGAAATTTCTTCCCTTATTTTCATCTTTTTTTAAGTTATTTTGAAAATAACGGAAATTCGTTCCGCTATTTAGCTCATTACGAAATTCAATCCACAAACATTCTTGATAAACCAAAAATTACATTAAAACATAGAAATTGGCTCATCACCATAACATGGGGTTGCCTTTCTAATAAAATTTCACTTGTTTGATTGGTGGGCTACGGCAAGACAGCGCTAAAACCACGTGATACGTGTTTTTATCACTGCCTTTATTGCCTTTTGCAAGGCCCACCAATCCCAAAATTTTGCCCTCGTTATAAAGTGTAGTAAAAAACACCCTATCAAGCCGCTTGCGCTATCGCGAGGCGGCGGAGAGCGGAAAGGCTAGTTTTTATAATCTACATTTTTGCTAAAATTCACCTTATGCCAAAGCAGAGTAACGTGGAGCGAAGGGGGAGCCACCAAAATACTTGCTTCAACGGAAAGAGTTGTGCGAAGTGTAGGGGCGGACTCCTTGACAGACACTTGCTTTAATGCGTTTTCCCCATGCGCAGCAGAACGGACTTAATTAGAAAATCTTATTATTTAAATTTTGTCATCCCTAACTTATGGTGATGAACCTAGAAATTGTTAAATAAATATGAGCATTTTGTGAACTAGTATAGCAATATTTGACGTGCTTAAACCGTCACGTTATAGTCAGACTACAACTATATTATTTTCTAACATTAATCATTTCTCAATTAGAAAATACGTCGCTTTCTGACAATGTAGAAATATACTAATAGGAGCCATAAATGCTACATTACACTAAACTTTTTTCTTGTCATCAAAAGGAATGGCTCGTGCTACTTCATGGTCTAGGAGGCAAGAGCACCCTTTTTTATAAACAGGCTGATTATTTATCGCAGCATTATAATTTATTATTAATTGATTTACCGGGTCATGGCGATTCTACTGGGTTAGATGTAAATTACTATGTCGCAGCAGATGTAGTGCCGAAAATTACAGAGGTGCTCGAGAAGTTAAAGATTAAACACGCACACTTTTTAACATTTTCACTGGGGACAATTATCGGCAATGAGCTTATGTACCGTGCGAAGCAGTACATTAAAACGATGACGCTAGCTGGTCCGGTGCTCAAGTTTAATAGATGGTCGTCACTGTTAATTCAGAGCGCATGGATATTCCGCCATTTCGCACCATATATGCTCTTTTACAAAACATTTGCATACTTAATTATGCCGAAAAAATCGCATGCTAAATCACGTTTTTATTTTGTGCAGGAGGCAACGAAGTTAGGGCGAAAAGAGTTTGTAAAGTGGACGTATTTATTGAAAAATGCGAGGAAGCCCTATGAGCAGCTTAAGCAAAGTGACTGTACAATTCCGAAGTTTTATCTAATCGGTAGGGAAGATCATTTATTTTTAGATGAAGCTAAGCGAGCAGTAGAGAATAATCCATACGCATCATTACAAATCCTTGATGACTGCGGGCATGTATGCGTTATTGAAAAAAGCGCGGAGTCAAATGAAGCGATCCATCATTTTATCGAGTCCAATCAGGTGTTTGCAAAAGTTAGTTCACTGTGAGACTTTTCAACACTTTCATAATAACAACTTTAAAGCCACCTACACTTTTATAGTAGGTGGCTTTAAACACTTGTAATGAACATTTAGAGGAATTCATAAGGTATTACTTTTTTAAAATATAAAATGAAATTAGATAAGTACTCGTTTACTCTAAAATGATTGTTTTTTGTTCAATAGTAGTTTAAATGGTGCTCTTTTTATACTTATAAATATTTTTTTGGCTTTCTTCTATATCGATTACGGTTTCAAAACCACTTTAATGCAACCATCTTGTTTTGTGTCGAATATTTCATAACCATGTTTTGCTTTTTCAAGAGGGAGGACGTGTGTAATGATATCGCCAGCATTCACTTTACCATCAGCTATTAAGTTATAGACATGAGGCATAATATGAACAACTGGTGCTTGTCCAGTACGAATAGCTACATTGCGTTGGAAGATATCTCCGAGTGGGAAAGCGTTGTATCGACCACCATAAACACCAGTAATTTGAATCGTTCCTCCTTTACGTACAGCTTGACTGGCTATAACAATAGCTCCCATAGCACCACTTTGCAGTTTTACGCCACTTGCAAGAAACTCTAAAGGCGTCATTTTTCCACTCATCCCGACACAATCAATGACAACATCTGCGCCGCCCTTTGTCATCTCTTTCAAATATTCCCCACAATTTTCATGGTCTTCAAAATTAACGATTTCTACCTTGTTTGTCTTCTTTGCGTGTTTAAGACGATAGCCGATGTAGTCAACTGCGATTACTCTTTCTGCACCTTTCAACCAAGCAAATTTTTGCGCCAATAGCCCAACAGGTCCGCAGCCAAGAATAACAACCGTATCTCCTTTTTTTACACCGGCATTTTCGACACTCCAAAAAGCAGTAGAGGCAGCATCGGCAAGGAGAACTAAACTTTCATCGGGAACTTCAGATCTCTCTGGAATTTTGAAGGGGAGAAAATTGCCATAGGGAACACGCATATACTCTGCCTGACCTCCAGGAAATCCGCCTGCTGTGTCTGAATATCCGAAGTAGGCGCCCATTTCACCATTGTCATTGGCATTATCGCATTGACTTTCCAACTCATGATTACAATACCAGCAGTTCCCGCATGCAACATTAAAAGGAATGACGACCCGGTCACCTTTTTTCACCTTCGTTACATCCTTGCCAACTTCTTCTACAATTCCCATTGGTTCATGGCCAATAACATAATCTTGCCCTATATTTGGGATCATACCATGCATCAGGTGCAAATCAGATCCGCAAATAGCTGTTGTTGTTAGGCGAATTATAATATCATCGGCTTTTTTTATTTTAGGATCTTTTACTTCTTTAACCTCAACATTTTTTATACCTTGGAAAGTAACAGCTTTCATTAAAAAATCCCTCTTTTCCGTTTACTTTTTTGGTGGGGTAGGGAACATGCCTTTGCGATTCATGCTCTTAGGGAATAGATCCAACTGTGCAATACTAATCGCATTCTCTGCAGATTTAATATCCAATTCCTTTTGACCTTCAAGATCATAGGGTTTAAGCCATTCTTTCTTCAACATTAGCTCAGAAATCTCAAAGTATATATCAATCATGACTTCTAGCTGCGTTCTCATGATTTTTTGGAGAGTTGGGGAAGCTGTTTCTGTTAAAGCGATTGAAAGATTTCGAATTCCCGTTTTTGTTGTAAGTAAAAATTCAAGGGCAATTCCCGAATCAGTTAGTTCGGGCATTCCGATTGAATTTAAAGGATCTAAATAGTCTTCCATAACATAGTCCTCCTAATATTCTAATTCCGATTTAGCGTAGAGCTTAACCATAGCGGTAAGTGCGGGGGTAGATAATTTTACGTTTTTGTCTAATAAAGTTCTTAAATCATCATCAAAGACTACACCTTGACTCAGCTTCGATTTAAGTAAACTAGTTGTCATAAAGTTAATGAGTTCATGAAATTCCATTGTTTCATGAAGTGCTAATTTTTTCTCAAACATGGTCATCCCACCTCCAGAGTTTATTTGAAAAAGTTTGCCCTGGAGCAAGTCTATTTATACAAATTCTCCTTTTAGATTGGATTAATTGAATAACTAAAAAGACGAACTGAAGCACATCCTTCTTTTGTGCTCCAAATTCGTCTCTTTATTTACGTTTGATAAAAACAATGATTAAGACTTATGCATTAAACCATATCTGTATTAGTCATCGTTAAGGTTGTCCGGAGTGGAAAGCAACTTTTAGCCTCATAATAATATTACTTATTATTGTTTTTCTTGATAAATTTAACGTTGTTGTTATTGTTGTTATTACGTTTAATTTGATTATGATCATTTAAATTATCAAAGTTGAAATCTTCGCCGAATTCAAATGCATTATTATTGTTCTTATTGTTATTATTATTACGTTGACGTTCACGTTTGAAGTTATTATTTTCCAATGCTGCTCACCTCCTTACGCATAATTAGAATGGCTTAAACAGCTATGGGAAATACTAATATTCAGTTGGAAATTCTCCCTTAAAAGTACAATTGATTCATAAAGAGTTGAATAAAAGTTGAGCAGTTGTATTAAATTCTAGTTTTAATTTCTTTACATTCAGAGCATACTAGTTAATAAAAAAATTTGCTTAGAGAGGTAAGTTGAGTGAGTGATTTAGAAAAGTATGAAAAGTTAAGAGCTTATATTGAACAACAGATAGCTGATATACAAGGAAATCTTGATTCGATAGGAATGGCAGAAAAATTAGCTAAACAAATGCAACTTCATTTTTTATTTCAGATAAAGGATAAAATGAATCAGCTAGATGAAGAAGATTGATTAATTTGGAAGGAAAATGACTCTTGAAAAGTTCTGCTCAACAAGCCACTCTATTTTCGGACAGAGTGGCTATTTTTATAAATTTTACTTGTAATAACCCGCCTATTTATCCATAACTTAATCGAGATAGTGATGGTACCATTATTGCTGAATGATATCTTTTAATATCCTATTGATCAATCAAAAGGTTGTAATATTCTTTGTAAGAATATTACAATCTATTACAAAGAGAATTGGCAACAATGGTAATAAGTAATACTAATCTTATTACTTTGAATCAATCCGACTATAAAAATAAATTAGAATTGGAGGACATTCATTGATGAAATACGAAATTCCTAAACTTTTGAAAGAACATGAAAACTTGATTAAAGGTACTTTTAGGTATAGTAATGAGATAAGTTTTAAGCGTGAAGAAACAAAACCTTATGAAAGTAAATTAGGGGGATGTCCCTATTTGGAAAATAATATAGATTATCCGATAGGTGAAAATGGAAAACCGATGTTGTTTTTAGCACAAATTAATCTGGGAGATCTTGAAAATATAGTTGAATTACCAGAAAAGGGATTACTACAATTTTTTGTTACAAACGATGACTTGTACGGTTTGGAAGACCCCATTTTCGTAAGATATATTGAAAGTTATATAGAAAATGAAGAACTTTTAGTGAAGGAACATCCTTATGGAAATGAAGAATATATCATGAATCTCCCTTTTTCACATAGTGGTAAAATGTATTTTAAATCAAGGGAAATGCCTATGTCTTCCTCATTAGATTTATTTCAAGAGACTTTTATGGATAAGTTATCAGAAGAAGAATATGAGAAATTGAGCGAAGATTGCTATAGTAGCGATAGCAGAATTGGCGGTTATCCATATTTTGTCCAAAATGACTATATTGGTTTTGGTGATGACGATTTTCTTTTATTGCAACTGGATATCGATGACGAATGCGGTATTATGTTTGGGGATTCTGGCAACTGTGTTTTCTCTATTCCAAAAGACGCTTTGAAAAATAGGGATTTTTCAAAAGTCGTGTATGATTGGCAAAGTTGCTAGTGAGATACCAAATCCGTCTAAAAAAGCCGCCACTAATAAGCGAAAGAGAGGTTTAAAGTTTATATGGATAAACAATCCTATGCAAGATATTTACTTCAATTGATGGATGATGATATGAATTACGGGGAAGCAGATATCGATGAAGCACGATTCTATGGTTACTTTCAAATGTTTATGCCAGATGGAAAAGGTGTAGAGGCTACTTTTGAACCTCTTGAAGATGGGCATATTTATTTGGAGAGGATATTACAAATCTATGAAATGCTAAATCCTGTGGATTATAGTGGGCCTACAGTGTCAGGATATTTTGTTAGTAAAGATAGTAATGTACCCAATGATATACTCGTAGATTATGGCAGGCAGTTTATTCAAGGCTTAAAGGATTTATTGCTGGGATCTTCCGGAAAGTTTGATACGAAAGATTCTACCGAGTACCTAGATGAAATCGAAGAAATTAAAATTGTACCTCCCGGATCGATAGATGGAATTCGTCAGCAATATGATCCTGAAATATATGAGGCGATTTTTGATATAATCAGCGAACAGATTGAATACGATGAACCGATTGAAGTTTTGGACGAGGCATATTACTCGATTGCTTGTGATTACTGGATTTCATATTATCTTCAGTGGCCCCGTTATAGATTAAATGGTGACCCGTTCGCAGCTTATTTTGAACTGTACAGACATGGATACGCAGCGGTCTTCTCAGAAAATAAACTGTATATTGGTTTATAATTTTGGAGGTGAATGGAAATGACAGAACGAATACCATGCAGGATGGAAGGATGCAGCGCAACTATTCTACCGAGTACAGCAGCCAAAACAAACGGTATCTGCATGCCTTGCCACCAGGAGCAGGAACGAAAAAAACGGGTAGCTTATATTGAGAAAAACCGAAAAACGGTGAATCTCTATGAGGGATTAGCAGATCAAGTGGACATTCTCAAGGTCATGCATGCACCGAGAAAGTATGTTCCGCTAATTCAATACGTTCCCTTTCCAATAAGAAAGGAGAAGCTTTACGTTTCTTTATCAAACCAAGATGCGCAACGTATGCTGAATTATGCAATAGAATTACTCGCTGTTAACAAGGAAAGTGAAGCACAGGATATTCTATTAGCTTTGGTGTGCTACCGAAATGATAATATATCAATTGCTTTACCAGAGCTTATACAGCGCGGCTTGTTTCAGGATCCGATTCTTTTTAAAGATGCACCACAAGACATTCGGGATCAGCTTATAGAGCGGGTGTTATGGGATGAGGACAACCGAAATCATCTTCTCCTTGCGCTCGGCTGGATTGGTGATGCTAAGGTAATAAACCAGTACCAGGAATGGCATATGCATCAACCAAAATGGGCGGAACAGTTATATGTAACGCCTGAAACTTATGCTGTTGATGGAGGATGGGAGCTTACTTCGAATGGGGAAAGGCGTAATTTGGTAAATCCATTATGTTACGCTATCAGGCAAACTGACCAACAGGATGATGTTGTAATTGAAGAAAATCATGCCCGTTTTCTTGAGACGAGCGATTCAACATGCCCATGGTGCAATAGGAAGTTAACGAAGTTGATGGTCGCTGCTACTTCTCATCCGGCTTTGCAATATCTCGACCTGCAAATGGAGAACCTACAGGTGATAACCTGTGAATTATGTGGGAGCTTTAGCGTGATATATATGGAATTGGAATTGGACAAAGATGGCTTACCTGTCTGGAGCCGTTTTAATCAGGAACCCGTTTATCTCCCGGATTTAGATGACGTAAACAGCAGTACTGAACCCTCACCTAAACTAGTTCTATCAAAAGAGCCACAATCACCGTATTATGCTGCTGTTTGGACTATGTCACAATTGGATTCTCAGATTGGCGGGCACCCAAGCTGGGTCCAGGATCCTGAGTACCCGGTTTGTCCTTATTGTGAACGAAGAATGCGGTTTATAGGGCAGATTGATTATGCCGATTTTGACGAGTATGCTGAAGGCATCTATTATATGTTTATTTGTTCTAAAGACCTGATTACAGCAACGATATATCAGCAAAGCTGAATGGCATTCATGTTTAATATAGTACCGTTTCAAAGGAGTGGGTTACGCTTGAATTGGAAAGAAGTTAGCAAGACAGATGATCTTTCACTTGTGCAGAAGGCTGTAACGGAACTGGATGTGAATGAACGAGACGAGCGGGGAAGAACGCCGCTGATGCTTTTTTTGACCAATCGAATACCCGTTGAGGCGATAGAAATATTGATCGAACAGGGAGCAGATCTTGAGGCACAGGATAAACTTGGTGATACTGCACTAAAAAAAGCTGTAAAGTTCAAGCAAATTGAAGCCCTGTTAAAGCTCATCGAAGCTGGGGCCAAACTGGACTCCCCTTTCGGCATATTGGCTACAGCTTGGAATGCAGCTCGTATAGATAAAAAGATTGCGGACCTTCTGCTCGAAACCAAAGGAGCCGTTCGCCTTTCTCTGACACTAGAAGAGCAAAGGGTTGTTGATGGGGTTTTATATGAGGAGTCTCAGAAAAAGATGTGTGAAAAGATTGAAAGAATAAATTCGGCGGAAATCCTACATGCCATTGTGAACGAATATAACTGGGATGATGGCCCGGAACCGATGTTGTCGGTTTTTCATAATCCGGTCACTCAAAAAATTACACTTCTTGACATGTATGAATTGTTAGATGGAGATTATTGGCTGGATAAGGGGAATTCGAGTGATCCGCTTAGCACGGAAGAGGAAAGACGCTTTAATCAACTTGCGGTTGCCCTAAATGAAAGATTGGAGCGGACCAGCAGCTAAAAAAGCCCGCTTTGAAAACGGGAGGCTATTTCATGCTTTCCACTATGCCCCCATTTTCCTTGAGTCAAAAAATAATTCTACGGACAAAAGATTAAACAATTGATTTGTGCTACTCTTTTTTGTTTTATATATCCTGTCTGTTTAGATAAGAGGGTCTTTATTAGCTATTGCTTAGCAATTGGGAAAAGCCAATCGTATGAACTAAAGATTTGGCTGAAATGGTAGGACTTAAATCACAAAAACAAACAGGTTGAAAAACTTTACTCCCGCGTATTAGTAATTGAGAAAACAGGGTATATGTTAGATGTAATACTAGGAGGAGTAAAGATGAAACTTGAGTTTTTAAAAATTGAAAATATCGTAGAAACAGAGAAAAATAAAATCATTTATATTCCAGCTGGGGGCATCCAGTTTGGATTTAAAAATAAGATTATATCTTTAAAAGATCCGTTACGAATTGCTATGACACATGGGGGCAGCTTCCTCAATGTTGTTCGCTATATTGATTTCGTAGTTTACGATGACCTATCAATCTATACGACAGGTGAGATTAAGCGAGAGAGCTTATTTGGGATTGTATCAAATGACGAAGTAATATTAGCCATACATAAAGCGCTGGAAAAAAGCAGTAAGGATGTTCCGTTTTACAGGTCATTGGATTTTAAAGAAATGTATAACCGTGATTTTGAAGAAGGTTACGATCAGAGTGCTAAATTTGAGGTAATGGATATAGAGATTTAAAACTTTAATAAACCGTAGCGAGTACAGTCGCTACGGTTTTCTTCGTGATATAGGGGTTATTATATCTATTTAGCATAAGGCAACCGATGGGCAATCGATGTTAATTAAATGTTTCTTATCTAAATATGGATAAATATGTTAATATTAATTAACTTATTCACATTTATGGAGGGAGGGTTTATTTTTATGGGAGTCTCATTATGTAAAGCGAACTTAGATGATGCCGCTATTCTTCATGAAATGCAAGTCAAATCATTTATGCCTTTACTGGAAAAATATCAAGATTATGATACAAACCCTGCCAATGAATCTTTAGAAAGAGTGATTACTCGGTTTAATCAATCCTATACAGATTATTATTTAATCAAATATTTTGAAGACATAATTGGTGGTATTAGAATAGTTAAGTTGGATAAAAACGCTTATCGTATTAGTCCAATATTTATATTACCTGAACATCAAGGAAAAGGAATCGCTCAAAAAGTTTTTTCGGAAATAGAAAGTATATACCTTGATGCAAAATCATGGGAGTTGGACACTATTATGCAAGAAGACGGGCTTTGTTATCTGTATGAAAAGTTAGGTTATAGGAGAACAGGAGAAATAAAGAAAATCAGTGATAAAATCACTATTATTTTTTATAAAAAATCCTGTGATATTTAAAATTAAAAAAATGAATTCAAGTGGTAGTGTCCAACTTAATGTAGCCCATACATATTTAAGAAAGAAGGAGCACAATGAACTATATTAAATCATTACGACAACACATTGGTACAAGACCAATAATTGCACCGGGGTCTGCCATTATAGTTTTAAATGAAAAGAATGAAGTATTATTACAATTACGCTCGGATACAAATGATTGGGGGCTTCCTGGTGGCGGTATGGAAATAGGAGACAGTTTTGAAGAAACCGCTCTAAAAGAATTATTTGAAGAAACAGGATTAATCGCTCAAGAATTACAATTAGTTGGATTAGCTTCTGGAAAGGAATTGTATTTTAAGTTCCCACATGGAGATGAAATTTATAATGCAACTGCGATTTATAAAACTACAAATGTAACTGGTTCTATTAAGAAAAATGAAGAAAGTAAAGCATTAAAATATTTTTCTTTAGACAAACTCCCTAATCTCAACTATACAACTTTAAAGTTACTTGAAAAGGTAGGCTATATATCAAATAACTATGAGACAAATATTTCTAAAATATAATGGTCTACAAATTAATTATTCTTAATTAAAGAACTGTGTTAAATATTCGAAATAAGCGAAAACCGTAGGGAATATAACCACTTATTTATTTGGATGGTTATGTTAGTCTACGGTTTTTCTTTGACGAAAAAAACAACACTTGTAACTTACTTTTTGATATTAAATTGACTATGGTGATTAAGCTATTTGCAAGCAATTTTACAGTGGGAATGTATAGGTTAATAATTACTATATTTTTAACTAATTAGTTATCATCGAACTTCTAAAAGTGGGTCTAAATTTCTAAAAATTAAAATATCTTTTAGTTATAAATGATTATTTTGTATTTTCTATTAAGGAAATTTGACATTCCTATTGTCGTTTTTAAAGTTATCTTGATATAATTCATATGCCCTAGAGCTTACATAACTTTTTACTTAAAGTATTAATTTTAAAATCCAACAATTAGATTAGGAGAATCGAATATGAAAAAAACAGGCATTCAAGTAAACACAGGAAAAAAAGTAGTGAACATTTCTGTAAATGGCAAAATGACAATGGAAGATGCCAATGCATTCGTTGCAGACTACAATGCTAAAATGAAAGCAATCACACCATCTACTTTTGATCTAGAAGTTGATTGCACACAAATGCAATTATTGAATCCAGATATGACTGCAAATTTAACGGAAGTCATGAAAATGTATAAAACAACAGGATTCAAACAAGTGAAATTTACAGTAGATAATAATATAACGTTAAAAATGCAATTAAATCGTCTTGCAAACAGCGCTGGACTTACAAACGCAACAGTTGAATTAATCAAATAAATAATCGTAATAACAATAAGTTCAGCGAGGAGTTAATTCATAGTATGACGAGTATTAAAATAAAAAATGTTGCTTTTTATCATCCGGAAAATTTAGTAACGAATGAGTTTTACTTAGAGCATTTTAAAGAGCAAGGAGAAGATGTTACTAACTTCTTAACTTCGATGGGAAGAAATGAACGATATATCATCGACAATAATGAAAACTCCTTAACAATGGGTATTGAAGCGGCTAAACGTGTATTAGAAAAGGCTCAATTAACTGGGAAAGATATTGATATGATTGTATTTTCTACGCAAGTGCCTGAGCATACATTACCTACAAATGCGATGTTTGTGCACCACGAAATTGGTGCATCGAATCATACAATGCTGCTTGATAGTAACGCCAATTGCGCAGGCATGACAGTTGCAGTGGATAATGCTTCGCGGTATATGATGGCAAACCGACGTATTAACCGTGCGTTAGTTATTGGCTCTGATGCTAACAGCTTAATTTCCAATCCTGAACAGGCCTTTACATATGCTAATTTTTCAGATGCAGCAGCAGCCATCATACTTGAAAAGACAGAAGAGGCCGAAACAGGTTTTATTGATGCGGTATACGAAGTAGATTCAGCGAATAGAAACAATATAATTTATCCAAAAGAAGGATTCTCTCAAACAATCGGCAAGAAAGAGCATATCGTTTTCACTCCGTTTGATGGTGCGATGGCGATTCCAGCTGCATGTGAGATGATTGAAAACCTTTTGAAAGATAACGGTTTAACGATAGAGGATGTTAATTCGTTTTGCTTATCGCAATTTGCATTATCGAATATTTTGAAAATCCAAGATCACTTTGATATTCCAGAAGAAAAGATTGTATATGTAGGTGATCGATACGGCTATACGTCTACTAGCAGTCCTTTCGTTTGCCTAAATGAAGGTATTGAAACAGGCCGTATAAAACGAGGCGACATTGTATTGTTCTGGACTATTGGAGCTGGTCACGAAATGGTAGCAATGTTATTTAAATATTAAAAATACAAATTTTAAGGCGGTAACCATATATGGTTGTCGCCCTTTTTTGTCTTTTTATATTTTCTAGGTCGGGAAATTGGAGAGGGGATAATGCGTCATTTTCCTACTCTTGTTTTATAATGGAATTTATAGTTTTTAGATAAGGAAGTGATTTTTTTGGTCAGTAAAATAATTTTAGATCACAGAGTAATTCAATTGAATAGCTATGAAGAAGAAAAAGTAAATGGGCGCTATAAAGTCTCGGTCATTTTTGATGTGACAAGTGAAGATTATCATGACGTTGCGACTTTACTTTACAACGGAACATTTGACGTTAAAATTCCTGAGAAAGAATTAATGTTTAGAGGAACGATTTATAACTACTCGACTTCTATTACAAATTTGTATGAAAAAGATCAGGTAGGGCAGTATACATTGACTTTAGTGGAAGAAAGGGACTGAATTTGAATGAGATTAAGCATATTAGATCAATCTCCTATCTCTTCCAACCAAACGCCTCGGGATGCATTAAACTGGTCAATGAAATTAGCACAGGCTGGGGAGGCATTTGGATATACAAGATACTGGATTGCCGAACACCATGATTTATCTGGTCTAGCATGTCCTGCACCTGAAGTGATGCTAAGCTACATTGGCGCTCACACGGATCGAATTCGGTTAGGATCTGGCGCGGTTTTATTGCCGCATTATCGACCATATAAAGTGGCTGAGACATTTAATATGCTAGCGACGTTATTTCCAAACCGTATTGATTTAGGGATTGGGAGAGCACCAGGTGGATCTTCTGAAGCGATGACTGCTTTATCGGGTAACTTTATCAAAAATGTTGGGAACTTTCCTACGTTAGTGAGAGACTTACTTCATTTTATAAACGATGATTTTCCAACGGATAACGAATATTCAAAGTTATCGGCGTCTCCTATACCTGAAAATCCGCCAGAAATTTGGCTACTAGGAACGGGTGAGAAAAGTGCCTTACTAGCAGCAGAACATGGTTTGCCATATACTTTCGGGCATTTTATGAGCGATCATGATGGAGCTGCTATCGTTAAGGAATATATTGATACCTTTAGACCAAGAAAAGAAGGGGAAACGCCACAAGTCATCGTGACTGTGAATGTTATTTGTGGAGAAACAACAGAAAAAGCAGAAGAAGTTGCCGCAAGCTATCTAATTTGGTCTTTGCAAATGGACAAAGTGAAGGCGTATCAAGGGGTTCCTTCTATAAATGAAGCTAAGCAATATAAGTTAAATGAAAAGGAAAAAGAAACGTTGAAAAAAATGAGGCAAAACATGATAATTGGCAATCCTCATGAAGTGAAACAGAAATTATTTGAGTTAAAGGCCAAATACGAAGCAGATGAAATGATGATTAATACAATCACATACTTACCGGAAGATCGAATTCGCTCCTATGAACTTATTGCGAAGGAAGTGTTTCAGAAGGACATTACTTAGGGGCTTTAATCTCAACCATCGGGCGCATTCTTGAAGGAGAGTTGCGCCTTTATTAGCTAAAGGGCAATCTAATGTTGATTTAGAAAATTAAACAAACAACTACCGCTTCCCCCATTTTGCAAAGTTTCTTAAATAGAGAATACCTAAAGTCATAAATAATGTACCATTTACTTTATACATAAGCGTTTTAGAAGTTTCATCATGGACTGTTATACTAAGAAGTAAAGAGCCCCATATAATGATCAGTAGTCCTATGATTGAGTTTATTATTTTCATAATTACACATCCTAAACCAATTTTTTTACATTAATTATTACTTCGATATGTTAGTTACTATATCCTTTAATCATTTGTAAAGCGTCACATCACGCTATAGAGAGGTTTGTACTCATCCAATATATAAAGCATATGGAGGTGTTTATGTATGAAGAAATTAATTTTCATATTTAGTATCATTTTTATAACTGCTTGTTCAAATGAATCACATTCTATTTATGGAGAAATCTCTTCAATTGAAGAAGGCAGCATCAATGTTGGCTGTTCAGATTTAGTTAGTAGTAAAGATGACATAGGTTATTCTTGTACTATAAAAATAACCAATGAAACGCTTATTAAGACTCAGGCTGGTGAGGTATTAACATTTGATGAATTAAATATTAATAATATCGTTTCAGTATATTTTGAAGAGCCAATATCATTAAGTACCGGTACTGAAAGGCCAACATTTGAGGCTAAAGAGATAACGGTGATCGAAAATTAGAAATATAAGGTGTGAGGTTTTTGCTATTAAAAAAGAGTTATTGGGGGATTTAAATGCCTCAATAACTCTCAATTCATATTCAGTAAGAAGTTTTATTTGTAATAATTGGGAATAGAAGTAACAGGCAAAGTAGATTGGCTACACCGAATTGGAAATAAGCAAACCCTTCAAAGCCATAGAAATAAATATACCCCACAGAAATCATAATAATTCCGCCAGCTAATAAAACAAATGTAGGGATAACTGTAACTAATTTAGGAAAGCTTTTCTTTCTTAGATAAATGGAAAGTATTATAAATATAACACCTGCTAATATACCCAACAAAAAGGGACTCCAAAAAAGCATACATATACACCTCCTACATATCATTTTACCATAATTTTACTCATAAAAACAAAATAATCCATTTTGTAACGGGAATTCATACATCAGTTAGCTTTTTAAGTTTCTAATTTCAAAAATACTCTAACAGTTTTTAGCCATAGAAGCATAAAAGTGTTTTTCATTTTATAAAAAAATGAAAGTTACTAATAAAATTTTGACTCCAAACGTAAGGGAGTCCTCCAAAAAGGAAATGCCCGAAAACTATACCCACGTGATTGAGGACTTAAAATAATGGTCACAAAAAGTCTCAAACTTGTGCCCCCCATCTTATCGAATTTTTCCAGCTAAATACTCCGACATAAATTAAAAATCAAGAGGGAAATTGAATATAAACAAATAAATTCGGGTATAAAGCATAAAGATAGGTTTAATATTTTTATAAGTAATGTATTTTAGAGGAGGTTTTATTGTGGCAGAGAACAAAGACAAACATGTTGCAAAAAAAGAAGATGGGGAACGTGAGATTCTAACTACTCGTCAAGGACACCCTGTAAGGGACAACCAGAATATCCGCACAGTGGGTAACCGTGGACCAGCGACTTTAGAAAATTATCATTTCATTGAAAAAATTTCACATTTCGACCGTGAAGAGGTTCCTGAACGTGTAGTACATGCACGTGGTTCAGGTGCTTTCGGTTATTTTGAAACTTACGGCAAGGTTGGAGATGAGCCGGTAGAAAAATATACCCGCGCAAAAGTCTTTTCTGGTGCCGGTAAACAAACGCCACTTATGGTGCGTTTTTCTACAGTAGCAGGTGCAAAGGATTCACCGGAGACTGCACGAGATCCACGCGGCTTTGCAGTGAAAATGTATACGGAAGATGGTAACTGGGATCTTGTAGGTAACAATTTAAAGATTTTCTTTATTCGTGATGCGATGAAGTTCCCTGATATGATTCATGCTTTTAAAGCAGATCCGGCTTCCAATGTACCGAATCCACAGCGTATGTTTGACTTTGTTTCACGTACACCGGAAGCGACGCATATGATTACATTCCTATTTTCACCTTGGGGTATTCCAGCGACATACCGCCATATGCAGGGGTCAGGTGTTAACACATATAAATGGGTAAATGAAGAAGGTAAAGCTGTACTTGTGAAATATCACTGGGAGCCAAAACAGGGTATCCGCAATTTGACACAAGAAGAGGCAAACTCGATTCAGGCTAAAAACGTAGGACATGCTACACAGGACTTATATGAATCAATTGAACGTGGAGAGTATCCAGAGTGGGAACTGTTCGTCCAAATTATGGAGGACGACTATCATCCGGAACTGGATTTCGATCCACTTGATGACACGAAACTATGGCCGGAAGATAAGTTCCCTTGGTTGCCTGTAGGTCGTATGGTGCTTAACCGTAACCCTGAAGATTTCCATGCAGAAATCGAGCAGGCTGCATTCGGTACTGGTGTTCTAGTAGACGGTATGGATTTCTCAGACGATAAAATGCTGCAAGGGCGTACGTTCTCTTACTCAGATACACAGCGTTACCGTGTAGGCTCAAACTACTTAAAATTGCCAGTCAACTCACCAAAGGCACCGGTTCGTACAAATCAACAGCGTGGTCAGATGGATACGCGTGATCCTAAAGAATCCGGTGAAAACCCACATATTAATTATGAGCCTTCAATGATTGGTGGCTACCGTGATGCAGGGGATAAAGCATATCCACCACATCAGCCGACTTATAATGCGGCATTAATGAGTGAGCCTATTGATCGCCCGAATAACTATGGTCAAGCAGGTGAAACATACCGCAGCTTTGAAGACTGGGAACGTGATGAGCTCATTAATAACTTATCGGATGCTTTGGCAATCTGTGACAAGCGCATTCAGGAAGCGATGTTCGATCACTTTACACAGGCGGATGAAGATTATGGCCGCCGTGTTAAGGAAGAGACTCAAAAGAAAATGAAAGAAATCGAAAAAATGGCTCAGGAAGGTAAATTACCAGGCCGAGAGTCAGGATTTTCTAAATATGGACAAGGTACGACTGCTGCGAATGAAGCAACAAAAGATGCAGTGAAGAAAAGTCATGAAGCAGACCCGTATTAATGATTAAATCCAATTAGTTAAAACTAAAAGACTTAAGTTTGGTATTCAACCAAGCTTAAGTCTTTTAACTTAACTGCGATTTGTAGTGGCGGTGTAGTTACACTTATTGGTGGAAACATGACTGTATTTATAAAGGAGAGATAGTTATCTACCACCTTCAGGATGAGTGAATTTTTGAGGAGACTATCAACGGAATATGTTCATGATAAAGCGTAACCCCTAAAAATAGAGAACCCCCTGTTGGTAACAGCCTCCTATTAAAGTATCTTTAAATTAACGTACATTGCTAAAAGGAAACCTACAAGTGCGCCAATAACCCCTAAAATAATCATTGCTAATCCTTCTTGTTTCTGCTCTTGATAATCACGTCGTAATACTATCCCTATACAAATAGGGAAAAACATAAATAATGGCGGCAAGAAAGTAATAAATAAGAACGCCACAGACATCCAACCAATTGAGCTTAATATAGAACCACCGTTTTTTTTCGCATCCATAGCAATAGCTCCCCCTTAATCATCAAATTAATAAGAGAAGATTAAACTTCATAATAAACAGTAATTACTCTTCTAAATGTTTTAGGTCATGTAAATAAGATGTATTCCACCCACGTTGGGTAATATCACTTTTATTACGGACGAAATATTTATATTCTACTAATGGCTCATTTTCAAATATTATGCCTATATAATATGGATTCAGGTGTTTATAGCCGTCCTCACGATGGGGCACCGTCCTATATTCCCAAGTTTCTTCAGGATACTGTTCTTCCAAATATATCTGTAGATAACCTACTTTTTTTTCAATTTGCATATCAATCCAATAGGGACGTACAAAATAAAAAATACCAAAAGACACTAAAAATAAAATAGCCAATCCCTGAATAACTTTTCTCCATTTTCCTTTCAATATAATTGAAACTAATAGAATAACAAGTAAAATTCCACCGACTATAATCAATTCAATTAGTTCAGTTGGATGCAATGAATACCCCCCTTTATTGAATCATTAGTTTGTACTTCAACTAAACTGCCCCGTTAGTTGCATTGTAATCTTCCTAAACCGATGTTAGGTAACAATAATTATACTTCAATTCCATTCTTGAAATTGTATTAGTGAATGAATTTGTAATAAAATGGTAAATAGTTAAATCTAATCTCCCCAAAATGCAATAATCCTCCGCTTTTCAAAAAGAGGAATTTCCCCTCCTTTAGATAAAGGGCCATTTTATTGAATAACATCTTGATAAAAGAAGGCGATTTTTGTTGATATTTGGATCGATACCACATAATCAATTTGGAGCAAAAGAAGGAAAAAAACAAATAAACCCATTTAATATAATATACTTAAATAAATAAGGGGGACTACAGCTGAAAATCATAAAAATTTTGTTGAACGTAGTAGTTTTATTTTTAATTAGTGGATGCAGTGAAAAAGCTGAAATCGATATTTCAGAAACAATGATAAAAACAGAAGAATCTTTAAAACAACTATCTGAAGTGGATAAAGTAGCTACTTCATTTGATGGGAAAAAAGATATTAAATTTAGAATTATGGTTGAAAGAACGTTAACAGAAAAACAAGCTCAATTTTTATTCGAAGAAATAGTAAATAGTTTTAAAAAATATTCTAATCAAACAGAAATCTGGAATGACTATAATGGTTATTTTGATATTAAAAGCTATGATGAAGGAGTGATTTACGAAGCTTCTAAAATTATTGGTGTAGACTTAAAAATAGTAACAAAGTAAAGTTTAGGAATTTTCTTTTAAAGTAACAATGCATTGTAAAGAGGTTTTGAAGTTGGAGTTAGTGTAATAAATGAAAATAGCTGCATTGAAAAATCTAATTAAGCTGGGATTTATCAACGCAGCTTTGCCAAATCAAGCTATTTCAGCTCATAATTACTCCAAATCCAATTGTCACCGTTTGCAAAATCATTCTTAATTATCTTCATCATTGTTTTTAAAATAATAATCAAGGTAAGCTTTTTCTTCAACCGGAGAAAGCAGATCATAGGCTATCCCAACGTTTCCGCCTTGAAGCTCCCAAATGGCGTTATGGTCCTCAACTGCTTTAGAAAAATCACCCTCTACCCATCTGCTCAATATGTCTACATAAATTTGACCCCACTCATATTTTTCTTTATTCATTTCCGCTATTTCAAGCAAACGTTCAATGCGCTCTTTCGTAATCATATGAACACCCCATTTCTGGTCTGCTTTTACTTTTTGATGAGACATAGCATGAATAACTTCTTGCAATTGAAATTCTAACATTCCATCTGGGAAAAACTCGATTAAATCAAGCTTTTGGCCCTCTGGCATATCCTTCTCAGGGGTTTGAAAGCCTTTTTCAATTTGTTCCCGAGCATCCTCAATTTCTTGTTCCGTTGGCTGATTTAAATAATCATTTATATAATAAATTCCAACTGCTAATGCTAGAACCCCTACAATAATCCCTAGAATGATTAGTGTTTTCTTCATTTAATATACTCCATTAACCCACGTGCTACAGCTAGCTCTACGTCCTCAATTTCACTCGCTAAATCTATAATAAATTCATTAATCACTGCATGTTTTTCGTCTTCAGTAATTTCAAACACTCCTTACTTTGGTAATTTACTTCCAATGTAATTGTAAGATGATTTGAAACAGCTTACAAGACTAAAAGGAAAACTGCTCCCAATTGACAGGTCTTAAACTAGCCATTCGTCGAACGTACCATAAAAGTTAGCCCTTTTTTATATTTCGGGTTTAAGATAGAATACTTTAAATAAATGTAATAAATGTTTTTTCTAAATAAAAATTGTGGATTTGGAGTTAATAGTAATTTTGTATGTATCCCTATTGACATTGTCGGAATTGGAAAGTAAGATTATTGATGTATAAAATAGAAAGCATAACTAGGTATTTAGGAGGCAATTCAATGAAATTTCGTAAATGGCAAGTTCCTTTAGCTGCAACTGCACTAGCACTTACTTTAGCAGCTTGTGGTGGAGATGATTCTTCAAAAGATAAGACGGCTACAGAGCAACAACAGCAAGTAGAATACCGTGATGAATTAAATATCGCGATTACAGCTCAGCCACCAACACTTGATACGGCACAAACTGTATCGGCAGTAGCTTTAGATATCGCAGGAAATATTTATCAACAATTATTCCAATTAGATGCAAACTATGAGCCACAACCAGTATTGGCTTCTTCTTATGAAGTAAGTGAAGATGGTAAAACATATACAATTAAATTACGTGAAGGTGTAAAATTCCATAACGGTGATGTCATGGAAGCTTCTGACGTTGTTGCTTCGATGAATCGTTGGTTAGTAACATCTTCTCGTGCAAAATCATTATTACAAGGTGCTGAATTTACAGAAGTAGATCAAAATACAGTTCAATTAACAGTACCAACAGCAACTTCTGATATTTTAGTCTTAATGGCTTCTCAAGCACAGTTCCCTTCAATTATGCCGAAGGAAATTATCGATTCTGCAACAGCAGAAGGTTTCTCTGAATATGTAGGTACAGGTCCATACCAATTTAAAGAGTGGAAGCAAGATCAAAATATCCAATTAACTCGTTTTGATGATTATGTAGCCGTTGAGGGTGCGGAAGATGCGAGTGGCTTCACTGGTGAAATAACTGCTCCAACAGAAACGTTAACGTATCATTTTGTAACAGACCATGCGACGCGTATTGCTGGGGTTCAAACGGGTCAATATGATATAGCAGATAGTATTCCAATCGAAAACTATGATCAATTAGCAGCAGACAAAAAATTAGAGCTGCTAACATTCCCAGGTGGAACCTTAACGGCATTCTTTAATACGACAGAACGCTCATTGAAGGATGAAAAAATTCGCCAAGCAGTTTTAGCGGCATTAAATAACGAAGAAATTATGTTAGCGGCATTCGCTAAACCAGAACTTTATTCTTTATCACCAAGCTATTTAAATGAAGCACAAGTGCAATGGACAAATGATGCAGGTGCTGAGTTTTATAACCAAGCAGATGCTGAAAAAGCGAAAAATCTTTTAGAAGAAGCAGGTTATAATGGTGAAGAAATCGTATTATTAACAACAAAAGATTACAATGAAATGTACTCAGGTACTCTAGTAATTCAAGAACAATTACGTCAGTTAGGTATGAATGTACGCGTAGATACATTTGATTTCCCAACGTTCTTAGAAACAAAGGGTGATACAAGTAAATGGGATATTTTCTTAGCAAGTACAGGTTACCAAATTACACCACCACAACTATTAGCTGTAACACCTGACTGGGCTGGCTTACACGATGAGACAGTAGCGGCAGGCTTACAAGCTATTCGCTCTGCAGCGACGCCAGAGGAAGCGAAAGCTGAGTGGGAAAAAGTTCAAGGTTTTATGTACGAACATGCAACATCAACTGTTTTAGGTCACTATAATGGTGTAGTCGCAGTAAATAAAGAAATCGAAGGATTTGAGTTATTTGAAGCACCAGTAGTTTGGAACGCTAAAATCCCAAAATAATGTATAAATAAAAAAAGGAGGGTGTTAATTACTCTCCTTTTTCTTAATGTAAAAGGATAAACCGATTGTGAGGGAAAAACATGCTAGCTTATATTTTTAAACGCTTGCTTTCAACAATCCCAGTACTGTTTGTTGTATCTGTCGTAATTTTTATTATTATTCATATTACGCCGGGGGATCCGGGTGCAACAATTTTAGGGATGGAAGCGACACCAGAGCAAATTGAAGAGCTTAACGAGCAGCTTGGCTATAACCGACCGATTCATGAACAGTATATATCTTGGGTTAGCGGTGTATTTAAAGGAGACTTAGGTAACTCCATTTTTATGAGACAGCCTGTAACTGAGGCAATTAAAGAACATATCGGCCCAACATTATCACTCGCCATTTTAGCGCAACTTATTGCGATTGTATTAGCAATTCCATTTGGTGTACTTGCTGCTTATAAGCGAGGCTCATTAACAGATACGTCATTGATGAGTATTTCATTGTTAGGGATGGCCATCCCGAGCTTTTTATTAGCGCTTATTTTAATGCTTGTCGTCGGTGTGAAGCTACAGTGGCTACCAATAGCTGGCTATGCACCGCTATCAGATGGCTTAATGGAGCATATAAAATTCTTGATTTTACCAGCGATTTCACTTGGGACGATTCAGGCAGCATTAATTACTCGTATGACGCGTTCTTCGATGCTAGATGTATTAAATTTAAACTATATTAAAACAGCGCGCGCTAAAGGTGTGCTGGAGTTGGGCGTATTGTTAAAACATGCGTTCCGTAATGCGTTTTTACCGATTTTAACGGTTATTGGCCAAACGTTTGGCACATTGGTAACGGGTGCAGTTGTGGTAGAGACGATTTTTAATATTCCTGGGCTTGGTCAATTAATTATTAATTCTGTAACGCGACGCGATTATACGGTTATTCAAGGTGTCGTGCTAATGGTAACAATTATGTATGTATTTATTAACTTAGTTATCGATTTACTGTACGGCGTTGTGGATCCACGTGTCCGTTTGGATCGTAAATAGAGAGGTGAAAAAATGACTACCTATTCGAAGGATGAGCTTGAACAGCTGTCTAAGGAATTCAAAAAGGAACAGCGTGCACTCAATTGGCGAAAAATAAAAGGTAATAAAGGCTTGCTTGCGGGCAGTTTTATATTTGTTGTATTAGCTTTACTAGCATTACTAGGTCCTTTATTTATGAATAATGATCCGTATGCAATGAAAGTAACAAGTCGTTTGTTAGAGCCGAGTGCTGCGCATTGGTTTGGAACAGATGAGTTTGGTCGAGATTTATTTACCCGCATAGTATATGGGGCAAGAGTATCACTATTAATCGGTGTAACCGTTGCATTTTTATCGTCAATGTTTGGTTTAGTTATGGGATTATATGCGAGCTATTATAAATGGTTAGACCATGTTTTAATGCGTATTTGTGATGGATTAATTGCAATTCCAGGTATATTACTAGCGATAACGTTAATGGCAGCATTAGGTGCATCTGCGACAAATGTAATTATCGCATTAGTCGTAGTATTTACGCCTAATATTGCACGCGTTGTTCGGGCGGCGGCATTAGTGGTAAAGGAACAAACATATATAGAAGCGATGCATGCGCAAGGTGCAAGTAATACACGTATTATTTGGTTACATATTATGCCGAATACATTGTCACCATTGTTAGTGCAAGCGACATTTGTTTTTGCAGAGGCGATTATTTCTGAGGCAGCACTTAGTTTCTTAGGCGCAGGTATTCCAGCTCCAGAACCAAGTTGGGGCAATATATTACAGGCCGGCAAGCTTGTTATTTTTAAAGCTTGGTGGATGGTATTAGTGCCTGGAGCATTTATTGTGTTAGCAGTACTTTCGCTAAATTTATTGGGCGATGGCTTACGTGATTTTTTGGACCCTCGTCTAAAAGGATTACCTTCAAGAAAACGTAAGGCAAATAAACCAATAAAGGGAGGAAATGCGTAATGGCATTATTAAAAGTAGAAAATTTACAGACGCATTTCCAAACGGAGCGCGGTCAAGTATCTGCTGTACGCGGAGTTAATTTTACAGTAGAAAAAGGAGAAATTATCGGTATTGTTGGTGAGTCTGGCTGTGGTAAAAGTGTGATGTCACAGTCGATTATTCGCTTACAAGAGCATACGGAGCCGGTTGATTATGAGGGTGCGGTTTATTTTGAAGAGCAAAATTTACTTGATTTACCCTTGAAACAAATGAGTAAAATTCGTGGTAATGATATTTCGATTATTTTCCAAGATCCGTTGTCTTCATTAAATCCTATACAAACAGTAGGCGCACAAATCGTAGAGGTTTTACGTCTTCATCAAAAGCTATCAAAAAAGGAAGCGCGTACCCGAGCTATCGATTTGCTTCGGATAATAGGCATTCCTTCACCTGAAAAGCGCGTTGATGAATACCCACATGAGCTATCAGGAGGAATGCAACAGCGTGTAATGATTGCGATGGCACTTGCGTGTAAGCCGAAGCTTTTAATTGCGGATGAGCCGACGACAGCTCTTGATGTAACGATTCAGGCGCAAATTTTAGATTTAATTGTTAAATTAAATAAAGAGCTAGGAATGGCTGTGCTCTTTATTACGCATGATTTAGGAGTAGTTGCAGAAATTTGTCAAAAGGTAAAAGTAATGTATTTAGGTCAAATTATTGAGGAAGCAACAACCGATCATTTATTTAAAAATCCGCTTCATCCGTATACGCAAGGCTTATTACATTCAAAGCCCGAGCTCGACGGAGATCGCCATGCACCACTTCAGGTAATAAAAGGGACCGTACCACCTTTGTCTAATATTCCTGCTGGTTGCGGCTTTGCGACACGTTGCCCGCTTGCAACTGATTTATGTCGTGTAGAAATGCCGCCAGTAATCGAAATGGAAGCAGATCAGCGAGTACAATGCTGGTTGTATGATGAGCAAAAGGGAGGCTGGGTATAATGACAAAGCAGCCGATTTTACAAGTAAAACAATTGCAAAAGCAATTTCCTCTTTACGGACCTTTTGGAAAGTTAGGTGGAGTCAAGCAAACAGTACATGCTGTAAAAGATGTTTCGATTTCGATGTACGAAGGTGAAACTTATGGCTTAGTAGGGGAGTCTGGCTCTGGTAAAAGTACGACGGGCCGTACGATTTTAGGGTTAACGGAGGCAACAGCTGGAGAGGTTATATATAACGAGCAAGATTTAACGAAGCTATCGAAAGCAGAGTTGCGTAAATTCCGTAGAGATTTACAGGTTGTTTTCCAAGATCCATTTTCTTCATTAAATCCACGTCAGCGCATTGGTCGGATTTTAGAAGAGCCACTAATTATTCATGGTATTGGTTCGAAAGAAGAACGAATTGAAAAAGTGTTTTCAATGTTAGAAATGGTAGGCTTACAAAATGAGCACTTTTATCGTTTTCCGCACGAATTTTCTGGTGGACAACGACAACGCCTTAGTATTGCGCGCGCATTAATTGTTAATCCAAAAGTAATGATTTGTGATGAGCCGGTTTCTGCGCTAGATGTTTCGATTCAATCACAAATTTTAAATATTTTAAAGCAATTACAGCAAGATATGGATTTATCGATGCTCTTTATTACACATGATATTAGCGTTGTTCGTTACATTTCGGATCGTATTGGTATTATGTATTTGGGAACAATTGTTGAAGAGGCGCCAACAGAGAAACTGTTTACTAATACCCTTCATCCGTATACGCAAGCATTATTTTCAGCTGTCCCTGGCAAGCAAAAGCGTGAACGTGTTATTTTAAAAGGTGAGATTCCATCACCAATAAATCCACCACCGGGCTGTGTTTTCCATACACGCTGTCCATTTGCTACAGAGCGTTGTAAAAATGAAGTACCGGCTTTACGAGAGATAGGAATAGAAGGATCGCAGCATAAAGTTGCGTGCCATTATGCAGAGGAGACAAAACAATGGTCAAATTAAACTGGGCACAAAATAAAAATGAAATTTCAAATGAAGCAGGGGTCCAACTAAGTGGAAACATGGGACCAAATCTAGCTGGAGGTCTTTCACCGAAGGAATTATTAGAAGGTGCAGTGGCTCTATGCTTGTCGATTACATTACAAAAAGTTCTAGAGCGTGATTCGGTTGAAGCGGATTTAAACGAAGTAGAAATAGACGTAGTTGCTTCAAAAGCAGAAGGCGTAGAAAATCACTTTGCGAAATTTGAAGTACAGGTTACATTCCCCTCTACTTTTGAAACGGCATATAAAGCTAAGCTCTTAAAAATAATAGAGCGAGGCTGTACGATTAGTAACACGCTTGTTAGCGATGTAGCGGTAGAAATTGTAGAGAGATAGTTAAAAATATTATATGGTAATGATGTTGGGACAATAAGTAAAAATTTCGTCCTCCAACAGAGATGGCGTTGTCTTTAGACAACGCCATCTCTGCTTTTCACGAGGATTACACCTCTCGTATTGTGTATTTACTTAAGTTTGTGACGAATAACGTGTGGTCAATTTTGTTTGAAAGTATTCCGCGTGAAGAAGATGATAAAGACCTGGTCAAAAATCTAAAAACTATTGAATTTCCATACGTAAATCACCCGTCTTAGCTAGTCCTCTTGCTTTTAGTAAATGATAAACAGTAACAGAAATAACCGCTGGTAAAATGACACCTAATACAATATACATCAATAGAACCATCACACCTTGGTTAGCAAGAATATTTAAAGGTGCAATAAATGAGTTTAGACCAAGTCCAGCTAATGTATAAGGAACTTCAAAGTTAAACATAAATATCGCGATTGGCGCACAAATAACAGAAGATAGAAATGGCCCTATAGCAAGAAAGGGGTTTTTAACGAGATTTGGCACTTGTACTTTTGGTGTTAAAAATGATTGAGCAATATTGGCTCCTAAATCGTTCTGTTTATAAGACATCGCCGTAAATCCGGCAAACTGAGCTGTACATCCAATCAGCGCAGCAGCACTTGAAACTGGATCAAGTTGTAAGGCAATGGCAATTGCTGCAGAAGAGGCTGGAGACATCAGGAAAATACTCCAGACTAATGCGATAACTATGGACCCCATCACAGGAGATCCTGAAACAGAGTTTGCGATAAATCTACTTAACTGCTCCAAAAGTGGGGTAGTAACTGCTGCTAAACCTACACCTGCGACACCTCCGATAAGTATAGATGAAAATGGAATAGCAAGCATATCTAACTTAGTTTTACCGGCAATACGTTTTCCAACCCAAACTGCAATAATGGTAGCTAACACGGCACTTATCGGTTGCCCTGTAGTAAGTATCCAAGCTCCATCCGCATTCATATGAAGGGCATTTGCACCGATCGTACTAGATGCCATCGCGCTGAAAATAACTAATGTATTTCCACCTAGTTGATAAGCGATACCAGCACCAATTGCAGGTGCAAGCATAAGTTGTGCTGCCTTGCCGATAGTTGTAAAGCCTTCCCAACCAGTAAATGTTCCGAACGTTTCAATCAAAAGGCCAATACCTAATGTGACAAGAACGGCGTTAGCAAGCCCTTGAGATCCCTTATACATCCGATCAATAATGTATTGTTTTGTTGTTTGTTTCAATATCAAATACCTCCTAAAATATAACATTAATTATTTTGTAAATTTTCCGAAAATAATAAACCTATCAATGGATAGGTAACTTACGAGTAGCAATAAGCTTTGTTTTCTTGATTAACTACTTTGTTTAAATCCTTCCATCTAGTAAATTGTTATAATATTAATATAATTTAAAAAAGTAGTCAATATTATTTTTGTATAATAATGAGCGAAGTAAAACCAAAGATCTTGTGACATCTTGGGATTTAGTTTTTTGGTTAGCAAGCGTAAATTTATAATGTTAAGGATAAATCGGTACTCTTATACTATATATATAAATCAAGGCCTAATCACAAATAGGGACATCAGTTGAAAATGAGTTAGCTAAAGTATTTGGTGAATCATTACAATTTTTGGAAATTATTGGTCGCGGGAAGAAGTGATTTATGGTAGCTTAAGAACAAGGCTAACCAATGAATGTGCTTATAGGTTTATACAAAGAATAGGAGGAGACGAATTAATGCTTGAAGAGAAGCAAAAACAACATACTAAATGGTTCTTAGATGGAGATTTAAAATTACGACAACAAGATCTTGAAGATGGAAGAATAGGTATTTGGGTTTCAGTTCATAAATTTAACGTTTGTTTTACCATGATTATGTATGATTTTATTGATTGGTGTAGGGAGTTGGATATAAATTTAGAGGTTGATATGAGTTGGAATAACCATAGGGGCTTTGTAATTGAGAGTGAGGATTTAGTGTTGTTAAGGTCAGAAATAAAAAGGTTCATAGACATATACAATATAAAGCCTACTGAAGATGGCGAGAAATTTTCTGACGATGAGTGGTATTCATAATATAATGTGAATATTTTTAAGAGATAATAAATAGTTACTAAGGATATAGGTAAAGACTTAAGAAATGCACCAAAATATTTTAGGCCCTGCTTATCATTTTGGGGAAAAATGGAAGTAGAGAAGGTGGAAAAAATGAGAAAAAAGTTATCTAAAGATGAATTAGTTGGACTAGTAAATAAAATATGTAATCCTAAGCTGTCTGATGAAGAAGTAAGCGGATATATAGAAATTTTAGAAGACAATGTTCCTCATCCAGCCCCTAGTGACTTAATTTTTTGGAATGAAGAGGATTTATCACCAGAAGAAGTAGTGGAGATTGCCTTAGCGTATGAAGAAAAAAAATAATTATATTTAGAACATGTATCAGGAGAACCTTGAATGGCTATATGCCTTCAAGGGTTCTTTTTTGTAGGTTTGAAACCCCTCTACTGTAGAGGGGATTCCGGAAAGCTTTTAGCTATGGACAATAAAAAAACTCCAATCGTACAATATAGTTAGGTCTGGACAACCGACTACATACTGATTTGTAGGCACAATAATTATCAGAAGCAGAAATGGATGCATTAGACGTTCTTCTTATGTACAAGAAAATCGCTTTTGCTGATATTACGGACTTCATTGATTTCTCACAAGTAGAGTGCAAAGTCACGCTGAAGAAACGGTCAAGGAGTTTGCTGAAAATGGTTCTCTTACGTCACATATCCGTCACGCAACAATAAAAATGCTTTATTTTCGGGAGTTATTTATGGCATAAAAAAAGCTGAAACCCTTATAAATAAGGGATTTCAGCATGATGGTCCCGACTGGTCTCGAACCAGCGACCCCCACCTTGTCGAGGTTTACCTATGTAACAATCTAGGTCAAACATTGATATATCAACACTTTCATTACTTCTATGTTGATATTATCGCATTTAGACGTACACCCAACAAGAGTTTTTAACTACAATATTTAAAACGATAGCCGCATGAATGTTGTTTACCTTTTTTTAAATAATCGGTAAGTGTGGTGCGCTTAATATTTAAAATTTCGCTCGCTTCAGTTACCGATTTAAATTCAATTTGTTTTGTCTCAGAAAAGGCTAATACTTTTCGTTGTTGTTTTTCATAGGCTATTTTTTTATTTTCTTCAGCAGAAATCACTACACAATTTTCGAGTGAATATTCATTGCCACCATTTTTGTCTTTGTCTAATTGCCAATCAGGACTTTCATAAAGCAAATAACCATTTTCTAAATGATTATCCACATCTTCAATAAACGACCAAAAATCGTGCCATCTATCACAAACCGTAATTCCTTTAGCACCGTAATATCTGTAGCGTGAATGTTTTTTGCTGTAGCACCTGTCCATAATACCTTTCCAACGTCTATGTAATGGATGTTCCTTTTTATTCATCTTCAATTCCTCCAATAATATATATCACTATTGTAGGTAATTAAAAATGGTTGTAAGGAGTAGGGGAGCAAACATTAGAAACGTGGCTGGTGCACTCAGTCACATTTTAATTGTTTACTTAATATACTAATCAATCTCCTAAGGAACACACGCTAAAACGTAAGCTTTGACGCTAGAATTGCGGTGATGATTCATAAATTGCGTCTAACGCTGCTTGAAAGTCTGCAACTACCAGCTCCATTTTTTGCACATCTCCAAGACCTGTTTGTTTAAATAATTTACCTTTGCCTAGATGTTGCTCACAAATTTCATGTGCTAGTTTCAATTCATTAACCTTAGCTAATTTTGTGGCAAGAGTAGTGCCTTTTTCATATAGTTGTTGGTACTTTTCTAAACGTAGCTCAGTTTCCTTTGAAAGTTCCTGCTTTGGTGACGATTCAACTTTTTCAACCACTTCGCCTTTCTTTACAACTTTGGCCTTGGTTTTTTTACGTTCGGTTTTTTTAACAACTGGTTTAACAGCCTTTGTGCTTTTCACTGGATTCGCTGTAAATTTAGTTTCAAGAGTTTTAATTTCGTTGTTGAGCTCGATTTTACATACGTTTTCTTCCAACACAAATAACACACGACCGAAACCTTTTAAACGGGTTTGTATGTCCTGTGTTTTAGTAGCTTTTTTCATTTTATAAACTGACACACCAAATAACTCTGCTAGGTCAGCTAATTTGTAAAATACTTGTCCTTCAAAAATAATACGATTAATCATAATAAATTCCACCTTTTAAAGTTTTATTTATTATGCAATTGGTGGAACTTCATGGTTCCTATTAGTAATTGATAATCACTATAGCAGAGTATAAAACTACTGTCTACTAAAATATGCAACTATTGTGAGTATTTTTTGTTGCTCATTTAATCCAAGTTCCCCTTTATTTGGAATAATGTTAGTAGTTATATCAGCTGAGAGGAGAAAATTATGATTGATAATCCATGGTTTATTGGCATAGTTGGGAGTTTAGTTGCGAGCATCATTTTTGGTTTATTGCTAAAATTATTGGGTAATAAAGATTATAGTTTGAATATTGCTAAGGCAAATTCTGAAATAATAAATTTATTAATTATGTCTACAGCTGAAGGGAAGTTGCCTAATAAAGGAGTCATTGAGTCATTGATTAAATCAATTGCTAAAAAGTATTCTGTTTCGGTTTATGATGTTTATACTGTTACAGATACTTATGATGATTTAATGCGTAATATCTATGAATCTAACTTCATACCCCATGATAAAAAACAACAAATTTCTAATCAGCTTAATGAATTGAAAATAGAAATTGAAAATGGAAAACAAAAAGATAAAGTGGAAAGACCTTTTGAATTATTTGCATTACGAAGGACGCTATTTTCGTATTATACAACTGTTGGTTTGACGATGCTGGTTTTCCTTGGTGTTTTTAAAGAGAAAATGGGCGAGATTACAGTAGAAAATATAATGAACCTAAATAAAAATGATACGTATTTATTCATTGCAGTTATTAATATTTTAGTTTTCTTTATAACGACAAGAGTAATGGAACGTAGGCTTAGTAATAGAATGAAAAAAATTGTTGAAAGAAAAAATGGAACAAAAACAAATATAAAACAACCAAATATTAATTAAATCGTAACCCATCATTGAGTTGCGATTTTTCTTTTTAAATCAACATCTTAAAAAACGAACAATTAACTTATGTTAATAGATAATTGTTCGGATTCTGTCTTTAGAAAAAATAGAACCTGTGATATGTTAGTAAAGTGACATGAAAATACAAATATAAACAGATTACGGGGAAATTAGACATGAAAAAAATAATATTATCGAATGATGTAAAAGTAATGACTTTCGAAGAGGTGTTAAAACAATTCACACCAATGATTAACAGGGTAGCAAGCATCTTCATTAACAAGTTCGTATATGATGATAAAGAAGAAATTGAACAGGAATTGCAAATAGCAACATGGAAAGCGTATCAATCATACAATGGAAAATACGCTTTCTCTACACATTTAACTTATCAATTGAAAAGCGTAACAGGGAACAGGGCTCAAATATTAACCGCTGAAAAACGTACAACTCGAAAGGTACTGAGCATGAACGCTACGCTATTCGATGAAGAAAGTTCAACTGTAGAAAACATAATTGCTCAGGAAGATTACATAAATGAAAAAATGGTTGCCACAGAGATGATGAAAGTTATAATGAACAATTTAAACGAGCGTGAACAACTAGAATTAAACTGTCTTTTATACCCTAAAGAGTTTAGTTCAACAAAGCTTTCTGAAAAGCTTGGAATCAGTCGCCAAGCTGCAAATCAACGTGTAGGAAAATTAAAAACGAAACTGCAACGACTGTTAATCGAAAACAACTTTGCTTATGATTTATCCGCATAAACAAAAAGGAACCCACTAGCGTGAATCTAGTGGGTTTAGTAATAGTATTTGCATTATTATTTTTTTGAGCTATTATCTATGAAAGCTTGACCAACCAGTCCTTCTTTTAAATCGAAATAATATCCTTCGTAATGTTCATAATAAGTACGTTTAATTTCAACTTCAACAGATTCCATATATAATTTGCCATAAACATTTGCATAACTTAGCGAAAGACTTCCAGTTATATCGCTTTCGATATTACAAGCTGAATAATCAATAATAACTGTTAGTTTATTATCTTTTGTTCTTTCGTCAATTACTTCTATTACTGATATTTTAACCCCAGCGTTGCCTTCCCAAGTACCTTCAATGTTATTCATTACTCTATTAAAACCCAGGTTTATAACTCCTAAATCTACTTGTTTGGCATCTCCTTTTTCAAATGTGGAATTTATTCTAAAAGACGGCTTAACCATTAAATGTCGCTCGTCATTTAATAATTTATTAGCTTTTCTGTTTTGTAATGTAGTAATCAAAGCAAAAATAGCAGCTAATACAGTTCCAATCGCACTAGCAATTTGAGCCCAATCAACTATCGAAAGGCTGTCTTTGTTTTCTAAAACAAATATCATCAATAACACTCCCCAAACATTCAGTTTTTACCAATAATTTCATTTTACATTGAAACAGTAGGAATAATCGAGGACAAAATAAAAATCGCACTACGATTAAGCAGTGCGACCAAGTGACGTATTAAGAGAAAATTAATGCTGCTACAAGTAGATTCAACCCATTGTTTTCTACTGCAAATTTACGACGATAGTCACTACCGCTGTATGTATTAAACCAATTTTGCAGATATTTTTCAGCTTCGGCTTGTCTTGGGAAATTGTTTAGGTTAACTACATTGTACTTTTCGCTCAAGTAAGGGAATAAAGTACCGTCAGCCACTTTTTCTTCAATCACTGAAATTTCTTCTTTATGCCCAGCATCTACTAAATGATTAATCAATGACATTGTAACTTCTAATCCTAATATACTCATAAATTTTACCTCCGATAATTTTATATTTCTATGTCAGGAAAGACTAATTTAAATAACATCTTTCCATAACCTATTAATGTTTGTATTGTTTCAAAATCTTCATTTGCTTGATTAGCTGTATCTAATACTTCACGAATAATAGTTTCGCCTTCTTCTGGAGTTTCGGCAGTCATTATCGTTTGTAATTTTTGTATTAATTCAAAAGTTTGTTTGTTTATCTCATTACCATCACGAACTAGAGAAACCAATTCTTTTATGCCTTTGGTATTTTCAGCGATTTGAATTAGCGCTTCATGACTTTCTACTTCTCTTTGATGTTTGGCACGATTCGTTTCTATTAGTTGAGTGTAAATTTCATTAATTTGTGTATTAGTATTTTTAAGAGCTGTATTTAAGTTATTTCTACTTTCTACAAATTTGGGTATGTCTAAATTAGCAAAAGCTTCCTCAGTTATATTTAGTTTTGGGTATTTGTCGCTCATAATTCACCTCCTACAAATACATAATTCGACATTAGCAATGAATTATCCTACCAGTAATAGACAAATTTATATATATAAAGAGACCACAAGCTCGAATAAAGCTTGTGGTAAAAGGATTATAATAATTCTTCTGTTAGCAGCTGTGCCATTGTTTCAACTATGAACTCTGGTGGAGTATTGTATTCATATGGCTGAGGCTCATTATCTTCTACATAAATGTTTTGAATAACAAGTTTCTGAAAAACTGTAGCTCGGTAATATTCGATATAAATAGCTATGTTTTCTTCTTCAATTTCGCCACAATACATCAAATTATAATTATATCTCGGACAATCTTCATGACCATTGCCACACAAACTAATTTCAATTCCATCAATTTCGATTTTCTCTGGCAGAAATTCTAAATTGTAGGGTGTGTACCCATAGTTGTTTAAAAATAAGTCTTTTAATATTTCACCCAGTTGATTGATACGTTCTTGTTTAGTTTTTGCTTCTTGAATTACTTTTAATTGAATCAAGTTATTTTTCACTATAAATTCCTCCATTTTTTGATATTGCTTTTTGTTCGTTGCAGTAAATTTCTTAAATCAAAATAAACTCTACTAATTTCTTTTTGTAATTGTAAAAAGTCTGCACTGAATTAATTAGCTCTAAGTCAAACGTATTTAAAATTTTATTGATGCTGATAATAAATTCTTCAACATTCAACTCTTTTCCGATTAGAGCACAATGAATATTTTCTTCGTACATATGTTTCAAAATGATGTATGTTTTTCTGTTAGCTTTAGAAGTAATTATCGGATTGTTTAAGATTCTTTCTTCCAATGGCGACAGGGTGAAAGGTGTTTGCTCGATTATTTTCATAAATATTAGCTCCTTTTTATAGGTGATAGAGCTACTGATTAAGTAGCTCTAAGGGTTTGTTTTAAAACATTTCTTCTAAATAACCGCTTGCTTCATGTAAATAGCATGAAAGACCAAAAGCAATGTGTTCAAGTTTTTCTTCTTTTAACACTTCAACTAATAATTCGTAATCGTGGAATAGTTGGTCGTCATTTGAGTATGTTCGATAAGCCCCAGCATATGCACATACCATATGCGTATGGAAATCAGCTTCATCTCGTTGCTCATCAGTGTATTCAAAATGATAATACGGATTTAATGGAGCCATGTGGTCATTTCCGTTTAATAAATGTTTTTCCATTGAGTGTAGCGCTTCTGTAAGCCATTGTTTTTGTGTTTTCATTGTTAAAATTCCTCCGTTTTGTTTTGTTCAGCGAGATATTGCTTAATAATGCGCTGCTTTTCACGTTCATAAGATTCTTTACGTTCTTTATCGCATTCCTCATAGTATTCAATTCGTTGGTCGTATAAGTAGTTCCACTCTTCAACAATACCTTTCATTCGAGTTACGATTGTGTCGGCTCGTTTACGATAATGTTTTGGTAAACGAACACCGTTATCTTCAATGTATAATTCAGTGTCCAAAATGTATTGCTCGGAATAGGGGTTGGCTTTTATAGTGAATACCGCTCCAGCTTCATACATGATACGCTCTTCATTTTCATCAACAAATTTAATACCAGACACAGCGACCGTTAATTCGTTGTCTTTGTTGATATAAAAATCAACCATTGTATATGAATTAAATGCAGATTGAGCTTCCACGATAATTCGGTTAAACATCGTGTTTGTTTTTTCAAAATTTAATTTAAGATTTTTTGTAATGCTTTCAATTGATTTAGCTGTGTTTGCTTCTTTCATAAATAATTCCTCCAAATAGTTGTGTTTTTTGATTACACAGACATTATATTGAGAGCCTGAAATATGTAAGGGAAAGTATTAATTTTTATTAACTTATTTTTAATATTTATTATTTTGTTTTGGACTATTTAATGAAGGAACGCAAAATTGGACAAATAAAAAAGCATACCAGTTAAGTACGCTTGATGTGGCGCCAATCCCCAGCGAAGCAGGGGAGTCAGCGCTCATTATTCAACGATTTAACACGAATTTCTTTAAGTACCTTAACAACTTCTGCTATTCGCTCTTCTTCCTCGTCATATGTTGCCTTATCCCAAGCAACTAAAAATCCTACAGCCATAAATATGACGATAATTAATACCCCAAATCCAAGTGCCACCGTCTGTACACGCTCATTGAGTATCTTCATCATTTTTCTTAAAATGCAGTTCAATGTATTCCATTTCTTCTACTGAGCTCATTAAATCATAAGCTTTACCAACATTGCCCGATTGCATCGTCCAGATTTCGTTATGTTCCTCTACAGCCTGTGAAAAATCGCCTTCAGACCATGAGCTTAAAATATCCATATAAACAATTGCATGAGTATATATATCTTTATTGTTTGTTGCAATCTCAAGCAAACGGTCAACACGTTCCTGAGTGATTTGTAATGCTCCCCACTTGTGGGAAGATTTTATTTTTTGATGCGATAAATTGTGTATCAATTGTTGCATGGCTGGTTCTGTCATTTCTTCAGACCATGCTTGCATAACTCTTTCATCTTCAGGCAAATCATTCTCAGGGGTAGTGAACTCTTTCTCAATTTGCTTTCGTGCATCTTCAATTTCTTGCTCCGTTGGCTGATTCAAATAATCATTTAAATATGAGAATCCAACTGCTAATGCAATGATACCAACAATGATTGCTAATGTGATTAATGTTTTTTTCATTTAATGTACTCCATTATTAACCGTGCCATTGCAGGCTCTACGTTAACCAGTTCGTCAGCAATACGTTTTAAATGTTTGCCTTCATTAATATCATTACTCCGTTTTAACTCGTGAGCTAACGTATCCAATGCGTTTGCTATTCGTGGCACATCTTTTGTGTAAAACTGTTGTCCCATTCTGCTTTGAAAAAACTCCATTGTAATCACTCCAATTTTAGTAATAACTTCCAATTCTAATTGTAAGACGAATTGAAACAGCTGCACAAGATGCCAAAATAAAAACCCCTTACAAAGTAAGGAGTTAAATTTTATATTCAGACCAATCTTTTAGCAGCTGTCGCATACGTTCAGAAGGGATATAGCAATTCATTGGTTCATCATTACGAATACAACCTCTAAAGATGAATTGAATTAAATCGGATAATGCCAATAAATCTTCATTAACAGTAATGCCATATTCTTTAAAAAAATTACTTTCAATGGGATTGATAAAACGATTATATACATATGCCATCGAGGTTCTATCAGCGTAGTAATTCGTTGCTCGAGTATTTAATGAAACAAAATTGTCCTTAGTGCGGTCACCTTTTTTATGAAACTTACATTTTGCATTTTTTAAATCTGGTGCTGCAATTAATAATGTTGACCAAAATAATTTGTCATTGTCGGTAGGGTGAATCTTTCTGAAGTAATTATTCAAATTATTGCTAATTTGTTTCAATTCATCATCTGACGCATTTTTAAACCAAGTTGACGAAAGCAACGACTTTCTTTGCTGTGGCGTTAACTTTTCTCGGCTATCATAATTTGAATTTAATGTACTTGACCTTCCGTTGCCATTTGACTTATCTTCATGAACATTCAACTTATTATAAGTTTCTTTTCGTGGTTCAATATTTGAATCATAATCAATCAATTCAAAACGGCCATTTACATTAGTTACGCTGTATTTATCAAAATTAATATCGTTCATTTGATAATAGTAGAATTGTGTTTGACCATCAAACAAATAAGTAAGGATATAAACTTCTTCAAAGGCTTCAAACGCTCGAGTGTTCATTGTCCAAAATACTGCCGTACCATTTTGTAATATTAAGTTGTCGCTCTGAGCCAAAACTTTCATATCAGAAAATTCTCCATCGTAGCTATCGTCTAACCACTGAATTTTACCTTTTTCACCAATGGCAATTGTTCCTTTGGTAATTAATAAGTCAATGTCGCTTTTAGTGATGTGATACTGTTCAAGGACATTTGCAACTTCATCCATAATCAATGTGTAACCAGATTCTTCAATCAAGTTCAATGTTTCCAAATCTAATTTTTTGAATAAAGCATGAGTTGTTACAATTGATTTTTCTAATGTTATCAATGCTTTAAGATGATTTAATTTTGAACCTTTACCTTTCATTGCTTCAGGTTCTAAGAACTCTGCTCCTGTGGCACTTCGTACTCGTTCCACTTCGTTTAAATATGGAGTAACATATATGTATTTTTTACCGAGTTTTTCTTCAGTTCCAAATCCTATTTTTTCATCATTTATTTTCTGTATTGCCCATGAGGTTTTTCCAGCGCCACACATGGCATCTACTACATTGATAGTTGAATCTAAGCAAAATGATTTTGTTTTCATGATTTACCTCCCAGATGCTTTTATATAAGTAATTATATTGTGAATAAGCAAGATGTAAGGAAAAGACCATGAGATTGGTAAAATGATAGTTCTGGCACAAAAAGTGTGGAAGAACTAGACGAGAAACTGCATAGGAACAATGTTAGAACGAGGTTGCTCTTAATAAGAATATATAAAAATGTGGAAGTACTAAATCAATCGCCGAAAGGCAAAAAACCTGCGTAGCACTCTAGCGAACGTATGTGAGTCTAGTGCATTTCTCTGAGCCTGCGAGGAGAAATAGGTCTGCACAGCTACGGCTGTGCTAGTGCATTAATAAAGTAATTTATAAAAGTAATTTATATTGAGCTCGTTACAATTTTCAGTTCTCCGCTTCGCTCCGCTTGAAAATTCAAAAGCAGACTGCGCTTGCTTTTGTAATGAATTTCCTTTGGGAAGTTATTTTATTTATTTTGATAAGATAAGCTGGCTTTTCTGTAAGCAACGTATATATCTTTTATACAAATCTTATCAATACTTACTTAAAGGAGAATGAACTATGAAAGACAAACAAAAACAGTATAACTTTCGTGGAGATGCAGCTGAGCAAGACCAATTGCGACACATTGCTAAAGTCAAATATGGTTTAGAGCTATATCCATATTTAAAGATGAAAATAAAGAAAATCATTGCTGAAGAATTATCTGGCAATAAATCGAACTACTAATGAGCAGATTTAGTTTAAAGTACAAATATATTCGAGGTAAAGCATGTGGTCTGGATTACGAACTACAAATACCACATAAAAACACCAATTGGTATTTTCATATACGAGCTTATATGAAAGACGATAATGGCATTGTATTTTATGCAAAATATAACCGCAGTCTTACTGACGATGAAGCTCTTGAACAATTAATTGCTGATTATCAACAGCATATCAAACCGCCAGAAGGTGTATATAAAGACGGAATTAAATTAGCTGTAATTACGCTACCAGATGGCTGTATCGTATCTGTTTGTCATGATGAACTGCTATCTGGAACAATTATATATGAACATGCGGAACGGAAACGTAATCAGCTCCTGAAGAAATTGAATATTAATAATCAAAATTAAAAGAAGAAAGGATTTCGAATAATATCATGCCAATAATGAAAATTTGTGATTGTGGAAAGCTTATCCCAAAAGCAGAAAGATGCGAATGTAAGAAGCAAGGGGATAGAATGAGAAATAAAAATAGAAGAATACAAAACCCTGAAGAAAAGAGGTTCTTTAATTCAAAGGCCTGGAAAGACACAAGGAAGTCAGTTATTAGACGTGATGAAGGTATATGTCAGCGCTGTTTGATTAAATCCAATGGTCTCATCATTACTACAGATAACTTAGAAGTTCACCACATTAAACCACGAGTAAAATATAACGGTAAAAATGGCTATCCAGATTTAAGATATGATGAAAGTAACCTGATTACACTTTGTAAACCATGTAACACACATTTATATATTAGAGAAGAATTAGACTTTGAGTGGGAAGTGCCAGACGAATGGGAACCAGTACTTTAACAGTGCTGGTCTTAACTTTAGACTAACACCCCCCTCTAGGTCGTTTTTTATTTGGGTAAGGAGGAAGAGACTAGGTCTAGGGAAGAAACTAAAAAAACTTTTCCCTAACTTTACTTTTTGAAAGGAGAATTAATATGGCTAGAGGAGTGAGAACTAGCACTTCACAACTGAAAATGAAAGTTTCTAAAGCTGAAAAAGCTGCAAGAGAAGAAGCGGAACAGCTAGTGGTGACAAATGCCACGATACCTAAAATGAATGAAGTTGTTAAAGCGAATCCAACAATGAGAAAATTGTTTAACCAACTTAAAAAATTAAATGAATATTACACCGAAGCCGATAGTATTTCGCTAAATACATTGGCTTTTTATATTTGGTTGAAATCTAACAATGAGGCTGAGTTATTAAAGTTAACCATACTTGATGATAACTACGAGCGTTTTTTGTTTCGTCTTGAAAAGATTAACAAACAAATTAATGAGTCTATGAAACAGCTATGTATTCCGCTTACAGCACGTTTCAGACTAGCTAATGACATGGCTAAGGTCATGATTGAAGAAAAGAAATTAGAACAAATGCAAGCTGAAAAATTACAGCCAGTAAATCCATTGTGGGCTGTTTTAGAAGCCACAGAGGATTTTTAAATAATTAAACAATATTAGGAGGAATCAATAATGGGAAATATTATTGAAACTAGAACAGCAGAATTGGAACAAATTCTGAAACAGGTAACAATCGACCCAATTGTAATCACGCAAAATGAAGAAATGGGCATCTTAAATCATGTTACTTTATTTCACAATAACGGAGAAAGTCATACTGAGCATGTAAGCGATGATACAGAGCTATCTGAAATTGATGGTGTGCCAGAAGTTAAGGATATAACAGCCGTTAATAAAATAGATTTTGAGCCTAAACGAATTGTCACAGCTTTTAAATTGTCAAAGCAAGAAATCTTAGCTTCAAATTTACCTGTCTTAGAATTTATCATTAAAATGGGTAAGCAAAGGTTGTTCCGAAAGGCTGAAAGAGAAACTTTTAGTACTGGTTATGGAGCTACAAAATTACTAGGACATTATCAAAAAATGACTGGTGCTGATGGTGTCAAGGTAATTAAAACAGCATTTACTGGCACTGATGGAGCAGAAGGTCGTATTGGTGTACTTGACCAAGAAGAACTCAAATTAGCTCAATTAATGATTAATTCAAGCTCTGATAGTGAATCCACTATTGTATTGGATAAATCGGTACTCGATGTATATAGCGGTGATTCCAACAGCATTGTTTCTTACGATAATTTACGTCCCAAAATGGTAGGCCGCTTGTTTGGTAGACCATCTTATCGTAGTGGTTTAGGTGCGAATCATACATTTGCTTTTACACCAGCTGTAATTTTCACAAAAGATGCTTATGGTGTTTCAATGAGTGAAATTAAAATTAAAGTAATAGAAAATGATACAAGCAATGCCTTAGCTGGTAGTGTAACGGTTATTGTTGAAAATAAAATGGATGCTAAAGTATTAAACCCTAAAGGAATTGTAGCTCTAGGCTACGATGAAATGAATCTAACAACAGGAGGAGCTTAATAGCTCCTCTTTACTAAATTATGGAGGAATATCATATGACAGAAATTTTAAAAGATGAAGAAGTAAAATTGTATCCATCTCCACATGAGTTAGGGCCAATTGAAATCAATATGTTTTCTGCAAGTCAATCAGAGTATACTTGGGGAATTACAAGAATGAATATTCCTAAAGCTTGGGAAGTAACTCAAGGTGAAGGTGTTGTGGTAGCTGTTTTAGACAGTTCATTAAATATTCATCACCCAGATTTAAAAGAACAAATAATTGATTGTAGAAATTTTACTACAGAAGGTGCGATTGATGATGTTTCGGGATTGAGCGACCATGGCACTCCTGTTGTTGGGATTATAGCAGCCAATAGAAATGAATCTGGCTATGTTGGGATTGCCCCAAAATCTAAAGTTATTTTCGGGAAAATTGGCACAGGAGAAAAAGGAGATTCTTCGCTGTCAGTAATGACTGAAGCTTTCAAATGGGCAACAGCTTGGGTAGGGCCAAATGGAGAAAGAGTAAAAGTTATTAATATGTCATATTCAACTTTTGATAATGAGGCTTTATTAAAAGCTTTTCATGAAGCAATTGAAGCTGGAATTTCAGTCGTTGTTTCTGGAGGAAATGCTGGAGACGGTAATGAAATAACTCCTGAGTTTTCTTTTTTACCAGTGCAACCTGAGTGCATTAGCGTTGCTTGGTTAAAAGAAGATGAAACAATAGAAACTAATTCAAACTCTAATACTGGTATAGATGTTGCAGCCCCTGGAGATGGGATTTACACAACTGCTGCCGATGGTGGTTACAGATTGTTTTCTGGAACTTCTTGTTCAGCTCCGCACATTGCTGGAATAATGGCATTAATTCATAGTGCATATGAAAAAGCGGGACAGCCACTCACTTCTACCAAAGCTCAACAAGTATTATATGAATTTACGAGAAACATAAGAGGCTTAACATGGAATGACCCATATCAATTTGTGCAACAAGGACATGGGATGGTCGATTTCAATGTAAAACAATTGCCAAAGCCAAATACTTTAAAGCCTTTGCCGTCAATGAGAGAATTTAAACACATTCCTCCATACAGAGCTGATGAACCCATGTTTTATATAGGTGCATATGAAGCTTGGAAAAAAAATAGAGGAGATGGCGTTGTTGTAGCAGTTTTAAGTACGGGAGCGGAAACAACTCACAACTCTTTACAAGGACAAATTTTAGACGGTAAAAATTTCACAGCAGACCATGGCGGAGACTCAAACAATTACACAGATAATAATGGATTGGGAACAGCAGTAGCCGGCTTAATTGCATCTAAAGATGGATATGTAGGTGTAGCTCCTCATTCTAAAATAATTGCTGGTAAAGTAATGTCTTCAGATGGCACTTTTACTATAGAAAATATAGTCCAAGGTATAGACTGGGCAACCAATTGGGTAGGTCCTAATGGAGAGAAAGTTGATGTAATATTAACAACATGTTTTGTTTTAAGTACAGACGAACGAAACGCTGGTTGGGTTATAATGGATGCTCTGTGGCGAGCTAAATCTGCTGGAATAGTTGTGGTGGCTGGTGCTGGAGATGATGCTTCTTCAACTACAACAAATGTTTACACGCCAGCAAATCATATGAACGGGGAAGTAATCAGTGTAAAAGCAGCTCAATTTATCCCTTCATTTTCTGGAACAGGGGAAGGTACGGTTTTTCAAGCATATGCATACACAAGAACAGACTTGGCAGCTCCTGGTTATTTTATAGCGGGTTTAAAATTGAATAACAGCTATGGTTCATTTTCTCCTTCTTCAAGCTCTCATTATTCAGCTGCGTATGTTGCTGGAGCACTTGCAATTATTATCAGCGCTCACAGACAAGCAGGATATTCAATGGCAACAGTAGGAGAAAAAAGGTCTCAATTACAAAAATATATTCGACCTAGAAAATCCACAAGCGCTGTAACAAAAGTAACTGATATGGGAATGGGCTATTTGGATTTAAGCTATTCTGAATTGCCGACTCCTGATTTAATAATTCCAATAGCATCTGAAGAAACAGGAACAGGAATTTCCTTAACAAAATACATTGAAAATGGAGTACCAAAGGTTTCAACTAGTCGTACTTCATATAAAAATAAAGTTGCCAACAAATTTAATAATTGAGCTTAGGGAAGTACGAAATCTTTCGTACTTCCTTTAACTTATTGAACGATTAGAAGGAAGTAATAATTTTCAAATGTAAAATGAGAATTATTAACATGAAAAAGAACCCTTGATTTTCTATGATTGAAAATTCAAGAGTTCTTTAATAAAACAGCTATTATTTATTTACTTTGTTTTTTCTAGTGTATCGAGTTGATATCCGACCAGATACGTAATTATTAAAATTTTCAGTTAGTACAATTAACTGAGTGATAAAATTGGCTAATTCTGTTTCTGTAAGCTTTATAGTTTTCCATTTTTCTATCCTTATGGTTGATTTGGAATTACTCAATATTTCAATAAAATCAGTACCCATATTACTTTTTACAGAAGAAGCATCCAACCGCCAATTATGATGCTGAATACAATTTCTTATAGTTACATGTTTTAGTATTTCTCTTTTCGTTTCTTGATTAATAGTATATTCTAAAGGTTTCATTAGTTTTTCCAATTTTTCTTTAAAACTTTCAAATCGGTATGAATGCCAAATGTCGTTAATAATCATATGAATAGTTAACCAAGAATCACCTCTTACGCTTTCATCATCATTAGAAAGCCTACTTAAATCTATCTTAACAGAACTTCTTTTTAGCTTAAGATTGCTATTATTACCATCATTTAATACTTCTCTTAGTACGTTCAAATAACAATCATCCAGAAATTCGTTTAAATGTTGAACAATCATATTTTGATTATATCCCAAAACTTTTTCTTTGAGCTCTTCTTTTAATTTTGTATCAGAAATGGTTTCGATTGCTTGTAACTCATTCTCAATACTTGTTTTATATAAAAGAAGGGCTTCCTTTAGGAATTCTGTACTATCCTGAACAATATTTATTTCTTCTTCTATATAATTATTTTGACCATCTATTTCTCGATTCATAAATGATTTTGTAAAATCGAAATCATTTTGAGATAACAATCTAGCGAAAGGAAGAGGCTGGCTTGAAGCTAGAAAAGAAGTGCCATTATTCGATTGTTTTACATGAAAAACATAATGACCGTATGTATCTTCAATCCCTACACCTACAAACGGAGGAAACCAAATTACTCCAAGGTCTCCATCGCCCTCCCAACCGTGCTCAGAAAATAATTGCTTTAATTCTGATATGTATACTTCTTTGGTATCCAAATCGAAATATTTCTCGATTGGTTTAATGAATGACAAATCGTCCAAGAAAGTATATTCATAAACGTACATATCTTTTATTGGTTCAAGCATAAAAATTCACCTTCTTTTTAAATAGAGATGATATTCATTTTACATTAAAGCTTAATGAATTTCATCTTATAAAACAGGAATTTTATTATAGGAATTTCTAACTAAAAGGAGAGCCCCAAATAGCTCCCCGATTAATCATTTCCGCTTATTGTCACGCTTTCTTGAAATTAAATTATCTGAGCCAAAGAATCCCGCTTTACTATGTTTCTCAATGACAGTAGAATCTGCCATATGAGCATAAATTAATACTGTTCGTAAATCAGCATGACCCAATATTAACCGCAAACTTTCAATATCGCCTTCTTTAGAAGATAGATAATGAGTAGCGGCCGAATGGCGAAGCAAATGTAAATAATATCGCTTAGTGATTCCTGCTTCAATTGCATACGCTCTAGTATCTCGGAGGAAATTATTTTTACTTAACATACGACCAGACAACGAAAGAAACAGCAAATCGTCTACATCATCTTCAAATGCTTCATTTTCCTTCATCAATTCAACCAAAAGGCGATACGTTTGATTAGCCAATGGTACGATGCGAGCTTTACGTGATTTAGCGTTGCCTGATTGAATAATAATCGTTCTATTCACATGGTCAATATCGTGCGGGCTAATCATCAAAGCTTCGGTTATACGATACATACCATCAATTAGTAGATGAAGGAGGCAGTAATCTCTAAAATGTTTGAATGATTTTTTTGAATGTTTTTTTGCTACTGCCAATAAATTATCCAGTTCTTCACGAGTTAAAATGTCAATCGTATGAGCATCTTTTCGGAAACCTTCCCACGTATCAAAAGGATTCTTCTGTATCAATCCTTGCTTAACAGTCCAATTGACAAATGTTTTTAAATTTCTAATTCGAGTTTCAATTGTAGCGTCTGCTAACCCAACAGTCTGAGCAGATTCTGGTTTATAATGATGTCCTTCAAAACGTACCATTTCATTTTTCATGTAATATACCCAATCACTTATGAAATCGGTTGTAATGTCAGCTAAATAAAATGGATGTTGAGCACGTTCTTGGTGAAATGCCTCTAGGGTCTTGAATGTTAAAACAAACTTGTTCAATGTGCCAGGTCTTAAATTTTGTTTCATTTTAAACTCAAGGAATTGGTCATACAGCAGCTTGCACGTTTCAGATTGAACGACTATCTCTGGTTTTCTTTTGTGTGGTTTTCGTTTTGCAATTGTTGGCTTCTCATTAAAGTAATTCATAAAAAAAACACTCCCGTTATTCTGTTATTTACAGAAGTAACGTAGTGTTTCACTCAATGTTTGATGTACACACTTCACAAGTTTTAGTGAAAACCTTGTGGTATCAACATTGGTGTGGTGCATGATGGTCTCGACAGGTCTCGAACTTGCGACCCCCACCTTGTCGAGGTGGTGCTCTCCCAACTGAGCTACAAGACCTTAATAAAATACAGAAAACAATTATATCAATGTTCATGTAAATTATACCATAAAATTCTATTGGAGGTATTAAAAGGGGGTTTATTTTGTGATTTTTTTTACTATATGAAGAGTTAGGTGATAAAAGTACATACCAACTGTTACATAATCGCATCCCTTCATGCTCAGTGATCGCTAAATTCCAAACGTCTCAACCGCCATTAAAATCAGTTTATTCTGAATACATAGCGCCATTTTTTCCGAAACGAACGAATGTTAAATCAATGGCAATGGAACAATTTAGTAAAGTGGATCCAGGACTGAAATTTATTTCTGAGCATAATATGAAGGCTTGTCTACTTTTTGATAATAAATCATATATTGAATAGTCGACATTATAATTTTCAGTTTTGTAGCTAATGGAAAGAGATTAGAAAATGAGATGAAGGGTGATTGAAATATGGATACATTTCAGAAATTAAAAGATTTTATGGATACTGTACCGCAACTAGGGCTTTCTGGTATTGATTGCATCATTTATCGTGAACATGAGGAGATTTTTCGATATGATGCTGGATATTCGGATATTGAGAATCAAGTTCCTATGCAACCCAATGCATTGTATAACATCTATTCGGCAACCAAAATAGTCACATGTATTGCGACATTACAATTAGTTGAAGACGGGAAAATATTATTGACTGATCCCTTGTATATGTATCTACCTGAATTTAAAGAGATGTATGTTAAAAGTGGAACATTTATTATTACACCTGCAACAAAGCATATAAGAATAGCTGATTTATTAACGATGACAGCGGGCTTAAGTTATGAAAGGGATACGCCGCAACTTCGAAAACTTTTTGAAGAGAAAGGGTTGGATTTTAATACAAGAGAGTTTGTAGAGACACTTGCAAAAGACCCTCTGTTATTTGAACCAGGCGAAGGTTGGAATTATAGTTTTTGTCATGATGTTTTAGCTGCGGTAATTGAAGTTGTAACAGGTAAAAGCTTCGGAGCGTATTTAGAAGAAAAGATTTTTAAGCCATTAGGGATGAAGACAACTGGTTTTTCTGTTGTAGAAGAAAAGAAAATTAATATTGCTCCACAATATGAGTATAATCCAATAACAGAAAAGTTAAGAAGAATTAGCAGCGATTGTGTAGGAGTAATTGGTTTGAGGCATGAGAGTGGAGGCGGTGGGCTAATTACTACTCTTGAAGATTACATTTTATTTGCTGATGCATTGGCCTGTGGGGGAATTGGCAAATATGGGGAACGCATTATTAGTGTAAATTCCATTAATTTAATGAAAACAAATCAATTAGAAGGCAAAAGTTATTTAGACTACAAAAAAATGATACCAGCTGAAGGAGTTGGTTATGGTCTAGGTGTATCAGTAGTAATGGATGCGGCCAAGGCATTTCGTTTAGTACCTGACAATTCTTTTTCTTGGGGTGGGTTAGGAGGAGTTCATGCTTTTATAGATCCTACAAACAAAATTTCTTATTTTGTTGCCCAACATTGTCTTCGTAGCCCTAAACATTTAATAGAACCAAAAATGCTAAATATTTTATATGGAGCGCTTTGAGATATTCTGATTGGATATACGGGGGAGTATGTTGAATTGCATAAAGAAGATATAATGCATATTCATGAAATAGTAAAAGCTACAATTTGTTGACTACGATGTATGGGCCCACAATCATTTAAAATAATATTTAGTATTGGGAGTAATGACTCAGGATGTATAAACTACATGAACCGACGGAGACATTAGTAAAACAAGCACAGTAAATGACAAAAAACGCTCAGAATAAACTATTGAGCGTTTATGCTTGCCTTCTATATTGCCTATTTACTATTAAAAAGTATGTTAATTGTTTTGTTATTTACATTTTTTTTTGGGGTTTTCTCCTCATCGACCGAACCCGTTATCTTTTTTCTGCTATTTTTTTGAATTAGCTAAAGAATGACCTAAAGATGATTGTATAGAGTGAAATAAAATAGAAAAGAATTAAAGTATACATAATAAATGCGCTCAGACGATTTTTTTAACGAGATGGCGGTTAATCTCATCTCGATTCGTCTGAGCGTATTAAAAATTATAGAGTTTCTTCTATTTTATATAATGCTTCTATTACTGTTGCTTACCTTTCGCAAGCCCAGCCATCTTTATCGTAATAGCATGCAGGTATTTATCCGCGCTATTTCCTACATATTAACGTTTTTTCTTCTTATCGTCTTTTAGCATTAGCGGTGTTTTATCTATCTTTTCCAAGGCTACATGGACTTGATATTTATTGTCTTCGAGTTGAACAACGTTGACTACTTTTCCTTTACGGCCTTTGATCTTGAGATTTTCATCAACCTCGGGTATACGCTCTAAACATTGACTTAGTACAGGTGTGTTGTTTTCTAAATAGTGAATAGCAAATTGCATATTTATGGGCTCCTTGTAAACTCAACTATAAGTTTGAGTGAATTTTTTTCAATTTATGATGATTTCGGAGCTTATAGAACTGACTAAATAGGAGATAGACAAACTATTTAGAAATGATTTCTCCACTTCAATAATAAGATAGGGTAACGAATGAATTGAGGTGGAAGAAATGACGAAAAAATGGGGTTTAATGGCTGTTGTTGTATTTGGTCTATATGCGGCCGCGATGTATTTTTATATTTTTCATGGTCCAAATAGCGGAATACCAGATGCTCTTCAAGGATCGGCAGCGGATCCAAGTACTTTTCTTACAACGCAGGAGTTGTTATTAAGTGAAGATTTATCTAAGATAAGAAATTTCTTGTTCTTTGTAGCAGGGCCGTTGGAATGGCTGCTTTATTTTGCTATTTTGATTACTGGAATGTCACGGGTGTTTGAAAAATGGAGTTCTGTACAGTTTAAATGGTCCTTGTTTAGAACAGGCATGTATGTTTTTTTGCTCTCGTTAGTATTGTTCATCCTACGATTCCCACTGGACTTTTATCAGTATACGGTGAGCAAAAGCTATGGTATTAGTACTCAGTTTTTTTCCTCCTGGATGCGGGATAATGTAATTGATTTTTGGCTTGATTTTGGGATGTCGGTGATTACGGTGTCGGTTCTCTATTGGCTCATCAAAAAAAGTCCGAAGAGATGGTGGTTCTATACTTGGGCGTTAACTGTTCCATTTTCAATTTTCCTTATGTTCATCCAACCCGTCGTGATTGACCCGATCTATAATGATTTTTATCCATTAAAGGATAAGGAATTGGAGACGAAGATTCTTTCACTTGCAGAGCAGGCGGACATTCCTTCAGACCATGTGTATGAAGTGAATATGTCGGAAAAAACGAATGCTTTAAATGCGTATGTGACAGGGATCGGCGAAATTTCTAGAATTGTGCTGTGGGATACGACATTAGACCGGTTAACGCATGATGAGATTCTCTTTATAATGGCGCATGAGATGGGGCATTACTTGTTAAAAGATATTTATATTAACATCGCTGTCTATTTGTTCATGACGCTTATTGGGCTTTGGTTAATTGCAAAAATAATGCCTCGAATGATTAATCGTTATGGATCGATTTTAAAAGTTAAGAAATTAAGTAATATTAGCTCACTGCCATTGTTTTTATTGATTTCATCTTTCCTGTTATTCTTCTCAAATCCATTGTCAAATGCGGTTTCGCGGTATCAGGAGGTCCGGGCCGATGAATATGCAATGGAGCTCGTGGAAAATCCCGAAGCAGCGATTTCGACGTTTCAACAGTTGACGAAAGCTGGACTTGGCGAAGTAAACCCGTCCACACTGGTCAAATGGTTCCGCTACTCCCATCCACCGATGTTAGAAAGAATCAATAAAGTAGCCGAACAAGCTGACGAAGAATAGAATAATTTAGGCGCTTCAAATCCCTGTAAATCAAGGGTTTGGGGCGTTTTTTCTTTTTCTGATGAATTGGCGCGAAGGATGGATTATATTGAACAAAACCTATCATCATAAATTGGTTATGTTATTATTTACATATTAGTCCTAATAATTGGAATAGAATGAAAATTACTGCGGGGGAAAGCTCTAATGGAACAAAAAATACTAGAATTGCTGAACGGAATTTATCCAGTGGAATTGATTAAAGTGGAAGCCGTTACAAATGAAATGTATCGGTGTACCGGAGCACAAGGCGAATATTTTGCAAGGGTTACAAACTACAAAGGGTATGATGAACAAGTAGAAGAGGTTGCCTATACTAACTACCTACATAAAGAAGGACTAGGAGTATCACCAACAATACTTTCAATAAATGGTCAAGAGGTAGAAAAGATCACCATTAATAATAAGGAAGTGCTAACAGTTCTTTATGAAGCGGCTCCTGGTAAGCACTTATCAAGAAAAGAATGGAATGCCGATGTATTAAAAGCGTTAGGCCGGCAAATCGGCAAATTACATCGTTTTTCCAGAAAGTTTGAAGAGACTTATCTGACACGCTATATCAACGATTGGCATCAAAATGAGGAGTACGCTTTCCTGAAATATATTCCTGAGGAAGAAACTACAATTAGAGAGGTTGCACAGAAGGTTTTAACAAAGATTAAAAACCTTCCGAAAGACAAGGCCAATTACGGGTTGTTACATGGTGATTTATGGTTAGAGAATGTAGTAGTAGATCGTGATTTAAAACTGACAATGGTTGATTTTCAGGATTGTGAGAAGCATTTTTATGCTTTTGATTTAGCTGTTCCTATTTATAGTGCGATTGAGTATTCATTTGTCGGTGGTGGCAACATCCTGGAATATGGAAGAAGTATAACGAAAGCAATCATCGAGGGCTACAAAGAGGAAAATGATATCGCGAACGAAATGCTAGAAAAAATTCCTTTATTTATAAAACTTAAAGAAGTGTTTGAATATAGCTTAATGCATATGTACTGGAACAAAGAAAAGTTAACGGAAGAACAGATTCGAATCATGAACCATTTTAGGATGAGAATTGAAAATGGTTATAATTTGTTGGATATAGATGGTTTGTTTTAAGGAGGTACTTCGATGTCATTCGAGCAATGCCAATATGTTAGTTCTTTAATGGGGAAATTCAGTAAAACATGGTTCGTTGCTGGTGGATGGGCGATTGACCTTTATATAGGGGAAGAAACAAGGGAATATAAAGATATTGAAATAGCTATATTTCGAAAAGACCAACTACATTTAAAGAGATATTTATATGACTGGGATTTTAAGCAGGTGAAAAAAGGTGAATTTTATGGTTGGGGAAATGAATTTTTAGAGCTACCAGTTCATGAAATACACGCTACTCATAAGTTAAGTGGAGAGAGAATTGAAGTTCTTCTTAATGAAACAGAGGAAAATGACTGGAAATTTAGAAGAGATTTAAGAATTCATGCGCCACTCAATTCAATTTGCAGCGTTTCTGAAACCGGCATTCCGTATTTAAATCCTGAAATTGTTCTATTATATAAAGCAAAGAATACAAGAGAAAAAGACCATCAGGATTTTCTCGCAATAAAGGACTTGCTTAATAATATGCAGAAACAATGGCTACGAAATGCCCTTGAACTGCACGAACCAGAACATAAGTGGGTTGAATTATTAGTTTAATTTATTTGGCAAGGATCTAAACTAATGAATGGAGATAACTATAGTGAAAAAAACAGCCATCATTTTATATCCGCAATTCAGCGAATATGAATTAAGTGTCGCACTATCGATTTTAATGCAAGGGAACAAGCCCATTGTAACGGTGGGGCTGGACAAACAACCTATTAGGGGAGAGTCTGGATTAACTTGTGTAGCTGACACCATGATTAGTGAAATTAACATTGAAGAGATTGATAGTATCGTGTTACCGGGTTGTTTAGATATTGAACCACTTCTAGATGAAGAGGACTTAGTCGAGTTTTTAAAGCAGGTTGTTTCAACAGAAACAATTGTTGCCAGTATATCAAGTTCTCCGTATTTTTTGGCACAAGCGGGTTTGCTGACAGGGAAGAAATATACGGTGGGGTTACCGATGGAAGCGATTGAAATGTTAGGTGTGTTTGAGAAGGAAAATTACTGCTCTGATTTAGTCGTACAGGATGGCAATATGATTACAGCGCGAGGAAGTGGGTTTATTAGATTTGGCATATGCTTAGGAAAGGCATTAAACCTCGAATTCGATGAAAGCTGGTATCAAGGAACATAAAAAATACATAATGATTTGGTGATGATGAAATGGATACTTCCTATGTTGTTGAAAATATTGATGATATGTTAAAAGGCGCGAAAATGATTGGTATCGGTTCAACAAGAAAAGTTTATCGTTACGAAAACCTTGTCTTCAAAACTTTTTTACACCCGGTTGGATACGCTCAAAGCAAAAATGAATATGAAATATATAAAGCATTAGAAATGAAAGGGTTAGAAAAACATATCGCACCGATTCTTTTTATGAATGAAAAATATGTTATTCAGCCTTTTTATGAGCAGCTTCCTTTAAATAATCACTGCTCATATGATCTTGATTTAGAGACAGATCCAAGAATGACAGAAGATTTAAAAGCTGCTCTTCGTGTATTTGATCAAGAACTAGATGGCTTTGATTTTAAAGATGGTGGCAATTATGGTTTGAATGAAGAGGGGCATCTTGTTTTAATTGATTACGGTATGACGAAAACATTATATGAAGAACAGTGGGTTCCATTAGCTGAAGCAGGTACGTTGCCTCAAATTCAATTTGAAAAATGTCAGGTGTGTAATATTGAAAAGGAACTTCGAATGTATGGGGAAAATGACACCGATCTGCGTTGTGTAGCTTGTGGTAAAGATTATTAATAAATAGTAGATTTTTGATGGAGGGAGGTGTACTCAGTGAATAAAAATAATGAAACTCCCCAAGCACGAAGAGAGCGAATGAGACAGGAAGAATTAAAGCGAAATCCATCTGCTAGTATGCATGGTGGGGGGCTTCAGGATTTGATCGGGGATTTGGGATGGAAAGGGACAGGATTACTTTTTCTTATAATAGTCATTGCTATTGTTATCTATTTAGCATTTTTCAACTAAAGAAGATTATGGGCAGGGCGTAACTTTGAATAATCAAATCTTAAAGGGGGATGCCTATGAAAATTTATTGGGTTTTAGTTGGCATATTTTTTCTCGCTTGGATTGCAATTTCACATCAATATCCTGAACCGAGTTGGTGGTCCATCTTTAATGCGGATCGCTCAACACATACACCCCTCATGGAGCATGTCTCATTAATTAAAGTGTCGATTACACTCATCATTTTTGGGGGAGTGCCTTACCTTATACAGCGGTTTATTTCAGTTTGAACGGGGGGATCAGATGTCCAGACGTTTTAGAGTAATTTTATTTATCGCTATTTTAGTTTTAGCATTAATATTCGCTCGGTTTATTTATATTGAAGTGAATAAAAGTATTTATAAAAATAAGGTATCGGATTATTTGATTACGGAAATGGGATACGATCAAAGTGAAATAGCTAAAGTTGAAGGGGTTTATGGATTTAAAATGCCTGAATTTTATGTAGCTGTGGTCTTTAAAAATGAACCGTACGTAGAATACCTTTATTTTGCACATGGCAGCGTATCACAGTACGAGTATCAGTTTAATGATTCTCAGTACAAAAATTTATCTCAGGATGAATTGAAAAATTATGAACCGAGATACTAGTGGCGATTTTTATGTGAAATAAATAAGGGAACTTTTTACCCTTAAATGCAAATATTGGTGGGATTTGAGTCAAAATAAAGGAAGAAATTACCGTTATTTCATTAATTAGAACGTTTTTTTATGAAATTAGACACGATAAGGGAAAATTCTTCCGTTATTTTTGAGGGTTTTCTGATTATTTTACAAATAAGGGAAATTAATACCGCTATTTTGGCAGGAGGTAAAAAATTTTGAAAAATAAATATGTCATTTTGTTTTCTACCTTACTTTCTATTTTAATAGTAAGCTCTGGATGCGCTATTTCAGGTGAGGAGAAAATAACAATTGAGGTTAATTCGGAATCAGAATATGTGGAAACATTTAAAGATTTGAATTTAGGCGTCCTGTTTGATTTTAATATTAAATTACCGAATGCGGATAAAAGCTGGGTGAATCTATGGGTGGAGCGATATATTGACGGTGAGTTGGAGTCAGAACCATTAACGCAATTGTCCTACGGTAACAGTCCTAATAAAGTTCAAGAAGGTCATTTGGGGTTTGGTATGATTAATACGAGCTCAGAAGATGACACGCTTGTTTTCCTTTATGGACCTAGTGTTAGAACAAATCCAGCAAGAATTGAAAAAGAAACTAAGTCGGGTGTTTTTAGAGGATCTGAATATGCCATTGGTAATGACAAAGTAGAATTGGAATTAGGTGAAACAAAAATTTTAGGAGTCTACAGAGAAACGGAAGGCGGCTCAATGCGTACGTTCGATTACCAAGATGACGATTCCATTAATCAAATGATTCAACAGGATGATGAGGTAATACTACTTAAAATAAAGGTTGAAGAAAGAATTATTAATTATTAACAGAGGGCGTGATTCTGTAATTAGAATCAACGCCCTTTTAATTAATGATTAAGCATCTCACAATAAAGTCCTTTTTTAGCTAACAATTGTTGATGTGTACCGCATTCGACAATTTGTCCTTGGAGCATGACGCAGATGCGATCAAACCGATCCAAGTCTGCTAAGGAATGGGTGACCATTACAACTGTTTTGTTAGCGGCTTCCTCGTGTAAGATGTTGAACAATATTTTTTCTGTTTGAACATCCAGACTCGTAAAAGGTTCATCGACAATCCATAAGTCACTGTCTTTTAATAAAAGTCGGGCAAAAGCTAACCGCTGTTTTTCTCCGCCTGACAAATTCCCGCCTTTTTCAAAAATAGGATCTTCGAGGTTTTTGTTTAATTGTGCTTTTTTAAGTACTTTCTGTAATGCCTCATCGGATGCTTTCTCATTCGCCATTAGCAGATTACTTTTGATTGTTCCCGAAAAGAAATGGTTGTGCTGCAGCATCGTACTCATATGTGCATACATCAACTGTGAACTGATGGCATTAATATCAGTAGTATTCACGCGGATTTCACCGGACGTTCTTTTTATTTCCTTCATTAAAAGTTGCAGTAGTGTAGTTTTGCCGCAGCCACTTGGACCAATAATGGCTATTTTCTCACCAGCCTGAATGTTTAACGAGAGCTGTTCAAGAGCAGGGCGAGTAGCAACAGGATACCAGTAGGAGACGTCGTGCAATTGTATCTGTTGGATAACCCCCTTTATATGCAGTGTTCCATCTGATTCATTTTTAGATGTAATTGCCTCAAGTCGATCAACGGCATTTTTCGTATGTCTTGCAAAAATAGGAACGAGGGCAAGGGGGACGGCCGATTCAAAAACCGTAAGCGAGATGAGCACAATTAACGCAAGATACACGCCATCCAGCTGTCCGACTGAAGTTAAATAAGCTCCGACAAATACTACTGAAAAACTTGTAAACAAAGCGATGAGCTGATTCCATAAATAAGAAGTCTGTTCCTGATCAAGCTCTTTTCTGCGGGAGTTTCCGTATGCTTTGTATAAGGCAGATAACTCCTCGGCTTTAGATTCATTTTGATGATGCAATACTAAATCCCTATAGCCGTAAAAGTATTCTGTAGCTAAAATCGTGAGTTCCTTTTTTTCTAAAGTACTTGTAGAATACGGACGGCGAAATAATATATAGGGAACAACTATGCTTGTCAGTACAATGCCAATGAGTAAAAGTAGTGAAATCCACGGTGAGAAAAACAGTGAAAATAATATGACGACGATAAATACAAAAAGGGCGATAAAGGGCGGATACAACACGCGTAAAAAGAAGTTTTGCAACTGTTCCACATCGCCTGTAATCCGGGTCAGCAGATCACCGCTTTTATAATGGTTGAGTACATGTGCTTGCGGTAAGAGCTTTTTGAAAAATTTCATCCGTACAATGCTAATAAACTTAAAGGTAACGCGATGTGAAATATAGCGTTCGGCATATTTACTTGCGGACTTAGTGACACCGAATAATTTAAGAAAGGCAGTTAAAATTAAAATGATGTAAAAAGGGGGCATGAGGGCAGCTTTTGAAATGAGCAAACCGCTTTGTGCAAATAAAGCCACCGCTGTTAACCCGCTTATTGTGCCAGCTAATAATGCAAGAAGTACATCTTTTTTATCCTGCCAAATCATTGAGACCAGTTCCTGCATTACGTAACCCTCCTTTCAACCATTTCCTTATAATATGGGTGATCTTTTAGTGTATCGGGTGTACCGGCTTTGACGATTTGCCCGTCTTCAACGATAAAAATGACATCTGCAAAACGGATGCTTTTATACTTGTGGGCAGCAATAATAACGGTTGCCTGTTCACTTAGCTTTTCAATGGATGTATTGAGCAGATGTTCTGTCGCAACATCCAATCCAGCTGTTGGCTCGTCAAAAAAGACAATAGAAGGTTCTTTTAGAAAAGCTCGTGCAATGGCTACGCGCTGCTTCTCGCCGCCGGATAGTCCGATGCCACCTTCACCGATCATGGCAGCAAGTCCATCTGGTAAAGACGCAACCCAATCTGTTAATTGTGCTTGCTTTAATGCACTATAAATTTGCATATCTGAAACGTGAAGCCCCATACATATATTGTCGCGAAGTGTTCCTGCAAAAATGTACGGATGCTGTGAAATATAGCTTGTTTGTGCATACCAGTCATTGGCACGGTACAATTTGCGCGGCTCACCGTTTAAATAGATAGCCCCTGAATCGAGTTCAGTTAAGCTTGATAAAAGATTTAATATCGTTGTTTTGCCGTGACCTGTTTTCCCGATAAATGCAGCGGTTTGTCCAGGCTGGATAGTGAATGATAGGGGGCCAATAGTAAAACCGCTGTTATAGCGAAATGTCACGTTTTCAACAGATAGCACCGGTCCATTTGTTAATTTTTTATCTCCCCACTGTACAGGTCTTTCCTCTTCCTTTAGCTGTTCTTCGAGTAATGCAGCAGCACCTAAACTCCCTCTGCCTGTATGAAATGCCGCGCCTAATTCTTTCAACGAATTATAATATTCAGGAGCCAATGTCAAAACAAAAAATGCCGGTGCAAAGGTAAGCGTTTTAAAAACAATCATTTGAAAGCCGATTTCCAGTGCGACTAGGCCAATGCCAAGCGTTGTAATGAGCTCAATAAAAAGTGTCGAGGCAAAGGCAATTTTTAATACACCGAGTGTCCGGCTCATAAAGGCTTCATTGCTCTTTGCTAAAATCTGCTCTTGCTGTTTGCTCTGCCCGAACAAGCGAATGGTCTGCAGCCCTTGGAGCAAGTCCAAAAATTTACCGGAAAATCGATTTAATGCATCCAATTGCTCCTCGGATTTTTTCTTCGTTTGCATTCCAATAATGATATAAGTAATTGGTACAAATGGTGCGGTGATAAGCATGATCCATCCACTGTTCGGATGAATGAGAAACACAGCAGTCAAAATCATAATAGGGACTACGACAGTCTTAATAAGCTGAGGTGTATATTCTCTATAATAACTTTCCAGTTGGTCCACAGTGTCTACTAGTAATGTGACCTTCTCGCCGGTTTGGTAAGAGACGTGTTTTTCCATTGTCGTTGAAGACCAATGCTGCATTAACTTTTCCCGAACTGTCACCTTTACATCTTCCGCCAGCTTTCCGCCGATCCGACCTAAAGAATATTGTGAAGCCAGTCTAACAACAATGGCTAATAGTAAGAGTAAAAAGAATACATACGTATACGTAAAAGGCTTCTTTTCCATAAAAACAAGGTTGACCGTTTCTACAATGCTGTAGCTTTGCAAAATAATACTCCCTCCCAAAAATAATGAGAAGAAAATTAAAATAACAATTTTGGATCGGTTAGCGCGCATGAAATGCTGCAGAAATGGCATAGTATCAACTCCTCATTAGCTATACTAGTCAAATTTTGTTAAAAGCAACCATCCACTATGCATTTTTTAGTTCTTCCGAGCAGAGAATCTTTGCGAGCAGTGAATATTAACAAATTGGATGTGAATACTGATGTGAGAATATTTAGTGAGACATGCACATTATTTACAGATTCTTGATGTTGGAGGTAATACAATGGACAACTCGGCAGTGTTTTGGAGCAGGGCGCTAACAGAGCTTACATTAACTTTTCATATTATATTTGCGACGCTTGGTGTCGGGGTCCCGCTCATCATATTAATCGCCCAATATGTAGGCTATAAGAAAAACGATGAACACTATACGTTATTAGCACGAAGAGTAGCGCGGGGGTTTACGATTACAGTAGCGGTAGGGGTCGTGACAGGAACCATTATTGGCTTGCAGCTATCCCTTTTATGGCCTCAGTTTATGGAGTTAGCCGGACAAACGATTGCGTTGCCGTTATTTATGGAGACGTTTGCCTTTTTCTTTGAAGCGATCTTTTTAGGAATTTATTTGTATACTTGGGATCGATTTAAAAATCCTAAATATCATATGTTGCTGCTCATTCCAGTAGCAATCGGCGCTTTCATGTCGGCTATTTTCATTACGATTGTCAATGCGTTTATGAATGCACCGAGGGGCTTTGATCTCGTTGGCGGAGAGATCATTAATATTCAACCGATTTTAGCGATGTTCACACCTGCAATGCCAACTAAAGTCGGACATGTGTTAACTTCAAGTTTTATGACTGTCGCATTTACATTAGCTGCGATTGCGGCATATAAACTGCTAAAAGGCGAGAACCATATTTATCATAAAAAGTCGTTGAACCTGATGATGAAGCTGGGGCTCATTTTCTCCATAGCAACAGCAGTTGTAGGAGACTTTTCAGCCAAGTATTTAGCGGAATATCAGCCGGAAAAACTAGCAGCAGCCGAGTGGCATTTTGAAACTGAAGCCGGGGCAGATTTAATTTTTTTCGGGATACTCGACGGAGATGAAGTGAAGTATGAAATTCGTATGCCGAAAGTGTTGAGTTTCTTAATCAGTAATAATTTCAATGCAGAAGTAACAGGATTAAATGATTTCCCTGAAGATGAAAGACCACCGCTCATTACCCATTATTATTTTAATATTATGGTGGCAATCGGCAGTCTGATGATTTTTTTAGCGCTCGGATATGTAGTCGGAAAATGGAGAGGTTGGCAGTGGATTGCATCCCGGTGGTTCAGGTGGCTTATCGTATTAGGCGGGCCTTTATCATTTATAGCCATTGAAACAGGCTGGTGGCTCGCAGAACAGGGACGGCAGCCATGGATTTTATACGGGATTATGCGCACAGAGCAAGGTGCCACAACAGCAACCGGTGTCGAATGGTTGTTTATCGCATTTGCTGTTGTCTATTTAATATTAGGGATCGGAAGCGTTGTCGTATTACGGAGAATTTTTAAAAATAATCCCGTTTCCAAAGAATTAGCGCTTCGTAAAGGCGGTGAACAATAATGTCGTTAGAAATCGTCGGAATTTTTGTTTTGTGGATTTTCTTGTTTGGCTACGTCATTGTCGCTTCGATTGATTTTGGTGCAGGGTTTTTCAATGCGTATAGTCTTTTAACGGGAAAAAATAATATTTTATCAAAAATAATTAAACGCTATTTATCACCGGTATGGGAAATTACCAACGTGTTTTTAGTATTTTTCTTTGTTGGCATCGTAGGCTTCTTTCCGCAGACGGCTTATTATTACGGCACAATTTTGTTAGTTCCGGTATCGATTGCTTTAATCTTATTGGCAATCCGGGGGAGCTACTATGCATTTGAATCTTACAGTGGTTTAAGAGGACATAAAGGATATGCGACGGCATACGGCATCGCAGGTTTATTGATCCCAGCCTCATTATCAGTCGTATTGGCGATTTCAGAAGGTGGCTTTGTCACAATGCAGGAAAACGGCCCGAAACTTGACTATAACGCGTTATTTACAAGTCCGTTAGCATGGTCAATTGTCGTATTGAGTCTTACCGCAGTCCTCTATATTTCCGCAGTCTTTTTAAATTGGTATGCCAATAAAGCAGGCGATATAAAGGCAAGTGATTTAATGCGTAAATATGCACTCATTTGGGCTATTCCTTTAATCATCAGTGCCATGGGAATTATTTTAGAAATGCGTAATACAAATAGTTGGCACTATCAAAATATACTGGATCTTACATGGTTATTTATCATATCCGGCATTTTATTTATTATAACGATTTGGCTCATTTGGAGAAAGAAGAGCTATGGTTTATCGGTAGTTGTGATGATTTTACAGTTTGCCACAGCGTTCTTTACTTACGGTATTTCTCATTATCCTTATTTGCTTTATCCTTATTTAACGATTCACGATAGTTTCACAAATGAATCGATGGCCATTGCACTTGTTTTAGCCTTTATCGCTGGACTATTTTTACTCATTCCATCGATGTATTTAGTTTTTAAATTATTTATTTTTCATAAAGGCTATATTACCGGGGAAGACGAAACACATGTTTAGGGGTGGATTTTATGATGGATTTTATAATTTTCTATGCACCGTTTATAGTCGTGTTCCTCTCTGTACTCGCAGCATTTGTAGTAGCGGTGAAGACGGAGACACATTAATTGGGGCTTCTTATAAGTAGCGCTTAGTATTAAATTAAAATACAGACACTATTTTTCTTTAAGGGAAAAATGGTGTTTTTTTGCTGTGCTCCAAATTGAATTTCAATACGATTTGATAAATTATGCTAAAATATGGTTATTACGTTAGGGGGGTATTGTCGATGAAAGCGATTATTCAAAGAGAATTTGGGGATGCAAATGTTCTTACATATGAGGATATTGAGCAACCGAAAATAGGAGATGGAGAATGTTTAATAAAGGTTTCTTATACGAGTGTCAATTACGCTGATATAAAAAAACGGATTGGCAACAAAGGACAAGGGAATTTCCCTTTAATATTAGGCTTAGATATTGCCGGGACTATTGTAGAAACGGCTCCTGATTCAAAATTTTCTATTGGAGACCGTGTTATTGCTTTTCCTAAAGGTGGAGCCTATGCAGAATATGTCCGAGCTAATGAAAAGCTAGTATTTAAAATTCCGGACACGCTTTCATTTGAACAAGCTGCTGCCATGCCGACTGTATCCATCTTATCGTATATGCTTTTACATGAAATTGGACAAGTAAAAATGACCGATACAATTGTAATACATAGTGCTGCGGGTGGCGTAGGTTCAATGCTTATACAGTTAGCGAAATTAGCAGGTGTTGAACGCATCATCGGAACAGTTGGTAACATCGACAAAGCAAGTTATGTTAAAAAACTTGGGGCGAACATGGTTTATACATATGAAACATTTACAGAGGAAGTTTTGAACGTAACAAATAATCAAGGGGCAAACATTATATTCGATTCGGTTGCCGGTGATGTCACAAGTAAGAGTTTAGACTGCTTAGCGTTCTATGGCACCCTCGTACAGTTCGGAAATAGCAGTGGAAAAGCCGGACAATTAAAAACAAGTGATGTCCACAGCAGTTGCCGAAACATTAAAGGTTTTAGTTTAGGGACAACGAGAGCACATGATCCAATACGACTGGCACCTGTTGCTGAAAAAGTCATTGAGCTTTTTAGTTCGAAACAACTTTCACTTCCAATCGCTCAAATTTTTAATTTAGAAGATGCTGCAGCAGCACATCAATTAATTGAAAGCCGAAATTATGAAGGAAAAGTATTGTTGAAAGTTTGAAGGAACGATTAAGGGGGCGATTCCATGACATCCATCTTTGTTCATGGTTTAGGGCAAAATTCCTCGAGCTGGGGAGAAATGATGTCATTCATGGGGGAATCAAATCAAATGTATCATCCGGATTTGTTTGATCTTGTGAAGGAGCAAGAATTAACTTATAAAAATCTATACACTGCTTTCTCGGAATATATTAATGAGTTTCTTGAATCCGTCAACCTTGTTGGCCTTTCGCTTGGAGCAATTTTGGCATTGCATTATACGTTAGATTATCCGGAGAAAGTGCAATCTCTTGTTTTAATCGCCCCACAATATAAAATGCCGAAATTATTATTGAAAATACAAAATATCGTGTTTCGGTTTATACCAAAATCGTCTTTTCAGAAACTCGGCTCCAGCAAGAGCGATTTTATTCGATTGACTGAATCTATGATAGACTTGGATTTCAGTCAAGATTTGAAGAGGATTGGATGCCATATGCTAGTTGTATGTGGGGAAAAGGATAAAGCGAATAAAAGGGCAGCGGAGCAGTTGGCGGCCAAACTTTCGAATGCAGAAATCCTCAAAGTAAAAGGGGTAGGTCATGAAATAAATACGGAGGCTCCCGAAAAATTAGCGTCCTTACTCACGGACTTTTTAAAAGAACAGCAAAGGAGTGATGAATCATAGAAGCGTTAGCAATTATTGTGATTGTATGGATATTCTTATGGTCCATTACTAGAACAATAGAGAAATCAACAAATAAAATTGTAGAAAAGCAAGTGGAGCAAAATAAACTGTTGGAAGAAATAAAAGAGAAATTGAACGAACGATAGGATAAGAGATTCACACTATAAAGTTCATATATTTAATAATACTGGAAATTAAAAGATAATAAGGTAATATAGTTTATGGGAAGATTATAGGAAAGAAATTTTATATTCATATACGATTAAATAAGTTTTTTCAAAATAATGAACCCTAGTAAAAAAAGAGAGGGAGCTATTGAATGAAGAGAAAACTTTTTGCAGCGTTTAGCGCACTAATGCTTGCGTGCAGTTTACCTTTAACCGGAACATTTGCCGCAAGTACGAACCAATTTTCGGATGTACCGCCTTCCAAGTACTTTGCTGAAGCGGTTTATGATTTGGCAGAACGGAATATTATAGGAGGCTATCCGGACGGTACATTTAAACCCGGAAATTCCATTACACGTGGGCAAGCGGCGGCAATCATTGCGAAGCTTATCAAACTGGATACAGCCAAAGTAAGAGATCCTAAATTTAAGGATGTTACGACAGCAAATGGTTTTTATAAAGCGATTGCAGCTATGGCAGAAAAAGGGATCATCCGAGGGTATGGAGATGGTCGTTTTGGACCAAATGATCCGATAACGCGGGGACAAATGGCTTCGATTCTTGTGAAAGCGTTCGATTTACCACGTTATGATTACTCGTCTCATAAAAATCCATTTGAAGATGTGAAAACAGGGACGGGACATAATCCGAACATTCTGAACATCCATCGACTTGGCATAACGGGGGGAACGTCTCCTACTAAATTCAGTCCCAATGTTGCGATTACAAGAGGACAAGCAGCTAAAATGTTGAAAGCTACAGAGGAAGCAAAGTCACAAATTGTTACATTGCATGCAAGCGACTACAACTGGGAACAGTTTAAAATGTTCGACTCTAATCATAGTGATTCGGGTTTATTTAATGCAGTATCAGGGAGCAATGAATTGAATGGTAGAACTGCTGATAAACTTCACTTAGTTCCGCTAAAAGAAGGGACGGGCACATTGCAAGTCGCTTTAGTCTATTCAGGAAATCCGGACAAGAAGTATTATCGGAAATACTATGTAAATGTTAAAGAAGTGAATGGAAAACTGAAGTTGACGCTTGAAGAAACACAAGATTTTCTTACTACACCTGCGATACTTGATGTGAAGAATAAGAAAGAGGTACAAAACGTTTCCCTCTATACAATGGACGGAAACAAGCTATCTGATAGTGTGGCGTTTACAAAATGTATGTCATACAGTCCATCTGATTGCAAAGACAGCGATCAAACCGATAATGAGGGCAAGTATAATAATATCCGCATCGCTATCGATAAGCCTGGGCGATATATTGCCATTATCCGTGATATTGATGGCAAAGAAGTAAGGTACGGAATTGAAGCGGTAAGTCTCACTCCGAGTTTTAAGTACAGTCTTCGAATACTGGAGGAGAAGACAAACGATTCAGTGGATTTGGGCGCAAACTACCACATCGGAAATCATATTTTACCAAAAGGTTCAGAGGAAATGGCTATAGTGACACGCGCTGAGGGAACCAACGAGTTCAGTGTCGTAGGAAAGAAAAAGGGCCGCTTTGAGATTAAGTTACCAGACCATAAAAAGACGGATCTTTTAGGGGTTCACGTATATGTGGATCAGCTAGGTCCTATTATTAATGTAAATATTTATGAAGAAATCGATACTCATATGTAATTAGGTGAGGTTATTACAGAAGCAGGCATGATGTATATGTCTGCTTTTTGTTATGTATAGAAGTATGTGAAAAGGAAGTTCAACTATAATGAGTCCTATGATAAAATGGAATTGCCAAGTTTTGTTATTCCGAAAATATCATTCGGAAAATCAATGTAAACCAGTTTTTATCTTACTACAATCATTCAATATGAAGGAGAATAAGATGAAAATGAATAAGGTTAATGAATTAATTGAAGAAATCAAATTTTCAGGAACAGTTTTAGTAAAAAGAAATGATCAAGTCATACAGCAGTTCAGCAATGGCTATGCCAATCGTTCATACGAAGCGTTAAATAATGAGCAAACGCACTTTGGTATTGCTTCCGGCTGCAAAATCTTTACCGCCGTTGCCATTTGCCAGCTCGTTGGAAAAGGACAGCTGTCTTTTGATACGAAGTTATCGGATGTGTTGGATATAACATTTCCTCATTTTGAACCGGACATTACAATTCATCATTTACTCACACATACTGCAGGAATACCGGATTATTTTGATGAAGAAGTAATGGATGATTTTGAAGAGTTATGGGTGAAGCATCCGATGTATTTAATGCGTAGTGGGAGTGATTTTTTACCGTTATTTCAAAATGAACCGATGAAGTTGGGGGTCGGTGAGCGATTCCATTATAATAACGCCGGCTATATACTGCTTGGACTTGTTGTTCAGGAAATTACTAGCATGCGCTTTGATGAGTATGTAGCGGAATTTATTTTTAAAGTTGCCGGTATGGAGCACTCAGGCTATTTCGCTATGGATGCTTTTCCGAACAATACTGCATTAGGCTATATTGATAATGAAGATGGATCGTGGAGGTCAAATATTTATTCCGTTCCTGCAAAGGGCGGGGCAGATGGTGGCGCTTTTATAACGGTCGAGGATATGTATCGGTTTTGGAAGGCGCTTTTTGATTTTACGTTATTAAGCGAGCAGATGACGAAGCAGCTGTTAACGCCGTATATGCACACAGACGATGACTATGACCGATTTTACGGCTACGGGGTTTGGATAGATATTCTCGATTCGAACATTACAAAATACCATGTAATGGGCTATGATCCGGGGGTAAGCTTTCACTCTGCCTATTACCCGGAAAGCAATGAAATTACAGTAGTATGTTCGAACAAAAGTGAAGGGGCTTTTAACGTCTTTAAGGCAATTGAAACTATGTAAACATGAAAACCAACTAGCAATATTGCGTCTAGTTGGTTTTCGTTTTCTAATATCCGGGTTGGGTTTTCTAATATAACAGTTCCATGTGCTAATAAGTTGTTGCATTGTTCAAATATCACCTGGAAAAATGCTAATAACTTGATTCAATCTGCTAATATCTGCGTTAAAAGTTCTAATATAATTTTTTACCAATCCATGTGCTAATAAGCTGCTGAAAAGTTCTAATATCCTGGTTGAATGTTCTAATATATTTTAAAAAGTGCTAATAAACTTTCGCTTTTCTAATAAACATGTCCGATGTGCTAATAAACTGCTGAAATGTTCAAATATCATCTGGAAATCTGCTAATATCCACCCCAAAGTTTCTAATATCTGAGCTAATTGTGCTAATAAATTCTCGCCCATAGTCAAGTGCAGCAAACCGATCACACAGCATCCCGCTTCTGATCAGCCTTCAACGCGATATATATCATCATAGCTAAGATCAGCGAAGTGCCGAACCATTGGAAGCTGCCAAACGGCTCCTTCAGCCATAAAACCGTTGCGAGTACGGCAGTCAATGGCTCAATATTGCCCAGCAAGCTTGTTTCTTTCGCAGTAAGGGTTTGCAGGCTTTCGATATAAAACCAAAAAGCGAGCATCGTGCCGAAAATAATAACAACGATTAAATAAAAGACAGTCGATCCAGTCCAATTCGAAATATCAGCATCCCAAGGTGGCTGTACAAAACTCATTGTAACTCCGGCAAGCAGCATACCCCAACCAACCACAACAAGTGAATCAAACCGCTGCAGCAAAGGGATGGCATAAAGTGTATAAAAAGCAAGCGACAAACCTGAAAGCAGTCCCCAAATAATAGCCGGGAGAGGTACGGCAAATGCAGACAGCGAGCCGTTTGTTAATAAAAAGAAACTCCCGCACAGGGCCAACACAATTGTTACCGCATCTTTTCTTGTAAATACGGATTGACCGCGTAGTGTGACCCACACAATAATCATGACTGGTGCCAAATACTGCAGTAATGTTGCGACAGCTGCATTTCCTTCTTTAATCGATGCCATATACGTGTATTGCACAGCGAGCATACCGACAATAGCAAAGGTAACTAATCGGAATGCTGTGTATTTTTGACGCCAAATAGCTAAAATTTGATGACGATCTTTAAATATTGCCTGGGTAATTAAAAGTAATATCCCAGCAATGACTAGCCGTGTCGAGACAAGCCAGCTCACTTCAATACCTTGAGTAAACAGCTGCTGTGACATCGTTCCGCCAATACCCCAGAAAAAACAGCCGCTTACAACTAATAGAAAGCCAATCATTCTTTTGTTTTTCATGCCTAACCCTCACTATATATGTAATCTCTTAATTTTAACGAACTTTTATATAAAACTCTATGATCGTTTTAACATAAGCTTGTGACATCGTCATATTTATATAACTATTTTAATATAATTAATAAAATCGCAGTCCCTTTTCTCAGATTATTAGGACATATAAACAATAAAAGAGGTGATTTATCATGTTAACAATTAGTGCAGGTCATTACGGAAAAGGTACAGGAGCAGTAGGGTATCTTGATGAAGGGAAGGAAACGGTTGAAGTTGTAAAGCAGCTCGAAAGGAAATTAAAAGCAAAGGGCATTTTGGTCCATACAATTATTGATACCCAATCGAAAAACCAACAGCAAAATTTATCGTATTTAATCCGACAGCATAACGCCACACAACGGCATTTGGATGTGAGTCTTCATTTTAATGCAACTAAAAATAAACAAAAAGCAGGAATCGGCACGGAGGTATTGTATATAAACCAGGCAATTTTGCCTTTTGCACAAAAATTAAGCGGACAAGTTGCGAAAGCGGGGAATTTTAAAAATAGGGGAGCAAAACTGCGTACAGATCTGGCCTTTTTAAAAGGAACAGTAAAAAAAGCGATTATTATTGAAATATGCTTTGTCAGCTCAGAGGAGGATGTACGATTATACCAAGCAAATAAAGAACAAATTGTTGAAGCCATTGCGGAAACTTTAAAAAGCTTCGTGTCAGTAACTGCACCCGTACAAAAGCAAATAACGACAATTTCCAGTCCTACATTGCAGCAAGCGGTGGAAGTTTTATTTAAAGATAAACAAGCGGTGCGCCGGCAACTAGTAGAGGGTATTCAGACAGGTGTTTACCAAAGGATATGGTTGGATAATTTTGAACAGGGTAAATTAACTCTATACGATTATTTAGCCCTCACCGCACTGCAATTTCAAAAAAATAAAATTTCTTTGTAACCTTTATGGAAATGAATCGACTAATGTAGTGAAATTACCGAAAGGGTGGAATGTTATGAAAAAAATAGTACCGTTAGCATTATCTGCATTTTTATTAGGGACGATGACTGCAGGAGCAGAACAGCCACTGAATAAAGAAGGGGCTGAGCAAGTTGTGAAGGAAGCGACATTTGCGAAGTATGCCGGAGAAATAACAGAAGTTAAACAAATGGAGACATCAAAACTTTATACAGCTAAAGTAGATGAAAACATATTCCACTTCCATGTTGATGATAAAACCCTCGTTTTTGATCAACAAGGCAATGAGGTGGATTTAAAGGTAGGGGATACAACGTCAATCTATATATTTGCCGACCAGCCAATGATTTTAATTTATCCTCCTCAATATTCACCGGCAGTGGTGATTGTGGAAAAAGAAGATGCAGCTGGCTCAGTAAAGGTAGCGCAATTTGATGAAAAACTTTTAAGTGATGACGGCGAATTAAAGCTGAACTTAGATGAAAAATCTGTCATCGTCAATGCAAAAGGTGAAAAAGTTGATGCGAAAGATGTAAAAAAATATAATGCCGCTGTCTTTTACGGACCAACAACGAGAAGCATCCCGGCACAAACTTCACCTGAAAAAATTGTTGTATTTCCAAAACTTGAAGATGCTGAGGAAGTAGAAACACCTGAAATTGCACCGGAAATTCAGGCGATTATTGGTGGGGATTATAAAGAAGTCGATGGGAAAATCATGGTACCTTTACGTCTTGTCGCAGAGGAGCTTGGCTTTAAAGTCACTTCTACAGGAAAAGGGGCTATTCTTTCAAAAGGCACATTATCCTACACAGTAACGCGCGGTGAAAAAGCATATGGACATAACCGTGCACTGCATTATTTTGAAATCGCTCCAGAGTTATTGGAAGATAATAAAACTTATGTAGAACTTAGCTTTGCGCAGGAATTACTTCAATAGTATATTCCAGGCTGAAATTCACTAATAAGGTGAGTTTCAGCCTTTTTATTAGAAAAATACATAAAAAAATCCTCTAGGAAAAGAGGAATTTGGTGATTTTAGTTTAAGTTCTTTCTTTTAAATACCAAGAAGTTTGGAAATAAAAATAGGGCAATGCCAAATATCAAATACCATCCCTTGCCGTCGTATGAAATCATAAGTATCAATTCCCAAGCATTTGATGGACCTGAATGAGAACCATTGCTGAAGGGGTAGGAAAAAATGAACGGTAAAACGCCTATAAACGTAAAAATGATTCCTAATAGCAGTGAGAAAGTAGCGAAAATTTTCATTGAACAGCCTCCTTACTATTAATAATATTCTGATAAATGAACTAATTCAATGAAAAGTTCTTACTATTGGCATCGGAAAAGCTGAAAGGGGAATTACCCATACTTTCAGCTCCTATCTATCCCTCAAACATACGAGTGATGGCTTCTCTATCATAATCCAAAATCCAATCATTATAGTGCTTATACAATGGTCTGAGCTTTTCAACATTACTACCTAAAACATCACAGCCTCGGTCATCATATACATGGAAAATGGTCTGTGTGCGTTTGTTCAGTATGTATACACGGTGAGGGATACTCGGTTTCACGCCTAAATCTGAATGAACAACTGCCCGCAATATTTTTGAAGCCGCAATCTCTTTAGCTCTGCAGGCTATTTCAAAGCGATAGATTAAGATTTCCTCCATTTCATATGTGTTCATTGAGATACGAAAGTGTTGGCTTCTATCCAAAAACGGTGATAGATTTTTCCGTTTTAAATCTACCTCCAATACATCCATAACGATAATGCACTCGTCATCGGGCTTATGCAAATCGTTATACAACGCCGCGGCACGTTCATTACTTCCTGCTATGTATTTCTTGTCATCGTGTTCATTTGGATCTCCCAGTTCAAAGCGGATTGCAGGTTGCCATGAATAAAATAAGCCTGGCATTAGCTTCAAGTTTGAAAAATAACGCTCTAAAAATAATGAATGCTCCATTTGAATCAACCTTTCTTTTAACAGATGCTAGAAAATAGTTTCTATCTATATTATCACATTGATTTTATTACGAGATTTTGCTGGATCATTCAAAAACTTGGGTTGACTTTCCAGAAGGACTTAAAAACAGCGGAAATACCTAATTTTAGAGGACTTGAAATATACTATTTACCCGATTAATTTCCTCTCTAAACAAAATTTTTATCGGATGTAATCATTTTGTAACTATAATGTAACAAGATTTTGATATTAAATATGGATTTACCTCTATTTATTTCCTTATTTCTACTATACAATGATGGAGACAGCTTATGAAAGGATAGGGAACAATGAATCAAAAATTGATTACATTGGTTGTTGCAATCTTCCTCGTTTGTACACTAGCTGTTACACCGACATCAGCTAAAGTAGTATTTGCAGATGTTGCGACAACCGATGCCACTTACGAAGAAATCCAATACTTAATTAGCTTAGGCGCAATTAAAGGATATCAGGAAAAGGGCAAAACATACTACAAACCAAACATGAGTGTGACGCGTGCACAAGCTGCGAAAATGGCAGTAATTGCTGCAGGTAAGAGTCCACTAAAAGTAAGTAAATCTTCTTACTCAGATGTTAAAGTCGGTACAGAACAATCCACTTATATTGAGCGAGCAAAACAGCTTGGATTGTTTTCAGCAAAGTCTGGAAAATTTTCTCCTAATGCACCCCTGTCACGTGAAGAAATGAGCCATGTATTAGCAGTGGCTTTCAATTTAAATGTCAATGACTACAAGGACTTAGCGATTGTTTTCCCAGATGTAACGACATCGAATACATATGCTTCGTATATAAAAGCAATTTATTATAACGGGATTACAAAAGGAAATGATGGCAGATTTATGCCGAAAAGCTCGGTAACTCGAGCACAGTTTGCATCATTTATAGCACGTGCTAAAAGTGAAGAATATCGCCTTGCATTACCAGATCAACTTGATGCAGTCGATGTGACACAAGTGATCGGTTTAGTATCGGTAACGACTGATGGCTTAAATGTCCGTACAGGTCCGAATACGTCAAGTACAGTAATTGGAAGAGTTAATACAGGTGGTAAATTATCTGTCTATGCAGTAGAAGGGAACTGGTTGAAAGTATCTTATCAAGGCTATTACGGTTATATCAGTAAGTCATACGCCAAATTCCTTGAACAAGATGGTAATGCAATAGGTCCATCAATTAAGGCTGTCACAGCAAATGCAACATTGAACCTATATTACAAACCAACTTCTTCTTCAAAAAAAATAACGCAAATTTCAGCTGGAGCAGCATTGTCTGTTTATAAAGAAATAGGCGGCTATTATTTAACGACTGTTGATGGAGTACCTGGCTACATTGTAAAAGCGAGTACGACAGTTGTAGGTGGTTCTGTTGTGGAACCTCCAAAAGTAGATGACGAAAAACCTGTCGCAACGACAAATACAATTGGTAAAGTAACGGTTGCGAGCTTAAATATGCGTCAATCAGCATCAGGCTCATCAAAAACTATCAAAACTTTATCAAAGGGCTCAGTTATTGCAGTTCATTCGATTAACGGCTTTTGGGCAAAAGTTACAGCAGGCAAAGATACGGGCTATGTTCATAAATCATATATTAAATTGATGAATGAAAAAGGCAGCGCTGTAAAAGACCGTATTATTATTCTAGATCCAGGGCACGGCGGTAAAGATCCAGGTGCCGTTAACTCAGGTCATACGGAAAAAGCGATCGTATTAAAAGTTTCCAACCTTGTAAAACAAAAGCTTGAAGCTGATGGTGCGAAAGTGCAGATGACTCGTTCTGGCGATACGTATCCTTCATTACAGGAGCGTGTGAAATTTACGCAGGACAAGTTCGGTGAAATTTATGTGAGTATTCATGTAAACGCTGCAACATCTACAAGTGCACAAGGAACAGAAACGTACTATAGTATCAGTTCAGGTGATCAGTTTGAAGAGGATAAAAAGCTTGCCACGTATATTAATACAGAGATTGTCAATAATGCGAAAATGAAAAATCGCGGCGTTAAAGAAGCGCAATACTATGTAACGCGCAATATGATCATCCCTTCTGTATTAGTTGAGCTTGGATTTATCTCAAATGCTGAAGACCGCAAAAAGTTAGTTGATGATAAGTATGTAGAAATTTATGCACAATCGATTTATAACGGGATTGTGGATTACTATAAAAAATAGATTTTATATGGCCGATTCCTTTATGGAGTCGGTTTTTTTGTGTATTTATTGACAAATTTTAGGGATTTATTAAACTGGAAATAGTTGTATCCTCTAATGCTTCTGCACACACCGCTAAATAGACGGAGGAATTCCGCTTATTCACCTCAAAAACATAAAGTTAAAAGTATTTTATACAAATAGGCGGAAATCTTACCTTTATTTCCTGCTAAAATCACTCCATTATAAAAATAACAGTAAAATCTCCGCTTATTCTTATAATTCCACATTTAAAATTTAGGAGGGTATTTTTTATGAGTTTTGAAGAAGAATATCAAGTATTTTTGAATTTGCACGTACAAGCAAGAACTGGGGAAAGGCTAAGGCGATTAAAAGAAGGTCATAATCAGGCGGAAATGCTGTTTTTAAAGCAAGTATGGTGGCCGCTATTTTCCCATTTCAATTATCTTCATCCAGAATATGAAGTCGATGATTTTAAGGATGGAAAAAGGTATTTGGATTTTGCCTATATTCGTCCAGGTGTCCGGATTTGCTTTGAAATTGACGGGTATGGTCCACACTTGAAGAATATAAGCAGATGGCAGTTTGCCGATAATCTCGAACGGCAAAATCAGTTAGTCATTGACGGATGGACTGTAATTCGCTTTTCTTATGACCAAGTGAAAGAGAGGCCACGACGCTGTCAGCAAATAGTTCAGCAAGTTTTCGGGCAGCGGTTAGGTGATAAACTGGATTATACATCTTTAACCTATTATGAAAAAGAAGTTCTTCGGCTGGCAGTTCGGAAAGGGGGAGCGATCTTTCCAAAAGATATAGAGACATATTTGAAAGTAAGTGACAAAACCGCAAGAAAACTGTTAGCTCAACTAGTCGAGAAGAAAATGCTTATCCCCGCGTCTGGCACGAAGAGAGTCCGCTCGTATCAGCTAGGTAATCACATCAAACTTCCAATCGAAAAATAACGGAAGGAATTTCCGTTATTCACCAAATAAATTAAAAATGTTCTGAAATAAGGGAAGAAATTTCCGTTATTCGTTCAAAACTGGTTAAAAGGGACCCGTTTTACGCAAATAAAGGAAAATGGTTCCGTTATTTTCTACATAAAATGATTCAAGTCGTGAAATAGCGGAAAACGCTTCCCTTATTTTATCCTTACCTAGAGAGATATTGTGTTCTTGCGAGAAGAGAATCCGTTCGTACCGGTTGAATAGACTTCCCATCAAAAATAAAAGAAGGAATTTCCCTTATTCACCAAATAAATTAAAAATCTTCTGAAATAAGGGAACAAATTTCCGTTATTCGTTCAAAAGCTTCAAAAAAGGACTCGCTTAACGCAAATAAAGGAAAATACTTCCCTTATTTTCACATAAAACGATTCGAATCTTGAAATAGCGGTAAATGCTTCCCTTATTTTACTTTTCCCGGTTGGGGAAAATTACACTAGCATTTAAGATACAGGAGTTTCAGAGGCTATAAGTGAAATATCGAACTTTGTTTGATTAGTGAACTGAGAAAGTGTGAATTTATTCAGTATCTTAACGGATGCGGTAGAAGGGGAAAAAATCCTTAGAAGATCATAAATGATGTTCTTCAATTAATGGGGAACAAGGGGGAAGATTAAATGAAAAGAGTATTACTTACTGTATTATTAAGTTTTATATTATTTGGTTGTTCAGATGTAAATAATGAATCGGATTCGAGTCCAATATTAGACAAAGAGTTTGTAGAAGCAAATGCAGAAATAGGTCATTCTAAAGATGAAGTTGAAGAAATATTTGGAACAGAATATTTCTCTGGAGAAGGTGAATTCGAGACCAATGAAGTATGGGTGTACGATAAAGTGAAAGACGATTTCGAGTATGAAAAAAGTATACAAATAGTCCCCTTTGATGAAATCAGAGAAGGAAATGTGGATTATCAGTTATATATAAATTTTGTTGAGGGCGAAACAATTATGTATCTGTATATTTACAGAGGAGAAGATGGGGAACTTTGGCAGTATCAAGTAAATCCAGATGGAACTACACAAGATAGAAAAATGTAGTGATAATGAACTGTTGCGGCCTTTAGTTCAATAAGGATAGTAAAATATTATGCTAAAAAGCGTTCAATTCTGAGCGCTTTTAATTGTTTTTATATGGCTATTTCACTGTTGTAATATATGCTGATTAACCTGTTATTTGCACTTTTCTCCTCAACAACCTAATTTGTTAACCATATTCCCAAGTCTTTTTTTATTTTCTGAATTTTTTGTTGACACACTATATCAGCGTCCGATATATTATATATCAAGAGCCGATATATCAGACGTCGATAGAACGGAGGGGTTTTATTGCAGCAACCTTTAACAGAGGGGGTTTATTATATTTTGTTGGCACTATATGAACCGCGCCATGGATATGGAATTATGCAGATCGTCGAGGAATGGAGCGATGGGCGTGTAAAGTTAGGCGCGGGAACTACGTACGGTGCACTGAAAAATTTGCAGGAAAAGAAATTTATTGAAACATTAGCGGGGGAAGGACGAAAAAAAGAGTATGTCATTACAGCGCTTGGCAAACAGATTGTTGAAGCTGAAGTTACCCGCATTAAAGAGCTCTATAACAACGGTAGAAAAATTATACAAGCGGAAGGAGATTTGTGATGCGTAAATTTAAAGTTTTCCTGGATGATGCGAAAGAAGAAAAGTGGATTAACGATATGGCAACTGAAGGCTGGTACTTCCAAAGCTTTCACTTTCCATTCTACACTTTTGCAAAAGGTGAACCAGGTGAATATGAATACCGTTCAGAAATGCTTGAAGGATTCGGTTTCGGGAAAGCGGCAAATGAGTATTTGGACTTTGTTCAAAGTACAGGTGTAGAGGTCGTGCAAAAACGTTTTAACTGGGTATATTTCCGTCAGCATAAAAGTAAGGGGAATTTTGAGCTATACAGTGATCCGGTTTCAAAGCTCTCTTATATAAACCGAATTTATACTCTTTATGGTACCGCAGCTGTATTAAATTTAGTATTTGCTCTATTTAATGGGGTGATGTCAGTGTTTGAGAATAGTTTACATTTTAACAGCTTTATTTCTGGACTGAACACCGGCGTTTTCATTGCACTTCTCTATCCACTGGCAAAAACAGTTTACCGTAAACAGAATTTAAAAAAAGAAATAGCGTTGTATGAAAATTAATGATGAATTGAAAATTTTTACAATATATTGAAACTTTAACGAGGGAAGCACGTAAAAAATAGTATGTCATCACATCTTACCGATTTAGAAACTTCCCACATTAAAGTGCCTAATAAATCTTTACAAGCAAAAGGGGAAATGTGATGCGTATATTTAAGCTTTTTAGTGATGATGCGAAGGAAGAGCAGTGGATTAATGACATGGCAAATCAGGGCTGGCATCTTAAAAAAATACGATTCTCATTTTATTACTTTGAGCAGGGCGAGCAAGGTGAATACGAGTACCGTCTTGAAGTACTTGATCACTTTCTTAAAGGAAAAGATGTAAAAGAATACTTGGATTTTACAGAAAGCGCTGGGATCGAGCTAATACAAAAGCGTTTAAACTGGTTATATTTCCGCCAGCACAAAAGCAAAGGTCCGTTTGAATTATATAGTGATGCTTCTTCGAAATTAAAGTATTTCAATCGAATGCTGTCGATCTATTATCCATTACTATTTATTAATTTCCTGGCGGCCTGTACAAATGGTGCGTTTGCGTTGGGGGAACTTACGTATGATGTAAATTTCCTCATCAGTGTTATGAATCTACTTGCTGTGCTCTTACTAATCGTTCCGACAATCAATGTTATAAAGCGAAAACGTATTTTAAAAAAAGAAATGGCTATGTTTGAAAATTAAGGAGGGAAATGAGAATGGTGTTACAACTAAAAGATGTTACAAAGAGATACAGAGATTTTGTGGCAGTCGACCGGCTTAATTTTACCATTGATAAAGGTGAAATTTTCGGGTTAATCGGTCAAAATGGAGCAGGAAAAACGACGACATTCCGCATGATTTTGGATTTGCAGGATACGACAGAAGGCTTAATTACGTGGGACGGGCAACCAATTAAATCAGTCGATCGTGATATTTTAGGCTATTTACCGGAAGAGCGCGGTATTTTCCCGCAAATGAAAGTGGAAGAGCAATTATACTTTTTTGGTGAGCTTCACGGTATGGATAAAGCGGTAATTAAAAAGGATATCGATTTCTGGATTCAACGCTTTGATCTGGAAGAAAAGCGAAATGTAAAAGCAGAAACACTTTCAAAAGGTAATAAACAAAAGGTACAGCTTATTGCGAGCTTTATCCATAAACCGAAGTTTTTAATTTTAGATGAGCCGTTTAGCGGGCTGGACCCAGTTAATATGGAGCTGCTAAAAGATGCCATCCTATACTTACGTGATCAAGGAATGACGATTTTATTTTCAAGTCACCAAATGGACAATGTCGAGGAGCTGTGTGATCATTTATGTTTATTAAAACGTGGTGAATCATTGTTCTCTGGCTCATTGCTCGATTTGAAGAAGCAATACGGCAAAACGAAATTGACAGTACGAACAGATAAATCATTTGAAGAGTTAAGCAAGTTCCCTGGTGTAGTTCATGTTAAAATGGAGCGTGACTCACAGGCCGTACTGACTTTGGAAGACGAATCTTATGCACCTGCCATTTTTGATTTACTTTCCAATGGGGGCTATATGGAAAAGTTCAGTTTGGATTATTTATCATTGCACGAGATCTTCAAAGAGAAAGTAGGTGCTGGCCTTGTCTAAATTTATGGTACTCGTTAAACAACTATATAAACAGAAAGTATCGGCTAAGTCATTTATATTAACTACATTACTTTACTTAGTCGTCCTTGCGGGAATTATATACTGGTCGGAAATTAGAGACCTAATTTTCTCTGGCGATGCTGACACGATTGCTGTTGTAAATGAAACAAATTTCGATGTATCGGAAGTACTGCAAAATACAGATGATTACGAATATGAATATGTAACAGCAGGTGAAGTTGCAGATAAGTTAAAGGACGGGGACTATTATGCGGCCTTTACATTAACGGATGCTGATGGGAAATTGGCAGCAAAAATTGAATCTTATGATCCATTACCGTTAAATGACCAGTCAAACTTTCAAGAGATGCTAAGTCAGGCAGGTCAAATTTATGCGATGAGTCAATTAGATTTATCACCGGAGCAACAGCAGCTTTTATTATCATCTGAACCGATCATTACATTAAATTCGATTAATGAAGCAGCAGCAGATGGTAAGTCCGCTGATGAAAAAATGGCTGGTGTATTTATTTCGTATGCTATCGGAATTATTATTTATATTTTTGTCGCTACGTATTTATCCATTATTACGACAGACGTGGCTTCAGAAAAAGGGTCACGTGCACTGGAAATGTTACTTGTAAGTGTTAAGCCTGAAATCCACTTCCGTTCGAAAATCGTTGGTGTATTTTTAGTCGCACTTACGCAGTTTATCATCCTATTCGGTGGCTTATTGTTACTGTTACGCTTCTCAGACGGAGGGAACAAATGGTCCATCGTAACGGATTTACTTGATTCGATGTCAATGAGCTATTTCCTGTATGTGATGGGATTCCTGTTCTTAACAATCTTCATGTATTTAATCATCGGGGCACTATTCGGTTCACTTGTTTCAAAGGTAGAGGAAGCAGGTCAAGTGATGATGCCGGCAATGATGCTAACACTTGTAGGGTTTTATGTCATGCTTACAGGTATGGGTAACCCAGATACAATGCTAATTAAAGTATTCTCTTACATTCCATTTACTTCAGGAATGGTTATGCCAATGCGATTAGGCGCAACGGATATAAGTGCAATCGAACCAATTATTAGCTTCGCTGTATTATTAGGTACTGTATTAGCGTTATACTTCCTGAGCTTATCATTCTATAAACGAAGTGTTCTAACGTATTCTTCGGGTGGTATTATTGAGAAAATGAAAACAGTATTTAAAGTGACGACTTAACTGTGTGAGTAGCTATTGTCCGTCATTCGTAGTAAACTAGAGAAGTACGGAGAGATTTGTATACACAAATCTCTCTTTTTTTGAACGAAAAACAGTAGTAAGGATGAAAACATGAGAAAAAAAGTAGAATTACAAGTAGATGCAAAAGCGATTAAAGATTTAACGAATGGCTATCCCCTCATTTTAAAAGATGCGATTGTAACTAATGAAGTATCAATTGAAGAAGGCAGCCTACTGCATTTAGTCGATAAAAACGGTGGTTATATTGCTACAGGCTATTACGGTGCACAAAATAAAGGGATTGGCTGGGTTCTTTCACGTAAAGAAAAAGAGCTGATTGATGTAAAGTTTTTTGCGAAAAAAATTCGCGAAGCTGCTGAAAAGCGTGCTGACTTTTTTGCATCCGAGCAAACGAGTGCATTCCGCGTATTTAACGGGGAAGGCGATGGCATTGGCGGCTTAACAATTGATTTCTTTAACGGCTTTTACATGGTGAGCTGGTATAGTGAAGGCATTTATTCATTCCGTGAAGAAATTTATGAAGCATTAAAGCAAGCAGTCAATACGCGCGGTGTGTATGAAAAACTGCGCTTCAATACGAACGGCCAATATATCGATCAGGATGATTATGTATCAGGCGAAAAAGGTGAGTTCCCGTTAATCGTGCAGGAAAATGGCATGAATTTTGCGGTTGATCTAAATGATGGGGCAATGACTGGTATTTTCCTTGATCAGCGTAATGTACGCAAAGCGTTAAGAGACAGCTATTCTCTAGAGAAAACGGTACTGAATACATTTTCTTATACAGGGGCATTTTCTGTAGCAGCAGCACTTGGTGGCGCGGCTGGCACAACGAGCGTAGATTTGGCTAAACGAAGCTTGCCAAAGACGATTGAGCAATTTAGTGTGAATGGAATTGACTTTGAATCACAAGATATTAAAGTAATGAATGTTTTTGATTACTTTAGTTACGCGGCTCGTAAAGGCTTGAAGTTTGATGTTGTGGTCCTTGATCCACCAAGCTTTGCCCGTACGAAAAAAATGACATTCAGCACGGCTAAAGATTATCCGAAGTTGTTGAAGGATGCATTAGCTATTACAAATGACAATGGGGTCATCATCGCCTCAACAAATAACGCCAGCTTTAATATGAAAAAGTTCAAAACGTTTATAGACAAAGCCTTTAAAGATGCCGGTACTCGCTATAAAATTCTGGAAGAGCACCAGTTACCGGAAGACTTTACGGTGCCACACAACTTTCCGGAATTCAATTATTTAAAAGTTGTCATCATACAAGTGATCAACTAAATGGAGTGATTTTACATGAAATATAATAAAACGATTATGCTGAAACTTATAAATGAACATCGCGAGCTACATGATGAATTAAAGAAATTAAAATCAGAAATGGGTCTTGAGAAAAACTTTGCTGTCAAAGCACTATATCATTCTGCAGTGGCAGAAGATGGCCCGTACATGAAAGATTATCAGGATTTAGAAAGACTGCGTTAATAACTAGCACCGTAACAATTTGTCACAATTGTTACGGTGTTTTTTATATCGTTAAAATAAAGCACTAAAAAGCAAATTTATGGGGCATAATTTTGTATATAAGTGAACAAATTGAGGAGAAATGTTCATTAAAAGTTTGTTTGTTTTGTATGGAAAATATAGGTATTGTATAGATGAGAAGTGGTAGTAACTATCACTTATTTTAAGGAGGAAATTAATATGTCTCGTTTATCAGGTAAAGTAGCAATTATTACAGGGGCAGCCCAAGGTATGGGTGCAGCACATGCAAAAGCATTTATTGAACAAGGTGCTAAAGTAGTTTTAACAGATTTAAATGAAGAAAAAGGTAACGCATTTGCAGCAGAATTAGGCGAAAATGCTTTATTCGTTAAGCAAAATGTTGTTTCTGAAGAAGAGTGGGCAACAGTTGTAGCGAAAGCAGAAGAAGCTTTCGGTCCAGTAAATGTATTAGTAAACAATGCAGGTATTTCATTAAATAAATTTATGCTCGAGTTATCTTTGGACGAGTACATGAAAATCGTAAACATTAACCAAGTATCTGTATTTTTAGGTATGAAGGCTGTTGCAGGTTCAATGGCAAAAGCTGGAGGTGGTTCAATCGTGAACATCTCATCTATCAACGGTTTAGTTGGTGGAGCAGTTGGTTACACAGATACAAAATTCGCAGTGCGCGGTATGACAAAAGCAGCAGCACTTAACTTAGCGCATATGGGTATTCGCGTGAACTCAGTACACCCAGGTGTAATTGCAACACCAATGATCATGCAAGAAGATGCAAAAGAAGCGATCGAAGAGTTTGCAAAACATATTCCTCTAAAACGTGTATCTCAACCAGAAGAAGTATCACAATTAGTAGTATTTTTAGCTTCTGATGAGTCTAGCTACTCTACAGGCGCTGAATTCGTTGTAGATGGCGGGATTACAGCTCAATAAGAAATATGTAGTTTGGGCATGAGTTCGATATTTAATCGGACTCATGTCTTTTAATTTTGTGTCTGCTTCGTTAGCCATTGTATTCTCCGTTAGCTCGACACAAATCTCTCTGCTACGTGTCTTTCCCCGAGAGTCGCCGACTTAACACTAAACAACTAATTTTTCTTCAATATTAAATAAATCTCCAAATTTTATGTATATATATGGTAAAGTTGGATTGAGGTGAGGTAATGAAGAACTTATTTTTAGTAATCTTTTTCCTTTCATTAAACTTCCTTTTAATTGGGTGCAGTAATGAAAATCAGAAAGAGATAAATGAATTAGAGAAAGTATATATGGAAATGCGGGAAATTGCATGGACGAGTTTGAGTGACTTGGCTAAAGAAACAGTGATAGGTAATTGGGAAGGTGCCAAAGTAACAGAGGAAAGCATTATTGAAGAAAGACAAACAAACGGAGAGGAAAAGCTACTAAAAGTTGTGAAAGTAGGATTTACTACATCTCAAGATCAATTTTTAGGGCCAATTGGGATTTATATTGACCCTTCTACTAAAGAAATAGTTAGTAGAGATATAAGAATGTAAAAATGTGCTCGGGGTATGATGAAGACAAATCGCTGTAGCAAGCGAATCACATTCGAATAGAGGTGTTTTTTAAGTATGTTTAATAATATTTGAAAGATTCTTTTTTCTATATACATATTTTTAGTACTAAATTTTATTGTGATTAAATTCAATGGAGAGCTACAACTTGTTATTAATAGAATACAATCGAATATCCAGCGTAGAAATAATGGAGAATCATTTGCAAACTTAGTTCCTTTTAGAACAATTGAAACTTATATAAGTGATTTGAGTTTTAGTGTAGCTTTTATGAATATTTTTGGTAATATTATTCCACTTATACCTTTGGGTTTTTTAATACCAATGGCTTTTCCCTCTCGAAGAAATTTAATCAAAACAATGATTTCTTGCTTTTTAATCATAATCAGTGTAGAAACTCTCCAACTAATCTTGCTTTTAGGCATTTTTGATATAGATGACATTATTTTAAACCTACTAAGTTGTTTTATAGGGTTTATACTTTTTAAAGCGTATATGAAAATCTTTAAAGTAGGTTCTTAAATTTAGTTATTCTTACTAATGCCTCTTGAAGGTGTATAGGACTGTATCGTATAACAATTCCAAAAACGGGGGAGGTTAGAGCTTTATGGAAACATTAGTTCCTTTATCATTAATAGGTATTCCACTTTTTTCGATAGTGCTTTGTGTCAATATTATCAACTTGCTAAAAATTATAATCCATCACCCAGAACAATCTGTAAAAAAACAAACTTTTATTATTAGTGTCAGTGTTGCTTACATACTATTTTCATTTGCTTGTCTATTCATTGCCATTGCCGACTCAATTATGTGGGCATCTCAATAAGCTTTTGGAACTTTATAAAGGGTTAACAATATCAGATAGAAAATAAAAATATGATAAGTTCGAAAAGGCCTTCCGATTCGTGTTGGGTATTATAAAACAAATGATGTATATAAAGAATTAATCGTATTTTGCGAAGAAAATGAAATTCAATATAAGAAAACAAACGATTATAAGGTCATTGAGAACATGGGGTAATTATACAGATCAGTCCAAACAGTGATCCAGATTTTCTCAAAGACTGTATTAAATTATAAAAAAATTATTTTATTTTTTATAAATTTTTATGGGTTAATTTTCTACCTGTAGCAATAATATCTGCGAAACGAGCCATTTTACATGAATAATTATGCAAAGAGTGTCAGATCCCGTAATAGGTATCTGGCACTTTTTGTTTGAGTGTAGACCTAAAGGGGTATTCACTTTTATTGTAAGGTACTTAGCAAAAGATCTTAGAAATTTATGAAAGGGAATGGTAGGTAATATGCAGTTTAATAAAAGAATCATATTCATTTTCAGTTTACTCGCGGTTTGCTTCTTATCTGCTTGTGCCGAGAAAGAGAAGCTTGCCGACGGATCTGAACTGATACATAAAGATCAATTTGTTTTTGCTGCTTCTGGCGAATTTAAGCCATTTAGTTATGTTAATAATGAAGATCTTAGCATGTCCGGCTTTGATATTGAAGTTGGCGAAGCGATCGCAAAGGAACTCGGTCTTGAGCCGGTTCAAAAGCGGATTAAGTTTAAAGGAATTGTTGAAGGTGTCAAAACGGGCCGTGCAGATGTAGCTGTAGCCAGCCACACGATTAATCCACAGAGAAGCAAACATGTTTCCTTCAGTACCCCCTATTATTATTCCGGACCGCAAATTTTTACGAGACCTGACAGTGACATTGAAACTGTCGACGATTTAGCGGGTAAGGAAGTAGCTGTAGCAAAAGGTTCAACCTATTCTGATACAGCCTCCAAGTATACAGACAATATAAAAACCTATGACAGTGATATCACAGCTTTACAAGCGTTAAGCAGCGGCCGTCATGATGCGGTAATCACCGATTTCGTAACCGGAAAAAATGCTGCAAAAGAAGGCTTTAAAATTGAAGGTAGGGAGCTAATTGAGCGCAGTGAACAAGCGATTGTACTACCGCAGGATAACCCGAACTTATTAAAGCGAGTGAACGAGGCGCTGGAAAAACTCCGGGAAGATGGAACACTCACTGAAATCAGTATGAAATATTTTGGTGAAGACATTACAAAAAAACCGGAATAATTCAATTTATTAAAGACGAAAGGAAGTATGTACAGTGCCAAGTTTTTCACATTTTTTCAATATATTAATGGATACTAGAGATGTTTTTTTTAAAGCAATGCTTTTAACGTTACAACTAACGGTTGTTTCTATTTTGATTGGAATTGTTATCGGACTTTTCTTTGCCTTAATGAAAATTTCTAAAATTAAAGTATTAGAACTTATATCAGATACCTATGTCTTTTTAGTCCGAGGAACACCGTTAATTGTTCAAATCTTTATCCTCTACTTCGGTCTAAGCGGGCTTTTCCTGATTCCTGATTTTTGGGCTGCTTCACTTGCATTAGCGTTACATAATGGCGCCTATATTTCTGAAATCCTTCGAGGGACAATCCAAGGAGTCGATAAAGGTCAAATGGAGGCAGGACGCTCTTTAGGGATGACTAAAGTGCTGACATTAAGAAGAATAATTCTTCCACAGGCATTCCGCCGTGCTCTTCCACCACTTGGCAACCAGTTTATTATTGGATTGAAAGATTCGTCGTTAGCTGCATTTATTTCCATGAATGAACTCTTTAATGTAGCGACAACACTCGGGTCGAATAATTTTGATGAAATGACTTATTTACTCATTGTAGCAGTCTACTACTTAGTACTGGTAGCATTGTTAACATTTATAGTAAACCGATTAGAAAAGAAATTAGCAATTAGCGATAGGTAGGAGGCAACAACAATGGAAGCGAAGGAAATGATTAAAGTCACTCAATTGAATAAGTCATTTGGTGACTTGCACGTATTAAAAAATATTGACATGACTGTTTATGAAAGCGATGTTGTTTGTTTAATAGGATCAAGTGGTTCAGGGAAAAGTACGCTTCTTCGCTGTCTGAACTTTTTAGAAAGAAAAGATAGCGGCGGTATTATTATAGAAGGTAAAGAAGTGGATCCTAGCAACGACGATTTGAATAAGATTAGAGAAAAGGTCGGAATGGTGTTTCAGCATTTCAACCTGTTCCCTCATAAAACCGTTTTGGAAAATATTATTGAAGCGCCGGTTATGGTAAAGGGCGTTGACAAAAAAGTTGCAACGTCCAAAGCAAAAGAATTACTAGAAAAAGTAGGCTTGGAAGATAAGGCCGATGTCTTCCCTAATAAACTATCAGGCGGGCAAAAGCAACGGGTCGCCATTGCAAGAGCGCTTGCAATGGAACCAGACATCATGCTTTTCGATGAGCCGACTTCAGCGCTTGACCCAGAGCTTGTCGGAGAGGTTTTAACTACAATGAAAGAACTGGCTAATGAAGGAATGACGATGGTTGTTGTTACGCATGAAATGGGATTTGCTAGAGAAGTAGCCGATTGGATTGTGTATATGAACGAGGGGGAAATTATCGAGCGCGGAGATCCTGAGCAATTTTTCGAACATCCGAAAGAGGAACGTACGAAAGATTTTTTAAAGACGACAATGCTGAAATAAGCAAAAGAGGATTCTGTCTATCTATTTAGGCAGGATCCTCTTTTTTCTCCATTTAAGGAAAAACAAATTAACAGATGGTTTTAATTTTTCAGTTTTACTTATATAATAGATTATAAAGCAACTTTTAGTTTATGTGAAGTTGTTACTTTTGATGTGATTATTATGTTGCAAGAAATATTTGCAATGGTTTGTAATCTGTTTGTAATGGGTATTTAACATCAGATTAATAAACTTCAAAATTGGATTTTTAAAAAAGAGGAGTGGTATTGTATGCTATCCATACAAAATTTGACGAAAACTTATCGTGGGAATAAAAAGGCGGTAGACAATTTAAGTATTGATATTGAGCAAGGCGAATTTATCGTCTTTATCGGAACAAGCGGCAGTGGCAAAACAACCGCTCTACGTATGATCAATCGCATGATAGAGCCGACCAGTGGCAAAATTATGATGGACGGAACGGATTTATCCAAAATGAATGCAGTGCAGCTTCGCAGGCAAATCGGCTATGTTATTCAGCAAATCGGCTTAATGCCACATATGACTATTAGAGATAATATCACCCTCGTACCAAAACTCCTTAAATGGGACAAACAGGAAAAAGATAAAGTAGCCGAACGATTAATCGGCATGGTAAACCTACCTACCTCTTATTTGGATATGTATCCAGCCCAACTATCTGGCGGACAACAGCAACGAATCGGCGTTATACGTGCTTTAGCAGCGAATCAGGACATCATTTTAATGGATGAACCATTTGGGGCACTAGATCCAATTACACGTGATACACTTCAGGATTTAATGAAGGATTTGCAGGTGCGCCTTGGCAAGACCGTTATTTTTGTAACGCATGATATGGATGAAGCGATCAAGCTAGCCGACCGAATTTGCATTATGCACGAAGGGAAGGTAGTACAGTTTGATACACCAGACAATATATTAGCAAACCCCGCAAATGATTTCGTACGTGATTTTATTGGCTCCCACCGCCTAATTCAAAATAAACCAAGCGTCAAAATAGTAGATGAAGTAATGATCCAGCCCATTTCCATTACAATTGAGAAAAGTCTGGATGATGCACTACGTCTGATGGTATCAAAACGTGTAGATACGTTATTTGTGACAGATGCAGACAAACGGTTGATCGGTTATTTAAATGTTGATAGCTTTACAGGTCCGCAACGAACACGACAAAGCATTAATGAAGTATTACAGCGAGAAGTTATATACGTTAAAACCGGGACAAAGCTGCAGGATTCTGTTCGACGTATTTTAAAACGGAATCTTCAAAACATCCCGATTGTCGATAACGACCACAAACTAATCGGATTAATTACCCGTGCTAATATTGTTGATACAATTTATGACACGATTTGGGGCGACGAGGAAGAAAATAAAAATGCTCTTCTTGTAACTCGGGAGGAGAATGTACTATGATAGCCTTTTTTACGGATAATAGCAGTGACATCCTATTAAAAACATGGGAACATTTTTATATTTCAATTATTGCATTACTTCTTGGTGTAATCTTCGCGATTCCTCTAGGTATATTTTTATCAAAAACAAAAACAATAGCAAAAATTGTTTTAGCCATTACAAGTGTTTTCCAAACATTACCCTCTTTAGCCATCTTAGCTATTATGATTCCATTTCTAGGTGTTGGGAAAATACCGGCAATTGTTGCTTTGTTTATTTATACGTTACTTCCAATTCTAAACAATACTTATATCGGATTAAAATCTGTTAATGCAGATTTGCGAAAAACGGGCATTAGTATGGGGATGACACCATTGCAGTCTATATGGATGGTGGAATTACCTCTTGCAATCCCAGTTATTATGGCAGGGATACGATTATCTGCTGTTTATGTCATTGCCTGGGCAACACTTGCATCGTATATTGGGGCTGGTGGTTTAGGTGACTTTATTTTTAACGGTTTAAACCTTTATCAAACTGAATTAATTATTGGCGGTGCTTTACTAGTTACAGCATTGGCACTGCTCACTGATTTTATATTGTCTAGAGTAGAGATTTGGACAACTCCAAAAGGACTAAAAGTAGAGAAATGAGGCCAAACAGAATGAAAAAAACGATCCTTTTATTCGGAAGTATGCTGCTGGCGTTAGGTTTTCTAGCTGGCTGTTCGATTGGCGGTGACCAGGCAAGTAATACCGACAAAATTAAGATTGCTAGTGCCGTTACAACCGAATCACAAATTATGGGCTATATGCTCAAACATATGATTGAGTATTACTCAGATGAACAAGTAGAATTAATCAATAATCTTGGTTCGAGTACCGTTCTTCACCAGGCAATGCTCAATGGGGACGCTAATATTTCGGCTACACGTTACACCGGTACAGAATTAACCGGCGCTTTAAATGCGGAACTGATAAAAGATCCTGCCGAGGCATTGGACTTTGTTCAAAATGCGTTTCAGGAAAGATATAACCAAACATTCTTTGATAAATATGGTTTTGAAAACACGTATGCCTTTATGGTAACGCAGGAAACAGCGCAGCAATACAATCTTAATAAAATCAGCGATCTGGCTGCAATAGCTACTGATATTGAAGCGGGTGTTGATACATCTTGGCTAAGTCGTGAAGGTGATGGCTTTAAGGCGTTTGTTCAGGAATACGGATTTCAGTTTAAACGTACATATCCAATGCAAATTGGCTTAGTGTATGATGCTGTACAGGCAGGTGAAATCGACATTGTCCTTGGGTATACAACAGATGGCCGTATTGCGTCTTATGACTTAAAGGTTCTTGAAGATGATTTGAATTTCTTCCCACCTTATGAAACAAGCGTACTTGCAACGAATGAAATTTTAGAAGCGAAACCTGAACTAAGGGAAATTCTCCAACGTTTAGTTGGTAAAATTTCTACAGATAAAATGCAGGAACTGAACTATTTGGCGGACAATAACTTATTGGAACCCTCTGTCGTAGCAGAAAATTTCCTGATTGAAAACAATTATTTCAGTAATGAGGAGGGTGAGGAATAATGGAAGATTTATCGCAATTAAGTACGTTTGAACAGCTTTTCTATTATTTTAAGGAAAACGGACTTTATGTACTTGAACTGTTCTTTACGCATTTTTATATTTCAGTGTATGGTGTATTGCTTGCTGCACTCATCGGAATTCCAATCGGTATTTTTATCGCTAAAAATATGAAGCTAGCTGGATTTATCATTACATTAGCAAATATTATTCAAACGATTCCGGCATTAGCCTTAATGGCGATGATTATGCTAGTGCTCGGTTTAGGGAAATCAACGGTTATCGCAACGGTATTCCTTTATTCACTGCTGCCGATTATTAAAAATACGTATACGGGAATTACAACGATCAATAAAAGTTTAACGGATGCAGGGCGCGGCATGGGGATGACACGTAGACAAATCCTCTATATGATTGAACTGCCATTATCTTTATCGATTATTATTACAGGTATTCGAATTGCTTTAGTAATTGCTATCGGTATTACTGCAATTGGTGCTTTCATCGGTGCGGGCGGATTAGGGGATATTATTATCCGCGGCACAAACGCAACAGATGGAACTGCCATTATTTTGGCCGGTGCAATTCCGACAGCGTTAATGGCGGTAATTGTAGATATTGGGCTAGGTTGGCTTGAGCGCCGTTTCGATCCGGAAAAACGTCAGAAACGTCTTAATAAGAGTGCTATTTCCAATACCGGATTGGAGTAATCAAAAAGTAGTCTCAATTTATCAATTTAAATCAATCAAGAAGCGCTTTAAATCTTAGAATACTAGGATTTATAGCGCTTTTTCTTATGTCTTTATGTTTAATATTTAGGCTAAAGTGTTAATCCTAACAGTATGTAGATTATCCACTACATAAACAGGGAAGATGTGTTGAAGAAAAAAGTAAGGCTTTGAAAGGGTGGTACTTATTTATAAAAAATGGAATAAGCAGTTTATTGGTGGCGAATGGAGAGAAGGCAATAGCGAAAGAGTGTATGTAGATCAGAACCCATACAGTGAGGAAACGATCGCGGAAATTCGACTGGCAAATGAAAAGGATATAGATGAGGCTTATCAGGCGGCAAAAGAAGCGCAAAAAGAATGGGAAAAGGTTAATCCTTATGAAAGACAAGCCATTATTGAAAAGGCCGCTCAAATAGTAGAAAAACGAAGAGATGAAATCGTTCAAGTTTTAGTGGAGGAAAATGGGGCTTCCCATACGAAAGCTAATATTGAAGTTTCTGCTGCAATGGGCATTATGAAAGAGTCAGCAACATTCCCTCTTCGAATGCACGGGCAAATTATGCCATCTGTCATCCCAGGGAAGGAAAATCGTGTTTATCACAATCCTGCGGGAGTCGTAGGGATTATTAGTCCATTCAATTTCCCGTTTCATTTAACGATGCGTTCCTTAGCACCTGCTTTAGCAACTGGTAATGGGGTAGTGCTTAAACCGGATTTGCAGACGATGATTTCAGGCGGTTTAATTCTAGGGGAAATTTTTGAAGAGGCCGGCATTCCAAAAGGTTTATTCAATATTACAGTTTGCAGTTCTTCTGAGATTAAAGATACTTTTATTGAACACCCGATCCCGCAAATTATATCCTTTACTGGTTCTACACCGGTAGGACGTCATATTGGGGAGCTTTGCGGAAGACATCTTAAGCGCGTTGCTTTAGAGCTTGGCGGAAACAATGTCATGCTTGTACTAAAAGACGCCGATGTACAACGAGCAGCAGCTTCTGCAGCCTTTGGAAAATTCTTAAACAGCGGTCAAATTTGTATGTCCCTAAATCGGATTGTAGTTGAGCGTCCGGCTTACGAAGCATTTATGAAAGCCTTTGTGGATAAGGCATCCCAGATTAAATATGGAGATCCGAAAAATGAGGATGTTGTAGTTGGCCCGCTAATCAACAATAAACAAATCAAACGGATACAAAATTTAATCGACAAAAGTATTGCACAAGGAGCAGAATATGCGCTAAAAGGCGAAGTGGAAGGAAACGTACTAGCCCCTACCATCTTGACGAATGTCACAAATGATATGCCGATAGCACAGGAAGAAATCTTTGGACCTGCTGTAGGTGTCATCGTTGTAGATAGTGAAGAAGAAGCGATTCGCGTAGCAAATGACAGTGACTATGGACTAAGCGGTGCAGTACACGCCGGTACAACCGAACATGGTGTTGAAGTCGCCAAACAAATTATTACGGGAATGATTCATGTTAATGATCAGGGAGTCAATGACGAACCAATCGTTGCATTTGGCGGTGAAAAAGCTTCAGGATTAGGTCGATATGGTGGAGAATGGGCAATTCATGAATTTACAACAACGAAATGGATTTCTGTTCAGACAGATCCAAGGGAGTATCCGTTTTAATAGCTGGCTTACATGAGGTGACGTCCTAATCGCAAATTGCGATTAGGGCTTTTTACATTTGGGTAAATAAATATAATGAGACTTTAAAATTAGGGACGGTAGTACACTTTACACCTCTAATTTAACTGTCAATGTTTATGAACATTTTATAACAACATGATTTAAATATAGCAAAATTTACTGGTTTTAGGATTGAACTTAAGGTAAAAACACAATAGAGAGAGTATTCTATAAATTTTATTGAAATAGGGAATTGAGTTGTAAGGTGTAAAAGTGTATTGTAAAAGAAGGATTTATCGGTAGAATAGAACAAAAGTAAAAGAAAAGTTTATTTTCTCACTGAACAGGTATTTATTGGATAATGAGTGCTTTATAGTATAAAAGATTAAAAGAAGGAAAAATACTTTGTAGACATATAGTACTAATTTCTAATATCGTGTTATAATAAAGTTACTAAGTATAAAGTCTATTGAGTCGTAAAAAAATTGCGAGGTAAAAAATGAAGAAAACGTCATTGTTACAAGAAGAAAAGCGTTCAACAATTCTATTTTTATGGTTATTTTATGTAGTATTTTTTGTTTATGAAATATTTTATAATAATTTATTCCCAGCATATCCGTGGAGTGATGTTAGTACAAAGAGCTCAGCGTGGTATGATTTTATGTTTATTAAATTTAGCGTCATGATTATCCTTATTCTATTATCAATTTATTTAATTAAAAAGAGAAAAACAGAAGTTGTAAAATATATATTATTTATAGGCTATTTTTTAACGAATGTAATTTCAGACATATTATATTATAAAGATAGTTCGCTTACTTACACTAGTGGTAATATGGTAGAACTTGTAATTATACTTTTCTCCCCGATTTTTGTGAATAGGAAATTTACATATTTTATAACAATTGGATTATTGCTTAAATACATCGTGGTTGGTATATTTATACAGGATCCATTAATCATATTTCCAATAAGTATAATGATTGTACTATCAATTATTTCTTTTATACTACTTCATCGATTTTTAAATTATATTAAAGCATTGAAATACTCATATGATGAACAATTAGAAGGTATTGTTAAAGGTGTCATTGCTATATTGGAGTTGAAAGACCCCTATACTAGGGGGCATAGTGAACGAGTTGCTGCTTATGCAATGAACATGGCGGAAGCTACAGGGAAATTTAAAGCGTCTGAATTAAATTCTTTTTATTATGCTTGTTTACTACATGATATTGGAAAAGTTAATATACCAGATTCAATTTTGACAAAGTCTGGTATGTTGACAGACGAAGAATTTGATATAATTAAAACACACCCTGTTGTTGGAGCTGAAGCTATTCGTGACGTTGATGGGGTTGCTGATAATATTGATGTAATCTACCATCATCATGAAAGATGGGACGGTAAAGGCTATCCAGATAGACTGTCTGGGAAGGATATTCCATTTTCAGCAAGAATTACAGCGGTTGCCGATGCCTTTGATGCGATGACTTCCTCCAGATCTTATCGCCCTGCTCTTCCATTCGAAGTGGCATATGAGAGGATAGTAGAAGGACAAGGCACACAATTCGATCCTCAGCTTACAGAATTATTTAAACAGATTTATCCTGAATGGGTACAGATTTCTAAAAATTACCGTAAAGGTATGGATATGAGAGGAGGGGATAAACATGAAAATTCGCAAACTAAATAAAATCAAAGTTACTTGCTGGTGGTGTTGGTTAATTCCGAAATGATGAGTAAGGTAAATGTAGGGTGCTATAATTATAGCATCCTATTTTAATTTATAGAGGAGGCAATCCGTTGAAGGTATCTTTGCAATCAGAAATAACGTTATATCCGTTATCCATTCGAAAAGATAAAAAAAATTATATCGTGGAGGAGCCGATTTCCGGTGACTTCTTTGAATTGCCTGAGATAGGTGTTGATGCAATCCAACGTTTGGAAAAAGGTGAAAATTTAGCTGCAATTGAAAAGGCGCTAAAAGAACATTATCCCGAAGAAGAAGTCGATATCATTGAATTTGTTGAGCAATTGGTGGAGTTAGGGCTTGTTCAACATGTGGATGGTGTCCAAGTACATAGAGAAAAAGAAAAGCAGGCTAAATCTGAAAGTGGTTTTCTTTGGATCCCGCAATGGATGGGGCGTATATTTTTTAATAGCTTAATGAATAAAGTTTACTTGTTGTTGCTAGTATCGAACATATTCATTCTTATATTGAATCCAGAATTTTTTCCTCATTATAAAGACATATTCCTGTTCGATTCGATGGTACTAAATGTCCTTACATATCTATTAATTTCTTTAGTATTAATTGTCATTCATGAATTTGGGCATATTCTCGCCATTAGATCGCAGGATTTACCGGCTAAATTAAGTATTGGGAATCGGCTTATATTTATTGTATTTGAAACGGACTTGACTCAAGCTTGGAAGCTCGATCCTAAAAAGAGGAATATCCTATACTTAGCTGGCATGTCTATTGAGCAAATAATTCTCTTCCTTTCATTCGGTTTTATGCTGCTGTTTCCAAATGCAAGTTTTGTAGGAATCGTTAGCATCATCGTGTTGGATATTTTTATAAAATCCATCTATCAATGCTGTTTCTATATGAAAACAGATGTCTATTATGTCGTTGAAAATGTTACAGGGTGTTATAACCTGATGGAGAGCGGCAAAGTTTATTTAAGATCATTCCTTAAAAAACATCGTAAATCAGCAAAGGATCATAAAGAGATGTTCCAGGATGAATGGAATTTGGTCCGTATTTATAGTGTATTTTACATAATTGGCGTTTTTTTAACGTTACTTTTAACCTTTGTGTACTTTATACCACAGCTCTATTATATGATCACAACCGTTTATTTAAATATTATGGGGGCAGGAGACCGTGCAGCATTTTGGGATGCAATTGCCTTCTTAGTACAAACGATGTTGATGCTTATCCTGCTCGTATATTTGGCAAGGAAAAAAAGACGAGAAAACTAAATGAAACCGCTAAACTTGTATAGACTCAGGTTTAGCTTTTTTTTATGCATTTTACAATTATATACAATAGAACGTACATTCGTGTTATGATTAATTGAAAATACTAAAAAGGGGATAGTTATGAAATTAAAAAACATCAACATAGAAGAAAGAATGAAACACTATAATGTGCAAGGTTTAAGTATAACATTAATTGAGGGCGGTCAAATAAGTGGCACAAAAAATTACGGCATATTAGAAGTAGGTTGCAATAGAAAAACAAATGAAGATTCTATTTTTAGTGCGTGTTCAATTAGCAAGTTCTTAACAGGCATGCTTACTATGAAGCTAGTAGATGAAGGACTTCTCGATTTAGATGGCGATGTGAATGAAATTCTTGAATCATGGAAAATACCAGAAAATGAATTTACTAAAAATAAAAAGGTGACATTACGGCACTTACTAAGCCATCAATCTGGAATTAAAGATCCTGAAGGTAGTTTTTCTGAATTAAATACGGAAATAGGGGTTCCGTCGATGGTTGAATTATTAGAAGGCCGAACTCCTTATTGTAAAACGCCTATTAACGTCAAGTATGAACCAGAAAGTGAATTTCATTATTCGGATGCAGGGTTTTGTATCATTCAGCAATTGATAGAAGATGTCACTGAAAAGCCGTTTCATCAAGTTGTGAACGAGCAAATATTTGAGCCATTGCGAATGACAAATAGCCACTTCCATATCACTATGTTGGACGTAGATAGGCTAAATTTTTCTTGTGGTCACAACAAGAATGGTGAAATAGTAGGTGGGAAATATCCTCTATATCCTTATCCAGCAGCTTCGGGATTATGGACAACTTCTTTAAATTTAGCTGAATTGGTTCTTGAATTAATGAATTCTGTAAAGGGAGCAAGCAAGATTGGCATTTCAGAAAGTTTAGCAAAAGAAATGATCACCCCACAAAGAGGTAAAAGGTGGACTGGATTCGGTGTATTTCTAGAAGGCTCTGAAAAAGAACTGGAAATTACATCACTTGGTTGGGGAGTGGGTTTTCAATGTATGATGGTGGCGTTTCCCTTTTTAGAGAAAGGTGCTGTCATCATGACGAACACTGAATTGGGTGTACATCAACTGGAAGGTATTATAGGGAAAATATATAAGTCTCTTTTGTCTTAAAAAGCGTAAAAGGGGGAGAAATATGCAGATAGCTTTCGCAAATCCAACTCAAATACCTGAAGTTGTGTCGTTCTTCAACGTAAATTTGGACAGCAATAACAGTGCAATTTATTCTCAAGAATTCTTATGTCCTCATGGAATTAAAGCAGCTATAAGAAGAAAGCAAATGATAGTAGCAACAGTAAACGGTCAAGTAGTAGGGGCATTTCGCTTTTACCGAAAAAAAAGACAAAACAAAATATCTTTGTATCAATTTGCGGTTAGTGAAATTTACCGTGGTCAAGGGTTATTAAAAAAGATGCTAGAAACGATAAATGACTTACCTATCATTTCATTATGTCCGACTAATTCTAATTTGAATAATTATTATGTTAAATCAGGATGGTATTTACAAGAACAAAGTGGGGAATTTAATGTGTGGGTTTTTAATAACTGAACATGTGATAGTAAAATAAATTTAAAATATTTTCAAAAGCTTGTCCCTTTTCGCCATTTTTTTTGACATATGTATGGTGAAGGGAGATGCATATGATGGTATTTGATTATTTAAAAACTTATGAAACATTCAACACAGTAGCGGAAATGGATGAGGCAGTGGCACAGCATCTTGAAGCAAATGATTTAACAGAAAGCGAGCGTAATGTTATTTTACGTATCGCGCAGTCGGCACTGGCTTACCCAGGGGCAGCACATTTAAAGGCGAAGACAATTGCGGATAGTGTAGGAATCAGCACAAAAACAGTTTATCGTTCGGTGAAAAAAGCAGCCGAACTTGGTATATTACGAGTCGTTGCAAGTACGAAATTGAATGGGATTAAAGGGGCAAACATCTATCAAATTTTACATGTCCCATCGGAAATGTCCGAGCGAGTCCCAGCTGAAGAAACGCATGAAATAAAGGAAATCAGCAATTTTTCTGAGCAACAAACTATTTCTTTTAATCTTTTTAAAACAAGCTCTTTAAATGAAATATATAAATATATAGTTGGTCAAATGAACGAGTGGCAAAAAACATTATATGAATTCATGACAAGTTTGCCAATGAAAGAAGAGTTAAAAGATGGCTTACGAGCAGCCATTTTAGCGACACCGATCCAAAACAGACGGGAGTTTACGATTGCAAAGGATGCTATGTGGCGAATTATTCAAGATATTCATGAAGGGAAATTAACGATCCGTACAACATTACGCGCAATTTATAAAGGAGCATATGATAAGGCGATTGCACGCCCGGTTTTACGAGAAGTGAAAGAACAGAAGCAAAGTACGCGCCCAGTGCCATTTTATGATTGGTTGACAGAGCGATGAAGGGGTAGCAGTAGCTACTGTATAGTTTTTTGAATCTAATACAGTGTTAAAAGTACTTTGAGAATGTAACACCTATTTTTAACAATTAGCCGAATTTTTGTCGGGATTTGTACATATAAATTCTTTCGGCAATAAAACTTATTAACAAACCGATTACTAAAGGAACTAACGACCCTATTGAAAAAAAGAACTCGCTTGCATTATTAGTATACTCGTACTGCAACATTAGCCAAGGAATAGTAAGCACATAACCAAGCAAGTAAAGTAAGGCTGTTGTCAGTGCAAACGTTCCCAAAGTAACTATGAACCCTTTCAATTTCATTTAAGAAACACCTCCTAATTAGATATTAACAAATTTTCCTTGTTTTTAGTATAATATGCATTAGTTCGATATATTAGCAAATTTCTTTTAGAAAAGAGCCTTAATTAAAGGGGAGAGTTAATTTGAAATTAAGTAACAATTCTATGATTCCATCGTTATTACTCGTTATAAATCTTATTTTTACTTTATTTTTGATAGAAGAGTTAATAGATGCTACCGATCCAAATTATGGTTCATTAGCTTTATGGACACCTGTAATTGCTGTGATTTCCCTTATATATATTAAAAAGTTTGTCGTAAAGAAAAATACTGTTTTTATACGTATATTACAAGTGTTGAATTGGTTCTTTATCCTTTTTCCAATCCTTATTTTATTATGGGGAATGTTCATTATGATGAATTATTAATAATTCTATTTGTAGATAGTCAATGAGTTCTATTTTATGTAACTTCAAAGGAAAGTAATATCGTAATCCAATCTATAAAAGGTGAGGTGAAAAAATATTGAAAAAGTTAATCTGTCTATGCTTTGCGATTATTTGTTTATCAGGGTGTTTTGCTGAAAATTATAGTGTTGGACACCCTATTACAAAATTAGAAGTAAATAAGTCGGAATATAATTTGCAGCCCTCTCGAATAGGATGGAATACAAAGGGAGATACGACCTCATTGAATGAAAATGATCTTGAATCGTTATTAAGCAAATCTGAAAAAATTAATGTAAGTAGTGGACAATTTTTAAAAATTACATTTGAAGATAGCATTGAAGATGAAGGGCAATATACTGATATTAAAGTCGAAATTTCAGCAACTCAAAATGGCGATAAACAATTATTATATGAAGATGATATGGAAACTAGTATGTTAGAAGAAATACATTCTTTTGCTGTCCCTACTGAAAAGGGTGAATACATTCTTGAAGTCGAATTTACTTCAAATGGCAACTATGCAAAATATATAGGAGATTTACATGTTGAATAAACTTTTCGAGGGTAAAATTAATTGATGATTTAATAATTAGAAATCCAAAAATCTAAAATCCTAATAATAAATCTGATGACTATTAGACATATAAATACGAAAAACAGTAATGTAATAATTTTTTTCTCTCTTGGCTTCATTATTATCGCTCCTTTTTACAACCATCTACCACTTATTTTACACATTTTCCAACATACTAAAAGGGACACTAACTATATATGAGTTGTGTCCCGAAATATGCTGCTTTCAAATTTTATATCATAAAGGTCGTAAAGCACTTGTCTTATCTATAAAAATAAATGCATCGTATCTGCTGCCGACTCTGGAAGGTACGTAATTTCCGTATGCTTCGTATGCCGGATCGTAAACAACGCCAATTGCGCGGTGGCCAATCCAATCCTTAAACAGCTGTCTATTTTCATCCGTAAATAAAAGTACTTTATCTTCGGGGCTTGCTGCGTGGAGCTGGCCTTCCCATTTGTCTATATTTGCCGGTGGGACTGGGATAATTTCAAAAGGATCTCCCCAGCGGTCTGCAGCAATGACCGTACCTTCATATGTGCCAAAGCCAATTGCATACGTATTTTCCTTCCCGTATTGCTCCCGGATCACTTGACCGACATTGATCAGCTGCTCATCCTTCATTGAGGTTTCGGAAGCATCGCCGATATGGGTATTATGCTCCCAAACGATGATTTTCGTTTCCTCTCCGTAATACTTGCGCAATTCATGAATCGCCTCCACCATATGATAATCACGTGTATTCCACGATTTTTCATCTGACATCATTTCCCGGTAGTACGATTCTGCATTTTTTGCAACGAGTGCATTCATCATGACATTTAAATCTTCTTCCTGCTGACTAGAATATTTATCTTTATGGTTACGTAATGAGCTTAACAAGCCCGTCACTTCACGAATACATGCATCAGAAAATTGAACGGCGGAAATGGCGTAGTGCTCATGGCTCCGATTGTACGGTTCAAAGCAGGAAAAAGCTTTTTTGGCATGTTCTAAATCAACCTTATGCTCGGGATGGTCCGATAAAAAGTTTAATACTTCATCTATTGATTCGAACAGGCTATACATATCGATGCCATAAAAACCTATTTTTTGTTCGCGCTTAGTATTAATCTCTTTTAACCATTCCGTAAAGGCAGCGACCTCTTCATTGGCCCACATCCACGTTGGCCAACGATGGAAAGCTTTCTTTAAAACTTCTTTTGCGGTTGTACTTTCTTCGCTGTAGCCTTTTACATACCGGTTTACTGCTTGGGCGGATGGCCAGTCTCCTTCAACTGCAATGAGTTGAAAGCCTTTTTGTTCGATTAACTTTTTTGAGAGCTCAGCACGCACTGTATAAAATTCCGAAGTTCCGTGGGAAGCCTCGCCAATCATCACAATTTTGGCATCTCCAACGGCCTCTACCATTTTATTTAAACTCGTATCATTAAGTGGTAGGGAATGTTCTGTTATAGAATGGATTAATTTATCTTTCATTGGAAACTCCTTTCTTTTCAAAAAAAAGTGGTTCATTATTATTAACCATAAATGTATAGTTATGAAACTAAATTGGGGTGAAAAAGAGGAATGCCAAAAGCGAAAATAGGCATTCCTAATATAGATACGGTAGTTTTACTTATTTCCTTTGCGTTTTACTAACCATCTTTTATAGCTATATATTGTAATTCCAACTAAAACAAGAACAATGATACTTACGACGATGATCAGTGTCCAAATGGAATTATCGTCCTCTGAATCGGTTTCATCTTTTAACGTATCGATAATGGAGTCCACATTCGAGTCCAGTTTATTCACTGTATCTTCAGCAGTTTCCTGATTACTTGGATCCTTGGCTGTATTTACTGTAAAGGAAAATGAACCTGTTAAAGGGTGTCCGTCCTCGCTGATACTATTCCATTCGACGATATAAGTGTCGTTAGGAAGAGGTGAAGCTAATGCACCTGTTAAGACACCATCATTTACTGTGATAGAAGTTATGGGCATTTCGGAGCCGTCACTGGACAGCACTTTAAAAATACTGCCTTCTTCAATTTTACCTGAATATGTTAATTCAATTGTTTGTAATGGCTCTGTAACCGTTGCACCTTTATCCGGATTTGTTGAATCCAAATATGTGTGAGCATATACATCAGGTACAAATAGTAAAAATGCAAATGCAAGCGCAAATAAAAGTTGTTTCATCAATAATTTACTTCCCTTCATAATCTTTTTAATCCGTTCCCAATTACAGCGATTTACACATTTGGATTGAAATTTGCTGAGAATGGAGTGATAAATTTAGTATGGACAAAAAGAGGTGGAAATATCGGAAAGTTAATTAGATAGAGAAGCAATTTTTATCTATTGCAAAACGGTAATTCTTTGGATTAAGTATGAGGAGAATCAACTTAATATGAAAAAAATAAATTTTACAGGCATATTAAATGGAGACATTTTCTATGCTTTTTCGGTTTGCACTAAAAAAATAATTCGGAATCCGAAAAAATATTTCTTTTTGATATATCCGAAAATTATAAAATTTGTTAAAATAGTGGAACTTGAGTAAAAAAAGAAGGTGAAAAAATGAAGGTGTTTTTGAAATTAGGCTGGTTTTTTAAAGAGCGAAAGTTTCAGTATACAGTCGGGTTGCTGATGCTTATATTAGTAGCGATTCTACAGCTCGTACCACCAAAAATTATTGGATATACAATTGATGAAATTGGGGATCAGACATTAACGAAATCAGGCCTATTCAAATGGCTTGCCATCATTGCCGTTGTAGCGATTGCAATGTATGTGCTGCGCTATTACTGGCGTCAAATGATTTTCGGTTCTTCCAACTTATTGGCACGTACATTGCGTGAAAAGCTACATCGTCATTTTACGCAAATGTCCCCGTCATTTTATCAAAAAAATCGTGTCGGCGATTTAATGGCCCATGCGACAAATGATATTAGTGCAGTGCAGCAAACAGCTGGCGGTGGGGTTTTAACATTATTTGACTCGATTACAACAGGCGGGTTTGTTATTTTAGCAATGGCGATTACCATTGACTGGCGTTTGACGTTAATTGCGTTAATTCCGATGCCATTGGTTGCGCTATCGACGAGCTATTACGGCAAACTATTGCATGAACGTTTTCGCCATGCCCAGGCTGCGTTTTCAGATTTAAATGACAAAACACAGGAAAGTATAAGCGGCATGAAAGTATTAAAAACATTCGGTCAGCAATCTCAAGATGTAGCAGATTTTACTAAGCTTTCGGATGAAGTAGTAGAAAAAAATATGCGTGTGGCGAAGGTCGATTCTTTATTCGATCCGACAATCAGCTTTGTTGTGGGATTAAGCTTTATGCTAAGTCTCGGCTTCGGAACGAAATTTATTCTAGAAGAGGCCATGACTGTTGGGGATTTAGTTACGTTCACTACGTATTTAAGTATTCTTATTTGGCCGATGCTGGCGATTGGGATGCTGTTTAATATTGTTGAGCGCGGTAGTGTTTCCTATGACCGTATCGAAAAAATATTGAATACACCAATTGATATTGACGACAAGCCTAATGCTATTATGGAAAATCCTTCAGGGGACCTTGTTTTTAACGTTCAATCGTTTACATTCCCAGGTGATGCGTCACCAACGATAAGGGATATGCACTTTGAATTAAAGCGTGGAGAAACGCTAGGTATTGTAGGGAAAACAGGTGCAGGGAAAACGTCGATATTAAAGCTGTTGCTCCGTGAATTTGAAGGATATGAAGGTACGATTCAATTTGGCGACCACAATATAAACGATTACAAGAAAGAATATTTACGCCAGTCAATTGGCTATGTCCCTCAAGATCATTTCTTATTTTCTGCAACACTATACTCCAATATTGCATTTGCCAATCCAAATGCTAGTTTGGAAGAAGTGCGTGCTGCAGCGAAACTGGCAAATATAGACGAAGATATTTTGAGCTTCACAGATGGATACAGCACCCTTGTCGGTGAACGTGGCGTCTCACTTTCCGGCGGGCAGAAGCAACGAATTTCAATAGCACGTGCTCTATTAATGAAACCGGAGCTTCTCATTTTAGATGATTCTCTTTCTGCAGTGGATGCACGAACAGAGGAAGCAATTTTACATGCCTTGAAGGAAGAGCGTAAAGATGCGACAACGATTATTACATCTCACCGTCTAAGTGCGATTCAACAAGCGCATGTCATTATCGTTGTAGAAGATGGCACGATTATTGAAAAAGGTACTCATGAACAGTTAATGGCTTTAGAAGGAAGCTATTATGAGATGTATCAGCTACAGCAACTAGAGCAGTTAGTCGAGCAAGGAGGCGATCGTCATGGCGAATGATACAACTACCATTTCAAGTAAAGAACAGCGAATTGTATTAAAACGGCTATTTACATATTTAAAGCCTCATAAAAAGTTATTGGCGATTGCATTGTTCCTGCTTGTGCTAACTGTAATCGGGGATATAATCGGTCCGTATTTAATCAAAGTATATATTGATGACCATTTAATGATCGGTAATTTTGATATGACGCCGATTTTAATTTTGGGGATTAGTTATTTCATGATCCAGTTATTAAACGTCTTCATTACGTATTATCAAAATATTAAATTTCAGCAGCTTGCGTTAAAGGTCATCCAGCAGCTACGTATTGATGTATTTACGAAAATCCATAAGCTTGGAATGCGTTATTTCGATAAAGTACCAGCCGGCTCTATTGTATCAAGAGCGACAAATGATACTGAAGCGATTAAGGATATGTTCGTATCGGTATTGATTAGCTTTGTGCAGGCAGCATTTTTAATTGTCGGTGTCTATTTTGCAATGTTTTTCCTAAACGCGAAGCTTGCACTTTATATGCTGCTACTATTGCCGGTCATTATTTATATTATTTGGCTGTACCGGAAAATGAGCTCGGTCGTGTATATGCGTATGCGCGAAAAACTAAGTGAGCTTAATGCGAAACTATCAGAAACACTGTCAGGCATGAGCATTGTGCAGGCTTTCCGTCAAGAGAAGCGCTTTAATGATGAATTTGACCGTGTCAATGAAGAGCATTTCCAATCGATGATGGCGAATACGAAAATGAACAGTTTACTGCTTCGACCGATTATCGATTTAGTGTACTTCACGGCTATTATTATTTTACTGTTCAACTTTGGGTGGGCATCGTTTGAAACTGCGGTAGAAGTAGGGGTTGTGTATGCGTTTATTACGTATATGAACCGCTTCTTTGATCCGATCAATCAAGTAATGGAACGGCTTGCACTGTTCCAACAGGCAATTGTTGCCGCTTCACGTGTGTTTGAGCTACTTGATAATGAAGAACTGGAGCCAGCACAGCAAAACAAGGCGGTTACCGTGTCACAAGGTCATATTGAGTTTAAAAATGTGTCGTTCAGCTATGACGGGAAACAGGATGTACTGAAAAATATATCGTTTACAGTCAATCCTGGTGAAACCGTCGCACTCGTCGGTCATACGGGTAGTGGGAAAAGCTCAATTATTAATTTACTGATGCGCTTTTATGAATTTAAGCGTGGCGATATTTTAATAGACGGCCAATCGATTAAAGATTTTGAACAACAGGAGCTTCGTGACAAAATGGGCTTAGTGCTGCAGGATCCGTTTTTATTCTACGGGACGATCGATTCGAATATCCGTTTGTACAATGAAAAGCTGACTTTACAAAAGGTGAAGGAAGCTGCTGAATTTGTGCAGGCAAACGACTTTATCGAAGCTTTGCCGGATGGTTATGAAAGCTTTGTTACGGAGCGTGGATCTACGTTTTCAAGTGGGCAACGTCAATTAGTAGCCTTTGCACGAACGATTGCAACGAACCCGAAAATTTTAGTATTGGACGAAGCGACTGCAGCGATCGATACGGAAACAGAGGTCGGCATTCAGCAATCATTGGAGAAAATGCGAAAAGGCCGTACAACTATCGCCATCGCGCACCGACTCTCGACAATTCAAGATGCAGAGCAAATTTTAGTGCTGCATAAAGGAGAAATTGTTGAGCGCGGTACCCACCAGCAGCTTATCGCACAAAAAGGGTTATATCAAAAAATGTACTTGCTGCAAAATGGGATAGTCGAGTAGCTTGTTGAAATGAAAAGTCATATTCATTCCTAACATGTGCGGGGGTGGATATGACTTTCTTGCATTAGTGGGGAGGGGGAGGGGCATTTGTAGTGTTGGGCGTCGAATATCGGGGTTGAACTGGCGAAGACGATTATGTGGGATGAAATGGCGATTATAGCAAACTAAGTGGCGAATAAATTCCCCCGCATTCAAAAAGGGCGAAGATATAATTTTAAGTGACGAATATCGGGATTAAACTGGCGAAGTCCCCTGAACTGGCGAATAAAAACACCTGTTCCACACATCAATATTTACTTCCTTCATAACGACAACTATAATTGAAATATAAAAATACTAGAAGGTGCAATAATGTCAGAACAAAAAAAGGGTATCCTGTTTGCAATGGGTGCCTATTTCATGTGGGGGATTGTCCCACTCTTTTGGAAACAAATAGATCATGTTGGCAGCATGGAAATATTGGTAGGGCGCGTTATATGGTCCTTCGTTTTTACAGCGCTCTTTATTTTAATCATTCGCCAATATAAAGAAACGATTGCCGATATTAAAATACTTTGGAAAAATAAGAAGAATTTTATTTTACTATTTATCGCCGCCGTCGTTGTTTCCATCAACTGGGGAATTTTCATTTGGGCAGTAAATAACGAACACCTATTACAGGCGAGTTTAGGTTATTATATTAATCCGCTTATTTCAGTATTGTTCGGGTTGATTTTCTTTAAAGAAAAAATTTCGAAAGCTACTACTGTTGCTGTACTGATTGCTGCATTTGGGGTTGGCTACCAGGCATTTTTAGGTGGTACAATTCCATGGGTGTCATTAGCACTTGCTTTATCTTTTGCCTCTTACGGTGTTATCAAAAAGAAGATTCCGCTGGATGCAACGCGCGGTTTAGCAATCGAAACATTATTTATATTACCGATCGCAATCATTAGCTATATTTACTTAATGCAAACGACGGAAATTGCTTTTATGCACGTTGATTGGAAAACGAATTTATTTTTAATCGGCAGTGGTATTGTAACAGCGATTCCGCTCATCTTTTTTGCGAAAGGTGCACAAAAAATTCCGCTTTACTTAATGGGCTTTATCCAGTTTTTATCACCGACAATCAGTTTACTGCTGGGGATTTTTCTTTACAAAGAACCCTTTACTACAACAGAATTTGTAACGTTCCTATGCATTTGGCTCGCTGTATTTATCTTTTCAGCGGCAAAGGTTCAGGAAGCAAGAAAACAGCACGTCGCATATGCGAAAAGTGTGTAACTAAAAAGAATCGGCCACATTGCTTTAATGCAAATGGCCGATTTTTGATTCCAAAAAATAGACGGAGAAATTCCGGTTATTACTTTAAAAAAACTCCAAATGAGGTGATTTTTTCATACATAAGCGGAAAAACTCCCTTTATTTCCTCGTAAAACTACCGTCAAGTACCAAATAACAGGAAATCTTCCGCTTACTTTCCTTCCACGAATTATTCTACAATTGATGTAATGATATATCCTTTTTCATTATCACCAGACACGATATAGTTTTCAGAATCCGGGATATTAACAGTAGTCTTATTATCCGTATACTGCACGAAGTAGGAGGTACCATTTATTTCTGTTGTATAAAACTGCTCCTTTTTAAGGAAAGTAATATATTCCTCAAGCACGAGATTATTTTTTTTCATGATCATACTATGGGGCAAGCCTATGTAACGGAAATGCCATGGTTCGTAGTTGATACCAGTCACATCCACCTTGTCTTCTGGGTAACGTAAGATGAAGCCAAAATCCGCTGCATATTCTTCCAACCATTTACCTTCATCGACATTCTCCATTTTGCCGGCAGTCGAACCAATATCAAGTGATAAGCCCGTCTGATGTTCACTATGGCCGGATGGCAGCGCATAGTCAGCGCCATGCTCTTCATAAAGCTGCTGCTGTAGTTTACCGCTGCGATACGCACTGTTAATGATAAAATGTTCAATTCCATCCTTCGCTGCTGCATCAAATAGTTGCTTGAGCGGCTTTATTGCCTGATTCTCGAAAAGAAATTCTGAATTCACAATAACATTTTCCGCGATATCAGTTGGGATTGGCGCTAAATTGGTCGGGTCCTGTTTTAGCTGAATGTCTCGATTGACGAGTACAAGATTTCCGCTCGAAATTGCATAAGGTTCTAGGGATAACTGCTGTGGTAAATCAGGAGCAGTTGCTTGTTTACCCATAAAAAATTGATAGCCTATAACGGCAACTATAAGTGCAAAAATTAGTTTTTTCATATAATAAATCTCCTTTAATCCAAGCATAGCGCATAAAACTTAATAAAAACTGATAAGAATTCTTAAGAATATATTAAGAAATATAAACTTACCACATAAACTTAACCAAATTAAAGGTTTTTTAAGTTCCGATTCATTCATCAAAAAAAATTGATTTAATGATTGCGATACAAAATTGCTTTGGTTATAATTAATATATCAAAATAAATTGATGAAGGAGGATATCTTTATTGGAAATTCAGTTTGAGCAATATGAAAAGAAATTTAAGGCATTGGCAGATCAAAAGCGACTGGAAATCTTGTATGAGTTATGCCAACGTGGCCAAAGTTGCGTTTGTGATTTAACCGAAGCATTTGACATGTCCCAATCAAAATTATCGTATCATCTCAAAATCCTTTTGGATGCAAATTTGATTACGAAAGAAACGAAAGGAACATGGAGCTATTATGATTTAAATGATAAAGAAGTAAACAATTTATTATCAGAAGAGCTGTGCTGCATATTTAGAAAGACTGGAAAAGGCAGCTGCTGTTAAATTTTTTTGTTTCTTAAATCAAAATTTTTTGATTAATAATACATTGGAGGTAAGTATATGAAATATGTACATGTAGGTATAAACGTTACGGATCTTGAAAAATCAATTGAGTTTTATGAAAAAGTTTTTGGAGCTTCACCAGTTAAGGTGAAAGTAGATTATGCTAAATTCTTGCTTGATACTCCGGGACTGAATTTTACACTGAATGTTCGTGATGAAGTGAAAGGAAATCAAGTTAATCATTTTGGATTTCAAGTAGAGACGAGCGAGGAAATTACTGCTCATAAGGAAAGACTAGAAAAAGAAGGCTTTTTTGCACGTGATGAAATGGATACTACATGCTGTTATGCTGTGCAGGATAAATTCTGGGTGACAGATCCAGACGGAAATGAGTGGGAGTTTTTCTATACAAAAGCTGATAGTGATGTTCATAAAATAGAATCTACTACTTGTTGTGTGGAAGTGGATACAAGCAATTCCTGTTGCTAATTAGAAATAAGTTTGTACACCGTGATTGATGGAGGTTATATTTAGTGATTACAGCAATTCTAGCAACAGCGATTTTTTTATTAACACTTATTCTCGTCATCTGGCAGCCAAAAGGATTAAATATTGGTTGGTCAGCTTGTGGTGGGGCAATATTGGCCTTATTGGTCGGGGTAGTGGATTTTAATGATGTAAACGAAGTAATAGGTATTACGTGGAATGCTACTTTATCTTTTGTCGCGATTATTATTATTTCGTTAATACTCGATGAGATTGGCTTATTTGAATGGGCAGCACTACATATGGCGCGGGCTGCAAAGGGCAATGGCATCAAAATGTTCGTTTATGTAAGTATTTTAGGGGCTATTGTCGCGGCATTATTTGCGAATGATGGGGCTGCTTTAATCCTGACGCCAATTGTGCTGGCAATGGTTCGTCATCTGCAATTTAGCGAAAAAATGATCTTTCCATTTATAATGGCGAGTGGATTTATTGCGGATACAACATCTCTTCCATTCGTAGTCAGTAACTTAGTCAACATTGTATCGGCGGATTTCTTCAATATAGGATTTGTGGAGTATGCATCAAGAATGATTATTCCTAACCTTTTTTCATTAATCGCAACGATTACAGTCCTATTATTATACTTTAGAAAAAGTATTCCAGGTACGTATGAATTATCTAAATTAAGAACGCCTAAAGAAGCGATTAAAGACATAAAAATGTTCCGACTTTCGTGGTATGTACTAGGGGTATTGCTAATTGGATATTTTTCAAGTGAATTCACACAAATCCCCGTTTCCATTATTGCAGGGGGCATCGCTATTTTCTTTTTATTAATGGCGGGAAGAAGCCATGCAGTACGGACGAAATCAGTTGTTAAAGGTGCTCCATGGAATGTGGTGTTTTTCTCGATCGGGATGTACGTAGTTGTCTATGGTTTAGGAAATGCATGGTTGACGCATTCTTTGTCTAGTGTTATTCAGGCAACAGCTGATCAGGGATTATTTGTTGCAACGATTGGAATGGGCTTTATTGCCGCGTTTCTTTCTTCCATTATGAATAACATGCCAACCGTTATGATCGATGCATTAGCGATTGCTGAAACGAATACTTCTGGTGTTATCCGGGAAGCGTTAATCTACGCGAATGTTATTGGATCTGATTTAGGACCGAAAATCACACCAATCGGTTCTCTTGCAACATTAGTATGGCTCCATGTTCTTTCTCAAAAGGGCGTCAAAATTTCATGGGGAACGTATTTTAAAACAGGTATTATTTTAACTATCCCAATTCTATTTATTACGCTACTTGGGCTATATATCACATTATTAATTTTTTAAAAGGAGTGGGATTTAGGTTGAAACAAACAATTTATTTCTTATGTACAGGTAATTCTTGCAGAAGCCAAATGGCGGAAGGTTGGGCAAAAAAATATCTCGGTAAAAAGTGGGATGTTAAAAGTGCAGGAATCGAAGCTCACGGTTTAAATCCGAATGCAGTGAAGGCAATGAAAGAAGTTGGCATTGATATTTCCAGTCAAACATCCGATATCATTGATCCTGAAATTTTAAATAATGCTGATTTGATCGTGACATTGTGTGGGGACGCGGTAGATAAGTGTCCTGTGACACCACCGCATGTTAAAAGAGAACATTGGGGATTTGATGATCCAGCCGGTAAAGAATGGTCCGAATTTCAGCGGGTCCGTGACGAAATTGGCGAGCGCATTAAGCAATTTAGTGAAACTGGAAAATAAGAAGATAAAACATTTGGCGCAATTCTATAGCAGGAATTTGCGCTTTTTTCTATAAAAAATATAGGTGGGAGGGGGACTCAACATTGAATATAAGAAAACTCGAAAAACAAGATAAAATCCCGATGGAGTTGCTGTTATTGGCGGATCCTTCAGAAACTATAGTGGAAGAATATATTACAAGAGGTGATTGTTTTATTGCCGAAAATGAAAAACAAGTTGTAGGTGTATATGTGCTATTACCTACAAGACCTAAAACTGTGGAATTAGTCAATGTCGCAGTAGCCGAAGTCCATCAGGGAGAGGGCGTTGGGAAATTATTAGTAACTGATGCCATCCGGAATGCTAAGGCAAAAGGGTATAAAACAATCGAGATCGGTACGGGGAATTCCAGTATTGGTCAATTAGCTTTATATCAAAAATGTGGTTTCCGAATAATCGCTATTGATTTTGACTTTTTCATTAAGCATTATGAGGAAGAGATTTTTGAGAATGGAATACAATGCAGAGATATGATTCGCTTATCAAAAGATTTATAAATTCTAGCTTCATTTTACACTCCTACTATATAATGGTATATAATTTGTGGTAGGGAGTGGTAGAAATGGATGGATTAGACACAAGTAAAGAAGCAATCAAAATGGATTTAGCCCTGATTAAATCTTGTTTGAGGTTAATTAATCAAACGATGATTTTAAATATACAAAGAGGCGAAAACTTTACCGCTTCAGAAAATGAAGAGATACATATGCTTATTTCCAAAATAGAAAAGGATCTAAACAAAATTAAAAAAAATATCGATTATGATCCTAATCGTATTGCGAAACGTTAAGCACATGCAGTATTTCAAAAAAGTATTAGCATTTATTCTTTTATCTTTTGCTATGTACCTGTCATGTTCACAGTTTTTAGTGAGGGAACAAACTGTATCCAAATTTTTTGCGCTAGTATTTTTTGTGTTTACATTATGTATAGCATTTGAAATGATTAAAAGCCTTTCTAAGTCTAAGTAAACTGAAATCTCTATTTGGCCCGATTGGATTGATTACTAAAAATGCTTAATGCCAATGTCATTCCTGCAACTATGCCTACTACGTTTGGGGAAGTCATAGCTACTTTAAACACCCAAGCTGCAATAAAACTAAACGCAAAGCTTTCCGGTATAAGTTCATATACTGCCAACGTTGTTAGCGTTGGATAGATTAATAGAAGTACTAAACAAGGGGTCGCTACACACCATAGTAAAGCATGATTAATTTTTACTGACCATTTTTGCACAAGCAGAATAGAGATGTAACCTCCAAGTAATAGTGCACTGACCACATCAAACCAAAGAACAGGTACAATATTGTACTCCATTTGGGCGGTTTTTTGCAGTTGGACTTTTAAATCAAAACTTAATTTTGCTAGTATAGTTAATCCTATAACCCAAATTATTTTTTTAAAATAGTTAGAACTGTTGCTCATTCAGACACCCCTTATAAATATTATATTGATTTTAACAGATAATACCAATAAAGTAATGGGAATAACTATAAAATTGTCAAAAGTATTTGCACGATAAACCCAGAAAAATTATCTTTCCTCTATTTTTTAGAGGGGAGATATTTTTTTATTACAAATTATATTAAAATCACTTTATAGATTGCTAAATAATGTAATTAAATATAATTTATCGAAAAAATTGAACCTAATATGAATTGACAATCGTCTAATAGCAGAATTTGAAGTAGGTTGAAAGGGAGGGGGAGTCAATTGGACAGGGAGGAAAAAGACTTTCTATTGGAAAAAATAATGATTGAATATGGCAATGAGCTAGTGCGGTTGGCATTTTCTTATGTAAAGGATGTAGAAACTGCGAAGGATCTTGTACAAAATACGTTTATCAAATGCTATAAAAACATTGATTCGTTTCGATTCGACGCACAAATCAAAACATGGCTCTATCGTATAACAATTAACGAATGTAAAGATTATTTGAAAAGCTGGAATTACAAAATGGTGCAGGTAAAAAGCTTTATCAATGAAACAGCGAAGTCTATATTACCATCCACTGAGAAAAAGGTGATCGATAAATACAATAATGAAGAAATAAAAGATACGATTTATTCTCTTCCAAAGGTGTATCGGGAAGTAGTGTATCTTTATTATTATGATTCTTTATCGACAGAGGAAATTGCCAATGTATTGGATATTTCGGTTAATACCGTAAAGACCAGGTTAAGAAGAGCGAAGCAACGATTAGAATCAATGTTAAAGGAGGCAGAACTTCATGGAAGATAAACGATTACGAGAAAAAATTCATAATTCGTCTCATCAACACCTGTCATTTACGAAGGAAGACCGTAATGCAGTATTTGAAGAAATCCGTAAACAGGATGAGAATCATCATACCCAAAAGAATGTTTCTTTTAATAAATTCATTCCCATAACAGTATCTTTATTGGTAGTAGGTTTATGTATGATTCTGTTTCTTCCATCGATGCTTTCCGGGGATTTAATTGAAAGATCTAACAGTAGCAATTTGAGTCAAGAATCGAACAAAGGTGTTGCAACAAATGCCTTGGAAGCTGAGTTTTCTACTTCGTTGATTACGGTAAAGTCTGAAGTTATGGATAATCGAATATACCTTAATCTTTTACTTACTTATAATAAAGATAAAAAGTTGATGAAAGTTGTCTCGCTTCCTAATGATACTTATGCCCCGATATCGGAGAATGAGGATGGAACATTTTTTTATGATAAATTGTTGTTTGCCTATTCTTTTGGCGATGCTGAAAATGTAAAAAAGACGGTTTCAAAGTTTTTAGATATACCTATTGACTATTATGCAGTGCTTGATTTAAAAACCGTTTCAGAGTTAATTGAATCGATGAATGGGATTGAGTATGAAATACAAAAAGATATTCGATTAAGAGGAGTAACACAGGCAGCTTTTGATTTCGAAAAGGGTACGCATTATTTTAACGGGGAACAGGTTATATCATTAATGATGGCTGCGACAGATGGGTTCTATCTAGATCATGAAAACCTAATAAATCTAATGAACGTTGTAATGAATAAGGCAGAAGACGAAATTCCAAAAGCAAAATTAAAAGAGTTATTTTCTCAAATAGAGACCAATACGCCCTTGGATCACTTAGTAGATAATCCTAGAGAGATAAATTCTATAAACTCATTACCTTTAAATGAAGGAATGATTTCGGACGTCATACCATTAGGAAAGACAGTAGGTAAACACATTTATAGATTTGAGGAAGACTTTTTGCAAGCTGTTAAACAAGAGTTAACTACATTTAACTGAATAGGGATTGCGTAGGATAAGCTGTAATAGTGGGCTTATCCTTTTTTTGGCTCTTCCTACTTCAAAAATTCATTATTTTACCGCTTCTTTATCATTATACTTAGTGATATTAAATGGTATAATTTGTAATAAAGATCTATGAAAATAAACTTGAATTATTCTCTTAGTTTGTTGCCGATAATAAACCCTAGTTTGAATTACATTTATGTGGAGGTATGAAGATGTCAGGTAGTGGGAAGTTTCCTTCTATTAAAGTAAATAAAGTAATATCAATGATTGATTCATCTATAGACATAAGAATTATTGATTTAAATCCTCATCAGGAAATTGAAATTAGAGCGAAAAGAATTTCCTATGGTATAAAGCAATACTATTTAGGCTCATATGCAAAGTTCAGGGCAAATGCAGAAGGAATGGTTAATTTAGCAGAACAAGAACCTTTATCCGGTACATATTCAGGCGTAGACGGAATGGGATTATTTTGGTCTCTTGAAGTTATGGGCGAAATTTATGATATTGGTCCAAACGAAATTAATCATCCCTTAAGTCCTCAAACAGTTACTTTAACTCTTTTAATTGATAATAAAGTAGTTGATGAGATTACTATTACAAGACAATGGCAAGCGGAGCATATAACGCGTAAGCCAGTAAGAGAAGATGGTTTAGTTGGCACATTTTTTTATGAGGAAAATACGAATCCAAAACTAGGAATTATTGTATTAGGAGGGTCAGAAGGTGGAATATATGAATATCCTGCAACCTTACTCGCAGCTCATGGATATTCTGTATTAGCTTTAGCGTATTTTGGGGTAGAAAATCTGCCGGTAAATTGCGTAAATATCCCACTTGAATATATAGAAATAGCTATAAATTGGATGAAAAATCAAGATAAAGTTGCAAATGGTTGGTTAGGAATTCATGGGACATCCAAAGGGGCTGAACTGGCCCTTTTATCTGCAAGTTTATTTTCTGAAATTCGGTCGGTCGTTGCATTAAATGGATTCGCTGTAGCGTTTAGCGGTATTGTCCCATGGTCTGATAAAGATGAATTGCCACCTGCATGGTTATATAATAATGAACCACTTCCTTATTTAAGCCCTAAAAATCCTATTGATGTCGCACTTAAATGTATGAAAATGTGGAACGAAAGAAAAGGAAATCCTTTTGGGGAGTGGTATGCAGCATTAGCATCCAATCCTGTTGAGGTTAAAAAAGCAGAGATTCCGGTTGAAAAGATAAATGGTTCGATATTACTCATTACTGGCAAAGAAGATGATGTAGATACTACAGGATTATCAAAAATCGCAATAGATAGGTTAAAAAAGTTCAATTGCACAAATGAGTATGAGCACATCGTTTATCCAGGTGCCGGACATTCAATAGGGATTCCCAATATCATACAAAGTTATAATCAAGGAAATAAATATGATACAAATAATGCTAGTAAGGATTCTTGGTTAAAGACAATTGATTTCTATAAACAAAGCTATAAAAATGCCAATCTGTACAAATGATAAGTATAAAACCAGAGAGGAGATAATTTTGTGAAAATCTATGATATTGCAAACCCGTTTTTAAGTTCATATGAACCTACCGAGAATTATTACGAAAATTATTTCAGTGAAAATTTAGATATTTACAGTTATTATTTTGAACATCATTGTCTTAATAAAGAGATGAAACTTGAAAAAGCTTTAGTTCATCATCCGGGAATGATTCAAGAAATGAAATGGATTGCCCGGAAAATTGCTTCCTTAACTCCGGAAGTTACGATAAAATATGAAGACTTATATCCAATAAAATTTACAAAAGATGTTTATATTTTTGTCGGTTTAGGTGGGTCAAATGCCTATACGTATCGTTCGATGGACCCTCAGATTGCATTTTGCGTTGAAAAATTGGAAGCTGATGAAGATGCACTTAAGGTGATTATCGCTCATGAGTTAGGACATGCAACGCACCACTTATTCACTACCTATAGTGGAATCGATGCTGCCAATATATCATGGACAAGTCCTTTAACATGGCTCTTGCAAGAGGGAGTTGCCACTTATTTATCAACGGAGGTTGTAAAAGTTGAACAGGATATTTACTTTGCTTATAAAAGAGATGTAGAATGGCTATCATTCTGTGAGGAAAATAAAACAAAGATTATAGGAGCTTTTCAAAAAGACCTAATGCATAAATCATCAAAAGAAATATTTAAGGAGTGGTTTTCAATTAATGGCGGTCAGACATTTGGTTATACTCGCCTTGGTTATTATATCGGTTATGTGTTAGTTCATCATTTAGCTGCAGAGGAAGGTATCGAAAATGCCATGCTGTTTTGGGGTCATGTTAATTTTGAAGAGCGAATGAAAGAATTACTACATACTATCTTGTAAATTTAGTTTAAAATGATTTCATCGAGAATATTACTCATTTCTGAGTACAGAATCAGCCTCTTCCTAATCTTAAGGATTAGGAGGAGGCTGAGCATTTAGTATTCACTTGATGGTTTTTGGCACGGTCACTGTCACGGTTGTCCCAACTCCTGGTTTACTTGTAAAATGAATGGTTCCATTATGCAGTGTTAATACACTCTTTACTATTGATAACCCTAATCCTATACCTTCAATCGTGCGTGTACGTGATGAATCAGCCCGATAAAAGCGGTCAAAAATTTGCTGTTGGTCGTGTTCACTAATCCCAATGCCATTATCTTCAAATGTAATAGTTACAGTATCTGGCTGTTCTATAAGTTCAATATCAATGGACCCGAACTCATTTGTATATTTTATCGCATTTGATAGTAAATTATCCCACACCGCATATAACAATCCAGCATCTGCATAGATCTGTACTTCAGGTAGAGAATAGCTAAGCATTAAATTTTTTTGTTGAATTTGCCATTCATAATGCTGCAGAAGCTGTTTGATTTGTTTGCTTACTGAAAATAATTTAGCCTTTAAAGGCAGGTCTTGCTGATCGAGCGTTGTGAGCTGTAAAAGTTGATTCGTCATAGTCGACAGTCGAGTAATTTCATGATGGATTGTATTAATATATTTTTGATTTATTGGATGCTCTTTTTCAATTAATGTGACATAGCCTTTAATATTTGAGAGAGGTGATTGGAAATCGTGTGAAATATTAGCGATGAATTCTTTACGTTTCTCATCAACTTGTGAAAGCTGTTTTGACATTTGCATAAAGCTTTGTGACAATCGTCCGAGTTCATCAAGTCTTCTAATATCGAGCTTAATATCGTATTGTCCCTTTGCAATAGAAGTGGTAGCTTCAGTTAACTTTGTAATCGGTTTAACAATTAACTTCGTACATAATAAAACAAGTAATATGCTAAGGATAATCATTAATAATAATATTGTGGCAAATAAAAAGTGCATTTCATTAAATAACAACTTTATATTCGTTCTTACAAATAATGCGTAAGTCTCACCCTGATACTGAAGTGGCACACCGATTGAGTTTTTTAATTCATTTGCAAAAAAACCAGTCACAAATGTTTGATGGGGAAATTGTAAAATCCCATGATAAATAGTACCGTCTAGAACCTTCTGAATTGTTGCATCTTCAATAGATGTGTCACGAAATGGATCCTGAAATGTAGTAGATTGCAATTCACGGTTAAAAACCATAATATGGTACCCGAGTAATGCCGAGTGCTGTAAATACTCGTGTAACTCAAGTTCTGGATGAGTTTCAATATAATTTGCCAATTCTACAGCAAGTAGTGTTGTCTTCTCATCATTTTGAGGCTTTAAGGACTGTTGATAATACAGATTGGATAAAAAGAAGGCCACTATGCTGCTGAATACCATAATGACAACCGTTGTTATGACAAATTTTGCATATAATGATCTCATTGAATTTCCTCTATGGAGTAGCCAATACCACGAACGGTTTTAATTTGGATTCGCGGTGTTAATTTTAAGAGTCGTGCACGTAATCGCTTAATATGTACATCAACCGTCCGTTCATCACCACTATAATCAATACCCCATACTTCCTCAATTATTTGTTCGCGTGTTAGCACTTGTGTAGCATGTTTGACTAAAAAGGCCAATAACTCAAATTCCTTTAAAGGTAGCAATAATGTACGTTCATTAATAATGACTTCATAGCTTTTATATAAAATTGTAAGTGGACCTAAATGGGAAGTCGCTGAAGGTGTAGTTGCTTCGTAACGACGAAGGAGCGCTTCTACACGAAACTGTAATTCTTTTGGATCTACAGGCTTTACGACATAATCATCCGTTCCAGCTACATACCCTTTTTCCTTATCTTCAAGTTGTCCCTTGGCCGTTAATAAAATGACAGGGAGATTATAATAGTTGCGAATAGCTTTAGTAAGCTCATATCCGTCTAAATAGGGCATCATCACATCAACAATTGCAATTGTAATCGTATGCATCTTCAACTGCTGAAGAGCCTCCATACCATTCTTTGCATTCAGGACTTGATAACCTATCTTAGAAAAGTAAATTGTAATGACATCGCGTACATGCGGATCATCATCAACAACTAAAATGGTAGTCATCGCTTAAACTCCTAACTTCTATTTAAAATAGCCCAGCATAAGCTGCGCTATTTTAAATAATTATTTTTGAAATCTATTTTATGCTAGCTGTTCAACCAGAATTTTACCATCTCTCATGTGTACAGTTTTATCAACATAACGAAGCATTTCTTCATCATGTGTTACAAGTAAGGTTGTTAAGTTTAATGTTTTTGTTAAACTTTGAAGAAGCATCATAACTTCACTGGAACGTTTTGAATCAAGACTAGCTGTCGGTTCATCTGCAAATAATATTTTTGGTTCATGAATGATGGCACGAGCAATTGCAATTCTTTGTTTTTCACCACCAGAAAGTGAAGAAGGATACGCTGTTTTTCGATGTGTCATGCCTACAAGTTCTAATACACGAGCGACATCCTTTTTATTTTTTTTCTTATTTGCAACATCTAACATTAATAATAACTGCTCTTCTGCTGTGAGAAACGGTACTAAGTGTGCAAACTGAAATACGAAGCCAAATTGTTCGGCCCGCATTTGGCGAAGCTGTTCCTGAGAAAGGCTTGTTAGGTCTTGCTCATTAAAATAAATATGTCCATTTGACGCAGATTGTAACCCAGCGGCAATTGTTAATAAAGTACTTTTTCCTGAACCAGAAGCCCCGACAAGTGCTGTGATTTCACCTTTATGAAGTGACAGGTCAATGCCTTTTAAAATCATTTCATTTGTTTCTCCGATAGGGAATGATTTTTCTAGTTGCTGTATAGTAAAAAAACTCATATTATATCTCTCCTTGCTGTATTGCTTGTAAAGGTTGAACTTTTTTAATTTGAAGCCCTGATAATGTTGCTCCGAAAAAGCCAATGATTAAAAATATTGCAGCAAATAATAAGGTCGTATTCAGTGTTAAATGGAAGGGCATACCTTGTGGAGCAAAGTTTTGAAATAATTGGCTTAACAAAAGGGAAATGCTTAAAGCAATTGCTGAAATAAGGAGCATTTGCGTCCACATCATGATAAATAATGTGCTTGTTTTTACTCCAATTGCTTTCAAAATTCCAAATAAACCAATTTTTTGTACGTTCATCATATAAAAGAAAATTGCAAATAGCATGCCACTAATCACAACTAAAAACCAAATAATCATGTTAAGTGAAAGCTGTTCAGCAGAATAACTAGGAATCGTATTTAAAAAATCTTTGTTCGAATACATAGTTAAGCCATCCATTGTTTCTACCTCTTCATTTGCTAAAAACAGTAGTTGAAGATCAGTTGTCCGGTACATTTCTGTGAAATCCTCTTGATGAATAAAGGCTACAGCTGCGTGATTAAATTTGGTTTGTTCGGAGAAACCAACAATTTCCCACTGACCACTAAATTGATTACTTGTTAAAATATCACCAATTTTAAACCCTTCTTCTTTTAAAGAACTATCTACAATCATTTCACCTGCAGCGACCTTAGGGAAGATATCGGATTCGGTTGTTGTTACAAAAGCCACACTCTGCTGGTTACCTTCAGCATTGTGGAACATACCCATTTGTATTGAAAGGGCCGTAGCATTTGGATACTTTTTAAGAAGCTCCTTTTGCTGTGTACTTGATATTCTTGATAGGGCGTAGTTATCTTCTGCCTCGGTTGTCATATAAAACTGTCCATCTGGTAGCTCTTTAATTAGTGCTGCATTATCTTGAGATAATCCGTTTGCTAACCCTGCAATCATAAATGTCAGTAAGCTAATTAAAAGGACAATTAGTCCGAAGATGAAGAATTTGCTTTTATTTTTCTTTATTTCTTTCCATGCTAAATTCATAAAATTGCCTCCTAATATTGTTGATAGCGTTAGTATATAGGCTAATTATGAACACACGATGAACGGTATATTAAATACTGTCATCAGCATAGTTTGCACTTTATAATTATTTGATTTAGTTAATAACTCTATTTCGAATAATTAGCACCTGCATGTGGAATAATGCCAATTAAATAATAATGTTGTTCAGCCTGCCCAATATTATTAGAGCATTTTGTGTGAGGAGATAAAGTAAATGAAGGATAAAACGAAAAGGTGGTACTCATTAGCACCGAATTCTTTAGTTATGGGTATGATACTGGCTCTAGTCGGGGGATATTTGGATGCTTATACGTATATCACCAGAGACGGTGTATTTGCGACAGCACAAACCGGAAATACAGTCTTGTTTGCAGTGCGAGCAGCGAGTCCGGAATATAACGGAGCACTTCAAAATATCCCACCATTCGTGGCTTTTATAGCGGGTGTATTAGTTGCCGAACATATGAAAGACCGACTGGATATGCATAGACGATCTGTTCTGGCGTTGGAATGTGTGATTTTATTTATCGTCGGTTGGTTACCGGGAAGTGTTCCTAATATGATCATTACAATAAGCGTGGCATTTGTGTCTTCATTACAGATTGCTACCTTTAATAAACTTGGGAAATGGAGCTATAACTCAACAATTACGACAGGTAATTTACGAACAGCATCTTCAGCTTCCTATGAGGCGTTTGCCAATCAGAATAAAGAAGCTATGAAAAAATTTATAAGTTTTTCAGCTATCATCCTTTCTTTTATCGGTGGAGCCTTAATTGGAACCTACTTCAGTACGACATTAGAATACAAAGCAATATGGATTGCCTCGGGAATTATCCTCGTTATAACAATCCTTTATCATAAAACGAGAGAACAGGAAGGCACAAATGAACCAATTGAGGTAAAAGAAAGCCCGTAATTTACAGCGCTCACTTGATCAACAGGTGAGCGTTTTTTTTGCGTTAAGAAGTGATTACACTGGTTTTAGTATTAAAAACATTATGCTACAATTGTAAAATATTACATAGCAATTTGGAGGTCACAATGTTTTTTATTTTCATGGCTGTATATGGTACACCAGTTTTAGCGATTATTTTTTGCTTGAACTTGGCCCTAATAATTGATAAATCCCGTAACGATAAGGATTTTCACGTAAATGTCTACTTAATGACAGGAGCATTTACAATAATGATATCTTGTATAACAATTGCACTGTTAACTGTTTTAGATGGCGTTTGATCAAAAGATGCTTAGGAAACCATAATATTTAAAATAAGGGAAGATTTTACCGTTATTTGAATGATGTAGCTCATTTTAGGATAAATAAGGGAACATTTTACCGCTATTGTAAATAAAATCATGAAATTTCATGTTTTTTAGGTCAATAACGGAATTTTCTTCCCTTATTTTTACTGTTTTTTATGTTTTTTTTAAAATAACGGAAATTCATTCCTCTATTTATCTCATTACGCAATTCAATTGTCTTCCCCCAACAAACTAACCACTCCAATTCAAAGTAATCCAATACTTTATAATCTATAATTACTTTCACAGTAAAAACATCCCATCAAGCCGCTTGTGCTATCTCTAGACGGCAGAGAGCGGAACTAATATATTTTATAGCTTCATTTCTAAAGCAAAGCAGACTTTATTAAAAAATCTTATTTTCCTAATTTTGCCATTCCCAGTTTTGGACCAAGAAAGGAAAATAAATGGTATAATGTGGAATGTAGTAGGACTTCTCTTCAATTCATAAGTGGAAGAACAAATTTATAAGAAAAGAGGAAATGTAACTTGTATAAAGATCAAAACTTAATCATTCGACCGATAGAAGAAATGGATTTACCTCGTATTTGGGAATTGGAATACAATGAAGAAAAGCCAGAATGGAAAAAATGGAATGCTCCTTATTATCCTCACGAAACAAAATCATTCGATGAATTTTTACCCATCGGTAGCGGTTGGGTGAATCAATCAAACGTTTGGGTAATTGAGGTTGATGGTATATTGTGTGGAACTGTTTCTTACTACTGGGAACATGAACCATCAAAATGGTTAGAGATGGGTATCCTTTTTTACGAAGGTGGAGACTGGGGAAAAGGGCTTGGTACCCGTACTTTAAAACTGTGGATTGATCATTTATTTAATTCGATGCCTTTAGTTCGCGTTGGCTTCACTACATGGTCTGGAAATGAACGGATGATTCGTGTAGGTGAAAAATTAGGTATGCAATTAGAAGCTCGTATTCGTAAAGTTCGTTATTATGATGGGGAATATTATGATTCTATTAGAATGGGCATCTTGCGAGAAGAATGGGAAGCACAGAAACTTAATCATGAAAATAAAATAACGTCCCCAAATTAAACATTAGTAGTTGTAATTACATAGAGAGCAACATCGCTTGCTTGTTTTCATTTAAGGATAGGGATTTTTTAGAATTGAATGAAAAGAGGTTACGGATATGCGGAATAGAGGTTCAGTAGTAATAATAGAAAAAGATAAGGTTGGGTTAATTAAAAGAATTAGAGATGGCTCTGTTTATTATGTTTTTCCCGGTGGAGGAATAGAAAAGGGCGAAACACCAGAAGAAGCAGCTAAAAGAGAAGCATTTGAAGAATTGGGCGTAGAAGTAAAGGTCAATGAGTGTCTAGCAAAAATCGAATATAATGGAACGCAATACTTTTTCTTATCTGAAATCATTAATGGAACATTTGGAACGGGACAAGGGGAGGAATATACAGACAAAGAGAGAACCAGAGGAATATATTTACCTATTTGGATAGATATAAACATGTTATCGTCTTTTAATGTAAAACCGAGAGAAGTTGCTTTTAAAGTTCAATCTTTTTTCAAATCATGATGTCAAAGTTGAAATATAATATCCATCGTAATATTTCACAAGCTTAATTTTAGAAACATCTATTCGTGTTAAGGAGGAAACTTATTTATGGATTTGTTGCACCCTATATTCGGAGAGTTAGAGATAAATGAATTTGAGGAATACGAAGCAATTGGACTGATAAAGTTTTCAGGATTAGAAAAAAAGGTGAAAATAACTTTTGATGATGAAATCAACGAGCAACATTGTCAAGCATATCAGTTTTTCCTATCGAATTTAGATAGAATAACCCCAGATATAATACAGTCTATTATTGAATATCAGAATGAATGTCATGACGACACTGACTATACAGCGAGTTTTAAATATTTCGAAAATACTAAAGATGTCATAGAAAATACCGCGCTTTTTGAAATTGCTCTACAAACAGAACTTCATGGAGTAGTTACGGATTCAAATCTCTATCATAAAGTAATGAAAGAAGAACTAGGTGGCACGGAAGAAAAAAGATACGTAGTACTATTGTTTGAAGCGAATTGGGTAAATGATGATTATCGTATCTTAAGTGTCGCTTTGGCGAATGAAAAAGTGATTTACGTCACAGATGAAAATATTACAATTTAATTACTAAATGACTATTGTTTGGAGCTGAATGAGCCAATACTAAAGTTATTTAATATTAATTAGGAGGCAGTTTATGAAACTTGTTCATATATTTGGACCACAGGCGGTTGGTAAAATGACAGTTGGGCAGGAGCTGGCTAAAATTACAGATTTGAAGCTGTTTCATAACCATATGACGATTGATTTAGTTACTCATTTTTTTGATTATAGTACAAAAGAAGGGAAAAGATTAGTAAATTTATTTCGTCAGGAGATTTTTGAAGAGTTTTCAAAAAGTGATCTATATGGAATGATCTTTACTTACGTCTGGCTGTTTGATCAGGAGTCGGATTGGGAATATGTTAAGCAACTTTCCCAGCTTTTCGAGTCCAGAGGAGGCACTATTTACTATGTAGAATTGGAAGCTGACTTAGACGAGAGACTTGATCGCAATAAAACCCCAAATAGGCTGGAGCACAAACCTAAAAAAAGAGACCTTGAATGGTCTGAGAATGACTTGAAAAGCACCATGGAGAAACATAGACTAAATTCTTTAGAAGGTGAAATTCCATTCCAAAATTATATCAAGATTAACAATACAAATTTAAGTGCAGAAGAAGTTGCCGAGATAGTAAAGTTGAAATTCGATTTATAGAAGAAGGACAGTCTCGAACGAATTCCGTTGAGTCTTATTACATACGATTCTTTTAATACATACAATGATATTTGGTGGGACGGTTTCATTGTAACGCTTGAGTTGCATGTCGCACACTGAATCTAATGGTCAATAATCATGCACTTTCCTTGAAATAAGGAAAGTGTTTTTCATTGCCCGATATCTCTCTCCTTTTCAGTTTTTTATAAATAAATAATTTAGAATAATGAGAATTATTTTAGTTTTATACGATGTATTAAGTGTAGGGCCCTTACAAAGACAAAGGAGTTAATTGTATGAAGATTACGAGTGAGAACTTTATCAAGTATTTTAAGAAGGGAAGAGAAGATGCACTTGAATTTGTAATTGACCATTATATCGGGATTGTGAAAGCGATTATATATAATGCGTTAATATCCTTCCAGGACCCGCAGCTTATTGAAGAATGTATAAGCGATACGTTTCTAGGAGCATTTGAAAATGCAAAGCAGTTTAAAGGTGACCAAGAGGATTTTAGTAAGTGGATTTGTACGATTGCCAAATTTAAAGCGATTGATATACAAAGGAGATCATTAAATTCACCAAAGGTTGTCGAATTAACCGTGAATGGTTCGGAAGTGAAATCGGCAGAGGATGAATTTTTCTCTAAGTACATGCTGGATGAATTATTAATACTTATGGAAAAATTGGATCAGGTAGATCATGACATTTTCATTATGAAATATTTTTTAAATATGAAAAATGAAGAAATTGCTCATCAGCTTGGCTTAACAAAGGCAGCCGTTGATAATCGCTTATATCGTGGTAAAAAAAGACTTCAACAATTACGTTTAGGGGGCGTTTTCTCTTGAAAAAATTTTATCGTAAATTAAACGATTTAAAAATCGAAATGGACATTGAACCTATGGATGTAGATGAATTGGAAAAGGCTAGAATTAAAAGAAATGTTTTGAAAGGCAAAAAGAAAAATTACTTATTCAGAAATATAGCCGTTGCTGCATCCCTCTTGTTAGCTTCTAGTTTCACTTTAAGTATTGCATTTCCAACCTATGCTGCCAAGTTACCAATTATCGGTAGTGTTTTTGAATTGTTTAATGAAGATGATCGTTATGTTTTTGAAGAGTTTAGCAATTATTCGACTGATATAGGTGTTTCAAAAGAAAGTAAGGGTATAAATATAACCTTAACAGATGCAGTTTATGACGGTGAAAATGTAACGATAGCATATACAATTGAAAGTGAAAAGGATCTAGGAGAAAGACCAATTTTAGAAGGAGATTTCATAGTAGAAGAATTTAACGGAGCGTATGAACATAATGGTTACTCTGAAAACTATTTAACTAAAAAAATTGGTGAGAATGAGTATGCCGTTCTTTATGTATATGAGTTAATCAAAGGTCCTAAGCCAAGTAAAATAAATGTTTCTTGGAAAGGGAACGCAGTTAGAAATTTGAATAATGGGAAACAACTACATTCTGGAGAATGGTCTTATCAATTCGCTTTACAAGCCTTAGAAAGCGAAACGGAAAATTTAATCGGAGCCGGTTACAACACAGAAGACACTGGGGTGGCAATTACACTTCTAAAAATGACTGAAACGCCTATCTCGAGTACATTTTATTTATCGGAATTGGTAGATGAACGTCTGGTTTCGAAGGAAGATGATGAATTCCGAGGTGTACTTATTGAATATAATGTAACAGATGATTTAGGAAATAAACAAAACTTCATTCACTATCGAGATTCTGGTCATAGTACTGATTTTCCCGGTAATGTAAGCTTTCCTAGATTAACTCTGGGTGATTTTGATAATAGAGCAAAGTCCATCACAATTACACCAACCGTTCATGTTTTAACAGTTGGTAAATCAGACAGCGATGGAAATAGACCACTGATACCTGTAATGGCACCATACGAAATTGACCCAATTGTATTTCCTATAAATAAGTAGCTTTTGCCTGAAATTTAAGGTTCCAGAATGAAAATTCTTATCCAATATGCGGGTGCGATTCTGTAACAAGAAATCGCGCTCGTTTTTATTAATGATCGATAAAGTGGAATAAAAGAAGGAATTATTCGTCAGTGAATCGAAACAACTAAAGATTATTGATTAACATTTTGGAGGGTTACTATGAAAAAAGAGATAATACGAGCACTGGTTATTTGTATATTTCAAAAAGACGATTCCATTCTTGTTGCAGAGGGCTATGATCTAGTAAAAGGTGAGTATTTTTACCGTCCTATAGGAGGCGGAATTGAATACGGAGAAAAAAGCGCAGAAGCATTAATAAGAGAGGTACGAGAAGAAATTGACACCGAAATTTTTAATCTTAACTATTTGGGGACAGTTGAGAATATATTTACTTTTAACGGAGAAGTAGGTCATGAAATTGTCCAAGTATATGATGCCTACTTTGTTGATTCAACTTTTTATACCGAAGCGTTATTTGAAGGAAAGGAAGATGATGGGAACATCTTCAAAATTATGCGATTGCCTATAAGTAGGTTTCAAAACGGTGAACTACGACTTGTTCCTGAAGGCCTTTTAGATTTAATTAAAGAACAACAAAATTGTTAAGCCCCCTATTGGCGCGATACTTGAAGAGGATTTACGTATTTTTATAGCAATAGGGCTAGATCAACTATTCATAAGGGTTGCCTATTTTCTGCAAAAACTGGGTATGTATATAGAAACTGTTTATAATTGCTCGATAAAATCAACAATGCAATAGCATCAAATTTTGAAAGGTATTGCAAAGCTATTAAAGGCATATGATATTCCGCAACGTAATTCTATTTAAGAATCCGTTTTCGCTGATAGACGATTTGCGAAGACACCTAGATTGTGGAAATTGAACAAGGAATGGGGGAACTAGGCATGTTGGTACTAAATATGTTGCAAGTAAATGATTTTGTAGATGGTCGACTGTTGAATAAGTTAGGGTATCACTTAGATATTTATAAAAATGCCTATATTAGTAAGTGTGGTTCTACATTCGTATATCTGTATCGAAAACCGTATTTCGGAGAAGTGGTAATAGCGAAAGAAGGAAATGCAGAAATGCACCAAGAGAATTTAAATGCCCTATACGCGGCTGGTTATTTGGTCGAGGGGTGAAGCTGAAAAACAAGGGCACGTAATAGCTAATGCCTTTCCGACTATATTTATGCGCTTTCCTTTTACAAGGAAGGTGCTATTTTTATTTAAGAGAGAAAAGCATATCCTTGAAAATCGACTCGTAAAGTGTATAATTACACTAAAAATATAAAAAGTTTTAAAAAGGGTTATTACCGACAGAAAAATTATAGGATTCGTAGGTGTATTTTATTGAAAATAAGTGTGAATAAACAAATATTGTATACGTTCATGTCATTGGTATGTGCGATTGGAGTATTCTATCTCAGCATTAAATTTCAGGAGATGGCGTATTGGGGTAATGGATTAACTTGGTATTGGGTGGGTGTTACATTTACATATTTAATTGGAGTATTAGGGTGTGTGTTCTTTGCGCTTTCTTTTAAAAAAAGAGAAGGAGATCAAAAATATTTTTCTTCTTTACTTATTTCACTTAGAATATCATCGATTTTGGCGTTAGGAATTGGATTCTTATGGACTACTTTTATAATTATAGCCGGAATGTCAGGTATGTAATTAAATAATTTACAAAGTGAGGGCATTTATGCAGAAAAAAACAAAGCGAATATTTATCCTACTATTCATCAGCATAGTATTAAATTTATATTTGGGGATTACTAGTTTTATCACAAGTACATATACAGCGAACTTGGATGACCAAGTGATTTTAGGAGAAATGACTAAAATGGTACTTCAAACTGAGCAGTATCAGGAAATTGCTTCTAGGGAAACTATTTATGCAATCAAACAAGGAGTAAGCCGATTTAATGTATCTGAACCTTCTTCTATTTACCATTATGAAATATCTGTCCAGACTGAAAAGCAAACTTATATTTTTAACTGTAAGGATAAGTTATGTACGAAAGTTTCGAATGATGGTTGGTCTTACTCAAGATATAGTGATAATGAGCCAGTATTGCCGTTGGATAGTTTTTAATTTAGCTAATAAATTTTTACATTTAGATAAATAATTCTTTTAAAAAATAAACTATCTAGCAAAATCTCCCAATTTTATTAGTGTATGTTTTGGGAAAATCTGATAAAATTTGAATAATTATTAGTAGAGGGAGGCGGTATATTATGAAAATCATGAACAAATTTAATGGGGTTAATCTATTTTAAGGGATGGGCGTATAATTCCCCTATAAACTACGTGGTTCCAAAAATCCGGAGGTCAAAGTGATTATTAGAGACTATAGAGTTAACGATGAAACTGGATGGGTGAGATGCCGAACACTTGCATTTTTACAGACAGCCTATTTTGATAATGTTCTAAACAAGAAAGAATACTATAAAAATCCTGCCATTGAGCTAGTCGCAGAGTTAGATGGTCAAATCGTTGGACTTATCGATGTGGAGTATGAAAAAGAAGAACGAACAGTTTGCTCAAGAGGAGAAGGATTAGGTGGAATGATTTGGCACATTGCTGTTCATCCGGATTACTCTCGACAAGGAATAGGGCAACAACTACTTCATGCTGCTGAAACTAAAGCTAAAAGAATGAATTTAAATCGTTTTGAAGCATGGACAAGAGATGATTTGTGGGTTCAAAACTGGTATGGAAAAATGGAATTTAAAATCGTGGATTCTTATTACCACGTTTACTTTGAGGGAAACGAAATGAATCATAAAATTCAAAGTAACACGCCCAATCTATATTTAGTTAATGCTTTTACCCATTATGTTGGGAGAGATATTGACCAATTTAAAAATAATAAACGTGTTCACCAATGTGTTTGTTTTGAAAAGTCATTTTAATTAATAACTAAGTTTATCAATATATTATTCCACAATCGGACGCATTTCTGAAGAAAGAAATGCGTCTTCGTATTGTATCGTGTGATTTGTTTAGCACGAGAAGATGAACATGCACAATTAAAAGTTCTTTCACCTTTCGGAATCTGTCAAGAACGTTTATTTTCCTGGGGTCCACAAATTCAATGTGCCATCTCTAACAATACACAAGCAATTATTTTTAAAACACTAAATCAATTACAACCTTACCATTGGACAGAAACATATTACGATGAAATAACTGAATATTTGAAAAGTTATAGTTTATTATGAAATAATATCATGTTTAAAAAGATTAATTATCCTTTTATAGAATAACTATATAATCAAAGGAGAGATGGTATGTATCAATATTTTAATGGCTTAGTAATTAGAGAAGGTACTGAAGGAGTTCCTGCTGACGATGTTGAATTCTTGTTTAAAGATGCTGGATGGGCAAAAAATATTCCTTCATGGCAAAAAGAAAAATACTCGCTCATCTTTAAAAATTCAACTTGGGCATTTACTGTATGGGATAATGATCGGATGATTGGAATGGTTAGAGTAATATCCGATCAAATAATGGCAGCTAATATTATGGATTTAGTCGTTTTGTCAGAATACCGTGGTAAAGGCATTGGCAAAAATGATTGGAAGTGAAGGATTTATCCACGCATGGTACTTGCGTATATAATGGTTATATACAAGCAAGGAAAGATGGACACCGTTAAGTTATAAGGGCGGTGCATTTTATAAATAATGAGCTGCTTATAGTAATTTTGAAAAATCTGACCTATAGGAGAGTAGCCAGAATGGGAAAAAAGAAAAAAACTTTACCGAAAAATTTTGATGAACTAATTAAAGTGGGCGATATTTCAGCATTAAAAGAAGTATTTGTGCATTGCGAATTGGATGCCCGTGGCGGTTACAGTAAATCAACTGCTTTGAGCTTTTTCAATATACCCGATGAATTGGTTCGCTGGCTTGTAGAACAGGGGGCGGATATCAATGCTAGTGACAGTTACGGTAGAACAGCTCTACATAACCATGCAAAAAGTTGGCGCGGTAATACAGAATTGCTTCTTGAGTTAGGTGCACATATAGAAGCAAATGATTATCAAAACGAAACACCTATATTTGCTGCAGCTAGTTCATTTAATCCAAATGCAGTTTCCACATTAGTTGCAAAAGGAGCAAATATCAATGCAGAAAATAAGATGAGACAGACGCCTTTAGAAAAAGCTTTGTCGGTATGTAGAAACATAGATATCGTCAATATGGCGAAAGTTGCTGACATCTTGCTTAAAGCTGGAGCAATTAAAACGCAGAAAATGAAAGACTCTATTAAGCGAATTGGAAATGACTTTGAATTTTACAGAGAAGGCTTTAATCCGGAATTTTTGAATCAAACAGATGAGGCACTTTTACATCTTTATGAACTATTTGATGTTCTACCGGTAGAGAAACGGATAACTCACGATGGCTCCTCTCCAATAACCGTTACAGCAAAAGGATGGCAGGCGCAGCATAATGAACTCTGGGATTTATTAATTCCTTCCGAGGGGCATGCGAAAACTGTACAGGGTGAGGTGATACGTATTACCGGTAAAGTATCTTATGAAATATTGGATAATGGTGGGGTCAACTGGGATAATCAATTTCGTAAAATGCTTAACCATTTAGATCATTACTTTAGCTTAGGCACGCCATTACCCCCGGCTAAACTTTTGGAGGCTAAAGCGTTAGTAAAAGACCTTCCTAAAGGAAATGGGAGTAATGAAGTTGAAAGACTATGCGAACTGGCGGTGCAATGGGTACTCAGTAATCCGAATCCTATTAAGTTGGAACAGCCCGACTACAAGCGTTAACCATAGTTTCATCGTCAACTAATGAAAAATTTAATTATTCATAACGAAAGGAGACAGAAATTTGAAGATTTATTTCTTTTAGTACCTATTGTATTTTCGGTATTATGGTTTCTTAACATAGTTCAGCTCTTGGAAAAATTAAAGGCCGGGAGAAATATACATAATCAAAAGGTTTTAGGATGTGTATGGAGCGCGGCATTTACACTTTCTTTAATTATGATTTAATTTTAATATCTGGAATTCAATAAGTACGAATACTCTTTAGTGCGTTGGTCCGAGAAGGATTCAGCGCTTTTTTTGTGGAAGTATTATACGTACAGAAGATTAATAAGGGGGATTTCAATGGAAACTGAATTAAAGTTTAGACTGGCTACTGAAAAGGATTTAGAAAGAATCGTGGGCTTGCTTGCGGATGATTTATTAGGCAGTAAACGAGAGCGCTATGAAGATCCACTTCCTCTTAGTTACAGAAAAGCATTTGATGCGATTTCAATAGATCCGAATAATGAATTAGTTGTGGCTTGTGATGGCGATGAGGTGATTGGCGTCCTACAAATTACTTTTACTCCGTATATAACTCATCAAGGTGGATGGAGAGCGACAATTGAAGGAGTCAGAACAGCAGCTTCTGTACGAGGGCAAGGTGTTGGGTCTAAGCTAATTAATTGGGCAATCCAACGTGCAGAACAACGAGAATGTCACTTGGTCCAGCTGACGACAGATAAAAGAAGACCGGATGCGTTAAGGTTTTATGAACAGTTGGGCTTTAATGCAACACATGAAGGATTAAAATTAAGTCTGAAGTAAAACAACGGAGGAAAGTAAATTTATTGAAAAAGTGACTTTCATTCATATTGGCGTTATGAAGGGGGGATTATAGTGGGGATTGATTTTCATAATGAAAAAAATAGATATTCTTATTCAACTCGAAAGGCAGATAGTTCATGGATTCATGCTTTGGGGGAGTTAGTAAATTTTAATAATATTCCTAAAGCATTGGATATAGGTTGCGGTGGGGGGATTTACTCGAAAGCGTTATCTGACATGGGCGTAATGTCTGTTACAGGGGTCGACTATTCAGAGGAAATACTGAAAGCTGCTAGAGAAAATTGTGCCGAGTATCCAAACATTTCATTCAGACTAGGGAATGCACTACAAACTGATTTAGAAAGTAACGAATACAATTTAATTTTGGAAAGAGCGTTAATCCATCATATACAGGATTTACAAATGTGCTTCAAAGAGGCCTATAGACTGTTGCTTGAAAAAGGAAATTATATCGTCCAGGACCGGACACCGGAAGATTGTTTATTAAAGGGAGATCCGAGTCATATAAGGGGATATTTTTTTGAACGGTTTCCGCAATTAATTGAGAGCGAGATAAAACGGAGATACAGCAGTGAATTTGTCATAAAAACACTTACGGATGTTGGATTTACAGAGGTTCAGGAAATTAAGTTATGGGAAACTAGAAAGGAATATACAAATAAAGCGCAATTACTAAAAGACTTAAGTGAGAGAACAGGAAGAAGTATATTACATGAACTAACAGATGAGGAATTAAAATTATTAATTGAGTATATAGATGAGGCAATCTCGTCTGATCAAAACATCGTGGAAAAAGACAGATGGACAATTTGGATAGCAGTTAAATAATTTACATTTCCATTAAGGCTGGGCAAGTAACTGATGAAATAGACGGAGAAATTCCCCTTATTCAGAAAATAAATTAAGAAAAGGCCAAAATAACGGTAGAAATTCCGCTTATTCGTTCAAAAAATAGAAAAATGAAAGTTTTTAATTCAAATAAACGGAAAACCTCCCCTTATTTTCGCTCTATAACGGCTCCAGACAACAAATAACAGGAGAATCTCCGCTTATTTTCTTTACTAAAATATTTCAACAAGCGACTACGGGAAGGGATGCACTGACCCAGATATGCATGTACATTAAGAGGCGCTGTTCATACCGGCTGGGGTGGTAGCTGATGAAATAGAGGGAGAAATTTCCCTTATTCAGAAAATAAAATAAAAAACGGTCAAAATAACGGTAGGAATTTCCCTTATTCAATCAAAATACAAAAAAATGAGCGCTTTTAATTCAAATAAAGGTAAAACGTTCCCTTATTTCCGCACGATAACGGCTCCAATCAACAAATAACGGAAAAATCTCCGCTTATTTTGCTTCACTAAAACATTTCAACAAGCGACTACGGGGGAGTAGCCGTTGTTGAAATGTAAAAATCCGCGTAAAACTTATGAATGCCCCGTTATACTGCTTCTTACGATCTCCTTACATTGATTAAACCGTTTATTTCGATCTACTTCATCGACAATTTTCAGTGTAATGCCATACATTTCATATATCGATTTTAGGAGATGATTACGCTTCTGTCGCTCTACATCCGTAACCGGTCTGCGTGTGCCGTCCAGCTCATGGAAGTTGTGGGGTTCAATAAAGATATATTCATCGATTTTCTCTACTTTCAATTTTAGCATCGTATCAACCAATTTGTGATACTCACCGGTCTCCATGAAATGGAAAAATTGTGTATAAACTAAATCGGTATCCACCATCAACACTTTATTAGACTTTTTGCTGGCCTCATTCATCAGATGGACATGACCTGCTGCAATGTCAGCATAGTCCGATGGCTCAGATATATCGGCGTACCCATTGATTTCGTCATAATATAAACGACCATACTCTTCCAAATGATTAGTTTCGAAGTGCTTTGCCAACATTTTAGTAAGATGCGACTTACCGACTGATTCAATGCCGCAAATAGCAATACGTTTTACATAATGTTCACGAACAGCGGGCGGTAAGAAATTCCAAGAATTAAAAATACCGTTTTTTCTAATTTCCGTTGCAGAAATGTTGAATGCTGATCTTTCAGTATCAATAATGTGATGCCTTGCTTGAGGTAAGTATTTTGCAAAATACTCCTCGTATTCGTGCTCACTGCTGAACACTACATCCACTTTGCCGCCAATTTTAGATAGCAGCTCTTTGTGCGAATCAAAAATGGAATCATCATTCATGTAATCATCCGAGCGCTTTTCATATTGCGAAATCACACGTATATTCTTAAAATTCTTCAATTCTTTCGTAATCCAGCGTTCACGGACACGACTCGATACCCATTCAAAGCCTGTATTCTCACATAAGCTTTTATCATAGACATCATCATAACCAACGACAACGAACAAAATATCTACGAGAGACTGCGCTTCAAAAATACAGTTTAAATGTCCTTTGTGGAATGGTAGAAACTTACCGCCATATAAACCGATTTTTTTATTTTTATATTCGCTGATTGGTACACCGAAGTTCAATTTTATACAGCTCCTTGCGCCTTGCTAATTTTAATCCAGTTAATATACCCGTAAATTGAGTTAACTAAAAATGCACACCACATGACAAATACTGTCCAATCATTACCGCCCTGTTGTACTAAAATAATCGCCCACAAAGCAATCGTAATGACATTGACGACAATCCATAAAATCCATTGTTCAGCGTAGCGCATAATCATTAAAATTTGAGCTACTACCGATAAGACAACGGCCAAACCATCAAGACCCGCCAAGTTTGCGCCAATTCTTGATAAAAATAGCGAGTAGGAAATATAGGCAACAATTATTCCCGCTCCTGTATAAAGCCATTGTTTCGTTGTTAACCGTTTCGCATAAATTTCTTCCCCGTATGCAGCTTCATCAGGGGATTTCTTATTTTTAAACCATAAGTAAAATCCGATAAATTGAATAGGTAAATAGAATAACAGATTCAGCATGGATTCTCCATATAATCCATAGCCGTAAGCAATGTAACCGTATGTCGAACATTGAACAACACCGACTACATATGTTCCAATTTTCCCTTTCGCTGCTAATACAACACAAATAATGCCGGCTATAGATGAAATCGTTCCTAGAAGCGTATCATCCCATAAAATACTAAGAATGAGGATGATGACTGTTGAAACGACTAACCAAGCCTTTTCGAATAACGTCCAATTTTTGAACATAACTACTGTACCTTCTTTCTCCATGATGAATGGCTAAAACGAATATTTATAAGGGCACCCTATTGATGGGTAATATTGGCTTTACCCGCTAATATTTTAACATTAATTGGAATTAAATGAACTAATTATTCTATTATATAAACGAGAAATTTTTATATTTTAAGAGAATTATTTGTACACGATATATGAATTATATGTAATTGTGGAATGGGATTAATGCTCATTGGTATGGGAAGATGCTGTTTGAAAGAGAATGGTCTCAAGTTAATATAAATTCGAGGTTAGCTGCATATGTTATGAATGAATAATAGCAGGGGATGTGGTTCCATTTATTGAAAAGGCGCTTCTTATTATCATTATTTTAAGACTTATTTCAGGAAGTATTGAATTGACGGCTGCTGCTTTAATGTTTAAATTCAATGATTTGGAAAAGGCCTTTTATATCAATACAATGTTAGCCTTAGTAGGTCCGGTTGTTCTAATCGTTACGACTGGACTAGCTCTACTAGGTCTGGCAGAGAAAATTTCATTGACTAGGATAATATGCCTTTTTGCCGGCATTTCCCTTATTCTGTTCAGTTTGAAATCTCAATAATTTTAAGGACCGTTCCAGCCGCAAAAGCTGTCAGGTCCTTATTTTTTTATGTTGCTTTTTTGGATTTCTCGATTTCCTCGACATTGATGCATTTGAAGACAACAAATAACAGTATGAATCCTAATACACCTGCCACAATATAGCTGACATTGAGATAGTCTTTCATGACGAGTGACATAATAGGGGGGCCGGCTGCAACACCGATAAATCTCGCTGAGCTATAAAAAGAAGAAACTGTGCCTCTTAATTCTTTGTTGATGTTATCTGTAATAATTGTGTCAAGTGCAGGCAAGAGGGCACCAATGGCGATTCCGACTATACTTGTTACTATAAGCAAAAGAATGAGTTTTTTGCTTGTATAACCTACGAAAACAATGCTTGTAGACATGGCAATTAACGAAATAACAATTATTTTTTTCATTCTTTTCAAGTCGCCTTTAATTTTACGACCAGAAACATAAGAAGAAATACACAATAGTAAAAGTGGAATGGCTAAAACAAAACCTTTCTTAACACCTTTTATATCATGAACTTTTTCGAGGTTGTCGGATAAGAAAAATAACATACTGAATAATATCAGCATAACGAGTACACCATTTAAAAATATGGTATACAACCATTTTCCTTTCTCTTTGAAAACTTCCTTTGTATTACTTAAAAATTCCTTGAACTTTAAAGGTTCATCTTTTTCTTTAGGGACTTTTACAAAGAAAAAGATAAGTAAAATAGAAATTAAACTAAGCGCTGAAATTGAGAAGAAGGGCAGAAACCATAAAACAGCTGCAAATATTGAACCTAAAATGGGGCTCAACACTTTACCGAAAGTATTAGACGTTTCAATTATTCCTAACGTCGAACTTATTTTTTCATCATCATCCTGATATAGGTCACCTACAAGGGGCATAACGATCGGCATTGCTCCTGCCGCACCGATTCCTTGAATAACCCTACCAATAATGATCATCATGTACGGGTCATCCATTTTCCAGGAAGCAAACCCGGCAATAAGACCACCGATTAAAGCGAGGATTAAACTAGGCAATATTACCATTTTCCTTCCAAATCGGTCTGATAAATAACCTGCTACAGGTATAAGGAAAATTGCTGCAATAGAATAGCTTGTAATAATCATGCTTGACTGAAATGATGTGATCCCGACCTTGTCTTCGAGTATCGGGAGCACCGGTATAAGCATGGAATTTCCCAGTGTCATGATAAGAGGAATTGAAGTTAAACTGACAATACACCAGACACTTACTTGAGCCTTACTTTTGTCCATTACCACACCTCGACTAATTTGTTTATTTATAAGGTATGGTTTCATTTCGGGTATTTTATGCGCCTTAATTATTTGACAAGTTTTTCATATAACAATTTAAGTGTTGTCCGCATGCATTAAAATAACATTTGGAAAGCCATTTTGCCGAAGTATAGTCCGAATCCGATCATTAATATGGCTGAAACGAAGGAAACGATTTTCAAAAGCCTCGTGGATAATAATTTTCGTGCGACACTTGAGAAAAAGGACATAAGAAAATCCACTAAAATAATACCAACTAAAATGGCGATACTAAGTATTATGATTTGATAGATTGTAGTTGAACCCGCATTTTTTGCAAGGATGGAGCCATATATCCCAAGCCAAAAAAGAATCGTTAGCGGATTTAGCAGCGACATGAAGAAACCGGACATAATTGATTGTCTAAGACGTGTTCTTTTTTTGGTATTTGAATCCATCTCAATTTTATGTAGCGATAGAAGATTTTCTATACCTGTATACAAAAGGACAAAACAGCCGAAAGACCAAAGTATCGTTTTCAATAATTCCGATTCAATAAATTGTCCAATCCCAAAATAAACAACAAACATATAGATGATATCGGTTACTATGGCACCGAGACTAAAAAACCAGGCATGAAAAAACCCATTCTTCAAACCCGTATTTAATAAAACGGTCTTAACAGGTCCGATTGTTGCAGCCATAGATACGCCTAAAAAGACATACGTCAAGATAGAATTCATGAATAGCCCCCCAAGAAAATGATTTCCTTGCATTTTATTCCGAGCCAATGACTTCTAGGACTAGTTAAAGGGAAAATCAAATAGAAAATGTCATGAATAAATAAAATAGCTTAGATTAATTGAGTTTTGATTTTAGAAGGATGGACAATGAGTAGTTATGGTTATGGTGGAGGAGATTGAAGTGTGTAATGAGATAAATAGCGGAAGGAATTTCCCTTATTTCGAAAATAAAATAAAAAGTAATCAAAATAAGGGAAGTAATTTCCGCTATTGACCTAAAAAACATGTAATTTCATGATTTTATTTGAAATAACGGTAAAACATTCCTTTATTTAACCTAGAAATGAGCTACATCATTCAAATAACGGTAAAGCCTTCCCTTATTTTAGAGAGGGCATTCACACTTTATAAGAAATAGTTATGGATTTTCATAAATAACCCATAATTTTATTTATATACCATATTACATATAATAAAATTAGTCTTAATACTTAGGGGGATATATATATGATTATAGGATTACATCATGCTCAAATTACGATACCAAAAGGTGCCGAAGAAGAAGGAAAAAATTTTTATTGCCATGTTTTACAGTTAGAAGAAATTCAAAAGCCAGATTCGCTTCAAGGAAGAGGGGGCTTTTGGTTACAAGTTGGTAGTACACAAGTTCATGTAGGAACAGAAGATGGTTTTGACAGATTATCAACGAAAGCCCATTTAGCATATGAGGTAGAAGATGTATCCTATTGGAAAGAAGTATTGATTGAAAATGATATAAAAATATTAGATTCAGTGCCTATTCCCAATTTTGAACGTTTTGAGTTTAGAGATCCTTTTGGAAACAGAGTCGAGATGATAAGTAACACTAAAAAATAGCTTAAGTAATACACCTATTTAAACGGATTTCTCCACTCCATTAGCACACCGTAATGACAGGATTCTTCGTCCTCCAAATAATTGGTTATGACCTGGACAGGGATTCGTCCACAGCGCAGTAAAAAGGAAATGACAGAATCCTGTATATCGCCGTTTACTACGGACTGAACGTATAGTTCCGGTGTCATGTCATTTTCATAACGATGGTAGCCGGGCATGCGACTTCCTCCTAATAATCTTTCCAGCTTGAGATGGACGACTATGTCATACATCGATAACATGAGCCATTTTCCTAAGCCTAACTTACGATAAACAGGACTTACACAAATATCAACTACATAAAGTGTATTGCCGTTTTGATTGTGATTTCTAATATAACCGTTGTCTGTTATTTCCTCCCATGTATGGTGCGGTGCATTCATATCAAAGTCGACAAGCAAGGCTGTCATAGAGCCAGCAAGTTTACCTTCCACTTCAATACACAATGCACCTTCTGGAAATAGCGCAGTATGATTTTTTAATTGCTCCGTATTCCACCATAATTCTTCGGGGAATGGAGGGGGGAAACATTCTTTTTGAATGCGGATTAATTCAGCGAAATCCTCTTCCCGATAATTTCGAATCGTCGCAGGGAACGGTTTACTTTCATTGGATACATATAACTCTTTATAATACATTGCTCCGCCTCATTTCCGGTTTGGATTAAGATGTTTGCGCAAGTATTTCTAAGTTGTAGCACTCCGCTTTTATAAGTTTCTTCTTATTAATTACTGCATAAATTTATTTACCTAAAAAAATTATCGCAAAAAAATACTTCATTAAAATAAAATATAAAAGAATAATTCAACCCGAAAAATCACAGAATATCTCTTAAAATACATAAAAATAAAAGTTTTTAATCGGTTCAAATTACAGAATATTCGATTATTTTATTTTTCCTAATTTTATTTCATTTTTCTAATTGTAACAAGTGATTCTTTGTGCTATCGTTGCTTAATGAATGGGTATGTGAAAGGAATTACAAATAAGTATGAACTTTCGTTAGAAAAAATATTGGTGTTGGCAAAGGAGAGTTATTATGTCAGAAATGAATAATCAGCAGGTAGAAAAAGTGTCTGTTACACAAGAACAATTAGACGTATTAGACCAACTATTAAAGCCAGAGGTGCAGGCTTCATTGACTACTTTGGTAGATAATTTACCGAAATTAGCTGAAATGACAACTTTATTAACAAAAGCGTATGATTTCGCATCAAGTGTTGCAACAGATGAAACGCTAAAAAATGATACAGTAGCTGCAGTTACTGAAATGGCAAGCCCAGTAGTAGGAACAGCAAAATCTATTGCTCAAACTGCAATTGAAGCGAAAGACCGTGCTGAAGTAAGCAATGAAACAGTAGGCGTATTTGGCTTATTAAAAATGTTGAAAGACCCTCAAGTACAAGGGGCATTACGTTTTGCAAATGCATTTTTACAAGTAGCAGCTGAACGTAAAGAAACGAAATAATTGCATAATCTATTTATTGGAGGATATTGATCATGGTAACTAAAGAAATCGTTATTTTAGGTGCTGGGTTTGCCGGTGTATTAGCTGCTCAAACAGCTCGCAAATTTTTAACTACGAATGAAGCGCGTATTACAGTCGTAAACCAATTCCCAACACATCAAATTATTACAGAATTACACCGTCTTGCAGGTGGAACAATTAAAGAAGGCGCTGTATCTTTATCACTTGAAAAAATCTTCAAAGGCTTAGATATTAACCTTGAAATCGCTAAAGTGAACAGCTTTAATGTAAATAATAAAGAAGTAGCACTTTCAAACGGCAAAACTTTACAATATGATACGTTAGTAGTTGCTTTAGGAAGCCAAACTGGATTCTTCGGTATCCCAGGCTTAGAGGAAAACTCTTTCGTATTAAAATCTGTTGATGAAGCAAACGCTATTCGCGAGCATATTGAAGCTCGTATTAAAGAATACGCTAAAACTAAAGATGAAGCAGACGCGACAATCGTTATCGGCGGTGGCGGTTTAACAGGTGTTGAGCTTGTAGGTGAAATCGTTGACCACTTCCCGAAAGTAGCGGAAAAATACGGTGTACAATTCGAAGACCTAAAAATCAAGCTAGTTGAAGCAGGTCCAAAAATTTTACCAGTATTCCCGGATAACTTAATCGACCGTGCGACAACTTCATTACAAAAACGTGGTGTTGAATTTATCACGTCAACTCCTGTTACAGGTGTAGAAGGAAATGTAATTCAGTTAAAAGACCGTGAGCCAATCGTAGCTAATACATTAGTATGGACTGGTGGGGTTGCACCACTTCCAATCGTAGGTGAATCTGGTTTAGCAGCAGATCGCGGTAAAGCGACAATCAACGATTTCCTACAATCAACTTCTCACCCAGAAGTATTTGTAATCGGTGATGCTTCAGCACATATTCCTAACCCGGGCGACCGTCCAACTTATGCACCAACAGCACAAGTTGCATGGCAGCAAGGTGAAGTAGCAGGCTATAACATCTTCGCTCAAATTAAAGGCGCAGATTTAAAAGAATTCAAATTCACAAACTCAGGTACTTTAGGTTCTTTAGGACGTAAAGACGGTATCGCTACAATTGGTGCTAACAATACGCAACTAGTAGGATTACCAGCTTCACTGATGAAAGAAGCTTCAAATGTTCGTTATATGACACATATTAAAGCGCTATTCGGTTTAGCGTATTAATTATATGGCATACTAGAAAGTTTATTACTTTCTGGTATGTCTTTTTTTTAGGAATAAATTTCACTTTTTTAGTAAAAACCTATTATAATGGAATAAAATGATTGATGAGGTGATATATAGTTGAAATATTTTGAAGCATCCAACTCTTTATTTCTTTTAAATGAGCAACAGCGGAACCAATTTTCAAGACTTGAATACTATGATTACTTTTATCACTTAATTCATCCAGACTTCCATTCCTTATCATTCGCTAATTTTAGTTTAAGTGATTTATGGGTTTACTATTATTTCGAGGAAGTTCCTATTATAAATTCCGAGCATGCGCTCCACTATTTATTAAGAAATTTTATGCTAAATGAAGTCCTGATCAGTTCGAAATTTAAACGTTTAAAGAAAACGACAATCGGTTCCTATACCAATGCTTTAATGGCAGCTGTTCTCACAGTAAATCTGTTTATGGATATTTTAAGCGAGCTTCTCAGTTCCATACCGAAAGAAGAAAGCGATTTTTACATGAAATTTGAAAACAGCTCGAAGCAACTATTTAATGATCGCTTTGCAACTTATGAGCATTACCCGAAAAAACTTGTCCTCATTGAGACTATGATTATTAAAAGCATGCGGGGATACCTAGAACAGCATGAAGCGACCTATACTGATCGGAAATTAAACGTAATACGTTTTATGGATCAATTTACAATTACAAAAAGAGAGCTATTTGAGCTGCCGGTAGTTTAAAAGAATAGGAGGTCCGCAAATCTATGGTAGAACGTGTGAAAACAATACATGAGCTAGAAATTTATCGATCACAGCCATTCCCATCGCAGGAAGCACAATATGAGGGTTTTGAATCGATTTTTACATACATTATTCAAAAAGGCGATGCTGAAACAATCAATGACTTTATACTCTTGGAGAGTAAGCCATTTATATTGTCTCACGACTACAACATGAAGCTGTTGCAATACTTAATGAATCAAGAACCTTATTTCAAGGACAACTTAAAAGAGTGTCTAGCTGTACTCTATTTAGTAATTGGGCATTGCTATTATTTTAGTCTGGATTTTGAAAAGGCAAAAAACTACTATAAAATTGCGAGTAGCTATGCACTTCAATTCGAAAATTATTCCGTCCTGTCAATCGCAATGAACAACTATACTGCAGCACAGAAGGATGTTTTGCCGAGTGATGTATTATGGCAATTGAGTAAACTCCCAGCAGTCTTTTTTAAGATGGGGTCAGAATATGATGAGCGATACTTCATAACTCGATTTATTGCGCATATTGAAATATCACTACAACTTAATAAAGTTCAGTATGCTGAAAGTTTATATAATAACTATTTTACTGGATGTGAAGTGGAAAAGGATTCCCGCATTGATTTACATATCCGTGTACTACGGGGGAAGATACATTATCAAAAAGGTGAATATGAAACAGCGATAGAGTTGCTGCATGAAGTGCTCATCGTCTGCATGAATTTAAAAAGAAATAAAGATTTAGTTCAGGAATGTTATACGTTCATTACCGACTCATATAAAATGTTGAATGAGGATAGCATCTCTCGGGAAATGGAACAATTTCATGCGCTGTTTTACCGGAAAATTGAAACAGACAAGCGCTATATGGAAAAGTATATTAAAGCTGCCTATGACAATGAGTATGAACAGGATGAGCATTTCCTATCTCCTTTATCACGATTTAAACTTGCAGGAAAGTGTTTATTGAGTAATGTAGAAAATGATGGGCATACACTAGTTCTAGTGGATTGCAAAATATTAACATGTGAAGAAGAAAGCATTAGTGAAATCCTTCATTTAATCAATGACGAAATGATGAAGGCAATGAAGCAAGAGATTATTACGAGCACACGAATCGACGCGTCGACAATCGGCTATATCATCCAATTATCGGAACAGGAGACCGATGAGCTGTGCGCAAAGGTGTTTGCAAAAATCCGCGAGCAATACCCAAGGAACGGCAGTGTGTTGGAGGCCATCTATTTTGCCTCGGTTAATAATAAGGAAAATAATCTGGCAAACTATCAAAAATGTCTCGATTTAGCGTATGCCTATATTTATTATGAACTTTACAAATAGTTTTATTTGATTCATCACCATAAGTTGGGGATGACAAAATTACCGCCTCGCGATAGCACAAGCGGCTTGATTAGGTGTTTTTTACTTCACTATATAACGAGGGCAAAATTTTGGGATTGGTGGGCCTCGCAAACGACAATAAAGGCAGTGTTAGCGCTGTCTTGCCGCAGCCCACCAATCAATCAAATGAAATTTTATTAGAAAAACAACCCCATGTTCTGGTGATTAGCTTTTTATTTTACAAAATATTCAAAAAATAACTTCCGTAATTGTGATTCTACTATTAAAATAATAGATAGAACACCAAAGGAGGTAACACAATGCTTGTAAAACAAAAGTATGTTAAAAAGAAAGACGTAAGTTATGCGAAAGAAACGGACCTGATTTCAGATGTACTCGGTCAATTGAATGACAATGGCTATCGATGCATTCCTGTGTTGGACGAAGCCGGCGAAAAATTTATCGGCAATATTTATAAGGTAGAATTACTCGAACATAAATTAAAAGAGGGCGATATGAAAGTACCGGTAAAAATTCTAACAGAAGAGCCCGATGCCTTCATTCATGAAAACAGTTCTTTTTTTGAAGTGTTCCATTCTATTAAACAGCTCCCATATCTAGCAGTAGTTGATACAAAAGGGAACTTTTCAGGCATTTTACCCCATTCAAAAGTGTTCGAGCTTTTGGAAGAAGCATGGGGCTACCGAACAGGCAGCTGTGCGATTACCGTTGCACTGCCGGATACGGACGGTATATTAATTAAAGTGCTGACGGCAGTTAAAAAGGTATGGCCATTACATTGTGTGTTCTCGTTAGATGACGATACTACCTATTTGCGCCGTGTTGTCATGACTTTGACTAAAGGTGCTAAACAGTCTACAGTAGATGAGCTGGAAGCGGCTATTACAAAACAAGGTGCGCGTATTATCGACCTTGAAATATTTGATAAAGAGAATTTTTAATGGGAAAGCGATTCGTTCAAATAGAGCGAGTCGCTTTTTTTATTGTACTAATACAGATGCAACCAAAAATTTTAGAGGATTTTGTCAGTTTATAGCGAATTTTAAGTAAATGGGGATTTATTTGAAAGGGGAGTTACTATGCTAATTCAAGTAAAAGGGGAAAAGATTAAATTTACAAAAATGGAATTAATTGTACTAGAACAGAGGGTTGAGAATTTATTCGAAAGTTTCGATAAAAAAACGTTGCATGAACTTACATTGCAAAAGAAATACGACCATCTGCAGGAGGAAGTAAGCCGCCATGCACAGCATGTAATGAATTTACCAGCTGGAAAGGCGTTAAAACGATTAAAAGATGAGGGGAACCTCTTTTACAAGCAGTTTCTAAACAACTACGGAGATCTTACATATACACGCTTTATCGTCAGTGGGGAAGAGGAATTACTAAAGCAAAAAGGGATATATACGATTATCGTCAATGATGAGCTGAAATTTTGTGGGGTTTGCGCACGAACATTTAAAGAACGCTTTAATCAGCATATCGGGAACATTTATGCGAAAGGCTGCTTCAGAGACGGCACAGCGACACATTGTCATGTGAATGCGAATATTACGTTAATGCTACCAGATAATGCTGTCCATTTTGCTATTTATCCTATGGACAACGAAAAGGAAATGAATAGCCTAAAAAACGCTATAATTAACCGATTTGAACCGGAATGGAATTTACGTTCGAACAGAGATTTGTACGAATTAACGTCCGCATTTTAGTTTTTTTCAACTTTCACACCAATGTAAGAAGGTAATTTTTCACATCATTAAAAAAATCAATCACTTTTCTCGTTTCATTTGCCTATATTAGTGGGAATAGTAAATGAAAAAGAACAGGACAGGTGATGATTGTGGAAGCAGCATTAAAATATTACAAGCAAGTCCATAGTGAATATTTATGGCTTCATTTAGTGGTAGCTATCGTATTATTATTTACATCCGTTTTTTGGTTTGTCCTTCCATATTTCGTAATTAGTTACGGAAAATATACGACGACACCTTTTCAGCAAGTGATGATCTTGATTGGTTTATATACTTTACCTTCGTTGGTAGTGACATTACATTGCTGGTTTATCAATTTTAAAGCGGCACTTCGTTGGAAAAAGGTCTATCCAAAAGAATGCGTCTGGCGCTGGTCGATTAAATTTCAGACGATTACGATCTTCATTGTAGTACTATTTACATCGGTTATTTATTCTAGCTTACTGATTATAGATATGATTCGGTAGAAGGTAAATTACTTCGTTTCTTCGTTTCACATATACCTCACACGGCTGTCAAAAAAAATTCACATTAAAAAAGTGAGTAATGTATTGAAAAATTTGGTACGATTGAGGCATCAATATGAAGGAGATTGAATGCAGCATGAATACAGATTTAAATATCTTCTTAGCGTTTGGTGCTGGATTTCTAAGTTTTATCTCACCATGCACCTTACCGCTTTACCCGGCGTTTTTGTCATACATTACCGGCATGACACTCGATGAGCTCAAAACCGAAAAGGGAATGATGCAAAGACGCGCCATTTTACATACTTTATTTTTCCTGCTCGGATTTTCCATCATATTCATTGCAATAGGGTTTGGAACGTCTCTTGCAAGAGACTTCTTCTTCCAGTATCAGGATTTATTACGTCAAGTCGGAGCGATTTTAATTGTTGCGTTCGGTTTAATGATTGTCGGCTTATTACAGGTCAATTTTTTAATGAAGGACCGTAAATTCCAATTTAAAAATCGTCCTTCAGGATATTTAGGTTCGTTGTTAATCGGGTTGGCATTTGCAGCTGGATGGACACCATGTACAGGACCAATATTAATGGCGATCATCACACTTGGTGGGACGAACCCAGACTCTGCTATTTGGTATATGATTGCCTATTACCTAGGTTTTGCCATTCCGTTCTTTACATTATCGTTCTTCATCACAAGAATGAACTGGATACGTACTCATAGCCAAAAAATTATTAAAGTTGGCGGTTATATTATGATTGCTGTCGGAATTCTATTGTTCTTCGATGGTATGACATATATTATTACAATTTTCTCGCCAATTTTCGGCGGATTTACAGGGTTCTAATAGTTCCATGCTTTTTAATACCATGCTATACTATTGAAAGTGATGTGATCGTTAAATGCCGACTGTATTAGTTGTAGATGATGCGCTTTTCATGCGTGTTACAATCGGAAATATATTTAAGGATTTCGGCTTTGAAGTGGTGGGAGAGGCTGCCAACGGAAAAGAAGCAGTTCTATTATATGATCAGCTATTGCCTGACCTCGTAACGATGGATATTACAATGCCGGTTATGACAGGCATTGAAGCGGTGCAACGGATAAAGGCTAAACATTCAGATGCCAATATCATTATGATTACGGCACTTGGTCAGCAAACTAAAATTAAAACCGCCATTGAAAGTGGTGCCAAAGATTTTATTACAAAGCCTTTTCAGCCTGAGCAATTAAAAGAGGTCGCATCAAATGTTCTCAACTTAACGTAATACTTATTTGTCAACATAAGAGGAGGAATATGATGTTTGACAGTATACCTTCTCACTATTTATTAATTGGTTCGACGATTATGGCCGTCATCATGGGTTCGTTTGTCATGGTAATACGACTGCGCGCACAAAAAAAGCCGGTATCCACTAAAAAAATACTCATCCCTCCATTTGCCATGTCAACAGGAGCATTGATGTTTATTTTTGAGGAATTTCGAGTAGCACCTCTTCAAATAGCAGAAGCGGCTGCACTGGGCTTACTGTTTTCGGTAGTGTTAATACTAACGTCGAAATTTGAAATCCGGGATAACGCAGTCTATATGAAGCAATCAAAGGCGTTTCCATTTATATTAGTGGGATTATTGGTTTTACGGATTATTTTAAAATTAATATTTGCAGAAAGCTTTGATGTAGGCGAGCTTGCGGGAATGTTCTTCATTTTAGCGTTCTCCATGATTTTACCGTGGCGTATCGGTATGCTCATCAAGTATAAAAAGCTTGAAAAATCTCAAATCATCGCATAAATAAAGGCTGTCCATGAAAGTTATTTACTTTCATGAGCAGCCTTTTTACGCATTATGCCTCAAATAAATGGTCATAGTGCGTTGTATCAATTTCCATTTCCTTCAGTTTTTTACGCAGAAATTTATGGTCGCGTTTAGGGGAGGCGATAATATAACCACGGATAATTAAATCCAAATCAATTTTCGTAGCATGTTCCTCTATAGCAATTTCCCCGATTTTCCCAGCAATTTTTTCCTTAGCTACTTGACGAAACAGCTCAGGTACAGGACTTACAAGTTCAGAGAGCAATTCCTTTTCTTCATTTCCCCATAAATGGATCGTTTTATCTAAATAAATGGCTTGCCAGTCCAAATCTGATTTCCCATCCTGTTTTGGGAGTGCCTTTAAAAATTTGCGGAACATAAAGAAGCCGCCGATCCCCATAAGCGAAACTAACACAACAACCCAAAATAATATAAACCATAAAAACCAGCCTTCTAAGCCCACAATATTCACCTCAATTTTTACTCAATATGTCTATTATATAAGGTTTTGTAAATTTTTTCATCGTCATTGTCCCTTTTTTCAATAAATCGTGACATATATAGGGCAAGGAGGTGATAAACATGAACGAATTCGGATTCCTTTCTGCAACATTGACGGTATTCTACCAAACGGGCCTAGATGAATTTAATGAGCCGGTTATTAAAAGCTCAACTTTCCGCAATGTGGGGGTGAATGCAACAGCACAGCAGCTTCATACTGTGGCAACAACAATCGTCGGATTAACAGATTATGATTATATCGAATCTGTGAAGACGCAAAAAGAAAGTGTAACGGCCTAACGAACCAAAAATAATGGACAGGAGGTGAGCGTATGGCACAAGTATTACAATTAACATTTGCAAATGCTGCTGGAAGTACAATGACGATTAATATCAATGATCCAAAACCAAATTTAACGGAAGCTGAAGTAAATGCAGCAATGCAAACAATTATTGATCAGGCAGCCTTCTCAAAAGAAGGGTTTTTATTCAACGTGAAAAAGTCTGCAAGAATTGTTGAGCGTCATGTGACAGCGATTGACTTGATTAACTAAAAGGAAGGCCGGTGAAGTGCAATGCTTTACCGGCTTTTTATATAGTCGAAGGAGGGATTAGGATGGACCAGTGGATAGCAATCATTCAGGAAGTAACGTTTCCAATCTTTATTTCATTTTATTTGTTATATCGAATTGAAACGAAGCTTGAAGCGATTCATACAGCACTCGTCTCACTTAGTAACCCGGTAGAACGCCATTAGTTGTGAAGCGAGGTTTCACAATTTTGACACATAACCTTTTGCACGATAACTATTGAGAATGTGGACAACATTCGATAAGATGAAGGTAATGTTTGGGAAGTGGAGAGAGATAAATGAAAAAGAAAAACATAGTACTCGCATTTGTACTCGTAATCGCTACAGTACTTTCTGCTTGCAGTAATTATCAATTTAAGCCAACAACAAGTTTCGAAATTTCCGATTTTACAATGACCGATCACCGCAATGAAGAAGTGACACTTGATAGTTTAAAAGGGGAACCATGGCTTGCAATGTTTATCTTTACAAGCTGTACGACGATTTGTTCTCCAATGACGCAAAATATGAAACTAGTACAGGATGAAATCGAAAAGAAGGGGCTTGATCAATATAAAATTGTCGCCTTCTCCGTAGACCCTGACTACGATACACCAGAGCGCTTAAAGGAATACTTAAGCCGACACAATCCATCAAATGAATCGAAATGGCATATGCTTACAGGATATGATCAGAAATTTATTGAACAGCTCGCAATCAATTCATTCAAAACCCCAGTTAGAGCAAGCGTAACCGATAATCAAGTCATCCACGCCGATACATTTTTCCTAGTCGATGAAAAAGGAGTAGCCGTTAAAAACTATTCCGGTACAGGTCAGGGAGCAGGCGGTGTTCAATACGAAACAATTGCCAGTGATATGGAAGCATTAATTAATGAACGATTAAAATAATAACAGGTTTAAGTTTGAGCTCACTAAAAGGGGAAATGCTTTTAGTGAGTTTTTTTGTGGTTTTGAAGCGGGTGTGAGGTTGGGCCGGGGTTATTAGCAGATTTTTTATTTTATTAGAAAAACAGGGAGATATATTCGAAATAGCCGAGCCCATTTCAGTGGTAATCTGAGATATTAGCAGATTTTTCATTTTATTAGCAAATCGGAGCAACTTATTAGCAAATCAGGTTACTTTATTAGCAAATTTCGCAGGATATTAGAAGAACTTAAGAATATATTAGAAAACCCCAGTTTTATTAGAACATTTTAAAATTTATTAGAACATTTCGGTATGATATTAGAAAAAATTTTCGGTCGCGGATGAATGAAAAGTATCAAGCAGTTGAATTATTTATTTAACTCCTCGGTAAGATTGCGGATTGCTTCCATAACTTTTTCAACATTTCCTTTATCATTCATTTTGTTTCTAGCGTGAAGTAATACAGGTCGTACTGACTCTACTGAACGTCCGAATTCATACATCCATTCATATCTCGGAACCATCCAAGTATGAAAATGGTGGGTAGTGTCTTCGTTATAAAAATAATAGACATATTCGATTCCTAAAACGTCTCTTTGTGCTTTTCTTATTCTTGATAAAATATTTATGTAATCTAATCTTTCCACCTCGGTTAATTCATCTAAACATTTAATATGTCTTTTAGAAGCTAAAATTATTAATCCTCTAATTGGATAAGCTACATCTTGATGTGCATGAAAATACGGTGTTTCAACAACTACACCGCCTTCAGGTTCAACTAACCCGCTTGTTATTGCACAACTAAGACATTCAACTTCTACGGTTTCCCCATTTGATAAGGTGATTTTTCTCAAGTGTTTTTCCCCCGAACTAATTTTAATTACCAGCTTGATCCATTATAAAAGTAAATCCAATTTTTCCACAAATAAATTACGAAAATTTTAAAAATATAATCCCAATATAAGGTAAAATAAATGTATTCAGGAGGGGTTTTGTATGCAAATTAGGCAAGCACAGTTGTAGGATGCTGCGGGAATCGCCAAAGTACATGTCGATAGCTGGCGGACGACGTATAAAGGAATTATTCCGGATGAATATTTGGATGGGTTATCCTACGAACAAAGAGAAGAACTGTGGAAGAAAAATATGGCAGCTCCCAATAATTACATTGTTGTTGCCGAAAATAGTGATGGGCACATTGTCGGCTTTGCTACTGCAGGGAAAAGGGAAGAAAATAAAAATGAGAATGCAGCTGATTTAACTTCTATTTACCTGTTTGCTGATATGCAAGGTTACGGCATTGGGAAAATGCTCATGAAAGAGCTGTTTATCTATTTCACTCAAAACGGTTATGAAAAAATATTTGTGGAAGTGCTAAAGGATAATAAAACCCGCCATTTTTATGAACATTACGGCGCTCACCTAGTAAAGGAAGTCCAAATCAAAATAGGTGGCAAAGTAATTGATGAGCTAGTTTATGAGTGGGGAAGTGCTGAGAGGGTACTAGAAAAACTATCGATCTCCTAACCCCAGATTTATCAGGAAATGAAGTGATAAAATATGTGGCAAATCAGACAAGTACAGGATATTGATCTATCTACAATAATGGATGAATTAAGACTTCAATTAGAAGAGGTAAAGCCTCGTATTGAAAAAAAGGCATTTCATCAGTTATTTATTCTTGAAAAAGATAACGAAATCATAGGGCTCTCGCTAAGTTGGTTAAACAGCTTTCATCCTGAAGGCAAATATGTAAGAGTCTATACAACTTCAGCCTGTACAGAGGCAAAGTGGCCGACAGCTCTATATGAGCAATTAATCAAAGATACATATCCGCAGAAGCAGCTTATCTTTTCATGTTGGGATGAGAAAAAAGATGCTATTTCTTTTATGGAAAAGCAAGGTTTTAAGCTATTTAGGAAAACGTATATGCCTGATTTAGAAGTACGGGCTTTATTACAGCAAATGTCGACTGTTCAAACCTTTAAACAATATGAATCTCTAAATAATGTCCTGCAAACCGAGGAGAAGAAACGAGCCTTTCTTACACAACTAAAGGAAAACTATGAGAACACACATTTACATAATCCTGTACAAACATATACGTGGCAACAGTGGGGAGAAATATTGCTCGATGATGAACCTGATCTAGAGTATAGCTATGTTGTATTTGAAGGAGCTCAAGTAGAGGCGTATATTTTGTTGCATAAATTAGGCAATTATTATGAAGTCGGATGGATTGGGTTTCAAGGAAACACCGATGATGAATGGAAACTGACAGCTCTTTTCAAAACACAAATGGAACTGTTACAGCGTGAAGGAATGAAGAAGGTCTCTATTGAAATAGATACAACAGATAACAGAGCCTTTTCATTATTCAGCTTTCTGGATTTTAAACAATTTCCTAGCTGGAACAGTTATTCACGCCAAATCGATAGGGGGAATGTAAATGATCAAAGCAGTGATATTTGATTTGGACGGTACACTATTAAACAGAGATGCATCGGTTAAGCAATTCATAGCGAATCAATATGACCGTTTCTATCACCAACTACATTCTATTAATCGGCTGGATTTTTTAAACCGATTTATTGAACTGGAACAAAGAGGTTATGTATGGAAGGATAAAGTGTATCAGCAGCTCGTACAAGAATTCAGTATTGAAATCTCATGGGAAGTACTGCTTCAAGATTATATAGCCTATTTCCATTCCCACTGTATCCCTTTTGCCCTTTTGCATGAAATGCTTAATGAACTGAAACAGAGAAACCTCCGATTAGCAATCATTACAAATGGTTTCGGACAATTCCAAATGGATAATATCAATGCACTCGGTATTGCACACTATTTTGATACCATTTTAGTGTCAGAGTGGGAGCAAATGAAAAAGCCGCAGCCTGAAATATTTTATAGGGCACTGAAGCAACTTAATGTTCAGCCTGAAGAAAGTATATATGTAGGGGACCATCCAGTAAACGATATAGAAGGGGCGCAGCGTGTGGGCATGAAAACTATTTGGAAAAGAGATCCGTATTTTGGTTCAGTAACAACACCTTATATAATTGATGATTTAGATGAAATTATACGTATTGTAGATACGATCAATGAATCCCAATCTAGTCTGCTATGATAAGGAGGTATTTTATATGCATTTGGACGAGGTTGTACAAGTACTGCTTGCAAGTTTAAAGGGAAACCCTTTAGTGATGGCTGTGTTTTTAAAAGGATCGATAGCGCGTAATGAACATGATTTTTTCTCAGACATCGACTTATATTGCCTAGTAGAGGAAGACGATGTAACGAGTTTTTTGCCAGATCGCCTGGAGCATTTAAAAGCTTATAAAGAACTTATTTTTTGGGATGATATTTTTATAGTAGCGCCACAAATATTAGGGGTGTATGGGGACTTCATCCACATCGACTTGTATACGGTTACTCCAAAAACGCTTAATGAAAAGGATCATATTAAAATACTTTATGACCCCCAGCATTATTTGAGTGATTACGAGCCATCTCTTCAAGTTTCACCTGCTCAGTTTATCGAAGCAGTGGATGATGCGATTTGGTTTTTATATCAGTATAACCTAAGCGCTAAGCGCGGAAATGATTTATGGTGTTGTCACCTGCTTCACCTGTCGTTCGACAACATCGGTACCATTTTGTTGCATCACTACTGTCCTGAAAAAGCTATATTAGGCTTGAAAACATTGGAGTCTGCCATACCGGGGGACAAGGTAGAAAAGATGCACAACATTATGAACCATATTGGCATCAATACTCATAAAGAAGCGGCACGCTATATGTGCCATCTACTTGAACAGGAAAAGGAATGGATCTTTTCTGAACTAGAGGAGCCGGAACGAATTTTGAGGTTTTGGGAAAGAGTTTTGCAAATTATATAGCGAAATAATGAACATTTTTTTCGTTAAAGTCCAATCATATAAGCCTCTTTCCTAGATACATACCATATATGTTTGTTAGTATGAAACAGAGATGAATTTAAAAGGGTGAATTTGATGTATAAAAAAATGTTAATCGTATTTAGTGCAGCTACTATTTTATCTGCATGTGGAAATAGCGCCGATGCTGAAAAGGAAGTAATTGAAGCGCAATTTGAGCTGCATGGGAATTATGCAAATTTACCAGAATACCAGTATATCCTTGAAGAAATTGAAGCCGACCAATATAATTTCAATACAGTAAGTGACAATGATGATAAGCGTGTCATTACGATTCAAGCGGATAGTGAAAATTACCGATCTATTTATGTTCATAAAACATCTCGCTTAATCATCCAGCATGAAGGGGATCAAGGCGAAATATTTAATGAAGAAATTGATTGAAGTCATATATAACTAATTCAAAGTCCTCCTACTAGTAGCGGGGATTTTTTACTCTATGCTAAGGGGGAAGTACTATATTTATAGTTAATACAGTCATTTTATGGATCGTTATATCCACACTTATTAATACATATTTAATGACATTTCCTATTCCCGTTTTACGTAAAACAGCTTATCCCGCCAACTATCTGATTCAACAAAATAATCGGATAGATTTCCAAAACAATACGGAATGTGCGGCTTTTTCAACAGCGTATATTCTGCGCCATTTTGGTATGGAGGCAGATGGGGAAGCGTTATACACACTTTTTCCTAGTAAAACGATGGCCGGCAATGTATATCCTAAGGGAATTCGTACGGTGTTAAGAAAAAAGGGCTTTAAAACAAATTATTATAAAGGGAATATCGACACATTAAAATACGAAGTTAGTAAAGGTACTCCTGTAATAGCTTTTATTAAAGTACATAAAGATTTCAATAACTTGCATTTTGTCCCGGTTGTAGGCTACGACAAGGAGTATATTTACCTTTCAGAGTCTTTAAAGCATCTTGTGAATAGTGAAGGTGAACACAAGAGCTATAATCGAAAAGTTCCAATCGAAGAATTTAAAAAACAATGGAATATAAAGAGAATGCATATGATTTTTTATAGCAATACTTATTTAGCTGCTCAAAGGAGGGATGAAAGTGTTTAAATTTATCGATGATATGGCTGGAGCTATATTTGATATTTTTAAATATATTTGTTATTTTTTTGCCGGCGCAATAATCGTTGGTGCACCACTATACTTGATTGCTAAATTATTTGAGTGGGTTTTTGATTGAATTGAAAATGTATAACCCCGTCCTAAACTAGACCGAGGTTATACATTTTGAGCTTATCAGACTGATTATAGATTAATACGTGTCCTTAAACCGCTCCGGCTTTTTCACATAGCCTTCAATTATAAATCCGCACTCTGTACAAATAATGTATTCAATAATGGACCCAAACCCTAATTTATTGATGGGGGACATGACACTATGACCACTGTGCTGGCCCTTTCCTAATTCCGTCGAACTGCATTTTGGACATTCATTTACCTTTGTAGAATGACTCAATTTCTTCACTCCTCGTTTTGCTATACTGATTCCGTTACTACTTCCGAACTTTTTGTCTCTGGTTGATTATTTTCCTGAGATTGTTTTGTATGTTTTTGTATAACGTTATTAATATTAAAGAAAAGTCCCATTACGATAATGGAAAATATCCAGCCCGCTACTTTTTTATAGATGAGCATGTCCCCATATCCATCAATACCATATTTATTTAGCAAAAATGCCGTTAACCCTGCCATAACAAGACCCCGAATAATAAACACCGCTTGGATGATTTGGAACCATTGGAAAATACCCTTTTGAAAAAATAAAGTTTTGCTGTCTTTTCGGTCATAGCCCTGCAAATATGCAAAATCTATCGCAATATATAATGAAAAAGGCTGCTTTATGATGAATAGAATACAGTATATAAAAGTATAAAAAAGACTTAAATAAATGCCATTTATAATCATTTGCTGCGCTGAACCTGATAATAAATCCACAGTTGTACCAATTAGCATCGAGCTTAAAATAAATAATCCCGTTATATTAAATTGTCTATCCACAATAAAGCGGTAAAGGGTATAAAGAATTCCAGGAACGGTGGAAAGCAGCATCGCAACATAATCCCCTAAAGGTTCCCTACCAAAATTCCAAATAATATAGGGTAAAGCCGCATAAAACAGCAGCTCAAGTAGAATAGAATTTTTATTCGACTGTGGTTTTTTTGCCATAGAATCCTCCATATATATCAAATGTAATTACAATTATAAGGCCCATCACCATAACATGGGGTTGCTTTTCTAATAAAATTTCACTTGATTGATTGGTGGGCTACGGCAAGACAGCGCTAAAACCACGTGATACGTGTCTTTATCACTGCCTTTATTGCCGTTTGCGAGGCCCACCAATCCCAAAATTTTGCCCTCTTTATAAAGTGAAGTAAAAAACACCCAATCAAGCCGCTTGCGCTATCGCGAGGCGGCGGAGAGCGGTAATGCTATGTTTTATCTCTTCATTTTTGCAGAAATTCACTTTATGCCAAGTAGAGTGACGCGGAGCGGAGGGTGAGCCGTCAAAACACTTGCTTCAACGCGTTTTCCCCGTAGCGTAGCAGAACGGACTTAATTAGAAAATATTATTTTTCGATTTTGTCATCCCCAACTTATACTGATGAACCAATTATAAACCTAATTGTAATAAAATGGATTATTTTATTTCCTGAGAAATTGAATGAAAATTAAGAAAATAGGTAGGTGAGTTATTTGCAATCCTGCAATTAAACTAACTTTGATAAATTAGCGACTAAAGGCAATAAAAAGTACAGTGCAACAACCGTGTAAAATAAGGCTCTTTCTCTTCTGGCTATAAATGAAATACATATAACAATAACCGAACCAGCTGTTAATGCAGAAAAGAAAGGACTGCTTAACAGAAAGCTAAATATAATAGAAATAAAGAAAACGAAATAGGAAAAGCTTTTTAATTTTGAAAAGAACCCTAGAGCGCCGGTTTCTGTAATTTTCCATTGACCTAAATAATTATGCTGATTTTTATTAGGTTTTATCGATAAATTCTCCTGGTCAAACCGCACGTAGATCGGCTGCATGTATGGTACACATCCTTCTACTGCCTCGTAGCCCCAATAAAAAGGCTGACCGTCAATTTGAAAAGGCACAATGGGAGGATATTTCGAATCGACTATAGTTTGTTTATCCAGATCATTATATTTAGGGGAAAGATACAGCTCTGCATCATAGGAAAAAACAACTCGCTGCTGTTCTAATTGCCCGAAATATGCGGTCCATTTTAATGTTCGGACATTACTGAATAAAAATTGGGTTTTTTTCTTCTTTTGAATATAGGCCATGCTGCAATCGACTGGAATCCAGCCCGTTTGTTCATCAAAAAATTCGTTCCACACATGTGCATTCATCTTGCTGTTTGCCCAACTGCCTACAAGGGATCTGCACGGGATACCAATAGAACGGCAAAGGGAAGAAAACATAAAAGCATACTCGCCACAATCACCTTGCTTCGCCTCTAAAAAAGACTTGATGCCTCTCCCCTTAGGCGGGTACATATATTTAAAATGATTGACTACATAATGGAAAATGGCCTTTGCTTTTTCCATTGTCGTTACAGCGCCAGCCGTTATTTCATGTGCTAAATTTCTCATCTGTTCATCCACAACAACAAGTGTGCCGCTGCGCAAATAAAATGCCTTTTCTTTATCCGTAAGCATTTTTTGTTCACTTTGTTTATACGTATCGACGGAATAGTTCATTTGAAATTGTTCATTTTCCTTTAAAGTAAAATAAAAGAGTTCATTGTTTCCGTCATCAATTACTTTTTCTTCAGGGGAATGAGTACAAGTCACGCCAGGGTGATCCATCGGTAAAGTAGTCCATATCCTTGTTATGCCTTTATTTGAGTTATGATACGAATATGCTATGTTGACAATATTTTTCATTATAGACACCTTTTCTTTTCCTAGTTTTTAAAATATTCTGGATATTTTTATATACGGATGCCCACCTTAAAAGTTTCATTTTTATTAACGGAATAACAAGTTAGTAGAGGTATATGGAATGAGGCTTATGGAAGCAAGAAGGTCCGAAATGACTATTAGTATTCTAAATAATCTATGTTACAATAATTTTCAAATAAAATAATTTCCTTCGGGGTCGGGTGAAATTCCCAATCGACGGTGATGAGTTTATCTCTAAGCCCGTGAGCCGCTTTTTGCGTGCAGGATTTGGTGCAAGTCCAAAGCCGACAGTATAGTCTGGATGGGAGAAGGAATAGCAACGCATTTTTAAAAATTTGATTTGAAATGTGATTTTTTGCTATACACTTTTCCCGTCGCGCCAAGTGATGGGATTTTTTTATTGAAAATTTTATATGAATTTCCTTCGGGGTCGGGTGAAATTCCCAATCGACGGTGATGAGTTTATCTCTAAGCCCGTGAGCCGCTTTTTGTGTGCAGGATTTGGTGCAAGTCCAAAGCCGACAGTATAGTCTGGATGGGAGAAGGAAGCAATGTCATGCGTTTTTTGAAATTTGTGTTCAAAAGGCTTATTTGATGCTGCTAAATTTCCCTCTCATCGAACTCCGAATTCAATCGGGGTTCTTTTTTTACTTTTAAAAGAGGTGAGTAGGATGTTTACAGGAATTATTGAAGAGTTAGGAACTGTGGAGCAGATTATTCAGTCCACACAAACGATGGAATTAGCCATTCGTGCAAGTAAAATTTTAGAAGATGTAAAGCTTGGAGACAGCATTGCGGTGAATGGAGTTTGTTTAACGGTGAAAAAATTTACGTCCAATTCATTTTTTGCAGATGTGATGCCTGAAACTGTTAAAGCAACAAGCCTGCAACAATTGACTGTAGGTATGCATGTCAATTTGGAACGGGCAATGCTGGCGAACGGCCGTTTTGGCGGACATATTGTATCTGGTCATGTTGATGGTATCGCAATCATACAGCGGAAAAGACCTGTTGCAAACGCGGTTTATGTAGATTTAGCGATGGACCGTACTTTAGTTGCACAGTGTATCGAAAAAGGTTCTATAACAGTTGATGGCATAAGCTTAACGATTTTTAATATGACAGATACACTCGTTACCATTTCCTTAATCCCTCATACGTACGAACAGACTGTGTTGGGCTATAAAAAGGCCGGGGATGTTGTGAATATTGAAACAGATTTGATCGGGAAATATGTGAAAAAGCATTTACAAAATCAAACGGCAAGTACGATTACAAAGGATTTACTGCAACGTACAGGGTTTTAAAGGAGTGGGAAAGATGAATACGATAGACGAAGCAATTCAAGCATTAAAAAATGGTGAAATTATTATTGTAGCCGACGATGAAGATCGAGAAAACGAGGGTGACTTTCTCGTTTTGGGCGAATTTGCAACACCGGAAAATATTAACTTTATGGCCCTTCATGGCAGAGGATTAATATGTACACCTATATCTCCAGCCATCGCTGAAAAACTATGTCTTCATCCAATGGTCCAAAGTAATACAGATACATATCAAACGGCTTTTACGATTAGTATCGATCATATTCAAACAACGACAGGAATTAGTGCATTTGAACGTTCAGCAACGATCTTGGCATTACTTGATCCAGCAGCGAAGCCAGAACATTTCCATCGTCCTGGACATGTTTTTCCACTCATTGCAAAACAAGGAGGCGTCATAGAGCGCCGTGGTCATACAGAGGCAGGGGTAGATCTTGCCAAATTATGCGGGTCGATGGAAGCGGCGGTCATCTGTGAAATTATGAATGAAGATGGTTCAATGGCGCGGATGCCACAGCTTGAAAAACTCGCACTAAAACATCAGCTGAAATTTATTACGATAGAAGATTTAGTTCAATATATAAAAATAAACACAATGTTGGTATAAGAAGGAGCATATGAAATGGGTAAAACATTTGAAGCGCAATTAGTAGGTACAGATTTAAAAATCGGAATCGTTGTCGGCCGGTTCAATGAATTTATTAATGATAAATTATTAAGCGGTGCAATTGATGGATTAAAAAGACACGGTGTAAATGAAGATAATATTGATACTGCATGGGTACCGGGTGCATTTGAAGTACCGTTTGTAGCGAAAAAAATGGCTGAAACCAATAGTTATGATGCAGTTATCGGATTAGGAACTGTCATTCGCGGATCTACAACACATTATGATTATGTATGCAATGAAGCAGCTAAAGGAATTGCAAAAGCGGGCTTGGATACAGGGGTACCGGTTATTTTCGGCATTGTCACAACTGAAAATATTGAGCAGGCGATTGAGCGCGCAGGGACAAAAGCGGGGAATAAAGGCTATGACAGTGCGATGTCTGCTATAGAAATGGCGAATTTAAATAAGATGTTTTAATTTCATAAATAAAGGGCTTTTCGGAAAAGATTCATTCAAATTTTCGAAAAGCCCTTTTTCCTTTTATGCATTTCTTACATAGCTTCATCAATCCATTGTGATTATTTTTTTGCCAGTTGGGTAAATAACTGTGAACACTTATGGAAGAGGAGGTATTATAATGGCCGCTAAAAAGGAACTAGCTTTACATGAGCAACTTGAAGTCCATGAAGTACTGATTTTTAAAACGAATTGTGTGACAAAAGGGAAAATGTTTGTTGATTTTGTGCAGGATGCAAAATTAAAGGAAATTCTTGAAGAAGACTTAGAACTTTCGGTTAAGGCGATTAAGGATTTAAAAAAAGTGCTTGCTGACGCAAGTAAATAATACGTGAGGTGAAAAAAATGGCGACAAAAAAATCAGAAACTCAAACTGAAGAGCTAAATGTATCAATCATTGATGATATGGCAATTGCGACAGATTTACTACTTACATCGAAAGCTGCTGTCAGAAGTTTAGCAGTAGCTATTACAGAAACTGCGACACCTTCTGTAAAAAAACTATTACGCCGTGAGCTTGATAATGCGATTGACACACATGATAAAATTGCGCAGTATATGATTAAAAATGAAATGTATCATGCCTATGATTTACAAGAGCAGATGGAGCATGATCTGGAAAAAGCGGATATTGCTTTAAAATTAGCGAAATAATAGTTCAAAGCGGCTGAAGTTTAATCAGCCGTTTTCTTCAACGTAATATTACCGTATCGATTAACATTCCTGCCGTATACGCAAATTTGATTTGTAAACGTTATTTAGAATGATTCTGTATGCTTTATCAATCTTTTATTGGAAGCTTAGACAACAATAAATTGATTAGGAAACCACTGATAGTAAATATAATCGTCCCGATCAACACCTTTACTAATGACACCTCGATATCCACAATATGATCAGTCTCCTGTGTTATTTCAAGTACTGTCCACCAGTTATCGATTGAGGATTCATATATGGCAAAGTATAACCATATTAAAAAACAGAAGGATACAAATATAAAAATCCCCATTTTTTTATTCATAACACACCTCCTATACAACTTTTCGCAAAATCAGAATGTTATACCCATTTAATCTTTCTGATATTTTTTATTCTGAATAGCAAAGAAAATCCAAATCATTACTAAGAAACTAGCAATTCCATTTATCGAAGAAAAATTTATTTTAAATATCCACCTAATTATGTCTTGGCTAATTATAGATATTAGTGTCAAAACGCTGACTAATAGCAAGGAGTGTAATATTAATTTTGGGAAACGTATTTGAGAAAGTCGTGGGAAATTCATTATATTATCACCTAGTATTGAAGAATTCTAATAATTCAATTATACACTTTATTAGTAAGGGCGCCTCTATTATTGTGAGTTATTTTATTCCGAGCAGGTGACATATTGCATGAATTTTAGTGTGGTCTTTAATAAAGATTGATAATTAATCTGTAAGGATTACAATTTTCTTATTCCACAAACGGGCCATTATCTTGAATAACGCCTAATAAGAAAAACTGGATATTTATGTTAATATATAGAGGGTCTTGTGAATAAGTGAACTTAAACTAAGCAGGTTAGGTTGAAAAAGCGTCCAATTGATAGGGGGATTTAGTATCAGTGAAGAAGTTAAAATATCTGAGTTTGATTCCATTATTCTATTTTGTCTTAATCCTTTCAGGTTGTAATGAGCGTGTAGACAATTATTACTTGTCGTTAATGGGTGAAAGTGATAATTGGAGTTTAACAAACTATGAAATTGTTCTAACTCAAGAGGACTTTAAAGCAGGTAACGGAACATTAAGAATCAAAGATGAGAATGAATATATGACAGATTGGTTTGAGTTTATTACCCATGTAGTTATTAACAATAAAGATACAGTAGTTCATCACAATATGGAAAGTGGCCCAGGTACAGATTTAACAGAAAAATCGACTGGAGCAATTGAAGGGCCAGCGTACTTTAATGAAAATAAAGCCCCGATAACAATTGAGCAAGTTGATAGCATCTATATGATTGTTAAATGGAAGGATAATAATAACAAAGTTGAAGAGAGAATCGATTTATATAACAAGATAAATAAAGAACATTCTTTCTTAAACTAACGAGAGATTTTAGTTGAATAACAAACTTCCACAATCGGGCGCAATTCTTTAATAAGGATCACACCACTTTTCATTAAAGGGCCATATTGTTGAATAACATTTATATAGGGTAGTGTCTGAATAGATTAAAATTTCGCCGATAAGAAATATGTTAATAAGCAAGATGGCACCATGGTAAGCTATTTTTAAAGGGGGAGTTTAATTAAGTGAAAAGAAAATTATTTTTCAGACTTTCAATAGGTTTGAACATATTACTCGTGGCAATTGTAGCTTGGGGAATTATAAAGATGAACTTCGTAAAGGAGCAAGTTGTTGTTACAGAAGTCCAAAGTAATTTAGTAGAGTTGGAAGGCTTGATCGCTAACCAGATGGAAGATAATTGGTCTGAACCTAATTTGGTTACAACTGAATTAGGCGATGTATTAAACGGTATTTGGCTTGGAATGACAACTGGCAAGCAATTGGGAACGCTTTCTAAAAGTGAAAAGGAAATTCTTGAACATTTATATTTCAAGTTAAACCAATTTCCAACTGATGAATTATATAGATTTGCTGATTTAACCGTAGAAGATAAGCGGAACTTTGAAAACTTAAGGGAAGCACTTCGTGAAGTTGGATTAGGATTACGTATTACTAGAAGTGCCAATATGAATTCTTTTATGAGCCAAGCAGAAGCGTTAAATAATAAAATTGAATCCCCATTAGTTCCAAAATGACAGTTTGTTAACCAACACCCCCAAATAATTGAAAGTGGGGTGTTTGCGATAAACTCACTAACTCAACCCATGCTCCCCAGAATATTATTTTATAGGACCTATGTAGCATATATTTTAAAACCGTGTTATGTTATTTAAAGAAATACAATAATTACAAGCAGCGTGTTTTTCAAAAGCATTGACAAGATGAAAATTAGCAATTACTCAAAGGAGAACAACAATGTATAAACTCAATTCAAACACAGCTATTCATCCGACGTTACAAAACTATTTAGATGTCTTACCTTTATTCCATTCGATGTTACCAGACTTAGCTATCGGATTAACTGATACAGAAGAATGGATCGCTTACTTTCCAGGGCGAAAAATAGATATAGGAGCGAGACCAGGTACTAAAATAAATCCACAAGAACCTCTAGCAGATTGTATTAAAAACAACAAATTAATACAGGATGAAGTTCCACCGGAGTTCTTTGGACTTCCTTTTACCGGCATAGCTGCACCTATATTAGATAATGGTCAGGTAATTGGAGCACTAGCGATTCAATTACAAAAACAAAATGAAAAACAACTTAGAGCGATTTCAGATGAGATTGTACAATCACTTGAAAAAGCTAATAACCGTGTTGTATCAATCACAGATAGCTCAGAAGGTCTCTCAAAAATCAGTGATAAATTGTTAGAACAATCCACTCATGCAATGGAAGAAGTGAAAAATACAGATGAAGTATTAAATTTCATTAAGAGAGTTGCTGATCAAACAAACCTTTTAGGGTTAAATGCCGCTATTGAAGCAGCAAGGGCAGGGGATAAAGGTCTTGGCTTCACAGTAGTTGCTAATGAAATAAGAAAACTTTCTTTTGAAACCGTTTCTTCAACAGAAAAAATAAGACAAACACTAACGAACATCCAAAATTCCGTGAACGAGATTACAGCTTCTATTCAAGAGGTTGTCGTTGTTGGACGTGAACAAGCATCCTCTACTGACGAAATTTCAAACATTATGACTAAGATTGAATCTATGAGTAAAGAGTTAAACAAGTATGCTTCCGAATTATAAAAATTAGGAACGTTAAAAATATACATATAATATGGATTTCCATAAATATAAGCGAAGTAGTACCTTAAACAAGGGGCTACTTCGCTTTTAACTTAATTATTATGAATCCTCAATATTGGGGATATTTAACTATGGTAAGAGAGTGGATTTTTAATAAAGATTGATAATTAATAATTAAGTTCGATCATTTATAATAAAGTTCTTATTCAACAAACGGGCCATATTGTTGAATAACATTCTTAATATTTAATATTCCGCGTTTCACAAGGTATAAACCGTCACAGCGGTAGTAGTGTACCGCCTCCCATATAAGGAAGACCATTGTTGAGTCAACGTTTCTCCCTGTTTTCTCACTTGATATAAACAATATGTAATATATTTCCGATAAATCGTTATTCAACTTAAATTGTTTCAAATCCTGCTATATCTTTGTTATTCATCTCAAATTTAACTCTCTGGCTAGTACTTGGGGTCCCGTACTCCTCTACTTGTTACGTATATTTTAAAATTAAATGGCTAATAATGTGTATGAATATGGAATATTTAAGTACGACTAGAGTTTAGAAGGGTGGGATGTACGTGTTTTGGAAAAAAAAACAAATTGAAAGTAAGCTTGTTGCTCAATCAATAACTGAATCAGAATTATCGATAGAAGCTCTAAAAAAAAGCCTCGTTCAAATGGATGATGCAGAATTTTTGGAAATTGACATTTCCGATATTCGAAAAATTCATCTTGTTTACATACGAACTCTCATTGATCAAGAGAAATTAACTGAAAGCATTATAAAACCTTTAACTAATTGTTCTAAACCGTCTATTCAAGATTGCATTGTGAATTCTTCAATTATTCACATTCCTATTATTATAGAGGCAATAAAACAGTTATTTTCAGGGTCCATTTTGTTATTTGATTCTTCGCAAAACCTTTGGTTAGCTGTGCCATTAAAAAATCCTCTTGGACGTGCCATAGAAACTTCCGAAACAGAAACCATCCTGTTCGGAGCAAAGGACAGCTTTAGTGAACAAGTAGAACAAAATATTACGCTTATTCGAAGACGACTCCCCATACATGAGCTGAAAGCAGAGAAGTTTACTGTCGGTTCTATGAGTGAGACAAGTGTTGTTTTAATGTACATAGAGGGGCTGACTAACCCAGATTTTGTTTCAACAGTCAAAGAGAAGATTTCTGAAATTAATTTTGATCTCTTCTTTGACTCTTCTCAAATTGCGGCATTCATGGAGGAACATCAAAATAGTATTTTCCCTCAGTTTCAGCAAACTGACCGACCTGATGTAGTTGCTTATTCTCTGGGATTAGGAAAGATCACCCTTCTGGTAGACAATACACCATTTGCTCTTGTTGCACCTATTACTTTTTTCCATTTGTTCCAATCACCCGAGGACTATATTAATCGATGGGTAGTTGCCAGTTTTTTGCGCATCATCCGATATGTCAGTTTTGTTCTGTCAATTACATTGATTCCTTTCTATGTGGCATTGACAACTCATCACTATCAAATGATTCCTATACAAACCCTTCTGGTCTTGGTCGACTCAAGGAGCAAGCTTCCTTTCACTCCTTTTTGGGAAGCATTTATAATGTTAATTTTTATTGAAATCATAAGAGAAGCAAGTTTAAGGATGCCTACAAAAACAGGTCAAACACTAGGGGTTATTGGTGGTATTGTAGTTGGTCAAGCGGCTGTTGAGGCTGGTTTCGCTAGTAACGTATTAATTGTCATGGTTGGGATCTCGACGATAGCTTCCTTTCTTATTCCCAATTACCTTATGACAAAAGCAAATTCATTAATGCAATTGATGCTTCTTGTTTTTTCTTCTTTATTTGGGTTAATTGGGATTGCGCTGGGGATTATTGCTATTTTAGCCCATCTTAATAGCTTGTCTTCAATCAAGCAACCCTATTTTTCACCCGTTTCCCCTTTCTTTAGAAAGGATTGGATTGACTTATTCATTCGAGGACCCTTAGTCAAAATGTTGGAACGTCCAGAGCATCTTAAACCTCTAAAACTGAAGAGATATAAAAATAGGAGATGACTTGATGGAAACCCACCAATTATTTAAAAAGAATGTAACCTATAATGGGCTCTATGCCATGTTGTTGGTAAATCGCCTCCAAATGCTATACTTTTTTCTTATTATGCCAAATATCTTGATCCATCCATATATGATTTGGGTGCTTATAGCTGTCGGGATATTATCCCAACTAAACCTTCTTCTTTTATCTAAGTGGCTTTCATCCCGATTATCTAGCATTGGATATAATGGATTTGTCCAATTGTTTGGAAAAAAACTGGTACGGTTTCTCTCTTTCATCGGATTGTTCTTTATTCTACTTAAACTTTCCGTCATAACCTTAGGATTCAGCGAAATTGTTCAAACATTTATGCTTCCATCAACAGATACAAATTTTCTTGTCTTTTTTATTTTGTTGTTCTGTTTTTATGTCGCAGCTAAGGGCATTGAACATACCATTCGTTTTGTGTTAATTTCTTTTTTTAGTACATTTTGGATGATTACATTTTTCATTTTTTTCTTCTTTCCTCCAATAGCTCAACTCAGTGATTTGTATCCACTTATTCCAATGGAGTGGAAAGTAGAAAATTGGAAGGCTTTTTTTTTAATTTTGTCTTCCTATTCTGGTCCGGAATTTCTGGTATTTTTGGGACCTTGGCTTAAAACAAACAATAAAACCTTTCGCTATTTGTCATACGGCAACGCTCTCACCGTTGTAGAGTATGTATTCCTATTTATGGCATCCCTACTTTATTTCGGTTCCAATTATTTAAGTAAAAGTCAATATCCAATTATTAATATGGCCCGTTATTTTCAAAACCCAGTGTTTGAACGAATTGATATGATCATGCTTTCCTTTGAATTATTTAACTTAGTTTTTGCGGTTTCTCTATTCATACTATTGTTTTATGGAGCATCTAAAATAGCTTTAGGTAAAATGAACAAACCGTCCAGTGGAAAAGGTTTATTATTCAGTGTATTCATTATTTTTATCGGAATGGTTCTTTTGAATGAATTATTTTGGAAACCCTGGGAGAAGCAGAACTTTTTACTTAATCTTCAAATTATAGCTGGAAGCATAAGCTATTTTCTTGTTCCACTTGTTATTGTTTTAGTAATGAAGAAAAAACAGGGGGTTAAATAATATGTGTCTTTATAAAAAGATATTTAAAAGATTGATACTCCTTTGTATGACATTATGGTTAGCTGGCTGTGCCCCTTTTACCGAAAATAACCTTATTGAAGAGATTTCTCCCATTACTTTTTTGGCAATTAGTAAGGGGGATAATGGGAAATTAAAAGTCAGTACAATTTTGCCTTCTCTAAGTAAAAAAAATAAGAATATTATGTCGCAAGAAGTCAGCTTATTAAAGGAGGGAGTGCAGAAGTACAACTTAAACTTCTACCAGGAAGTTAAATCCGGACAAATGCGGATGCTGTTAATTAGTGATGAACTTGCAAAAGAGGGGATTATGTCCATTATAAATGTAATATTGACTGATCCCGATATTCCTTTGAGAATTTATTTAGTTATCGTAAAAGGAAATTTTGAAAAATACTTAGAAAGTCAATTGGACAAAGATGAAAACTTTGATTACTCGTTTTATCGAATGCTGAAGCATTATGAGGAAAAAAGCCAAGGAGAATTAACTGTCATTAATCTTCATCAATTTAAGCATTTGCTCTATTCTCCTTATTCAGATCCTTTCTTGCCTGTATTCAAAATACAAGAGGATGGGGTCAACTATGAAGGTACAGCCTTGTTTCAAGATGACAAGCTAGTTGAAACGATTTCATCTTTTGATGATCGTATCTTCCAGTTGATAAACAACCATCACTACTTAGACATTTTACCGATTTCAGAACTTGAAGTTGTACTGGGTCATGTTAGATCTAAAATAATAGTAGATATCGATAGTAGCTACGCTACAATGACCTATACCTTGAATATAGATACTAGGATTGAGGAATACCGGGGAGAGAAGCAATTATTTGACCCAAAGGAGTTAGAAAATATGAAAGAAGATATCGAAACCCATCTTGAAAAACAAACACATGAACTATTTAAAAACATGCAAGAATTGAGAGTGGATCCATTACAGCTTGGCGTAAAAACAAAAAGACCTTTCTCAAAACCAATGGAAGAAAAAAAATGGATTGAATTGTTTGAGGAGATGGACATTAAAGTAAAATACAATATAAATATTGATCCTTTGACGGATGCAAATTCATAAAGGTAAGACCTTTAATTTTTCCTATTGAATAACTTATAACTTAAACAAAATGCCCTAGAATCTAACGATTTTAGGGCATTTTATTCACAATCTATCACTTTTTGTAATTTGGAAGAAACCCATTAGATATTGAATTGAAAAAGTTATCTAAAGAAAGAGAAGAATTGAAGAAGAAAGTTGAAATGAACGATCCCGAATCATTAGAAAGTGTATTTAATATTATTCAGTAAAACCTTAATCAAACAACGGAATACTATACAATTAATAAGAGTCAAGCTAGAAAGAGTTTTGGTATGAGCCTGACAGCTATAATAGGAGGGTTCATAACAATTCTATTAGGAATCGCTTGTTTATTTTGATGATAATTTATCCATTTCGGTTATCTCTATAGCTTCTGGTATATTGCTTGAATTTATTGGTGCAATGTATTTTGTTGTATATAATAAAAGTTTAAAACAACTTAATTTTTTCTATAGTAAATTAGAAAAAGTACAAGATACGATGATTGCTATTGAATTAACAAACTCTATTAATGACGAACCTAAAAAAGTAGAATTTCAAGAAAAAATCGTTATAAATTTAATAGAAAGAAGTAGTAGAGAGTAAAAAAGTATTGGCAGACTTTTGGCAGTAAGTTGGCACACTTTTTCAAAATGAACATGTTATTAGGGTAATATGCAATATTCATCAAACAACATAACGACAGACGATGTGGCTCAAGCTGCGTCATCTTTTTTGTTGCAATTATTATTCTATAAAAATAAAAGTGGGTCCTTCTGGAGAGATTTGAAAAGCCTGCGGGTCTCGCGATGCCCAGAAACGGTCTAGATATATGCCGGAAAATAACGTTCCTTCCACCGGGCTACCGAAATCAAAGTTATGTGAGAAATGAGGTGTAAGGTGCAGAAGGAGAAATTAAAATTAAAGTTCATCGATATTCCATTTAGGGTGTAATTTTCCTAATATAAAATTTAATACTCCTAAATTTCACTATGAACGAAACGAGGTAAGCATATGATTTAGAACTTTCTCTACTTCATCTGCTTTCTATGTAATGGTACTTCCATTTGCTAAAAATCTTTTAATTTTCTTGTAAACTTTTTAATGGAAAGAGACTCTTTATAAGTGAGGGCTTTAGAAAGGAGTGCCTATGGATTCGCATCTTTTGTTGGAAATATACAAGAAGCAAGCAAAGATGATTTATTTCTTTTTAAAAAAGAACGGGTGTAGTCATGAAGATGCAGAAGATATTGTTCAAGAGAGCTATACGAAATTCATTGCTTATAGCAGTGGTGTTCCTTCCGATAAAGCACTTTCCTATATTTTTACGATTTCCATGAATGAATTTAAAAAACTGTTAAGGAAGCAGGGCAAGGAACAATCCATTTCAATAAACAATGATCATTTCTGGAACAATTTTGCTGATGAGCAAGATACGGAATTGGTTGTATTAACGATAGAAATGAATCATCAAATCAAACTTGTTTTAAAACATATTCAAGAAATCTTTAAGCAGCTTTTACTATTAAAATATGAGCTGGAACTTAGTTATAAAGAGATTGCTTTGCTACTCGGCATGAAGGAAGAAACGGTCAGAACTTATTTATTTCGAGCAAGAAAAGAATTTCAAAAGAAGTGGAGGGAGCTATATGAATGATTTTTCAAATGATCTTTTTGATGAAGAGAAAATCAAGAAAGCAGTAAGAAGAGGGAAATTGAAGACAACCATAACGGTCATTATTATTTCTATCGTGGTATTCGTCGTTTTAAACATAGCCAATTCTATAATTTCGGCAAACTATAGTGAAAAGGCATTTAAGCAGTGGGATGCTTATGTCCGTCTCAGTACGCCAAACGGTTACATAAGTGGAACCGTAGACTCCAAAGGTTTTTTTGGTGGAGTAAGCAACTATGAAATTTCGAAAGACTTTAAAATCAAATCGGTTGTAATCGAACGAAAACAATACTCATTTGGTCTTTTTCCATCTATTTTAACATCAAGATACTCGGGTGGCAAAATAGGGATTACAGGTGAAGATTGGCAATTTGGCTATAAAAAAAATGGTTGGCGAGAAGTGATGTTTTTTCATCCGAATGTATCTTATAAAAAATATAAAGATGATGAAGAACAGATAGAGCTTATGCAAGGCGATATAATTTATGAAGTGGCACTTTCCTTTGAACGGCCATACAAACCAAGAGAAATTTTCGTACAGCTCCCCGAAATGACATGGTTTTGGGTAGATACTTATAGTAGTGAGCAATTAAACGAGTTTCAACAAGAAGCAAAAGAAGACGATTGGTCTTCAACATTTATTAGGGAGTATGAGGCTCTAGGTTTCTCGATAAACAGGCCTTATATTTCAATCCATGATTTAGAAGGTGACTATCAAGAATTTTTAGAATTACTGCAAATGAGTATTTCCTCTGATCATCTAAATGCTTTTAACAAGATGAAAGATGTCAAGTTAGAGGATATAGAAATATTAGGGGTGGTCGTTTATGGGACGAAAGAAGAAATAGTAGAAATTTTAAAAGAGCCGTTTATAAGAGCTTCATCAATAGGTGGAGTCATTGAGAATTATTAGTTGAGTGAATTTCTCAAAATAAGTTTATTCATTATAGGACCAATTAATTTAACAATATTTTTATGAAATAGCGTCAGAAAAGATGCAGATATATAGAAACATGATCTACCATGTTTTTTATGCAAACTTTTGATTCAACTGTTTGTCTTCCTGGATATAAAATTGTATAAATAAAGATACACTAAAAAATCGACAAACGCTGTTACTTCAACGTTTGTCGATTATTCAGACCCTTCGTTTGTTTGGGAACGTTATTTTTAATTAAGATGTTGTAAAAAAAATGTGGATTTGGACGGGAAAGGGAATAAATTCTCATTTATTATTGATTAAGTATTAATGAAATAGAATCCGATTCTTGATTTACAACAATATCCTGTTGTTCAGAAGTGCCGTCTGTATAAGTTACAGTTACGCTAATTAATACGTCCTCTTCTATCGAAATGTTAGGAGGAATTGCGAGTGAGTATTTAGATTGCTGCTGCTCGCTATATTTAACGGTAAAGGTATTACCAATGTCTTTTATAGCTTGGAATATTTCTGAATTAGGTTCATTCGTTATATAATTAATTTTTTCTAGTACTAGCTGATCTTTGTTGGCTACTTCTTCCTTAGACAAGATGACATCCTCTATAAAAGTTCCATTATTAATTTCATATATAATAACATCGATATTATCTCCAGAAACTTGAAGTGAGACATCAGTAAAAATTAAATTATCTCCGTCCCCACTTATACTAGTTATACCATTTAACCGATCTAACACGCCTAAATCGAATGTCGTTTTTTCTTTTAAAAGTTGATGATCTGTGCTGTCCGCCGCATAAGCTGTAATCGTAAAATTGACTAATTGAGAGTTTCCGTAATGATTAGTAAACGGCAAGTTGAACAGAAGTAGTAAAAGAATGCCAAACACACTTGCGACAGAACCCCACTTTTTAAAATTGATGTGACGCGATTTTTCTCGCTTTTGGTCATAGCATTCCTTTTTCAAGCGATTTTCTATTACCTTAGACATTTCAATTGAGTTAACAGCATCTTTTATTTTACGTTCATCCATCATTGTTCCTCCTCACAATAATTTTGGCGAATAAGCTCTCTACCTCGTTGTAATCGCTTTTTAACTGCTGCTACTGTAATGGTAAGTATTTTCGCTATCTCCTCAACCTTATAGCCTTCTACATAGTGGAGTAATAATACGACCTTTTGCTTGTGAGGCAGTTTCATAAGAGCTTCAAGTAAACCGTAATTTTCTTCATTTTTACAATAAAGCTGCAAGTTATTAATATCGAGGTGTCTACGAATAATATTGTATCTTCGCATATTTTTGCAGCGATTCGTTGCTACCGTAATGAACCAAGCTTTTTCGTGTTCGGAATCGTTAAAAGTAGGCGCCTTCGATAAATATTTTATAAATGTATCTTGCACAGCATCTTCCGCATCGGATTCGTTGCATAAAATAACTAGGCATATCCGAAATAACATATTTCCGTATGTATCTACAATTCGGTCTATATCTATCTCTATTTCAGTCGTAGAAATAACCTGTTGCAAAGCGAATCAGCTCCTTTCTTCACTTACTACACACTTGAAAATATCGTTTGGTGACTTTTTTTGTAATTATTTTTACAAATATTACTATGACTTATTCATTTTACTGTATAAGTTAGTTTTATATAAAGCGAAGAGGCACTAAGTGAATAAGATTCGCTCAGTGCCTCGCAAAGTTTCATTTGGAAACGGTATTTAAATTTATATTGCATACAATTAAATTTTTATTAACTATAATTGTAAATGTAAATTAAAGCTATAATAGTAATTATCGGGTAGAAAATAAGGGTGATTAAAGCTTTCGTTTTCATATTCCTAGAATTGCATCTTAGTTTCAAAATTAAATCACTTATTATATTACAGTCTTTTCGTAAAATAATAAAAATGCACTGCACCCAAAGCGTCCTTTTGATATGTTACCTCAATTCAGTTCGACTGAATTGAGCAGTCCTTTTTAAAATGATTTCTCGCAACGTCTCTGAGTATTGATTAACAAAGTTATACACCAAAGTGAATCATCCATTTATCTCCTTTTATTGCCTCGGTTATTTTTTTCATCAATTCTTCTAGTTCTTTTGATTTGTATTCGTCATTTGCTTCACTAACAATATGTAAAAACTGTTTATGAGAACTCGGTGGTATCAATGTTATACCAAAATAGGCAAGGTTTTTATAGGGTCTATTTGTGTTATGTGCGAATGTATTTAACTGATGCATTTTTTCACCAAAATCCTTAGACATTAGTTCATCAAGGAGATCACCATCCACAATTATGCAATCATATTTTTTGGGTTCATAATGACTATATTCTTTATCTTTTTCTATACAAGCAACTATCCCAAACTCGTGAACGTAAGGCATATTACACCCCCCTCGTTTTACCTTAATATATACCTCTACTATCCTATATTTCAATGAATATTTATATAAAATGTCCAAAGAGGTTCCCAAAGTGATGTTTGATATGTGCGTATAAAATCATTTAAATTGGTTGGGAGTATTGAAATCGTAAATTGAATGAATAAAAAATGGAATTATATTGTAAATTAATTCCTTCTATTTCAAACCTTACGCCAACTGTAAGAGTAATTTTGCTGTTTTTTGTAGTAAGGTAATGCTAAGGAAACAAACAGGAGGCTGTAATGATGAATGCGTCGAATAAATTACTTGAAGTGAAAGAAGTACATAAAGTTTTTGGGGAAGGACAAAGTGAAACAAAGGCATTAAATGGTGTCACTTTTGATGTTTTACCAGGGGAGTTTCTTGGCATCATGGGAGCGAGTGGTTCAGGAAAGACAACGCTATTAAATGTAATCGCTACAATGTTGAAGCCAACATCAGGTCAAATATTACTAGAGGGGCAAAATATTTCATCGTTCAAAGGGGGGCAGCTTGCTGCATATCGAGGCAATCACATTGGCTACTTATTCCAGCAATTTGAACTGATTGATAATTTAACAGTGAAAGAAAATATCGTGTTGCCGTTAGCCATTCATGGGATCCCTGTAAGTGCACAGGAGCAACAGTTGTCGGAATTAGCGAACAGATTTGATATTGAAGACCTGTTACATAAATTTCCGTCACAGTTGTCGGGCGGTCAAAAGCAGCGGGTTGCAGCTGCAAGGGCATTAATTTCCAATCCTAGTATTGTCCTAGCAGATGAGCCTACAGGGGCGCTAGATACGAAAAACGCAAAAGTTTTAATGGAGAAGCTATCTGAACACAATCAACTGCAAGGCTCTACGATTTTAATGGTGACGCATGATGCGAATGCAGCTAGCTATTGTTCTAGAATTTTGTTTATCCAAGATGGGGTCATTTTCCATGAACTACGCAGAAATGTACTGGATGAATCGCAAGAGGCATTTTATGAGCGCATCGTGATGGTGATGGCGCAGCTTGCTGGAGGTAGTAGTAATGTTCTTTGATTTTGTGAAACGTAATAGCCGACAAACGCGAAAGGAAAACGGGGTGTATTTTGCATCGTTGATTGTATCGATCGTGGCGTTTTATGTGATTTTGTCACTAGGTGAACAAGATGTGATGCGGTATTTGAAGACAATTGAAAGTAATGCAGTAGATCGCTTACTATTATTAATTCCCGTACTTTATGGGTTTTCACTAGTATTCGTGTTCTTCCTTGTGTATTTTGCCAATCGCTATCAGATGCAGCAGCGTAGTCATGAGTTCGGTATGTATTTAATGATGGGGATGAAGCAAAGTAAGTTATTTCTCATGATGATGGGGGAAGCGATATGGAATAGTATCATGTCGCTTTGTATAGGCTTACCGATTGCTTTGTTTATAACGGAGCTTATTAATTTAACGACGTCTCGTTTAGTTGGCTTGGGCATTGTAGGACATGCATTTCGAATTTCATGGATTGGTATCCTATTAACGATTTGTGGTTTCTTTCTTGTGCAATTATTGGCAATGTTGATTTTGAGCTTTAAGTTGAGCCGAAAAGAGCCGCTTGAATTACTTCATGAGGATAAAGAAAAGTCGCAAAGTACAATGACACCTAAATGGGGTGTAGTCAGTCTACTATCCGGTGCTACTTTACTGCTTGGGACAATCTTTTTATGTATCGCATACGGTATGGCGATTTTATATTTACGAAATTTTGATTACAGTGTATTTGCAATAATTTTACTAATCGGTATAATGGGGACGTTTATAATGTTCCGCGGTTTAGGCAGCTTGATTGGTGTTTATGTGAAGAAAAAAGGTAAATCCACAACAGGTCTATCGATGTTTACAGCGAGACAGCTACAGGAAAACGTACTGCATCAATGGAGCTCACTGGCAATTTCATCATTACTTATTTTAATGGCGATGGTGTGCTTTGCGTTCGGGACGTCTACTGCTTTAACGAATGATGCAGCAGCTACGCGAACAGTGGACTACACGTTTAATGATGAAAAGGCAGAAATTCAAGCGGTTGTGCAATCAGCGGGATTAGCACCATATGTCGAGCAATTTTACGGCATGGCGTTGCACAATTTTTACGCAAGCGAAGATGAGTCAACATTAAACTTTCATTTTGCGTGGACGGGATTAATGGAGGAAATATCGAATGCACCTGATTCAGAGGCTAAAAATATTTTAATCAATAACTTTTCACAGAAAGGTAATCCTTATTTTATTTCATTATCAAGCTATAATGATATGCTACAAGCAGCAGGTAAGGAACAAATTGTACTAGCAGACAATGAAGTGGCGATGTATTCAAGTGATGTTACAGGTTCTTCTTATGATGTATTAAAGGATTTATTACAAAAGGAACCGACAATTGAAATTGCGGAGAAAAAGTATACATTAGCATCAAATCTATACTCAGATAATATTGTAGCGGACCGTGCGATTACGTTAATGTATGCACTTATCGTACCGGATACATTGTTCACTCAATATTTTGATGAAGCTGATACGTGGCTGTGGAATATGACGTTAAAAAGTGATTTCGTAAAAGAAAAAGGGCTTATGCAGGCAATGCTTGAAGTCGATCAAGTACTCAACACAATGGGTGTGCAATTTGAAAGCTACCTTGCAAGTATGGGCAGACAGCTATTTTATACGGTAGCAGCTACCTATACTACGTTTTACTTAGGCGTGATGTTTTTACTAATCGCCAATACGGTGCTAGGCTTGAACTTTTTAATGCAACAAAGAAGCACGCGTAGTCGCTACGAAACACTTGCGATGCTCGGTGCAAATGTACAATCCATCTGTCAGTCTGCACGCAAGCAAATTTGGTTATATTTTATTTTAGCGATTACAGTGGCACTTATTAGTGGTATTTTTGGGATTTGGTCTTTATTAACCGCCATGCCAGCAGCTGAGTATAATGTTCGTAATATCAGTGTGATTGGACTTGTTGTGCTACTATTTATAATAATCGAAGTGTTATATATTCGGATGATACAACGAAAAAGCGACGCAGAAATACAAAAGCTAAACGATATTGACTAGAGGTGTTTGTATGGCGAACATTGTCATAGTAGAAGATGACCATTTTCTACGTGAAGAATTACAACATATTTTACAAAAGGAGGGGTACTCAGTTGTGAGTATCTCTACTTTTGATGCCCCTGTTGAAGCGATTATAAAAGCCAATCCGTCCCTTGTATTATTGGATTTAAATCTGCCGAATATGTCCGGCTTTCAAATTTGTCGTACGTTAAATGCGAAGGGCGTTGGTCCAATATTAGTGTTAACCGCACGTAATCAGTTACGAGATGAACTGCATGCATTAGAGCTCGGGGCGGATGATTTTTTAAATAAACCGTGTCATCCGAAGCGACTCATTGCCCGAATCGAAAAGCTACAACAACTGTACGCTACAATGCCTACACTATTAAAATGGGCTCAATTCACACTAGATGAAAGAGGAAATATTTTATATGCTGCTCAGCAGTCTGTCGCCTTATCAGAAAATGAAGCCATTATGATGAAATTATTTATAAACAATGCACCAGCAATAGTGACAAAGGAGCAACTTTTTACAGAGCTATGGGGAAGTAATGAATTTGTAGACGAGAACATTTTACAAGTTAATATGACGAGACTTCGAAAAACGTTAGATAAAGTGGGAATGTCACAGTCAATTAAAACAGTCAGAGGTGTAGGCTATCAATTAATAGGGGGCGAAACCTCATGAAAAAAGTCAATTGGCTACATCTATTTCAGCACTCGCATCACTGGATTTTACTCCTTTTTGTGAATAGTGCTTTATTTATATTTTTAGCGTGGGTAGCTTATCCAAAAGAATTTAAAATATTAGTACCGACGATGCTCATTATCACATTGGTTACGATGTTGTATGGGGTAATTATTACATTGAAAAAACAGCAAGAAAGACAAACTACTTTTTATCAGTTTTTAAAAGAGCCCTCTCTTGAGAAGGAAGCACAATTATTACAAATTTTAGGGAACTCCTATAAAGAAGTCGTCCACGATTTAGCCAATGAATTACGTCGCCTGCAAGATGAAGCACTAGAGGCAAAGTACCAATCATTAGAATATCAAACGTTTATCGAAAGCTGGGTGCATGAAATTAAAACACCACTTTCATTACTTCATTTTGTGTTACAAAATCGGAAAGAGGAAATGTCTTCTTTAGTTTATCAACGGCTAGATCATGCAAATATAACGATTCATGATTACATAGAACGTATATTATTTTTTGCCAAGGTTCAAGCGGTACATGTGGATTATAGCTTGAAAAAGGTCTCGATTTTGGAATGCTTTGAAGATGTCTTACTAGAGCTACAATCATTATTGGAGGAGCAGAAGGTAAGTGTTCATACGGATATCAAGGACATTCCTGTTGTATCTGATGAAAGAGCACTTCATTTTATCTTAATCCAGTTACTTGTAAATGCAATTAAATATCGAAACGTAAATAGTGAGAGTTTTATTAGGATAGAAACCGGCTTTGAACATGAAAAAGACAGCTATTATGTGAAAGTAGCTGACAATGGACTGGGTGTCTTGCCATCAGACTTACCATTTATATTTGATAAAGGATTTACTGGAGATACTCACAATCAAAAGCAATCTACAGGAATGGGCTTGTTTTTAGTGAAAAAATTATGTGATGATTTGCAAATTGAAATGAAGGCCGAAGCAGAATATAAGCGTGGTTTTACAATGAAGTTATTGTTTCCGAAGGTTTAACCGTATGAAATTGAATAAAAATACTAACGAAGCTACTCGTCCATGAAACGGTTAGACACTATTAACGTTTGAGGCTGAATCTTTGTCGAGCAAACGAAAATATAATAAGCGGAGATTTTCCCTTTATACGCTGTTAACCTTTAGTTTAAGTTGAAAATAAAGGGAATTTTTCCGTCTATTCATAGAAAAACGCACTCACTCACTTGTTTTTTAGGATGATAAGCGGAATTTCTCCGTCTATTTTGACCACTTTTAAAGAAATTAACTAAATAAGCGGAATTCCTCCCTCTATTTAAGCCCATTTTCATTTTCCTGGAAACCTTCATAAAGTTAATTCGTTTTATTGAGAAACATTGGAAAATAAGGAGGATACTATGAAGAAAATCAATTCCGTTCTTTTAAGTTTAGGCATTATCGCTATGGGCATAATCGTATTGTTTTTATGTGTATATCTTTTACCTATCCTTGCCCAGGAAGCAGCTGCTGTTCATCCGGAAGTCGCCTACTTGCAATATCCTATTTTACTTGGATTATACGCAACAGCAATCCCATTTTTTTACGCGCTTTATGAGTCATTGAATATGATATATGTGATTGAACGGAAATCATTATTTTCAAGCAGCATTATAAAAGGGTTAAATTATATTAAATATTGTGCATTCATTATCATCGCTTTATACGTAGCAGGATTTATTATACTTGATACGGCAAATGCTTTTCCGCCGATCATGGCATTAGCAGGGTTAGTAATTATTATCGTTTCCTTAATGGTAGCAACCGGATCAGTATTTATTAAAAATGTATTAATGAAAATTTCATTATCAAACTAACGACAAATTCGTTAGTAGTATAAAGAATAAAAAGAAAGCTGAAATTAGTTGCGGGTACGGTTTTGATAGGGAGAAACATATTAAATAACAAAACAATTGGGGACTAATTCGTAGTATGAATTATGTCCCTATTTGTATTGTTAGATCGGTATTTAAGCTATTTCACAGACCGAAATGGTACCTCAGCAGAATAGTTGAGTAAAGTATTGGGATTTTATAGTATAGTTGGTTTTGTAAAGGGGGAAAGGTCATGTCAAAGTATAATAGTATTTTTTTCTTCACTTTAATGATTAGTGTATTTTTCTTTTTTTTATTTAGTTATTTGTTTGACGGCGGTGATCATATAGAAACAGCGGTCTATACATTCGGTACAATAATTGTTATACTTCTATCATTTTTGGTTTCACTCATGTATTACTTAATAGATTTATTGAAAAAACAAAGATATATAAAGCATACAAAATAAAATTTAATAATGGTCAATTTAAGGAGGTGTCAAATGTTAAGTAAAAGTTCTTTTGAAAAAATTGAAAAAAATAAAAAGCGTTTCTTGCTATTTAATATAATCGTTATTTTATTTAATACAGGTATTTCATTTACGTTTGTAATTCCAAATTTAAAAGGGTTTGACTTAGCCACTTTATTTATAGCACTTGTATTTTATATTTTAGTTGGAAATATTTTTGCAGGAATTTTTATAAATAAGGTTGGACTAGTTTTCATCATTTCCTTAGTTTTATGTTCACTTGGAATGGGCTGGCGATTATGGCTCGAATGGGGTGAATTTAGTTTAGTTGAACATACAAATGTTGTCGTAATTATTGGATACCCTTGTATCATATCGTTTATTATCACTTTGATTTATATTAGTACCCAAAAATTCAAAACTAAAAAAATAATATTTGTAAATAGAGATTAGAATATAGAGTAATAGCTGAATTATATAGTAAACACACCACATCTAAATAACGTTACCAAATAAAAGCTGGAGTACAGTTTAAAAGGACAAAAATTGATTTAACAGGGTTTGTGCTTTTTCTTGACCATTAATTAGAATAATTCACTAATAATTTGCAATTATATGTTAAATTAATTTCACAAGGGGGTGAAAAATGTGGATGGAAAGAAAAGAAATCTTTTGTTCTATTTTGTAATCGGTATTACTGCAACCATTTTAGGAGTGCCATTACTGTATGCGATGGGGGTTCCTACGTTTGATGTCGTATTAACTGCATTGTTCGGAGAAGGAAGTATATGGGCTTTAGTCTTTTCTGTAATGTTAATCATGTTAGTCATTTTAGGTGCTAATAAGGTTATGAAAAGAAGTACTTAATTCTTTTTAAACTAATTGATGTATTAATTTAACAGTAAAAATGCTCAGAGAGTATATCTGAGCTTTTTTACATGGAATTCAATGGGCTGTCTTGAAAGTATGCTATTTAATGAACTCAATTAACTTTTCCGTCATTTCTTTCCCAACTGTATAAGCTGTATGGGTATCTTCGGTGTTCATCAAAGTGCTTGTTTCATCTTTTTCACTTATCCATAAATGAAAGTTTTGTCTATCTCCATTTTTGTAAATAACATCTATATAATATTCTGGATTAGTCATATCCGCTATGCCATTTACTTTCACACCACTCATAATTATAGTTTTTAACGTCTCGATAGAACTACTGTCTTCAAGAACGATTTTGTTACTTCCTTTCGTTTTTGAAATACTAACTTCTTTAATTTTTCCATCGATTTGTAATGTTGGAACCTCTTCTACCTCTGACTGCTGTTTAGGTTTATTTTCACCATTGTTTATTGCATTGCTTTCATTTGTTTGGCAACCTAAAAGAATTGTTGATGTAATAGTCAGTGATAAAACAAGTAACATAACTTTTTTCATATAATAATCCCTCCATAATTATTAGACGGAGTTAACTTCCTGAAAGTTACAAGTGAAAATAGAGTTTACAAATATTTCCGCATACTTTACTATTATGTTATACAATATATCGCGACACATAATAAAAAGGAGTGATGGACATGTCCTATAATGGTGGACCGATGACAGAGGCAATGTATTACGTCTTATTAGCGTTAATACGTCCAAACCACGGGTACCAATTAATGCAATCAATTACAGAGGTATCGCGCGGAAGATTAAAAATGGGTCCAGGCACATTATACGGAGTTCTTTCACGTATGCAAAAGGACGGTTTAATTGTTCTGGCAAAGGATGATGGACGAAGAAAAACGTATGAAATTACGAAAGAGGGCGAGCAGGCATTACGTGTGGAGTACGAGAGACTGAAATCTTTAATTAATGACAGCCGCATTTTAGAGGAGGCAAACGATGAGTAAAATTGTACGTAAAATTCGACCATCTGAATATTGGCGCATCGGTGAGCATGAAAGTTATTTTTCCGATATGTCTTTAAAAGGGCTGCATCTTCATAAAATAGGGACTTATTTTATTCATTTTAAAAAAGGTGAGCCGAAGCGGATTGAATATCGCATGGAAGTAACGAAGAAAAAATCCATAACTTATGAACAAATAGATTTGTATGAAGAGAATGGGTGGGAACATGTAACAAGCTATCAATATTTTCATGTCTTCTCATCCCCGGAAGAGAGCAATGCACCGGAAATTCATACAGACCCGGCTGAACAGGCTTATACGTTACAGCGCCTAAGTAAGATCCTTCTTGTTAATTTAATCGCAATGTCGTTAGCGGTAGCTTTAATGATTGGTTTACTGAGCGCTACATGGTTTTTGGACGGAACACCGGTTTTACGTCTAGTAGAAGGGTATATTATTCAGCAAAGTATCATGAGTATTCTCTTTCTTTATTATGTGTATTACTCAATCCAGGCAACAAAGGCAATCCGGTCATTAAAAAGAGATTTAAATGAAGGAAAAGCAATAAATCATCATGCCCCATGGCAAAGTAGTTTGCATAAAAATGCTATTTTCCCGTTTTTCTATGCTGGAATCGCGCTTGTAAGTGCTATATTGCCAGTGATGCAATTAATAAAAATGGATACTTATACTCTGCCTCAAGAGGATGGAGGCTTACCTATTGTCCGTTTGGCAGATATTGAACAGAATCCTTTACTTCAACGAGATGAATATTATATAGATGAAGTGGATTGGGCAAACCGCTACTCGACAAACTGGAGTATTTTTGCACCTGTGCAGTATGAAACAGATGAAGGTGGTATCGTCGAGGGTAGGATGTGGTTAGACGAAAGCGGCACTTATTCACCTAGTATCTCATCGGAAATTTATGAACTAACTTTTCAAGCTTTCGCGGCGCCATTAGTAAAAGATTTAATTAAATGGAATTCGTATAAAGAGGAAATTGATTCTTACGTAGAAATAGATCATGCCACACTTGATGAATTATTCGTTCATGAAGAGGAAGAAACGAAACAAATAGTTGCTGTTAAAGGTAAAGTAGTCATGTATGTCCGCTATTACGGTTATGCGGAGGTTGATCATCTAATAGAAAATGTCGCACAAAAAATAGAAATGCTTGCTAAAAAAGAGAATACCTAATACAGATTGTCGACAAAAGGTTTCGAGAGACCTTTTGTCTTTTTATTAGGCTATTTTCTAAAAGATTGTTGTTTTAAAAAAAGATTGATTTACTATTAAATGATTGTATAATAATGTAAAACTAATACAGGGGGATTTATCATGTCGTTATTATTTAGAAAATCAAAAATAGAAGATATAGAGATATTACTTCCTATTCAAAAAGCTTCATTTCAAGAAGACTTAGAAAAATACGAGGACTTCGAAACTAATCCAGCTTGCGAAACAAGTGAAAAGTTAGCGGAAAATATAAAAAAATATCAGCATTTTACAATTTTAGACGAAGATACAGTTATCGGCGCAATTGATGTTAGAGGTAGTGATGAACGTATGCATATAGATAAAGTATTCGTTTCTCCAACTAGTCAAGATAAAGGAGTTGGTACTGCCGCTATTCAGTTTCTAGAAGAGCAGTTTCCCAATGTGAAATTATGGACTTTGTATACCCCGCACTTAAGTTTTCGTAATCACTATTTTTATGAAAAATTTGGATACAAAAAGACCAAAGAAGTTCAGTTAACAACCAATTTAATTTTGTTTAAATATGAAAAATTATCAAAAACGTTAAGACCTCTTGATTGAGGTTTTTATTATGCGCTTCTTAGCATTTTTACTGTTATTTTATTGGATTTTTGACACAATATATACGAAAACAGCCTTTTATTATAAATTTCAACAATGCTAAGCAGGAACAGTTGTTCACGTTCATTGATTTTATTACTAGTCATCGTAGATATCGTATCTCACTTTATTTAAAGTGATTAATAAGTTGATTGGAATGGAGGGACCGTGACTCCACCGGGAAAAGCACGCGCGGAAGATCCACTGAATTGTGCCTGCCGTTATAGGCACAATTCAGTTAGCTGGAGCCGTGCCCGGGGAAAGCATCGGTCCTGGAATGGAAATCAACGGTTTAATGTTAATTTAATTTAATAAACACTTTTTATTGATCTAGGGTCTTAATATAATTTTGAAACGAATTTGGGACTTGAGCCGTATAAATAGTAAGAACTTTTAGGAGGGATTTTTATGTCGGTTCAAGATCCACTTTTGTTTGGTACATATTTTATCAATAATGAATTTAAAAAGATCTATAATGCTGCTACTGCAGATTTCCATACTTTAATATCTGTTAAAGATTTTATTGGAGTTGGGAAGGAATATAATAAAGGTGTAAAACATTATGAAATTGTGCATCAATTTCAATACGATGAAATTACTCAATTTGTCTGGTTGGATGATCAGAAGAAAAAAGCAATTGTCGTTGCATTTAATGTGGAAAATGTCATTCAAAGTCTTTATTTAAAGCCATATGTTACTTTTCCAGAATCGGATCAGAAATTTACGAAAAACAAATATCGTATGCCTGTTGAACAGGACTGGTTTGTATTTTGGGGCGGTACGAATGAATTCGTCAATTACCACTATCCATACGAACAGCAGCGCTATGCCTATGATCTAATTATCATGAAAGATGGCAGAAGCTATATGGATTTACCGACATTGAATGCTAATTACTATGCCTTTAATGCAGATGTTGTAGCTCCATATGCGGGGGAAGTCATAACAGTTGTCTCAGACATAAAAGATAATGTCCCTGGGGAAATGGATGAAGAGAATGCTGCAGGCAATTATGTTGTTATTGCCCACCCTAGTAAGGAATACAGTATGATTGCTCATTTTAAGAAAGATTCGATCGTTGTAAAGCCGGGGGATACAGTAAAAGAAGGGCAACTGCTTGGTCAATGCGGGAATTCAGGCAATTCATCGGAAGCGCACATTCATTTTCAAGTAATGGATAAAGCCGATATGAACGAAGCAATATCGATTCGAATTCAGTTTCAGGATGATTTTGAACCAATACAGGGCGATACAGTTAAACCACTGCCTTTTAAAGATCATTCTGAAGAAAAATTTGATAAAGTCGAGAACTCATTTTCAATTGTTGAAGTGATACAGATGATACCTAAAGTAATCGGTCAATTATTTAAGTAGAACACATCCAGAAGAAGGAGGTTGAAAGAATGACGAAAACTGTACGCAAGTTAAGACCTGCTGATTTTTGGAAAGTCGGAGAACATGAGAGCTGGTTTTCGGATATGTCCGAACAAGGCCTCCATATATATGATATAGGTACCCATTTTGCTAAGTTTAAAAAAGGTGAACGAAAGCAGATGGAATACCGTTTGGAACTGGCGAAGGACAAATATATTTCAAATGACAAAATTGATTTATATAAGGAAAATGGCTGGGATTATATAGCAAGTGACCGCTACTTTCATATTTTTGCAGCCCCGACTGAAAGAAAGACGAAAGAGATAGAAGTCAATTCGGTAGAATATATAGCTGTATTAAAATCGCTTCAGAGAAAAATGCTGCTGAATCTACTTGTAACAGTAGGAGGGGTAGCATTAATACTTTTCGTACTATACAGATTTTGGTTCCTTGATAATACTAAAATATTGCTTTTAATTGACGGGGGCTTAGAAGTTACATTATTTTTAGCTGTAATTAATTCCTTATATATAATATCTGCTATTAAAAGCTGGTGGGGAATTACGCGGGTACGTAAAAAGTTTATAGAAGGTGAATTGATCGATCATCATAAACCTTGGGAACTCTCTTTCTTATATAATAAGATTACCTATATATTTAATATAGCGATTACAATATTTGCTCTGATTATCCCGATTTACCAAATAACTAAAATAGATCATTTGACGTTACCGAATGAGGATACTTCATTACCGATAGTCAGACTGGAGTCGATTGAAAATAATCCGCATTTAGTAAGAAAGGAATGGGGTAACTATGTTAGCGTTAATTGGAGTGCTTTTGCCCCAATCATATATGAGACTTTAGAGAATGGTGAAGAAAAAACGGGGGAATGGACTGATCCGAATAACACTTACACACCAATAATATACTCAAATATTTATCAGCTACGTTTTCAATTCCTTGTAGATCCTTTAGTTAAAGATTTAGTAAAAGAAAGTAATAATGAAAGCAATGGTAAAAAAATTTTTACAGATACAACACATGAAAAATTTGACCAACTGCTAATTCATGAAGGCGATAAAGTTAATGAATTTATTTTCGTAAAAGATAAGGCCGTAATGTATGTTTCCTACAATGGAAAGGTAAAAGCAGATGTCATAATAGATCAGGCTGCTGAAAAAATTAGCTTACTAACAAATAAATAAATTGCTTAATGAGAAAAATAGAGGAATGAATTTCCGTTATTTTTAAAATAACATAAAAAATAACGGAAATAAGGGAAAGAAATTCCGTTATTGACCTAAAAAACATGAAATTTCAGGTTTTTATTTAAAATAACGGTAAAACGTTCCCTTTTTTATCCTAAAAATAATCTACATCATTCAAATAACGGTAAAATCTTCCGTTATTTTATACGGAGACTGACTTTCGCCGTTTGCCCATTCGAAGTTGATCGGACACTATAGCGCTGTCTTGCCGTAGCCCACCACAAAATCACATGTTATAGTGAGGAGCCAGCAAAATACAAATCATTTTAAAATGTATGTAGCTTCCTTCGTCTTAATTATGTTAAAATAACTAAAAATTTAGAAAACGAAGGTGAGGAAATGGAGAATATCGTATTCTTTATTATTGCATGTGTGCTGTTGATTATTTTGCCGGGTCCTGATACAGCCATTGTAACGAAAAATACAATTGTTAATGGACAAAAGGGCGGCTTTCAGACGATGCTCGGATCATGTGTAGGCTTAACCGTTCATACGATTGCTGCGGTTGCCGGATTATCAGCCCTTATCGTTAAATCTGCCGTAGCATTTACAGTGTTAAAGTATGTGGGTGCGGCTTATCTATGCTATTTGGGGATAAAAACATTGCTTGCTATGCGTGTGAAAAAAACAGAGGTCGATGAAGTTCCAACCATCGAAGCAAAGGGGAATTCCTATTTTAGGCAGGGGTTGGTAACGAATATTACAAATCCTAAGGTGGCGGTATTTTTCCTAACATTTTTACCGCAATTTTTATCAGCTGGCAGTGAGCCATTTTGGCCTTTCTTAACAATGGGTATTATTTATATTGTACTCACGTTTGTATGGTTTGCTGTTTATGTATTCTTATTAAACAAAATACGTAATTTTATGAAAAAACCAGCTACACAATCAGCTATTGAAGGTTTAACTGGTGCTGTGTTGATCGGATTTGGCATGAAACTTGCATTAGAAAAACAGTAAATCCTAAAAATCGATTAATTGCTACTTAGGCATTTAATCGATTTTTTATATTTTAAATGGGGTTTATTTATAAAGCCTGGCATGGTCGCATATTTTTTTAACAGGTAGGGTATGGATACCTAATCTTATAGAAAAAGGGTGAGACTTTATGGGGTTATATATTGTCATGTGGATTGCCTTGATTGCCGTAATTGTCGTCAATGCATTATCCAATACACTACCATTAAACGGGGTGACAGCAGCTGAAATTTCGAATAGGCTGGATGTACTCTTTACACCAGCAGGCTATGTATTTTCGATTTGGTCGCTTATTTATCTATTATTAGTAATTTGGTTAATTGCCATTTACAAAAAAGTGAAAGAAAACCGTTTCAAATCAAAAGTCGGATTTTTATTTATTTTAAGTTGTGTATTTAATATTACTTGGTTATTTAGCTGGCATTATGAGCAATTTATTTTATCTATTATCATCATGTTTTTATTACTGTTCACGCTCATCACGATATATTTGCAGTACAAAAATACAGAAAAAGGCTTATCAGAACGTTTTCCTTTCTCATTTTATTTAGCGTGGATTTCAGTGGCAACTATTGCCAATATGAGCTACGTATTAAAATATTACAATGTGGACCTTGGTATTTCGGAAGTAGCCGGTTCTCTTGTACTTGTAGCAGTAGCAGTCATCCTCGGCTATTTGGCAGTCGCGCTTTCCCAAGATATTTTCTTCGTATTAGTAATTGTTTGGGCATTAATTGGTATCGCTGTCAAAACAGACGACACTACAATGCAATACGGAACAATCGCGTTAACGACAATATTAATTATCGCATCGCTCATTCGCTATATGCGAAATAAGAAGTTTGCTTAAGAATAGTGAACTAGATAAAATAGGGACATTTCTTTTGTTAGAATTTAGTAGTGAGATACTTAAATTTCTATAAAGAATGTCCTTTTTTCATGCTTGAAATGTGCATAGATTTATTTTTATAGAAGAAATGAAGTTGTTCGTAGTGAAGGCGGCGACTCCCAGGGGACAAGCGCGTGGGAGAGACTACAGGCTCGAGTCGTGCCCCCAGGAAAGCGTCCGCCGTAACGGAGAACAACGGCTACGAAGTCGAAAAAAATAAGCTGTTCAAACTTTAATTATTACAAATTTGAACAGCCACTTTTTTTAATTTTACCTAACTCTTTCAGTTACAAATCATTTAAAAAACACAATCGACATAAAGCCCATATAAAAACATAAAGCAACAGCGAAAGTCATAGCTGCTGAAATAATAATAGGAAGCTGTTTTATGTAGCTTACAATGACCAGCCCAATAAAGAGGACGGTAAGTAAGAAAAAGCCTAAGCCGATTCCAGTCATTTGCAAATATGCCCGCATGCCTGTCTCAATCGAGCTGCTATAAAATAGCTCAAAAAAAGGTGAAATTTCCTGTACAGTAAAGCTTGGTGGCTGTTGTTCACTGAATAGCGCAGTAATAAACAAAATAATGATCAATAAAGTAGTCTCCATTATGACCCACGTACGAGGCTCAAATAACGGCTTTTTTATTTTCAGTTTAATTAATAGCGCATTGGCCAAAATGATTACGGTAAGGGGGACGAGCAATACATGTTTAATAAATAAAAATTGCCCGTAATTGCTTGACCAGCTTGTTACGTAGCCAGGGACAATCGATTCGGTCATCATCACACCGCTTAATGCAATCGTTGTAAGGGAGACAAGTGCAACAGGTGAGAACCACTTTAAATAAGCTTCCCAATTCGCGGCGTCTTTTGAGAAAAAGCTAATCATGATTAATATACCGAGCCAAACACTTACAGCAAGCAAATGAACAAAGTCGAAAATGGAACCGACAATGCCTGACATCGATCCTGCGTGACTAATATAGCCAATTGCAGCCATAATCGCGATAAGGACTAAAATTCCCATTACAGCACTAAGCTTCGACTCTTGTTTTACATACATCCGAACGATTAATAGTAAAATAATCGTGAAACCTAAAATTGCAAGCCATGAATGTCCAACTTTAAATTTTGATAGGAGCATCCATATTGAGTCGAAAAAGCCGAATTGCGGCGTTAATATCGTAAGCAATTGTATATTAGGAACAAACGATACAATAGGTAAAGCAATCGTACTGATCATTAACCATTTTTTTGAAATATAAACTTGCGGACGTAACGAAGTGGGGATACAGTTTAGAATAAATGTCCCCATTAAAATCGATAAACCTATATAGAGCAGAAATTGGCTAAAAATCGTTATAGCTATCATTTAGTCTTTTTCCGTGCGAAAAGTATGATTATACTAATGAAAATAATAGCAAGTAACATTCCGCCAACGACCAGCAACGGCATATTATTTTTATCATCCTCTACACTTACGGGTTCGGATTCAGATACATCAACTTGTGACGAATCTTCTACTTCAGCCTGCTCAACGTTCTCTTCTGTAACAGCTTCCTCTGTTTCAGGTGCATTGACAGTAAAAGAAAACTCTCCTGATAATGGATGTCCGTCTTCACTTATACTGTTCCACTGAACTGTATACTCACCATTCGGTAAAGGGTTATCAAAACTACCAGTTAATACACCATCTACTAAAGTCATATTGCTAGTTTCCATTTGCTCGCCATTAGCTGTAAGGACTTTAAATGTGCTACCTTGTTCAATTTTACCGGCATATGTGAGCGAAATAGATTGCAGCGGTTCTACAACAACTTCGCCATCTTCCGGTTTTGTCGTATCCAAATAAGTATGTGCTGCAGCATTTGGAACGAATAAAACTAGTGCAGCTAGAATCGATAATAATATTGTTTTCATATTATAATGATTCTCCTTTCAAGTTTTTTTCACTCACCCATCATTGTAGCGGAAACATGAAACATTTTCATCATTTCGTTGTTGAAAACCTATTAATCCAAATAAGGTAAGCAATAGAAGGGTGCTATGCTATAATAATTTGGACTATTCATAAAGGAGATTACGATGCAGTTGGTTGAAAATATCTTTTTACGGGGCAACGAAAAAGCGGTTTTACTTTTACATAGTTATACAAGTAATGCGAAGGAAATGCAGTATTTAGCAAAAGAGCTTCATCAGGAAGGTTATACTTGCTATGCACCAAACCTGGTAGGACACGGTGCTACACCTGAGCATCTATTTGCAAGTTCCATTGAAAAAGTAGCAGCCGGCAGTAGAGAGGCAGTTAATTATCTAATTCAGCAAAAATATGAAACGATCTATTTGATTGGTCAGTCTTTAGGTGGTGTGTTAAGTATTCGTTTGGCCAATGAATTTCCGCAAATTAAAGCCGTTTGCATTATTTCATCGCCTATATTGGAACGTCCAGCGGTAGAGCTAGAAAAAAGGGCAGCACATTTTTCAAGGCGGTATTTAAAAAATAATGGGAGATCGGAACAGGAAATTCAGGAGTTTATGAGTGAACACTTTCCAAGACCTATCGAAAAATTTATCGCCTTTCAGCAATTTATTGTCCAGTCTGGAAAGGAAGTTCACGCGATGAAGCAGCCGTTGTTTTTGGCAAAGGGCGGGTTGGATGAAGCGGTATTTCATAAGAGCATTGATTTAATTGAACAGAAGGTTAACGGAAATATTGTCTGCATAAAGCTATATAAAAATAGTGGACATCTTATTTCATTAGGAAAAGAACGTGATTTGTTAGCTGAGGATATTTTAGATTTTTTAAAGAAAATTGAAAAAAGAACTGTTTAAAGTTACCTTTAGACAGTTCTTGATACGATGCTTATTCTTCTTCTTTATTAAACCATAATGGATCATTATCATCGATATCACCATTATAATTAATAAAAATTTCTTCACCGGCTTTAATATCTTTGTAGGCAAAAAAATCGAATGTTTCATTTTCAAAATTTATTTCATACGTAGCATTAGGTTCATAAGAATGATTAAATAACATCCCGTAGCCTAATAATATCGCAGATCGGCCTACACCGAACTCAAATGCATAATCTGCAAGACTTGTTTTTTCAATATGTTTATGTTGCTCATTCGGGTAACTTAGGACAGGAGCCTGGTGGAATAAAGTTCCTGCTGGAATTGCTTCTTGCGCAAAAACACCGCGAGTATATTCGCCCTCACTAATTGGGGAATTTTTTATTTCAATCATTTTTTCGCCTTCTATCTTTTAAGATTCTACTCTACTGTAACACGGATGTTGTAAGAAAGGTTGTTTTCTAGCTTATTTACTGAAAAAACGGGAAGGAGAGGTTATTATCGTACAAAAACTACAATTTGAAGCGGCATGGGACAAAACGATTGCAAAACAAGACCGCCTCATCATCGAACAGCTATTTCATCAAACTAAAGATGAGGACACGGAGGAGATATCGTGCTGCTTCGTACGAAAAGCATTAAATCATCGGCAGCAGCTGCTCCTGACCGTACTTATTCATAATCGAAGTGGAGATGTGCTAAATTTTCAAAATAGAGAAGTAACCTGCACAACTACTAAGGGTGTTTTTGCAAAAACATTCACCATTCCAAATTTAAATATTCCTCCACATACTTCAATGCCATGGACCTTTATTTTTGATGATGAAGAAGAATTTCTATTCACTGAAGTTTTGCATGTGGATATTCAATAATTCATTTGGAAACTAGGGGGACGTCACACTGTTTGACAACCCCCACCGTTATTTTAAACTTTCCACAAAGGCTAATAGGTCACGAGCATCTATAATAGTAAATGGTTCAAGCCTCCCATTATTTTCAATAAGAATGACTTCCTTTATTGAATCAATATATAGAAAAAATGAGCGATCGACCCCTGCGAGATATAGGTTAAAAACAATGTCTTTATTAGTATTCGGCAAGTTAGGAATTAATTTTTTTCGATAATTTTCTTCGTCAAGTAACTCCAGTAGCTGCTTTTTTTGTTCTTGGTTTAAATTAATTGTTTCTCTTTCAAAGAGTGCAGCATCTTCAAATTCTTCACCGGCAATAGCCGCAGGTAGCGATTCGATAATGGAAGTCGGCTGTTTAAAGTAAAATAAAAAAACTGCAAAGCCTATAACGAACACGACCCCTATGCTTAATCCATATTTCTTCAAATAATCCCCCCCATTAATTATCCTTAAATTAACATTTCTTTATATGTATATAATACCGTTAACTCGCCTTAAAATAGATAAAAATTATTCTCGCAAGCCAAAGATAATTTTACTTAAAGGAGAGGTTTTCATGAATTTCATAAATGTAACGATTGCAGGTAGTGGTGTTTTAGGGAGTCAAATTGCATTCCAATCAGCTTTTTTTTGCTTCAATGTAAGTGTTTATGATATTAATACGGACGCTATTGAGGCAGCAAAAGGGCGTATGACCACTTTAAAAAAGACGTATGGCGAGTATTTTAACGATACTGACCGTGCTGAAAAGGCATTTGACAGTCTGAAATTTTTCACGGATTTAGCAGAGGCAACGAAAGACGCAGATATCGTAGTGGAAGCAGTACCGGAGCGCATTGAAATTAAACAGAGCTTCTATGAAAACCTTGGAAAAGTCGCGCCTGAGAAAACAGTATTTGCTTCAAACTCTTCCACGTTGTTGCCAAGCCAATTTGCTGCGTATACAGGTCGTCCTGAAAAATTCCTCGCTTTGCACTTTGCCAACTCAATTTGGCAAAACAATACAGCAGAAATAATGGGACACCCAGGAACAGATGCAAAATACGTGGAGCAGGTGGCAGAATTCGCCCGTGCAATCGGCATGATTCCGTTTGTACTGAAAAAAGAGCAGCCTGGCTACATCCTAAACACATTACTAGTTCCATTTTTATCTGCGGCAATGGAGCTTTGGGTAAAGGATATTGCTGATCCGCAGACTATCGATAAAAACTGGATGATTTCAACGGGCTCCCCTCGTGGGCCATTTGCCATTTATGATATCGTCGGAATGGAAACACCATATAACCTGAATTTAATGCGTGCAGAGCATGACCCGGCTGCAAAATTTGTTGCCGACAAAATTAAACGTGAAATGATTGATCAAGGCAAAATGGGCATTTCAACAGGTGAAGGCTTCTACAAATACCCAAATCCAGCCTATATGGATCCGAATTTTTTGAAATCGAATTAGTATTATTTTGGCGTGCACATTATAAAAGTGTGCGCTTTTTTAATTTGTAAACATATTTAGTACTACTTACAGTATACTGGAAAACGAGGTGATTTTATGGAAATGGTAAATCAATTTAATTCGGCAATCTGGATGTCCTTTGTAACGCCGATTTTCTTAATAAGCTGTCTGTATTTTTCGCTTTCATTTTTGCAGCATATGAAAAGCGGTAACGAGCAGCTTTTAAATTATAATAAGTGGGGCGCTGTATTATCGCTCGCTTTTGCTCTGCTTGTCCCAGCATTTTATAATATTTATTTTTATTATCAAGTAATGCAGTAACAGGGATTACATAAGAGGAACAGGAAAGTCACGAAACGTTGGTGAAACAGCATTTCGTGACTTTTTAAAATGTGCTTAAACTTCGAATCGAAAAGTTTGAGTTAATATCCGAATTAATATTGAGTTTCTAGACGTTTTTTAATTTTTTCTACCATTTCATGTTTTTCATCATGCATAGCTCCATAATCAGGTAGCCTAACGTCTTGAAAATCTCTCGTAATAAATTGAGTTGCCTGTAAAGCCTGTTCTAAATCAGCAACATCCTCCTCCGAAAGGGAAGAGTCCAACATATAACGATTGATATGAGATTGAATATCATACATTCGCTGTTCCCATTCAAAATGTACATCATTGCCATTAAAAATTAAACTTGTTATAGTCATCATCTCAAAATAAAGCCCTTGTATATACTCTCTATCTCCATTAGTTAAAGGTTGACTAAAATTCCATTCGAGGAGTTCTTCAACCGTACTTCTTAGTAATAAGATTGCAGAATCGTATTGATAACTAATATCTTTTTCTAATTCTCTTACTTGTTCTCTTGCAGGGTGGACTATCCAAATAACTGCACATAAAGCAAGAGCAATTAAAAATCTTATAAAGTACTTCAATTAAAACACCCCCCTCATTCCACAAATATTCTTCAAAAGAATACGCCAAAGTAAAAATGGATATTTATGTTAATATATAAAGTATAAAGTAACGGATCTAGTTAGTGCAATAACAAGGAGATAGTATGTAAGAGAAAGGGAGAATGAATGTTAATATTTCACTCTTATGGGCGACAACAGTTTCTAATTTTTTTCAATTTTTAATCACGATTATACCTATTACTTATCCTCGGTGGATGCGAGGATATAGTGGATATCCGTCTGATGGTTTACAGTTGCTGCGACTGTTAATGAATTAGTTAATCTTTTTACTTTAGAAGAACCAGCGACCGAAAATAGAAGGAGAAATTCCGCTTATTAAGTAAAAAAATTAAAAAAACACGAAAATAAACGGAGGAATTCCGTCTATTGATTAAAATAAACATGAAATTTACAGGTTTTAGTGTACATAAGCGGAATTTCTACCCTTATTTTCATTGAAACGAGTACATTTTTTCAAATAAGGGGAAATCGTCCGCTTATTTTCAAATTTAAATAACTGTTGGCTGTTAATGAATTTGGCGGGAAGCGTAAACTTCGTACCAATAGCGAAGAAAAAACAAAACTAACAATTAAGATCGAGAAATACTGACACATTTTATAGCTGTATGGAAGGCGAAGGGAGAGTATATTATAGTGATGAATAACGGGAATATGCCAATTGTTTCTTTGGCACTTGCCTTTCTGTATATTACAATATTTGTTTTAGATAGGCTCGTATTTAAAGGACTTCTTTTTCAACATGGAAGCGGCAAAAGCTTTGATATGATGCAACAAAATGAGTGGTATCGAATTGTAACAGTATCTTTTTTTCATAAAAATATGTTGCATTTATTAGCAAATGTTTTGGGTATTTACTACGTTGGATTAATTTTAGAAGATAAAATTGGCCATTTGAGTTTTTTACTTATTTATGTGATTAGTAATATCGGTACTTACATAATTTATTCGATGCTTATATCTTATACAGACGGTAACGGTGCATCACCAGGAATTTATGCATTGATTATTTGTATTATTATTTTACATTTCAAGGATTCAACTTTCTTAAATCTAAATTTCAAATCCTATCCAGTTCAATTTACGATCGGCTATTTTATTATCGGGAATTTTTATAATTTAGGTGCATTTACGGTTCATTTAATTGGCGCAGTTATCGGGGTAATACTTACTTTCATCTTTTTAGTTGTTGGTATCTTTTAAAATTATCTTCTAAATATGAAAATATAAGGTACGATGTTCACGTTCGTTGATTTAATTAATCGTAGATATCGTATCTCACTTTATTTAAAGAGATGAATAAGTTGATTGGAATGGAGGGACCGTGACTCCACCGGGAACAGCAAAATTTATTTTGCGACGAGTAACCGCAGGAGCACCACGCGGAAGATCCACTAAATTGTGCCTGCCGTTGTAGGCACAATTTAGTTAGCTGAAGCCGTGCCCGGGGAAAGCATCGGTCCCGGAATGGAAATCAACGGTTCAATGTTAAGAATATCTTTTACTTAATTTCAAAGTACCATTAAAATTAAAACACTGTTAAAAATTACATAGTAAAGCGTTTTAATACGCTGATTCGCTAAAAACATATTATTCCTGTATGAATTGTTTAAATTCACTATTGACTTTGGGTAAATGCCTCTGTAAACTTACGAATTAAGATTACTGAATTGCAAGAAAATTCTATTACTTATTTAAAGGAGCAGGTATGATGACAGCAGTTGCACACTTTGAAGAAATAGCCCTTCAACTCGCCGCTCAGTTTGAGAAAACTGCAGTGAAACGGGATAAGGATGGGGGTAATGCAAAGCACGAGCGTGACTTAATACGAGAAAGTGGGCTTTTAAAGCTTATAATTCCGACTGAATACGGTGGTTTAGGTGGTAATTGGCATGACGTATTTAATGTTATAAGAACTTTCGCACGTGTAGATAGCTCGCTTGCCCATGTGTATGGTTACCATTTTATTAATCTAGTTACACCGCATTTATGTGGAACTACGCAGCAGAAGGATCATTTTTACAGAGAGACAGCTAAGCATAATTACTTTTGGGGAAATGCTTTCAATCCAGTAGATATTAAGTTAAAAGCAGATAAAACTCCGACTGGTTATGTATTAAACGGGCTAAAAACATTTTGTTCAGGCAGTGTCGATTCGGACGTTTTATTAGTATCGGCTTTACTGGATGGTCAGGATGAACCTTTGTTGGCTGTTATTCCGAGTAATCGGATAGGTGTAGAAATAAATGGAGACTGGGATAATATGGGGCAACGGCAAACTGATAGTGGGTCCATACAATTTCAGCAGGTGGAAGTGCTTCCTTCAGAAGTATTGCAACGCGGTTTTTATGCAAGCGAGTTTTCGCAGCTCCGCCTAAATATTGCAACATTTGTATTAAACCATGTGTATCTTGGTATTGCAGAAGGTGCATTGAAATCAGCGCTTTCTTATACAAGAGAACAAACAAGACCGCGTACAATGACACAGACTTCTGCAATTGAAGATCCAATCATTCAACATCACTACGGACAGTTTTATGTACAGATTGAAGCAGCGAATTTGGTTGTAAAAAAAGCGGATCAATTACTGCAGCAGCTATGGGATCATCCTGAAACGATAACAGCAAACGACCGAAGTGAGCTGGATAATGCCCTACAGACAGCGAAAATATTTACTACGCAGGTTGGGTTAGATATTACTTCCAAAATATTTGAAGTGATGGGAAGCCGGTCTACAGCGAGTCATTATGGATTTGATCGCTATTGGCGCAACCTTCGAACGATGACATTGCATGTTCCAGTTGATACATCGCTTCAAGCATTAGGTAAAAAATTTTTACTGGGAGAGTGATTTAATGGTTCAACTATTAGAGCGCACAGTTCAAGAACCGGAATTACCAATTTTGGAACAGACTCAGAAGAAAACAAAAATTAAAGTGCATAATATTGATTTTAGCTATGATGATAAGACAAAAATTCTCAATAATATTCAGCTCGAAGTAAAAGAAGGTGAATTCCTTGTATTTATGGGACCTTCCGGATGCGGGAAGAGCACATTACTTCGGATGATTGCTGGCCTGGAGCCGTTTTCCGACGGTGACATTGTAATTGATGAAAAATCAGTGAGGCAAACGCACCCAGATTGTGGTGTAGTATTTCAGGATTACTCGTTATTCCCTTGGTTGACTGCACAATCCAATGTCATGCTTGCCTTAAAACAGCGCAATAAGAAAATGCCGAAAAAAGAGCTCGCGCATATTGCAGAACAATATTTAACACTCGTTAATTTAGGGCATGCCATTAAAAAGTATCCTGGTCAAATGTCAGGCGGCATGAAGCAGCGTGCTGCTATTGCAAGAGCTTTAAGCTTCGGATCGGATTTGCTGTTAATGGATGAACCATTCGGGGCACTGGATCCGGTAACCCGTATAAAGCTTCAAGATTTAATCGTCCAAATTAGCGCCGAGCAAAAGCGCACAGTTGTCTTTGTGACACATGATGTGGATGAAGCAATTTACTTAGCGGACAGAATTATTATTTTTGCTCCTGGAAAAAACGGTGCAGTTACAAAAAGTATCGAAGTACCGGTACAGAAAAAAGGAACAAACCGTCAAAAACTGTTTGAGGATCCGCAATTCCGGACATTCCGGGAATCATTATTAAACGAAATGAATGAGCAAATCGTAAACAGCTTGAAAACGGAAATAACAGATGGAGCAGGAATTTAGGAGGATGGATAATGCAAAAAAGTAAACTGAAATGGCTGGCATCTTTAGCAATAACGGTAGGGATACTTGGTGCCTGCGGGGATGAAAAGCAAATTTCACAAGGCAAGGCTTCGAATGATTACGAAATTACTGTTGGATTAAGCCAATCTGCGGGTGGAGTGTTAGTCGATATTGCCCACCAGGAAGGCTATTTTGAAGAAGAAAACATTGAGGTGAATCGGGTTGGCTTTGCGAATTCAGCAGATGGGCTAAATGCACTGCAGGCTGGAAAAATTGATGTCGGCTTAACATTTGGTACGGCAGGTCCCTTAACATTTATCGCAAATGGTTCTGATTTTTCGATTATCGGAGGACATTTGGAAGGCGGTCATCCGATTTTAACGAAAAAAGAAAATGCCGGACAGTATACATCTCTTGAAAGCTATAAAGGAAAAAAAGTCGGTACAATCCGTATTTTCACTTCGGATATCGTGTTCCGATCAGCGCTTGAAGATGCAGGTATTGACTGGAAAACAGACTTGGAGATTATCGAATTTAAAACAGGTAGTATGTTACTTGAAGCTGTAGCATCCGGGAAAGTGGATGTTGCCGTATCTGCCAACTCATTTTATGCACAGGGTGTTGAGATGGGGCTAGAAGCAGTTGCTTGGAGCAATGACTTACAGGAAGGTCATGTTTGCTGCCGTGTTGTAACTCGTTCAGAATTATTGGCTGAAGACGATGGCGAAGCGTATAAGCGATTTTTAAAAGCAATAATCCGTGCAGAGCGTAAAAAAATCGAAGATCCGGAAGCTGCCATTACCGCTGCTAAAGAATATATGAATGTTGATGAAGAGGTAATTAATAAAATTGTTAACGAATCACATTCCCATTATTCTTCAGATCCAAGTAAAGAAAAGGTCGTTCAAATGTGGGAACAAATGAAGGAAATTGGCTATGTAGAAAATGTTGACGACATTGATGTCAATGACTATGTCAATATCGATCTTTATGAAAAAGCATTAAGCGAATTAATCGAACAGTATCCGGACGATTCGTATTACAAAGAACAATTAGTTCGTTTCAATGAACAGAACATTTAAGTAGGGAGTGAGAATGAATGCTCACATTTTTTAAACGCTATAATCTTACTATTTTGATAGGGATTATATTCATTGCAGTTTGGGCACTCGTAACAAAGTATGCAACGTGGATTAATCCTGTTATATTCCCGCAGCCAATAACGGTTATCCAGTCATTTGGTGTAAAAATCGGCGAGCTTTTAAACGGTGTGGCGAGTTCGATGAAGCTGCTCATTCCAGGCTTTTTCGGAGCATTAATCATAGGAGTTGTAGGGGGGCTGTTCTTCGGATTAAACAGAAGATCGCGTGAAGTGTTAATGCCTTATTTCCATGCATTAAGTCCGATTCCACCGACGTTGTTTATTCCATATGTCATCGCGATTTTACCAACGTTTCAAACAGCATCCATGTCACTTATTTTTATCGGAGCATTTTGGCCCGTTTTCTTAGGAACGATTCATGGAGTTCTTTTAATAGAAAAGCATTATTTGGATAATGCAAAATCACTTGGTTTAAAAGGTTCAACGTTTTTACTGAAAGTCGTTTTACCTGCGAGTGCACCTCATATTTTAAGTGGTGCCAGTACATCACTGGCAATGAGCTTTTTAATTTTAACGATTGCTGAAATGTTCGGTGCTTCATCAGGAATGGGCTTTTTCATTCAATATTACAGCGATTTTTCACAATATCACTATGTGTTAGCCGGCATTATTTTTAACAGTATTATTATCGTCACGGTCATGATTGCCTTTGAAAAGATTAAAAAACGTCTGTTGTTTTGGACGAATTTAAAGGCGGATAGTAAGTGAAAAAATTACTTTATTTACTTGTGTTAGTGCTTGCCGGCTGTAGCGCGCCGTCTGCTGAAACACTTGAAGTGACGATAAAGGCATCAAAACATGAAGTGGAAGCCTTTGAGCCAGTGAAAATCACTTCACATGTAACAGTCAATAACGAACCGATTAGCAGCGGGGCAGAACTTGAGTTTGAATTGATCAATCCGGATGGTACTTCGATTGGAGCTGTAACGCCGACAAATGAAGGCAATGGCGTGTATTCAATTGAAACGAGCTTTGATGGCCAAGGTACTTACAAAATCATTTCGCATGTCAGCTACGGAGAATTACATGAAATGCCGGAAGTGGAGGTCACGCTGAAATGAAAAAAGGTACACAGCTAACCCTTGTCATTGTATTAATCATCGCACTCAGTTACGCCATTATATCAAACGTAACAAGCAGTCATGCTGAAGCAAAAATCGATCATATTGAACTTCTAACGCCTACTGGTCAACAAGTTACCATTCCTTCAGAAGGAAGTTACATTCTCAATTTCTGGGCAACGTATTGTCCTCCGTGTGAACGGGAAATGCCAGCGTTTGAAGCAGCTTACACAACACTGCAAGCTCAAAATATCGAGCTGTATGCGGTGAATGTGGAGGAACCAACGAAACTCGTTAACCGGTATTTAGCACAATTTAATCTGTCGTTTCCTATTTTGTTGGATCGTAACGGTGAGCTAAAACAGGCTTATGACATTTTAACATTACCTACAACGTTATTTGTGAAAGACGGAAAAGTCGTACACACCGTCAAAGGTGAACTGACTGAACAACAATTGCTTACATTTACTAAAAATTTTCTTTACTAAAGGAGAGCACCTATCATGACATTTTTTAATCAAGAAACAATTGCCTTACATACGGGGCAAACAGTTGATCCAATAACACGATCACGTGCCGTTCCACTATATCAGACGACTTCTTATGTATTTGATGATACCGAGCATGCAGCGAGTCTTTTTAAACTTCAAGGCAGCGGCTATTTATATTCCCGTAATGCAAATCCAACAAATGCCGTTTTTGAAGAGCGTTTAGCTGCACTTGAAGGGGGAGTTGGAGGGTTTGCCGTTTCTTCAGGTCAGGCGGCCATTTTAATTGCCGTATTAACTTTGGCGCAGGCGGGTGAGGAAATTGTTGCAACAAATGCGCTGTATGGTGGTACTTATACGTTATTTTCTAAAACATTACCCCGTTTTGGTGTGACAGTACGCTTCGTCGAAGGATCTGATTTACAGCAAGTTGAAGCTGCGATCAATGAAAAGACACGTGCCGTATTTACAGAAACAATCGGTAATCCAAGCTTAGAAATTGCTGACATAGAGGGATTGGCACAAGTTGCACATCGCCATGACGTGCCACTGATTGTTGATAATACGTTTGCTACACCTTATTTATCAAAACCTATCGAATTTGGCGCTGATATCGTTGTTCATTCAACGACAAAATTTATCGGCGGACACGGAACTTCTCTAGGTGGAGCGATTATTGATTCAGGTAAATTTGAATGGAAAGAGACGCGCTTCCCAACGTTTGTACGACCAAATGAATTAATTGATAACCGTTCATTTGTTGAAGCAGCCGGTGAAAAAGCGTTTATCGCGAAAGCCCGTTTTGAATTAGGTCATGATTTAGGGGCAACATTGTCACCGTTTAATGCATGGCTATTTATTCAAGGTCTTGAATCTTTGGCTGTTCGCGTACGCCAGCATGTAGTGAATGCACAGGCAGTAGCCGAGTATTTAGCACAGCATGAATTAGTGGAATGGGTAAATTATCCGACATTACAAGGAAATGACCCGCAAAACTTAGTAGCAAAATATTTACCAAAAGGTGCAGGTTCAATTTTCAGCTTCGGCATTAAAGGCGGGTTAGAGGCGGCGAATACATTTATCAACAATGTACAGCTCCTTTCACATGTGGCAAATGTAGGTGATTCAAAATCACTTGTCATTCATCCGGCAAGTACATCACATTCCCGATTAACGGCTGAGCAGCAGCTTGCAAGTGGTGTAACACCTGGGTTAATCCGTTTATCCATCGGTTTAGAGGACATTGAAGATATTAAAGCAGACTTGGCACAAAGTCTTCAAAAGGCTGCCGAAGTCGCGCAAATTACAAAATAATAGGAGGAATTGAAAATGACAATTGCAGTAGTAGTGAATGATGAAGGTATTGTAACACCAATCGTGGAAGGAACGATTTTACGAATTATTCAAAAAGACCATTCTATAGAAGATTTTCGCAACCCGGCACTCGATTTAACAGAAGGTCGACGCGGTGCCACATTACGTAAAGCCATTGAGCAAGGGGCAACAACATTTATCGCACCGCCTGAAACGTTTTGTGAACTTTCTTATAAAAAAGCGCAGGAAGAACAGATTTCGTTTATTAATATTGCAGCAAACCAATCATTTGCACAGGTTATAGAACAGGTAACTTCAGGTGAAATTCAAATTTCAAAGGAACTGCCGGCTGATGAAGTAGTACCAAGCGCACCGGCTGTACAATAAGGAGGAAAAAACATGACAAAAGTAGAGTTCATTACAATGGCACCAACTTCTGGAGACAGTGAGTATATAGGGAATCAAGTTTCGAATAAAGGCCAGCAAACATGGTCTGGTGTTGGCGTAGATTCTGATCGTGAACCTTCTGTTGAGTATATTACACAGATCGCTCAAGCTGCTGAAAAAGCCGGCTTCTCAACATTACTGTTACCGATTGGCGGAAATTGCGTCGATTCTTTAGTCGCAGCATCTCATTTAACTGCACATACTAATACACTAAATTTCCTGTTTGCTGTACGTCCCGGTTCTACAGCTCCAACACAATTAGCAAAGCAGTTCGCATCAGTTAATTACTGGACGAATAATCGAGTATTCGTAAACGTAGTCACAGGTGGGGCGCCAAAGGAACTGGAAAATGACGGCGACTTTTTATCACATACGGACCGCTACAAGCGTACGCGTGAATATATCGAAATTTTAAAACGTTTATTCAATGGAGAGACATTTGATTATAATGGGGAGTTTTACACATTAAAAGGTGCGAACTTGCCATTACCGGTAAAAGAAGCACCACCAATTTTCTTTGGGGGTTCCTCACCAATTGCAAAAGAAGTCGCTACAGATGTTGCGGATGTCTACATGCTGTGGGGTGAAACATTGGAAACAACAAAAGAAGAGCTAGAATCAGTTGTCAAACTCGCAAAAGAGAAAAAACGCAATTTATCATACAGTGTGTCATTCCAGGTTGTTCTAGGTGAAACGGAAGAAGAAGCATTTAAAAATGCCAATAAAATTATTAGCCAAATTGCACCAGAAGTGTTAGCCGCAAAACATGAAAACACATTAAAAAACGGGGCAGTTGGCGTGAATCGTCTGCATCAGCTAATGCTGGAGGCAAAGGATAATAACTTTGTCATTGCACCAAATATTTGGGCCGGCTTAACACAAGTATTATCAGGCAATTCGATTTCCTTAGTTGGAACGCCAAAGCAAGTTGCAGAACGAATCGTGGAGTTTGTAGATTTAGGGTTTGATAAAGTATTACTTCGTGGATTCCCTCATTTAGAGGTCATTACCGACATTGGTGAAAAAGTCATACCGCTAGTTCACGAAATTTTGGCTGAACGCGAAAAGCAAGTAGTATAGGGGGATCATCATGACGAAAAAGCAAATAAAACTAGGTGTATTTCTAATGGGAACGGGTCATCATATCGCTTCTTGGCGTCATCCGGATGCCCAGGCAGATGCTAGTGAAAATGTAGAGTTTTTTAAAGAAGTAGCCATAAAAGCGGAGCAAGGAAAACTTGATATGCTGTTTTTGAGTGACGGCCTATCCTTTAATGAACTGTCACATCCGGCTGAACAAGTGCGCTTTGAGCCACTGACATTATTAAGTGTTCTATCAACGGTAACAAAAAATATAGGCTTAACAGGTACGGCATCGACTACGTATAATGAGCCTTTCCATATCGCCCGGAAATTTTCTTCACTGGATCATTTAAGTAGAGGGCGAGCGGCATGGAATATTGTCACGAGCTATTATGAAGCAGAGGCAAGCAACTTCAATCAAGATAAGCATTTGGACCATTCATTACGATATGAGCGGGCAGATGAATTTGTTGAAGTGGTAAAAGGCTTATGGGATTCCTATGAGGATGATGCACTAGCACGTAATAAAGAAACAGGTGAATATATTAAAAAAGGGAAGCTGCACACTTTGAATCATAAAGGCGAATACTATTCAGTGCGCGGTCCATTAAATTCATCTCGACCACCGCAGGGAAGACCCGTACTAGTGCAGGCAGGCTCTTCAGAAGCAGGGACAACATTAGCCGCAAAACAGGCCGATGTTATTTTTACAGCCCAGCAAACATTAGCAGATGCACAAAGCTTTTATAAAAAACTAAAAGATAAGGCAGTAGCTGCTGGACGTGACCGTGATGATATAAAAATCATGCCGGGTGTTTCGGTTTATGTAGCTGAAACAGAGGAAAAGGCACGAGCAAAATACGAGGAGCTGCAGCAATTAATTACACCGGAAATTGGCCTGGACTTTTTGGAAGATTATCTAGGTATTGATCTATCAGGCTATGATTTGGATGGTCCACTTCCAAAAGATATTCCGCCAACTAACGGCAACCGCAGTCGTCAGCAACTTATTATCGAGCTTGCTGAGCGTGAGAACCTTTCAATCCGTGAACTGTATTTGAAAATTGCCGGTTCCCGTGGACACCGAATTATTTTCGGTTCGCCTAGTCAAATTGCTGATCAGTTAATAGAATGGGTGGATAACGATGCGGCGGATGGCTTTAATTTAATGCCGCCATACTTCCCAGGAGGATTTACGGATTTTATTGACCTGGTCATTCCGGAACTTCAAAAGCGCGGCGTCTTCCGTACAGAATATGAGGGCAATACATTACGAGAAAATTTAGGCTTACAGCAAGTGCCATCAAGATATGCATTACAACAAGTTTAGGAGGAGTGAAAGATGACAAAAGCAATCTTAATTAATGGCGGTAATAGTATTTCGTCACGATTAACGGGAATACAGCAATATATTGAATCAGTACTAGATAAAGACGGTATCTCATATGAGACGATTCAAGTACACGAACTGCCTGCAAAGGATTTAATAACAGCCAATTTTGCAAGTAAGGAAATCGCAAAGGAAATCGTCAAAGTAGGGGAGGCGGATATCGTATTTTTCTTAACCCCAATTTATAAAGGCTCATTTACAGGGATATTAAAAACTTTCATCGACTTATTACCGCAAAAGGGGCTCGAAAATAAGACGGTGATTCCGGTAGCTATAGGCGGATCAATTGCGCATTTATTGGCATTGGAGTACTCACTGAAACCTGTACTTTCAATACTAGGGGCTACAACGGTTTCAAGTCCGATTTATATTGTTGATTCTCAAGTGACAAAAACAGAAAACGGCTTTACATTGGATCAGGCAGCAGTAGAACGCATAGAAAAGGTGTGGGAAACCGTTGCGCCACAAGTGAAACAAACCGTATAAAAGATCATCCTCGCGAAGAGTAATTTACCTCGCGGGGATTTTTTAATGTAAATTTAAATTATGGTATAATTTTGCAGGTTATGGGGGTTTTAGTACAGGGGCAACCAGGAGAAGTAACCAAAATAGGCGGACCAATTCCGCTTATTAAAAAAAATAAAATAAAAACCACCAAAATAAACGGAGATATTCCGTCTATTGAGTAAAAAAACATAGAATTTAAAGATTTTCACGTATATAAGCGGAAATTCTCCCTTTATTTTCATGGAAACGAGCACAATTCTTCAAATAAGGGTAAATCCTCCGCTTATTTAACTCTCGTGGGGCTCACTTGGATTTATTAATTTAAGTGCTACACAGGTTTTAATTGTTTTAACTTGTATTATGGGTACATCAATCCCATTAACAATGGTTATTTATTCGAAACTAATTTAATAGTTAACTACAAATCAATACAAAATAACGTTCCTAAATGTGTCACTTAAACACCTTATTCATTCAATTGAATAAGGTGTTAAATTTTAGCTGCTTATGTCCCGAAACGACGCTTTGGGAATTTTCCATACATATTAGATTATAATTCATTAAATTAATTTAGCATTAATTGTAACGAATCTTTGTTTCATTCTATATATAAGTGAACTCAATTTAAGGATGTTGGAGGGAGGTATTCAGTGGAGGATTTAAGTGAAATCTATAAATCCTATGCAAATGAAGTAAAACTTTTTCTTCTTTGTTTAACATCAAGTGAGGATTTAGCAGAAGAATTAACACAGGAAACGTTTTATCAAGCGGTTAAATCGATTCATCGTTACAATGGCGAATGCAAAATTTCAGTTTGGTTATGTCAAATTGCTAAGCACAGCTATTTTGATTATTTAAAGAAGGCAAAGCATCGAAATCATACGAGTATTGATTACTTAATTAAAGCAGGTGTAGATATCCGTTCAAAAGAAGATTTGCCTGATATCGCAATGATTAAAGAAAGTACACTACGTGAAATCCATCAAGAAATTCGGCAATTACAACAACCGTATTCTGAAATTTTTTTACTTCGAATAACTATGAATTTAAGTTTTAAAGAAATAGGTGACATCTATGAGAAAAGTGAAAACTGGGCAAGGGTTACATATTATCGTGCAAAATGCAAATTAGCAGAAAGGGTGGATTTGGATGAATTGTAATATTATAAAGGATTTGATGCCGTCCTATATAGATAGAATTTGTAGTAAAGAAACAGGTGCAGCAGTGGAAGAACATATTGAGCATTGCCAAGATTGTAAAAAAACTATGCAACTGATGCAGCAACCCACCATACAAATAGTCGAAACAAATGTAGAGGTTGCGAAAAAACCGTTTAACCTCATTAACAAAAAGCGCCGATTTCAAGTTATTACAGCTATTTTGATGACCTTTATGATTACTACAATAAGTGCTCTAGTAATACAAGATGTAGGGGTTGTTAATCAATTCTTTTTCCCAAAGGTTACAGCAATTGCACATATAACGAATGACAGGGAAGAATGGCAAAGTATTAGATTCTCTGCCGATGGGATTAATACTCAAGATTATGTGATATATGATAGCGTTTTTTGGAAGAAGGAGATTATTAATGATGCTAATAGTGATAGTAATGTGTATCTAAGAGTAAAAGATGAAAAGGGCGATGTAATTATTGATGAATTTCCAATATCCTCTGGAAAAGGGGTTAAATTAGAAGGTTTGAAGAGGAAAGAAAAATACTTTTTTGAAATAAAAGCTTCACCAGGGCGCTTCTTTATTAATGCAGTATAGATGTATCTAGTATCAAGTTGATTTTATAATTCAAAATAACGTTCGTAAATAAAAGTTTGTGGAACATTGTATATACTTGATTTTTTGCAAGGTTCCTCATTTCAAAAGGAAGGATAGAAGAGGTGAGGGAAACCGTTGCACCACACGAGAAAGAAACTGTTTAAATAATTATCCTCGCGAAGAGTTGCTCACTTTGCGGGGATTTTTTATATAAAAAAGCTCACTATATCCAAAATATGGTATAATTTACCGGGGAGGGGTGAAATTATGAGCAAACGCTTTATTTTGATGCTTGCTGTAACGTTCATTATTTTTACAACAAGCAGTGTGATTTTACTTCAAAAGGAAATCGAAGAGCCTATTATTCTTCCAATTGGTACACAGGCACTGCATATGGAGGAAGAGAGCTTTATTAATATGAGCTATGTTACAAATCGTAATGAGGAGATAGAACTCGAATCTATTCAAGTGGGCGAAATGAAGCTAGTACCGTATAAAAAACCGCATCACTTTTCTATAAATCCAGAAACTGACGAAAGAGATTCCATTATACAAAGCTATCCGTATTATGATCTGCATTCGGTCGAATTTAAAGTAAACGAAAATGAATACAGTACATTAACTGCTGCCTCCAACAAAAATGCAATTGCATTTTTTTCTAATGGTGTAAAACAGGAATTCCCTTTAAAAGTGGAAGTGCTTACTAAGAATAAAGAATACTTGTTTGTCGGAGTACAAAGTAGTGATACAGCAGATGGTGAATCAGAAACAATATTTACTATTACAGAGGCTGGAACTATAGAAGAAATAGAAACGGTATTTCCGTTGGCGAATATTAAGTTATATAAAGAAGATAAGCAGCTGACTCTTCCATACAATACAGAAAAAGGCGAAAAGCTATCGATTCACATCTCGCCAAACTACCGTATTTGGGATTCTAGATATAAGAATATTATTGTTCACGGCACATTTGCGACTGGAGAACCATTTACCGAGGGAATTGCACAATACATATATGAACTCCCTCCTAAAAAATGGATAAACGATTTTGTAATGGAAGCGAGGAACAGATAAATGAGTCGATTTTTTTCACTGGTACTTATTGGGTATGCTTTTATCATTATTGACCTTAACTTTGGAATTGATATTATACCGGATATTATCGGTTATATTATCATTGCAAGAGCAATTCAAAAATATGCCGAGTCGAAGTACAATAAAACCGCAGTTCTGCTTTCGTATATTACAGGATTCATTTCACTAATTGAAATGCCTATAGCTTATCGTTTAGTAGAGAGTTCACCAGCCGAAGTGAATCTTCTTTATGGTTTTATATCCAGTATTATTCAACTTCTTTACTTCTACTATCTGTTTGGTGTCTTCAATAGCTTTGCACAGAATACACCCTATATCAAATATACGAAAAGGGTGAAGCATTTAGTTGTAGGGAGCTTATGGATTGTCATTACATCGATGTATCTTATTGAATTTACTCAAAATATTATTGTAGGATTTGCGGTAGTGATAGCAGGAATTGTATTAATTATTGGATTTATTATGTTTATCATATACTGTTATAAGATGATGAGATACGGGAAATTATTAGAATTACGCGAAAAGGAAGAACAGGTGGAAACAGAAACAACGTAGACTATTGAGCAGTGCATTGCTATTTTATTGGGTAGCGTTAAGACTGTTACTAAGTAACCAAAATAGACGGAGCAACTCCGCTTATTAAGCAAAGAAAGAAAAAAACCACTAAAATAAACGGAGAAATTCCGTCTATTTCATAAAAATCCATAAAATATAGAGGTGTTAGTGTACCATAAGCGGAATTTCTACCCTTATTTTCATAGAAATGAGCGCAATTTTTCAAATAAGGGTAAATCCTCCGCTTATTTAACTCTAGGACCTGTGTATATTTTATGGTTAAATTCATTTTATTTAGCTGAGTAGTTTCCATTTTAGTCATATGGTTTATCATAATCCTGAACTTTAAGCTCTTTTAGAAATTCAATAAAATTTATTCTATATCTATATTTTTCTCTATAATATGACTTTTTACCGAGAAAATCTTTATGCACAATCTCAATAATATATTGTTTCATCCGATTTTCCTCCGCATTATCATAACTTTCGATAAGCTCTATTAAAAAGGAAACAAGATAATTAAATACTACAGGGAAATCTTTTTCAATTTCTTCCTGGTATTCAACTAAAGCTTTAATATACTTATATAACTCACTTTGTTTAGTAAAACGGAAACTGCAACCTGAATTCCAATACCCAAGCCAAATAGTAAATATACCAACAGAATACCGTCTCAATTCTTTATCAGAATCCCCGAAATATAAATAATATGGGTAATGTGGAAACGCCATTCCACCATCAAAACCTAATATTCGGAAGCCACTGTTCAATACTTTATTAACTTCTGTAATAATCATATTTTTTTCTTCATTTGTAAGTTTCTTACCTTCTGACTTCATAATACCCCCTCAATTTTTTTACTTTTATTATATCAAAATATGGGTAAGTTATTGAATTCTTGCTTGTAAATAAAGAAAATATATATTGAGGTGATTAAATGAAATGTACTTGTCCTTGTTGTGGTTATAAAACCTTAGATGAAGAACCTCCAGGAACATTTGAAATATGTAGTATCTGTTTTTGGGAAGATGATGGAGTTCAATATGATGATCCAGATTATGAGGGAGGCGCAAATCTACCATCTTTAAGAAAGGCACAGAAAAATTATGTCTTATTTGGGGCTTGTGAAGAAAGTTGTATTGGGGCTGTAAGAAAACCAAACGAAAATGATGTAAGAGATCTTGATTGGAAACCATTATAAGTTAATAGAAGATTAATGCATTATTTTAACTAGAAAGTAGGTAAATCAATGATTCCATTAGTTTATGACCAAGTAAATGGTTGGGGAAAAGACGATGAATTTTTTCTAACATTCGAATGATTTAAGTGAAAAATTGGATAAGCTAATTGAACAAAACGAACAGCTGCTTTTATTACTAAAAGAACAAAAATAGATTTACAAGATACAGAGGAAATTTAAGTACTTAAGCTTTAATATTTTTAATATACAAATACAATAGGGGAGAAAAATAGGCGTGATTTTAGATCAAGAACTACATATTCGACATATGGACAAGGCTGATTTTAATTTAATGGTAAAGTGGCTAAATAATCAGCAGGTACTAGAGTTTTATGAAGAACCACCTTCAAATTTAGAACGAGTGATAAATAAATACGGACCAAGAATAGACGGAAAACACTATGTTACTCCCTGTATTGTAGAATACAATAATGAATCAATTGGTTATATTCAATATTATGAGATTCAAGAAACAGAATTGAAAAAGTACGGCTATCCAGAAAACCAAAATATTTATGGAATAGATCAATTTATTGGTGAACCTAAATTATGGGGGCAAGGAATAGGGACAAAAATGATACAAATGATGTTAAATTTCCTTTGTAATAAAGGTGCCTCCAAAGTTCTATTAGAGGTGAAAAGTAATAACGTTAGAGCAATATCAAGCTATAAAAAATGCGGTTTTAAGAGAATTAAAGATCTTAACAACGATCTGGTTTTAATGGAATGGATAGCTTGAATTAATTAAAAATAAAAGAAGAACCCATTTTAATCAAATGGATTCTCCTTATATTTATAAACTACTTACGTTTTCATCAATTCCACCACGGCTGTCACTACTTTTATTTTGCTGTATATTTTTTTATAGCCGGAATAATTTCATTGCCGATCAGCTCGATGTTTTTCATTACTTTATCAAACGGAACGCCGCCGAAATCAATTTGAGCCATGAAGCGTTGCATTCCAAACAGTTCATATTGGTACAGCATTTTTTCAATAATTTGATTCGGGCTACCGACCATTAAGGCATCCTCTACTCGAGGGGCCTGTTCTACTTGCCAGCGCGGGTAGCCTTGTCCACGAATTGCCTGGAAACCGCCGCTTAGAAATGGATGCATCCCGTCAACTGCCTCTTGCTCTGTTTCTGCGACATAAAATAAACTTGTCGTTGCGATCGGTAATGTACTCGCATCAAAGCCACTGCGATCCGCCGCTTCACGATAAGCATCAACAGAAGCCTTGAAGTTAATCGATGGACCGCCTAATGTTGTTAGCATCATCGGAATACCCATATAACCAGCTTTTATGGCACTTCCCGGAGGTCCACCGACTGCACGCCATATTGGAATGGAGCCGTTTAATGGCTGTGGTAAAATATGGGCATTATTTAAAGCAGGACGAAATTTACCACTGTAATTGACTACCGTATTGTCATTTAACTGTTTTAGTAAAGCTAACTTTTCCTCAAATATTTCTTCGTAATCACGTAAGCTCACACCGAACAATTCATGTGCGCCAACACGTGATCCACGACCCGCAACAATTTCTGCACGGCCGTTTGAAATTAAATCAATTGTTGCAAAGTCTTCATATACACGAACCGGATCAGCTACACTCAATACGGTTGCAGAGCTGGAAAGTTTGATGCTCTTCGTAGCATTAGCTATCGCACCTAACACAACGGAATGTGCCTGTGTTGTAAAATATTGCTGATGACTTTCACCGACAGCAAACACATCAATCCCAGCTTGCTCGGCTAATTGGCTTGCCTCGATAATCTCGTTTAGACGCTGTTGTGCAGAAATACGAGAGCCTGTTAATGGATTTGGCATATGGTCTCCTAATGTATAAAGTCCAAATTCCATCCCTTTTGTTTCATCAATTCGATATTGTTCCATCATTCATTTCTCCTTAAAAAATCGGTTTTAGTTTTGCGGTAATTTCTTCGCGGTTCTCTTCCAAAAAGTCCGGCAAATCCAGCTGTTCCCCGAGTGTTTCGATATCGCCATCACGTAAAAAGCCTGGACCATCAGTTGCTATTTCAAATAAAATTCCGTTCGATTCACGGAAATATAAGCTTTTAAAATAATATCGGTCTACAATGCCTGATGAGATGAATCCACGTTTTTTTACTTGTTCATCCCAATAGGCGAGTTCCTCGTCATTTTTCACACGGATCGCCAAATGGTGAATACTGCCTCGACCTGGTTTTTCGGAAGCACCATCCTGTTCGTTGATGAAAATCTCACCAAATATTTCACCTTTAACGGATTGGAGAAGGGCAGTAGTTTCTGTCTGATCCTTTACTTCATAACCAAATATTTCTGTTAATGTACGAATGAGTTTCCCCATATTTTTTACGGTCATTTCTACAGGACCCATACCTTGTATTTGATGTTCAGATGGTACTACTGACTTTTCATATGTTTCCCAATGAGGAACTTTTGCATTGGGTGCGGCAATCAGTGCCATACGTAAACCTTCCTCATCCTCAAAGAGCACAGCAGGACGGTTCGTAAATGTAGAGAGCCCCTCATGCTTTACACCAAACTCATCAAATCGCTTTACCCAATAGTTCAGGCTTTCTTCAGAAGGGACGATTAAACCGATTTTCGTAATCGCATTCGTACCACGGTAAGTGCGTCCGACTAGTGGAATTTCAAAAAATGATAACTCGGTACCAGGGCTGCCTGTTTTATCTCCGTAGAATAAATGATACATGGAAGTTTCATCTTGATTAACTGTTACTTTTACACGGCGCAACCCTAGAACATCTCGGTAAAATGTATTATTTTGCTGTGCATGTTTTGTGATCATGGAAATGTGATGATGTCCTGGAATTGTATACATATATGTTTCCTCCAATTTTTACTTACTCCGATGTTCACTATTTTTTTGAGCACGGGAAATCAGTTTATATAATATTTTCTGTTCTTCTTTTGTTAATGTTTCGTCAAAAAAAGAAGATTGAAAGGCGAGCTGGGCTTCAAAAGCATTGTTTAACTTTTCGTTGCCTTTTGGTGTTAATGAGATAAATTTCGTTTTCCAGTCCTGATGTCTTGTAATAAGCTGTTCCTGTTCAAGACGTGTAAGCATTCGGGAAATACCACCTTGTGTCACCGTTACTTTCTCTGCAAGCTCGGATTGTGTAATCGGCTCGAATATGGAGATTTGCAAAAGTACATCGAATTGCGCAGTCGTTAAGTCAAACTGTTTTAAATACTCATTTGAAAGATTGTTACTTTCATGAGTAAAACGCATCATACGAAGCCATATAAGAGATCCTAAAGTATTTTTCTTCATCGTACACGTCCTTTCTTAATTATCACTTTACTACTCAAATGATATTAATGCAACGAAAATATCTCGAATTCGAAATAAAATAAATTGTAACTTTTTTACTTTTCCTTCGACCAATATAGAAAGGGGGATGACGAATGCGAAAATGGTTGATTGTATGCATTTTTGTTTTATTAGGTGGCTGTCATTCACCACAGCAATCCGGTTTTATTAAAGCGCTGGAGGAACTGCAAGTGCCTATAAGAGTAATGGAGGAAAAAGAAAAATCGATTTTCACGCAGGATTTAAATGGGGAAAAGCCGAAAACGTATTTACTGAATGATAAATTACTCTCGGTATATACATTTAATCGGAGCAAAGATCGTTCAAAAGCGAGGCAGCAATTTTACGGAAAAACTGCCTCACAAAATGTCGTCTCTTATGAACTGTATGAGCAAAATACAATGCTCATTTTTTATGTCCATGAACAAAATTTAAATGTTACCGCTCCATATGATGAGCAGATCCGTAAAGCTCTAACACAACTAGGGGAGGACGAGGAATGAAAAGAATACTTGTATTTGCGGTGTTGCTGCTGTTAGTAGGATGTACAGTTGAACAGAACGATTCAAGTTTAATTCAGCGCGCGGTAATTGAACGGGTAGTTAGCGATAAAAATATTGGGACAGAAGAGATCATGGTTTTTGATAAAGAGGAGCTTGATGACATCCAGGATTATTTGTCCGAGACAAAATGGGAGCCAAACGTTGAAGCCGAAATGGCAAGGAAGGAAGATATAGTATTAAGATTATTTATTGAATTGGAGAGAAACTTGCCTGAACGTATTTATGAGTACCGAATCTGGTATGAGCAAGATCAGTCCATGACGATTCTAAGTAATGTTGAAACAGAAGGGTATGGACGGCTGAATGCTGAATTTGGCAAACCATTTAAAGAACTGCTTCGAACAAAAACAAGTGATAAAAAGCAGGTCATTGATAGACACGGGCAGATCGAAAATGAAGAACTGTTTGAACAGTTTTTAAAAGATATCGAAGCAAATAACGAAACATTACTTGAATTAATCCGTTACACAATCGAAGGGGACCCGATTTACTGGACAATTGAATATGACGGACAGCATTTTGCGATTGAAATTGATAACCGGGAAGATGCATTTGGAAGTAAAACGGTTGAAAACTATCAATGCACAAAATTGGATGAGGTTGTGACAGGTTCTTTAATCGATTATAACTTTACAGGGTGTGATGGAGATTTTGATATTAATTTGCTGTCAGTTGAAAAAACTACAGAAGCATCTACTAAGCTTGAAATTCCAAATATAAACTTAGTAATTGGTGATCAAACAATTAAAACTTATAAAGGGGCATATTCCTGGAGCTCATTTGATGCATCAACCGGAGAAACGACTACAACTATGACAGACCACGCATCGCCGAATCAAATGATGGAGGCAGTTCAGGGAATAGATGTGAATCTAAATGAAACGGTTGAGATTACTTTTGATAGTGAACCGACAAAGGTGGAATTCAATATTTGGAATGAATCGGGCATCACCTCAACGTATCATTCATTGGAAGAAATAAAGGAAACAGGGCCCATCATTCTGGAAATTGTAGGCTATTGGAATGAGAGTCGCGCTACGTATGTAACGGCGTTAAACATAGAATAACGGCAAAATAAAAGGTCAATAAAATCGGGTACATAGATTTTATTGACCTTTATATTATTTTATTTCTCCAGCAATTTGTAACGCCTGCGTGAAATCTTCAATTAAATCATCTTCATTTTCCAAACCGACTGAAAAACGCAGCAAGCCATCTGTTATACCACGCTTCGCACGCTCTTCCGGCTCCATTGCCGCATGACTCATTTTAGCAGGGTACGATAAAATCGATTCAACACCACCAAGACTGACAGCAAAAACGGGAATCTTCATTGCATCAACAAACGCTTTGGCAATCTCATAGTTCGGTAAACTAAACGATAATACTGCTCCGGCAGAAGTTGCCTGTGCTGTATGAATCTCATAACCAGGGTGAGAGGGAAGACCAGGGTAATACACTTTTTCCACTAACGGATGGTCATGTAAAAACTGTGCAATACGCATCGCAACACGTGATTCTTCATTGAATCGGACAGCCGTTGTTTTCATGTTCTGAATTAACGTGTAGCAATCCTGTACACCTAATACAGACCCAAAAGAATTTTGGACGAAATAAATTTGATTGCCGAGCTCTTCATCCTTTGTTACGACTAAACCGGCCACAATATCCGAATGTCCTGATAAAAACTTCGTCGCAGAATGAATGACTACGTCAACACCCATATCAAGCGGTTTTTGATGCAAAGGTGTCATAAATGTATTGTCCAAAAATGTCATCGCACCATGTTGTTTCGCAATCTCGACAACAGCACGAATATCCGTAATGCCTAATGTTGGATTTGATGGTGTTTCCATATAAATTAATTTCGTGTCAGGACGGACTGCTGCTTTAACAGCCTCAATATCCGTAAAGTCTACAAATGTATGGGTAATTCCATAGCGAGGCAATACTTTTGTGACAAAACGGTACGTCCCTCCGTAGACATCCTCTGTAATAACGATATGATCACCGGCAGATAAAGTCATAAAGCATGCAGATACCGCAGCCATGCCTGTTGCAAAGGCGAAACCTCGATTTCCGCCTTCCAGTTCAGCGATAGCCTTTTCCAATGCGGCACGTGTCGGGTTACCGGAACGGGCATAATCATATTCGCCAAATTCATCGATTGATTCTTGATGGAAAGTGGAAGAAAGGTACATCGGTACATTTACTGCACCTTTTTTATCGGCATAGCCTTCACGAATTGCCCCGTGAATAAGTGCTGTTTCAATGCGACTTGTCATGCAAATTCACCTCGTAACGTATCGAAAACTTGCTGAAGGTCGGCAATTAAATCATCCGCTTCTTCAATCCCTACAGAAAAACGCAGCAATCGGTCACATACTCCACGTGCTACACGCTCCTCATACGGCATATCGGCATGAGTCTGTGTGGCAGGGTATGTAATAAAGCTTTCCACGCCGCCTAAGCTTTCTGCAAATGTAATAAGTTTCATTGCTTTTAAAAACGGATTGACCATCAATGCTTCCTTCACTCGGAATGAAAGCATCCCGCCTTTTCCTGTATACAGCACATCCGTAACAAGTGGTTCAGTCTTTAAATAATCTGCAATTTTTTTCGCATTTGCATCATGCTGCTTCAGACGAAGATGCAAAGTCTTCAATCCGCGAATAAGCAGCCACGAATCCAACGGTGCTAACACCATTCCGATTCCGTTATGATAATAGGCTAGTTTCTCACACAACTCTGTACCTTTTGCAACGACAAGTCCTGCCAATACATCATTGTGTCCGCCAATATATTTCGTCGCACTATGTAAAACAATATCCGCACCTAATTCAATCGGACGTTGGAAATAAGGTGTATAAAATGTGTTATCCACAATTAAAAGTAATTGATGCTTTTTAGCCAATGCTGCATATTGAACTAAATCAATTTCCTGCATTAAAGGATTCGTAGGTGTCTCGATAAACAACGCCTTCGTATTTTCATTGATTGCACTTTCTACATCATTTACATTCGTAAACGCATTATAGACAGGTTTAATGTTGTAATTTTCTGAAAATGTTTTAAACAGTCGGTACGTCCCACCATATAAATCCTCTGGTACGATTAGTTCATCATTCGGTTTAAATAATGACATGACAAGCTGAATGGCTGCCATTCCTGAACTGCAGGCAAACCCAGCATCTCCACCTTCAAGTTCTGCAATTCCTTCTTCCAAAATAGAACGTGTCGGATTTTTTGTACGTGTATAATCATAGCCCGTAGATTCACCGATTCCTGTATGCTGGTAGGCTGTTGACATATAAATCGGAGGATTGATTGCTCCTGTTTTTGCATCACTTAAATTTCCAAGCTGTACTAATTTAGTTTCTATAGAGCGCTGTGACATGAAAACACTTCCTTACACTTAATTTACGAAACATTTCAAATGGATCGATTATTAAATCAATTTAACATGAACAACTGAAAGGGACAATAGCGGAAAGTAGGAATTAACGAAATGGAGAGTAAAACGTGTAAAAAAGAACAATAACGCAAGTCTGCAACTTTTATTCTGTAATAATTTTGCTGCTGTAAGCCAATGGGCATTTATAAATAATTGCTAAAACAGTTGCATATACTTCCAAAAACGTTCGACGCCAATCGACATTTCTGTTTGACAATAAACGATGATCTTTAATATTAGACCGTTTCGCAATTAATCCCCCAAATTTTTCCCCCCTTTTTCTTTACCGTAAAGTAATTCCACATTTTATGATTGATACATAGTGAAAATAACACGTGAAACAAGAAAATCTAGCAATATACTTATAAAGGATAAGGAATTTTGGCAGCATGCCTTCTAAATAAACAGGTGGATTTCGAAATCAACGAAGAGGAGAAGGTAATATAATGATACATGTATTTCTAATAGCAGCATTGGGTTTCATTGGAACAGCCTTTGTTATAATGCCATACCATATAGCTGTTGCGTTATGTTTACTAGTGTATTGGATGATGAGCCACATTACATTTCCACATCTAAAAAAGCACATGATTGAACGGGAACTGCCAAATGGAAGTCCTTAATCAGCTTGTGTCGCAATATGGGTACTTGGCTATTTTTGTAATTCTTTCATTAGGGCTTTTTGGACTCCCAATCCCTGATGAATTACTCGTTTTATGGATAGGGTATTTTACTAAAATCGGCACGCTGAATTACACCTATTCTCTTGTCGTCTGCATTATCGGCACGTTTCTCGGGATGATGTTCAGCTATTATGTTGGGAAAAAAGCGGGTCGTCCTTTAATTGAGCGAATTGGAAGGTGGATTGGATTAACAGATAAAAGAATAGGAAAGACCGAAAAATGGATTCATAAGTACGGCCCGTCTTCTATTGTCATCAGTTTCTTTATACCGGGTATACGGCATGTTACAGGCTATTTTTTTGGTGTTTCTCAGATGAGATTAAAAACCTATGCGATTTATGTAGGCATCAGTGCAATTATTTGGTGTTGTGTACTTTTAACTTTAGGAAGAATGGTAGGTCACTTTGATTAATAACACGGGGGAGAGTTAAAAGAGCAATGGTTAAAATTCATTATGAAAGCCACGAAATGTTGAATCAATAACATTTCATGGCTTTTTTAGTTTTTCTACTTAAGATTTGATTATTTGGCTTGTTCGTTCTTTAATAAATCACGAATTTCTTTTAAAAGTTCTTCCTTCGTATCAAGTTCCGGTTTTGGCTCTTCTACAATTTCCGATTCCTTTTTCCGATTTAATTTTGTTAATAGGCGTAGAGCCATGAAAATGGCAAACGCAATAATAAGAAAATCAATGATCGATTGGACAAATACTCCAAGTGCTATTTGTGCCTCACCTGAACCAAATTTCCACTCATCCTTTAAATCAATTCCACCTGTAAGCATCCCTACAAGGGGCATAATAATATTTTCTACTAAAGATGTTACGATTTTTCCGAATGCAGATCCAATTACAACTGCAACCGCTAAGTCGATGACATTACCTTTCATCGCAAATTCCTTAAAGTCTTTCCACATCTTCAACAACTCCTATAATCAATAATTAATGCAGTTTTCTATTGTAACGATTGTCTATCTGATTATCAACTATGAAATAGAGTTGAAATTTAGTAAAATGAATAGAATAGTAGGGTTTTAATCAGTTAAAGATTGGTGGCGGCTATGGCAAAAAGCAAAAAGAAACAACCTTTATTATCACCTAAAGTAAAAATTTACTTAATCGTACTACTCATTCCGATATCATTAACAATATACATATTTGCTTTTTTTAGTTGGCAGCAAATTCGTGGATTGCCTTTTATCGAACGATTTACCGAAAAGTCGGTCTACCAACAAATTCAGGATCAATTTGATTTAGAAATCCCGATCGAGTACATACCTGTCTACGTAGCGGCGGAACAAAAGTATAATGTACCATGGACACTTCTTGCTGCACATCATCGAGTAGAAACACGTTTTTCTACAATGAGAACGCTTATTTCCCCTGTGGGAGCAGAAGGGCATATGCAATTTATGCCTTGTACATTTGTCGGTTGGAAGCACCCGTCATGTAAAGACTTAGGTTTAGGGGAGATTCCGGAAAAGGATAAAACGAATCCAGCAGTAATTAAAAAATATGGTGGATATGGGGTAGATGCCAATGGAGATGGTATTGCAGATCCGTTTGACATAGAAGACGCGATTTTTAGTGCGGCAAAGTTTTTATCGATTGCCGGAGTAAGAAATGGGGAACTGAAAAAAGCCGTTTTTCAATATAATCACAGCGATGCCTATGTAGAAGATGTTTTATATTACTACAAACAATACCGAGATTATGGTGAGCAATTGAAGCAAATTGCAATGGGTGATACAAAATAAAAAAAGTGTGACGTGAAGTCACACTTTTTAAAAACTTAGATGCACAGATTATTTGAAAATTTGGTGGATATTATGTTGCTTTTCGCATAGAACGTAAAATGAAGCTTACGATGAAAATCAATACAATAGCACCAATTAATGCTGGGAATACATAGAAGTCAGAAACTCTCCATCCCCAATTTCCTAATAACATACTACCGATCCAAGAACCGACAATACCTGCAATGATGTTACCGATAATGCCTCCTGGAACGTCTTTACCTAGAATTACTCCTGCTAACCAACCTAAAATACCTCCGATAATTAAAAACCAAATGAAACTCATCATATAAATGTCCAACTCCTTCTGAGATTAATGAATGATAATTGCATCTAGTTAGTTATTTCCTTTCTTCTGAAGGGTTAAACATTTTTATTGTTATGCTAAGGTTGTTAAAGAATGGTAGCGCCTAAACAACCTTTAAAATGTTGCAGCGCCCAAGCATGTCCTGCTTCATTGAAACTAGCTACTGCCTTTTCTGGAATTGTGATCTTATAGCCAAGGTTGTAGCTGTCAACGGCTGTATGCAACACACATATATCTGTACAAACTCCGACAAGAACTACTTCTTCAACATTTCGCTCACGCAGAAGGATATCCAAGTTTGTGCCGGCAAAAGCACTATAGCGGGTTTTATCGAAAGAAATGACCTGTTCTTTGTATTTCTCATACATGTCCTTTACTGATCCATATAGGTCACGGCCTTCTGTTCCTCTAATATTGTGGGGCGGGAACAATTTCGATTCAGGGTGGTAAGGATCATTTTCTTCATGTAAATCATTTGCAAAAACGACTACTTCATTTTTTTCTACAAATTGTTTAATTAACGAGCTTATATCCTGTTCAATGGCTTGCCCAGCAGCTCCACAAGTTAATTTCCCATCAGATGCGACGAAATCATACGTATAATCGATTACAATCAATGCTCTTTTTACCATAATTAACCTCCTTGAGATGTTATAAAGCTATTATGCCATGATGAAAGAAATAATGATAAAATAAAATGTTGACTAAATATTCAAAATATTTTGATTTATGTTGTTAGGTAATGTATATTAAGAATATCAAAAATTAAACGGGGTGGATAAGATGGATCAGGCATTAATGAGGAAATTAAACCGTCAGGCACTTATTTTTGTAGGAATCCACAGCTTTATAATCATGAACTTTGCAATTGAATTACTACTACTCTAATAAAATGGGATACTCCTAACCTAGCATCAGTTTGCTAGGTTATTGTTTTTTTTGTTAATCATTTCATCCGGTTAACGACAATGCTAACAAGAGATGTAAGCTTTAAGGTCAAGTACTATAATAAGCTTCAATACCATTTTCAAATAAAAATAAATTAAATTTTTTAAAAATTCAAATTTGTAAAAATCGAACTGAAAGAGAATAAAAGGCACAGCAATCACTATGAAAACGGTTCCAAAAAAATCAAACATTTAGAATTGTATAAAAAATTCAAAAAATAGTGTTGACGGTAGCACTCATTCCGTACTATGATAACAACAATTTAGTACACCACATCATTCAAGCACACAAACATGTTAAATGAATGATGTGACAAAATCGGTTCCCTTTACAATAAAAAGTTAGAAAATTCTTACTTTTAATTGTTGGGAAGCGAAATATATAACAACAAGAGTGAAAGCTTTGCGTTGAGGGGCGTTTAATATGAGAAGTGATATGATCAAACTTGGAGTTGACCGAGCTCCACACCGTAGCCTTTTATATGCTACAGGTAAAGTAAAGGCGAAGGATTTAGAGAAGCCGTTTATCGGTGTTTGTAACTCATATATTGATATTATTCCAGGTCATGTGCATTTACGTCAGTTTGCAGACGTTGTAAAGGATGCCATTATAGAAGCTGGCGGTATTCCATTTGAATTCAATACAATCGGTGTTGATGACGGAATAGCAATGGGTCATATCGGCATGCGTTATTCATTGCCATCTCGGGAAATTATTGCAGATTCAGCCGAAACAGTTATTAATGCACACTGGTTCGATGGCGTGTTTTACATTCCGAACTGCGACAAAATTACACCGGGTATGCTAATGGCAGCTGTGCGAACGAACGTACCATCAGTATTTGTTTCTGGCGGTCCGATGGAAGCTGGTACATCTTCAACTGGTAAGCAATTATCATTGACGAGTGTATTTGAAGGAGTCGGCGCACATAAGGCAGGAACGATGTCAGCAGAGGAACTTCTTGATATTGAAAACAATGCATGTCCAACATGCGGATCATGTTCAGGAATGTTCACAGCCAACTCAATGAACTGTCTAATGGAAATGCTAGGTTTAGCTTTACCAGGTAACGGTACAATTGTTGCAACGAGTGATAAGCGAAAAGAGTTAATTTATGAAGCAGCCAAACACTTGGTACGCATGATTAAAGAAGACGTAAAACCACGCGATATCGTAACAAAAGAGGCTATTGATGATGCATTTGCATTGGATATGGCAATGGGCGGTTCAACAAATACAGTACTTCACACATTGGCAATCGCGAATGAAGCAGAAATCGAATATAACATTGAAGATATTAATAAAGTCGCAGAACGCGTGCCTTATATTGCGAAAATTATGCCGGCATCGGATATATCGATGGATGACATTGCAAAAGCAGGTGGCGTACAGGCAATTATAAATGAATTAACGAAAATTCCAGGTGCGATCCATCCAGATCGTCCAACAATCGCAGGCGTAACGATGCGAGAACTTGTAAAAGATTACAAGATTACGAATGATAAGGTTATTCGAACAAAAGATAATCCATATAGTGCTGTAGGTGGGCTTTCCGTTCTATTCGGAAATATCGCACCTGAAGGATCTGTTATTAAGGTAGGTGCTGTTGACCCTTCTATTAAAACATTTACAGGTGAGGCAATCGTATTTGAATCACAGGAAGAAGCACAAAAAGCAATTGATGAAGGCATTGTACGTGAAGGTCACGTAGTAGTCATTCGCTATGAAGGGCCAAAAGGTGGTCCGGGTATGCCGGAAATGCTTGCTCCTACATCAGCGATCCAAGGACGCGGATTGGGAACAAAAGTAGCTTTAATTACAGATGGTCGTTTCTCAGGCGCATCACGCGGAATTTCCATCGGTCATATTTCTCCAGAGGCAGCTGAAGGCGGTCCAATCGCTTTAGTAAACAATGGAGATATTATCGAAATCGATTTACCAGGTCGAACAATTAATTTACAAGTTTCTGATGAAGTTCTTGCAGAGCGTCGTCAAAACTTACAACCATTTGAACCAAAAATTAAGCGCGGTTGGCTTGCACGTTACTCAGCTTTAGTAACGAATGCTTCCCAAGGCGGCGTAATGAAAATATAAAAAGAATAATATAAATCGTTGATGAGGTTAAAGAATATAGAGTCTTGTATTTACCAGAGAGCCGGTGCTGGTGGAAGCCGGTGATACAACTATATTCGACATCCCCTCGGAGTGAGCTATTAAACGCATTCGCCATTAGATAGCTCCGGGCATAATCGAAATGCTCGTTATTAATGAATCGTTCTCTTTATTAGTTGCACAAATTTCTTATGGAATTTGGTAATAGAGAGGTCAAAGCGGTTCACGAGGTAGCAAGGTGGACATCGGTCTTTTAAAGGCCTTTGTTGTATTTGCTATAAATAAGGGTGGTACCATGAAAAGTCTTTTTCATCCCTACGTAAGAGGTTTTCTTTTGCGTGCGGATATAAGAGGCTTTTTCTTTTTATCTAAAAAACGTCCATGAGTTAACATATAAAGTTTTTTAAAAGGAAGGAGTATTAAAAAATGAGTACAAATGTTTCAATCAGTAAAGAAATTGAAATGCCTGAGGAACAGCCACAAGTAATTAAATCTAGAGATGGTGCCGATATTTTAGTGCAGGCATTACATGACCAGGAAGTAGAAATTATTTTTGGTTATCCAGGTGGGGCTGTATTACAGATTTACGATGCACTTTACCGTAACCCGATTCGCCATATTTTAACACGACATGAACAAGGTGCTATCCACGCAGCAGAAGGGTATGCACGTGTCATGAATAAGCCGGGTGTAGTCATTGCAACATCTGGACCAGGGGCAACAAACCTTGTAACAGGGATTGCGGATGCGATGATTGATTCCATTCCACTAGTAATTTTTACAGGTCAGGTAGCCACATCAGTCATCGGTACGGACGCTTTCCAGGAAGCAGATATTATGGGGATTACTACACCAATTACAAAGCACAACTATCAGGTACAGGATGTAGCGGATATTCCACGAATCGTTAAAGAAGCATTCCATATTGCGAATACAGGACGAAAAGGGCCGGTAGTTATTGATTTCCCTAAAAATATTTCACAATCTGTTTTCCTTGAGGATATAAAAACACCGGAAGATATTTATTTACCAGGATATCAACCAACGACAAAACCGAACTATTTACAAATTCAAAAAGCGATCCAGGCCATTACTTTAGCTAAAAAACCTTTAGTACTTGCAGGTGCAGGTGTATTATTCGCAGATGCTTGTGAACAATTGACTGAATTTATTGAAAAATATAATTTACCGGTTGTAAACACATTGCTTGGTTTAGGAAGTATACATGGACAACATAAACAGTTCTTTGGTATGGCGGGAATGCATGGTTATGCAACCGCTAATGATGCCATCACAAAATGCGATTTATTAATCAATATCGGGGCACGATTTGACGATCGCCTGACAGGAAAATTAGCTACTTTTGCGCCGAATGCGACGATTATCCATATTGATATCGACCCAGCAGAAATCGGGAAAAATGTTCCGACAGACATTCCGATTGTAGCGGATGCAAAAGAAGCACTTTATGCATTATTGAAAAAAGATTTCCAAGGACCGGATACGACGGATTGGATGGATTACTTAAATGATAGTCGCGACAGATATCCACTTTGGTATGAAGATGCGGGTGAGGAAATTTTACCGCAGCAAGCAATGGAAATCATCCATAGATTAACGGATGGCGACGCAATTGTCACAACTGACGTTGGTCAACATCAAATGTGGGCAGCCCAATATTATCATTTAAACAATCCACATGGCTGGGTTACATCAGGCGGATTAGGAACAATGGGCTTCGGATTCCCTGCAGCAATCGGAGCACAATTTGCGAAACCTGATAAGAAGGTTATTTCCATCGTAGGTGATGCAGGATTCCAAATGACAAACCAAGAGCTGATTCTATTAAAAGAATTCAATTTACCTGTAAAAGTTGTCATTTTGAATAACAGCTGCTTAGGAATGGTACGTCAATGGCAGGAAACTTTCTATGAAGAGCGCTACTCTCAAAGTCTTATGCCGATTCAGCCGGATTTCGTAAAGCTTGCTGAGGCATATGGAGTAAAGGGCTATCGAATTGATAATTTATCGGAGGCAGAAGCAATTTTTGCCGAAGCAATTAATTCAGATGAACCAGTCGTAATTGACTGTCGAGTGAAACAGCTCGTGAGCGTCTTCCCAATGGTCGCACCAGGAAAAGGATTACATGAAATGATTGGAGTGGAAAAGCCATGAAACGTGTGCTCACAGTAACAGTAATTAATCAAAGCGGAGTATTAAATCGAGTGACAGGTTTGTTAATGAAACGCCAATTCAATATTGAATCAATTACAGTTGGCCACTCAGAACAGCCGAACTTCTCGAAAATGACGTTCATCGTTCATGTGGAAGATGAAAATAAAATCGAACAGTTAATTAAACAGCTATCGAAGCAAATTGACGTATTAAAAGTAAATGATATTACAGAAAAATCAATCGTTCTTCGTGAGCTGGCACTCATTAAAGTAGTATCACCACCGAATATGCGAATGGAAATGAATGCAATTGTTGAGCCGTTCCGACCACAAGTTGTCGATACGTCAAAAAATGTTGTCACATATGAAGTTGTAGGTCATCCGGAAAAAATCGATGCATTTATCGAACTGATTAGACCATATGGCATTAAAGAATTAACACGTACTGGCGCAACAGCGTCGATACGTGAAGCACAAAAAATCGAAGGTCCACAACTTTCAATTTTAAAATAACCGGCATTCCATACGGGGCGGAGGATGTCATCTGAAGCCCGTATATCAAAAAATATATAATTTAACTTAATTGGAGGAAATGAAAATGTCTAAAATGTATTATGAAAATGAAATCAACGAGCAAGTATTACAAGGGAAAAAAATCGCGATTATCGGTTATGGTTCACAAGGCCATGCCCATGCGCTTAACTTAAAAGAATCAGGTTTTGATGTAGTAGTAGGTATCCGTCCAGGTAAATCTTATGATGCAGCAAAAGAAGACGGCGTAGAAGTGAAAACAGTTGCTGAGGCAGCAGCAGAAGCAGATGTAATCCAAATCCTACTTCCAGATGAGCGTCAAAAAGCAGTTTACGAAGCAGAAATCGCACCGTACTTAACACCTGGTAAAGCGTTAATGTTCGCACATGGTTTCAACGTACACTTCGGTCAAATTACACCACCTGCAGATGTTGACGTGTTCCTAGTAGCTCCAAAAGGTCCTGGTCACTTAGTACGTCGCCAATTTGTTGAAGGTGCAGGCGTACCTGGTTTATTTGCAATCTATCAAGATGCAACTGGTCAAGCACGTGATTTAGCCCTTGCATACGGAAAAGGAATCGGTTCAGCACGTGGTGGATTACTTGAAACGACATTCGCTGAAGAAACAGTAACGGATCTATTCGGTGAGCAAGCCGTACTTTGCGGTGGTACAACTGAACTTGTAAAAGCAGGTTTCGAAACATTAGTAGAAGCGGGCTACCAACCAGAATTAGCTTACTTTGAAACTTTACACGAATTAAAGCTAATCGTTGACCTAATGTTCGAAGGCGGTATGGCGACAATGCGCTATTCAATCTCAGATACAGCTGAGTGGGGAGACTATGTATCAGGTCCACGTATTATCGACGCATCTGTAAAAGCACGTATGAAAGAAGTGTTAACAGATATCCAAGATGGTACTTTCGCGAAACGCTGGATCGAAGAAAATGAAACGGGTCGTCCAGAATATACGAAGTTTAAAGAAGCTGGCGCTAACCACCAAATTGAAGAAGTAGGCGAAAAATTACGCGCAATGATGCCATTCATCAACAAAGGAAAACAAAAGGTTACAGTGAAATAATATGAGAAAAATTGACATTTTTGATACAACATTGCGCGATGGTGAACAGTCTGCTGGTATCAATTTAAATACAGCAGAAAAAGTGGAAATCGCAAAACAACTAGAGCGTTTAGGTGTCACAATTATTGAGGCGGGATTTCCTGCCTCATCTCCAGGTGACTTGGAAGCTGTTTCGTTAATTGCAAAAACAGTGAAAAATTCAATTGTAACAGGCTTAGCGCGTGCCGTGAAAAGTGACATCGACGCAGTTTGGGAAGCAATTCGCCATGCAGAACAACCACATGTTCATACATTTATCGCAACAAGCCCGATTCATATGGAATACAAATTAAAGAAAAATCCGGATGAAGTAGTCGAGCAGGCAGTAGCCGCTGTGAAATACGCAAAGGAAAAGTTCTCGCTTGTAGAATTTTCCGCAGAAGATGGCTTCCGTTCCGATAAAGAATTTTTAGTACGCATTTGCCAGGAAGTAATTAAAGCAGGTGCCACAACAATTAATATTCCGGATACAGTTGGTTACGCATCGCCGGAAGAATATGGCGCATTATTCCGCTATTTACGTGAAAACGTAATCGGTGCAGAAAAAATTAAGTTTTCTGCCCATTGCCACGATGATTTAGGAATGGCAGTAGCAAACTCATTGGCAGCCGTTCAAAATGGTGCCGATCAAGTAGAATGTACGATTAACGGTATTGGTGAACGCGCCGGAAATGCAGCATTAGAGGAAATCGGTGTTGCGCTTCACATTCGTAAAGATTTTTACGGTGTTGAAACAGGGCTTAACTTAAAAGAAATTAAACGTACTTCTCAAATGGTAAGCCGCCTGACGAATGTTGTTATTCAGCCTAACAAAGCTGTTGTAGGGAAAAACGCATTTGCTCATGAATCGGGTATTCACCAGGACGGTGTATTGAAAAATCCAGAAACTTACGAAATTATTTCTCCGGCACTTGTAGGAGAAGACGATATTCCATTAGTTTTAGGGAAGCATTCCGGACGCGCAGCATTCCGCGACCGTGCAGAAACAATGGGCTTCGAGCTATCGGATGAAAAACTGAACAAAGCATTTGCTGAGTTCAAAAAATTGGCCGACCGCAAAAAAGAAGTTACGGAAGACGATTTAACAACGATTTTAACAGAGCAACAAGTTTCAATAGAAGATGTTCCGTTATTTGAACTAAAATCAGTTCAAGTTCAGTACGGTACCGAAAATATCCCAACTGCTACTGCATCAGTACTTACTCCTGACGGTGAGTTGAAAACACTCGCTTCAACAGGTTCAGGTTCAGTCGAAGCAATCTTCAATACGTTGGAATTACTTGTTGGAGGAAAGGTAAACATACTAGATTACCGAGTACAATCAGTCGGCAAAGGACGTGATGCCCTTGGAGAAGCGGTCGTTAATTTAAAATACAATGGCTATACCTCCACAGGACGCGATTCAGCACAAGATGTATTAGAAGCAAGTGCAAAAGCATACTTAAATGCAGTCAATCGCCAACTGATTCAACAGCAAGTACGCGCTGAAAATGCAATTACGGTGTAATAGATTATACAAACTAAATTGTTGTTTGGAGTGAAGGTGGCGAGTGCAACTGCATTCAAAGCTTCCTGGGGGATAAGCATGACGCCTGAGAATAGGAACAAAAGCTAAGAACGCCACGTCCTGTGGCAACGCTTTTGTGACCGACATCGTGTCGGCCTTGTGCCCCCGGAAAGCGTCCACCGTAACGGAAAACAACTAGCATTCTCTTTATATTGACAATAGCGTCATCCTTTTTGATGGCGCTTCTACATCAAGTAACTTCACGTAGAAAGAAAGGTGTTTTACAAATGGAAAAGAAAATTACAGTACTACCAGGTGACGGCATTGGTCCAGAAGTTGTTGCAAGTGCAGTAAAAGTATTACAAGTAATCGGGAAACGTTTTAATCATACATTTCATTTAAACTACGCGGCAATCGGCGGAGCAGCAATTGATCAATACAACAATCCATTACCGGATGAAACAATTGCGATGTGTGAAGCAAGTGATGCTATTTTATTAGGCGCTGTCGGTGGACCGAAATGGGATAATAACGCACCAAGCCTACGACCGGAAAAAGGTTTATTAAAAATTCGTAAGCACTTTGATTTATTTGCGAATTTACGTCCTGTGAAAGCATTCCCTAGTTTACTTGCATCTTCTCCATTAAAGCGTGAAGTTGCGGAAAATGTAGACTTAATGATCGTCCGCGAATTAACAGGAGGGCTTTACTTCGGAGAGCCACGTAAAAAAACAAATGCAGGTGCTATTGATACATGTGTGTATTCACGTGAAGAAATTGAGCGTATTGTCGAAAATGCTTTCGAATTAGCTCGTTTACGTCGTGGAAAACTTTGCTCAGTAGATAAAGCAAACGTACTCGATACATCACGTTTATGGCGTGAAATTGTAGAAGAGAAGAAAAAGCAGTACCCAGATGTAGAAACAGAACATAACTTAGTTGACTCAGTGGCGATGAAGCTGATTACAAATCCTGGTCAATATGATGTCATCGTTACTGAAAATTTATTCGGTGATATTTTAAGTGACGAAGCTTCTGTTATTACAGGTTCACTAGGTGTATTGCCTTCAGCATCAATTCGCGGTGATAACTTCGGTCTTTACGAGCCAGTACATGGTTCAGCACCTGAAATTGCAGGGCAAGGTGTTGCCAACCCGGCAGCAACAATTCTTTCAGTAGCAATGATGCTACAATACTCATTCGGTTTAAAAGAAGAAGCAGCCGAAATTGAACGTGCGGTTACAGCAGTGTTTAATGATGGGTATTTCACAGCAGATTTAGCACAGGAACATACACGCTCACTATCTACTGAAGAATGGACTGAACAAGTACTAAACGAAATCGATGCAAGCTTCGTTTCGGACAGCATTATGATTTCATATAATTAATCATTTTTTAAGTAAGCAGATTGATGATTGTAAAAAAGGGGAGCATGGTGCGAATTAAAAATGTCACGCTTGTTATGACGTATTTTTAGCCAACATCATGTCTGCCCCAAGAATGAACATCAACTCTATATATGGGTAAGGAACGGTGAAAACTATGGGGAAAAATATTATTGAAAAAGTGTGGGAACAGCATGTCGTACATCGTGAAGAAGGTAAGCCAGATTTACTATATATCGACTTACATTTAATTCACGAGGTTACTAGTCCACAGGCGTTTGAGGGTTTACGCTTAGCAGGGCGAAAAGTACGTCGAACAGATTTATGTTTTGCTACAATGGATCATAACGTACCGACGAAAAATTTACCGACGATCAACGATCCGATAGCGAAAAAGCAAATTATGACACTAGCTGAAAATGCGAAGGAATTCGGCATTGAATTAGCAGATATCGGACACCCTGATCAAGGGATTGTTCACGTAATCGGGCCAGAACTAGGGTTAACACAGCCTGGTAAGACGATTGTTTGCGGAGACTCACATACAGCTACACACGGTGCTTTCGGTGCCATTGCATTCGGTATCGGAACATCGGAAGTAGAACATGTTCTATCAACTCAAACATTATGGCAATTAAAGCCACCTACAATGGAAATTCGTGTTAACGGTGAACTTGGTCTTGGCGTAACAGCAAAAGACATCATTTTAGCGATTATCGCTAAGTGGGGAATCGGTGTAGGAACTGGCCATATCGTTGAGTATACAGGAGAAGCAATTCGCAAACTTTCTATGGAAGAACGAATGACAATTTGTAATATGTCAATTGAAGCCGGAGCAAAAGCTGGTCTTATTTCTCCAGATGAAATTACAGTCGAATTCCTTCGCGGACGCCGCCATGTACCACAGGGCGAACAGTTTGAAGAAGCGGCAAAGTACTGGTTAAGCTTAGCGTCTGATGCAGATGCTACTTATGATGTAGTACTTGAAATCGATGCAGACGAAATCGAACCAATCGTAACGTGGGGTACGAATCCGGCAATGGGTGTAGGTGTTTCGAAAACTGTACCAACTGCTGCAGACTACAATAACGAGACTGATAGAGCAGCATTAAATAAAGCGTTACAATATATGGATTTACAAGAAGGACAAAATATTACTGATATCGAGATTCAGCACGTATTTATCGGTTCTTGTACGAACTCACGTATTAATGACTTACGTGCAGCAGCAGATATCGTTAAAGGTGAAAAGATAGCTCCAGGTGTTAAAGGTATTGTTGTTCCAGGCTCATGGTCAACAAAACGTCAGGCAGAAGAAGAAGGCCTTCACCAAATTTTTCTTGATGCAGGCTTTGAATGGCGTGAATCGGGATGCTCGGCTTGCCTAGGCATGAACGAAGATGTTATTCCATCCGGTGAACGTTGTGCATCGACGTCAAACCGTAACTTTGAAGGACGTCAAGGCGCGGGTGCACGTACGCATCTTGTGTCACCAGCTATGGCGGCTGCCGCTGCAATTCACGGGCGCTTTGTTGATGTCCGTAAGCTACAAAAGCAGGAAGCATAAGGAGAGATTAGTATGGAACCGATTAATATCGTCAACAGTATATATGCACCACTAGACCGTAAAAATGTCGATACTGACCAAATTATTTCAAAAGAGTTTTTAAAGCGTATTGAGCGTACAGGGTTTGGACAATACGTATTTTATCACTGGCGTTTTGACAAAGACGGCAAGCCAAATGAGGATTTCGTATTAAACAAGCCTGAATATAAAGGTGCTGAAATTTTAGTCGCACAGGATAACTTCGGCTGCGGCTCTTCACGCGAACATGCACCATGGGCCATTCTTGATTATGGATTCCGAGTAGTTATTGCACCAAGCTTTGCAGATATCTTCCATAATAACTGCTTTAAAAACGGTATTTTACCGATTAAATTAACAGAAGCTGAATGTGATGAACTACTGGAAAAAGGCTTAGAAAAAGCACAGGCAATTGAAGTAAACCTGGAGCAACAAACTGTTACTACAGGATATGGCAAAACGTATTCATTTACAATTGACCCATATTATAAGCAAATGCTGCTAAACGGCTGGGATGAAATTTCATTGACATTCCAATACGAAGAACAAATCGCGGCATATGAGAAAAACCGTATAGCGTATTAAAAAACAAGCCTGTTATGAAGGGTCAACACCTTCCGTAACAGGCTTTGTCTTATTTTACCGGTTGTTGCAGAAATTTGCCGATGCTATAATTCCGGTAGAATGTTTAATTATTAGGAGTGTAGTAGCTGGTGAAGAAATTTTGGAGTTGGTTCGGAATAATTTTTGTAATATTACTTTTAATGAGTAATTGGATAGTTTTCGTAGGGGCCGGTGTTCTTTATTTTGGCTTCAAGAAGTTTAAAAAATATAAAAAAGAAAAGCAACTGCAAAATGCATTGGAAGCTCAATTAAAGCTAAAAAAAGAAAGTCAATCCACGATCGAATATAAAATGGAAAGACTGTTAACAATAACGAAAAACCTCGACCCTAATCGTTCTAAGCGTCAGGAATATAAAACTAAGCAACAATTGGATTTGCGAGATTACTGGTATAAATATTTGGATTTACGCGCCAAGTTAATTTTAAATGACACGTCTACATACCGTGAAGAGGAAGTACTACATATCATGTGTGATGAATTGCTTAATCGTATGGACAAACTGGAAATCGAAGTGACTGATGCGGTGAAAAAAGAATTCATTGAGGAAAACTTGATGCCATTATTACGAGATGTAGTTGAAATAATGGAAGGTATTAGTCCTGTAAAATCTATTAATATTAATGCTTACCGTTTACTAAAGCAAATCAATAATGATTAATAGCGTAAAACCATTCTCATCGGTTGAGAATGGTTTTTTTATTGACCTAAATTAACCTTACATGATTAATATTCCTAGAATTGGACATACTGAAATGAAGATATTTAAGAATAGGAGAATTAAGATGTCTTCTGAAGAAAATATTAAGTCAATTGAAGAACAATTCAAGGATACAAACGAACTCACAAAGAAGACGCTAGAAGATGAGGGGAAAAAAGCAGAAATACATTATATTAAGTCCCTTATTGATTTGGAATTACTTCAAAAAATTATTATTAAACCTTTTTTTGAAATGACCTCCGAAACTAAGTTTATTCGGTATATTCAGGCTTTGCCCCAATTTCAAGAAAGTAAATCATTAGATCAGCTTAAACAGGATGTAATGAGCGGTAATGTAATAATCGTAATTCAAAATGAAATTCTATTACTCGATTTAAAGTTTTCTACGAATGATCAAATAAATACAACCTCAGTTGAAATGACTATACATGGATCACAAATAGCGTTAAGTGAAAATCTGACAATGAGTATAAATATGATTCGATCGAATTATCATCAGCCTTCATTATTCGTTGATTATGTTGTAATGGGGGAAGTGAACCAACAAAAATTGGCGATCATTTATGATAAAGAACATGTAAATAAAAGTGCTTTGAAGCTAATTGAAGAAAGGCTTCAAACTGTTGACAACAAGATTATTACTTCGACAACTCAGTTAAATAATTATATAAACAATCGGAAATTTTCCTTATTTCCTCAAATGATTATGACTGAAAGACCAGACCGTATCGCATACAATCTTTCGGGTGGAAAAGTTGTATTACTACTTGACGGAAATCCTCAGGCGCTTATTGCACCCGTTTTCTTTTTTGATTTCATGACAACAATGGAAGATAATTACCACACATTTTTAATATCATTTTTTTTGAAATTCCTCCGCTATACAGGTTTGTTTATAAGTATTCTCCTGCCGAGTTTATATATTGGTATTACCTCATATGCACCGGAAGTATTCCGTACAGAGTTAGCATTAACAATTGCCGGTAGTAGAATTGGTGTCCCTTTTTCATCCTTTATAGAAGTATTATTTATGCTATTTTTTATGGAAATGCTTTTAGAAGCAAGTATACGTCTCCCAAAAGCTGTAAGTGCAACTGCTACTACAGTAGGTGGATTAATATTAGGAACTGCTGTAACAGAGGCTTCCCTAGCATCAAATGTAATGGTTATTATCGTATCTGCTGTTGCCATTTCCACTTTTGTTATTCCGATAAATGAAATGGCCTTTTCTATTCGTGTGGTACGTCTATTTTTCATATTAGTGACAACAATATTTGGCTTAGCTGGTTTAACACTGGGGCTATACGCTTTAGTTATGTACTTAGTAAGCATTAATAGCTTTGGAGAACCTTATTTAAAATTGAGTATGGATAAAAAGAATAAAATGAAATCAGGGGAGGAATCATGAACCGATTTTATTATTATTTAATTTTAATTAATATGGTTGCAAATATTATCGCTTCAGTCCCTGCCATTCTTTTACATTACCATAAAGAAGGAACCGTTTCTGCTATGATAATGGGAGTAATAGCAGGTGTGATTCTTGTTACAATTTATACTCGCTTTTTTAATTCCTATCCGGGTATGACTTTACCTGAGCTTTTACAGAAAACGACACCTAAATGGTTTTATTTCCCGTTTGTATTTTCACTCGCGATTTTATGGTTTGTTGCGGGACTGATCACCTTAATCACCTTTACGTTTTTGTTAATTCGTTACTTAAGTCCAGAAATGCCTATTATGCAAATTGGCTTAACGTTAATCCTTTCCGTTATTTTTGGATGTTTAATGAAAACACAACGTGTATTATTTACAACGGAAATTATATTGTTAATTACAAGCCCATTAATCCTGTTCATTTTTTATAAAGCGTATACTAGTCCTAATTTGGAATGGGATTTTGTAAGAGAAGCTGCTTTATATATTAACAAATTTCCAAACTGGCATTCATTTTCTTCATGTTTTTTTCTATTTTTAGGCGTTGCAAATTTGTTTATTTTTAATCGATACTTTACTGAAAAACAAACATTTGGTTGGAAACAGATTAGTCTCATCACACTAATAGCAGGCGCAACTTTATTTACGACATATTTTATACCAATTGGATTTAATGGCTTTGAAAATATTAATCAGCTTGTTTACCCGTGGATTTCTACTACAGACTCATTAAAAATGGACTTTTTTGTAATAGAGAGAGTATTATTCATTTTCTTGTTATTTTACTTAGGGATTGCATTTATAAGTATTCTCATTCATTGGCATGCTTCGATGGAATTTTTAAGATTTATTTTTAAGTTTGAAAATATAAAATTCAAAGGAAATAGCATCGGAAAATTTATACCAATTCCTTTTTTCATAGCCATTACACTGTATTTAGTAACTGAACTAAATGAGTACCAACTATTTCGTTATACAAGTTTTTTTTATAGCATTTTAGTGTTTATATTTCCTTTAATGGTTCTAGTGTTTGTTTTTATAAAAAGGAGAATGAAATATGCAAAATCTTAATATTAAAATGAAGGCTCTCATTTTGTTATTAATTTGCAGCATTTTCATAGCAGGTTGCGAATTTAAAGATATCGATAAAACAGTTTTTATTGCAATGATAGCGATTGATAAAACAGATGAAGAGGACAAACCTTATAAAATAACGTTAAAGCTATATGAACCAACAAGCTCATTTAAAGAAGCGACTGCTCCGGAGTACTCTTATTTAACACAGACGGGTGAAACATTGTCAGAAGCCATTCGTATATTGGAATCGTATTCCGATAAGGAGCTTGAATTTGGGCATTCCAAACTAATTGTTATTGGTGAAGATTTATTAAAAGAGGATAAAAATGAGGAAATTATTGATTTTTTATTAAGAAGACCGGACATTCAAATGATTTCATGGATCAGTATAGGGCGACCAACTGCTGAAGAAATTATAAAACTGATTCCACAAGGGGAAACCGCTGCCTATCCGGAGCTATTTAACTATTTTGATGAAAATGGAACGACTAGTCCATTTATCGTGACGACATATTTATTTGAATTTAGACGAAATATGAAGGAAACTGGAATAGATACAGTTATACCAATTATCGAGATAGTTAAAGAAGATGAGCATTTTAAAATTAATAAGTCATTCTTATTAGCAAATAACAAAGAGCCATATGAACTTGAGACGCTAAATACCTCCATCTATAATTTACTCACAAAAAAATCAAAAAATGCTGAATTAAAAATAGAAGAAGATGGCGATTCATTTATAGCTAATATTGATACAATCCGATCCAATTACAAAGTCATTATAAAAGATGACTCAACTATAGAGCTTGAAATAAAAGCTAGCTTAAAAGGCTCAATTTCAGAATCAAAGAAGCCATTAAAAAATAAAGATTTGCCAAAGTATAATAAACAGCTTAAACGTGAAACAGAGGAAAAAATCACAGCGTTTATTAAAGAGATGATGGAACTTGGCTATGATCCGCTTGGCTTTGGAATTGACTATAAAGGCAAAGTCCTTCATAACAGACGTATGAGCGAAACGGAATGGATGGAGGCCTATAAAAATGCAAAAGTAAATGTAACTGTAACTCCTGGTCTGAAAAGTACCGGATCCATTCAATAAAAATAAAAAAGATTAATTTTTCATATGAGAAAAATTGGTCTTTTTAGTTTAAAATATCACCTGCATATCACCGCGCATACTTTTTAACTTATTTCTTTTCTTGGCATTTTGACCGCATTTAATAGAAGCTTTGTATTGGTGAAAATGCTTCTGTTATTTGTACACAACTTCGGCTTCCTTCACGTCTGACCAACCTCGAGTAGGCAAAATGTTTTTCAGTGGATTCCTAAAATAAGGGAATATTTTTCTGTTATTTGGCATGATGTAGCTCATTTTAGGCAAAATAAGGGAACGTTTTACCGTTATTTTAAATAAAACCATGAAATTTCATGTTTTTAAGGTCAATAGAGGAAATTCCTTCCCTTATTTTCACCATTTTTTAAGCTATTTTTAAAATAATGGAAGTTCATTCCTCTATTTATCTCACTACACAATTCAAATCCCTCCTCACACTTGCTTCAAAGTATTTCCCCCGTAACACAGTAGAACAGAATGGTGAGCCATTTATTTGGGAAATTTAACAACCGCTTACTAATTCATGCTACAATTTACATGCAAGTTTAACTAAGAAAGGTTGATTTTCATGACTATTAAAAAATCAGCAGCACTATTGGCCATGCTTACCATTCCTGCTGCAATCGTAATTAACGATGCACCTACTTCTGCCAATAGCAGTAACTCCTATGATTGGCAAGTTTATAACGTAGAGAGCTTAATCGATCAAATTAATGCAGCAAGCAGTACATATGATTACTACTTAAGGGAAGCACGAAACGCCTATAATGCATTAACTTATTACCAGCAGACACAAGTTAGGAATGCGGCGACTTTATTTTATTATTTAGATACATATGAAAATCATCAGGAAATTTTGAATACATTTGCTGCAAAGATGTCAGCAATTTCGGCGAGAAATAGCACATTTATTCGAGATATTGAAGAAGCAAATCGTTATTACAATTCATTAACGTACTCACAGAAAAATGCAATACCAAGCCATTCATACATACAGCTTCAAAATTATATGGAAAACGTACGAAAAATGGAAGCTGTCCAACTCAGCTTCGAACAATTAAATACGAAAGATTGGAACTATGTATCCAACTACCAATCCGCGATGCAAGCGTACAATTCATTGCCGTACGATTTCCGAACTTTACTATCGACAATGGCAAATGAAAAAATGCGTGAATATGAGCTACATCAGTCACCTGCCTACAATCGCTCCATCGCACAGCAAGTCATGACTGCCATATCGAAATTGACGACTTCTTCAACGCAGCAGCAAGTAGACGCGGTTCGAAAGGAATATAATGCACTAAACGCATTGCAGCAACGATTAGTGACGAATTTACAAGATTTATTATATATAGAAGAGGCTCAGCGCAATATACCATTTGGTTGGGATCCGTATTATTATGAAGAGGACGAGGAAAAGGAAAGCCCCACGTCGATTGAAGTTTCAAAGAAAGGTGATTCGTATTCTATACTAATCCCAGTATCGGATATGAACCGTCATATACCAACAAAAATCACGGTTTCCGACAGTATTTCACTATCTATCCCACGAGCTGCAATTCCTGCTTCAAATAATAATGCAGTCATTGCTTTGACAATTGATGAAGTAAAAGGGCAGTCTATTTTGTTTTCAGCAAGTATGCATAATGAAAATTTACAGTTCTCATCTTATATTGATATCGAAGTAAAAGGTTTCCCGGCTTCTGCTTCAATACTGCGTCTAGGTAATGATGGTGAATATGAAGCAACGCCATATACAAGAGTGTTGAATAAACATGTATTGAAGACAAAAAACTCCGCAGAATATATTGTTTCCGAGCATAATGCGAAGTTCTTTGATATTCAGGCAGATGGACACCGCTATCAAATTGAGCAGCTCGCGAAACGTAAAATTGTGTCAGGAGTTGAAAATAATTATTTTAAACCGAGTGCACACGTTACGTTAGCACAATATGCAGCAATGATTTCCCGCTCAATGGGCTTAACGGCCAATGAACATTCTACTTATCAGGATATACAGGGGAAATGGTATGAAGCATCTGTTCAAGCGCTACTGGAGGCAGGGATATTGGATGATAAAAAATCAAATTACTTTCATGCCGAACAAGTCGTTACTAGAAAAGAAGCAGCCCTAATATCCATACGTATGCTGCAGCATGCAGGAGTGGCAATGGCTGATCCTAATTTAAGTAAAATGCCATTCACGGATATTAAACAGCTTTCTTCTTCGGAGCGTTACTATATTGCATTGGCGTATGAATATGGCATCTTTGGAGGAAAAGAAAATGGCCGTTTCGATCCAAATGGAAAATTAACACGATCTCAAATGGCGAAAGTACTGCATCGCACACTTCAAATTGCGAAGATGATTTAGAATAATCCATTGAAAAAGAGAGATCGCATGATGCAATCTCTCTTTTAGCATGAACCGGCATTATTATCCGCAAGTTCTTATTGGTTTGTACGACGGTATTCTTTCACTGTACCGTCAGCAAACTTAATTTCAATTTCAACTTCTAAGAAGCTGTCAGGCTGATTGAACTTTTCTAAAACTTCATCAATGACTGCATCAGAATCTGTATTCGCATCAAATGTAAAGCTCTCAAAAATCGGTACTAAAGTATTTGTAGCTTCATTACCTTCGATTTTAGAATTATTTACTTCATCATCGATGGTTGCCTCTGCACGAGATGCTTCATTTTCATAATCCACTTCATAGCTCTTATTATCAGCATACTTAATATCTAAATCAAAGTGTGTAAAGTTATACGGAGCATTCGTCGTATCAGTATTAGTATCTTTACTTGTCTGATCCATTGTATTTTGCTCTGTAGGTGCATTATCCGGTAAATTAGTTGCTTCCTCTTTATCTCCGCAAGCTACTAAAAATGCACTGGTTCCTATTGCTAAAAATAAAGCGAGTTTTTTCATCCTTTTTACCACCTTTCGATTATCTACAGTTAAATTACCCTGAATAAAAAAAAATAATCATGAAAATATTATTTTAAAAAGATGATTATTCCATATAAAATTTTATTGGTATTAAATTAAATTGTATAAATCAACCTAATTTAATATGTCTCAGACAGAAATAAAAAATACTTAGTAGTCAGTAATATGAACGGATTTCATCCATCATCAACCAAATATAGCAATATAAATAATTTGCATAAAAATTACCATTAAATGAAAATATTTATAAAAAATTATGATACAATTATTGGGTGAAATATAATTTTAGAATGTATTCAAGTAGAGTTATAGAGCGACTACAAACTAATAAAGCTATTTCATATATTCTATTTTGAAAAAGCGATTTCATAATCGTTTTTTAGGAGGATGTTAACAATGAAAAAGTTTACGAAAACGGCTATTGCAACAACATTAGGAACGACTTTAATGTTTACGACAATTATGCCAGCCGTTAAAGCAGAACAGGTTACTCCCGATATTAGTAATTGGGCAATCCAAACATTAAATGATGGCGAAAAGTTCGGCATTTTCCCGATTGAATGGTATTATGATGGCTTTCGATCCACTATTTCTACTGAACGTTTAAATTCATTAATGATATTAACAGAAAAGAAAATTGCAGAATTAAATTTACCTAAAAATGAGGCTTTTACACCTTTAAAAGTTACTGGCGATAAAACACGCGGTGATATCATTAACCAACTATATAATATTGTCGCACAATACGATTTGAATGTATCAGAAGATGCGGTTAAATATATGCAGGAGCGCAAAGTATTGCAAGGGTCTGAAAGTGGATTAATGCTGGATGCAAAAGCAACAACACAGCATGCCGTAATTTTTGCAGTCCGTTTAATTCAAGATACTTTCGAACAGGCCAATGCAGGTGCAAAAGGGGTTGCCTGGGTAGTAGAAGACGAAGATACAAAAGTATACTTATTAGGCTCTATTCATGTAGGTACACCGGATTTACATCCAATGCACAAAAAGCTTACCAATGCCTTTAAAGACTCAGATGGTCTATTTGTTGAGGTAAACTCATTGGACCCATCCGGTTTAGATTACTATATGGAAAAAGCGATGTTTACGGATGGTCGCACAATTAAAGATGTCGTAAGTGAAGAAACGTATGCAAAACTGGAAAAAGTTGCAGACCAATTGGGAATGCCTATGGAAGAGTTAGCTTTACAAAAACCATGGTTTATTTCAAGTAATTTTTCATCTATGTCATTGGATGGCGTTTTTGGCTTAACACCAGAGGAAATGGCGATGCATGGGGTAGATATCCAATTTTTACTTAGTGCTTATTTACAGCAAAAACCTATTTATGAGCTGGAAGGTATGAATGCTCAGGTGGATATGTTTGATGGCTTGTCTCAGGAATCACAGGAACAATCGTTAGTGGAGGCACTTGATAGCATTTTAGAACCAGCTGAGCAAACAGATGAAGATGTTAAAATCATGGCCGACTGGTTTACGAACTGGGTCAATGGCGACATTGAAAAATTTGCGGAAAGCTTAAAAGAAATGAATGAAGATACTTCAGAATTTAACGAAATGCTATTCGGCAAACGTGATGAACAAATGGCTGCCAAACTTGTAGAAGTACTGGAAAAACAACAAGGTACTTTCTTTGTCGTAGTTGGGGCAGGTCACTTTTTAGTAGACAAAAATATCCGCTATCATTTAGAGCAAAGCGGATATAAAGTAAAACCGTTTTATCAATAATATGATCAGCACGGAGTTTGTTTACGAAAGTAAATGCTCCGTGTTTTTTTATATTTTCAACCTAGCCATATTTACATTCGTTATTATAGTAGAAAGGAGTGAAATGAGTGGATGAGCAACAACTAAATTTATTGATGCAACAACATACAGCAAAGCTTTTTCGCATTGCCTATTATTATTCTAAAAACTTACATACAGCCGAAGATATTGTTCAAGATGTTTTTATTAAATTTTATGAAAGGAAAATGGACCTCGATCCCACTTCAGTGGAACGCTATTTGATTACGATGACAACAAATAAATCAAAAGATTATTTAAAAAGTTGGCATTACCGAAAAATCATTTTGCAGGAAAAATGGCTTCATACATCTTCTCATAAACATACTGATGAATTAGTTGTACAGGATGAGGAGCAGCTCATAAGTGAGGCTGTACTAAGCTTACCGTTAAAGCAGCGCGAAGTAGTAGCCTATTATTATTTGGAAGGTTATTCAGTGAAAGAGCTGGCAGAAATTTTAAATTTAAATGAAAACACGGCAAAATCGAGACTTGTCAAAGGCAGGGAGTTATTAAAGGATAAGTTACAGTCAATGGAGTGGGAGGTGTTAAAAAATGACACGTTATAAACTGAAAGAGTTGAAAAATACGTCACTACATGAAAAGAATATTCAACAAGCCGTACAAATGAAAATTCAGCAAAGAAAACCGAAACGATTTTTTCATATTACGTTAATTACAGCTCTAATTAGCACAGCCATTATAATTTTTGTGATGAATCAATTGAATCCAGAGCAAAACCGGCTTCAAGCGACTGAAACACCAACTCTTTTAAATATATTCCATGAAATCGAGGGCACAGGTGTTGCTTATAGTCAAAACTTCAAGGAGCAGGATATGCAGCATATCCGGTCATTACGCTATTACAGGGAAATTTCATTAACTGATTTTTTGAAATTGAGTGGCGTCACTTTTCCGAATTTACCGCAGCCATATGATCGGGAAAACGGAACGGTCATTGCAGTGAATGACGGATTCTTTACAGAGCTGCAGTTTCATTTTAAGTCGGATGATCATTTTTTAAATATTTCAATTGCTCCATCGTGGATTAACCCTGTAAATGTTGAAGAGCTTCAACAAAACTTAGTCGATGCAGCTGGCAATCCAATGGAGATAGAACAGATTAACGAGTCTACAGCAATTGTGAAACAGAAAAGAAATAATGGTTCAGGACTCGTCTATAATTACTATTTTTATAATGAAAATGATGATGCTATTTATACGAGTGCTGGTTCAGCAAACGAATACTACAGCTATCACAATGGGTTAATTTATCATATTGGCTACAGTGAAACGGCACCTGTAGATGAACAGCAGATGGATGAATTTGTAAAGGACTTTATCGTCAATAACGAAATTCGTACGTTAAATTTAGAGGAAGCAACGATTGAGGACAATTGGTTGAATCGTGGCGGAAAGACAATGCTCATTTGTCTGCTTATTTCGATTGTGAGCTTTAGTATTTTACATGTTCTGTTGAAAAATGCCTCGAAAAAAATTACGAAAATTATATGGTCCATTGTTTGGGTAGTGCTCCATACACCAATATTAACGTGGCTTGTTTCATTCAGTACAGGGGTTATATCTGGAGACGGCTTTGTGGGGGCAGGCATGCTTGTGATAAGCTTCCCATTACTATTAATTATCGGATTGTGTATTATTTTACCGAATAACAGAACATTTAGAGGACAGTTAATGCTATTGAATATACTCATTTATTTATTCACCTTTAGTTGCTCTCTATATGATGAAGTAAATCGACCATCCTCCACGGAACAAATAGAAAAATCTTTGAAATAAAAAAGACTATAAACAAACACTTATTAAGAGTGTATCTATAGTCGATGCTGCATAGGGAAAACTATGCAGCTTTTTTTATTATGCTTGGATAAATGCTAAAACCGGCTTGCCAATCAACATAAAAATAACATAGATTGAAAGCGCACTAAGAACAGCTTGGCCGGGTTTCCAGTAACTCGAAAAATAAAACACGAGCGCGGTAAACAAAACCATTCCTACAGCTCCAAAAATAGCGTTTTGCTGCACAATGTGAAAGGTTTCATCCGTCATATTTTTCATCTGCAGCCGCATATTCAGTAACGTTAAAATCGGCAAAAGCGTAATGACTCCAGATAAAAAATGCAAGTTTGAACGACTTAGCCATGTAGCTAGCAGCATGACAGTACCGCCAATAATAAACTGGATTAAATAAAACACGATCCCCATACCTCTATTCCATTAAAATATAATAAATATAAATCATTATTTCTAAAGTATCAATATCAATTTTTGAAAATAGAATCAATTAGGAAAAGTGAGATTTAAGATGATAGAAAGGAGCTTTTTACAAACATATTTTTCTGTATCAGTCGATAATTTCACCCTTTTTTCTAAAATAGGTTGTACTGTCACAGCATAGTAGTGTACCCTTGTTGAAAATGATTATCATTTGCATATGCAATTTTAGAAAAAGAAGGATGTGATGACAATTCAGACAAACGACTTAATAAAATACTTTGCTAATACAACAATACAATATGAAGATTTATTCGTTACAAGCTTAGGTGTGAATGCACATGATCACAGTCGAAACACGGCACCACTTTTAAATGGACTCGTGATAACACTATCAGGAAGTGCGAATTTTTCATTGAATGGGCAAGTGTATGCTTTACATAAAGGGGTTATTTTACACGCGGGACCGAATATGGAAATTGATATTTTAGTTACAAGTCAGGAACCGTGGCATTATACGGTTATTCATTACAAATCAATGAACAGCACTCAATCAATTAAAATAGGTCATTTTGAAATCATTACAGGTCAACACCATAAAATGGATTATCTTGTCCAACAACTGATTCACTTTGAAAAAATACCCGGTGATTTGAATAAGTTGAAGTGCAAATCCTTATTTTTGCAGCTTATAGAGTTCATCGTCATATGTGCAAAAATGCAAACATCAAACAATGTCGTTGATCAGGCCATTACATTTATGACTGAACATTATACAGCATCTATTTCCATTGCAGATATTGCAGAAGAGGTAGGGTGTGATCGTCGACGTTTAGCTTACTTATTCGACAAGCAAATCGGGATGTCACCAATTCAGTTTTTAACAGAATTTCGTTTAAAGCAAGCGAAAGAATTATTGCGAACAACATCTATACCGATTAAGGACATTGCTGATTTAGTAGGTTATCAAGATGCATTTTATTTTTGTCGTGTATTTAAAAAACAATATGAGCAAACGCCGACTAATTTCCGAAAACAATTTTATAGCGATTAAGCAAAAGTCCATTTCTATTGTAAAAAACTCCATTTACGTACATACAGCCGTTTGATAACATCAGATTTGTAAATAAAATGATAATGATAATCGTTATCAACAAATCAGGAGGAACTAATTGTGAAAAAATACCGTACGTTAGTAAGTGCCGCGGCATTGGCCTTAATGCTAGCTGCTTGTAATGCAGAAGAAAAGGTGGAATCATCTGAAGCTAATACAGAGCAAGTTTCTAAAGATGATCAATCTGCAGCTGATGAGGCAACAGCACAAAAAGTATCTTATTTAGGAAACGACTACGATGTGCCAGCGAAAGTGGATACGATTATTGCTGCAAGTTTAGAGGCGATGGAAGATGCGGCTGTACTTGGGGTTAAACCTGCAGGCGTTATTTCAAATGATGGTACGACAATTCCTAAATACTTGGAAGCTGATTTAGCCGGAGCAACGGTTGTCGGGTCGAAAAAAGAGCCGAATACAGAGGCGATGCTTTCTTTAAGTCCGGATGTGATTTTAGGGACAAGCAAATGGGATGAAGCGCAAATGACAAACTACAACAAAATCGCAACAACATTCCCGTATTCGCATATTTCTACAAAATGGAAAGAAAATCTTCTGTTATTCGGACAATTGGCAGGTAAGGAAGCAGAAGCGCAAAAAGCACTGGAAGACTATGAAACAACTCTAGCCAAAACGAAAGAAGCTATTGCCAGCAGTGACTTAAAAGATAAAAAAGTCTTGATTATCCGAGTACGTGGCGGCTTGGCGGTATATCCAGCAGGTGTCTATTTAAATCCTTCCATCTATGAAGATTTTGGTTTTAGTGTCCCAGAGGAATTAAATGCAATCGAAGCACAAACGGTTATTACATATGAAACATTAGCTGAGTGGAACCCGGACATGATTTTCCTGCAATATGCAGATGATGAAAATAAAGAAACGCCAGAATTATTAAAAGAGATTTTGGATAACCCGATTTTCAGCAGTACAACTGCCGCAAAAACGAATAATGTGCATGTCAATCTGATTGATGCAATGGCACAAGGTGGAACAGCCTGGTCAAAAATCAATTTCCTAAAAGCGTTTAATGAAAACGTCTTAAAATAAGCTGGATTCACTTAAAGCGTTTAGCTTGGATGGTAGACAGAACAGACGCTTCAAAAGTGAGTGCAGGGAGCTGTCCGAAATAATTTCCGGGCAGCTTCTTTCTTTTATTCGTTCAAAGGAGGCCATTATTTTTGAAAAATTCCTATAGGCATTTCATTTTATTTTCAATAATAATGCCAATTTTAATCGTAATTGTAACGATTCTATCAATATCAATGGGTACGAAATCGATTCCAGTTGAAACGATTATAGAAGCAATTATCCATTATGATGAAGACAATATAGATCACCATATTATTTGGTCAGGACGGGTTCCACGAGCGCTTGCTGTCTTATTTGTCGGTGCATTTTTAGCAGCAGCTGGTGCCCTTATGCAGGGGGTTACTCGAAATTTTCTTGCTTCGCCATCAATAATGGGTGTAACAGATGGTTCTGCCTTTTTCATAACGATGGCCTTTGTATTTTTGCCAGGGCTATCAAGTTTTAATTTAGTATTGCTTTCAATGCTTGGCTCACTATTTGGTGGCGCACTCGTTTTTGGGTTTGCTTCCATTATTAAAAACGGGTTATCACCTGTAAGGTTAGCCATTATCGGTACAGTGATTGGTACCTTTATTAGCAGTATTGGAACGGCAATCGCCATGTACTATCAAATCTCACAAACGGTCACAATGTGGTACAACTCGAAAGTACATATGGTTGAAATGGAGTTAGTGTATTTATGTGTACCTATTGGATTAATTGGGCTTATTTTAACGATAATATTAGCCCGTGCTGTTACAATAACCGCACTTGGTGAAGATGTGGCGGTGGGCTTAGGACAAAATACGCGTACTGTAAAAATACTAAGCATGCTAGCTGTTGCCATTTTAACGGGTACCGCCGTTGCTCTTGTCGGAAAAATTGCATTTGTAGGGTTAGTCGTTCCGCATATTGTACGAATGTTAATGGGGGTAGATTATCGCGTAATCATTCCTTGTTCTGCCGTGATGGGCGCATTCTTTTTAGCCGCATGTGATTTAATTAGTCGATACATAAATTTCCCATACGAAACACCAATTGGCGTCATAACTGCAATCATTGGCGTGCCATTCTTCTTATATTTGATTCGTCGAAAAGGCGGTGAAAAATATGCAGCATAAAAAATGGTTGTTTATGATTGGTACATTAACGATTCTTCTTCTATTAGCTATGTATATTCATTTAACGAGCGGTGTATTTGCAATGACAACTACGGAAGTTTTTAAAACATTGCTGCGTATTGAGTCAACAGATCAATTTGATTTAGTGATATTTGATTTTCGTTTGCCTCGAATTCTAACAGCAGCATTAGTTGGTATGGGTCTTGCTATGGCTGGTGTCGTGCTCCAGGGAATTACTAAAAATGCACTTGCTGATCCCGGCATTATTGGGATCAATGCAGGCGCGGGTTGTGCCATTGTAATCTTTATGTTCTTTTTCCAGGTGGAATTAGTAAATGTCGAAATAAATAGTGTGTTGAAAATATTAATTGTCCCGTTATTTGGTTTCGTAGGAGGCGCCATTGCAGCTGCTATTATCCTAGCCATTTCGTATAAACAAGGACGTATGGATATGCAAAAGCTTATATTAACAGGTATTGCGATTAATACAGGTTTTAATGCAATCACTCTTTTTTGGTCATTAAAAATGGATGAAGGAGATTATCAAGCTGCAGCGATTTGGATGAATGGCTCGATCTATAATTCCAATTGGTATTTTGTAAGTGCGATGCTTCCATGGCTTATCATATTGGGCATCTATATTTACAGAAAAGCCTATTTGCTCGATTATTTTCAATTGGAAGAAGAGACAGTTTTGAGTCTAGGTATTTCTCTTGAAAAAGAAAAAGTGAAGTTATTACTTGCGAGTGTAGGCCTAGTAAGTGCGTGTGTATCGGTTTCAGGTAGTATTGGATTTATTGGATTAATGGCACCGCATATAGCGCGCCAGCTTGTCGGAATTCATCACAAGTATATGATGCCGGTAAGTCTTTTTATAGGGGCTATTTTACTTGTGTTTTCAGATTATATTGCCAAAACGGTATTTTCGCCTGTGGAACTTTCTGTTGGCATTGTCGTGTCCCTCGTTGGCATTCCGTATTTCTTATATTTACTAGTAAAATCGAAAGGGTGAGGCGTTATGTATGCATTTCAAGTCGAAAGATTAACTACAGGGTATGAAAATACGCGAATTATCGAGAATTTAAATGTATCAATCCAAACAGGGAAGATTACGACGATTATCGGACCGAATGGCTGCGGAAAATCTACTTTCCTGAAAACGATTGGGCGCATTTTAAAAAAGGAATGCGGTGATATTTTCCTTCAAGAGGAGAATATGAATACGATGTCGACAAAGGAAATAGCAAAAAAACTGGCCTTATTAGCACAATCACCTGCTGCGCCAGGGCAGTTAAAAGTACATGAACTAATTGCTTACGGTCGCTATCCACATCGAAAAAATGTTGGGCGTCTTACGAAAGAAGACATTAAAAAAATTAATTGGGCGATGGAAGTGACACATACAGAGGAGTTTCGGGACCGAGAACTAGCGGCATTATCCGGAGGGCAACGGCAACGTGTTTGGCTGGCGATGGCATTGGCACAAGAGACGGATATTTTACTGTTGGACGAGCCGACAACGTATTTAGATATGGCGCATCAGCTTGAAGTGTTGGAAATTGTGCAGCAGCTCAATAAAAACTTTGGCTGTACTATCATTATGGTGCTGCATGATTTAAACCATGCGGCACGGTTTTCAGATGAACTTATTGTTATGAGAAAAGGTAAAGTGCTTCATACCGGCACACCAGTGCAAATAATGACTACAGAAGTTTTAAAAGAAGTTTTCCAGATTGAAGCTAAAATTATAGTCGACACGGAGCATCAAGTGCCAGTCTGCTTTTCTTATAATTTAATGAAATAGGTGAATACAATGCAATCAAACTATAATAACTATCCTTATATATTGGATATTTGTGTACCGGACGAGGCACCCCCAGCAGATGGATTTCCTGTGATTATTGTGTTGGATGGAACACGCTATAGTAAGCTATTCCATGAAACAGTAACAAACCAGATCCGTAATCGTGTGAAGACGAACATAGAGCCTGCAGTCATTGTAGGCATTGGGCATCAGGAACAAGATATTCCAAAACAACGCTTTTATGATTTCACCGCACCAGCAGCAGAGTATCATTTTCCTGTGCGCAGAGGTAGAGCAATGAAAGAAGTACCGGCTGGCGGCGCGGAGTATTTCATGAATTATCTTATACATCAAGTCATCCCAATGCTGCTTGAGAAATACACGATAAACAAAAATAAAATCTCCATTTATGGCCATTCATTAGGTGGACTGTTCGTGCTGTGGAGCTATTTAACTTATCCTAATGTATTTTTTAAATATGTTGCAATAAGTCCATCGATTTGGTGGAATAACCATGAGGTAGTAACAAGATTGCAACACGTAGAACATAGTTATACTGCACCTTTATATATATCTGTAGGGGGCAATGAAGGCGATATGGTAGTCGATGCCGAAAGTTTCTATACAAAAGCAATTCAAAAAGGAATTAACAGTGAGTTTTTTATAGCAGAAGATGAAAATCATGCATCGGTCATTCCAACGACATTAAGCCGTGTATTACGCTTTTTAAAATCAACTGATTGAACGAAAGGCCTTTCTTAAGGGTAAGTTAGATTGTCAGAAAAAATGTCTCTAGAGAACAAGTTATTAAATCATACCTATTTAAAGTGATGAAAAGTTGATTGGAGTGGAGGGACCGTGACTCCACCGGGAACCGCACGCGCGGAAGATCCACTAAATTGTGCCTGCCGCCCTTGGCACAATTTAGTTAGCTGGAGCCGTGCCCGGGGAAAGCATCGGTCCCGGAATGGAAATCAATGGTTCAAGGTTAATTTACGTTACAAATAACCCACTTTAAGAGTCTGTCAACAGTCTGCGCCTTTCTTTTAGAAGGCTTTTTTTATTTCTTTTTAATTACATTAACTTTTAATATGAAGAGGTACATCTGTTAAATGTTTTTATGTAGTTTTTTAAGGGAATAGATACGTACCATATTCTTACCATATGTTTAATGAATTTTGAAATCAGTAGGAGGAATGCATGATGGGAAACAAAGAATTTGAAACGAATAAAGAATCATACAACCGATTACCGGATGAACGTGACGATCGAAAAGTGAAAAAGTTTGATGAAACAAAGCATGTAAATGTTCAAAATGAATCAATTAAAGATGACCTATTATTAAAGTCAAATAAAGAGTCCTATAATCGCTTACCAGATGAGCGTGATGATGAAGAAATGGAAAGCTACGATGAACGAAGTCATGTAGATGGGAATGAGGAAAAAAAAAAGTAGAAACCGTTAAGGAGTCGTATAACCGATTACCAGATGAACGGAATGATGAAGAAATGAAAAATTATAACGAACGAAGTCATGTAGAAGCACCAGAGCAAGATAAAAGTATTGTAACCGTTAAGGAATCGTACAATCGATTACCGGATGAACGGAATGATGAAGAAATGAAAAATTATAACGAACGAAGCCATGTAGAAGAAGTTCAGCAGGATATAGAAGTGAAAACAGAAAAAGAATCGTATAACCGCCTGCCGGATGAACCCGTTCAGGAAACTTCCGTTCATGAAAAATATAAAAGCGGTAAAGCATAATTGAAAAATACGAAAGGCATCGGATGAAAAAATTCGATGCCTTTCGTATTATTATTTGTTTTTCCACTGGTACCAACTAAATATCATAGCAAGGAAGCTAACACTAAATAAAATCCCACCAATGACTAGGGAAGCGTTAGCATAACTCGTCTTCATAAATAAATATTCCCCGGTATCCATCATCCCTCCATTTGATTGAAGATAGACAGACCCAAAACCATTTGCGAAGTGACCATTAAATACAATGAATACTAGACCGATAATTGCAAAAATCAAACTTAATTTAAGTAAATCATTGTTTTTATCCATACCTACACCTCACTTCCATTTTTAATCCGTTCTATTTATAATATCAAAAATATGTATAAACTGATCCACTATAAAATGAGCATTTTTCAATTCATCAAGTTGTGCAAAATCAAAGTTTACTGCTATAGATGTTAAATTGTTATCGATTGCTGCATGGATATCGGAAGCACGGTCGCCAACTACATAGCCATTGTTAATATGATGTTCTTTCATAATGTGCTGAACTAAATGAGATTTGTTATTCGTATCAACACAATCTATGCTGTAAACCGCTTTTATCCAGCGGTCTAAACGGTAATGTGCTGCAATGGCCTGTAAATATGCCGTTTGTCCGTTACTTGCGATATACAAAGGATAATGATCACTCAACTTTTGTAAAGTCGGGAGTACATCCGGATATAATGCTCCATTTCCTTGTTGGATTTGATTAATAAGCATTAACTGGAAATGTTCATTACTCTGCTCTCGGATTTCATCGGTAAGATCCGGACATAATATCTCCCATACGACATTTAAAGGTACACCCATTATTTGACGGTACTGTTCGATAGGGGTAGCACCTGACCAATGTCCATTTTGACGTAAAAAATCAAAAGTTTGCTCAAGTGCGGGCTCTAAAATAAGATTCGTTTGAAATAATGTTCCATCCATATCAAAAATAATTGCTGTTTGCATCGTTATTTTCCTCTCTTCGGCACTGTATAACCGAAAGTGTCGCCACTTTTTAAATTTAGTTTATGACCATTAATAATCACAATCTCATCTGTAACCCACTGAACATTGGCTTCTTCTCCATGCCGTTCATAATAAATTTGCTTTTTAAAGCCTAAAGGACCATCAAGTTCAGCACGAATGCCGAATGTTCCCATCGCCCCTGCATCAAATGCGTAAAAATCAAGCGTGTAATGTCTGTTTGGTGAATTGGAAGTGAATAAATGTTCCGCACCACCGACTGAAAAAATGAGGATTTTTAAACTAAAATACACTAGAATGAGTCCTGTAAAAATAAAGGATATTGTATTAATGATGATAGCAAAAAATTTATTTAGTCGTGTGAGCTGTTTGAATTCTTTTATTAGAATGTAAATAACTGATACAAAGAGAGTACTTAGTACAATTAGGGTCATACTGGAAAATGTCCATAATGTATTCATGACCAAATAATAGCAAAAAAACAGAAATGCAATGCTTGAACAAAATAATGCAATCGCCGAATAATAGTTTCGCAAAAAAGCACCTCTCATATGGAAAATAATGTTTTAAATGAGGACGTGGATAGGGAAAGGAAGGTTGCTTAAAAAAGGGTTGGGGTCAGAAGTTAAAGGCAGGTGACTTGTCTTTATCGTTGCATTTATTCTCGTTTACTAGAACCATCAATCCGAAAATTTTGATTTTGAAGCGTCCTACTAAATTCGAGTGGGGAAAATGCCTTAGAAGATAGAAAGTGCCTTATTTTAAATTTTCAGTGGCCGCTTAAAATAAGGGAAGATTTTACCGTTATTTGAAGGATGTAGCTCATTTCGGGTTAAATAAGGGAACGTTTTTCCGTTATTTCAAATAAAATCATGAAATTTCATGTTTTTTAAGTCAATAACGGAATTTTCTTCCCTTATTTTTACTATTTTTTATTTCATTTTCGAAATAACGGAAATTCCTTCCGCTATTTATCTCATAACCAATACAATCTACAAAAGCTTTGTAGCCACGCTGTTCGGAAAGCCTGTCTATGTAGTACAACGGCTGCTTAGGTGGTAATAATAAAGCATTCCAAATTTTACTTATCGTAAATTTGGAATGCTTTTGATTTTGTGGGCCTCACATGTAATTTATTGTGCTGGGTTTAACTCAAGTTCTAATTTAATTTTAATATCTTTACCTACTAATACGCCACCAGTTTCAAGAGCAGCATTCCATGTTAAGCCGAATTCTTCACGATCAATTTTTGCTTTTCCTTCAAAACCGTATACTTCTACGCCCCATGGATTTTTCCCTTTACCGCCATATTCTACATCAAGTACAACCGGTTTTGTTACATCTTTAATTGTCAAATCGCCTGACACTTTATAATCGTCCCCATCTTTTGAAATGCTTGTCGATTTAAATGTAATGTTAGGGAACTGCTCAATGTTAAAGAATTCTGCTGATTTTAAATGATTGTCTCGATCATCACTGTTCGTTGTAATACTTGTTGCATCAATTGAAATATCAATGTTTGCTGATGTTAAGTCAGCTAAATCATCTGCTTCAATATCTGCTGTATAGTTAGTAAACTGTCCTTTAACTTTCGAAACCATCATGTGCTTTACTTCAAAACCTATTGATGAGTGTGCCTGATCGATTTGCCATTTTGCCATGTTAAATTCCTCCCAACTATTATGAAAATTCAAGTCTATTTATATCTTGAATTCGAGATAAGTTTACCATATTAGGATAAAAGTGTAAAATTATTAACCCCGTTGCCTGTAAAATTTTTAAGGATTTAATTTTCCATCATCAATTTAGCTATCTCCGCATCAAATCCATTATTTCTCTTTAATAATTCTTCAATAACAAGTCCTTGTCGCTCCTTTGAATGACCTTGGCTTAATTTTGCGACAGCTTCAATAGAAGTAATGTGAAGTTTAAAAGGCACAATGCCCTTTAATAAGCTGTTCATATATTTCGAATCAACAGCATTGACGTCATATGTACTATTTGGAGTTTCGTACTTATCAATTAAATGATGCAAAGATAAGCGGATTTCTTCTTCATCTTTTAAAAATTCAATCGATCCATTCACATGAACCGCTACATAATTCCAAGTAGGTACCGAATCTTTCGTTTCATACCAGGAAGAGGAGATATAGCTATGCGGACCGTTGAAAATTGCAAGCAACTGTTGACCTTCAATGTCTTTCCATTGCGGGTTTGCACGTGCAAAATGTCCGTATAAGTATTGATGATCTGAACTTAAATAAAGCGGTAAATGCGTTGCAGCAGGCACGCCATCATGCATCGAAACAAACGATGCAAAACTATACTCTTTAATAAACTGACGAATTTTTTGGTCATCTTTTAATAGGTACTGCTTTGGAATATACATTTTTTCGCCTCACAATTGTTTTGTCATAATAAAATCGATTTGCTCTTCTTCACCCATAAAAAATGAATGAGAGCCCGTTTTTTGAAAGCCAACTTTTTCGTAAAACGCAATAGCATTCGAATTTTGTTCCCAGACACCAAGCCAAACTTTAGTTTTCTGCATGTGTCGCGCAATTTTCATTGCCTCTTCCATTAAGACTTTTCCTAAACCTAATTTATGAAAACGGCTTAAAATATAAATCCGTTCAACTTCTAAATAGTCGGACCCCAATTTTTCTGATTGAGCTTCATCGGTATTCACTTTTAAATAGCCTGCAAGTTCCTCATTTACATAAAGCAGCTTAAATAGCGAGTGTGGATTTTGGAGCTCGGCTGTTAGTTTTTCAGTTGAAAAAGCTCCTTCTAAATAAGCAGTCATATTTTCCGTATTATTTTGATCATGAAATGTTTCATAAAACGTATCACGGCCGATCGATTGCAAGTCTGTTAAATTGTTTGTAGTACATTGTACTAGTTGAATGTTCATGTAGAATACCTCGATTTAAATATTTTTTCCTTAAAGAGAAAGCTTTCTAGCAGTCAATACTGTTAAAAAAAGAACGATAAAAATTAATAGAATAGAAAAGAAGAAATTGATTATTGTTGAAGAAAACGAAACCAATGTATTAATGATAGTAAATAACACGATAAAATACACAATAAAAATTATGGTTGAAAAAACCCATTTCCTCATCGATCAAACATTCCTTCCGATTTTGTTCTATTTGAATTGTTTCATAAATATCTAAAACATTCAATTTTTTCAAACCAAATTACCGCTAGTTTTGTTATATATATGAAGGGGGTTGAGAGGCGTGACACACGAGGAAATAGAGCAACTGATGGACGACTACAGCCTATATTTGCTTAAGCTGGCATATGTCTATGTGAAAAATAGACAAAGTGCCGAAGATATTGTTCAGGAAGTATTTGTACAACTGTATGAGCAAAGGAACTACAAAGAGCAAGGGAAAATAAAAAGCTATTTATCCACTTTAGTAGTGAATCGCAGTAAAAATTATTTAAGTTCCTGGTCTTACCGTATGATGCATTTAAAGGAAACTTACATAGAGCGATCTATCAATGAAAAAGATGAACTGATTACAAACGAAGAAAGGAAACTGATTGGGGAAGCAATTTTTAAATTGCCTTTAAAATATCGGGAAGTTCTTTTTTTTCATTATTATGAGGATCTTAAAACAGCACAAATGGCCGAAATAATGAATGTTCCCGAAAGTACGGTCAAAACAAGACTAGTAAAAGCAAGGAAATTATTAAAGGATAAGCTTCCACAAAACGATTGGGAGGTACTATCACATGAGTAAATTGAAGCAAGCATTTGATGAGCAATTTGGAGATTTATCCACATCAAGAAATACCATTAAAAATAATGTACTTTACAAACAATTTAAAAGGAAACGTAAAATACATTGGCAATATTCTATTATTGCAACGATCGTTTTATTCGTCGCTGTAGGGTTTCTGTGGGCACAAATGCCGATGAATAAAGAGCAGCAAAGACTTGGTACGTTGAGCAAACAATATTTTGAAGTTACTTATTTTGATACTTTCTATTTATCACAAATGTTTAACAGAAAAGCTGAAAATTATGAAGAAGTATTTTTTCATGTTGTTCAAGAAGCGGCTATTATTGATTATGCGAAAAGCCAGGGTATTGTCGTAACGGATGCAGAAGTTGAATCCTTGATTAGAAACTTTTTAGTGTCATTTAAAGAAGGAAAACAAAACAGTCAGATGACAGCATTTCGGTATGAAATACTCTTTAAGGAATTTAAATTAACCGATGAAAAGTACGCTCGCTTACTTTCTGAGCAGCAACTTGTATCTGCCTTATATTCTCAGCGCTTATTTGAAAAATTAAAGATAGATCAAAATCCTAATGACCAAGCTTATATGGAAGTAGTGAACGATGCACTTACCGCCTATTATGGAAAATACTCGACTCAAGTTGAAGATATGCTTGCTGATTTTCAGCCGATACCAAGTGGTAGTTTATCCGGACCGGTGGAAACCCTCCGTACTTCATATGGAGAATTTAAAGTTGTTGAATTAGAAGGCAACCTACGATTTGCACAAAAATCGAATGCGGTGGATCAGCTACTTATAAATGGAATGGAAGATATAAATGCTATTATGGAAGAGGAGAACCTTGGTTATCTTTGCTATTACACACTTGATGATTATATAAAGTCATCCAACGAAAGAATGGACTCTTCAGAAAGTGCAGAAGATTTATTCAAATTGTTAACTATTTTAAAAGATACCGTAGAATTATATTGACATAAATTACTATAATTTGTTATAGTTGTATTAATTATTGAAGGAAGATGGTGATGACAATGACAAAATTACATGTGATTGAAACGATGCAATTGAGCTTGTCATATAACATTCGCCACCTTTGTGCCTTCTAATATAGAAGTGTCACGCTTCTTCACTGTGCGTATGAAACCTTATGACGGGCAAAATTGCTGGTCATAAGGTTTTTTGTTTGCCTAAAAACAATACAATACTATACGCCATTAGGAGGCAATTTCATTGAATTTACAACAACTTGGCTTTACACAATATTTTGAAACACAATTACAAACTTTAACATTTTACCGGGCAACAAGATTAGTTGGACGGATTATTTTAGAACATAAGCATTCATACCGGGTTTTAACAGAACAAGGTGAATTTTTGGCATCAGTATCCGGAAACTTTGCATACCATGCCTTTTCAAGGAAGGATTATCCGGCAGTAGGGGATTTCGTTATTATTGAACAAATGCCGGGGGAAGAGCGCGCCATTATTCATCATTTATTTGACCGTAAATCAAAATTCACAAGGAAAATGGCAGGCTTAGAAGTTGATGAACAAATTGTTGCTACAAATGTGGATTATATTTTACTCGTCATGAGTATGAACGCAGATTTTAACGTCCGCCGCTTAGAGCGCTATTTAGTGCCAGCATGGGATTCGGGTGCAACACCGCTCATTGTTTTAACAAAAGCAGACCTTTGTGAAGATAAAAACGCACTTATAGAAGAAGTGCAGTCGGTCGCATTCGGTGTAGACGTCTTAACAGTAAGTGCGGTTACAGGTGAAGGAATTGAAGCATTAAAGGAATTTTTGACAGAAGGTAAAACAGCCGCTTTACTTGGTTCATCCGGAGCAGGAAAATCAACTCTTACAAACGCATTATTGAATACTGACCAAATGAAAGTATCCGATATCCGAGAAGATGATGCGAAGGGGCGTCATACGACAACTCATCGTGAGCTCGTAGTTTTACCGTCCGGGGCATGCCTAATCGACACACCAGGTATGCGTGAGTTGCAACTTTGGGATCAAGGGGACAGTTTATCAGCTAGCTTTTCCGATATTGACCAATTGGCGAACAATTGCCGTTTCCGAGACTGCAAACATAAAAATGAACCGGGTTGTGCGGTTATACAAGCAGTAGATGATGGTGGACTTGATTCATCGAGACTAACAAGCTTTTTTAAACTGCAACGCGAGCTCGCATATATTGAGAAAAAGGCAAATACCGATGCCCAGCTTGCAGAAAAACGCAAATGGAAGCAGGTCTCAAAAAGTATAAAGAAAATGAAATAAGACAACGGGCAGATGTACGTAGAAAGTGTGCATCTGCTTTTTGAACGTGCCCCTAGCAAATCGTCCATTCGTAACGGAGAACAACGGCTAAGAAGTAGACACAATAATAGAGCCGATCAAACTTTACTCATCGTAAAATGTGATCGGCTCTTGATTTAGAGGGGGGGGTTGTCCCAGCCTCGTGTAAACATTTTATTTTTCAACCAATTCCTTTACCGGGTAACCATATATAGAACCATCTTTGATTTTGATTTTATCCTCCCAAGGTAGTTTATAGTTACCTTCTGCTAAATCTTTTACAAATGTATATGGATTTTCTTTCACTCCACCTGGTGTTGAGACGTAACCTCGGGCTCCAAGGTTATAAATGTTATTTTCAAGCCCCCAACTGATTCGAGCTTGATCTGCTAATTCCGGATAGACTTCAGCTGTAACAATTTCATATGGATTTCTATGTCCTTGGACTAAAGTCGTTCCATCAAAGTTACACACTTGACCTTCTCCAAAGTAATAAAATACGCCGTCGTAACCAGCTAAATTAACGGAAAGGGTATACATTAAATTTTGCCATGCATTGGATCTATTCGTTAAAATCCACTGATCATTTACTTGTGTACTATATCCGGAAATTCGAATTAGAACATTAGCACCTTTATAAGCTGCTTCTCGAGCGACTTCAGGGAACATACCATCATGACAGATACAGACAGCTAATTTACTACCACCTGGTCCATCACAAACAGGAAGTCCTAAATCTCCAGCTTTCCATGGTTCTACAGGAACCCAAGGATTTAGTTTTCTATATTTTAAAATGATTTCTCCGTTTGGATCGATAATAATAGCAGTATTATACGGATCTCCACCATCTGGATTTCTTTCCATTAAAGAAAAGACACCATATACTTCAGCTTCTTTACAAGCTGCAGCAAACATTTCTGTTTCAACTCCTGGTACGTCACATAGGAACTCTTCTGTAGTCCATTTTTTAGTATTTAAACCTTGTGTACTGTATTCAGGGAAAACAATTAATTCAACTCCAGGATAACCAGCTTTTGTTGAATGAAGAGTTTTAATGATTTGCTGAATTTGTGCATCGATATCGGCTCTAGAATTTACTACTGGTACCGGATATTGAATTAATGCCGTTAAAAATCCATTCATTGGTTTAACCATGCTTCCTATACTACCCATTGTAATTCCTCCTAAAATATAATATTTTAAATATTGAAAATATTTTCATTAAACTAATTTGATGTTGAAACTTGTTGAGCGCTAAATCTTAATTCAACACTTTCTTTTCTAACATTAAGTACATCTTTTATAACAACATAATAAATGGCTGTTGCAGTTGCAAAGATCCAAGCTATGATAAATGAATACCGAATAAAAAATAGCTATAACTATTAATTAAGGAAACTTCAAAGCAACATTTACTTAAATTGATTAACCTCCTTTCTTCGCTTTATGTTAGATATTATGACATATAAATTATGTTAAAAGTAACATTTTACACATTTAACAATGAAAGCGGTATAAAATATAATGAAAACGGTTTATTTTATAGGGTCTATATATAAAAAAGCGTACTTTTGTTGCAGGTCTTTTCTTGATAACCTAAAATTTAGTTATTTTACGTTACTTTTTCTAACATTAAGTACATAGAAGGTATGCATTTGCTTTTTGATTCATAGATTGAATAACAATATTATTACGCTATAATAAACGGAGTAAATAAAAGAGGTGAAAAAATGATAAATTGGGTTTATGTAGTAATATTAGGCTTAGCAGTAGGTTTTTTAAGTGCCATGTTTGATTGGCCATTTGTAGTATCGATCTCCATCATTCTAGTTTTTGCCCTTTGTTCAATTGGCTATATGTTTTACATTGCATACGCTTCTACAGATTTAGCGAAAATCAGGAAATATATTGTAAAGCATAAAAAAGATCCAGTAATGAATTACATACACACGTTGGAAGTCGGCACAAAAGAACAGGAAATCGAAGCAATGGAAAAAATCATTGCTCACTATAAACAACCGGTTATTAAAAATACATATGAAATGAACCGTGCAATTCGTCTCGACGATTTCGAACGTGCTCAATACTACGCAGATCAATTAATGGATAATCAGAATGGTCCTTATGGTAAAGCATTAATTGCTGCAGTGGCGGGGAATCGGGAAGAAGCTAATAGTTATTCTTTGAAGTCCGATTGGATGAAGTATGGGATTGAAGCACAATTAGCATTAGTAGAACAGAATTTGGGAGCATTTGACCGTTTTGCACAACAGTCAGTTGAAGCGGCAAAAGGACTTCAACGATACTCATTGTACTATAGCTTTAAAAAAGCAAAGTTAGAGTATGACATGGAAAGTAAATAGTATTAAGGGTACCGCTTACTCATACAGTAAGCGGTATTTTAGTGTTAGGACGAATAAAAATATTTTGGCTTATATGTCTTGATTTCGAAATTTGAGGGAATAGTTAATCACTTGAAAAAACTGCAAACATTTTACAAGTAAAAAAAAGAAATGAGGTGATTTTAATGACACTTTTAGGTTTTTTGATGGTTACTGTTTACCTTTTGAATATTTTATTTGCACTCATGCTAATATTTATCAGTCGTAAAAGTGCTTCATCAACATGGGCATGGCTTTTTGTTCTATTTTTCTTACCGGTTATTGGGTTCATTTTCTATTTATTATTGGGACGAAATTTACAAAAGAAGCATTTCGTTCGCTGGCATGCTGTTCAACAGGAAGAATCTATAGAGGCTTTCCAGGATCAGCATTCCGCCCTTGCAGAAGGAACGTATGAATTTCCAAACGAGATTACAAAAAAGCATCAAGGGTTAATAAAAATGAATGTCGATTACAATCACGCTTTATTAAGTTCTAAAAATGATGTTGCGATTTTAGCTGAAGGGAAAGAAAAATTCCGCTCTGTCATTGAAGATATTGAAAATGCGAAGCAAACGATTCATATTCAATATTACATTTATAAAATGGATGAAGTCGGAAAAAGTATTTTTAATGCGCTTGTTAAAAAAGCAAAAGAGGGCATTGAAGTAAAAATGATTTACGACGATTTAGGTTCCCGTACTTTACGAAAAAAAGACTTAAAGAAATTGATGGATGCCGGTGGACAAGTAGAAGCTTTCTTTTCCTCGTATTTGAAATTATTCAATCCTCGAATTAATTTCCGGAATCATCGAAAACTCATTATTATAGACGGTCGAATTGGATATATTGGCGGTTTTAATGTCGGTAAGGAGTATGCCTGTCTTGATGACGAAATTGGTTATTGGCGAGATACGCATTTACGTATAGAAGGCAATTCCGTATACAATATGCAGGCACATTTTTTATTTGATTGGCATCAGGCGAGGAATGAAGAACTTAGAGAAGTCGAGCAACGATACTTCCCCTCATTTACAGTCGATGCGGACACTCCCGTCCAAATTGTATCGAGTGGTCCGGATACAGATTTTGAATCCATTAAAAACAGTTATATTCGCATGATTTTAAGCGCTAAAAAATATGTTTATATTCAAACCCCTTATTATGTACCTGATGAGGCATTTTTGCATGCAATACAAATTGCTGCCTCTTCAGGTGTTGATGTGCGCATTATGACGCCTGAAAAAACAGACCATCCCTTCGTATATGGCGCCAATTCAGCATACGGTGGAGACCTGCTTGAATCTGGTGGTCGAGTATATCGTTATAAAAAAGGATTCCTTCACGCAAAAATGCTCGTAATCGATGATGAATTAGCAACAATCGGTACTGCAAATATTGATGTGCGTAGCTTTAGTCTAAATTTCGAAATCAATGCGATTTTATATGATGAACGGTTGGCAATTAAGTGTAGAGAGCTATTCGAAGCAGATATAAAAGAGAGTTTCGAATTAACAAAAGAGCTTTTTGAAAAACGAAAAACATGGACTAGAGTCCGTGAATCAGTGTCACGTCTGTTATCTCCAATATTATAAATTTAACTAGATGCTTAGCAGAAACAATTTATTTAAAGCTATTAATAAGTTGATTGGAATGGAGGGACCGTGACTCCACCGGGAACAGCAAAATTTATTTTGCGACGAGTAACCGCAGGAGCACCGAGCGGAAGATCCACTAAATTGTGCCTGCCGCCCTTGGCACAATTTAGTTAACTGGAGCCGTGCCCGGGGAAAGCTTCGGTCCCGGAATGGAAATCAACGGTTCAGAGTTAATTAATTTTTAACAAACCCTTTTTAAGCTAGTCTATGAGGCTAGCTTTTTTTATTTCATAAACCGAAATATTTTCGAGCAATTTTATTCATTTTTTAGTAAAATAAGAATTGAACTACAATTCAGAAAGCGGGGCTATACTATGCAAAACGTAAAATATCCTGAAGTTTGGGACTTAGATGTATTTTTCGAAGGTGGGAGTGCATCACCACAACTAAAAGAACATATTGAAAATTTAAACCCTAAAATGGATGTATTAAAAGAAATGGTTGAAAAATTCGATGTTCCTACAAATACAGATTCAGCATTATCAATTCAATCTATTTTAGAAAATATTAAAGAAGTAATGATGCATGTATCACAGGCGGGTGCTATGCTATCTTGTTTAACGGCTCAAGATACGACAGATCGTGAAGCGCTTTTATTACAAGGCCAGCTTTCAGGTATTTCAGCCAACTTCTCTCCAATTATGGAAAGCTTTAATCAAAAGCTCGGTAAAATCGACGAATCGACTTTCGGCGAATTACTACAAACAAATGAATTAGCACAATTTGAATTCATTTTAACGGAATGGCGTGAAAAGTCGAAGGAATCTTTATCTGAGGAAGAAGAAGCGCTAATTTCTGCTTTAGGTGTAGATGGTTATAGCTCATGGGGTCAGCTTTATAACATGCTGATCGGTGATATTAAAGTGGAAGTCGAAGTAGATGGCGAAAAGAAATTATTGTCAGTAGGACAAGCAAATAACTTAAGCTCTCATAAAGACCGTACAGTTCGTAAAGCTGCATTTGATGCATTAGAAGAAGTATTTACAGACCGCGAAGAGTTTTTCGCTAAAACTTTAAACCATTTAGCTGGCTTCCGCTTAGCAGTATACAAAAAGCGCGGTTGGGACTCAGTTACGAAAGAGCCTTTACAAATTAACCGTATGAAGCAGGAAACAATCGATGCGATGTGGGGCGCTATTACGTCACGTAAAGCAAAATTTGCGGATTATTTAACACATAAAGCAACATTATTAGGCAGTGAAAAATTAGATTGGTTTGATTTCGATGCTCCGGTAACGGATTCAACAGCTACAATGTCATACCAAGAGGGCGCGGAATTTATTTTAAAGCATTTCGGTCGTTTCGGTTCAGAAATGGAAAGCTTTGCACGTACTGCTTTTGAAGATGGTTGGATTGAAGCGGAAGACCGTGATAATAAACGTCCAGGTGGCTTCTGTACAGGAATGCCATTATCTGAACAATCACGTATTTTCATGACATATTCAGGTTCAATGTCAAACGTTTCAACATTAGCACATGAGCTTGGTCACGCATTCCATTCATATGCACTTCGCCCGGTTCATCCATTAAACCGTCGTTATGCAATGAATGTTGCCGAAACTGCTTCAACATTTGCAGAAATGATCGTAGCAGATGCAGCGGTAGAAGAAGCTTCAAATGAGCAAGAAAAGATTGCACTATTAGAAGATAAAATCCAACGTTCGGTAGCGTTCTTCATGAACATTCATGCTCGTTATTTATTTGAAACACGCTTCTATGAAGAGCGCAAAAAAGGGATCGTATCTTCTAAGCGTTTAAATGAATTAATGGAAGAAGCACAAATCGAAGCTCATGGCGGTGCATTAGGTGAAGCACATCCACACTTCTGGGCATCAAAAATGCACTTCTATATTACAGGCGTGCCATTCTATAACTTCCCGTACACATTCGGCTATTTATTCTCTTTAAGCATTTACGCAAAAGCAAAAGAAGAGGGCAAAGGGTTCGAGGAAAAATATATGGCATTACTTCGTGATACAGCGATCATGACAGTAGAAGATTTAGCGATGAAGCATTTAGGTGCAGACATCACGACTGAAGATTTCTGGTTAAAAGGAATCGCGCTTTGTGAGAAAGATGTAGAAGAATTTATTGCATTAACATCGAAGTAATAGAAAAAGTCCTTTCTACAATTTTGTAGAAGGGACTTTTTCATGTTATAACGGTTTTTTATGCAAAGTAAAATCAATCTTATCTGCTTCCCGAATTGTTATTGTATAAGTACCATTCACCTGATCATGATGCACTTCAATATTCTCAAGACGCTTATCATAACGGAATAACACTTCACCTTCACCGGATTTATACACGACATGTAAATCATCACGCTTCACTTCAAAAGTAGGGGTGAAGTCAGGATTACGGTCTGTAAACTCATCAATAAATAATTTTGCACCTTGTTCAACAAAATCATTACGATTCTCAGGAGGAGCAATGGCTTCATAAATATTATGTACAGATGCATCTAGCTCAATATATTTACCATTTTCAAATTCCTCATCAATCACTTTTTGAAGGTGGGGCGTTTGTTCTTCATTGATCGATTCCGCAATTTTCTCATATAGCTCTTTCATTAGCATCTTCGTTTTCTTCTTATCTGATGCAATCGGTGTAGCCTGTAAAAATGTCTCCATGAAAAACTTCGCCGGTTCTCCATCTGATTGTCTATCAAGCACATAAACGTTTTCTTCCAGCGGATTATAATTCATGCGAATGAGCGCACATTTTTGCACACGGCTAGAAGCGTCAGGTAAAATATTTTCAATTGTATTTAAATTTAACGTTTCCAAATCAATTTGCACGGCTTCTTTCGGATCGAGCTTTAAAAATAAAATATAGGGCTCATCAATAATTTCAATATGTGCCACAAAAACAGAGCCATTACTGTTTGATACGTTTTGCATAATTTGATACAGCTTATTCGATAAGTCGTTCGCTAAAGATAAAAAATGTGTGTCATCCGGATATTCTACATAGCGATTGATCTTTGTAATTATATCATTATCGCGGTCTAAAAATTTACCTGCAACTGACTTAGGACTGTTCAAAGTCGCATCTATATAAGATTCAAAAAAGTTGCTGTAAACTTCTGATTGTATTGCAGATAAATCCATCGTTTGACTGGCAGAGACGAAACGACTTTGTTCCATATCAAGCAATGTTACAGCGATACGTTTCATTTGAATTGCCAATGTTGTTTCTACTTCATTCATCATTCACTAACTCCTTTTAATTCCGATTTTTCAAGTATAACGGACATTCGTTTGTTTTGCACGAACGAAAGAGATTTTACAAATGAGAACATATGTGTTATTATAGTTAGGTGCTATTGTAGATAGCGCTTATAAATGAATTGGCATTTCTGCTAGTGTTTTTGAAGATACTTATTCACACTGGCGCAAGCTTAAGGGCTGCAAGGACATAGTAGCAGGATGGGACTATGTTGCTTAAGTTAGAGAAGATTAGTAGAATTTTACCGCGGTTAAAACTGGAGCTATGCTACTCCGAATAAAATAAAATTCCCCGGATGATCGGGTTGAGACTTTCATTTATTTATATTGCTATCTATTAAATACTAAAGGGGTTCCCAAGCTTTATTGGGAGCCCCTTGTCCAATTTATCGGGATGTTCATGAAGATGGAGTGCGAAATAAACGGAGAAATTCCGTTTATTTGCCGATAATTTAAAAAAACAGCCAAAATAGACGGAGAAATTCCGCTTATTTACTAAAAAAACTAAAATTTAAGTTCTTTTTTCTTGAATAAGCGGAAATCATACCTTTATTTATCGATATTTCCGAGCGATTTTGTAAATAGCCGGAGATCTTCCGCTTATATTAGAGTGCTTGTTTACAAGTATTAAAAAACCACCCAAGAAATTGGATGGTGCGAAAAAAATAGTATTAGTCCGTGAAGCATAAAGAAGTCATATAACCAAGCATTAATAATAATCCAACACCCATAACAATGTCCATTTTTTAAAAACCTCCCTTAAATAACCTACAATATCTTCCTTTTTATTGTACAATGATTAATAGAAAGATGAAACCTTTTCGTATTTTATTCGTATAGATTTAATAACAGTGTTAAAAATTATACATAATTTAAGAAGGTGATAAACTTGAAGAAATGGATTTACAAATCTCTCGTTGTTTCCGTCGCTTTATTATCGTTTGGTTTAATTACACCCAATCATGAAATCTGGGCAAATTTCGAAGAGTCACGTCATAATCAATCGACATTAGACCGACCTAGTGACAATCATATTGCATCTGCCTATCAGCTTGATGATATTTTAGTTGATGAAAAACCATTACCAACAACCGACTATTTTGTTTCCGCAGCAAAAGAGCAATCTTACATAAAATTCGGCACAAGAGTCGGTCCTGTCATTGAACAGGAGTTTGAAACAAAGATTTTCCCGAAAATTGAAGAAGCAATTGCAACGACTATTGAACGAGTGGGTGAAGAAAAGCTTCGCAACTTAACAATTACTGAAAAGCCAAGTGGCGACTATGCAGAAAAAATCTTCCACTTAGTAGATGCGAATTCTCAAAAAGACATCATCCGTTTCCATGTAAGAACAGAGAACCGTCCTTTTGAAGGCTATTATTATAATTTCCATTACCACACATATGAAGATAATTACTCAAAGCATTATAACCTTGGCGATATTTATTGGTCGAAAAACACACCGCCGAAATGGTTATCCTAACAATATTGCACACCTGTACTTGCTGCAGGTGTTTTTTTTATGTCTAAAATCTATGATCATCAGAGATTTATTTAATAAATTTTTTCAAATTTAATATGTGCTGAAAATGTATTCCCTCATGGAAAATCGTTCTTATTAATACATGTTCAATCGTATTCATTCCCATGTCAGTTGGCGAATGCACAATTTCTAATTTATCGGCAAATTTGTCTTTAATATCTTCAATTTGATTTTCTAATAGTGTTTTTAATTCTTTATAAGAAGGTGTTTCAGAACTGAAATCAGCAGGAGATGTACCATATCCAAACCAACTATTAAATTCCGATGGTGCATTTGTTTTTTCTTTTGTTAGTGTTTCTATCCATAAATATTGATCGAGATAAATATGTCCCATGTTCCAACGAATACTATTGTTAAACCGTTTTGGAATGATTTCAGCTTCTTCTGCACTAACATCTTCCAATAAGCTAAGGGTATCATTACGGTAACTTTTTAACTGGTGGAATAATATTTCATGTCTTTCCTTCATTAATAAAACTCCTCTCTATATAGCTAGTAAAATAATTTCGTCAATAGTTAAGGGATTTCCTTTTCAAATACGCTTTTACTGACTCTATGATAGGAAATTTCATCCGGATGTCGTAGAGCATTTTCCTTCCTTGCTCTTTAAAATGAAAGTAGGGGGGATGATCATGAAGGAATGGACAGAAACATTGCATATTGCACAATTTCGTATCGCACGACCAACGGATAAACTAGCACAGGTAGAACGTTTTTATTGTGAAGGTCTTGGCCTTAAAAAACTTGGTGGATTTAAGGGACATCGAGGTTACACTGGCATTATGATTGGTTTGCCGGATGCATCGTATCATTTGGAATTTACTGAGCATATTGATGGAAGTCCATGTCCTGCACCGACAGAGGATAATTTGCTCGTTTTTTATATGCCAGATCCTATACAAATTCAAGCTGTACAGTCACGACTTGCTAAAATGGGCTATCCTCAAGTTCCACCGGAAAATCCATATTGGAAAGAAAAAGGCGTGACGATTGCAGACCCAGATGGCTGGCGCATTGTACTGATGAATTCAGAGGGGATTTAATAGAATTAAAAACAAAGCTCTGCACAATTATTTTGTGTAGTGCTTTTTCTATTTATCCAACTATTTACTGTAAACTATAAAAATTACCGGTTCTAAAATAAGAACACTTGTTCTATAATATAATAAAAAAGGACGGAGTGTATTTATGAAAGAGCAAATAATGAAAGCAATGCAGTACAATCAAACTCTAGACATTATGTACTTATCCAAAACTCATGCGATATCAAAACGTCGTATCAAATTAATTAAAATTGCAGGGAATACCGTGCAGGCTTACTGTTTTACACGTCATGCAAAGCGTACATTTATTATCGACAACATTTTAGCAGCATCCCCTGCTATTCAAAGGGTGAGTGTCGTTCATGCATAAAGAAATTATGAATTTTAGCGATGATATCCACCGTTTTATTATTTTAGAGATGTTTTTAAAAACGCTTGACCGCGACAAACTGTACGTTTCTCAATTGAAAATGGGCAAAATTTTAGAAGAATGGTATGATCAAAAATCCCATGAGACATTTCAGGATTTGAAAAAGTTGAGGGATTATTTATATAAACAAGGATGTAAGATTGAAAAACAACGCTCAGATGAATTTGTAACGGAGTATTTTGTTTTATTTAGAGGAGTAACAGAAACAAGAACTTACACAAACATCGCCATCCGTAACTGGGTATCCCACGAAATGAGACGAGTCCTAGGAATGGAATACTTAACACCTCAAGATAGAAAGTGAACAAAAGGGCATAGTAGAAAAAAGCCTTCCACCTTATATGAGCGGAAGGCCATACATTATTCGTCTCTATCTACACCTAAAGCCATTTCCAGTGTCGTTAAAGCTAGGATGGCTTTCATCATTTCATTATCTGCATATGAAACATCTGTTTTCACCTTATCGAATTTTGAAGGACTATAATTTCCTTCATCAAACATTTTACGCGCTTTTTCGGCTGCTTCAGCTCGCCACATAGCGGCATTTTTCATGCTTGTTTTAAATTCATTGAATTTCTCTTCATTTTCTTTAGATAAACCACTGCCGTCGATTGATCCAATAGTTTTGTAGAGACTATTATAGCGCTGCTCAAGCTGTTTCATATTCCCATAAGCTGTATACACATCCACAGTTGTTCCTAGACCTTCAAAAGTGGGTTTCCAAAGCTCATTCCATGCTTTATCATACAAGCTCATCATAGTATCCACTTTTGGTTTTACGTCAGTTAAGTAAGATTTTTTTTCAGCTGCTAATTTATCAGCATCTTTTTTGGCATCAGCATCAGCATCAGCTTTCGCTTTTTTATCAGCTTCAACCTTCTCAGCTGATTCAGGTGTTGCTTTCTCTGAATCATCTTTTGTTTTTTCCTTACTTGCAGTAGCTTCCGCTTTTTCAGGTTCATTAGCTACTTCCGTTCCATCGCTTGTCACACCAACACCTATAAATGATATGATTAAGACTAAAAATGCTATTCCACTATACTTAAACATCTTAACCGACTTTGATCGATTTCTTTTCACAATGTTAACAAATGCGCTAAGAATGCACACCAACATTACTAGTAAAGCTATAATTAATATGATTATAAATATTGTATCCAGTTTAAACACTCCTTTTCAATTTATTATATTACTATAAAGTAATTATCGGTGCACTATAAATATGTAAAGTTTAAAAAGTCGAATAATTTCAATAAAAAACCCTTCCGCAAATTAAATGAGCGAAGGGGGGGTAGGAGATGTACCACAGAAAAGTATTTTACATCATTTTCTTTATTTGTCTTAATTCATTTATTAAATAATCGAGCTGTTTCTGCATATCCTTTGACTGAGTCGGTGGGGGGCCAGAATCCCCGTTCTTAGATTTCTCCAAAGCATCCAGTGCAAGACCGGCAGCAAGTGTAGAAATTAAGTCTCCTAATGTAACGACAGAAGCTCCTATAAAAGCAAGTCTCGCTATTTGAATATCCTGAGAATCTGAGGATTGTTCTGAATTTTTCTTATTGTTATTCATTTATTTCCTCCTCACCACTAAATATTGATTGTCATTACATCATATGTAGACGGCAGAGAGGGCACAACCAATAAGCCCATTAAATACAAAAGACCAGGACTCATAAGTGAGCCTGGTCATAATAGTTATGATTTTTTATTCTGATCGCTGTTACTGCTGTAATGCTTGGCTTTTGTATCATCACTTGTTTTCTTATATTCCGAAAAATCTTCTTCTTTACCAGCTTCCATATTATAATTCGGTCTTGTATTCGCACGATTAGATGTATTGTAGGAATTTTCTTCTACATCGTCTAACGGTTTCATAAGAATCGGAATCGATATAAGTCCTGCAATCCCTACAAGAGCATAAACAATTCTTGATAATACAGATGTTTGTCCACCAAATAATGAAGCCACTAAATCAAACTGGAAGAATCCAATAAGTCCCCAGTTGATTGCACCAATAATGACTAGAACTAATGCTGTTCTATATAATATTCCCATTTTGTAACATCTCCTTTATTTTTTTGACTCGAATATCCTGACGTTTAAAAACAAACAGGACTTCGTTTCTTAATCTTCATATATTTTCTCCGGAAACCGCGGATTTATACTATTTATATTCGATTAGGATTGATCATTAAAATTCCAACTAACATAAAATTTTTGACTTATTAAAGGACAATTGCACAAACAAAAACCTTTCATAACGCATATTAAATAATGAGGCGTACTACACTATATAGAGGTTACTGCTGCTTCCTGTTAGTAAAAGACGCGATTTTTAATAATTTTATTAAAAATTTAGTTTTTTAAGGTGAATTTTTATGTAACTCAAGGTATAATATTTGTATACTATAAGAAAAAGGAGGACTGCCGATGATAACCGGTCAGTTAGGGCGAGCATTCCAATTAGCGGAAAAACATAAGCTCGACGTAAGTACAGTTTTAGAATTAACGAAAGTGATTGCAAAAGAAGTAAATGGCTCCCAAAAAGTTGAGGAGAAGATTTTGCAACAGATGATTCAAATTTTAGAGAACAACAAAACGATTCTTAGGGAGGCAACATAAAAATTGATGCAAACTATTGAGCTCTACGATGATTTAGACACATTTGACTAAAGGCGCTACTCAGCAAATGAAATACGAGTAGCGCCTTTTATGTTGTCTTTTTTTATACATTTCAATACATAATTTTTAAAAGCTCCCCAATAGAAATTCTTTTGTTAAACAGCCACTATTTTTTAAATAAAAGTTTTGAAATGGTTTTTGTGAAATCTTCATAAGAAAAAGAATTTTCTCCTCGCTGGTTATACCACTTTTGAATTGTAGCTACTAGCCAAAACGGCACAGAATTTCCTTCGATTAAATGATAATACTGGTCATATCCTCTTTTTAAATGTTCCCAACGAAAATCATTGCCTGATTGTGTATATTCAGACACATCGATTATTTTTGCTTTGCCATGTTGAAGCAAAATGTTTTTCAAATGGATATCACGTGGGTTCAGCCCTTTATTCCGTACGTATTCTCTGGCTTCCTCCACTTCATTCACAACGTGCTGCGGGATAGGGATACCTTGCAGAACGCAGTCGAAAAGCGTTTTTCCTTCTTCGTAACTTAAAACGAGGTATTCGTCAGATGACGCATAACACGTTGGAAAGAAAGGCGAATCTCCTAATTGTTCATAAACTTTAGCTTCCATTTTTACTTTTTCTACTTTATCCTTTGCATATAATTTATACGCATAAGCGGGGGCAGAAAGAGACTGAAAAACGGCTGCATCTGTACCGACACCAATACACTTCAAATTATCCCCATCACCAATTATAGTTACCGGCTGGTTATTTGGATTTGAATAAACTTTAATTTTTGAAAGAGAACTTATATCTTTTTCCCATTCTTTCGTCATATAATCTCTCCGTTCATTTTCTGAATTAACGGGCCCACTTTTGTTTTATTTTTCTTCCGAGTAAGAATAAAGCGATTAAGTATAGGGCAATGATCAATACTACATCCCAGTTGCCAGAAGCAATTTGATGTCCTGCTAGTGAAAAGGCTAAAATAGTGGGTAACTTCCCAAGAATGGTTGCTGCAATAAAGGCAATCACGTGGACATTAGAAATACCTGCAATTAAATTTACACCTGCGGAAGGTAGGATAGGAATAAGGCGCCCGAGGAGTACTGCTAAAAAGCCGTTTGTTTGAATGAGCTCTACATATTTCATCAAGTATTGATGTTTTGTTAAGTATTTTAGTGCAACGGTTCGTAATAAATTCTTACTTAATAAAAATAATATAATGGATCCCGTAGTCGTCCCGAGCAGGTTAATCATTAAACCTGGCATAAAATCATGATGACTGGAAATATACGCAGCCAGCACGGGGATAGGCGCAAATGGGATCATAGAAACCAGCACCATTATTAAAAACTGATAAAGCCATGCATATGGTTTTTCATTCTGTACGAGGTCTAAAATTAGTTGTTCCATATTATATCCTCTTAATAGTTCTGTTAATATATTATCCGTTCTTTAATAAGACGAACGTGTAGAGAAAAAGGTGCGTTTAAAATAAATTAGCCTATATGTTTGTTACATAAATTATTTTTTATAGCTATAATAGATATGAAATGAATTTGGAGGGTGTTTATCTTGTCGAATGAATTAGAAAAAACATATTTAGATTTTATGAAATACATTTTAGATAACGGGGTAAAAAAAGAAGACCGTACTGGGACTGGTACAATTAGCGTTTTTGGTTATCAAATGCGTTTCGACTTATCAAAAGGTTTCCCATTATTCACAACTAAAAGAACATCATTTAAACTAATTGCTAGCGAATTATTATGGTTTATTAAAGGCGATACAAATATTCGTTATCTTTTGCAACATAAAAACAACATCTGGAACGAATGGGCATTTAAGAAATGGGTAGAATCTGATGAATACAATGGTCCAGATATGACAGATTTTGGCCGACGTTGTTTAGAAGACGAGGAATTTAATCTATTGTACAAAAAAGAATTGAAAGTTTTCTGTGATCGAGTATTAACAGATGATGAATTTGCAAAAAAATACGGCGATTTAGGAAATGTCTATGGTAAGCAATGGAGACGTTGGACAGACTCTGAAGGAAATGAAATTGATCAATTAAAGGATGTCATTGACCAAATCAAAACGAATCCTGATTCCCGTCGATTAATTGTAAATGCATGGAACCCAGAAGACGTAATAAATGCCGGAGCAAAAGGAAGTAAAGCTGCATTACCACCGTGTCATGTCATGTTCCAATTTTATGTTGCTAACAACAAATTGAGCTGTCAATTATACCAACGTAGCGGAGACACTTTTTTAGGAATTAATTACAATATTACTTCTTATGCATTGCTTCTTTATTTAATGGCTAAAGAGTGTAATCTGGAAGTTGGAGAATTCGTTCATACAATTGGCGATGCACATATTTATCTAAATCATGTTGAGCAAGTGCAAGAACAATTGTCACGTGAGCTAAGAGACTTACCAACATTAACAATTAATGCAGATAAGCAATCGATTTTTGATATTGAATTGGAGGATTTAATGATTGAAGGGTATAATCCACATCCATCGATTAAAGCACCGATTGCGGTATAAAGGGGAATAGAGATGATTTCACTAATTGTTGCACATGATGAAAATCGGGTTATTGGTTATAAAAATGAACTTCCATGGCACTTGCCTGGTGACTTGAAATATTTTAAAGAAATGACAATGGGCAAGCCAATTGTTATGGGACGAAAAACTTTCGAATCGATTGGACGCCCATTACCAGGTCGCCGTAATATAGTGATCACAAGAAATACAGATTATAAAGCAGAAGGAATAGAAGTTGTAGGAAGCCTTGAGGAAGCCTTGGCACTCGTACAGGACACTGAGGAAATCATGATTATTGGCGGCGCTCAAATTTTTGAACAAGTAATGCCGATAGCCGATAAACTGTATATTACTTTAATCAACCATACATTTAAGGGCGATACTTACTTCCCAACCTATGAAGATTGGAACAAAACTTCCTGTCTTGAGCCAGTAAAGTCGGACGAAGGCTTTACATTCCAATACTGTATTTACGAAAAATAAAAAGGAATGCCATTATTCTCCTTGAGAGCAATGGCATTTTTTTCTGGCATAAAATTGATTTCCATTCCGGTACGCTTTCCACGGGCACGGCCTTACACGAACGTTGAAAGGGAAAACTTTTATGTATATTGTTCATTTTCTGATAGGAAAACGTAATAATAGCTAATTAAAAATAATACTTCCAGTAACAATAAAGTACCCATTATAGTAGTGGCAAACGTATTAAAGTAAGCACTTATACCTGCTAGAATGAATAGCAACATCATGATGTTTATTAGATTGTATAATAGATCTTTATTCTTTTTACTATTTAAATCGTCCAACAGTTCGGAGATAATAGCAAATATTATAAACATACCTGCAACAATAAGCAGAAGCCCACCATAAGCTACAATTACCGCGAGTGAAGTTGACAAAGGCATCGTTAACGGCGAAGTACCTGTTATATTTAAGAAGAAAAAGATAAAACTGTGAACGATCATTATCATTACATAAGGTTTAACCTTTAACAGTTTTTGATGGGTTCTTCCCAATTCGATTATCCCGAAAAGTATCGATATGTAACCAATTAGATTGGTCATATAATAAGTCGCTCCGCTATCCAAAAAACTTAAATTTGTTTTGAAGAAAACAAAAATGAATCCAACGAAAATATTTATCATAAATAACATCCCCCTAGAATCTGCAAATTTTCGTACATAAACCTGCCCCGTTCGTTAAAGAACAGTATCTTATATTCTTCTATATTTTAATATAGATCCCTTATATTCCTTCTAAATTATTCATTCCAATATCTAATTACCAAATGCACATAAATTTATGGGCTCTTATTAATCTTTCTGCTAATTGCGGCCCCCGTTCTTAATATAACAACAAAAAAGGGGACACCAATTCATATGGAATTGTATCCCCAAAAGCTGTGTTATTTATTGTTTTCTCCCCATCAACCGAACCCGTTAAGGTTAAATTAAGTATAAATACACGCAGGCTACCATGCAGCCACAACCTGCAATTACGAATAAATGCCAAATTGCATGGTTATAAGGTAAACGAGTCCAAGCAAAGAAAATGGCACCGAAAGTGAAAAATAATCCGCCAAATAAAAGAAGCATAAATCCGTCAAACGTTAAAAAACTGTAGAGCGGACGAATGGCGATAATAATCAGCCAGCCCATTGATATATATAATACTAAAGATAATTTTTCAAACCGGTGGATAAACAAACATTTAAATAAAACCCCTAATATCGCAATGGACCATATAATACATAGCATGACAATGCCAAATGTTCCTCCGATTGCTATTAGTAAAAATGGGGTATAGGTACCTGCAATTAATATATAGATGGATGAGTGGTCTAAAATCGCAAATGTACGTTTATATTTTTCCGGAACACTATGTAATAGCGTAGACATTAAAAATAGCAATATTAACGAAGCTCCGAAAATGGCGTATGAAGTAATATGTATGGCAGATCCATTTATTGTTGAATAAATAATAAGCAATATACAGACAGGAATACTAATTGCCAGACCGATACCATGTGTAATTGCATTCCACAACTCTTCCTTCCAATTTTTATAATCTAATGTATCTATTTTTTGCATCGTACAACTCACTCCTCTTTATATTAGTATAGTACAAATGGTAAATAATAGTGATAGTTGAATGTCATGATGTTATACTGCTATATGTCATAGTAGAATGATGATAAAGTGGTGCTCTTTACAATGACAAATGTCATATTGGTAAACAAAAATGATTTCTTTATAATAGTAAGGAAGATGGAAAAAGGATGTGTTTTCTTTGAGTCAAATTCATATTGTAACGGACTCTACATGTGATTTAACAGATGCAGAAATTCAACAGCATGGAATCCATGTGGTACCACTAACAGTGCAAATTGATGATAAAACGTATACAGATCGCGTAAACCTGCAACCGGATACATTTATCGAATTATTAAAAACAGCAAAAGAGTTACCTAAAAGCTCTCAGCCTTCTCCGGGCGTATTTAAAGAATTGTATGATGAGTTAGGGAAGGATGGGGCGCAAATTGTCTCCATTCACATGACAGGTGGTATGAGTGGAACATACCAATCTGCTAACCAGGCAGGAGAAATGAGCAGCGCGGATGTTACAGTAATTGATTCACGCTATATCGCATTCGGACTTGCCTTCCAACTTCGTGAAGCAATTCGATTACGTGACGCTGGAGCATCTGTAGAAGAAATTGTGGCAGGAGTTAACAAAGTCCGTGAAAACACACGTCTTTTCGTTGCACTGGATACATTGGAAAACATGGTGAAGGGCGGACGAATCGGAAAAGGTAAAGCGGTTGTCAGCTCATTGCTGAATATTAAACCGATTGGCCACTTGGATATTGGTGAAGTTACCATTTGTGCCAAACCACGAAGCTATAAGCAAATCATAAAATTTTTAATGAGTGAATTTGAAAAAGATACAAAAGGCAAAAAAGTAATGTCTGTAGGAATCTCTCATGCGAATTCAATGGATACATTAGTTAATCCGTTAATAGAGCAAGTGAAAGCAACAGGCTTTACAGGAGAAATAGAAGTAGCATTTACATCGCCGGTAATCACTACACATACTGGTGAAGGTGCAATCGGCTTTATGTATTATACCGAATAAAAATAGGGTAATTCTAAAGGTCAGTACCTCTAGAATTACCCTTTTTATTTATGATTGAGATTCTTTATGCAATTACTTACATAATATAAAATAATGATAATTTCCCATAGATCCAGATGTTTATAGGCAAATCATTCCTCATGGTGCAGAAAATATTTTATAATAAAATAATATAATATAAAGGGGGAAATTGTATGTGGCGGTTCTTACTCGCAACGTTGGCTGTTATTGTTTTGTCCGCATGCTCCATTACAGTTGACCCGAATCTAGTGGAAGAGCAATTAACCGACAATTCGATTACTGAAAATAATGAGCTATCCATTCCGGAAGATGAATCTGAACAAAAAACTACGGGCTTTTTCGATATAATAAATGATGTATTTCAACTAGATTGGTCCAATCGTAAAGAAGATAATGCTCAACCTATACAGTATTTAGCTTTAGGAGATTCATTGACACGTGGTGTTGGCGATGAAACCATGGAATACGGCTATACGATACGATTACAGGAAGAGCTTGAAAAATGGCCGATGATTGAATCGGTAGAACTTGATAACCGTGGGAAAAATGGTCGACGCAGCGATCAGCTTTTAGATTTATTACAGCGTGGCCATTATGATGAGGAGCTGGCAGAAGCAGACCTTATCTCTATATCACTTGGTGGTAACGATGTCATGAAAATAGTGAAAAATAATTTATTTACAATGACTAAAACAATGTTTGACAAAGAATTACCTCGTTTTAATGAACGCTATGAACAGGTAATTACAGAAATACGTGAAATTAATACCGATGCACCAATAATTCTAGTCGGTTTTTATAACCCTTTTTCGATAGTAGTAGATGAAGTAACACCTTTTGATCCGATTATTGCTGAATGGAATTACTCCATTGAACAATTGGCAGTAAAGGACGGAAAAGCATGTTTTGTAACTGTAGAGGATTTATTTGTGTCAAATGAGGATATGGTATATCATGTAGACTTCTTTCATCCGAACAGCACAGGTTACGACCGCATGGCAGAACGCATTATCGAAACAATGCAAGCATGTAATATAGAAGAGATGTCAGACGGTTTAATAGGATTTGGGGAGTGAGTATATGAACAAATGGAAAGTAGCATTTTTATTACTAGCGGGCACAGTGTTATTAACACTAGCTTCGGTTCTGTATCTTTTAACTGCAGATGGAAAACAAGTCACAGAACAACCTCCACTCCCGATAGAGGGCAATATACTAAAAGTTGAAACGACAGCAAAGGAATTTGAAGCGATTGCGAAACAATATTTAACAGCAGCGATGAAACAATCCCCAGTTCCTGTAGAAATCGTTATTGATGAGAAAATTTATTTATACAGTACATTAACCATTTTTAATTTCGATTTGCCGATTCAGATGGATTTTATCCCCGTTGTGAAGGACGGAAATATTGTATTGAATCAAGAAGCAGTCCATGTCGGGAAAGCAAATATACCACCTGAATTTGTATTGAAAATGATTGATGACGCGGTTGATTTCCCAAATTGGATTACGGTGAAGCCAAACGACGAGGAAATTTATGTAGATTTATCTCGTATAAATATTGCAAGCGGTTCAAGAGTCCGAGCTAAGGAAATTGACCTTCCTAATGATAAAATAGAATTAGAAGTAGTTATTCCAAACGAATAGAACTAGGAGGCAGATTTATGGCATATGAAAAAGCGACATTTGCAGGGGGATGCTTCTGGTGTATGGTAAAGCCATTTGATACACAACCCGGTATTATAGAGGTTGTGTCAGGCTATACAGGGGGACATGTTGAAAATCCAACATACGAACAAGTTTGCAGTGAGACAACTGGCCATTTAGAAGCTGTGCAAATTACATTTGATCCAGCTATTTACCCTTATGAAAAATTAGTTGAGCTTTATTGGACATTAATTGATCCTACTGATGCGGGTGGCCAATTTTATGACCGCGGGGAATCCTATTCAACGGCGATTTTTTATCATGACACTGTTCAAAAAGAAATCGCAGAACAATCAAAAGCGAAACTGGATGCAAGCGGAAAATTCAAAGCACCAATTGCAGTAAAAATTTTAGAAGCGAAGCCGTTCTATGTGGCTGAAGAATATCACCAACATTACTATAAAAAGAATCCTGCTCATTACGAGCGCTATTCCATTGGTTCGGGACGGGCTGGATTTATTGAAAAACATTGGGGGTCGAAGTAAATGAATAAAGAAGAACGCTTAAAACAATTAACAGAGATGCAGTATCATGTCACGCAAAATCAAGGAACTGAACCACCATTTAGAAACGAATACAATGATGTTTTTGAAGAGGGAATCTATGTTGATATTGTATCCGGCAAACCATTATTCAGCTCAAAAGATAAATATGATGCAGGCTGTGGTTGGCCATCATTTTCAAAACCAATCGAACAAGTGGAAGTGACGGAGCATTTTGACACTTCACACGGAATGCGTCGTGTAGAAGTTCGAAGCAAAACTGCCGATTCGCATTTAGGACATGTGTTTCCAGATGGACCACAGGAATTAGGTGGATTACGTTACTGCATCAACTCTGCGGCATTACGCTTTATTCCAGTTTCAGATTTGGAAAAGGAAGGCTATCCTCAATATTTATCAATGTTCAAATAAAAACAACTCGCTTGTGGAATCCCATAAGCGAGTTGTTTTTTAGTGTTAAATTTTAAATTCACTCACAACACTTCGTAAATTATCTGCTTGCGCGGCCAATTCGGCAGCCGATGCATTAATTTCCTCCATCGAAGCCGAGCCTTGGGAAGCTGCAGCTGCACTGCGTTCCGTATTAGCAGCTGTATTATCTGCAACGGCAGCAACATGAACGAAGGAAGAATTCACATCGTGACTATTGTGCAATGTTTGCTCAATTTGACCAACCATATGTGTCAAAATATCCGATGTTTTTTCTGTCTGTAACAAAATATTCTGCAAAGAATCCGTTGTTTCATTTGTTACTTCGACACCGCGAATTACTTTTTGTACACCTGTTTGGTTTTGAGCAATAATTGATTTCACTTCAGATTGAATAGATCCAACAATTATAGCTACTTCACTTGCAGCCTGCTGTGACTGCTCTGCAAGCTTTCGTACTTCATCAGCAACAACAGCAAATCCACGTCCATGCTCTCCGGCACGTGCGGCTTCAATAGCAGCGTTTAAAGCTAATAAGTTTGTTTGTTCAGCAATTGCTGTAATAGTACTAATAATGGATGTAATATTTTCAGATTTACGGCCTAAATTTTCAACTGTTGCCGATGTAGTTGCCATCGTTTCTTCAATCTCCAGCATCACGTTTGAAGATTGTGTAACCGAATTACTGCCGATATGTGCAGCATCCTTCATGTTTAGAGCGGCCTGCTGAACTTCCAATGCCTTTTCATTTAACTCATGCATTGATTGCTCAAGCTTTTGCATTTCGTTTGCTGCATTTCCGATACTAGTTAAAATCTCAGTGCTATCATTCGCAATATCCATCGTAGAGTTTGCAATGAAATCAATCGTACGTGCATTCTCATCTGCTAAAGCCATTAATTCCTGAGAACTACCTGACACATTATCTGCGAGGTTAGAAACACGCTTTATTAATACGGATATAGACTCGATTAGGATATTTGTTGAGTTGGCAATTTCAGAGAATTCGTCTTTAGTTTTAACATTTACACGACGTGTTAGATCGCCGCCAGCTTGTGCAATGTCCAAAATGGACTCATTAATTGCTTTTGTATTTCTTCGGATTGATTTAAATAGCATATAGCCTAACGTCATAGTCAATATAATCGCGATAAAAGCTAATACAAAAAAAGAAATTTTAGAGGCTAATGCAAATTGCTCTAAATCCGTTATGGATTCCTCGTTCCGTTGTTCTAAAATTTGAATCAGTTTAGATGTATTCTCATCAATATATGATTTGAAGCTTTGGCTTCCGCTATTTTGGAAGAGTTTTGCCGCATTTTCATAACCGTATTTTTGACGTACATCAATTGTAGATTTAGAATAGGATAAATAATTCGTATAAAATTGCTGAATTTGTCCAACAATCTTCAACTCTTCATCCTGATTTTCAAAGGATTTCTGAACAGATGTCAGATTGTTTTGTATTAGTTCTTTCGTATCCTCATATAATTGCAGATACTTTTCGTCACCTGTAATTAAATATGTCTGTTCATGGCTTGACAGTTTTGCGATATCAGAAGCCAGGTTGTTAATTTGAAATTGCTGTTTTAAATTTTCATCTGCAAAACTACGCAAGCTATTTTGTAAGTTTGTTATATTAATATACGATAAAATTTGCATAGCGAGGATAATTGCCATTAAAATTGTAAACGCAATTAAAATTTTACCTCGAATGAGATGGAAGAAACGTAGTGGTTTTTTTGCAGTTTTCATTTTTTTATTATTTTTTTCTAGTTTCGTACTTGATTTTTTTTTCTTTCGCATAAATTCACCATCTTTTCTGAAAAATCAATATTTTATTATTTTACTACACTAATGGGGATTTTTCACTATAATAATGTAAAAATATATAAGTAGGAGGGAATATATTGAAAAAGTCATTTTATCACTATGTATTAACATATAGAGGGGGAGAATGGTCTGATGAAAAAGTCCGTTTTGCTGAAAGTATGTTCATAGATCATTCATTTCCAAAGCAATCCGATAATTTCGAGGAACTTTCGACCTATATTGAATTACAGTCAGATGAATATTTAACAACTGAGGCATTTGATGCACTTTGGGATTTATATGAGGCTAAATTCAATTGATATTTTGCATACCGAAGCGTTTTTAGGTATAGTTTAACTATAATTCGAAGATGTGAAATTGCTGACATTTGACAAAATATTGTATGTTTAACCAATATTTTTAAAAAGCAAGACGTCTAACAATTGAATATTTATACGAAAACGTTTACAATTTAGAAGAATTATGATGAAAAGAGGTTTTATAAATGAGCGTTCATATTAATGCCAAAAAAGGCGACATTGCAGAAATCGTATTATTACCAGGAGATCCATTGCGTGCAAAATATATTGCTGAAACATTTTTAGAAGATGTAGTTCAGTATAATGAAGTGCGTAATATTTTAGGCTATACAGGTACGTATAAAGGTAAACGTATTTCTGTACAAGGTACAGGCATGGGTGTACCTTCAATATCAATTTATGCGACCGAATTAATGCAAGAGTATGGTGTACAAAAATTAATCCGTGTAGGTACTTGCGGAGCGATCCAAAAAGATGTAAAAGTGCGCGATGTAATCATTGCTCAATCTTCATCTACGGATTCTAGTTTAAACCGTGTTATATTCGGTGGTACAATTGATTTTGCTCCAACTGCTGACTTCGATTTATTATTAAAAGCATACAATGCTGCAAAAGAAGCAGACTTAAACGTGCGTGTAGGGAACATTTTCACTGCTGATATGTTCTATTCAGATGAAGCACAAAACGAAAAATTAGCACAATACGGTGTGTTAGCTGTAGAAATGGAAACATCTGCACTTTACACATTAGCTGCTAAATTCGGTCGTCAAGCTCTTACAGTATTAACTGTATCTGACCACATCTTAACTGGTGAAGTAACAACTTCAGAAGAACGTCAAACAACGTTCAATGATATGATGGTTATTGCGTTAGAAGCTGCGATTCAAGACTAAGCGTACCAAGGTTTGTGATTTAGTATAATTAGCATCCATAACGTAATTTCGAAAGTGCCTAACAGGTGAAAACTTGTTAGGTGCTTTTTTAGTTGAATGAATTAAATAGTGTTGTTGTGTTTTTGTAAAATGAGAATACCTGTTAAGTATTTCGCGTATATTGGTATGTTCTAGTTTGGAACTGTACATTGCGCAAAAGGAAAAGTAACTAAATAAACCATATTTTATTTCTTTTAGGGTGAACGGTATCTAAAAAGCTTTTGCCAGATCGAGAATGTCAAACATTTTAAAAGTAATTATATACACACCTCATATTCTTCAGATTTTTACCTAGTGTTTAATCATCTTCATCTTTCCCAACCTGTCTTTGGTTGGGTGTTAAGTCTTCATTTTCAGATTAAACTGGTTTAAATTCGCGAACATAAATAATCACATTATTAACATTTCATCACAAAGAAGAAAAAAATGGTTAAGCCTCTATACAAAATTGCTGAGTAATCAGTCATAGAAGGGGATATTTTTAGTCATGAACAAGATTTAAATTATATATTTTTTACTTTTATTATCCTTAATATGGTAATATATTACTTAAAATTAACTATAAGGCGGGTAAACCTTGAAAAATAATAAAATATTAAAGATTTTTACAGCTTCAGCAGTCTTAGCTTCGGTAGTTGCACCGGTTACAAGTGCAGCATCATTTACAGATGTTAAAGAAACGAACTCTCATTACGATGCAATCCAATCACTAGTAAAGAGAGATATTATTAACGGTTATGAGGACAAAACATACCGCCCTAACGCCACATTAACACGTGGACAAACGGCAAAAATTTTAGCTAATTTGTTAAATCTTGATACATCATCTAAACTTAGTAAATTTACAGACATACCGACTTCTTCTGAATATATCGGTGCGATCAATGCATTAGCAGAACGAGGCATTATTAATGGGTATGAAGATGGAACTTTTAAACCAAGTGCGCCCATAACTCGCGGCCAAATGGCGAAAATAATAGTGAATACTTTTGAGTTAGATATTGCGACTGATATTAATCTGCCGTTCACAGATGTTACGGAGAAAAACGGTTATCGAAGTTACATCCAAACTTTATTAAACCATAAAATTACACAAGGTTCTTCACTATCTATTTATGCACCGAATCAAGCTGTAAAACGCGGTCAAATGGCATCGTTTGTGGTACGTGCAGAACAAGTATCAACTCAACTTAAAGAAAATAAACCGGTTGAAGGAACAATCTCTAGTATAGGAGATACACAAATTGTAATTGGTGAGCAAGCTTTTACAATTCCTGATGAACTGAAAACGATTTTATCACCTTCTAATGAGTTAGCATTAATGGGAGCAAAAGTAAAGGCCACTGTTTCAGCAGATACGCTCATTTCGGTTCAAGCATTAACAATTACTGCAGAAAGTTCAGCGGATAACCCAATTGTGTTAAACGGTTCGTTAGCAAAACTTCCAACTGCAAATTTAACACCTCCACCGAAATCAAATGTTGCAAAATTTGATGGTGTATTAACAGTTGAATCTGAGTATGTAAGGTTGGAAAATGTTGAATTTACAAATGAAATTGTTATTAAAAAAGGAGTAAAACATATTACGTTAAACAATCAAATTGAGAAGCTAACTATTTTTGAAGATGTAGAAGCAACGATTGCTGGTACTGCTATAATTAATCGTTTGGTTGTTACATCTAATAAAGCTCTTAACTTGGAGTTAACAGGTTCAATTAAGAATTTCGAAGTAAAAACAGCAAAAGCTAACATTCGTTTAAATAAAGGTTTATCTATTATCAAATATATATTGCAAGACGGTGTAAAAGTTGAAGATATAATCTCAAATTATACTTCTAACACTTCACATCTAGATGGATCAATAAGTTTTGATAGTGGGGATGTTTTACTTCCAGATGGCAGTAACGATCATCAATTACCGGGGACTGTTACCGCAGTTAAAGGTTATATATCAGAAGTGACAGGAAATACAGTAAAAATCGATGGTAAAAATTATACTCTAGCTGATTCGGTAAAAGCGTTATTTACTTCAAATAATAAAAGTTCTTTAATTGGTTCACATCTAACAGCTAATATTGAAAATGGTAAAGTAACTTTAATTACACATTTAGCATTAAATAATGCCGGAACATTTGATGGTTCTGGTTTGACAATTAAAGGCGATCTATTAGTGAATGCAGACAATCAATCAGTTAGAAATTTAGTTGTAGCTGGAAATGTAACAATTTCAAGTAGTATAAAGGAAAGTGTAGATTTTAAAGCTGTTGATGTACGAGGAAAAGTTTCTATTGTGGAATCAGCTGAAATAGCCCGATTACAAAGAACGGCTTCCTTAGCAATGCCAGTAGCGGAAACAGTCATTACACGTGTAAAAATTATATTTGCTGATTCTACTGTTGCTTTTATGGAAATTAAAAGAACTGATATTGAGTTAGGTTTATATGGTACTACACATGTAACAACCATTTCTACTGAAGCAAATACGTCAATCATAGCAAACTCACAAGTTATATTACCTAAATTAACAATTTCAAAGGGAGTAACCCATGTTGAATTAAATGCATCTATAGCGTTAATTGAAGTTGATTCAAACAACGATATTTATATTTCTGGTAAAGGTAATTTCAATTTGGTAGTTATAAAAACAGATAAAACAGTTACATTAAACACGACAGGTACAATTCATCAACTGGCAAGTGATCGAACAAATATTACACTTGGTCAAGCAGTAAGGGTAAATAAAACAACATCTACTACAGGTGAAGTAAGAAATGCAAAAGAACTTATTCGAAACTATGTAGAAGTGAAAGATAATATTAATGTAGATATCAAAGATGGAGAGTTAGAGCAACATTTCGCAGCCAAAGTAGTACCTGTTGAAGGGAAATATGGATTTGTTACTTTGTCTGTATTTAACGCAGGAGATGCGAAAATTAAATATCGTCTAGTATCAAGAGTTGAAGGAGAAGATACGCCTTCAAAAGTTGGTCAAATTGCACCATCTAATTTAATTACCTATAAACTGGGTGACGAATTTATCGCATGGTATAATAGTAATATTGAAGTATATAAAGTGAACAATAATATTATTACGGATGTGTACGTAGTTAGCCAAGATAATCAATGGTTTCGACATGACTTTATTAATGCATATATTTTAAATAATAAGGTAACTATAGAAACCCTTATTAATCCTGATTATCTTAAAGGGAATAATAATAAAAATACATTGAATGAATTACTTTTAATAAACGGCAAACAGCAATATTATTTTGATGGATTCATCGCGAAAAACTGGACATTAAATAGTATAGGTATTCCAGCAATAACTGTAAATTTGCCTGATGATTTTACATTTGATTTAGAAGGCTACTCTATTTTGTATTTTGAAACTGAGTATTCAAGTGGAGGAGTTCTTCTTAGTTTGACTCACACGAATGAAAAATATATTGAAGCACATATAGAGGGAATAAGAAGTCTAATACAAATTGTTAACCCAAGCAAAATTCAAAAGTTATTGTTGGATAATTATTTAAGCGAATTCAGTAATGAAAATATTCCCTTGCTGGACGAGAATAATAATATAATTGAGTATAAACATATTTATCATTATAATCATTTATCAAATCTTCATGACGAGTATAAAACAGAGTTAAAGAAGTCTAATTTCACAAAACCAGAGGAAGTTTTAGCTATTATAAAGGCAATCAATGAACAAAATAATGATTTGATTGTATCATCTAATCAGTTAGTTAAGGAAATCAATGCGTTGTTTGTGAATGATTTCCACAAGTATCCATTCATAGAACAGTTAGTTCCAACAGTTAATATAATGGAAATTAATAAGTTAAGGGCAGACTTGTCATTAATTCCTTATACAATTGATTATAAGAAATATTTAGAGGGTTTATTGGATCTTGCTTCACAAATTTACAACTTTAGAAATTTAAATAGAGAAGCGTTAATTTTAGCAATAGAAAATGCGAAGGATAAGGATATATCGAAACTCTCAAGTATGCTTCAGAAAACAGTAAGTAACAGGATTACTATGGCTGAGGGCATTCTAAATTCGAGTAATATAACACAGAGGCAAATAGATGAAACAACAATTGAACTAAATGAGTTTATGGCAAACTTATTAGTAGAAATGTCTTCAGTTACTTTGCAAGATAAAGAATTGAAAATAATAGCAAAGGAATTGAAAAATACTATTCAGTTATCAGGAATTTATTATGATGGGGAAGTACAGGAAGGTTCTGTAATAACAATTAATGGAGTAAATTACTCATACCAAGAACCGTTTAATTTATTAAATCAATTACATCAACTAGGCTATGAGTGTTATCAAGAAAAAGATGAAATGGGTGACTCTTTACGTTCATTTATTGTTTCTAAAAAGAATAGTGATGTTACGACAGAAGATATTGCATCTGTTACGCATGGCCTTATCGATTATACATCGATTAATTCTGAGAGTGGTTATAAACAAGTACGTATTAATTTAAATGCTTTTATTCCATCTTGGGTCCCTACAGAGATTCAGATTGGGAGAGGTGCAGCAAGAACTTTTCACAATTCCAATCATTTACTAGAGGAGTTAAAAAAATCATTTCCAGCTGCAGAAGTTAGTCAACATCTATATGGACGTTTATTTGAAATTAGTGGTTTAGATATTAATGAAGATGACATTACAGTTTTAACTAACTTTTCGAGTAAGAACTTCTTGGTAACACCCCAGCAAATAGAATTAAAGTTAACGTTCTCTGAAGCTGTTCAAGTTACGAACGGGAAAGTCTATATAAATTCACAGAGTCTATCCTATGGATACGACACATCATTTAATCACACTGGAATAAATGAACTTGTTGTCAGCATCCGTATATGGGATGATGCAGCGTTTGATATATCTGAATTTTTGATAACAATAAGTGGTGTTAGTGATATAAATAATAAAGAAGTCGTTGTTGAAAATGTTGAAATAAAAATGTAAGCCATCATATGTACGTTACAGCAAAGAGGATAAAAAGTATGGGGTTTTTATAAGGGTATATTTTTACTAGATCCAAGATGGCTAATTCAAAACCCATAAATTGAAATAGTACAAGAATCGATACCATAATTATAAAAAAGGGTCTCTCAAAAAGGATGAGAGATCAAAATTCGAGTAATTTAGCTAGAAGAATTGCTATCCGAAGTTTATTTTATTTGAAAGTTTAATTCTTAAAGTAACTCACAAACCCAGTCATATCAAGCTCTTACAGTATTAACCGTATCTGACCACATCTTAACTGGCGAAGTAACAACTTCAGAAGAACGTCAAACAACGTTCAATGACATGATGGTTATTGCATTAGAAGCTGCGATTCAAGAGTAAGTTTACCAAGGGATTGTGATTTAGTATAATTTGCATCCATAACGTAATTTTGAAAGTGCCTAACAGATGAAAGTCTGTTGGGTACTTTTTTATTGCAATGAGTCAAATAGGGACGTTACAATTTGTTTCTGTTCCGATGTTACATGTGAATACGTGTTAATTGTCTCACGTATTTTGGCATGTTCGAGATATCCAGAGCAGATGCAAGTGAGTGGTCAAGTAGCGCATCTTAAGCATGAGGTCATGGCTATGATTGATAAGCTTGATACAAGAGGTAAAGCAATTGGAGTGGTCATAGTGGTAACTTTTTTGGAAACAAAACGTTTATTTTTTATGCTAAATGGAATAAAAACGAATAGTGCTAGTGGTGGTAGGAGAGATTGAGAAATTATAACAAAAGGACTTGCATCTATGAAAATCATTCATATACAAAAGTCCTATCTTATTAAACAAAAGCATCTGTTAGTCTTCATAATATATTGGCTTAATTATCTCTCCATTTTGGAGCTTCGCCCATTGTTCAATCTTGTTTTCTTTATTCAAGTAAAGCAAGTATTCTATATTATTTTCCTCATCATCTTCTAATGGTTTTACAAGATAAGTTCTCGTTGCTGGCCACCATTCCCCGTGTGATTGTCTATCTACCACAGTAATATCAAAACCCAATTTTGATTCTATTTGTTGAATTTCCTTGTTTCCGTCAACAAACTCCAATGTGATAAATCCGCCAATCACTAGAAGTGCCATTCCTATGCCAATATACTTAATCCACTTTGAAGTACCTCTCTTCATCTTTGTCACTTCACTCCTCCTATTTTCTAAACTTAATTCAACGGTTAAAAACTGAATAATCAGATGTTTAGTTCAAGTGTAACATATTTACATATTTAGGGGTGGAGTGCCTAACAGATGAAAACTTGTTAGGTGCTTTTTTAGTTAAATGAAACATTGCATGTAAAAAGAGGTATTCAGCATGTTTAAAAAGCAATTACAACTGCCTGCTTTCACTAGTTTACTCGACTTTCATATGGAATGAAATTGTGGGTAATTAGGTAATAAAAACACTATATGGTAAATTAAAAAAATAATAGCAACTTTAGCAAATTCTTAGTCGTCTCACTTGTGAAGGGAAAATGATTCAGGGAGATTAAAAAATGTCGAAAATGAATCCTTTAGTTCTGATTGAAGAAATATACAATGAGCATTATGCGTATTTAAGAAACTTTTTAATAGGTCTAACTAAAAGTGATGTAATCGCTGATGATATTATTCAAGATTTTTTTACAAAAATTTTAGTTTCACCTTCAGTCGTTACAGAAGTTAAGTATATGAGGAGTTGGTTAATAACAGGGGTTAAGAACACTTTACTTGATTACTATAAAAAGAAGAAGCCTGAGTTGCTTCAAGATGAGCATATTATTGAAACGTTGTTGGTTGATAATTATACACCAGAAGTAAGTGCAACTATTAACAACGAATTGGAAATGGTTTTAAGCAAGCTATCGACTTCGGAAAAAGCAATTATTATAGCAAAAGAATATTATGGTTATGACTATAATGAAATTAGTGATCTTTTAAATATACCCGTATCGACAATAAAATCGATCGTGTTCAGAATGAGAAAAAGAATGATTAAAGTGAGGTAATTCTATGGATTCTTTCAAAAAAATACATCTTTTATCTCTGGAATTGATTCCCATAATCAATGACCTGGATAATGAGCCAAGACAGGTTGTTTTAGAACATATCACTTACTGTGAAGAGTGCAAAAAATTATATGATAGTACAGAGGACTTTAATTCAAATATGCCAAAGCAAGAATACTCAGAGGATGTGGAGTTAAAGCCTTTAAAAAAATTAGTGCAGTTTAATAATGGATTAAAGTTATTACTTATTACTGTAAGAGCGTTAATTTTATTCTATATTGTTTACTCAAGCGTTAAATATTATGGTGTGGAGTCTGTTACATCAATGCTAGAGTATTTCAGATCTGGGATATTCCTATTTTACATACCAGCTGCCATATTTCTACTTGTATTTACGTTTACTTTCTTCAATAAAAAATGGGTCTGGATATCCTTGGTGATTGATTTAGTAATTATTTTATTTTTAGAAAAATTGTTGCAGTTATTTTTATAAATGGAGGTGTTAAATTGATGTATTTAGTCATGTTGTTTGGATTGTTTTTAGGTATTATATTTTTTGCATTTGTTTTTATTGCTTCAAAAAAGAGCGGCAAATATTATTTAGCACCGGTCATTACCTTTTTGTTTTCGGGAATGATTGTGGCATACAGCCTATTTCTCGTTGGAGGATTCGAAGGAATGGGGTATTTATTTTTAGCAGTAGGATTTCTTGTAGTTAGTATTGTAGGGACATTGCTGTTACCGTTATTAATCCCGAAGGTTAAATCAAAATCGTTTAATAGAAAAGATAAAATCAGTTTGTTCCTTTTACCTATCTTATTTTTTGCAACAATCGGGATATCCATAATTTCTGAAGATGGCTACTGGATTATTGAACAGGCAAGCGCTACTCCTGTAAAAACAGAAGGTTACCGAATTTCCACTATCTCTGAAGGCAGCAAAGCAGTCACTTTACAACTAGGGGAAAAATACCTAGGAAAAGAGATTGAAGTGAAAAAGGTAAGTAAACGAGGGGCTACAGAAATAATTTTGAAATTTGTAGATGGAGGGGAAGATGATAAAGTTCCTTATATAAAGATAGGTCTATATGAAATAAACGAACCATTGAAAGTACAAACAACGGATGGCGATATTTTTGAATCATTAGGGGGCTCATGGAATTAAAGTTATCTAATATTAAATAGAAATTATAGTAAGTTAAAGGGTAAGCCAGTCCAAATAATGGCGCATAATGTACGCCAGGCTGATAGCTTATGTGATGATAGAGGAAAAGGACGTGTATGTATCTTTACGTATAAGTACTTTTCCTCTTTTTAGTATTCATAATACTAGTGAAAGCTATACTATATGTTTTGCTGAATAGTATCAAATTTTGAAAGGAAGCATTCAGTATATCAAACAACAAAAATCGCTGAATTTTCACACTATCTAGAATAGGGTATTTATGGTAACATGTAACTGAATCTTTCAACGTTAGAAAATAAAAGGAAGTGTAATAATCACATATGAAAAAGATATTGAAACCATTGATCAGTGTTGTTGCCATTGGTGCACTCTCTCTATCTATCAATATAAATCAAAATGTATTTGCGGATACATGTGAGTATGATACATCATCAAAGGTAAACCCAGACTATTCCACAATGAACTGTTTGTTAACCGAAACAGCATTGAGATATAATGTGCCTCCTGAAATAGTGAAGGCGATAGCAGAAGGTGAAAGTGGAAATTGGCGACATTTTGATCAGAATGGCAAAGCGATTGTGACGGCTGATAATGGAATTGGTCTTATGCAAATTACTAATCAAGCACGCTACGATCAAGAGAAGCTAAAAAGTGATCTTGTCTATAATATTCAGGCTGGCGTAGAGACGCTGGATAAAATGTTTAATCGCAAGGATTTACCTGGCATTAACAGCGGGGAAAGAGAAGTATTGGAACATTGGTATTTCGCGATTATGGCTTATAACGGGACTAAACCCGTAAATAGTCCAATTGTCCAAGCAACGGGTGAAAGAAATGTGAATGCCTATCAAGAAAAAATTCTCGAAATTGTTAGAAAATCTGAATTAATAAACTTAAAGGAACTGCCATTTAAAAGTGAACATTTCCTATATGATTCTAACAGCAAGGACAATATTAAATTCTCAGCACTGAATTATAAATTTGATTTACCATTAACAGAATCAAAGTATTTTTTCAAAACGAATCAAAAAGTAAGTGCAACAGCTAATCCTAAATTTAGGTCAACACCTACTACGAATAATGAAAATATTAAAGGTACTTTAAATAAAGGCGAAACGGTTACCATTACTGGTCCATTTGTATACGATGAAGTTTCAACGAAGAAAAACCATTTTGTTTGGTATCCAGTAAAAAGAAGTGATGGGTCAGAGGGGTATGTAGCTTCAAGTTATTTAGAGTACCCGGAAATGACAACGTTACCGATACCGTCTCCAGCAGAGGTAACACCAACGGACTACGCGGCTTATACTAAAAAGTATGCTGATTTCAACCCTACAGCCTGGTGGAAAGATGATATGATTTGGGCAATCGATCGAGGCTTAATTAAAGGGTACAATGACGAATGGAACGCAAAAACAAAGAAATACGAAACCCAGCTACAACCGAACAGACATTTAACGGAAGCTCACTTCTTAACAATCTTCTTCCGTTATGCTCAAAATGATGAATTAGCAAATGTAAAAGGCACGTCGTCTTGGAGCAGAAGTGGTATATACAACATGGCAGAAAAGTATAAAATGCCTGTACTGGCAAATGAAAAATCAAAAGCATCTAGAGCTTTAGCTGAAAGTGGCATTAAACGTGGTAAATTAGCGCAATTGATGGTCTCTTACCACTTAAGAAAACAAGTAAGTGAAAACGAAGCAATTCAATTTTTCATGGATAACGGGATTACTACAGCTAAATCAATCGTTGAATATGAACCTGACCGAATTTTAACTCGTGCTCATATATCTGCGTTTATTCAAAGATATGAATCATTCGAATCAAAGCAAAAATAATTAAACATAGAAAACGGTTGCATTCTTGCAATCGTTTTTCTAATTTTACAGCGGTGGAAATCATTAAAAAGGGAAGGGAAGGTTGCATGGAACCTAAATGGCTTTACAGATTAGAGAGTACCAATCCAAATCAAGGGCTTTGGTATAACGAGAATGGAGAATTCGTTTTAACCCTCGCCGAAATTGAAAACTGTAAAACGAAAGATCTGCCAATGGGGTTTGATGAAAGATATAAACAAGATGGTAAAGACTGGTTTAGTAGTTGTTCCAACATTGAAGATTTAACACATTGGTATTCAATCGAAAATGCGAAAGATTTAATAGAGAAAGGCTTTAGGTTTTCGAAGTATTTTGCAACTGATTACGTTGAATACGACAAAGAAACCGTATTTTTAAAAGAGACTTGTTTGGAGAGAGTTACGCTAAATATTGGAGAGATTTTTAAATAAGAAAATTTGGAATCGGGGTTGTGAAAAAATGGATATGGTTAATACTCAATACATTGAGCAATGTATTATAAAATATGAAAAGATTAAAAATAACACAAACGTAGCAACTGCAGAAAACAACGAAGTATTAGCAAAGCTTATTAAATCAATGTCACATGGATTCATCAAAACCAACTACGACAATTGGCTGGAACAGTGCTTATTACAGGAAGACTGGCAAAAATTGAATAATTTAATTTTTCAGCAAATGCGTTATCGGTTACTTCCGGGATCCAGTGGAGGGTACGACCATTGCCGTAATATTTTACCTGTTTTAGAGGCATTTGCTTGCGGTGATAATAATGTATTGGAGCGCATTCTCCCACATGAACTAGGTCTAACAAAGAATGGATACCCATTCTATATAGTGATAAGCAATCTCTTGATGGCCCTGTGGTATAAAGATGATACCCTATTAAAATTAGCGATTCCTGCTGCCGAAAAATTTATTGGCACAAAAAAACCGCAATGGGAGCGATCAGGAGTTGCCTTTTTACTTTCTTTACATAAGAAAGATGTGGAAGCAGTGGGGGAACATTTACAAGATTTCTGTACAGGATACATGCGTGCAGATTTTACTAAAGCAATGAAACAGCTATGTGTGCCAGCGCATGGTCTTTATAGTTTGGCAGAAAAACTAATACCAACAGAGCTATTTCAACAGATCAAAATGCCAGAACACAAGAACTTCTCTAAAGGATTTGCAAAATGGAGAAATGAGAATCCACACCCAAAATTATATTTATACTTTGAATACCCACCATCTTTGGGAATTCTTAATCAAATTTTCATGGCACCTGTCGCTAAAAGCATAATTTCACAACCTTATCTTCAGAAAGATAATCCGCATCATTCTCCACAATTAAAGAATGTATGGTTTCTTGATGAGGAGGCTATGCTAAAAGGTTTTGTTGAAAATATTTAAACTACTTAGAATAGCAAATTCAAGCATTGCATGTAGCTAAATACGCTATTTAATATTTTCATTCCCCTTACTCTATTAAAATTATATGACTATAAAAATAATTTTGGGGTAGAAGTAAAGAAAATATTTTATTATGAAAGAGGCGTTAACATGCAAGAAATACTTCTAATTTTGGCAATACAACTAGTTTATGTACCTTTAATGACATTGCGAACGATTTTCTTAGTAAAAAATATGAGACTTCTCGCTTCGATTTTTGGCGTTTTAGAAGTACTTATTAATGTATTTGCGTTATCTATCATTTTCAGTGGCGATCAAAACTTCATAGCGATGCTCGTATATGCACTCGGTTTTGGATTAGGAATCCCATTAGGAACAATGATTGAAAGTAAACTAGCTGTTGGTTATGTTTCTGTTACGATCAACACGCAGGAAAAAAATCAGGAATTAATTGATATGTTAAGAGATAATGGATTTGCCATCACGACGTATATTAGCCAAGGACGTGACAGCGACCGATTTAAATACGAAATTTTGGCGAAACGAAATCGTGAAAAGGAATTGTTCAAACTTGTAGAATCAATTGAACCTAAGGCCTTTATCATTTCATATGAGCCTAAATCATTCAAAGGCGGTTTCCTGGTCGATCGAATGCGTAATAAAAAGTTTAAACTTAAAAAGAAGTCATAAAATAGTTAATAATTAAGAATTAAATAATCAGTATTAACATGAATAAATAATTGAAAATGACCCACACTATTATTGATGGTCGGTTAGCCATCGAATGATTTCGGCGCAGAAGGCTTCGTCCTTCGCGCCTTTTTTATGCTTATAGACTGTATATTTTTTTAAAAATGATGTTATGGAAATCCTCTTTTCTTCAAATAATGAATAAAAAGAGGTGAAAAGATGAGTAAAGAAGTTGGGAAGATATTTGTACAAAGGATAATGAATAATAGTGATCCATTATCAAACATCGTAACAGTGCACCTTTTTTGTGAAAATGCGATTAATAGCTTAATTAAAGCTAAGGCTTTTGGCGTTGAGGATTTCTCCAAAAAGAATAAAGGGGAGACATATATCCCTATACTCGATTCCAATTATTCAACAAAATTATATTTTGTATATTCGATGGGTTTAATCGAACAAAAATTGTATGAAAACTTAAGGTTGCTTAACCATTGGAGAAATAAAGCTGCCCACAATATCCATGAAGATATAAAGAAATTGCCTATCGATTTTCATATTTATAATGAAAACCATTCGATTACAGCAGGGGCCGATGAAAATGAAATCGTCTTAGGTGTAGCCTTTGCAACTTATGTGGAATTACATAAGTTCATCGAAGAACAATATCAAATCAATATTTGAAAAGAATCAACATAAGAGGGTTGGGAATGCATCAAAGTTCCTGACTCTTTATTTTTGATAGCTTATTGATATTTGCTGCATTTTGGTTAGTTCGTATATCATAAAACACATTTTAATGATGGGCATATATAACGAATATCTATTATTTCTGCTAAAATTATCTAAATAAGGGTAAAGGATATAAGTAGTTTATTTTTACTAAGGGGATGGACAATTTGAAAAAAAGATATTATTTAGCTATGAGCGCGCTGTCAATTGCAGTTGTAGCAGGTTGCGGAGATACAGCTGAACCAGTAGATGGTACTAAAGATGAAGCAAACTTAACATTGCAGCAAGTTTTTGAAAAAGCAATGGAACGTCAACAAAATTTAAAAAGCGTCCATGCAGAAACAAATATGGATCAAGTGACGAATTTAATGATGGACGGCGAAACAATGCAAATGACGAGTACCTCTAATTTAGCAATGGACATCACACAAAATCCATTGGCAATGTATACAAACGGTAATATTGAAATGGATATGAGTGGCGAGAAATTCGATATGCCAATGGAAATGTATATGACCGAAGAAGATGGGTTTTATATGTTGAACGGCGAAACAAACGAATGGATCAAACTGCCGGACGAGCAATATGAACAAATTATGGCACAAGCTGGCGCACAGGCAAATGCAACAGACCAATTGGAACAATTACAGCAATTCATTGATGAGTTTTCATTTGAACAAGACGATGAAAATTACTTATTAACCTTAAATATTCAAGGTGATGAGTTTAAACAATTTATTCTTTCCCAAATGGGTGCAAGCTTAGGTGAATCCATGGAAATGTCCAACGATATATTAGAGAATATGTCGTTTGAAGATTCCCAGTATAATATAGTAGTTGCAAAAGATACATTTGATACGAAAGAAATCGATTTGGACTTAAAGATAATCACTAACATCGAAGGTCAGGAAACAACGATCGAAAATGATGTTAATGTTGTGTACTCGAAGTTCGATGAGGTAGATACAATTAAAATTCCGGATGAAGTGTTAAAAGAAGCAACAGTAGCTGAATAAATGACAAGCAGTGGATGCGCATTTTTACGTTATCCACTGCTTTTTTTATTGTACATAGGAAACAAAATAAAAAAATTATCGTCTGTCCTTTTCTAGTCGCCACTAAACTGATATTATTGATATAGTGTGACATCAGTCAGTGTAAAAATGAGAGTGGTGAAATTAAAATGGATGAACAAAAAAGAGATGAAGGACAAACAGAACAAAGTGAGCAGCAAGTTAAAATTGAAAAGCCTGCTGGTAAGTATTTACGGATGAAACCATTCGCATTCATTATGCTCATTTTCCTAACAATTATATGTACAGCTGGTTTAACTATCTTTGCATTAACGTTTGGTGAGCAAAAGGTCGTTGAAGTAAAGGTACCTATTGAACGACCAGAATTTAAAAAGCTATATGATGCATATGATACACTTCAGCAAAAATATTTCGAAGATGTAAATGAAGAAGAAGTGGTATATGGTGCAATCAACGGAATGTTTGATGCATTGGGAGACCCTTATTCAGACTATATGAACAAAGAAGAGGCCAGTTCGTTTAACGAAAACCTTTCTTCAAGTTTCCAAGGCATTGGTGCAGAAATTCAAGAGAGAAACGGCTACATTATGATTGTCTCTCCAATTAAAAATACACCTGCTGAAAAAGCTGGTTTACAGCCAAGAGACATGGTGCTGGCAGTTGACGGCAAAAGTGTAAAAGGGATGAGTTCCACTGAAGCTGTACTCCTTATTCGTGGAGAAAAAGGTACAGAGGTGACATTAACAATTCAACGCGGAGATGCGGAAAGCTTTGACTTGACGCTAGTACGTGATGACATCCCTGTGGAAACAGTATATGGTGATTTAGATGAATCAGGTATAGCTCATCTTCAAATTACATCATTTAGTGAAAATACAGCAGTAGAACTTGAAAAAATTCTAATCGAATTTGAAAAAGAAGGATTGAAGGGGATTGTTATAGATGTTCGCCAAAATCCTGGTGGGTATTTAAAAGCGGCCATCGACATTTCAAACCTATTCGTTGAACAAGGTAAAACAATCGTACAAATTCAAGAGCGTAATTTAGATCCTCAAATTGTTGCGGCGGATAATCGTTCAAAATATAAGCTGCCTATAACGGTATTAATCGATGAAGGAAGCGCCTCTGCCTCTGAAATCTTGGCAGGAGCTTTAAAAGAATCGGCAAATGCACAAATTATTGGCTTAAAATCATTCGGTAAAGGCACAATGCAAGAAGTAATTTACATGGAAGATGGCGCTAACTTAAAGTTTACAACGGGTAAATGGCTAACACCTGATGGAAACTGGGTAAATGAAAAAGGAATCACGCCTGACGTGAAAGTGAATTATCCAGATTACGCCTCACTGCCATATATTGACCCAACTCAAACTTATGAATTAGGTACCGAACATGTAGCTATTGAAACAGCAAAACGTATTCTCGAGGTACTGGGCTATGATCCGGGCGAAGTGAATACTAAGTTTGATGAAGCAACTGAATCGGCATTAAAAGCGTATCAAGAAGAAAATGAGCTAGAAATTACGGGGATCTTAACAGGAGATACAACATATGCATTAATGGATGCCATTAGTGAAAAGCTAAAAACTGAAGATCCGCAAATTTTAAAAGCTAAAGAACTATTAGGTGTAACGCCTGAAGAAAAAACAGCAGACTAATACAAAAGATGGGCTAGTATAAAGTGGAAATCACTTTATTGCTAGCCCATTATTATAGGAAGTGAAAATATGAAAGATGTTTATTTATTTAGTGGCTTTTTAGGAAGTGGCAAAACTTCCATGTTAACGGATGTAATTCGTCAATTGAAGGAAGCAGGTTTAAAACCAGCCGTCATTATGAATGAGTTAGGCAAGCTCCCTTTTGACTCACAATCCGTAGAGGCTGATGTACCTTTAAAGGAAATGCTCGAAGGTTGCATTTGCTGCAGTGGTGCAGAAAAGACAGAAGCGCAAATTCAATCGCTTTTGCATGATCAGGAATTTGATGTATTAATTATTGAAACAACAGGTGCAGCCCATCCTGTAGAGGCACTGGATGCCGTGTATTCACCATTATTTGCAGAACAGTTGAATATAAAAGGTATTGTTACGGTAGCAGATAGTCGATTATGGTTAGATCGCACCACTTTAACACCACAAGTTCGTTCGCTGTTTATGGAACAAATTCGTCATGCACATTTAATATTAGCGAATAAAACGGATTTGCTGACAGATTCTGAACAAGCTCAAGTTGTATATGAGCTGCAAGGGTTTAATTCAAAAGCGTTCATCTTACAAACAACGAATGGTCGTGTTCCACTTCACTTATTGCAAAATATGCAATCGACAGCCCGTGTTTCAAAGGATGACATCGTATCGGCGCGCATCGGTGAAAGCTTTAACTTAGGCTCTAGATTAGTACATTTTGATACTAGTTTCACTCAAGAACAGTTTGAGGGGTGGATACGGGAACTTCCGGAAACGGTTTACCGCATGAAGGGATATGTGCCGATTGAAGGGATTAAAAACCCGATGCTGTTTCAATATGCTTACGGTATGGTGCAATGGCTACCGGAATACGTGAAGATGACACCAAGCCTCGTAATAATCGGAGAGAATATAAAAGACGTGGAAATTATTGGACAATAACTCGTCAATACCTTTTCAAATGCAATGTTTGAGGAAATTGGATAAATTTATGGGAAAAATGAAGTGAGATTTAAGATTATAAGGCTTATAAATTGGTAGATGGACAAATTACCAATTTATAGGCCATTTTTTTATGGATTTTTCATTTACGATGTGATTACGAAAGGAGGCGTACAAAATGAAAAAATTAATATTACCATTTTGTGCAGTAATACTTTTTGCAACACAAGCACCCGTTGCGAATGCGAACGCAAACGAAGGGGGCAAAACAACTACAGGAATCAACTACTATCAATCAGCTGCAGAATATAAGATGAAGCTGAATCAAAAATATAACTCTCAAAAAAATACACATCAAAAACAAGAGGTATCATCAAATACAAGTAAAAATACATCTGTTAAAGAAGTTACTAAAAAGCAAACAACAACTAGTCCTTCTACAAATGCAACAACTCCAAAAACTGAAACAGTATCGACAGCAAACAATACGAATGCAGTAACGAATACTGCTACTGATCAAGTAGCGGCATTTGAAGAGAAAGTAGTAGAACTAACAAATGTAGAGCGTACTAAAAACGGTTTAAAGGCATTACAAATAGACCGTCCTTTAATGGCAGCAGCTCGAGAGAAATCACAGGATATGAAAGACAATAACTATTTCTCTCATACTTCACCGACATTTGGTAGCCCATTTGATCGTATGAAAGCATTGAAGATTTCGTATAAAGCTGCAGGTGAAAATATCGCAAAAGGTCAAAAATCACCAGAGCAGGTTGTAGAAGCTTGGATGAACTCAGCAGGACATCGCGCTAATATTCTAGATAAAAATTTCACGCATATTGGTGTAGGTTATGTTAAAAACGGCCATATTTGGACACAGCAATTTATTAAAAAGTAAAGATTATTGAGGCTGGGACATAAGTAGAAATTTCTTTGTAAAAGAGAAATACTCTTATGAAGAAATTGCTATTATTTGAATTGATTGGAGTGAAGGGGCGACTCCTGGGGGAACAGCAAAATTTATTTTGCGACGAGTAACCGCAGGAGCACCGACGCCTGAGACTACAGGCTCAGGCCGTGCCCCCGGAAAGCGTCCCCGTAACGGAAATCAATTCTGGCAGAAACAGAAAATTTTGTCCCAGCCCCAAGATTGACGAAAAAAGGTCTCGAGAGACGAACTCTCGGGACCTTTTTATCTTTTTAATTATTGCTAGTTAACGTACGCGCGCGGAGGATTTACTAAATGTTAAGCCGTGTTATTTATATTTTATTGGAATAATAATTATTTTATAATATCTAAATTGAATTTGGTCGACATCCGTTTATCTTTAACACAAGCATTTTATATTGGCTTCAATTATGCTACAATTAACGGTATACTTAAATTTGCTTTAAAATAAACCGATTTAAAATTGTTATGTGAATTGTGGTGAATTACCCATAAATACTTTTTAAAAATAATAATTACTAAAGGCATACATGAATAAATGTAGAAAATAGGCCTAAAAAAACTATTTCAATAAAAAATTAACTTAAATTAAATGGCAGACTAAATAATATGATATTTATCGAAGCATGTTGAAATGTCTTGATGCATAAAATATAAAAAATGACATTTGCTTTGTTAGGAGAAAATTATGAACGAAAAATCAATTATTTTAACAGGTGGAGGAACAGCCGGTCATGTATCTTTAAATGAGGCAATTATTCCATCCTTATTAGAAGCAGGATATAAAGTACATTATATTGGTTCGCATGATGGCATAGAAAAAGAACTGATAGGGAACGCCTTTCCGACATTACCTTATCACAGTATTTCAAGCGGGAAGCTACGTCGCTACTTTTCAATGCAGAACTTTACGGATCCGTTCAAAGTGTTAGCAGGGGTTACACAAGCTTTTACTATTATTAAGCGAGTGAAACCGACTGTCATCTTCTCAAAAGGTGGTTTTGTGTCGGTACCGGTAGTAATAGCAGCCAAACTGGCAAATATTCCAGTCGTTGTGCATGAATCGGATGTAACACCAGGTTTGGCAAATAAAATTTCATTGCCATTCGCTTCGCATATTTTTACCGTATTTAAAGAGACGATGAAGCATTTGCCGAGCGATAAAGCCACATGTACTGGCTCGATCATCCGGCAGCAACTTTTTGAAGGGAACCGTGAACGTGGTTTAGCACTATGCAATTTTACTTCGGACAAAAAAGTACTACTTGTTATGGGCGGCAGTTTAGGTTCGGTGGTAATTAACGATGCACTTCGCAATAACTTGTCGGCATTGCTCGAAAAATACCAAATCATTCATCTTTGCGGCAAGGGGAATAAAGATGCGTCATTAAATAATCTGGAAGGCTATTGCCAATTTGAATATGTGACGAATGAATTGCCGGACTTGTTATATGCAACAGATTATGTCGTATCAAGAGCGGGTTCAAATTCAATCTTTGAATTTTTGACATTGCATAAGCCAATGCTTTTAATTCCACTATCTGCGTCAAAAAGTCGTGGGGATCAAATATTGAATGCAAATCTATTTAAAAAGCAGGGGTTTGCACAAGTATTGGATGAAGAAAAATTGACAAAAGAATCATTTTTACAAGCCGTCAATCACCTTACTGCAAAAGCAGATGAAATGATTGACCATATGGCTGAAGTTGAACATCCAAAAACACCGAAGGAAATGGTCGGTTTAATTACTCAATACGAAAAATAAAAAGCGAGAGGCGTCCCAACAATGTGGAGAATGCCTTTCGCTTTAATTTATAAGTTATTGATAATGTAAGCCTGATTTATAAAACATTCATTTTACATCGCTTGTTCTTCTGCTTCTTCTTGCGTGTTGGCAGTTGTTAAGTAGAACAGATCTTTTGGTATTTTGAATAAACGAAATTTTGTAGCGCCTTGATTGATTTCTTCAAAAAGCAGTGGATTTGTAAGCTCAGCATCGATTACATACGGCAATTTTAATGCAGCTGCCTGTGATCGACCATTTTCTTCCCGTACGCGTAAAAATACTGTATGGAAATCATAATCAAAAAACAACTCATTTAAAAACGCCAGCTTTGCTTTTTGATTGTAGCCTACTCCTTGAAATGGCTTCCCAATCCAAGTACCTAAAAAACCGGCACCATCCTGAATATCAAAGATACTAATTGTGCCGATTGGAGCGCCCCATTCATCAACGATCGTACGTGAGATTGTTTGGCCAATTTGCTCTTCTTCGATTAATTGTTTTGTCATAAATAAGTACTCTTCAGCAGAAGTTGCTTTTTGACGTACATAAGGAAACACAGACGGATGACGTAATAATTCGTATAATTCTGCAGTTTCATGAAGTTCTCTTTGTTTTAACATGTGAAACGCCTCCTTTTAAGAAGAAAATGGTAGAGCCTGTAGTAAAGAAATAGTGCAAATAATCTTCAAATGCTAAAAGGTTCTTTATCATAAGGCAGTAGTCATTTCGAACTTGATCTTACCTAAAAGAATTTGACGTTAAACTATGGAACATAATTTGCCGGTCTCGCTCTATCCTAGACAAATAAAACAATATCGAAATAAGAATTGTATCTACATTTTATTATAATATATTCTCTTGGCGCAACTTTCAAGCTCGAAAAAAACATTTTTTTCTACTATTAGTCTATATATTCTGAATTGTCTAATTAATAATAATATTGATGACAATTTGATTTTTAACAAAGTATAATATAGTAATTATGAGAAGGTGAGGCGAAAGAATGAAAGTACAATTAGTTAAAGTTCACGGTTCAGGAAATACATTTTATTTATACGAAGCATTATATGACGATAAGCTTGATTATGTGAACATGGCTAAGCAATTATGTAATCCTTCTATAAATGGAGGAGCAGATGGACTGTTGCTCGTTTTGCCCTCCGATATTGCCGATGCCAAAATGCGCGTCATAAACGCGGATGGTTCGGAAGCTTCTATGTGCGGCAATGGCTTACGCTGTGTTGCTCGACATGTATGCGAAAAATTGGAAGTCGATGAAGCGATTATTGAAACGATGCATGCTTGTTTAACAGTTAGAAAAGAAGCGCCTATTTTTGAGCAGCTTCCAACATATTCAGTAGAGATTTCCCCTATTTCATTTGAATTATCATCTTTGCCGATGTTCTTGGAGGAAAAGCAGGAATTGCACCATGAGCGAATTGAGGCATTTTCTGAAGATATTCCCTTTACAGCAGTTTCTGTCCCTAACCCACATTTAATTGGGATAGTGGAGAAAAAATATATAGAAAATACATCTCATCAACAGCAGTTAGCTGCCTTTTTAAATTCAGATAATGAATATTGCCCCAACGGTGTAAATGTCAGCTATGTGCTGCCTATATCAAACGATGAAATTTTCGTTCGCACATATGAGCGTGGTGTAGGTTTTACAAATGCATGTGGTACTGCAATGACCGCTTCAGCATTGATTTCTACAATGGAGAATATTGTTTCGGGTAATTTAATAACGGTATATAATCCTGGTGGCTTCGTACAGTGTTCGGTTGAACAGTATAATGATAAATGGAAACTGTCACTTATTGGAAACGCAACTATTGTAGGGTATTATGAAATAGAATATAGTCATAATAAAATAGAGTTTACTGATTGTGTTATAACTGAAGAGCAAGTACAATATGATAAATGTAATATTTATACAGAAAACAGGTTAAGAAGTTTTACACAGTGAATAGTGCAATAGGGGGAGCAAGTAATGAACACCATTTTTTCCATAAATCAATTGGATTTGTTATTCAAGAATAGTAGTGATGCTGTTTTCTTTATGGAAAGAGTAGATGATCAGTACCGCTATATTTATGTTAATGAAGCGGCTATAGAATTAATAAACGTTAATCCTACCGGTAAGTTATTAGAACAAGTCGTACCTTCCCATTTAGCAAAACCGATTATTCAAAATTATAATTTGACTATACAAAATCAAAAACAAATGGAATACGAAGATTATACGTATGATAAAATGGAAGTTCGAAAACAGCGTACGACATCGATACCAATTATTATAAATGAAAAAACTTATGTTTTGGCAATTACAAAAGAAGTTTCCCTCGGTCGTGACCTGGAAGACAAATATCTTTTCATGCGCTCATTACATTCCAGTTCATTTATATCTACACTTTTAGTATCTAATGATATGCATTTGCTCGAAGCAAATCCTACTTTTATTCATGAATTTAATATTTGTATGGAAGATGCTCTTACTCAAAAGTTGTTTGAAATGCCTTTTATGGACGGTAAGAGTGTAAAGCATCTTAAAAAATATATAAAATGCGTTCAAAATGGGGAAAGTATTCAATCGCAGATGCTATATTTTATTGATAAAAATAATGAGCGACGATGTTTTACTGCTTCCTTCTCCTCACTGACTAGTAACGATGAGACGATTGCTGTATTTATTATGCTGCATGAGATTACAGAGTTTATTAAACAACAGCAAGCTTTGCGTACAGCATCACATGGCTTAGAAATGTTTAAAAATGCAATTAGTTCAGTAGCGGATGTTATTTTTACCGATGTTCATGGAGTTATAACGGATATTAATGACCGTATTATAAAAAATACCGGCTACAGTCGTGAAGAAATCATCGGAAATACACATCATATTTTCAATTCAGGTACCCATAACAAAGAGTTTTTCCAAAATTTGTGGAGCACAGTCAAAGATGGGAATGTTTGGCGGGATGAAGTTTGTAATCGCAAGAAGAATGGGGAAATCTATTGGGTCGACTCCACAATTGTTCCGTTAAAAAATGAATTTGGGGAAATTGAACAATATTTTACTGTACAATATAACATATCCTCGGAAAAGCAACTGCTGTCTGAGTTATATAAAATCGAGCGGATTTTCCGTGCGATTACAGATAATACGAATGACTTTATCGTTGTGACTGATCGTTATGGGAAAATTAAATATGCTTCACCTTCATACATTAGAAAGCTCGGCTATGAAGAGGATGAACTAATTGGTGCTCCTTACGAAGATTTGCTCATGCCTGAAAGTATTAAAGTATGGAAAGAAGCGCTAAAGCCTAAAGAAATCGATTTAGTAGAGGAATTGAAAATCGAACTGCTGCTGCATAAAAAAGATAACAGCCCGATATGGACGGAGGGCAATTATACGATGTCCTTAGATTTATCGCACCATGAAATTTCTGAAATTGTGATGGTATCCAGAGAAATAACCGAACGCAAAGAACTGGAAGATCAATTAACTTATTTGGCTTATCATGATAGTTTAACGCAACTTGGCAACCGCAGAAAACTATACAAAGATTTCCCTCTGATTCAAAGTGAAGCGAAGCATGCTGATACGAGTCTTGCCATCTTCTATTTAGACGGTGACAACTTTAAACAGGTGAATGATTTACATGGGCATGATGTAGGGGATGAGTTTTTAATACAGTTTGGCAATTCACTCGTTAAAAGTGTGCGACAAGAAGATTTAGTCGTAAGATTAGGCGGAGATGAATTTTTAATTGTATTTACTGGGCTATCAAATTCCGAAATAGAGCGTACGGTTCAAATTGAACAAATAATGAATCGCATTCAAGAAAACTTGGAAATTGGATGGAGAATAAGAGGGGTGCATTTCTCTCCTACTGTATCTATAGGGATTTCCATTTACCCGCAGCATAGCGAATCCCTGGATGAGCTCATTGATTTGGCAGACCAGGCATTATATCAAGCAAAACAGTCCCCGCAATATCAATATTGTATTAGTAACGTATAACGGAATAGTTAATGGGAGGTACGGAAAATTTATTCCGTATCTTTTTTTATTTAAAATACAAATGGTAAACTAGATGGTAAGAATACATATTATTTGATTGAGAGAGGGAAAGGCATGAGTCAAAAAATATTAATCATTGAAGACGAAAAGAGTATCGCTCGTTTTTTAGAGTTGGAACTTCAACACGAACACTTTGAAACAATGGTCGCTTATGATGGGAGAACTGGTCTTGAATTAGCGCAAAGTGAAAAGTTTAATTGTATTTTATTAGACGTGATGTTGCCTCAGTTAAATGGGATCGAAGTATGCCGCAGAATCAGAAAGACAAATGATGTACCGATTCTTTTAATTACTGCACGTGATGAAGTGATGGACCGTGTGGCGGGACTGGATGCAGGGGCGGATGATTATATTGTGAAACCATTTGCTATTGAGGAGTTGCTCGCAAGGATTCGTTCTATATTAAGAAGGGTAAAGCATACTCATACTTCCAAACAATTGGTCGTACGTGATTTAGAAATAGATGTCGATGCTTATGAAGTGCTGTTTGAAAATAATAAAATTGAGCTTACCCGGAAGGAATTTGATTTATTAAAGTTGCTTGTGGAAAATAAAAATCATGTATGTACTCGTGAGCTTATTCTAGAAACTGTTTGGGGGTTTGATACTGAAGTAGAAACGAATGTGGTCGATGTATATATACGGCATCTACGAACGAAACTTCAAACAAACAATGACCCGTATATCGAAACAGTTCGTGGGGTAGGATATGTGATGCGCGGATGAAAAAAGGATATATAAAACAAATGCATTTATCCTTAAAATCAAAGTGGATGCTTGCTGTAGGTGTAACAATTTTTATAAGTTATGCTCTCATTTCAATTGTACTGTATGTAGCATTACAAACTTGGCTTATTAATAATGAAGAAAAAAATGCACTACGTACAATAGATGATATGTCCACTTTTTTTGAAGCACAGGAGAACACTGTTACAATACAGAAACTGCAAAATAATTCAGCTTTAATGAAAGCAATTTTGACCCAGGAGCAAACCGTTCGTATTTTTAATTTGGATGGTATTGAAATTATGCGGATAAATGATGTAACATCTGCTGCGGATTTTCCTGCCGGAGAAATGAATTATTTTTCAACTATTATAGAGAAACAATCAATTGATGGTACAGAAGGTTATGTCATCCACAGAGCGGTACGAATTGGACAATTTCAAGGAATTATGCAGCTCATTCATCCGTTGACGACATTCCATTCGATGATGAATTATATACTGACTACCATACTCATTGTCGGATTTGGTGCAATACTCTTCTCTGTTTCAATCAGCTATTATTTAGCAAATGTATTAGTTAGACCAATTGTCCAATTGAGGGATGCAATGCATTTAGTGAGAAATAATGGGTTTAAAGCACAGCCACAATTCGATTACTCAGCACATGATGAATTAGGGGAATTACTTCAGATGTATCGTACGTTAATGAATGAGCTTGAAATTTCGTTTACAAAGCAACAACAATTCGTTGCTGATGCCTCCCATGAACTGCGGACACCGATCCAGGTTATCGAAGGTCATTTATCATTAATTAAACGCTGGGGAAAAAATGACCCGGAGATTTTGATGGAGTCATTAACTACATCCTTATCGGAAATTACGCGGATGAAAAAGATGATTGAGGAATTATTGCAACTGGCTCGCCGGGAGGAAGCTGACGTATCTGCGGCAGCAAATATAGAAGAAGTTTATGAACAGGTGAAAGAAGAATTGCTACAGTTATACCCAGAGACACAATTTAATTTATCTGTTGTAGGACAGAGGGCAGATGCTGCAGTAACCGAACATGCGCTAGCGCAAATCTTTAGAAATATTATGAGTAATAGTATACGATATAATAGCAATGTGCCAAATCTTCAAATAAACATTCTTTATAACGATACGGACACAACAATATTAGTAACAATAGAAGATAATGGGCTCGGCATTTCAAAGGAGCATTTACCGTATATTTTTGATCGTTTTTATCGGGTTGATGAATCACGTACTAATCATGTGGCTGGTACGGGACTCGGCTTAAGTATCACAAAAATGCTTGTCGATAAATACCGAATCTTGATGAAAGTGGATAGTACTTTACAAAAAGGCACTATTTTTTCCCTGAAATTCCACAAAAAATAGAATAATTTTAGTCAATCTATTTATTATTTCAATAGTTCAAGAAAAAATATGCTAATTTTTATAAAAAGAGTTGTATTTTTTGTGAAGAGTAGTAAGATTGAGATGGAAAAAACGTTCTTCCCCCTTTTATAATGTGCTTTTAGTCTATGTGGAAGAGTGGTAAAATATTATTTGATTTATTTTGGTAGATAAAAAAGTAATACTTTATTATCAACAGCAGAAGGATAATAATTTTTATATTGTGGTATATAAAATTATTTCTTTCTAAGTAAATTATTGGAACAGCCATAAGGCAAAATTTGGAGGTTATTTTCATGTCGAACAATGTATTACCTGCAGGTTCTCCATGGTCAGCATTCTCTGGTCCTAACTTAGGTTATGTATTAGAGCAATACGACTTATTCCTGCAATCTCCTGAAGAAGTTGAACCGGAATTAGTACAGTTATTCCAAGCTTACGGTGGTCCTGTATTTGCAGATGGTCAACAACCAGTTGCAACAGCAGCTGTAGCAGGTACTGGAGACTACAAAAAAGTATTAGCAGCAGTTAAATTGGCAGAATCTATTCGTGAATATGGTCATTTAGCAGCAGATTTGTACCCATTAAAAAATCGTCAATTAGACACTTCACGCATTGAAGAAAGCGTATTCAATTTAACGGCAGCAGATCTTCAGGCCATTCCTGCATCAGTATTTTTTGCAAATGTCCCTGCAGGCGTTACTAACGGTAAAGAAGCAATTGATTACTTGAAGTCTGTTTATACAGATAAAGTAGGGGTAGAAGTTGCACATTTACAAAACGCGGAAGAGCGTGCTTGGATCGAAGCACAAATTGAAGGAGGAGCATTTAAAGCCTCTTTAACTCCAGAAGAAAAGAAAGCCGTGTTGGAACGTTTAACACGTATTGAAAACTTTGAAAAATTCATCCATAAAACATTCGTTGGTCAAAAACGCTTCTCTGGAGAAGGTTTAGACACACAAATCATTTTATTAGATGAAATCATTAAGGCTTCTGAATCAAATGGTGTTAAAAATGTACGCATCGGTATGGCTCACCGTGGTCGTTTAAACGTACTGACTCACGTTCTGAAAAAACCATACGATATGATGTTCTCAGATTTCGCACACGTTTCAAATGAACTTTTCTTACCGGAAGATGGCCGCTTACAAATTACTAAAGGCTGGACTGGTGACGTTAAGTATCACATGGGTGCATCTTACACACATGATTCTGGCTTGAATGTGAAATTAGCATACAATCCTTCTCACTTAGAAGTAGGTAACCCGCTTGTAATCGGTTCTGTGCGCGCTGCACAAGATGATACTTCTAAACCGGGCGTTGCTAAGCATGATCCATCTTCTGCAATGGGTATTATTCTTCACGGTGATGCAGCATTTGCAGGTCAAGGGATTGTAACTGAAGGCTTTAACTTCTCTCAAACAGCTGGCTTTAAAACTGGTGGTACTGTACAGATTATCGCGAACAACATGATCGGTTTCACAACTGAATTACATGATTCTCGTTCATCAAACTACTCATCAGATCCAGCAAAAGGCTATGATATTCCTGTAATCCATGTGAATGCAGATAGCCCTGAAACAGTAGCAGCTGTAGGTCGTTTTGTAGCGGCATACCGTGCTAAGTTTAAAAAAGATATCGTAATCGACTTGATTGGTTACCGTCGCTACGGTCATAATGAAACAGATGATCCGACAGTAACAAACCCTGAAACATATAAATTAGTAGCAAAACATGAGCCAATCCGAGCATTATATGGTGCACAGCTAGCTGAAGCAGGTATTTTATCTGCAGATGAAGTTAAGGCATTGGATACAAGCATTTATGCAGAAATGCAAGCTGCCTATGACCATGTTAAGGCAATGGCAGAAAAAGACGAACATACATCTATTGAAATGCCTGAAGAGTTAAAAGTTGAATTCCCTGAAATTGACACGAAAGTCGATGCAGAGCGTTTAGCTAAAGTGAATGAAGACCTACTTGTATTTGGTGACGGTTTCGAACCACAAAACAAATTAGGTAAAATTTTAGCAAAACGTCGTGATGCATTTACTGAAGGTAAAATTGACTGGGGTCATGCTGAGACATTAGCATATGCAACAATTACACAAGACGGCACACCGGTTCGTTTTACTGGTCAAGATGCACAACGTGGTACTTTCTCTCAACGTCACTTAGTATTACATGACAAAAACAATGGTGCTGAATTTACACCATTACACCATGTTGAAGGTGCAAATGCTTCATTCACAGTTTACAACTCACCACTTACAGAAGCGGGTGTTGTAGGGTTTGAATATGGTTATAATTTAGAAAACGAAAACGTACTATCTGTATGGGAAGCACAATTCGGTGACTTTGCAAACATGGCACAAGTAATGTTTGATAACTTCATCTCAAGTGCTCGTTCTAAATGGGGTCAAAAATCTGGTTTCGTACTTTTATTACCACATGGTTATGAAGGTCAAGGTCCAGAGCACTCATCTAGCCGTATGGAACGTTTCCTACAATTATCAGCTGAAAATAACTGGTTCGTAGCAAACTGCTCTAACGCAGGTAACTACTACCACTTATTACGTCGTCAAGCTGCATTATTAGGTACTGAAGGTGTACGTCCATTAGTAGTGGTTTCTCCAAAATCATTATTACGTCACCCATTAGCTGCAGCGACTGCTGAACAACTTGCAACTGGTCGTTTCCAGGAAGTAATTGAACAGCCAGGTTTAGGTAAAAATGCTGAAGCTGTAGAAAAAGTAGTACTTGGTACAGGTAAAGTAATGATTGATTTAGCAGAGCGTGTAAAAGATGGTGAAGGTTTTGACCACTTACACATCGTTCGTGTTGAACAAGTTTACCCATTCCCAGCACAACAAGTGAAAGATATTATCGCTCGTTTCCCAAATGTGAAAGAAATTGTTTGGGTACAGGAAGAACCAAAAAACCAAGGTACATGGACTTATGTTCTTGAAACTTTATATGAAATTGCTGAAGGCAAAAAAGTTCGCTATGTAGGTCGTCCTGCAATGAGCTCAACTTCTGAAGGTGATGGCGATTCACATAAAGCAGCTCAAGCGAAATTAGTTAACGAAGCACTTGAAAAATAATATAATCGATTGATTGATACCGAGCTACTTCTATACAAGGTAGGGGTAGCTTGCTATACAATAACTGTATAGCGTAATAAAAGGAGGATATGAACGTGGCTGAAATTAAAGTCCCTGAATTAGCAGAATCAATTACTGAAGGCACAATTGCCCAGTGGGTTAAAAAAGTTGGAGATCGCGTAGAAAAAGGCGAATTCATCGTAGAATTAGAAACAGATAAAGTAAACGCTGAAATCATCTCTGAAGAAGCAGGCGTATTAACTCAAATTTTAGCTGAAGAAGGCGATACTGTATTAGTAGGACAAGTAATCGCAGTAGTTGAAGCTGGCGAAGGCGCAGCTCCAGCACCTGCAGCAAAAGAGGAAGCACCAGCTCCTGCTGCACCTGCAAAAGAAGAAGCTCCTAAAGCAGCAGCAGCTCCAGCTCCAGTAGCAGTTGAAGAAACTTCAGGTGAGCGAGTAATTGCTTCACCAGCAGCTCGTAAATTAGCTCGTGAAAAAGGCATTGACTTAGCAGCGATCTCTCCAGTAGATCCTCAAGGTCGTGTACGTGTTCAAGATGTAGCAGCTCATGGCACAGCGCCTGCAGCACCTGCACAAGCAACTGCAGCTCCAGTTGGAAATGGTCCAATGATCTTCACTCCAGCAGGTGACACTGATCGTGTAACTGTTGAAAAAATGAGCCGTCGTCGTCAAACAATTGCAAAACGTTTATTAGAAGTTAAACAATCAACTGCAATGTTAACTACGTTCAACGAAATCGACATGACTAACATCATGGCTTTACGTAAACGCAAACAAGAACAATTCGTGAAAGCAAATGACATTAAATTAGGTTTCATGTCATTCTTCACAAAAGCAGTAGTTGCAGCACTTAAAAAATATCCATACGTTAATGCTCAAATTAACGGTGACGAAATTCACTTAAACAACTTCTTCGATATCGGTATCGCTGTATCAACTGAAGAAGGTTTAGTAGTACCAGTAGTTCGTGATGCTAACGCTAAGAACTTTGCTGAAATCGAGAAAAACATCGCTGAATTAGCTGGTAAAGCACGCGACAAAAAATTAGGCTTAAACGACATGGCTGGTGGATCATTCACTATCACTAACGGTGGTGTATTCGGTTCATTAATGTCTACACCAATCATGAATGGTACTCAAGCTGGTATTTTAGGTATGCACTCTATCGTTAACCGTCCAGTAGCTGTTAACGGTGAAGTTCAAATTCGCCCAATGATGTATGTAGCATTATCTTACGACCACCGTATTATCGATGGTAAAGATTCTGTTGGCTTCTTAAAAACAGTTAAAGAAATGATCGAAAACCCAGAAGATTTATTATTAAATTCATAATTAAAACATTGAAAGCTAATTCGTAATGTATATTGCGAATTAGCTTTTTTCCTTTAAATTTCAGAAAAATGAGTGTTGACGGAAAAGTTAGAATAATGTTAAACTTAAACTATTAATTTAATAACAAAACCTCACAGCTTAGTGAGGTAGAGGTGCGGTATTTAATAGTTTTGTATGGAGTCATTGAGCTGACAGTGAAGTATAAAAGAAGGAAATATCGCCGAAGTGTTGTTATAGCTCGATTTAACAGCGCTGGGTCTGTAATAAATAATTGCAGGACTGTCTCAATCTTCTTCCCGGATGATTGAGGTGTGCTATCTCATATTGGGAACTGTAGAGGATTTGGGCTAATCGTGAATGTAAACGACCTAAGGATATCCTTTTTGGTCGTTTTTTTTCATTTCTAAAAGCCTGAAATACATTTATTAAGGGGAGAGTTAACTTGAAAAAGAAATTATTAATGGTCATTACCGCAATGATGACAATATTTGTACTTGCAGCATGTGGTACAGATGATGAAAAATCAACTGGTTCTGACAAGAAAGTATTAAAGGTTGGTATGGAAGCTGGTTATGCACCGTTTAACTGGTCGCAAAAAGGCGATTCAAACGGTGGCGTACCGATTGATGGTTCGAAAGAATATGCAGCAGGCTATGATGTAGAAATCGCAAAAAAGATTGCTGAAGGCTTGGATATGGAATTGAAAATTGTAAAAACGGACTGGGATGGTTTAATTCCTTCTCTACAATCTGGAGCAATTGATTTAGTAATTGCAGGTATGTCGCCAATGCCTGATCGTATGGAAGCAATAGATTTCACAGAAAACTATTATACAAGTGATTATGTAATCGTAGTAAAAGAAGATGGTCCATATGCGAATGCAACAGCATTAGCTGATTTTTCAGGTGCAAAAATTACAGGTCAGCAATCGACGACACACTATGACGTAATCGATCAAATCGAAGGTGTAAATAAGCAGGTTGCAGCAACTGACTTTGGTGCAATGCGTGTCCAATTACAATCAGGTGCAATCGATGGCTACGTTTCTGAACGTCCGGAAGGGATTTCTGCTGAGATGGCATTAAACAACATAAAGTATATCGTTCCAGAACCAAACTTCGAAGCAGATGAAGCGTCAACAGCTGTAGCAGTAGGGTTGAAAAAGGGATCTGATTTACGTGAACAAATTAACAAAGTATTGGCTGAAATTTCGGAAGAAGAGCGTCAACAATTAATGGAAGACGCAATTGCAAATCAACCAGCAGCACAATAATCGTGTTGCAATTATTTTTTATGAAGGTTGTCTTGCCGGCAAACGGGAGACAACCTTTTTCTATTATCATTACCCAATACATATAGAGTATTAATAAGAAAGAATTGGAGGACAAGACTATGGCATTTTTGGAATCATCATGGAACTTGTTTACGAATAACTGGGATTTATTCGTACGTGGAGCTTGGACTGCACTTCTATTAGCGATTATCGGAACAATTTGTGGAACACTTATCGGATTTTTTATCGGTATTATGCATACGATTCCACAACGTAAAAGAAATATAAAAACGATTATTTTGAAAGTATTTAACTTTATTTTAACTTCATATGTTGAGATTTTCAGAGGGACCCCAATGATGGTACAGGCGATGGTTGTGTTTTATGGTCTCGTTTACTTAGGGATTGATATTGACCGTTTTTTAGCAGCTTCTGTTGTTATAACTTTAAACACAGGGGCATATATGGCTGAATATGTACGAGGTGGTATTGTATCAATCGATAAAGGGCAATTTGAGGCAGCTCAGGCGATTGGCATGAATCATCTTCAAACGATGTTACATATTGTCATTCCACAAGTAGCGCGCAATATATTACCTGCTACAGGCAACCAGTTCGTTATGAATATAAAAGATTCTTCCGTATTAAGTGTTATTTCCGTCGTGGAACTATTTTTCACTGCGAACTCAATAGCCGGAAGCAACTATAAATATATCGAAGCATTCTTTATTGCAACGGTATTGTACTTCATTATGACATTTACCGTAACAAGGTTCTTATTACTGTTTGAGAAGAAGATGGATGGACCTGCTTCCTATAAAGTGGAGCTCATTACAGGCAATAAGCTAGAAAAGGATGGTAAATAAAATATGACAGTTGTAATTGACATTAACCATTTAAATAAAAAATTCGGTGACCATGAAGTATTAAAAGATGTTAACTTCCAGGTGAATAAAGGGGAAGTTGTCACATTAATCGGATCTTCTGGTTCTGGGAAATCGACATTGTTACGATGCATTAACTTGCTCGAAACGCCTACAGCCGGAGAAATCATATATAACGGAGAAAATATATTAAATGATGGACACCATATAGAAAAGTACCGTACACATTTAGGAATGGTCTTTCAACAGTTTAATTTATTCAATAACTTAGACGTACTTAATAACTGCGTAGTCGGACAAATAAAAGTGTTGAAGCGTTCAAAAGAAGAGGCACAGCAAAATGCGATGAAGTACCTGGAGCTTGTTGGTATGAGTGCCTATAAAAACGCAAAGCCAAAGCATTTATCTGGTGGCCAAAAACAACGTGTTGCTATAGCACGTGCTTTAGCGATGGATCCGGATGTAATGTTATTTGATGAACCGACTTCTGCACTCGATCCGGAGATGGTAGGGGAAGTATTGAAAGTAATGCGTCATCTCGCTGATCAGGGAAATACAATGCTGATTGTAACGCATGAAATGGAATTTGCAAAAGAAGTATCAGACCGCATCGTCTTTATGGATAAAGGGGTCATTGTAGAAGAAGGGTCACCGGAAGCAATACTTGTAAATCCAAGTCATGAACGGACGAAGGAATTTTTAAAGCGTACGTTGCGTTAAAAATAGTAATTCATCTATAAAAATAGTTTATTAGCAAAAAACAAGGAGGTTTCCGGATAACTTAATCCGGAACACACCCTTGTTTTTCTTTTGCCTAGCTTTACTTTCTTGAATTCCATTCACTAATAAGTATAAAGACAACGGCAAATGCAATTGCTATTGCAAAAAACCACATTGGAACACTACCAAATGCCATAAATTCCACCTCTGAATGTGAGTTTAACATGTACTATTGTTTCTATCAATTATTGGCGCTTACCGTTTTTTATACGATCGAGGCTTTCCTATAGCGGTAAAATCATATAAAATAGAAGAGTATAGATATTTGTTAAAAGTGAGGGAACAGCATGCTACATTTAAAATGGAAAGATGCACCTACGATTCGTACAGTAAAATGTGTACATACGGATGCATCAAAGTATTTAGTATCAAATGTATTAACAGTAGGCAAGGAATATGAAGTGAAGAATGAGACGGAAGAATTCATCTTTGTTATTGATAACACAGGTGAAGTTGGCGGATTCTACAAAGAGTATTTTGCTTAAAAATAATGGGTACGTAAAAGGCTATAATGTCTTTTACGTACCCGTTTTTTATTTTTGCTCTAAAATAATATGTTCGATCTCATGGCGCTTTTCATCTGTTTTCACGTGCATACGCAACGTGTCTTCGATATCATGCAATAGTTGAAGCTGAGTTTGTTTAAAGCGGTCAACATCGTTATGTGATAGTGCAGGACGTTTTGCTGCTTTACTGGAAGCTTCGAGCATCTTACCGTTTTTGCGCATTAATTGCTCTGATGCATTCATCAGACGTTCCTGTGATTGCATAGCGCGACGCTGGTTGTTCATATTCAATAACATGGCTATTTGGGACTGCCATAGAGGAATAGTCGTCATAATAGAGCTTTGAATCTTTTCGATTAACAGTTGATTTGTTTGTTGGATCATACGGATTTGGGGAGCATATTGGATGGAAACTTCCCGCGAAAGCTCTAAATCATACATACGGCGGTCAATCCATTCAATTTGCATTTCCAAATCTTTCAGTTCATGCTGTTTAAAAGGGTTTTGACCTTCTACTACCTCTTGTTGAAGGGCAGGCAATACAACATCCCTCATATGCTGTTTTTTTACTTCAAGAGTCGCAATATAAATATTGATTTCTTGAAAGTATTCCTCATTCATTGCATATAATTTATTTAAAAACTGGTAATCGTTCAGTAGGGCACTTTGATTATATTCTAATTGAATACTTAATCGGTCTATTCTTTTACTTAATTTATTATAATGAGTCATAATTTCCTGAATAGACTGCTTGGAACGGTTAAATAACTTTGCAAAAAAACCTTTTTCCTGCTCGATCAAAGCATCCGGATCTATCATTTCTAAATGCTGCATTAAATCCGATAATACTTCACCCACTTTTCGGACATCTTTTCGCTGGATGTATTGCAACATTTGGGAAGTAAATTTCTTTAATGCTTCCTGTGCGGGCAGACCAAATGCAAGAACATCTTCATATTGTTTTGGTTCCAAATTTTGCGCTAGTTGTAATACCCTTTGCTTCATTTGATTTGATAATGATGCGAAAAGCGGTGAGGCTGCATTGTTCGCAACGTTCACCGCAAATTGTTCTTTACTTACTTGTAAGTCTGTATTCTCACTTGTTGTAAAGGCATCAAATGGATTATTCGTCATATTCATTTGTTACTCACCGCCGATTTTTAATCGATCTTTACGTTTTTCATTCGACATTTTAGCAAAGTCAAGTTCGATTTTTAAGTTTTCGATATCTGAAGATAAAGCACTCTTCAAATCGGATTCCATCGTTATTTGAAGCTCCTTTAATGTTTTTCGCGTATCTTCCAGAGCTAAATGTACATCCGTACCAGGAACCTGCTCCTTTGTTAATAATGTATATTTATCCGACAGCTCAACAGCTGAAGGTAAATGTGCATAAAAGAAATCTTCTACTGCATAAAACTTTTGGGGATTAGTCTGAACAATATTGATTATGCGTTTTGATAATTTAGACATTTCATTTATTTGTTTAAATGAGCGTACAGAACGTACACGGATATACTGCTGATTCAATGCCTGAATATGTGCACGGGCCTGTTTAATTTGTGCTTCAATTAAATTGTATTCGGATTTTGACAGCCCCAGCTTTTTACTTTGAGTAGTTTTCTGAATGCCCAATGTCACCTTATTGCTAATGAGATAGGCACCTACTCCAAGAGGTAGTGCAAGCATCGTCGCTATACCCGATAAATTTACAAAAGTAAGCGTTAGAGCAGTTGAGAAGACTAAAAAGTTTATTAAGTGTCTTGTAAGAAAATTTATAGGACCAAGCATTTTCGTACCTCCTTTACTCGATACTATTGATACGTTTGAAACGATAAAAAGTTTCAGACTTTAATTCTTTCACAAATAAAAAAAAGAAAGTCTTTTTCTAATCGTATCAAGTTTTTGTTCAAATAACAAAGTAAAATGTTTGAAAACGATAAAAGCTGCTAAGGAATATTGTGTGAGGTTCTTTAAAAATTCAATCATCCCATTTTAATAAATTTATACTATTACTTGTCGTATCAATTGCAGTATCATATGAAAATATCGATTATTAGACATATTCATGTTCTCTGTATAGAATGGTCTTATAAAGAAAGGAAAATGTTTATGTATCAAATTATATATATGAAAGCAGATTATGAGCCTTGGTGGCAATTTGACGGGTGGGAAGAACATATTGTATCTGTTGAAAAATTTGAGACAGAACAACAATTCCTAATAGCATTTAATCAGTTACTTGCACAATTCCGCGAAAAATATGAGTTTGAAGCATACAAAAATGACCGCTTTTATGCATTTTGGTCTGAAGAAGAATGTGAGTTCTGTGAAGCATGTGATGAAGATAATCAAATTTATCACGGTATTATAATATTAACTCCTGAGGTAATTTCTACTTAAATCAAAATTTTTATAATTTAAATAATTCTAATTGACAGGAAATAACGCCGAATATATACTGTATTTAACAATTGAAATGTTTGACCGAATACAATGGATTCACATATTACAAACAGTAATCGAGTTAGTTGATCGGTGCTCTTGTAATGTGTGTTTTTTTATTTTTTGGGACATTTAAATTGTTAACTTTTATTTTCGGAGGTATACAATATGAAACAAGGTACAGTAAAATGGTTTAATTCAGAAAAAGGTTTTGGCTTTATTGAAGTAGAAGGGGAAAATGATGTATTCGTACATTTCTCTGCTATTCAAGGTGACGGTTTCAAAACATTAGACGAAGGTCAACAAGTGGAATTCGACGTTGTAGATGGCAACCGCGGACCACAAGCAGAGAACGTTACAAAACTATAATCTTGAAAATCCTAAGCTGCGTATCAATTGATACGCAGCTTTTTTATGTGTTTAGCATATTTTTACATATAATGTTATAATTTGGTTTATCGCTATAATTAGGGGTAACAAAATTGAAAAAATAATATTTTCTAATTTAGCCCGTACTGCTGCGATAAAGGTGTGTTAGGCGGCTTCAAGGATATTGAATTGCATAATGAGGTAAATAGAGGAAGGTATTTCCGTTATTTTGAAAATAATATAAAAATCAGTAAGAATAAGGGAAGAAATTTCCGTTATTGACCTAAAAAACATGAAATTTTGAGCTTTTATTTAAAATAACGGTAAAACGTTCCCTTATTTATTCCAAAATGAACAACATCATTTAAATAACGGTAAAATATTCCGTTATTGAAAACTAATGCTTTGATAGCAAATTAGTTTTTTCAGTAAAAATAAGGTGCTTTCTATCTGATAAAGCGTTGGTCGGACGCTTCAGCACTTTTGTTCTAATATTTTAAACGAGGGCAATGTGCCTCGGAAACTGCGATAAATGCAGTGCTAAAAACACATATTACGTAGTTTTAGCACTGTTTTGCCGTAGTCTATTATCTTCCTCCTGTTATGGTGATGAATTTATAATTTGGAAAAACGAAAATGAAGGGATGAGTTATCAATACGAAATTTTAATGAAGTCAATATAAAAAATACCTCATTAATAAAGTGGATAGCGATTGTTATATTTATCATTGCCGGTGTGTTCGGAATGTCTTATTGGCAAAAACAAACTAAAGAAACAAACGAGCAAAAGAACACCCTTGCGGACAGTGGGGATAATTTTAGACCGATAAGCGAGATCTACTTAAAAATTCACCAGTATGAGCTATTTTACCGAGATCATCGAATGCAATCGAAAGAAGCTGTAACATTTTATGCGTTAAATGATGCAATAAATAAATATGCTCTGATCGATTATTTGCAGCAACAAAATATCACCTTAAGTGATGAAAAGCGTCAATTACAACGAGAACTTTTAGAAGAACAACTTACGAAGGATTTGCAGGACCCTTTATTAAAACCTTATCTCGAAACCATGTTCCAAGTGCTTAATATAAGCAATCAGGACTATATCGAGCAATACTTATTAATTAATACAGAACATGATCTTTTAAAAGAAGACATGTTTTCCAGTAATAAGGGTCTCGTTCAGGATGAAAGTGGCTTGTTTAGCTATCCGAGTAGTGATCAGCAATCGCTCTATCAGAAAAAAATGGGGATTTCCTTTGATTACTTGGAATATTTGGCGGAAAGCAAGCTTATCCATATAGAGCCTGATCATCCGAAATTCGATTTGCCGTTCGCAATCGACAGTAATTTTTTTAATTTCACTAAAAATCTAGCTGGTGAACCAATTTTTGCTTCAAAAGAATTTAGTGAATCTGATCTAACAATGGAACAGCGGGATTTTCTTTACGTTATAAAAAAACAATATAATTTACATGAATTGGGGCGGTATAATTTTAATCTATACAAAGATGCATTACAGCAAGAAGCAGCACCAGATTCTGAAAATAAAGCAATTGCGAACGAGTTGATGGAAATATTTGAAATCGCGGAGCGGACAATTGATTGGGATATTGGTGAAGTGACAAATTATGAGTTTAATGAAATTCCTATGTTTGACGTTAATCAATTACGAAAGCATAAAGATATTACATTACAGCTGTATGAGCATGAATATTATTACCGTGAGGAAGAAATTCCCAAAAAATTCTATGCTTTTCGAATTGCCCATGAAGAAATTGTTGCGATGTACGCTTTATTTAATTATTTGAAACAGGATTTTGGAATTGAATTAGATGAAACAATCCGTTCAAGTACGCGTGCAAAACTTGAAAAATCTTTAAACGAACAATTACAAAATCCTTCTTTTAAAAAGTATATAGATGATTTATTACAGACATTTGAAATTCCTTTGTCTGCCTATATCAATGATTATTTATTAGTGAAAGAAGAATATGAACTGCTTTTACAATTAATGAAAGATCAGAATATTGGTATTGATCCTGATGGTCGTTATAATAAGGGCTGGATTGAAGCGCGCTACAGAACAGCGGCAGATTTATTATGGGAAGACCAATTTCAAAAAATGTGGGATATGCAGCTAACTGAGGTTGTCGAACCACTTGAACCACAGCCTGAATTTTCGTTTTCTTTATCGGAATATGCGCCTCCTATTGGTTTAAACGATGAGGGGCAGTATATTTTCGTAAATATTTACGCACTTCATAGTTGGTTAACAGAAGAACAGCAAACACTTTTTGATTTACTTGTAAAAACGTATGACTTACCGGTACTTTCCCGGTATTCAATGACAGAATACAAAGAAAAACTTGACCAGCTTAAAGCGGATGAAAATAAGAAGAAGCAATTACTTGAAATTCTCGATATTTTTGAACGGTCAATTAGAGAGTAAGTCGATAAAAATACAAAAAAGAAGGGTACAGCTACGCTGCACACCTTCTTTTTTATTTTCTATCTTAAGATAAGCCTTGAGCATCTTTCCACTCTAAGTATTCATCGTATGTTAATGGCTTATCTAAAATTGAACCGTCTTCACGGATTTCAATTACGCGATTAGCAATTGTTTGAATGAACTGGTGGTCATGTGATGTAAAGATCATCGCGCCTTTAAAGCGGATTAAACCTTCATTCAGTGCTTGAATGGATTCTAAGTCTAAGTGGTTCGTTGGTTCATCCAATAATAATACGTTCGAATTTGAAAGCATCATTTTTGAAAGCATACAGCGAACTTTCTCTCCACCTGAAAGTACAGCAGGGGATTTCTTCACTTCTTCACCAGAGAATAGCATACGGCCTAAGAAACCACGTAAGAACGATTCAGTTTCATCTTCCGGAGAATAAGGGCGTAACCATTCAACTAATGACTTTTCATTGCCTCCGAAATATTGGTCATGATCCATTTCGAAGTAGCTTTGAGATGTTGTGACACCCCATTTATACGTACCGGCATCTGCTTGTTTACGATCCATTAAAATATCCATAAATGCAGATTTTGCATTTGGTGAACCTAAAAGGATAATTTTATCTTCTTTGTTCATTGAGAAGCGAATGTCTTTGAATAATATTTCGCCATCTTGTGAAGCAGTTAAGCCATCAACTGTTAATACGTCATTCCCGATTTCACGACCAGCTTGGAAGTTGATGAACGGGTACTTACGGCTTGAAGGACGGATATCATCCAGCTCAATTTTATCAAGCATTTTTTTACGAGACGTTGCTTGAGAAGATTTTGATGCGTTTGCAGAGAAACGTGCAACGAATTCTTTTAATTCTTTAATTTTTTCTTCTTTTTTCTTGTTTTGGTCAGCCATCATTTTTTGCGCTAATTGACTTGACTCATACCAGAAATCGTAGTTCCCAACATAAAGCTGAATTTTACCAAAGTCTAAGTCAGCAATATGTGTACATACTTTATTTAGGAAGTGACGGTCATGGGATACAACGATTACAGTGTTTTCGAAGTTAATTAAAAACTCTTCCAACCATTTAATCGCTTTTAAGTCCAAGTGGTTTGTCGGCTCATCCAGAAGTAAAACATCCGGTTTACCGAATAGAGCCTGTGCAAGTAAAACCTTTACTTTGTCAGAACCTTCTAAGTCAGCCATTAACATATAGTGCAGGTCGTCGCCGATACCTAAACCGTTTAAAAGAGTGGCAGCATCAGATTCTGCTTCCCAACCGTTCATGTCAGCGAATTCGCCTTCAAGTTCAGCTGCACGCATACCGTCTTCGTCTGTCATTTCAGGTTTCATATAGATTGCGTCTTTTTCGGCTTTTACTTCCCAAAGACGTTTATTACCCATAACAACCGTATCTAATACGTTGAATTCATCGTACTCGAAGTGGTTTTGCTTTAATACTGAAAGACGTGCATCTTTAGCCATTGATACGTGGCCTTCTTGTGCCTCAATATCACCAGATAAAATTTTTAAAAAAGTTGATTTACCAGCACCGTTTGCACCGATTAGGCCATAACAGTTACCTGGGTTGAATTTAATATTTACATCGTCAAATAATTTACGGTCACCGTAACGTAGACCTACACCTGATACTTGAATCATGCAGGTACCTCCTTGAATTGTTTCGTTGTATTTTGGATTGCTAAAAAAAGAGAATTCTCTTTTGCACACAATGTTTCTATTATAGCATGACTTAAAGCTAAATTAAATAACGGCGCTTATGAAAATCTACAATTCCATCGATTGAAAAAAAATTTAAGTTGGCAGACTTTTTATTTTATGGTTTACTAGCTACGAATGTATAGAGAAACGGGGAAGTTACATGAAACAAAGATCAAAGTGGAGTACCGGTCTTATGATTTTGGCTATTTTTCTTGTTTCAATAAATTTACGACCTGCTGTCACTTCAGTTGGACCAATTTTATCTACTATTAGGGAATCGTTACAAGTTTCAAGCACACAAATGAGCTTATTAACGTCAATTCCCGTATTTTGTATGGGATTATTTGCACCTTTAGCAGTACCTATACAAAAAAAGTATGGGTACCGGCTGTCGATAACACTATTAACTGCTTTAATAGGACTTGCTACTGTTACACGTATTTTCTTTTCAAGCTATAGTGCGCTTCTTACTACAAGCTTTTTAGCTGGTTTTGCGATTTCTATTATTAGTCCGATTATTAATGCTTATATAAAACAAAAATTCCCGACTAGAATGGAACCGGTCATTGGGGTCTATTCATTTGCAACGGGATTTGGTGCAGCAATTAGCGCGGGATTTACAGGTGTTTTTTACAAAAGCTTTGATGGTAATTGGGCTTTATCACTTGGTATATGGGGATTGTTAGCAATTGTCGCAATGATTTGCTGGTTCGCGTTTGTAAAGGATGCACCAATGCAGAAGTCTGGTACAGAACAGAAGAATCTAGCAAGAAATCCGTGGAGAAATAAATTAGCTTGGACGATTTTGATCTATTTTGGGCTCCAGACTTCTTTGTTTTTTAGTTTAACAACTTGGTTAACTTCTATGGCGTTAGAACAGGGGATGGTTTTATTAACAGCAGGGTCTGTTTTAACACTAATGACAGTAGTCCAATTAGTCGGTAATATTTTAATCCCATCTTTAATCAATCGTTATCCGGATCGTATAATTTGGTTGCACAGTTTAATTGTTATTGGAATTATCGGCTCAGCAATCTTCTTTATCGATTCAACATGGGCAATATGGACAAGCGCGGTTATTTTAGGATTTGTTCTAAGCGGATTGTTCCCGATAGGACTTATGTTACCGCTAGATGAAGCAAAAAATAATCGAGAAGCGAATGAGTGGAGTTCAATGGTATTATCGGGTGGGTTCATGATGAGTGCGTTTGCGCCACTGATTATCGGCTTTGTATACGATTGGACAACTTCGCATTATTTTACAAAATGGATTATCGTTATTTTGTTTATTCTTATGTCAATATCCGTTTTTATAATGCAAAAACAGAAGAAATCAGTATAATGGTAGAAGTGCCTGAATAAATCAGACGCTTCTTTTTTTATAAATGGATATTTAGTTTACATAATATAATTATTTGTTAGGAGAATGTATGCAAAAGCTATTTTTACTAATGGTGTTGTTTTTAGCAGGCTGTGCAGATAAAGCCGAGGAAAGTAAGTGGGTGGGAGAAGCACTGCCCAATGAGCCGATAGAAGAAATAAAGACCCTGGAAAGCCAAGTCCCAATATATACGCCTACTTCTAATACAATAGGGTACGTCATTAAGCAAGAAAAGCGCGATAAATGGCTGTTGGTAAATGCAGAGCAGGTATCCAGTCATCCTTATTCACTTGTACATAATGATCTTTTAAATTTAGGCGAGACGTATGCCATTGATGTAGAACATAATATCGCAATTATCCACATTAGAAATAGCTATGATTATTTAGTAGAACCTATTTCTACTTTTGAAACTCAGCGAAACGAAAAAGAAGTCATTGCAGAAAAACAACATATTGTTACGTTATTAAATGAGGCTGTCAATCAGAAAATACACTGGCAGGAGCGCCTACAAAAAAATAATAAGCTGCTTAAAGATTCACAACAGCAGCCAATCGAAAATTTCACAAGTTACTATAATAAAAATATTTTCACCTATAATGAAGACAATTTGAAAGCAGCAGCCGTCAATTTAATCAAACATCTTAATCAATTTGTGAACGATCGGGATGAAGCTGCATTGACCAAACTCATTCAGTCAGATGATTTGTTACAAGAAGTTCAATATTTAGCGAAATCAATTAATGAATTCGAAATAAAGGAAGCCCGTAAAGATGGCTTTTACTATTTCGTAAATGGAATTGATGATAAGAAAAATGATATTAGACTAACATTTATTAAAGTGGGGCAGCAATTTAAATTAATAGGTGCAAATTTTTTAACAGTCGAATTTTTGGGCGATGAAAAAATTCCACATATGCAAATTGATGAGGAAACAGCTTACTCAACATTACCTGGCCTACAAATGTTTTTAAGCAAAAATCTTGCCGCTATAAGATTATCTGTAAACAAACTTACATGGACTTTAAAACATGAAGATAAAAAAGTAGCTGTATCAAATGGTACTGCAAATTTTAGCTGCGAAACAGTAGTTGTCGTAGATAACAATTTGATTTTAAAAGGCTGTATAAACACAAAAAATGAAAATTATATCATTGCGTCGTTTAAAAAATAGGGATTACTACGGTAGTTCCTATTTTATTTTACTACATATTATCCGACACTAATTAGTTGAAAATTTAATTGATAAAGTTTGTAAGAAATAACAGGTGAAAAAGAAATTTTCAACAAAAAACTCCCTATTTCATATAAAATAGTATTTATTATATAGTAGGGTAGAAGAAAAAAATAAATTTTATAATTTTATTATGTAAACTAGGGGTTCGTATTTTTATGAATCTATATATTATAAATAACTAATTTAAACTAGGAGGCGCTATGTTACAGGAAGCAATTAAACATTTAAATACGTATTTCGGTTATAGTTCTTTTCGAACAGGGCAGTCACAAATTATTGAAAATGTACTACAGAAGCAAGATACATTAGTTATTATGCCTACTGGTGGGGGGAAATCGGTCTGTTATCAAATACCTGCCCTATGTTTAGAAGGTACAACAGTCGTAATCTCACCTTTGATTTCACTAATGAAAGATCAAGTTGATATGCTCGTTTCTAGCGGGATAAAAGCAGCTTATATAAATAGTTCACTTAGCTATGATGAAGTGCAGGATGTGATGTATGCAGTGCGTAACGGGGAGATCAAACTTCTTTACATTGCTCCTGAACGGTTAGAAAATGAGCGTTTCTGTTCAGAGCTTGCACAAATAAAAGTGCCCCTTTTAGCAATCGATGAAGCGCATTGTATTTCCCAATGGGGGCATGATTTCCGTCCAAGTTATCGGTCTATCCAACAGCTGCTGCACTTATGGAATGTCAAACCAACCGTTATTGCTTTGACAGCCACAGCAACGGAGGAAGTAAGTGCTGATATTCAAAAGCTATTATCGATTGAAAAGAGCAATACTTTCGTTACAGGCTTTGCACGGGAAAATTTAGCATTTTCAGTCCTTCTTGGTGAAAATAAAGAAGCTTATATTAAAAAATATGTAAAGGCAAATGAAGCAGAAGCTGGCATCATTTATGCTGCTACCCGTAAAGCTGTTGAATCTGTATATGACATGCTGCATAAAGCTGGGTTTGCAGTAGCAAAATACCATGGGGGAATGTTTGAAGAAGACCGGACTTATGAGCAAAATCGATTTTTAAATGATGAAGTTCAAATAATGGTGGCCACAAACGCATTTGGCATGGGTATTAATAAAACGAACGTTCGCTACGTCCTCCATTACAATATGCCAAGGAATATGGAAAGCTATTATCAGGAGGCGGGTCGTGCAGGTCGTGATGGACTTGATAGTGAATGTATTTTACTTTATAGCTCATCGGATGAACAAACACAACGCTTTTTAATTGATCAGGCTCAAGATCGTTCGCGCATTCCTTTTGAACTTGAAAAGCTCCATGCAATGATTGATTACTGTCATACAGAACGCTGTTTACAAAGTTATATTATAGATTACTTTGGAGACGAGGCAGAACAGGATTGCGGAAGATGTGCTAACTGTACAGATGATCGCCCTCAACAAAATGTGACGACAGATGCTCAAAAAGTTTTATCGTGCATAGTCCGTATGGGGCAAAAATTCGGAAAGCAAATGACTGCATCCGTATTAGCTGGTTCCAGAAGCAAAAAAGTATTGGAATTTAATTTTCATAAATTACCTACTTACGGTATATTACGTGGGATGAATGCAAAGGAAATTTCGAGTTTTATTGAATTTCTTATTTCAGAGAAACTAATAATTGTCCATAATGGTCAGTTTCCGACGATTTCAATATCGGACTTAGGAAAAGAAGTGTTGTTGGGTAAAGAGCAAGTATTTAGAAAAGAAGCGCGTATTGTTCAAACAACGGTAGAAGCGAACGATCCTTTATTTGAAACTTTAAGGAAAGTTCGAAAAGAGATTGCTGATCGTGAAAAGGTACCACCATTTGTTGTGTTTTCGGATAAAACTTTAAAGGAGATGTGTGTTCGACGCCCTAAAAACAGTACTCAGTTTTTAGAGGTAAGTGGAGTAGGGGAAAGTAAACTCGAAAAGTATGGCAAAACTTTCATTGATGCAATTGTTTCACATTCTTAATAATAGTTTATTATGCTTTATTAAACAAAATTATTTAATTTTAAATTATTATTTATTATATTAATTGTAACTAAAATACAATATATCCTTTAAATTGTAATGAAAATGCTATTTTAATTTAAAGAAAAGAATGCTATGATCTCGCTTAGCATTCTTTTTTTGTTATTTTGAAGTTTAAATCATTAAACTTTTAGTTAAGATATTGTAAAAAATCAGTATTCATAGTTTAATTAGAATATTCAGTCGAATATTTAGGTAAGAAGTGTGGGTGAAAAAGTGAATATTTTAGGAGAGCGTATAAAAAAGTTAAGAAAAGAGAAAAAATTAACACAAACAGAAGTCGTGGGAGAGCGTTTAACAAAAGGAATGCTTAGTTTAATTGAAAATGGTAAAGCACAGCCGTCAATGGAGAGTCTTTGCTTTATCGCAAAGCAGCTTAATGTAGACGTAAGCTACTTACTCGATGATGGGACAATGACTACTCTTCGAAATTTATATACGGACATTGAAGAAGATGTAGAGCGAAGAAAGCTAATCCGTGATCCAGATGAACTGCAATCATTAACAATTAAAATGATTGAAAAAATAGAGCCCTTTTTAACGGAAATTCAAGGAACAAACTATGAACAAATTAGATTAAGAGAAGTCTATTTTTTAATGAATCGTACTATCAATAAGGCTAAATCACTGGATGAGTACTGGAAGTTCATTGATCAATACGAGGAGATACATGCTTACAGCCGTATGTTGCGTTGTTATTTCTATCTTTGTTTATCATCAATCGAACAGCGTAATTATAATGAAGCTTTGAGTATTTTAAAACAAGGTGAAGAAAAGATTGCACCATATGAGCTCATGATTGATCCGATGGTAAGAATCGACCTCTACTATAATTTAACTATTTCATATTCGGCGGTCGATAATGTCCGAATGTCCGAACATTATTTACAAAAAGCTTTGGAAATGGCTAAAAAACTTCAAATATTTTATCGTATGGACCGCTTTTATCATTTGTTATTTATTCAATCGATTGCCGGTGAAGATTATGACAGAAGTAGGGAATACATAGAAAAATTGAGACTTTTATCAGAATTTGCAGAAGACCCTACAATATCCATCCTCTATTTATATAGTAAATTACACTACTTAAATAATGTTGAGAAAAATTACAGGCAAATTACCCCTGAAATTCAACATTACAAAGTGAAACTTCATAATTATTTATTCCTATTTAAAAATCCAATATTCATCGGGGAAGAAATGTATGCAGAGTTTAAGTTGAAAAACTATACAAATGTTATTCAAATAGGCGAGTCTTTAAAAATACCGAGCTATCTTCATCATCCAATCGATTTAGCTAAATATTATCGATTCTTTGCGGTACGTGCTTTAGCTTATTATTATGAAAATGACGAAGTGGCTGCCAAACGTGATATTATATTTGCTAAAAATGGGGTAGAGGATTTCCCTTCAACAATCTATAAAAAATTCATTTATGAAGCCTTTAATGAAATCTTCATGTAATAAGTAATCCGAGGTAAAATGCCTAATTAAAAAGCCGTTCAAATTTTACGATGCGTAAGGTTTGAACGGCTGTATATGTCTTTATTTTTATTAAGTAAGGTTAGTTAATTTTTATCCCAATGGTTAGTTAAAAACTCGTCACGCCCTGATTTTGCACGGTCTTCCTTATAATGAGCTTCTTCTTTTTTATAATAATCCTGGTGATGGTCTTCTGCTGGCCAGAATGCAGTAGCTTCTCTGATTTCAGTCACGATAGGCTTTTTAAATCGGCCACTTTCAGCTAATTTTTGCTTTGACAGTAAAGCTGCTTCGTGTTGATTGCTATTATGTGTAAAAATTATAGTTTTGTACGACTCACCGCGATCATGGAACTGGCCTCCCGCATCTGTTGGGTCTATTTGCATCCAGTAAATTTCTAACAGTTTCTCATAGCTGAATATTTCCGGATTAAAAAGGATTTCGACTGCTTCAACATGTCCGGAGTCACCCTTTTTTACATCTTCGTATGTTGGATTTTCTACATGGCCGCCTGTATAGCCACTTGTCACTTTTTCGATGCCATCCCAACTGTCGAATGGTTTAACCATACACCAAAAACATCCACCTGCAAATGTTGCCTTTTCCATTATGTAACACTCCTTTTGCTGACGACTATTTATATATCGTGCAGAATGAATATAGAACTAATATCATAAGTAGTTAATTGTTGTATTCTATCATGTATATGTATGTCATTCAATGATTACAATTGATATTAATAAGTAAGCTTTCGGCTATAAATGGTATAATCATGATAATTTGAAACTAAATATAATTATAAATCGTCTAAACTTCACGTAATTAGAAAGGAAGTTGTATTAATGGAAGATCAGGCGCGTCAAACCCGTTATAAAAAGAAAAAAATCCGAAAAGGCAGGGTCATATTTTTAATTCTCTTTTTAGTCATTATTGGCTCTGTTGGTTATAGTTATGTTCAATTTCAAAGTGGCCGTGATTTAGCATCGGACAACAAAATTCCAGTCGAGGGCTTTGAACCAGATGATAACCACCCGACTATTGAAAATTACCTAGTATTAGGGGTCGATACCCGCGGGGAAGAAAAGTCACGTACCGATACAATGATGTTACTCTCCTGGAACCGTGATACTAATGATATGAAACTCGTTTCCTTCATGCGTGATATTTATGCAGACATTCCAGGCTATCAATCATATAAACTGAATACTGCCTATTACTTAGATGGCGTTTCATTATTGCAAAAAACATTAAACAATATGTTCGATATTCCTATTCATCATTATGCAATGATTGATTTTAGAAGCTTTGAAACATTAATTGATATTTTGGCGCCGAATGGAATCGAAATGGATGTTGAAAAGGACATGGGCGGATTAATCTATGTAGAACTGAAAAAAGGGGTCCACAATCTAAACGGAAAAGAATTACTTGGCTATGCTCGTTTCCGCGCTGATGCAGAAGGTGATTTTGGACGAGTTGCACGACAGCAAAAAGTAATTGAAGCATTAAAAGATGAATTATTATCACCTAAAAATGTAGCAAACATGCCTAAATTCGTCGGTGCGATGCAAGGCTATATAACAACTGATTTAACTAGTAAGGATCAATTAGCTACCGTTTTAAAAGCGGTTGCAGGCGGAAAGGTAAATATTGAAAAATTAACGATTCCTGCTGAAGGAACATACAAATTTGCTAAGTACCGTCACGCGGGTGAAGTAATTGAAATCGATAAGGAAAAAAATAAACAAATACTGCATGATTTTTTAAATTTAAGCGAGTAAGCATTAGATGTAATTTTCTAATTCATGCTAAAATGGACATATAGGAAATTTTGTCGATATATTGGGGTGGTCTTTTGGAGAAAAAAGTAGAAGAAAAAAGTAATAATCAATTACCGCAAGAAAAATCTAATTTTTTCTCATCGATCTTTATTCGTTTTCTAGGCGGAAAAAATTTATTGTTCTTATTAGTGGTCATCTTATTAATCGGTTGTACAGTATTCATCTACGATAAAATTGCGTTTGTTTTTGAACCATTGCATGTACTATTCGAAGTGATCATTTTACCGGGTGTGTTAGGGGTAATTTTATTTTACCTATTACGTCCTCCGTTAAAGCTGTTAGTGAGATGGAAAGTACCACGCGGGTTGGCAATTTTGATTTTGTACATTGTAGCAATTGCATTAATCACTTTGCTTGTTGTTCTTGTATTCCCGTTTTTGCGGGACCAGTTTACAAACTTAGTACAAGAATTCCCTGTCGTGCTTATGTCGCTTGCCAATGATTTATTAGCCTTTTTAAATAACTCCCAGTTCAATGAGTATTTTGAGAAAATCAATTTTGATTACAATCAAATATTAACTGATTTTACCGGCAGTTTTATTGAAACAGTGAAAGATACATTGACAAGTGTTGCGTCAGGCGTAGCGTCGGGAATTACAGGACTTGTATCTACAATAACAGGAATCGTTTTATCACTCGTCATCGTTCCTTTTATTACGTTTTATCTATTATATGAAGGGGAAAAGATGCCTCGTTTTATTTTACGTCTTTTTCCACCTCGTATGCGCCTACGTATGGGAGAAGTCCTACATGATATGGACAAACAAATCAGCTCCTATATTCAAGGGCAAATTTTAGTGTCATTTTGTATTGGCGTCATGATGACAATCGGGTTTTTAATCATTAAGATGCCTTATGCATTACTATTAGGTTTCTTAGCCATGATAACAAGTGTAGTCCCATACTTAGGCCCAGCAATTGCCGCAACACCAGCAGCGATTATTGCCATTGTAAATTCACCATGGTTGTTATTGAAGTTAATTATCGTATGGACAATTGTACAATTAATCGAAGGGAAGTTTATATCTCCTCAAATAATGGGTAAATCATTAAGTATTCATCCGATTACGATTATTTTTGTATTATTAACATCCGGTTCTCTATTTGGTGTAGCTGGTGTCGTGTTAGGTCTTCCTGGCTATGCGCTAATCAAAGTTCTTATTACACATACGTATCGAATATTTAAAGAGCGCTATAATCGCTTTCAAACAGACGAAACGAATTTGTATGAAGATTTAAAATAAAGAACTTGGGAGTGGCCTGAAATATTCAGGGCACTTCCTTTTCAAATCAGTCGGTTGATTTCTTATTTTATGGGGGAATTCACATGTTAAGTAAATGGTTAACAACAGTAGAAGAAAATGGGGTAAGAGTAGAAACAGTTATTGAAAAAACAGATCTTGTAGAAGGTGACATTCTGAATGGTTCTGTTTACATTACTCCTCTTACAGAAGATGAAGAGGATAAAATTGACTACATTTCATTAAAAGTTCTATGTGAGCAGGCAAACGGAGAATTAACCGTTATTGGTAAACATTCCTTTGAAGTGGTCGGCACTATTCGATCAAAAGATGCGGAAATTATGCCTTTTGAAATCATGCCAGATGAGCGATGGGTATGCGGAAAAGATGAACGACTTATTTTCCAAACGATTGTTATATTTTTAGATGGAACAGAAGTCGAAGAAGCTGGTTATATTTCTTATGATACTGAGTAAGTATATAGAGGCCGGTACAAAACCCACCTCAAAATAAAACAGCCGTTCAAATTTTACGATAAGTAAAGTTTGAACGGCTTTATATTTGTGTCTACTTCGTAGCCGTTGTTCTTCGTTACGGCGGACGCTTTCCTGGGCACGAGGCCAACACGATGTTGGTCACAAAAGCGTTGCCACAGGACGTGGCGTTTTTAGCTTTTGTTCCTTTCACTCTCCCACGTGCTCCTGCGATTACTCGTCGCAAAATAAATTTTGCTTGTCCCCTGGGAGTCGCCGCCTTCACTACGAACAACTAAGTTTCCTTCTATATCATTTAAATCTCTACATAATTTTTGTCCCAGCTATACGCGAATCGTTTTTAACTTTTTAACAGCTTTTTCAAGTAATTCAACTGGTTGTACTAATGCTAAACGCATATAACCTTCACCCGCTGAACCGAACACCGTGCCTGGAACCATAACGACACCTGTTTGCTCAATTGCTTTAAAGGCAAAATCTATACACTTGATATCGTAAGGGTATTTTGCCCAAACGAACATCCCACCATTACTAGGTGCTACTTCCCAGCCAATTGATGTTAAACCTTCCATCAATGTTTTATGGCGCTCTGAAAAGGTCTTTCTTAATTTGTCCGTAATTTCCTCAGAGTTGTCTAATGCTAATGCCGCTACTTGTTGAATTGGTTCAAAAATTCCGAAATCTAAATTGGATTTTAATTGCTTCATTATTCCAACTAATTGAGCATTCCCTACAATGTAGGCAACACGTGTACCAGCAAGACTAAAGCTTTTAGATAATGAATTGATTTCCAGCCCAACTTCTTTTGCACCCGGTGTTGCAAGGAAGCTAATCGGTGCATCACCTTTGAAGTAAAACTCTGAATAGGCCGCATCATGTAATACAATGATATTATATTGCTTCGCGAATTCGACCACTTCTTTAAAATATTCCAGAGATGGCATTGCAGGTACTGGATTACCTGGTAAATTCAATATGAGTAATTTTGCTTTTTGCAGTACTTCTTCAGGAACAGCTTTTAAATCGGGTAAGTAATCGTTCTCCTTTGTTAAAGGCATGTAGTAGGGCGTTGCACCCGCTAAATGGATTCCGGCATCGTAGGCAACATATGCTGGATTTGTTGTTAATACGACGTCTCCTGGATCACAAAAAGCAACTGGCAAGTGTACTAAGCCTTCTTGAGAACCGATTGTTTGGACTACTTCAGTTTCTGCATTTAATTCAACACCGTTTACTCGTTTATAGTAGTTACATACTGCTTCATTAAATGTTTGAATACCCGTTAATGTATAACCATATGAAGAAGAAAGTGCCGAAAGTTCAGACATCTTTTGTCGTAGATTTTCAGCTGGAGGAATATCTGGACTGCCTAAGCTCAGATCAATTAATTCCACCCCATTTTGCTGCTGAATTTTTGCATGTTTTTTTAGATCCCCAAAAATTGCCGGTGCAAATAAAGACATTTTTTTTGACGGTTGGATATTCAATATGTAACACTCCTTAAAACTTTCAAATGTAAGCACCATTTTATCATAACCATCACGTATAATGGGAAGGAAATCAGAAAATAGAGTTATCTTCAAACACAAAAGCATTAAATTGAAATAGAGTAGCGATTTTTTACTGTATAGATAGTAGAAAGGAAGAAAATGATGATCACTTATTCTTTAAGCGGGCCTAGTGGTACTGGTAAAAGTACCAGTGCTTTACAGTTTGCTCACGAACAAAATATTCAGGCCATTATTGATGATGGGCTATTTATTGTAAATGGAGAAAAGGTAGCCGGAACGTCAGCAAAGTTTGAGAAAAATACATTAAAGGCTGTACGCCGCGCAATTTTTGATGATGATGTACATAAAGAGGAGATTTTAAAAGCTATTCAAGACTATGAAGTAAAATCTATCTTAATAATTGGCACATCGGATAAAATGACTAAAAAAATAGCTGCACGTTTAGAGCTTGGCGAAATTAATCATTTTTATTATGTACAGGACATTCGAACAGAAAAGGAAATCCGTATCGCTAAATACGTAAGGGAAGTACAAGGAAAGCATGTTATGCCAGTACCTTACAGACAAGTAGAGCAGAATTTCTTTAAACGTCTAGTTCAGCGAGGGAAAGAGATTTTCTCTTCTACTCAAGTGAAGCTAGGGGAAACGACGATTGTTCAGCCTGACTTCCATCAAAATAGCGTATATATAGCACGTTCCGTATATTTAGATGTTTTAGAACATGTTCTCGAGCAACAGAGTCAAATCATAAAATTTGAAGTACTGAGTCTACAAATTGAAGGGATTCCGCAGATGAATATTAATATTTATTTAAAATCACCTGTCCAATATCATGTTCCCACCTATCTATACGAGGTTCAAAAAGATATTGCTGATGTATTCTCCCATCAATTCGGCATAGAACCCGAGAAAATTAATTTACAGTTAAGAGGCATTAAATAACCGTTAAAAAAGGGCTGACATTAATACGTCAGCTCTTTTTTTCAAAATATAAACATATAAATCTCAAAAATTAATTGTATTTTCAGATAAATAAATATATTCTAAATATTAAGAAGTATTGGTTGGACCAAAAGACTGTTGGTATAACCAAAAATTATAAAGGGGATGCACTATGAATTATATTGAACACTTACAAAATTTATTATCACACGAGCAAGTAACGACAAATGATGTTTTACGTGAACAACATGGACGAGATGAATCTTACCATGAACCTCACTTACCGGATGTAGTCGTATTTCCAAAATCAGCAGAAGAGGTGAGTGCAGTTTTAGCCTTTGCAAATGAGCAGCTTATACCAGTTGTACCATTTGGTTTAGGTACGAGTCTGGAAGGACATGTCATTCCAACAAAAGGCGGGATCTCACTTGATTTGTCACTTATGAATGCGGTGTTGGAAGTACGGTCAGAAGATTTTCTCGTAAAGGTCCAACCGGGTGTTACTCGCAGTCAATTAAATAAGGAACTGAAAAAATACGGCATGTTTTTTTCTGTAGATCCAGGGGCAGATGCAACATTAGGTGGTATGGCTGCGACAAATGCGAGCGGAACAACTTCAGTACGCTATGGCATTATGCGTGATCAAGTCCGTGATTTAGAAGTCGTTTTAGCTAACGGCGATATTATCCATACAGGCGGGTTAGCTGCCAAGTCATCATCAGGCTATCATCTAAACGGACTTATGATTGGTTCAGAAGGTACACTTGGTGTCATTACGGAGTTAACATTACGTGTTTACGGTATTCCGGAAAAAATAGTGGCAGGACGTGCGACATTTAATACTGTCCAAGAAGCGGTCAATTCCGTTGTTGCATTAAAGCAGGCAGGTATTCCGATGGCACGCATTGAGCTCGTTGATAAAACGAGTATTGAACAGGTGAATCATGCATCAGGTGCTAGCTTTATAGAAATGCCTACGCTATTTTTAGAATTCCACGGAAATGAATCTGGTTTGCAATCTGACGTTGTCTTTGCAACAGAGCTACTCAATGATAATGGCTGTACAGGTCTGTCTTTTGAACAGGATGAACGGGCACGTAATCAGTTATGGGAGTTGCGTCATAATTTGGCCTATACATACATCCATTCAGCGCCAGGAAAACGCTTAATGTCTACCGATGTAGTAGTTCCGATCAATTCATTGCCGGAAGCAATAGAAAATTCACGTAAAAAGATTGAGAGCATGAATATTAACGCCGGAATTGTCGGACATGTCGGTGACGGAAACTACCATATTTTGCTTATGGTAGATATGAATGACCCTCACGATATTTTAAAGGCAAAAGAGCTTAATGAGCATGTAGTGGAATTTGCCTTATCACTAGGTGGTACTTGTACAGGTGAACATGGTGTAGGTAGCGGCAAAGCAAAATACCAGCGACTTGAACATGGGCTGGCATACGACTGGATGAAACAGATTAAACAAGTGTTTGATCCAAACAACATTATGAATCCAGGGAAAATATTCATTGATTAGGGGAATTGAAAGATGAAAAAATTCGTTTGCATAGTGGGGCTTGTATTGAGTTTTGCACTTTTATCGGCTTGCACAAGTTCAAATGAAAGAGAGCAGTACGTATTATACGCAGGACATTCACTCGCAGCAGATCATCCGTTTGAGTTGGCGATGCAAGAATTGAAGCAGCGGGTTGAAGAGCGTACAGATGGTAGAGTCATTATTGAAACGTTCCCTTTAAGTCAGCTCGGCGCAGAGCGTGAGCTGATTGAAGGAGCTATGCTCGGTTCAGTAGACATGGTTGTCTCCACATCAGGACCGATTATGAATTTCGTTTCAGACTTTGCTGTACTTGACCTGCCGTTTTTATTTAACGACAGGGAATCAGCCGTGAACATTTTGGAAGGTGAAATCGGACAAGAGTTGTTTGATCAATTACGTGACATTGGGATTGTCGGGTTATCTTGGGGAGAAAATGGGTTCAGGCATGTCACTAACAGTATGAAACCAGTTGAAACACCTGATGATTTAAAAGGGTTGTCGATGCGTGTACAGGAAAATAAAGTATTTATCTCTGCATTTAACAAGCTTGGTGTTACGCCTTCCCCAATGGCTTGGACAGAAGCGTTGACCGCGCTGCAGTCGGGAGTAGTGGATGGGCAGGAAAACCCAATTTTAGTTATTGATAGCTACAAATTATACGATGCCAATCAAAAATATATGACACTAACAGGACATGCCTATTCTTCGGCAGTGTTTATGATGAGTGAACATGCCTATAACCGTTTACCGGAAGATCTACGCCAAATTGTAATGGAAGAAGGTCAGAAAATCGGGGCATATGAGCGGCAACTCGTAATTGATATGGAACAAAAGGCACTTGCCAGACTTCAAGAACAAGGAATGGAAGTTGTAGATACAATTGAAGTAGATGCATTCCGCGAGAAAATCATGTCTGTATATGACAGTGCTAAAAACCAGCAGCTTTTACAGCGTATATTAAATGAGCAGTAGGATAGGAGAAAGACAATGGTGAAATTAGTAGAAGGGGTAAATAAAGTAGTACATGGTATTTTAATTGCCTTAATGGTTGTACTTGTTATTTCGGTATTTTGTCAAATTACGTTCCGCTTTTTTGATTATTCCATTGCTTGGACCGAAGAACTATCACGGTATTCCATGATTTGGATGACCTTTTTAGGGGCGGCCTATGCAGTAGCAGCCCGTGCGCATATTGGCATGGAATTATTAGTTGACCGTATGGAAGGCCTTATAAAGAAATTTTTTATCGTACTAAGCGCAGCGGTTTGTCTTGTGTTTTTTATTCTCATGGTCGTTAAAGGCTTTGACTTGTCCATGCGTGTGATGGATCAGCCGTCAGCTGTATTGCAAATACCGATGGGAATTGTCTATTCAGTCATTCCTATTAGCGGGCTCATTCTAGTGATGAATTTGTTCTATATCACGACAAAACAACTGAAAGGAGAGCTATCTTAATGGCAGATATTATTCTTTTCATTGTATTGCTCGTATTAATTTTCATCAATGTTCCAATAGCCATTGCGTTAGCGATGGCAGCAACAACGTTTTTCGTTATTCAAAGTGAAATGCCCATTGTAGCAATTTTCCAACGTATGTTTAACTCGATAGACTCCTTTCCATTACTTGCAGTTCCTTTTTTCCTACTTGCTGGAAAGTTAATGGAGTCTGGCGGGATTTCCCGTAGATTAATTCATTTAGCAGAAGTAATGCTCGGCCGAGTACGCGGTGGATTGGCATTAGTATCAATTATTTCATGTGCCTTTTTCGCAGCATTATCAGGATCAGCTGCTGCGACAACAGCGGCGGTTGGTGCCATTATGATTCCTGCTATGGTCAAAAAAGGCTATGATAAAAACTTCTCGACTGCTATTCAGGCGGCAGGAGGTACAATCGGAGTGATTATCCCTCCAAGTGTACCGCTCGTATTATTCGGGGTCACAGCAAGTGTTTCAATAAGCGATCTATTTTTAGCAGGAATAATACCCGGTATATTTGTAACGTTTTCCTTACTTTTACTTGTTTATATCGTGTCTATACTTCAAGGGTATGGTGGCGGAGAGAAATATGATTTCAAAGAATTTTTCATTGCTTTAAAGGATTCTATTTTAGCTCTAATGATGCCTGTTATTATTTTAGGTGGTATTTATAGCGGATTTTTTACCGCTACAGAAGCGGCTTTAGTTGCCGTAGTATATGGGTTAATCGTTGGCGTATTTATTTACCGCGAAATTACTTTAAAAGATTTGTATCACATATTTTCATCAGCAACTGTCATGAGTGCATCCATTTTATTCATTATTGCCGGCGCATCTGTTTTTGCCTATTACTTAACGCGCGAACGCATTCCGATGCAAATTACAGAAGCTTTATTAAGTGTGACGGACAACTGGATTTTTGCATTGCTTATCATTAATTTCATCTTACTGATAGTCGGAACATTTATGGAAACAGCGGCCGCTATTTTAATTTTAACACCAATATTAGCGCCTGTTGCAACTGCACTTGGGATTGACCTTGTTCATTTTGGAATTATAATGATTGTTAATTTAGCGATTGGATACATAACACCACCAGTTGGGTTAAACTTATTCGTAGCCAATAAAATAGCCGGAACGAAACTTGAAGGTGTAATGCGTGCGATTATACCCTTTATACTAGTCATGATAATTTGTGTATTAATTATCTCATTCGTTCCAGCACTTAGTTTATTTTTAGTGAAATAGTGAAGGTGTGAATCCGGTGACTTCAACAAACAAACAAAAGGTTTATGAAATCATATTCCAAAAAATACAACAAGAAATTGCTGCCGGTCATTTAAAGGTTGGCGATAAATTGCCTCCTGAACGGGAACTTGCCGCGCTCTATAGCGTAAGTCGCACGTCGATACGAGAGGCACTACGATTATTAGAAGTCAGTGATGTAGTGGAAATCCGTCAAGGTGATGGGACATTTATTAAAAATACTTCTCTTCATCAAGTACAGGACCAGTTATCAAATGTATTATTAAAAACAGATAAAGTCGTCTTATATGAGATGCTTGAATTAAGGCTGATTCTAGAATCTCAATGTGCGGCACTTGCGGCATTACGAGCTGATGGTCATGATCTTGAAAAAATTGCACAATCAGTTGAAGCGATGAAGACAGCAGATGATAATGAAGAGACTGGACTGCAGGCAGACTTGAACTTCCATATGGCAATCGCAAAATCGACTCATAATAGCGTACTTGAACAACTAATTGCGTCATTAGAACCGCACATGCAAAATACGATTGAAGCAACGCGCAAACATCGATTATCATCAAAAGCAAATATTACGCGTACATTTGATGAGCATAAAGCAATCTATTTGGCTATTAGCCGAGGTGAAAGTGAAAAAGCGAAATCACTTATGGAAGACCATATTCGGACAATTCGGGAAGAAATTTCGGAATTACCGTTTTAAAAACTCATCACTAAATGAAGAACGCCGCAAATTTTGAAATCTAATTTGCGGCGTTTTGCTATTTTATTTACGTTGTTGTCTAGTAAAAACAGGTTGACGTTTTTCAACAAAGGCGCGTACACCTTCAGGGAAATCGGTTTGAGAAACGAACGGTGAAGATCCTTCCCATAGAGCTGGTGATGAATCGACACACTCTTTCACAGAACGCTTTACAGCAAGTAGTGAATCGGGTGACATTCCAGCCACTAATTTACCCATGCGTATGGCAAAGCGGTTCAAATCCTTTTCGGCCACTAAGTAATTCAGCATGCCTGCTTTATATGCTTCGTCCGCTTTATACATACGACCAGTAAATACAAAATCCTTCGTTGCAGAAGGTCCGACTAAATCAACTAAACGCTTAGCAAATTTATTGTTTAATGTGATACCAAGCTTTCCAACAGGAATCCCCATTTTTGCTTTATCCGAACCAATGCGGATGTCACATGCAAGTGCAAGCTCTAACCCAGCACCCATTGCCGGTCCATTAATGACACCGATAACAGGTAATGGTAAATTTTCAATTGTAGAAATTGTTTTTTCCATATGTACAAAAGCTTCTTCGGCTTTTTCCAAGGAAATTGAATTGAATTCTTTAATATCAGAACCCGCGGTAAAATTCTCTCCAGAACCGCGTAATAGCAACACTTTATTTTTAGGATTTTCCAAAGTCTTTAGTGCAATGTTAGCTAATTGATCCCACATATTAGCCGTTAACGCATTTTTGAGCTGTGGTCGATGAATTGTAATAATGGCCATTCCAGCTGTCTCCTGATAAATAATTTTTGCTTCTTCTGCTTCAAGCCTTGTCGTACGCACTTGCATAAATATCCCCCTTAAATCTTTTATACCAATTATTATAGACGATTATTAAATCATTAACATTTAATTAAGAATTTTCAAGAAAAACAATGATATGTTAAGCAAATCTATACTCTTATCATGTTAAAACTAATTAATAGAATGGTACAATATGGTTGAAGGGAGCGATGTTTATGTATGACACATATGTGAAAGCTTTCGAAACTTATTTAATGTCACTTAACAAGTCGTTTTATACGAAGAAACAATATACGTTAGATGCGAAGCAGTTTGCTGATATGACTCAGCATACCGAGCACATAAATGAAGCATTGAAACTTTATTCAAAGGAAATTCAGGAAACCTATCAAAAGGTGAATACAATAAACCGGAAATTCGCGGCAATTCGTCAATTTTCAACCTTTTTACAATTAAGAGGTGTTATAACCGCGTATAATGAAGAATTGATCCAACCTTTAGCAAAGCTAGATACAGAGCTTGACGTTTTAAAAGAAAAGCAGTTTAAACGGACACTATCCTATTGGCCCTATCAATATGACATCGCACAAAACGCTGAACATGAATGGCTGGCATTAAGAAATGCGGCAATTGTTTTCACGGTAGCGGAGCTTGGCATCAAACCAGCAGAGTTAGTCCGTATGGAATGGAAGCATATTCATAAACAAACGAAAGAGGTCATTGTCCTTGCTTCCAAAAGTTTTAGGTCATTGCCTATTTCTTCAAGAATGCTGGAATTACTGGATGACTATAAACAATTGACCGAACAATTTATGCCCCTCACTGAACATTCGCCATATGTCTGGCTTGGAGTAGGGAACAAGATGGGGGAGCCATTGACAGTAAAAACGATTGAAAGAATTTTTAAATCGATGTCTCAGCAGATGGAATTTAAAGTAACAGCTACAAATTTAAGATATTACGCCATCCAAAAGGAATTAGACCAGCAACACGATACAGAATCGTTATTTGGGCAATTTGGTTATGCGAGAAAAGGGGTTTTAGTCGAACGTGAACAACGTTTCCCCAAAAAGAAATGAAAATTATGCTACAATAGCAAATAGATAAAAAGAGAGTAAATGATATTTATAGGGGGAAAGGCATTGGCTATTTCGATGATGGAAGCTTATACAATTGAACTATTAAAAGCACATCCATACACATATGAACAAGTGAAACAGTATCTTGAAAATAATCAGGCACACATTTTAACAAACGATTACAACATGGACTTTGAACCAATCGTGACGTTGCTAAAAGAAGACTCGAATGTTCTGGAACAGGCATTTGAAGGGAATTATCAAGTGAAGTTTATGACGATTAATGGATTGAAAAATTTGCTGCGTATGCGTTTTGAAGTTACAGAGGATCAGTATGAGCTGTTAGAAGCAGGGAATGGCTTGGCGCAATTAAATGTTTCAGCAGAGACGGAACAGAAAATTCGCGAAATGTTATCATCAAACTGGAAAGTAGAGCGTAACGGTGAAACGATTACGCTGTTCGTATAAATAAATGGATTGGTTTACTATTATTTTATTTATCGGGGCGTTCTTGCTTTTTATCAAACTATTTAAAGGTGTACTGAAACTAGCCTTGTTTTTAATCATAGCTATTTTCTTGTATCGTTTTTTTATGATGTAACAATAAAAAAGATGGGTTAGAGTAAAGTCTTGGTGACTTTTACTTTATCCCATCTTTTAATTTACCGCTGTCGTTTTCTTTGTACTTTTCCGTAGATGCTCGTTGTAAAGTTGAACAGCTGATTGATGATTAAAGCTGCCATTGTGAATAACCCCAGCATAGCTAGTATTAATGCTATCCATTCAAATAAAGTGAAGTCCACTATTTCGGACAGTTCGATAGGCTCTCCTAACATTTCAATGACTAAGTTCATGCCATATATACCGGAAATCATACTGAAGATTGTTAAAATAAAAATTAGCTTGTTTAATCTATCAGCTGATCGATCTTCCTGAACACGATAAAGTTCCTCAAGCGTTTCTTTTGTTTCATGATACAGCCCGTCTATACGAAACACTTTCCGGAAATAATTCGATATTTCCTTTCCTTCCGTACGTACCGAGACTTCGGTAAAATAATACCGGGAAGCAAACTTTGTTATTTGTTCAATTAATTCCTCGACTATATCTTTATCCTTTGAAAATTTCAATTCACTATGTTCAAATATTAACTTCAATAACATCAGCTTATAAAAATAATGAATAAGTAAAGTATAATAGGAAATCGAATGGAAACTACCAAGATATTTCTTCATACTTTCATCATCGACATTTGTTAATTGGATGTGGCCTTGAAGAGTTGTAATGGTATAAAACCGTGGTGCCCATCGCTGATACGTATGTTCATCAATAAAACGTTTTATATATTCCTCATTCGTACTAGATATATAAGGATCTCCATTACTATCACGCCCATTCAGCTGACCGGCGCGATATAGCAGAAATTCATCGATTTTTGTATTTTCTTCAAAATGAAAAAAAGCACTTACGTACATGCGCTCATCTTCAAAGAAAGGTATTTTGCTTATATTTTTATGAATAGCAGAATAATCAACAAAAAACTTTTCTAAAAAAGGCGCAATCTTTTTGAATATTAATTCCTCCGTATTTTCAAACGTAAAATCCTCATATTGAATAGTGGCTCCCAGCTCTTCATCAATTTTCGGCTGCAGCACGCGAAAGTAGTGTCCAAATGATATCGCTGCATTAATATCTATTTCTTCTTCCAATTCTATTCTTAACGCTGCAATCCCAATGCCGAACGGACAGAGGTTAATGTCTGCACTCAACAAAGTAAAAGGAATTTCATCAAATTTTGTGACCATCACGCCTTGCTCCTGGATCTTTTTCGAGTAGCGGTTAAAGTGGAGATGAGAAACGTCATCATTTAATAATTTTTCTTCTACGAACGGGTAATAAAATTGCTTTAATAATTGGTGAGAAATTTCGACATCTGTTCCATAAAGATCATTTTCATAATCCATTTTAAAATGATAAAAATGATGTTGCTTCAATAATTGCTCAAATTTTTCAAAATGATATTGACGATAATTAAATGGATAATAAAAGACGTAATGGGTTTTTTGCGAATTCATCGTTTCACCTCCTAGATTCTATATTCCCGAGAACCTAAATTCCTAACCTTAAAGCCCATTTTCAAAAACGCTCTCAGACGATTTGAGTTGGACAACTATCCGCATCGATATATTTCACTTCGTCTGAGAGAGAAATTACAATTATAGAACATTTGTTCTGATTTTAACGATAAATCATGTCAAATAAGCGGTTTTATCCAATAATGTTCCCAAATACATATTTGGGAACATTTTTATGCTATAATTATAGAGAAGAGAGGATGAAAACGGGAAATGGCACTACCTAAATTTTTGCGAGATTTTTTAATTTACTTAACAACAATTACGGGCAAGTCCCCAAGAACTCGTAAAGAATATGAATATGAACTAGTTTTATTTATGCGCTTTTTAAAAGCGATTGAACACGATATACAATTGGAATTAATACATACGATCGATATTTCAGATGTAACAATAGAAATGATGAAGGAAGTTTCTTTGGAAGATTTATATTTATTTATGGAGTATTGTGAAGTTCAGCGTGGAAATTCTTCTGCAGCCCGCGCTCGTAAAGTTGCGACATTAAAAACCTTTTTCAAATATTTAAAAGGAAAACGGCGACTTATTGATGAAAATCCGGCCGAACAGCTAGAAACACCGAAAATAGGTAAAAGATCACCGGTTTATTTAAATTATAATGAAGCAAAGGATTTTATCGGAGCGGTTCAAGCGCAGTCGTATAGTGCACGCGACGAATGTATGATGGTATTTTTCCTAAATCTGGGGTTACGGGTTTCGGAGTTATGTTCTCTAAATTTAGATTCGATTCATGACCGTAAGCTAACCGTGATCGGAAAAGGGAACAAAGAGCGACATGTATACTTAAATGATGCCTGCATGAAAGCACTCGAAAAATATCTACTAGAACGCAATACATATAAAGGTGATGGGAAAGAGCCGTTATTCGTGTCACAAAAAGGAACTCGGTTTGCCAGACAATCCATTGCCCGGATCGTTAAAGTCATTAATGCAAACAGCGATTCACCAAAAGACCGCTTAACACCGCATAAGCTGCGGCATACTTCTGCCACAATGATGTATAAAGCAGGTGCAGATATACGAAGCCTTCAGCACATATTGGGACACTCCAGTGTTGCAACAACTCAAATTTATACCCATATAGAAGATGAGCAAATACAAGAAGTACTAAAAAACAATCCTTTCAATAATTTATAAATAATTATATTATGTCAACTAAACTACAAAATCATTTTTGTAGTTTTTTATTTGCTTAAATTCAGAAAATTCATTGACATTCACAACATAACTGTTATATAGTTAATTCATATAATAAAAACTGTTATAGTACAAAGGGGGATATTTTATGATTTATTATGAACAAGGTTATTCCGTATATGTAGAAAAGTGTGAACAATTTGGACTAGAACCAGTAAACTTCCGTTATTTTGTGAATCAGCTTTCACCACAGCAATTACTTGCGTATAACAACTACGCAATTCAACAGGAGATGAAATAATATCATACAAGCAGCGTTGAACCAACTTTACCTTCCATTTGTAAATCACTCGCTCATCACCACAGATGACAAAATCAACATACAACAATTTAATAGCTCCCAATAAATCAGTCTATCCTTATATATAGATTGGTTTATTTTTTTATTATTATTTCAATATAAATATATTTATCTATTAAAAGAAATAAATTTTCATTACTATAGTAGCAACAAAAATCTTTTAATGAGATTGTTTTTAGACTATGTAATTATGATAAAATTGTGAATTATGCGTAATTAACTATTTTTAAAATGTCTACGTTTACATAAAAAGTTAGCTAAATAGAGTATTTAGATTTATAATTTTATCAATAGAAAATATAGTTATTCTAACGAACAGAATGGAGAGGTTTCTATGCATGGAGCATCGGACTCTAAAGCACTAACTTCGATTGATTTTACATATGAACAACTTGTTGATTTAAAAGCTGCATTGGATAAGACAGCTATTGTAGCAGTAACGGATCAGCGGGGTATTATACAGAAGGTTAACGATCAGTTTTGCGAGATTTCCAAATATTCTCGAGAGGAATTAATTGGAGAAGACCATCGTATTTTAAATTCGGGTTTCCATGCAAAATCTTTTTTCAAAGAAATGTGGCGAACAATAGGAAATGGCGGTACTTGGCAAGGCGAGGTATGTAATCGTGCAAAAGATGGATCATTATATTGGGTAAAAACTACGATTGTTCCTTTTTTGGGGGAGAACGGGAAACCTGAACGATATATTTCCATTCGTACAGACATTACCGCTCAAAAAAACATTAAAAAGATTGCCCATATTGCCTATCATGATGATTTAACAGGATTACCTAATCGTCGCAGTCTATCGAAACGAATCGAACATGAAATTTCAACTAGTCTGCGTCATAATAAAGAATTTGCCGTATGTTTTTTTGATGTTAATCGTTTTAAAAACATAAATGATAGTTTAGGACACAAAATTGGGGATATGTTTTTAAAAGAATTAGCAAGACGTTTAACGGAAATTGATATTCAGTCCAATTCATTTTATCGAATGAACGGCGATGAGTTTGTCTATATATTAGAAGACGTTACATTAGTGCATGAAATGGCGGCTAAAATATTGGATGTATTTAAAGACAGTTTCGTCTTAGAAGATTACGAATTTTTTGCAAGCGTTAGTTTAGGTATTAGCATTTATCCTGAACATGGAGAAAGTGCTGCAAAATTACTGAAAACTGCAGACATTGCGATGTATGCAGCAAAAGCTAAAAAGGGAAACAGTTATATCGTCTATAAAAAAGAAATGCCTAATACGAATGATCAGTTTTTAGTATTGGAAACAAAATTGCATAAAGCATTGCGTGAAAATAAATTTGCTCTGCAGTATGATCCCATCTACCATTTACATAAAAATAGAATTAGCGGAGCCGAAGTGATTGTTCAATGGATTGATGAAGAAATTGGTGTGATGAATCAGGAAGAAATCTTACCTTTTGCTTCACAATGTGGATTAATCACACAAATCGATCATTGGGTATTACGTAATGCATTAATGCAGCTTGCTGAATTTAAGCCCTTTGTAGATGAAAACTTTAAAATCGCCATCAATCTATCAATCGAGACAATAAAAGAATCGAATTTTATTACTGATTTAACAACGATGCTGGAACAATTAAGTCTTGCACCGCATCATTTAGAAATTGAAATATCAGAGCTCGGAATGCTCGATAAAGATATCCAGCTCATCGATAAAATTAACCAACTGCATGATAGAGGGATTACCATTTCAATAGATGATTTCGGTACAGGGTATTCGTCTTTAAACTATTTAAGAGAAATTCCAATCAGTACATTAAAAATCGATCACTCATTCACTCACGAATTAAATTTAGTACCGGCAAATGCGAAAATGGTAGCTGCCATTATTTCTTTAGCAAATGCCCTGGAATTAGAAGTAGTAGCTAATAATATTGAAAATGGGGAAGATTTGGCGATTTTAAAGGAGCTCAACTGTCAATATGGGCAGGGGCTTTATTTTAATCATCCATTAACCCTTATTGACTTCACGAAACAAATTCAAAATGTATAACATCAAAACGGGGTTGGATAAAGTTATTACACTTTATCCAACCCCTAATTATATGTTTCACACCAAATACGCTAATCTAATAGTCAATTAAATAATTTTCAATCCGCATAAATTCCTCTTCATCGATACAATCCATATATTTGTACAATAAATCAATATCAACTTTAATATCATCTTTATGCGTTAAATAAAACTGCTCGGTTAAATGACAAATAATTAAAGGTACCGCTTTTTGATGGTTAAAACGGTGTAAATACGTAGATAAGAATTCGACATTAACTGCGATATCTGTATTAAGCCCGAGCGCGTCAAAATCAACATATTGTATATGGGCAGTTAAAAACTGCTCATTTAAATGTACATTATATTGGCAAATATACGACCAATCCAGCTCATTTTTGTATTTGTTTAACCAATGGAGTTCGGCAATAGCCATAAATAATTGCTTTTGCTGTGGATTATAGGCCATTAACTTTTTATCCATTTCCGCATTTGTTAAACGTTTATCCCCGTAGGAATTATACTGCTGGCTCACAAGCGAAGGAATACCTTTTACTAAGTGTTCACTGCCAGGCCACTTATTCGGTCCGCGTTCATATTCGAAATACTGTAAATCCATATCCGGAATCTCATCAGCCTCCGGAAGATAAATGACATCATAGGAACTGTAAAAAGCATTGCTTTCAATAAAATCATCTAATTGATCGACAAAATCAGGATGAATGCGCTTTTTATTTTCCATTAAAGTTGTAATTAAATAACGTTTAAATGACATCGTAAGCCTTGCAAGTACTGGCTTATTATATTGAAGTGCTTCCAAATCCACTTCAGGTAAATGATCAATTAAAAATTGCTCGGATAACAACGCATTACTATAGCAAACATAAGAAAACGGTAAGTATTGCAAGTAGGCTGTCAGTTTAGAAGGATGCTTTTGCACCGCTAATCGGCACCATTCTAAATAGGATTCCAGAAACGCCCGGTCATAAGGTAGCTCTTCATAAAGTGTTTCATCATGCGATTCAATTTTTTTAATTACTGCAATATTGTTAAAATCCGCGACCGAAAAATCAGATGGAAAATTAATAGACTCGAAAGCAGCTTTTACATGTAAAAGCTTTTTAGGCTTTGTGGATACAAAGCTGTAGGTTCCGATTGCTCCACGCTCTTCTAATAGTAAATAAGCAAGCTCCTGACGCTCGTCGCGAGTTAAATTACAGTCTTTCGGAAATTTTACTGCTGCAAAATATTGAGCTTTTGCTAAATCATAAAAAAACTTATAGTCGCCTTCTTTTGTATATAGTTCTTCGGATTGATTTTGCTGCCAGTACAGGAGGGCACCATTAATTGGATTTCGGTTTGTAAATGTAATATTAGCAATAGAAAATATATTTTGTGCCAATGCATCATCATAAAGTACTTTCATAAATTCTATTTTCTTAATTTTAATCATTATAAGACACCCCCGTTTCTATATTATATACTTGAAACATAAAAAAATTGAAAGAAAAAGTGTTACAAAGAGGTTTAATTATTTTTGGCGGTGGTATATTACTAGTAAGTAAAGTTGCGATCATTAAGAAGAGTAAATAATTAACCACTAGTTTAGAGTTAGATAATTATGATTTCTATTAACTTCGTTGTATGCGTTTTTTAGTAATATTTAAAGAAGTGTTACAGGCAATTAATGGACCAAATGCTTTAACGAAGATTCTCGAAAGATGCCAACCAAATTTAGGCGAGCGAAATGCATACACGAATTGAGATATACCATTGAAAATTTCAGCTCACACGTAGTATTTAATGTTAAACTATCGTAAGAAACCTTCACAACTTAATATGCATTACCGATCGCAACTTTACGTTTTACACTCCTTATCCCATAAGGAGTGTTTTATTTTGTTGGACATCGGATATAATGATAATATCTATATTTTGATAGGAGAATGACAATGTGGAAGCTACATAACGGTAAGCTCATTCAAACAACAGATGAAACAAGAGTACGCTACAAAACACGTATAAGCGCGGAAATTTTAAATAACTTAAAGCAATTGGCCGAAAAATACGATACCCACATTGGATATTTACTCGAAAATGGCTATAGCAATTTAATAGAAACTGGAACTGTTGTATTCAATAAACAGAACCGCCCGAAAGACCGGACTGAATTTCGAACAACATGTGACAAAGAATTGCTTGAGAGCCTAAAAAACTTTGCCAAAGCTCATGAACTCAACTTAAATGATGTCATTGAGGCAAGCGTTGCTTATATCAACTTCGAGGACGTAAAACATTCACATTGGAGATACCGCGTGGAAATTTAATTCTGTAATCCAAGAACAAAACCAGTGTCAATCTTATTTGGCACTGGTTTTTGGTGTTTCTAAATAGGAAGAGAACAGACATCTATATTTATGATTCATCACCATAAGTTGGGATGACAAAATTAAAAAAACCCTTCGCTCCACGACACTCTGCTTTGGCATAAAGTGAATTTCTGCAAAAATAAAACTTATAAAACATAGCATTTCCGCTCTCTGCCGCCTCGCGATAGCGCAAGCGACTGGATTAGGTGTTATTTACTTCACTTTATAACGAGGGTAAAATTTTGGAGTTGGTGGGCCTCGCAAACGGCAATAAAAGCAGTGATAAAGTCACGTATCACGTGGCTTTAGCGCTGTCTTGCCGCAGCCCACCAATAAAGTGGAATTTTATTAGAAAAGTAACCCCATGTTATGAAAACGAGCCATATTTATTGAAAATATTGAAAAATTTTACAATTTATTTTATAATTATTCCATACCATTGTTATGATTGCGTCACTTCTCGCTTTCATTTTTATAGACTATGGGAAAAGAAGTAAATTTTATAGGGGGAAGACCATGTTAAAAAAATATTCACCTAGATTAATTTTTGCATTGGTGGCGATTACTTGTATAATTATTTCACCGCTTTTTGCTATCTTTGTACCGATGACAGTTCCAGACTTATTTTTAACAGATCGCTCAAACTTTTATATTTATTCATTTAAAACGAATGTAATTGTTATTTTGACTGGTTTTGCGATTTTAGCTGCTGGATTTGCACTACTGAGCTGGAAGCGTCAAACAATCACATACATTGTAAGTTTTGGAGTTTTAATTCTTGGATTTGTTACTTTATATAGTTCAACAGAAACATATACAGCTATTAATGAAAATGTTGTGTATAAAAAACAATTAATCGGTTCGCAGAAAATGGAATGGGATGTAATCGATAAAGTTGCACTAGAATATGTACCAGGAGCAATTGGCAACTATAAGTTTACCGATAAATCGGGGAACGAAATGATCGTTAGAGAAGATAAGGAAATGGCTTCGATTTTCATTTATCAAATGGCCAACAAGAAAAATGTCCCTTATGATGAGTATGAGAAGAAATAGAAGGACATTAGCTTTTGGAGTAGTTCGGAAAGCTAGCATAAAATTACAAATTAAATAAGCACAAAAAGTTTAGCCTTTGTTTGATGCTAAACTTTTTTTACTTTAAATGGTTACCTATAGGCAACAACCAGTTTGGTTATTGAGGAGAATCATTACTTACACTACTAATTATAAGGGAGGATGGCGTATTTGAATAAATTAATATTGCAACTGGAGGGATTAGCTGTTTTTGCTTTAAGCGTTTATTTTTACTTCCATCTGCAATTTAGTTGGGGCATTTTCCTAGTGTTATTGTTAGCTCCAGACATTTCTGCACTTGGTTACATAAAAAACGTTAAGGTTGGTTCCATACTGTATAATTTATTTCATACATACTCGATCCCATTAATATTAATGATCTGCGGATTGTTACTACATAACGATCGTATTATAATGCTTTGCCTAATTTGGATAGCCCATATCGGAATGGATAGAATGTTAGGTCTTGGATTAAAATATCCAACTAAATTTCAAGATACTCATCTTAATCGTATTTGAGGAGGTTTTTAAATGAAGACAGTTTATGTTAATTGGGGTGGAAATAAAGTGAAACTTACATGGATTCCTGGAATGAAAATAAATCAATCTATTAAAGTAACAAGTGTACATTCCATTTGTATAAAGGATGGCAATATCTTATTAGTAGATATTAAACACAGAGGTTTTAATTTTCCAGGGGGACACTTGGAAGCGGGAGAAAAACTAGAAGAAGCTATTTTGCGAGAAACTTATGAAGAAGGGTATGTGAACGGAGAAATTCAATACATAGGATCAATTGAAGTGAGTCATGAAGAAAATCCATCATTTAATCCACATGGGAAATATCCTATGATCGGTTATCAAGCTTTTTATAGAATGGACGTAAATGAATGTTTCCCTTTTCTCCGTGAACACGAATCAAATACGCGTATATGGGTTGAACCAACTGAGGTGCCTTTTGTAATTAATGACCATGAACTTACAAAACTCATTTTAGATGACGCTATAAAATTACTTTGATACATAATTAATGATGGGAAAACAAGTAAAAAGGAGGGATTTCACCTATGCAACATTGTGAAAGTCATAAATTAAAAAAACTAAGAGTGCAGGCAGATATTAGCGCTGATCCATTATGGTGTGACCGATGTCTTACAAATTTAGATATAGAGGATTTTACATTATCAAAAGGATTGAAGCAGGATCTGCAGGAATGGATCTATGACTATGGGAAATGGATTGACTGGAAAAACGACAGCATTGTGCCAAATGGCGTTTTGCTGGAGCAACAGCATAATGATCGTGGTACTGAACTAACGAAAAAAGTGAAGCAGGCGCTAGAAGGACAATATGAAGTAGTGTTTTTTCCATCTACATTTGCGAAAACATTAGTAGGAGAACTTTAAGTGTTAAAAAAGAGTGAATGGCTTTTTGAACATAAAAGGGGGATACATTTGAAAAAATTCAGAGGAAAACGCCGCTACTTTCGTAATATGTGGTCGAAAATAGATAGGTATGATTTAGACCTTGAAGAAGACATGTGGTTCGCCTATACGCATCACCATTTAGATTTTTATGGGTATGGGAAAGATAGTGGGAAACAAAGAAGGGAGCATATTAAAGGGCATTTAGCGCTGTTGGACCGTGTGCTTGAACAGTTGGAATCGTTTCAGAAACCTTATCAAGCATGGATTACGTTAAACGATACATACCCAGAATATGACGCTGTATATATACATTCACCAAATCCCTATGATCCCTTTCCATATCAACCTGAACATCTGCACTTAACAACCGACCTTCCCAATGCTTATCGAGATTTAATTGACCTAACGAAATATAATGTGGCTTTTAGTAAAATGAACGAGCAAGTATGTTATGTACTCCAAGTAAAAGAGAAAGGTCTAGCTGTTATGTTAAACAAGAACGAGCGTACATAGCAGCCATAATTGGGAGGAGGGTATGAAAAAAATAATTTTATTGAATGTCCTATTTTGCATATTAGTTATTTTTATTAGTAACTATTATTTTAATTCAAAATCCAAAGAAGCAGTCGCATACTTCTATGCAGAAAATAATATTGAAACTAATTACGATATAAATAAAGAAAATTTGGAACCAAAAGAAATCAACTATCGCTTTGGAATGGGGCTTTTTGAAATAGAAATTATTGATGTAGCAACCGAAACGCTATATTTCTTTGAAGTAGATATAACGGACGATTTCACTTTATATTATATAAAAGACCTTACTGATCTTTACAATAGAAATTTGAACGATTAGGAGAAATTATAGAATGAATACGGAAATATATCTTGTAAGACACGCCCATTCAGTTTTTGATATAGAAAACGAAGAATTTAGAGGCTTATCTGATAAAGGTAGAAAAGATGCTGAAAAAGTAAAAGAAATATTAAGTTCGGAATCCATTGATCATATCGTATCCAGCTCATATGTAAGAGCAATTCAAACTGTAGAAAGTTTATCGAAATTGATTAATAAAGAAATTGAAAAGGATTACCGTTTTAGAGAAGGTTGTTTAGCTGCTGCCGACTACATATTTGAGGATCCAGTCGAAGCGTTTAAATATTCAATGGAAAATCCAGATTTCTCTTATCCGGGCGGGGAATCATGCAATGAGGTGAAGGAGCGCGGACTTGCAGCTCTAAATGAACTATTACATAAATATAAAGGGAAAAAGATTGTCATAGGAATTCATGGAAATATAATGTCGAATATTATGCATCACTTCGATCGTACTTATGATTTTAATTTTTGGAAGTCTACAACAAAGCCTGACATATATAAACTAACTATTAGTGAAAGCAATCAATTACTAAATAATGTTAGGTTATGGGAAGAAATCTAGATATCATGAATCCTGATAAGCTAATTATTGTATTGAAAAAATTAAACTGCCCTTACACTTGTTTAAATCTAACAAATGTAAGGGCAGTTTTTTTGTGAGCTCTATACTTCTCCATTGCCTATTTTATGAGCATAAATCGTTTATTTTTTGCAATGAGCAGAGTAATAATAAGTACAATAGCAGCTGATATCGCTAATAATTGAATGCCTAAAAGGTAATCTAAGGATTCACTTGCTAAGAAAAAGTTATATTGTTTTGAAACGATCCTTCCAACTTGAATATAAGAGGTTGGAACTTTTTCAATATCCCAAAAATAACCGACATTACGACTTAAATAAAATCTTTCACCAAAAATTAAAAGAGTACCGACAGCTAAATTCACCATTTCATGACGGAATAACACGCTGCACAGTATTACAACCGCAATAACAACGAGGAACCACATCAAAATAAGTGCAAGTGATTGAGCTAAAAATGTACCGAGTGTCATCATGTCAAAACTGCCTACTTGTTGCCATTCCGATATGTTTGTAAAGACGGGAGAAGGTAGCTGAAAATGACCAAAGCCTGATTGCATACCGATTACTACAAAGCCTACAAGTAACGGGACAAACAATGCCAGACTGCCAATATAAGCAACGAACATTTTCGAAAGCAGCTTTTTCCAGTCGGTTAAAGGAAAGCCCTTTAAAACGGAAGGATGAAGGCGGTCTTTCAACACAACATCGATTGCCAATAATAAGGCACAAGTAATTAATATAATTGGCAATGGGCCGTTTAGTAAGCGCTCAACGGTTTGTAATGCTGTGCGTTGTTCAAACTGGTTAATGGATAAATTATAATTTGCTTTGGCATAAGCCCCGTACCGTGCATATTGCTCTAGCGAATTATAAAAGCCTCGATCAAATGCCAATTCTCGTTGTTTCATATAGTAGCGTGAATTGTACGAGAGATGCTCGTTGTAATAAGTCATATAATTTGTCTTAAAATACCATTCGCTTGTTAACTGAGCATATTTTTTCAAATCAACTGTATCAAGTGCGTCTAATCTGGCTTTGTCCAATGGATTGACTTCACTGAACATATGGTAGGCCTGTATTGTCACAGGGTGAATATCTTCATTATCTCGTTTCTCTATGCTTTCAATAAACTCTTGTCGTGTTAAATAACGCGCTTCGATTTCTTCACGATCTACCTTTTCTATCGGATCATAGGCAGGAGCTACTTTATACGCATAAAAAAACGCAGCAAACGTTAAAAGAATGTAGATGAATATGTTTTTCTTATTCATAAAAAAGTGCTTAAATTCTATTTTTAAATATTCCCGCATAATGTTCCCCCTAAGATGCTAAACCAACTAAACGCTATGTAGTAGGTAAGGCATAGTCTCTTCCTGTTGAAATACACACTCATCTCACTTTCTATTTATTTTTTATAATATTGTTATAATTAATAGAATAATCAAAGTTTCAAAATTTTACAAATATATGGTATATAAGTATTGTATTAAAGAAAATAGAACATCATTTTTAAAAGCCTATCTTTATAATGGGGTGTCATCATTCCTTAATAAGGCCACAACCAGCGCGGTATCGGTATTAATTTACTTCTGCTTATATTAATCTTCCAAATTATAACATATAATTACATATTAAAGTTCCGAAATGTCGCCGAAGGATATAAAGCAGTATGCGAAAGGAGCATTATCTGTTTGAAAAAAAGTAAAATATTATGGGGTATGTCAATTGTACAGTTTTTGGCGATGCAAATATGGTTCAATTTCTCAGCCGTTATGCCTGTAATTGAAGAAGAATGGGGGCTAACCTCTTCACAATCGGGGATTATTATTGCCTTTTTTCATATCGGTTATGTCGGGGCTATTATATTTTATAGTTTATTAATAGACAAATATAATCCTAAGTACTTTATTGTAATAGGAGCATTAATAGCTGGCATTTCAGGAATTGCTTTTGCCATTTTGGCAGAGGGGTTTTGGCTGACATTGTTGTTAAGAATGATTTCAGGGATTGGTATAGCAGGGATCTATGTGCCGGGAATGAGAATTTTGACAGATTTATTCCCTGTACATAAAAGAGGCGAGGCAGTAGGAATATATGTAGGCTCATTAGTGGTAGGTTCCGGATTTTCATTGCTCGTTTCGGGATTTTTAATCGAATACATTGGTTGGCAAGGTGTCATATTCATTACATCTTGTTTAAGTATTATCGGTTCAATGATAATGGTTTATATAAAGATTCCTGATCTAAAAAGTGGGGAGAATGCACTTAAATTTCAATGGAATGTAATGAAAAAAGTGTTGAAAAAGAAAAATCTTCTCGTCAACGCAGGCTATGCAGGGCATTCATGGGAATTATATGCAATGTGGGCATGGATCGGTCCATTTCTAGTTTATTATTTTGGCGTTCAAGGATTAGCACAAACGGAAGCGATTCGGTATGGAAATATTACTGGTGCGCTCGTCATAATGGTCGGAGGAATTGCAACATATGTGGGGGGAAAGCTATCTGATCAGTTCGGTCATATTAAAGTGGCAAACTTCTTTTTAATTATTAGTATTTCGTGTTCACTAATGATTGGCTGGTTAGATTTTGTTCCTATGATCCTTATGTTCATATTGCTATTGATTTATGGTTTTTCGATTGTAGCAGATTCACCCATTTATAATGTAGCGATAACAAACGTCTCTGATCCGGAAGTCATTGGATTAGCTTTAGGTGTCCAGTCAGTTATTGGATTTACAGTAACCATTTTTTCTCCCATGATATTTGGCTTCTTATTACAATCATTTAGTTGGGGAATAGCTTTTACGGTCATTGGCCTCGGTACAATTATTTCGCCTATATGTATGCTGGCCTTGAAAAGGCAGTAGTGTTTAAACCCAAATAGTAAGGTGAAAAAATGAATGAGAATTTTATTCGACTTATACTTTAAGTTCTTTTTAATAAATTCAATCATAAAACTATACAAATTATAACGCTAGAAATTTCCTATCATCGTTAACGGGAGTGGCATGGAACACTCTCAAATACAGGTAATATTCCATTCAGTACTGTCTAAACAATAAAAGGACATAACATATTATTCAGATAAAATATGTTATGTCCTTTTATTTTGCCAGATAATATGCAAAGAGCATTTAAAAAATGTATTTTGATATGAATCATTAACAATCGACCAGGAGGTGCTTGTTCAAATTTCTATAAAGACAAGAAAGTTTTGTCCATGTACATTATTTGTCTTTATAACTTTCGTTAAAATGAATAGAATACCAAGGTTTATTTTTTTTGCAAATATATGGTATATTATGTGTAAATTCAGTTAAGTTAAAATAATTCATCTATGATTAAACCAGTTTCCAGAACGGAGTGGGTGGCCAATATACTGAAAAATTAGTAAAGGATAGGGGGAATCAACTTCGTGTGGAACTATTTTAAAATTGAGTTGAAACATTTTTTTTTAAACATAAAAAACTTGGCTGTGTATTTTCTGCTTACTTTCACGACACTATTTTATGTAATTCAAATTGTCCCTAATTACGATCCAATAGAAAGTGTAAACAAGAATGAAATTGAGGCACGTTATTTAACGCGTCAGGAGTTTCTGGATGGAATCGAAGGGCAGGATTTAAAAGGCGCACATCCTTCTTTACTGTATGCGATCGATGTCTTTAAAGCCATTAATCCTATTGATAAAGGAAGACTAGATGCTTTAGAAGAAGGAGATTTAACAAAATATGCTGAATTGACGCGTGATTGGTATTATATTACGAACGCTACTACATATAGAAATGAATTATTTTCATATAACCCTAAGTACTATATTAACAATGACGGATATGCTGATGAAGATGCCTTTTATGCTTATTTAGAACAAGTGGCTCGCTATGATGCTTATTCGAAAGCAGATTATGATTTAACTATTGATGCATTTGAACAAAGGACAGCATTTCAAACATTGGAACGTCTTTTAAAAGATATTCTACCAATCATCCTATTTGTTTGTGTCTTGCTTTTGGCTGTAGATATCGTAACTAAAGATCGACGTCATCCATCCATTATTAAAGGAATTCCTATAACTGACTGGAGAAAGCTGCTTGTCAAAATGATTGTCGTGTTTATAGGTTCCTGTGCTTTACTTGTTCCATTAGGATTAGGTTTCCTTGTTATAGGCTTCCAAAATAGCTTTGGACATTTCCATTTACCATCGCCAGAGTATGCAGCTCATTTAGACTACTTAAAAGATGGCAAATTTGAAATGATGACATTAGCTCAATTTTTATCGAAATCGGCCATTTTACTTTTTGTATGGATTATTGTCATTATAAGTGGCGCGGTTTTATTAAGTCTTATATTTCGTCAAGAAATGGTTAACTTATTTGCTGGCTTACTACTTATTTTTGGAGAAAATATTTATTTCAGTCGTAAGGTGGGGAATTTCTGGGATGTACAAAACTTTCCGACGTCATATATTCAAGTGGGACAAATCGTATCTAAACAGCGAAATTTCTATTACTTGAACAATTATTTAGATTGGGGATTAGCCTTACAATTATTGGCCCCAATAGTAATCATATTAATTATTTCCATGTTCTTTATTACAAAAAATAAACGATACATGCTTATAAAATAATGTAAACAACTCGATGAATCGTCATAAGATGAATATTTAATGATAATGAGGGTTAGATTTAAAAAAGAAATGAAAGCTATATTTAATTACAATATTTGAAAGACAAGACTTGTTGATTATCTAAAAAAAAAGCAACAAGTCTTGTTGTAAATGGATAAGAAGTTGTTTATATCAAGCTCAAAAATCTATATTCGATTTAGATATTAAAATTGAAGAGGAATTCGTAAGGGAATGAGAAGGACATATATAGTACAATACATTTTAGGGACACGGTCATAATATATATTATAGGAAGTTGTATCTCGTTTCAAAAGTATACTTATAACAGTGAGACAAAATGCAAAATTAAGCCTTGAGTTAGTTGAATTTATTTTTGTCTAAATCCAGCTAACTCAAGGCGTTTTTTAATTAAATAAATATTTAATTGTATATGCTTATTAATAATTAAATCTAACTTGCAATTTATACGCAGCAATACTTTAGAATCTAGTTAACTTAATTTAAACTTCGAGCTGCTGGAACAAACTTTCTTGATCATTTTCATCAAGTGGCTTGCTGATCTTTAATAACTAACATATTTGATTCGTCGAATTCCCAATCTTCACCGTAAGCAACTTCCCAATAGTAGCCGTCAAGATCTGTGAAATATCCACCGTAACCGCCCCAATCAGTATTTTTAGGCTCTTTTTGAATGATTGCACCAGCAGATTTGGCTTTATTGATTATTTCATCAACTTCTTCAATTGATTTAGCATTATAAGCGAGTGTAATTCCTGTAAAACCATTTGAAATAGCTGGTGGGTTCTCTTTATTAATATCTTTTGCAAGCTCTTCCAATGGATACAGTGCAATTCTAGTACCTTCATTTTTGAAGAAAATAATTGCAGGGTTTGATTCTGTTCCTCTAATCGATGTATGAAATCCTAGACTTTTAAAAAAATTATGAGACTTTACAATATCTTTTGTTCCGAGTGTTAAAAGATTTAATCTATTCATAGTTATCCCCCGTTTTTGATACATTTAATATTGTATTTCAACATTTTTTCTAAAAATCCTTTCTTCATTCGACAATAGCTATTTATTTTTGATTTGTATCAGCAAGCTACGGGAAACATCAATACTAATACTTTTGTCAAAAACAGTTATTTGCTTATCCCATTGTTTTTCGATAGCTGGGATATATGGCTCTATATAAAATAATGGCAGGACTAATTTTGCAGACTCCTTAAATTGAACCGGTTTGCGATTCGTAGTCATTTGTAGCTGGATACCTTTATTTAACTCCAACGAGACTGTTAGCTGCCTAATTGGCTCGTTGATGTACAATTCGACTCCATCCGCGCTCTTGAATGCAATTAGATCCTCCGTATTACTATTAAACGTTGCAAGATAACTATCACCAAGAGACATCATGGAAATGTTCGTATACCGCGCATCGTCAAATTCAGCTATTTGAAGACTTTCAGTTACATCCACAGCCGTTTCGATTGCAATCATTTCCTGATCGCCATTCGCATACGTCACAACAAGTTCATTGGTTGTTTTATGTATCGCATGTATCGGGTCCGTACTACATTTCGTTAATTCAGCCGTTTTAGCATCATATGTATAAAGTGTAGCCCCGTCAGAATGATTCACCAAATACACAAGCTCGTTCACATATGTACAATATTGAACACGGATATCAGTAAGCTTTCTCGTTTGCAATGTTTGCGGATCCATCGCTGTTAAATTAGCCGTCTTAGGATGCGGATAAATAAGCAGATCATCAGCAATGCACACATCATACAAATGATGCATTGCATTAAACCGTTCACTCGTACACGGTGGATAAAGATCCAGGTCCCATTGATGATTTTTGCCAATTTGTTCATCAGTCAATAGAAAATAACGATAACGAATTTCATGATGTTCTAACACATGACCAATATCATCCCACGTTACATCTATGTGATACCAATGCCCGTCAATCTCCACCATATTCCACGCATGACCGGCATATCCTTCCCCATCAGCCTTCCCTATTACATAATGACAAGGAATATGATGTACTTCCATCATCTTTTCAAATAGCAGCGCATATGCCATACACACTCCGCGCTTTTCTGCCATAAACGTAGCTACCGAAAATGGAGAACCTTTTGTATGAAGTTCATAGCTATACGTTCTAACAATATAATCATGTACAGCAATCACCTTTTGAAGTGTTGACATGTTAGGTGTTGTCATATGCTGAAGCACCGATTCAATTTCTTCAAGCATCTGTTTTTCATCTTTTCGATTCATACGATAACTTAGTGTAAAATCTACTTTTATACGATTTTTAGACAAACTGCGATAACGATAACTACGATTAGCACAATGCTGTGTATAAAATGCCTTATACAAATGACTTTGTTCAAATGCATCATCCAGTATTTCATGCAATGGCTTTGGTAGATGACCATTTATAATAAGTGAAAACTGTTTATCTAACCGTTCCATATGCATCGTTAGCACTGCAAGCAGCTCTTCATACGTAATTGTCGTTGTTTTAATGGATCCTCCTTTTTGTTTAAATGCTTCATAACTTATAAAATAACTTTTCAATTTTGATTCCTCATTCAATTTCATTTTCAATTACATAAATTTCAACAGACTTACCTTCCATCGTAATCACCTTTTCTAGCTTCATTCCATTTTTAAGGGCAATTTGCTTTGAGCCTGTATTCCCTACCTGAATTGCCGATACATACCGTTCCAGATACATTTCTTCATCTGCATACTGCTTTAATGCCCGTGCCGCTTCAAAACCATACCCTTGCTGCCAATAGTCTGGTGCTATCCAGTAACCAAGCTCCATCTCGAAAGCATCATCAATAATCTGTGCAACCATTCCGGCATGCCCTATGAAATCCCCTGTTTCTTTATGGATCAATTTATGTAAACCATAATCACCAAAGTTTCTGTATTGTTCGAGCATACGTTCAATTAAATGCTTGGCATAAGCTTGATCTTTTACGTGACCATCTCCGATAAACTGCATGACCCGCGCATCCGTTACAAGCACTGTTACAATTTCTACATCTTCCAAAGTATATTGTTCAAAACGTAATCGTTCAGTTTGAAGATTTAACATACTTTACCACCCTTATGATATTTATTTGCTCGATGTTTAAAAAAATACGGGATATTATAAAGTTAATATCAAATATTTATCATTTTAACCCTTCTCAATGTTCAATTAGAGCTTTATTTTTTAAAACTACTGCTCTTATCATAACATCACTATGAAAAGAAATTTTTTTATTTTTATCAATATCAAAATTTTATCATTTCGCTGTTGTTATAGTACATAATATACCCTCACGCTTTTATTAAACGTCATCTATTATATTAGAGTAATGAAATGTAATATTATGCTTTATGTATATATTTTTCTTTTTAATATTTGTTTTTTGTTAATTATGAATTTAAAATAATAATTCACCTATATATATTTAAATAAAACGACTTGAATATTCTTCAAATAACGTATTAATTCTACTTCATACACGGTCATAAATTTTTAATTATTCTGAAAAATTGTTATTGCATTATAAAGAATTCCCTCTTACAATGATTACTATTAACGGTTTCAGAAAGTAATATTCCGTTTAAAACAGAATAATAATTCATAAGGGGGAATTCCGTTGGGCGATTCAGGGGAGAAATACTCAGCGAAACACGATGCAATCAACTATGATGCAATCGATCGTATGGAAACATTTAATCAATTTGTAAAGAAGAAAAACACATTTTTATTCGGTATAACTATAACATTTTTGACATTTTATATTCTTTTACCGGTTTTAGCGTTTACACCTGTGTTACAACAGAAAGCGATTGGTAGTATCACATGGGTTTGGGTTTACTCACTTGCCTTATTTATTATGACAATCGTGCTTTGTACACTTTACGTAAAAATGGCAGCAAAGTTTGATAAAACTGCAGCTGCTGTTTTACAGGAATATAAAAAGGCAGGTGCGCAACAATGAATTTAGTGTCAGCAAGTTTCTTTCTAGGGATTGTCGGTTTAACATTAATAGTTACCTATATTGCAGCAAAAAGAACTTCATCTGCAAGTGACTTCTACACAGCCGGTGGTGGGTTAAAAGGTTGGCAAAACGGATTTGCTATTGCTGGGGATTATTTATCGGCAGCTGCGTTTTTAGGGGTATCCGGTGCCATTGCATTAACGGGCTTTGATGGCTTCTTCTTCTCTGTCGGATATGTAGTAGCAAATTTAGTTCTTCTATATATAATTGCAGAACCGATGCGTAATTTAGGTCGCTACACTTTAGCGGATATGCTGACAGCACGTTTCAATGAAAAGCGAATTCGTGGGGTTGCTGCGACAGGAACTATTATTATCGTCATTTTATATATGATTGCACAATTAGTAGGTGCAGGTGCTTTAATTAAACTGTTATTCGGTATTGAGTATTGGTTAGCCGTTCTTATTGTTGGAGTTATGATGACTACATACGTATTATTCGGTGGGATGACAGCGACTAGCTGGGTTCAGATTATTAAAGCAGGTCTATTATTATTCGGTACAACATTGTTAGCATTTTTAGTATTTGCCAAGTTTGATTTTAATTTAGTGAAAATGTTCGATACAGTAAGTACAAATTACGGGGATCAGTATTTAGTGCCAGGCGTTAAATATACTTCGACAATTGATTCAGTATCGATGATGCTTGCATTAGTGTTAGGTACATCCGGTTTACCACATATTTTAATGCGATTTTTCACGGTTAAGGATGCTAAAACGGCACGTCAATCAATCTCTTGGACTACTTGGATAACAGCTATTTTCTTCTCGTTAACGATTTTCCTAGGCTTTGGTGCGATGCATTTCGTAGGATTTGATGCCATTATTGCGGAAAACTCTGCAGGTAATACAGCTGCACCACTATTAGCTGAGTTTTTAGGCGGCAATATTTTATTATCCTTTATTTGTGCCGTTGCCTTTGCAACAATTTTAGCAGTCGTATCTGGACTAGTATTAACAGGTGCTTCTGCCATTTCACATGATATTTATGGTGAAATCTTAAATGATGGTAAATTAACAGAGAAACAGCAAGTACTAGCTGCCCGAATCGGTTCTATTTCAATTGCAGTAATTTCTATTCTATTAGCATTATTTGCACAAAGCTTAAACGTATCGTTCTTAGTGTCATTTGCTTTCTGTATTGGTGCTTCTGCAAACTTACCGGTTATTCTTTACACAATCTACTGGAAAAAGTTCAATGCCAATGGTGCGGTTGCTGCAATGGTGACAGGTCTGGTTTCATGTTTAGTATTAGGTGCACTTGGACCAAACATATGGAGCCCAACAGGTAATGCTATTTTTGTAGGAGAACCACTTGTAAACTTGGCTGTACCAGCAATTATCACTATCCCACTTAGCTTCTTTGCAGGTTATTTAGGCTCTATATTAACGGCAAATAAAGTTGAACAGGCAGAAGCAGAACGAATTTATAAAGAAATTCGCGTAAAAGCACATACAGGCGTTTCTGTGCAGGATGTTTCACATTAACTTTTATTAAGTTACAAATAAATATAAAAAACTGTCCCGAAATTTTTACGTTTCTAGGACAGTTTTTTTACTTTTTATACCATTTAACTTATGAATATAACTTTCTGAATAAACAGAAAATCGTTTTTTGAAAAGTAAATTGTTTTTCGAATATTACTATTTCTTATAAAAACATATAATATTTTCTTATCATAAATTTCAATGAAATAGCAAAACCCCCTTTTCAATATTCTTCGCAAAACGTTGATTTATCTAGCTTTCTATACATTAAACGAATTTCAAATAACAAGAAAATTATTTGTTATGTATCTTTTTTTCTCTATTAAACTTATTTTTTTAAAAAGTTTTTTTACATAATTTCTTTAAAAAGTATTGCAATTTTGTTACAGCTAAAATAGAATGAAAATGTAAATTCCTAATAGAGAATTTTACGTACACGAAGCAGTAATATTAATCACAAACGGGGGTATGTTTATGGGGAATAATCAAAAGCCAATAATTGATTATGAAAGAATCGCATCACAGCAATCATTTAAGCAGCTTGCGAAGAAAAAGAATTTATTTCTATGGACAATGACGGCAATCTTCTTAGCACTTTATATGTTATTACCAATCTTGACGTCATTCACTGAAATTCTACATCAAAAAGCAATCGGCAACATTACATGGGTTTGGATTTATTCAGCTGGTCTATTCATCATGACATGGAGCTTCGCACACTTCTATGTAGCACGTGCAAACAAGTTTGATAAAGAAGCAAAATCAATCATTGCAGAATATGAAGGAGGTCGCTAATTATGAATGGAATGAGTTTTACAGCGGTCTTCTTCTTCGTAGCAATCGTAGGTTTAACTTTAGTTATTACATGGTGGGCATCAAAACGTACTTCAAGTGCATCAGACTTCTATACAGCTGGTGGCGGTTTAACTGGTTGGCAAAATGGACTCGCAATCGCGGGTGACTATTTATCGGCTGCATCATTCCTAGGTATCGCCGGTTCGATCGCTTTATTCGGTTTCGATGGATTCTTCTTCTCTATCGGATACTTAGTAGCTTACTTAGTAGTTTTATATATCGTAGCTGAGCCATTACGTAACTTAGGTCGATTCACTTTAGCAGATATGATTACTGCACGTTTCGACAAAGCAAAAGTTCGTGGAACAGCAGCTTTATCTACTATTACAATCGTATTATTCTACATGATCGCACAGCTTGTTGGTGCTGGTGCCCTTATTCAATTACTATTAGGTATTGAATACTGGATGGCTGTACTTTTAGTTGGTGTCATGATGACGACATACGTATTATTCGGTGGTATGACTGCCACTTCTTGGGTACAAATTATTAAAGCCGTACTATTAATGTTAGGTACTATTATTATCTCATTCCTAGTATTAGCAAAATTCGACTTCTCTATTGCAAAAATGTTCACTGAAATGACAACTGTAACAGAGCATGGTGAAGCATACTTAAATCCAGGTTTACGTTACACAAATGGTATTGATACAATTTCAATGCTAATCGCGTTAGTACTTGGTACAGCGGGTCTTCCACATATCTTAATGCGTTTCTTCACTGTAAAAGATGCGCAAACAGCTCGTTCTTCTGTAATTTGGGCTACTTGGATCGTTGGTTTATTCTATGTATTAACTATTTTCTTAGGTTTCGGTGCTGCTGCATTCGTAGGTAAAGAGACAATTGTAGCTGCCAACCCGGCAGGTAACATGGCTGCCCCACTATTAGCACAAGCTCTTGGTGGCGACATCCTCTTCTCATTCGTATGTGCCGTGGCATTCGCAACAATTTTAGCGGTAGTAGCAGGTCTGGTACTTTCCGGAGCATCTGCCCTATCTCATGACATCTATGGTCAAATCGTTAAAAAGGGTAAAATCTCTGAAAAAGAAGCTGTTAAGGCAGCGCGTATCGGTTCAATCATAATCTCTGTAGTATCAATCCTTTTAGCGCTTGGTGCTCAAACATTAAACGTAGCATTCTTAGTATCGTTAGCATTCTGTATCGCGGCATCGGCAAACTTACCGGTAATCATTTACACAATTTACTGGAAACGCTTTAATACAACAGGTGCTGTTTCAGCGATGCTAACAGGTCTAATTTCAGCATTAGTTTTAGTAGCGGTATCTCCAAACGTTTGGAATCCAGAAGTAGGTAAAGCAATCTTCGTAGGTGATCCGTTAATTATGTTAACGAACCCAGCGATCATTTCCGTACCTCTTGGCTTCTTAGGCGGATTTATTGGTACATTAATGTCGAAAGAAGTAGACGCTGTGAAATACCGTGAAGTTGAAGTTAAAGCACAAACGGGTATTTCTGTACAAGATATTTCTCACTAAAAAGATCCTTCCTACTTTGTTGAGTTGAGGGAAAACGATCAGCCCCTAACTTTGTTAGGGGCTGATTTTTTATATACATTTCTATTGTGAGCTCTCCCCTATTTTATAATGAGGAGTGAAGACGATGACGATTGGACAACATATCCGGGTACTGTTTTGTGTCGTTATTATGGGCTGTATAGTAGGGTTTGTGCTTAATGGCGAAGAAACAGCTACTTCATCCCCTTATATTGATTTTGTAAAAGCACAGCAATGGCCTTTTAACGAAGAATTGTTGATTGCTGATGTATTTGATGGGCATTATGAAATAACGTATTGGGAGTACTTTACTGCACGCACAGGGCAGCACGTTGTACAGTTGACAGGAACGAATGAAGAACAACAAGATATTTATCAGTTTGTTGTGGAAGAAGATTATTCGGACTTTACAATTGGTGCTGTAAAGCAAAATAATATTTTGTTAACACCTGAAAAGAAATGGACTTATATAAAAACATTCGTAACTAAAAAAGCGTCAAATACCGGAGAAATTCTTGCCGGTTTTTGACGCTTTTTCTATTATTTTATCAATTAAATACCAGAAAATTCTTTGGTCCATGTTACAATAGAAAAGCAGCATCCAGCTGACTCCTTTTGTAAAGGAGGTGTACTACTGTGTCTTATCCATCACGCAAAGAAAAGGCTAAGGCTGCTTCGGAAAAGAAGCGTAATGAAAAACTCGCCATTTTTCGTTACGTGACAGACTTATTTCGTCTTGTCGATACTATTTATCGTTTTTTCCGAATGATGCTGTAAAAAGTATTTTCACCACTTAGACTAGCCACCTAAGTGGTGTTTTTTATTTATGGAAATGAAAAAAGCGATTGGGGGCCACCCAATCGCCTTGTACTACTGTAGATCCATCACGCATGAATCTTACTAACTTCATTGTATGAAAGTCTGGCTTACATGTCAATGAATTACTTTTATCATATGTTAAAGATTCCTGAATTATACGCTACTGTTATGCCATTTTATTGACAAAAGCTCGGGAAATAGCCCCGTCTCCATCCGTATCTATACGAAGCGAACCATTTGAATAACGGTCAGCTCTCGTTAAGTTTGTTACTTGGATTGTTTCCACTATACCTTTTTCTGTTTCAATTGTAAAAGTATCTTTAAAGCCTACAACTAAAATAGTATAAATACGGTGTGGGTTTGCTTTTAGCTCTTTAAGAATCACAACTCCGCGCTTTGCACGGTTGCCAAGCTCGAGCTCATTTAAGAGCATTCGTTTCACGGCACCGCGTTGCGTCACGATAATTAACTCCTGGTCTTGCTTCGGATTTAAAACAGCGACAGCAGCTAAATATTCGCCATCTTTTACAACAATCCCTTTTACACCCGCAGTTTTTACACCTGTTACAGGCAAGTCTTCCATTGGGAAACGAATAGTATAGCTAGTATTTGTTGATAATAGAACTTCTTCCTCCTCAGTAACAAGACGCGCAAAGATCATTTCGTCGTCACCTTTAAGGTTCATCGTTTTAATCGGTCTTGAATAACGTGTTACAACATAATCCGTAAGGGCTGAACGTTTAATTTGCCCGTCTTTCGTAGCTGTAAACACATAAACATTCGGCTGTTCGAATGTTTCTATTCCAATTACCTCGATAATTTCCTCATTGGAGTCAATTGGTACAATACTTGAAATATGCTGACCTAAGTCTTTCCAACGAATATCAGGCAACTCATGAACCGGTTGGTATATATAGTGCCCTTTGCTAGTAAACAGCAATAAATGATGCTGTGTATTTAAATTCGCTTCGTATATTAAGTAATCGGAATCCTTCATCGCGAAGTCCTTCCCATTAGAAGCACTATGCGAACGAAGGCTTGTCCGTTTAACATAACCATCTTTAGTAACGGTTACGACAACTTCCTCACTTGGCACCAATACATCGCGAGTCACTTTAATCTCTTCGATTTCTGCTTCGATCGTTGATAGGCGCGGTGATGGGAAGCGCTTTTTAATATCGTTTAACTCCGTCTTAATGACCCGAATTAATTTTTTCTCATCACCCAAAATTGCTGATAATTTGACGATGAGCGCACTTAATTCTTCTTGCTCGCTTTGTAATTGTGTAATATCCGTATTTGTTAAACGGTATAGTTGAAGACTTACAATGGCTTCTGCCTGTTCTTCTGAAAAGCCAAATTTATCGATAATATTATTTTTTGCATCACGCTTATCTTTTGACGCACGGATTGTTTCTATCACTTCGTCTAAAATCGATAATGCTTTCATAAGCCCTTCGACAATATGTAATCGATCTTCTGCACGCGTTAGATCATATTGTGATCGGCGACGTACAATTTCCTTTTGGTGATCGATATAGGCATCCAGCATAAGGGGCAACGTCATCATCATCGGACGGCGATTATGAATAGCAATCATATTAAAATTATAAGACACTTGTAAATCCGTTGATTTTAATAAAAAGTTTAAAATACCTTGTGCCTGTACATCTTTTTTTAATTCCACGACGATGCGCATTCCATCACGGTCAGACTCATCACGAATTTCCGAAATACCATCTAAACGACGGTCATTTACACGCAATTCATCCATTTTACGAATCATGTTTGCTTTATTCACTTCGTATGGGATTTCCGAAATAATAATCTGCTCTTTATTCCCTTTTAACTGCTCGATTTCTGTACGGGAACGAACAATAATTTTCCCTTTCCCTGTTTCATAAGCCTTTTTGATACCATCGACACCTTGTATAATGCCACCTGTCGGGAAATCAGGTCCTTTAATAACTGTCATCAGCTCATCGACTGTACAGTTTTGATTGTCTAAACGCATTAAAACAGCATCAAGGGCTTCTTGTAAGTTATGTGGAGGGATGTCTGTCGCATAACCGGCAGATATCCCGGTAGCACCATTTACTAACAAATTCGGAAAGCGTGATGGTAAAACAGTTGGTTCCATATCCTGATCATCAAAGTTTGGAACGAATTCAACCGTATTCTTATTGATATCACGCAATAGCTCTGCAGCAATAGCCGATAGACGTGCTTCTGTATAACGCATCGCAGCCGGCGGATCTCCGTCGACCGAACCGTTGTTACCATGCATTTCAATTAACATATGACGGCTTTTCCAATCTTGACTCATTCGGACCATTGCATCATACACAGAAGTATCCCCGTGCGGATGGTAGTTACCGATTACATTCCCGACTGTTTTTGCCGATTTACGGAATGGTTTGTCAAAAGTATTACCTTCATGGAACATCGCATATAATATACGGCGTTGTACTGGTTTTAAACCATCGCGTGTGTCCGGCAATGCACGGTCTTGAATAATATATTTTGAATAGCGACCAAAACGGTCACCCATTACTTCTTCTAATGGTAAGTCCTGAAATTTTTCAACAAAACTCATTTGTCTTTTGCCTCCTCATGCTGGATGAATTCATTTTCTAAAATGCTTGCATCCTCTTCCATGCCGAAGTTGACGTTTGATTCAATCCATTTACGACGGGGTTCTACTTTATCACCCATTAATGTTGTAATACGACGTTCCGCACGTGCACCATCTTCAATTTTTACACGAATTAATGTACGCGTTTCCGGATTCATCGTTGTATCCCAAAGCTGGTCAGCATTCATCTCACCTAAACCTTTATAGCGTTGGATGACGTAGCCTTTGCCAATTTTCTTTGTAGCAGCACTAAGCTCCTGCTCTGTCCAGGCATAGACAAGTTCCTGCTTCTTCCCGGAACCTTTCGACACTTTATACAATGGTGGCAATGCTATGTAGACTTTACCAGCTTCGATTAATGGACGCATATAGCGATAGAAAAATGTGAGTAAAAGTACTTGGATATGTGCGCCATCTGTATCGGCATCCGTCATAATGACCACTTTATCGTAGCAGGCATCTTCCACATTGAAATCCGCGCCGACACCCGCACCAATAGTATGAATAATCGTAGCGATTTCTTCGTTTTTCATAATATCCTGCAGCTTAGCCTTTTCGGTATTGATTACTTTACCACGTAAAGGCAAAATCGCTTGGAATGTACGATCACGACCTTGTTTCGCAGAACCGCCGGCAGAATCACCCTCTACTAAATACAGTTCATTTCTCGCTGCATTTTTAGATTGTGCAGGCGTTAACTTACCTGACAGCAATGTACTCGACTTTTTCTTTTTCCCGTTTCTTGCGTCATCACGTGCTTTACGGGCAGCTTCACGAACTTGGTGTGCACGAATCGCCTTTCGAACTAAAGATGCCGAAAGCTCTGCATTTTCCTCCAATACATACAGTAACTTTTCAGAAACGACTGTATCGACGACATAACGCGCCTCGGATGTACCGAGTTTGCCTTTCGTCTGACCTTCAAACTGAAGCAAATTTTCTGGAATACGTACTGAAACAATCGCAGTTAAACCTTCGCGAATGTCAACGCCCTCTAAGTTTTTATCTTTTTCTTTTAATAGACCAATTTTTCTTGCATATTCATTAAACACCCGTGTTAAAGCAGACTTCGCACCTGTTTCATGTGTTCCGCCATCACGTGTACGTACATTGTTTACGAATGAAAGAATCGTTTCGGAATAGCCGTCATTAAATTGCAGGGCAAATTCCACTTCAATTTCCTGAAGTATTCCTTCCACATATTTAACAGGATGCAGGACATCTTTTTCTTCATTTAAGTAAGCAACAAATGCTTCAATCCCATTTTCATAGTAGAAAATTTCATGCTGTCCTTCAACACGCTCATCGATCAATTCTATTTTTAAACCTTTTAATAAAAAAGCTGATTCTCGCAAGCGTTCTGCCAGCGTATCGTAATTATACTTTGTAGCTGAGAAAATCGATGAATCAGGCAGGAAATGCACCAATGTACCTGTTTCCTTTGTATTTCCAATCATATCAAGCGATGTTGCCGGTTTACCGCCCTGTTCAAAACGCTGACGATAGATTTGTCCGTCACGGTAAATTGTTACTTCTAAAAATGTGGACAACGCATTTACAACTGATGAACCTACACCATGTAAACCACCACTCGTTTTATAACCGCCCTGTCCAAATTTACCACCTGCATGGAGTACTGTAAAAATAATTTCCGGAGTTGGTTTACCCATTTTATGCATACCTGTTGGCATACCACGACCATGGTCTCGTACGCTAATACTATTATCTTCATGAATCTTCACGATGATATGATTACCAAATCCAGCAAGCGCTTCATCCACTGCGTTATCTACAATTTCATACACTAAGTGGTGAAGACCTCGACTATCTGTAGAACCAATATACATCCCTGGTCTTTTACGTACGGCTTCTAAACCTTCTAATACTTGAATGGCATCTTCATTATAAGACATGCCTGATTGATTTTTAACCAAATGCAATCCCCTCCAAAAAATACAAACAAACGTTCTATTTACTACCTAATCGTACTTTCAAATATGCATGATGTCAATGTTTGAGCGTACTTTTTTAGGCTTTGCAAAGACTAATTGTATCATCAAAAACCAACGTTTAAAAGCCTATCATTTAATAGTTGATGTACAAATGTAACTATTTTCCTGTTTCCTTCATGATATTACGAAAAAATAATACCTCTTTCCTTCTATTAAAAAACATTGTAGAATATTCATAACATACTATTAGTACCAACTAATAATTCTGACATTTGAAAGGAGCACAACTTCTTGATCAACGCTTTAATAATTATTTGTGCTTATTTAATCGGTTCCATCCCATCTGCATTATGGATAGGGAAAATTTTTTATAAAACAGATATCCGAAAGCAAGGCAGCGGAAATTTAGGCACTACGAATACATTTAGAGTTCTAGGAAAGAAACCTGGAATTGCTGTACTGCTAATTGATATTTTGAAAGGAACAGCAGCCGTTTTATTGCCGCTGTTAGCTATTTTCAGTGATAGTACTGTTCATCCACTTATTCTTGGTATCGTTGCAGCAGCGGGTCATATGTTCCCGGTATTTGCGAGCTTCCGTGGCGGTAAAGCCGTAGCTACTAGTGCAGGTATCATTTTAGGTTATAATTTGCCATTATTCTTTGTTTTACTAACTGTATTTATCATTTCATTAAAAATGACAAAAATGGTGAGCTTAACGTCAATGATTGCATCAACAGTGGCGATCATCTATGTAACGATTAATTGGATTGTTACAGGTGAATATGCGCTCTTTATTTTAGTAGCCATTTTAGCTTCCTTTATCTTTTATCGTCACCGAGAGAATATTATACGCATTAAAAACGGAACTGAACCAAAAATTAAAGGTTTTTAACATCCAGGCTGAAGGGTTATCCTTTCAGCCTTTTTGTTTTATTTAAGCAGGCGCGGGTTTTGTAAGTTCATTTCATTTCCTGCATAATGACAATAGAGGTGAATTGTATGGAAATTAAATTAACAGAAAAAGCAGTCGAATGGTTTAAAGAAGAAATGGAAATAGAACATGGGGACTATATTCGTTTTTATGCACGCTATGGCGGCTCATCTCCCTTCCATGAAGGCTTTTCGTTAGGAATGACACGTGAGGAGCCGCATGAAATAGGGATTGAAACTGTTATAGAGAATGTACACTTCTTTATTGAGAAGTCAGATGAATGGTTTTTTAATCACCACAATCTAATTGTAGACGTCGACGAGTCAATGGACGAGTTACGCTATTCCTATGAAAAATAGCCTTAAAAAGTAATAATATTTTAAATATATTGTAAATCCGTTTTTCATCCTTGTAATCGCTATAATGTGTAAAGATGATATTGACTACAAGAAGAGGGATTACAATTGAACGTGAAACAAGGATTTTATTGGCGCTGCCTATTTTTTATCGCAGGTATTATTGTTTTGTCATTAGGGATTGCCTTAACGATTAAAGGACAAACAATTGGAGTAGGTTCATGGGACGTGCTTCATATAGGACTTTATAAAAATCTCGGTTTAACAATCGGGTCTTGGTCCATCATGATCGGGTTACTTATTTTAGCGATTGACTCGATGTTATCAAAAAGATTACCGAAAATAGGTACCTATTTAGATATGTTTTTAACAGGTTTTTTTATTGATATCTTTTTGTATGTGCTGCCTCATGCACACAATCTTTTGGAACAAACTTTATCGTTTATCCTGGGAATTGTATTACTAGGTATCGGTTGTGGGATGTATATGGTGGCTAACCTCGGTGTCGGACCACGCGATACATTAATGCTATTATTAGTCCGTCGTTTAGGCTGGAGCGTGAACCGTGCACGTACGACAATGGAAGTATCAGTTGCTGTTATTGGCTTCCTATTAGGCGGTCCTGTTGGCGTAGGAACAGTCATTATGGCATTCGGCTTAGGACCAGTTGTTCAGTGGGCTTTAAAATGGAATGAAAAGCTATTTTACCGCGCAGCAGGTGTTGAAAGCGCCGTAATTTAAATTGTAATGAAAGCGAACTTATTAGGTTTGCTTTCTTTTTTTATAAACAATTGTGACAATATTCAAAAAACACTTTCAGAATTTGAATAAATCAAGCATAGTAGTAATTGGAGGTGTTTTTTATGATAAAAATCGAAAATGTCCATCTTTACCGCAATGAAAAAGTAATTTTGAATAATTTAGACTGGCATGTACAAAAAGGACAGCATTGGGCCATTTTAGGCTTGAACGGTTCAGGAAAAACAACCTTGCTAAAAGTAATCAACGGCTATATTTGGCCGAACAATGGTAAAGTGCAAGTACTGGGTGAAACTTTCGGCAATACATATATCCCTACTCTCCGAACACGCATCGGCTGGGTAAGCACCGCAATGATCGACAGCTTCAACTGGCAGGATAATGCAATTGAAATTGTGCTTAGCGGAAAGTTTGGTGCGCTCCGTCTATTTAATGACGTGTCCGATGCGGAAATTGAGCAGGCACTATCCTTTATGAGACAGTTTCATTGCGATCATTTGGCGAATAAATCTTTTGAGCATTTATCGCAAGGTGAACGACAACGTGTACAAATTGCACGTGCTTTAATGGCAGAACCAGAAATATTAATATTGGATGAACCATGTGGCGGACTCGATCTTATAGAGCGGGAAAACTTACTGCAAAAGATTGAGCAAATAGCACAAGGCAATCACTCCCCTACACTTATTTATGTAACGCATCATGTAGAAGAAATTTTACCTTGTTTTAGCCATGTACTGTTAATGAAAGATGGAGAAAGCGTAGCTGCAGATACCCGCGAAGTCATATTGAATGAACAATTGCTAAGTGACTTTTTTGGCCGTGAAGTGAGTTTACAAATACAACAAGAGCGTGCATGGATTGCAGTGAAATAAAAATGAGCCAGCAAGATATTCCTTGCTGGCTTCAGGTTTTCGACAAAAGGTTACTAGAGCTCTTCTAGATGAGTTAACAGGAACAAGTCGTTCAAAACCCTATTTCTTGTTCATTAATTTGATTGCTAGTCATATTAGATCTTACCTTACTTAATTTAAAGGAATTAATAAGTTGATTGGAGTGGAGGGACCGTGACTCCACCGGGAACCGCACGTGCGGAAGATCCACTAACTTGGGCCTGCTGTCGTAGGCCCAAGTTAGTTAGCTGAAGCCGTGCCCGGGGAAAGCATCGGTCCCGGAACGGAAATCAACAATTTCTAGATTCAATTAATTTTAAAATAAAAAACTGTAGACAAACACTATTTAAGAGTTTGTCTCCAGTCTGGAGCCAGCAAGATATTCCTTGTTGGCTTTTCTTAAATATGATATTCGATATTTTCCTCAACAAAGTGCCATTCATAAGGTGTTTCTTGGTATACGTAATAGTTTAACCAGTTGTAGAACAATAGATGTGAATGGGCACGCCATACATTTTTTGGAGCATTTTGTGGGTCATTATTCGGGAAGTAATTAATCGGAAGTTCCGTATTTTCCGGATCCTTTTCAATATCACGGAAATATTCATCCGATAGTGTAGTCGCATCATACTCTAAATGGCCTGTAATCATGATGTGTTTATTGTTTTTTGATTGAACGATAAATACCCCCGCATCGTCCGAATAGCTGAGCAGACGCAAATCTGGGTGCGCACGGACTTCGTCAATCGAGACAGACGTATGACGCGAATGAGGCGCAACATATTCATCACTGAAGCCTCGTACTAAATCGACCGTTAAATCGGTAATCACATGTGAATAGACGCCAGAACATTTTTTAGGCAGTTCAAATTTCCCGATGCCGAAATGATGATACAGCGCAGCTTGTGCTCCCCAACATATATACATAATGGATGTAACATTTTGATCGGCCCAGTCCATTATATCGGTAATTTCTTTCCAGTAACCAACATCTTCAAATTGCATTTTCTCTACCGGTGCACCTGTGATGATTAGACCATCATATCGGCGGTGTTTAATTTCATCGAATGTTTGATAGAACGTATCTAAATGTGATTTGGAAACGTTTTTTGATTCGTATGTAGCAGTATTTAAAAATGTCACATCTACCTGTAGTGGTGTATTCCCGAGTAAACGCAATAATTGAAGCTCGGTTTTTTCCTTTTCCGGCATTAAATTGAACACTAAAATATTCAAAGGTCGAATTTGCTGAGTCTTCGCACGATCTTCCTCCATAACGAAAATTTTCTCTTTTCTCAGCAGCTCACCAGCCGGTAAATGTTTCGGAATATTAATTGGCATTGCACTGTCCCCCTCTAATCTTTCTAAATAATCTTGGTTTCATAATGTAAAGCTATTTCAAGCTTCTTTCGTTTCAAGTAAATCATAATAGCCGTGGGGGTTTGATTGTTGGAGCAAGTATCCTAATACTTGCTGAAAAAACACAAAAAACCCCTCATTCCAGCACAACAGAAATGAGAGGTTAATATACCCGTTCTTATCTGCCAAGGACATTGCCTTGCTGGAAGTAGCACCTTTCTAGTTGTACTAGAGGTTGCTGAAGCATCTACGGGCCAAGTTCCCTCCGCTTCTCTTGATAAGACTATTAAATTGACACTAGTGTAACACGGTAGCATGAGTTTTGCAATAATTCTAAAAATATATGAAGCAAATACTGTCATGACTACACTTATACATCCACAATTCAATTATATTTAATTAGGAGTAATTTTATTTATAATTTATTTAAATTCTTATGAAATCTATGTAATTTCCTTTATAAATCATACTTCTGGAAAAAAGAAGCGTATTGTATTTTGACGATAAAAAAACAACCCTCATTTGAAGGTTCTCAACTTTCAATAATGTAATATGCAGTTGTGTGGGTTCAATTAATAAATATAGTTATAAGCATCTCCACCAACAAAAGTGGGCTTATCTTCAAGGGGATAAGGAACAGCATACAAGCACAACACTTTACTCTTAAGATTTATATTGGGCAGGTCTCCTGACTTTGCTTGATCATACTAGTTCTACAACTTTCTTCAGCATTCTTTCTGTCAGTTTCCCCCATATATAAAATAAGGTGAATCAATCTTTAATTGTTCACTGATAAATCTCTTATAGTTCTCTTCAAGAACTTTTTCAAAACTGTTCACTATGCGACTAATGTCTTCAAGTTTGCCTGTTTCTTCGAATATCTTTTTCACTTTATAATCCAATCTTCTTGAATAGTTGGTTAGATACTCTTTGGCTACAGCCATCAACTGTTCTTCTAAATCCCATCCCTCGTTAAAGTCATTTATAAGTCCTTCATGAAGAACTCTTTCAAGTCCTACTATGAATTCTTTATAACTACCAACCTTGCCTATGCTTTCTAGAATTTCTTTTTCATCGTAGTTTCGTATAGGGTCTCCCCAATGCATAATTTCTAAGTCAAATTCTAAGTTACGTACAATATGCGACAATAACACTCTCATCTTTTCAACTAGTTTTTTATCCCAAGAGTACTTAATACCTATGATTTTAAAAGCCTGGTTATAAGAAACCTCCATCAATTGACATCTTGTAGCGCACCAGTTAGAACTAAAGCCCTCATACAACTCTCTTAATACCTTTTCTCTTAGTTCATAGTTATCCATTGTTATTATCTCCCCCAAAAATCCCTACTAGTATATCAAAAACTCTACTCAACTTTAACCCTCCTTATTATTGAGTCAGAAAAATCTACCAAACGATAATAGCATACCTCAAACATACAAAAAAACAATAAAAAGTGTGCTACTTCATTAAATAAACGTTGCTGTAATAAATTTAGATAATAATTAATGAGTCAATAAATCAATTCTCGATTGCTCTCAAGTGCATACAGATATCACAACTGCGCTATTTCATGAAAAGCTGATGCAAATAAAATTTTTATCCGCTTTAAAAGTTTCAAATGCGAATTTTAACAACAAAAAAACACTTCTCATTATCTAAATTCATAGGTAATAAGAAGTGTATTATTATAAAAAATAAATTGTAAAATACTCCGCATCTTATAAAGTGGCGCAAACCCTTGATATTACTAGGTTTTCAATTTATATATTTACTCAGACTTTAAATGCTCTTTCTCATAATTGAATAAAACCGTTTCAAGCTTTTCATCCCAAGCACCTGTTAATGTATTATATACACGCATAAATTGGCGGTTTTCCTTTTTATCCATTAGTGAGAAACATAGAACCGGAATATCATTAATTTGAATCGATTCGGTCGATATAACTTTTGTAATAAAAGTCGGGGCTTCCTGTTCGGCCAATGGTTGATCGCTTAACTGCTGCTGAATAAATTCAATTAGCATCGATTCTTCAATTGCTTCAATTTCCTCGTTTTCAATCGTCGGAAACGGTTCAGGAAACTCTTCTAAATCAGCGAACTCCTCAAGGTCCCCTTCCAGAAGCTGCTCATGAATCGGACTGTATTGCACAAAATGACTCGTTTGCTCAAGCTCTTCTTCAAAAATACCCGATTCAAGCTGCGCCATTCCTTTTGCCGTAAGTGTGAACACTTCATTTTCTTTTTCAATCATGCCCATTCGTAACATTTTATTCGTTAAATCATGGATAAATAACGGTTCAACTAATAAAATTTCCGCTAAAAGCTCGACATTTTTCAGCTCCGCCTTCTGGAATGAAATGAGCATCATCTTCATTAAAATATCCATCGCATTCCGCATAACAGGATGATAATGCACTTCCAACGTGTGAATTGGAATGGCGTATTGCATCTGCTTTTGAATTTCGATGTTCGGATTTTCGTTAAGTTCTTTTTGTAATTGTCCGGTTATGCTGTTTAAATCCACTGTATACACCTTTCCTTACATTGCAAAATAGCCGCTTTGCTCTTTTACTGTATTTAATACATGGGAATACATATCGCGTGTTTTCGCATGTTTTGGACGTTTTGTAAACATATCGGTGCTGCCGATCATAATAAGCAGTTCACGTGCGCGGGATAATGCAACATTTAGACGGCGATAATCTTTGGCAAACCCAATTTCTCCGCGCTCATGATCATGGTTACGCACCATACTGACGATAATAACGTCCATCTCCATGCCCTGGAACTTATCGACCGAGCCTGTACGGATGTGCAGATGCGGTAAGCTAAGTTCCTGTTCGATAAGACGGTTTATGCGTCTTACTTGCTCCGCGTAAAACGAAATGACTCCAACAGATTTTAGAGCATCTTGCGGGATTAACCCTTCCGCTTTTGCTTTTGCAGTCGCTTCATTCATTTCCATTAATTGTTGTTTAATCTGATCAAGCTCTGCTACATTGAATAAGCTTGAACCTTCTTTTACACGCTGTTCAAAATACGGCTTTTCATTCGGAATATCCAGCCACATTAAATGGTTGTCGCGCGTAATTTTAGAAGTTTGCAGGAAGTGATCGCGTACAGCATCCGAATCTTCCAAACCACATTGCAGACTTTCCTGTTCATTTTCATAAAACGGCGTGATAGTTGACATAATATTTTTATGCATACGATATTGCAGCGCAAGCATCGTTTTATTTTGGTTAGGTAAGTTATTGTAAAGGCGTTCGAATAACGATTCTTCCAGTAGTTTTTCTAGTTCTCGTTTTTCCTCAAACGTCGTACTTTCTTTTACTACTTGCTCCAACGTTTCTTCAAATGTTGCATCTCCTACAAGTGGTGGCAATTGGTGGTGATCTCCTACTAAAATGATTTTTGCACCTTTTAACATCGGTAATAGTAGTTCGGGTGGTGTCGCCTTTGATACTTCGTCAATTATGACAACATCAAATGTTGGATAGTTGTCCATAAACTCTTTATTTGCCGACGCTACACATGTTGTACCAATGACATTTGCATGCTTCACATATAATTTTCTGATTTCATCTAAATCGTGCGCATTCGCATTTTCCAGTAACCCGTACCACTCGTTTTGAAGCTCGGCTGTCACGGGTAGTAAATCGATTTTCACTTGTAATGTTGCAATTTGCGCTGTGAAATGCTCAATTTTTTCGTTTACTGCTACAATAGCTTGTTCTGGATTTAGCTTCGTTAATTGTTCAAGCTCTGTACGGCGTTTTTCGAGTTGCACGCCTTCACTGTTGATTTCTTTAAAGCGTGCCGTCATGTCTTCAACAGTCGTAGTGCCAAGTGCAATCTGTTCATCCAGTACCGCAAGTTCTTCTGCTTTTTTACTGTGCTGAAGCTCTAATCTTTCTCGATTTTGGCGCTGTGTTTCAAACTTCATTTGCTCCAGCTCGTTTGTAGCCAGCAATTCTTCCAGTTCATCCGTTGTATGTCTGACGACGATTGAAGGGTCCACATTTCCTTTTATTGAATCGATTTGAGTTTGGATCGCAGCAGCTTCACCCTGCAATTTTTGAAGAACCTGTGCCTTCTCGTCATTTTGCTCCTTGAACTGAAGTGTGATTTCTTCTTTTAGCTTTTCAAAAATAAGCACAGTTTCACGAATCGAATCCATATACTTATTGTTCATCTGATCAATATATTGCATGCGCAAATGGATGCCCTGAATTGAGCGTGTCCCGTTTTGTGCATTAACTTTTCGGTCACGGAATGCCATGCTTAGTTTCGTTAAAAATTCCTGTACCTCTTCAAGTGAATAATGATGATTCATTTCCAGGGGATCTGGTGTCACATGAATGCCAAGTGCTGTTTCACTGTAAATCAGCGCTTTTTCAAGTCGTTCCTTTACATCCTTTATAGGCTTGTATTGCTCCATTTGGGGCTGGATACGCTCTAGAGCCGTAAGTAATCGATCCATTGCATAGTTGCGGCGAATATTATATTCAGTCATGAATGCTTCAATTTCATACACTTTTTTCAAAGAAGCAATTTTGTCGACGATCTTTCCATATTCCGAAGTTTCATTCGCACGTTGGATTTTTAATTGAATGGCTTCATACTGCTGCTCATAACGATGAAGAACTGACTTGTATTTACTTTGTGCAATTTGCTTTTCATAGTCAATTTTCGCTTCACTCAGCTTTTCCTGCTGTTCTGTAAGCTGTTCAACAGTCATTCCATCTGCTAATTGCTGTTCGAAGTTTGCGACTGTTTCAGCTGTTGTACTTTGCACGGTTTGTAGTTTTTCGAGTTTACGTTCATTTTCTTCAAGTTCTTTCTTGCATAACGTCAACTCTTTTTTTAAAGCACTGATTTTTTCCGCCAATACATGCAGCTCTGCTTTCGCCGCTTCTTTTTGCTCGATTTGCTTTTCAAGTTCTAGCTTTTGTTCATTTAGTGCCTGAATTTCCTTTTGTGCGTGGTCAATTTCCTCGTTTAAAAGCTGTTCTTTTTTTGTATGCAATGAAATTTCATGGCCGATCGCATTAAACGTTTGCTCCTGCCAATACGCCGCTACATTTTCTTCAATAAACTTTTTGCCTTCTTCTTCAATACTTTCTGTACGGCCATAACGCAAAATTCGGATATCCTTATTCGACAATAGCCGACTTAATGCATTGTCCACAGCTAAGTTTGATTGGGATGCAACGAGCGTTTTTAAACCGGCTTTGGCGTTTTGGTAGCAAATTTCTGAAATTACCGTCGTTTTACCGGTACCGGGTGGACCTTGAATAACGTATAAATCTTCTGCACTCATTGCCCCTTCAACTGCTTGCTGCTGGTACGTATTTAACTGATTATGAAAATCGATTGATAACGGCTGTTTCCGCTCTGCAATCGTTGGTTTGTCTTCAAATAAAATTGTTTCCAAATTGGCATTGGCCGCTAATCCTTCTTTTAACCGCTCAAATCCTTTTAATAACCGCTTTAGCTGTGATTTTGTCGCAGCATTGGAAAATTCAACGTCCTCTGATTGAAAATGTAGTTCATTTCTGCGAGCCAAGTTACTGTAATAAGGCTTTAATGCAATTTCAACTGTATTTTCATTTCGACGAATTTTTGCGACGTCTCCAATTTCCTGGACATAACCACGTAGTCGGGCACTTAAGCCTTCCAGCTGTTTCCATTGTTTATTATCCAGATTGGAAATGCGCAATGTCATATGGGTAAAATCCGCATCATATGTAACGGCTGAAAAACGGGCATGTATATCTTCAATATCTGCATTTTTATTTAAAACTTTCAAATAGCCTTCCCAGCTACTAATTCTTTTATTAACGTAGTCAAAGCGTTCTTGTGCTATTGGCAGTTCGGCAATTGCCTGTAAAAATGGCGCTTGGTATGTATGCCCACTAATTCGTGAAGCGACAAAATGAATTTTCATTGTTGCGCGGCGATTTGTTACGACCGGTGTACCTTTACCACGTGAACGGAAGCTTTTTGCAACGAGGCCATTTTTCGGATCGAAAACACAATCCATAATGACAACACGATCATCAAATTTACTTTTCAGCTTTAAATTTTTCTCATTATCGAAATAAATCGTAATATGTGTTTGTTCATCTTCCACAGAAACTTTTTCAATAGCGACGTAAAAATATTGTTGTAAATTAAAAAAGGCGTGTTCATCAGGAACATGCTCCTTCATTGCTTCACGCGCAGTATTTGTAAGTAAAATATGGCAGCGGGTTTGCACATTCGTGATTGTTTTTGATGCCATGAACACACCTCCCTTATCTTTTAATCATAACCTTTATTATATCAATATTTTACGGACACGTGCAAAAATATTATATAGCTGTATTTCGCCTTTAAAGCATTTTTTTAGTAAAAGCTTATTGTATAAAGGATGTCATGTGACCATTTGCTTAACTATTCTCACCAGTTATATTTTTATTTTAAATTTCATATTTATTAAAGGTTTAACCATATACTTAACGAATTTTATGAAGGAAGAAAGTTAACTAAGCCAAGAGGGGGTGAATCACGATGTACGAATACAAATTTATTCAAATTGAGTTAAAGAAAGGTTTATTGAAGGCAACTGCAAAAGAAGATTATCGTGAAATTATAAAAGAAGAGGCAAAAAATGGCTGGAGACTCGTTCAAATTTTTGCACCGAGTGTTGTCGGTTATGGATCTGCAGAGAACTTTGAGTTGATTTTTGAAAAAGAAATTAAATAAAAACTGTTTGTAACGTCAACTAAATCAAAAAATGTATACCCCTGTTCTAAATTTAATGCCTAGCCGGTACTTTATTTCTAGAACAGGGGTTTCTCTATTTTAACTTTTCCTCCACTAAATTTGTCAGTCTTTCTTCCGCATAGTAAAATCCGAATTGTGATTTACCTTGTTCGATTTGTTTGCGGTGTTCTACTAGCTTTTTCGATGCCAAAGTTTCATTTCCGGAAAGTTTCGCAATCATCCACTCACTACGCTTATAGCTAATCGGCTCAATTGGCGCAATCATCTTATGTAACTCACTCATTTCCTCTAATGCTGCTGTATGTCCCAGCATTACTAAATCCAGTTGCTTTATATGTGTTATGAATTGCATTGTCATTTTATTTTTCTTTGTCACTGGGATTGATTTATATTCAGTTATGGCTTTTGAAGCGGTTTCGTAATCATACTTCAATAAATCATAGTAAAACAGCAAATAGCTAGTGCTAATATTTTCTTCACTTGGTTGTACTGTTCTTGCTTGCTCCACTAAATTACTTGACCATGATGTCGGGTGAACCGGTGTCATCATTTCTTTCATCAGTATAAGCGAGCTAACGAACTGATTCTGATCTTTATCCGATAATAGTTCAAGTATTACACGTCCATCTGATTTCATTCCTCCGTTAAACGGAATAGCTGTTACTAGAAAAATAACAACATTCAACACCCCGAAAAATAATATAATTTGCAGATTAAAAATATAACCTAAAATAAGAGAACCGCTACCTACTATTAGCGAAATAATAGGTCCCCCTGCTGCAAACCAAAGATGTTGACGACGTATAATTTGTAAGTCATCTGTTTTTGGCAAACAACTTGCGACGCCACCGAAAAATGCCCAGCTTTTATTAGCGCTAATCTTATTACGTTCAATCGTAATAGGTCCGGCCGTTAAAAAGTTAAACTGATACCCTGCCGCCACCGCAAACAAGGCATGCCCTAGTTCATGGATAAAAAATGTCGCTATAGCGAGCACACTAAATAACCAAATCGTTTGAAATGTATCCGCAAAAGCTGTTAATTGAAAACCGAGCGCCACGAGCGAAAATAAAATGGTCACTCCTAATGGACTTTTAATAAATTGCATATCTACTACCCCCAAAGTCTGTAATTAGCCTGTCGTTTCTTACCCATAATTATATCCAAATATAGTAAAATAGTATATCATCCTTATAAAATGAGGTTGCTTTTCTAATAAAATTTCACTTGATTTTTTATATTTTATTTTTGCATAAAATTCAATTTATGCTAAAGCAGAGTGGCGCGGGGCGAAGAAACGCCAAAAACTTTTTTCAACGAAAAGAGTTGTGCGATGTGTAGGGACGGACTCCTTGGCAAATAGTATAATATATACTTTTATTTCCTGAAATTGAAAATTAAAAGAGCTTAGCTGTTTGTACAGCTAAGCTCCTTTTGATCATATAAAATTAATTATTAGCCCTTAATTCTTGCCACTTCTGCATATTTTGCATCCCAAGCTGGGTCTACTTTTTTTAATGCTACCGGGCGGAAATTTTCCTTTTTCACTAAAATATGCTGAGACTTCGCCGTTACTGCAACAGTCCCGTCTTCATGTAAAATTTCATAGCCATATGTAGTGCGCAGCTTCGTATGCTCCTCAATCCAAGTCCGTACTGTCGCAGTTTGACCATAGCGCATCGCTGCCTTGTACTGAATCGAAAAATCCATCACTGGCGATAAGTAGCCATCTTCTTCAAGCTTTGCATAATTAAAACCTAAATCCTTTAAAATTTGCGTACGCCCTATTTCGCACCATACAAGGTAATTCGCATGATACACGACACCCATCTGATCGGTTTCAGCATAGCGTACTTCTACTGTTGTTTCTGAAATAAACATTCAATTCACCTCTAGAAGGTATTATAGCGTTAATAATGGTGATGTGTAACGAAAAATAATTTAAATTCTAATTCATTTATGTTCGAATGCCCCGAATCAGTTCCCCATCGTTGAATAGGATAACGGAGAAGGAGGTGATTTTTCATGGGATACCAAGGTGGATACCAAGGTAATACTAACAACTACGGAAACTACGGTGGTGGTTACGGTGGTGGCAACGGAGGCGGCTACGGCGGCGGTACTGGTTCAACATTCGCTTTAATCGTTGTTTTATTCATTCTTTTAATTATTGTCGGCGCTACTTTCATCTACTAAAATCTTTGTGCCTAAAATCATCTGTTGCTAACGGTTAAAAGGGTCACCTCCCCCGAGTGACCCTTTTAGTATTTGTTATCCGTACAAAATTACTTCCAACGCTCCAAAATATTTATCCTAAACCATTAATTTGATCAAGCGCTGATTTGAACGCTTGCTTTTCACCGATTTCTCTAAATTCTCTAAATGGATTACCGAGTGTACGCATCCGTTCCATTACATGGATAGTCGTAAACTTTTTTGGCTTTAACTGTTCGTTAACCTCATCCCAATATAAGGGCGCGGCTACCAATCCATTGGCATTACCACGCGTAGAATAGGGCGCTACGATTGTCTTACCTTCCCTGTGCTGGACATAATCCAAATATAATCTATTTCCCCTATTTTTTTTAAGCCGCTCAATTGTAAACCATTCGGGATATTGCTGCTCTAAAAATTTACATATAAATTCGGTAAAAACCCCGGTTTCTTCATATGAAAAAGTATTAAACGGCAAGGGAATATAAACTTGCATGCCCTTTCCACCTGAAGTTTTGATAAATGATTGTAGATTAAAATGATCCAGTATAACTTTAAGCTTTAATGCTGCATTCACTGCCAAATGAAATTCTTCGACGGATGGCGGGTCCAAGTCAAAGACAATCTCGGTCGGTTTATCCGTATGAATTGTCTGAAATGGAATATGGAATTCTATAGCTAACTGGTTTCCTAGCCATAAAAGCGTTTCGATATTATTACAAATCACATAATTTGTCTCATCCGCAATATGCGTTGTTACATAGTCCGGTATATTTTCCAAGTAGTTCTTTTGATAAAAACTTTCCCCCGGTAAGCCATGTGGATAACGAATAACAGTTAACAGACGGTCCTTTAAAAAAGGCATCATAAAAGGTGCTGTCTCTTGAAGGTAGAGTAAAAAATCATCTTTAATAATTGCATTCACAGGGAATACTGGTTTTTCCGGATGTGTTACAGTTACGTTTTCAGGTATTGGATTTAACTGACGTTGCATACTTTTCCAATGGCATTCTTCCGGATTTATATGATGCTGGAACGCATGAAATCTTGGTTCCCTTAATTTAGTGCCATCAAAATCAATACACGCAATCGAAACACATATCGAAGCAGGGATTTCCGATATTTCATTTCCTAGTAATGTGCCATTTGTCTTAAAAAAAGTTGTAAGTGTTTTGTATTCCTCTTCTTTTAAACCGTGTTTAAATGAGACAATTTCCTGTAATGTACCATCTTTAAAAATTGCTCCGGCAAAAAAACCATTAGATTTATCGAACTTCGTTAAAATAACATCTACATATTTCCAGTTTTTTATTTTTATCCAGCTAGCAGTTCTTGTTCCTTCCATCCATTTACTTGTTTTTTTCTTGGCAATAACCCCTTCCCCGTTATGTGTTTTCACATTCTGCCAAACAAAAGTACTATCTTCAAAAGTAACTATAGCCTGCAGTCGCATAGCATTCATGTAATTTATAGTAGTAGGGAGATTGATCGTATTGAAAAACTTATTCAGCATTTGCTTTCTAGTAGTCAACTGGCTATTAATTTTTGACTTTCCCTCATAGATCAGTAAATCAAAAGCAATATAATGACAAGGAAAAGTATCCGCATGGGATTCAATCGTTTCGGCATTATTCATTCTTCCCCGCTTTTGTACTACTGAAAATTCACTATGGAAATTATTTGTTAAATAAACTAATTCCCCGTCGAAAATTACAGGTAAATATGGAGCTATCTCGTCATAAATACGCTCACAGTACTTTATAATTTCCGGGAATTTATCATTAAGTATATTGCCGTTTCTAGATTTTAAAATAGGAAAATGCATTCCTTTATCCCAGGAAAGAATGCAGCGGTATCCATCATACTTTGGTTCATATAACCAATCACCAACTGGTATTTCATTTGAATCAGTTAATAACATTGGTTTCAAATTTCCAACCAACTTTCGTTTTTCTACTATCTTTCGTTTTTTTTACTAAGACAATACATAAAAATTAAACTTTAGTTCCATAGTAAGGAAAAATGAGGTGAAAAATGCATGCATACTGTCTGGAAAGGAAGTATTAGCTTTGGATTAGTCAATATTCCAGTGAAACTTCATGCGGCTACTGAAAATAAGGATATTAAACTAAGGCAACTTCATAAAGAATGCCATACACCGATCAGCTATAAAAAAGTATGTGAAGGCTGTGAGAAAGAAGTAACTGAGGAAGATATCGTAAAGGCTTACGAGTATTCGAAAAATAAATATGTCGTACTGGATGCTGAAGAACTAGAAAATTTACGTAAAGAAAATGAGGATAAATCAGTCGAGATTATTGATTTTGTGAAGTTAGAAGAAATCGATCCCATTTATTTTGAAAAAACGTATTTCCTGTCACCAGATGCAACAGGATCAAAAGCTTACGCATTACTTAGAAGGACTTTAGAAGAATCAGGTAAGATCGGTGTTGCAAAAATTATCATACGCTCCAAAGAACAATTAGCGGTAGTCAGGGTTTACAAGGATGCTTTAGTTATGGAGACAATCCATTTCCCTGATGAGGTAAGAAGTGTCGGTGATGTACCAAATATTCCGGATATGGATACCGTTGTTCAAAAGGAGCTTGATACAGCGCTCATGTTAGTTGAACAATTGACAACCGAGTTTGATCCTTCAAAATATACAGATGAATACCGTACAGCATTAATGCAATTAATTGAAGATAAAAAGGCTGGAAGTACCGTATCAGTAAACGAAAAGCGACCACTTCCTGATAATGTTACGGATTTAATGTCGGCCCTTCAAGCATCACTTGATAAAACGAAGAAACCAGCACCAAGAAAGCGTACAACCCGAACGAAGAAAAATGCCTAAAACTAAAAGAGCAAACACGCATTAATTTCGTGTTTGCTCTTTCTCGTACGATATGAAAAGCTAACCGATTACAATAAATTTTCAATAGCCTTTTCAATATCTAAAAATGAACTATCTGGCTCAAAGCGTTGAATGACACGACCATTTCGGTCTACAAGAAACTTCGTGAAATTCCATCGAATATTGCGGCCGATTAAATAGTCAGGATAATTTGTCTGAATCATATCATACAAGTGTTTTTGCTGCATCGTATCACGGACAAACTTCGGGCAATCGACCTCATGCTTTAAGTAATTAAATAAAGGATGTGTCTCCTTACCATTGACATTTATTTTATCGAATACTTGGTAAGTAACACCGAACTGCGTTTTACATTGCAATGCAGATGTTACACCATCTTCAGGGTTCTGCTCACCGAATTGGTTGCATGGAAATGAAAGAACATTAAAACCTTTATTGCCGAACCGTTCATATAATTTTTGTAAATCTTCATATTGATATGTAAAACCGCAATTACTAGCTGAATTGACAATTAGCATCACTTGATTCCGATATGTTTCCATTGATAAAATTTCACCGTTCGTTTTTCTTACCAAATAATTATAAATACTCATTTAGATCCCCCTAATTTTAAATTTCGGTAAATATTTTATACTACTTTTATATAGTACAAAACATCTATTGAAAAGTAAAAAATTAAGAGAGATTATCAGAAATATATTTTTTTCTAAAGAACTTAAGAAATCAACTCTTAAATTTTGATATTATATTATTATATTTCCAATTAGGAGGATACTATGATTAAATTAGCTACGATTGAACATGCAACTGTGACAGCACAACTTGCGTTACAACTTTGGCCAGATAATGATTTAGAGGAATTCATTCAAAACATGGAAGTAACGATTAAACATCCTCACAGTGCTATCTTTTTGGCATTTAGTGAGGAGGAAGCAATCGGATTTGCTCATTGTCAGCTTCGACATGACTACGTAGAAGGAACAGATTCAAGTCCAGTTGGGTATTTAGAAGGTTATATGTCGTTGAGCATTACCGTGAGCGTGGCTTAGCAAAAGGTCTGGTTCAAGCATGTGAACAATGGGCAAAGGCTAAAGGATGCACGGAATTTGCGAGCGATTGTGAACTATCTAATACAGCCAGCCTACACGTACATCTTAAATTAGGCTTTACTGAAGCAAACCGCATCATATGCTTTACGAAAAGCTTTAAATAAATATGTTTAATTATTTAAGGAGATTTATTATGAAGAAAATTTTATTATGTATAAGCTTCTTATGCATTATGTTTACAGTAGTAGGTTGTAGTGAACAGGAAGAAGCGGTAACAGGTGAATTTCTTTTAGGGAATTTTGGATTCGAGCTTCTATCAAATGAAACTTATCATCTCGTTGTTCCATTTGAATGGACAGGTGACTCACCAGTAACGATAGATTCGATTGAGTTAATAAAAAAGGATAATAATCCTATTACTTACGAGGAAGATGGGATAAAGTATGAATTTTTCGGTGCTGATCCATTAAAAAAATCAGGGATTTATGGAAATAGAGATATTGGAGATAAAAAAAGGATTAATAACTTTGAAATTGATGGTAAAGGAAAAATAATACTAAAAATAATAGCGGACAACGTAAAGGAAGATAGTGACCGTAAAGTAAAAATAAAATTTAAAAGTAATGGAGAAGAAAGTGAGAAAATTGTAGAGTGGAAGACTCTTGAACAATTTTCTACAGACAATAATTAAAGGTACTCCCTTTGTTTACTAACTGGTAGCGTTATAATGTTCCGCTGCAACTACTCCCGTTATTCATACATATCATATTAGCCTTTGAATAAACTCGATTAAAATCGGGTTTATTTTTTCGGCATTACGCATCGGGAAATCATGACCTGCTTTTGAAATAGTCGCTACATTACAATGCTCATTTCCCCCTAGCAATTTAAGTGAATCTCTTATGTCTTTGCTTTCACGATCACCACATATCGCTAGCATTGGTACTAAAACTGTATAAAAGTGAGGTAGATTGATTATATTTAACGTTTCAATGAAAAACGCCTTGTAATTCTCTTCGGTAATTTTTTGGGCATACGCTACCATATCATTCGCCTGCTCCTTCGAATAATTCCAATACTTCCCCTGCATTTTTACAATCCAATTAGAACGCAGCAACCTTACAGTTATAGGGGCAAATTTACAATACATTTGTATCGTCTTTTCATTCGGGCATATATTCGAACTAAAGAATACAGCAAATGAAAATAGCTCCGGATTGTCACTTACTAATTTTACTGCAAGCTGTGCGCCTATAGAATGACCAATAATACCAACTTTCTTCTTATTAAGTGACCGGATCAATTCCAGTATTTCCTGCGATAATTTTTCAGGTTCGTAAAGTATTTCAACTGACTTTCCAGCACCATATAAATGAGGTAAAACGATATGATAGTCTTTCAATAAGCTATATTGCTGCATAAATGTATGTACTGCCATTGCCCCATGTAAAAGTATGATTGTCGGACGATTAGGATCCCCATATTGTTCGTAGTAAATCAAATTTACACCCCCTAGTTTATTTTTATAATACCAAAAATTGGCTTATCAAGTTTAGATAAGCCAATTTTGTAAAGAGCTATTATTTTGATAATGCGATTTTAATATGAGCTAAATGGTGCTCTTCATGCCACGCCAGTTTCGCTACCTTAGTCGCTACAGAAATTTCGCCATTTGTTTCGTGCGTGAATACACGTCCTAATTGCACTTCTGTTAAATGATGCGCTAAAGCAACAATACGCTCATTAATTCCTTCTAACATTTTAATCGAGCTTTCAACAGGAAGCTCCGTATCCGGCTGAATTGCCCACTTTTCTTCATCAAATGCTGGAACTGTAGGATTATCATCTGTTAACGCAAGTTTTAAACGCTGATACATATTTAGCTGTGAATCTGCAATATGATGCACAAGCTGGCGGACTGTCCAGGCGCCTTCACGGTATGTTTTATTTAATTGTTCGGTACTTAATCCATCAACCGTTTCATTTAGACGAGTTGAATACGTTTCGATTTGTTTTGCCCACTCCTGAATATGATCTAATGTCACCTTTTCAGGAACTTCTAATTTCCCAATTGGAAATTGTACATCCATCTTTGAAACACCGCCTTTTTCCCGTACAATTATTACTAGTTATTGATTTTTATATCATCAACTAACATTGTTCCATGCTCTTTTAAATTCGTATGGAAAGAAAATGCCTTTTCTAGAATATGTGGTGTTTGACCGCCGACTTTTTCTTTCGCTTCTTCAAAGTAGGCACGTAATTGCGCGCGATATTTAGGATGCGCAATTTCAATTAATTTTTCGGCTCTCTTTACTGGTGGGAGTCCGCGAAGATCCGCATATCCTTGCTCCGTAACAATAACATCCACATCATGCTCTGTATGGTCAATATGCGATACGAATGGAACGATTGTTGAAATGGCACCATTTTTTGCTAAAGAAGAAGTTACAAAAATTGTAATTCGAGCATTACGTGCAAAGTCACCAGAACCACCAATACCGTTCATAATTTTTGTACCGTTTACGTGTGTTGAATTAACATTTCCATAAATGTCTACCTCAAGGGCAGTATTGAATGATATAACACCTAAACGTCGAATAACTTCAGGATTGTTTGAGATTTCCTGTGGTCTAAACATAATCTTATCTTTATACTTTTCTAAATCCTCTGCAAGTTGATCCACACGTTTTTTCGATAGTGAGAATGCAGTACCCGCTGCGAATTTCACGATTCCCGCATCGATTAGATCGAATACGCCATCTTGCAGAACTTCAGAAAACACTTCAATATCCTTAAATTGTGATTTTTGCATGCCATTTAAAACCGCATTTGCAACTGATCCTACTCCCGATTGTAATGGAGCTAATGACTCTGGTAATTTGCCCGCTTCCACTTCACTTGCAAAGAAATCCAATAAGTGATCTGCAATTTGCTGTGTTTCTTCATTTGGCTCAAATAACGGTGAAGGTACATCAGGCTGTTCAGATAACACGATCCCTTTTACCTTGGCTGGATCAACTTTAATTCCGATCTCACCAATACGGTCTGCCACACCGTATACAGGAATTTCTTTACGTTCACCTTGTGCTTTCTGAACATAAATATCATGAAGGCCTTCATAAGCTTTTGGTGCCGTCGTATTAATTTCGATGATAACGTTTTCAGCTTTTTCAACAAAAATAGGCGAATTCCCTACCGAACCAGTAGGAATAATTAGCCCGTCTTCTGTAATAGCAGCAGCTTCGATAATAGCATAATCGATTTTCCCTAACGACCCTTTTCTCACTTCTTCTGCTGTATGAGATAAATGCTGATCAATATAGAATATTTCTCCTGCATTGATTTTCCCGCGCATAACAGCATTCCCCTGATAAGGAACACGTAAATTAATAATATCCGCCTCAGCCATCGATTGATCTGCAGTTGGACCTAAAGATGCGCCAGTATATAAATTAACTTTGAAATTTTCTTTCTCACCACGTTTAGATAGTGCAAGTGGAAATTCTTTTGGCTCCCCGAAAAGTGTAAAACCACTCATTCCAAGGTTCATACCGTCCTCAATCCAAGAAGCGGCTTCTTCTGCCGAAACAACTTTACTTAAAAACGCTTCATTTCTGATGAATTGACTTAAATCTTTTTCCATTAACAATCACCCCAAAATAGTTTTTTAATTCGTTGTTACGATGAATTTTACGAAATTCATATTGCCAATTAAAAAATCCAAGACACTATATTTTTTAATTGCCTTATCTATATTGTAATGAGAGCATTCCCGTTCGTCTATTACATCATACCTATCATAATGATAGAAATAATCTATTATCTTAGTAAAGGGTTTAATATAAAAAAACGGATTAAGGAATTGTTAAATCCCTTTAATCCGATAGTTTAACACTATAAAAACTCCTTAAATTACTCTTGCACATTATATCAAAATTATAATATATATTTATGAATAATTTATCATGTGCTATTTTTTATATTCAGTGCTTACAAAGGCAAAAATTATGCGATTTCAAGCTACGAAATGAACTCGGACTTTAATGCTTTGCATGATCAATTGCCTGATGAAGTAGATTAATTATATGATCATCGTCGCTTGAATAATACAATGTTGTTCCTTCTCGGCGAAACTTTACTAAGCGCAGATTTTTCAAAAAACGCAATTGATGGGAAACAGCGGATTGATTTAAATCCAACTTTTCCGCGATTTCATTTACCGAATGTTCCTCACAGCATAACATGTTTAAAATACGAATCCGCGTAGGGTCACTTAATGCTTTAAATGTTTGCGATACGACAAATAATGTTTCGTCATCCAGTTCGTGTTGTGTTCTCTTTTCTATCGACATATTATTAACACTCATTTCTTATTAAATTAAAGGTATTAATGATGATGGTGGTGGTGTGCATTCGTATCCTGCTTGACTGTGCAATAAATGGAACTGTCATGTTTATGTGTATTAGTTTCAACTTGTATTGTCACATGGTGAATATTTTGATGAAGTAAGTCGTGTTCTATTTTATCGAGTAGCTGCTCACTTTCTTTTATCGTTAAGTTTTCATTCACTACCACATGGCACGACATCGCATTTAACCCACTAGTAATTGTCCATATATGCAAATCATGAATCGCTTTAATTTCATTATGCTGTTCAATCGTATGAATGATGTCCTCCACATTTATATCTGAAGGTGTTCCTTCCATTAAAATATGCAAAGATGCTTTCGTTAAATGATAACCACTTCGAATAACAAGTGCCGCTACAAATATGCTGGCTAAAGGATCTGCCCAACCCCATCCAAAAAACAAAATAAGTAAAGCTGCCACAATGGCACCAATTGATCCAAACATGTCGCTTATCACATGTAAATAAGCGCCCCGCATATTTAAATTTTCTTTCGTATCCGCACCACGTAGCATAATCCAAGCGACTAAAATATTAACCGCTAACCCGATACTACTAATAATAAGCATACCTATTGATGCGACTTCCGGTGGATTCAAAAATCTTTGGATTGCTTCATAGAAAATAAACAATGCAATAACGATTAAAGTTAATCCATTTAAAGTAGCAGCCAATATTTCAATACGTTTATAGCCGAATGTTTTACTACCATTAGCGACCCTTTCAGCCAAAATGATGGCCAACAATGCGATACCAAGCGATACGGCGTCACTTAACATATGACCTGCATCTGAAAGAAGCGCAAGACTATTTGTCAAGAAACCTCCAATCGCTTCGACAATCATAAAGCTTGTAATGATTAAAAAGGAAATGAACAATACTTTCTTGTTAGTGCTATGAGAATGATGATGATGGTGATCGTGACCCCCCATTTAAAACCCCTCCACAATTAAATTTATATATATGAACATATACTCATATATAACTTATTATTTATTGGCAGAATTGTCAATTACATTTGCCTAAGATTTCATTATCTTTGAAAATAAAGCACTCTAATCGATAATTACATAGTGGAAGGGACAGCCGCCTCCAAAACAGGCGCTGTCCTATAAAAATACCGTGGTAGCGATTACATTCTACCACGGTCCATTGTTATTGCGCTGTATACCCTCCATCGAGCACAACAGCCTGTCCTGTCAATCCTTTTGCAGCATCACCCGCTAAATACATTGCCAGTGACGTAATTTCCTCTATTGCTAATAAACGTTTCTGTGGTACTAAAGGATACAACACTTCCTCTAGTATATGCTCTACAGGAATTTTTCGTGTTAAAGCTAAATCCTCAAATTGCCCACGTACTAACTCCGTGTCAACATAACCCGGACAAATCGCATTGACGGTAATACCCTCACTTGCTGTCTCAAGTGCTGCTACTTTTGTCAAACCAATGACTCCATGCTTGGCTGAATTATATGCGGACTTTCCAGCAAAACCAATAATACCGTTTATCGATGCAATATTTAAAATACGACCAAACTTTTGCTTTTTCATATGAGGTAATGCATATTTCGTTGTAATAAATGGTGCCACTAACATAATATTAATCATTTGTTGAAATTTTTGGGTCGGGAAATCTTCAATCATCGCAACATGTTGAAGCCCCGCATTATTAATTAAAATATCCAGCTGCCCATACGTATCGATCGTATATTGAATGGCCTGCTCAATATGTACTTCATTCGTTACATCACAGACGACATACGATGCTTCTCCTTGAATTTGCGTTTGTGCAACTTCTAATTGTCGTTCATCGATATCTGAAATCACAACCTTAGCACCTACCTCTGCGAATGCTTTAGCGATATCTAATCCAATTCCTCTAGCTGCTCCCGTAATGAATAATACCTTGCCTTCCATCCCTAATACCCCCCGCATCATCTTAGCGTCTTTTCTAAATCTTGTTTTAAATGCTTGATCAACGTTTGTTCGCGCTCTTTATTTACTGTTGTCGACAGTGCATCTGTCCACTCATAGTACCCTTGCCCTGTTTTGTAGCCTAAATGGTTTTGTTCCGTCAATTTTGCAACAGTTGGCCCGACTTGCTTGGTAGCACTTAAATCTTCAAATAAATAGCCTGTAATATCTTGTACGACATCAAGCCCAGTCATATCTGCCGAGAGTAAAGGTCCTGTAACGGACAAGCGGCGACCGATACTATAGACGACTGCTGCATCGATATCTTCTTTCGAAGCGATACCAAGCTCATATAAATGTTGCGCTTCACGAAATAACGCAAATTGTAAGCGGTTACCTACAAAACCTGCAATTTCCTTTTCAATTTTGATGGGTTTTTTATGGAATTGATGCATTAAGGCCATCGTACGATCTACCGTTGTATCATCCGTCTTGTCGCCTTTTACGATTTCAACAAGTGGTACAAGATGCGCAGGATTCCAGAAGTGTGTAATAACTAATCGATTCGGATAAAGCATCTTTTCAGCAAGTAATGAGGGCATTATACCCGACGTGTTGCTGGCAATGACCGTTGTCTCCGAAATAATCTCTTCTAGCTGTGAGAAGGTTTGTTGTTTTAACGCTAAGTTTTCAGGTATTGCCTCAATAATGAATGTTTTATCTTGCACGACTTCCTGTAAACTTGTTGAAAATTTAATATTAGAATGAATAAGCCCAGCTGTTTGTTGTGTAATAGCCTCTTCCTCAAGTAATGTCGCCAATTTAACATGTAAGCCTGTTTTCGCATTTTCTATGTCCTGTTCATTCAGTCCAAACACAATTACCTCATAATTCGCCCATGCAGCACTTAAAGCAATCGAATGCCCCATCGTCCCACAACCTAATATCGCTACCTTCTCCATTTGCTCGCTCCCTCTTTACTGTAAGATAGGTACTATAAGCCAAAACCGTCAACGACTAACGTGAATATCTGCGATTGCTTCTACAACTGAGGTCCATACTTTCCCATTTACTATATCGAAACACCAAATTTTCTCTACTCAAATCAACAAAAATTTCCTTCGGGAGAACATTTCAGTAAAGGTGTAATAAGGAAATCACTTATTCTAAATTCGAATAAGTGATTGTGCGTGTTAATCTTGTACAATTGTATTTTGTAAAAACTTTTTGTCCCTTTTTTGAGCATATGCATCACTTTTACGCCACAGTTAATCTGTTTTTTGCATCAAAGCCGGATAGCTCTTGTGAATTAAAATTTATAATCATAAACAATTTTATACAATACCTTTAAATCATCCAAACTTGGTACTTTCGGATTGTTTGCTGGGCTCCCACTTGCAATAGCATCAGTTGCCATTTTATCGATTGCTTGGAAGAAGGCATCTTCGTCAATCCCGTATTGGCGCAAGTTACCGATATTCATTTGTTTACAAAGATTCTTTACCGAGTCAATAGCTAAATCAGCTAACTGTTCATCTGTATATATTGCATCTGTTTGCCCAACAAAGAAGGCTCCGATTTTTGCAAGACGCGGAATACAAGCATCTTTTGAGTATTCTAAGACAGCTGGTAACAACATGGCATTTGAAATACCATGTGGTACATGGAATAACGCACCAATAGGGCGTGACATGCCGTGCACTAGTGCTACAGAGGCATTAGAGAATGCAGCGCCTGCTTGCATTGAACCTAAAGCCATCGCTTCACGCGCGGTTAAATTTGTGCCATCTTCATATGATGGCAGTAAATTATTGATGATTAGTTCCATTGCGGATAATGCTAGTAAATCAGAATATGGATGTGCTAAACGGGATAAATATCCTTCAATCGCATGGCTTAATGCATCAATGCCTGTTGCTGCTGTAATCGATTTTGGTGAAGTTAAGCATAATAATGGATCTACAATAGCTGCATTGGGCATAAAAGCAGGTTGTTTAATCATCATCTTAATATCATTTTTGATATCAGTAATGACTGTAGCATCCGTTGCTTCAGAGCCAGTTCCTGCAGTTGTTGGAATTGCAATATGTGGTATAGGTCGTATAGCGGCAATTTTTTGCATCTTCATGTAGTCGCCAACATAGCCCCCATTTGTTGCAACAACGGCGATAGCTTTTGCTGTATCAATACAGCTACCTCCGCCAATTGAAACGATGACATCACACTGTGTATCCTGTAGTAGTTTTAAGCCTTCATCAACATACGTATCTACAGGTTCAGATACAACGCCTACATACACATGTGTTTGTAAACCTTGTGCATGTAGATGCTGTAAGCAATTATCTACAACACCTAAACTCTTCATGACAGGATCACTTACGACAAGTACTGTTGATCCAAATCCCTGTGCGAGGTGACCAACTTCTTCAAGTGCACCAACCCCGTATTTCATCGTAGGTAGTGAGTGAAATGTATAAACTGATTTTGTTTGAATCATAATGTTCACGTCCCTTTCTTACATTCCTAGAGAGAATAGTGCAATAGCAAGTACAGTTCCGATTATTGGTATAATGACGGTCAAGGCCCCAAATGGTAAGTAGGCGTCTTTATGTTTTTCTCCACAAACAGAACTGATTGTTGTTACTACGTAGCCGCCATGAGGTAATGAATCAAGTGAACCTGAGGCAATGGCAATTGTACGGTGAAGCGCTTCTGTATCTACACCCATATCAATGTAATGAGGTGCTAATAATGGCATGGCAATGGTTTGCCCACCAGAAGCAGAACCTGTTAAACCAGCGATTACGGCAATCGAAACAGCACCACCGATTAAAGGACTACCTGGAATACTTGTAATAACATCTACAGTAGCAAGGAAGGAAGGTGTTGCTTTTACAACACCACCAAATCCTACTACCGCTGCAGTATTGGCAATGGCAACAACTGCACCCATTGCACCGGCTGCTAACGTCGCGCCTACTGCTTTTGCAAATTTAAAATTCACAGCATAACCGGCAAGACATCCACCCGTTAATGCAACGATTAATGCTGAAGTACCTAATGAATCATGGAAAATAAATGAAATTACTAAAACAACTAATAACGGAATCATACTTAAAAGTGGATTTGGTAAAGCCTTCAATTCATCTATGACAGGGTCCGTAGAACGAGTAATAAATTCTTCACCTTTACCTACTGCACGTTTAACCATCCAGTTTAACCATAGGCAGCCGATTGTTGCCATGATTAGAGCGACGATAGCGCTTACTTCCCAACCTGCATATGGCGTAGTGCCCAAGTAAGGAATTGGAATCCAGTTTTGAATTTCAGGCGAACCTGCTGAAGTCATTGTAAATGTAACAGAACCTAATCCCAGTGCTGCTGGAATAAAGCGGCGCGGGAAGTTTGCTTGCTTGAATAAACTAATAGCCATTGGATAAACTGAGAACGCTACGATAAATACGGACACCCCTCCGTATGTTAAAACAGCGGCAGCCAGAACGACTGCGAATACAGCATATTTCACTCCGATTTTATCTACAATCCATTTTGATACACTGTCCGCAGCGCCCGTATCTTCCATAACTTTACCGAAGATCGCACCTGCCATGAACATTAAATACCAAGATCCAACGAATCCTGTAAAGCCGTTCATATAGCTTGTTAAAAAGTTAGCTTGTTCATCCAAGGCCGTTTGTGGGAAAAAGGCTAATCCGTTTGTTAAACCTGCAAGTAATGCTGTTAATGGCGCTGAAATTAATAAGTTAACACCCTTCATAGTTAAGTAAATTAATAACGCCAAACTGCCAAACAATCCAATATAACCTAGCATAATTCTTCCATCCCCCTTAAAAAGTTACACAGACCATTTTGGGAGCCATACAGCTTAATCAGATAAAAATCAATTATTCATTATTGCTAGGAAAAGCAAATGTAGAAGTAGACACCGTTGTTGCAGTTGGCCAACGTTCTGATACTGTTTTTGTTTTTGTATAGAAACGTGCTTGGTCAGGCCCAAACATATGCCCTTCGCCAAAACGTGAGCCTTTGAAACCGGCAAAATTATGGTAACCAACAGGAATTGGAATTGGTACATTTACCCCAACCATCCCAACATCGATTTCTGTTGTGAATTTACGCGCAGCAGCTCCATCGTTTGTATAAATAGTCACACCATTTGCTAATTCATGTTGATTGATTAAATCAATTGCTTCTTCTAATGACCTAACACGTACCACATTACGCGCTGGACCAAAGACTTCTTGTTCATAAATATCCATCCCCGGTTTTACTTTATCTAAAAGTGTTGGACCAACGAAGAATCCTTTAGATTGTTTCACGATGTCAAATTCACGACCGTCACAAACTACTTCAACGCCTTCATCCAACCCACGTGCAATCGCATTTAATACGGCATCTTTTGATTGTTGAGAAATTACTGGACCGAAATCTGTATCGGTTTCTGTATAAGAACCAACTTTTAGCGCATTAATTTTTTCTTTTAGAATGGCCACTAATTTATCTGCTGTTTCTTCTCCGACAGGTATGATTGTTGAAATAGCCATACAGCGTTGAGAAGCAGCCCCATAAGCAGCTCCAATAAATGCATCCGCCACTTGTGTTAAGTCTGCATCAGGCATAACGACCATGTTATTTTTACCACCACCAAATGCATTAACACGTTTGCCATATTTTGAACCTGTTTCGTAAATGTATTGTGCAACAGGTGTAGAACCAACAAATGAGATTGCTTGAACTTTTGGGTTTTCCAATAGTTCATTTACAGCATCTTTATCACCATTTATAACTGTCCAAATACCATCTGGTAAACCGGCTTTTTTCCATAATTCACTGATGAAAAGAGCAGTCATTGGTACTTTTTCAGATGCTTTTAAAATAACCGCGTTTCCTACAGCAACAGCCATACTTGTTTGTGCTAAAGGGACCATAATTGGGAAGTTGAATGGCGAAATAGCTGCCACAACACCTAATGGATACTTTGCAGAGTAAGAATTAATTTGTCCCCCAACATTGACCGAGTATTCACCTTTTACCAGATGTGGTGCGCCAATTGCTAGATCCACTGATTCTAAAGCACGAGTAATCTCACCCTTTGCATCGTCTATTGTTTTACCGCTTTCCTCACAAATAATTTGCGTAAGTTGTTCTTGGTTCTCAGTGAGTAGATTACGGAATTTCATAACAACATCTGCACGTTTCCCTACAGATAAATCACGCCATTTTGGAAAGGCCATTTGCGCTGTCTCAATTGCTTGGGATGTTTCTTCTGCCGTAGCTAAAGGGACTTTTGCAATTACTTCACCTGTACTTGGGTTATAAACATCACCGAAACGATTACTTTTGCCTTCTACCATTTCGCCACCAATAAAGTGTGTTAATACTTTCACTGCTTGTGTTGTTTCCATTTTTGTTGCCTCCTTATAGTTGCTCTATTTTTGTTTTATTTTTAAGACTTAAATACGAAGCTGCCATATCGTTATCACCGAAACCTTCATCTGAAATTCTGCTATATAAATCTACGAGCTGATCCCCAATAGGTAGTGGCACTCCGACTTGTTGAGCCATTTCTTTTGCTAACTTTAAGTCTTTTAAAAGTAGATTCGTTGTAAATCCTGGATTGTAGTCGTCATTTTTCATGTACTCTAAATAGTTACGTTCGAATATACGGCTCTGTCCGTAACTATTGCTCAAGACTTCATATAAAACATCTGCTTCAATACCCATTTGTTCACCGAGGACAATTGTTTCGGCAACGGCTTCAGTATAGAAACCAATCATCAAATTATTAAGTAATTTAATGCGTGTACCGATACTTGGTGAAGTCCCGAGATGATATATATTTTTACCTAGTGAATTAAAAATGGCAGTCATTTGTTGATGAATTTCCGATTCGCCACCGACCATGATTGTTAAAGTAGCGTTAATCGCTCCGATCACTCCTCCACTTACAGGAGCACCTAAGTAATGCAGTTGAGCTTGTTGTGCTTCCGCAAATAACTCGTCATTAAGTTGGGGATTGACCGTACTGAAATCTACTAAAATTGTTCCCTTATTAGCTGTATGGATAATTCCTTGGGGACCGCGATAAACAGCAGAAACGACTTGTGGTGTTGGTAGACTCGTTAAAACGACCGTACTTTCTGCAACGAGTTGTGCAACGTCGGCAACAGCTGTCCCTCCATTTGCCACAAACTTTTCATTGCTGGCTTCATTTGTGTCAAAGCCGAGTACTGTATAGCCTGCATTGACAAGATTAGTTGCCATAGGTAAACCCATATTACCTAATCCGATAAACCCAATTGTGTGTGCCATGTACATTCCTCCCTTTTATGAGAACCCTTACATTTCTTTATTGAATAAGTTGCAATATTCAATTAGAGTGAATAAAAGATGTGTTAAAAAAATATTGACCGTAGTCAGTGACTGTGGTTAGTTAAATGATATACATTACTTTTTTCTACGTCAATACACTTTTTAATTAGAAAAGTTAACTTTCTTGTTTTTAAAATATTAAAATAATGTTTGGAGGGGTTTGGAATTAATCATCAATTAACAGAACGTCAAAAAAAAGCTCTATTAACAAAAGAAAAACTTTATATAACTGCATTGGATTTATTCACTAAACATGGCTTTGAACATGTTTCTGTAGAGCAGATAACAAAGGCTTGTAATGTATCTAAGGGGACTTTTTATACACACTTCCCATCCAAATATGATGTTATTTTGGAAAAATTTGAGGAAATGGATAACTATTATATAGAAATAGAAAAAAACATTCCCGATCACTTTAATGCAGTCGAAAAAATATTATTTATTTTTAGGGAACAGATGATTTATTTGCAAAATCATGTCGGAAAAGATATGTTGCGGACCGTTTATACGGCAGCTATGACAAAAGAAGTGGAGAAAAATCATTTTTTAATCAACCCACAACGTAAAATTTTTCAAATGCTACGTCAATTCGTAATAGAAGGGATAAATCAGCATGAATTTAAGCCGGATGTGACACTTGAGGTTGCGACAAAATATGTAGAGCGTTGTATGCGTGCGAACGTATATGATTGGTTAATTCACGATGAAAGCTTTGATTTAGTAGAGGAGATGGTAGGCTTTACGGGTTCTATGCTTGACGGGCTCATTGTAAAGTGAGCAGAAATTTAATATCAAAAAGGACTTAGTGTAATGAGAGGTTTTGAAGTAATCTTTATTGTAACAAGAAGACATAAAACACCTCCAAAGTAAGTATGTATAGAAATTAAAACAATCCCCAATAGGTAGACAGATTAAAAAATATAATCTGCTTATTAATTGGGGAGTTTTTGTATGGGAAAGTATAGCTTTTTAAAAGCGCTTCTTTAGTCACAATGTTTATTTTTTATGTTCATTTGCCGAAACATAAAGCTTGCGATAATCAATTCGTCCATGGTTATCAAACACCACATGATCAAAGTTAGAATTTTCCCGAACATAATAGTAATGCTTACGGTGTTTTAGGAATTTCAGATGATAAGACGTTTGCAGAAATTGCTCAAGTTCCTCAAATTCAAGCAATGGATTATGTGACGTTTTCGCTTCTTCAAATAGATTGAATGCCCTTTTACAATCCTGTTCATTCATTGTAGAAATTAAGTCTTTCCCGTATGTAGTGTAATAATTATAAAAGGATAGATTTAAATTCCTTAAAATAGCCATACCTCCAATAAATAGGTCCACCTTTTTAAATCGTTCAGCTGTTGGCTCTTGAAAATTAATACATCGAAGTTCCGCTACAATATTATGCTCTGCTAAAATCTCCTGAAGCTTTTCTGCTTGTGGAAGGTGATTCACTCCTTCACGGATTTGCTGATACCCAATAATAATCGGCTCTTTCAAGTCGGGTTTTATTAGCTGTGGGGCTTCTACTTGTACTTTATGTGATGAAGTCAGCCAGCCGTACGCAGGTTGCTCGTAATACGGATTTAATACAAATTGCTCAGGTAGGATGTTATGCCATATATAGGCTCTTGCCTCTTCACTTGAGAAGGCTTCACGGCTACTGTTAAAAAATAAATATGTTGCCCCTTCCTCCTGCTGTTCAATGACACGATAAGGTTCGTCCTCGATTGGCATATGTGAAATTGGACTGGCGACTTCGCTTTCCGTAATAAACAGCTCCACTCGGTCAATCCAAGGTCGTTCTTTAAAATAAGATTGAAATGCCTCCAGAATGATTTTGTCATTTGAAAGCTGCTTAAGCTGAAAAGGTCCACAGCCGATTTCTGGATTGAGGGATTTAGTTAGCATGACTAATCTCGGACTAGCAAAAAAGGTTGGCAGTAAGGAAAATGGTTTTTTCAGCTGTATAATGAGTTCGTATTTACTAAGGACATTCATTTGTGCAATTTCATAAATTTCTTTGTAACGCTCACTAATATAGGCAATTGAAGCTACGACTTCCTCTGCCGTCAGTATTGTACCATCGTGAAACTTGACGCCTTTCTTTAAGATGAAAGACCACGTACGATAATCCTGTGTATCATAGGCAAATACTAAATTATTAAAAATATTGCCCTTTTCATCAATCCCAAAAAGTGTTTCATGAATTTGCTCCATCATATGGGAATCATGTCTTGAAATTGATTTTAAAGGATCTAGAAAAAGTTCAACTTCATACATTTGCTGAACAAATATATGCTCATCTTCAATAGACTGCAGACCTAATTTTGAATTTAACCACGCTTGAATATTTGAATTTTGGGTCATATCATAGCGTTTTATAATTTCCAATGCGACTTCATAATTCCCGATTTCCCAAAGCTCAGATATCCATTCTAGTAAAATAGTATCAGAATTTCTCAGCATCGTAATAAACGGCTTCTTCCCCCGACCACGCGCAGTCTCCCATCGGATTTTCTGGTTTTCCTCAAGTTGATGTACGATCGTTTTCGCGTAGCGTGTAGAACAATTTAAAAGCTTGGCTATTTCCGCAATAGACGTTTCCGTACGTTGATCTTTCATAAAAAATTTGCTTAACGTAAACTCGTATTCCATAATTCCTCCTTAAAAGGTGAACAAGTCTATTTTTTCAATCACTTTTTGTTCCTGTTATTTTATTCTAAACTTCTTTAAGTGGAGGTGCTATATGAACTTAATTAAAAACTCAAATTTTCAGAAGCTATATGTAATTTCATTATTAGTGAATATTTCAATGACGACGTTTTCCTTTATATTACCGCTTATTTTGTATGAATATACAAAATCAGCCATTGCTATGAGTACAATGCGCTTAATGGATTTCCTACCCAATGTGCTATTAGGAATGTTTATTGGTGTACTCGTAGACCGAATGAATCGTCGCCTAACAATGCTTTGGGGAAATGTCATCCGTACGCTATTTGCATTCACTTTAACTGTAGTGCTAACGACAACCGAGTTTTCACTTTGGTCTGTGTATGTACTCGGTTTCGTTATTTCATCGCTCGGCTATATGATCGGCAGCGCAACAAATGCGATTATGCCGCAGTTGTTTGAGCGTTCGCAAATGACAGAGATTCAAACAAGATTGTCGTTACAAAGTACCTTAATTTCAATTATCGGACCTGGACTATTAGGTATGCTTCTGCTTTGGAATTCGAATGCTGTATTTTTATGGCTATTTGTAGGTTGTAATCTGCTCATTGTTTTCGTAACAGCGCTTTTACAGAAGGTGCCGAATCCAGAGCGGTCTTCTCAATCACTTTGGCAGGATTTAAAAGAGGGTTATGATGAGCTGATCAGAAATAAGTCACTGTTTATACAAACATGGACAATTTTCTTTTCAAATTTCGCCTCAAGCCTCATTATCGGTGTGCTGACGTTTTATGCGCTCGATACACTACAGTTTACTAAAGAGGAACTTGGCTTCATGCTAACATTATCAGCTTTTGGTGGCATATTGGGAGCAAAAATAATTAGACCACTTCGTAATAAATATCGAAGAGGACAAATTTATACATATTCAATGGCAGTGGAAGTTCTTATTTTAATTACTTTTATGTTTGCACAAACTTGGTGGCTATTAGGGATTTTATTAGCCTTGCGTACAGCCATTTCAACGATGACAAATATTGTCTATCTTGCACTACGTCAAGAAACAACGCCCAATCATCTATTAGGTCGTGTTGCTGGTACGACCTCGATGATTATGAAACTCGCTCTACCTTTTGGTTTACTTGTTGGGGGGTATTGGGCAGATCACTTTGCCATTCCACCGATATTTCTTATAAGCGCAATTATTATTTCTATTAATGTTTTTATTCTATTTAAAACGAAATTTACTATGACGGTATAAGCAACTCTTTGGACCTATAAATGAACACAAAAAAGAGGCATCCTAATAAAAGGATACCTCTTTTGTATGGTTACATCATTAAAATTAAAGTTTTACGATGTTTGTAGCTTGTGGGCCACGTTGACCTTCTTCGATACCGAACTCAACTTTTTGACCTTCGTCTAAAGATTTGAATCCGTCGCCTTGGATTGCTGAGAAGTGAGCGAATACGTCGTTTCCGCCTTCAACTTCGATAAATCCAAAACCTTTTTCTGCGTTAAACCATTTTACTGTACCTTGTGTCATTTAAATGACCTCCATTATTCGTATTAATAAGATGACAATTTCCTTAAAAAGAAAAAAATTCACATATTACAAAAAGTACCAAACAAAATCCAAATACTTTTTGTAATAGGTGAATTTATTGTTGTCTTGTATAACTCTTATTAAACATAGTATATACCATAAAAATGAATTTGTCTAGTGCATAGCCTACTTCCCCTCTTTATTGCGCTATTTAATTAAACCTTCCCTATCCGGTCCATTTAGTAAGGAACGTATTACTCTGAATCATGCAGCAGAAAATACATCACCTTTTATTAAATACTAACTAATGATCGAAGGTGACGTATTATTCTACTTCTAATTTAGTACGTCCATGATTTTTCTTCAATATCCCCTGTCTTCATATCCCTCAATTCATACTTCCCTTTAGCTAGTTCATCTTCCCCCAGCACAATAACTTTCGCTACATTTTCACGATTGGCCTTTTCCATTGCCTTACGCACCTTTTTGCCACCAAGTTCCACTTCCACTCGATTACCTTCTTTGCGTAAGCTTGTTGCAAGTTGAAGTGCCTGTTTTTCTGTACCAATCGGAATAATATAAATATCGATCTCTTTAGGATTTTCTTCAATCTTACCAGCTAATTCAAACGTTGTATAAATAACATCAAGGCCGAATGAAATACCAACCGTTGCAAATTCCTCATCTGTGCCTATTAGTCCACCAATGGCATTATCATAGCGTCCACCACTACCAATACTTGATTTAATTACACCGTCTGCTAAGAAAATTTCATAAATAGTTCCTGTATAGATTTCCAGACCTCGTGCTAAAAACGGATTGAAAATACAAGTTTCGGTAATATTAAGCGCGTTTAAATAATCCATCAATTCACGTACTTCAGCTACACCTTGTTTTATGAAGTTATTTTCTTCTTGAAATGTTTCAAAATACGAAAGCGTTGGTGCTGCGTCTAAAAAAGCTTCTATATTTTTTAACGCCTTTTGACTTACTCCCAACTCCGATAATTCCTTCGCTAATGTTAAACGGTCGATTTTTTCCATCTTGTCTAAAACTAAAATAACCCGATTCATTTTTTGTTCTTCCACTTCAAGCACTTGCAGTAAACCGTACAAAAGCTTGCGGTTATTATATTGAATTAAGATGTTTACATCTAACTTTTCAAAAGCATCGACTGCCATCATCATTAGTTCAGCTTCTGCAGCTTGTGATTTTACACCAACGATATCAACATCACATTGCGTAAACTCACGGAATCGTCCAGCTTTAATCGGACCATCACGAAACACCTTCCCGATTTCATAACGTTTAAATGGCATCGCAAGCCCTGGATTCATCGCGACTACTTTTGCGAATGGAATGGTTAAATCATAACGAAGTGCCAAATCACGTTCGCCACGATCAGTTAAGGTGTACATTTCCTGCAAAATTTCTGCCCCACCCGCATATTTGGAAGCCATTAAATCGGTATAATTAATCATCGGTGTTTCTAATGGTTTACAGCCGTATAAAATAAATGTATCCTCCAACGTTCGGCGAATTTTACGTCGTACAACCTCTTGCTCCGGTAAAAAATCCTGTGTACCCCTTACATTTTGATAATCCATTTTCTTCATTGCTGTGTTCCCCCTTTATTTTTGGCAATAAAAAAAATCGTCTATATAAAGCTCCTATAACGGCTTTATGTATACGATTCCACGAAAAATAGTCTTCCTATTCGATATTAATAAATTAATAAAGATAGCAAGACTACTTTGTATGATGATGTGTTGTAGAAAATATGGATGCCTTTAATTTCAGCATAAACATTCCTCCTTAATAAGTTGCTCATTACTATACAGGAACAAATTTCAATTATCAACAACTAATATCTTTTATGGAAATATTACGGTTAATAACTATTAGTGTGGGAGAAGAAATTGAAAATAAGATTTTCTAATGAAGTCCGTTCTGCTGCGCTCCGGGAAAAGACGATGAAGCAAGTGTTATTGAGGTTCCCGTCCGTTGTAATCCGTTCCGAGGCAGGCTTTCCAGGCTTGCCTCCCAAGCTTTTTTAAATTGAATTGCGTAACGAGATAAATAGAGGAATGAATTTCCGTTATTTTTAAAATAACATGAAAAATAGTAAAAATAAGGGAACATATTGCCGTTATTGACCTAAAAAACAAGAAATTTAATGATTTTATTGAAAATAGCGGTAAAACGTTCCCTTATTTATCCTAAAATAACCGACATCATTCAAATAACGGTAAAATCTTCCTTTATTTTAGGAGGGCAATTAATCAGACCAAATAGGTTAAGGGTACGAATTTATGTTTCGTACTCTCTTGTTCACCACATTTCATTTGAAATATTTACACTTGCACTCTTTGATTGCTTCCGCCTATTTGTATAAATCGATTATAAACAACTCTTGCTAACATAGGGTCTGCTACACCATGGATAATGGCGCGACCATCCTCAAAGAAAACGATGCGGTATGTCTCAAACTGACACGATAGTAAATATGGATTTACTATTAGCTTTGTCACTTGCTTACTTATGTTTTCTGCAATTTGTTCTAGCGAATACTTATACGATTGGCCAGGTCTTAGCTGAACCGCATCCCGCCCGCAAAGCACCCCTACCTTCATTTGTTGCTCTAATTGGAGAAAAGGGTAAATTGGTTGTTCACCGCAAGTAAGGCAATGCGGATTTTTAAGCTTTGATACATGAACCTTTGCGTGCTCTTCCTTCCACAGGTCGACTGATTGAACAATTGGTTGCAATGGGATTGCTGAAAGCCATTTCATTACGGATGTCACTTGATACGCAGCCGTAACTTGAACAATTGGGCTAATGACACCCACTGTATCACAGGTCATCGTGTCCATCGGTAAATGCTGTAGTAAACAATGTAAGCACGGGGTTTCTCCTGGGACAATAGGAAATGTAAGACCATAGCTCCCGACACAGGCACCAAATATATACGGAATTCCTTTCTTATTTGCCGCATCATTAATGATTAAGCTTGTTTCAAAATTATCCGTTGCATCGACAACAATCATATGCCCTTGCATTAACGTTTCTATATTTAGTCCGTGCACATCTTCCACAATACCTTCAATAATAATTTCACTGTTTATTTGTTCCAGTCTTTGTTTAGCTGCGATAGCCTTTGGTAATTTGCGATGGACATCTGTCTCGACGTAGAGCTGCTGGCGCTGCAAATTGCTCCATTCAACATAGTCTCTATCAACAATCGTCAAATGCCCAATTCCTGCTCTCGCCAGCATTTCAGAACTCGCTGAGCCAAGTGCACCTGCCCCAATAATTAAGACTTTTGCTTGCTGGATACGTTGTTGCGTATTTTCTCCTAAAAATAAGGATTGTCTTGCATAACGATTGTTCAAAGCGTCACCATTCCTGCTGTCGGGCTGCTTGGAGTTGCATACTCTTTTTCTTCTATTCTGCCTGCCTCAAATCCTAATCTGCCAGCATCTATCGCGAGCTTCATTGCCTCAGCCATTTTTACAGGATCCTTTGCACCAGCTACAGCTGTATTCAGTAATACCGCATCTGCCCCTAACTCCATCGCATAGGCAGCATCTTTAGGCGAGCCAATCCCTGCATCTACAATAACCGGTATAGTTGATTGCTCTATAATAAACTTTAAATTTATTGGATTAATAATCCCTTTGCCTGAGCCGATTGGTGAGGCGCCTGGCATAATCGCATGAACACCCAATCTTTCAAGTCGTTTTGCTAGAACGACGTCATCCGATGTATACGGTAAAACGATAAATCCATCTTCTAAAAGCATTTCTGACGCCTTTAAAGTTTCAAGGGGATCCGGTAGCAATGTATGCCAGTCTCCAATGACCTCGACTTTAATCATGTCACACAATCCGGATGCCCTAGCAAGTTTAGCAATACGTACTGCTTCCTCTGCAGTTTTTGCCCCTGCTGTATTCGGCAATAGCGTATATTTCGTCAAATCGAGCTGCTCCAAAAAGTTAGGCTGCTCTTCTGAAAAAATATTCATTCTTCTTACGGCAAACGTTAAAATTTCTGCCTGGGATATTTCTACTGCTTTTTTCTGCACCTCAAACGACGGATATTTCCCTGTCCCTAACAGCAGTCTGGATTGAAACGTGCGATCTGCGATTTTTAACATATTTCATCCTCCTCCAACAAAATGAACAATCTCTACCACATCACCTTTTGATAAGCGCGTCGTTTCATAGCTTTCTTTCATGACAATTTCCTGATTCACTTCTACGACAACAATTCGATTTTCTAAGCCATAATATTTCAGTAATTGCTGAACATTTTCAAAAAGCTCGAGTTGCTTTCTACCATTCACTGTAATAGACACCGCTTACTCATCTCCTGTTAGGTCGATTGATCTGAAAAGCCTCGACCCATTCTTTTTTCACAGTCCTATTTAATATAAAGCTCGCAATCATCTCACCAGTTGCTGGTGCTAATAAAACCCCGTTTCTATAATGTCCTGTTGCAAATAATATCGATTCATCATGTGGATGAAAGCCTATAAATGGTTTTTGATCGAATGTTTGTGGACGCAATCCCGACCATGCAGCATTCATCTTCATCTGACCAATTCCAGGAAAGAGTTCCTTCGCTTTTTGAATCAATGTTTCCATGCCATCTAGACTTACGTGTTCTGACCAATCATTTTCCTCCATAGTAGCTCCAATAACTAGCTCCCCATTATTTCTAGGAACGATATAGTATTTATCATGAAAAATAGTGTGTTTTAAAAAAGTGCTTCTTCCTTCCACAGCAATACATTCCCCTTTGACCGGTGTTATTTGCTGCTCTACACCTAGCTGCTGAAAAAATGGATTACTCCAAACACCCGCAGCAATAACAACCCGTTTTGCTTTGAACATTCCTAGTGTTGTATCTATTTGAAAAGTATCCAGCTGCTTTTGAACCTTTAACACCTTTGTATGCTCAAAAATGGATGCACCGTAAACTTGTGCCCCTTTAAGAAAAGCCTGGCATACACGATACGGCATTACACTAATATCCTCTTCAATATAGGCAGCCCCTATTATATACGGGGAAACATCGGGTTCTAGATTTCTTACTTCATTTGCCTCAAGCCATTTCACAGTGGGCAGTGTGAGTATTGCCCTTAATGCTTTCTTGTCACGTTCAGAAAAGGCCAGCTTTAAAATCCCTCCCTTTTTGCAGCCAATGTCAATGCCACTTAGACCGTATAGTTCATCCTTTAACTCCGTATAGAGCGCCTGACTGTATCTCGCAAAAGTGAAGAAGTCCTTTCCATCGCCCTCATATTCCGAATGTGCTCCAAGCATACCCGCCGCTGCACTTGTCGCTTTTAGTCCAATTCGACTTTCCTCAAGCACGGCCACCTCAACTTGATTCTTTGCTAAATAATAAGCAATTGCACTTCCAATAATTCCTCCGCCAATTACGACTACGTCATAGCTTGTTTGCATCTTTAATGGCCTCCCTGTATTGGTTCGCTGCTGCAAACGGATGCGTTGCCGAAAAAATCCCGGACATAACCGCAATCCCATCTGCATTTACATCATGGAGTGCCAGGACTCGATCTACATGAATTCCCCCAATCGTGAAGACGGGAATTTTTAAGTTCTTTTTCATTTCATTGATAGGTGAAAGACCGTTTGGAACCTTTCCTTTTTTGCTGTTTGTTTCAAAGCAATGTCCATAAAGAACATAATCAGCCCCTTGCCGCTCTGCCTCCATTGCGCCTGTATAATCATGAACCGATTTCCCTATATTGAGATGCTGAAATTTCTCTTTCACCTGTTGTACAGAAAACCCTATTTCGGGTAAATGTACTGTGGGAATATCGCTATACAAGGCCATATCCACAAGACTATTTATGATTATTTTCTCTTTTGGAACCTCTCCTGCATCCAAATATTCAAGTAGAGTTATCACTTCTTTTATTGTTTTTGTCTTTTCACGTATTTGTATATAATCCACACTTTGCTGTATCTGAATAATTTTTTGCGCTAATGCTAAAATCGGCTGACAATCATCTGTTACTGCCATTAACTTCATACAACTATGCCCTTATAAAATCGTAGCATGCTCATTCATATACACTTCCTGTTGCCAATCCTGACAAGTCCAGGACATTTCCCAAAACTGCCATTCATAATAGCAACTGCGCTTGAAATGGGCTGTCAATTCACGTTCATCATTTCCTGGCATCTGTGCAAAACGATTCATCATCGCCTTTTGCTTTTCAATGGTCTCTTCCATCTCAGCTGAAGCATATAAATCAATCCACTGTTGATACAACTTAACACCCGGTGTTGCTTTTCTTAATGCGGCCCCGATTTCCTGATATAACCACGGACAAGGTAGTATCGCAGCGTATGCGTCGGCAATCGACCCTGTATAAAATGCTTGATACATATGACTAACATAATTGTACGCTGCAGGTGCTGGTTGGAAATTTCTGATTTCTTCAGGTGTAACGTGCAACTCTTTGAAAGTCGAACGGTGTAGTTCTAACTCTGCTTCCCGTATAAAGTTCGCGGTTTCCAGGAAATAAGCTACATCTTCATCTTCATTAACTTTTGCCGCCAGCATTGCAAGTAGTTTCATATAATGCTTTAAATAATAGGCGTCCTGCAGCATATAAAATTTAAACTTTTCCAGCTCCAATGTTCCATCAGCAATACCTTGTACAAATGGATGCTTCAAACTGGCCTCCCAATAATATTCCGTTTGCTTTCTTACTTCTTTACAAAAATCCATCCTATTTCCTCCTTGGAGGCGTAAGCAAAAAAGGCACCTCTACAAAAAGTAGAGATGCCTAAAAAAGTGCATATGTACGCACTTATTGCTCCCTACGCCAGTATTAACTGTCAGGTTCTAAGGGTCAGGTTTTAACCTTCTCAACACAATTGTGTCCCCCCGCAATTAAAAAATTTGCAAAAGAAAAGCTCTCCAAAAAGATGGAGAGCGCCACGTACGATTATTAGCTTGTACATTTTGCTCCCTACGCCCGTGTTAACGGAACAGGTTCTAAGGGTCAGGTTTTACCTTCTCAACACTTACGTGTCCCCCTGCAAATTCATTTAATTACTACTAGTCTACTGATAATTCTGAATAAATGCAACGGTAATTTAAATTTTTTCCTACTGCCTACCATTTTCTCGCTTCATTCGCTACGTAAAGTCCGACAGTTTTATTTTGCTTCCAAACATTGTTCCAGCGTTTTAGTGGCACCGAGGCTTCACCGGCATATGGTGCAATTTCAACCGTCATCGCAGGTCGGTCTTTAACTTTTGTGAAGTAGTCCTCAGAAGCTGCGATTGGTTCGTTTTTTGTTGTTACGGGCATCATTTTATAGCCTGTAATTGAGGAAACTCCCTTTACTAGCTTTTTAGTACGAGCAAATTCGGTCTTCGCTCGACTCCAATATATAATTTGACCGGAAGAATGATAGGATACATAGGCTAAATGATTGCCGCGATCAATCAGTCTTTTCATTGCAAGTGCTTCAGGCTCTGTATTCGGCGCCTTACCTTTATATTCTTTAAACGAAGGCTTTGTCATTTTTATTAATTGCCAGTTCACATTGAATTGACGATTTAAATCGACACCATTTATATTTGCTTTCCAACGATTAAAATTGGAGCTCCCATTCATCGCTCTTAACTTGGCCATAGGTGTTTTCACTTTTCCACCTTGTGAAAGTGTTACACCATCTGGGTTAACCATTGGTACAAACACAATACTTACCTCACTTAATATCGTTTTTACATCATATTTTTCTATCTTCGTACCATTCAAGTAAGCCTTTAAATATGTATCAATCATTTCCATCAGCACATTGGTCGTCATATGTTCCCGACCATGGAAAGCTGCATCGAATAAAACTTCCTTTTTACCAGTTCCGAGCTTTATGGAATAGAGAGAACGCCCTTCAACTGATTGTCCGATTTCCTGTAAATTCGTAATTGAAGGATACATTTGTGATATTAGCTTTAACTTTGAGGCTACCTCATCAAATGTTAAAACTTTCGAACCGTCGACTAATTGGTCATAGTGGACATCGGTTAAAGTAAGAAAAGTGGTTTTAGACGAATTTTTTACGATACCTTGCTTACCATGTATCCCGGTTAATAAAAGCTTCTCACCTTTTGCTACTTTTTTTATAACAGCCCCATTTTTATCTTTCAATTCTATATTCTTTTTTGCAATCACTTGTACCGGATATTTTCCAAGGTCAACCTTTTCTGTAGCAGCATTTGTAGTCATTGGATTAATAATGGCTGCTGCAAAAAATATTAAACTAAAAAGCAATATTTTTCCCATGAAATTCCTCCCACTTAGGTGTATAAAACTTAACTTCTATACCCTTAACTGTACAATAAAAAACGGCCTGTAAGAATATTATTCCTACAGGCCGCCCATATTAATTGTCTTTTACATCTTTACGATTTTTCTTCAGCATTCTTGATAATACTTCATATACAATCGGAACGATGATTAAAGTTAGTACTGTTGATGATAATAAACCACCAATTACTGTTACGGCTAAGTCCTGAGATATTAGTCCGCCACCAGCACCACCGAATGCCATTGGTAACATCGCACCAATTGTTGCAATCGCGGTCATTAAAATTGGTCGTAAACGTGTTGCCCCGGCTTCCAATATTGCTTCACGCATATTCATACCTTCATGTTCCATACGGATAATACGGTCTACAAGTACGATTGCGTTCGTGACAACGATACCGATTAACATCAGTAGTCCCATCATAACTGATACAGAAATCGTTTGACCTGTCGCGAATAATCCAATCCAAGAACCGATTACAGTAAATGGTAATGAGAATAAAATCGCAAATGGTGCCAAACCTTCACCAAATGTAACAACTAAGATGAAGTATACAATTGCAATCGCTGCAATCATCGCTACACCTAACTGAGTGAATGTTTCAGTCATATCAGCTGCAACACCACCTACACCAGTCGTAACACCTTTAGGTAGCTCTAAATCAGCAATTTTTTCATCCGCTGCAGATGTTGCTTTTGAAATATCTTTGTCAGTAATTGTTGCAGATACTGTCGCAAAGTATTCACCTTTTTGACGAGATAAAGAATTTAAAGTCGTACCTTCTTCAAGCTCTACAATGTCTCCGATAGTCATCGATTGACCTGTTGCAGTTTGAATTGGTGTTTCCAATAATTCATCAATGTCAGCAGCTGCAGATCTAGCTTCACGCTGTACAACAACATTAATGTCACTGCCATCACTTTCAACAGTTGTTAACACTTCTTTTGCTGTATTTGTTTGTAAAGCCATTAAAATTTGTCCAGTAGTTAAACCGTATTGTAATACGTTTTGCTGATCTACTTTTATGACATTTTCTACATAAGGCTCAGAAGCATTTGATTCAACTTCATCCAGACCGTCGATATTCACTAATACTTCTTCCACTTGAGCTACAGCTTCGTTTAACTTATCTAAGTCTTCACTGTATAATGTATAGCTCACTTCATTCGATGACATACCCATCGCGAAGTTTTGAGTTTTCCATTCACCTGATTGGCCAACGTTGAAGATATAGTCTTCTACTTCTTTTTTCGCTCCAGGGAAATCATCCATATCCGGATCGAAAATCGCGTAGATTAAACCACCGCCAGCACCGCCGCCAGTCAGCATTGAAGCTGCATCTGTTGAAGGTTCAGTATTCACCGATAATTGTAAAATATCGATATCTTCTCGTTTCATTAATTCCTGTTCAACTTCTTCAATGTTCGCTAATGTATCTTCCATTAACTCACCTGTTTTAGGTGTGTATGTTAAATACATTACCTTCTCTTCTTGAGAACCCATGAAGCTGAATCCGATTAAAGGCGTTAATGCTAATGAACCTACTAACATTACAATCGCAATGATAGAAGTAATCCATTTGTGATTTAAACATTTTTCTAAGAAGCCACGATAAGTTAATGCTAATTTACCAACCTCTTTATGTTGACTTTCAGATTTTTCACCGTAAATTTTCTTACGGAATAATGTGTGAGAAAGTGCCGGTACAATTGTAACCGCAACGATTAATGAAGCGATTAATGCAAATGACATTGTAAGAGCGAATGGTACGAATAATTCTCCAACCATACCACCTACAAATACTAATGGCGCGAATACCGCAATTGTTACTAATGTTGAAGACATAATTGGCTTAAACATTTCAATCGTTGCTTCACGAATTAATGCACGGCCTTGTAATTTTTCTTCTTTTAAGTGCATACGACGGTATATGTTTTCCACTACAACAATCGAGTCATCAATTACACGACCGATTGCAACGGTAATGGCACCTAACGTCATAATATTTAATGTAATATCCATCCAGTGCAATAGCATTAATGCCATAAATACTGAAACTGGAATCGAAATAATCGAAATGATTGTTGATTTAAAGTCACGTAGGAATAATAGGATAATTAAAATCGCAATTAATCCCCCGAATACTGCCTTTTCAACCATTGTGAAAACAGAGTCTTCAATTGGCTTACCTTGGTCTAAAGAAATATCGATTTGAAGACCGGAAATTAACTCCTGCTCTTCTTCAATTAAATCTTTTACTGCATTTACAACTGTTACTGTATTTGCATCCTGACCTTTAATAACTTGAATGGCAATAGCATTTGAACCATTTGTACGAGAAACCGATTGAACTTTACCAACCTTTTCAATCTCAGCAATATCGCCTAGCTTCACAAACGGTACTGGATTTGTTTCAGATGGTGTAACAGGGATTAACATTTCTTTTAAATCTTCCACTGTTTTGAACTTACCATCAACTGCAACAGCCTGCTCGCCTTCTTCAAATTTATATAAACCTAAAGAAACAGCTAAGTCGCTTGCTTGAACCATTTGCTTAACAGAATCTTCTGTTAGGCCTAATTCATTCATTTTTGCTTCATCATATGTGAAGGCTACCTCTTCCAAATGTTGACCAGTAACCGTAGCTGATGCTACACCGTCAATTTTGTTTAACTTTGGAAGGATAATTTGTTCTACCGTAGAAGTTAATTCGACAATATCCTCTTCTGAACTACTTAATGATAACGCAATAACCGGCATCATATTCATACTGATTGCCATAATAGAAGGCTCTTGAGCACCTTCTGGAAGTGCAATATCATCTAAAGCAGCCTCTAATTGACGTTTCTTTTCATCCATATCTACGCCATATTCATATTCCACTTGAACTTGTGAAACATTTGAACTCGATGTAGAGTATACAGCCTTAACATCCTCTAAACTTTCAACTGCCTTTTCATAAGGAATTGAAAGATCATCCATTACTTGCTCTGGTGTTGCACCAGGATAAACACCCATAACGATTAAGAACGGGATCGATATGTCTGGAATCGATTCCATTTTCATACGTGTAGATGAATAAATACCTGAGAACACGATTATGATTGTTAGTAACCATACGGCAAGCTTATTTTTCAATACGAAATTTACTAAGCCTTTCACGGTTCCACCTTACCTTTCTTGACTATATGTAACCACCATTCTATAATAATGACTAGCCGGTCACGTGTCAATTGAAAGGGGCTCAAAATTATTATGACAAGAAAACAATTAATAATGGATTCTGCCCTACAGCTTTTTGCAGAAAAAGGGATAGAAGCTACATCAGTTCAACAAATCACTGATCATTGCGGCATTTCTAAAGGTGCCTTCTATCTTTCATTTAAATCTAAAGATGAACTTATTTATGCAATAATTGAACATTTTATGAACAATATAATAAGAGAAGTTGACCGAGCAGTCAAAGAAGGCTCCACACCATCAGAAAAGCTCCACATTTATTTTGTTCATACATTTAAAGTCATGTCACAATATACTGGCTTTGCGGAAATATTGATGAAGGAAAAGGTTTCTGCGATTAATGAGGCATTGATTGAACGAATTCAATATTATGTTGATTTGGCCAAGAAAAGTTTGGAGAAGTTATTATTCGAAGTATTTGGAGATCAGATTGAAGGAAAACAATACGATTTAGTGCTTGTTGTTAATGGAATGGTACAGGCGTATTTACAAAATTTCTTCGAATCGTGCAAACCGTTCGATGTTATAAAACTTGCTGATTCACTCGTAGAAAAAACAACACTTTTGGCTACGAAAAGTGAAATCGTTTTTTTAAAGGATTCATCTCAGCTGTACAGTCGAATGAAGGTCTATTCAACAGAGCATATTATTGAGGAACTAGATCAATTACAGCAACAAACAAATGATAATCTGGAACAGGAATCCATCCAATTGCTGAAAGAAGAGCTAACTATGGAAAATCCCCGTCCTGCTATCGTCATTGGTCTTGTTTCTAATTTAGAAAAAAATGAGAATTTTAATTGGGTTACATTATATTTAAAAAATCATTTCATTTAGAAGAGGAAACGAAATACCCGCCTCAAAATTAAAAAAGACTGGGACATAACCCAAAAATGCCATTAAATCTCCTTGAGAGAAATGGTATTTTCTTGCTGGCATAAAAAATTGATTTCCATTCCGGGACGCTTTCCGCGGGCACAGCCTGAGCCTGTAGTCTCAGGCGTCGTGCTTTTCCCGCAGGAAGCTTTGCTTGTAGCGAAAGGCGCTAGCCGTCAGCTACACTCGCCCTCCATTCCAATCAATTTTAAAGTCTACGTTTATTATTAAGGGTCTTTTCCTTCTCCAAAGAATATTCTACTTTTTCTCAGCCCCTTTATTTTGTTTCTACCACATAGCCGTTGTTCTCCTTAACGGTAAACGTTTTTGTGGAGGCAAGTTGATTAAATTACTGTACGGACTGCAAATACGCTTCATATTCCTTCGTATCATAACCGTATTGAAGTGCGTAATTCAGCCCCTTATTCATTAACATTTCATTGAATGAAGGGTCCCCTTTAAACATAATTGCCAAATCCGCAAACTCAGCTGGATTATTGATAAACGGCTCGTACATATCAAATGTTATTTTTGCTTTTTCTAACTCTCCTATACCCGCGTATGCTTCAATTAACGCAAGCGACGTAAATGGCGTGTAAACATTTAAGCGACCATGTTCTTCTTTCACTGAGTCTACATAGGCAATCACTTTCAAATGATCCCCTTGCAGGCTCTCCAATTTGCGAATAGAGCCTTGTTGAATCTCAAAGTTATCATGAAACGTTTCATACGGCTCTTCTATTAGTTTTGCCCACGCAACGTGGAAGGACGAATTTACTGTCCCTTCTATTAATTGGCGAATGATTGAATCCCCATACTTCTCCAGCAAAAACATGATGCCATAAAACCCTTGCAAGTAAATCGTATGAGAATTGACATCTCTGATTTCTTCAAGTTGCTTAAAAGGAATTGCGTTAAACATCGGTCCATACTTTACCAAAACATTATTCATCAGTTCATATTCAAACGTTAACGCTAAGCCCTCTTCTAACCATTCCGGAATTTGCTCAGAAGTTACCTTCAGCGTATCTATGTATTCATAAAATAAATGGTGACTATATTCGTGAATAATCGTGGATGACAAATCTCCAGTATATTGACCATCAACGGCCACCGTCTTAATCGGTGGATGATAAATACCTAAGTTCCCCTTACCCAAATACATATCGTAAATTCGGTCCCCTGGTAGTGCTACAAAAATATCTACCTTATCTTCGTTTGCGACATCGAAAAGCTTAGCCGCACGTTCCTTCGTTTGTTCCATTCCCCTGACAACTTTATCTTCTTCAATTACAATGTCTGAATTTATGAGTACATCTACCCCATTTAATTGTGTCTTTTGATAATCCTCGTTAAATGAAAAAATTAATTTCGCTGGTACATGGGGATTATATAGCAAATAAATTCCGACAGCAGAAATCGTACACAGCACTACAAAAACGATTTTCTGCGCTTTTGTTATGCGCAAAGCTACCACCCCTTTTATAAAAAATTAATTATTAACAACTATAACATAATGGTATTTTATGTAAAACAATTCCCGGAAGGTTAATCTAAAATTAAGCGCTAACAAGCTGAATTAGCACTGATTTATAATTATATTGCAAAAGAAAACAGCCATAAGAATCATTTATGGCTGCAAATAAAGTACCTTAAAATAGTAAAGTATAACTTACCAAGAATATAAACTGCTGTTTCAACTGTTTGTACCAAGGAGTGCTATACCGAAGAACAACAACTTTTACTTCTATATAAAATATAAGACTTTGTCTGACTTCAAACATATTAAGGCCATTCTATCTGTATTAATTTTCTTCATTCAAGAAATTTAATATTTCCCGGGCTACAGTTTTGGAATCTTCCAGCATACCGAGATGCCCTGTATTTGTTTTTACTTTTTTAACATGAGGGTTTGATGTCACAATTGGTGTAACAGCTTTGTCCTGTTCACCTTCAATGACTAATATTGGAGTAGAGGTTGTATCCATTAAATCCTTTTGACTTGGACGTGATTTCATTGCGCCAAGTGCAGCAACGAGCCCTTGTGCTTTTGCTTCATGTGCCACTTCCTTTGCAAAAAGCACATCTTCTGCATCTGCATCCGGAGCTAAGAAGTTATGGATAATGCCATCTACAAACGGTCCAACTCCATGTAATAATATTTCTTCCTGTTGTTTCGCTCGTTTTTCAATTGCTTCTGGGGTATCCGGTGCATCAGATGAATACAATAAAACAGCCTTTTCGATATTCGTATATTGCTTTTCAATGGCTGCTAGCGTAATGTATCCGCCCATTGAATGGCCAATCCAATAGGACTTTTCAACTTTTTCTAGTGTTAAGATATCGATAATATCTTCTGCATACTGGTATACGGTGTAATCCCCTTCAGGAGCCTCACTCTTTCCATGTCCGGGTAAATCAATTGCAATGACATCAAAGCACTTTGTTAAAGGTACAATAATTTTATCAAAAATTGCTGTACCACCTAAAAAGCCGTGAACTAGCACGACCACTTCTCCTGATCCTTTTCGAGTATAATTTAACATTAATATCAGTCCTCCCCTTATTTCTTCTCTTATCTTTTTCCGTATTTACGTAAACATAAACAAAGAGCTGTATTAAAGTTTCAATGACTTTAAATACAGCTCTCTACTTATTTATATAAAGGACTTTTTCCGTCTAAATGTAGGTTTTACTTCGGCAAAGAGAATGGCGATAAAAATAAGCACACATCCTACAAGCATACGCCCCGTTAAAATTTCATGTAAAATCAGTACAGAGAACATCGTACCGAACAATGATTCGGTTGATAAAATGATCGCTGATTTTGTAGGATTCGCATATTGCATCCCTATATTTTGGCAGACATACGCAACACCTGTACAAAAAACGGCTAAATAAATAATGATTCCAAGACCTTCAGAACTATAGCTAGTCGGTACTTCACCTAATATTAATACAGCAATTACACTTAACACGGCCGCAGTATAAAACTGAACGATTGTTAAAGCTAATGCATCCTCTGTCTTTACAAAAACATTCGTATAAAAAATATCAAATGCAAACCCTACCGCACAAAGTATCGATAAGAAATCTCCAACATTAATAGTCAATGAATCCTGCAGCGATAAAAATCCAATCCCGACAACTGCAATTCCGGCAGCAATAAATTCAAAACGATCGATGCGTCTTTTGTAGATGACATAGGCGATAATAGGCACGATAATAACATTAATCGCCGTTAAAAAAGCATTTTTGGATGGAGTCGTATATTCCAATCCCATAGTCTGTAACGCAAAAGCAGTAAATAAAATAGCTCCCAACACTGCGCCCTTCCACAAGACGGCTTTCGTTATTAACCGAATTTTTTTATAGAAAATCATACTTAATAAAATAGAAGCTAACAAAAAACGTCCCGCCATTAATTGAAATACGGTCCAATGCTCCAAACCTTTCGCCATTCCAACGAATCCGCTTCCCCACATCACTGCGGTAATCAGCATTAACAGTTCGCCTTTATACTTTTGCATAATTATTCCTTCTCTCTCTTTATACACAATTAGATATACAATAATCAATATTGCATAAAAAAGAAAGTGAAAATTCCAAAATATATAGAAATATTGAATAAATTTCATGTTTATTGCTTGACTAGAGCATTAGTAATTGGTTTTTTATTAACAAAAAAGAGAAAAGATCATGTATTATAAATATTTTGTTCGAAGTGATATTATAATATCGTTACAATTTAGTGTCGGATAATATGTAATGCAATGTTTATATTTATATGATTTATACATTAAAAAATGGGTATTATCTATATAGATAGCTATTTATGTGAATTTCATGTAAAATAAGCCTTTATAATACTTTAGGGACGTGAACAAATTGATTAAAATTGAAATGCCAAAACCTGATTTAGTAATTCGTCAGCGTGAGCAAGTTTTAAAACAAGGAGACGTAGAAATTGCACCTTACTTCGGCTTTATTGATTTCCACAAAATTACGCGTGATAAAGGCGGAATTTTCTTCTTCTATAATGAGAAAAATGAACTTTTATTCGTTGGGAAAGCACGTAAAATTCGTCAACGCATTAAAAAGCACTTTGAAGACAACGTATCACCAATGAAAAACCATCGTGATGAAATTCATAAAATTGAAGTATATGAAATTGAAGATCCAATGGAACGTGAAATTTACGAAACATACGCGATCAACCAATTCCAAGCTAAATACAATATCGATAAAGTATTCTTCGAGCGTCAATAATCTCAAAAAAAACCTTGCCATTTCTATAATGGCAAGGTTTTTTTATCGTGGTATTTTATAATCCAACATTTCATTGATTTTCGATAGATCTTCCATAATGCCTTTTTTCTGATTGGCAATGCCTTCATACCATTTGTTTAAAATGTCCTGCATACCTTGCTCAATCTCTTTTCCATCAGACACTAATTGAACCATCACATCGATAACCTTTGTTCGCTCTTCATAAAATTTAACTCGAGCCGGGAAATCTTTTCCGATATTTTGCTTGAAAATATAGCCTAGTTTAATAATCCCATTATTCATCAATTGTTCCGAATAAAGTGTAGAACCAACAACCGCTAGACGTTCATTAAAATCCGGGTTTTCCTTTATATAATTTTGCATCATTAAGCTCACTTCATCTGCAAAGGACTTCAACTTATTTCGTTGACCATCCAATAAACTTTTCGCTTCTTCAAAGACGTTTAACATAGCCTCTGTATGATCGAGCATATTCTTCACTTTATTTAAAGGCTCTTCACTCGCACCATTTAATCGAACTTGAATGGTACGGTATACATACTGGCGCTGCAAATAGGCCGATAGCAAAATAATCCCATTATAATTTATGCTTGCTTCGTAATGTTGTTCAGTAATCATAGTTTTATTTATCCCCCAACCCTTAACGATATACTCATACAATACCATAGATTTTACGAGTTGAAAGTAAAAAATTCAAACTATTTCACTTTTTCAGTACAAGGATAGCATTATGCTAGACTCTCTTCCATACAGTTACGATGTTGCGTTTTGAATTAATCCGTTAAATTCGCTCCAATTTAATAGACGAGTACATTCCATTTCTTGATTATATGACTGATTTTTAACAATAACTTTCGTATTTGTTCCTGTTAGCGTATTCAGAACAGCCGGCTTATCATCAACATAAACATCAAGCTGTAATTTTTTTATAATATCAATTTTCTCATGATCTTTCATACCACAAAAAAAGCGCTCATCTACAACAGGAAATCCTTGTGCCTTTACCCACTCACGCGTTTGTTCACAATAGCCTTTCGGACGTGATGTAATATAGTAAATTTCATGCCCTTCTTCTGCTAAGGCTTGTAAAACCTCTTTCGCCCCTTCATAGCTTGGACAATCTGTAAAATAAATATCTTCCATCGAATCATTCCACATTTTACTGCCTTCTTCACTCGTCATTCCAAATGCTTCATGAATTTCAACTGTCAAAATCTTATCGAACAGGTCCTCACCAATCGATTTCTTTAACTTCTTATTATATAAATGAAACGCATGTCGACGTAAATCAATTAGTGTATCATCAATATCAAAACCAAATTTCATTTTTCTCACCTAACTTAATATGACAAAAGCATCTTGAAACTTTTGTTCTTTTTCGATTTGTAATGCTTGAATTGCTGCAATTTGCTTCTGACGTTCAGTGGCACAGCTATAATCAAATGGATTCTTTTGAAGAACCCATTGCGCTAATATATGAGCATCCATTAGTGAACTATTTAAACCAAACGCTCCAGTTGGGGTCATTGTATGGACTGCATCCCCGATTAATATCACACCGTTTTTTTCCCATTGTTCTGATGTTGTACTAAACACATCAAGTAGTACAAAGTCACGCCAAGACTGGATATGCTCATTGACCGTATCAGTTAACTGTGGAAATGCTTTTATCAACTTTTCAATAAAAGGGGTAAATGGCTGTTTCCTTAATGATGGATAGCTTCCCTTTTCTATATTCCACCCGATCTGCACAAAGCCGTTTGTTTGGGTAAAAAGCGATATTTGCATGCCATCTACGAGCGCCATCTTAATTGACGGGGTCCAGTCTTCCGGTGCCGGTATTCTTGCCCATAGTAAATCATAGCCATGATTATGAATCGTCGCGTCTAAATTTGCCAATTTGCGAATCGTGGAATGGCGTCCATCTGCCCCAATAATAAGCTGTGCGTCTATTTGAATGATTTGATCGTCCTGAAGCGCCTTAACACCTATATAATGACCATGTTCATCCTGTATAAGCTCTTTAACCGTCGTATTTAATAGATAGTCAAAACTAGTATATTTTTGAGCTTGTTCGACAATCGCCTGTAAAAGGTGTGCTTGCGGTACATGAATGCCTAAATGTCCAATCACTGGATCAGGGTAAACTGTATTGAATTTTTGCCCACCCAACCAATATTCCAATGTTTCCATTCGAAGTAACCCAAGCTCTTCAATCCGTTCGAATAATCCATATTGCTTTAAAACTTGCTCGCCTTCTTCATTTAAGTGCTCTCCTCGAAACGCTTTTGCAAAGCCATTTGTGCGTTCCAGTAAGAGTACTGAAAGATTATGCTTAGCTAAAATGTTTGCAAGTAACGTACCACCTGGACCACCGCCTACAATGCAAACATCCACTTTTCTATTCATTGGACTTCACCCTTTTAGGATAAGCGATAATGCGTAAATCTTCCCCAATTCGGGTCACTTCATCAAACTCAACGAGTGAAGCAAAATCAATTGTCTCAACATCGTCTCCTGTAAATGGTGTTATCGAATGTTTGCCTCCTAACACTTTCGGGGCGATATAGACAATAAACTGATCGATGAAATTATTCCGTAAAAACGAAGCGTTTACCGTGCCCCCACCTTCAACTAATAAGTGGGTAATCCCCTGTTTATATAATGCTTGCAGCGTTTCATCCAGATTAAGACCTGATGCATTTACTGCTACTCGGATTATTTCTACACCTAGCTTTTCATATTCTTTAATGGCATTTTCGTTTGCATCGTGTGACGTCACGATAATCGTACGTGCTTCGGTCGTATTGACTATATGAGCATTCAAAGGTGTTCTCAATGTACGGTCCAACACGACACGTATCGGGTTACGACCTGGGCGATCGGCAAGCCGTGTTGTCAGTTTCGGGTTATCATTGATCACAGTTTGGACGCCTACGAGTATCCCATCCACTTCATGTCTCAGTTCATGAACATCAGCACGTGCCTCTTCATTTGTAATCCACTGGGAATGTCCATTATATGTAGCAATTTTGCCGTCCAACGTCATTGCAAACTTTGCAACAACAAACGGCCGATCTGTCAGCATATTATGGATAAAGCGTTTATTTAGTTTTTGTGCTTCCTCTTGCAAAATACCTACTTCTACTTCAATTCCTGCGTCACGTAAAAGTTGAATTCCGCGCCCTGCTACTTCAGGATTCGGATCTTCTGTAGCAACAACGACACGGGCAACTCCACTTTCTTTTACTAAATTCGCGCAAGGTGGTGTTTTACCATAGTGGGAACAAGGCTCTAACGTCACATATATAGTAGCTCCCTTTGCATGATCACCTGCCATTTTCACTGCATGAACTTCAGCATGTGGCTCTCCTGCTTTCCGATGAAGCCCTGTGCCTACAATGACACCATCTTTCACAATGACAGCTCCGACTAGCGGATTCGGATTCGTATTCCCCTTTGCACTTGCCGCTAATTGGAGTGCCAGTTGCATATAGTCCTGATCTGTTTTCATATCATTCATTCCCCTTAAACTGTTAGCTTTTCAACTAAACCCATGTGTCCAGACTTTTGTACTTTCGTTTGCAAATACTGTTCATTCGTTTCGGTTAGACCGCCCCATAAAGGTATATGACCCGACACTAGAAGCCCGCTTTTTTTCAAGGCTTCCAGCTTTTTCGGGTTATTCGTAATCAGTGTCACTGGTTTTGCACGGAGTACTTGCAATACACGGATGGCATCGTCATATGAACGAGTGTCATCTTCAAAGCCTAGTGCATGGTTTGCTTCTACTGTATCAAAAGCTTCCTCTTGCAATAAATAAGCAAGTGATTTTGAAAATAAACCAATGCCGCGCCCTTCATGATCTGCCAAATATAATATTGCTCCGCAGCCATGATCGACTATCATTTTCATAGATTCATGCAACTGGTAGCCGCAATCACAGCGTTGTGACCCAAAAATATCACCTGTATGACAAATGCTGTGCATGCGAATTAAAGCATTCTCATCATGTGTAAAATCGCCATATACTAATACCGATGATTGCTGCCCGAAAGCTAAATTCATCGATGGTATCGACTGTACTACCTGCTCTTTCATTAAATCCTTTCCGACAGTAGTCCACGAATACCATTGGAAAGTCGCTTCAAAATCACCTTGTTTTATTGGTAGCTTTACCGGTCCAACAAGTGCAATATTTTGCAGATCGTCTCGACGGATAAGCTGAATTTTATCTTTTAAAATTGCCATTATATTTTCCATATATGATCACCTTGTTTTCTTTAAGTTACTTTACGTAACCTAGTTTATAATAATAAGTTAATAACGTCAAATAAACCGAAGCAATCTATCATATGATTGCTTCGGCTTTTTTGAAAGGGCTCTTAAAAATGATAATCCTCTATTTTCTTTACTTTATTTGCAATTAAACTTACAACTACAAATGTAAATAAAGATGCAAAAATAGGAATTGTCACCGAATGCATGCCGTATATATTTTCTGCAAAGCTATAAATAACAATATACAGCACTATACCAACAATCATCGAACTAATTGCTCCATATTTGTTCGCCTTTTTCCAATAGAGTCCAAACACAACGCTCCATAGGAATGCTGATTCCAATCCGCCAAACGCAAATAAGTTCAGCATAATTAATAGTTCAGGCGGTTTTACGGCAAAAATAACGACAGTAATTCCAATAATTGTCGTTACCCAGAAACTGCGGTTTTTAATTTGTGTATCACTAGCTTTTGGGTTGATATAATTTAAATAAATATCTTTTACAACGGTAGAGCTTACTAATATTAACAATGCATTAACCGTCGACATAATCGCCGCCATCGGAGCAGCGAGTACAATACCTGCTAAGACAGGCGGCAGTACTTCAAGCGTTAATAAAGGCATCACCTTATCGCCAACATCAATACCTGGCATTACAGGACGCGCAAATACACCAATTAAATGCATGCCGAACATGATTGTACCAATTCCGATCGTACCGATTAAAATAGCACGGTGTAAGCTTTTTGAATCTTTATAGCTCATTGCACGAACAGCAATTTGAGGTAAACCGATTACACCTAACCCGATTAATATCCAAAACGTTGAAACATATAAAGGTGTTAAATTACCAGTTGCACCAAATGGTGAAACTAAATTCGGATTTTCCGCAACTAGCCCTTGCATAATATTTTCTACTCCGCCACCGGCAATTACCGTAGCAATTAATAAAATAACTGTCCCGATAATCATAATCGACCCCTGCAAAGCATCGGTTAATGCTACGGCACGGAAACCTCCGATAACTACATATGCCAATACAGCCACCGCAAAAATCAGTAGTGCGTTCGTATAGGATAGTCCAGTCAACGATTCAATTAATCGTGCCCCACCGACCCATTGCGCTGTCATTGAAGCAAATAGGAAAATAATAATGCTAACGGCCGATAAAATAACAATCGTATGGCTGTCATAGCGTTTCTTTAAAAAGTCGATTAATGTAATCGCCTCAATACGACGCGATACGATCGCAAATTTCTTACCAAGAACCATCAGTACAAAATAGCCGGCAGGAAGCTGTGCCATTGCAAGTAATACCCAGCCGAGACCCGTATTATAAGCAACACCTGGGCCCCCGATAAAGCTTGATGCACTTCCGTATGTAGCCATCATAGTCATTGCTAGAAGGAATCCACCCATTTCACGACCGCCTAAAAAATATTCCTGCATAAAAGAGGTCGACGTTCGAACTTGTTTATTTGCCCAAATTCCAATTCCGAATATAACGATTAGAAATATGAAAAGTGGTACAATCACTTGCCAATGAATCATTGATGCTTGTCCTCCTCTTCAAGTGAAATATCTTTGAAGAAAAGCTTCATCGCAAGCCAAATACAAATAATCATAAAAACTGTTCCAGCAATACAGCTATAGAAAAACCAGGCCGGGAACCCTAAAATATATTTATATTGAAGCGGATCGCCTGAACCGAGTCCATAAGCAAAACCATACCAAATCGCAAAGTTAATAATGACAAGTATAACTCCGATTAATGCTTCTTTATGTGCGATTTTAAAACGCTTATCCTGCACAGTAAACATCCTTTCTTCAAATATCAATTTACGTTGGCAACTTTTTAAGATGCCTACATCATTCTTTTTGCTAAAAGAAGTTGAATAATCCTCTCTATCATACGTGGCAAAGCGTTAGAAGAAAAGACTTTCTAAATAGAAAAGCCCAAATTCCACGAAATTCGCAAACAATATTATTAATTTAATCAAAAAAACGGCGTCTAACTATAATATAGACGTCGTTTTTTCTTCCAATTAAAGTAATTCTTTTCGTAATTCTGTTGGAGATTTAGGTGATAGTAAGCCAAAAGGAATATCGAATACCGTTTTAGCTCCTTTATCTCCTTTAGCATGAAGTTTGTAGGCTGCACGTGCATATGCAACTAAAACACTCGATGTAAACATAGGATTCGATTCCAAATTTAATGAGAACTCTAAAATTTGTTTATCACCCTCGCCTGATTGACCAGAACGGATTACGAAACCTCCATGTGGCATACCTTGATGATTTTCATCAAATTCAGTTTCCGTAATGAAATTTACAGATGTATCATAATCTGCAAAATAATTCGGCATTTCTTTAATTTCTGTTTCAATGACGTTTGCATCTGCGCCATCTTCCAATACAACATAGCATTCACGAGCATGCTTTTCTCTCGTTGTCAGTTCCGGATTTTCACCATTACGGACACGATTCACCGCGTCTTTAATAGGTAAAGTATATTGGACTGCTTTTTTCACGCCATTAATACGGCGTACAGCATCAGAGTGACCTTGACTTAGCCCATTACCCCAAAATGTATATGTATGACCTGCCGGTAGCACTGCTTCACCTAGCAAACGATTTAATGAAAATAAACCTGGATCCCATCCAACGGAAATAATCGAAACAGTGTTATTCTGTTGTGCGACTGCATCCGCTGCATCAAAAAATGCCGGTATATTGGCATGTGTATCATAGCTGTCAATTGTATTAAACCATTGGGCAAAGTGAGGGACTTGCTCTGGTAAATCTGTCGCAGAACCTCCACATAAAATCATGACATCAATTTGCTCTTTATATTTCGGTGCATCTTCCACTAAATATACTGGTACATTAGCTGATTTTATTGAAACGGTACTAGGGTCTCGGCGCGTGAACACAGCTACCAATTCCATGTCAGCATTCTGACTGATTGCTGCTTCTACCCCACGTCCTAAATTTCCGTAACCTACAATACCAATACGAATGTTACTCATCTTTCTTCCTCCTAAACTATTTGGCGCTTTTTTAACTTACATAGTTATGTAAATTCAGAATATTCTATTCATCATACAATTTCATTTTTACGAATACAATATCTTTCGATTATTTTACAAGCAAATGTTATCTTTCGAGTAAAGCATGCTCTATTTACATAAAAGAGTTTTCATTTTCTATTTCATTCTTTTTTTGATATACTACTAAAGTAAATAAAAAGAAAATATGGGGGAAAGACATGAAAAAATTATCAGCTATACTGTTAGCGTTTGCACTAGTATTCTCAAGTGTAGGTTCTACAATTTTATTCGCTAACGATACACAGACTGTTGAAGCAAAATCCTATAAATCAGGAAAAAAAGGCTTTAGCAATAACAACAATAACAATTCAAATATTCAAAAGAATAATAATGATGCTACAAACCCTGCTGCAAAACAAAACAACGGTACAACAACTAAAAAAGATAATACAAACACAGCTTCAAACAAAGGCGGCCTAATGAAAGGCTTAATGCTTGGTGGTTTAGCTGGTTTATTATTCGGTAGTTTATTTGCCGGTATGGGTATGTTAGGCAACATTTTAGGCTTACTTATAAACGTTGCAGCAATTGCGGCAATCGTATTCTTCCTAGTTAAAATTTATCAAATTATTAAACGTAAAAAAGATAACGAGGTAACAGATACTTGGAAAAGCTAACATTACTTGAACAAGATTTAATTAATGCCGTATGTTTATTCCATGCAAAGTTCAAAAATGTAACACCAGATGAAGTTGAAGTGGAGCTTATGTACGATGATGTAGCAGGCTATTCAGCAGAAGCATTCTATAACGGTCAGTTGGATGTATACAACTCAGTAAATTTCATTATGGCACTTCGTCTCTACATCGACGATCAACTAGGCCGTGACTCAATGTCTGCACGTATTTCACTAGACATTGATGATGAAGAAGGCATGATTGCACATGTTGAATTTTAATTAAGTAAACTTATTGAGGCTGAGACAAAATAAAAATACAATTATTCTCTATAGAGAATAATTGTATTTTTTTGATACACAGAAAATTGGTTTCCGTTACGGGTACGCTTTCCGCGGGCACGGCCTGAGCCTGTAGTCTCAGGCGTCGTGCTGTTCCCGCTGGAGTCGACCCTTCACTCCAACCAATTTTAATAAAGTTTATTTATATATATAAATTCCGTTCATTTAAAAAGTTTTCTACTTATGTCCCCTCTTTTTTATTGGTTTTTTCCAAATAAACAGAAAACCCCGAAACTTGTTCGCGACAAATTTAGGGGCTTTCATATTTACTTGATGGCTGTTTTAAACAGTCGGTTGCACTTCTACTTCTGGTGTATACTTTGTCGTAAGAGTTTTGTAGCTTACGATAAATGCGATGAATGCCAACACCGATGCCCCTACTAAATAGATGGCAAGTATTGCGGCATTAGAAGATAATAATGAAACATCTCCTAATGAAATAACCGATTTAAAGCCTGAAATCGAATACGTAAATGGTAAGAATGAACTTACTGCCTGTAAGTTTTCCGGCAGCATCGGAATTGGTAAATTCGAACCTGTAATCGATAATTGTGCTACGACTAACACAAGTGCGATAAAGCGTCCGATATGACCTGCAACCGATACTAGGAAGAAGATAATTGACATAAATACAATACTTACAAAAATAGCGAATAAAATAAATAGCATGACATTAGCTACTGATAATTGTAATACCACTAGCGTAAATAGTGTTACAAGCACCGCCTGGATTGTAGCGAACATCGCTAATTGCATCCATTTACTAACGTACCAGCTTACCGCTGATTTTGGTAGTACTGCTGGCTTTTTGAAATCAACGAACAGTGATAATACAAGCATACCTACAAATAATGCTAACGATAAAATATACGGTGCTGTTGAATCACGGTAATATTCATATGGATTCACCTTTTCGCCAGCTAGTGCAACTGGTGAAGAGAACATCGCGATATTTTCATCAGTAATTCGTAAAGATGCTACTTGATCACGTCCACCTTCTAAACCAGTAGCTAAATCATTAGATCCTGCTTGAAGGCGGTTAACCCCATCATTTAATGAAGTAACACCTTCAGTCATTGTTTGCCAACCTAATGCTACTGTTTCATTACCAGTACTGATTTGAGTTAAGCCGTTTTTCAGGTTGGATACACCTGCGCCTAACTGATTCCAAGAGCTAGTTAACGTTTGGTTACCATTGGCTACTTGTGAAGCACCACTAGCTAATTGAGTGGCACCTGATACTACTGCCTTTTGTCCATTTACTAACTGGCCTACTCCTGCAACAGTTTGACCTTGACCTGTTACAAGCGCATCAATACCGCCTACAATTGTTTTTTGACCAACAATTGCATTTTCCAATCCTGTTGTTAAACTTGGCATCGATTGTGCAATTTGTTGAGCACCATTATTTAAAGCGCTTGCACTTTGAACAGCAACCGGATAAATTGTTGCTAATTCTGTTAAACCTTCACTTAAAGCTAACAAATTCGCACGATATGTTTCCATGCCAGGTGCTTGTGCCAATCCTTGCAGAAGTTGTGCGCCTTGACCTAATTGCTCAATATCTGCTTGTTTGGACTGTAATACTGTAGCTAATTGAGCTAAGCCATTAGCTAACCCTGGATTAGCTGCAGTTCCATCACCTAATGCAATTCCTGCATATAACTGATTTGCACCCGTTGAAAGCTGTTGTAATCCATTTAATAACTCTTCAGAACCTGGCTGCAATTGTTGCAAGCCATTATATACCTGATTCGTTGCTCCTTGGATTGAATTTAATCCAGCTAAAACTTGTTCGGAACCATTCTTTAATTGGCCAGCCCCGCTTGCTACTTCTTTCGCGCCACTAGCTAAACGGTTAATGTTACTTGTCCCGCCAGTAATCGCTGATAAAAGTTGACCTGCTCCATCGTCCGCTGTTTTTGCACCAGCAGCTAGTTGATTAATATCGGCTGATTTATCAGTTAATGATGATAGCAATGTGTTTGTGCCCTCAGCTAGCTGTTCCGTACCAGTTAAAATTTGCTTCGACCCGTCTGCACCAGTTGCAAACCCTGTCTCAATATCTGTAAATCTAGCAAATACTGTTCTGGCATATGTTGCAGTAATTTTGTCCCCTAATTGTTCGCGAAGCCTTTCCACCGCACTATTCGTTACTTGGGCACCCATGAAGTTTAACCCTTCATTTTGGATGTATCGCAGCTCTGGTACTTGCGGATTTGCATCAAGGACTGTTGTTACCTTTTGTGAAAAGTCCTCAGGCACTTCCACTACTAAATAAAATTCCTGCTTTTTGAGCCCATCCATTGCCTCTTTTTCAGAAACGAAATGCCACCCCAATGACTTACTTTCCTTCAATGTTTCCATTAAGTCATTGCCGACATTGATCGGTTGACCACTTGATACACCGCCAACATCTTTATTGACGAAGGCGACCGGCAAATTTTCCAAATTGTCATACGGTCCCCATGTAGCAGAAAGTAATACAGCTACGTAGACAATTGGAATTAACATAATGCCAATCAATGTAAAAAGTAATCCTTTACGATTTTTGAGCGAACTTAGCTCTTTTCCGAATAACTGAAATGACCCCATAAAATCCCCCCCTTTTTGAACTATTACTTATATACGAATGAATTACTACTCACTCCGTATATACATAAATATATTCTAAGTTTTTACATATTTCTACTATAAAATGTAAATATTTTCTCTGTAGTACGTGAATTTTGTTCATATTAATATTCAAAAAATAGGACAAAGTAATTGCTATATAATAATCTACCATAGTTCATTCGTCTGTTTTTCAGAATTTTCTATTTTATAAATTATTTAACTATAAAATTAATAGCCCATTTTTCATAATAATATTGCTGAAAATAAAATAAAAAAAATCACTAAATTGGTCGCCCAAATTAGTGATTTTTTCAATTTCAATATTATTTTGCTTCTACTGTCGCAACGTCTACAATACGACCTTCTGTTGTATATTTGATTTCTTTCATTGATAAAAGTTGTTCTTTTAAGTTTTCCCAATCCGATAATCCTAAATCAGTTACACGGCCATCTTCATATGCCTTCTTGAACATATCAAATCCGTCGCCGCCTTTAGCAGTAAAGGCATTTGTTGCAACTGTGTAAGTTTCGGTATCCGCTACATCAACATACGTTTTTGTCGCTTCGTCATAATATTTGACTGAAACTACGCGAGAGCCAGCTTCTTTAGAAGAATCGTACTCTAGCTTAGCACCTGAAATGTGTAGGAACCCGCCACTTTCTTTTGGAGCATCTTTAACAGCATGTTCAAATGCAGCTTTTATCTCAGCACCTGTAACATCCATCAATGCTAGCGTATTACCAAATGGTAACACTGTAATAACTTGGCCAGTTGTAATATTACCTGCTGGAATTGCAGCACGAATACCACCACCGTTTTGCATTGCCATTACAACTTTTTTATCCGTATATTGTTTCGCTTTTGTAAGCATACCGTCTGTAATAATGTTTCCTAAAACTGTTTCGCTATTACGTACACCTACTTTAATAGTTTCAGAAGTACGTGGACTTACTAACTCTTCCGTTAATGTAACCCCAATTTCAGCTGAAGAAATAGCATCCACTTTTTCTTTATATGGCGCAAGTAATTTCAAGCCTGCCTCATCATTTGCATAGTCCGCGACTTTAATTAATTGTCCTTCATGCTTTACAACTACACCTTGCTCATCGAATTCAAGATCCAATGTACCTAAGAAGCCAGCATATTCTTTCGCCTGCACAATTAATGTAGTATCCTTCTTCTCGCCAACAGTATTTGTATCAACAATAACTGGCTCTTTTAATTCTGTATGTGTGTGACCACCTACGATAATATCAATTCCAGGTACTGATTTTGCTAGAATTTGATCATTATCATATGCTGCATTGTCATCGAAGCCGATATGTGTAAGCGCGATAATTTTATTTACACCTTTGTCTTCAAATGCTTTTACTGCTTTTGTTGCTTCATCAATGTAATTTTCGAATGCGATACTGCCTGGAGATGAAATATCTTTTGTTTCAGCTGTTGTTAAGCCAAAAATACCGACTTTTTCACCATTCACTTCTTTAATCATACCGCTATAAATTTTACCGTTTTCCGGCTCGCTTGAAATTAAATCTGAGAACATTCCCGTAAATAAGGCTTCCTTTGAAAAATCAACATTTGCTGTTAATACCGGGAACTGTGCAGCTTTAATAAAGTCAACTAGCGCTTTATGTCCTTCAGGTGAAGATCCTAAATCAAACTCATGATTTCCTAATGTAATGGCATCAAATTTCAATGCATTAATAAATGGTAGATCAGCTTGTCCTACAAATTCATTGGAGTATAATGTCCCACTAAGAATATCTCCTGCATGTAAAAGCAATGCATCTGGATTTTTAGCACGTTGCTCATTGACTGCTGTCATTAATTTAGGGAATTCTTCAACACGTCCATGTGTATCGTTAACATGCATAATTGATAATTTATAATTATTTGTTTCTGGTTCTGGAGTTGGCTCTGGTGTAGGTTCTGGCTCTGGAGCTGGTGTTGCACCTGCTAACATCGTAGCTAATACACTAGAAAGTTCTCCACGCGTAAGTTGTTTTGTTGGATTGAACACTACTTTTGCTTCTGTTAATAATGCTGTTGCATCAACCGGATAAACGGCAGAAACATTCCTTAAAATTTTTGCAAATTGATTATGTGTAATTTTATCTGCTGTACGGAATGTACCGTCTTGATAACCATTTACAAAGCCTGTTGCTACTAATGCAGCAATTTGGTTGTAATATTGATTTGAAGTTTCGATATCTTTGAAATTAGGATTCTTTACATTTGTTGTATCAAGTTTTAATGCACCTGCAATCATCTTAGCTGCTTGTCCACGTGTAACAGTTGTATCCGGCTTAAATGTACCATCGCCAAATCCTTTTACAACGCCTGCAGCTGTTAATGCATTAATTCCATCCGCATATGGATGATTCGCACTTACATCTGTAAAAATTGTCTCTTCTGCTAAAACACCTGTTGCGCCAACAGCTACTGCAGTATATGCTGCTAATGCTGTTGCTGAATACATTCTCTTTTTCTTCATAAAAAAACCCCCAATAATATTTTTACCTACCTTTTTGATAGTAGCTGAATATTATAGAAATTTCCACATTTTCTGAAAAATTAATGTAAAATTAACAAAATATTGCGTTCTTTATGTATTTTGAGGTTTGTGTTTATACGAACAATTCTGGATTATTCTTTTCATTTATACGTTTCTACTAATTCCAAAAAATTTTATTTAACGATAGTATTTTGATATTAGACTTTAAATTCTATTTATTAATCGCGAGAGAATTTATTCGACACTATTTTTATTATTCGACACCTCATTTCCAGGCAATTTCAAACATAAAAAAAGTAGCACAAACCAAATACATGGTTTGTGCTACTTATGTTAAACAGTATTATTGTTGTGCAGCTTTAGCACGTAATACCATTTGTAGGATACCACCGTGACGGTAGTAGTCTACTTCTACTTCTGAGTCGAAACGAGCTAATGCTTTGAACTCAGTTACTTTACCTTCTGGAGAAGTTGCAGTAACAGTTAGGATATCACGTGGTTTAACATCATCTGTTAAGTTAACGTCGATGATTTCGTCACCTTTTAATCCTAATGAATCAGCAGAATCGCCATCCATAAATTGTAGTGGTAATACGCCCATCATTACTAGGTTAGAACGGTGAATACGCTCATAAGATTGTGCGATTACAGTTTTAACGCCTAATAAGAATGTACCTTTAGCAGCCCAGTCACGAGATGAACCCATACCGTAGTCGTTACCAGCTAATACTACTAAGCCAGTACCTTGCTCTTGGTACTTCATGCAAGCATCGTAAATGTACTCAACTTCGCCTGTTGGCCAGTAAGTAGTGAAACCGCCTTCTGTACCTGGAGCGATTTGGTTACGGATACGGATGTTCGCGAATGTACCGCGCATCATAACTTCGTGGTTACCACGACGAGATCCGTAAGAGTTGAAGTCACGGATTGCAACACCGTTTTCGATTAAATACTTACCAGCTGGTGTATCTTTACCGATCGCACCTGCAGGAGAGATATGGTCAGTAGTGATAGAGTCACCGAACTTAGCCATTACACGCATTCCAGCTAATGTTTGGATAGCATCTGGCTCTTTAGAAAGACCAGTGAAGAATGGTGGGTTTTGGATGTAAGTTGATTTTTCATCGAAAGTATATAAGTTTTCAGTTGAAGTTTCGATTGCATTCCAAGCTTCGTTAGCAGTGAATACTGTTTCGTATTCTTTTTGGAATAATTCACGAGTAACAACTTTATTTAATACTTCATTAACTTCTTCAGTTGATGGCCAGATGTCAGCGAAGAATACATCTTTACCGTCTGGAGTTTGTGCGATAGCGTCTTTTTGTAAGTCGATATCTACAGTACCAGCTAAAGCGTAAGCAACAACTAATGGTGGTGAAGCTAAGAAGTTAGCTTTTACTAATGGGTGTACACGGCCTTCGAAGTTACGGTTACCTGATAATACAGAAGTTACGAATAAATCGTTTGATTTGATTGCTTCTTCTAATTCTGGTAATAACGGACCTGAGTTACCGATACATGTTGTACAACCGTAACCTACAGTGTTGAAACCGATTTGGTCGAAGTAGTCTTGTAAACCAGACTCTTCTAGGTAACCAGTTACAACTTTAGAACCTGGTGCTAAAGAAGTTTTAACCCACTTAGCAGGTTTGATTCCTAACTCAACCGCTTTTTTAGCAACTAAACCAGCAGCTAATAATACGTATGGGTTAGAAGTGTTTGTACAAGAAGTGATTGCAGCGATTGCTACAGCACCTGCTGGAATTTCTACGTCACCTTCTGCAAATTTAGCAGTAGATGTTTTAGAGAATTCTTCTTCTGTTAAACCGAAACCTTGAGTACCTTGTGGAGCTACTACTGATTCACGGTAAACACGTTTCATTTCAGTTAAAGGAATTAAATCTTGTGGACGTTTAGGACCAGAAAGGTTAGCTTCGATATCCCCAAGGTTAATTTCTAATACGTCTGTGTATACTGGCTCTAAGTCAGCATCAAAGAACATGTCGTTAGCTTTTAAGTAAGCTTCAACAACAGCAATATGCTCTTCGTCACGGCCAGTTAAACGCATGTAGTTTAATGATTCTTCGTCAACTGCGAAGAAACCACAAGTAGCACCATATTCTGGAGCCATGTTAGAGATTGTAGCACGGTCAGCAAGTGGTAAAGCAGGTACGCCAGGTCCGAAGAACTCAACGAATTTGTTTACTACACCACGAGCACGTAATACTTGTGTTACTTTTAATGCTAAGTCAGTTGCAGTTGTACCGTTTGGTAATTCGCCAACTAATTTAACACCGATAACATCAGGAATTGGGAAGTAAGATGGTTGACCTAACATACCAGCTTCAGCTTCGATACCACCAACACCCCAACCTAGAACACCGATACCGTTGATCATAGTTGTGTGAGAGTCAGTACCTACTACTGAGTCAGGGAATGCGATTAAACCGTCTTCTGTTTCGTTAACGTGTACGATTGGAGCTAAATACTCTAAGTTAACTTGGTGTACGATACCTGTTGCAGGTGGTACAGCACGGAAGTTATCATAAGCAGTTTGAGCCCATTTTAAGAAGTTATAACGTTCAGCGTTACGTTCGAACTCTAAATCCATGTTCGCTTGTAAAGCTGCAGCGTTACCGTATTTGTCTACTTGTACTGAGTGGTCAATTACAAGGTCAACTGGGATAGCTGGGTTGATTTTAGCTGGGTCTCCACCCATTTCTTTCATTGCAGAACGTAATGAAGCTAAGTCAACTACTACTGGTACACCAGTGAAATCTTGTAATACAACGCGTGAAGGCTTGAATGGTACTTCAGCTTCTTGGTTGTGAGAACCGAAATTTGCTAAATCGTTTACGTGCTCTTCTTTAATTACATAGTTGTCATATTGACGTAATACTGATTCTAATAATACTTTAATTGAATAAGGTAGGCGTGAAATTTTTGCGATACCAGCTTCTTCAAGAGCAGCTAAACGGTAGTAGTTGTAAGTCTTACCGTTCACTTCAAATGAAGAACGACTGTTGTGTAAGTTTGCCATTTTTGTGTTCCCCCTAGTTTTTTCATAATCGAAAAGGTTATAAAGCTCTTTTCTCCACATTCAATAATAACGCATTATTATACATAAGTAAATTGCATTATTATTATCTTTTACAATAAGTTTTAATTATGACCTATCGGAAATACATATTTATTCTACAATATTATTTAGAATTCCTACGTCGTTAAAAAGTTAGCCTCACACTATACTTACCAACAATTTCCTTATTCAAATTAAATCCTATTTAGATGGAGGGTTTTCATTGCTTCATAACATTTTTCCACAAAATTCATTATAGCAGTAAAATAAAAGTTAACCTAACTTTATCCACCGCTGTATGAATATCGATACGGTACTCCGTAACTTTTCATGTCGATTTGCAAATTTCAAATAGAAGTAAAGTGTTTTGCTTAAATTTAATTGATTAGTTCTTGCTTTATACCAAAGTGCACTATACCCCTGCGCGTAAGCAGATGCTTCTAGCTGGTCAAAAAGCTGTTCAAACCATTCAATGAATAAATCTTCCTCAATACCCTTTACTATCAAGGCGTTAATGACATTGCAAAAACGTTCGTCTTCATCATCAATGAATACATAGTCTTTCCATAAATTTGCACGGATCGCCTGCAATATTTGGAAAGTAAAGCGAATTGAATACTCGGGGTGTTCGATAATTGCACATAAGAGCTCACACGCATTTGCAACACTATGCGCCCAACCGGACTTTATATTAACATAGCTGCGTAAATCCTGTTCCTTTGTTAATAAATCAATCGCATTTTGTGTAATCTGTTCCAATTGTTCCTTATTTAAATAGGAAAGTTGTCGATCAGCATTTACAATTGCCGCCAAATACAGGGCAGAATATGACCGTTGAAAAACCGTGCCTGTCCCACTTTCACCAATATTGGCAAGTAGACCTTTATCCGCAAAAAGATGATCGACAAATTGATTAATCATCTTTTCGCTTAGCGCATTTTCCGTTAAAAGTTGGATAAACAAACGATAATTTAACTGGTCTCGAATGGCAGCATCTTCCTTGCCAACTCCGTCCAGTAAATTTTCCACAATGGTAGGATTCAACTGAATATAATGTTTTCGTTCATCTACCGACATTTCAAATAATTCATCATAATCTTCCATTAACAAAAAAACGCCCCCTAAATCATATACCCATTATTATCTATACCATTGTAAGAGACGGTAAGCTTTTTGACTAGGAGAACGTACGCAAAATTGGAAAGGGATGATTTTCAATACCAATTTGCACCTATAGAACGAACGCATCACCAGCTTCAAATAGTTCATTTACTTCAATGACACGATCTGAAAATTTCTGGACGACATTTAAATCAATTGCATTAAATAAATTTGTTAAAACAACAGCTGTACATTCGAATTGTTTTTTCTTTTTTAAGTGATTAAATTCTTCGACAAATCTTGTTGGCAAAAAACTCGAACCATCCGTAACAAACAATAGATCCGCTTTATTGAACTCACTTTTCAATAAAATATTTAACGATTCACGAAGAGGTAACTCGTAATTCGTACCGCCACCTAAGAAGCTATTGCTGAATTGGATTAAATCGTCGGTAGTCGCTTGACCTTTTCTAAAAAAGACAACTTCTCCTATATTTGTAGCAAATGGAACAATGGCAAAATCTCTCTTTTGCTTTTTAGCGATTGTTAACAGAGCAATACAAAATGCTTTGCTCTGCTCTTTTATCGCTGTCATGGAACTGCTTTCATCAATACAGACAATAATGGGTCCCTTCCCTTTACGTGCTTTCCCTTTCGTACCAAATACGAAGGTCTGCTGTTCACTTAGTCGTTTTAAAAAATCCAGCTTACTTGGCCTCATCATATAATTGGCTAATTCGAGCGGTAGTATTCGCGACACTTCATGCCCGGTTGAAATATTTCGAAATTCCATATTTCGCTGATTTTTCATCTTTTGTTTTTTCATGGCGATTTTTTTAAAACGACCAACTAAGTCTGCAATGCGTTGCAGTTCCTTTCTCTGACCGATGACTGAAGCGAGTTTAAATTGATCTGACAACGGAATATTTTCAATTTTTTTGCCATCCATTGTACCAACTGTTCGAACAGCTTTTTTCGTATTGCGTATTTTCTTTTTATTTTCTTGGAGCATCATACTAATTGACGTTTCTCCAAGCTGTCGAATATGTGCTTTCATTTGTGCTGTACTGGCACCAAGTTCCTGACCGTTCTGTTGAGAATTTACTGCAAACGTATCATTATTTAACAGCTCTAAATTTTGAAGCAGCTGTTCCGCAATACTGATTGATGTTAGGACACTTAATAAATCATCTCCCTGTGTTAAGGAGTGCCATTGAACGTATTCCTCATTTTTCAGTAGATGACGGATAAATTCGAATTGTGTATCATCGACACGATCGATATTTCCTTTTAAGATTGGCTCCTTATGATAAAAGGCATACCAGCAATCCCCAATTAAATTCGTAAAACCGGCAACTTTTCTTTCACCTGCTACACAGCTGTCATTTAACCTTGCCGCCATTTTTAAAAGCTCGTTGAAACGTTCTTTATAAGTCGCGCTGATGTCGAAAACAGATCGACTATAAAATACAAATACGTTACCTCTCAAGCATTGTTCACCACCTTAAAGCATAATTTAAAATCCGATAACATCCGACGTAATTCGTAGCAACTGTTTATGCATTTCAGTTTTTAAACTTTGTAATTCCGGCCGATTAGGTATTTGGCGATTCATGTTTTGCACTTCCATAAACAATGATTTCCCCTGCATTAATAATTGACTAAGTTCTGTTCGTGCTATCGGTGTCCTATGAAGTAATGTAGTTTGTGCAGTCAGCATAATCGTTTCGAATTCAGCTGTCGTACGGTGAATAAACGCATCTACTGTATCAAAGGCAATCTCATGAATAATTTCTTTCGCCGAACTTTTTTGATCGCTTGTTTCCCATAAAACATTCGCCATAATCGCTAAATCTTCTCTGACAACTTCTGTTCTTCCAGCTAAGTAAGCTTTCGCCCTTAAGATGGACAGGGACTGTTTAAACCGGCGATCAGAAGGTCTTATTCCCTCGTCTTTTAGTGCTTGACGAATTTTAGCAATCATTTTAAGAATGCCGTCCGAAACGTCAATATTCGCTACTAGTTCCTGGTGTTCATAAAGCTCTTCCAGCGATATTTTTGAAACATTTTTTTCATTTTGATCTTTCAGCATAGAGATGAAGGAATCCTCATTACGAATATAATCAACTTCATAGCGAAGCAAAAAACGGTCAAATAACGCTTCCAGACCTTCGCCTTCTTCTATATATTCATTGGAAGAACCTACAATTGTTAAAAGCGGAGAAGGTATTGGAACTCCATTGTTATAATAAATTCGCTCATTAATGAGTGTAAGCAACGAATTTAATATAGCTGAATTTGCTTTAAAAATTTCGTCGATAAATGCAAAATGCGCTTCCGGTAGCATATTGGTTACATTCCGTCTATAAATTCCCTGTTCCAAATCCTTCAATGACAGCACGCCAAATAACTCTTCCGGTGTACTGAAAGGTGTCAGCAAATGCTGAAAGTAACGGCTTTCATCGACAATGGAGCCAAGCATTGACGATAGCACACTCTTACCTGTACCCGCTGGACCTATAAATAACACATGTTGTTTAGATAAAAGTGCAATTAATAATGCCTCGACTTCTTCTTCCCTATCATAAAAACATTCATTTAATTGTTGTTGGATAATTTGTAGTTGCTTTTCCATATTACACTCCCTTTTCTTCTACTAAGAAATCTGCAATGTATGGATTTTATGTATGATGTATTTCTCTTCCTATTTAAAGTTTCACTTCCTACGTGATTTTTAAACCTATTTCTTGAATTTGACAGGTCTTTCATTTAATTGGAGGAATAATTCAGGTCGTTTTATACTATTTTAAATAGTAGTAACTAAAACTTTTTTTATGTAATTTTTAAATTAAATGATTATTTTCGTTATTTTACGTGAACATATTACATATAGCATGTTTTGCAGGAGGAATCGTATGGTGATAGTAAAAGTGTCTACTTCATTTTTTTCAATGGTGAAAACAATCAGCCGAGCTGTTCAAAAGGCAACAAATGACGACATAATCGTCGTAAATGCCGGCAAATATAAAGAGACGTTAACTTTTCTGGACAGTAGAACAATTACTGCTAAAAATGCAGGAACCGTTGTCGTAGAAGGAACGATACTCATCGCTAAAGCAGCTGTCGTTACTTTTGAAAACATGACCATTCAACCTACGTCGCAAATTTTTGTAGAAGGTCAGTTAATTTTAAAGAACTGTGTTATTCAAGGTGGTCTAACAAACGTCCTAATCGCAATGAAGGGCGGCACTGCACATTGTGAGAAAACCCATTTCAGAGATGCACCGGATATTGGCGTAACCCTCATTTCCGACAGTAAAGCACATTTCGAATACTGCCATTTTGAACAAAACAAAAAAGTGCATTTACTCTTGGAAAACTCCACTGCCCACTTGGAAAATTGCGAGCTTTCAAAAGGTAATCAGGCGATATGGGCTAAATCGAATTCAAAGGCCTATTTAAATAATGTAAAAGTCCATCACCATTCAGGTACACAAATAGTCATACAGGACCATTCGCTATTGGATATAAAAGAAAGTGAAATCAAGCAAGGCGAAGGTAACGGGATATATGCATCCGAACATTCGATAATTCATCTCGCTCAAACTACAGTTCATCATCATACCCTTCCCCAATTATGGATTCAAAAAAGCTCCTTGAACATTAGCGAGTGTCAAATACAGCATGGAAGTGAATCGGGTATTATGCTGCGGGAATATGCGGAAGCAACGATTTCCGATACTGTGCTTTCATTTCATAAAATAGCCAATGTGCAACTGACATTTGAATCTTTGTTGAATATGACAAATAGTGAAGTACTTAATAGTCAGGGAGTTGGCATTCAATTAAAGGAAAAATCAATTGCCAACTTTACTGATACGGTGTTTGCAAATAATGTCCTACCGCAACTTTTCATCACGGAAAATTCGATCTGTACATTAAAAAGTGTAACGATTGAGGATGGAAAGCAGATTGGAGTCTTTGCGGAGAAAGGGTCTTCTTGTTCCATAGTATCCAGTACGATTACAGGCCATAAAAATGCGGCACTTACGGTAATCGAAGCAGAAATGTTTCTGTTGAATACAACAATTCATCATAATAATGGGAATGGGCTATTTGCCGTTAATAATGCGAAGGCGACGTTGGATAACTGCCAATTTAATCACAACGATCTGGCGCATATTGCCGGGAAAAACGACAGCACGATTCATATTAGTCACAGTGAATTAACGGGTGGAAAAAGTATTTTTGTTATTGACCATTGCCAATTGGACATTATCGATTCTGTCATTAAGGATGGAACCGGAGCCCAAATAGAAATGATTGATCATATCAATGCCACTATCCAAAATTCCAAAATCATTGACGGGCAAACGAACGGAATAATAGCGATGAAAGATACATCGGTGAATATTATTGAGAGTCAAATTTCCTCGCATAAAATGCCACAGGTAATTGTCAATGATAGTTCGATTATTTTCAAAAACAGTGAATTGCTCGAAGGCGAACGGAATGGTTTTATTATTAAAAATCATGCCGAAGCATTGATTCAAGATTCATTCATTTCCAATCATGGCTATCCGCAAATATGGATTGACTCAGAATCTACCGTTGAACTAAAAGCAACACAGCTAACTGAAGGTCGTGAATCGGATATCTATGTGCAAAACAACTCCGTATTGCATGCTTCAAACTGCATCATTCAAAATGCAAAGTTCAACTTTAATATTCAGGCAGTTAATTTTTCTAAAATATATCTCGCTGAAACAATGGTAGACAATTCGTTTGGCTCGAAATTTTACAGTGAGAACAACAGTCAAATTACTTACAACATGGATGAAATAAGCTAAATAGTATGCTACCTGTATGTTAATAAACGTCAGGTAGTTTTTTTGTGGAGACGTATATATGTGCACGATCCTTTAGAATAAATCCAAGTAAAATAAGGTTTTAGGTTGCATCTCTAATAATTTATGAGAAAATAAATTGTTGGAAAGGAAGATCGAAAGAAAATGAAGACATTAGAAAGACAAAACATTACGACAAGCTACGACCCATGGGAAGCTTATATGGATATCGAAAAACATGGTAAGTTGACTTTATCAAATATTGAATTTACTACTACTACATTATGCAACATGCGCTGTGCACACTGCGCAGTTGGCTATACATTGCAGACTAAAGATCCCGATGCTTTACCAATCGATTTAATTTTAAAGCGTTTAGATGAGATTCCTCATCTTCAAACAATCTCGATCACAGGCGGAGAACCCTATATTTTATTTCGAAGCTTTTAAATGAGCTGTTTATTTGTAAAAATATCCCTAATCTTTAACATAAATAATATAATTATTTTTGTTGATTTTCTTTTGGCTAGATTTTTCACTTGTGTTTCACAAGGTTGAGGTAAAAGAAAAATAACAACCCATTCTGAAAAAAAGCTCAGTCAAAATAGATTGTTATCTACACATTTACGATTGCATTCATTAACTGAACAATAAACAAAAATGCGTTTTCACTGTTCTGTATCTTTCAACTTAACCATGACATTGCCCCAAACATCCGCTACTAATTCATCATAAGGCTTAAATCCTAATGGTTTCTGTAATAGTTTATATAGAATATCAGTCATCATTTTGTTTTGCATTACTAATTTTATAAAATCTTCGTATAGATGAACGTGATATTCCTTTGAATGTTCGGCAAACAGATTCTCAAAAATATCCTTTACCTGTATATATATATCTGGTCATAATCTGGAGTTTTATATAATTGTACTAAGTAATCGTAAATTTCAAATAATATAATATGGTTAACACAGTTCCTGTATTTTTTTTTAGTTAAGTCACTTACAAGTTTAATCAATTCATTAATGTCAATAAGCTCCTCTTTGTACAGTAGTGCAATTATATTAATTACAGGCGCGGTATTATCCGTAGCATTACATATCCTTGAAATAAATAAATCATCACATACAAGTACAGCCCTTTCACTTGAAGCAATATTAATAGCTTCAAATTCACTTATGTCAACAGCAGCATATATTTTGTCATAAAAGCTTGTATTAATTACTTCTGGTTTAAATTCATGAAAATTATTGATTGCCATTAATATTTGTGTCCAAAATGTCTTTTTAAATATTTTTGTCTCTTCGGTAGACTCCGCCATCCTAAAATTACTGTTTTCATCTAAGAAAGCCGTTGATACAACTGAATCATATTTAATCGAATCAGATATCCCTTTTCTTACAAACAGCTTAATGCTCGGAGATATATATAATCTATCTGAGATAGTTTGAAGTCTATCTAGATATCCTAATGCATTTATTAATACTAACGAACTTATTGTTAAAGCATATTTAGCACCCTTTTTAACATCAGCGCTATATACTGAATACAGAGCTTGTTCTTCATTATTCAATAAAAAATAGATAGTTTCAAAATATTTATCAATATCCTTTCCCGATAAATACGATATCGGTACTCCAGATTTAATTTCAAAGTTGTACAACCTCAATTTCTTCTCAATTTCTTCCTTTCCTGATTTAATAAAAACTGTTGTCTTTTCTATCATTTGTTCAATTGTTTCACCAGAGATAGGAATAACCGTTTTATTTCCAGGATGATCTTCCTGTATCTTCTTTAAAAAATACCTAAAGAAGAATGTATATATATCAAGTATTTCTAATACCTTGTACTCTACTCCTTTATATAATACATGGCTTCCTTTTTTGCCAGTTGCTTTAAGTATATAACTGTCGTCACTTGTACTTTTTAGGTTGATACACCCAAACTTATATTCACCATCTTCTATTATAATTTCATCATTTGAATGTATCATTACATTCTGTATAAAACCCTCAGCATTCTCAAGAGTAGAAACCGAATCATCGATTATTTTAGAGTATTCCACAACACCTGACTCTTGATGAATATTGTTAAAGTGTACTTTTAAGAAACCCGCAATCTCTTCCTCTTGAATTTGTTCCATATATTTATAGAATCCGTTTTTTAATACTGATTTTGCATCACCCCAACGTCCTCTATAAGCAAAATATTGTGCAACAATCAAATGTTTTTTTAGTTCACTTGTCTTCAATAACATATTGGCTTCATGTGTTGCATCATAATTTATAGAACCTAGCGTAATGCATTGAAGCAGATTTATTTGATAAAAAGAGTCTTCACCATGAACTGTCTTATATTCTAATATAGAATTTAATGCATCAAAATATCTTTCGGTCAATATTTCAATATGGAACTTAACTTGAAGTAAATATTTATGTCGATTACCGTTAGAATAAAATGAAATTACTTGTTGCTGTAAATCAGCAAAGTTTTCATTGTGAGGATCTACTTCGCCATATGAGAACAAAAATAATTCCAATGCCTCATCATTTATTAATAGTGATTTTTCAAGAATATTTCTTGTTAATTGAAACTGTCCATGTTCATATAACACCCTTGCCAGCCTAAGTTTTACGTTAACTTCAACTTGCTCAACTAAATCAGAAACAAGCCCTAAGATTACTTCATATACGTCATTGATCCTATGTTCATACAAAAAAGTAAGGGCTTTTTCAACAAACCAAATACTATTCTTATACTGCTCAATGTTTGCTATTATTAATTGTTTAGCATCCCCTATTTTATCAATTTTCTCAAATAATTGTATCTTGTACAATAAAATAACACCTAGCTCATCGTATAAATTAACTTTATCTTCGTTAAATATTTTCTCAACTAAATCCCATCTATTTAACCTTGTATAACAATAAAGAAGCCTAATTAATAATATAGGGTCTTCTTTCCATATGTGTTCTAAGTACATCATTGCATTTTCGTAATCTTCAGTGAAGAAGTATATTTCCGACAACACAATATAAATCGGCTCTTCATTAATAAGGTCTTCATCAATGTTCTCAATTTTTTTAATAGCCAGTTCTGGATTGTCCACTACAACCAAACTAAGATAATTAGACCAGTGCTGAATTCTTATATCTTTTGATGCCCCTTTAATAAAGTAAAAAGCCCGATTTAAATCATTATATATCTCTCTTGCTCTTTCTTTAATTTCATCATTTATATTAGTTTTATCGTTCAAATTCATTAAATATATATAAGCTTTAGCAATAGTCATATAGTAATCGTAAGAGATGTTATACTTGATACTCATTGCTGCTTTGAAGTATGATTCTGCTCTTTCAAAATCATTTCTAAAAAATGATACAAATCCAAGGTGTGAAAAAGCTTTAGCATCATTTCTTAATATCATTTTGACATTATTCTCTTCATCTAGAAGTAACCCTAAAACAGAATCAAAATTCCCTATCCGTAAATGATAATTCGATTCTTTCAGTATCAAATTTTGTTCATCTGTACCTTTTTCTCTTAAACGTTGAATAGCAACAGACACAAACTCATAGTCGTTTTTATAATTACCAATCAAATAATCGATTTCATAAATATATTTGCTTTCTGGAGAATAATGTTGAATTGTTTTGCGAATAGCACTAATCTTCTGTATCTCTTCGGTATTAATATAAACTTGAGCTTTTTGGAAAAGTAACTTTCCTCTTTGTTCTTTATTAATATGCACCACAGATTCAAAAATTTCAGTTATAGCTTCAAGTGATTCACCATATAGACCTTTGTCAATGAGATTATCTATTTCCTCAATTTTTTGCTCTAATAAATAATCTTCCCCTAATTTTTCCTCAATAGTTTTAATAATATTGCCTTCAGATTTACCAATTGATTCATCAACTATTGATAATACAGCCTTGTCTTTAATTGCCAAAAATGACTCTCGGAAATCAACTAAAATTGAGAAGAGTTCAGAAAAATAATCTTCGAAATCACTTAATCTCTTAATATGGGGATGATTAAATTTGTCTTTCTTTAAATTGACGAACTCAATCGCCTCGTCGGCAAGTTTTTTCGAAAAAGAGTTATAATCTTCCTTTGAAATTTTATAAGAATTAAAAATCCTTTGTATTATTTTATCAATAATTTTATTTTGCTCAATAAAATCACTAAAGTAATTACTGTCGACTTCTGTATCATCAAACTTCCGATTAAACTCAGTTACTTTCTCTTCAATTTTCCTAATAAGCTTCTTTTCTTCTATAGTAGTTAATCCTTTTGACAAAAGATAATCTGCAAAAATTGGAGCTATCACCGATCCAGCAATATAAGCTAAAAAACTCAAATAAATCAACCACCTTTCCCCTATACCCAAATTACATTATATTTTGCATATATTTAACTTTAACACCAGTATAAGTAACTAACAATCGGTAGTATAAAAAAACAATTTTCCCTCTTCCTCTTTGGATTGAGGGGAAATTGTTTTAATATAATTATTTATAACATTTACAATTGTAATTACTTTAATATCAACTTCAAAAATGAACAATTATTTATTTTGCACTTCCACTAACAAACTCAGTTGTAGGATAATACATATTCTTAACAATTACATTTGCCCCTAAACACTTTACCGCAGGACAATGGCAATTGATTGATTTAGAAATATTTGAATCTAACCATCTTTTGTAAATTTGGTTTAATGACTCATTTATTATATTACCAAAAGCTTGACCATCATCCGAGAAGTCTGTAACTGAAATGTCTCCCGAAAAAATATTCAAATTCATTCTGGAGCGTCCATCTACATCATTTCTAATCGTTGTATTTGGTTCGCTATTGATTCGTTTGATAAGTGCTAAATCTCTCTCATCCTGACTACATGGATAGAACGGTAATGTACCGAATAACACCCATATATCTTTGTTTCGATAATCAAGTATTTCATTTGCGACTTTTCTGTATTCATCCAACCCGATAACTTCAAGCTTTTCTGCGAAATCACTTGCGTACATAGGATGAATTTCATGACGTTTACATAGCATTTCATTTGCTACTTCGTTATGAATTTTCTCCATATATGGAACAGTGTTACGATTTAACATTGTCTCGGCAGATACAAAAATACCACCTTTAGATAGCTCTCTCGCATTATCAAAGATATTACGATATAAATTCCCTCTATATTCAATTGATGGAGTTTTATCCATCATCGCGAATCCTGTTTCAACAAATTCTCTTTCATCACACCAGTTGTGCGATATATGCATTACATCTAAATAAGGAGCAACTAATTCGTAGTGTGACATAGGTAAAGTTAGGTTAGAGTTGATCTGTGTCTTAATCCCTCTACTCTTCGCATACTTCAAGAGTGGTAACAAATTATCTTTTATCCCCTTTTTAGTCAATAAAGGTTCTCCACCTGTAAAACTCATTGTACGTAAAGTTTCCACTTCATCTAATTTACGAATAATTTGGTCTGCTGGGATTGCAGGTAATTCTTTCGTTAATAATGTGTAACCAACTGCACAATGCGAACATCTCATATTACATAAATTTGTTGTTGTAAACTCTATATTAGATAAAGTTAATTTGCCATGATTATCTATATCGATGTAACTTTCCCATTCATCATGTGGTTTTTGAACTGTAAACATAAAAAACTTCCTTTCCATGCGTATAATTTTCGCACAGATAAGGAAGTTTTTAAAGTACTATCTATCTATCTATTTATATATTATATCGAAATTAAACTTATCTTTAATAATAATCTTTTTGACAATTTTATTTACCTCACTTTTACTCGTTACAATAATATCTTTATCTTTCTTTATTTTCTCGACAATTAATTTTTCTTGAGTAGCTTTAAATTCACATGGTTTTAAATTATTACGTTTAATTTTTGTCTTACAGTAGTATGTGACGGGAGAGGTTCTATTGATTTTACGTATTGATGATTGTCCACAATAACAATATGCTACATTCTTAAAAAGAATATGTTCATACGGTTCCGCCTCTTTTTTAGGCGAATAATTGAATAATATAATTTTTAAAGTATCAATGTCTTTTATAGTTAATTCAGAGCATAAGACATATAGGTATTCAAGATAATCTATTAAAGTTGTATTTGCTAATTTTAATATTTTTTCTATATCTGTATATTTTATTTGTTTAGAATTATAATATAACCGACATGTATATTCTGACATATTACCTACTTGAGTAAAATACCGTTTAGCAATGTGCATTTGTTTATTATAGGCACTTTTAAAGTGATTCGTATTTATGTTTTTTAAATCTTCTAAATTAATCATGTCGGCATTTTGAGGATTTAATAAATAATTTGTTGTAAAAGTGAAATTTTTTAAATTTTGGTAGAAATGTTCTGCAATAGCATTCGCGAAATCAAAGTAGTTAAATTCAAATTTAAATAAAGAATTTATATCTTTTACAACTAGCGGAGAACCAATGATGTCACGTAAATCTGTGCGTGAGTATGTTTTACCGCTTTTAAAATATGCGCATAGTCGCGATGTCCGTACTCAAATGAACTCAAACTTAACAATTGATGGAGAACGCTACCTGGAAATTGCCCCATATCTGGATGTACTACATATCTCCCATAACTGGGGTACGATTGAGGAATTCGTTGAAACCGGCTTTGCCATGATGGAACGGAAACCGACATTTGATCAACGTGCCGCTTTATTTCAGCGGATGATCGACAATTCAAAAATGCTTGCTGAAAACGGTGTAATGGTATCGGCTGAAACGATGTTGAACAAAAAAACATTGCCTTACTTAGACCATATCCACAAGCAAATTGTAGAAGAAATGAAATGTGCGCGACACGAAATCCATCCAATGTACCCATCAGATTTCGCCAGTGCCTTAACTTCATTATCTCTTGAGGAAACGCGTGAAGCGATTCATCATTTACTGGATATTCGCGATGAAAATACTTGGATGCTGTTTGGAACTCTTCCCTTTTATCCTTGTAGTAAAACCGAGGAAGACCAAAAATTACTGGACCGCTTACGCAACGCTCCAAATGTAACTATGCGTAACGACCCGGACGGACGTTCTCGTTTAAATATTAATATTTTCACAGGTGACGTTATCGTAACAGACTTTGGAGATACACCACCTTTAGGCAATATTACGTCCAATTCGTTACCGGTAATTTTTGATAAATGGCTTGAAACTGATTTGGCGAAAAGCCTAAACTGTCACTGCCCTGCTGTAAAATGCCTAGGTCCTAATGTGCTCGTTAAAAACATGTATTATCAGGACGAACAGTTTATTAGTGGTTCAGTAAAATAAAGTAGAAAATGGGCTAGGACCGAATTTCATTGGATAAGGAAAAGACCCTTATTAAAAAACGATACTTTAAAAATTGATTGGAATGGAGGGCGACTCCAGCGGGAACAGCGCGTCGCCTGAGACGTTCGTGTAAGGCCGTGCCCGCGGAAAGCGTCCCGGAATGGAAATCAATTTTTTATGCCAGCAAAAAATGTCATTTCTCTCAAGGAGAATAATGGCATTTTTTAGGTTGTGTCTCAGTTCCTTTTCGTTGTATCCAAATGCTGATTAACTCAGTTGAACTTTTAAAAGCTATCGCACCATCTTGGTCGCATGATATTATAGTAGAAGATTATTTAAAGGAGCTATACCCTATATGGACAATTTACGTGAGCAATGGTTTGGAAATATTCGTGCAGATGTACTAGCAGGTCTAGTTGTTGCATTGGCACTAATTCCGGAAGCAATTGCTTTTTCTATTTTAGCAGGAGTAGATCCGATGGTCGGACTGTATGCTTCTTTTGTTATCGCTGTCACAATCAGCTTTGTTGGCGGACGCCCAGCAATGATCTCTGCAGCAACGGGTGCGATGGCCCTTGTTATCGTGTCACTTGTAAAGGATCATGGATTACAGTATTTATTAGCTGCAACGATCCTAACTGGAATTATTCAAATGATTTTTGGCGCTTTAAAAATTGCTAGACTTATGAAGTTTATTCCGAATGCCGTCATGATTGGCTTTGTAAACTCACTTGCCATTTTAGTCTTTATCGCTCAAACGCCCCACTTTATTGGCGGGAGCCTCATAACATGGTTATTTTTACTCGGAACAATAGCGCTCATTTACTTAATTCCTCTTTTTATAAAAGGAATTCCTGCACCTTTAATTGCTGTTATCATCTTAACAATAGTAGCCATTTATTCTGGATTTAATTTAAAGACAGTCGGAGATATGGGAACAATTACGCAATCATTGCCTTCTTTTTTCATTCCCGATATTCCGTTTACTTTTGAAACATTAATGATTATTTTACCTTATTCATTAGCTTTAGCTGTTGTCGGCTTGGTGGAATCTTTATTAACGGCTTCTATTCTCGATGATATGACTACTTCTGAAAGTGATAAAAATAAAGAAGCACGCGGACAAGGGATTGCCAATGTCATCAATGGATTTTTCGGTGGTATGGCCGGCTGTGCCATGATCGGGCAGTCTGTTATTAATGTAAAGTCCGGTGCAAGAGGCCGTTTGTCCACATTTGTCGCTGGTGTATTTTTAATGTTTTTAATATTGGTTTTAGGAGATTATGTCGTGCAGATTCCAATGCCTGTACTCGCTGGTGTTATGGTTGTTGTATGTATTACGCAATTCGACTGGCGTTCATTTAAATATGCAGCGACAGCACCAAAGAAAGACGTTTTTGTTATGCTGCTTACAATTGGGGTTGTATTGTATACGCACAATTTAGCACTAGGAGTGGTTGCCGGTATTGTTGTAAGTGCCCTATTCTTTGTCAATGAAATTTCCCGTGTTACGATTTCTCAGCAAGGCACTACTTATTTCGTAAAAGGTCAATTATTCTTTGCGTCAACAGAGAGCTTTATGGACTATTTCAAATCAAATTCAGTTGAGCAACCTTCTATTCAAATTGATTTTGCGCAATGTAAGGTTTGGGATGATTCAGCGATTGGGGCTTTAATGAAGGTAAAAGATCAGCTTAAAGCGAAAAATATAGAGGTAGCCTTCTTAAATATTGATGAATCGAGCAAACAGCTCATGAAAAAATTAACAGGTACTACATTAACCGATTAGGAGTGGATTTATGTATCAACATATTTTACTTGCCGCTGATGGTTCAGAAAACTCAATTCGAGCAGCAAAGGAAGCTGTAAAAATAGCGAAAATAAATCCTAGGACAATGGTAACCATTATTTTTGTCATTGATATGGTAAAAGTGAAAACAGAAGTATTGCATGCAAGTTCCAATGAAGGTCTTTATATGGAGCGTCTTCAAAAGATTGTACCGATTGAACAATTATTTCAAGATGAGCAAATTGAATGCCAAGTTGAAATGGTTCACGGATCACCCGCTCCGGAGATTATTAAATATGCCAATACACAAAATGTAGATTTAGTCGTAATCGGCAGCCGAGGCTTAAACAGTTTGCAGGAAATGGTTTTAGGGAGTGTATCGCACAAGGTAATGAAACGTGTTCAATGTCCGGCTATGATTGTAAAATAAAAAACTGTAGACAAACTCACTTCGGGTTTGCCTACAGTTTTTTTGATTTAGGCACTGTTAAATTTAATTGTTGTTTTTTAATAAATAATTATGCGAACCAGATTTATCGTGGTTTCCTATTATTGTTTTAGTAAGAGAAATAAGGCTTAACAACAATAAAAAAATATACGATTTTATGCAAGATAGAGAAAACGCCCATCAAGTACAAATAATGCATAAAAAATGTTCACAAGAAAAAGCACGAAACGCTGTTTAATCAGCGTTCGCGCCTTTTAAACTATCCACAAAATTTGATTTGTAAACGTTATTTTTTAAATACTAGCCTAATTAAAGGCTTACATTGAACTAATTAGGCTTGTTAATAATACATAAGCCATAATTATATAAACTAAAGTTAATGAGATGCTGATAACAATAAAAGCTTTCTTACGTTTGTACAGACTTATAAATACAAAGATTAAAAGTAAAACCAAAATGCTGAAAAGAATACTAGTCAAAGACATTATCTATATTTCCTCCCTACCAAAAATATACTTCTATATTATGGAAACGGTTTGATTTAGAATTAGTTCTCAAAGTAATAGTATGAAAAAACTCCCCATTTGATAAACAGATTTTATTTTTTAATCTGTCTACCTAATGGGGAGCATATCATTTTACTTATTTCGTGGGTTAGTGTGTCTTCTCAATCATTCATATGGGAACATTATTCAGTTTTATATTACATAATGTAAAATCTTTAATTGACTATTCTCCTTTAAATACAGGCTTCCTCTTCTCTGTAAACGCTCTAACTCCTTCCTGAACATCTTTTGTTTCAAAACATTGTTTTATAAAAGCATATTCTTGTTTTAAAATCGTTGTAAGATCTGTGTCTTGACTAGTAGTAAGTAGCCTTTTAGAAAGCGTCATTGCTATTGGTGGTCCTGCTGCTAGCTCTACAGCAAAATTCATCACCTGTTTTTGAAATTCTTCAGCAGGGAATACCCCATTTATCAATCCAATTTGTTCTGCTTCATCAGCGTATATGTCTCTACCAGTTAAGATTAACTCGTTAGCTCTTGACTGTCCGACCAACCTCGGTAAAAAATAACTCATTCCTGCATCTGGGCTAAGACCACGGCGAATGTATCCTGCAGTTATCTTTGCATTATTTGACATAAAGCGTAAGTCACAAGCCAGTGCTAACGCTAGTCCTGCACCTGCTGCCGTCCCATTTATTGCAGCAATAACTGGTTTATCACAATGAACAATCCCTAATGCTTGATGACCTACCCAACCTAATTCATCTAACTTTTCAGAGCGGGTTTGTGTTTCTGAACCCTCAGCATTTTCAGTCAAATCAAGACCCGAACAGAACCCTCTACCACTACCTGTAATAATAACAACACGTACTTCATCGTCTAAAGAAGCCTCTGAAAACGCCTGGATAAGCTCATTACTAAGTATATCGTTTATTGCATTTAAACGTTCAGGTCTGTTTAATGTCAGAGTACGTACCCCATCATTTGTTTCTACAATAATATGTTTCATTTAAACTTCCCCCTTAGTTTTTCAGAAAATTATTAAACAATCCAGATACCAAAGTCTATTTCTCCATTTGTAATATTATCTATTTGGCTAACTCCTGATATCCCTTATTATCATATTCGATACTAATCTATATATATTCCTTCTTTAATGATATATTTTGCTAGTTTAATCGTATAATCTCTATATATACAATTCAATTTCAACATATCCATTTATTTGAACGGTATCCATTTTCAACATCAACCTTTAACAGAGCCTTGTTTTAAATAGAGTGAACTATTAAAGTTTATTTAATCGAAGAGGTGAAAGTGTAAAACACTTACCTCATGATAAGTTTTTATAACAATGGCAATTAACTGTATGATCATTTACCATTCCGACCGCCTGCATATAAGAATAGCAAATGATACTTCCGACAAATTTAAATCCATCTTTTTTTAACTGTTTACTCATCTGATCACTAATCTCGGTTGTAATGGGAACCTGTTGCGGGCTTTCCCACGCGTTGACAATTGGCTTACCATCCACAAAGGACCATATATAATTTGAAAAGGAGCCATAATTTTTTTGAACGGCAAGGAAGCTTTTTGCGTTTGTAACAACACTATTGATTTTCAACTGATTGCGTATAATGCGCTCATCGTTTTTTAATGCCGTTAATTTAGCTTCGTCGTACTGAACTATCTTTTTGGCATCGAATTGATCAAATGCTTCTATGTATCCTTCTCTGCGCTTTAAAATCGTCAGCCAGCTCAATCCTGCCTGTGCCCCTTCGAGACAGAGCATTTCAAACAATTTCCGGTCATCATAAACCGGTACTCCCCATTCCTCATCATGGTATTTCACATAAACCGGCTCATCCAGCTTCACCCAACTACAACGCTCCATGTCATCACCGCATCCTTGTTTTATTTTCAACTGTAAGGGATTTTCGGAAACTATGTCAAATAAACGGTAAGCTTGAAGTATTATATTAATTTCGTCTATTGCTTTTGCGGTTGTAGGATTAAAAATTACGAAGTAAAATAGATTATACTGAACAAATGTGTATGATTTTTGACAACTTTCATAGAGCGTACACACATATATATTGGAGGAACATCGTGAGAAATTTATTGCAGGTTATCCCTATTCCGATTAGCGGCCTTATGCTCGCTTTCATTTCATTGGGAAATTTATTATTAAGTATGAATCAGTCAGTAACAGGACATTTTTTCTTTTTTATTGGTATACTACTGTTTATTTTAATCGTGGGGAAAATTCTTTTTGCTTTCTCTTCTGTAGTGAAGGAAATGCAAAACCCGATTATTGCATCTGTTTCCCCTACTTTTACAATGGGGACTTTATCAATTAGTAATGGGTTGCACTATTACGGCATACCAGAAGCTGTAATACACCTTTTATGGAGTGCTGCTGCCGTTTTACAAATTGCTATTATTATATATTTCATCAAAACCTTTGTTTGGAGAAATAAAGTCACGATTTCAAATATCTTTCCAAGCTGGCTCATTTTATTTGTAGGGACGGCTGTAATGCCTCTAACAGCAGGAAATTTATCAGGAATGTTCACGAAGAGTATTTTAATTTTTGCTGTATGTGCATTTATTATTTTAGTGCCAATTATTATTTTACGTGGCTTTATTCGCAAAGATCTGCCTGAACCGACTATTCCGATGCTGACGATTTTAACTGCTCCGGTATCGCTTAGTTTGGCAGCCTACTTTAAGCAGTTTGAAGCGCAATTAGTTATTGTCGTCACTTTCTTTATCGTTGCACAGCTATTGTATCTTTTAGTATTAACGAAATTACCGAGTGCTCTTAAGCTCCCATTTTATCCAAGCTATGCAGCATTTACTTTCCCATTGGTTATTTCCGCAACAGCGACCAATGCAGTGATTCATTTCTTTGAACAGAGTGAAACGTTTAGTCATTGGTTAACGATCTATTTTTATTTCCAATTAATATTCTCTTCGGTTATGGTGCTTTATGTTTTCGTACGCTATATCAATTATTTAACAGTACAGCTACGCCAAAAGCGGGCAATTGTTACTGATAAAAAAGAGGCAATTTCTTAATAATATTAAAATATTGAAACATTCCCCCTTTAGACGTCGTATTATACATAAAAGGGGGGATTTTTTTTGAAAAGAGTCATTTTTGCACTTTTAATCATTATTTTAATATTAATACTCATTTATTTCTGGCTTGGCAAGGAAATGGATGCAGTACTAAAAAACGAGGCAGACGGTACCAATGAGTATGTCGTAATATTAGGCGCAAAAGTTAAACCCGGTGGTATCCCTTCCCTCTCTTTAAAAAACCGGTTGGATGTGGCATTGGACTATTTACGAAAACATCCTTCTGTTAAAGCAATTGTTACTGGGGGTCAAGGTGCAGATGAGGATCGAACAGAAGCATCTGTCATGGCCGATTATTTAATAGAACACGGTATTGATCAAAATAGAATTATGCTGGAAGATCAGTCTACCTCCACTTATGAAAACTTATTATATGCTAAAGAACTATTACCCGAAGAAGTAACAAACATTACGATCATCTCCAATGATTTCCACTTAAAACGAGCTGTCATACTTGCAGATAAAGTCGGCCTGCAAGCAGATGTTTTGGCAGCGCCTACGCCTAAATCAGTCAACACTAAATCTCGTATACGGGAGCGTTTAGCATTAATAAAAGCATATGTAAAAGGTCAATAATTTTACATTCCGTCTCTATTTCGTTATCGTAAATAGTAACGAATAGTAGAGGTGAACTAAATGAAACTTAGTATCTTAGATCAAGTACCTATATCAAAAGGGATGTCTTCCACAGAAGCCCTAGCAAATGCCGTAAAACTTGCTCAGCTTGGCGATGAGCTAGGCTATGAGCGAATTTGGTTTGCTGAACATCATAATACAACATCGCTTGCAAGCTCGGCACCTGAAGTAACGGCTGCATATGTGGCTGCGAAAACAGATCGTATTCGAGTTGGAACAGGCGGCATTATGATGATGCATTATTCACCTTTTAAGGTGGCAGAGGTGTTTAAAACATTGGCTGCTTTAGCTCCTGGCCGAATTGATTTTGGTGCAGGACGCGCACCTGGTGGGGATATGCCTGCTATGACTGCTCTTGCTAGCGGACGTAGACCAGATGTGACGGAGCAATATGATAAGCTTGAGATTATTTTACGCTTAATGAATGAACAACGGACTGGTGAAGCCATTTACGATAATGTTGTCGCCGTTCCTTTTAAAGTAGAGCTTCCTCAAGGTTGGCTGCTCGGCTCCAGCGGACAAAGTGCAAGACAGGCCGGTGAAGCAGGAGTTGGCTATTCTTTTGCCCAGTTTTTCAATGGACAAATGTCTAAGTCTATTTTTGATGCCTATCGAAATAGTTTCCAACCTTCATATTTTATGGAGCAGCCGAAAATTATTACGACATATGCGGTAAGTGTTGCCGAAACGACTGAAGAAGCAGAATACTTATCAATGCCAATGCAAATTACGCGATTGAATTTAATTCGTGGTAAGCTGCTGAACGTACTGTCTCCTGAAGAAGCGAATGACTACCCATTAACGGAAATGGACAAAATGATTTTACAGCAAAACCGTCCTCTTATGTTAATCGGGTCAGCGAAGGAAGTTGTCAACCAGATGAAAGAGGAGCAGGAGTACTTCGGCTTTGATGAAGCAATGATTAACTGTAATCTCTATACAATTGACCAACGATTAAACAGCTATCGTCTATTGGCGGAAGAGCTTAATAAATAAAAAAAGTGCTAACAACGTCGTGAATTTTGAACGTTGTTAGCATTTTTTTATACCGTCGCGATTGTCATTACAGGCTGGGGTGCTATTTTTGCTACGATGATACTATTAATCGCATTAATATAGGCTAATGCAGAAGCTTTTAGTATATCGGTATCTGCCGCTTTGGCAATGTATTTTTCATCATTATGTTCGACAATGATTTTTACTTTGCCTAATGCTTCCTGTCCGCGTGATACAGAGCTGATATTGTATTCAATAAGCTTTACTTGAATCCCTGTTACATCAGCAATTGCAGAGTACAGTGCATCAACCGGTCCGGAGCCGACTGCGCTTGATTTAAATACATCTTCGCCACGTCGGATTTTCACGCTGGCAGATGGGAATGTCGAATTTGAAATAATCTGCAGATCTTCAATATCATAAAACTGATCTGAGAATGTTTCTTTACTCGGATTATTCTTTTCCGATTTCTCATAGTAATTTTCAACAATGACATATAAATCATGGTCATACACTTCCTTTTTCGAGTCAGCCAGCTTTAGGAAATCTGAAAATACCCCTTCAAATTCTTCGTCAGTAAAATCATTAAACCCTAATTTGGAAAGTGAATTTTTAACAGCATGACGACCTGATCTAGCCGTTAGTATTAATTCCATATCTTCCAGCCCAACATCTTCCGGATGCACGATTTCATACGCATCACGGGATTTTAACAGCCCATCCTGGTGAATACCTGAAGAATGTGCAAATGCATTGTCTCCCGTAATTGCTTTGTTTACTTGCACATCAAGACCCATAAAGCTTGATACTAGGCGGGAAGTATTCATAATTTCTTTCGTATTAATATCGGTAAATACATCATAAACATCACCGCGTGTTTTAATGGCCATTACGACTTCTTCCAGCGCCGCATTACCTGCGCGTTCTCCAATACCATTCATCGTTACTTCCACTTTATCCGCACCATTTTTAATAGCCGCTAATGTATTGGCAGTAGCCATTCCAAGGTCATTGTGACAGTGAACAGATAACAGTACCGAATCATCTAAATTTTTCATGCGGTAATTTAATTTCGCTATCATTTCACCCCACTGTTCAGGCTCTGCATAACCGACTGTATCAGGAACGTTAATCATTGTCGCCCCAGCTTTCATGACGGCTTCAATCGTCTTCCAAAGATACTCAAAATCCGAACGGGATGCATCTTCTGTGGAATATTGAACTTGTGGTAAAAGTGTTTTTGCATATTTTACTGCATCGATACCAATTTGCAGAATTTGATCTTTTGATTTACTGAATTTCTTTTCTACGTGAATGTCCGATGTGCCAAGCACCATATGAATCATCGGATTGTGTGCATATTTTATCGCATTATATACCGAGTCAATATCATCTTTTACAGCCCGTGCCAATGCAGTAATCATGATGTCTGAACTGTTTCCTACTTTTTTTGCAACTGCCTGTACTGCATCAAAATCGCCTTGTGAAGATGCTGGGAAACCGGCTTCAATAATATCAACACCAAGCTTTTTTAATTGCTGGGCAATCTCAACTTTTTCGTATAAATTCAGTTTCGCCCCAGGCACTTGCTCGCCATCACGTAATGTCGTATCAAAAACCCAAATTTTTCTACTCATTTTCATTTCCCCTTTTCATCTTATATTCATTTCAATGCAACAAACAGGAGCTCAAAATAAAAAACCCCGCCTCTATCCACTACGATAGAGACGAGGTTGAACTCGCGGTACCACTCTAAATTGAACGCTCATTACTGAAACGTTCCACTTAACGACAATTGATGTCTAGTCTTTTAACGGTGACTGCCGACTTCCCTACTTATTTTCAGGTCGTAGCTCATGGACGAGTTCAATAGTTGTATCTGCCAGTTTCCACCACACACTGGCTCTCTAAAAGTATACAGGCTATTTACTATTTCCATTCATTGCTTAATTATTGTCTTGAAATGTAGTTTATCGACAATTTCCAAAGAAGTCAATAGTTATCTGAAAATTTAATTAATATTAAATGCGGTCGCCATTAAAAATAGAGTTTTTAACAACTGCATAATCAACTGTACGAATTGCAGCCAATGTTTTGCCGCCTGAATAAGAGATGGAAGACTGCAGATCTTGCTCCATTTCTATTAATGTATCAAAAATAGACCCTTTAGAATCTACATACATTTTCTTGCCTTCTACATTTTTGCGCTCGCCTTTTTGGAACTCCGATGCCGAACCGAAATATTCTTTCATTTGCTTGCCATCAATTTCAACCGTTTGACCTGGTGATTCCTCGTGACCTGCAAACAGTGAACCAATCATAACCATTGATGCACCGAAACGAATCGATTTTGCAATATCACCATGTGTACGAATTCCGCCGTCAGCAATAATCGGTTTCGTAGCAGCCTTTGAACACCAGCGAAGTGCTGCTAATTGCCAGCCACCTGTACCAAATCCTGTTTTAATTTTTGTAATACAAACTTTACCTGGTCCAATACCTACCTTAGTTGCATCCGCGCCTGCATTTTCAAGCTCACGAACCGCTTCAGGCGTTCCAACATTTCCTGCAATAACAAAGCTATTCGGTAAATGCTTTTTAATATGGCCAATCATTTCGATTACTTGATTTGAATGACCGTGAGCAATATCAATTGTAATGTATTCCGGCACAAGCTGGGCATCTTTCAATTCTTCAATAAATGTATATTCTTCATCTTTTACGCCAACCGAAATCGAAGCAATATAGCCCTGCTTCTGCATGCTGCGAATAAATTCTGCACGCTTTTCCGGCTGGAAGCGATGCATTATGTAAAAATAGCCTTCAGCAGCAAGCTTCTCAGCTAATGATTCATCAATAATCGTCTGCATATTTGCAGGGACAACTGGAATTTTAAATGTATGATTTCCTAATGTAATAGCAGTATCACACTCTGTGCGACTTTTTACTATACACTTTGCTGGTATTAATTGAATATCCTCATAATCGAAAACTGTATCTACCATTTCCAACACTCCTAAACACGAACATTTTTATTTGTTTTTACATAATCATTCGCCATTTGTTACTTTACAAAAGAATGAAAGCGATGTCAACTAAAAACGAATTATTTTTTAATGTTTATCAGAATTGTTCGGTTTTATATCTTTTTCCCTTGATTTTCTTACTTTCTTCAAATAAACATTGCTCCAATAGACCGGAAAATGATTTAATGAACAGAGGAAAAGGAGTCGATGAATTGATGGTAGTCAAGTTTATGAAAGTTAAGGTAGTTCAATATTGAGCTTTCAACTAATAGCTCAATATCATTAAAGATAATTGGAGCTGAAAAAATGGAACATATACTAAACTGCATGAAAATTATTGGAGACGATACCATTCAACGGACGCAATTAACACATCGTCTTGAACTTGTACGAGCTTTTCAATTGGAAAAAGGTATGAGGATATTAGAAATCGGATGTGGTCAAGGGGATACAACCGTTGTTCTAGCTGATGCTGTTGGACCTGCCGGGCAAGTTACAGCCATTGATATTGCAACTAAAGAATACGGTGCCCCTATTACATTAGGAGAAGCATCGGAAACCATTGCAAATTCTCCATTAGGGCAAATGATTGATTTTCATTACGAAACGGATTTTTTACAGTTTTCTATTGAAGAACCATTTGATGTCGTCGTGTTATCCCATTGTTCTTGGTATTTTCAAAATGCTGAACTATTGGAAGCTTACATGCAGAAAATACGGACTGTAGCGAAACGAGTATGTTTTGCAGAGTGGGACATTGATTATACGCGGCCAAGTCAGCGGGCACATTTCTGCGCTGCGAATATTTTGGCATTATATACAGCGTTTATTGAAGATGATGGCAATATCCAGAATCTATTTCATAAATCACATATTAAAAAAATACTGAAAAATACAGGGTTTACGATTACGAATGAACAGTTGATTGATGCTAGCTACTTGCAAGATGGTCATTGGGAAGTGGATTATAGCAATTACCTACTCAATGAATTCCCGCAAGTTCCTGCAAAAATTCAAACATTAGTAGAAAGCTTTGCCTACTTAATGAACGAGCAGCAAGAAGCTATATTATCATTAAATAGCTTTGTATTATGTGCAGATGCTTAATTCAACTTATGTCTAAGAATTATAGACTGGGGCGTAAGTTGAAATCGGAGGGGCGACTCCTGGGGAACAGCAAAATTTATTTTACGATGAGTAACCGCAGGAGCACCGACGCCTGAGACGTTCGTGTAAGTCCGTAAGCGTCCCCGTAACGGAAATCAATTCTGACGGATGCAGCAAAATATCCATTTTCCCTTTAAGAGGAAATGGATATTTTATGTTGTCGACAAAAGGTTACGAGAGTTCTTTTCTCAAGATCTTTTGTCTTTTTTATTATAAAATTTATTTTATATAGATTCGTTAACAGGAATAAGTTGTTCAAACGTTCTTACCATATTCCTTTTTCTTTAATTTGATTGCTAGTCATAATAGATCTTACCTCACTTAATGTGAAGGAATTAATATGTTGATTGGAGTGGAGGGACCGTGACTCCACCGGGAACAGCACGTGCGGAAGATCCACTAACTTGGGACTGCCGTCGTAGGCACAAGTTAGTTAGCTGGAGCCGTGCCCGGGGAAAGCATCGGTCCCGGAACGGAAATCAACGATGTCTAGATTCAATTAACTTTAAAATAAAAAAACTGTAAACAAACACTATTTAAGAGTTTGTCTACAGTCTGAAATATCGATTTTCCCTTTAAGAGGAAATGGATATTTTACGTTTTATCCCACTCTCTATTTTACCCCTTCGAATAACCTTCCAACGCTTGATCCAATTCCGCCAAAATTTCTCCCGCTGTACCTTCAAGTACTAAATCAAACTGTCCACTGTCTGAGGATTGATCCAAGTTAATATACACAAGCCTTCCTTTAGCCATCTGCGGTAACTGATTAACAGGGTATACCTCTAAGCTTGTCCCGATTACAATGACTAGGTCGGCATTTTGAATTTCGTTTAATGAGCGATTCCATGCTTCCATCGGTAATGTTTCCCCAAACAACACGACATTCGGACGCAATTTACCTGAGCAATACGTGCAAATCGCGTTATTTAAAAACTGCTCTTTTACATGCGGCTTGTTGCACTTTTGACAACGTGCCGTCATGATATTTCCGTGCAGTTCCGTTACTTTTTTACTCCCCGCTTGCTGATGGAGATGGTCTACATTTTGTGTAGCGATGAGTGAAATAAGACCGCGCTTTTCAAAATCAGCTAAAATATTGTGTCCTTTATGGGGAGTACATTTTTTCAACGCCTGAATCCTCATTTGATAAAATTCCCGAAACATTGTGTAATTTTTTTGCAGACTGTCTGTAGTAGCTACTGTACGAGGATCGATATTTTGCCACCAGCCCGATTGCGAACGGAAATCCGGAATACCCGACTCCGTAGACATGCCTGCTCCAGTAAGGACAACCGTTGTTTTCGATTGCTTCATCCACTGTGCTAATAATTCAACCGTCATAGCCATTCCTCGGTGTTAAGCGCTCCTAAATAACGGATAGGCAACTCCATACGAGCCGTTTTATTTGGATCAACAATTTGACTAATTTTTAAATTCCCTGCTAATGATAGTAAATGGATCGCTTCATCTTTTCTCAATGAAGTATAGGTTAAAACAGCCTTCACCATATTTTTTGTTGCATCGACTGTTGCTTCATCCAGTGTGGGCTTAGATGCGATTGTCGATAAATGCCCGTCCCGAATTAAAAACGGCGTCGGAACTGGACAGTTTTTTAACACTCGTACACGTACCGTTACTTCTGCCGGTACTTCTCCTCCACAAACTGACACTTCACCATCTCCCATCGCCGCATGGCAATCTCCAAGGGCTAACAATGCCCCCTCTACATTGACAGGTAAATACAGTGTCGTACCTTCCGTAATAGCGGTCGTATCCATATTCCCGCCATGTAAATCAGGAACACCACAACTAATTGCTTCGCCTATAGGTGCAGTACCGATAACCCCAATCATTTTGTTTAAAGGAATCTCGATGTTTTCCGAAAATTGAATTAGATTATTCTGAATTTTCGCCTGTTTAATCGATATTTCCGTTAGCTCATCACCTAGAACACCGAGTTCCGGACCAGTCATTAATGTAACGGTGTCACCAATATCGATTTTTTCGATGAACACCTCCAGCACATCACCAGGCTTTGCGTCTTCTACATAGACAGGGCCTGTTGCGGGATTAATTTGATTCCAATCGAGTTTACTGACCGGCTGTGTTTCACTTTGGATTTGATTTGTAAAGCAGTCATACGTTTCAAACACAATTCGGTCCCCACTGTTAACACTAGCAGCTGGCGTATTGTTTTTATCCATTGCATAAATTGCCTGTTCTTTTTTTATATAATGCATGAATACCCTCCTTTACTCGTATAAAAAAAAAGCAAAAGCTTATCGTTTATAAACTTTTGCATCTATTTATAGCTTATCAAATCCGTTTATTACATACTACAGATTTCCAATTATTCGTTTACTACTTCCAGTAAAGTGTTCGTTAACAATGCAAACCGTTCCACTATCTGATCCTTAATAATATGCTCATGCTCTGCGTGAATGCCGTCGCCAACCAGTCCGAGACCATCCAGCGTTGGGGTATGAATCGACGTAAAATTCCCATCACTGGCACCGCCAACTTCTGCATCCTCCACTTCAAATCCAAGCTCCTCTGCCTCACCTTGCGCTATTTCAAAAAGCTCTTCACTTTCCTCATCCCGTTCCATTGGCGGACGGTTAATTCCCCCGTCGATGTCAATCTTTGTCCGGCTATTAAATGGCTGTAATTTTTCAAAATAATCATCTATTCGCTCTTGTTCGGTTTTCGTACCAGATCGAACGTCCACTCCAAGATGTGCTTCATCCGGAATGACATTTAATTTCCCTCCGCCTTGCACCATGCCGACATTTAAAGTCGTTCCTTTTTCGAAGTCATTTAAAGCCTCAATATTTAAAATTTGCCGTGCTGCTTCCGTTATCGCACTTACCCCATCACGAGGGTTGTTCCCGGCATGTGATGCAACACCTTTAATATTCAGTAAATATCTTGATGTTCCTTTACGTGCAATTTTCAACTCACCCGACACTGTAACAGCAGGCTCCAGAATAAATGCTGCGACCGACTTTTTCGCTTCCTCTTCGATTAAAGCTCTGGAAGTAGGGCTCCCAATTTCTTCATCACTATTCAGGAAAAACACGACACGACGCTTTAACGGGAGATTCATTTCTTGAACATATTTAAAAAACCAAATCGCACTTACTAAGCCTGATTTCATATCCAAAATACCAGGTCCGAAAATTTTATCCTCTTCCTCACGATATGGTAAGGCTCCAGCATCCCATACCGTATCATAATGACCGATCATTAAAATTTGCTCTGTCCCTTCACCGATTTCAAAGCGCAAATGATTGCCATTATGCTCCATCGCAAATTCAGTGGCTTTCTGATGAAAATAATCAAAAAATATCGACTGAATCACTTCCTTGCAAATATCTAAAAGCTCTTTGTTTTGAGAGGGTGAATCAGCCAATACTAAGCGTTTAATATCATCCTTAATATCCTGTTCGTGCAGGCTAAAATAATCCTTCGCTTCCATAAATACACCTCACATTTCCTTCCCTATACCCAAAAATGCCTAAGCGCTATACACTTAGACATTCGTGGAATTTGGTTTTTTTGTCCCTGCAATGGATAAATAGGTAATAAATAGGAGCATTAATAAAATTCCAAAATACTGCCACTTATATAAAATAGAGCCAAGCCAGACAACGGAAATGGCCATCGTTGTTAAAGGTTCGAAACTGGATAAAATACTCGTTTCTACAGGCGTTATGTATTTTAGACTTGTTAAAAATAAAATGTAGGCTAACGATCCAAAAATACTCATGGCAACAATTAGTAAAACGAGATTAGGATCCAATAATAAAACCCATTCATCACTTTTCCAAAGCTTTGCCTTTACAGTAAAAATTAGACCGCTCACAATCATTCCCCATCCAATAATGACAATAACGCCAACTTCAGCCATTAACCTCGCTGGATATAGTGTATAAAATGCATACGTAAAGCCTAAAAACAAGCCCCATATGAGCGCTTCCCCACTAACGAGCAAACTCGACACAGATCCGTTAGTAAGCAGTAAGAATAAGCCAAATAATGTACCCGCTATGCCGATTACCTGGCTACGTGCAGGAAGTGCTTTAAATATAATTGAGGTATACACAATAATGAAAATTGGGGCTAAAAATTGTAGCAACGTAGCAATAATCGCATTGCTCACTTCAATGGATTTGACGAAAGTATATTGTAGCCCCGCCATGCCTACTATACTGAAAATGATTAGCTGTGTTGACCAGTATTTACTTTTCCATATCGAAAAAATTGATTTTTTTTGCAAAGCTATGATACTTAAGATAAAAATGCCGGCTATTATTAACCGAATGGCCAGCATAAAATCAGCACTCATGGCCGTTTCATCCAGCATCCATTCCATCATCGGACCTGTTGCTCCCCAAAACATTGATCCGAAAATAATCATAGCTATGCCTTTCAATCGTTCCAAAATAAAACCTTCTTTCCTTAAACCTTGCATAAGGAAATTTTATCATTATAAAAGTTATATGAATATAAGAATTATTATTTAATTAGCTCAATCCAGCCGCTTTCCTTGATTGTTACTCGGGGTGAATAGTATTTTGGGGGTTCATAGGAAAATACAGTTTTTTCATAATCGTCTTTTACGACAAATACATTTAAAAATTGTATTTCATTTATCAATTTCCGAATATGCATCTTATCCGCTAACTCGGTTTTTTCGTTTAATAAAATCAGCAGTTCATTTTTTATACTTAATACGTCCCTCTCATTCGCTCTACGTATAACACTTTTTGGCATTTTTAGAAACTCGTCAATTTTCATTAAGTTTAATTCCATTTTCGTCTTCCTTTCCGTCAAACCAATACTTACAGTTCTTTAAAATTTAGCATTTCCACTTCTTACAGTATTGAGTATTTTATTATGTTATTTACCCAATTTCACCAAATTAACCCCTTATTAATCAAGTTCAGAAAATTAAAAAAGGGGTATGTCAAAGTTTCATAAACCTTTCACATACCCTACGACAATTGAATAGTTACTTCATATCGTATCTATTAACTTTTAAAAATATATTTATCAAAAATAATATGAATTCCACAAAATAAAGCAGCTCCGATTGCACCGATGATGGAGTAAAGGAACAGATCGGCTCCTTCGAAAAGATAAAGCACGTACGGCATGGAAAAAGCAGCGCCGACAACGATATAACTGAACCATTTTATTTTTAGTGAACGGATAAACTTTTCAAAAACGAATGATGTCATTACACCAACGAGTAAAAACATCGGTGCACTTAAAACAATAAAAGTTAGTAGTAGCGTACTAAATGATAACTTACTTTCAGTAGCTGTCATAAAATTGACAATCGTCAATGCAAAGCTGAATAAAAATGTTGTGATGAGTGCAACGGTAAACTTGCGGCTTAAAGCTTGCACAGTATTCCCCCTATAAATCATTCAAAAAGGCTTCTATATGCTGAATTGTACTCTCAATTTCTTCATGAAAAACATGATTTTGTGTGAAATAGCTATGAACAATTCCTTCCATGACAATGCTTTTCGTAGGTGTTCCCATTTCCGATAACTTTTCACCAAATAGTAGCGCTTCATCACGAAGAACATCATATTCAGCAGCCATAATTAAAGTCGGTGGAAAATTTGAAAACTCCTTTAATCGTAATGGTGCAGCCAGTGGATTTTGGGCATCATGAATAGATGATATGTAATGACGGCTAAACCATTTCATCACATCTTTATCAAGACCAAATCCTTTCTCAAACAGTTTATAGGAGTTCGAATGAAAGCTCAAGTCAGTAACGGGATATAATAAAATTTGTGATTGGATCGGAGGAAGCTCGCCATATTGGACAGCTAATTGACAAACCGCAATCGCTAAATTTCCCCCGGCACTATCCCCTGCCACCGAGATTTTCTGCGGATTGCCATTTAAAGATTCAGCATGCTGCACTGCCCATAAATAACTATCAAATGCATCATTAACGGGTATCGGGAATGGATGCTCAGGTGCTAATCGATATTCGACTGAAACGACAATGTGCCCGGTCGAAAAAGCTAAACGGGAACAACTTTCATGACACGTATCCAAGTCATTTAAAACCCATCCGCCGCCATGATAATACAAGATTATATTAAACGGTCCTTTTCCGTGTGGTGTATAAATACGCATGCCAATTTTTTCACCATCACGCATTGTTATGGAACGATCTTCAATTTTGGCTACATCGGCAAGTTGCACTTCTCTTTTCGGCAAATTCGCACGCATTTCCCTTGCCTCTTTATACGTCATCGATGCTAAAGACGGTAATTCCTTCAGATGATTCAAATATTGTTTCGTATGTTCGTATAAAGCATTCATTTTCCCATCCCCTTAAATACTGTTTATTCCTATAAGTTTACTATGTTATAAGGATAATATAATTTCTAATATTTTGCAAATGGTGGCGATAAAAAAATCGGTTACTCTGCATGAAAGCAAAATAACCGATGTGTAAATGCACTACTAAATATTTTTTAACTTTTCATATTCAAGCTGCAGCTGCTCGATACGTTTGCGGCCTTCTTCACGATTACGAACAGTTTCTGCCTGAATTTGCTTCGTTTCTTCAATTCCTGCAATAATCGTACGCCATGTTGTTTCGATTGTTTCCACTTTAATGCTCGGGCTTCCGGCTTGTCGGGCAATGTTCACTGAATTTTGACGAACATTTTCCGCATTTCGAACAAGCATTTCGTTAGTACGGCGGTCTAATTCAGCCATCGAATCGGATACAAGCTTTTGGCGCTGCATTGTCACAGCATGGATAAGCCCTTGCTTAAAAATTGGAATCGTTGTGACGAACGCCGAGTTGATCTTACCGATAAGGTGATTGTTCCCTTGTTGCATAAGACGAATTTGCGGAGCTGATTGGAAGGATACTTGCTGTGCCATTTCTAAATCATAGCCGCGCTGCTCTAATAGCTCTATACCACGTGTAACTGTTTCTAGCTCCATAATGGCTTCATGATCCCCTGCATCCGCTTTAGCCGATAAAGCGGGCACTTGCTGGCGTAAATCATTGACTTTAATATCAATAGCAGCAATATGCTCACTTAAAGAATGGAAATAATTCAGATTTTCATCATACATTTGCTCAAGCTGAATCGTATTGCGTTTCATTTCAACTTCGTATTTTTGAATTTCGTTGTAGACAACATCCACTTCTTTATTCATCGTATCGTATTTCGATAGAATGCGTTCTAGCTGCTCTTTACTTTTTGAAAACAGTTTTTTCAGGAAACCTTTTTTCTGCTCTTCCTGGAAGTCCTGCGGGTCAAAGCGATCCATAATTTTATTTAAATTATTCAGTAATGTCGTTGATTTTTCTAAATTGCTTTGTTTAATCGTTGCAAGCATACGGTCCGAAAACTTAGAAATGCCCTGTGCTGTTTCTTTCCCAAATTCCAACACCGCAATTTGATTTTTTACATCAATTTTCTGAGCCAGCTGCTGAACTTGCGGCTGTTGTTTTAATTGCTCCTGACGCTGGCGAATCTGTGAAAGCTCCTGTTCGGATACAAGCTGTTTTTGCGGTTGTTCAACTAAATCCGTCGTTTGGGTTGTATCCTGCTCTGTACGCTTATTTAAATCTTCAAATAATGGATTTTCGTTCATCATTAATTCCCCCGTTCTATGTACTATTAGTATTTACGTCAAAACAAGTGAAAAGTTTCATCCTCTTATTGGTAATTATAACTGAAACGAACTTTTATTATCTATAATATAGCAGCGATTTTAGCACCCCTACTTAAAATGACGAAAAAAATGCCCTTTTATACAAAAAGGACATTTTTTCAAGTCTACTATTGGGGGAGAGACTTCACACCCATACAGGCTTTGCATGAGTCTATAATTAAATTACCCCAAAGTCATTAATGTAAACCCATTATTTTAATGTTGTAAAGATTTATTTCGTATTGGCTTTAAAATTAGTCCAGTTACAAAAATACATATTGCAATGACAACGGCCGAATAAAATAGCCCACTATAACCGCTCTGCGCAGCCATTGTAGTCACTTCATTCACCGAGTTTAAAACCGCATTTTTTAATGCAGGATCCTGAATATTTTGAACAATGCCCATCATCTGCTGTTCAGAAAACTCTGCACCACCTGCAAACTGGCTTCCGATTTGCGCAAGCTCGGCTGTCGCTTCCTCGGTTAAATTGGCTTCTTGAACATTATTTTGTAAAATCGACTGAAAATCTGAATTAAATATTGCTGGGATTTCACTAAACCCACGGGCAATGAAGCCTGCATAAATCGTTGGAGCAATCGTCATCCCAATTGTTCGGATTAATGATAACGATGCCAGTGCAGTCCCTTTATTTGTTTGCAATTTCTCAGTCGCCAAAATATTTAATGGTGCCCCTAATAGAACCCCCATACCTACACCACCAATGATCGATGCAATGACAAACTGCCACTTTGCATCCATCCATGCAGGGAACAGGAAAAATCCTATTGCTGCAACAATTCCTGAAAATAATACAGCTAATATCGGACCGCGTTTATCGACTAATATACCACCAACTGCCGCTCCAATACCCGCTGCTATTGCGAGTGGTGTCATCCAATAACCGGCATGCTCGGATTTAATGCCCATAACCTGCTCTGAGAATGCGGGGATGAAGATCATCGCAGCAAGCATTGCTCCAGATAAAAGCCCAAGTAATAATGTTAATAAATACGTTGGCTGACGCATTAACGACACCGGTAATATCGGGTCGCCACCTTTTCGTTCCAAACGGGTTTCATAGAAATAAAGAATAATTAATAAAATAATTCCAGCTAATAAAAATGGATATACGTCTGTCGCCAATAACGATTTAAAGAAATTAAGCCCTGTAATATTTGTTAATCCGTACATAATTCCTAAAATAGCAATCGATAACATTACAGTTCCCGTCATATCGAGCTTCCCGGGAGTAGGATCTTTTATTTCCTCCAACTTGGTCATTCCCATAAATATAAGGAAAACGGCTATTGGAACATTAATTAAAAATAACCAGTGCCAACTACCTGTTAAACCCAAAATAACACTTCCGATATTCGGACCTAAAACGGCAGCAATACCATTCATCCCGCCAAGCATACCGAGTGCCTTCCCCTGTTTTTCTGCAGGCAATGTACTAACAACATAAGAGGTACCGATAATGAAAATACCACCGCCGCCCATAGCCTGAATGAACCGGGCAATTAAATAAAAAGTAAAGTTAGGACTAAGCGCTACAAGTAACGAACCGAGACCAAATAGTGCAATCTCCACGATAAATAACTTCTTCCGACCGTAACGATCTGAAAGCTTACCTACAATTGGTACACTAATTGCCAATCCGAGTGTATATAGCGTTACCCCCCATGCTCCCCAGTTTGCTTCCACATTGAAAGACTGATTAATTGTCGTTAAAGCCGCACTAATTATTCCATTATCCAGTGCGGCCATAAAAACACCTATGGCAAACAGTGTGATTGCCCAGGTTTGAGAAGATTTTGAATTGGTCACTTTCATTCACCTTTCTTGTTAAGATGACTAATATTATAACTCAAAAAAAACCTACTTTCTAAAAAAATTTAATGTAGGCAAAAGATTTAAATTGAGAGTTAAAAAACAGCAAAAAGATGCTCCATAATTTTTATGATTACAGAGCATCTTTTATGCATTATTTTAAGTGTGTTTTCGCAATTTCTATTTGATTTGCAACTTGCTCAAAGCCTGTGCCACCAAGTGAATTACGACGACGTACTGCTGCTTCTGGAGCTAGCACTTCATAAATATCTTCTTCTATTAAAGCGGATTCCTTTTGCATGTCAGTTAAAGGTAAATCTAATAGATAAATACCTTGTTGGATGCATGTAAATACTAGTTTCCCTGTTACTTCATGCGCTTCACGGAATGGCATTCCTTTTGTCGCTAAGTAATCAGCAAGCTCTGTCGCATTGGAGAAGTCTGAATGAACTGCACTATGAAGACGTGGTTTATTCACGACCATTGTGCGTACCATTCCTTCAAAGATTTTAAGAGAACCAAGTACTGTTTCCATCGTATCAAACATGCCTTCTTTATCTTCCTGCATGTCTTTGTTATACGTTAATGGCGTGCCTTTTAAAACCGTTAAAAGACCTACTAAATTACCGAATGCACGGCCCGCTTTACCACGGATTAATTCTGCCATATCGGGGTTTTTCTTTTGAGGCATAATCGATGAACCTGTTGAAAATGCATCATCCAGTTCAATGAATTTAAATTCATCTGTCGACCAAATTATAATTTCCTCAGCAAAACGGGATAAGTGTGTCATTAATAATGCCGAATTCGATAAAAACTCCACGATGAAATCACGGTCACTTACCGCATCCATTGAGTTGGCATAAACTTGAGAAAAGCCTAGTAATTCCGCTGATTTAAGACGATCGATCGGGAAAGTTGTACCTGCCATCGCACCGGCACCTAAAGGTAAAATATCAATGCGCTTCATCGATTCGATAAAGCGTTCTTTATCACGTTCTAATTGCCAGAAGTATACCATTAAATGATGTGCAAAGCTTATTGGCTGTGCACGTTGTAAATGCGTATAACCTGGTGCAATTGTCTCGATATTGTCCTCTGCCTGCGCAATGATTGTTTTTTGGAAATTCTCTATTAACCCAACTACTTCAGGCACACGTTTCTTTAAGAATAAATGCATATCTGTTGCTACTTGGTCATTTCGAGAACGTCCAGTATGTAGTTTTCCTCCTACTGGTCCGATTAAATCGATTAGCATTTTTTCCAAATTCAAATGAATATCTTCATTTGCAACTAAAAATTCCAACTCCCCAGCTTCCGCCTTAACCTTTAATTGCGCTAAGCCGTCTAGAATTTTCGCTACATCTTCAGCTGGTAATATATTTTGTGCACCTAGCATTGTTACGTGTGCAACAGAACCTTCAATATCTTCCAATACTAATTGTTGATCAAAGCCAATTGATGCTCCGAATTCGTCGACCCAGCTTTCCGCTGATTTTTGGAAACGACCGCCCCATAATTTTGCCATAATGATTTCTCTCCTTATCCGTTTTGCCTCGGCAGCTTAGTGCCTGATAAAGGCTTTAACTTCGATTGATGAGCATAACCACTCCTAATATTGAAGTTAAAAGAAGAAGCGACTCGGGAACCGAATCGCTCACTTCACTATATTTTAATTATTTTACTGTTTGTTTCGTATTTTTTGCAATTTCAGAAGCAACAACAGTTGGCATACCCCATAGTTCGATGAAACCAACAGCTGATGCATGGTTGAACTTGTCATGCTTAGAATACGTAGCTAATTCTTCAGAGTATAAAGAATTTGCTGATTTACGGCCTTCTACAATCGCATGGCCTTTGTATAATTTCACACGTACTGTACCGTTTACATACTTTTGCGTTTCTTTTAAGAATGCTTCTAATGCAGTACGGATCGGGTTGAACCAAAGACCGTTATAGATGATCTCAGATAATTTATGCTCAATGATTGGTTTGAAATGTGCAAGCTCTTTCACTAATGTGATATCTTCCAATTCTTTATGCGCAGTAAGTAACACTTTCGCCCCTGGAATTTCGTATACTTCACGAGATTTAATACCAACTAAACGGTTTTCAACGTGGTCGATACGGCCAACACCATGTTTACCTGCTACTTTATTCAATTCTTCAATTAAATCTGCAAGTTTCATTTCATTACCATTAATAGAAACTGGTTTACCTTCAACGAACTCGATTTCCACATATTCAGCAGTATCAGGTGCATTTTCTACTGATACTGTTAAGCCATATGCTTCTTCAGGTGGTGCTACCCAAGGATCTTCCATTACGCCAGCTTCGTTTGCACGGCCCCATAAGTTTTGGTCGATTGAGAATGGTGAATCGATTGTTGCCGGGATTGGCACACCGTGTTTTGCAGCGTATTCGATTTCCTCATCACGGCTCCAGCCCCACTCACGTACAGGTGCTAACACTTCTAAATCAGGATTTAACGCTTTAATTGATACTTCAAAACGAACTTGGTCGTTCCCTTTACCTGTGCAACCGTGTGCAACAGCATCAGCGTTTGTTTCGTTTGCAATTTCAACTAATTTTTTTGAAATTAATGGACGAGATAATGCCGATACTAATGGATACTTTTGCTCGTACCATGTATGCCCTTGTAATGAGATAAGTGCATATTCTTCCGCAAATTCGTCTTTTGCATCGATCATATATGATTCAACGGCACCTACTTGAAGTGCCTTGTTTTTAATAAATTCAAGGTCTTTTCCTTCACCCACATCTAGACATACTGCAATTACGTCCCAACCTTGTTCTTTTAACCATGGAATTGCTACTGATGTATCAAGACCACCTGAATATGCTAATACGACTTTCTTATTTGCCATGTTAATTGCCCCCAAATGATGTATGTTTATACAATGTAATAAAAGTTTATACACGAATAGTACCATGTTATAAAAATAAACGCAACTGCATTTATATAAAATTTTAGAGTTTTTTGTACTATCTAAAAACATTTATTTTGATGGTTTCAGTACTTACTCGTTTTTGCATAAAAATGCTAATATTTGCATGGATTTAAAAAAGTGAATTTCATAAAAATACATTCACAAAATTCACAATAACTACCTTATTTCTTATTAAAGAATCCTTTTCCTAAAAATTCGACCAGTACAGGTGCGACTGCATATAGTTTACTTGTCACACTCATAATACGAGGTAAGTTCACTTCACGTGGCTTCTTTTCGATAGCTCGTATTACTTCGGTTGCAACTTTTTCCGGTTGGATTAAAAACTTTCCGATAGCTTCTCGGTAAACGTTTGATGCATCCGCTTTTTTTAAAAAAGGTGTATCGATGGGACCAGGATAAATACCTGTCACAAAGATATTGTAATCACTGAGTTCCAATCGAAGACCATTCACAAAACCTGTTATGGCATGTTTACTCGCTGCATATACACTCGCTTTTTTTGTTGCGACCTTCCCTGCCTGTGAGCCAACGATAATAAAATGACCACCATTTTTTGCAATCATGGCAGGAGCCAGCCTTTTCGTTAAATAAATCGGCGCACGAACATTTACATCTAGCATTGTATCGATTTCCTGATCAGATAAATTAACCGCGCTCTCAAAATAGCCGAGTCCCGCATTTAATATCGCAACATCAATAGGCGGTAATTGAGATACGACATCCTCTATATCAGAAGTTACTCGTAAATCCGCTTTAATGGCAATAGCACCAATACTTTTTAAATAGTTCAATGCACTTTCATTTCGTCCGGTTGCATAGACTGTATGCCCCGCCTTTACAAGCATTTCCGTTGTAATCCGTCCGATGCCGCTTGTAGCACCCGTTATAAAGATTGTTTTTTTCATAATTTCCCCTTTTTTACCATTGTTTTTTTTATATTAAAAAACTAGTAAACAGTTATTTACTAGTTTCGTTTATACCAAATAATTCACTTAAAATGTCTGTCGATACGAGAACATCTGCCAATGTATAGGAATCAAGTACAGCTAAATAAGCTTTTAATGCTTCAGCCAATGCAAATTTCAGCCTGCACTCGGGTGATATTTTGCAAAGATTGCTTTCAGGATTAAAACATTCAACTATGTGAAAATCCTCTTCCGTTTTACGGACTACCTCACCGATATTAATTTGTGTTGGATCTAGTGCCAGACGAATCCCGCCTCCGCGTCCACGGATTGTTTCAATATATCCATGCTGTCCTAAATCATAAGTAACTTTCATTAAATGATTTTTGGAAATTTGATACGCATTTGCGATTTCCTGGATTGTTACTAAATGTTCTCTACCACGTACACCTAAATACATGAGCGTACGTAAAGAATAATCTGTATATACTGTTAAGCGCACGCTGTTCACCATCTTTCTTCACTTTCAGTATAACATTTTCTAAGGTTTGGTCGACTAGAACGACTTAATTTTAAAAGATGTATTTTAGATATATGTTTGTGACAGATTTGTTAAAGATGTATTTTTTATATTGCTTTAAACTTTACTCAGCAGTATATTGAGTGTGCAAGAAAGAAACTAACCAAATTTTGAGGGGACGTGCGCTATATGTTAGCACAACAAACAATTGATACAATTAAATCTACAGTACCAGTATTGGAGGTACACGGATTAGCTATTACAAAAACTTTCTATTCAAATCTATTTAAAGACAATCCACAATTACTGAACATTTTTAACCATACAAACCAAAAGAAAGACCGTCAGCAAACGGCTTTAGCAAACACAGTGTATGCAGCAGCAGTTCACATCGATAACCTAGAAGCAATCGTTCCAGCTGTTGTTCAAATTGCGCATAAACACGTAAGTTTAGGTATTTTACCAGAGCATTATCCGATTGTAGGACAATATTTATTAGCAGCGATTAAAGAAGTACTTGGAGACGCAGCTACTGATGAAATTATCGATGCTTGGGGTAAAGCTTACGGCGTCATTGCGGATGTATTTATTTCAGTGGAAGAAGATTTATACAAAGCAGCAGAAAATGCTGGAGGCTGGCGCGCATTCAAGGAATTTACGATTGAAGAAGTGGTTGAAGAAAGCGAAGCAGTAAAATCATTCTATTTAAAACCTGCAGATGGAGCGAAATTACCTGCATTTAAAGCTGGTCAATTCATTACATTACGTACACAAGTACCAGGTGAAGAGTTCTTAATGAACCGTCAATACACAATTACAGACGGAACGGAAGACTATTTCCGCATTTCTGTTAAACGTGAAGACGATGTAACACCAAACGGCATTGTTTCAAACTTCCTGCACAACGCAGAAATCGGCACGAAAGTCGATGTTAGTGCTCCAGCAGGTGTGTTCACATTAGTACAAAATGATAGCCCGGTTCTATTTATTAGCGGCGGTGTTGGTGTAACACCATTACAAGGCATGCTTAAAACTATGGAAGGCCGCCAAGCATCATTCATCCAATGTGCCCGAAACGAAAATGTAGCGGCGTTTAAAGAAACAATCGAACAAAATGTAGCAGCTACAGATGGTAAATACAAAGCGGTTTATTCAGATCTAGACGGCTATGTAACAAAAGCTCAAATCGAGGAATTCCTTGTACCAGGGATGGAAGTGTATGTATGTGGCCCAACTGCATTCATGGAAACAGTGATTCAATATTTGGTCGAGCTAGGTGTACCAGCAGAGAAGATTCATTATGAGTTCTTTGGTGCTGCAATGGCGTTGCAGATTAAGAAGACGGCTTAATTATTAGATACACTTAAATAAGAAGAAAAACCAGTTTCCCGTTGTTTGCCGGTGACTGGTTTTTCTGTTTTTCTACTAAAACGACAGCATATTCTTGATCACCGTTTGTTACCACACAAAGAAAACCTCAACATTTAATGTAGAATTCTTTGCAATCTAATCTATATTGAATATTTGTGATAAAATGTAAATTATATACATTTTATTATAGCAATAATCGGAGGTATAAATTACATGGAATTCAAACAGGTTGGCTTTCTTAAAAGAATGGCAAATGCTTTAACGGACAAAGAAAAATTAAAAACACCTATCCTTGTCAAAGAATCGACAGAAAGTGTTCAGCTAATTGAACAATATAAAAAAGAACTAGAACATACACAAGATGTGAGTACACAAAAATCCCTTAATGAAAAAATAAAGCTAATAGAATTAGGGTTAAAAGGTGAAAACAGTGTCCTTTTTGAATTACAAAATTCGTTTTTACCATTACATATACTGCACGATGTTCATGTCTTTCATAATGATTTAAAAGCTCAAATTGACTTTGTAGTGCTTACAAGGAAGTTTCTATTGATAATTGAAGTGAAAAATTACTTTGGCAATATTTTAGTCAATGAGAAAGATGAATTCATTCGACAAGCTTATAAAGGCAACAAATTAGCATTTCAGGAGGGATTCTATAGTCCCGTTCGCCAAGTGGAAAGACAAGTCGAAATATTTGAATCGTATATGAAGGACATGGGGGCTGTTAACCGAACACCTATTAAAAGTGTCGTTGTTTTTACAAATAACAGAACCGTTATTAATACAAAAAAAGCGAGTAAACATGTAAAGGATAAAATACTGCGCGTAGACGGCTTAGTTGAGTTTATAAAAGGAGAACTAAAAAACCCTTCTCCCGTTCACTTTATGGATAACCGTATGGGAGAAATGAGCGAATATATTAAAGCCTCGCATTTTAAATATACGAACACTGATGAAGAAATGGACACAGTGGAAATCAAACTTTTAGAAGAAACAATAAATAATCCAAGTGAAAGTAGCGTAACCATTACACCCATCCAACCAAATTATACTGAATTAGAAGAAGCATTAAAAAAGTTCCGTATGAAATTAGCAACGGAAAAAAACATGAAAGCATTTCACATCTTTACTAATAAAACGTTAGACGATTTATTACTAAAGCAACCAAGAAGCCTAGACGAATTAAAAACAGTTACCGGACTTGGTGAAATGAAAATTAATTCTTTTGGTGCGGAGATAATTGAAGTTATACAGAAGCATCAGTGAGAAATTGACTACTTTGGATATTATTTGAGTGGAATGGGAACCCCTTTAATTCAATAAAGGGGTTCTATTAAATATACTGGAGTACTTCTACTCTTTAGTTCACGCTTTTGCTCATTCTTTTTCATTATTAAATATAGTTCATAATCGTATTTGTGGCACGGCAACACTAAAGTTAAAATTATAGGAAATTAATCTAATTTTATTTCTTTTATTGAATCTAAAATGACTGTATATTCCTCGTTCCAGATAATATCATCTACTTTTACTTTTAACTCCAGTTTTTTATTTTCATCTAAATTATCAAATAACCATTTTAATAATTGTCTTTGTTCTTTAACAGTTTGTATTAAATCACTATTATTTAATTTTTTGTAGGCTGGATTAGTCATTAACCATTCATTTTCATACCCTATAAAAGCTTTCAAAGTAGATTCAAGGTTGTCATTTCTCTTTTTTGTCCAATTCGCTTCTTTTTTACCATGGTTATATCCCCTGTTAAAAGCAGCTTTAATATCTTTATCGTGTTCATATTGTTTTAAAATATCATTGTATTCCATTTGAATAACCTCCTGATTTTTCCTAATTATATCATCGGTTACCCTTAGCTACTCAAAAATGATTCATATACATTTTGTAGCCATTGATAGTTCTCTGTAACCACCAAGGGTTTATTTGCTGAGCTTACTATCCATGAATTGAAAAAGTGAAGAAGTTATTCAAATTGCACAGTTACATTCAAAGATTAAAGGTTCAACCTCCAATATTATCAACGAACTCATTAAATTTTCAAATGATATACAACTTCCACTTGCACTTTATGCTGAAACTAAATGATTAGCGAAATACTATGAACAGTTCCATTTTTAAAAAACTTTGGAAAACATGGCGATGTTAATGAATATTAATTGAAACGAATTTTTGAATCTAAATTGGATTTATAAGGAGGTAAAAAGTACGCCTTCCATCAGAATCATTGCGGAAGGCTTTTTCTTATTTCTTTTCTTTAATTTATCAATTAACGAATTAACAACTTACTGAAATATCCCTTTACAGTTCCATAAAATTCGTGTTGATTAAGTCCTGGCGCAAAGCGTTTGTTCAACATATTTTTGAACTCTCTTTGCTTTAAAAAGGCTCTAAAAGTAGGTTTTATTTATACATAGTTATTAAATCTAATAGCTCAATACTTATTTCGCACTTTTCTAGCCTATTTCTTCTTTCTAAAAATAATTTTTTAAGTATTGGTTTCTTTTCTTCCATTGTTGAGTGATGTACTTTTTTGTGGCATAAAGCACATAGAGAAATAATATTCGCTTCAACATCTAAACTATTTTCGAATTGCTTTTGAAATTCCATTGGAATTAAATGATGTGCTTCTACATAATTTTCACCTGATGTAGATGATTTAAAAAACATATGGGAATTATCATACTCACACTTAAAGCCAGCCAAAACAATAGCCTTTTTAGAGGTAACATGGTTTCTCTTCCATTTGATTGTTAGAGAATGATTGTATTTACCTATTATTGGTTCTCTAGGTATATCTTCAACTAAAATAGAGGAATCAATTTCTGTTCTCTCAATTTCTTCTTGAAAATATTCTTCATCTCGATTTTCTTCAAGAACATATCTAAAATTTTTGTTTAATAAAAGATTACTAAAAGAATTGAACTGATTAATATCCAAATTTTGAGAGGATTGATTAAACCCTTTAAATTTATCCCAAACACTTTTTAGTTCATTAGGTTTAATTGGTGTAAATATAGCTATGGATGAAGGAACAAAATTGTATGCTCCACTATATCCTCTTTCTGTTCTCTCTTTATACAATATTTTTTCTTCAAGAATAGCTGAAGCTATTACACGGCCTTTATACTGAAATAATACTAAAGTCCCTGGAGGAGTACCCATTCCTCTTTTGAAATTATATACTCTATATGGAAGTTCATTAGTAAACCATTCTTGTACGTCCTCTATTGTTTTCTCACCAAACTCTGGATCATCTGCAGACATCGGTAAAAGTCTAATTGCAGGTATTCCTTCACTATTGCTTTTTTTATTTAATGCTAGTTCATATTCAATTTGTTTAATTTCCTCTTTCAAAATATGTATCTCTGAATTTATTTTAACTTTTCCATACCCATTCATTCTCTCTTGCAATTCTTCTAATAGTTCTGGTATATCCTTTTTCTCAAACCAATTTCTCAATACAGCTTCAGTTTTCCTTCCATCTGCACCAGTACCATCCTTATTGTTATACTTTAAAACATTCATATTTTTATACCCAATATATTTACTGGGAGCAAACATGTCTAACTCTTTGATGTAATACCATTGTCTAAAGTGAGAAAGGAATCTTCTTCTCAATTCTTCATTTTCTTTTATATCTTTATTGAATTGAATCATATTTTGCTTTACTTCTATAAGGTCTTCTATAAGTACTAATTCATCCATTCTTACACCCACTCTCGTACTACTTAGTTTCTCTTTTGGTAACTCACTAAGAGGTGAATGGTACGGATTCCGAATGTATTAATTAATAGCAAAGGTTTATAGAAATTAGCTCTCACTAATTTCGTACTTTAAATAAGCAATTTTTTCAAACATACTCATCAACTACTACTTCTTCTTAATCCCTAACCACTTTTCCATCTTTCCTTTTACATTATAAACTTTACTATCTTTTTGAAATACATACTTTTCAGCATTATTAGGTCTAGGATGCTTTGGAAAATTATCTTTTGCTCCAAATCCAAAAGCAAATGTCACATCCATTTTATTCCTAAAAGTCGCTATTAATTCTTCCTCCTCTTTAATTAGATATTTGAAATATTTATGTCCTAAATCTCCCCACCCAAGAATTATTTTATCTGCATTTTCAATTGTTGTTTTAATGTAGTGGATGGATTTTTTCTCCACAACATTCTTTTCAAGTACTTCTTTTTCTATTTTACTAACTTTTGCGCTATATCCATTGATGATTGGAATAATATTTATTACATGTAAAGCTGCAAAATCATTAAAGCTCGCATACTCCATCAAAAACTCAACAGTCTTATCGCTACCAAGGGCATTTGCGTTGCTAGGATTTGTCATTATTATTGCTAATACTTCCCCTTCATTCTTCCATCGCTTCTCTAAAAAATACCTTTTAGTTGGATTAACCTTACTATTAAATACCGCATATCCAGTACCCTTATCGATAAATAAGTCTTCATTTAATATCTCTTTCTCAATCAACCCAGTTGATTCTCCTTTACATCAAGCATAATTCAATTTCTTTTTTTATTTTAAATAAAAAATACAGCTTGGATGACCTTTCGTAAGTTAACTACTTTTGTCCATACTTTAAATACAAACTTAAAAGAATGAGGAACATCTCTCGTGATAGAGGTATTCCCCTAATCCTTTTGTTACTCTTACAACTCACTATAGATTTGCTCAACTACTTTTGTTATCTCGATAATCTCATTAAAAGTTATCTAGAAAGTAAATCCTAATAAATGTGGCTCTACTAATGGATTGGGAGATGTGCGTTCCAGTAGTAAATCCCCGCCGATACATTCTCTTGTCTCGTCTCCAACAAAAATTAAATAGCTTTGTGTATGACAGAGTTTTGAATACTTTCATACCTAGGTAACCTGGCACTTCATGCCGTTTATTCTATCAATTCCACTATCTATCTTTTAGGCTCAATGCTAGGTTTTCCAAATAGGTACCCTTGGAAAAGTTGATAACCACATTGCTTTAACCATTCAAAATCTTCTCTGCTTTCAATTCCCTCTGCTAATGGTGTAGCGCTAACTTCAATTGCTTTTTCTAAAAACATTTGAGCAATTTTTTGTTTTTCGTGATCGGCACTTACACCTTGTACATACTTCATATCCAATTTCATATAATGAGGTTGAATATCTTTTAGCATTTCCAATGTGCTGTAACCTTCACCGACATCATCTAAAGCATATTGGAAACCTTTTTCTTTATAGTAATTTAAAATAGACTTTAAATGTTCTATGTCATCTACTTGCTCCGATTCAACCACTTCAAATACAAGTTGATTTGGATCAATTCCTAATGTATTAGCTAGTTTAACCGTTGACTGTAAGCAAAACTCAGGTGAGTAGATTGAAGTCGGAATAAAATTAATAAAAGTCTTTTTTTTCAAAACCGCTGAGTAGCTAACAGCGGCCATTCGACATAAGCGATCCAAAGCATATAAACGTCCACGACTTTTGGCAGCTGTAAAAACTTCATTTGGATATATAAGGGTTCCATCTTCACGTGTAAATCGAGATAACACCTCATAAGCGTAAATTTCCTCATTTGAATTTACAATAGGTTGCGAATAGCTAACAATGGATTTTCTATGTATAACCTCATCAATCCACTTCATGTCTAAAATGTTTTCTATTTCCTTGATAGGTTTCCAGTCATTCTCCTCAAAACGGAAATAGAGATTCTCTATATCCATAAAGTGTTCACTAAAATCTAAAAGTTCTCTTACACCTGATTCATTAATGAGTACCTGATTATCATCTATGACTTTAATCATTAGATCTCTTCTTTGAAAGTGGTTGACTAATATCGGTATCATCGATAAATTTTTTGATTCCTTTAACAAAATATCAAACTGTAATTCCAAAACTACACAACTTTTACAAGGCATTATCTTTTCCCCTTACTTACTATATTTTTAAGATTCGTTACATTTTCCTTCTCCCACCCATAAAGAATTCATTCTATTTTTTATCATTGATTAAATTAAATTTTTGATAATGCTCCTTCATATAACCCAATTGCATATTATTCAACTTTACTCGCAACCCATTATGAACATTCAAAAACATTCGAGCTGTTTCATCTAATGTTTGTGATATTACAATCTTTCCTTGTAAATCAAACGAAATTAAATATTTATCAAACAATGCATCATGATTTGGACATAGTAATAGCCCATTATTCACATCAAGGCGTTCTTCATTTGTAGAAACACTCCATGGTTTAATATGACTTGCAATCAAAACTCGTGGATTTGTAACACCGCATAATGCACATTTACATTCACGCTCGATAAGAAATTCTTTAAACTTCCCCTGACCTATTCGCCCTTTAATTAAGCGTTCTTTTTCAGTTTGAGGTATTGGTAGGTTATCAACTTCCACAATTTCTTTAAATTCTTCCTGCAACTCCTGTTTATCATTCATAGCTGATGTTAGTTTTGTAAATTTTGCTTTACTATCCTTTAACCGCAGAGGGAAAATCCATACAAGGCGCTCTCTTCCATCTTGATCCTTTTGCTGCCCCTGATAAGGCTCACCTGCAAGCTCTACCTGTCCTCGATATGTATATTCTCTTGGCTTCATTACCTCAAAAAAATGAACCTCGACCCCATTATTGTCGGATTCAGCTAATGTTAAATTTTGACCGCTCATTTTCTGATCCCCACTCTGACCCATACCCGTGTAGTGATAAATATCCCCCACAACCTTATCATCATAAAGCTTTGTCTTATCCGAAATAAGCGTCAACGTATTCGTACGATTTGACTTACGCATACCTCCCTGTGGTGCACATAAAAATACCTCACAAAGTTGCTGGTTATTTATAACTTCATTTATTGCTAACGGACGTGTCATTGTCATAGAATTGCCTCCCTAATAGTATGAATCCATATTATTAATTCAATTATACTATGATGGCATACATTTACCTTTAATTTTAAATTTTAGAACTCACTTTTTTATGCAATTCATACCTCCCAATTTATATACTTAATAGGTCTTTATATTTAAAATACATTTATTTCAAGTATAATTAAATAGGAAATCAAATTAATTTCTATCGTATTATTCTATTAACAGGATGGTGAACACAATGAACTATGGCTGGAAAGGTACAATCAAAGAATTTCTACAACTCTCATTACATGATTTCCTTCAAACATTAACTTCTTCTGTATACGGTTCACTCAATTCACAACAATGGCAAGATGAACAAGAAAAAATACAATCACAGAAAAGAGCCTGGAAAGACTGCTTCGAAAAGCTGCAATTAATTTTAGAAAACTACAACGATCTTGATGGCTGGCTTATTTTCGAGTACACAATTTTGCGCGGAAGCGGGCGTCGTCCAGATGTACTGTTGTTACTTCCTGGCCATGTACTTGTCATTGAGTGCAAAAGCTATAACGCTGTTAGTACTGCAGAATACTTACAAACTTCACTTTATGTACGTGATATCGAGCATTATCATTCGACAGTCCTGCAACATTCTCTGAAGGTAACTGGTGTATTACTACTTACTAACCATACCAGTGATGCATTGGTGCCGAAGAATGAATTCCAAGTGTACTTAGCGTCTCAAAATAGTCTCCATAAATTAATTAATGGACTTATTAAACGAAGTATAAGCAATATAATTACCGCAGATCAATTTTTAGCAGGTACATATCAACCCTCTCCTTCTATGCTGGAGGCTTCCCGGGCTATTTTAAACAATGAAAATTTGCCGCGTATTAAAGCTATTGATAGCAGTAATTTTGAGAATGTCTATAACACCATTCAATCTGTTATTGAAGAAGCGCGCCAAACAAATTCACACCATCTCATTTTAGTTTCAGGTGAGCCTGGTGCTGGAAAAACCTTTTTAGGACTAAAGATCGCACATAACACACCAAATTCAGTTTATCTATCAGGAAATGGCCCGTTAGTAGAAGTATTACAAGATACCCTCAACAATAAAACATTTGTTCAATCGCTATATGGGTATAAGCGTGATTATTTACAGCATGGTAAAACACCTCATGAGCAAATTATCATTTTCGACGAAGCTCAACGTGCCTGGGACTCACAAAAAATGAATGGCCATTTAAGCGAACCCGACGTCATTATTCAAATAGCTAAAGCGAATAAGCCTTGGAGTGTGATCATTGGATTAATTGGTGATGGTCAGGAGATTCATTTAGGTGAGGAAAGTGGATTATGTTTATGGAATACGGCGATTCAAAATCAAGGAATTACTGTTCATGCGAAACATGAAAACCATTTATTCAGTAATGCTGAACATTATGAACAACATGAACACTTACATTTAAATTGTTCCTTGCGTTCACATGCCGCACTCAAATACTATGCGTTTGTGAATGCTTTGCTTGATGGAGATATTGAAAGTGCTCAATTGTTAAAGCAACCCCTTAAAGAGCAACGTTACCCTATTTTCGTAACAAACGACTTGCAGCGTGCAACAGAACAACTACAAAATTTATATACCGATGATTTTAAAACGTATGGCATTTTATGTGCCTCTGGTGCAGACCGTTTAAAAAATGTAGAGGTTGTACCATTTGGTGGACGTAACGTACCACCAAAACCTGCTACTGCTTATTTCAATTACCCAAATAGCGCTTATTACTGTAAAAACCTACAGTACGCTGCTACAGAATTCCAAACACAAGGACTTGAGCTGGATACAGCGATCGTTCATTGGGATGAGGATTTATGCTGGGACGGTTCAAAGTGGCGCGCCTTTTATACGAAAAATGGCGCAAAAGATCCACTACAAATGAAGCTTAATGCATACCGTGTCCTTCTAACACGCGGTCGCGACGCAACGATTATTTACGTACCACAAAAAAATAAACTGCAACAAACATGGCATTTATTTACGCAAGTGATGGACATACCTACTTTATAATTAGGAGGGCTACTTAATGACATACACAATCGATACAATTGAAGAAGCGTACGATGAATTAGAAGTGGATGAAGGTTATACGAGCTTTGGCGCGGCGGTGCATAATTTCTATCAAAACCAATCTCAAGACGTAAATTGCCATTTAAATGAATTGCAGTATAAGCTTCATCCGTAGTTCAAGTAATTCATCTCAAATTATAATAATTTATTTATAAAACAAAGATAACAATTTCTACACCTGAAACGTTATATCACTTTATTAAAAATACCTGTAGATCGTTTAATCGACCTACAGGTATCGTTTTATCTATGCTTCACTTGTTTAATTGATTTCGTTAAAATGATCGAGAAGAATGCTGTAAATAGACCAAAGATTTAAGTGCCAGGTACTCACACTATTTACTACAATTCATAAAAATACACCTTTCTCAGCCATTGAGAAAGGCGTATTTTATGAATTGTTTTTGTACCTGGTACTTTTCCTTATGAAAAAATATCGTCTAAAATGTCATCAGCTGATTGATTTTTTTGAGATGTTTCAATCAGTTGGATGAGCTTTGTTTTTTCATATAGTCCATTAAATAATGGGTCCTTCTCATATATACTTTTTTTCAGACGAACAAGGTTTGATTCAGCAGGCATATGCCGTGGCTCGATTTGTACTGTTCCGTCTGCGGTAAAAGTACAACAAAGCCCATAATCATATGCATTTTGTAAATTCCATTTTGTAGCGATTGAGATAGGTTCATCCTGTTCATACAAGACACCACATAAAACCAATGACTGGCGATTCACATCTGACAAATTGTGTAGTGCAAAAAGCTTGTCACTGATTTGTGCTGCTTTCATCGTACTTGATATATATAAATTTTCGAATTCAATTCGCCCGTTTTCTAAGCGATGGAATGATTGAGTTGCCCCTTTTAATTGCACTCCTAATTGTGCAAATTGTTGAAGCACTTGCTCAATTTTTTCAGCACAATCTACAACAAAGTCAAACTTAATTACCGTCCTATAGTTTTGAGTATGATTATAATTTAATTGGCGATCAACCATAGCTTTGCAGCGTTCAACTGCCTTAGAATCATTGGCCTTCTTATAAGCATCTATTGCTTGTACAAACTTTCCGAGACGCTCTAATTTTTGCCCTTCTTCAAGCCATTGCTCTAAATGTTGCACAGTCTGATCAAGAGATTGCAATGTTTGAGTGGGCATTAATAGTTCAGGCTTAAGTAGCTGCGTATTATATTCCTCTTCAATAAATACGAGCTCGAATACCGCGCGAGAAGCAGCCACGTATAAACTGTGAAAGAAAAGATGATGAAATGGTGTGCTTCGCATTTGAGAATCACTAACGAAACGAAGTAAGTTATAGCAATAAACACGTTTGTATTGTAAGCCTTGTACTTCCTTCACGGTAAATACACGTTGAATGCCTAATGATAAAAATTGCTCCTTGTCCTCGAATGTAGGCACAATGATAATCGCCTCCGGGTCATTCGAAATCGTTTCGAACATAGTCTCATCCAAACTCCCTACAAAAAGCTTAGGCTTATCTGATTGTCGAACCGCAATCTCATGTGCAATACTAGGCTGTGGTATTAGTGTCTTTACATTATTTAAAACATCAATAATTTGATCACCTGAGCGGAAATTTTTATTCATTTGACGTAATACAAAATGCTTATTATTATTCGTAAGTTGTGTTGTTACACTATCCGTTGTAAATAAATGATTGGTTAATGCTTGCTCTGTATCGCCTAAAAATAATGCTTTGCGCTGGGCTAAAAGCTGTAAAAGTGCTGTCAGCTGCTTCAGCGTAAGCTCCTGTATTTCGTCAACAATTAGATAACGCTTAATCGTCACTTTTCTCTCTAATACGAAATAGGCTAAATCATTAAGATCGACATATTTATTTTGCGAAAGCCAGCGCTCGTATTGACATGCGATAAAATAAATTTCACGCTTTAACGCAGTCGTTAAATTACTTTTACGTTGCATATACTGCTGCTCTGATGCTATTTTCTCGACCATCGACCCTTTTATGACACTATAAATTTCCGCGTGCACTTCTTCCGGCAACAAGGAAGTTAGCTGATGAAAGTTGCTTGTCTTATACCAACGATAAAAATCTTCTTCATAAATTACAATGTAAGATTGCTGTAAGGCTTCCGCAAAATAGGCGGCTAGTGAATAAAAGCGCACTTGATGATCAGATGTATTCGCTTTATAATATTGCTTCACATCGTTCATTAAATATTGTGAATGCGTAACGTAATCGGTTGGCTCATAGGGTGCTAGCATGGCAATTTTACGAAGGGCTATATTTGTTTTGCCACTGCCCGCACAGCCTAATATTATTGTGTTGTCTGCGAGAACGTTCAAGCATTCAAACTGTTCGCGTGTAAAAACTGCCTGCTGCTTTCGTAGCTGCTCATCTTCAATTACTAACGAAATATACTCATCTTCTAATACTTCATCTTGCTCAATTTGCATCAACTTACTAGCTAATTCATATTTTACGTAATCATCAATCGCCTCATCGACCATATCATTTTCATACTGTCCTAAATAAATTTGGAAGTCCGTTACTTGCTGAAATGCTGTTACATTTTTAGCTGCTCGAATTTGATTATCATGCGTTTCGAAGCTTAAAAACGTTACAGTTCGATCGTCGTTAAACGTAAATAAAATACGGTCACCAATATTAACGCGAAACTTATAAATATTTGTGCCTGCTACTTTTCGAATCCAAAACCCTTTTGGGATGGAATGAAACACATTTGCTGCAATAATTTGCTCAGAAAAGCTTTGCAGGCGGTCTAAAACAGCCTGCTGCTTTTCGCGTGGAACATGCTTGAAAAAATCTTTTGTTATTTTCATCGATATCACCTACACAAGCGAATTTATATAATGACTTGCCGCTTCTACACATTTTTTATCGTAGTGTTCAATTTCATCCTTAGTAGGTTGTTTAAATTGTCGTTTCATCGCAGGATCTACGCGCTGTAAGTAATGTGTAACGATATGTTTCTCATTTGAGCTAACTTCACGGTCTAATAGTGCGTGTCCTAAATGGTACATTGTTTCTTCAACTTCATGCTCGCGCTCAAGTGCAGTGCGATATGCTTTTACAGCTGCATTATAGTCACCTAAAATATAGAGCACTTTACCTAAATTGTAATACGCTACCGAACGCTCTGGAATTAGGCGAATTGCTTGTATATACGTTTCCTTCGCCTGCTCATAACGACCGTTACGTTTAAAGGCAACCCCTTCATCCATTAGACGCATGTATTGTGCATTAATCGATGGTCCCTTAGGCTCGCGCAATCCTAAAATTATTTCATACATATTTTCAACATCGCGTAATAATTGCGCCTGCTTTTGCTCATATTCCTCGCGGGTTAATTCATTCCAGTTTTTGGATGCGAAGAAATATTGCAATGCTTTTACTTTGAAATCATCTTGCTGTGGCATCAGCAGCACGTTTGCTACAGGAAGAGATTCTTTTGGAGAAAATGTTGAATATATCGCTACGTTCTCACTCACCCCATTAAATGCACTCGGATGAATTTCCTTTAATTTACTTGGTAACATAAGCTGCTTCACCTGATAACAATTCACAAATGCCATAGCCTGAATAGTTGTTACAGTAGTCGGTAGTACAATATGACGTAACGATGTACAGCCAGCAAAGCAATTCATATAAAGTTCTTCAACTCCTTCAGGTATACGAACAAACTCTAATTGTTGACAATCAGAAAAGACCGCATTCGATAGAAACGTTAGCCCTTTAGGTAACACAACATAGCATAATGTTGTTTCAGAAAATGCAAATGTACCAATATGCTCCATCGTTTCAGGGAAATCAACTCGTACAAGGTTTTTACATTCATTGAATGCATAACTATCAATTACTTGAACTGACTGTGGCAAAATAGCCGAGATTAGCTTAATACACCCGTTAAACGCATGCTTGCCGATATGAACAAGCTCTTCATTCCATTCAATAAAATACAAGCTGGTACAATCAACAAATGCTCGATCTGAAATATGCTTCAAGGTCGATGGAAGTTTTAAAGCTTGTATCTCACTTTTATTAACAAATCCTTGTTCTGCAATACCAATTACGGTTTCACCGCGCACTGTTTCTGGAATATTTACAAATACATCATTTCCAACATACGTGACGCAGCCATCTTGTATTGTAAAGTCTTCCTCCGCTGTAACGTGGGCGAAGTCTATACGAATCGCTGGTTGTCCCTTTTCATAACGTTCTCTTTTCGTATCATTTGCTGTATGCAACATTTCGATCAACATATTTGTAATGACTTTAGGAAGTTCATTCATGTATAAATATTGAATTTTTTTACTAGCCATCGCATCTGGCACAGTTTTTAAAATGCGCATCAGTGCTTGCTTCCCATCATTCATCAATACATCTTGAACGAGGCGTTGGACTTCTTCATCAAGATTATCCATAAGCTGTTCAAGCGTATCATCAATTTTAGCTAAACAAAGGTGGAGTACAATTTCATTTATTTGCTTAACTTTTTCCATTATTTGATTATTAGTGAAAGTACGTGTAGCTGGTCGGCCAGTTTTTTTGTCTTTTTTTTCACAGCACTTTCGATATTCAAGACCAGAGCCACAAGGGCAAGGCTGTTTACGAGAATTCATTTCATTCGACACCTTTCAAGTGGGGTATAGTTGGATTCTATTAAAATGTTTTCATTGAAATGGTATTTCTTATAAATCAAGATTCTGCATAAAATAATCGGCTATAAATTGGGGCAAGGCTTGACGGTTGCCTTTGTTGTTGACGCGCTATTAGCAATGAAGATACATCATGCATATGCTAAGCCATGTTGAGATTGCTCGTCTGGAGCTGCACCACTACATTTATGAGATTTAGAACGATGACTTTTCATCTTCATCCTTACTATTCGTTTCAAATTTTTTCAAAAACCAAAGCTTATAAATAGCTTTGCGCTGTTTTGAATCGCCAAATAGGTGCGCTGGTAACGGACGTTTCTTTTTATCTTCATACAAAGTAATAATAGTCTTTTTCTTTGTGTCGATAATGATTTCCCAGTTGAAATAATAGCGAACTTCTGTGTTCGGCGTTTCTCCTGGTCGACCGTAGATTGAAAACAATAACATATAATTGGCTCTATGACCGATTTCTTCATCTGTCGCATTCATAATATGTTTCGCAACTACCTTCGAACTGTTTTCGATCATTCGTTCACGATAACGATCTGCTAAGTGAAGTGTAGGTTTATAATGATTTTTGGGGTTGAAAATTTCATCATCCAGTTTAACATCGTGCATACTAAAACTCCTTTTCCACTGTAGCTTTGGAATTCAAAATTCATCATTTGGCATATTGGTTATATAATAACATTTTTTCCTGCTATAGGTTCAGTGTATGGGTTAATATTACTATTTTTCTATTCTATAAATCATCAAATAAAAAAATTAATTACGGAATTTCTAAAGTGAAAACGAAGCAGCTATGACATTCTTCAGTAAAAAAGCCTACAAATTGAAACGAGCCAACAGTCTGTAAAGCAAACTGTTGGCTATTCTCGATATCCACTATTCAATTATTTGCTTTAAATTAATTTTCTATAGCGATAAATTTCCATTAATGCCCGATGCTGTTTTAACAGCTGTATATAATATGTGTCGGCTTTCCCTCGAACATTTCCTATATGTTCAATTTGTCCACGAAGCACGCGGAAAGCCTGAATGATCTCTTCACGTTTCATCCAGTGCCAATGCTTCTCTGGTCGACCAAGCACCTTACAAATTTCTTGCTTGTATACCTTTTTCGTTTTCAAATTATAGATAGCCGCGCGCACCTGCTTAATATAGCTGCGATTCACATTTAATTTTTCATTAACTACGACTCCCGTAACAACCTTTTTCATATTCGGTTGCTGCATATGAATCTTTTGAGGATGCACTTTTAAGCCGTAAACCTTTAAAAAGTCTACAATGGAAGGATTGACCTCCCAGCGCGAATCACTGATTTGCTTAGCAATCGCCGTTGGAAACTGATCCTCATTCGTTGAGAACGTTAAATCGTCTGCATAGCGGCTATACGTACAATGATATTTTTTAGCAAGATCTTCCATTTTCTGATCAAAATGATACAAAATCAAATTTGTCATAACTGGAGACGTCGGTGCCCCTTGTGGCAGAAAGCCGTCTGGATGACAAATAAGTTCCGTTAAAATTTCAGCTGTATAATTGACTATGCGCAGCTGCGAATGGAAATACGATTTTACTGTTTTTCGCTTAATTGATGGAAAGAAATTTTCAAGATCAAATGTAAAAATATATTTTTTCCCTACATGCAATGCGGCATTTGATACAAAGTCTTTTCCCTTCATAAAGCCAAACGCTTGTCGATGAATCGGATATTGTTCAAGCGCAATTAACAGTTGTTGCTGAACAAACTTTAGTTGTTCGTTTGGCGCATAAATAGTCCGACGACCTGCCTGCTTTTTCCCGATAGAAAATGAATGATAACGATTGGAATCATGTAACAAATCATCTATTTGTTGAAATGAAACTCCTAGTAATTCGGCTATTTGCTTCTGATGCATTATTGGCTTGATCTTTTTCATCTCTCATCATCCATTCTATTTTTTTCCAAAACAAATGCTGCGCAATAAATCACGCAGCACCTTGTGTAAAATAATCCTATTTTGCGTATGCAAATGCCTGGCCTCCTAAAAGGTCCGACTATGTCGGAAACAGGCCCCTCTTTTTCTTCGTGCAACGAAGGCGAAAGCTTAATGTCCACGTTGAGAAATGGTAGCGTAACACTTACCTATTCAGAGAACGATTATTTTACTAAAATATCAATATATACAAAAATGTATCATATTTACATACAAAAATATAGCTTTATTTTATAGGTATGTAGAAATGACATGTCCCATTTAAGGCTGTGAAGGATCGTTTCAACTAAAACAGGCAAACCTTCACGTCCTTTAAAAATTTATACATTACTAAGGTAGACTCTAGTATTGTTCCGTAAATTAACTTCTAAATATAGGAAAACTACTTCGACAACATCTCCAGACGAAATGGTAACTGTCTTTGATTCTAACTAACCCCCTGAGACAGTATGTTGTTCTCCCACTAAATCCTTATACTAGTATCAAATTTCAATATGATACATTTCACTATTTTCAGGTTCAGCAGCTTGTACATTTACTACATCCAATGCATCTGAAAAGTCAATCGTTAATGTAGCTACCGCAACGGTCTTACTAAGTTCTTTTATCTCATTATTAACTGTTCTTTATTGCTATTAACTACATTATTTACGACATTTTTACCATTTACATAGGTATTATTTAAAGAAAACCTCACACCTTTTACTTATGAAGTTCCTTATTTTTTAATTTTTTAGTTCCTTCCTCCTTTTTCGTAACATCTTTTTTAACCTACCATATTTATTTCCACCATATTTCAATGAATTCCAGTATTTTATACTTAATCTAAGTATAGGATAAAAGACACAAAAATCAACAGTATTTAACATTTTTTAAAACTTTCCAACTCAAATGTCTATATACATCTCTTTCTATTTTGAATAAATCAGTTGCAAGTAATAATTATTCGGAGCAATAATATCATTCATCACCTAACTTTTCCAGAAAATATTATTTCCAAGAAAGCATATTCGATGATACAGCTCCGAGTAAAAACAACACCTCTGGACACAATAACGAAAAAAGGCGGGGGGCGATGACGATTGTAAAAAAAGCAAAACAGTCTATGAAAGGTAAAGTTTCCGGCCCAGTACCATTCCTCTTCATTCTTTTCTTTGTTGGGTCAGTAGTGTGGCAATTATTAGTTAACCACCCAGTTCTGACTTTCTTTTCTGGTGTCCTTATTACCATTCTGATTCTCTATATCTGGCAGGAGAGGAGGAAACAAGCTGAGATACGGCGTCAGGAACTTCTTCGCTACAATTTGGCCTTACAGAGAAAGGTCGTCCAGAAGATGCGGGACTGCTTAAACAAGATACTTCGTCTTGAAAAGCATAATCTGTCGAAAGTTGACCTGAACCGGAAGAAGCGGTTGAAAGAGTCGTTCTATAATTTGTATGGCGATATGTATGCAGGGTATGTGTATATCATTGAGGAGGGTAGTAATGGTTACGTGAAGATTGGAAAGGCTAACGATCCGATGAAACGTGTGGTAAACGGCCTCGGAGCGAAATCACCCTATGCCATCGAAGTGCTACACCTCATCCCTACGCATGTACCACTGGACGTCGAAAAGTGGTTCCATAAGACCTATCAAAAGGAACGACTCAACGGCGAATGGTTCCGGCTTTCTGATGCCCAAAAGGCAGAAATCCAGGCGGGAGACTATCCAATCGAGCTACTAGAGCTCATTAACAGCAGACCGGCTACTGCACTACTGCATCATCAATTGGACGATGTTAAACAAAAAAAGCATAACAAAAAAACCTCGTAATAGAGGTTTTTTTGTGAATAAAGCTCATGAGTCAGAGCGTTGAAAGTTAGTACTATTTCTAGATTTAAAATAAAGGTATAATTCTAATGATTTTTCATTATAAATTTCATACTTATTTAATATTTCAAATTCATTAAAAGGAAAACCTGTTATAGTTAGAGCAATCGGACATTTCATATAAACCTCAAACATCTTCTGTGTGACCATACCTGTTCCATCCTATTTAGCAAAATCAAACAATTCAATTCTTCTTATAGTACTGAACCCCGTCCTGCTCCTCAATCTCAACCATTCCTTGATCCACTAAATAATCAAATTGCCCCAACGTCTCAGATAGCGTCAGCCCTAATTGCTGCTGATAAATGCGTTCGAATAATTGTGTTGTCATTTCAAAGTTTGTTTGCGGCTTATCTAGTAGACCGTAGACTTTAAATGCACGTTGTCTTTGTTTTTCCAAACGCTCATCGATAAGGGGCTCAATTTGTGTTAGTTCCCCACCGTGTCCTGAGTACACTTTTGAAATTTCTAAGTTTTTCAGGCGTTTTAGTGATTCATTATACTGCAAGAGTGATTTAGGTCGTTCCATTGATAAATCAATTGGTGGCTCTACTAATGGATTGGAAGATGTGCGTTCCAGTAGTAAATCTCCGCCGATACATTCTCTTGTCTCGTCTTCAACAAAAATTAAATGGCTTTGCGCATGGCCTGGTGTTTCGTATACTTTCATCCCTGGGTGGCCTGGCACTTCATCGCCTTCTTTTAAATAACCTGTCAACGGAATTGTACCGAATAGCTCGATTTCCCCTTTTACATGTAAAATCCGGTTTACATATTTATCAGGTACACCTTGCTCTTTTAGAAGCTTTTTAAAAAACTGCTCGTGATACTGTAAAAATGATGGTTCTTTTTTCATCCAGTAATCTACATATTCATGCCCTAACACTTCCGCGCCTGGAAATGCATCGATCCATCCTGCATGGTCCGGGTGATGATGGGTTAATACGACTTGTTCCACGTCTTTTAAATCATAACCTGCACTGCGCAGACCCCATTTGATCGCTTCATAGGCTTCTTCTGTTTTTGGTCCTGCATCGAATAAAGTAAGTGCATCTCCTTTTACTAGAAAAGCATTTACGTCCCCCACTGCATATGGTGTTGGAATAACTATTTTATGTACTTTCATGTTTTAATCCCCTTTGGCTTGCTCGTTCTGAATGACTATTCATTTATTTTAACTCTTTTTTTCTAATTCGTCACGTTAAAGGTTGACAGTTTTTCAATACACCACTATAATTTTTGATAATTCTAAATTTACAGGCAATGAGAAAGCCAAGTACATTATTTTAAGGTTTTAGAGAGTGCCGTCTTTGCTGAAATCGGCATAACCCGCTGAAATAATCGAACCTCCTTTTGAGCCGTTATGACAACATAACCGTACCCTTTGCGATAAAAAGGCTAAAGCTGCACACATTATGTGTGAATAAAGGTGGTACCGCGGAAATCAATGTATTTTCGTCCTTACTAATTGTAGGGATGAAGATGCTTTTTTTATGTTCTTAAAACAATAATCTTAACGTTTAGGAATCGGATTTAAAAATCGGAGGGAAACAATATGCAAAAGATTATATTTATCGGCGCTGGGTCCATGGCAGAAGCGCTCATTCAGGGATGGATCAAAAAGAGTGTCGTTAACCCAAAGGGTCTGTTTATATCCAATCGGTCCAATAAAGAACGCTTACAGGAGCTTGTTGAAGCCTATGGTGTCAACCTAATGGAGGATACTTCGCAGTTGCACGATGCGGATCTCGTTATATTAGCGATGAAGCCAAAAGATGCCCGCGCTGCTATGGAGGTAATTGCACCTCATTTAGGTACTGATACCGCGATTTTATCGGTACTGGCAGGTGTCAGCATTGATACGATGGAACAGTATCTTGGAAGCCGACCAATTGCCCGTGTCATGCCAAACACTTCCGCTACAATCGGCATGTCTGCTTCAGGTATTGCATTCAATCAACATGTAACAAAAGTCCAGCATGCACTCTATATTCAAATGCTTGAAGCGGTTGGCACTGTTATTGAAGTTGAGGAGGAAAAACTCCATGCGGTAACAGCTCTATCTGGCAGTGGTCCTGCCTACTTATACTATTTAGTTGAAGCGTTTGAAAATGCCGGAGCTGAATTCGGTTTATCAAAGGAAGTCGTACGGGAGCTAATGGTTCAGACGATTGCAGGATCTGCGGAAATGCTGAAATCCGGTAATGTCGAGCCGCAAACATTGCGCAAAAAAGTAACGAGTCCAGGCGGAACGACCGAGGCTGGGATTAAAGCACTTGAATCGATGTCCTTTAACGAGACAATTGCAAACTGTGTCAGAAGCGCAGAAAACCGGTCTAGAGAACTTGCTCGCGGGGAATAAACTTGATTATGAAGAATTTAGTGAAAGAAGCGACAAACGCTCAAAATTTCTGAGCGTTTTTGCTTACACTTAAATTGAATGATAGGTTGTTAAGAAATCCTTAATCACTAGATAATCTGGTGGACTAATACGTAAAGGTAAATCTGTTAAATCAAAAAATCGTATATCAACAGCTTCTGTTTCATCGAATTTAATTGAACCTTTATAGTTGTTACAAATAAACGCTGTAACAACGTTATAAACCTCATCCCCATGTGGGTATTTATAATAAAAATCTTTACCTGAAAATGTTTTTAATAACTCTAACCGTGCTGGGATTAATCCTGTCTCCTCTTCCATTTCCCTAGTTGCAACTTCTTCCAAGCTCTCACCTAATTCCATTGCACCTCCAGGAAGTCCCCAACTTTGATTATCTTTTCTATGCTGTAATAGTAATTGTGTTTTTTCGTTCAATATTAAAACACAAGCTCCCACCATAATTATAGGAGCCGTACCAATCTGCTTTCGTAAATCCATAACATATCCCAGTATGAACACCTACTTATCATTTAATAAATGCTTCATTTTTAACGAATATAATCCTTAATAATAGCGCCATCCATATAATGCATTTATTCTTTACCGTCATAAATGGAATGTAGAAGTACAAGGTCATCGTGGATTTTTGTAAAATCACCTTTTTCCCACCGCTTTAATATCCCTAAATATGATTCGTAATGGAATAAGAAATTTTTATCTTCTTCGATTATCTGCTTTAAATTTTTTATTCGCTTTGAAGTTATTTCTATTGACCCGTCTTCAACATGAACCTCAGCTTGTTGGTGTGCCATTTTCAGCATCACTTCTTCTATTAGACGCTCATCAAACGTTTTATCGCCACTTTTCCATGCATCAAGCATATCGGCTTGTGCATCATCTACCCAAGATAAATCCTTATCCTCTGTTGCAATTGATTCTTCTTTTTCATATTCTTTTAAAGTATTTGAATTAAAGACTTTATCCACACTTTTCCCAAATACCTGAGCTATATAATGTATTTCTTGTTCCTCTGTTGCTATCCCTTCCGCTCTACCATTCAAAGAATTATTATTTTGAACTTGCATCATAACATTATGGTCAACGTCAACCATTGCAAAGTCACCTTGTCTCCATCGTTTTAATATATCTAAATATTTATCACCGTGTTCGTACACATCTTCATTCTCTTCTACCATTCGAAGAAGTGTATCAATTCTTTTTGGTGTTATCATTATTGATGATTCTTTTTCATTGGCGATAATCTTTTGATGTGCCATTAATTGAATAATTTCTTGAATCAAATAGTCGTCAAACAATCCAACATCATTGTGCCATTCATCAATCTTCTTAGAAAGAATAACATTTTCCCAACCGCTATAGATATCTACTGTTGAAACAAATACTTCTTCGCTTTTTGCTATTCCATTTTCAGCGATTTTCAAATCTACTTCTTTTTCATCATTATTCATAATTAAAAACGTAGCACTCACACCCGACGCTGCCCCTACAAGAAGACTAACCAAAATATGTATTTTATTCATTTTTTATCCACCTCAATTAACAGTATCTCAAAACTTTTAAAGTTAAACAATATGAAAAAATCTACTATACATATTTTAACTTTGCCTTGTTTTAAATTTATGACCTGTAAACTGAAGACCTAATTGTTCAATTAAACAAGTTCATTTTCATGAAAAAAGCGCTCTTCATTCAGGAAAAGCGCCAGATTGTTGATGATTGTTATTCAACTAAAGCTCCTGTAATTGAATAATATGAGCTTAATTGTGAGATGTGAATATACCCCGTTTGAAGTCTAAGTATTTTTAGTGATCTCGACGGTCTTCAAATGTAGTCATCACACTTTGAGTTATTACACCATTACTATTATAAAGTTCCACGATTATTGCTTGTTCATTTTCAACAAGATTTTGTACTTCCTCAATGGAGTATGTGCCTTTAATCTCTCGGAAATCTATAAAGAAAACTTCGAATACCCCTCCTGAATTTTCAGATAGCGTTTGCCACGTATCAGCGGATTCCATCGTTTCAGTTTTAATCAAATCACTAATGTTAGAGTCTTGAATTCGAATTCGGATACTAAACTCTTGTTCTGGACCCAACCCATAATCTTTTACAGATACATTAAAATGCATCACTTCTTCATCAGAATTCTGTACATTACTTATTGCGACAATTGATTCTGATATTATTGGATGATTGGGTTTTCTGCTCTGATTTTCACATCCCCATAAAATTATGGATAGCAAACATATGACAATCATGAAATTTTTCAGTTTAGTTTCTCCTCCCTAATTTCCCCACTTGATAATTATCCTGCTGCTTTGTGGAGGGGTTTTCATTTTCTCTCCTGCTGTCATAATGAATTAAAGTCTCTTATCAAAGTAAAGAAAACACTCAGTTAAAAAAATGACCGAGTGTTTTAAAATGTGATTTTCTACCCCTTATGCGGACCTGAATCTTTTACAACGTTCCATTTTTAATCCGCTTCACAATACTAAATGTCGTATACAAAGAAATCGGACCTAATACCGCGGCGATAATTAGCCACGTATTTAAACTATCTGTTGCCTTTAACATATCTAGGTTTGTACGTATGTAGACGACTACTCCAAATAATAAAATATAACTCATGACATTTGGAAAAATAACTAGCAATCGTAATACTTTTGGTGAAATTGTCGGTTGCTGCATCATTCATCCCCCTTTTCTCCATTATAGCTAAAACTTTCTACAAATGACTAGATTTTTCTCAAATAAGTAGAGAGGCGTATAGTAAATATTCTAGCATTTACTATACGCCTCAATTTAAATTCGCTTATTCAATTTCAATCAATTCATTTTTCCGCCACTCATACTGGCTGAAATCATTCGTTAAATAACTGTTTTTGAAGATCGCTTTAACTTCTTCTAAAAACGGGATTAAATCATGCTTCAGGAAACGGGCGCTAATATGATTCAGTAAGAGATTTTTTGCTTGTGCCTGTTTTGCAATTTGAGCTGCTTCAGTATTGGTTGCATGTCCGTATTGTGCCGCAAGTTCGATTGTCGAATGGTCAAATGTTGCTTCATGTACCACAACATCCGCATTCTGTGCTAACCGGATACTGTTTTCGCAATACTTTGTATCCCCTAAAATCGCCACGATAAATCCTGGCTGCGGAGGTGACGTCACATCACTGCTTTCCACAATCGTTCCATCCTCTAATTGTACCGAATGACCTGCTTTTAATCGGCCTAATAACGGACCTTTTGGCACCCCGTACGCTAACGCTTTTTCAATCAGTAGCTCACCTTGCATAGGCTTTTGTTCAATCCGGTAGCCGAAGCATGGAACGACGTGCTGAAGCGGCAATGCCCGAACGGTAAATTTGTCATCTTCAAATACCATTCCTTCTGTTACTTCGACAAATTCAAGGGGATACGTCAAATGAGTTTTCGACAATTGCAGCGTTAGTTCGATCCACTGCTTTAAACCGGCTGGCCCGTAAATAGTTAACACACTCTCCCCACCTAGAAAAGACCGGGAACTCAAAAAGCCGGGCAAGCCGAATATATGGTCACCGTGTAAATGCGTAATAAAGATTTTATCAATTTTCCGCGGTTTTATTGATGTATGCAAAATTTGGTGCTGTGACGCTTCCCCACAATCAAACAACCAAATTGATCCTCGTTCTTCCAAAAGTTTGAATGCAATGGAACTTGTATTGCGCTCTTTTGACGGCATTCCTGCACCAGTACCTAAAAACTGTATTTGCATGTCATTTCCTCCTAACACGAGTATAGTCTGCCTCATGTAGAAGCTTTTACTATCGTTGTATTTATTATAGGTTGCAAATAAATTTATGCAAAGGATAAAGTGAGGTCGCTAATAGATCGATCGAGCGTGCGGCACAATAGAGGTAAAAATTCCGCTTATTTTTAAAAGCTCCTCAACGGAAATTCCAATAATTCTTAGAATAGACGGAAGATTTCCACTTATTTTGAAAATCACTCAAAAATCCGGCTAAATAGACGGAGAATTTCCGCTTATTTCACTAAAAAGCAGCAAAATATCAGGGTTCACAGGCATATAAGCGGAATTTTTACCCTTATTTTCATGAAAATTTAGGGAATTCATAAAATAAACGGAATTTCTCCGCTTATTAATTGGGAACTCCCTCTTTCTCTCTCTCGTCAATCATTTTTAAATTCTATATCTTTAGGTATTTTCAAAAACAAAATTCCTTCCTCCCAACTGTATAATTCTAATTTGAGAGTAGTGCCTAGGTTACCGGCTAATTGATTTTTAGTGAAAATCTCCTCAATACGTATCAGTTTTCCGTTCGGTTTATAATAAGGTATTGACTTTTGATAATGCCAACCTCTATCTGAGAGTGAATTAGATATATTATTGCCAAAATAGAAAGCACCCTTACTAACATACCAATCAAAATCATTTTCAGTAGCGATTTTCATAAACTCGCGCTCAGAACCCTCTTCCTCTACAATACGAATAACCTCTTTTGCAGTGAGTGACTCGATTGGTGGCGATCGATAATGCCAGTAATTACTGAAAAAGATCCAAATAAAAATTAATAAACCAATAGCTAAAATAAATGCTTTTCTATCCTCAATTATTTTTATTTTCTTTTGCAATCGTTCATCCCCCTGTTCCGTAAAACCGTTAGAAAAAACTTCCATCCTATTAATATATATAGCATAAATATCAAATTATGTAATTAAAACACCTTTTATTAATGGAATAAACATCTCCTACACAACAGTAAAAACCCTTCCTGAAAGATCTATCAGAAAGGGTCCATATTTTTATCGAAAATTCGATTCATACCAAGCTTTCGCCTTTTGCACTTCACTCATCGTAAGCTGGTGGCCGTTTGTTTCCCATTCCAATGTCACCTTTGCACCTGCACCCAACAAATAACGTTCTAAATCTGTTGCTTCCTGTTGTGGGCAAATTGGGTCATTAATACCAGCTGCGATAAAGACAGCTGTCCCCCCCTGTTTGGCAACAGTCGTTTCACGGTTAGGCACCATAGGATGATGCAGTATCGCACCTTTTAATGCATTTTCATATTCAAATAATAAGTTTGCTGCGATATTGGCACCGTTTGAATAACCGATTGCAACGATATTGTTGCGATCAAACTCGTATTCTACCGCTTTGTCATCTAAAAATTCATAGAGTTCCTTCGTACGCAGTGCCAAATCTTCCATATCAAAAACACCTTCTGCTAAACGGCGGAAAAATCGTGGCATTCCCTGTTCCAGCACATTTCCTCGTACACTTAATACTGATGCTTCCGGATCAATGATTTCTGCCAGTGCAAGTAGGCTGTTTTCATCTCCTCCTGTACCATGCAGCAATAACAATACAGGCTTATCACTTTTCCCTTTATTAAAAATATAGTTCATAGTCATTCTCCGTTCTTATATAATAGAAACTATTCATACTCTTTTTCAATTGTTTTTGTTGAACGTACTGTATCAATTGGACGAACAACGCTTTCAATATATTCACGTTTGCTTTCTAAAAACGGTGGTAATGATAGCGATTCCCCAACTGTTTCATACGGCTCATCGCCCATAAATCCTGGCCCGTCAGTAGCCCACTCAAATAGTATGCCAGGTGCTACACGCGCATAAAGCGACTCAAAGAAGAAACGATCAACATAACCTGATGTACCGAAACCAAAACCTTCCAAACGTTTTGTCCATTCATGCAGTACTTCCGTATTTTCTAATCGGAAAGCCGCATGATGAACCGTACCAAAGCCTTGACGTCCCGGTGCTAGCTCTGTATTGTGCTCGACGATAACAGATGCCCCATTGCCACCTTCACTAACTTCAAATAAGTGCAATGAACCGTGCTGCTGAACTTCGCGCATCACCATTACTTTTTCAAGTACCTCTTTGAAATAATCAAATTGTGAAACGCGGATATGAATCGGTCCTAAGCCAGTAATTGCAAACTCCAATGGAATCGGCCCTTTTTGCCATGGCGTACCTGATGCAATGCCCTCATTATTTTCATCTGAAATAAGCATGTACTGCTGATCATCGAAATCAACAAATGATAATACTTGTTTGCCAAATAGTGTACTAATCCCTTCATGCTTTACGTTTAAACGGTCAAAGCGTTTCACCCAATAATCCAGTGCTGCATCATTTGGGACGCGGAATGCTGTTTTGTAAATTTCATCTGTCCCATGTGTGCCTTTTGGGATTCCTGGGAAATCAAAAAATGTCATATCTGTTCCGGCAGAGCCTTTATCATCCGCGAAAAACAGGTGGTATGTTTGAATATCATCCTGATTTACCGTTTTCTTCACAAGACGCATACCTAATGTATACGTAAAGAATTCATAATTTTTTTCTGCACTGCTCGTAATGGCTGTTACGTGGTGTATTCCTTTAATGTGGTTCATGTGTAATTCCTCCGTTTTCTTTTTCAATATAAAGTTTACCGTTTATAAAGTATTTGCATGAAGGCCGACCCGTTTTAAATAATCGGTTAAAGCTTGTAGCTCTTCCTCTGACAAAACATCGAATATAGCCGCAATCTTTTTCTCATGTGTTGGAAATATGGATTCGATCATTGCAGATCCTTCGTCCGTCAGCGATACAAATGTCACACGACGGTCAGTTGGACATGCAACGCGTTTGATTAGATTTTTCTTCTCCAGTTTATCGACTACATACGTTATACTGCTGCTTGCAATTAATACCTTTTTTCCGATGACTTGGATAGGTTGATCGCCTTTATGATAAAGCAGTTCCATTACAGCAAACTCCGTTAAATTTAAATCACTTTGCTGAATATCCTTCTTCGTTGCTTCATGTACGGCTGTCGTTGCTCGGTGTAATACAGTAAATGCTTTTAGCTGTTTATCAAATTCACTCATAAAGTTTCACTCCTTCTTTATCACGAATTCATTTATCTTTAATTCGAGATAAATATATCATTGATTCCTTACACTGTCAAACAATTGTATTTATCAATGTCCCCCTATTACTTAATAAAACCGGATAGTATTCTTACCCAGCCAAAAATAGACGTCCATAATATGATGCTTAAAATTAAGCCGTTAAATAGCCCAATGAAAAAACGATTCTCCATCTTTACCACTCCTTAAAATACAGGATTGGCAAATGGCAAATGAATTAAGCGCTGTTTTATTTAATGAAAGTTTTACTTCTAATGGAATTATTTGTTACACAGGGAGTAGCCCACATAGGAACATACTCGCTATAATAGACTTGGGATTTGGGGGTAAAAATACTTTTCAATAATTAATCAGTAAACAAAAACGCACAGAAATAACTCTGAACGTTTTAAGTGCTTCTTTAACAATATTCCCCTCAAATTTTATTGTTAAATTAATATTTAATAGATAGACGGTAATTGATTCTTTCTACCATTTCGTGCTCTTTATCGTGCATTGCATCATATGCGGATTGATTAGCGTACCTAACAATATCTCTAAAATCCTTAGCAATGAAACGACTTGCCTGGAGAATTTGATATAAGTCGGCAGCTTCTTCTTTTGTAAGCGGAACTTCTTTACCATAAAACGGTAAATTCCATTTTGCTTTTGATTATTCATTATGCCATTTTGAATGTATTATTGTACTTTCTTCTGAGTACATAAACGGATGCTCAAAAAAGAGGTTGTCCAATATAGTGTCTAAATCTCGGGAAAGTTCATCAATTATTTTTCCGTTTTCTTCAGTAATAGGTAGACTTAAATCATATTCCAGGAGTTGCTCAGCTGTTCTTTCCAATGAACTGAGGTCGTTTAAGTAATGACGACCAATTTGTTCTTCTAGAGCACTTACTTTTACCTCTAATTGATCATTCGTAGGACGAATAAACCAAATAACAGTACATAAAGCTATTACTATTAATAATCCAATAACATACTTCAACCAATTCACTCTATCACTCTCCAATATTTTTTGTACATCTAAGCTTCCATATTTCTTCTATAAGAGAATGCAGAATACTCCATTGCACATTAGTACATTAACATATAATTTCCATTTTTATTTATTTTATCCAAATTACACATTAAACAATGACTTACAATTAGCGACACTATCGGACTTTCCCTGTATCACAATTCATAGGGAAAATGATTGAAGCGCTGTTTTGTTAAATAAAAGTTTTACAGCTAATGTAATTATTTGCTATATAATGAAGAGCCCGTTTAAGAGTCATAACTATATCTGCACTACAAACTTATTCCTGTACTTTTGCCCTATTTTCTCCCCCTTTTAAGAATAATATAAGACGGAAGGAGGGATTTTAATGGACTATTCAGGATATGGTAATTGCTATGGTGGTTATGGTGGATACAATAGTTATAGCAATAACAATAGTTTAACGTTCGTTTTAATCGTCGTACTTTTCATACTTTTAGTTCTTGTCGGTGCTACTTTCCTACCAAACAAAAAATGCTAACAAAAAGTAGTAAGTGTTAGGGATTATGGTCAATTAAGAATAGCTTGTCATCTTTTTAATGTATTTTGTAACGAGGATCACTTTCCCGCCACCCCAGAGTGATCCTTTTATCGTTCCCCCCTCACATACATATTTAGTTCGAACCTTACTACTGCACACTTTAGTTCTTTTACCTACTAATTCTTTATCAAAAATTCTATATTCTATGTAGTTACGTACCTAACTTTTTTTATTTTCAAATCATAGTCTATTAATGTAATGCTAGCCTTACAAAAACAGACAAGAAAAGTGGTGTTACAAATGGGTTGTAATTGTAGCAAATGTAGAAGTGAATCAAATTCTGGTAATAATAAAGGTCGTTGCAATGGTTGTATCTGTGACCTATTAAGAGAATTAAGAAAAGGTACAGAAGTTGACGTTTTCTTATCCGGAGGTAAAATATTAGAAGATGTCGTTTTTAAAAGATTTGACCATAATAATTGCTGTGCATTCTTTATTGATACAACAATAGAACGGGGTTCAACTCTTATCGTAGACTGTCAAAAAATTGATGCTCTACGAATTGAAGTAGACTAAGTTTCAGTAGACCACTCTCTTAAAAAAGTGGTCTTTCTTCTGTCATTCAACTCCACTATTGTGAGCCAATACTCTCCATCATGGTACCAGCGTATTCCATTCGATTAACTGATTACCTTATAAAAAAACAAGGCAGTGTTATCAGTCTTCTGACTTTTAACACTGCCTTGTTCGTAATAAGTAATCGCAATGGTATTACTCCTGCCTACTTATTCACATATTAAAACTTGACGCTCGAAATTGCCTTTTTTCAATATAGCCCGGTCTTTAATCGTTAAATTGGCGTTTTGGATTTTATCATCCATCGTTTCGATTGTTACGATGACGACCCGTTTTGCGATTCGTCGTGCATTTGTAATTATACTCTGCTGCAATTCACTCGATATATGTGTAAATAAATTGTACGGCATATCAATAATTGCTACATCATATCCTTCTTCCGCTTCTTCAATTGGTCCGATCTCTACATTCGGTTCATATCCGAAGTGGCGTAAATTAATACGTGAACCCCATACGACACGCTTATTCATATCCCGTCCTTCGATATTAATGCCCATACTCATTGCCTCAACTAAGACAGTACCAATTCCGCAGCATGGATCAATAATTTTCAATCCATCCGGATATGGAGCTGCAATATTCACAATAGCCCGCGCATCACGCGTACTAAGCGCAGTGGAGTACATTTCGGGCTTTTGCATATGCTTCAGCCATACAGACTCCCCGGCAACAAGCTCCCCTAAATAAAAGGTACCCTCATGAATAGCTAACCCCAGTACTATATCAGGCTGTTCTAAATCCGGTTCAGCTTCTATCGCATAGCTAAGCTTTAGCATATACTCATTTCGAATCGTACGGTTTAAAGCTGGCTCGATCGCATCTCTACTATTATTTAAACAATGAATTTTAAAAGTCCGTTCTCCTAACTGTAGCTGTTTAGCAGTTTCTACAAGTTGTTCAAACGTATTTCCTTCAAGTAGTATATCAAGTCTTAGTCGCATATAAGGGCTTCGACTTGGTTCTACTTTTTTCTGGCTCATTAAAACATTACCTTCTACATGAAAATTAAAAAATGTGCGCATTTCCAGTCGTGAAAGTTCATATTCATCTTTTCGCCAGGCAAAACTGTATAAATACTTTTCTGTCATTTATTTTTCGACAGTCTTTATTAATTGCGCAACAAATTCATAAAGTAATTCACATACTTGTTCGATTGATAACTGATCATTAAAGCCTTCTATACAATCAACTGCAATATTCAGTTCCCAAAGCCCTTCTTGACCAGAAAAGGCTGCACTGCTACTGCCTAGAGCAGATTTTACATGCCCCTTTAAATAACTGCGGATTGCTTCGCTATGCTTCTTTTGTAATTTTAATCCGAACAAAGCCGTATATAAGTTAAATGCATCATCATATTCAAGGGCAACGGCATCGATACGGATGTCATTAAATTGTGCACATTCGACATATATAAATTCGCCTTGATTTTCCTTCAAATATTGAATAGGCGTCGATGCAAATGCACTACTTTCTGCAGTAATTGTATCTTCTGTTTCTTTACTGCATCGTTCTAATACTTCTAAATTTAATTTCATCATGTTTTAAATCCTTTCAAATATAATTCGCTCGTAAATTTCACCTTGTTTAGTATACATGACAATCGAATAATGCGCATTAGAAAGTATTTAGTCGAAATTTGACGTACTTTGGCGCATCAGCTTTATGATTGATGTAAATTTTCTTTACGGCTCACTTTCAGTAACGAGCTATTTGATTTAATTAATGAAATGATGATAATGAGACAGAACGTAAACAAAATCCCCCCTGTAAACACAAATCCAGGTGTCCCTACTAAATTAAGTGCGCCTAGCACCGATGATCCGGCAACAACGCCAATAGAGAAAAACGCATAAAAATAACCATATGCTTTTCCGCGAATTTCCTGCGTCGTAGCTTCAATTAGGAGCGCATTAATGGATGGGAATAAAAATGCAAACCCGACTCCGTATAGTGCTAGAATGCCATAAAGCATTGTCATTTCAGATGCCAGTCCAATGCCTATTTGGGCAACCCCCATTAATAGAACGCCGATTAACAATGTGTATTGGGCATTAAGATAATCAAATATTTTGTTCGTTGGTAAAATAAAAATCAATACAGCTACGATACCGAATACACTCAGTAATGTCCCGGCTACTCTGGAGCCATACCCTAAATCCTGCACATAAATCGGCAATAAGTACGCCAGCACCCCTTGAGAAAACATGAGGAAAAAGGCTCCACCATATGCTTTTAGCAAATTACTGTTCCAATGCAACGTTTCAGAAGTCTTTTTCTTTTCACGTTTAGGCAACTGTGTTTTACGCAAAAAGAGAAGTAGGCCGATCAATAGTACAAGCCCATATAACGCAACAAGGCTAAATACATTCGCCACAGATATTTTACTTGCTAAAATACCGCTCGAGGCTGGTCCAACAATTGCGGCGATCCCAACAAATGAGCCCGTAAACGCACTCCCACTGCCTTGTTCATTTGCTGCCCGCATATTTGCAAGCAGTGTAAATGCGGCCGGTGTTATAAATCCGCTACTGAAACCGTGAACACAACGGACAATTAGTAGTACCGTCGTATTATCGACAAGCTGGTAGCATAGCAGTGATGCTACAGAAACAAATAGGCCAAAGACCAAAATTCGAAATGCTCCAATTTTGTCCGTATAAATACCTGAAAATATATTCCCGAACGTATTCATAAATGAGTACAGTCCCACAACAATTCCTGCAACAAACGTAGAGGCTCCTACAGAAAGAGCATATGTACTCATAATCGGCAGTTGTACAAATAGGTCAAAGAAAGAAAAGAAAATAATAGCATAAACAAGCCACTGCTTAGGAAATGGCTTTATATGTAATAACGGCTGCATTTTTTTTAATTTAGAATCGAAAACAAAATTACCAAAAGGTATAAATGCGACAAAAATGGCTAAAAAGGACCAGCCGATATTCCATTGAATGCGTAATTGAACAATAGCAATTGCTAGTAAATAAAGTATAAATATGCCACCATGAATACTGCCATTTATCGTCACGAACTGCGGTAAATCAGCAAAGTATTTAAATGGCATGGAAATAAATAATAACGTAATGAGCGATAAACCATCAAGTAAGCCCATTATTCGTAAAAAACGTATCGGATGTATTCCCATTATGTCCTCCTGAAGAATGAAATCCCTCCTATTATAGCATGGGTATTTCGATGTTACCTAACTAAATGAAAATTATTCTCATATAAATGTCAAATTTTAGACTTTTATAGGATATACATATTTACAGTTATTTAAAATATAAATAAAACTTAGTAATCAGAAGTATAGTTTCAATGAATTAGGTGACTATAAAAGATAAGGATTATTATTATCTGTCTACTTTGTAGCCGTTGTTCTCCGTTACGGCGGACGCTTTCCTGGGGGCACGAGGCCAACAGGATGTTGGTCACAAAAGCGTTGCCACAGGACGTGGCGTTTTTAGCTTTTGTTCCTTTCGCTCTCCCGCGTGCTCCTGCGATTACTCGTCGCAAAATAAATTTTGCTTATCCCCTGGGAGTCGCCGCCTTCACTCCGAACAACTAATTTTCTCTCGAAACAGTCAAGCAAAAACTAATGCCCCCCCTATTCAGATCGTTCATACTAATTTTTTCCCTTATGTACATAAATTTCAGTATTTTGAAAAACGAACAATCACAATATTTTAAGCAATTCGTGATTGTTCGTCTCATATATTATTAAATTTTGCTTTCAATTAACTTATTGAATTCATCTAAATATACCTTTTCTGCATCTGAAGCTCTATCTAATGAATTGATTGCACGATGCCATAATGGATAAATCGGTTCAAGTGCTGAGACACTATTAATTTGTGAAATATCCTCGTTAGTTAATTTCAGACTGTAGGATGCAATGTTTTCATGCAACTGTTCTTTCGTTCTTGCCGACAAAACAATTGAATCTACATTTGGTCGATCACGTAACCATGCTAGAACAACTTGCGCTACTGTCGCCTTATGTTTTGAAGCCACATCTTGCAATACATCGATTAAATTATAAAATAAATCCGGGTTTTTAATATATGTTTCCGGCCAACCATTCCCTTGCCTTGTAGCAAGTTCCGCTTTATTATTTCTTGTATATTTACCAGTGAGCAGCCCTTCGCCTAGTGGAGATCTAATACTATTAGCAATCCCTAATTCTTTACCGGCCGGCAAAATTTCGTACTCTGCCTCACGTGATTCTGGTGTGTAATAGATTTGCTGTGCAATTGGCGGGATCATATTATTTTCTACTGCCCACGTATGTGTCTTCGCAAGCGCCCAGCCGCTATAGTTAGATACCCCCCAATGACGAATTTTCCCTTTCTTAATGAGGTCATTCATCATTTCGACAGTTTCGCTTACCGGTACTTGCCCATCCCAGGAATGTACATAATATAAATCCAGATAGTCCGTACCAAGTCTTTTTAAGAGTATATCAATAGATGAATCAACGTTCAGTATAGCGCCTGTATCCGTGGGTTTATCTATCAGTTGAAATCCTGTTTTACTGCTGATAATCATATCTTGGCGCTTATTTCTTATCGCATTGCCAAAAATAACCTCTGCATCACCCTTCGTGTACATATTCGCTGTATCGAAATGGTTGATGCCATGATCTAATGCATAATCCACCATATAGTTTGCCGTTGCCTGATCCATCGCCCCTGCTTCTTCAAGACCATTTGTACTGAACATTACCGTACCTAAAGCATATTTAGAAACATTCAAATCTGATTTGCCAAATAAATTATAATCCATCATCATCCCTCCTATGCATGGGTTTTTCCACGTTCCGCATTAAATAAAACATTCTCTCATCAAGAACTTTGCCTTTTCTTGAAATAAGTCAAAACATTCCTTATAAAAAAGCCTCCTTGTCGTGTCAGGGAGGGAAAAAAAGGTTGAATAGCACAATATTTCGGGTATGAAAATATAGGCGAGTTGCTGCACAATGGCGCAACACCGAATGAACATTAAAATCAATCGATGGAAGGAGTGTTTCAGATGAGTAAAAAGAAAGAAATCAAAAAATTAAAGGACCATGCATTTGCAGATCTTTACTTAGTTGAAAAGGAATTTCAGCAAGTTGTAAAAAATACTTCGAATCAATCAGGTACTTTTAAATGGGTGGAGCTATTAAGTAATTATGAATTGGACGAATTTTATGGAAGGCGCAGAGATCGAAAATATGCAACGCTCACAGTAGAGCTGTATTCATTAACTGAACAACTATTAAAAGACATTTATAAAGTTATTTTTAAGCATAAATATAAAAATACATCCGATAAAAATATCATTCTTGATTTAGAAGAGAAATTGGGAGATCATTTAAATTTTAAAAATAATACAAAATTATTAGCAAATCTTAGAAGCTGTATTGTTCATGAAGAATTCTCTTTAAAATCCGCAAGAAAAAAAATCAATATTAAAAAGAAAAACCGCGTCTTATTCAAACAATTGATGAAAGATGTGGATCTTTATATAGAAAATATAAAGGTAAAATAATATCGTGTCTCAATCTTTGAGAGAAACGCTTTATCGGTGAAGAAGTGAACTGAAGTGACTAATATCGCGAAAGAAGTGGCGATTAAAGTTCCCGTGCTCAAAAGTGGCGAAAAGGTTGTGTCAGTTGACGAATATCGGCGTTGAACTGGCGAATAAGTGTGCTAAAGTGGACAATAAAAATGCAAGTGACGAATATCAGTGGTGAAGTGTCGAATAAGCTGGAGTGAGTGGCGAATATGTGAACTGTAGTGACCAATATCGTGAAAGAAGTGGCGATTAAAGTTCCAGTGCTCAAAAGTGGCGAAAAGGTTGTGTCAGTTTGGCTTTTCTTCACTTCTACTATAAAAAAATAGTAGCACAAACCATGGTCTTGGTTTGTACTACTAATGTTAGTATGTTTCATGTTCCTACCCTAAAAATTCATTTCATATGATCATCCAAAAAGTCCTTGCTAAAGCTTGTTTTAGAGGCATAGCTTTTGGATTTTACCCGGACACCGCGCTTAATTGCCCCTTTTCCGAATTTCGTTTCAATTAAATCGACTAATTGCACAATCGGTTCATCTTTAATATGCTGCTCGAAATTGAACAAATTCAGCTGCTGTGTTAGTTCTGATTGATCCACCACATTCGAAACAGTAACACCCAATAAACGGACAGGTGTTTCATCCCAGTAATCCGTGAACAGCTTCCAGGCGATTTCAAAAATTTCATCTGCCTGATGAACGGCATTACGAACCGTTTTACTACGTGATGAATTTTGCCAATCATAATTCCGAATTTGAATCGTTACGGTTGTTCCTGCTAAATACTTTACCTTTAACCGTTCCGCAACACTCTTACTTAACTTCTCAAACGTTTCCTTTAAAATGTAATACTCACTTTCATCCCTCGGCAGTGTCGTTGAATTGCCGACACTTTTCGTATCGAATATCGAGTTTGGATCGACCGCTCGATTATCAATCCCATTCGCCCGCTTAATCAGGCGGACACCATTTTTGCCAAGCTCACTGTATAAAGTCCGTTCATTGGCATTGGCTAAATCACCGATTGTGAAAATTTGAATGGAATTTAATTTTTTGGCTGTTTTCTCCCCTACTCCGTGCATTGATACGACAGGTAGCGGCCAGAGTAGCTCTTTTAATTCCCTGATTCTTAAAACCGTTATCCCCATCGGCTTTTTCATATTCGAAGCCGTTTTCGCTAAAAACTTATTCGGGGCTATACCGATTGAACACGGTAAATCAAGTTCATGTAATATGCGTTGCTGAATTTCCTCCGCTATTTGTAACGGGTGCCGCGTTTTTGAAAGCTCAGTTACATCCATATACCCTTCATCAATGGATACCGGCTCGACGATTTCTGTATAGCTTCGTAATATAGAAAAAATCGCTGCACTGGCTGCTCGATACTTCGGAAAGTCCGGTGGTAATAATAGCAGCTCAGGACATAACCTTTTTGCTTCTGCTACATTCATCGTCGTATAAATGCCTTTTGCGCGCGCTTCATAAGAGCTTGTCACAATAATGCCGCGACGTTCTTTTACATTACCGGCTACAGCTATTGGTTTTCCTTTTAAACTTGGATCATGCGCCTGTTCGACAGATGCGTAAAAGCTATTCATATCTAAATGAAAAATAATGTTGGCTGCCATTTTCCCACCTCCTATCCATTTTATTTTTCTTCGATTAAAGTTAATAACAGTGTAGACAGTTCATCAGGTGGATATGGCTTTGTAAAGTATTTTTCCACGTTGTATTTTTCCACATCAACCATCGACTTATCTAATGCAGACGAAATAATAATCGGTATGTCTTTTGTCTTTTCATTCGTACGTAAAAACTCGACTAAATCCATTCCGAGTAGATTCTCTCCAAACTTCAAATCCATAACGATTCCTACTAACGGCACTTGCTGAGCATCGTCCATTGCTCGCTCGATATCTTCATGATATAAAATCGAAAATCCTTTGCTTTTTAGCTCCTCCGATAATAACAGTGCCTGGCTAAAATCATCCTCTACAATCATAACCGTTGGATTGGAACTAGACCTATGCCCAGATAAGTCCTCCCTATTTACAATATTGGCTTGTTCAAACAATGGTAATGTAAAGTAAACCGTTGTGCCAACATTCTCCTGAGACTCTATCCAAATTTCCCCATTATGATTTGAAACGATTTCCTTACTTAAAGCGAGACCTAATCCAGTACCCCCTATTTTCCGTCGGGAGCTATTATCGATGCGCTTAAATTTCTGGAACAATGTCGGAATTTCATTTTCTGGTATGCCGATCCCATTATCCTGAATCGATACTTTGAGACAGTTCTCACTTTTCTCCGCCCGAATAATAATATCGCCGCCATTTGGAGAAAACTTAACTGCATTCCCGATTAAATTGATTAATAACTGTACTAGACGCTCTTCATCCGCTTTCACAAATGAACTTTCGGATAAGTCCTCAAATTGAACTTTATATTGCGAATTAAAGTCGAATTTATTCAATACTTCTTGAACTACTTCATTAAACGCTACTTTCTCCATGACATACACTTGTCTTCCTGACTCCATACGCTGAAGATCCAAAAAGTCGTTAATTAAGTTCGTTAAACGTTTTGCTTCTTTATGAATCGTCTCTATATAACGTTTTTGGCGTTCTGGCTGCATTTCTTTCGTCAATAGCAGTTCGGTAAAGCCTAATACACTCGATAGCGGTGTACGTAGTTCATGGCTTACTGTACTCACAAGCTCTGACTTCATCTGATCCACTTCGTATTCACTTGTAATATCACGGTGAACAAACATTGTGCCTACCTTTTCATCACCTTCAAATACGCTTGTCGCATAAACTTCTATAAATGCCGTGATGTCATCGTTTATCGAATAACGCATTGTTCTCGTATTCGTAAATTGTTCAATAATGGCATTCTTTAAGAAAGAAATCAGCTCTTCCGGTTCGCACACCATCCTTTGGAAATGCTTCATCCAAACTTCCTGCGGGACTTTATCCTGAATTCCATAATGCGGATAGCGAATAATTTTAAAGAGCGCTTCGTTTAAAAGCAATACTTCCCCATAAATCGAGACGAATTGAATTCCTTCATTTGTTGTATCGATAATGCTTTGGTTTAGTTTTCTCGCGCGTTCTACTTCCTCATACATAAATATCCGTTCAAAGGCAATCGAGGCTTGATTCATATGACCATTGATATCTGAATAGTCTGTTGCCGTGAACTTTCTTCCCTCGCGTGTTGCCAATAGGATAGCGACAATCTTTTTTTCGGAATTTAGTATACATGAATATAAATCATATGCATAATAGGTTGCGCCCGCTATATGTTGATGAGAGGGATTAACTTCCCGACAAATGACAAATGTTTTTTCTTCTTCCAGCCTGGCAATTTTATCAATATCTAGACTTTTGATTAATCGTTCAGTTGTCTCCTTTGCCAGCCCTTTCGATACATATTCATCGCTCCCTACTAAATACAGGAGGCTCGAATCGAACTCGTAAATACTGCGCAAATAGGCATGCAAATCTTCCAGCAACTTACCTTTGTCCAATGTGAAAGTCAATACGTGATTCAGCTCACTATATTGCTGCAGCTGATTCAATGATTGTTTCAGCTGTTCCTGGTTCCCCTGAAGCTCATCCTGCTGTGCCATTAATTCTTCGTTTTGAGTCGTTAATACTTCTTCCTTATCCTGTATGGATAGCGTCATATTATAAAAGGAAGTAGCTAATAAACCGAGCTCATCCTCTTTCTTCTTAAGTGGGGTTATATCTACATAGACGCCACTAGCAAAGGCATCTGTTGCCGTTGTTAACTTTTCAATCGGCGAGATTAAATTTTGAATAACCTTCCGCAATATAATTCCGATAATGACGACGACAATCATGCCAAATAATATATATAAAACTGTCAAAAGCTGCACTTGCTCTAGTGTTCGATTAAATAAATCCCTTACGATTAAATCCGTTTCAGCAGTGTATGTTTTCGTATATGAAATGAAATCGTTTACCAAATCATTTGTTCCACTACTCGACAATTCACGCAGCGCTTCGTAATTATCTTCCTCGACATAGCCCATTGCTTTTGGCAAAATTTCATTTCGGTAAACAATTATAAAGTCACTTAAATCCTCATATAAAAGTCTTTCTTCATTAGAAAGCGGCAATTTCCCAAACTCCTCTAGATGCAATTCAAACTTATTCATTTCATCGTAAAGAGCATTTAATTCATTGGTCGCTTTAAAAGCATAATATCCTCTTGAGCGAAAGAAAATCCCATTGAAGCTTTCATCCAACTTCCTAACGAGCTGTGCCTTTTCATTGATGTCGTCGCGCTCTTCTATCAATCTTTCATTCGTTAAGCTTGTGTAAACAAAAAATGCCCCCACAAATAATATAAATAAAAATAGCATCGACACAAGCATCCGAACAAACTGATTTCGGACGCTTTTTTTTACTGTGGGAATTAATTTAGGCATTACTTAGCTCCTCTACAAAGGAAATTAATTTTATCGGGCTAAATGGTTTTGATATGAAATATTTAGCGCCCTTTTCCATTGCAATTTGACGGTCCGATTCCTGTGCTTTCGCAGTCAGCATCACAATCGGCGTATTCTCTTTATACTCAGGCGAAAGCTTTTCAATTACTTCTATACCGGTTAAATCCGGCATCATATAATCGAGAAAAACTAAATCATAACTGTTTTGCTGCATCTTATTCAACGCATCCAAACCGTTGTCCGCCTCATCAATGGTAAAATTAAATTCTTCCAGTGTGTCGCAAATAAGCATTCTTAATATTTCTTCATCATCTACTATTAATATTCTATTCACTATTCCGGCCCCCTATTGACGAACTTTTACAAATAACTGATTGGCCAACTGCAAAATCCGGTTCGAAACATCCGCTATATTAAACGGCTTTACTATGAAGTCATCGGCGCCATTAGCGAATGCTTCCAGTACATATTCCTCATCATTACGACCGGTTAACATTGAGACAATCACATCGTTTGAAGAATGATTTTTACGGATTTCCTTTAATACTTCCAAACCATCCATATGCGGCATAATTCCATCTAGCAGAATAATATATTTCGTGTTTTTGTCGTACCAATTGGAGTTTAAAAACTTTACGCCGTCTTCAAATGTTATGATTTCCAGTATATAATCCTCCGGTAACTTAATCTCGGCGAAATGATTTGTAATAAATTTACGAATAATCGAAACATCGTCTATAACGATTAATGTCACCTTTTGGATAATGCTATATGTTTCCTCCTCTGTGAACACAACGGATTGATTACGGCCTGATACTTTTGCTTTATATAGTGCTCGATCTGCCTGTTCTAGCAACATTTTTGGATGTTTATTAGTTTCATCAATTTCTGTTAATCCAAAGGAAGCAGTAATTTCAAATACATTTTCATTGCCTATATAGTGCTGTTCACTGACTAAACTTCTAATCCGCTCTATAACGCCATAAGCAGCTTCTTTTGTAGTATTTGGCATAATGAGGACAAATTCCTCTCCGCCGTAACGACAGAAAATATCTTCATTCCGCTTTGCAGCCATCACGGTCTTAGCAAAACCTCTTAATACTTCATCACCCTTAATATGGCCGTAAGTATCATTCACCTTTTTGAAATAATCAATATCTGCAATTGCGACAGAAAATGTTTTTCGTTCTTTTTCATATTGCTCCGTTAACATACTTAATTGATAGTTCATATATTTGCGGTTAAACACTTGTGTCAACTCATCAGTAACAATGGAAAGTTCAAGTGCTTGTTTAAATGATAAGCGGTTTCTTACATAGGCAGCTAAAATATTTCCATCGAGTGGCTTTTTAATAAAGTCCATTGCACCTAAATCATAAGCCTTTATCCGATTTTCCTTGCTGTCATCCACGCTCATTATCGTAACGAACATATGATTGGAGCTGACTTTATTAATGTTTTCCAAAATAGAAAACCCATTAATATCCGGTAACTTGATATCTAAAAAAATAAGTGCCGGGTTTAGCTCATAGATCAGCTCTAAACCACGCTGACCATTATGTGCAACAATTACTATAAAACCTTTCGTTTCCAAAACGTTCTTAATAAACGAAACAAATACCATATCATCGTCAATCACTAGTATAAAGTTTTTATTAAATTGCTCATTTATATAACTGATTTCATTTACATCTGCATTACTGCGCTGCAGGTTTGTGTCGAAGAAGCTGACAACTTCCTCAATCTGCACGATTAAATCTTTCCACTCTTCTTTAGTCCATGCTTTTTTACTGTTTTCCTCTAGCAAATCGAGCTTCCGGCCGGAAATTTCTGATAAATCCTCCATACCAATTGAGCCCGCAGTACCCTTTAAATTATGTAGGAACGTGTATAAATCATGCTCCTGGATCGCTGGTTGTTGTTCCCATGATTGTATTGTGGCATTAATTCGATCACACATCATGATTTGATATTTGTCTTTAATCATCTACTCATCCCCTAAAATAGATTACCCATTTCTCTAGTATAAAGCGGTATTTTTTAAATACTATATCATTTATCAATATATCTTGTATAATTTGTAAAATTAACGAGACTTTTTTAAAAAATTTGTCGCAAAATGAAATTTTAACCGACTTTTCGAACACTCCCATTTACCATTGTCAACAAATGACGAAATACACGGTCATAAAGACCTACAAATAAAAAAACGGATTCGATAAACTACTCGAAAATCCGTTTTCCCCCTCTATTTACTTTGCGCTTTCATACGACTCTTCATATAATATTCAAATACTTCGATGGAAGATTTTTTAGGGACATATTGAAAACTTTCCTTAAGCTTTTGGTTACTAAGCACTGGTCGATAGCGTAGAAAATCAACTTGTTCCTCACCGTATTGACTCAAATTCAGCCTTTTTAAAATAAACAAACTGCCCTTTATCACATTCGAGGGTATTTTGATTACTTTTTTATTCAATAAAGCCCCAATTTCATCGATTGTGACAGCACCATCGCCAGCTAAATTGAAAATGCCAGTTGTTTCACTATCAATGGCCTGTGCAAAACAAGCTACAACATCCTGATCCCAAATAAAGACAAACGGACTTTTGGATTTCGCCACACCGACCAACATTTTTTGTTCAAATAAATTCGTAATTTGATTGCGTACATTTTCCCCTAATATCGTTCCGATTCTAAAAATCGTCTGTTCAAGCTCAGGGTGCTGTAATCGGTATTGCTCAAGCATTTCTTCTACTAACCGCTTATGGTAGGAGTATGCAAATGCTTCATTACCGCGAATCGGATCGGTTTCCTCAATCCAATCGGCATTATCCGCATAATACCCGTACGATGCACCACTTGATGAAACAATAATACGCTTCACATTTGTCTGCACACATGCCTCTAAAATATTCTTTGTTCCTAAAACATCAACTGAATATTCAAATTCACGATTACTTTTCTTTCCTGGCGTCACAATAGAAGCTAAATGAACGACTACATTGACATCATATTGTTCAAAGTACTTTTGTGCTTCGTTAGATCTTACATCCAAAACGATATAGTGCAAATTGTTGTGTGCTTCAAACGGTGATGTTTCCCTAATATCTGCAGCGATAATCGTATGGCTTGTCGTTTGTAATAAATGGTGGACGAGCTGCTGCCCTAAATAGCCGCCTGCACCTGTTATGAGAACTTTCATGTATGGACCTCCTGATGAACTGTAACGGTATTATCCGGATCACGTCTTGACCAGTAAGTGGCGATGATTAGTCCTGAAATGATGTGCCAAATACCCCAAAATGCTGCGACAAGAGCCATTCCACCAAGTCCTCCAAAAAAGTTGAAAATTAATACTAACCCAAGACCCGAATTTTGAATACCAACTTCAATGGCAATGGCACGCCGATCCCGATCGACTACCTTTAATGCGCGTGATGCAAAGTAACCTATGCATATAGCTAGTGCATTTTGAATAATTACTACCCACACAACTGCTCCTACATTATCAATAAATGCATCGAAATTGTTCGCTACCATAACGATGACAAATAAAACGAAAATAACAATCGATAGCTTCATCATAATTTGATTGAATCGTGCCGCAAATTTTGGCATGACCTTTCGAATATACATCCCAGCAATAAGAGGCAATCCCAGCATAAAGAAAATGGTCGTAAACATATCCACTACATTAATACTGAACGATGTCATAATTTCCTTTGTCGGTCCGTACATCGATGCCCAAAACATTGTATTCAGCGGTGTCATTACGATTGCAATTACCGTCGAAATAGCTGACATGCTTATTGAAAGGGGGGTATTACCCTTTGCGTAATGTGTTAAGAAATTCGATAAATTCCCCCCAGGACAAGATGCGACTAAAAACAGACCTAGCGCAATGCTCGGAATAGGCTGGATGATACTGACGAGCACAAATGTAATCGCCGGTAATAGGAAAAATTGACAAGCAAGGCCGATTAAAGCAGGCTTCGGTGTTTTTAACGATCTCTTAAAATCCGAAACTTGTAAATCAAGCGCTACGCCAAACATAATAAAACCAATCACGATATTCATAATTAATAACGCAGTTTCATTAAAGTTGATTTGAATAGAATCGATTCCCATACATTATTTTCCTTTCGGTTCGGCATGCATATCTTTGAAATAACGAAGTCCCGGTGCCCACATATGCTTAACAGGGTCAACTTCAGTGTGAATAACTGTACATTTCCCTACTGATATCGATGTGCGTAATGCGTTCTCAAGCTGTTCAATACTGTCTACAAATTCACCATGTGCCCCCATCGCTTCTGCTACTTTATCAAAACGAATTTCACCTAAATCCGCATTAATGCTTTCATGTGGATCGAGCGTTTTCTTCCACATCGTTTTTAACGGTCTTAATGCGAAGTGCTGGTTCATCTTTACCATGCCCCATTGTTTATCACATAGTACGATGAAAACGACATGTAGATTATTGCGGATAGCCGTTTCGATTTCCTGTGGATGGAAGCCCATTGCACCGTCACCGATAATACATAGAACCGGCTGATCCGGCTTTGCCACTGCTGCCCCTAACGCCTGACCCAGCCCTGCACCGAGCATACCGAACTTAAATGTGGATAGTAACGGCATTTCATCATTTACTTCATAATAGAAATTCGTCCAAATCGCTGTATTGCCACCATCTATAACGAGTGGTGTATCCTTCGGGAATATTTTATTAGCTAAATGCGGAATTTGTGCTGGATTTAATGGGCTATTTTTATCCGCAATATGTTCATTTAATTTTTTACGATGTTGTTTTTTACTTTCCAAATGCTTTTCAATTAATTGTTGGCGGTTTGTATCGACCGGCTGATCAAAGTCATTAAGATTAAGCGCTACTAAAAGGTCCTGTAAAAACGCTTTAATATCTGCCTGAATTAAAAGTTCTGCAGGCTTATTTGCTCCTAAAATAGACGGCTCTAAATCTACTTGGATAACCGTTTGATTGGCGTTCCAATATGGTGCTTTCCCCCACCAATCCGTTTCGCCTAAGCGGGAACCTAATACGAGAACAACATCCGCATCGTTTCTTACATTATTATTCGCTTCAATATGCACCATTGGCATCATTAGCGGATTTTCCTCACTCATCGCTCCGCGCCCCGCCCAGCTTGTCGTGACCATCGCCTGTAGTTTTTCTGCTACTTCTGTTAGCTCACTTTTTGCTCCTGCATGAATCACCCCACTACCAGCATGAATAATTGGGAATGTAGCAGACTTTAAAAGCTGAGCTGTACGTTCGATTTGATAATTCGAAGCTTTCGGCAGCTCCAGCATACGATACTCGGACGGCTCCCAAAAATGAATGTCACAATTCACTTTTGTGTTCATTATATTTTCAGGAATATCCAGATGGACGACACCTGGGCGCCCTTCATAGCATTTACGCAAAGCCATCCGTAGCATTTCAGGAATACGGTCAAAAGAAGGCACCGCTTCACTCCATTTTGCAAACTGTTTAATCGTAGCCGTTTGGTCGAAGCATTGATATGTTCCGCCACGGTCCGGGTACATGATGCCTGTACGTCTTGCGCTCGTAATACAAAGAACACGATTTCCTTCTGCTTCTTCTACAACGAGACCTGGTAAAATATTCGCTACCCCTGGACCATTACTTGCCATACAAACACCTAGACGATTTGTCACTCGTGCATAGGCACCCGCCATATGAGCAGCACTCGTTTCATGACGCGGGGAAATTAGTTCGATACCGTGCTTCTGTAAATTTGAATAAAACCCAAAATACGTACCATCTATAATTCCGAATACGTTGTCTACCCCTTCTTTTGCCAACATTTTCGCTACAACTTCTCCACCCGTCATCAATACCATCATTCATTTCCCCCTTTATTTTGTAAACGCTTTCTTAATGCTTTAAAAATAGACTCCACGTCCTCTTTTGTTGGAACTTGTCGGTTTGTTACGATTCCGTTTCCAGTAAGAGCTTGGTTCGCTAAATATTCAATGACTTCATCGGTTAGTAATGGTGCTAAAAAGTGTGCACTTTCCCAAACTTGTTGCTCTGTATTCAACTGATCCAAATAACTACTTAACGCCATTTGATCAGAAATGCCGATAATTTTTACAATATCCTTATAGCGTTCAGATGCACTTTCCATTGAAAAATCAACGACAAACGGATGCATCAGTGCGACACATTGACCATGCGGCATATGGAATTTTGCACCTAATGCCCGACCTGTTGCATGTGCTAGATTAGTAGATGCATTGGAAAAGGCAATCCCTGCATAAAAGCTTCCGATGAGCAGCTCCTGCCGAACATCAATATTAGATGGCTCTTTGAATACTTTTTCTATATTTTTCAATCGTCGAATAGCTTCTAATGCATACAAATCGCTCATGTCATTTGCCTTTGTCGAAACATAAGCTTCTATTGCATGTGTCAGTGCATCCAACCCCGTAAAGCTCGTAATGTGCTGCGGCAAATTCACCGTAAACGATGCATCTAAGATGACCACATCTGGTATTAAGCTTGGATGTGCAGGATTTAGCTTTGTTTGAAGTGTCTCATCAGTAATCACCGTTATTTTCGTTGCCTCCGAACCAGTACCTGCTGTTGTGGGAACTGCAATTATCGGGAGTCGGTCTAAAAAAGCTTTATTTGGAATATCAGTTAACGCTAAGGTCGGATTGATCGCACATACAGCTACCGCTTTTGCTAAATCAATGACACTCCCACCACCAATAGCAATGACACAATCACTTTGCCCACTGTTTAATTCTTTAATGGCCCGCTTTAGTTCAGATATGGTAGGTTCACCTTTAGTGATTTCAAAAAAACTCCCTTGACTCCATTGTTGCTTCAACGTATCAAGCTGTTCAGAAAGCGCACTCGCACTATAGATAAAAAAAGGGGCTACCCAATTTTTTTGTTCCGCAATGTGTTGCAGTTGCTTAAATGAGCCAATACCACTTACGACATGCTTAGGTAAAAATAATTCATTATTCATTAGCCAACCCCCTGTACCGCTCGTTTCGTTTTCAGTTTTAACATATATAATTCCGGATGAAATAAGCTGCTGTAGTATTCAATTATTTCACCCTGTGCTCCTAAAAGGATTCTTTCTACACAGAGAACATTAATATTAGGCGGAAGGTTTAATAGTTTCGCATCTTCTAGACTTATAGGGTGGCATCTTACAGTTTGTTCCGCTTCAATAATAGCGATATTAAGATCTTTCTCAAGAACATCATAAATTGTGGCCGTGTTTAAATCGTAATCAGAAATTTGTTGACCTAAATGCGGATTATAATAATGCCGTTCGATCGCAATGGGCTGGTCATCAGCAGTTCGTAATCGCGCAATTGAAAATAATGTAGAATGCTTCAGCAAATCTTTCAGTTCCGGAAAATTGTCGATCATTTTTGCATGAAGTAGCTTAGCACCGGGCTTCATCCCCATATTCCGCACTGTATCTGTAAAGCTGTTCAAAGTATTTAACCAGTCATGCACCGTTTTGTTTTTTGTAATATACGTGCCCTTCCCATGTATTTTTTTCAGGACCCCTTCATTTACAAGATGACTTACTGCTTCTCTTACTGTCGAACGACTTATCGTAAAACGCTCCATTAATTCTCGTTCGCTCGGTATTTTTTCAACATGCTTTCCATCAAAAATTTCAGTTTTCAACAAATCTTTCAGCTGAATATGTAATGGAATATGGCTCTCAAAGTTCATCCATTGTCCACCTCCATTGGTCCGAACATCATAACGTCCGTACCAGTTAACTTTGTTAAAACTGATTATATGGTTGAAACTGGATAATTACAATATATTTTTCTGAATATTCTGAAATGCAATGTTAGAATAATATTGTAAACTATTATTTTGAAATTTTATCCAAATAAAAAACCTCATTCTTATTATCCTGATAGATAATAGATGAGGTTTTTTTGTTTTATTGCTATATATTTTTTTCTTAAATTATTTTACGCAGTTACATCACGTTTCATAAAGTAAATGAATGTAATCGCCAAAAAGACAATGGCATATACGATATTCACGATTAATGAGAATGTAAATGTTAGCCCTTCAATTAGTGGCATGCTACCAGGTGCATAAAATGATAAATCATTTGCAAACCAAACATATTTGGCAAAGTCATATTGTGCAATAAACATCGTAGCTGTTGAGCCCATTAACAGGATGAATAATGATAAACTTACTGCCAGTGTACTTGACCCGAATATTGTCCCAATCATAAATGCAAATAATATTGTCATAAGGATTGAGCCAACTGAGTATAAAATCATTTCCATAAACGGCGTATTAACTGTTTCCTCAATTACTTGACCGTTCATAACCGATAAAGTTACGGTTGGATCCGTATTAAATAATACAATACCTAGTATATAGGAGAAAATTAAGCCACTTGCCAATAATGTTGCTCCGTAAAGAATCGATGTAACCAGTTTAGATAATAAGATTTTCCAGCGTGATACTGGGCGCGTTAATAGCATTTTAATTGTCCCTGTACCAAATTCAGAGGACACAATACCAGCGGCAATTACCACGGTAAAAATACCGATAATCATAATTGTTATGGAAATCGACAATTCCATATGCTCTGAAAAACTCATTGCATCAAACGAAGGTAAATCCTGTGCGATACGATATTCAGTCATCGCGATTTCATCGTTGTAATATTGTACATCTTCTTCTGCTAAACCTTCTTCGTTTAACATGTCATTATAATGGGATATCCATTTCTCATTCGCTTCAATACGGTCTTCTTTCGTAGCCGAATCAACGCTGTAATATTTGTTCATACCTGTAACAAATGCAAGCAATGCGAGTAAAATCCCTAGCATGATCCAAGCATTTTTTTGTGACCACATTTTGATCCATTCATTTTTAACGTATTGCATCGATTGCACCTCCACCTGTCATCTCGATAAATTGATCCTCAAGATTTTTTTGAATTGGTTGAATTGTGTATAGATCAATTCCGGATTCAACTAACTTGCGGACGAATGCAGGGACTTCTTCTTTTGTTAAATTAACAACGTAGCCACCGTTTACTTTATCCACTGGTTCTTCAAATAATCCAAGAAGCTGCTCTGGCTGGCCCACTTCAATGTAATATTGCGCAGCAACCTGTTGCTCAAGCTCTCGAATGTCGATCAGTTCCCCGTTTTGAATGATGGCGATACGGTCTACCATTAGTTCAATCTCCGATAAAAGGTGACTCGATACAACAATTGCGACATTATCTTCTGTAGCTATTTTCCGTAAATACATACGGAACTCTCGAATACCTGCCGGGTCCAAGCCATTTGTAGGCTCATCCAATATTAAAAACTTCGGACGATGCAACATTGCCTGTGCCAACCCTAGTCGCTGACGCATCCCTAATGAATACGTCTTTACTTTCTCATGGATCCGATTTTGCAATCCTACTTGCGCCACCACTTCATCGATACGCTCTTTCGTTACACCTTTATGCATACGCGCAAAGTGCTGCAAGTTTTTGTAGCCGGACATAAATTTATACATTTCCGGATTTTCAACGATTACCCCTATTTTACTAATGGCCTTTTCATAGTCTTTCGATAGTGTATGACCATCAATAATTACCTCACCTTCTGATGGGTACATTAAGCCTGTCATCATTCGAATCGTTGTCGTTTTACCTGCCCCGTTTGGACCTAAAAATCCTGTTATTTGCCCCGGATGAAAATCCAGGTTCAAGTTTTTAATAATATGCTTCCCTTTGATCTTTTTGTTCAAATTCTTAATTTCAACAATGGGTTTCGTCAATTGCCCACACCTGCTTTCCTTAACTATGTAAGTATTTATAAAAAAGATAACAGTTACTATACTTGTTAAATACCAAAAAAGTTTCATTTTTCCATAATAAAAACCTCATCACATAAATGATGAGGTCCATTTTTCTTTATTTATCCTCGCCTACCCAATCTTCTGCCATTAAACCATAAACTGCGTGATCGACATAATGATCGTATAGCCATTCCGCCTGACGAATCGTTCCTTCGTGCATAAAACTTAAACGCTCAGCAATGTGGCGGCTCTTCTTATTATCGACTGCAGCATGAATTTCTACCTTCTGAAGCTTATATTCGTGGAAGGCAATATCTATAATCCCTTTTACAGCGCGTGTCATAATGCCTTCACCTTGAAATTTTTCATCTAGAAAATAGCCAATCTCGCATTTTTTCAGCGACCAGTTAATCGTATTTATTGAAACTTTCCCGACAAATTGTCCTTTATAAAAAATCGCTGTGTCCAGACCTTCACGCTTTGCAAACTTTTCCAAATTCATTGCCGCAAAGGCACGCGTATCTTCCACAGTTTTTGTATTGTCTACCCAACCAAGCCACCCACGCAAATAACTGCGGGAACGGTCAATGAATGCAAAAATTTCCTCTGCATCATTTTGCGTAATTAACTTTAATTGTATTTCATTATCCACTTCATAATAAAACATACGATCTCTCCTATCTAATCTCCCAATAAAAACAAAACTATCTTTTTTATTTCCTTATCATATAAGAGCAGGGTTATATTATGCAATTAAATAACGCAATATTTTATACATTTGTGTAAGTCCGATTATTTAGAGCTGCTCACAATCATTATTAATCCAAAAATTCACAATATTTCATAACTTAATTTTGATAAAATAGAGTAAGAGGTGTTCCATATGGATAAACAACAACAATCATGGGGTAAGCTTTTAAAATACTACAGACAGAAAAAGAAACTAAAACAAGATGAAGTAGCAACAGGGTTATGTACACCTTCCTACTTAAGCCGCATTGAGAATGGCATTGTCATTGCAGAATATGCCTTGTATGAACAGTTATTTGCAAAATTAAACATAGATTTTTCTAGCCTTCAGCACGATATTTCCGAGCATACAGCCTTTATGGAAGCTGTGTACGAAAAGCTTTTATCGAATGGTGCTATTGCAGAAAGTGATAGAGAGCTATTAACGACGCTCATGCAAAATGAATATTCCGTTGAACTTCAATCACCGCCAAGCTTATTTACAGTCGATATTTGTATTCCATAAAAGAAGATATGGATGCAAGAAAGCTTTTGAATGAAATCAAACCTGTTGTCAGTTGGAAAAAAGATCGTATTACTGAGTTATTTGTATCCATTACAGCGTTTGGACATTTATCCTTTATGGAATTTGACCTTTTAGCTAAAAAAGAACAGCAGGAGCAGCATGCGCAATATTTATCCAACGCACATCCTTTTGAGCTTGCCAATTATCATTATCATATCGCCTTTGCGAACCACCGCAGCTACCAATTTCAAAAGGCTCTGCAACATATCGAGCTTGCAGCACACTATTTCACGCATCAGTTTAAACCATTATTTCAATTAAAGCTGTACTCGATGAAGGGCGTTATTTTTAATGATCTCCACCGTTACCGCGAAGCATTACAGGAATATGAGGCGGGTATTGAGCTACTGGAAAATGTCGAATCGATTCAAACACCGATGCAGTGGAGCTCGCTTCATAATAACATTGCCTACTGTTACGAATGCCAACAAGATTACCAAAAAGCCAGTAAGCATTATGAGACCGCTAATCAATATGATGAAGATCTGCATTCAGTTATTAACTGGATGCGCACCTGTTTTCAAAATAAAGATTTCACGCAATTAGAAAAGCTCTTCCACCGTTATGAGGAACAGCGGTTTTCAATCCAGCACCACATTCATCAGCGAAAGCTTTTACAATATGCAGTTCAGCAGGAGCAGACCATTCACGGCCTAAAAGATCTGGAAGAACAGGCTTTTTTGCATTTCAATGAAGAGCAGTACTATGCGTTAATACTTTTTTATGCCCCTTTATGGGGACAGTTTTACGAACAGCTCCATGCCTATAAGCATGCCAGCCAATGCTATAAACAAGCTTTATTTGCAAGTGAAAAAGTACGACAACGAATGAGTCGCTAAGAGGGTGAATATATGGCGTTACGAAAAGAGTATTTTTATTTATGGTTTGGATTTGGTGTATCCAAATTGGGGAGCTGGATTTACTTAATCGCACTTAATCTAACCGTATGGCATTTAACAGAGTCACCTGCAGCAGTTGCAGGTATTTATATCATTGGTCCAATTGCCCGGATTATTTGCAGCTTTTTTGCCGGCTCCATTGTAGACCGTTCCAATAAAAGGACGATTCTCATATTCAGTGATTTATCCCGCGCAGGTATTGTTTGTTTGATGCCACTGCTTACGGATATTTGGCTAATATACTGCTTCATATTCCTCGCCAATATTGCAGTATGTTTCTCCAATCCGAGCACTACCTATATGATTACAAAGCTTGTACAGCCAAATGATCGTTTACGCTTCAACTCTATTAACGCTATGCTTGGCTCCGGAAGCTTTATGGTCGGGCCTGCGTTAAGTGGCGCAATCATCGCCTTTAGCAGTACTTCTACTGCGATGTGGATAAATGCATGCATGCTTCTGTTTAGTGCATGGATGATGTACTTACTGCCAAATGTTCAAGGTGAAATGACGAAACTATCAAAGACGATTACCCCTGCCGTAATTCGGGATGACTTTTATGTCGTCTGGAAATTTATTCGTGAGAAAAAAGCAATTTTATACTTTTTTGTTTTATATTCAACTGCTCTCATGATCTGTTATTCACTTGATTCACAGGAAATGTCATTTTTAAAGGATTTTCATGAGGTGTCTGATACCGCATACGGCATCATAGTCGGACTGACTGGAATTGGTGCCATCGTTGGTGGATTTATGGCTGCTAAATATGTCAAAAAATTATCGCTCATTTCATATATTGGAGCAGGCTTTTCTTTAACATTAGTATGTTATTTTGTGTTTTATTTTTCATCGAATCTGATATTGGCCATTGCTTCGTTCATTTTACTTGGATTATTTATGGCATTTAGTAATGCGGGCTATGCAACATTTTATCAGCAAACGATTCCTACTGAAATTATGGGTCGGTTTGGCAGTACGTTAGGTTTAATCGAAAGTGTGATGCAAATCGTGTTGACACTGGTTATTGGTGTTTTAGCTGAAATCTATTCCATCCAGCTGATAACAAGTTTATTTGCTTTTATTGGTGTCTTAATGGCCTGTCTTGTGTACGTTTATTTACTAAGAAATTCAATGTTATTCTTACAGGAGGAGTTAAAATGATTACTTATGAAGCAGTTTGTTTTTGCTGTAAACAGCCTTTTTTATTGGTGGAAGGCACAACAAAATACCAAAAGTATAAACGGAATATGCGTGGCAAGTTTTCCTGTGATAGTTGCGACGATAAAATCCATATGGAGGCACGGAAAAATTTACTGGGGAAACTGCGGTAGATATTCGCCAGTTTTATCGGGTTATTCGCCACTTTTATGCAGATATTCGTCACTTTTCCTCTCTTAATCGTCACTCTTCATTTGACATTCGCCACTTTGACCCCGTTATTCGTCAATCATCAAAAAAAGGCGCCTCGCACATGCGGAGCGCCTTCCTTATATTTATTTTTTCCGAATTGCATATAAAACAAATAGCAAAATAAACCATAATGGCGTCAGCATAAGAGAAGTTCTTGTAGCCTCTGAAATCGCCATAATAATTAATAGAAAGAAGAAAAAGGCTAAAACCAAATAGTTCACAAACGGCGTTAATGGTGCTTTAAATATCGATTTCGCATGCAAATCCGGGTGGCGCTTTTTGTAAATGATATGCGAGATTAAAATAATGCTCCACACCCAAATAAAGCAAATCGCGCTGATTGTCGTTACAATGCTAAAGGCATCATCCGGCATCAGATAGCTAAGCAGCGCACCGATTGATACGACGATTGCAGAAAATAATAATCCGTTTTGCGGAACGGCATTTTTATTTAATTTACCGAAAGATTTCGGAGCCTGTTCCCCTTTACTTAAACTAAACAGCATACGGCTTGTTGAGAACATCCCACTATTTCCTGCAGAGGCAGCTGATGTTAATACGACAAAATTAATAAGTCCTGCCGCAATCGGAATACCGACTAAAGCAAATACTTGAACGAACGGTGAGCTTGTAGCACTTAACGTATCCCAAGGGTTAATCGTTAAAATAACAAATAGCGCACCTACGTAAAACAGTAATATACGGATCGGTATTTTATTAATGGCCGATGGTATATTTTTTTGCGGATTTTCCGTTTCAGCAGCTGCTACCCCTACTAATTCCACTCCAACAAATGCAAAGACAACCATTTGGAAAGCCATAAGGAAGCCAAATGCTCCGTTCGGGAATAAACCGCCATGCTCCCAAAGATTAGATACGGCAACTTTTCCAGCATCTGTTTCAAATCCAATGATGAGTAATACAATCCCGATTGCAATAAGTGCAATGATCGTAATAATTTTTATAAGAGCAAACCAAAATTCCAGTTCACCGAATAATTTTACAGTCAATAAATTTAAGATTAGTAAGACTACTAAACAGGCAATGGCCGGCACCCATTGAGGGATATCAAACCAGTATTGTGTATACATTCCGACCGCTATAATATCTGCCATAGCCGTCATAATCCAGCAGAACCAATATGTCCAGCCAGTAACGTACCCTGCCCAATCTCCTAAATATTCTGTAGCGAACTCTGTAAATGAAGCATAGCCCCCTTTTGATAATAGGAGCTCTCCAAGTGCCCGCATGACGAAAAATAAAGCTATCCCTACGATTAAATACCCGATGATTATTGATGGTCCTGCAAGTGAGATCGCTTTTCCTGATCCTAAAAATAGACCTGTACCGATTGTTCCGCCAATCGCAATTATTTGTACATGCCGATTTTTAAGATCGCGCTTTAGTTCATGTTGTTCCAAAACGAATTCCTCCAAAGGATAAGTATTTTGTCTGCCACAAGGACAGCGCAAAATAATAGGTAAATGTTCGCGGTTCATCCAATCATGTTTTCTGAAAATTAAAAAAGGAACTGATAATTCACCAGTTCCTGTAGATAAGAATAATAACGTCCCTTATTATTCCTGTCTTCTGTCCTTTTGCCTGAGATAATGAACCCTTCGGCGACGCGGTACACGCGCTCTCTCCAGAAACTGCTCCCGTCAGTAGTGCTATCCACGACGATCTTCGCTTGATATGTATGTAATTAATCCCTATTTGTTGTCAGCAACCCCCAACTCCAAACAGGTCGCTCACGATACTATTATTGTACAATAATTAATACTAACAACTATTTTGTGTTGTTACAATGGTTACAAAATAAAATTAAATCGAAACAAGCAATTTATCAATGTTTCCACTATTTTGTAAACGTGTTACAGAATTTTTATCCTTAAAAAAGTATCACACTGAAAATAATATATCTTATTTTCAGATTATTATTGAAACTAAAAAGACTCTCACCTAAACCGGCTAAGTGAGATAAAAAAACACAGGATTCTTTAAGCGTTTTAGGAGGAAGGAACTTATTCCCATTTTATACGTATTAAAATAAAGGACGAAACGCTTTTTAATGGAGGGACAACATTGAAACATTTAATTTTATTGATCGTATCTTGTTTGATTTTATCCGGATGTGCGGGATTAGCAGATTATACAATTTCATTGGAGAATGGTTATCGAATTGATAGACTTTCAGCTCATCAAATTCAAATATACGGAGAAGAACCGGTTAATGATGGAAAGGAAAATACAATAAACTATTTGTATGTACCAGCTGAAGTGACTGCTGTATGGTGGAATGAACAGTATATTATCGCAAAACAATTGCACTTAAAGTCAAACGGACGAGGTGTAGAAGAACCACCAAAAAAATTTAGTGATGCTGAGTATTCTTATTGGATAATTGAAATGAATAAAAACGAAGTAAAGGGTCCCCTAACGTTAAAAGAGTTAGAAAGTGATTCAGAACAATTAGGTATTAACGTCGTCTTTACACCAGTCGAAAAGCTAAAAAGGGAACCATAATTGATTAATGAACAACCATTAGGAAGACTTTCGTTAGTCTAAAGCTTCTTTATCTGTTATATCACCCTTGTCATTTGACCAAATCTGAAATTTTTGTCCATCAATCTCAACTACCAATACGTATTCTGAAAACCATTCACCCCAAGAACTTATATGATTTATCGTAATAATATTTTCAATTTCAGGATTATGTTCAATTATTTTATCTTTTACACTGTTCATCATAATGCTTGGTACTACAAAATACGTAGCTATCATTATAATTACTATGCTGCTCAAACCGATTATTACCTTTTTCAAAATATCACCTCTAATGAGTGTTGCCAAATTTCGATTTAAAAACGTTTATGGGGTCTATTTTTTATACTTTTTGATCTTGATTTTTTAAGCACGTTTTTTGTAGAAGTACAAATTTTTACAACCTATTTCCAAGTTTCATCTAATTTATCAGAATAGAAATTGATAGCTCTTTTATAACTAAGTATTTCAGAGTCTGTTGTAGTATCTAGCAGGCATTTCAATAAAATTTCCATTGCTTTTCTATAATCGTTTAAATTATACAGGGTCATTGAATAAAATACTTGAATTGCTCTGTTATTTGGAAATAAACCGATTCCTTTAAGAAATGTATTTTTTGATTTTTCGTATTCTCCTAATGTTCTATATGTACTTCCAAGTCCCAATATTGCTCCTTCTAGATCTTTACCAGATAGTCCTAACTTAATAGCCCTTTCATAAAAGGGAACTGCTTTTGATTCTTCTCCTAAAATATCAAAACTCCAAGCGCATTGATAGTTAACCAATGCATTATCAGGGTATTCCTCAACTATTTTCAAAAGTAATTGATTCGATTCTTTCTTTTTATTATCTTTTCGTAATTCAAGTGCTCTTATAAACTTTTCTTCTTTCAATGTAAATAACCCCTTTTCATACTTTTATAAAAATCTTTCTTTCACTAAGCTACACAGTTATTAGAATTATAACCTCCCCATAGCGTCATTGGGTACTTACTGTTCATAAGCGTTCATAAGCAGCCAACACACCCCCTATTCAATTGAACGGGGGGTGTTGGTTTCCTGACTGGCTTTCTCTTATATCGTCACATAAAATTAAAGATAACTTTAAATTAACATATTTTCCCTATAATTATAAGGTTAAATGCATTAAACAAAAGCCCCGTTAAAAATCTCATTAAATTTAAAACTTATTCTTCACTTATTCGACTATATATACAAAGGAGGCAAACAAATGTCTTGGGAGGAATTGTATTTAGAATATAGCGATGCCATACACAACTACATTTTTTTACTTGTGGGTAATCATGAAGTTGCAGAAGATCTTACACACGATACCTTTGTTAAAGTGAAGTATTCATTAGACCAATTTAGAGGCGAATCATCAAATAAAACATGGCTTTTTTCCATTGCCAGGAATACTACGTATGATTTTTTAAGAAGAAAAAAGATTATACAATTTATCCCCTTCTTGTCTTCTGATATCGAGAGTAATCAAATAACACCTGCTGATTATTTAGAGCGACAGGAATCTGCATTCGAATTATATGAGGCAATTAATCAACTTAAAATTTCCTACCAAGAAGTGATTATTCTTAGATATATACATGAGCTTTCCATTGAAGAAACCGCTGCGATATTGAACTGGTCCATAAGTAAAGTAAAATCAAAGGCATTCATAGCAACGAAAAAATTAAAGGATGAATTGTTACGTAAGGGGGTAGAAAAAAATGGATTATTTCAATAAAGAAAAGGATTTTCAACAATTAAGAAATTTACCTCGAACTGATTCAAATAAAATTAAAACGATGAAACGAATTCAAAATAGTAACAAAAACCGACCGTACTCATTTAAATACGTCATTACTTCTATTGCAGTCGTTTTATTGGCAGTAATCGTATTTTTAACTTATTTCTACTCTTCCGAACAGCAAATAAACACTGCACATAAATCATCCGAATTGATTTTAAGTAACTTGAAAGTTGGAATGTCTGAGGATGAAGTAAAAGAGCTATTGGATGAATATTATGTCACTGGTGAATCTATGGTTTCCTTTGATGGAGTACCGATTTGGCGATATGAAATCGAAAAATCTGGGGACTATACGTATGCCGTAGAAGGTCCAACACATTCCGAATTCTTAGCGTTTGAGAAAATGATAAAAGGAAACATCAAAATGATTTTATTTATTCATTGGAATGAGCAACATTTAGTAAAACAATTTTCTGCCAATTATTATGATGAGCATACCGCTAACATTTATGATGTTCGAGTACTAGCAGATGGTACAACAGTAAAACAGGCAATTTTTCCTACTGAGCAAAAAAACACACAAAACATTTTCGTCGATATGTCTCTCGTGAAAGAAAAACTTCAAATTGGTATGGGAATGGATGAAGTAAAGAAAATATTAGGTGACCATTATGTAACCGAAATAGAGGTAAGCATGGGAACTTTAAGATGGAGTTATGACTTTGGAAAAGATGAGGACTTTCAATTTTTTGATGAATTAGGCTTTGGACAACTAGAAGATATGAAACAAGGTAAAATTCAAGCTCATATTAGTATTGAATGGGATGAAAATAATTTAGCGAAGCAATATTATGCCGTTTATTTGAATGAGGAAGATGACAAAGTCTACGAATACGGTCTATATAAAGATGGTTATTCTAAAGATAACCCCATTTATTAGAATCAATCTGTTTAATTATAAAAGATACAATTTAACGTTTCCATTCCCCCTTCGAACTAGTTTGGTAATATTAATCGAAGGGGGATGGGCTATGAAGAAAACAAGTTTAGGCTTTGCACTAATAGTTATATGTATATTCCAAGTAGGGACGTTTCTAATTTTTAATAAACAAAGAGTATTATCTTAATCGTTATAAGTAGTAATCATCAAGACATAGTTACCGTAGAAATCAATTCTTCATTTTTTACTTGTAATATGTATTTCGATAAAACGTAATCTCTCCCACCATTTTCTTCATACCATGTTTTTATTTTATTTACGTGATTGAGATCTGCTTTTATTTTGGTTTCAATTTCAATATAAGCCTCATAGTTATCATATTCCCAAATAGCAAAAATTTCTGTAGTATGATCATCATTCGGTTTCATCCATCTACCAATGAGCCGACTACCATGGCTCAATTGATTAGGTAAATTCGTTTCATTAAAGTGATGATTAAATCGGTCTACAAATTCATTTTTTACAACGTAATATTTTCTACGATAGAACATTTAGAATACCCTCCTGCTTAAAAGTAAGTTAAACCTCATCAATTTTAAATTACTATGCAATGAATTTTGCAAACCAAGCAACATAATGCGCTCCTGGAATAAATAGGAGTTGGGCGAATAATGTTCCTAAAAGTCTTGAACTCATCATCATTACCGAAGCTCTTTTCAATTCAGAATAATTTCCTTTTTTATTAATGACATCATCAGCCAAAATAGATATTTTTGGGTCAATAAATATAATTAATAACATTGTGGCTATACCGTTGATTAATCCCGAAGCCATAATTGCCGTTGTTTGGTATTCAGGAACCAATAAGCTAGCATATAAAGCCGATAACACCCCTATTGTATAAACAGCAGTAATGACAATATTAATCATAAATAGCTTTATTGGAATATCACGTATCCCTATTCCTCGTAAATATGACAGGCTTGGCTTGCGTAAATGTTTGAATCCCCTACTTATATAGTCCAATGTAAAACCTTTTTTCAATAAAGCTGGGATTGAACCCCTTTCATCAGCTAAATGAATAATCGCTCTAGAAAAAATGGCTACAAAGGTCGGTAAACAAATAATACCAAGCAACGTGCCGAGTGAAGCTGAACCGATAAGAAATCGGAATTGATACTCGACAAATTGTAAAGCATGATCAGCAGGAGCATTATCTATCAAGCTCCCTGTAAAGGGTTGCTGCATCATGTTAGATAATCTTGAAACCATCACCATTACATTAAAAAGTGATAATGCCGATGCTAATAAGCGAACACGAGCTCAGAAAGCCGCACTGCGTATGCTAATGTTTCTATTGAGTGAATGATTAATATAAATAAAGCAATCATTATGAGTTTTTCTGTTATAAGTTCTATTGCCCCCACCTGCCATATCCTTATTTTTACATTTCGACGTTTTAATTGTAAACTAGTTGCATCGCTTTCATACATTTGTATTTAGAAAGAGAGAATTAAAATGAAGAAATATATCAATAAAGAAAATGAAGTAGAGTTTTATTATGCATTTATTTATATTGGCTTTTTTCAAGCGCTTCTTACAGGAATTTTAGTCATTCAAGGTATTTCAGAAGGTAGGGGCATTGGCTATATTAGTTTCTTCTCGGCAGGTGTAGTTACATCAATATGGATAGGGATTAACTCATTAATAAAATACAAAAAGAAAAAATTTGATTGATACACCGACACACTAGTAACTTTTCAGATGATTTACACTAGTATTAAAGTTAGAATAATAGATAGTCACCTGAGATGGAGGGGAATTTATGCGTGCTTTCTTTATAATTAGTGTTTTCTTGTCAGGCTTAGTTTCACTTGGCGCAATATGGATTGTGCATCAAATGACAGCAAATTTCAATCCAGACGGTAGTAATCCAATGTGGAGTAATGGCAATCCTGGTTTGTTTTTTATACTGTGGCCAATGCCGTTTATTTTCTACTTTATATTTTCAATGATCTTCGTATTTGAGAAGATTCATAATAAATATAAAGTGAATAGGAGACGTTTTATTACGGGTTATACCTTACTATTTATAGGCCTCGTAAGTTTCACTTTATATCGAATATTAGATTTTAATAGAGTGGCACAACCTTATTTTGAATATGAGATTGGTTATCTTAATCCTTATACAAATGATTTATTTTTCAATGTATGGACGTTATTAGCAGCACTATGTATTCCGGCTATCGTATCTTTTTATTTAGAAGGGCGAAAATAATTTTTCTTTTGGTGGTAGGATTTCAAAACCTAATTACTACTTAAATAGTTCGTATACTGCAGGAACCCCTAAACCAAGGAATAATGTAATCGTAGCAAAAAGTTTTGTTTGTTTTGTTAAACGTTTATCTTCCTCTTTTAAATATTCAAAGTAAGAAAGAATAAAGTAAAGACAGGCAGTTAACATTAAAACCGAAAATACAGCTACACTGTTCCCAAGTACATTTATTAATATCATAAATCATTTCAAACCTTTCAATATTTGATTACTAAATTATAGCATAAAAGTATTAAACCTAATCTTCTCTTAATAACAGACAAGGTTGGTCCTACTGAGGTGATAATAATGAGTACTGTTAATTTGAAACACCTTCCTTTTTTATTAATGATAATTTCAGCAAGCTTTGTACTTTTTGCTTGTAATGCCGATTCCAAAGTGAAAGAAACATTTACCGGAACAATTGAAACAGTAAATGAATACGGCGGTATGCGTGTGAATATTGAGGAAGTAACAGATAAAAATTTAGGTGGGCTTGTTGATGGAGGTATACCAGATGGTACAACCGAAAAATTTAATGTTGGCGATAAGATAACAGTAGGATATAACGGTATGACTTTTGAAAGGGCTCCAGTTATGGTTCAAGCTATAACATTGGAAAAGATAGATTAAATTCATTTTGAACACTGTATTCTGATAGATATTTTAGGGCAATGTATTTTCTGGAATTTTGGGAAGCGAGGGTTAAGTATGAAGTTAGGCTTAAAAAATAACGAGGTTGTCATTGTTCCGTATGCTCCTGAATGGAAAGATGAATTTAACAAAGCAAAAGCGGAAATTATTCAAACTACCCATTTAAAACCGAACCAAATTGAGCACATTGGAAGTACTTCTATTGAGGGGATTCGGGCTAAGCCGATTATTGATATTTTAATAGGTGTCGAAAGTCTGGCAGCACTTGATAAAACATTTTTTAAAAACCTTCAAAATGCAGGATTTTACAGGTTGAAGGTGGAAAGACCAAACGAAATTGTTTGTGCCAAGTTTACGGATGATACATTTGAAACAAAAACACATTTTATTCATATTGTTGAGTTGGAAAAGGAAAAATGGGACCAAATGCTATTCTTCAGAGATTATTTGAATACTTATCAAGATGTTAAAGAACAGTATGAGAACCTAAAAGAATCCTTCTTTAGTACAGAACTAAAAGGCATTCAATCCTATACAGATTATAAAGAGCAATTTGTACAATCTGTCTTTGAGCAAATGAAAAGTAAATAACTCCAATACAAAAGCATTAATCCAGAATCACTTGAATTAATGCTTTTTGTAATTTAAATTCAAATTCTAAAATTGAACACTAAATCCTTTGAATGGATGTATGCCTGTTCCGAATTTTAACAAATCGTTTTCCCTCAAGTAGATGACCGCCTTTTTAACTTCTTCTAAAATATCAGGCTTAATGCCTAATGTATTATGCGAACCATAAATCATATTCACGTTAGGGATTGTTGTAATTTTTTCTAATGAATTCACTAAATCTACTGGGTTGGTTGTTGGATAAAAGGCATAAATTGGCGTCTCATCATATAGTAAATCGCCAGTAAATAAATAGCTTTTTAATTCATCATATATACAAATATGGCCTGGTGAATGACCGGGTGTATGATAAATAATTAATTTCCGATTTCCTAAATCAACAACATCGCCATCCTTTAATAATCCAGTAGGCTTTCCTGTATATGGCTTGTATGTATCTGGGTTAAAGGTTTTGGGGATCGGAATTGTAATATCCCTTACTGTATTTGCTCGAATCTGCTCTAACGACAATCCTACAATTCCATTTACTAACCAAGATTCTTCGTCTTTATGTACAAAAATACGTGTATATTCCCCATGACTTCCAATATGATCTGAATGTACATGTGTCGTAATAACATCAATTGGTAAGGCCGTTAGCTGGTCTGTAATTCTCTTCATACAATCAATACCTAAGCCTGTATCTATAAGAGCAGCTTTTGTTTCTCCTAATAATAAAAAGGAATGTACTTTTTCCCAATGACCTAATTCACTAATTGCATATGTATTTTCATCAATTTGCCGAACCGTAAACCAATCATCTTTTAACATGATAACTCCTCCTATCTATCTATCCATTTCTTATTTTTGAAATTAGTTTAATGATAGCATTCCTAAACGCCTCATTTTATTTTTTTTGAAATTTTACTGTCTATTCCACAAATAGTTGCATTAAATTGTCAAGCACATATTTATCACTTCTTTTCAAGCATGTTTTTCACTTTAATAGCTAAAGTCATATTCCCAACCCCTACTGTTTATGGGTGATCGAAGTAGTCTTGTCAATATTAATGGGAGTTAACTCAGTAATACACTACAAAAAGAGAAAATGATTGGATGATTTTAGTGACTATACGAGAAACCGCACCCAAACACTGCGTTGGGTACGATTTCTCATTCTGGAGGATTTTTATATGTCTTTAAATGCGTGTGATTTATCAATTTCACCTCAGGTCAATCCTTTTCCGGAACGAATCCGTATAATTGGTGTTCTTCGATGTATTTGTACACTTTTTCAGGCATATAGAATTTTGGGTGATGCCCAATTTCAAACTCATCCCGAATGTAAGAAGAACTGATATTGTTGTCTACTTGCCAATAAATGAAGTCAAAGTGTTCTTCGTATTTTCGAAGTAATTTATCTTTTGCAATGATTTCATGCATATCAATGTTTTCTCTTCGAATCACAACGAATTTATTTTCTTTTAAAAGGTCCTCTTTATGTGACCACTTTTCGCCACTCGCAATGTCGCGAAGCAAGTCTGCTCCCATTAAGAAATATAAGTCATGTCCTTTGTATTTTTCCATTTCTCGTAATTTTCGCATTGTATTATATGTTTGTATATCCCACGGAGGTTGGTGCAATTCGATATCTTCGATTTCAAACTTACTATGTCCCTCGATGGCTAATCTAAGCATATTTACACGATGTTCATCGCTGACGTGCATATCTTTATCTTTTCGGTGATTATTCGAAGGCATTAAAAAGATTTTATCAAACCCTTTTCGTTCCAAGATTTCTTGAATAGTATTTAAATGCCCTGTTGTAATAGGGTCAAATGCACTTCCTAAAAATCCATATTTCGCCATGTCTTTTCCTCTTTTCTTTTAAAAAACTTGGAAGGAGGGGTATCCCCCCTTAGTTAATCAATCATTTCTTGCACTTTCGCTTTTACTTCTTCGATTTTTTTCATTTTGTTATCCCAACATTTTTGACTTAAATCAACAGGGTATTCTTCTGGATGTAATGTTCGTGTGTACTCTTCCCAAAGTAATGTAAGGTTTTCCTTTGCATACACTTTGATTTCTTCAATGTTAGGGATTGCGTATACAAGTTCTCCCGCAACGAAGATATCTTCGTGGAGTTTTTTCGCTTTAAAATCCGTTACGAATTTTGAAATATAGGTATGAACGGGATGGAACATTTTTAATCGTTCTTCTTGTTCTGGGTTTTCTGTATCGAGCGCGATATAATCACCTTCGCTTTTCCCACTTGCTACATTAATAATGCGATAAGGTGTTTTTAATCCCGGTGTTGATACTTTTTCAGGGTTTCCTGAAATTTTAATAGTATCTTCAAATTCCCCTTGGTCATTTTCAATCGCGACCATTTTGTACACCGCGCCAAGTGCGGGTTGGTCATAAGCTGTAATTAATTTTGTTCCAATTCCCCATGTATCAATTTTAGCCCCTTGTGCTTTTAAGTTGATGATTGTATATTCATCTAAATCGTTGGAAGCGGTGATTTTTGCCTTTTTGTAACCCGCTTTATCCAACATTTTTCTTGCTTCTTTTGATAAGTAAGCTAGGTCTCCGCTATCTAAGCGAATTCCAACGAAATTGATTTTATCGCCCATTTCTTTAGCTACACGAATAGCATTTGGTACACCTGAACGAAGCGTGTCATACGTATCCACTAAGAACACACAATCTTTATGTGTTTCCGCATACTTTTTGAATGAAGTATAATCATCTTGATAAGTTTGTACCAATGCATGGGCGTGAGTGCCAACAGCAGGGATGCCGAACTTTTTACTTGCACGAACATTACTCGTACCTTCAAACCCGCCTATATAAGCTGCTCTTGTACCCCAAATAGCCGCATCTAATTCTTGCGCTCTACGTGTACCGAATTCGAACGCAACGTCTTCACCAACCACTTGTTTAATACGAGCCGCTTTTGTCGCAATGAGTGTTTGATAATTGACAATGTTCAAAATTGCCGTTTCGATGATTTGAGCCTGAGCAAGTGGTGCTTCTATTCGAATTAGTGGTTCGTTCGCAAAAGCCAATTCCCCTTCTTTCATCGCACGGATATCCCCTGTAAAACGCATATTTGCTAGATAGTCTAAAAATTCTTTATCATAACCACCTTCTTCACGAAGATAGTCGATATCGCTTTCTGAGAATTTAAATCCTTTTAAGTATTGGATTACACGTTCTAAGCCCGCAAAAATTGTATAACCATTTCCGAACGGTAATTTTCTGAAATACACTTCAAAGATTGCCTTTTTTTCTGCAATACCGTCTTTAAAGTATGTTTCCACCATGTTAATTTGGTAAAGGTCTGTGTGAAGCGTTAAGCTATCGTCTTGATATTTTTTCATCATAATTCCCTCCTAAGGTTTGTAATCATTAGGAGCGAGAAAACCCGCCCCCTGTTAAAGTGTCACTTCCGTAGATAACACACGTTGAATGCCATATGTTTTTTCTAATTCTTGAAATGCTTGTTCAGTTGTTTCTTCAAATCCAGCAATAGGACTCGTACAGTCTTCTAATAAATAGATATTTTTCGTAAGTTCTTTCTTATGGTCATAAAATTCAACGATTTGACGAACCGATTCTAATACACAATGTGATTTCGCTTCTCCTGCGATAAAGATTTTATCGTAATTTTTAAGAGATAATAAGAACTCATTATTTTCGCCTTCTGCATAAAGAGAATATTCCGGTTTGATAATACCGTACATTTCGCTTAACGGGTCTTTTCCTTTGGTTATTTTTTGAATCGGTGTTTTTCGTACAATCGAATGGAAATGGATCATATTTGAGAATTGCCCTTCTAAAGCTGCACCGAATGTACCTTCAATACAGTGATATGACCAAATACATAATTGCTTTTTACCGATTTTTTCAAGGTTCTCTACGTAATCAGCACTTGCTTTTTCGTAATTAATAGCTTTCCATTTACCGGTTTTTACATTTTCTGCTGTGATAATCGTAAATGGATTTGGGTGATTCCCCTGTTCATCCACCCACCAGCAAGGATGGAAAATTTGGTGTAATTCATGCGTATCAAGAGATACTGCAATGTCGGTGATTTTTTCTAAATTTCGATAGAGGAAATGTGTTGTATTTTCAATATCCTTATGGGAATTTAGTACACCGAGTTCTCCATTTTCCATGAAATCGTTTTGAAAATCGATACCGATAAATAACACCTTTTCTTTATCTTCAACAGAAGGTTTGAATTTTTCTTGTTTTGCTAATGTCAGCAAATCGTTAAGCTTCGCTGTATTCGCTTTTCCTATTTCCTCAATATGAACAATCTTTTCAAAATTTGTCTTCATTACATCCCACTCCTTTTTTAAAATCATTAATAACAATTTAGTAATTGTTAATTGTTTTTTTATAAAAAATAATCGTTTTTAAATGCTAAAAATTGAAATTTGAAATTTTTGTCATCGAACTTAATTCCAAATGGACGGTACAGGCTCAACTTCTTCGAATTTGTACAATTTTGAAGGTCGTTTATTTTTACCTGTTGGTTCGGTTACTTTCGGATTCCCTTGTGCGTCTTTTGCTTCTTCAATGAAATCAAGGGATGGTGCTTTTCGGAAAAAGGCAGATTTTGTGTTTACCACGTTGTCATCAATCACTGCTAATAATACTTGTCGTAATTCTTCTAACTTGAATTCTTCTGGTAAGAAGTTTTTTGCTACTGTTGTTTGTTGCATATCTTTTTTAACTGATGAAATTGCATCTTCGATAATTTGACGATGGTCGAATGCAATGTCCAATTTAAACACTTCATCAATCGTGAATAATTGCACTTCCGCTGCATCATCTGCTGCTCTTCGGTCTTGGATATGTTGTTCAGGTACAATCGCATAATGAGCGTTTGAAATAATCCAACCTCTCTTATCACGACCAAATGTATCGTATACGCCGAAATGTTTAATATGAACACCTTTAATACTTGTTTCTTCTAATAACTCTCGTTTCGCTGATTCAAAAGCACTTCCCTTATCCCCTTCAATTTGTGTGAAGCCACCGGGTAATGCCCACTTGTTGCCTTCAATATTCGGTTCGCCTTCTGCGTCAAGTCCAGCTCGTTTAATCAACATTAAAGCTAAGCAATATTTCGAGCTTTTTTCATCTTTTGCTTTGTAATGTTCGTTTGGTAAAAGTGTAAAGATGGCGATGTCTGATGTGTAACCATCGGGTGTGCGGTATTTACTTGTGTCATAATTTTTTAATGCCTCTTCTTCTGAATGATACTTTGCCATTTTAATTCCTCCTAAGTGAGAATATTCTTACTTGATATTACAAATCCGTTTTAAAGAATAAGTGTATGTTGCTTTATTAACAATTAACAATTTGTTAATTTAAATATATACGATGATTTAATGAATTGCAAGAAAAAAATAATGTTTTTTCTTATGGTTACATTTAAGGAGTGGAAATATGGAATACAATAATAATAAAAATGTTTCTAACACTTCAACTTTCCAAAGGTCAACAATAGGTGGAAAACCCTTTACAATATTCGGATAATAATAGTAACGTAAATTCTGTTCAATATAAGGAGCCAGCATAATCATAAGCATATCCTGTAATCTTAGCTCTTCAGAATCTTTTGCTGATTTATCTGACGAAACTGTTGTTGATTGAAAAGAAGTAATAAGAGCAAGGAATAGTATAAAAACAATTAAAGTCTTTTCTTTCTTTTAGTGCACCTCTTGTATTATCCCTTTTTTCTAAGTAAGTTTGAAGGACATTTTAGAGAAACATAAAAAAACTGCCCGATCTTGGGCAGTTTGTATTTAAGAGTAATAAGCTTGTTATAACCATTCCTTCACATAAGCTATTAACCCTACAATCGCACCAATCGCGGCACCAAAAAATACAAAATAGCTCGTTTTTACTTCATAGATGTTCCATTTATTATTTGTAGTGTTCATCAAAATTCCCCCTAAATAAAATATCATTGTGTTTATTTATGTATCGATAGTTGAAGAATACTCAATCCTCCACTACTTCAATCAAATCCGAATAGATCTCAACTAAATAAGTTTCCAATAAATCTCTTAACTCATCATCAAGCTTATAATACTCATCTGTCGCTTTTTCGACGATACTATAAAACTCGTCTTCTTCAATTTCATCATTTTCTAAGGCAACGTACAAGCTCCATAACTTTTTACCATACTTTTTCTCATTCATCGCATAATTGTGAGCGCCGATTTCTTCAAGGGTTCCAATTAGTTTATTCAAGTAATTATCTATTCCCATCTCATTAATTTCCTGTCCATACCACCTGAATAAGCTTTCGTGTCCCCCACTTTCAAGTTCTGAGTAGTAATGATAGACAATTAATGCTTTATTTAAAATAGGGTCTTCTGATGACAAACTTGATTCACTTAAAACAGCCATTACAGCATTCGTGATATCTGTCTTACTTATTAAATCTTTTCTTTGTATTTTTGGTTTCATAGCATTCCCTCCAATTAATCTTGTACAAGTTCATTGTTGCCTTAATTGAAGTATACCTTTCCAAACCATAATTTGTTAACTATCCCCCCGTACGATCCCGCTTCCAAATTTTTAGGGGGGCTTCAAGCGAAGAAACCCCTAGACACAAAATTATTCTATTGCAGTTTTTCTTGAACAATCGCATCATCTTCAAAAATTGTCCGGTTAATATCAATTAATTTTCCTTTTGTTGTGTTCGTCTTTTCCATCTTTATGACATAAGCATTTGGTAGTGCAATCTCCGTACATACAACATCTTTTTCTTTACGAATATCTTCAGGGTAATTTAACTTAACAATTAATGTTTCCCCTTCTTTTTTAACACTCTCGAATACTCTACCACAGCCATTTGAATAGGCCGTTACAAATAACACTTCTTCTGTTTCAAAGTCTATTGCATGGACTGGATCAAACTCGAATATTTCAGCCCATTTTAAATATAGTTTTTCATCCTGTACGATTGAAATACTTGAACCTACCTCTGGAGGCATGTAGTTCAACTGATGTAGTAGTTTATAGTCAATATTATCTTCCGCTGCATCTTCCCCACTGTTTTCACCCGAATTACCTGTCTGCTCACTTGTATTACAGGCAGCCAATAACATAATTAGTACAAACATGTATGGTAACCATTTCTTCATTGTATTCCACCTCACTTCTTTCTTAATTAGTCGCATGGAGCAGAAAAAAGTTTCGTAATTAACTAGAATCCGTTTATAATGAAATTCGTAAATAACTTTTTAAAGTTCACATGAACACGTCAAATAATCTAATTATTCAGCAAGTAAGCTTTTAAGTTTTTTTGACGTATAATGTAATTGTTTATCCAACTATTACACCATTCTCTTGGAGGGTTCGTACAAATGAGTACACGTATTGAAAAAGACTTTTTAGGCACATTAGAAATTCCAAAGGACGCATATTACGGCGTTCAGACAACTCGTGCAATAGAAAACTTCCCCATCACAAAAATGACTATGCATCCGGAATTGATCCGCGCATTTGCCATTGTGAAAAAAAGCTCAGCACTTGCGAATGCAGCGATCGGTAAATTAGACGCAACAATTGCTAACGCGATTGCGCAAGCATCTGATGACATTATTAAAGGGCATTTACACGATCAATTCGTTGTAGATCCAATTCAAGGCGGCGCAGGTACTTCAATGAACATGAATGCCAATGAAGTCATTGCTAACCGTGCGTTAGAAATATTAGGGGAAGAAAAAGGTACTTATTCAATCATCAGTCCTAACAGCCATGTTAATATGGCCCAATCAACAAATGATGCATTCCCATCTGCTATTCATATCGCAACAGTCACAACTTTAGATAAGTTAATTATGGCGATGGAAGTAATGCGTGACAGTTTCATTCAAAAATCAGTAGAATTTGATTCTATTGTAAAAATGGGTCGTACTCATTTACAAGATGCAGTACCAATCCGTTTAGGTCAAGAATTTGGTGCATACGCGGCAGTAGTAGCACGTGATATTGCCCGTATTAAAAAAGCTCAGCAAACAATGCTGCAAATCAATATCGGTGCAACTGCTATCGGTACTGGTTTAAATGCAGATACACAATATATGAAATTAGCTGTAGAAAACATTGCTGCTTATAGTGGATTCCCATTCATTAAAGTAGATAATTTAATCGATGGTACACAAAATACAGATACGTACGCAGAAGTTTCATCAATGTTAAAAATTGCGATGATGAATATGTCGAAAATCGCTAATGATTTACGCTTAATGGCATCAGGTCCAAAAGCCGGTTTTGCAGAAATCCGTTTACCGGAACGCCAGCCTGGTTCGTCGATTATGCCTGGTAAAGTAAATCCAGTTATGCCTGAAGTGATTAACCAAATTGCCTTCCAAGTAATTGGGAATGATGTCACAATCTCTCTTGCTTCTGAAGCAGGACAATTCGAATTGAATGTAATGGAACCGGTATTAGTATTCAACCTGTTACAATCAATTGAAATTATGACAAACGGTTTTACAGTATTCACGAAGTACTGCTTAGATCATATCGAAGCAAATGAAGCACGTTTACATGATTTTGTAGAGCAATCAATCGGTGTCGTAACAGCTTTAGCTCCTCATTTAGGTTATGAGCGTTCAAGCCAGATTGCTCGTGAAGCACTTCATAGTGGTAAATCTGTACGTGAACTTTGCCTACAATATAATTATTTCACAATCGAACAACTGGATATTATTTTAAATCCATTTGAATTAACACAACCAGGTATTGCTGGTGAGCGTGCTTTTGAAAAAAAGGTAATGCTATAACATAAAGAAAGCTCCACTGAGAAAATTAATTTCCCGGTGGAGCTTATTTTTTAACTAAATAATGTTTCCTTTGCTAAAGAAATAGCACGTTTACTTACTTCCAAACGATCCCCATCCGCATTTTTCTTAACGACATCATTTATTTCGTCAAAAATGGATTTCAGCTGTGCTTTCGGTTTTACACCAACCATCATTGGTGCTTTTTCGAGCTCTTCAGTAATTAGCTTTTCCTGCTTTGGTGCGAATCCTTGCTCTTCTCCTATTTTCGGGAAGGCTGTTGTTTGTTGTTGAATATTTCGTGGACGAGTCTGGTTCGTTAAACTTGAACTCCCTGCGCCAACAGATCGAATCATGAAAGATCACCTTTCTTTTTCCTACTTTTTTGTACGTCGATATCCGCGTATATTTCGATTTCCTGAAGTGCCTGATTAGCGAGTTGATCCGCTTCCCCATTTAGTTTGCGGTCAATATATTCGTAATGAGGTCGAATGCCAAGCTTTTGGAGCTTCGCATCAATTTTATCCGCCCATGTTGTGAGTACACTATCAGTTACTGCCCATTCGCCGTTCATTTCATTAATGACGACTTGCGAATCACCGTAAATCTTCACTTTTTGATGGTGGACACCCATTTCCTCAAGTTGTTCAACTGCAAGATTCAGAGCCGCATATTCCGCTTCATTGTTTGATGTTAAATACTCCGCCAGTCGGTTCGTTCGCAAACGATAGTTTTTCCCATTCTGTTTATAATAGACGACAATCCCTAAACCAGCCAGCTTTTCTTCCCTATGAAAACCGCCATCGAAATACACCTCTACTTCAGAAGGTTCTGTTTCGAGTGATTTTAAATATTTTTTCAGTTCTTTTAATGTCCATGTACTGTCATGCTCATCTGTCATCACAATGTTTTTTGTCCGACCCGTATTTTCCATATCCAGTACGAGCGTATAGGCATGCGCAGCAGGAATTGCCTCACTTCGCCATATGATTTCCTGCTTAGACTTAGTGATATAGTGCCATTCAATCGTCAATTCCAATCGGCTCTCCCCTTCCATCTGTCAGTTGCTATAATTCTTCTTTATAAAGTGAAACTTCAATCAGTGGGGTTTTTTGATCCCCCACTGATTGTTAGTTGAACCAATCGGGCTTTTACGGGTAGTTGATCTCCCGCATATCCTTTTCGCCCTGCTTAAGTTCCGAGGCTGGAGTCTTGCCTCTGCCGCGACGCTTTCGAGGCAGATAAATTACTACCCGTTAATGCGGGAAAGAACCAGTTAATACACAGTGTACTAACCATTATGCCAACTATAAACGGTGGTGATACAAAAAGTAAAAAATCCGCACTGCCGACCGGTACTTTTAGAACCGTTCCGAAAACGATTGGCTGAAGCACACAAAAAACAAGACTTGTGTATAAAAGAGCACGTTTGCTGTAACGCTTGCGCATGATGTACATCACATAATACCAAGGGATGACGACAAAGAAGTAAATCGGCAAAACATAAACAATTATGGACACGGCCGTACCGAATGTAATTGCTTCATTCGCATAAGGTATTGCAACCGCTATAAAAACAATAACCGCCATTACATAAGGTAAAAAACCTGTCAAAATGATTTGCCAACTTTTCATCCGATTCCCCCTATTTCCCATCATTATACCAAACCCCATTTGCCTATACAAAATTTGTTTTTGAGGGTATAGTACAGGGGGTGATAAAATGAAAGTAAAATTTTATGAAAATAATGAAAAAAGAGTAATGGGTATTACACTCAAAGATTCAGCATTTGCCGAGGATAATAATATGGCCCTACATGTTTGCAAAAACGAAGCCAATATTATCGAAAACCGCCAGCAGCTCGCATCACTGCTGCAAACTGATTTATCAAGGTTTGTGTGCGCTAACCAAACACATAGCGCCAACTTCTTCCGCGTTGAGAAATCAGAAATTGGCAAAGGGACAATAGATAATTCTACAGCCATTTCCGATACCGATGCCCTCTATACGTATGAACCGAATGTCGTGATCTCAAGCTTTACTGCCGATTGTGTACCAGTCTTATTTTATAATGAAAAAACTAAATTAGTCGGTGCCGTTCATTCTGGTTGGCAAGGTACGATTAAAGAGATTACTTTAAAGCTACTCCAGCATTTAAAAACAGAGGAAAATTGTGATTTGCTTGATCTAAAAGTTTTAATCGGACCTGCAATTAGCCAGGAAAAATTTGAAGTGGATGCAGATGTGCAAGAGAAATTCAAAGCGCTCGGCTATGCGGATGAATTTATGTACTGGAATGAAGATACAGGTAAATTCCATATCGATAATCAGTTAACCGTGAAAAAGCAATGTATGCTCGCAGGTGTTCCTGAAGAGAATATTACAATTGACCGCATGTGCACGTTTTTGGATGATGAAGGATTTTCCCATCGCCAAGATCGCAGTATAGGCAGACATTTGAGTTTTGTTATGCGGAGAGAATAGATTTTTGAGTTTGTAAATTACTTCGTGATAGGTGGATTTAATGGTTATTTAATATTCCCTATACTATCTATGAAAAAGCCTAGTTCCTAGCTAAAGGTTGAGGAATTAGGCTTTTCTGATTTTATATTTATATCTGATGATTTTTAAAAGACTTATATGTCAAAGCAGTTAGCAAAATAGATATAATGACAGCAATAAAAATCATCATGATGGGTTGCACTACAGAAAAACCAAAAAGGTTATAAAACACGCCAAGTTCAAAGTGTTCTGCAGCATTCATCATATTTATAGGGAACAAACCAAGTAAAATATGTGCCGTATAAGAAATCTCCGATACATCTATTTTAGGAATGTACAGGACTGCAGCAGATAAAATAACAGTTATAAATGGATTTTTTGCTTTGGAAGATATGAACAAAGTGATTGCTGCCATAAATACCAGCCCTATCAAACTTAAACCCATTGAAAACAGATTTAATTTTATAAAGGTAAAATTATAAGGAGATTGATAATACCAGCTATGAAGCTGTATATTAGCATTCCCCCCATCTAACCCGTAAATTGCTGCATGAAGAATAAAATTTACCGTTGCAAAGAATAAATAAACGGCTAGTGTGAAAATAAATGAACTTATTAACTTTGCTACGATCACTTTATTTTTTCCATACTTTGTCGTTAAAATAATTGCATCTGTTTTTTGACTGTATTCGTCCGAAAAAACAGGAGATAAACTGATAACAATGATCGCACTTACAACTAAAGCTAAGAATATTGAAAAACTTGAACTCATTCTTTCCCAACCATCGTAAAAGTCGAAATAGAAAGGTACTTGAACTTGCTCATACATGTTTAGTAGTTGATCCACTTGACTACTCGTACCAACAGGCCTTGCCTTATCTGTTGCAGGCCCCTTTAGTATATTGTCATAGATACCATCCAAATTACCCGAATTTAAGTCCGATATTATATTAGGCAACCGATCTTCTTGCACACCTATAACTGGTAAAACACCCCAATATTCAGGATTTTTTTGAGCAGCTTCAATGTTTATTTGTTTAATATAATCCTCATTGAGGTAGCCACTTAATTGTCCCTGACGATTTCTTTCATTTTCAATGGCTTGAAAACCCTTTATTTTTTCTGTTTCTGTAATGTAGGAGGTTTCAGTCATTGCGCCAAAGAAAATTGAAGTTAGACTTATTATGAGTGCTGTAATTATTATTAAGATTGTACTACGCTTTCGAATAATTTTTCTGAGCTCAAACGAAATAAGCCCCCTCATTTCATTTCACCTTCCTCAAAATAATGAAGATACAGATCTTCAAGATTAGAGACGCTATTAATTGCATGATTAAAGGGCTTTTTTTCAGAAACAATTCTAATATAGACCATGTCATTTTCATGTTTTAAATTACTGATAGTGAATTTTTGTCCTAATTCATTTGCTTCCTCTTTTGTTACTATACCTTCCCATACATAGCCTTCTATACTACGTGTAATTTCCTTAACGCTCCCCTTGTGTAAAAGCTTACCTGTTTTCATCACAATGATTTCATCTGCAATATACTCAACATCAGAAACGATATGAGTAGATAAAATAATAATTCTATCATTACTTAACGAACTGATAAGATTTCTAAAGCGAACTCTTTCCTTTGGGTCGAGGCCTGCAGTCGGTTCATCCAATATTAATATTTTCGGGTCATTTAGCATTGCTTGAGCAATTCCCAATCGTTGCCGCATTCCACCCGAAAATGTTTTTATTTTTTTATCTTTTTCATCAATTAGACCTACTAAGTCCATCAATTCCAAACTTCTTTGCTTCGCTTTGAAATGAGGAATTCCTTTTAAAGAAGCAATATACATCAGAAAATCAAATGCTTTAAAATCGGGATAGTAACCAAAGTTTTGAGGGAGGTACCCCAATATGTCACGATAATCTTCACCGAGCTTGTTTATTTCAGTTTCATTGTATTTTATTTTGCCAGCTGTCGGTTTTAATATGCCAGTGACTAACTTCAATAATGTTGTTTTTCCCGCCCCATTCGCACCAAGTAATCCATAAACCCCTGCATTAAATTTAGTTGTAAATGCGTCAACAGCAGTCTTATTTTCATATTCTTTACTAATATTTTCTATTGATAGTTCCATAACATTTCCCCTCCACCTTGAGTTGCTTTAATTAACTTAATTATTTCAATGAATAAAGTACCTACTGAAAAAACCAACAAAATAATCCACATAAATGTTGATGTAAGTAAATACCATACATTAAACACAGAAAGGGATCCCAGTACAATTGCAATAATTAAACTAGCAATTAAACAACTGATAACAACTTGTTTCCCATGAAATTTTCTAAGTAAAAACAAATAGATACTATTTGCGAAATTAAACGGAACAAGTAAATACAGCACACCATTTACAAAACTAATTTCATAAAAAATACTAGTCGTAGCTATTAGTATCGTTATAATCAATAAGTCGATTAGTCCTATTATCATTAGGCGTATAGCAATTAACTTTTGGAGATTAAACTTGCTAGTAGATTCGATTTCCCACATATTATAGCTAAAACTTTTTGCGAGTTCGGGTATTGCAACTACTGCAATAATCGGAGCTACGACAGAAAGTACCGTAATAATTGTTTGATGATCATCGATACCATGGGTTGAGAGTGACATGGATAATAAAATGAGTAAAAGGAGTATCGCTTGAACAATCCATATGTAAGAAGAAATATATTTTATCTGCCCTATAAATAATTCTCTAAATGGCATTTTGTAACGAATAGGCGATTTTTCAAATTCCCGTTTGGCAAGCTGTACCGTTTTATCAACCATTAAATTAGGTATTTGAGGAACCTGATAATTTTTTAATGTATCTTCTATCTTTTTATTCTTCAAAATACGTCCTCCCTATATAAGATTTTTTTCAATTTATCCAGCCCTTGTTTTAATCTTGATTTCGTAGTGGCAAGAGAAGCTCCTGTTATTTCGGATATCTCCTTTAGTTTCATATCATGATAAAAGCGTAGAATAATCACATCTTTTTGAATATCTGGCAAACTTCCTAATGCCTTTATGATAATCTCTGATTGTTCTAATCTATTGAAATTACTATCACGATCTGGAACATCCAATAAATCTATGTCTTCAACAACAGCTCCCTTCTTTTTGTAATAATCATGGCATATGTTTCTCGCTATAATAAAAAGGTAATTTCTAAATTTACCTTTATGAACATAGTTATGTATATACTTTGCAAGCCTCAAAAACACTTCTTGCGTTAAATCGGCAGCAACAGAAGTATTTGCTGTTTTTCTAAAACAATAGCTGTATATATCGTTATAGTATTTCCTGATTATTGTATCGAGCGCATCACTATTACCTTGCTGTATTTGCCTTATAAGTCTTTTATCCTCCAACCCGTATCACCACCCAAACATTTACATTTTTCTTGTATATTTAGTTTAACTATTAAATACGTAAAAAGGATTTAAATTTCATCTACTTTTTTATTTAATACTGGTAAAAAGACCGGAAATCCATGCTAAAATTACTTAAATGTTGCGAAATGGTAATTATCAACTAACTGGCAGGTTGGTAGGTTATGAAGACGCTGGAAAGAAGGCGGTTAAATGGAGGTAAATAAAAGAAGGAAGATCATAGGAAAAGGGAAAATAATAATAATCTTGAGCGTGCTATTATTTATTTTTCTTTATTATTACTATGTCTCAATTATATATTTTGGCACAATTGAAATTAGAGAATTAAAACAAGATAATAATGACTTTGTTGTAGTTGTAGAAGGAGACTTTGGTGTTAAAGAAGCTATTCTTAATGAGAAAGATTCATTTAACATAATTGAAAATGAACAGCGCAGAGAAGGGAATATTGCCGAGATATGGAATGACTTATCAGAAGAGGATTATTTCATGAGAATAAAGGTTTATAAAAATCGTAATGGCTTTACGTTAGAAGAAATCTACCTTGATTAAAGAATTTGGGATCCAACTAAGATCAGGGATTTTTTATTAGAACTTTTTGATTAAATATTAGAAAATTTGGGCTGGATATTAGAAGATTTCTAGGAGATATTTGCACATTTCATCAGCTTATTAGCACATCGGACGGATTTATTAGCAAATCGAAATTTTATTAGCACATTATGAAATATATTAGAAAATTTGACCCGATTATTAGAAAATATAAGCGGCTGTCTACACATGAAATGCTCAACTAGAACCTGAGATTATATTAGCACTTTTTTCAATTTATTAGAAAATCCAACCGGGATATTAGAAAATCCCCGGACGATATTTGCACATTTCAACAGCTTATTAGCACGTTAGACGGATATATTAGAAAACTGAAATTTTATTAGCACATTTTCCACGATATTAGAAAATCCGACCCGGTTATTAGAAAATGAAAACCACACTACTAAACTAGATAAAACAAGCGTCTCCATACTAGGAGACGCTTGTTCACATTTATAGACTTTCAATTCTCTCTACATCTGCTGCAGTTAATTCGAAATCGAAAAGATCTAGATTCGCTGCTTGATTTTCACGGTTGTGTGATTTTGGAATAACGATTACACCACGCGCAATTTGATATTTTAGTAATACTTGTGCGCCAGTTTTTCCATACGCTTTACCGATTTCATCCAATACCTCATTTTGATGAGCTTCCGTTTTCATCGGTCCCCATGCAACAGGTGTAATGCCCTCTTCCTCCAATAAAGCAAGAAGTTCATTGTTCTTCTCTTTCAAATTAATTTGTATTTGGTTAACTGCTGGCTTCACTTTCGCGAATTCTTTCAATTCATCTAGCTGGCTTTTTCCAAAGTTCGAAACGCCGATTGCTTTTAGTTTACCAGCCTCGTAATATTCTTCAAAGACTTCCCAAGTATTTTTTAACTGTTCCTTGTCTTCAATAGGGAAATGAATTAGAAGCAAGTCCAGATAATCTGTTTGGAAGTTTTTTAGACTAGAATCGATAGCTGCTCTAGTCGCTTCCTTTGAAGAAATATATTCTTCATTCGCCGGAATTTTTGTCGTAATAAATAACTCTTCTCGAGGCACATTACTTTCTGCTAAAACTCTTCCGACAAGCTCTTCGTTGTTATACATAATCGCACCGTCTATTGATCGATATCCCAACTCAAGTGCTGATACGAGTTCAGGAATTTCATTTTTTAATGCTCCTTTAAATTCGTTATTTTCTTTTCCATACGTATTTGTACCGGTACCAACAATCGGCATTTTTACTCCATTATTAAGTGTGATGTATTCCATAGTTTAGGCACTCCCTTTGAATCTCATTATTTTTCCTGCTACATATATCATAACGAATAATGGAATTTTCAGAAAGTAATAGGTAAAGGTCTCCTTTTTTCCCGCTGAATATGAAAAAAAGAGACACAAATCCATATGCGAATTGTGTCTCCTCTCCCCTATACTATTTTTTGCTAAAAAAGTCGGTGCTGTGCGGTACATGTTTTTTTGCTGTAGGATCAATAAACAATCGTGCCGCATTGATTGCTACCGGCGCTTCACCGAATCCAGTTGCAATCAATTTCACTTTTCCATCGTATGTTGATACGTCACCAACAGCATAGATCCCTTCGATATTGGTTTCCATTTTAGAGTTGACGATAATGGAATTTTTCTCGATTTCCAACCCCCACTGTTTGATTGGACCTAATGAGGATTTAAATCCATAGTTTACGATAATGTCATCAACATCAAGTGTTTCTTTTAGACCTTCTGCATTCCGGATGACAACTTGTTTAATGCCCTTTTCATCACCAAACAACGCATCAGGCATATAAGGCGTTTTTATGTCTACACTTGACTTGAAAAGATTTTCAACACTGTGCTCATGTGCTCTGAATTGATCTCTTCTATGAACAATCGTAACTTTCTTTGCAATGGGCTCAAGCATAAGGGACCAGTCGATAGCTGAGTCCCCTCCGCCGAAAATGACTACATTCTTTCCTTTAAATTCATTTATATTGTTGATGAAATAATGAAGGTTTTTACCCTCGTAATATTCCGCACCTTCAACTTCCAACTGTCTTGGCTGGAATGCACCAAGACCTGCTGTAATAATGATGGTTTTTGAATAATGGATTTCTTCGTTAGTTGTCAGCTTAAATGTGCCATCCTCCAACTTTGTAATTGCTTCAACACTTTGTCCCGTTACGATCGCTTGGTCAAAAGCTGACATTTGCTCTTTTAGATTATTAACAAGTTCCTGCGCTCGCACCTTCGGAAATCCTGCGATATCATAAATATATTTATCTGGATAAAGTGCAGCAAGCTGTCCACCTAATTGCGAGAGACTTTCAATTAACTTAACTTCAAGCTGGCGCATGCCTCCGTAGAATGCTGTAAACATACCTGCAGGGCCTCCACCGATAATCGTGACGTCATATACCTTTAAATCTTCCTTCATATTGATGGCTCCTATCATTATTGGTCTATTTTTTAAAAAGATGGAGTGAGAAATTTGAGTGATAATTTGTTACATCCATTTAACACTTCGATAGTAAGATTCCACTACAATCATTTTCAAAACCTATACTGCTTTTCATAATTGATATATTCTTATTTATGAATCATTAGCCTTCTTTATTCAGGAAGTGGGTATTTTTACAATTTCACACGTTGCAGTCTCAATGCGTTCAACACAACGGATACAGAACTGAATGCCATCGCTGCGCCTGCTACCCATGGAGCGAGGAACCCGAGTGCGGCAATCGGTATTCCGATCACATTATAGGCAAATGCCCAAAATAGATTTTGCTTAATATTTGTCATCGTTTTACGGCTCATTAATATAGCATCCGCAATGCTGTTTAAATCCCCCCGGATCAATGTAATATCTGCCGCTTCCATTGCGACATCTGTTCCTGTGCCAATTGCCATACCAATATGTGCGACCGCAAGAGCCGGGGCATCGTTAATCCCGTCACCAACCATCGCTACTTTACGACCTTGCTGCTTCAAGTTTTCTATTTGCTGTGCCTTTTGTTCTGGAAGTACTTCAGCGATGACTTCATCAATACCCACTTCAGCTGCAATCGCTTGAGCCGTACGTTCATTATCACCCGTAAGCATAATGACTTTCAGACCTAGCGCATGTAAACGGTTTACCGCTTCTGCAGATGTTTCCTTTACGGTATCCGCAACGGCAACGATCGCCGCTAATTGATGATTTATAGCCACTAGCATAGCTGTTTTTCCATGCTGCTCAAACGAAACCATCTGCGTTTCAATTTGATCATTCATATCAATTTGTCGTTGACGTAATAGTTTTCTCGTCCCAACAACTACTTCACGGTCATTCACTTGCGCTTCAATACCGAGCCCCGGAATCGCCTGAAAGCTTGAAACTGTCGGCAACTCAATACCGCGCTGTAATACTCCCTCTACTATTGCTTCTGCTAGAGGATGCTCTGATTGTTTTTCTGCTGCTGCAACAATGCTTAGCACATCATTTTCATTAAAGCCATTGAACATAACCACATCCGTTAAAACAGGCTTACCGTTTGTAACCGTACCTGTTTTATCGACAACAACAGTATCGACAAAGCCGGTTTGTTCCAAATGTTCGCCACCTTTGAACAAGATGCCGAATTGCGCTGCACGCCCTGAGCCGGCCATGATTGAAGTCGGTGTTGCCAATCCTAGTGCACATGGACAAGCGATAACCAGTACGGCAATCGTCGCTTCGAATGCCTGAATAAATTCTCCGCCGATTAACCACCATGCTATAAACGTTAATGCAGCAATCCCAATAACTACCGGCACAAAAATGCTTGATATTTTATCTGCAAGTCGTTGAATGGGTGCTTTGGAGCCTTGTGCCGATTCGACGATTTTAATGATTTGCGCAAGTGCTGTTTCATGACCTACCTTTAACGTTTTCATCTCAAGTGAACCATTTTTATTAAGCGTTGCACCATATACAAGATGCCCCTCACTTTTTTCAACTGGTAAGCTTTCGCCTGTCAGCATTGATTCATCAACAGCGGAGATCCCGGATATTACTTCCCCGTCGACAGGGATTTTCTCACCAGGCTTTACTCTGATGTGATCGCCTAGTCGTACTTCTTCCAGTGGAACTAACTGTTCAACTCCATCGCGAATTACAAGAGCCGATTTTGCCTGCATGCCCATTAATTGTTTAATAGCTTGTGAAGACTTCCCCTTTGCACGAGCTTCGAATAATTTACCTAATAAAATCAACGTAATGAGTACAGCACTCGTTTCAAAATATAAATGCGGCATATGGCCACTTGGGTGTGCCAGCATTTGATAAATACTATAAAAATACGCTGCACTCGTCCCCATGACAACAAGCACATCCATATTGGCTGAACCATTTCGCAGTGATTTATAGGCACCCTCGTAAAATTGCCAGCCGATTATAAATTGAACCGGTGTAGCTAAACTAAGCTGTATCCAAGGATTCATTAAAAGATCCGGAACATATAAAAAGCTTGTAAACGAAAAGTGCGCAACCATCGTCCATAATAGCGGTAATGATAAAATGGCTGCTGCTATAAATTTAACAGTCTGATGCTGGATAGCCTTTTCCCGGCGATCGACCGGATTTCCTTCAACTACCGGCTGTGCACCAAAACCAATTTTTTCAATGCGTGCAATAATATCTGTCACGGAAACTTCGGAAGGGTTAAACTCTACTGTCGCTTTTTCCAATGCCAGATTCACATTTGCATTTGAAATACCGTCAAGCTTTCCAAGAACTTTCTCAATTCTTGCAGAACACGCAGCGCATGTCATCCCCTCGATTGTAAAATCAACTTTTTCCTTTACAACATCATAACCAAGAGCCTGTATTTTTTTCTCGATTTCCAGTGGCTTCAGTACCGTTTCATCGTACTGGACTGCCGCTTTTTCAATAGCTAGATTGACATTGGCAGATTCGACACCATCCATCCGGTTTAAGCCTTTTTCAATACGCGTTGCACATGCTGCACATGTCATGCCCGTCACTTGTACAGTCATTTCCTTTGTCATATTTCCACCTCACTTATACCTATTGGGGGTATAAAACTTTTAAAAAGAGAGGTTCTCTAATAGAAATATAGAGAACCTACCATTTAAACTACATCGTATCCTTGTTCATCAATTGTTTCTTTAATTTGCTCCACAGTAACAGCATCTTCGTTATACGCAACCGCTACCTTTTTTTCAGCCAGGTCAACTTTTACTTCCTGTACACCAGCTAATGCGCCAACACTTGTTTCTACAGCTTTTACACAATGCCCGCATGTCATACCATTTACATTTAAAATTACGTTTTCCATTCTCGAACACTCCTTATTTTTTCATCATTTTTTGAATTGTAACTACTAGCTCGTCTAATACTTCCGTATCGCCTTCATTTAAACGATCGACTACACAGCCTTTTAGATGACCTTCCAGCAAAATTTTCGCGACACTATTTAAAGCAGATTGAGTGGCCGATAATTGCGTAATGACATCATCACAGTAAATATCTTTCTCAATCATACCTTTAATCCCACGAATTTGCCCCTCGATACGATTTAACCTTGTCGTCAAATCTTTTTTGATTGGTTCAGGATGATGACTTTTACGACAGCTCACTTCATGAGTGTCCAATATTTCATTGTTTTCATGAATCATTCAATCAATCCCCCTTACTTATTTTTACATTACCATACCTATAAGGGGTATGTAAAGTTCGAAGACGTCCTTATTTATTTGCAATTTCCACCTACATATACATTTAGCAAAAAAAGCGCTGAAGCTCTTATAAAAGAACTTCAACGCGATTATTTTATATATACACCATAATGAAATTTTGCAGTTAATCGGATATCCCGTTGAAATTGATACCGTTCAAACCAATCCGATTTATAATGTGCTTTTAAAACAACTCGCCTTTTAGCAACCCGCTTTGCTTCTTTCACCCATTCGTCCGTTAACGGTATATGATCACCTGCAAAGCGTAATGCTTCGAAATTTGTCGATTCCTCAATGACTTCCTCGAACATTGGATCCATGTATACAATATCAAAGCTGGCATCTTCCTGCTTCTTTAAAAATTCTAGCGCAGTAGTATGTATGACTTCAATATTTCGCATACAGCTAGTTAACGGAAGTTCGGTCGTATCGTATGTTTGCATTCCTGTTTTCACAATAAACGCTACATTTTTATCTGCTTCCAAACCCGTCACTTTACCTGTTTCACCTACTGCAAATGCTGCTAATAAGCTGTCAGATCCGATCCCGAGCGTACAATCTAAAAACGTATCGCCTTTTTGTAAAGCAGACGCTGTAAGCAATGGCTCTTCTTCACCACGAGCGACACGTTTTAATCGAAAGGCAGCGGAATTCGGATGAAAAAAGAAAGGCGCCTCGGCACCTTTCGCATAGTATTCGAAACGATTTTTACCCGCAACGATTACGTTCGCATCGTAAATTTCAGCAAGTTTACGTACAGAACGTTTTTGTCGTGGAATAATCTCTGCATTTAGTTCCTGACTTGCCAATTCAGCTAATTTTAGCGATTGCTCGTCTGGTCTACCTGCAGTCGTGACGATTGTTAATCGGCACATACTTGCTTTAACACATCTACTAAATGATCACGAATTTGCTCCATTGGGAAGCCTTCGATTTGTTCACGTGGAATGAAATATGCTAATTGACCGCCTTTTAAAATTGCCATAGAAGGCGAACTTGGTGGCACTTCATCAAAATAGCCGCGCATTGCTGCTGTTGCTTCAGGATCTTGACCAGCAAAAACCGTTACTAATTGATCCGGTTTTACCTCCGCCACTGCTTCACGGGCAGCCGGACGTGCTAAGCCTGCCGCACAACCACATACTGAGTTAATGACAACAAGAGCTGTCCCCTTCGTTTCTGCCATGAATTCATGTACACTATCCGCCGTTGTTAATTGTGTGAAGCCCGAATTTTCAAGCTCTGTACGCATTGGCTGTGTTACTTGACGCATGTATTCATCATAAGCATTTGTCATTTTTCATAACCTCTTTCTGTTTCTTATCTATTCACAATGCCCATTATATCAATGATTTTCCGAGATGTACAAAGATTGGATTGTAGGGATATTCGGATTTTTAAATCATTTTCCGTTCTAAAATTAATTTAAATATTTATAATAAATTTTATTACAAGTCAAGTTTGAACAATAGCTTGTTGAATGAATTTCCATAATTGTTACAAATTTATGAATTGTACTTCCTCGAACACAATTCGACACTTGGAAAATTTTGAATAAGATACCATATAAATGTCATAATCTTATTTCAGCCACAAGTCGCAGATTACTAATAATATCGATTGGAGAGTTAATAGTTTATGTTGAAGATCTACTTGTTAAAAAAATTGTTAAAACTAAGAATTGAATTGAAAAGAAAATATATGTATAGAAAAGCAAAAGATTTAGGTTACACCCATCCTCAGGTAGTCAATTGCAGTCAGGAATTAGATGAATTACTTAATATGTATTCTGATGTAGCTGCTTAAGTTTTAATATTTTATAAAGAAATAAGATGAGACCATTACCTTCACCACAACCGTAATTTTACGACCATGTGCGCAAGGATTTCAATTTCACTTACTGATCTCCCCGAACAGAAAATCCTGGGGGGAAAGTAAATTAGCTTTAATCGTAGTGAGCTAATTCATGTGTATAACCTTTAACTTAGGACACTTCTTTCGTATAAGTATAAGCAGTAGGCTGCTTAAATTATATGAGAGGCTGTCCTTCTTTTTGTTACGAAAGCGAATAATTAATATAGAAAAATACATAAACTTTAACCATTCCTTACAACGCCTCATCAATATGTTAAAATAATAAAAATAATAATATATAAGGTAGGAACAGCATGAATATAGTCCCTTACGAAACAAAATATGCAGCACAAATTGCAGCACTATTAAATAATTATTTACCATTTGAAATCGAAACGGCCAACACCATCGAACTGGCTGGTGGCATACGCTTTTTAGCGGTTAATGAATTTGATGAAGTGATTGGTTATATTGCCGGATATGAAATTACTGATTTCGATAAAGACTTTCCTTATTTCCAGGATAAATTGCAGTTTTTAAAAGATCGTGTGGAAGAAGGCATTACCTTTTATACAAGCCACTTTGTCGTCCATCCAAACGAACGGAAAAAGGGCATTGGGAAAGGACTATTGCTTGCTTACCTCAAAGCAGTTGAACCAATAGTACAAACGATTATAACGGTTGGCTGGGTTCAGTCTGATACAAAACGCTGGGCAGCTGAGCGACAATTTGTAGAACAAGGCTTTGAATCGGTCATATATATGCCGCGCTATTTTGAGCCGTACAATGTCGAATGTCCAAGCTGTAAAGGACTTTGCTACTGCGATGCCCATATTTTTATGAAATAATCAATACCTAAAGCGGTATGTTTAAAAAACTGCTTTAGGTTTTTATTTGCTGTAATGAGCGTAATTCCCTCTCGATGTACACCCTACCCATACAATTGCTCCCCTTAAACAGACATCAAAAATTCATATGTCACAATTTAGACACATCTATATATCCCCATAACCATTTAATGTAAACAACAATTTTATTGTCTAATCTACAAATTTCCGGGAATAAAAAAGATTTATAGACATGTAATTTTCTTCTAAGAAAAAAATAACTAAATCTAATAGAATTTTCACTTTCAAGAGATAATTCTGAATTTTTTATAAAAATGGTTTTTAAGTAATTTCTTACTATACTTAAAAAGTTATTTTAATATTGGAGGAGAGACCATGGATAAAAAACAAAAAAAATCCTTGATCGATCGATTTTTGAATGGAATAGAAACAGCAGGTAATAAGTTGCCTGACCCGATTACTATTTTCGCCATTTTAGCAGGTTTAGTATTACTTGCTTCTTGGTTAATGAACAAAATCGGTCTTACAGCGGTGAGTCCAACTTCCGGTGAAACATTGGAAGTTGTAAACTTACTTTCTAAAGAAGGCTTACATCAAATATTAACGAATATGGTGTCGAACTTCACGAGCTTTGCGCCACTTGGTATCGTGATTGTTGCAATGATTGGTATTGGGGTAGCTGAGCATAGTGGTTTAATTACTACTATGATGAAAAAGACAGTACTATCTGCACCAAAAAGCTTGATCGTACCTGTTTTAATCTTCACAGCGATTTTTGGTAGTGTCGCAACAGATGCCGCATACATCATCTTGCCACCTATTGCTGCAATGATCTTCATGAGTATTGGACGCCATCCATTAGTTGGTATGGTTGCGGCTTATGCAGCAATTGCTGGTGGATTTAGTGCGAATATCTTAATTACATCACTGGATGTATTACTTGTAGGAATTACACAAGAAGCTGCACGCCTAGTTGACCCGGACTTTACAGGTCTTGCAACTATGAACTACTACTTCATGGCCGTATCGACTGTATTATTAATAGCAGTGGCGACATGGGTAACAGTAAAAATCGTTGAGCCCCGCTTCGGTAAATACGAAGGTAAAGTGGAAGTATTAGAAAAAGTAACACCAAAGGAAAGCAAAGCTCTTATTTGGGCAACAGTTTCTGCGCTTATTTATATCGCAATTCTGTTAGTTACTGTACTTCCGGAAAACGGTATTTTACGCGGTGAAAATGGTGCATTTTTACAGTCACCATTCATGTCTGGTATCGTACCATTAATGTTATTCCTTTTCTTAATTCCTGGTATCGTATACGGAATGGTAGTCGGTACAATCAAATCAGACCGCGACGTTGCGGGAATGATGTTTAAATCAATGGCAGATCTGAGCTCATTCATCGTGCTAGCATTCGTTGCTGCACAAATGATCGCGTTCTTCAGCTGGAGTAATATTGGCACAATTTTAGCGATTAAAGGTGCTGAAACATTACAGGCTATGAACTTCACAGGTGTACCGATGTTCATCGGATTCATCTTCATCGTAGCGTTAGTTAACTTACTAATGGCTTCAGCTTCTGCGAAATGGGTTCTTCTTGCACCAATTTTCGTACCGATGTTTATGTATTTAGGGTACTCACCTGCTGTCACGCAAATGGCGTACCGCGTTGGTGATTCTATTACAAACCCAATCACACCACTTCTTGCCTACTTTGCAATGCTACTTGCATTTGCACGTAAGTATGATAAAAACATTAAGATGGGTACTTTAATTTCAGCTTTAATTCCGTATTCCATTTTCTTCGCGATTATGTGGATTATTTTATTCAGTGTATGGTTGTTACTAGGCTTACCAATGGGTCCTGGTGAAACGTTACACATCAATAATTAACAACTGGCTCTCGACCTTTGCTTTACTGGTCGGGAGTTTTTTTATCTTGAAAAAAGGTATTTAGCAAATTTACATTGCTAAATACCTTCTGCTTCTTCATTTATTTAATTTACTGAAGCCATATTTTTAAAAATGGAAATCATCTTCACAAATTATTTCTTCCTTTGGATCATAAGGTTCTATATGAACAAGGGTTGTCGTATATTTACTCAATTGTTCCACTGCTGATTCGATTTGTTCGGTGATCGCATGCGAGTCCCTAACATTTAGATTTGGATTCACACGTACCGTAACATCGACCAAAATTAAACTCCCATGTTGTCTGCCACGTACATCGACCACTTCGCGCACACGAGGAATTTGTGCTACACGTTCCTCTATTGATGAGATTAATTCCGTGTCAAATCCATCCGTTAAAGAGAAGACCGCTTCTTTAAAAATTTCTATTGCCGTTTTAATAATAATCAATCCAATTATAAACGCTGTAATCGTATCGACTACCGGAAATCCTAGAATTGCTGCACTAATCCCTATCGCTGTACCTATACTGACTAAAGCATCCGAACGATTATCGTAGGCTGCCGCTTTTACAGCTGAGCTATTAATTTTTGTAGCTAATTTTAAATTATATTTATACACTGCAAACATTACTACCGCGCTAAAAATTGCGACAATAATCGTAATGGCAGATGGTTCTTGATTAATAGGATTTACTATTTTCTCCCCTGCCGATAAAAGAACTTCAATGCCCACGTAAATCATGATAAATGAGGCAACAAGTGAAGCGATTGTTTCTGCACGGAAATGTCCATAGCGATGATCATCATCCGCAGGACGCTGTGAAATTCGCAGTCCGATTAATACTGCGATTGATGCTATAATATCGGTCGTATTATTTAAACCGTCCGCTTTTAATGCTTCTGAACCTCCTATAAAACCTACAGTAAGCTTCAGTACACTTAAAAATATGTAGGCAACAATGGATAAATAGGCACCTTTTTCACCAGCCCGTAAATTTGTATATTGCTCCAAAATGTTTCCTCCTTGAAAAACTTCTTTAAACACGAAAGAGGTTACCCCTTTTCTATAAATCAGAAAAGGAAGTAACCTCCAAAAATGCAGTTTAGAACATTATATCAAAAATATATTGAGCTGACTAATTTATTTTATTTATTAGGTGGATCCATTACAGATTTATAAATATTTAAAACCTCTCCGGCTTCTGATATATGTAATGCATTTAGTTGACCGGTCATATAGCAGCCACCGTCAATACCTATATATTTGGCATCTTCACTTACCCATACATCACTTGAATCATGAATTAAGTGCACAGGTGTATGACCAAACACATTGACATAGGGTGTGCGGTTTTGCGTCAAATAATGCTTACGAATCCAAAGAAAATCTTCGGCACTTGTATTATCAATTGTTTCAAAATTCGAATCAAATCCGGCATGTGTAAACAAAACATTTCCAATAATCACAAAAAGTTTGCTTGTTGTTATCATCGAAATTTCTCTCGCAAATTTTTCCTTAATCATTTCAACTTGCTTTACTGGATTTACTGTCATGAAATCATTCGGAAGTTGAGCTTGAAAATTTCGTATTGTGTCCAGACCCCCGTTTTTAAAAAACCGGTCTTTTTTTAAATCTGGGAAGTTTAAATAATCGATCAACATGTCTTCATGATTGCCTAGACAAACGATTACTTGATCACCGAATTCGTCTTTTAATGCCAGCACTTTTTGTATAACCTGTAAAGACTGTGGTCCACGGTCAATTAGATCCCCTAAAATCACCAGTGTATCTTTTTTGTCCCAAAATGAAAGTACATGAACAAATTGATCGTAATGACCGTGTATATCGCTTACTACAAAGATGTTTTTCATAAGTCACCCACTTTTCAACCTGTTTCATTTTTTAGTTTATGTAGGAATTTCTTACATTTTCCTTATATATATATTTCCACTATATTTTTATTTAAACTATGGTTGCTTAAATAAATCCAATTTCATTTCCCCATATCCGATTTGCCTTAATTTCTTTACTTTTAAAATCAATTTCATATACATCCGGATTGGACAGTTGTTTCCATTCATCAAATCCAAAATCACCATTATAGTGATTGATTAATAATGACATAATATTCCCGTGCGTAACAATTGCGACAGATGCATGAGTCCCTTGTCGCAGTTCATTTACTAATTCAATCATTCGATTAACGGCCTCATTACTCGATTCACCGCCATCAAACTTTAAATCTTGATCGATATAGGTTTGTTGTAATTTTTCAAGCCAATCGACAAAATTTTCACTACTCAATACCCTTTCCTTTAATCGTTCATCCACTTTAAAGGGAATACCGTTGTCTTGGACGAAAGTTTCTATTGTCTGTATAGCTCTTTCATACGGACTGGAAATGACTTGCTCTATTTGATAAGGAATTAAAAAATCTGCAAGACGCTTTCGTGCTTCCATTCCCGCTGCCGTCAGCTTTGCCTCAGGAGCTTGCCCCTTTGCTTCACAATGTCGAATGATATATAATTTCATGAAATGACACCCCTTTTATTATAAAAAAACGCATCAAAAAGTTGACGCGTAAACAGTTAATTATTGATGATTTGGACTAATGTATTGAAAGCTTTCTTCGCTTCGGGAATTGGAAATACTGGAAATACATGATTCATATTCGGGTATTCATAATAATTGATGGCAACATTTTGTTCTTTCGCTTTACTTCGCAGCATTCTTGCATCGACAAGTAAAAGCTCTCCCGTTCCAACAAAAACCGTTATTTGACCAATATCCTTTATCTCTCCATGTAAAGGGCTTACTTTATAATCTGTTAAATCCAGTCCGTTTGCCCACATACGACCGAGTTCCTGTGCCCCTAATACGCCAAGCATCGGATCTAGTTTTTCCAGCGCTTTATACTGAGGATCTTCTCCTCTTACATCCAGCCATGCCGAATGAAGTACAATATGCTGCGGCTGCTTTTTCGAAAGGTGCTTTACATCTTGCGCGAATGCCAACGCTAACCCGCCACCAGCAGAATCCCCCATAAATATAAACGGTACATCATAATCTTTTACTAATTGATCATACAAGCCATGAATTGCATCAAATGCTTCCTTAACCGTATTCCGGGGAAGTTTCGGATAAATCGGTACGACAATTGTAAAATTCGTTGCTTCAGCAATCTTAACTAAATAGCGCCAATGGAAAATGAGCGGGTCATTAATATAAGCTCCCCCGTGGAAATAATAAATTACTTTTTTCGGAGAAGGCTGGTCATTAATCGTGTAATACAGCATCCCGGCTATCTCATTTTTTCTGATCGAGTGCTTTTGCTGAAATTTCTCATCTAATACATAGGGCCGTTCATTGTATTTGCTTGCTATAAAACTTTCCATTAGCCGTGCATCCAAAAATTTCTTTTTCGTTCCCCTAATCAATAAAAACCTTTCAAACAACACACTTTGCCAACTTCGCATCCACAGACCTCCATTTACTCAGTAAATTGTGCCATATAGCGTATGTAAAGAATTTGTAGATTATAATCGCAACTTACCATCAATCAACGCTCCAGCTTACTTTAATAATTCCGCTCCTGTCTTTCGGAACTATGAAATAGCTCGACCAACTTTTCAAATACTTCATCCTCCTGATTGACCACTTTATAAGCGTTTGGCATAAGACCCTCCCCACTTACACTTAATATTTTATGATCCAAACCTACTGCGACTGCAGGACCGTCTAAATAAAAATATTGGGGACGAATAATCCAAAAATCATAATCTTCATCTTTTTGATAAAAATCTTCTTTATAAAGCTTCACTTCAATCGATTTTATATAATTCAACAACTCTTCTTGTTTTTCCTCTGATAATGTATAATCCGTTTGTGGATAAACATCCTCTTCTAAATTCTCATAATATGTAGCAAAAGCGATTTCACGATCATCAAACTGACCTTGGAAAATATTTTCAAGCTTGTTTGTGTTCTTTTTCATTTCCGCCTCCACTCGTTCAACTAGTGGTGCTTCTGTATCGATGACTCCTTGGCCCTCCATTTCATTTTGCTCACTACACCCAGTTAAGACGAACATGGTGAATAGGAATGGTAGTATCTTTTTCATAACAAGCTCCTTTCTATCTATGCTTACTATATTTACTCATTCGTAGATTCTGGTACACCTTTTCTCATGAGTTGCTCATATTTTTTTGTTTTGTACTTTTTTAAAATAAAGGAACCAATTACTCCGATATATAACGAGAATAAAAACACAATTTTATAATCTTGAACTTGCTGGCGATAAATATCAAATGCAGCTAAAATTAATGGGATAATTCCAAATAGTGACATGACAAAGAATATATTATCGAGTGTTTTCAAATGTTTCATCTCATTACCTCCCATGTTGTAATTGACGTACTTTTTTATGAAATTTGTATAAACCATAGCTATACCATATAACTACTGGTATCCCCATAATAATAAGAGCATTTAACCAATCGTAATCAAAATAAAATGTTGCAATATATGCGCCAATTACTGCAGCAGTAAATCCAATTACATAAAAAGACATTATATTACGACGTCTTCGTTCACGGTCAATGAGTGATAATTGATCTGAATAAATATCCTTTCCCTCATTTGAGATGAAAATATGTTTCATATAATAATGATTTTTTGCAATTAGCTCCCAGCCAGCTTCATGGAAAAGCTCCTTATAATCATCAAACTCTTCTTTATCTTTTAAACTTCTGAAATCAATTTTGTATCGCATTTTTACAGCATCTAAATCAACTTGAAATACATAATAGTTTTCACCGATTTCTTTTTTATCGTAATCTACAAGGCGCCAACCGCTTTGGGCGAGCTCGTTTAACCATTGTTCTTCAGCTTCAAATGAATTAAATCTTTTATTCAATGTTCGTGTAATTGCCATCTTATCCCTCACCACTTAATTTGTATGTAAATGATAATAGCTTTTCATAACGTCGTTGTTCATCGCTTAGCGCTTCTTTTCCTGCATCTGTAATGGCATAAATCTTTTTCTTTCGGTTGTCTAAATCCACACCAACGACTTCAATTAACTTTTGTTTTTCAATATTTTTTAACACACCATAAAGCGTTCCAGGTGCAATTTCATACTGCCCTTCGCTTACCTCTGAAATTGTTTTAATAATGCCATAGCCGTGCGTCGGTTCTTTTATTAATGCTAATAAAATTAAATACGTTGGTTCTGATAAAGGAATCATAGGCCCTCCATATATTGACTGTCGATATATCGATACACAAATTTTAAAATGTATATATATCGAGTGTCAAGATACAAAGTAGTATTTACTGGGAATTTTACTAATAATAGGGTTATTGCTATGAGTTAGATGTGGGGAGAGAGATGCGGAATGAGATAAATAGCGGAATGAATTTCCGTTATTTATAAAATTATATAAAAACTAGTCAAAATAAGGGAAGGAAGTTCCGATATTGACCTAAAAAACATAAAATTTCAGGGTTTTATTTGAAATAACGGTAAAACATTCCTTTATTTCAACCTAAAATGAGCTACATCCTTTGAATAACGGTAAAATCTTCCGTTATTTTAGGGTCCAAAAGTGATAAAAAATGTAGTACGTCAATTTAGCGCTGTCTTGCCGTAGCTCACCAATCATTAAAGTGAAATTTCACTAGAAAATCTCCCCCATATTATGATGATTCACTTCACGATCACCTTTTTACTTGGATTAGATGTTATTTGCTATCTTTCTCTCTAAAAAGTGCCATTAGCTGTTAAACGTTTATTTCTTTCCTTTACTTTTACTTTGGAACGGCTTATACTCAATTCACAACCATATATTGTGTTTTTTTATCACGGTACTACTAAATGTAGTTTAAAAGGGAAGTTTGGTGCAAATCCAACGCTGTCCCCGCAACTGTAAATGCTGACTGAAGACTAAAATTGCCACTGTGCCACGTGCATGGGAAGGTACGTCTGATGGATGACGCAAAGCCAGGAGACCTGCCGTGTTAAAACTACGTACATTTCTTCGGGGAATAGAAATGGAGGCGCAATTTTTCCATTTACGTTTCCATTTCAGGCTATCCTTTTTTCCCGGGATAGCCTTTTTTATATTTTCTTTAAAATGTACAGCACAATAAATATCAATATAGCGAGGGATTCTATTAATGAAACTTTATACGAAAACAATCTGTCCAAAATGCCTATGGGTAAAATCCGAACTTGATGCTGCGAACTTACAAGTCGAGGTTATTAATATTGACCAGGACGCAACGGCAAAGCAAAAAGTACTCGATGCAGGCTTTCTATCTGTCCCTTTATTCGAAATCAACGGAGAATTTATTGCAGAGCCAACTTCCATTATTAACCGAATTTCTGAAATAACTGCATGATCATTTATGCTTCACGAACTGGCAATGTACGATACATCGTGAAAAAACTCGACTTACCTGCGAAGGATATAGCCGATGTGGATAAAATCGATGCGCCGTATCTGCTATTTACATATACGGATGGATTAGGCTCTGTCCCCCCTATCGTCGATCAGTTCATGACTGCGAACTACAATCAATGCAAAGGAATTATCGTAAGCGGGAACCGTAATTTCGGTCATGCTTTTTTCGGCCGGGCAGGTGATTCATTAGCTGCAAGGTACGGCATTCCGTTAATCGAAAAACTAGAATTACGTGGGACCACATCCAATTACGAAACCATTAAAAATTACTATTATTCCATTTGGAAAGAGGTTTAATGATGAAACAATATTTAAAATTAAACAATGACATATTAAATCGTTACCGCGCTACCGGTGAACTGGATTTAGCAAAAGATAAAGAAGCAACACGCCGCTATTTCCTTGAAGACGTGAATGTCCGCTTACGCTACTTTATCGATATTGAGGAAAAAGTACGCTACTTAGTTGATGAAGGCTATTATGAAAAGGAATTTCTTGAAATGTACTCAATGGATTTTATTAAACGGATGTACAAAAAAGCATATTCGTACAAATTCCGCTTCCCCTCATTTATGAGTGCTTCGAAGTTTTACGATAGCTATGCGATGAAAAGCCGAGACGGGAAAGAAATTCTTGAAAAATATGAAGACCGAATCGTTATTATTGCGCTTTATTTAGCACAGGGTGATGAAGCATTGGCGGAAAAGGCCATTGAAGCAGTCATGACTGCCTATCAGCCGGCAACACCAACTGCTCTTAACAGCGGGAAAAAGGCGCGTGGTGAGCTTGTCTCATGCTTTAAGCTGACGATGGACGACACGATGAATTCGATTGCGGAGAACATCGGTTATTGCCTGGAGCTTTCCCGCTTGGGTGGTGGTGTCGGGGTAAACTTGACTGATCTGCGTCCGTTAGGTGATCCAATTAAAGGGATATTAAACCGTGCGAGCGGGGTTATGCCTGTTGCGAAATTGCTGGAAAACTCGTTTAGTTATTCAAATCAACTTGGACAACGAAATGGTTCCGGAGTCGTCTACTTAAATGTTTTCCACGGAGATATTGAGGCGTTCATCTCTTCAAAAAAACCAAATGCAGACGACAAAATCCGTCTTGCCACACTTTCAACAGGGATTATTCTCCCGGATATTTTCTTTGAACTGATGCGTCGGGATAAAGATATCGTCTTGTTCAGTTCTTATGACATTTATAAAGAATACGGAAAACGCATGTCGGAAATTTCGATTACGGAAATGTACTACGAGCTATTAGATAATCCGAACATCCGTAAACTGAAACGATTAAATGCACGTAAATTATATACGGAAATCAAAAAAGCGCAATTTGAATCGGGTTATCCGTTCGAGATATTTGATGATAATGTTAATAACGCTCATCCGTTAAAGGAAATCGGGCGGGTGAAGATGTCTAATCTTTGTACCGAAATTCTTCAGTACCAGCAAACAAGTGTCATTACTGACCAAAACCAGGTGAATGAATATGGCCTCGATGTCTCTTGTAACTTAGGCTCGATCGACATTCACGAAGCAACGAAAGTTCAGGACTTCGGACAGCTTGTCGATACAGCAATGCGTCTTTTGACGAATGTTTCAACTATGACGGATATCATCAACGTTCCTTCTGTATCTAAAGCGAACAAAGTAATGCACTCTGTCGGATTAGGTGTTATGAACTTGCATGGACACCTCGTACAAAGCGGAATCCGTTATGGTTCCAAAGAGTCCATCGAATTTATCGATGCGTTTATGGAAGCATTGAACTATTATTCGTTAAAAGCATCGATGGAAATTGCCAAGGAAAAGAACGAAACATTTTACCGATTTGAAGAAAGTGATTATGCGAGCGGTGTTTACTTTGAAAGCTATCTAAACAAAGAAGAAAAAGAACTTACACCTGAAGTGATTAAAGCACTTGGGGCTACACCGATTATTACTCAAAATATGTGGCAGCAGTTAAAGTCTGACGTATTGGAGCATGGTTTATTCCACTCATACAGATTGGCGATCGCTCCGACAGGCAGTATCTCCTACATTCGCAGCTGTACGGCTTCCATCTCCCCTGTTACGGAACGTGTGGAAGTACGTGACTATGCAGACAGCCGTACAATTTATCCGATGCCATTTTTAACAAATGACAATGAGGAACTTTATACCGAAGCCTATGATGTAAATCCGTATGAACTGATCGACCTTTACGCAGCCGCGCAAAAGCATGTTGATCAAGGAATTTCCATGACGCTTTACGTAACGGATCAGTGGAACACAGAACAATTAGCAAAAGCCTACATTTATGCGTGGACGCGTGGCATTAAAACCGTTTATTACGTACGCCAACGTTTACTTACAATTGAGGAGTGTGTCGCATGTCAAATTTAACGTATAAAGCGGTCAACTGGAATACCCCAACGAGTGAACTCGCTCGTATTTTCTGGGATCAGCAATGGAAGCAAATCTGGTTTCCGGAGGAGATCGCGGTCAGTAAAGACGTGAAACAATGGAAGGAATTCGAGCACCAGGATACGTACAAAAAAGTGTTCGGCGGACTGACATTGCTTGATACGGTACAAACGAACATCGGGATGAATGAAATCGCTAAGTATACACCTGATTTTCAGGAAAAAGCGGTATTAACAGTTTTCGGATCGTTTGAAGCGATTCACGCGAAGTCTTATTCGTATATTTTCACAACACTGTGCACAAATACGGAAATTGACGAAGTGTTCGAATGGGTGCAAAAAAATGAGTTTCTTCAATATAAAGCAAATCGCATTGGCGAAGTATACACCGCTATAAAAGAAGATGACCCGGAAAGCTTATGGAAAGCGATGTACGCTTCAGTTATGCTGGAAAGCTTTTTATTCTATTCCGGCTTCTTCTACCCGCTTTATTTAGGAGGACAAGGTGTACTGCGAAATAGTGCGGAAGTGATTAGTTTAATCTTGCGCGACGAATCAATCCACGGAGTAGCACTCGGCTTTTTCGCCCAGAACATTTTCAAAACGTTCACAGCGGAAAAACAGCAGGAACTTACTTTGTGGGGTTATGAGTATTTACTCGATTTATATCAAAATGAAATGAAGTATACCGATGATTTATATGCAGAAACTGGACTTTCTCCGGAAGTGAAAAAATACGTGCGATACAATGCGAATAAAGCACTCATGAACTTGGGGCTAGATACGATGTTCCCTGACGAGGAAGTAAACCCGATTGTCATGAACGGGATTTCCAATACAGGATCAACGTATGATTTCTTCAGTCAAAAAGGATCGACTTATGCGGTTGCTAAAGTGGCCCCTATTACGGATGATACGTTTAAATTCTAGTCTTAAAAGAGATGTCCAATAATTCTCGAATTATTGGACATCCCTTTTAATTTAAGAGTTTAATTTTAAGCCTTGGATAAACATATGGATCCATTAGTTAGAAGCCTTTGCGTATTTTTGAAGAATAGCTTGCTTTAGCTGACCAGAAGTTACTTGACCAGTTTCATATTGGTTCAACAGGTTTTGTGTGAAAGCAGTCGGTTTACCACCATCAAGTGCAGCCATGCCAACAGCGAATTGAATTTGTTTTTGTCGTTCTAGGCGTGAGTTTGTGTTCATGCAATACACCCCTTTTTAAAAGTAACTTTATTATACCATATTGCTGAAAACTGATTCAAAAAAAGCTGCGTTTTGTTTCGGATTAAATAAATTCTTGCTTATTGTAAAAACGGATAATCATCTTTATAGCTACGTTCAAATATCTCTAAAATCTCCAGTACCTCCAACGCTTCATAACGCCATTTCGGTTGTAAGGCCAGCTTTTCAATATTTCGTTTGTAATCCATATAAAACGATGGCTCAAACATAAACGGATATTCTTTGATTGGGGCAGCCTCATAGATTAATGTTCCATATGTTCGGCCAATATAATCTAACATTATAAATGAATTTATAAACTCATATTGCTGTTGGTCATTCAAACCGAGATCCAGTGCCATGTCATTTTTGGCTGCAAAACGAAATGTTTCCGGCGTCTCTACTTCTATTAATGGTGGCTTTTCAGTTACCTTCGAATTTTGTTCTTTCTCAAACTTCTCAATTTCCTCTGCTGCATGCAATCTGTAAAAATCTCGAGCATTCTGGTAGATTTGGCCAGTTGCTTTACCTTTTGAACCTTTTATTTTGCGCTCTTTAATGAAGCTATCAATAACCGAATTAACTGTCGCATACTTTAGAATAATTTCTTTATATTCATCATTCGTTAAACTAAACGCCTCAAGCATTTTTTCTTGTTTGAGTTTCTCGATTACATTATTTTCTATATAGTATAGAGACAGTTCTACATTTTTTGCGATTAAATCTTTATCGACTTCAATCTTTTCATGCTTTGCATATGTTAAGAGTGCACTACGATCTATCGAAGTTTCAATACTATATTTAATAGCCTCTGCTTTTGTCATAAATCGAACTTGCTTATATTGATGGGAATAAACATCTAGCAAAAATAGCTGTTCATCTATCGGTTCAATATAAACGTTACTTGCTGATTCTTCTGATTTTTGCAACGGATATATGAACGCTACCATACAGAGAAATAGTATAACTACAACCGGATAGCCCCATTTGAATTTTTTTCTGCCATTTTTATATTTATAGTACTGTTCGAGTGCTTTTTGCTGTACACGTTTTGTTTCTTCATCCATGGGTCCTGTTAATTTGTCTAAATCATGCTTCACTATTTAACACCTCCCAATCTGATTCGTTTAATTGTTCCTTTAAAAGCTTTCTTGCTTTAATTAACCTTGTTTTCACTGTGCCTTCCGCTAGCTTTAAAGTAAAAGCAACCTCATGGACCGTTTGCGTATCGTAATAATAAAGGATAATAATTTCACGATATTTAATTGGCAGCTGCCAGACAGCCTTTCCTATATCACTTTTTTCTTCTATAACAATCAGTTCATCCTTTTGTGATGCGCTTCTTTCAAAACCAAGCACATCAATTACCCGCACTTTTTTATAACGCCAACTTTTCAAATAATCTTTACACTGATTTACTGTTATTTGGACTAAATAACTTTTCTCACTCGTTATTTCATTCTTTGAAAGCATGACTTTTAGCCAAACATCCTGCACAATATCCTCGGCCGCTTGTCGATCTTTTACATAAAGAAAGCTTAACTTTAATAAATAGTTCGTATATGTATGAACAAGTCGTTCAAAATCCATTTCTTCACCTCGCTTGACTATATAACGATTGAACATGCACTTTGGCTTTAAATTTATCCTTTTATTTAAAATATAAGAACGCTATGGAAAAATCACCATAGCGCTCTAAAGACTTACGTATTTAGCTTCTCTATTTCCATTACAGCACGATCAACCGATGCTACTTCAATAATTTCGATGTTAAGTTGGTGTATGTCCTTTACTTCTCTCGCTTCTTTCGCATTTTCTTCAGGTAAGAGAATATGCGAAAATCCGCTTTTTTCAGCAATGAGAATTTTAGCTTTCATCGAGCCAATCTCCTTCACATTCCCTTCCCCGTCAATCGCACCTGTTACGGCAATCGGTACGTTATTGTTGAAGCTGCCTTTTTCTGCGAGTCCGCTTAATACAGTGGCCAGTCCTGCACTGTCACCTTCAAAATCTTCTCTATTTAAAAAATCTTCAATAGCAGAAGAGGTTCCTGGCAGATAAGCCACTACATTTTCCTTCATCGTTTCAAAATGCTTCTCTTTGGGACGTATATAACTTAATAACTCATCATTTTTCGAAGTATAACGAATTTTATTTGTTACCGTTTCCGCATCCAATACTTCTTTATCATTTGATAATTCTAGCGTCTGTATTAAGTAATCCAAATCATCAATATATGCCGCTTCGAAGATATCCACTGAAAGTATATGTATACCTGAATCTTCAACAATTTCAAAAGGCTCGTTATAGGACGTTACGAAATAAGTATAGATTTCATAATTGATCAAGCGAGATTCATACACACATATTAGACATATTACAAAAAAACTCCCAGCAAAAATCTGCTTATGCCGATTGTTGTGCCGGTAAAGATAAAATCCTATAAGTGACATTCCTAAGCCAGTTATTATCAAAATAAAAAACAGATAAATATTAATCTTGTCGAAATAATAAAGCAGTAAACCCAATATGTATAAAATGAACGGCAGAACTATTAGTGTAGCTCGTTTCAACCTTTCATCTCCCTTCTGCTAAACCTCAATAATCCAGTTGGTTGTTCGTACACATTTATTTGATTTTAATAAATGCCGTAATAACGTGGCCTCAAACTTCTTCACATTCCATTCATACCGGTATTTCGTATGCCAATCTTCTATTTCAATTTCATTTAAATCCTTTACCCACGCTAACAACTGTTCGTCTGTCAATCCTTTGTCCAGTAAAGCATCAATTACCGGTAGCATGCGCGCTTCCTCTTTATCAATAAAAGCATATTCCGTGTGCAAACAGCTTTTTAAACTTTGCAATGCTTTATGACACATATGTAAATCCTTCATAAGCGGATGTGCAATGGCTTCAGCTAATAAGTCACTACCATGTGCAACCGCATGTGCCCAGCCTTTTTCATGAACGAAGCCTCGGTAATCCTTTTCAAGCTTTAAATAGTCAACAATACGTTGAATCGCCTCTAGAATAAGTACTTCAGGCAATATTCTATTTTCACGGTCTTTACCAAAAATAAGCGCAATGACAAGTGCTGAAAAAGATCGCGTAAATACATCATCTGAAGGACCGTTATGCGAAATATTTAAATAAAGATACTCATCATCCATGCATGTATTTAATAGTACAACTAATTGTTCTACCGTTAATTTTTCGTTCAGAATTAATTCGCAAAATCCCCTATAAATTAGGTCATCACGTAAATAAGCATCCGGATTTCCGATATTTTGCAGCATGAATTGGAGCAGTTCGTCTATATTGATTAGGTCTAAATTTATTTCTTCTTTTTTTACGATAGATTCAAGAGTCTCTTTCATACTCTCCCCTTTCAATAAGGCACCTCATCAAGTTGAACCGGTGTTATTTTGCCAGTTTTCCAGTCTTCATAAATAGCAGCATACAGCACGCTATCTACAACCGTGCCGTCTTCATTTTCCCATGCTTTTCGCAAATAGCCCTCTTTTACAAATCCCGACTTTAAAAAGCATTTTCGCATTGGTACATTATCCGCTCTCGTATAGGCTTCGATACGGATTTTCCCTTTTTCTCCGAATAAATAATTTTGCAGCCAGCGTAAAGTTTGTGTCCCTGTTCCCTTTCCTCTTGCTTTTGGAGTTAACCGTAAATCGAATAATGGAATCGAATCATCAATATCATCGATGATTAAAAGTCCAACCTTTTCATGATCAACTAGAATCCAAAATGTTTCGCGACCATTTTCATAATAACCATTCACTACTTTTTCTTTTATTTCTGAAGGGTTCACTACAGGGTTCGCGAAAAACTGCCATTCATTGTTAGTAAGGAATTCCGTTAAATCTTGAACTTCTGAATGAAATCGCTGAATTTTTATTGTCATATATTACACTCTCCTAAATTAACAATCATAAATAACCTTTATTGCCCATTTTCAAAAAGCTTCTTCAATGGTTCCGGAATCTTTGCAACTTTTTTCTTTTCTAAATGATAAAAGCAGCCGGATTGTTTGCCGGTACAATGGATATGTTTTTCTGTAGTAATTTCCAGTTCCATTTCCCAACTGGATTGGCCGATTTTCACCATCCAGCACCGTCCGACCGGTTTATCAAAAATCGTTAAAGGGGCTTTGTATTCTATTTCTGTTTTCATTAAAATTGGTGAAATTTGCACTGCCATCATTTCTGCTAGTGGATAATGCTCATTTAAAAAAGCCATTCGTAAATCCTCAAACCATCGTACGTACACAATATTACTGACAATGCCCATTGCATCGATATCATAGGCATTTATTTGAATTGGCTGTTCTGCTAATAAAGTTCTCACAATTTTTCTCCCCCTTATTTTCCCTCTTCATAACGAATCATTGACCAAAAACCAATATCCTCAAATCCAATTCGCTTATAAATGCGCCCTGCAGCCGGATTATCGTAAAATAAACAAATCGATTTCCCTTCAGCAAGCAAGTCCCGACAAAGCTTTAGCATGCAGTGTGTCGCATACCCTTTTTTCAAATAACCCGGTTTTGTTCCTACTCCAACAATCATCGCAGACTGGGAATTTTCAGCAGTGGTCGATGCAGATGACACCATAACGCCGTGTTCATCGCGAATAATATATGTACGCCCTGTTTTAAATTTTTCCGCGCGTTCTCTTCCTTCAATACTAAATGTACCTGTTGAAAACTCAGGAATGGACTTGAGCATTTCAATATTTTCTTCATAGTCATTCGGCTGTAAATACGTCACATTCAAAAAATCCAAATCTGAAATCGGAACCGTCAATTTTGTACATTTCTCATAATACGTTTCACTGTCTCTGCGGATACCACGATTAATCAATTTGCGTAATGGGGCGATTAAATGCTGTAATCCCGAAATTTCTATCCGACCTTTGTTTTTATTAATAATTTCTGCGAACCCTGTCGTATCATAGTCCCCTTCGCTATAGGGAATATAATTTTGATCGTAGCGCAGTAAAATGGCTATTAGCTGATCGTCTTCAAATTGCCCCCAAAGCTCCTGAATATCTGACTCCATCCCATAAGCCTCTATATCACCAATAATAAATAAGTTTTCTGCCGGCTTTTTTTCTACAAGTGCCATTGTTAGTTCGCGGTCATTATTTGTTAATTTTCTGATCATCCTACTTACCCCCTATTTGATTAACTGCGTTTTCTAGCCTTTACGATAAACGTCGTAGGAAAGTGACTGGCTTTATGCAGTGAATAATATCTCTCGGAATACATTACTTCTTCAGTTTTTGCGTGTTCAGGTATATCACTTTCAACAATCTCCACAAGTTCAAAGTTCGCTCGTAACAGTGCATTAATAAAGGTTGCCATTTTATATTTGGGAATTTGCATTGGCGCATCTTCCCCTTTAAATGTCGTCGTTTCAATATATCCTTCACGCTGGTAAGAATCGGTTAATAAAAACTGATGATCCCGGCACTTGATATGGCTATAGAAAGGGTGCTCCCAACTGAAAACAAACTCGCCCCCATCTTTTAAATAGCTATGTATGAGCTTAAACGTTGCGGATAAATCACTAGACCAGCCGATTGCATAAATGGAATACACTAAGTCAAAATAGTTTTTCGGTAAACCAATTTCCTGTTCCATTGGGGCTGTATGTAATGTTGCTTCAATTCCATTTAACGTATTTTGAGCCAGTTCTTTTTGCGAGCTAGAAAAATCAACACCCCAAAGCTCCTTAGCTCCATTGTGATTCATATATAAAAGAGAGTGGCCACTGCCAAATCCGATTTCCAGCACCTTCTTCCCTGCAACAGATCCGATTAAATGTAGCTCTTCCTCTGTTTGAGCTAAAGGCCCATAGCTCGGTAATGCGTCTCCCCCTGCAAAATGCTTCGCAACGATATCCCAGCTTTTTTTATTGTTTTCAATGATATTATTCAAGCGCTTGTCCCCCTTTATTTTTTCGAGATTTTGAATTATTCTTTATTAACATAATTTTCTAATTTAATAATGATTTTGATTTTATCACTGAATCATTATTTTTTCTATATACATATTTTCCAAATCATGTCACATTTCCAACCGCTAAATTGTCTAATGTTTATGAAAGGAGTGGTTTAATGCAACACAAAATGATGACTATTGCCAATAACCAATTATTTACTAATGAGATAGAAGAACTCATTGAAACGTACTATGACAAAATTTACAAATATTGTTTCAGCCTCTTACGAAATACATATGACGCTGAAGATGCCGTACAGGAAGTTTTTATAAAGGCGATGAAGTACGGCAAATTAGCCACGATTGAAAATCCAAATGCCTGGCTTTATAAAATTTCATATTTTCACTGTCTCAATAAAATAAAGCGAAAAAAATTAAAGTCTTTCATTCCCTTTATTGAGCAGGAAGCAAAGACAGCAGTCTTTGATCACGACAATGATGATCAGCTTGAATCAATACTTGTCCATTTAAAGCCTGAAGAACGATCGCTCCTGCTATTACGTGTTATTGAAAATTATAGTTTTGAGGAAATCGGTCAGATTTTTGAAAAACCACCCGCAACAATCCGAAAACGATATGAACGTTTAAAAGTAAAAGTGAAAAAATTATTATAGAAGGGGTTGAGTATATGAAAGATTTCGATATGTTTGAGAAAAAGTTGAAGGAACAATACGAGCAAATCGAAAGTCCAAACAAACAGCAAGTTATTCATAAAATCTCATCTCATAAAGATAAAAAGATGAGACGGTTTCCAATGTTTGCTATGATTTGTTTCGGGTTATTCCTTTCTGTCGCAACAGTTGGGGCCATGAATTTCAATGGATTGACGTTTTTTAATAAGGATGCATCTTCTGTAATTGAGTTAGAAACAATGACAGATGAAGAAATGATTCCTCACAATCAAGCGAATGACATTAATATGAAAAATAGAGAACTAATGGATCAATTAAGGAAAACAATTGAACCAGGGAAATTTTTATACTTTTTAGATGTAGAAGCATTTGAGCAATATGGTGAGCCAGATATATTCTCTCTGTATAATTTTGATACGTTTCGCTCATTCGATAATCTACCTGTTGACTTAACAACTAGATGGACATTTCCAAAAACTTTATTAGAACAATACGAATTCAAAGAAGGAAGCTTAATTTACAATACCCCTGAAAAATCTTACGAGGAAATGATGGAAATTATAGAGCAGTTAAAACAACAAGCACTGAAACAAAATCAACATTACGCAGTATTAGAAGGAGAGTTATTATCTTCCGTTCACTCGATATCTTTATGGTATGAAACGAATGAATTTCCTTTCAGTAAAGCATTTGATATTACAATTGATAGTATTAACAAGCGATTAAAAACAAGCGAAGACCTGTCTAGTTTTGTCAAACTGGATAATGTTTTGACCACAAATGCTTATTATAGTGAAGAACAACGAAAATTAGTATTTGTTCAGCAAACACCAGAAGAAAATTATTTAATCTCAATTCGAAATCCTGTTATCTCAGAAGAAAATGTGAGTTTACAAACTTTTATTGAAGTTGCGAATATGCTTTTAACAAATTAAATATTAGTTTTGTGTAAAATGACTATACCCCTGTTCCAGTTAAAGGACAGGGGTATATATCTTGATTTAATTTAATTTCACGATCCAAATATCTCATTAGGGATTCAAGTAGCTGTTCTCCAAATAATGTTTCGAAATCAATATTATTTCTTATTAATCGTTATTTCGGTAGTTTCCAGTCCCAATCGTTCTTTTAATTCTTCCGTTATCGTAAATGAAATAGTTGAACCTTTTTCTACATTTTCATATTTATGATGTACAGCAGTCACAACCGTGCCATCAGTGACGTAGGTTTCAGAGGGATTTGAATTCACTTTTATATGATCTATATAATCCCCGCTAATTTGCCCTTGCATAAATATTTCCGATGGCAAAATCGGATATTCTGTTTGTCTTTCTATCAAAGAAATTTCAATCGACTGATCTTGAATATCAACTAAACCATTCACTGGAACCAGTACCCCGTTAATTTGCAATTCGTAATCCCATAAATTTATTGCTAAATCTTTTAATTGGGCGTCACTATAATCTTTAATAAGGTCAGCAATCAATTGTTTATAATACGCCGCTTCCTCTTCTTTATAGCTAAAATCCGTTTGAAGATTATCTAAAGTAGCCTGCAATTCTTCGTTTTGTAGTTCTAATTTGTCGATTTGGGCAGTGTTATCTTCCAGAAGCTGAGTTGAAGCATTTACTTCTTCTACTTTGTCACTATTTGGAGAATTTTCCTCATTCTTATTCGAACAGCCAACGAGCATAAACATAAAACTTAAGCCTATTAAGATTCTTTTCAATTATTTACACCCCCATCTATGATTCAAGATTTTTGCTTAAGAAGACAAGACGTTCAATTTCTTCAAACCCGTTTTTCTTATAAAATGCTTCAGCTGGAATTCCTCTGTCAGTTAGAAGCGTAATGTTGCTTATCTTATTTTCTAGAGAGTTAATTAAATAATCCAGCAATGCTTTACCAATTCCCCTATTTTGATGTTCGGAGTCCACACACATTTCATGGATATAAAATTCATCCCCACTCCACCATTTTCTTTGTACGCCCATTATAAAACCGATTACTTCTTCATTTTCTAGTGCGATAACCCCAAAAAATCCAGGCGTATGATAAAAATCTAATAAGTACTTTTGAGCATTCGGAAATGTCCATTCATCATTCCACGGCTCATCATTAAACACTTTAATAAACGTTTCAGTACATTTAACTAAATCGGTTTCTTGAAAAATTTTATATTCCAAAGTAAGTACCCCTTTTTATGATATTTAGAAGTTGAAACATTATCGCATTTTTATGCTATAGTAGCGCATTGCCTTCGGGACACCTAGCCCCTTTCCTCAAATTTTACCATTATTACAGCACCGTTAGCTGTAAATATTTACATTTTTATCATATGTACAGTATCATTAACTCAATCAACTACTTAACGAGGTGTTCTCTTTTATGGCAACTAAAAAAACGTTACCAAACAAACAACAAATTAAATTAATTGCAACTTTGAAAGCACGCTTTGAACAGCATATGGAGCGTCACCCGAATATGGATTGGGAAAATGTGCAGGTAAAAATTGAAGCAAATCCCGAAAAGCTTTGGTCTCTTCATGAAATGGAACGTACAGAAGGTGAGCCTGATGTCGTTGCCTATCATTATGAAACGGACACGTATACTTTTATGGACTGCTCACCTGAAAGCCCTAAAGGTCGCAGAAGTATTTGTTATGACCAGGAGGCATTGGATGCGAGAAAGAAAAACAAGCCGGAAGACAGTGCAATGAATATGGCGGCAACGATGGGCATCGAAATTTTATCAGAAGTCGAATATCGCTCATTACAGCAGCTTGGAAAATTTGATTTGAAAACTTCTAGCTGGGTTTTGACACCACCGGAAATACGTAAACTTGGAGGAGCGATTTTCTGCGATCGTCGATATGATACGGTCTTCATGTATCATAATGGTGCAGACTCTTACTATAGTGCGCGAGGATTCAGAGGGTCGTTAACAATTTAATCTTTTATTGTTGATAAAAATTTTAAAAAGAGGCTAGGACATAAGTATAACGGGTTCGCTTGATAAGAAGATAAGTATTAAAAACAATGTAAATGACACGCTAATTAGCATTATATTTAGACAGTAAATTCTCTATATAAAAGGCGATTAAGAATGCTCCGATAATTTCTGAGCATTATATTTTACTCTAATTGGGGTTACTTCGAAAATACAAATTTACTCCGATAATGATATGCATGATTTTATACAAGAAAACCAATGACGCAACACATCAAAAAGTACCCTCAAATCATTACTAGCACTGGCTTTTATGAAAAATGCATATAACTATGCATAAGTAATATGCCGATAGAAAAGGGCAGAAATATTGATTTAACAACATTTCTGCCCTTTTCACTTCTTGCCAAACTTGCATTTGGGAACGTTATTTTTATAGAAAATTTATATTTATGTAAAAATAAATTACTATTCAACAATCAGAATTTTATTGTTTTTTACTGTATAATCTCCATATTTTCTAGAGAGGTATATTTTCCCCACTGGTTTTTTTTCATTGGCAAATACTAACAAGAAATCAGTTTCGAGTACATCAATTCCTCCAAATAGAAAATTAAATTGAATATCCATTGAATCTTCTATCATTTCATCTGTTGTATACGGTCCAAACACATCAACTTGGGTCCATTCTAAATCAGTTAGTTTTGTTAAATCGATTTGTGTTTCTCCTTGTTCTATCATTATGTATATTTCATTAGCAGAAATTGAATTTTCGCCTGCTTGACTTCCCCAAAAAAGTAGTAATCAGCCTAGGATAATAACAACAATAACAATAATGTAATGGTTTTTTCTCATAAGTCCCTCCTCTCGTTAATATGTCTTTAAATACATGTTCAGTCTATTAAAAACGCTCAATACCATTATTTAGTTCCCAAAGCATCCTGCAGATAAGATCCCAAATGCTTTAGTGAGCGTTGGATTTAGAAATCGAGGTGTGAAAGAAGCTCAATTTTATGTACTAAAAAATACAAGGGCTCCCGCATCGCTTATGGAAGTTGGTTTTATTGATAATAGTGCTGATAATCAGCTGTTTGACGCTAAATTTGATGTGATTGTTGTTGTAATTGTGAAAGCGATTCTTCCTGCTGTAAATAAAGTTAATACGTTTCCAGCTTGTGTTCAGAAATTAGGAGGGTAAAAAAACATAGGAAGGCAGCTGTCAGTTTTATACTGGGGGTTGCCTTTTATTAAGACAAACGATCTTCCACAATTGTGCGCGATTGTGGTAGATCGTTAATAGACTAAAGCCCTATTAGCTTAACATTGTTTAAATAATATCTCGCACAATATTATTTAAAAGTTTGTAATACAATACCTTGACCATTATATGATTCAACTTCAGCATATGCACCATTTATGAAAGTGATTTGTGGTGGAACATGACCGCAATCAATATCGTATAAAATAGGAATTTGAAGCTCGTTTGAAAGTTCTTTATAGACATCTTCCACTGTATAATTTGTAACAGGTGTATTTGCTGGACTTCTACCAAACATAATACCAGTACAATTCTCAAACCAACCAGCAAATTTCATTTGTACGAGGGATCTACGTAAGTCAGTGGTTGATAACTCACAATTTTCGAAATACCAAATGATAGAATCTCCTTCTATATAATTCTTTTTAAAGTTCTGTACATCGCCATATGGTGTACCAACTAAATGCCTAATTGTGTCAATACATCCTCCAAGTAATCGCCCCTGCACCTTAACTTTTTCGTTTTCAATTGATTTCCAGTAAGTTCGTTCTGTTAGATTGAAAATATAAGGAGTAGGGTTATCATGTTGCCATTCCTTCTGATATTTTTCTGATGATTTTTGGAGAATTGCTTCACCCATTTTGGTGGATAAAACAGATTGCCACATTGCTGTCGTATCATCAGAATACTCTCCTCTTAAATCTATTAAATTTGTTCCGTGGGCCGTAGCAACACCAGTTTTCAATGTGATTGCTAACAGTAGCAGACTAATATCAGAATAACCTAATACCCATTTATTTTGTATATTTTCAAAGTCAATATACTCAAGCGTCTCAATAAGTAGTTGTCCACCCCAAGGAGGAATAATTAGTTGTATTTCCCCATTAAGCATCATTTTATTAAACTCTTCCGCACGCTTTTTAGCAGACGCAGACTTTGCCTTATCCTGAGTCCAAGCAGTTTCATCACTAATTATATTAAAACCTTTCTTTTCCATACTTTTAAATGCAGAAATTAACAATCCATGTAATTCACTTGGTACTCCAGATGATGGTGCAGTTACCCCTATCGTTGTGTCTTTATCTAAGAATGGATACTTTATCATATTTAGCCACTAACCTCCCCGTTAGTTAAGTACATTGCTTCATAAACTTAATCGTCCAAAAGGATTCTTTTCACATCACAAAGATTAATGCATCATCAAATTAAATTGGCTACTCCAACCCATATATACCTCATTAACCACGTTTTAAGGTCCTCACCCAGCAAGCTGGTCTGCGGAACGCCTCCCGCTTTGGGCTTTGTTCTCCTACAAAAACAAAACAAGGACTATAGCTAAAAGCTTTATTTCTAATAATGTCCAAAAAAGAATAGGCTAGGATAGTAGAAATGTATAATTTTTAAGTTCAAACTTACTTCTACCTATTTTTAGGAAAAAATGTATAAGACCATGAATTAATAAAATCAGCAATAAATACAATTCCCCAAATTACACCTATTGCAAACGCAGCATCATTTGGATAAGGTGACCCTTCAGCATTTCCATTTCCTAGCCACGAAAAGTCACTTAAGTACATCTTTATTTCTGCCAAACTTTCTGTACCAAATTCCCACAGAATAGCTTGGACTGTGATGAACAAAACTAAATGAATATAAGATGATACGCGATATTTCTTTGCAATATATTTAGGATTATTATTTTTTTCAATAATTTCATAATCTTTATCAGTTAATAATTCAACGCCACGTAACTTCCCAATTTTTTTACGCATCCAACGATCCAATTTGATAAAATCGAGTATACCAAATGTAAAAGCATAAATGATGAATATGATAATAACGATTTGAAAAGTTGATATTTCTCCTGTTTGACGATAGACATACAGTCCGAGTAATCCCTCAATTATCAACAAAAACAGAAATAACAAAATAAACATTATGCTAAATCGAGGTTTTTTTAAAAAATAGCGAAATATACCGAATAAGATCAGGCACCCCAATGACAATACCTCTAAAAAGATAAACAATTCCCAATTGTAATCGAGTATAACATCCAATCGTTCTCACTCCCCTTCATAAGAATTGAATAGCGGCAAAGGTTTTTAAAGAAAAACCTTTGCCTAGAATTATGGTCTATTTCGATTTTCAACTTGATTAATCCAGTTTAAATCTGCTTCTAAATGTAAGAGGGTACCTGTGATTAATAAATACCTATTCTCGTCACCTTGAAGAAGAAATTCCGTTTTAAACTTAGTCAATTCCATGACATCTTTCACTATCATCGCTTTTTGTTCATCCAGCATTTTCTTTTCTTGTTCGAAATTAATCTTACGCGCACAGCTCCATTTAAAATGAAAGTCTTCTTTAGTAGAATGATAGGGTACAGGTTCCAATAACCAATATTCCAACTCTTTTTTACCTTCCGTAGTGATTTCATAAAGTTTTCTTTCTTGGTCATCCATTCCTCCAGATAAGACAAGTTGATCACGTATTAGACGGTCTAGAGTCGTATAAATTTGACCCGGATTAATTTTTTCTTTAATTCCCAAAAGGGATTCTAGCTCTAGTTTTAATTCATATCCATGATTTTTTTTTAGTAACAGCAGTGTTAATATTCCGTACTTAACCGACATAATTGCTTAACCTTCTTTTAGTGATGATATAATATTTATTTTACTAGCTGTAGTACTGGAAATCCAAGAAGCAAGGAGACTTAGAGAAACACCAGCAATTAGTGCCAGAATAATATTCCCTAAAGGTAATTGAAAAGATATAAACCCTCCCAACAGTTCGGATTGGCTACTTGTATAAAGTAAAACTACTCCTGAAATTATACCACCAATAACCCCCGACAATCCTATAAGTAAGCCTTCGCCAATGATCATCTTTTTAACTTGCTGTTTTGTAAAACCAAGCGCTCGCATTGTCCCTATCTCATTGGTGCGCTCCAACGTATTCATTAATAAAGTGTTGGCTGTACCGATACTAGCTAGTCCAATGATTAAAACTAACATGATTAAAATCAACTCATTCATACCGATTAATGCTGAAGTAGTTGATTTAATTTTATCTTCCACCGTTTCTACTTTTGAGAGATGAGTACTGAAATCCGACCATAACTCATTACGTAATCGTTCACCATTATATCCGTCATTTAAAGTTATTAACATGTCGAAATGATTCGCCCCACCAAATTCATTATCTAAATGATTCTTATCCATAAATGCAACATAGCCTGAGTAATTCGATGTCTTCACTACCTCAAGGACTTCAAGTTGTTGTTTACCTGAAGGTGTATTAATGGAAATATATTCTCCTATACTTCCACCCCATTCATCAAAAGCCCTTTCGCCGAGTACAACAGAAGGTTCCTTTGCCAGTTCATCATATAAATTCTCCTTTTTAGAACTCTCAAACAATGTGGGTCCTTCTTCACCTACAGCAAAGATAGAAAACTGTCTCTTCTCCCCATCAGTAGTTACCCATGTAATTGGCGTAGCTTCCGTTAAAGGATTCACATTTACAACAGCGTCATACGATAATAATTTTTCTCTATCCAGATTAGACCAAGGTGCTTCTGATGAAACTCTGAGGTCTCCTCCATACGTCTTCCTGATTTCATTTTCATAACTTTCAGGTGCGGATTCAATAACAGCACTTAGTAATAATATTACTGCAATCCCCACAGCAAGAATGGCAGCAGTATTAGCATTTCGATTTAATTGTTTTGTAAGGTTTTGCGTTGCCAAACTACCAGAGTAACCGAAAAATAATTTTAAAACAGGTTTAAATACTCTGCTCATACCAAGTAACAAAAATGGAAACAACAAAATGATGCTTGCCAAAATCGCTAAATAAGAAATGGGATTATTGATAAATACAAAAGCAAGCAAGCTAACACCCAGAACTGCCCTAACTTTGTATAGGCTTCTCGATGATTGAGTTTGATTTGCCGTTTTTAATGTCACTAACACAGAGGTTTTCCCCGCATTGTAAATAGGAAATAATGAAGATACAACAGGAAATAAAATTCCGATTATTACCGCTATTAATGCAGGTATTTTCCAATTTAATGTGTAAACCATGTCAAATTCAAATACGCTTAGTAAAGTTTGCATGAACAAATCTCCAAGCCAAATTCCTATAGGCACCCCAACAACTGTACCTATTAGCCCCAACAGTAGTACTTCAATAAGAATAAGTCTGGAAACAGAACTTTGTAGATATCCAAAACTTTTCATGATTGCAAATTCCTTTTTTCTCTCCATAACACTTGTATAAATCATATTAAAAACAATAAATGCACTAATAAACATAGATAACCCAGCAATTAAGTAAAAGAATGTGTATAGTCCTCCTATATCGTTACTTTGCCGATCATCCGCTACAACTGGTTGTACATATGCATTTGTATTACGTAATTCTTCTTGGAGAGATTGAAAAAGCTTCTCTCCATCTTCATTTGTTTGAAATCTAACATAGGAAAGTTTGTCCTCCATAGCAGTCCATTCTTGTAATAATTCTAATGGAGCCATGATTCGGAAGCTGGTTGATTCAGCACGTTCCCAGTTATTCGGACTTGCAAGTAACGGTGTATATTCAACAATGGCGGAAACCTTAGCTTCTCCCAAATCGGTAAACCTAATTGTATCTCCTACATTTTTATTTAACAGATTTGCAACAGCTTTTGGTATTACCAAACCTTCATTATTCAAACTTCCTTCAATTACAGGAAGTTTCAATAAAGAGCTGTTTTGATCATTCACGCCTGTAATTCGGACGGATCTTTGATTTAGAGATTGGTCACCCTCCAGTTCAAAAAAAGCTTGTTTATCAAGTGCAAGCATAGTTTTCGTCGCAATTGGACTAGTTAAAACTGAAGAAACCACATCCTCAGAGTAAGTATGCTCATCACTTAGAATCCAATAGTCCGCATTTGCTACATACATTTCTTCATAATAATTGAAAACATCATTTGTTGTTTTATCTGCAATAAGCATAGATGTTACAAAAGCTATCCCTAAGATTATCCCAAGTAGGGAAATAAAAAATCTTTTTTTATTTTGTGTTATATTACGCCATGAAATTCGCCACATATTTAGCATAATTGTCATCCTTTCTAGAAATCACTTGATCAATAACACCATCCTTAAATAGAATGATTCGATCAGCAAATCCAGCTGCGAAAATATCATGCGTTACCATAATGATTGTTTGATTGTTTTCTCGATTGAATCTAGATAATAAAACGAGTATTTCTTCGGCTTTAACTCTATCTAAATTCCCTGTTAGTTCGTCTGCTAATAGAACGGAAGGGTTATTAACTAATGCCCTGGCTATAGCAACTCGTTGTTGTTGACCGCCACTCAATAAATTAGCACGTTTCCGACCAAGTCCTTTCAATCCGACAGCATCAAGCAGTTCTATAATAATTTGGTTCTTCTTTTTAGTTAAACTGCCATCTGCATGAAGAGGGAAAGCTATATTTTCTTCTACACTTAATGTAGGGAGTAGCTGATAATTTTGGAATATAAAACCCATATACTTTCTACGAAATATCGTTCTTTCTTTTTCCGTCATATTACTTAAATTATTTTGATTTATTACTATCTCTCCTTCAGTAGGGACATCAAGCCCCCCTAAAAGTTGAAGTAATGTGCTCTTTCCAGAACCACTTGGACCCATTATAGCTACAAATTCGCCTTCTTCAACGTTCAAATCAATTCCCTTCAAGACTTCCGTTCTTTCTTGCCCCTGTATAAATTCCTTTTTCAAATTGCTAACCTTAATCATGTTTTAATTCCTCCCATCCTTTCAAAAACATTATATACTAAGTATATAATACATAAAAGTAAATTTCTTTAAATTACATTAATAAATATGATCTATCTATAAAAAACCCCTAAACATAATATATACTTAGTATACATTATGTTTAGGGGTTTTTATTCTATCATTAAATTTGACTGTAATACAATGCTTGAAATATCAATTCTAAGGTATCTGTTTAAATTTAGCATCTATATTGTTAAGGAATTTTTTGTAATTTTTGATAAAGCAGTACTGTAACTATTTAATTTTTCAACAAACTTTAGTTAAAGGTTGAGAATTGCTAAATAACTCAATTGAAAAAATTGTTAACTTTATATACACTTTAACTATCATAAGTAAAGGGAGTTGAACTCATGATGGCATGTATTGCATTAGACGTTTTCACAGTAACAAGAGCAAAAATTCCGCAAGGGTTCAGTAGAATAATCCTTACTGCTGTTCCCTGCTAATTAATTGGAGGGAAAAATGATGAAGCATTATATTGAAAAATTTTTAACAGGTGAGAGAATCACTTTACGTAAAATTTCAAAAGATGATTATGAGAATTTCTATGCAATTGAAGATGTTATGGAAAGTAGATTGTTAATGAATGATGAGATTCCATTTCCACCAACTAAAAGTGACCATGAAAAGTTTCTAAGTGAAGTAAATCCTGAAAAGGATGAATATATATTCGGAATTGAGTTGAAAGATAAAAAAATCTTTATTGGGACAATATCTGTATACTCAGTGAATTGGAAAAACAGTACTTGTCATGTTGGTGTTTCTATTGGCCCCGACTACCAAGGAAAAGGCTTTGGAACAGATTCTATGAAAATATTGATCAACTTTATATTTAATTATATGAATTTAAATAAAATAAAGCTTCAGGTATTTAGTTTCAATAAAAGAGCATTAACCTCTTATGAAAAATGTGGATTTTCTTTAGAAGGGACTTTAAAAGAAGAGCTATTTAGGTTTGGGAAATTCCACGATATTTATTACATGGGGTTACTAAGAAAAGATTGGGTGAATTTACAGGGTTAAATATTGGTATAGCAGCGGTTCAAAGATATGTAAATGGAAAAGAAAGTTCAAGGAAAGTAGCGGCTGATATAGGGGTATCCCATCGTTACCTATTAACTTGGGTGAAACAATATGAACATACCGGTGTAGAGGCCTTTGTAAAAGCGAAATACTCTTATTAAGAAATTGATATTATATATTGATTGGAGTGAAGGGCCAGTGTAGCTGACGGCTACAAGCAAAGCTTCCTGAGGAACAGCGAAATTTATTTTGCGCCGAGTAACCGCAGAAGCACCGACACCTAAGACGTTCGTGTAAGGCGGTGCCCCCGGAAAGCGTCCCCGTAACTGAAATCAATTCTGGCAGAAGCAGAAAAACATCTATTTTTTCTTTGAAAATAGATGTTTTTCGTTTTGTCACAGGCTCATATTGTTTTTGACATCGTTATATATTTCCATTGTTTGTTCATAAATAGCATTATTTGGTTCAATTTGATAATTTCCCGAACTATTTCTTAGATGAAAAACCCCCTTATCATCTAATACTAAAATGCCTGAAATTTGTCCATCATAGATAAATTGTATCGTTATCGCCTTTTCATAATTAATTTGTTGGTTGGTTTGTCCACTAATATTCTATTTGATTGTAAGCCTTCACAAGTGACTGAACAGTTTCTTTATCTACTTTGTTAAATCCCTCATACCAGCTCTGTCCATAGCCAATATTAATGTAATCCGCTTTAATTTGATTTACAGAGTTATTGTTACATCCGCTTACAATTAAAAATGCAAATAGTAAAATAAACGTAAATAATAATTTCTTCACAGTTTCACTTCCTTCAGTTTAGAATCGCAATGCAGACAAGTATAGCAATCTTTTAATATTGAGTGGCTAAATACTGCCCCATAAGCTGCAAATGATAGTAAAGGAGTGACGCAATTATTCCAACAGCTAAAATACCAAGCGTATCCGAATTATAACTGATATCACCAGTTGTAATAATAAACAAAAAAATTAAAGTACTAACTATCCCCGCTAAAATATAACAAATGAATTTACTCAAGTATTTTTTACTTCTTGAGTAATTTTCATGTTTTACGCTTATTTTATCTATTACAAATGACCAAATAACACCTGCAATAATAAAGACAGGACCAGAGTATATAGCGTAGATAATAAAAAGTCCTGTTAGAGAAATATATGCTGTATTCGGTTCTCTGTTAGAAACTGGTGTGTATGCAATTATAGCAAGCGCAACACAAAATATGAATGTTGCAATAACTCCCACTAATATTCGTTTACCTATTTCACTTACCATTTAATACCCCCCCCTTATTAATCATCACCCTACTGCTACAGTTTTCACACTTAACTAACCTGCTGCGTTCGGTTAATTGTAAACCATAGCCAAACATTTTAATTCTATATATCAAACTACTTTTTCAATAATTTCACGAAAAAAACCCTTTATATATTTTAAAATATAATAACCAAAATTATCTTTTTTTGTTTTTTACCGTTGTATGTATAATATGCAAAGTGCAAGTGCAGCTTCAACCTTAAAGCGATGAATAAGCTGATTGGAATGGAGGGACCGTGACTCCACAAGGAACAAGCACGCGTGGAACTAAATTGTGCCTGCCTTCTTGGCACAATTTAGTTCGCTGGAGCCGTGCCTGCGGAAAGCGTCCCGGAATGGAAATCAATTTTTTCACCAGCAAAAAAACGCTATTTCTTTCAAGGAGAGTAATGGCATATTTGGGTTATGTCCCATTGTCCTTGAAACTACACTTCATAAAAATCACGATACAACTCTTCCAAATTACGTTTTAACGGATTTACCGACTGAATTTGTATATTGTGCTTAAGTAACCATTGCAGATAGATTTCAATCGAGTATGCCGCATCTGTAATCAGTCGATTTTCATTTATTTGAAATGGAAGTTCACTACCTTGCATTATATGAGCAAGGTCATGATTAGGATCACATTGAATCTCATAAGGTACATCAACCTTTGATTCGAGTTGATTCGTATGAAGGTTTCCCTCTTTAATAAACCAGATTGTATCAGTCAAATCCTCTAGTATATCGAGGTTATGTGTGGAAATGACAATGCTGATTCCCTGTCCATGCAGTGTGCGGATCAATTGTTTTAATTCAATAGTGCTTGTTGGGTCCAATCCGTTAAACGGTTCGTCCATTAAAATAATGAGCGGCTTTGTCAAAATACTTACCGCAATAAATAAATGTTGGCGCATCCCGTAAGAATAGGATTTCACAGGCTGATTCACATAGGAGCGAATTCCGACTAGATCTATAATATCCTCGATATCATTAGGGGGAATTTTATAGACATTGGCAATAAACGACAGATGATCATAACCTGTTAGTTGCATATACAAGTAATTATCACTCGGTAAAAAAGAGATATATTTAAAAAATTCAGGGCTATTATGAGAAATGTTATTTATTTGAACTGAGCCGCCATTTATTTCTTCCAGCCCTAATACTGAGCGCATTAACGTTGATTTCCCTGCCCCATTTGGTCCTACAAGGCCGATAATTTCCCCGCCTCCAATCGAAAAATTAATATTTTCGAGAACCGATTTATTTTTATACTTTTTTTCGAGCTGATGTACGTGCAATACCATTAAGATGCCACCCTCCTTCTAAATAAAAAACCGATAACGAACAAGAAGCTTCCGCTAATGAATAAAATGACTGTGCCACTTAGAAAATTTACTTTCCCGTTGTTTGCTTCAATAGATTTCCAGCCATCTATCACATTCCAAGTATCAAAATAGACAAACGGATTATAAAAACTGCTCGTTAATTCAATATAATAGTTTCCAGCAGTATAGCCTGCAATGACAATCAAGAACGTCACAATAATAGCTGCGTAATGGTTTTTCATCATTTTTCCTATGAAACTAAACAGGCTATTCAAAAAGTAAATTTGAGCGATAATAAGAATTCCGCTTTTCACAAGAAGTGCAGCCAGGCTATCAAAGTAAAAATACGCATTATCGGCTGTTGAAAGGAAAAAATGTCCCTCTATCCTTTCCCTCGCATAAATCAAAATCGGGTAATTCGCTTCCCCAAAGCCCCCAATAAGTATGGCAACGAGGAAAACGATCGTACTGCTAATAAGGAGTAAACTACAGGCAATCACGAAATTATAGAGCCATTTCGTTATATAAACAGATGTAAGTCGAATCGGCTTCGTTGCTAAAAAGTTAATCGTTGGATTAGGGCTGCGCTCCTCAGCCATCGTTGTCCATAACAGTAATACAAATAGAAGCAATACAAACAGCATCATATTCCAATCCATAAATTTGTAGACAGTGAACAAACTGCTGTTGTCATATTTAGTATTTTGTTCCTGGAAAAGCTTTAACCTTTTAAAATGGTCATTATCAACAGCACGACTCGGATCATGAAAATTAGAAACCCATTTATGTCCAAGTGGCCATGGGGTAATCCCCTTGTCTTCCAGAATCATTTGCTGCTCTTCAGATGCCATATCTGTCAAAGTGCTTGTGCTTTCACTGTCTTTATATGAACCTGGCTCCAGCGACTTCATAACTTTACGAAAAGTTTCGGAAAAGTCAGGGGAATTAATCTCGCCTTTTAAACTTTCCACTGCATCATACCGATTTTCCAATTGTTTTATCATCAATTGGAACGGGTTTTGATCCAGTATTTCCATTTCTTCTCCGGCTTGCTCCGCCATTTGCTGTTGTAATGCCTGTTCGAGTTCAAATTCTTCCGCGACCATTTTCCAATGTGCCTGATCTTGAATAATTTGATTTTGATAACTTTCAATCGCTTTTAATGCTTTGTCAGGGAATGTTTGATACTGCTCATTCACTGCAATAACGACGCCGCCAATCATTCCGAATAATAAAATGATAGTAAAAAGAATATGTCCTTTGCGATTCTTTTTTAAATGCTCGAATTGCAGAAGCTTAAACTTCTGTGTTGATCGATACTGCTTTTTTGTTGTATTAAGTTGAGGTACTGTAAACTTGATATTTTTTGTTCGAATAATAACATACGCAATGATACTACTAATAATGAGCAGCAATAGCATGCCAAGTAAATACAGAACAAAACGATTTGAAGTCAACAAGTGCGGTTCATATGAAGCAATCAAGTGAATCGGGTTGCCTATTTGGAATCCAGTCTTTAATGAAATCATGTAGCTGATGAAAACCAGCATACTAATGACAAAGAACAGGACGCCTAAATTGGCTTGCTGCTTGAACAGGCAAATTGTTATAAGCAATAGAAATGAAATGAAAATCCCCCAGCCAATCGGAATAAAAACTAGCCACTTCCATACAGGTACCAAAATCATTTCTGAACCGACGGCTACTTCCAGCGGGTAAAAGATTGTATTGACATTCCCAGTTAATAAGGGAGGTAAAAATGATAGAATACTTGCTATTAAAATATACATAAATACGATACTTAGTAATGGAACTAAGTATCCGTAATAAATGGATGTATTGGATAATGAGTTTATTTTAAAGAAATCAAATAGCCATTTTTCTTTGTCAGCCATATATTTAAAACAAAATACAAGCAGGAGCATAAATATAGTAATTGGGCTAAAAAAAATCTGGAATAACTGCTTTGTAAAGAGGGCCGTTTTATAGGGAGTGATCTGCTCTGTATATGGGAGATCATATTCAAGTAAATGTTCGGCCATAAGTCGCTCAAACTTTAATGTATCTTGATTTAGGTAAGGTATAAATTTGGTTGTGGCGGTATATGTTTCGTACTCATTTATATAGGCAAGCTGTTGTTGTGCAATCTGGAGATCCCCTTCATTAATCTTTGCCAATATCTCTTTTATATGCTCTTCTTTCACCAAAAGAATGTCCAACGATTCCCGTTCATCAGGTGTTAGACCAATAACGCGGTCTTTCGTTAGCATACTGGAAATTAAAAGACGAACAGTTTCTTCACGATTGTCGAATGTTTCCTGCAACTCGTTCTTCGTTGCACCCGACTGCGTACTATTAATGCCCAGCAGTATACAAACAAGAAGCCCCATTGCAATCGGAAACAGGAAAATATACTTACTTTTTAGCCATCCCTTCATAAGAAAATGGATTATTTCTTTCATATATCCCCCTCCACTCATAATTTTGCAACTACTAAATTTAAATCTTATTAAGCTATTGTTCTTTTTTCATTTTAACATTTAAAATCCAAAATATGTATAAAGTGGTTAAATACCCTTCCGTAAGTTGGGGGTGACAAAATTGAAATAATAAAATTTTCTATTGAAGCCTGTCCTGATTAGACATAAAATGAATTTCTGCAAAAATGAAGAGATATAATAGAGTATTTCCCCGCCGCCTCGCGATAGCGTGGCTTGACTGGGGTTATTTACTCCACTCAATAACAAGGGCAAAATTTTGGATTGGTGGGCGAAAGAGGGGTAAAAACATTTAGTAATGGGTAATAAAAAAGGTAGCCTATTAACCTAGGCTACCTTTTCAAACTATTTCTTATTTGGTAAATTCATTTTACGCTCCAATAACTTGATGCGGTATTTATAAATCGCATAAATTACTGCTAAAATTATAATGAGAATAACAAATGGTTGTAGGTATTGCTTAAACAGCTCTCCTGCCTGTTCCCAATTTTCACCTAGCTTAATACCTAAATACACATAAAGCGCGGTAATTGGAAACATTGCTAAAAACGTGTAAATTGAAAACTTCCATACATTCATTTTTGTCATCCCGCACGGAACGGAAATCGCTGTACGGACGATTGGCATAAAGCGTCCGAAAAAGGCGACACCAGCACCATATTTTGCGAAAAACTTGTCCGCTGCATTTACTTGCTTTTCATTAATCAAGAAGAACTTCCCATACTTCAGTACAATCGGACGACCACCATAGCGACCTACCGCGTATAATGTCAATGGCCCAATTGTTCCACCTACAGTACCTGCAAGCACCATTAGCCAATATTTATATTCTCCCTGAGATATCCAAAACCCGGCCATCGGTAAGATGACTTCTGCCGGAATAAATTCAAAGCAGAGTGCTAATAATACACCCAAATAGCCTAACCCTTTAAAAAACTCAATCATTGGTAAAATGATTGTATCTAACAACAAAAACAACTCCAATCATTTGCAATCTCCAAAGTCAAAATCGACAGAAACCGATTTTACCCCTTTAGTCCACTTCTACATTCATATAGCATACAAAAACTTGGAACGTTTCACAATAGAAATTCCGAAAACCTACCACTTTTATGTATGTTCTCCTTTATAATAGAACGCCGTCCCGCCAATAATGTTGCCTTATTCATGATATTGCCCTATTAGAGTAGTGTATGTATATGCAAAAAGCGATATGTCACAACCACTTTGACATTTTCCTTTTCTTAATAGGCTAGAGTATTAGAGAGAAAACAGTAAAATTCAGGAAACTTTAGTTATCCTTTTAACGTATATATTATTAGTCTTACATATATTGGAGGTTTCAAATGAATAATCAACCTACGTTAAGAAAATTTTTTGTGCCTATTATTTATTTAGCTGAATGGTTTCTTTTCTTATTTGTTGCTCTTTGCATTGCTACTTTAAATATGATTAATTTAGTGAATATTATTACTGTCGACATGCCTTGGGAAGAACCACTTATTTTTACATCATCATTTATTTTTTCTTTGTCATTTGTAATAGGACTAGCAATCATTTGCTTTTTTTACAATAAGTTTTTAATGGGAAGTAAAGCGTATCAAAAATTTAAAAAGACTATATGGGGTATTCTTTTTGGATTGAACACAATTAGTTGTGTACTTTGTGGGATCCTTATTTATGGTTTCAATTTCTTTCATTCTGATGGAATACTACTGCTTATAATTACTTTATTAAGTGCTGTAATAACAAAAATATTTATTTCTAAAAATTAGTATCATAGAAATTATAACTATTCTACATATAAATCCATACAAAATTTACTCTCCTATAAAATTAAAACGGATCTGGAAAACGATTAATTTTCCAAATCCGATTATATATTCGGCTATAAGACAATTAATTATCCTTTAACAGAACCTGCTGTAATCCCTGCAATGAAGTAGCGTTGCAGGAATAAATATGCAAGAATCATTGGAGCTGATGCTATTAAGACTCCAGTAAATAATAGTGGATAGTTCGTCGCATATTCTCCTTGGAATTCCAGCAATGCAAGCGGAAGCGTTTTATAATCATTATTCGTAATAAATAATAATGGATACAATAAATCGTTCCAGTGCATTACGCATAAGAAAATTGCTGTCGCTGCAATTGAAGGCAATGATAAAGGCAAGGCAATCTTATAATACATTTTAAATTCACTGGCTCCGTCAATTGTAGCTGCTTCAAATAATGATTTAGGAATAGATTTCATAAATCCAGTTATTATAAATATAGCAACGGGCATTGTGACAGCAATATTTACTAAAATTAAACCTAGCAAACTATTTGTTAAGCCTAAGTTATATACTAGCTGATAAAGCGGTATCATATTTACTTGAGCAGGCACCATCATTCCCAGCGTAAATAACGAAAAGATAATGACCCCAATCCATCCAAACATTCTCGTTACACTATATGCAATCAAACTTGCAAACAATAGAGTAAGCGTTACAGAGAAAAACGTAACAATTACACTGTTCATGAAATAACGGGACATTGGTTGTTCCGTAAAAATGGATACGTAGTTTTTAAAGCTAAGGCTGCTCGGTAATCCTAATATATTTGAAAATACCTCTGATGTAGATTTAAATGTTGTAAGAACGACAATCAACATAGGTATAATGACGACTAAAGCAAATAATGTTAAAAGTATGAACCTTATAAAACGCATGTCACTTCCCCCCTATTCCTGTACCTTACTAGCTCTCAACATTCTAAATTGCAGTACTGTGATAATAGCAATAATAATCATGAATAAGACCGATTCAGCTGAAGCATATCCGAACTCAAAGCTTCTAAATGCAGTCGTATAAATGAGCGTTGCCAAAATTTCCGTTGAATAATTAGGGCCACCACGCGTCATTGCGAAAATCAAGTCGAATGCTTTAAAGGACTGAATGGTCGTATATGCCATAACAATAGTCGCTGATGGGGCAATCATCGGCCAAGTAACATACCTAAAACGCTGCCAACGACTTGCGCCTTCAATATTAGCCACCTCATATAAATCTTCAGGAATCGCTTGTAATCCTGCTACAAAAATGACTAACATTTGACCTGTATGGAACCAAACTTGTGTTACAGCAACTGAATAAATAGCTATATTTTGATTACCTAACCAACTTTGCTGTAAAAACTCAAGATTTAAATAACCTAGAATCGTGTTTAATATGCCGATATTTGGGTCATAAACAAATGACCAAATAAACGCTACAGAAACTGAACTTAAAATTGTCGGGAAAAAATATAATGCACGTAAAAATACATTTGTTTTTGTATTTTTAATTAAAAACAGTGCAAACAGCAATGAAAAGCCCGTTTGGAAAATCAAGACAAATAGCATAAATTTCAAGTTATTGCCCATAGCCTTCAAGAATATAGAATCATTTGTAAGTATATTTATGTAGTTATCAAATCCAACTATGTTAAAGTCTGGCGAAAGTCCGTCCCAATCTGTAAAAGAGTATATTACAGCATTAATAGTAGGAATGATAAAGAAAGTAGAATATAAAATTAAACCTGGAATTAAAAATAATAGTAAGACCTTATTCCTTTTTAAGTTCATCCAATCATCCCTTTACATTAAATAGAGTGGGGGAAAAAATCCCCCTTCTATCAAATATTTTGATCTACAATTTTTTGAGAGTCTTCAGCTGCTTTTACCGGATCCGTTCCATTTAATACAGCTTGTATTGAAGCAATAACAGCTTTTTCTACATCAGCATTCGGAATTAAATAACGTGGTTGGAAGCGGGTATTTTTTTCAAACCATTCTTCTGCTGATTTTAATTCTTCAGATGTATACTCAACATCGTTAACTGTTACGTGCTGACTTGTTTTGTTTGCATATTCCTCGGCGTTTTCTTTTTCAGATAAGAAAGATACAAACTTTTTAGCTGCTTCTTTTTTACTCGATTTCGCATTTACTGCAAGCATGAATGTAGTTGTATGAATCCCTTCCCACACAGCTTCACTTTCTGAAACTGTAATTGGTGCAAGTAAACCTAATTCAATATCTGGATTAATCTCTTTAATGCCGGCTACTGCAAATGAACCAGTTGCAAGCATAGCTGCATCACCGTTTGCAATCATGGCAATAGCACCTGGATGATTTGTTCCTAGAGCACCATTTCCTAAATAGCCTTTGTCGTTTAACTCTTTAAATTGTGTAAGTGTTTTTACCCACCATTCATCTGTAAGCTTAGCTTCCCCAGCTATTAGCTTGTCAAAAATATCTTCTTCAGGAGCATTGTTCATCATCATAGAATTCATGAACTGTCCCGGACCAATATCTGCACCTGGGAAGGCAATCGGAGTATGTCCTGCATCGGCTATCGCTTGGCAAAGGGCTAAAAATTCTTCCCAGCTTTTAGGGTTTGGATCTAATCCTAATTCTTCAAATAATGTAGCGTTGTATACAGGCTGATTAAATACAAGTTGCAATGGTACTGCATATTGCTTGTCATCTGCCTGACCAGCCAAAATTAATCGTTCATTATAGTTTTCAAGAAAATCTTCATTGGATAAATCCTCAAATAAACCTGCCTGTTTAATGATCTCAAAATGAGAACCCGGGTAGCTTGTAAAGACATCCCCTGTTGAGCCGTCACGTAATAACGTTTGCGCTGTAGATTGATATTGTTCTGATGGATAAATTGTCATGTCGACTTCAATGTCTTGATTTTGTTCTTCGAAATCAGCTATTAAACTATCAAAAGCCGCTTTATCTTCGCCTCGCCAATGAATGAAGCTAATTTTCGTTTTACCATCGCCTGTTCCACTATCAGAATTACTACTTGTACTTCCTACACAACCAGATAAAACAACTGACAATATTAAAATACTAATTAAAAACATCCTTTTCATACTTGAAGTCCCCCTTCTTCTTCCATTATTCAATTAAAATTTACATGACAACAAAATCGGTTAACTATGTAACATGCAGTTATTAGCTATCTTTTTAATGTCCGTTTAAGAACTTATTAAATGACTGCATAATAAAAAGAATATTATTTATTTAGCTCTCACTCCTACTCTTTATTTATTATTTTTTAGCTTACTAATGGTGGTTGTAACAGGATTGCACTTAAAATTGGAGATGTTACACATGGGGAAATTTACTGGTTGAGACAAAACCAATAATTTTATATACCACTATAAAAAGTTAAGTAAACCTATTTTTGTAATATTTTTTGATTAATTAAAAATTACGATATTGATATGTTTTGGAACATGGACTATTAATCATTATTTCCAATATTGATAAACAAAATTTTCTGAATTTTATTGCAATTAAAAATTTAATATATTACAATAACTAGAATTCAATAGAAAGCTGAGGTCACATCATTATGGGAGTTTTACAGAAAATAGGTAAGTTTGCGGGGAATACATTTGCTCTTTGGGTACTGGTTGCAGCTGGTTTAGCCATTTGGATACCAGAATATTTCACTTGGATCGGCAGTTATATCACAATCTTACTTGGAATTGTGATGTTTGGTATGGGGATGACGTTAAAAATAGATGATTTTAAATTGATTCTTCAGCACCCTAAAGGCGTCATTATCGGGATTGTTTCACAATTTGTAATAATGCCGTTGCTAGCATTTGCATTAGCCAAAATTTTCAATTTACCACCGGAAATTGCGGTTGGGGTTATATTAGTAGGCTGTTGTCCTGGAGGTACTTCCTCTAACGTTATGACATTCCTGGCAAAAGGAAATACAGCATTGTCTGTTACGATTACATCATGTACGACATTACTGGCACCATTTGTAACACCGGCTCTTATTTACTTATTAGCAAGTGAATGGTTACCAGTTTCTTTTATGGCGATGTTTATGTCAGTAATCAAAGTAGTATTAATTCCGATTATTTTAGGAATCATTGCTCAGTTTTTATTTAAACCAATCGTTGAGAAAAGTATCGATATCCTTCCTACCGTATCCGTTGTTGCCATTGTTATGATTGTTGCAGCCGTAGTAAGCGGAAGCCGGGATAAAATTTTGGAAACAGGATTAATTATTTTTGCAATCGTAATATTACATAATGGGTTAGGGTACTTATTTGGATTCTTAGTAGCAAAACTATTTAAACTTCAGTACGATGATCAAAAAGCTGTCTCAATTGAAGTCGGTATGCAAAATTCAGGCTTAGGCGCACAATTAGCAATGGCCCACTTCGATCCAGTATCAGCCGTTCCGAGTGCCATCTTCAGTTTCTGGCACAATATTTCCGGACCAATTCTTGCGACGTATTGGGGTTCAAAGGCGGATAAAATAGCTAAAAATAGATAGATACTCGAGCTAAAAAAACTTGAAGAGAGCTTGGGACAAAACGAAAAACATCTATTTTTTCAAAGAAAAAATAGATGTTTTTCTGCTTCTGCCAGAATTGATTTCCGTTACGGGGACGCTTTCCGGGGGCACGGCCTGAGCCTGTAGTCTCAGGCGTCGGTGCTCCTGCGGTTACTCGTCGCAAAATAAATTTTGCTGTCCCCCCAGGAGTCGCCCCTTCACTCCAATCAATTCATATAATATCAATTTCTTAATAAGACTATTTTCCTTTTACAAAGAAATTTCTACTTATGTCCCAGCCTGTTTTTTATTTCGGTAATTTCAAGAGAGTCTCATGAATATTACAAAGCCTTATCCGCATACAATCATACACTGCCACACTCAAATTTATATTGCACTAACTTAACTTCCTTCCCAATATAGATTTCACTTCCATTGCTGCTTTCTTCCGTAAATCCTAACTTCTCCATCATTTTTCTTGAACGATGATTTGTTTCGTGTGTCTCACCATAAAATATAGTAATTCCTAATTGTTCAGTTGCATAATTTATTAATTTTTTTACCGTCTGTGTACCAATTCCAACATTCCATAGGTTACTTTCTCCAATAGCAATGCCTATTTCAGCACTATTATTCGTTATCTCTGCTAAATCTGCATAACCAATCAACTTATTATTATATTCTATTCCAAGACGAATAAACTCCTTTTGTTGATTTATTACACAATGTTCCCACCATCGAAGTAATTCAATAGGATCTCTATTTTTCTGCCAGCCATTTGCTTCACAAAAACGTTCATCCTTACTCCAGATTAATACAGTATGAAAATCCTCTAGTTTTAACTGCCTAAAATAAATTTCATTTGGATTAAAAACCATTATTTCACCTCAAAATTATTCTTTTTGTCGTAACGAATCGTATGCATTCATGGAAAATACTTACAATAGCCCATTCATTTTAGAATAGCATAGGGTATACTGTTTCTGTAATAATTAGATTCATCACCATAAGTTGGGGATGACAAAATTAAAAAATAAGGTTTTCTAATGAATTGCGTTCTGCTGCGCTACGGGGAAAACGCGTTAAGCAAGTTTTTGGACGGCTCACCCTTCGCTCCACGTCACTCTGCTTTGGCATAAAGTGAATATCTGCAAAAATAAAGATTATAAAACATAACATTTCCGCTCTCTGTCGCCTCGCGATAGCGCAAGCGGCATGAATGGGTGTTTTTTAATTCACTTTATAACGAGGGCAAAATTTTTGGATTGGTGGGCCTCTCAAACGGCAATAAAGGCAGTGATAAAGACACGTATCACGTGGTTTGAGCGCTGTCTTGCCGTAACCCACCAATCAAGAGGAATTTTATTAGATTTACTATCTTAAAGGATCTAGTTAGGAGAATTAAATGAAAAAATTATTACTGATACTTGTCATAGTTGGTGTTATACAAATAACGAGTACGCTTTACTATGATGCAAAGATGCTGGATGAGCCGATTCCTGTGGCCGGTACGATTGATTTTGCAAACAAAACGATTAAATTTTCATATATAACGAATTCAATAGATCCGCATGAATTTCAATCGATAGAATTTAACGGGCACCATTATTATCCGGAACAGCCATTTTCGATGTTTAACCCGCAGCCACAGACTACGCTTGAAACATATGTTAAATATACTTATTACAGTATGATTTCACCGGTTATATGGCTAAATGACAATGAAGATTTAACTCCTTTAGATGGTGTTACAAAAGGGACAATTCATTTTAAGGATAGAATGACAACACCGATCTCACTTACAACTTATGAGTATGAGGAGATCCCGCAGCTAGAGTTCTTATCTAGTTCTGTCGGGACAGATGGCACATCCGGTTTTTATAAAGTATTAGAACCTTTTACGTTAAAACAAGTAAATGTCGTAGACAATCGGGTTGACCTGCTAAATTTCAAAATAAATGGTAAGGATGTACAGCTTCCACTAACTGTCCCACTTCAAATAAACAACGAAGATAAACTATATATTGAGACGACAGACGGCGAGGCACAATATGAAATGGAACTGTTTAAACTGGAACTACATATTGTGGATAATGCAGAAAAAGATAAGATTTTGACATTAACCCAATTTTTAAATACGAGACCAAGTGAGGACTGGGTAAACAGTATAGTGAAGGAGCGTGGCGAGCTATGAACTTTCACAAACTTATTATAATCGGGGTTTTGTTTCAGTTTTTTGACATCAATTTTGGCAATTTTGATATTTTTCCGGATTTTATCGGCTTCATTATTATTGTTTATGCGTTTTCAAAAGTGGAGGCCCAGTATGCCAAACTAGGTAATCTCTGTGCTACGGTACTTGCCGTAACGTCATTAATGGGAATATGGCTGCCTGAGATGTTCGTGCCATCTGCAAATTTAGCGCTTCAAATCGTTGCTATATTAAATGGACTTCTTACAATTCTCTATCTTGCCTGTATTTTTTCTGTATCAAATGAAATTTTACGTGGTGAAGAGAGTATGTTCCCGACGCTCTATATTAACTTACAATTAATCTTTCTGCTGTTTAGTTCTGTCGGCATGCACTTTCCAGTGGAAGTTTACGAGATCCTTGGCCTTTCAAGTGCTGCATTGTTATTTGTCTTCTATATTTATTTCATTATATTTTTATGGAAGCGTAAAAATAAGGAATACGCACTTTTGGATGAGGTAATATAGTTTAGAACTATTGAAAACAGGCTTTCCCAGCTGCGTGGTTCTAAAGCTTTGTAGATTGAAATGCGTAGTCAGATAAATAGAGGAATGAATTTCCGTTATTTTTAAAAAAACTTAAAAAACAATAAAAATAAAGGAAGAAATTTCCGTTATTGACCTAAAAAAGATGAAATTACACGGTTTTATTTAAAATAACGGTAAAACGTTCCCTTATTTATCCTAAAATTGAGCTCCATCATTCAAATAACGGTAAAATATACCCTTATTTTGTGTGGGCACTGAAAATAGCGAGCAACTGTATCTAAAAAAGACAAATGCTATTATATACAGCACTTGTCTTTTTTTAATTTATTTTTGATTTGAACAGTCACTCATTAATAGTTTCTAATCTCATATTCGTTCATTTTATGAGCTAAACGAATAGTTGCTTGTGCTAATTGCGCATACGTTACTTCACTATTTGGCTTTAACTGATTATTTTCCGCCTCAAGTAGTCCTAATCCATGAGCTAATGCTACATGGCCACGTAGTTCCTGGCTAACTTGTGCTGCATCACTGTATTTCAGTTCATATATATCGCTAAGCTGCGCTGGTTTATCAAGCTTCAACATACCGATTACCCATTTTGCCAGTTCCTGATTTGAAAGAGTTCCAGTCGGATTAAACGTTTTAGAAGACGTATCAAGCATCCCCATACTTAAGGCATGTGTTACAAATGAATATAATGGATGATCAGACGTTATATCGTTAAACGATTGATTTGACGTTTCATATTCATTATATCTAGAGCTGTAATACATATAGGTTACAGATTTCAGTAATACTTTTAACGCTTCCTCTTTAGTAACGGATGCATCTGGATTAAATGTTCCATCTACCTCTAAAATCCCTGCATGAATTAAATAATTTAATTCCTCTGCAGCTGTTGGATGCTTGATTTTCGGCTTGTTTGAACTAGCCATACCATAAACATCTAACCATTCCCCTGTTTTTGCATCAATGGTAGCAGACGAACCTTCTTTGAAGACCGGTTGATATGCTAAGCTATAATGCTGATCATTTTCCACATTTGAATGATTTACATATTGCAGCTTCAGTTTCAACTCATTTTTCAACAGCTTTGTTGCTTCCTGCTCTGTTAAAACTTCTGTTGCGGCAGGCCACTCTACATCATCAAATCCGTTTACACGCAAGCTTACTAAAGCGCCTGTTTTGGCATCGACATTAACTGAGATATTATCACCTACAACCATTAACCCATTTACAATACGTGGGAACGTAAAATAATAACTATCATTATAACTTTCGTGCTGTCCCTCATCTACTGGTAATGCATACTGGTGAGCATAAGATGGTACCCATTCTTTCACATATGCAATCGCCTTATCTAATGTCTGTTGCTTCGTGAATTTTACTTCCGTATCATTATCTTCATCTTCTAATTCAAGGCTATTTTTGATATCACTATAATTAATTACCTCTCCTGTAGCTTTATCAATTGTAAGTGTAGTGCCTGTCCCACTGTTTCTATAGTGATACATATAATGAATGCTATATACTTCCTTACCAGCCTCTGTTATTTCTTCAACTGACTCAACCGTTAATTTAACACCTTTTTGATCTGTTGCGAGCAACTTTTGCGCCATCGCCTGCGCCTGTTCTGATGTTAAGTTCGGCTGTTTTGCTGCTAATGGTGCCGTCACAATTGGTGTAATCGCTTGAGCTGATAACGTTGAGGATAGCCCATCCGTTGTAAGCCATTCTCCACTTTGAGCATGTACACCTGAAACCACCTGGCTATTCGGTTGATAAACTAGCTTTACTTTGTAATCACCTGTAGAATAATCTGTGACAATTTTATATGACAACTGTGCCTTTAATGCATCCTGTAAACGGTTGGCAATGACCGATTCACTTTGTTTTTTGGAAGGATCATCAAACGTAAAATTATTTTTTTCACTTGTTGTTCTATAAAAAGAGGATACTGTGCCATCTCCTAATACCCTAATATTGATCGATTGGTCTAAAATCGGAATACCTGATTTTTTCTTTGCATACATAAACGAGTATTGAACGGGTTCAGTCAAAATAGAAGATGAATAATAATCATATTCATTTGGTACTAGTTCATACCCTTCACCTTCATTGAACTTTTCAAGAAACGTATTCGCTACTTTTTGCGCTTCCTCTTTAGAATACTTCGCTGGGAATAATACATCCTTAGAGTTTACTGGTTGATAATAAAATTGTTCTAACTCTAATGCTTCTCCTACAAAAGTAAAATATCCACTCACATGTTGATTATCAATTTGCTTCATAAAGCGAAGTTCATAACGCAACGTGGAATCTTTAGGATGTGAGAAACCCGATCCCATACGAAAATCTTTTTCGGTTACATTCGGAAACTCATTTGGAAATAATTCTCGAAAACGCTTCATTAAATCCTCTTTTGTTACCGTTGTATTCATTTGTGCGACTTGAATTGGCAATGTATCCATACGTTCATTTCCTAACGTTGAAGCGCTTGCCATTGGTGCTAATAAACCTACAGATAGCGCTGTTGCAGATAACATTGCTCCTGCCTTTTTAAAAGTTACCATTCTTCATCCCCCTATCTCTTTGCGTAAACATTTGTTTACACTTACATTATACTTTACAAACAACTATAAAGTTTCAGATATTCAATTATTTACCAATAAAAAGTGTAGTTTCTATTTTAGAGATGAAGACAAATAAAAAGACACCGAGTGATATTAAACTCGATGCCTTAAATTATTATTTATACTATTATTCAGCTACTGCTGTCTTTTCTTTATCCTTTTCACTTTCTGTGATATAAAGGGCACATGTTAAATCGCCAAAACAGTTGACCATTGTACGTGTCATATCCAGTAAGCGGTCAATACCAATAATTAATGCAATACCTTCTACCGGTAAACCTACTGATTCCAATACCATCGCAAGCATGATCATACCTGCACCTGGAACTGCTGCTGTACCGATAGATGCTAATACGGCTGTCATAACAACAATTATCATTTGAGAAAACGATAAGTCGATCCCATACACTTGTGCAATGAAAATCGTTGCAACACCTTGCATGATAGCTGTACCGTCCATATTGATTGTGGCACCAAGTGGCTGTACGAAACTACTAATCCCTTTTGGTACATTTAATTTATTTTGTGCAATTTCCATCGAAATAGGTAGTGTAGCACTACTGCTTGATGTACTAAATGCAACAGTCATTGCAGGAAGATAAGCTTTAATAACATCGATTGGATTACGTTTTGCTAATACTTTTAACGCACTTCCATAAATCAGTAAGAAATGTATAAATAAAGCCAATAATACGACCATCATATACCAGAACATCGCCTGTAATGCATCAAACCCTTGCTTACCTACCGCTGATGCAATCAATCCAAACGTTCCGTACGGTGCAAATTTCATAACTAATGTTACAAGGAACATCATAAGGTCATTTCCCTGTTCCATAAAGCGTTTTACTAAATCTACTTTTGAAGCTAAATAACTTATACCTAATCCAATAAAGATCGCAAAGAATATAATTTGCAGCATATCGCCACTTGCCATTGCATCAATCGGGTTCGCCGGAATAATTCCAAGCAACGTTTCAGATACAGGTGGTGCTTCTGCAGCCTCATAGCTTGCTTCCTGTACATCGAATTGACCTTTATTACCTGGTTGGAAAATCACCGCTAAAGCAATACCAATTGTAATAGCAATAGCTGTCGTTGTTAAGAAGAACAGCATCGCTTTACTTCCCATTCGACCTAATGCTTTCGGATCACCTATATTTGCAACCCCTACTACAATGGAGAAAAACACTAACGGTACGATAAGCATTTTAATTAAGTTTAAAAAGATCGTCCCTAATGGTGTGAAGAAAAATCGGTCTGCTTCAGTAAAGAATGAAGGCGCTGCAAGGTTTAATCCTATACCTACAATTGCCCCTAACCCTAACGCCCATAAAATTTTCGTTGCTAGTTTCATAAACTCACTTCCTCTTACTTAGATAATTTTTACGTATTTTAGAATAATAGATACTTATTGTAGAACAGAATTGAAATCCGAACCACAAAACTAGCTTTTTCTGTTTGATTTTTGACATTATTCTAAAAAAAATAAAGCATGACCTACAATTTTTATTAAAAATAAAATTTCACTTGAGTATTAGGAAGCCAACATTTTAGTATAAATCTCTTAAGCTGTTTTTGGTTTGCCGAACTCAACTTTCCTATCTCTTTACCCAAATTATTCATAAAAATAAAACTACTATGAAAAAAACTTTTTATTGGGGTTCATCAACATGAGTTTGGGGATGACAAATTTGAATAAATTTGGGGGCTTGGCACAAGGATTTGGGGTTTTTCCCACTCGAAGTTGGACGGCCCCGAGTGTAATGAGATAAATAGAGGAATGAATTTCCCTTATTTCGAAAATAAAATAAAAAATAGTAAAAATAAGGGAAGAAATTTCCGTTATTAACCTAAAAAACGTGATATTTCAGGTTTTTATTTAAAATAGCGGTAAAACGTTCCCTTATTTATCCTAAAAATGAGCTACATCATTCAATTAACGGTAAAATCTCCCCTTATTTTAGAATGGAATAACCTAAATTCAAAAATAATCAAAAAAGATGTCCCTTACTTCTTTCATTTTTGACATATGTATGATGAAGGGAGATGCAAATAATGGTATTCGAATATTTAAAAACATATCAAACATTTAACTCAATTAAAGAAATGGACGAGGCAGTAGCGGCTCACCTAGCTGAACATGAATTAACCGAAAGTGAGCGCAATGTCATTTTACGTATTGCACAGTCTGCACTTGCCTATCCTGGCGCCGCGCATTTAAAGGCAAAAACAATTGCCGATAGTATCGGGATTAGCACGAAAACAGTGTATCGTGCTGTAAAAAAAGCAGCAGATCTTGGGATTTTATGTGTCGTAGCAAGCACGAAACTAAATGGAATTAAAGGAGCTAACATTTATAAAATTTTACATGTCCCATCGGAAATGTCCGATCGGGTCTCAGCTAAAGAAGTGCATGAAATTGAGGATAGCGAAGATTTTTCGTGTAACGAAACTATTTCTTTTAATCTTTTTAAAACAAGCTCTTTAAAAGAAATATATAATAATACGCTCACACAGATGAATGAATGGCAAAAAACATTGTATGAGTTTTTAATGAGCCTGCCGTTAAATGATGAATTAAAGGACGGGCTACGATCAGCTATTTTAGCAACACCGATTCAAAATATGCGGGAGTTTACGATTGCGAAAGATGCAATGTGGCGAATAATTCAAGACATTCATGATGGGAAATTAACTATTCGAACAACTTTACGTGCAATTTATAAAGGAGCGTATGACAAGGCAGTAGCACGCCCTGTTTTACCGGAGAGCAAAGAGCAGCAACAATATCCAAAAACAAGACCTGTCCCTTTTTATGACTGGCTGACAGAGCGTTGAAAGAAAACCTCTTCAACTATTCATTTTCGAAGTACAATAAGATAAGAGTCCTTCTTCATACGCTTAAAATTACCTGTCAACGCGTTTTTTCTACCTGTTACTGGCAAAATCAAGTATATAAAAATTCCAATGCTACAATGAAATCATGAAAGGAGCAGTGTATGAAAATCCACTTACATATTGAAAATGACCGCACAGAAATCGAAGTTCATATCCATGCACCAAAATTTGATGAAACAGTCGAACAATTAATGAAAAAAATTAATAGCTCAACACCTGAAAGTATTGCCGGCTATTCCAATGGAGACATTCATTTACTAAAATCTCGTGAAATTTATTCGATTTTTACCGAAAATGGAAAAGTATTTTTACAAACAGATGAAGAAGAATTTGAAGCAAAGAATAAACTTTATGAATTAGAAGAACGTTTTCATTCTAGCTTTATCCGAGTCAATAAATCCATGCTCGTAAACATCGATAAAATTGTTTCCATCCAATCAAAAGTGCTTGGCAACCCCCAAGTCATTTTAGCAAATGAAACAGTTGTTCCTGTCAGCCGTAATTATTTCAAACTACTAAAGGAAGCGCTCGGGTTAGGAGGTGCTGGCAAGTGAAAAACTTTTTAATTAGCTGCTTTGTCAGTGTTTTTATGTCTTATTTCATCATCGCACTCATTACGTACAATGACACATCCATAACCTGGTCTGGTGCAGAGTTGTTAAATCAATTTTTATTAGCCCTTTCATTAGGGGTCATCATTGGTTGTGCAAACAGTTTATTTTTAATTAAACATTGGCCTTATATAGCGGTTTTAACACTTCATTATGGGATAGTTCTATGCTCTGTATTTACAGTCGGACTTTTTGGAAATTGGTTTTCTTTTGATGAACCGTCTACATTCATCCTTTTATTTATTCAGTCAACGGTCATTTATATTATCGTTTGGTGCTTTATTTTCTTTTCGATTAAACGCGATATTAAACGAATGAATGATGTTTTAAAACAAAATCGAGGTGAATAACATTGACTTATGCCATTGAAGTCTCGGACTTAAAAAAGCATTTTGGTTCGATCGAAGCGGTTAAAGGGATTGATTTCCAAGTAAAAAAAGGCTCTTTATTCGCATTTTTAGGTAGTAACGGAGCCGGTAAATCGACGACGATTGAAATATTATGTACATTGCTTGAAAAAACTAGCGGGGATGTAACGATTAATGGGCACCGACTTGGAACGATGAAGGATAATGATCGGATCAGGCAATCAATTGGGATTGTTTTTCAGCAAAGCCTGCTTGATAAAGAACTGACTGTGAAGGAAAATATTATCCATCGTGGTCGCTTTTATCAATTAACGAAAGCACAGTTAATAGAGAATTATCGTTTCGTTTGGCAATATTTAAAGCTTGGTGAAATAGAGAATAAAAAATATGGCCAATTGTCTGGTGGCCAGCGTAGACGAGCCGATATTGCCCGCGCAATAATCCATAAGCCTCCGATTTTATTTCTAGACGAACCGACTACTGGACTCGATCCTCACACCCGAAAATTCGTATGGGAAACGGTTGAACGACTAAGGAAAGAGATTGGTATGACGATATTTTTAACAACCCATTACATGGAGGAAGCAACAAATGCGGATCAAATAGTTGTCATTAAAAAAGGGGAAATTGTCGCTCAAGGCACACCAAATGAATTGAAAGAACGCTTTGCATCTGATCAACTGGTGCTTTCCTTTAAAAAAGAGACGGATATTGAACTTATTTCCGAAAAAATTGGCTGTGAAATGGTGCAATTCGGTGATGTTTATAAAGTGAATATCCCCTCTACTTTACATGCGATTCCGATTATCGAACGGATTCAACCTTCCCTTGCATCATTTGAGGTGATTAAAGGCTCGATTGATCAAGTATTTATTCAGATTAATGAGGAAGTAGGTGACATGAATGCTTCTTAGTTTAGTCAGCCGAAATAACAAAGTATTCCTCAGAAATAAATTGCTCGTTTTCTTCTCTTTGCTTTCGGTACTTATTTTAATTGGTCTTTACGCTATTTTTTTGCAGAATCTTCAGGTTAACTCCATCGCGGAATATGTTGCTGTCACACCTGAAATTGAAGTACTAGTCAGTGAATGGATGGTCGCTGGACTTTTATCAATAATCGCCATGTCGGCAACTCTCGGGGTATTTGGGATTTATATAAAAGATTTAGAGTCAAAAACGACAGCAGATTTTTTAGTAACTGCTGCTTCGCGATATAAAATACAGTTAAGCTATGTAATCAGTTCTTTTATTATTGGGTTTTCCATGACTTTTATCGGATTTATTTGCTGTGAAATTTTCATCGTTTCCATTGGCGGTGAATGGCTTTCTCCCATCGCAATGTTAAAAGCAATCGGTATTTTAATTTTAGCGGTGGTCATGAGTAGTATGATCAATTTATTTATCGTGTTATTTATTAATACGGAAACGGCATTTTCTACAGTGAGCACAATTAGTGGAACATTATTAGGGTTTCTATGCGGTATATACGTTCCGATGGCAGTATTACCAAGTGCCGTCCAATCTGTCATCCACCTCTTCCCGGTAAGCCATATAACTGTATTACTACGCGATGTATTTACTGCACAATCCGTTGAAAAAGTATTTGCCGGAAATGACGTTTATGCTAGAACGTACAAAGTTGATTATGGTGTCATGTATGAAATAAACGGCTCCATTCTTTCAAGTATGATGAGTTTACTATTTGTACTTACTACGATTATTGTGCTTGGTACTTTGTCCACCTTATTGTTTAGAAGGAAGTATAAATAGCAAAAAAAGAGTATTGCACCCTTCTCCGCAATACTCTTTTGAATATCCTTTTTAATTTACTTCAACCACTACAACATTAACAACCGGATAACGTTCGTATGCTTCGATGAACTCTTTTTTCTCTTCAACAGATAAATTTAAAGGCTCTGTGTAGGTTGTTGAATCTTCTTCAGACAATGAACCATACATGCCAATTCGGTATTGCCCTTTTTTTGTTATCACATCATTTTCTGCCGCTTTAAAAATTACGCCCCATTCAGACGTTTCCACGAACATTTTTTTAGATACGGCATGATTCTTATCTTGAATTGCTCCTACTAAAAACAACTCCGCTGAATTTTCTGCTCTAAACATAGAAAACTGAACTTTGCCGTTCCCTTCGAAGTTGTTGCCAAAATAAATTTCTCTATCACCCATAAATTGACCGTTTTCATAAACTTCTACAAACATCGTGACACTTTGTTTTTCTTTCAGATCAAATGCTTGTTGAAGATTAAACTCAGCGGCACTCGATAAGATGTCTTCACCTATTTCAGCTTCATCCGAACATCCTACTAGTGGTAGACATAATAATATTACTAGTAATAATCTTTTCATATGTAGCAACACCCCTATAGTAGTTTATAGATTTCTTGAACGCTGTCCTTCTGTAAGTTTTATATGGACATTAGACGAACTTCCACCATCAATATGCTTAGGAATACCTGTCACATCCAATAATTCATTGAATTGAATCGACTCTTTTCTGTTTGCTTCGATTGTCACATGAAATGGTCCGGCAACATTCATCAGAGACTCCATTCTAATTCCGTCCTCGTCATAGAAATGTGAATCTATAAACTCCAGTTGAAAAGATACCGTTTCATTACTCCGATTATGTAGTACAAGACTACATTCCCCATTTAATAAATCCTCACTCATATAATCAAAATTGCAATTGCCGTTACCATCATACTTGATCGCATAAATACCTTCTGCAAATGTTTCTTGGAAAATTGTTATAAGTGCCAATGGTAGTAAGGCAAAAGCCAATATTACCAATACCAATGTTCTAAAATGATACTTTTTCAATCCTACTTGCAATAAAACAAGCGAAATAACGAATAACACTGAAGTGAAAATCCCAAGAAATACATAGCCTTCTTCATTTCGTATAGGAAACGTCATAAATGTTGAACGGGCTTTTATCATTTCGTTATTTGGAAACGGAAAATAAATAGACATACAAATCACTAAAAGAATGAAGGAAATAGCAATTGCTAATTTATTTTTAATCATCCACATTGCCCCCTCGTTATAAAATTAAATACCTATTTTAACACATTAACTACCAGTTATTCCGAATTATTGTTTTAAAATATGTACGGTCAAGAATATCTTTACAAAAATAAGCGGAGTTTTTACCGCTATTTGCAATAGAGCATCAGTTTAGGGCGAAAATAAAAGGAAGTTTTCCCCTTATTGCATGGAAATTCAACCCGATACCCTGTTTTCGGGGGCAATAAAGGGAATTTCTCCCCTTATTTCGGCTGTTTTTTACTCAAAATAAAAAATAAGAGGAAATTCTCCCCTTATTTTCACTTATGCCAGCAGCTGCTTAGCAATTTCTTTAACATCTTTATCCTTGGACTCTTTTGTATAACGCAAAGCAAGCTGTTCAATCTCCGTACCTTGCCAAGAAGATTTATTATATCTACATAATGTTTGCATCGCAATATATTGCAGGTGGTAGTCAGCCGTTTTTAAAGTTTTAATTAAAAATTCTAAACCAGCTCCGTCATACTGATCCAATTCCTCCAACAGGACTAATACGACCATCTTTTGATTCTCTGTTAGGTCATTGAAATCCCCAAATGAATCTGTAAATTTAATAAGCTGTTCGATAATTTGTTCATTTTCAGTAGTGAATAATGCCATGTAATACTTATAGTTTTCCGGGTTATCTTTTATTTTCTCAAACATTATATTAGTAATATCAGCATGATAGTATTGTGCTGTTGCGATTGCATAATCCTCATCTTCTACCCCATTATTTAATGTATCAATTGCCTGTTGCAAATACTCCGGATTTTTTGCTATATCCTCTATATTTTCTTCTACTGCTCGTTTTTCATGGGGCTTCCAGTTTGTTGAGAAACGATCATCCCATGTTTCTTCATCATATTGTAAATATTCATGAATTTGCGTAAGTACATAAAACTCCTTAAGTGTGCGGCAATGTGTTTTTGCATGATATGTGTAGCGCATCAGAACTTGACCTGCATATTCATAATCATCCATTGTTTGATAAGAACCTTCATATAGCAATGCTAAAATAATGGTACCGGCACCTTGAAATACTTTTTCAGAAATGGCGGACTCATGCAATTCGATATCAAGCTTCCCTTTATTGGCACACATTAAAGCAGATGCATTGCCTGGAACTGTATCCTTTAATCCTTCAAGCAGTATCCACTGACGGATGTCCTCATTAGTTGCATCTAAAAAGTTCAACGCCTCTAACTTACCCCATCCTGTTACATTTTTTGCTATATACCAAACCGCTTCATTGCTGCTTGACGTTCCGTTTGTTAAGGCGAAAAGTGCTACCCCTGTAAATTCTTCGTGAAGTGCGATTATTTTAAGACGCTCTTTCAGTTCTTCGCAATTTCCTGTCCCTAAAATAACAAGCGCAAATTTCACCACTTCTCGATGTGCAGCGTGCTCAAGTAACCAAATTGCTTCTTCCTTTACCCGACTTTCTTCTTTTTCGATTTCAGAAAACTGTTCTAAAAACTCATAATAATAACTTATTACTTTTTCATCTTTTATTTTTTCGTAAGTAGCTTTCCGAGTTTCATCAGTTGGATTGTTTATCTGTTCTAAAAACAGTTTGATCAGCTTTTTTGTATAAAAAGGCGTTACTTCTTCCGTATGAAGCTGATCTGCAAATCCAGGTGCATGTTTTGGATGAAATTCATCATATAAAAACGCATCATCCGGTAAATCTTTTGTTATTAACTTTTGATTTGTATGAAATTGCTGTTCAATATATGGCACGATAAATTCCTTATTGGACCAGGGTAAAAATTGTAATTTCATCGCATCATGTAAAAGCTCTTTTCCGTCTACTTTGACCGTTACGTTCAGTTTTACAAATCCGCCTATTTTGACAAATACTTTATGTTTCTTCCCGCTACTAGATTGAAATGTTCCTTTCAATGTTGAAAACGGCACAATATGTGACCAGATGGATTTCCGAACATTTTGGGCAATAATTTCACCATCAACCTTTAATACTTCCTCCATCATCTCATTAATAATCTCTATTTTATGTCCTTCAAAATCGAGGACCCAATATTTTTCTACCTCTTTTGCTACATCATTTTGTACATTGCGCATTTCTCGCTTAAACTCTTCTTTAAATCCCATTGTTACGCTCCCTAATTTCTTATATATTACTCGTATATCATAACAATTTTTTCTATTATTTTAGTAAATAGCACTAAACAGACAAAATAATAGCAAAAGTATTAGAATTTCTTCACTTTAATGTCAATATTCCCAAAATCAAACATAAAAAAAGATTCATCACTATTAGTTGGGGATGACAAAATGCCGCCTCGCGATAGCGCAAGCGGCTTGATTAGGTGTTTTTTACTTCACTTTATAACGAGGGCAAAATTTTGGGATAGGTGGGCCTCGCAAACGGCAATAAAGGCAACCCTATGTTATGGTGATGAGCCACAAAAAAGGACTAGCATATTTACTAGTCCAAAATTTAACTATTGTGTTCGTACAACGACTTTTCCGTTATGCTCACCATTAATAACGGCATCAAATGCAATGCTCGCCTCTTCTAAAGGATAGCTATAACCGACTACTGGTTTAAGTTGCTGTTTTTCAAGCAATTTTGCTACTTCTTGAATAAGCTGCTGATGTTCTTCGGCCGTAACATTAAATAATACCATGCCTCGCACATCACACTCTTTTTGCATCATAAGACGGGGATTAATATTAATTTCCCCACGGTTTCCTACAATAACGATGACACCTTGCTTTGCAATCATTTGCAAATCTGTTTGTAAATTCTCGTTTGCCAAAAATTCAATAATAACATTTGGTCCTTTTCCATTTGTTTGTTCTAATACGGCATCAATCGTTTGCTCTGTAATATGATCAAGAACAATATCTGCTCCTGCCTCTTTTACAAGCTGTTTTCCGGATTCCCGACTTGCTGTTCCAATTACTTTTGCGCCTAATGCTTTTGCAATTTGAACAGCCTGTAAACCAACGGCGCCACTTGCCCCATGAATGAATACAGTTTGCCCTGCCTGAACATTCGCTCTCCCTACTACTGCCCGATAGGCTGTTAAAGCTGGAATACCTAGCGCCGCGCCTTCTTCAAATGAAATATGTTCTGGTATCGGATGAACAAAGCGGCTTTCACAAACAATTTTTTCAGCAATCGTTCCAGTCGCTTGGCCATTTGGTAAACTTGCAATAAATACGCGATCTCCCACTTTTACATTTGTTACTTGCTTCCCAACCTCTTCCACAATACCTGCACCATCTAACCCTGGTGTATATGGTAATTCAGGTTTTATCGCATATGTACCTGTTGATGTATAGACATCACTTGGATTTACTCCAGCTGCATAAAGGTTTATAAGCACTTCATTTTCAGCTGGCCCCTGTATTTCGGTTTGCTCTACCAATAAGTTTTCTGATGTACCAAATTGATTGATTCGTATCGCTTTCAATAACCTCACCTCGAAATATATAGTATTTTAAGAATATTAGAAATTTTACTTTTTGTATAGCGATTGCCACTTAAAAAATTGCTCTGTTGTTTAGTAAGAGAAATATGGATTTATAACAAGAAGGAGTATTCACGATTTTATGCAAGATAGAGAACACGCACATCAAGTACAAATACAGTTGAATCAACAATTTGAGCTATCTGTATAGATTACTACAAAAAAATGTTCACAAGAAAAGGCACAAAACACTGTTAAATGAACTGCACCCCGTCAAGTAGACAGTCGAAATAATAAAAATTCATCAAGCGGCTTGAGACCTGAATTCTTTAGGACTTAAGCCGTTTAATGTTTCTTGATATCGTTCGTTGTTATAGAATTTTATATATGTATCAATCGCATGTTTTAACTCTTCGTACGTCTCAAATTTATGTAAATAATACTTCTCTACTTTTAGAGTCCCCCAAAACGCTTCTATCGGTCCATTATCAATACAGCGGCCGACTCTCGACATACTGTGTGTCAGATTTGCTTTCTCTATGATTCGCTTGAATTCTTTTGATGTATATTGATATCCTCGATCACTATGTAGGATAGGAAATTCCTGTTTATTTAATTGGCGTATAGCTGGTTTAAGCGTCTTGAAAACTAAATCATTGTTATTTAATTGTCCAAATTTGTAACTCACAATAGATTTGTCATAAAGATCAATAATCGCACTTAAATAAGCCTTTTTACCGTTTCCATACTGGAATTCAGTTACGTCTGTACACCATTTTTGATTTGGCTTTTCGGCCGTGAATTCACGTGCTAATACGTTCTCAGCTGTGTAATCTGGTGTTACCTTACGGTACTTTTTTGGACGACGTCGAATAACTGCCTGCAATTCGGAAATCTGCATAAGACGATAAATACGTTTTTATTTACTTTATTTAAGCCATTCTTTTTTCGTTGGCGATTGATTGTCATCGTGATTCTACGATAACCGTAAATACCATTTACTTGTTTATATAAATGTTCAATCGATTCGATTAACTGCTTGTTTTCTAGTTCATGTGATGTCGGTTGGCGGTTTAACCATTTATAATAAGCTGCTCGTGAAACATTCACTAATTTACAAAGTAATAGAATCGGAAATTTTTCTTTTTCTGCCAGTTCTTTAATAGCTAGATAATGACTTTGCGTACGAAGTTTACTTAACGAAGCCTCCTTTCGATTTCCTCTAACTTTTTTAAAAGTAAATTTTCAGCACGTAATCTTTCATTTTCACGTTCTATTTTTTTGATTTTTATACGTAATTTTTCTTCTGGTGTACATTCATCCGCTGATTTCATTCGCCCACGGCGATCTTCAAGAGATGCTTCGCCACCATCTTCAAACTTACGCACCCACTGATATACTTGTTGATACGTCACATCATATTGAACCGCTGTTGTTTTATAATCCTTTTCATTTGTTAAGCAAGCTTTCACGATTTCAATTCGTTCTTCAAAAGTAGTTTTTCTTCCTTTAGTCATAGTTTGGCTCATCCTTTGATTCGAGTCTTTTAATTCACTATGACTATTATATTTTTTTAACCAGCTATTGAATACTTTTCGACCACTGATTCCATATTTAATCATGATCTCATACTTTGAATAATTGCCTGTTAGGTAATCTTCAACGGCGTTTTTTTTCAATTCTTTAGGGTATCTTTTATTTTTAACGGGACGAAGTAATGCATCTGTGCCCCCGAATTGATATTTAGCGCGCCATTCATATAAGCGATTTGGATTCAAATTAAACATCTTGCAAATTTCTCTTGCAGAATAACGACCTTCCTCTAGGTATTTAAGAGCCGAAATCTTCGTCTCTAATGAAAATGTTTTATTAGACAAAAAATGCCCTCCATTCGATAAACAGATTTTATTTTTTAATCTGTCTACCTAATGGGGAGCATATCATAAACCAAAGTTTGCGCCTTTTTAAACTGTCGCTTCAAACTTTTATTTGGAACCTTTTTGGAATCTGTTATACATATAAATTTAAAAGAGGCGTCCCAAAATGACTTTTCGGACGCCTCTTTAAATTTGTATGGATGCCTGGAACTGATAAATCAAAAATTAATTTAAAATCTTTACTTTTCCACTGATTGCATCTTCTTCTGTGGAAGTAGAGAAAACTTGGATGAAAAGCTCACTCTCTAAAAAAGATGCACCTGTATAATTAATTTCTCCCGTACCATCATCATTTCCGTATGCAGAATTCCAGTGATAACGGTTCCCCTCCGCATCAAAAAGATTAATATTCGGTGATCGATCAGATGAAAAACCACTATAATAAATGGTTGTAGAAATCGGCGTTGTTACGATTCGATTAATTACAAATTGCTCGTCATTTTGTAATTGTATTGTTTGGTGTAAATCGTGCACTGCTGTTTCATTTTGTACAGTAAGCTGAGAAGCCTTTATGTCAAATACCCACGGCTGTTCAAGTGTTTCACCTTCTAGCGTTTTTGTCTGTGGGGTATGCATTTCGTCATACATAATTTGTATATCAAAATTGGCAGCCGCTACTGGCTCAGCTAATGTAATCTCATTATAAATTGTATACATTGAACTGTTTTGTGCAATCGATTGTGCTGATATACCTTTCGTTTCAACCTTTTCACCATTAATGATGACAGTAGGGATTAATTGATGTCGATAAGAAAAAACGGTCTCTTCATTTTTATTAAACGTTGCACTAATCATTATTTTATCGTAATTAACAATCACTTCATTTAATGTTAAATCGCCCATTTCTGTCGTACGCGTTTCACCAATCACTGTTTTGTAAGGTGACCAATCCACTTGCTCAGTTACTTGCCAATCTTCTAGCAATGCTGCAATGAACGGCATATTGGCAATCGTTTGATGATTCATAGCTAATAAGCCGATTGTCAGAGTAGCTGCTGCAACACCCATCCCTTTATGGGACTTCACTAATTTTAACTTCTTTTTCACGAGTTTTTGTACACGCTTTTTTTCATAATTGGTAAGCGGTGACACGTCAAATTCACTTAAATCAATAACGACTTCATTTAACTCTTTATAAATGCTCATCTTTACACCCGCCCTTTTAATAATTGATCTTTTAGTTTCTTTCTAGTTCGTGATAATTTATTGTGGACCCAGGATGGTTTCGTTTGAAATTGCTCTGCTATTTCTGTCGTTGATTTCCCTTTAAAATAGTAGCTTTCAAAAATTTGGCGTTCTTCAATAGGTAAACTATTCAGCACTATTTGCCAGTCGATTTGGTTTGACTCTAGCAATGGTAAATTATCTTGTAGCTCTGCTGTAGGAACTTGTCGCTCTAATTTTCGTAAAACATCGATTGCTTTAAATTTCGCAATAGCTGCTACCCAATTTTTGAAGGTGTTTTTCCTCGAATCAAAGTCGTCGATATGATACCAAATAGCAATCGTTATATCTGCCATTGTTTCCTCTAATTCTTGAGGTCTACTAGCCAAATATTTGAGCGCAATAGCTTTCATGAGTCCCCCGTATTGTTCAAGTAACAATGTAATGCCTTTTTCTTGTTTAGATTTAATTAATGAAATTATTTTCTCGTCCATATGACACCTCATTTCAAAACGTTTTTCGCGAAAGATCCGTTCACTCTATCATTCGTTTTGAATTTCAAAACCTATCAAAAACTTTTTAACTATTAGATATATTGCTTATTCCACTTTGAAAAAAGAAATCTGCACTGTAAACGACGCAACTGTTTCTTTGAATAGACAGAACCAGCTTTAAAAATGAAGATACAGTTGCATTGGCAATAAAGTCGATGAATGTAAAACAGATAAAGTAAGAGGCGGAATAAAGACATTTGAAATCAAAGGTCTAGAGGAATCTTCGAACTAAATTATATTTTTAAACACAACCATGTTTTACCATAGCTGTGTTTTAAATGTTACCAAAGCGGTTTTTAGATATGTTTTTCTATTGTCGTTATAAATTATTATAAACTTTATGGAACCCTATTTAGTAAATAAAGGTTGTTCTGGCCTGTTAGGACAATATTTACAATGAGGGTCACTACATTTTGACTCAGTCCAACTATTACAATTAGGGCAAAAATATGTATCAAAATCATCATAATAAACTAAATTAGATTTGCATTGCGAACAAAATTTATTTTGTTCAATCTGACCGTAAAATTCGAAGCCATCTATAATTAACTTTCCATCTATTTCTAATATTTCCATAGTAATCACCTCTTTTCTTCTTACGATGATATCAAATTTACATATTAAGTAACAATACTCCTAAACCCTCCTTTGGCATTGGCGACCATTAACTTTACCTAATCGATTAATGCTTTAACAGAGCAAAAAAATAAAATTAGCACAAACCATTTTGTTGGTCTGTGCTACTTTTTAAGTGTTTATTACTCTTATTTTAGGAAGTTTAAAAAGTTAGAGAATGATGTTACTAAGTTTTGATAGTAGCCAATCACTTTGTCTTTTAATGCGATTTTCTCAGCTTGCTTTTGGTCTGTATCTACACTAATTTCTTCCGTTTCAGTTTCTTCTACTGGTTCAGATACGATATTCTCCACTTCTTCAACTTCTTGCTCAGGAGTTTCTACAGTAGAAGGTTGTTCTTCATCTTCTACAACAGCTGGAGTTTCCAGATTCTCATCAGTCTCAGTTGGTAGTTCTGTATTATCAACAGCCTCATCTTGAGATGCATCTTCCTCTAAAGTTGTATCTGTCGTATCTGTCGTATCTGTTGTATCTGTTGTATCTGTTTCATCAGCATCTGCAGAATCATCAGTTACCTCATCAACTACTGGAACATTTTCAGTTTCTTCGTTTGTTTGATCAGATTCTAAGTCACTTAAATATTGCTCAATATGAATTTGGTAGTAGCTAATTAAGCTTTGATAACTATTATCGATAAATTGATAAGATTCATCTAACCAATTTATAAAGTCATCTTCTGCTGTGCCTTCTTCAGTTGGTTCCTCTTCAGAAACTGGTGTTTCCGGCTCTTCTACTACCTCTTCTTCAGCTGGTTCTTCTTCTGATACCGGTGTTTCCGGTTCAACAACTACCTCTTCTTCAACTGGTTCTTCTTCAGATACCGGTGTTTCCGGTTCAACAACTACCTCTTCTTCAGCTGGTTCTTCTTCTGTTACTGGTGTTTCTGATTCTTCAGTGCCACCTTCTTCAGTTGGTTCCTCTTCAGATACTGGTGCTTCCGGCTCTTCTACTACCTCTTCTTCAGCTGGTTCTTCTTCCAACACTGGTGTTTCTGGTTCTTCAGCTCCATCTTCTTCAACCGGTTCTTCTTCCGATACTGGTGTTTCTGGTTCTACAACTATCTCTTCTTCAGCTGGGTCCTCTTCCGATACCGGTGTTTCCGGTTCTTCTACTACCTCATTTTCAGCTGGTTCTTCTTCAGACACTGGTGTTTCCGGTTCTTCTACTACTTCTTCAGCTGGTTCTTCTTCCGATACCGGTGTTTCCGGTTCTTCTACTACTTCGTCTTCAATTGGTTCTTCTTCAGACACTGGTGTTTCCGGTTCTACAACTACACCTTCATTCTGGTCGTCTTCATTTACCGGTGTTTCCGGCACTTCCGTTGCACCTTCGTCTATACCATCATTATCCGTTTCATCTATATTATCGTTATTATCTAATTCATTATCTGCTTTTTCGGAGTTAGTTTGAGCTACCTGACTAACAAGCTCCCCTTTTCCAGGTGATCCTGGTAGGCTTTTTGCGTATGCAGATACTTTCTGTCCATGATTTTTTGCGTGTTCAATAATTTCCGGATTTACATCTTTTGAATCTAGCTCAGATGCAGAAATAGGTGCTCCAGCCGCTAAAAATGATGCAGCTATAAATGATGTTGACATCACTAGTGGCGCTACCTTCTTAGATATATTTTTATTTGCTGTTTTAGAGTCCATTTGTTTTTTATTCATTACTTGATCGCTCCTAATTCGTATTTTTTCTACTGATAGGATGGATTTTTCATTTGTTCCGGTATTTATCGTTTCACCTCTGATCAAATCGAGTTTCGGCAGCACCATCTACTGCCTGTTTAGAATATACCAAAATTATATTACAATATTGTTTTACTCAGGTTAAAAGAATTGAGGCTACCATTACGAATTCCTCGGTTTTTGCAATATACGAAATAATAAAAACAGCCCAAGTCATTCCATTTTCCAAAGATTGATTGCGCTTTCATATTGTCTCTCTATGATTTTTCAAGTTATTTCCTCTATACTATACTGAGGAAAATTATTTTACATATATAACGTTACAGTAAAAATTGTCTAAACATAAAAAGTCATTTAATCCGCTATTATTACCGAATTAAAGTTAAAAAAATTATATAATCTCCCTAAGTGTTGATTTTATGGTGTTTGACCTTATTTATTATGTATCATGCATTATTACATCGTTGAAATACAAAGGACTTCTTGAATCATAAACATATTAAAAGAGACATTTTAATAATCCAAAGGTGCAACTACTCCTTAGATATCAAAATGCCTCACCGACTATTATATTCATTTAAACAATCCTTTTGGTTGTACAAAAACCGTATTTTTTAAAGTTTTAATAGTAACTTCATAAAGGTGCTGCTTCAGGTCATCCCGATTTTCTATCCTAGTTTGCCGTGATGAATATGAAATAACAGGTTCAATCCTTTTTAATAATTGAACAATTTCATTTGGATCAAGATGCTCGACCATAGTTAACCTCCCCCCTATTTTTTACTCCTTTCATGGTTCACTTTAGTGAGGTCGTTTGATAATACGTCAATAGAACTTCGTAAAGAATCAATTTTGCCCTCGAATCTCATTAATAAATAAATCGCAATGGTTATCGGAAACCCGAAATTTCCCAATATTTGAAACAGCTGCCCCTCAATCATTCTCTTCCCTCCCTTCTCTTAATATATTTATCGATCTATGAATCATCTTAGAAATAGCTTGTTGTGATACGTTGTAAATCATCGCAATTTCCTTCTCAGTTAACTCGTTTACATACCGATAATATAAAACTTGTTTTTGCTTAGTATTTAAACGTCTTAATAAGGTGATTAACAATTCATCACTTAACAAACTTTCTAAGTCATTCTCAAAAATGTTTTCGAATTGGAGAAAAGAATTTTCATCTTGAACAGTATCTACCATTGCGAGGCTTTCATTAATTGGTGCATCCAAATTCAATTCATACTTTCTATTGTGCTCTCTTAACATTGAATCAAATTTTCTGGATTCATATATAACTGCTTTTTTTATATAGGCGATACGTATGATCTGTTTTTCAAAATACTTGAAATGTTCATTTAAGGTATCAGCATTAGTACTATTCGGATCCTCTAAATAGGCAGTGTACAGTTTGTTATACTCTTCTATCTCTAAAAATCTTTTAAATACATTACTATTCACAACATCAGGATTTAAAATCTTCATTCGTCATACCCCTTATCTTTTTAGTCATAAAACATGAACTTCCGTTCGTTTTTAATTAAAAAAGACCGAATAGAATTTTTGCTAACCTTCTTACTATATATAGGGGAATTTCTATCGAAAAATACAACCAAAAACGATTAGTTATAATAATATTTTAATATTTTTATTTGTTTCATCTAAATATTAGTATATTATTACTATTTTTACCTTCTACTATGTAAAACGGTAGCTCTATTTATGCATTTTATACATTGAAGATTACATTAGATATACAAGATAGACACCAGTCGTAGTATTTAAGGACTTTACTACTACTGGCGCCACCTTTTAACTGCATCTAAGGTAACTTTCCGAAAAACTTATTAACCTCCCCCAATTCCTATCAGCCATAAATCTAGAGCGATAATAATCATATCAATCATTTTCTCACCCCCCCTTTTTTCTTATTTTACATAAATTATACAATTTTATCTTATAATATTAGTAAAAGAATAAAATGGAGGATCTTATGAATAATTATGGAGAAACAGTAAAAAAAATAAGAGTCGGCAAAGGATTTTCGCAAAAATATGTATCATCTAACATCTGTACTCAAGGTAATTTCTCCAAATTTGAGCTAGGGGAAAATAAAGATATTAAACATTCTACTCTTAGTGAATTTCTGGTCCGTATAGAAACTTCTTATGACGAATTTAAATATATAAATAATGGATATTCAATGCCTTTAAGAGATGAAATTATTAACAACTTTTATAATCAAACGTATAATAATTCGGATGATTTATTGCAGTTACAGCAAAGTTGTATTTCATATTTAAAAGAATGTCCTGAAGACAAACTGATTAATAAAATAAATATCATTATAAAAAGCCTCTCAATATTAGCCAATACGAACGATATTCATCATGCAAAATTACTTGCTGAGCCCATTTGGACAGAATTATCTCGTAGGGACAACTTGTACTTATCCGATATCTTTTTGTTAAATGCTATCCTTTATATTTTTCCGGTTGAAACGGCTGAAGAAATGAAAAAATTCGCTTTTCGTCATATTGAGAAGTATAAAAATTTCCAAAATATAAATCGGATAAAAATAAACTTTTTAATTAATCTATCCTTGTTATATTTGAAAAATAACGATTACAATATGGCTTTAAAACAATTAGAGAGCTCCATTGAACTATGTAAAATAGAGAAGCAGTTTATTAACTTATCAATATGTTATATACGGAAGGGTGTTTGTTTAAGTAATATGGGCACTTGCGGATTATATTGGATTAATAAAGGAAAGAATATGTTAGAAGTTTTAGATCAGTTCGATTTGTTATCTATATTAGACGCAGAAGTTAAAAAATACTCAATTTAATGTACATTTTAAATGAGCCTGAGACAAAACAAAAAATATGCATTTTTCCAAAGAAAAAATGCATATTTTTCTGCTTCTTCTAGAATTGATTTCCGTTACGGGGACGCTTTCCGGGGGCACGGCCTTACACGAACGTCTCAGGCGTCGCGCTGTTCCCCCAGGAGTCGCCCCTTCACTCCAATCAATTCAAATATCAATTTTTAATAAGAGTATTCCCTTATACAAAAAAATTTCTACTTATGTCCAGCCTCATACTTCAAATTTATATTCTTATTTTAAATACTTTGCTTGTAATTGGAGAAAGAAATTTAACTCCTTTTATCGTCATCATATCTCCTAGAATATGAGAAAGGTAGGCCATAGTTGAGATGATCGCTAAATGTTCAACCCCCGTACTCATTTCCAACAGATAAGACATATAGCCCCAATAAATTACTGCCCAAATTGTATGGGTTTGCCCTCTATGTGGGAACCATCCTGCTGCCCCAATGTATAGAGCGAACATAACGAGCCACCACAGTTCATCCGTAATGGCATAGTACAGTAGGAATAAACCTAAAATGCTCATCAAAATATTTTTCAACGTTTCCTGGCTTCTCATGGACAATGCAATAATGATTGCACCCAACCCTAAAAAGAGGAGTTTATTTTGTTGTGTAAGCCATCCCTCCTCTAAAAAGGGTAGGAAATTAATATTAAATATGTAGGAGAATAACGACAGAACAATCAACGCCCCACCGACAAATTGTCCGCCCTTTTTTATTTGTTTCGCCGTTTTTGTCACATGCTTGTTTAACAAATTATTTCCGTCTAAATCTGGAGCAAGGGAAGCTACAGCGGTTGCAGCTAAAACGATTGGAATCATTTCAGGTGTTTGGCTGACAGACGCCACTGCCCCTATACCCAACCCTATTGTTAAATGTGTTCGACCTTTCATGTTGCCACCTCTTTGTTGTGATGTCTCTTACTTAACGTTAACCGATGAAATTGTAGCTGAGTTTCCATCTTCATTTCTTAAAAAAGCGATTACCTTCTATTAGAATATGGTTTCACGGGTTTCCCTATCACTAGTTATGTATTCAAAGATTTCATTGTACTGAAACTAATTTGATTAATCAAGTTTTACTAATTTTAAAAAGACGTAAGATATTCGAACTGTGAATCTGAAGCGAAGGGAGGAATAGGCAAAGAAATAAGGGAAGATTTTACCGTTATTTAAATGATGTTGCTCATTTTGGGGCTAAATAAGGGAACGTTTTACCGTTATTTTAAATAAAATACCTGAATTTCATGTTTTTTCAGGTCAATAACGGAAATTCCTACCCTTATTTTTACTATTTTTTATTTTATTTTCGAAATAAGGGAAATTCATTCCTCTATTTACTCATTCGCAATTCAAGGTGCCACACCCTATTCGCAGAGAAGGCACCTTCCATTCAATCTCGAATAGAAAGTGCCTTACGTGATAAAAAATATAGGTTTTTCAGTGCCCTTCCTTAAGGCACCGCGTCTTTTTCATTCGTATAAAATGAAATTCACAAAGATAAAAGGTCAATTATAAATGATTCTTCCATAGGACCAGCAAATTCATGGATAATATTGCCTTTCTCGTCGATAAAAATTGTAGTTGGAATCGTAAAGGCACCATACGTCATACTCACGTCCCCCTGCTCATCCAACAAAACCGGAAATGTCAGCCCGTACTCATTAACAAACTTTTGCACATCGTCCTGCCTGTCTTTCGTTGTCATGTTAACTGCCAATATTTCTAGCTGATCATTATATTCCTCATACAAACGTTGCAAATGAGGTGCCTCCATTTTACAAGGTTCACACCACGAAGCCCAAAAATTCACAATCGTCCATTTCCCTTGAGAATCCGACAGTGAATATTGTTGCTGATCCAATGCTTGCAATGTAAAATCAGTTGCTTTTACAACACGTACACCTTCTTCATTAGTAGTAATAGTTGATGGTATCTTTTCATTGCTTGCCCTGCTATTTTCCCATATTAAAATTCCGATTAATATTGTGATCATTACAAGTCCAATATATTTCTTCACTGGACATTCTCCAGAGATGTTAAAGTTAACCACAGTTGTTCTAACGTTTGACAATGGTAAGTAGTTAGAAGCGTGCTTATTTTCCCTTTGGCAATTACTTCACCTTCATGAAGCATAATCACTTGGTCCGCAATTTCTTCAGCAAAGGAAAGTAAATGGGTAGAAAACAATACATGAGTCCCTTTTTCCTTTTCATCTACAAGCATTTTTTTCAATGTCGCAATCCAAAAGGGGTCTAAGCCATTCGTCGGTTCATCTAATATATATAAATCTCCATCGCCTATTAAACTTTGTGCTAAATTTAAACGTTGGCGCATCCCTTTGGAATACTCCGAAACCCGTAAATGACCTTTATCAGCTAGTCCAACTTGTTCAAGAAGTTTCGGGATTTTATCGGAGGGCACCTTTTTCAAATTGGCTAATAAGGCTAATATTTCAGCAGCCGTTAATGTATCCGGAAAGTTTAAATCATCCGGCATATATCGAAGTGCCTCTTTTGAAAAACCAATGATTTCCCCTTCATTTTGCACGAGTTGCCCGGTTAACAATTTTATAATAGTACTTTTCCCTGCGCCATTTGCTCCGACAAGTGCCGTAATCTCACCAGCATCAATTGTTACCTCAATATTGTGCACGCCCCGGTTTTTCTTATATGTTTTCGTAATGTTCAACAATTCCACGGTCATATATTTATCACCTTCTTTTTAATAAATATGTAGCTAATAAAAGGGGGCTAACTCCCCATAGTGCTGTAAATAAGCTGTAATAAAATAGTCCGACTGTTGAATCATAAAATTTCACCAGCTCATAGAAGGCCGGTCCTAAAACAGCTGACTGATCCGTAAATATAAAATAACTAAAGCGCATCCATTCAAGTGGATTAATATGGATGGATAACGAAATGAAAGTTTTCAATAAATTTTCCGAAATAATGGTTCCTACCGCCATTAACACATACGATAAAATCAGTGTAATCATTGACCAAACACCTAAAGCAAGCGCCAGTGCGTGAAGCCTGTTTTTTGCTATCACACCTACGAAAATACTAAGTGATGTGAAAAGTAACAGCAAAATAAGAATAAATAAGATGAACGGACCATTTAGTGAAATGCCGCCAAAAAAGCTCCCCATCATATAGGAAAGTGTAATGGCTAATAGTGTAATGAATAAAAATACATTAAATAAGCCGATCCACTTCGTAAAAATATACTTACCATTAGACATCGGATAGGTTTTCAGTAAATTTAACCAACCTGATTCACGGTCGGCCGCTAGACTCATTGAACCAATTGTCAATATAAATAACGGAAGTAAAAATAATAATACGTTTAACATTGCTGCTGATTGACGCGTAAACCCTTCTGCATCAGGCATTGCAATTTGTTGAATCATTAACACGGATGTAAAGGTAACAACAAATAATACGGTAACGATTTGAAGCCATTTACTACGGATTAATTGCTTCATCTCAAGTTGAATAAACTTTATCATTCGTGCGTATGGATTCCCCATTCAAATGTTAATAAATCATCATATTTAAGCTGTTTACCTTGTCCATTTTCATTCATATAAGCATCCACACTTTCCTGTGATGCAAATGCGAGTACGCCGTAGTTCATAGGTGTCCAATAGTTCGCTTCGTAGATGTACACGGCCTCTTTAACATTAATCCATTTATTTGTTGATTCATCTTTAATATATGCTGCCCCAATCTCGCTCTCGCCATTAGCGATAATGTATTCCATCAAACAGCCTAAATCATCAAAAACGAGATGATCATTATTTTTAAACACTATTTGACCCGCGTAATCTATATGCGAAATTGTCATATTACAAATTTCACAAACATCTGTTTCTGCAGAAATCTCTTTCGGCTTGTATTCTTTATTGCCACAGCCTGCTAATAACATCATTGCAATAATAGTACTTATAACTAATAGCCGTTTCATCTTAATTTCCTCCAAATACTAAATAATACGAATAAACTTGCCGTACTTCCCAATAGATGTAGCCAGTTCAGTTGAATGCTTTGTTCTTTATTCTCCGTCATCATAAGTGGATTTTTATCAACTAAGACCATATTTTGTGTATCGGAGAGTTGCTGATCCAATTTATTAAGTAATGTGACACTCGGGGATTCTACATAATACTGATACACGGGCTTACGCACCATCCATTGTCCAAAACTTGTGAATGAATGGTAGTCTGTATCGCCTAATCCATCAGCATTGAAGTCATAACCGTTATAATCGTCATAATGGTTTCGATTTAACACAAAGCCAATTTCGTCTGACCGAGCCGTTAATATATTACCTTGAAACTCATTTTCAGTAACTGTTACGGTTGGTGACCTTCTACTGTGAATGACCGTTCCATTTGACTGAAACATATTTTGGGTAAATGCTGTATTCTTTACTTGATTCCAAATCGTCGCAGTCGTATTTTCCTTAAATATATTATTCGTGATTTGCGCTTCTTCAATATCATATAAATACATGCCGTTACTATTTAATTGAAGCTGTCTTTCGATTTGGTTGTGGGCAATACGAGCATTTTCAACGACCATTATCGTCATGCCCGATACATTATTCTTAACCGCATTGTGTTGTAGCTGTATATTAGTACCGTACATGAAATGCAATCCATACCGCCCATCTTCAACTACCGTATGTTGGACGTCTACATTTTTTGTTTTCTCAAAGTACATGCCATCCTGAATGTTTTTAGCAAACAGATTTTTGACAATAATTTGATCCCCTTCAAATAGACTCACCGCGTTTGGCTTTTTGGAAAAGTGGCCTTCTTTTTTTCCCTCTATTTTCAAAGAGGAAAGAGTGACATTTTGAACACGGTAAAACTCCACACCTTTTTCATCAATATCAAGGTTCAAATTTTTAAAGACAAGATCTTTACTATCTTCAACACGAATAGGTGTTTGTTTCGTTTCAAATTGGAGTGATACAAGCGTAATATCAGTAGTGTCCTTAATCTTAATTCCTGTAGTTAATGATGTGATTTTTGTTTTTTTATCGCCAATGATTGTAATAGGTTTTGTAATGGTAACTGATCCTTCGTACGTTTGGTTTTTTAAATAAAGCGTACTATGTGGTTCAGTTTCGTCTATTAATTGCTGTAAACTTTCTGCTGCTACGCTATGTGAAACGAGGGGAAAGAAGGTTAATAGCAGCGAAAGAACAGCCCATCTCATCAATTTATTCATAAGCCCTATGCACCTCTATTTATGGTGTATTTACAGAGATAAGTCGCTTTCAGACATATCATCCGCTCATTAATCACCAGCATTGTGCTGTTTTTCTTCCCCTTCATGATGCACATGACCGTCTTCAGGATCATGTTTATCCACATTCTCTCCCGCTTTCATTTTTGCTTTACGGCGCTCCAAAGCTTGTTGACGTACTTTTGTATAGGATGTCAATTCCGATCCTTCATTCTCATCCATATACGTTTTTGCATCATCTTCATATTTAAAGAAAATATAACCCCAGTTCATCGGTGATTTTAACTTTGTTTTCACAATATATGCTTGCTCTACATTAAACCAATTTAATGTTTTGTAATCACGTACAAATTTTTCATTTACTTCTACGTTGGCAAACTCAGCATTCAGTAAACAACCGATATCATCATAAAATGCAATGGAGCCGTCCTCTTTAATCGCCTGAGCTGAGAAGACGCCCATTTCATGATCTTTTGTATAAACTTTCATATTACACATGACGCATACTGTATCTTCTGTAGGCTCTTGCAAACGTGCATCCTGCGTCCAATCCTTCTCGGCGATTTGTTCAACATCCTGCTGCTGTGCGGATTCCTGATTGGAAACTGTTGACTCATTGTTCTCTTCAGTTTGGTTGCAAGCTGTTAGTAACATTGTGATAGTTCCTGCTAATAATATCTTTTTAATCACGTACATCACTCCATTATTTTTATTTCGCTTCCTATGATAACACTTGGTTAGAATATTATATTTGACAAAGTAATCACAATATTTTGTGCTAATTGTGAAATTTTTATAATACCCATACAGGTATAAAAAATCCCATAAATAAAAGCCGCTAAATTTCGCGGCTTTTATTTATGGGATTTTTTGTTTGTTATATTAATATATTTATCTACCTTTATTTCGCGAGATCTTTCATGATAGCCAATTGAAATTTCTTTTCGAATGATAGATTGGTGTGAGCTTATACAATCGACATCAGTTATTCACTCAATAATGGTTGATACTTTCTGATTAATTGGCGTAATCGTTCTTCACTTACTGGTCCCACAATCCGTTCAAGCTCTTCACCCTGTGCATTGAGCACTACCGTTGTAGGAATGGATTTTACTTGGAAAGCTTTTCCTACTGCATCATCTTCATCCCTTAAGATTGGATATGTCACGTTGTAAGTTTCCATAAAATCTGCGAGTTCTTCTTCACCGTTGTCACGTGCTGTTAAATTGATACCGAGTAAAGCAACACCCTTAGGCAAGTTTTCAGCAAAACTTTGCAAATGGGGCATCTCTGCTTTACATGGCGGGCACCACGTTGCAAAGAAATTAACAACCGTTAAAGATTGTTCCTGTTCAGACAGACGATATTGTTCACCCGTCGTAGCTGGTAAATCAATTGCTGCACGGGTCGTTGCCCTTATGTTTTCTTCAACATCCATTAACATGATTGCAACTAAGCTTAAAAGTCCTGCACCTGCTATATATTGAGTATGCTTCGTTCTAAAATAAACTGTTAGTAATACGGCGACATGAAAAAGCGTAAAGCTAGAAATAAAGCCGTCTAACCACATGAGCAGGAAAAATTGAACGAGCAACACATGCTGACTTTTTATTCGTTCAATTAAAATAAGGGTAAAAATCCACATACCTGCAACAAACCACTGTTCCTGAAAACTGTAAAAAATAAGCTGATAAACGGCGACAAGTCTTACCCAATACATCCAGCCAACTTCCCAATCAAACAATTCCCGTTTTCTATACAATAGGAAAGCAACAACTGCCAGTGCTAACAGATGGCCTTTTAAACCACCATCAAAATAAATTAGTGATAATGGTGCCTGAAAGAAATCTGAGCTTGAAAAAAGAATATAACTGAACTTCCAAATGAAAATATAAGTATAAAGCAAATGTTCAATTAGTTTAGTTGTTGCTCCATCCGAATGGCGACTACGAAAATCGCTATAAAGGATGGCAATGATCAATGCGAGCCATGCGATCGGAATATTCACTTGTCCCAATGTTAAATATGTCATTTTTTATGTCCTTTCCAATCGCAGAGCTCCCAAAACGTTACTTAAAATTATAAGCCGTGACAATTGGTTCACGATTGTTCACTTGATCTTGATAGTATTCATATAAGGAAATACCTAAAAATGAACCCGAGATATTCGCTACATTTGTATAGCCACTATTATTGAGTGCCATCACCGCATTATAGCTACGCTGTGATGAACGGCAATGTACATAAACAGGAACATCTGTCGGAATTTCCTCCATACGCCCACGTAATTCGCTCAGTGGAATGTTTACAGCCCCTTTTAACGCCCCTTGCGCAAACTCATTTGCTTCACGCACATCGACAATAAAAGCACCTTCTTCTACTAAACGGCGTACATCGCTCACACGCACTTGCTTGAAACGACCAGCCATTAAATTTGTTGCTACTAATGCAGCTAAATTCACAACGTCTTTTGCTGTACTAAACATAGGCGAATACGAAAGCTCCAATTCTTTTAAGTCTTCAATTGTCCCGTTCATTGTAATCAATGTCGCAATAACATCAATTCGCTTATCTGCATTGCCTTTTCCGATTGCTTGCGCGCCGACAATGCGACCCGTAGGCAACTCATAAACTAACTTGAAATGAAGGGGGTTACTTGAAGGCATTAAACCGACTTTATCCGGTGCAATAATATACACGGCCTCCACTAATAAACCCATTTCCTTTGCAGTACGCTCATTTAATCCCGTAGACGCTGCTGCATAGTCAAAAACTTGAATGCTTGATGATCCGATGACACCTTTATTCAAGACCGGAATTCCGTACATATGATCTGCTACCGCACGAGCCTGACGTTGAGCAGGACCAGCGAGCGCTAAACGCGTTTGTTTGTTCATCAGACGGTGATACACCTCGATGGCATCGCCAACTGCATAAATATCCGGGTCGCTTGTTTGGTAATTTTGATTAACTTTAATTGCACCCGTTTCTCCAATTTCTAAGCCTGCTTCTGTCGCTAAAGTAGTTTCCGGGCGTACACCAATTGCTAAAACGACAATGTCAGCAGCGACTTCTTTACCTGAATTTAACTTAATCAAATTCGGCGTAATTTCTGCTAAGCCATCACCGACGATTAACTCGACACCTTGATCAACCATTTCTTTGTGTAAAATTTGCGCCATGTCGTCATCAAATGGTGTTAAAATTTGTGGTGCAAATTCGACAAGCGATACATTTCTGCCTGCTAAACGTAGATTTTCCGCTACTTCAACTCCGATAAAGCCTCCACCAATTACCGCAATGTTTTGGGCGTCATTTTCTACAATTGCATTATGTAAACGCTCAATATCCACAACATTTCTTACGGTAAATACATGAGGCAAGTCGTTACCCGGCAATTTCGGTACGATTGGACTCGCACCCGGAGATAACACTAATTGATCGTAGCTTTCTGTTGTTCGTTCGCCTGTAACGGTATTTTTTACTGTCACCGTCTTGTCCTCACGATTAATGGCAATAACCTCACTATTAATACGCGCATCAATGTTATGCTTAGCTTCAAATGAATCCGGTGTCATCATTAACAGCTTCTTGCTATCTGCAACAACTCCACTTAAATAAAACGGTAATGAACAATTCGAAAATGATACGTGTGGTCCTTTTTCAAACATCACAATTTCTGCTTGCTCGTCTAAACGACGAATTCTTGCTGCTGCAGAAGCACCGCCTGCAACCCCACCAATAATGACTACTTTTTTCATCTTGAACCCTCCCATAAATTACAAAAAAATATTTTTTTCTTCTTCTTTATATAATATACCCCTATAGGTATAATGTCAATTTTTTTAGTGACTAATATTACCTTACTTGTAGCTTTTTAATAGATGTTCCAATCACACACCTAAATAAAAAGACGACCGACAAGTTGATTGTCGATCGTCCAAATTTTTTTAAATTTAATTAGATGCTTAGCAGGAACATGTAAGTTTTTAATAATGATAGAATAGATAGATTAATCTTTAATTGTTTGTCGACGGAAAAAGAAAATGGCTAATCCGTAAATAATAACCGTATAGACAATGACAATGTAAAGATGAGGTAATGTGGCACTATAATCGTTTGCCAAAAGCGCCCTTACCAAGTCAACGATATGGACAAATGGAAGGATGTAGGCAATTTTTTCAAATGTACCACCAATTAGACTTAAATCAAACCAGGCGCCAGATAACAATGCTGTTAAGTTTGTTAATAGTGCTCCACATAACCCTACTGCTGCCTTTTCACTTAGTAAAATCCCGCATATTAAACCAATTCCTATGAAGATAAAAGATGCGAATAGAAGGCTGATTAATGCGAGCAAGATGTGTAGTGTAATGGTAAAGCCCATAAAATAGGCTGTAATGAAACAAATAATACTTTGTATAAAAGCGATTGCTGCAAGCGGAATGGAATATCCGAGAATAAAATCGGTTGCGGTCATCGGTGTTGTAAGTAACCGTGCTAAATAGGCACTTGTGCGATCCTTTGATAACGTTTGTGCTGCAAATAGTGCAATAAAAGATAAACTAAATACGGCTATACCAGGTGTGAGTACTTCGATGCTAAATAAATTTTCTGGTACATTCCGGTTAATCGTATTCAGAAGTAGTAATAAAATAATGGGAAACACAATACCGAAAAAGAGAGAAATCGGGTCACGTAAAACTTCTTTTGTAACACGACCAGCAAATATATAGGACCGCATTATGATTCACCTCCAGTGACAAAATGGACAAACGCACGTTCAAAGTTAGGTTGCTTCGATTGATCTATGAGTTCATCTACTGTACCAACTGCCTTCATATAACCGTCTTTTAAGATGCATATCCGATCGCAAAGTTCTTCGGCTTCTTCTAAATAGTGTGTGGTTAATATTATCGTTGTAGAGCTTTTTAGTTTCTTTATCATCGTCCAGAGCTCATGTCTACTAATAATATCCAGTCCAAGTGTGGGTTCGTCTAAAAATAATATACGTGGTTCTAAAATTAAGGCCATTGCGATGCTCAGTTTACGTTGCCATCCACCAGATAAGGTCTTTCCTCGTTGTTTTTCGAAAGGTTCGAGTGAAAATTGTGCAATCATCTCATCTACTTTAGCTGTAGCTTGTAATTTTGAAAAACCGTGAATACGCGCCATTAAGAGCAAATTTTCACGTACCGTTAAGTTTGGAGCAATTGCAGTTTCTTGAGGTGAGACAGCGATTATTGAATGGATAGCTGAATCTTCTTTAGAAAGAGAATGGCCTAGTATAAGCGCGTTTCCAGAAGAGGGTTTTAGAAGACCTGTAAGAATTTTGATTAAAGTTGTTTTACCTGCACCATTGACACCAAGTAAACCAAATAACTGTCCTTCTGGTATGGAGAGTGTCAACGGGTGTAAGGCTACTTTCGTTTTATATTGTTTGGATAATTGCTGAATCTCAATTGCATTAGTCAATTTCATTCCTCCTGATCAAATGGATCATTTACCATATTCATAAACTGTTGGAGCATCTCCTTAGGGACAATAGCTAGCCCTCGTTCTTCATCACCTAAAATGACGAGGGAATCACCAGATTTAATCTGAAATATTTCACGTGCCTTTTTAGGAATGACAATTTGTCCACGTTCGCTTACTTTTGTTATACCGAAAAAATGCTTTCCCTTTGGAGGAAGCGCTATTGACGTTGTGTCATCTTTATAATTGACTAAATTATCTAATGTGACATTGTAAAATTTAGCGAGGGCCATACTGAAATTTAAATCAGGTACAGAGTCTCCTTTTTCCCATTTAGCAATGACTTGGCGAGAAACATTTAATTCAAGAGCTACCTGTTCCTGTGTCAATTTATGCTGTAAACGTAACATTTTCAAATTCATATTAATCATATTAACTACACCTCTATGTATTATTATAGGCACATTATATCAATAATCTACCTATGTTACATGACATGGATGTTATAATTCGTGGCAAAATTAAAGAGCTATGCATAAAGGAATGACGCTTTGGCAATTTTCTAAAGGGGTGTTATTCAATACTATGGTGCTATATTACAAAATACTGAAAATAACAAAGTTCTCAGTTACTTTCTCAGTTACTTTGATAATGCCCTCAATTATTAATTTATCTGTAAAATTATTATTATTACTCCAGCTACAATTGAAAAGTAAGCAAACAAAGACTTCTTGTTAGATGTCAATTGACAAAAGCCCATTATCAAAAGATTTACCGCTATTAAGATAAATACTATTTCGAGTAACCAAGAATAACCTTCAAAAACAAATGCTATTATTGCCAATGCGAAAGCAACTAAAGCAAATATAGCTCGTATCTTCTCCGATGCACTAAAGTTTTTTTTCAACTGTCCAACTCCCTTCTAAAATCTCCTGCCCTTCTTTTCTTAATACCCTTTTTAACAATAATATCCAAATACCCTACAACTTTTAGTCAGATAATGGCGCTATAATGGAAAAACGCGATCTTCTTATTGAAGAATCGCGCCTGAGTGTTGAAAAATTTTGTTCTACTAAGAATCCTTACGATTAAAGGACACTCGATCCGCTGAGATAATAAATTCAATTAACTCATTCTCTCTATTTTCAAGTAATGCATGAAATTCGTATCGATTATTAACCTTATAAACTTCCTCATACAACCACCACGTATTTTCTAATAAACCATCTTGTTTTATTAGATCGAAATTTTCAAAGGTTACCTCATCTACATCTGTAAAACCACCTGAATTATTTAAAATTAATGTTAAATTTGTATCATTTTGAATTGATTTTATAACGTTACAATCATGGAATCGAAAATTCTCAACAATTTCTTTATCAAATGAAGCCAATGCTTCTTTATAATAGCTTCTATATCTCTCACCAATTGCTTTTACTGACCTTTCATTTTCCTCACAATATTCCGTTACAGTATTTATGACCATACGAGATGCTTTATATAAAGCAAAAACTCTTAAATCAGCTATTTGTTCTAAAATCGTTGCTGGTAACCGCTTTTTTAAAATCATTTGATTTACGATAAAGGCGTTATGAAATTCTTCGGTTGTCTCTTCTTTATTAAAATCGATTGTATACATTTCTTCTCGTAAAGTAAGCCAATCCATTAATTCATTATGGTAAACCTGTTGAAAGTATTCTTCTGAAAATACTTCAGCCTTCTGATCCTCCACTAAATTAAGGTGGAAACTTATTTTTTGACATAACTCGAACCAATCTTTAGTAAAATATTTCATTATAAACCTCAGCTTTCTTAGAAAACAGCAAAATTTATTTTGCGACGAGTAACCGCTGGAGCACCGACCCGCGGAAGATCCACTAATTTGTCCCTGCCGTTATAGACACAATTTAGTTAGCTGGAGCCTTGCCCGGGGAAAAACATCGGTCCCGGAATGTAAACCAACGTTTTAATATTAATTATTTATTTTAGCAAGTCACAGGTAAAGATACTGTAAATCTTGTCCCCTCACCTTGTTCGCTTTCTACTTCAACCGTTCCTCTATGTGCTTCGAACAAGCTTTTTGTAATCGCCATATTTATAACGAACAGTTAAGTAGTGCCATTTGGGGTGAAGGTCAAACTCCAATTGAATTGTATACGAAAACAGGCGATATTTTAGTTAATATAAGGTAATTTGTTTTTTCTTAATTTTTAAAAATACAAAAGGCTAACATTGCTATTAACAAGCGAAGCTAGCCCTTTTTTGTTCTGTTATAGGATTATACTGGACTGACACCATGCTTGCGTTCTGTGAATGTCAGTTCTTTTGATTTGTATGCATCGAGACGAATTTCTAGTGTGTTGCGCAGTTTGTTCGCTTCAATCACTTCATCAATGATTAGCTCCGATGCCAGACGATACACATCGATTTCCTCCTGATACTCTTCTCGCTTCTGATCGATAAATGCGGCTTGCTCTTCTTTTGGTAAGGCAGCGATTTTATTTGCATAGACTGCATTGATAGCTGCTTCCGGTCCCATTACAGCGATTTGTGCACCTGTTAATGCAATGCATACATCTGGCTCAAATGCTGGGCCTGCCATTGCATAAAGTCCCGCACCATAGGCCTTGCGGACAATAACCGTAATTTTCGGTACTGACGCCTCACTCATCGCATAAATCATTTTCGCGCCATGGCGTATAATCCCCATCTTCTCTACATTTGTTCCTATCATAAATCCAGGAACGTCTGCTAGGAAAATTAACGGAATGTGGAACGCATCACATAGACTGATGAATTTTGCTGCCTTATCTGCTGAATCATGGAATAACACGCCACCTTTAACCCGCGGTTGATTGGCGATAATGCCGACAGATTGGCCATTTATACGCGCAAAACCTGTAATGATTTCAGCAGCAAATAGCTTTTTCACCTCACAGAATGAGCCTTCGTCAATAATACGGTCAATTAAATCGTACATATTGAACGGTGCATTTTGGTTAGCTGGGATAATTTCCTCAATCGACTTTTCAAACGTTTTTGGCAGTTTTGGCTCTTCCACATTCGGCTTGTTTTTAAAGTTATCTGGGAAGTAGCTGATGTATTGTCTTGCGTAGGCAATTGCCTCTTCCTCTGTTTTCGCCAGTACATCACCACAGCCTGAAACTGAACAGTGCATTTTTGCCCCACCCATCGTTTCAAGGTCGACCTTTTCCCCGATTACCATCTCCGCCATACGCGGTGAGCCTAAGTACATGGAAGCATTCCCTTCCACCATAACTACAACATCACAGAAAGCAGGAATATACGCGCCACCTGCTGCTGAAGGTCCGAATAATAGACAAATTTGCGGGATACGGCCAGATAATTTTACCTGATTATAAAAGATGCGACCTGCTCCTCGGCGTCCGGGGAACATCTCCAGTTGATCCGTAATACGGGCACCAGATGAATCAACTAAATAAAGTAGTGGAACGTTAAGCTTTTCAGCCGTCTCCTGGATACGGATAATTTTCTCAACCGTTAGCTTTCCCCAAGAGCCTGCTTTTACTGTTGAGTCATTTGCCATTACACATACAGTTCGTCCATGAATTTTCCCGATACCTGTGACAACGCCGTCTGCAGGGAGGTCACCTGCAAGTACATTAGCAAACGTTCCATCCTCTGCCTGTAACCCTTCATCAAAGAGGAGCTCCAAACGCTCTCGAACGAATAATTTCCCCTGTTCCTGATTTTTTTCATGATACTTTTCATGACCGCCCTTTAACACAGTATTCTTCATTTCTTGGTGTTTGTTTTCAACTGTCAATTTTGTCATTTCTTCCATCCTCCTTTTATTTGCCACTGTAAACTGGTGGCCGTTTTTCTTGGAAAGCCTTCAATCCTTCTAGCCGGTCTTCCGTTTGCAGTAATCGGCTATATGCCAATGATTCGATTTGGAGTCCGGTAGAAATATCTGTCTGCATTCCTTGATTAATCGCCGTTTTTGCCTGTATGAGTGAAAGTGGTGCATTTTTAGCAATTTCGTACGCAAGCTCCTTTGCCTGTTCAAGCAATCTTTCTGGCTGTACAATATGCTCGATCATCCCGTACTGATACGCTTCCTCCGCTGATAGACGGCGGGCAGTGTAAATTAGCTCTTTTGCCTTTCCTATACCAATTAGACGAGGAAGACGCTGTGTCCCACCTGCTCCTGGAATGATGCCAAGTGCTGTTTCAGTTAAGCCCATTTTTGCCGTATTGCTAGCTATACGAATATCACATGCAAGTGCAAGCTCCAGACCTCCTCCAAATGCTACACCATTAATAGCAGCGATAACTGGTTGAGCGAGCGCTTCAAAATGATTCATCGTCTTTCCAATTAGTGCAATGGTTTTTCGAGTTTCTCCCTCATTCATCCCTTTACGTTCCTTTAGGTCAGCTCCAGCACAGAAGGCCTTTTCTCCGTCCCCAGTAACAATAACGACACGGATAGAACGATCATCGTGAATTGCTTCTAGTGCCTCGTTGATTTCATGTAACATTTGAACAGATAGCGCATTAGCTGCCTCTGCCCTCATAAACGTGAGCACTGCTACCCCGTCCTGCACCTCTACTTTTACGAAATTTGGCATGATTTCCCCTCCTCTCGTGCTATAGCAGCTAGCTTTGAAGATAGTTTTTTGCCGATTAATCCTTCGACATAAAGGGCTGTTTGCTGGACTTTTTCCAAGCTGACACCTGTTTTGATGCCCATCTCATGCAAGAAATACAATAAATCCTCGGTCGCTACATTGCCCGATGCACCTTTAGCATACGGACATCCGCCAAGCCCACCAATTGCACTATCAAATTTCGTAATCCCATGTGCCAGACTTGTCATGACATTCGCGATAGCTGTGCCACGCGTGTCATGAAAATGCATCGCCAGATTTTCAGCTTTGAAGTGACGCAGCATTTCATGAAGTAGCGCATCTACCTGTGTCGGTACACCCACACCTGTCGTATCTCCAAGCGATAGTTCTGATATGCCCATATCAAACAATTTTTCTGCCACATATACGACCTGCTCCGGTTTTGTATAGCCGTCATAGGGGCATGCAATGACCGTAGAGATATATCCTCGTACGGTCTTGCCTGCTGCTAGTGCACCATCCACAACTTCCTTTAATATAGGAAATGTGTCATCAATGGATTTGTTTATATTCGATTTGTTATGGCCCTCACTCGCTGACATGAAAATACTCACTTCATCGACATCAACATCGAGTGCTCGTACTAGTCCTTTACTGTTCGGCACAAGTGCAGCATACGTAATAGCGTTATTTCGCTTAATTTCTTTTAGCACCTCTACAGCGTCTGCCAACTGTGGAATCCATTTCGGATGTACGAAACTCGTGACTTCGATATAATTGAGCCCGGACTCGCTTAAACGATTAATGAGCTGGATTTTCTCTTCCGTCGGTATAAAAGTCGTTTCATTTTGTAACCCGTCGCGTGGTCCTACTTCTTTTATTTGCACTTGTTTCGGCAGTTGCATAGAATACACTCCCTTATCCGATTTCAACTAAATCGTTTGCTTCATCGATAAAATCGCCTTCAGCAGCCATAATTCGTTTCACTGTCCCTGCTTCTTCTGCTGCAATGGGAATCTCCATTTTCATAGATTCCAAAATAACAACATCTTGACCAGCTGTTACTTGTTCGCCTTCTTTCACCAAAATCTTCCATACTGTACCTGCCATACTCGCTTTTACTATTGTCATATATTATTCCTCCATTTAAGATAGATTGTAGAGAAGTGGCACGCAGTAGATAAAATCTCGCCAAAGTTCAATCTTTTGCGCCTCTTCTCTTCTTATTTACCGACTGCTGTTGTTTTTGGTAAATAGTATTCCTCTACAAATTTAGTTGTGGTGCTACCTGCTAAGAATTGCTCATGTGTGACGGTTTCAATCAGCATCGGTATGTTTGTTTGAATACCTTCCACTACATAATTGCGCAATGCATCGGCTAACTTTGCACACGCTTCCTCACGTGTTGTACCAAACACAATGAGCTTTCCAATCATCGGATCATAAAAAGGAGTTACATCATTTCCTGTTTCGACAGCTACTTCATGTCGAATTCCTTCTCCTTCTGGTAATACTAGTTTCGTAATTTTTCCTGGTGACGGGAAGAATGTCACAGGATGCTCCGCATAAATACGCACCTCAATCGCATGCCCTTTTTGCTGAATATCCTCTCTTGTAAAGGCAAGCTTTTCACCATTAGCCATCTTCAACTGTTGCTCAACAAGATCCAGTCCTGTTATCTCTTCTGTTACCGGATGTTCCACCTGTAGGCGGGTATTCATCTCAAGGAAGTAGAAGTTTTGGTCACTGTCCACTAAAAACTCAATCGTGCCCGCATTTGTGTAGCCGATATGTTTGGCTGCATCCACTGCGGCATCGAGCATTTTCTTACGTGTTTCTTCTGATATGAACGGAGAAGGAGCTTCCTCTACCACTTTCTGATTGCGACGCTGTATAGAACATTCACGCTCATAGACGGGAATAACGTTGCCAAATGCATCAGCTAGCACCTGCACTTCAATATGATGGGGTTCTGCAATGAATTTTTCGATGAACATAGTCCCGTCACCAAAGAAGCTTTGCGCACGTTTTTGATTTCCTTCGAATGCTTTACGCAGCTCCTGTTCATTGTTGACCAACTGCATACCGATTCCACCGCCACCTGCAGACGCTTTTAACATGACCGGATACCCAATTTCCTCTGCAATTTTTGCAGCTGCCTCTGTATCAGCGATTGGTTCATTAACCCCCTGCACAATTGGCACTCCAGCTTGCTGCATCGTTTTTCGTGCCTCTATTTTGCTGCCCATTGCCTGAATGACCTCAAATTTTGGTCCAATAAACGTTAATCCTGCCTCTTCTACACGTTTGGCAAATGTTGCATTTTCAGATAATAAGCCGTAGCCTGGATGAATGGCATCAGCACCTGTTTGCTTTGCCACATCTAAAATGGAATCTATATTTAAATAGCTTTGTGTTACTGGTGGTTTACCGATGCAGAAGCTTTCTGTTGCCTCTTTAACATGCAGACTGTTCGCATCAGCCTCCGAATAAATTGCCACCGTTTCGATGTCTAATCGTTTACACGTTCTGATAATGCGGCGCGCGATTTCGCCTCGATTGGCAATGAGTACCTTTTTGAACATAATTTCAACCTCCCTATTGAATTGTTTTCACCAAATTTGCAAACTGTTCACGAATTTTGAACTTCTGTATTTTTCCTGACGCGGTCATTGGGTAACTGTCGACAAAAAAGATATAGCGCGGTATTTTATGCCTCGATATTTTCCCTTTGCAGAAATCCCTTATTTCCTCTTCTACCGCTGTCTGTCCTTCTTTCAGGATAATCCATGCTGCTACTTCCTCACCGTACTTCTCATCCGGCACACCTGTCACCTGGACATCGAGCACTTTTGGGTGTTGATAAAGGAATTCTTCTATTTCACGTGGATATACATTCTCTCCACCGCGAATTATCATATCCTTCAATCGTCCTGTAACTCGGACATAGCCATTTTCATCCATCGTCCCCAGGTCACCCGTGTGCAGCCAGTTATCGGTATCGATCGCTTCTTTTGTCGCATCCGGATTATTGTAATAACCTTTCATGACGACATAGCCGCGAGCACAAATTTCTCCTTGCTCCCCTCGAGGAACCTCCTCATTTGTACCAGGCCTCATAATTTTCACTTCCACATTTGGTAAAGCACGGCCAACTGTCTCTACTTTTAGATTCAATGGATCATCTACCCGTGTTTGGGTTAACACTGGTGAAGACTCGGTCTGACCGTAGCAAATCGTCACATCTTCCATACCAAGTGTATTGATCACGTCCCTCATTACTTCGATAGGACAATTGGAACCTGCCATCACGCCCGTTCGCAATGACGATACATCAAAACTCGAAATATTCGGTAAATTTAACTCACTGATAAACATCGTTGGTACGCCATGGAGCGCCGTACATTGCTCCTTTTCAACTGTACGAAGTACTTCCTCAGGATGGAACTCCTGCACCGGTACCATCGTTCCCCCAACTGAAACGATCGCCAATGTACCTATTACACAGCCGAAGCAATGGAAAAATGGGACGGGGATACATAGTCGATCTTCATGTGTCAGCTTCATGCATTCTGCAATATTGATCGCGTTGTTAATTAAATTGGAATGCCGTAGCATCACACCTTTTGGAAAGCCCGTCGTCCCCGATGTATATTGAATATTGATGACATCATCATAAGTTAAGGATTGTTTACGTTGTTCTAGTTGTTCATCTGAAATTCGGCTACCATTCGCCAAAAATTCCTCATAGTTGAACGTCCCAGGATATTTTTTATCACTAATTACAACAACGCTTTTTAAAAGTGGAAGTCGAGTGCTTTGTAATTTACCTGGCTCACATTCTTTCAACTCTGGACATAATTCATATAAAGTATCAATGAATGCATGATCTCGGTAGTTGTCGATTAAAATAATCGCCCTTGAATCAGATTGCTTAAGTAAATATTCCAACTCACTTGCCCGGTAACTCGTATTTACGGTGACTAACGGTGCGCCCATCTTCCCTGATCCAAACTGAAGACCCGGCCACTGCGGAACATTTGTTGTCCAGACCGAGAAATGATGGCCTTTTTCAAGTTCAATTGCCATTAACGCTTTTGCGACTAAATCACTGTGCTTGTTAAACTGTTCATATGTCATTCGGTAATCTCGGTCTGAATAGACTAATGCCTCCCGATGAGGGTATTGTGCAGCTTTTTCTTCTAATAGCTCGCCAATCGTTTGATAAACAAGTTCTGCCATACGCATTCCTCCCTTTTGTCAAAAAATCTAACAACCTAACACTCGTGAAATGACCACACGTTGGATTTCAGATGTACCTTCTCCTATTTCCATTAATTTAATATCACGTAAATGACGTTCTACATCGTACTCAGCCATATAACCGTAACCACCATGTATTTGAATCGCCTGATTACATGTACGGAAGCCCATTTCCGACGCATAAAGTTTTGCGAATGCAGCTTCTTTTTTAAAGGACTTTCCTTGATCTTTCAGCCACGCTGCCTTCATTACCATATTGCGTGCCAATTCAATTTCCATCGCCATATCCGCTAATTTAAACTGAATTGCCTGTAATTTAGAGATAGATTTTCCAAACTGTACACGTTCCTTCGAATATTGGAGCGCTTTCTCAAATGCGGACTGCGCAATTCCGACCGATAGTGCAGCGATGGAAATACGACCGCCATCCAGCGTATTTAAAAATTGACCAAATCCCTTTTTTTCGTCTCCCAACACGTTTTCTTTCGGTACTCGAACGTTTTCCAAAACAATTTCACATGTATTCGATGCACGCACACCCATTTTTTGATATTCAGAACGGATAGTTACGCCTGGTGTGTCAGTTGGAACAATGATTGCCGTTATAATATTCTTCCCACGCTCATCTTTTCCCGTAACGGCCGTCACTACAATTTGACGGGCATAACTGGCATTCGTAATCCAACATTTCTCGCCGTTAATAACCCATTCATCGCCTTCGAGATAAGCATTTGTCCGAGTACCCCCTGCATCAGATCCAGCATTTGGCTCCGTCAGTCCAAACGAACCGAACGTTTTTCCTTGCGCCATTGGAACAAGGTATTCTAGCTTCTGCTCCTCTGTACCAAAGTTATAAAAAGGGGTTGCGCCTAAGCTGACAGCAGCCGCATAACTTAAGCCCGTTCCGCCACATGCACGTCCAATTTCTTCCACGGCTAATGCAAAGGATATAGTGTCTCCACCTGAACCGCCATATTCTTCAGGAAATGGAATTCCGAATAAGCCAAGATCCGCCATTTTATCGAAGCTTTCTTTTCTAAACTGATGCTTCTCATCCAGCTCACGTGCATGTGGAGCAATTTCAGCTTGCGCAAACTCACGTACCATATCACGAATCATTTCTTGTTCTTTAGATAATTCAAAATTCATTTTTAAAGCCCCCTTAGATTTTAGAATTAAAGACCGACTAGTCGGTTTGTATTATTTTAAAAAAAACCAGACTTTTGATTGCCTGACTGTCACTGGATTTACATAATGTACTTTTTCGCTTTCGCTTCCTCAAGACCTTGCTCTGTCAGAACACCTCGGAGAATCAAATCATTGAAATGATGTGTAATCTGCTCCATCGTTAAGCTACCGTTCTGCCGGTACCATTTATATGTCCAATTCACCAATCCTATGATTGCCATTGTCGTAATTGTAGTAGAAATCTCGGGTCGAAAATGCCCACCCTCTTTTCCCTCCTCTATCACCTGCTCAATCAACTTTTGGTATTCCGTCCTCTTTTCTTTGATGATATTTTTATATTCTAGAGGTAAATAAGCGCTTTCATTATAGAACACCGTAATATGCCGCTGATAAACATCAAATACATTTGTAAATGCAAACAACAGAGCAGTCACTTTATCGATTGGCGTATCATTTTCTTCATAGGCTTTCTTTGTTTCTTTTAATACGTGGGAGATGAACAAATCGTGTATCTCATATAACAGGGCATCCTTCGATTTAAATTTATGATAAAACCCGCCCTTGGATGTTCCAGCTGTTTCCACAATTTCATCCACTGACACACCGTGGTAGCCCTTGTGCCTAAAAAGGTCAAGTGCTGTTTCAATAATCCGTTCTTTCAGCGATTTCACAACCAACTTCTCGCCTCCCATCAATCATCCGTTAAAATTAAGATGATTTTCCTGCGAAAATACTAATATTTTCTGTTAATTGTCTTATTTTCGTATGATTATAGCACTCTTTGATTTTAGCGTCTATTATTTATTCGCAAAAATTATCGAAAATTCAATTTTTATCTACTTCAAGCATATTTTATTAGATTTTCAGAAACCAAGAAGTCAGCTTCCGTTTTCGCTCTAATTTCCTCTACAGAAACGCTGGATGCTAATTCTATCAGAACCATTCCTTTTTCGGTAAAATCAAATACAGCCAATTCCGTAATGAGACGATGAACAACTTTTTTCCCAGTCAGTGGCAACGTACATTCCTTCTTAATCTTTGATTCACCGTATTTCGATACATGTTCCATGATAACGATAACTCGCTTCGCTCCTTGCACAAGATCCATAGCGCCACCCATACCCTTGACCATTTTCCCTGGAATCATCCAGTTCGCCAAATCACCTTTCTCAGATACTTCCATGCCTCCAAGGATAGCGATGTCGATATGTCCACCACGAATCATGGCAAAACTTTCAGCGCTATCGAAGAAGGATGCGCCGGGTACCGCTGTTACAGTCTCTTTTCCTGCATTGATTAAATCAGGATCTACTTCGCTTTCATCAGGATATGGCCCAATACCTAACAGTCCGTTTTCTGATTGCAATAGCACCTGATAATCACTCGGAATTTCATTTGCAACTAAAGTTGGCATACCAATACCGAGGTTGACGTTCATGCCGTTTCCGATTTCCTTTACCGCTCGTTTAACAATTCGCTCTTTTACACTCATCCAATAGCCTCCTCCACTTTTAATGTGCGTTTTTCAATTTTCTTTTCGTAGCCTTCACCTAGAATTACATGTTGAACGAACACTGCTGGTGTATGGATTTCATCAGGGTTCAGTTCCCCAACTTCGACGATTTCCTCAACTTCTGCAATTGTAATTTTCCCTGCAGTAGCAATAATTGGATTAAAATTTCGGGCCGTTTTACGATAGACAAGATTCCCTAGTTTATCAGCCTTCCATGCTTTTACAAAGGCATAATCCCCTACTATTGCACGTTCCTCAATATACTCTTTGCCGTCAAATTCCTTCACCGGCTTTCCCTCTGCAATGAGTGTCCCCACGCCAGTAGCCGTGTAAAACGCCGGAATTCCAGCACCACCTGCCCGGATACGCTCTGCCAATGTCCCTTGAGGGGTCAGTTCGACTTCTAGCTCTCCGCTTAAAAATTGTTGCTCAAAAGTCTTATTTTCCCCTACATAAGATGCAATCATTTTTTTGATTTGCTTGTTCGCCAGTAATAATCCTAGCCCCCAATCGTCAACACCGCAATTATTGCTGACAACCGTCAAATCTTTAATGCCTTTTTGACGAATAGCCTCGATTGCTAGTTCAGGAATACCACAAAGTCCGAATCCACCGACTAATATGGTTGCACCATCTTGTACTTCTCCAACAATTTCATGTATATTTTTCTCTACTTTATGCACAATATTCCTCCTTTAAGTAAAATTAACATCATTATAAACAGGTTATTTTAGAATAGCAAATTTAAATTCTGAATTTTCAAATTGAAGAGTGCTAGTTTAAAGGCAGCCATGTTTATTAACAGCAAGCTCTAACATTTCTCTCTTTTTTACTTAAGTCACTAAAAAACCTCGTCAATCAACATTGATTAACGAGGTTGGAGATTGTGGACAAAAGATCCCGAGACTTCTTGTATTTTTAATATAAATTTCAACTTGATGGTTAGCCGGAACAATTTTCATTAGAGAAATCGTATCTCACTTTATGTAAAGCGATGAATAAGTTGATTGGAGTGGAGGGACCGTGACTCCACCGGGATTAGCGCGCGCGGAAGATCCACTAAATTGTGCCTGCCGTTGTAGGCACAATTTAGTTAGCTGGAGCCGTGCCCGGGGAAAGCATCGGTCCTGGAATGAAAATCAACGGTTCAATGTTAATGTATTTCTTAAACAATCATTTTTTAACGAGGTTGGATACTATTAATTACGCAGCATGTTAATTGAACTAAAAATGTTAAATTTAAGTCAGCCTCTGCGCACGGTTATATATAAAAATACTACATAACATGATTAAGGAAATAATTGCAAACATATAATTAATAGAAGCCGTTAATAACCAGCCCCCTAGTATCGGTCCGATAAAGCCGCCAATATTTTTAAACTGGGAAGCCCCAAGATATGTTCCCTTTTGATCTTCCGGTGCAATCTCCTCTATCACTGCATTCATCATCGGAAAACAGAAAATTTCACCGACCGAAAACACAATCATACTCACGATAAACATCCACGCACTATCGGAAACACCAAACAGAAATAACCCAATTGCAAAGATGACTACGCCTATTTTTAGCGAAGAATAGATCGAGATTTTCTCACTTACTACGGTTAAAGGGAGTTGAAATGCTAATACCGTTATGGAGTTTGCAACGATCACATAAGAAAAGAGCTTCACTCCATCTTCCACAGTCATGTTAATAAATTGTGGCAATGTCGAGTTAAACTGGGAATAACCAATTGTAATTAAAATGCCTCCCGCGATAAACAGCAATAGCTTTTGATCATGGAAAACCGCGCTCAAAATCGTTCGTATTTGATGCTTCGAACTAAGTCTTTTTTGCTTCATTTCATAGCGGTTTAATACGACAAGTAAAAAGACGCCATACAGCGCATACATAAATCCTGTAATCATAAACGGTGTCGCCGGACTTGATAAGCTTGCGACCCATACCCCAAGTAATGGACCCATAACAGCCGCAATATTAATTGCCGTATAGCGGACGGAAAAAAGGCGCCTTTTTTTAGCATCCTCCGTAAAATCAATCATTAATGCTTGTGTACCTGGTTCAAAAAATGAGCGGCATAATCCATTTACTGCATTCAACAAAACGAAATAAACAGCAGAAGGAGCCCAAGCAAAACCAACGAATGTGAGGCTCCATATAAAGACAGTAATAATAATGACCGCTTTTCGTCCAAAACGATCGGTTAAATACCCGCCGATTAAGCCACCAAACGTTGAAAATAATGGGGCAATTCCAATTGTCACACCGATTAACAAAGGAGAGGCCTGAAGTTCATTATGTAAGTATAAAGCCAAAAACGGGATAGCCATAAAACTGGCTGTTCGAACAAAAATTGTTCCACTTAGTATGATCCATACGAGTGGATGGAAATATTGAAAAATTCTTTGCATAAAATGTCTCCTCTAGTTTTCAATGTGTTTCCTATTATACATCCTTATGTAAATTATATTTTAGTAATGTGAATTTTCTGTTATTTTTACTTCATATTTCCAGTAAAATGGTATAATTGCAGAAAATAATAGGTTAGGAGGGAAATTCAAGTGAAGCTTACGAAAGAAGAGAAATCGTGGATATTGTACGATTGTGGGAATTCAGCTTATTCAATAGCTATTACTACTGCCCTGTTTCCAATTGTCTTTGGTATGTTTAATGGGGTCAATAATATGGACTTGGGGTACTTTAATTCACTTGCCAGTATATTTGTTGCTGTACTTAGCCCCATTTTAGGAGCATTTGCAGATTACAAAGATAAGAAAAAACGTTTCTTCACATTTTTTGCATTAGTCGGTATTATTTCTACTCTTTCCTTTACATTTATTTCACCTGAAAGTGGACAATGGCAGCTATTAATCGTCATGTACATTTTATCCTGCATTGGTTTTGCCGGAGCAAATATTTTCTATGATTCTTTCTTAGTTGATGTTACGACGGATGAAAAGATGGATAAAGTATCCTCATCCGGTTTTGCATTCGGCTATATTTCAAGTGTAATCCCTTTTGGAATTAGTTTAGCCGTTATTTTCGTAATGGGAATGGATGAAGCGATTGGCTATCAAATTGGGTTTTGTATTACGGCATTATGGTGGGGATTACTGACAATCCCGATGATTCGTGATGTAAGGCAGCGTCATTATATCGAACCAGAACCAAATCCGGTTGGCCAAAGCTTTAAACGATTAGGTCAGACGTTTTTAAACATTAAAGATTATAAAATCGTATTCTTATTTTTAATCGCCTATTTCTGCTATATCGATGGTGTCGATACAATTATTAAAATGGTTGTACCTTATGCAACGAGCGTTTTAGGACCAGATAGTTTAAATACATTTATGCTATTAGGCATTTTACTCGTTATTCAAATTGTTGCTTTTCCGTTTGCCCTGCTTTATGGTTCCCTTGCTAAAAAATATTCGACACGCTCGATGATTATCGCTGGTATTACGACATATATGGTTGTATGTATTGCGGCATTTTTCATATCTGAAATGTGGCATATCTTTGTGCTTGGTATTATGATTGGCTCTGCGCAAGGCGGAATTCAGGCCCTTAGCCGATCGTACTATGGAAAAATTATACCGAAAGAACGATCGAACGAATTTTTCGGCTTTTATAATATTTTCGGCAAGTTCGCTGCGATTATCGGTCCCTTTTTAATGGCATTGACAACTACATTAACAGGTGAAGCAAGATATAGTATTTTATCAATTATTCCATTATTCATTATCGGTCTCATCGTATTCCTCATGCTTCCAAAAGATGTAGGTCAACAAACAAGAACAGTAAGGTGATTATATGACACAAAAAAGTAAATATGTCATCGTCGTTTCGTACGACGCTTTTTCCATCGATAACTGGGAAAGCGCAAAGTCGAAATCGAATTTGGCAAAGTTAATTGAAAATGGTGCTTCCACAAATTTAGTAAAAAGTGTGTATCCAACCCTCACCTATGTTATTCACAGCTCGTATGTGACAGGTATGTATCCAGATAAACACGGTGTATTTCATAATAATCCGTTCCAGCCTTTCGTGCCTGAAAGCGAACAAAACTGGCATTGGTTCCGGAAGGATATTCAAGCGCCAACTGTGTATGAGGCCGCTCATAAAAAGGGCCTTACAACAGCAGGATTATTATGGCCAGTAACAGGAAAAGCACAAATCAATTACAATATTCCTGAAATTAAAGCAGTCAAAAATGAAAACCAGGCATTAAAGATTTTGAAAAGCGGAAGTAAATTATTCACGCTCCAGATGGAATTAAAATACGGCAAAATCAGACAAGGAATTAACCAACCTTATTTGGATGACTTCACAACAGTTTGTGCAGTCGATACAATTAAAAAGAAAAAGCCCAATTTACTGCTTATGCATTTAATCGATTTGGATGATTCAAAGCACTTGCACGGTACACAAGGGGCACATATTGAACAAGTCATCGATCGTATGGATCGGCGTATCGGTGATTTAGTTCAGGCGACAAAAGATGCCGGCATTTATGATGAAACGACTTTTATAATTGTTGGGGATCATAGCCAGCTTGATGTTCAATATAAAGTGTATTTAAATCGGTTATTTTATGAAGAGGGTCTAATTTATGAGCAGCATGGAGCATGGCATTGGCGTGCCTATGTGCAAGGTGCTGGTGGCGCTGCCTATTTGCATGTGCAACCAGGAGATTCCGAGGCGGAAAGAATTGCTCTTTCCATTTTACAAGATGCAAAGCAACATGAATCCTATGGCATAGAAGCCATTTTAAGTACACAAGAGCTGAACGAACTCCATGTAAATAATCAATTCCGTTATATGATTGAAGCAAAGGAAGGCTACTCTTTTGAAGATGACCACTTACAGGAAGCGATCATTGATTTACATGCACAAGGTAAAAAATACGCAACACATGGTTATTTACCATCTAAAACGAATTATACGAGTAATTTAATTATTTCAGGTAATCAGGTCATTGCCGGCACTGATATTGGTGAAGTAAGTGTTGTCGACATAGGCCCTACAATTGCACATATATTAAATCTTGATTTACCTAATACAGATGGCCGGGCGTTAACCGAAATATTTAAGTGATGACTTCTTTAAGCCGTTTGTCATTTCACTGATTGACGGCTTTTCAAACTTAACCAAAATTGCGAGGTAACTAACTATATGTTAATAAATGAATTCAGTGATAATCTCTCTAAATACAAACTACCGGAAGAATATGACGAGACTTATAAAAATTACACAGCAGATTTAGATTTTATCAAGGCTCACTTAGGAGAAAACAAGAGCGCCATTATTGAACTTGCTTGTGGTACAGGACGCTTGGCCATCCCATTAGCCAAAAAAGGTCATACGGTTTATGGTGTTGATATTGATCAAGGTATGCTGGATTTCGCACGGAAAAAGGCCCTTAGCGAAGATGTTGATATTCATTTGAGTGTACAAGACTGCACACAATTGAACTTACCGATTACATCCAATTTTATTTATATGACCGGTAATTCATTTCAACATTTCTTAACGAATGAAAGCCAGGATGCTCTTTTTATATCAGTTAAAAAGCATTTAAACCCAGGTGGCGAATTTCTATTTGATACGCGAAATCCGATTCTCCATGAACTTGCGAAAGACGAAATTTATGAGGAAACTATAGAGAAAAATGGTGAAACATTCCACGTCGTCAACAAGGAAAATTATGATCCATTAACACAAATATTGCATTGTACTTCCACCTATACGTCTACACAAAATGAATATATAGATAGTATTAATTTAAGATATACATATCCATTAGAAATGAAACGGCTTTTAGAACAGCATGGGTTTGAACTCGTTCACATATATGGTTCATGGACAAAAGCAGCTTTTGGTGCAAATAGTATTTCTATGGTGATTCATGCAAAGTTAAAGGAAGTTTAATAGGGGTGCCTTAACCATTCTTCTCCTTGGGGGAAATGGAATTTTTTTGCTGGCATAAAAAATTAATTTCCATTCCGGGACGCTATCCGCGGGCACGGCCTTACACGAATATCTCAGGCGTCGGTGCTCCTGCGGTTACTCGTCGCATAAATAAATTTTGCTGTTCCCGCAGGAAGCTTTGCTTGTAGCGAAAGGCGTTAGCCATCAGCTACACTCGCCCTCCATTCCAATCAATTTTTAAAGTATCCGTTTTTTAATTGGTGCTGTTAAAAAAATTTGAATTATATCTATGTCAATCCAATCTAATTCTCTAACATTAGGGATTTCGCCAATAAAATGATAGTCATTACGCATCACGCGCATAGGTTTCTTCCATTGCATCAAACACCGTTCCGTCTCGAAAATCTGCTCGATCCATCTGGAATCGCTCGCATACGGCATATAAAAACCAAAGCCATTGTTCATCCTGCTCTATCATTGCTTGCTTTCCACCCCCTTCTAAAAATGGTGTGACGATTTGCTTTTCAAGTGTTTGAAAATATTGTACGGCGTCTTCTGCCCCTGGCCAGTTCAAATCTTGAAACAGTTCGACCATGTTTGGAAAAGCCGCGATATTGTAAGGGTAACCGATTTCCATCACGACTTTTACGCTATTTTGCCAGTAGCTTTTTCCGTACGTTGGAAAAACGCTGGCCAGTTGGTTGAGTGGCATATTTGCGACGAGCCAGTTTATTGCGTCCTGCTGTGTCTCTTCTGGTAAATGCCAATGCAATTCATTAACGTAATGCTTTATTTCCTCTCGAATCATGTTGTCATCTCCTCGTATTCTAGATGCCCATGCTGCGGGCATCCAAATAGCTGACATCCACCGTCTGGGTACATATCATATTCAAATGGCGGCACAACACCTTGTTCAAGTCGTAAAAGCAGCATTTCAAGCACTTTGAGCTGCTCATTACACTCAATTAGGCACTCATCACGATCCTGCGCCGACCAGTGCTCATCTAGCTCTCTTTGTCGCTCCTCTACGATTTCTTCTTTTTTCTGCTGAATTGCTTGAAGAATGACTTTTTGGCAAGCGTCGAAATCTTCCAGTTGCCAGAGCGTATATGCATAGCGACTCACAATATAGGGCGTCACATAATATTGATTCCACTCTTTTTCAAATTGCACGCGTGCCTCAGCAAAGCAGCCTAGCTCGATATACACATCAGCCCTTTCAATTGCACCCGTATAATCACTCGATTCCTCATTCCAATTGTCTAAAAGTGCCTTGGCCTTCTCCGTTTGACCTGCATGAATCCAGCATACGACCTCATGTAGTTGGGTTAAACCCGAATCGCCTTCGCAATTTGAAAATATTTTGGCAGCTTGCTCGAATTCACCAAGATGAAAATATGTGATGGCTAAATTGTACGTCGCTTCCTTTGTTTGCTGAAAATGAAGTGCCTGCTGTAAATAGAGCTTCGCTTCCACGTATTGCTTGTTATGCAAAGCGATCTCTCCAAGCATCATGTACGGGAACGAAGACTGCGGTTGTAACGAAAGCACTTGCTCTAACAACTGCCTTGCTGCCTCTCTGTCTTCTTCCTCACGCAGTATAAACCATGCTAAATTGTTTAAGCTCTGAACAGAAGGGCATTCATTCGCTAACTTTTTAATGAGCGCAAATGCCTCGTCAAATTCGTTTTGCTCTAACAGTATGAGCGCACGCGTATTTTCTGTAACAAGTCCTTTTATTATGTCGTCTAGTCGCTCAGCGTATCCGATTCGGTGCAAAGCTATGCTTAACTCGATTAAAAATCCAAGAACCGCTTTTTTAACTGTTCCCTCTGATAATGCACCTAGCTTTTGACGTTCAATCGGTGAATGGACGAGCACACCTTCTTCATGCACAAAAAAACGTAGCAACGCTTCGTCGCAATCAATCGAATCATATGTAAAATCACTTAATTGCCCATTGACTGCCAAACGTAACCATTTCCCAAGCTGAATCGCAAGCTCTACGATGTTGACATTCTTTTCAGAAAAATAGAGCTCACCATTTACGTAAATTTCTACATCACCCTCGATATAGCCGTTATCAAATGCCCATCGATTGTTATTTAGATGCTCGACTTCAAGCTGGAATAGAAACTTCATCGCTTTTCGTCCCTTTCCGTATAGCAAATAATTACTTGCTCATCTTCTTCGATAAACTGCCGCCCGACCCAGTGGCTATAAGAAACTGGAAATGTGGCTTTCTCCTCACGCCAGCTCCCTGTTGCGTTTGCCTTGTGAAAAATTCATCATAGGCCTGCCCATACTCAAACACAATGATTTGTGAATACCACATTTGTTGTGGAAACAGTAGCACTACGATTTTATATGTGTCATGCGGCTTTTGTTGTAATAACGCTGTTGCACTGTTTAATAAAAATCGTGCTATACTTGCGCTTTCTTTCGGACGTAACGCTTCTATGAAAGCCTGACTAGCCGGTAACTTCATTACGTGCAATTCATTGTAATACGTCTGTGGAAATACACGTGTTGCCTCGATTAATCTTTGCTCAATCATGCACAGCTTTCTTTTCTTACCCCTAACTTTTTTCATAAGTAGCTCCTTTATTCAAATAACGTCAATTGCTCCCCAGGTCCTGCTACGATTAACACGATATCATCGTCCACTTGCGCTTGTAATTGCCAGCCCTCAAATTGATCATTGTCTCCAATCACTTCTAGCTGCATTCCTGATACAAATTGAAGGCAAAGATTGTTCGGTAGTAGTAATTGAACTGACGAAACTTTCTGACGAGCGAGTGCAGTCAAATAGGATAATTTATCGTTTGCCTCCCGTTTCACAACGTTTGTCTCACCATTTTGCGTCAACTTAAACGTTCCTTCAATTCGGAGTGTCACTTCATCATAGCAACTATTGCTTGTTGAAAACTGGATGACAGGTCCCCAAAAATGAAGACTATCGATTGTTTCATGTAGAAAGTATTTTTCCATTAAATGCTGTATGTGTATATGTTCCATCATCTTCAGTCTCCTTTTTAACAATCTCGAATTACTTAAAACAAAAATCTTATAAATGGATGCATCCCCATAACATGCAGTGCCCACCTAAAATAAGGGAAGATTTTACCGTTATTTGAAGGAGGTAGCTCATTTTTGGGGTAATAAGGGAACGTTTTACCGTTATTTTAAATAAAATCTTTAAATTTCAAGTTTTTTAGGTCAATAACGGAATTTACTTCCCTTATTTCGGCTATTTTCTATGTCATTTTCGAAATAACGGAAATTCCTTCCGCTATTTATCTCCTTACGCAATTCAATGTACAAAAGTTTAAAATTATTTATAACTATAACATTATAAGCGGGCACATGATCTAAGCGAGCGCTGCTGCCCTAAAATGTGAACGCTTTAATCAAATAAACAAATCAAGATAAATTTAACATGCATGTGCTCAATCCGAAATTGACCGCATGCCTGTCCAGTGACCTAACATTTGTCCACTAAATACTGAAAATCCAAATAGAAGGGCTTTTTAATTAGTGCTGTTATAAATTCGAATTATATTTTTCTCTAATAAAGTTTAATAACGGCAATAATTGCTCACTCTCTCGAACGTGCTTCATATAAATTTCTACAGGAAACAAATGCATATGTGGTTTTAATTCTAAAATTTTCAATCTAGCCTCTGCCAGCTCATCTTCTATGAGAAACTTAGGTAGAAAACCAATTCCTAAACCACCTAATACTAGTTGTTTCACGATATTACTTTCTTTAATTGTATTTTTCCGAGGAATTTTGTGCTCTTGTTCAATTAGTGTTAATAGCGGCTCTATTCCCTCCAAATACCCTACAAACATTGGATATTCCTTTAATAGTTCTGACAAGATAATTGATATTTTTTTATCTTCATCTTTGAATGAAGGCGGGTATGCTAAAACAAGTGGACTTGTTTGTAATTTTTCTGCATGAATATCTATAAACTTACTGTTGCTTGTACCTATCGCAAGGTGGACCGTTTGTAAGCGAATTAAAGCATCTATATCATGTGATTCTTCTATTACGATATCAAGCTCGTAGTTTGTAAAATGGGACATAAATTCATACAAAATTTCTGGAAGTTTTGTTGTTACCAATATTGGAGACAGCGCAATGGATAATTGGATCTTTTCAGAACTTGAATACGTTATCAATAACTGTTTATTTTCATTAACCTTCTCTAAAATCTCTTTTGCTAAAGGATAAAAATATTCCCCTTCTCTTGTAAGCTGAATTTGCGTATGATTTCGCACAAACAAAGGTACCTTTAAATCTTCTTCCAATAGTTTTATATGTACAGAAATGCTAGGTTGCGAAATAAACAGTTTTTCAGCAGCTACCCTAAAATTGCTGCATTCATAAACTGTCACAAAAGTTTTCAGCCATTTTAGCTCCATGATTTCACCTTCTTCTAATTAATAATATTAATCAATTTTATTAATTTTTATTAATTCTGTTAATTTAATATTTATTATACGATAAAGTCACTCAAAAGAAAGAAGGTATGAACATGGGAAAAAATCAAATTATCTCAACTTTTAATCGCTTTGCAGAAATGGAAGCAAAAGATAACAGCCCTCTATATGAATTTTGGTGCCATCGCATCGTTCAGGATGATTTTCTGCTGGATTTAATCGAGCATATTCCCAAGACACAACCGAAACCAAATCTCTTTTTTGCTTCGGTGCAATATTTAGCATTAAGATCAAGACGACCATTAGCTCACTGTTTTCTTCACCTGGAAGAAACCGAATTCGAAACGAACTTTCATTTATTAAAGGATTTCTGTAAGGAAAATAAACACGAGTTAATTCAATTATTCCAAACGAAAAAAGTGCAAACAAATGAGGTTCAACGAGCAGCCTACCTGTACCCCATTTTCCATGAAATTTTTAAACGAAGTAACAAACCATTAACACTTATTGAGATTGGAACAAGTGCAGGATTATTATTAAACCTTGATTATTATCAATATGAAATTCATCAATCTGATCCTATTCATTATGGAGCTAAAGGAAGTTCCCTTCAGATACACGCGAAGAATTTAGGAGATACTTTAATCGGGATAGATACGTTTGAAATTAAAAACCGCTTAGGAATTGACTTAAACATTATCGACTTAAAAGAGGAAGACGACTATTATTGGCTCCAATGCTTAATTTGGCCAGAGCAACAGCAACGAAAAGAAAATTTAAAAAAGGCGCGCGAAATCCATTTAAACTGTGAGAAAACTTTATTAGAAGGTGATTTCAGAAAGTTGATTCCACAGTATATTGGCGAACTAAATGAAGAAACACAAATTGTCATTTTTCATACGCATGTTGCTAATCAGTTCCCTTTAGAATTAAAGGAAGACTTATTATCAATGATCAATAATTTAAGCAGCAAAACACCGATTTACCATGTTTATAATAATATGTACGATCAACATTTACATGTGGATTATATCAATTCGAATGAGACAACTAACTTAAAAGTATTGAAAAATACGGATGGGCATGGGCTTTATTTTTATTGGAATTAAAAAATCGTTCTAATTACTGATGCGATTGACCCTTTTGGCTATTTCGAATGAAAAGGACTCCAAGATCTTCTCACCCCCTTTAGATATTCGATATTAATCGATATAATGAATTTATTAACTATTATTCCTAAAGGAGAAAATATGAAGACAAAAGGTGAACTTACAAAACAAAATATATTAAAAGAGTCCATAAAATTATTTAGTAAGCAATCCTTCAAAAATGTAACAATCCGTCAAATTGCAAAAGCTGCCGGCATTTCACCAGCATCTATTTATAAATATTACGATACCCAGGAAGATTTATATTATGCTGCAATGCAGTCTGCAAGTCAGGAGCTAATAAATGTATTACAAACTGCCGAAACATTGGAAGCATTGGTCAAAACATATTTACATCACATGTTAATTTCTGAAGTATTATTTGAAATTATGACCTATTTTTCATTAGATAAAGAGAACGAAAAAAATATATTGCCGATTTCAAATGAAATTAATTATTTCCTGGATTTACTCGAAAATATGATAGCAGGGGAAAACGCAAAAATCGAAGCACAATTATTATTTTCTACATTAAACGGTTTAATTATTTCATATAAGAAAATACCAGATCGAAATGATGAAACTAATTTTGATGCTATCCAAAGGCTCGCTGACTATTATATTATGCAATTAAAAAAAAGATTATAAAACAAGGTGATAGTGGCTTAATACCCTATCACCCTATAAAAAAAATTAAACTGGATTTGCTACTTTTAAATGGTTTTTAAGAATTTTCCCAACTGCATTCCGAGGTAATTGCTCTATAAAACTTACTTCTTTTACACATTTATAAGAGGCAAGCCTTTCTTTACAGAATTCAATGATTTCATCTTCTGTTACAGAATGATTTTCTTTTAAGACAACGTATGCACGAGGAACTTCACCCCAACGCTCATTAGGAACACCTACTACAGCTACTTCAAGTACTGCCTCATACTGTGCTAATGTCAATTCGAGCTCTGCAGAATAAATGTTTTCACCACCGCTGATAATCATATCTTTTAAGCGATCCACTACATATAAGAAACCGTCCTCATCAAAATAACCTACATCCCCTGTGAACAGTTCGCCATTCCGAACGGTTTGATTGTAACTCTCAATGTTTTTGTAATAACCAACAAACACTTGTGGACCACTCAGAACTATTTCCCCGATTGTTCCAGTAGACACTGGTTCCTTTGTTTCAATATCAACAATGCGAATACCACATTGCATCACTGGTTTTCCCATTGACGTAAATTTCTCTTTATTCTGTGTCTCCTTCCAGAACGACACACCACCTGTAAACTCTGTTACACCGTACACTTGCTGAATCGGTACACCTAGCTGCCTAAAACCTAGAATAAGCGATGTCGGAACAACTGATGCCCCACAAGAAATATTACGTAATGAAGATACATCCGGCTTTACCATCGGATAGGTTTGTAGCATGAATGACAACATCGCGGGAACAGTCATCATTGTTGTAATTCGATGTTTTTGAATTGCATTCCATGCGTCAACTGGATGGAAATCTTCCATTAAAATCATAGTAGCCCCTACATGAATATTAGTTACCAAAGGCGCAAAGCCTCCTATATGGAAGAAAGGCGCTACCATTAAGAAACGGTCTTGCTCCCACCAATCAATTGTATGGCTAAGACCAATTGAAGCAGCCTGTAAATTAATATGAGAAAGTAAAGCACCTTTTGGTTTTCCTGTAGTACCTGACGTATACATTATTAAAATCGGTTCATGATCAGCTGTTACATATAAAGGCTCTTGTGCTGTTATCTTATAAAGCTTCTGAAGCTCATCTGTACCAATTGCCGTCACCTCTAATTGAGAAGTAACTTCTTTAAACACTTCATCATGAATGAGTAATTTTGTATCGCTATGCTCTACAATATACTGAAGTTCTGCTGCTTGTAATCGATAATTTAAAATTACTGTTACAATGCCTAATTTTGCAGCTCCAAAAAATGCTGTAATAACATGCTCATTATTTTTACAAAGTAACGCAATCTTATCCCCTGCTTTAAAACCTTCTTGTTGTAAAAATTGTGAAAAACTATTTGCTCGCATATTCATTTCTGCAAAAGTAATCTGCTTCTCATTATGAATAAATCCTACTTTTTCTCCTAATAATGCTGCACGACTTGCTAAAACTTGTCCAATATTCATAATCCCATCCCCTTAAATTATAAGATTGGTAAATCCTCAAATGGCTTTGTAACATATTCTTGATATGAAACAAATAATTCTTCCCACAATGCTTCCCATCTACGAGCAGCTTTCATATTTTCTGAATTCGGAAAATCCACTAAATTAATCGAAGCTATCTCCTTTATTTCATCTGAACATTCAGTTATTTCACCCTTTGAAAGTTGCGGAAACATCTGCTTTAACACATCTTCTATCGACCACTGCGACTTTAGTAAATCTCGGTACATTTGAGCTAATAACACATTACGAGGTCCTTCCCATAATTCATTTACTAAGCTATCTCGAAATAATCTGGCGATATCATTGAAATCCTCAATAGCCCCATTACCACCAAATATAGAAATTGCCAATCGTAATTTATCAACTGTTTCTTTGGAGGTATAGATTTTTTGTAGTAATATAAGCTCGCGCATTGCGAAAGCTTCTAATTCTGTAGCATTCTGTAATTGTTCAAATCTCTTATAAACCTCGAAAGCTGTTGCAACGGTCCTTTTTGCTGCATATTCTAAATCGGCTAACTGTGCAGCTGCCATTGGAAACTGTTCAATTTTTCTACCAAACACATCTCTAAACGATGCATATAATTTCGCTTCCCGTGCAGCACGCATTAAGAACCCACCGCTTCCAAAGCCAATATCTAATCGCGATCTCGTTAATACTAAACTTACTGCGAGAGCAACACCTTTATTTTCTGGTCCTATTTTGTAAGCAAGTGCTCCGTCGTATTGTATTTCTCCTGATGGTAATTCACTTGTGCCAATTTTCCATTTCAAGCGATTAATTTCATAATGATTACGAGTTTCTTTTTCTTTATTACCTGGTAACCATGAAGGAACGATAAATGTCGCAACATGATCCGTAGATTCAATTCTTGCTGTGACCACCGCGTAATCCGAATGAACAGCAGAACAAAAGAATTTATGCCCGTATAATCTGTACATATCTCCTTCGGGGACCGCTTTTAAAACATTTGCCGGTATGTCAGAGCCCCCTTGCATTTCGGTCATATATTGAGCACCGATGCCAAAATTCCCATCAATACCTTCTTTCACATGTTGATGAATGTATTTCACCTCTTCTGGCACCTCATCATAAAAAGCCTCTATTAAAGCAATCAGTCCATCAGTACATACAAGAGGACATGAAATCGCCGCTTCTCCATTGCTATGCAATAAATAGCGCTTAATAATTCCTGCATATCCTACGTTTTGTTCAGAAAACATAGCCTCACTAAAAATTTCCTTTGTTACTTGCACGGCCTCTTGCGGTCGAATTATTCTATCAATTCGATTATTAAAAGCATCGAAATGGCGGATCTTCGGATGATTTTCAGGACGGGCATATTCAGAAATAGCTTTTCTCCAATCATTCGATACTTTTTCACTAAAAGGGGTTATCGTGTTAATTAGATCTTCAAATCCGGAGCCAGTGAAATTTTGTAACACCTTTTGGAGAAATGGATTGTCTAAATCATTCAATGCTGTTCGCTTATTCAAAAAATCTCCAAATGAATATTTCACGTTATTATCTATTTCAATCATTAAATATCCTCCTTTTAACTAAAATTCTATCTGATAAAAACCGAAAAGTAAACATCGTTTACTTTAATTACAATTAAATATTTTATAATTTTTTTATATGTACCACTACGTTACATACTGAATCCATTTTGAGCGAAAAAACCCGTACCGCAATAATTATCAAAAAAATCAATCATTTCTCCGTTATACTAATTCTAGAGGTGGATAGCAATGTATAGTTTAATCGTGCAGGATATCATTACTACACTAGAGGATCATCTTTTGGAACATTGGCAACTAGAAGATTATGCAAAGAAAATTGGCTATTCTAAGTTTCATTTAACAAGAAGTTTTAAAAAGGAAACGGGTTTAACGATCGGAGAGTATATTCGAAAAAGGCGTCTTGCAATGGCTTCTCTATTCCTGCTGCATTCCGATTTAAGCATTATGGAAATTTCACTTGAATGCCATTTCCAGTCTCAAGAAGCGTTTACTAGAGCATTCAAAGAGCTATACAATATGCCACCTGGAAAATACCGCAATCTAATGAAATCAATTATGCGAACGGAGGAACAGGAAATGACGACATCAAACGAAGTAAAGGGCTGGTTTTTAAGTGGGACAAATCCAGCAGCGTACACGATGAAAGCAGATACTAAAGTATTTCATACCGGAACAAAATCCGGTTATCTAGGTTGCACGGGAGCTATGGATGAGGTGCAATTTGGCACAATGATGCAATCTTTTTCGGCAAAAAATTGGGTCGGCAAACGCTTCAAAATGTCTTGTTTTATCAAAACAAAGGAAGCGATGAAATGTGGTGCGTGGTGCCGTATTGACTCTAAAAACGGAGATTTACTCCAATTTGATAATATGGACAATCGTGCTATCCATGGTACGACAGATTGGAACTACTACTCGATTGTACTGGATGTACCCGAAGATAGTGCTTCTATTCATTTTGGACTTTTACTCTCTGGAGCAGGAGAAGCATGGATTGATGGGATTAAATTTGAAGAAGTGGAGAAATCCGTAGCCACTACAAATATGATTGGTTCTGATGGAGACCTGCCGTTAGAGCCGGTAAATTTAGGATTTGATGATTTCTAAATAAGCCAATTCAATATTATTGCTTGAAACTAAATTCCAGATTAAAGGCCTACTCCTTATGATCTGGAATTTAGTTTATTATTAATAACTCGCCTGCTATCAAATGGAGCCCAGCACCAAATGCTTAGGAATGAATTTACTTAAAACAAACATTACATGCAATTTGTCATAAAGTAGCTACATCACGAGCTATTCCGATAAGATACCATTCTCCATCTCTTTCTTGGTAGATGAACCGCAGTGATTGGAACAAATGCTCCGTTTCTCCAGGCGAATAGTATTCTACGTATTTAGCATCCGGATAATAATCATGGATGGTATTAAAAACACCTGCAAAATTCTCTGCTGGTTCATTGAATGTAATAATACTATAATCTACTTCTCTTCTTCCCCAGCTTCGTAAGAGGAACTGTTGAACATATTCATCTAAGGACATTTCAAATTCTTTATCTGATTCATCTGCTCCCCATAAATACTTTGTATCATTACTTTTACTTATCTCCTGCTTTGTTAAGTTTACATATTCTCCTCCATAGCCTTCGGGATTCCCAAAATCCGCATAGAATGCAAAAGTAACTCCATGTTCTGAATCAACCTTTTCAGCTACTTTTTCGTAGTTAGACTCCTTCAACAGCGAAAATATCTCTTCAGTCAATGCTAATAATTCTTTTTCAGTTTCTTTGTCTAGACTAATTTCTTCAGTGTTGGTAGTAGAAACCGGTTGCTTTTCATCCTCATTACATCCAGAAAGCATAAGCAAACTTATGACTAAAATTAAAAGCCCTCTAATATTTTTCATTTTTCCTCCTGTTACCATTTTCTTGTTATTTGAAATTACCCTAATTAGTATAAATTGATTCCAGTAGATAATTCCCACTCTTCTCTTTCCAAACAAATGTAAACTCGTAAAATCGTATTATGCTCTTTATTAAGTTTTACTGTAGGGGCAAGAATTCCTTCTAAATATTCATAATCCTTGTTTATCATTGCACTTATTGCCCGTAATCATGCTGTGCTTCACTCAAATCACGGTTTTCTCCATATCCTATTCTGGAGTAACCAAATTTCCGCCCTGGCTAGCCAGTTGATTTTCAGGTTTAATGGTAGTAACATATATCAAATCATTGGAGGTATATATGGATCAATTAATCAAGCAGCTTGAAAAAAATAATATCAAATTTAAAGAATATCTCTACTTTGCCCCCTATTTCCGTAAACGCTGGGAAGATGCTTTCGTTCACCATTTAAATGAAAGTGAAAAAGAAAAATTATATCTTTACGGAGATCGTTATTACTGTGGCTATTTATGGCATGTTTTTAGCAATGAACGAAAATCCCATTTTGTAAAAACAGCCGCTAACAAAGCCTTTGATATGAAAACGAAACCAAAGTGCTACGTGTTTCATCAACGATTACCAGAAGTTTTGTTAATTGAACGAGCAAACACACTAAAAGCGACTTATTTTGAACAGGAAGAAGATGTCTATATTGTAGACGAGCATTTTACTTGGACATACGTAGTAACACATGAAAGTGACTTTGGCCCTTACTATAGTGAGGCAGACTACTTGAACTGAGGAGATAAAATTATGCATCATACCATTGCCGTGATGTTAGAAGATTGGGAAGGAGGAAGAATTTCAGATGAGAGGACTATCTTTTGAGATTCCAAACAGATACGGACAATACTTGCTAGACATATTAAATGCTTTCGATTTCAAAAATTATTTTTGGAAGACTGGTGGTGAGGAGGCTTATTATATTGAAAATGATCAATTAGGTAGCCCCCTATTCCCGAAACCACATGTATATACAGGAGACGCTTTTTATAAAAGAATTTCTGAAAGCGATTATTATGTACTATTTGCGGACTTAAAAGCTTTTCCTGATCCTCTTCATGTGAGAGATTTTACTACTTATGAAGATTTTTTGAACAGCCAATGTGAATTTGTACTTTTACTTGTCGATTGTTCCTATGTAACCATTTATGCAAAAGATCCGCAAGTCCTTACACTATTGTACGAACAGGCGATAACTTCGAAATATGAAAATGTAGCCTATATTACAGATGATAATGACAGCCGAACTACTTTTGAAATCTTTTAAATTTGAAATAAAAAAGGAAAATGCTAGAGTTTCGCATTTTCCTTTTATTATTTTGAAAATTGGAGAATCTTACGTTTTCTTTATATTATTCAACGACTTCTTTTGCTAGGTTTTCTTCTCTAGTGTTTTGTAACGTATTAAATACAAAAATGCCCACTACAATTAAACCACCAACTACATCCGTATAGAACTCAGGGACTATGAGTAATAATGCACCTGCTGCTAAAATGATACGGGTGATTACGTTCATATAGGTTTTGAAATACCCCTCGAGTGCCGCACCAATCCCCACTACACCCAAAATTGATGAAACGGTTACTGATAAAATGTCGGGTATCGATGCCCACGGAAATTCAGTTGCGTTCATTGGTAGTCCTGTCGGATCAATTAAGAGCATCGCAGGAGCGTATACGAATAAATACGGGACAATAAATCCTGCGAGTGCTAAGCGAACGGACACGGCGCCAGTTTTCATAGGACTTCCTCCCGAAAGCCCTGCTGCAGCAAATGAAGCAAGTGCGACAGGTGGTGTGATATTGGCAAAAATACCGAAATAGAACACAAACATATGCGCCACTAAAAGCGGAACTCCAAAATCCGCAAGTGCAGGTGCGACCATCGTTGCTGTAATAATATATGCTGGAATACTTGGAAGCCCCATTCCGAGAATAATTGAAGCAATCATCGTAAGGAATAATGTCAAAAATAAGCTACCTGAACCAAGTGTAGTAATGGCAGACGTTAAAGTTGAACCAAAGCTTGTCAAATTCACTACACCGATAATAATACCAACAACACCACAGGCAATAACAGTTGAAAGAGATTGACGTGCTCCGTCTTCTAACGCGAACAAAATATCTTTAAACGACATGCGTGTATGTTTTCGAACAGCTGCCACAACAACGGTTAAAACAATTGTCCAAAAGGCAGCATGTGCAACAGGCATTCCTGAACCGAGTAGTGCAACCAGCGCCACAAGCGGAATGATTAAATGACCTTTGTCTAATAATACTTCCTTTACACGTGGGAGGTCTGGCTTTGGAATCCCTTTTAATCCATCACGACCTGCTCGAAAGTGTACTTGCATAATTACACCTAAAAAGTATAAAAGTGCGGGGATGATGGCAGCAAGTGCAATCGTACCATAACTAATTCCTGTTGTTTCCGCCATAATGAACGCACTCGCTCCCATAACAGGCGGCAAAATTTGTCCACCTATGGAGGCACTTGCCTCTACGGCTCCAGCGAAATCTTTTTTATACCCGATTTTCTTCATTAAAGGAATAGTAAAAGCTCCTGTTCCGACAACATTCGCAACGGCTGAACCATTAATACTCCCCATAAATGCACTAGAGATAACCGATACTTTGGCAGGTCCTCCTTGTTTATGTCCTGCTAAAGCAAGTGCTAAATCGTTAAAGAATTGACCCATTCCAGATTTAGATAAAAAAGCACCAAACAAAATAAATAGGAAGATGAATTGCACGGAAGCTCCAATGGCTGTTGAAAATAATCCTTCCGTTTTTAAGAACAATTGACCGAAAATATCACCTAAATCAAACTCTCGTGTCATCATCATACGTGGTAGCCATCCTTGGTGACTGAAGAACGGATAACTTAAGAATACTAATGCCAAAATCGGTAAAACCCAACCTGTTACACGCCTTGCAGTTTCCAGTACCAATAGTACAGCCATGATGGCAACGATAATATCTACCGTGTTTGGAATACCGCCTCGTGTTGAAACAATATCTTGATATTCTACAAATAAGTAGCCACAAGCTCCAATACTTAAAGCAAATAATATCCAATCATAAAAAGGAATTTTGTCTCTTCGTTGTTTGTTGAAGGTTGGATAGATTAAAAACACAAGACCCATAGCAAAAAGCAAATGAATTGAACGCATTAACAGGGTCGGAATCGGATTAAACGTAATATACAAATGAAATAGTGAATATAGAATGCCTAAGACACTCAGCAGGATGACCATACTTTTGTTACTGTATTTCCGTACTTTGGAATCAGTATCGTATTTTTCGAGTACTTCTTGTACTTTCTCACTCGAAATTTCTTCAGCTAACACCGTTTCTTTTTTTCCTTCTGTCATAACTTTACCCCCTTAAATACCATATCCCATAAAGAGAGTTTCGTTACGGAAATGGTAACGACTTCATAATTTTTTGTCAGCTTATATAATGGAACTTCCTTTTCTTCTAACAGCAGTGTGCTTTGTACGTTCTCAGATACAACTAATTGCAGAGATCGAAACATTCTGTCGATGTCCATCGTCACATAGCCGTTTTCAAGCACAGTATTTTTCCCGTCATTCGGTGTGCTGGGGACCCCCGCCCCGAACGTTTTAAATGATGTGTGGGTTAAAAGAAGTTGATCATTTTTTAATTCATAAAACTCCACCCATTCCTCTTTTTCCACCGAATGGATCCATGCCAGTCCAAAAGTATCTTGCCAAGTCCAGTACATCTGATTATCCGCTTCAACAGTTAGTGATGAAAATTTAAAGAAAAAAGAAGCGAAAAGGAGGGCGATTACTACCGCTCCTCCGATTTTAAAGCTCTTACTTCTTTTGCTCATCATAATAACGTTGTGCACCTGGGTGAATTGGTGCCACAACGCTTTCTTGTGCAGCGTCTAATGTAATATCATTTGCAGCTTGATGTGAATTTTGAAGAGTAGGTAAACTTTCAAAGAATTGCTTCGTTAAATCATATACATCATCTTCACCCATATCTGTACGAACAACCAGTGCGTTTGGCACGGCCGCTGTTGTAATCGCTTCTTCATTTTTATACGTATCTACTGCGATATCATACGAAATAAAGTACGGATGTTCTTTTGCAATTTCTGCTACTTTTTCAGCGTTTACGGATACTAATTGGATACCTGTTGTTTCAGCTAACTCCATGACAGAAGCATTTGGTAAGCCACTCGTTAAAAAGGCTGCATCAATTGTTCCAGCTTTTAAGCCATCCGCTGCTTCCGCATACCCTAAGTAATCGACTTTAACATCCTCATATGTAATCCCGTGCCCATTCAGTAATACGCGGGCATTAATTTCTACACCTGAGTTTTGATCTCCAACAGCTATGCGTTTTCCTTTTAAATCTTCAATTGTATTAATTCCCGATCCTTCTTTTGTAATTATCTGTACAACGTTCGGATACAATGTTGCGATTTGAGAAACATTTTTTATCGGTTCATTAAAACTCACTTCTCCATTGATTGCCTGTGACAAAGCATCACTCATGACAAATGCCATTTCTGCTTTCCCTTGTTCCAATAAATTAATGTTTTCTACAGATGCACCCGTTGTTTGCGTACGAGAGTTCACATCAAACTCTTTCACGTATTGATCCGCAAGCGTTGTACCGATGATATTATAAGGCCCACTCGCACCACCTGTTGCAATTGTTACGATGTTTGTTTCCAAACTTTCAGTTGCGTCAGTTCCCCCATTTTCTTTGTCATCACTCCCATTACAAGCAGCAAGTGCCAATGATAATGATAAAGCAGAAACTAAAAATAATTTTTTCTTCATGAAATTCCTCCTAATTTTTTATACTATACTGCTAGTTTAGCTATTCAGAACAAAAAAGGAAACCCTTACATGACATTTTATTCTAAAAACTATGAATAAATGCTAATTTTTGCGCATATCTCCTATTTATTAAAAATTCTAATTTATTCAACGTGATATCTGGATATTGGGGAGAAAACAGTAATTATAGGATTTAAAAAGTCGAGCACCACAAATGTTATCAAACGTCGGTTTGGTACTTGTTTTACTTGCATTCAATAATAAGGGTATGCAACCTTTTATTGTAAAATAAGTCAGATTACAAAATCAGATATTGTGATAGGGAGTGTTCATCATTGGAATTTCATTAATATTTTTAATGGTTGTTGGCATTATTGCATTTTTAACGTTTTCCATTCCTGTATTTATGGCTGTTAGAACAGTTCAAAAAGGAAACCCACCTCGAAAATTTTCTTATGTAATAGTAGGACTGTTGGTTTTTCATTGGGTATTTTACTTAGTTAGTGGTTACGCTCTTTTACCAACAAATATTGCGGATGCTGTGTTTATACCAGTATGGTTAGTATTATGCGTCGCAGGTGCAATTACAGCAATCTATGAATTTAAAAACAATAAAGTTTTTGCTATTCCAGTTGCTGGCTTAACCATTGTTAGTTTATTACTTTGTATTTTTATCTATGGAATATCACAGATGTAAATTAGCAATCGAGCTCGATTTTTTTAAGCATGGCTTTTCCTATTAAACTACCGATCTTTAGGTGCAATAAGTATTTTAGAATTTGCCTAAAATTCACTTTGGGAATGTTCTAAAGGTATTTTAAATAACAAATCGAATATAGATTAAATAACTATTATTAGGGGTGTCATATGAAGAAATGGATATTTTTAATAGCCTTTTTTGTTTTTGGGGGAGTAATTTTTTCTATTTGGAGTGAGCAAAATAAAGTGAATTACATAGGGGAAATATTAAATAACATATCCTCAGTCGATTTAATCATCGTAAAAGATAGCGATACAAATAAACAAATTTTTGAATATACTCAGAACGATGATTTTTTTAACGATATGGTTAATATATATGAAAAGCCCTTTTTTGAATTAAAAAAATCCGAAAAAAAATTATTAAATAAGGAATCCACATATGTTATCGAGTATTTAAATGATAATACAATTCAATATAAAGTGAATATATACAAAGTAGAAGCTAGTACAGAGGTATTCGTTGATAAGGAATATGCCACGGAAATTAAAGAATTCGACTATATCTTTACATCTGAAAGTACAAATCAGAGTTATGTTTTTGTAACGGAGAAATATCATAATTTATTAGGTTTGAATGATGGGTTGAAACAGATTATAAATGAGATTATAAACTTGTAGTATTCATATCAATTCAAAATAACGTCCCAAAATGCTACTTACAATCTGTCTACCTAATGGGGAGCATATCACAGCATTGTACGAACAGGCGATAGCTTCGAAATATGAAAATGACAGCCGAACTACTTTTGAAATCTTTTAAATTAGAAAAAGGAAAATGCGCTATTTTAGGCATTTTCCTTTATAAATGGTTTGGAAGCTTGATTAACTGTATTAAAAAACCTTTATTTTTTTGAATAATAAACTGACTATGATATTTATAATAACGAGCACTCCTAAAAAGACGGTGATCAGGTTAAAGAACGGCGTATCGTAAAAGTTAAACCAATCTTTAAACAGCAGGGTATCTGTAATGGTACCAAATAAATTCCCGTCTATTTCTCTTAAACGAGGAATCCAGCCTGTAAACTCCATTATTACAAAAACCACTTGTAATAATAAAAAGGCTAAAATAGGAAGTAACGACTGTTTTTTTATTAGTTTCATAAAAACTCCTCCTAAAGGGATTTTTAAAACACTTTCTTTTCATAAATTCGAATTGATAATAACCAGGATAGAATGTACGTAATCACCAAGGTAAGGCCTGCATATAAAATAAGCTGCGATTCACCTAAACTCATTATTTTGGTGAAAGTTTCCCGAATCTGATCATTTAAATTAGGGTTGAAAAACATAATTATTGCCAAATAAAGTCCGAAGCATGTGAAGAATGTGATGTTCACATATTTACTAGTAAATTTATAGGCAACTGGATACATAAAAGAAACGACAAATAACGATCCAATTGCAATCATTAATAAATGAAACCCGTTTGGTAACACTTGTTGAAATAATAAGCTACCACCAGTTATCGCTAATACTATCAATAAAATAAAAAGTATTGCTGAAATGTATTTTGAACTGACAATTTCTTTACGCGTAAAAGGTAATGAGCTTAATAACATTTGCGCATGTCGCTTTTCATCCGTTGAAAATAGGTTTAATGTCAATGTCATGGAAAATAATATTCCTAGAAAAATAATCGGAATATCGATGTACATATAAATAAGCAAAACAAGAAACATACCCATCAGCATTTTTTTATGAATGATTAAATCCTTTTTAACTAATTGATACACCCTTCTCTCCGCCTTTCTTTGTATAGAACATAATATCTTCCAATGATGCTGTTTCGTATAAAGCTAATTCTCCAAATAATTGCATGGTCCGTTCTTTATTAGATGACAAACCTTCAAATCCAAGTTCCGTTTTTCGAATCGCAATAAATTCTTTCTCAGTGTCCGGATCAAGTAAATTCAACCCGCCTTTAACGAGCGCATATTTTTCTGTGATCGTATAAAATTCATGCATAAATATTAGTTCCCCATTGTGCAGGAAAACGATATAATCTGCAATCCGATCTAAATCTGACGTGATATGAGTAGAAAAGAAAATCGTTTTTTCACCATCCTGTACAATCTCATGCAATAGATTTAAAAATTCGCGTCTGAACACCGGATCCAGCCCTGCTGTCGGTTCATCCATAATTATTAGTTCTGCGTGATGGGACAAAGCAATTGCCAGTGAGGCTTTCATCATCCTCCCTTTAGAGAAGGTTTTTAACTTTTTCTTCTTTAAAGGTAATTGGAATTGTTCAACATATTTATAAAAAAGCTCGTCGTCCCATTGTGCATATACTGGCTGAATTAAATTCTTCATTTCCTGCAACGTGAGATGTTCATAAAACACATGATCGTCATATACGAAACCAATTTTCTGTTTGATTTCTTTTTCATGATCTTTATAATTTAATCCGAAAACCTTTACTTCCCCACTGTCAGGCTGTAGTAAATTCATAAGCAGCTTAATCGCCGTAGATTTCCCTGTGCCATTTGCCCCTACAAAACCTGTAACAAATCCTTTTTTAACTTCAAAGGTAAGATTCTTAATAGCAAAATCATTGAATGCTTTATTCACATTTGTAAATTGTATAATTGATTCCATTAATCCATCTCCTCATATAACAATGTCATAATTTCTTTTAGTTCATCTAAACTTAAACCGATTTCCTTGCTGTTTTTTATAGCCTGACTTAACTGTTCTTCAATTACTTTTTGTTTTCTTTCGATAATCATTTCGATATTTTGCTCCGAAACGAAGGAGCCCTTCCCGACAACAGAGTAAATTAATCCGGCCTTTTCCAATTCCTCATATGCGCGCTTTGTCGTAATGACACTGACCTCTAAATCTTTTGCCATATTACGCATAGAAGGTAAAGCATATCCCGAAGGAAGTTCGTTAGCCAAAATACTTTTCTTTATTTGATTAAAGATTTGCTCGTAAATCGGTTCTTTCGAATTGTGAGCGATTAAAATTTGCATGCTTGTATCCTCAATTCATATTGTATATATACTTTATATACAATATACATAATCACTCCATTTATTGTCAATAAAATCATTAATTTATATTTCATAAAAGATAAACATAAAAAAACCCGCTCAATTTTATGAACGGGTCTTGTCGGTTGGAATTATCTTACTGGAAGTTAATATCAGACATTAATTGGTTTCGTTTCAAAATAAGGTCCATTGCTTTCCCCCTATAATTCGGTTATTCAATCGATCCATAGCATATAAAACTTCATATTGTAAAATATCGGTATTCATTCTATTAAAAAATTTTTCTATTATTTCTGTCTAATCAGGATGGTTAAATTAATGTATGATGAATGAAAAGAATACATTTTTTTTTAATAAAGGAGCTGAACATCTTGAAGAAAAAGCCGATTTATGTGGAAACCGTAATAGACAGCTCGATTGAAGAAGTATGGCACTATACACAGCAGCCCGACCTACATGAACAGTGGGATTTGCGATTTACATCGATTACCTATATTGAAAAACAACATGAGGATGCTCCTCAAACATTTACATATACAACCAAAGTGATGCCGGGTCTGTCGGTAGCCGGTTGGGGGGAAAGTAAAGGAACACACGAAAAAGCAAGTGGTGTTAAAACCTCTTCGCTCCATTTCGGGACACCGCAACGGATCTCCCCTATTAAGGAAGGTCGCGGCTATTGGCAATATATACCGAATGGTGACCATGTAACTTTTCTCACCCAGTATGACTACGACGTCCGATTCGGTCAACTCGGTCAATTATTCGATCAGCTGTTTCGCCCTGTAATCGGTTGGGCTACCGCACTTAGTTTTAATGTACTCGCAAGGTGGATTGAATCTGGAGAAAAACCGGCCACACAATACCGACGATTTTTCAGCTATTATTTGCTCTGCTTTCTATTTAGTTTTACGTGGATGTACCAAGGTCTCGTACCGAAAGTGCTGATGAAGCATCCGCTTGAGATTGATATGCTGATGAAACTGTCACCGCTATCATTGGGCCAAGCGTCCACGGCAATTATTTGGATTGGCGTTTTGGAAATGATGATTGGGTTACTTTTTTTGGTACCCAAATTGCAACAACTGCTGCTAAAGGCGCAAATTGTGTTGTTCCCTTTGCTGACATTAAGCGCAATCATTGCGGCACCCACAGTTGCAACGGCTCCATTTAATGTCGTCACACTGAATATTGGATTATGGTTTGCTTCCATCATTGCTTTACTACTGACAAAAGAATTACCGACTGCAAGATTTTGCAAACGAAAAAGAGGTGCTTAATATGATTTACGTAACATTGTTGGCAAATGACTTTAACAGGCTTCATCCAAAACTGCAGGAAAGATACCGCCTTCCATTAGGTCAGCCTTTTCATGCTCAAGGAACAATGCAAGTCATTCATTCCGGACCGCGTTTTTTACGTCCGATGTATCATTTGTTTACGAAAACCGATTTTCTTTTTCCTGAGTATGGCAAGGAAATTCCCTTTACAATAAAGAATACAGCGAAAATGAACAATGAAAAAGAAGCCGAAGTCTATTGGGAACGTACTTTTTTCTTTGATCAGACAACACGCAAGTTCAATGCTACAATGACAGTCGATTTGGAGCGGCAAATCGTAAAAGATTATTTAGGGGATCCGGCACTGTTCTACTCGGATTTAAAAATGAATGTTACGAAGGACGGTTTCTTAATGATCCGTTCCGTAGACCAACGTGCTGTAATTGGCAAGACAGAGGTTGCCTTGCCCAGGAAGCTGACAGGTCGCGTAGTTGTGACAGAAGGATATGATGATGTGCTGGATGTGTATACGATCCATGTCTCCATTTACAATGATTTGTTTGGAAGGATGATGATGTATGCTGGTCAGTTTACGCCGTGTGCTCAGTAGACCTTTAACAAGCATCGGTCTTACTTGTATGGCTGCCCTACTGTTATTTAATGAGCCAACATCAATGTACTACTACTTAACATTGGCACAACTGATCTTTGTACCAGTCATACTGGAACAGTTAGTTTTGCTGAAAAATTGGCAAAAGCTGATTATTGTAATCGGCCAATTTGCTGTAACAATGCTGTATTTCACGCAACAGGATTTTCTCATCCTACTTTGTGTGCTTGCTTATTTGCTAAGTACACTTGTCATTGCTTCCCATGGGGTCAACCGATTTTTGAGACGGGGATTTACGAACACGGCTGAAATAATGATTGATATCGGACTGATTTATATTGTGATGGGTGGACTATGGTTTTTGGCATTCCAGTTACAGTTGAATACAGGATTTAGTCCGATTATTACATGGCTAACTGCTATTCACTTTCATTATTCCGCCTTTTTACTTTGTATTACAGTCGGATTGATTGGTCGTCTTCATATGACTCGATACTATAAATTTTGCTGTGCCGTTATTGCCGCAGGACCAATGCTAGTAGCTGTCGGAATTACCTTTTCAAGAATTGTTGAAATCATTTCGGTCAGCTTATATGTACTTGCTATTTTCAGTATTAGCTTTTATGTCATGAAATGGCGGTTGCCGCGTGTGCAAAGCTTATTTATCCGGCTGGCCTTTATAACATTGTGTTTTACAATCATTTGGTCATTTTTATACGCTTACAGTAATTTAACTGGAATGATTATTGTAGATATTCCGGATATGCTGGACTTTCATGGGCTTTTAAATTGTTTAGGGTTTGGTATTGCCGTTGTAATCGCCTGGAGTCTTTATATTCCGCCGACAAAGCATAACGATTACTCATTTCCGGTAAGTAAAATTCGCGGGCGATTTTCTCCAACAAACAAACCAGCGCGTGGATTGGTCGATGATATGGCATCTTTTCTTAATAAAATGGAAATCCCTGTTTTAATCGTTGAGTTTTACGAACGAACAACGCAGTTTGAATTAAAAGCGTCTGTTCAATGGGAAACATGGTTTAAACCCTTTGCTTTTGTGTATCAGTTTATTAGCCGGAAAATGGGACAGCTGAATTTACCGTTCTCTTCAAAAACGATTGTGATGGACGGTGAAATTTTGGAAGTCGATTCGCAAAATGATGGGCGAGAAAAACCGCGCGTTTGGCAACGGTCGATTAATGGCGAACCCGTATTTAATGCGATTTATTCGCAGCATAATGATGCAACTAATACCTATATGAATATCGCACTGCCCTTGCCATTCTCTTCAATGCACGGAATCTTACAGCTTTCCGCAAAAGACGGCGTACTGTACTTAACGAGTGATGGACAAGGCGATGCCGGTACGTATTTGGCGATTGGTTCCTATGTATTCAAACTACCACTACATGAGTATTTTGTGATAAAGGAACACAAAGGATTGCTTATCGCAACCCATGATATGAAACTGTTTGGAATGAAGTTTCTACATATTGATTATCACATACACAAAAAATAAAAATACCCGGCTTCCCTAAATGCAATAAAGGGGCCGGGTAAAATTTATTCAACTATTTTTGCGTTCACGTACACCAATTCAAGTAAAATTACTTTATTTTAATAAAAAAGACTGTAGGCAATCCCGAATTTCTTCGAGTTTGTCTACAGTCTGATCCGCTCAATTTTATGAGCGGGTCTATAAAATATCTAATATATGTTTTCTTCTAATTTACTGATTTTTTGCACCTTGTCTCTTAATTATAAAAGGAGAAGCTAGTAGAACAATAATTAGGATAATCCCCAAATAACCAATTAGAGGATAAAAATAACTAACTAGCCCAGTAAATCCTACATAGCTTGCTAAATAGCCAACAATCATTGTAATGACGAAGAATATTTTAAATTTCTGTGTTCCTGATTCTGCAAAACGAGCTGAGAAAGAAAAGAACATTCCAACTGCTGTATTATAGATCATACCAAAGATAACTAATGACATTACAATACCTAGTGTTGGCGATAAATTACTAACTATCCCCAGCATTGGCATGTCCAACGTTCCAACTTCTTCGATTTTCGAGAAAATAGCTAAATGAATTAAGAGAATTAGTATTCCTAAAACAAATCCACCAACTAATCCACCAATTGCTGCAGTTTTTGGATTTTTTTCTGCCCCGCCCATTACAATTGACATCGAAGCTCCAACAGCGATATTAAATGAAACGTAATTAATACTGGAAATAAACCAGTTTGGCAGAGTTGTCGGTGTGGCTTGTGCTATGTCGTTTAACGATGTAAAAGTTCCATTCATTGTTAGAAAACTATATATCGCAATAAATATAATAAAAATAATGAGAATCGGCGTAATGCTTCCAATAATAGAAACGACTCGATTTACCTTTAAAAAACCTGTCAATAATACGAGTATCGTCATAAGAGTCGTACCTACAAAGATCGGTAATCCAAACTGTTGGTTTAAGTTTGAACCTGCCCCGGCTAGCATAACGACACCTACACCAAACAACGTAAAGATAAGAATTAAATCGATGACAGTTCCAAGGTAACGCCCGCTAATTCTGTAAATAACATCTTTATGTGAAGTCGTTTTAGTATAACTGCCTAGCCATACTAAAAGCATACCAATGCCTGAAAACAGTACAGTTGATAAAATTGCTCCGAATATCCCGAGTGTTCCGAAGCTCGTAAAGTATTGCAGTATTTCTTGCCCTGAAGCGAACCCTGCACCCACAATCACGCCAATAAATGCGCTTCCAATTTTTAATATATTTTTCAAACGCCTCACTCCCTTTTTTTCTGTATAACTACGGATCAGTATGTATAAGAAAGAAAACTTAGGTTATTCCTCACATAAGATTTTCAGAATCCATATTAACATGGTTTACCCTTTAAAATACTATCCTGTAATAATATATTTCCGCCTTGGTTATAACGGCCTCAATTCTAATACACTTATAGTTTTTATTCTAGTTACTGCATAAATTCCCCCCTTTTTTATTAATAAGAGCTCTCGGTAATGTCCAAATAATCCGATAACTCTCTTTGTCATTGAACTTTCATCTTGGGTCTTATACCCATTCATAATATCATACTCTAGTAAACTAGCAATTTAACAATAAAAAGTAAGATGATGTTTTCTTCATTTAAATTACAAGGACATATACCATGGACTAAAGAAAATAACTTGAGAATAATATTTTATGTGCAACAAAAAGGCATTTTTCTAAAAGAGAAAAATGCCTTTTAAAACCTTTATGCTAGTTGCTTTATTAGATTACCATCATCCCGTTGCATCTGTACGGTCAAAATGGCGGCCCATTTTTAAAGCATTGATAAATTCATCAGGCGCTGTTACAACACCCGGTGCATTTGCATACAATTTATCCATACTTTCAAATGCAATATAACCTAGTGCTTTATAATGATTGAATATTTCATCTGCAAATCTTTGCATTTTACGGTTTTGTACTACATCTGTAAAGCTTGCTGCCACAAATAGCCCATCGTAAAGAACAGGGTCTGCTGTATCTAATGTATGATCAATTTCACGGTTATTGATCATGCCTTGCTTATCACTAATCAACTCAACAATAACCCCTTCATTTTCCAAATTTTGAATTAGATCATCCACATTGCTGTTTGTGTCAATAATAATACCAACCTTTTTAGCCTTTAAAATCGGCACTTGGTTTTTTAATATACTTACAGCATCTGATGGTGGCAAGTCAGTTACCTGCTCGATTGACGCATCCGGTGCGGATACACCAATTCGCTGTGCAATTTGTTCAGCCATCGCACGGTCTACTCGTGCAAACATATCTACTGCAGCTTTACGGATTTCAATTGTTTCGACTTTTCCTAATTCAAAACAGAAGGCATCAATAATATGCTCCTGTTCTACAGGCGTTTGGCTTAACCAGAATTGACGGGCCTGAGAATAATGATCTTCAAATGACAGGCTACGTGCACGTACTTTACGACCTTCAATTTTTTCCTGATAATGAGCATAGCCACCGTCTTTTTGATCCACTACATGTGGTGTATCATTTTGTAATCCATTTCTTCCATAAGCAACACGTCCTTTATTGATTGTCATACGACCGTAACCATCACGCTGATTGTTATGGAATGGGCATACTGGACGGTTTATCGGCAACTCATGGAAGTTTGGTCCACCTAAACGGATAAGCTGTGTATCTGTATAAGAGAATAAACGCCCTTGTAACAATGGGTCATTTGAAAAATCAATTCCCGGAACAACATGACCAACATGGAATGCAATTTGTTCAGTTTCAGCAAAGAAGTTATCAACATTGCGATTTAACGTCATTTTTCCAAGCTTTCGAAGAGGAATAAGCTCTTCTGGCCAAATTTTTGTTGGATCCAAAATGTCAAAATCAAATTTAAACTCGTCTTCCTGTGGAATTAACTGTACTGCTAGCTCATATTCCGGGTAGTTACCTACTTCGATTTGGTCAAACAAGTCACGACGATGGAAATCAGGATCTTTACCTGCAATTTTTTGAGCTTCATCCCATACTAAAGATTCCATACCTTGTACAGGCTTCCAATGGAATTTTACGAAATGAGCTTCTCCATTGGCATTAACAAAACGGAATGTGTTTACACCAAAGCCTTCCATTTGGCGGTAGCTCTTCGGTATTGCACGGTCAGACATATGCCACATTGTCATATGCGCCGTTTCCTCATTATTTACGACAAAATCCCAAAACGTATCATGGGCACTTTGCGCTTGAGGAATTTCATTATGTGGCTCCGGTTTAACAGCATGGACGAAATCAGGGAATTTAATCGCATCCTGAATGAAGAAAACGGGAATATTATTTCCGACTAAATCATAATTTCCTTCTTCAGTATAAAATTTCGTTGCAAAACCTCGTACATCACGAACTGTTTCTGCTGAGCCACGTGATCCTGCCACTGTTGAGAAACGTACAAATACAGGTGTTTGTCGACCTTTCTCTCCTAAGAAATGAGCCATTGTAATATCTGAGGCATCGCCATAGCTTTCAAATACACCATGTGCGCCTGAACCCCTCGCATGTACGACACGCTCTGGAATACGCTCATGGTCAAAATGTGTCATTTTTTCACGGAAATGAAAGTCTTCCATTATTGTTGGACCGCGCTCACCAATTGTTAATGAATGCTCGTCATTTGTTAACTTCAGTCCATGGTTCGTAGTTAGTGGCTTACCTTCATCTTTCGCTGTAAACTGCTGCAATTGTTCGACTTTTTTATTGTTATTGTTTTCCACGTAAAATCCTCCTCATACAAAATAGCAAATTTCATAAGATAGGTAACTCTCAACCTCTCTACTAATTTTGTACCCTGTTTATAAAAATATAATCTTATGAAATATAAACGTAATATTTGAAATATTGAACTCGAGGTTATAAAAAAAAGCGCCTCACTAGGAGGTCGCTGTTTTTTCTTCATTTAATACTTTCACTGTAACTGTCAGTACATCACCACTGATAGTAGCGACTGCACTTCCACCTTAACGTTCACTTAACAGGAGCACGATTGACAAGCCAAGCCCACTGCTTTTACAGCGCGCTTTGTCTTTCGTATAAAAACGCTCAAATAGCTATACGGGTGAAAACGCAGACACATCAATAACACGATTTCCAACGCTCACATAAGAATATATATTGTCCTGCCAACAGTGGACACTTACATCATATCGGTTTGGAGCAAGTTATCCGGCGAAGCATGCCTTCATCACTGCGCAATAAAGGTTCCTCATCATTTCCCACAACTTCAAAGTTTAAAATATTTTTAAGCATAAGAATGTAATCCAGCAATGACTAAATTTACAAACACCTGATTAAAGACGATGATGCCAAATCCAATAATAGCCATCCATGCTGTTTTTTCGCCTTCCCATAATTTTGACAGGCGTAAATGAAGCATCGCTGTATAAAATAAGAATGTAATAAGTGCCCACACTTCTTTCGGATCCCATCCCCAAAATCTGCCCCAGGCAATTTGCGCCCATATCATCGCGAAGAGTAGCCCTCCTAAAGCAAATAGTGGGAAACCAATTATGACTACACGATAGGAGATTTCATCCATTAAATTTGCATTGACACGTTTCGTCAATGGTTTCAATAACTTGCAAATACTTTTTCTCGTGATTAAACGAATGATTATGTAAATGAAGGTTCCTATTAAAAAAGCCCATGCAATTGAATTTAGCTTTAAAGCATCAATTCTATTTGAGATTGTAATAATCCCTTCACCCTGCTTGTTTTCATTTGCAATGATTGGATACATTTCATAAATTGCTTTACTTTCCTGTTCCTGAACGTCGATATAGACTACACTTATTGGCTCCATTAAAAATCCGAATACTGTGGAAGTACTGATAAACCCTACAACCACAACTAAACAATACATAACAAATTCAAGTGCACGAGTACTGACTGTATTTTTTCCTACATCAAGCACCTTTAAAAGATAAATAATCCCGGTAGCAAAAGAGATCGATAAAATGGCACTCGATAAAGCGACGGTCATTACATGAATCGCAAGCCAATTACTTTTTAAAGAAGGAACCAAAGGTGAGACATCACTTGTAAACACACTACCGTATCCAATAATAATTATTGAAATCGGAATAACAAATAACCCAACGACAACTTGTTTATACATATGAAAAGTGAGAATAAATGCTCCGACTAACATAACTCCAAAAAAAGTCATGAATTCAAACATATTACTTACAGGTGCATGACCTACAGCAATCCATCTCGTAATAAAATAGCAAAGCATTAATATAAAGGCTACATACGTTAGGAACAGCCCTATCCGACTAAATATCCTTTTGTTCGACTTTACTGAAAGTCCGAGTGGTATTATTGAAATTAACAACAATATAAATCCAATTAGAAGCATGGTACTACTTACATTTAACAATTGATCTGAACTCAAAAAATCACCTCAAAAATTATTATTCCAACTATTTGTTACCTCCTCGTATTAATAACGTAAACTTTTTCCATTTAGTTCCTTGTAAGGAAATCATTAGTTGTTTATCTTGTAAAATCTCCCCTTATTTTTAGCAGATATTTTATTGCCTCGCTAAAGCAAATAAAGGCAGTTCATAAAAAGCTTGTAAATTTTTCAAATAAAAAATGAACTTTCCCCTTCCCCCATTTGTATAGTTAGTGAAATGAAATATAAAGGGGGCTTCACCTTGTTAATTTTAGATAAAGTTCAAAAATCCTATCAGAACCACTCTGTTTTAAATGGAATATCATCAACATTTCAGTATGGCCATTGCTACCTGTTACTCGGTGATAATGGTGCTGGGAAATCGACATTGTTAAAATGCATTGCTGGGGATGAAAAAGTCGATCATGGGTCTATCCGTGGAAACGAGCATGAAGATATCTCAAATTTAGTCGCACTACAATATCAGTTTTTTGAAAGTTATTCTTTTTTAAAAGTGAAGGAAGTAATTCAGCTTTTCACAAAATTGATTGTAAATCCTTCCAACATTAAAGATCTTTACGAACTATTGGATATTGCCCAATATGAAAAAACATTAATTAAAAATACTTCGGGTGGACAACGAAAAGCCCTATCCCTGTACTTAGCATTTTTAATGAACAAACCAATTGTCCTTTTAGATGAACCATTTGCAGATTTGGATTTAAAAAAGAAAAAGCAACTATTCGGTTTTCTGCAAAATCAAGTACAAAACAAAAATAAATGCCTGCTTATTATTAGCCACGAAATTAAAGGGCTAGAGTCTTTATTTGATTTCGTCTATATAATGCAAGATGGACAATTTATCGAACACGGTACAACAGAGGAGCTTGTGGAAAAATATAAAAATCCCACGTTTTCAGGTTTAGAAGCTGTTTATTTTGAAGTAACAGGACAATTATTAGGAGGTCGGATTAAATGATTATACAAGTAGCTAAAAGCTTTATATTAGAATCGATTCGTAACACTGGGGTACTTCTTGGTAATTTACTTTCTGCCTTTATATTTATCATTTGTTCATGGATATGTACGATCAGTATAAAAAGTAGTCCGGAAACGTTGGACTTTATGATTAAAGGTCAATTTTTCCCAATCTCCATCATGCTTTTAGTGTTTGCCTTTGCATTTTCAAGTGCAACGATTTATTTGGCAGATTTAAAGGCAAATAATACAATTCATCTACTCAAACGAACAAATATTTCACCGGGAAAGTATTTTCTGGGGATTGGTATAGGAGTTTTTCTAATGATGAATTTCGTGTTATTACTTTTATTGGCAGGCTATTCCTTCATTATTTCACTATCCATAACTGCTCTTATTTCCATCATTTTAATTTGTAATTTTGTTTTACTCGCGATTTATCCACTATGCTTTATCGTAGCTGGTATTGTAAAAAATGGGAAAGTTGCACAAAGTTTGCTTGTCCCAATTATGCTTGTATTTATGTTTTCCATTACGATGACATCTCTATTCTTAACGATTAACGAGCAACAACCGCAGGATTATTATATTTACTTAATTTGGAATCCGATGCTATATTTAAGTGATACATTGCAATTCCAGTTAAATTTAAATGACCATACATGGTTACCCCTTTATCAATATAGTATTATACTAACAATTCTTTGTATGGTACTAACTATATTTGCAAAACAAATTTATATAAGGCAGGACTGAGTAAAATGGGTATTGGATTTATTATTTCTCTTATCGTGGCTGCTATTTGGATCGTTATTATTCTTGGTATCATGATTCCTTACCACAAAAAATATGTCATTAAAGAAAACGGCAAAATTAACTATAAAAAAACAAAAATTTATTTACGCTGGAATGTATTTGATACGCTTACCCTTATACTGGCGATATACACTATCTTTTGTGTTCAAGCATTAAATATGCTGCTTACTTTCGGTGGTGAAACTGTTGAAAACCCATACGTTCAATTTTTTACAAATCAGGCGCAAGCGTGGGTCATTGTAACGGTTTCCTATTTAGTAACAAGAATTTCTTCTACTTTAAAAAGTATTAAAGCTCAATTTGGTGAAGTCCATGACATTGACGAATGAAGAATTGATGCAGCAGGTTCAAACGGGTAATATAGAGGCATTAGGTGTGTTATACGAACGACTTCATGAGCCTCTATATTGCTTTTTATTCCGCTATACGAAAGAAGAACAAATTAGTATCGATACGGTTCATGATGCATTTGAAATTTTGCAAAAGAAGCACCAGCAGTATAATTCATCGTTAGGCACTGTGAAATCGTTTTTATTTCAGATCGCCTATCGTCATTTAATTAATAAACTAAATAGAAGAAAACGGTTGCAAAAACTGTTACCCTTTTTAGTTCCTCTTCCTAAAAAAGCACTGCATACGGATGATAAACTTATGATTCAGCAAGCAATTGCAAAACTCCCGGACAAACAACGTGCAGTGATTTTACTTGCCTATTATGAAGATTTGCCATTAGAAGAAATTTCCCTTATTTTAAGTATTCCAACAGGTACAGTTAAATCCCGTTTACACAAAGCTATTCAAGTCTTGAAAATTGAGTTAAAGGAGGCGTTCCAACATGAAAGAGGACTTTAAAAACGAAGAAAAACTCACAAACTTGTTGGACACTTACAAAGTAGATGTACCAACCAAAAAGCTTTCTGTTAAACAATCACCTTTCAATCGTTTTATCCGTTATTTAGGTTCCCCTGCTAAGGATCCTTTAGAAAAGTTGTCGGACAGTAACAATGGGTACCTATTTTTAAAGCTATTTCCCATAGCATGTGGAATATTCCTGGCGATCGTTCAAATATTATTTCTTTACTAAGCAACAATATTTTCAATTTCCCGTTAAATTGAAAATATTGTTTTTTTAATTCTATTATATTTGTCAATGCATGCCTTCTTTTTATTAGACCATACTATCTATGAGCAAAGTCAAAATAATTTATGAATCGAGGGGAATTATGTATTACTACAAAGAAGAGTTAATCAATATTATTAAGCCCGATAAACCAGACCCGGAAGCTGCCCGCGTATTACAAGAGATTTTAGGCGGACATTACGGCGAAATGCGTACGATGATGCAATTTTTCTTCCAAAGCTCCAATTTCAGAGGAAAAGAAACACAGTTCCGGGATTTACTTCGCGGTATTTTTTTAGAAGAAATCGCCCATGTGGAACTTGTTCAAAATACAATTAATCAATTATTGAATGGTTCAGGAGAGTCGAGTGCCCCAGGTAATAGTGGTATGGATCAATCGCCATTAGATGATGCAGTTCGCCACGCAAATCCCCATCACTACATTATCGGTGCACAGGCATCATTACCAGTAGATGCTGCCGGTAATCCATGGAACGGCTCATGGGTATACTCGCACGGTAACCTCGCAGCAGATTTACTGAATAACCTTGTATTGGAATCAACAGGTGTTCTGCAGAAAACACGTATTTACGAAATGAGCTCAAACCAGACGTTCCGTGAGACTCTGGCATTTTTAATCGTGCGTGATAATGCACATCAAAATGCTTTTGCAAAAGCTCTCGAAACTTTAGGCGTGGATTGGGGAAAACTATTCCCGATACCAAATTATGACATCAATAAGTATCCGGAGTGCCGTAAATTTGTTGATATGGGCTATCATAATACCCAATTCAACTTTAGGCTGGACCCGACACGAATCGGCGAAATCCTCCAAGGAACTTCTCCGAGCCGAAATGGTGGAACATATCAAGTAACACCACCACCAGAAGGATTCCCAGTACCGCAAATGCCCGATATGCCAAATGAACATAGCCCTGGTTTATATGATTTGAATAATTAATAATTTGCAATAAACAGCGTGTCCGAAAAATATCGGACACGCCTTTTTCATTCATTTTCTTTATTGACATACTTCCCTTTATTCGGTATTGCCATTTCTTCAAAATTATCTGCAAGCCTTTTTAAGTTTTGCGTTAATTCTTCACCGCTCATCGGTAAGCCGTGACCTGTTATGGCAATGGCAGGTTTTAAAGCTGCTAATTTTTTGACGGAATCAAATGCAAGAGCCCAGTCTGTCGTAAAATACTTTGGCGGACCATTCATTTCCTTTTCCTGTGTAAATACTTTATAGAGCGATTCTTGCTTCACCGTCACAAAGGCATCACCTACGATTAATGCACCATCACGTTCCCTAAATAACGATACATGTCCCGGAGAATGACCCGGTGTATGAATCCATTGAAACTCTTCCATATATGGAACCGTTCCATTAAGTGGCAGCTCCTCGATATAACCTGTTAGATTAACCGCCTCATTTGGAAACATTGGCGACATTTTCGCTACTAGCCCACTATCTGAACTCGGATCTGCTTCAGGGTAATCGATTTCCCCTGTTAAATAAGGTAATTCTAAAGAATGGGCATAAACCGGTACTTTCCAATGTCTAACTAATTCGATGACTGCACCTACATGATCGAAATGGCCGTGTGTCAGAATGATCGCTTTCGGTCTTGCATTTTCCCCAAACTTTTTTTCAGCAGCTATGATGATGGCATCTGCACTGCTCGGCATGCCCGCATCAATTAACACGAAATCATCGCTATTTGGGTAGCTATAAAAGACGATATTTACGATCTGCACTGTGTGTACAAACAAGTCAGGTAATACCTCTATGCTTATACCACTCTGTTTCGAAGTCGCAGGAATGAATTTATAATCATCACCATAGCTCATATCTTTGTCCATCAATATCCCCTCCAAAATTCTTTATTCTAATATACCTGTTTTAACAATTTCTACACTTAATTTGACGGATATATCCATAGTTGAAAAATGTTCATTCCAGTCTTTCTTAAAGTATTTAGGATGAAAAGCACGTACACTACGCCCAAGCCCTAACGCATCACTCTTTGCTTCTTGTAATTTTTTTATCACTTCATTCATATCCTGTTCAATTTTTTCAGTAAGGAATTGTTGGAGGTCCTTCCTTTGAATGTCCTCACTCAAATGATCTTGGGGATATTCCGAGACCATCAATTCCAGTTTTTTTTCTATTACAATTTTATTTTCAGAAATATCGAGATTCCTTTTAGTTTTATTAATTCGCACTGTTACTGGACTATCCTTATATAAATAACTAATACGTGTCGCAAAACCAAGGGAATTATTTAATATATTCAACATAACCCCTTCATTTGTGTTTAAAGTGCTTCCGGTAAATGCACGACCGGAAAACAGGGCTAAACCATCGGAAACTGGGCGACCATCCTCCCCCATTTTTAAATAGGGCAAGGCTAAATCCTGCGCATTTTCAAATAGTATTGCACATGCTGTTTGCAATGTATAAGGTATTACTAACGAATTTTCTTCCAAACTTGTAATAAATCGCTCATAATACTCGCCTGCAGTTGTTTGCTTTTGTTCACTCAGTTCAAAAAATGGTTTTAAATCGCCTTGAATTATAGCTAATTTTGAAGTTATCGGACTATTAGGATCGCGGAAATAACCATCCAAATATTCATATATATCATCTTTTGCAGAGTCTTCCGAAATAAGTACAGTTGATAAAACTGATAAGTCTAATGTTTGTTCTACTTTTAGCTCTGCATCCTGCCGAACATCCCGTGGTGAAATCCCAATACCTGTAATAATAATCGTTTGCATTTCCTCTGTAGTTGCTTCAGGATACGCATATAATGCAGTTAAGTCACCAATAGTGCCTTCAAACCCAGTTAGTGATACAACAGATGAATTTTTATATAGCCTCTCATCCCAACATCCCGTTAGTAATAATAGTGCTATTGGCGAAATTATGAGGATGATTTCTCTAATTCGGATACAGTTCGCCCCCTTATTTTATTAATAAAAATAATAAGTACCGGTAAAATAAATGTAAAAATAATATTCAGATAAACTAAATAATTTTTCAAAAAATCCAATACTGAAAATTTTATAAGAAAGTTAGCTGTTATGCCGATGATTGCAAAAAAGATGAGTTGCTGCAATCTGGGTAAACGGCGCTTTTTTTCAAAATAGACTAATCGCATAACGAGTGCGTAATTGACAATGGCAACTAACGACCAAGAAAGCCATATATATACAAAAAATATATCTAATCTCTTTGCAAATGTTACTTCTACTGAATGCAGAATATATAAAATAGGTTCAGGAATCAGTTTTATCTCTTCTAATGAAAAGTACATCAATGAAAATGAAATAGATAACAGATAAAAGCTAGTTAGCAACGAAAAATAAAGAAAAAGAGATTTTTTTGGTATTTTATCATTACTCACTAAATATTTACGAAGGACTACAAATACTTCTGCACCACCAAATGCATATGTCGCATAAATAAACCCCATCCACCAAGTATCTTGTCGGTCATAAAAAAATGGCAATAAATTCGTAGCATGTAAATTTGGAATAGTCAAAAACATAAATACTAAAAACAAAAAGAGCATTGGTATTAACACGACACCAATATTAACTGCGGTCTCTGGTCTACTAATACTTGCATAAAAACAAACAGATAAAAAAATTGCAATAAGTACTATAGTAGGTGTATTTGGAAATATCCATGAAGTTAGTACATATGTGATATAAATAACGAACACAGTAACATAAAACGACCAGTAAATTAGATAGAGCGTTTTTGTAAAACTATTTAGCACGAAGTATTTATGTGTTCTTTCAAAAAATAATAATTGCAAAAAAAAGATAACCGAAATAATGATAAATTGTATTGTTGCATCACGGTTTCCGTGTTCGATTATTATATTTTGAAAGGAAGTATATACAAACCCCGTTTGCATTACGAACATTAATAAAAATAATTGTATTTTCGTCAATTGGATGCTCATGTATTATCATCCTTTTTAGGAGAAAAGCTTGTTGCCTGTTTTTTTGCTTTATAATTAGGTGCTCTAAGAAAAATCTTTTTTAATTCTTTTGGCTCGAATGGAATAATCGGTGAAAAATAAGGTCGTTTTAATGAACTCAAATTCAATAAATGAATAACCAATAAAAAAGTACCAATTACAATACCGAAAAATCCGAACAGTGAAGCCAAAAACATGAAAGGAAAACGAAGCATTCGAATCGATGTGTTAAGTTCGACAGAAGGTACTACAAAGCTTGAAATTGCTGTAAATGCAACGACAATAACCATCAAATTTGATACAAGTCCCGCACTTACAATCGCGTCGCCAATAACAAGTCCCCCGACAATACCGATTGTCTGACCAATAGATTTCGGGAGTCGAACACTCGCCTCACGTATAAGTTCAATCGTTATTTCCATGATCATTGCCTCGATCAGTGGCCTGTATGGAATTTGGTTGATATCTGACTTTACTTTGTTACCAAGTTCGAGTGGTAGTACCTCAAAGTGAAAGCTTACAATGGCAATATAAAATGCTGGCAAAAATATGGCGGATACAAAGCTGAAAATTCGCATTAACCGATAAAATGTACCGACTAATACGCGTGCGTTAAAATCATCCGGTGTTTGGTAAAAGGAAAAAAATGTTACAGGCCCAATAAGTGCTGTAGGAGACAAATCAGTCATAATCGCAATTTTGCCTTCTAAAATATTCGCTACAACACGGTCTGGTCGTTCTGTATTTAAAAGTTGAGGAAATGGAGACCACACTTGATCGTCTAGTTGGTCACTAAGCTGTCCAATGCTATAAAACATATCCAGTTCAATTTCACTTAATCGTTTTTCAACTGTTTTAAGTGCTTCTGTATCAACTACACCCTCTACATAAAAGTAGTAAGCAGTTGTTTTTGTCTCCTTACCAAGTAAAACCTCTTTTACAACGAGTTTATTATTTTTTATACGTTTTCTTATAAGTGACACATTCGTATCAAAATTCTCTACAAACCCTTCATGAGAGCCACGTATTATTTGTTCTGTTTCAGGCTCTTCAGGTGTTTTATGGGCAAAATCTGCATTGTTTATTCTAATCATCTGGTTGGATTGAATAAGAATGATTATTGTCTCGCCGTTGCATACATAGTCAACTAGTTTTTGCTGATTATACTTTTCTGTAGTAATGGTAATTGAATCATCTTTAACAAGCTGTTTTGGAATTGCGTTATTTCCACTTTTTTCTAATTCATTCGAATTTATTTTGCCATTATTTTGAACACTGTCTAGATTTTCTTGTGCTAGCTGACTCAATTGTCTAAGGTTCATTAAATTTTGTTCGACGTCTGCCTTATTTACAAGGGAGGAATAATAACACAAAATTGCTTCTTCAACTTGACCAATCCTTATTTCTTTAACTACAAAATCTGCTGAATGGAGGAATTCCTTATTTAGTCGTTTTATCTCTTGCTTCATTTCCAATGTTTGTAGCAAAACGACTCCCCCTTTTTTGACAAAGTATGGGACATTTTTAAAAGAGTTATTCATTTTTGTTAAAGTTGGGAAAGATAGATAAACTAGTGATGGTTTATCACTAAATATTTCATAATTGCTGTAGTTAAAGATGTTTATTTTTTAATAACAAGGTTATACATTTATTAGGTCTAGAAAAGGGGGTTCAATAAATGAAAAATAGAGGCATTGTTTTTTGGAGCTCAATAACGCTTACACTAATAGCCGTATTAGTAGGAGTTTTAGCCCCAAATATATTGGAAAAAATAACGAGCAACATTCAAAATTTACTAACGGACACTTTTGGCTGGTACTATTTATTAGTTGTAGCAATTATTATTGCATTTTGTATATTTTTAATATTAAGTCCTGTGGGTGCAATCCGGCTTGGTAAATCAACGGATAGACCCGATTATAGTAATGTCTCCTGGTTTGCCATGCTCTTTAGCGCAGGTATGGGTATTGGTTTAGTATTCTGGGGTGCCGCTGAACCGTTATCGCATTTTGCGATTAATTCACCAATAGCTCCCGAAGGCTCTCAACAAGCATTGAAAGATTCCTTCCGTTTCACTTTTTTCCATTGGGGTATTTCAGCATGGGCAATTTATGGGGTTGTAGCTTTAGCATTGGCCTATTCAAACTTCCGAAAAGGGGCGCCTGGCCTTATAAGCTCTACTTTATTCCCTATATTCGGTGAAAAAACAAAGGGTCCAATAGGTCATATAATTGATATTATTGCTGTATTTGCTACGGTAATTGGTGTTGCGACAACACTCGGTTTAGGTGCCCAGCAAATTAATGGCGGACTTTCTTTTTTATTTGATATTCCAATTAGCTTTACAGTCCAATTAATTATTATTGTTATCGTAACGATTTTATTTATCGTTTCAGCATCTACCGGGCTCGATAAAGGGATTCAACTGTTAAGTAACTGGAACATCTATTTAGCAGCTGCCTTGTTATTATTAACATTATTTATTGGTCCAACAGTAAAAATAATGAATGATTTCACGTCAGGACTAGGCAGCTATTTACAGAATTTTGTGCATATGAGCCTACGTACTGAACCCGGAAATGCAGATAGTCGTGCTTGGATTGATGGATGGACTATTTTCTATTGGGCATGGTGGATGTCCTGGTCACCATTCGTCGGGATATTTATTGCACGTATTTCGAGAGGGCGAACAATTCGGGAGTTTTTAATGGGCGTAATTTTAGCACCAACGCTTGTCAGTCTTTTCTGGTTCGCTACTTTTGGGACAACCGCTATTGAAACATATATTTCTAAAGATCAAAGCATTATCGATTTACCGACAGAGCAGCTATTATTCGGAGTTTTCGACCATATGCCGCTTGGATTTATATTATCGATTATCGCATTAATATTAGTTGCCTTTTTCTTTATTACTTCAGCGGATTCCGCCACATTCGTCCTCGGTATGCAAACAACATTCGGTTCGATGAATCCAACATTCCGAATCAAATTAATCTGGGGTATTTTACAAGCTGCCATCGCTGCTAGTTTACTGTTTTCTGGAGGTTTAGCCGCGCTTCAAAATGCGGCCATTATTGTAGCCTTTCCATTCTCATTTATCATTTTACTTATGATGCTTTCTTTATATAAATCGTTAATGGAAGAACGGCAAAAATTAGGTCTTTACATTCGACCTAAAAAACAACCGCCCTCAAATCAAAAGAAATAAGGTGTGCAAAATAAAAAGCGATGAAAATTTTAACTTTCTAAAATTTTCACCGCTTTATTTTTATATTATTTCTATACCTTAAGCTCAACACCTGAAGTTCTACTAGGTTTTGCTGATTTGTACCATTGCCAGCAGAATATTATAATGAGTACTACTTCAATCCAATCCCCTGCATAATACATAACCATACTTCCCATTTCTGCTTCTTGCTGAGAAACTCCTGCCGGCGGGTTTGCATACATATATTTTGACAAAATATCATGCCCGGCTATTGCAGCAATTAATACGATTGCCCGTAATAGGTAGGAATGCTGATGATAGACGGGATCAAAATAAATAATTGAAATTGTAAATACATAGCCAGCTATAAAGAAATGCAAATGAACAAATAAGGCAAAAAATGCATTTTCATGCATAAGCATATATAAGTCTGTTGTATATAAAAGCCATAGACCACCTACATTTAATATTGCGGCAGTTATAGGATGAGATACAAATTGGATGAACCGGCTTTTTAAAAATGCCGTTATCTTACGCCCTAATGACGTACTCACCGCTCTAAGCAATAAAGTCATCGGTTTGGCAATCGCCATAAAAATCGGTGCCACCATGCCTATTAGTAAATGACTCACCATATGTGCCGTAAAATTAGTATGTGCACTGTTTGCCAACGGACCGACAACTGAAACGAGTGCAATCACCATCGCCAACACCCAAAAAGCGGTACGAGAAATTGGCCATTGTTTATAGCGCTTATTCGTTATGATGGCAGCGATAATATATGCCGCGCCCAATAATACAAAAAATAAGCCCAGCAAATATTGAAGGTTCATTCCCGGTAATGATTGACTATGTGCAGCATGCCCATGACTATGAAGCAAATATAAACTATTCATTTGCAGTCTTCTCTTTTAAAGTACTGTTTTTTGATGAGCGGAATAATAGAAAAAGACCGATTAGTAAAATGATTAGCGCACTGACATTCCACACAATATCGTAGACGATAACATTGTCGACATATCGGATTTGGTGAATTCTCATCCATTTATGCTGAATAATGCCGTCATACAATTGGAATACTCCAATCCCTAAGAATACACCACCTGACCAGCGTTGAAAGATCAAGCCGTTTCTTCGACGTAAATCTGCAAATAGGAATAACCCCGCAATCGTTGCAAACCAACTGAAAGCATGGAAAATGCCATCGGAAATTAAGCCAATATCTGTAGTTGATTTATCATAGAAATGATGCCATCTTAATAACTGGTGAAATACTGTTTCATCAACAAATGCAATGAGACCGACGCCAAATAAAATACCTGACCACATATTCCGGCGAGAAATTCCCTTCCCGTTGTTATTTTTCATATCATTTCAGAGCCCCTTTCCTTGTAATTCGTTACATGTAATCTCTCCAAATTCATAACAACATATTCGATAGTAGAAATTCCCCTCTTGCTCGATGGACTAAACCTCAATAAACTAAATTAAGCAGGTGTATCCTTTAAAAGGGCTACACCTGCTTTCTATTCAATACAAAAAGATTTTATTATTCTGCTTTTAATCCTAATTTCTCAAATTCCTTTATGAGATCATTAACATAAATCGTCATTTCTTCTTCTGAAGGAATTGTCTCTAGCAACTGTTTTGTCGTATAAACAGTCCCACCTTTAACTAGACATTCCATTTTCATTGTATTTTCTATTTGTCGTAAAGGGTCTTCATTCAATACTAAAATATCCGCAATATAATCTTCCTTTATTTCACCTAAATTGTTTATTTTTAAAGCCTTCGCTGCATTCATTGTTGCTTGTTGAAGGGCCTCCAACGGTGTAAATCCTGCGTCAACAAATAGTTGCAGTTCACGGTGCAATGCTAAACCGGGGTATGTAAATATCCCAGCCGGTGTATCTGTTCCAGTCACTACAGTGCCGCCCATTTTATAGTAAATATAGGCAATTTTTTGGATCATTTTTGTTTGAATTCCAAAGCTAAATTGACCCGATTTTGCTTGTGCGCCATGCTCCCAATACTTGAACAAATAGTCGCTTTCTTTAATATGCTGTACTACTTCATGGTTAGTTGTCCAATAGTCTTCTGCCAACCTCATTTGATCATATAAAACGATTGTCGGACAAAGCTTTACATTCTTCTCCAGCAATTGCTTACAGACGCTCACGATTTTTTCTTCATCCGGATTGTCCCAAGGGATTGTATCCCATACTTCTTTAGGAGAATCCAAATACCAGTGAGGGTACATTGCCTGAATAATTCCCGAACTATGCTCTAGCCAGTCAATCCCCATGTTTGCAGCATCTATTGCATTTACCTTTTTGGAATTCAAAATATCACTGCTTACTTCCAGTGCATGTTTCTTCGCCTCTTGAACGACAACCTCCATGAACTCAGGATCAAGCCATCCGTATACTTTAATAAAATGTGCACCAAGCTGAACTTGTCGATCAACCTCTTGTTTAGCAAGTAAAACGTTATCCACATTAATATTGTACGCCGTATCATCTCCCCATAATCCAGGCGGGCCATCAATCATGCGATCAGCTGATATAACACGAGGCTCATAGTCTTTTCCATCCGCATCAATAAACGGCTTTAATTCGATTATGCTCCCTGCTGTATTTCGAACAGTTGTAATTCCTGCCGCCGTAAAATAATTAGCGAAGTGCTTTTTTATATGTACATGCATATCAATTAAACCTGGAATCAACCATTTCCCAGTACAATCAACGATTTCTGCACCTTCTATATGTAGATTTGAACCAATTCTTTTAATGATATTTTGTTCAATGTAAATATCCTGTCTTTCATAATTGCCGATTTCAATATTTAGTAAGTAGCCATTTTTTAATAGTAACACTGTCATCATCCTCCTTGTACTTTCAATCTTAGATTATTTCCAATATTTTGTAAATGATAGAGATTCATATAGAAAGAGTAAAAAACTAATTGCCTTCAAAAAATATATTTTTCAGTGCGCCCTAAAATAAGGGAACATTTTACCGTTATTTAAATGGTGTAGCTCATTTTTATAATAAATAAGGGAACGTTTTACCGTTATTTTAAATAAAATCTTGAAATTTCATGTTTTTTAGGGCAATAACGGAAATTTATTCCCTTATTTTCACGATTTTTTATGATATTTTAAAAATAACGGAAATTAATTCCTCTATTTATCTCAATTCAATCTCCCTCCTCCACTTTTGCGCTAGGTAATTGTTTGGCGGACTTACACCCCCCAAAAAAACTGTTAAACTAATTAAAGGAAAAGAAATAAAAGCAGATACGATTTTTAAAGGAGCGATATGATGCTAATAAGACAGGCAGTTGAAAGTGATGCACCGAAACTTATTCCAGTTATGAAGGATGCTGAAGAATCTGGTTTTATGTTATATGGACCCGGTGAAAGACAAATGAAGGAAGAGCCTTTAATTAAGTTTATAAACACACTGAATAATGCACCAAAATCGGGCTTCTTTGTCGCAGAAGACAACGAAGAGATTTTAGGATATCTTCTTCTCAAAGCAGAAAACTTATCAAGAACTTCCCACCGCGCCATGATTGCGATTGGTGTACATAGTAATAGCCGCGGAAAAGGTGTTGGCTCAAAACTGTTCGAACATATTATAAACTGGGGAAAACAGATGCAGCTCCACCGATTAGAATTAACCGTCATCGAAACAAATGAACACGCAATTAAACTCTATAAAAATATGGGCTTTGAAATAGAAGGTATAAAAAGAGATTCGCTATTAATAGACGAACAATATGTAAACGAATTATATATGGCTAAAATCCTTTAACATCGATTTTTGTTTTATAAAAAAGAGGTCGGGACATAAGTAGAAAACCTTTTAAATGAACGGGATTTATATAATAAAAATAAACTTTATTAAAATTGGTTGGAGTGAAGGGTCGACTCCAGTGGGAACAGCACGACGCCTGAGACTACAGGCTCAGGCCGTGCCCGCGGAAAGCGTACCCGTAACGGAAACCAATTTTCTAAGTATCCAAAAAAATACAATTATTCTCTCTGGAGAATAATTGTATTTTTATTTTGTCTCAGCCTCTTAGTTGCCTCAAAATACTTATTGAAGGTTATTATCGGATTGTTTTAAGCGCTGTAGCCCAAGGAATGACTTGGTCTAACATTTGGTTTACGGAATTTTCTTGAACATCTTTCGGTTTGAAAGTCGTACCATTTTCAAAATCCGTAAATAATGATAGTGCCGGGTGTACGCGTACATCCGCTACTGATAGTTCACCTAAAATACCACGTAAATGTTCGGCAGCACGTGCACCACCAACAGAACCGTAAGACACAATACCCGCTGATTTGTTGTTCCATTCAACACGAACATAGTCTAATGCATTTTTAAGTGCGCCTGTAATCGAGTGGTTATACTCCTGAACGATAAATACAAATCCATCCTGCTTCCCGATGGCTTCAGCCCAGGCACCTGCACCTGATGCATCTTTGCCCGGTTCACCTAATAATGGTAAATTATAGTCCGCAATATCAATAATTGTATAGTTTGCGTCACCACGTTTATCCCCAAGCTCTTTTACCCATGCACCTACTTGAGGGCTGACACGACCTTCACGAGTTGAACCTAAAATAATACCAATATTTAATTTTTCCACTTTACTTCTCCTCCACTCAGTTGTCTAGCTACCAATAAATTTCGTTATTCATTATCCGCAACGGTTATAAATATTCCCTTATCAACTAATAAATATTCTTATATATAACATTTAAGCTGCAGGGTTTAATTCAAGCTCTACTTTAATTTTGATGTCTTTACCTACTAATACGCCACCTGTTTCTAAAGCTGCATTCCACGTTAGACCGAAATCTTCTCGGTTAATTTTTGTTTCCGCTTCAAAGCCATAAACTTCAACACCCCATGGATTTACACCTTTCCCGCCAAATTCAACGTCGAATGTTACTGTTTTTGTAATCCCCTTAATTGTTAAATCCCCTGTTACCTTATAATCATCTCCGGCTTTAGAGATATTTGTAGAATTAAAAAGGATTTTTGGATATTCATCTGTACTAAAGAAATCTGGTGATTTCAAATGATTATCACGGTCTTCGTTATTCGTACTAATACTCGCTACATTAATTCCAAATTGAATCGATGCTGTTGTTAAATCCGTTAAATCCTCTGCCTCTACCTCAGCAGTATAGCTATTGAAGTGCCCCTTCACTTTAGATACCATCATATGTTTTACTTCAAATCCAATTGTTGAATGTGATTGATCCACTGACCATTTTGCCATTTTATATTCTCCTCCAATTTATCTCGATTTCAAGATATATATTCAAAATAAAATTCCGAAATCTAATATCTCGAACTTGAGATAAATATAACAAATGCTTTTTAAATCGTCAAGTACTTATTTTTAAAATAATCAAAAAATGCTCAGACCCTCTTTTACCGAGACCAGCCTGAGCACTTTTTATTTTTTTAACCGTTATTATTGGCGTTCAAAAGAAATATAGCGTGTACCTTGAAATGATAATAAACCAAGATCTTGCTCCACTAGCATTCCATACTCATTACCCTTAACTTTTAATTCCATTCGATCACCGCTTTGTACTTCAAATGTTACATAGTATGTAGTTTGTGAATTGTCACCTTGCACATGAATCCGCTTTGAAACAACTTCGGCTGGCACCGTAAGAAGCGGAGAATTATTATTTTTAATCCCCTCTTTTATATTCGAAATTAGGATGAAAATAATAGCAATAAATATAATGCCAAAAAATATCGGGAAAATCGAAAACATAATATCTCCAAAAAACATATGAACACTTCCTTTCTATTTTTTATACGTTCATAGCCTAAAAGAGTTTCAATAATTTCAGATTTTTCATAAACACCCACGCAAATAGTAACGATTACTATTTATGTTGACAACAGTTAATATTGTGTCTATAATCAATAATCGTAACCATTACTATTTAGAAAAGAGGCAGGAAAATGAAAAGTACAGCATTAAAAGGGTTAAGTGTTTTACTCCTAAGTTCGTTGTTAGCAGGATGTCAGTCTACTGAAACTAAGGAAGTAGAAAATACACCAGAAGCAGAAACGAAGGCAGTCAATAATGAATCATCTAAAAGCGAGCATAATCATTCCCATGTGCATGATGAAGACGCAGAAAAAATTTACGCTGGGTATTTTGAAGATAGTCAAGTACAAGATCGCGCACTTTCCGATTGGGAGGGTGATTGGCAATCTGTGTACCCCTATTTACTAGATGGCACACTAGATGAAGTATTTGAACATAAAGCACAGCAGAATGGTGACAAGACAGCCGAGGAATATAAAGTGTATTATGACATCGGCTACAAAACAAATACAGAACGTATCGTAATCGAAGGAAACAATGTCACATTTTACGAAAATGGAAAAGCTTTCACTGGAGAATATGAAGCAGATGGTTATGAAATTCTAAATTATGAAGCTGGAAATCGTGGCGTACGGTTTATATTTAAACTAACAGAACCGGCAGACAAATTACCACAGTATATTCAATTCAGTGATCATAGTATTTCTCCTACAAAAGCGGATCATTACCATATATATTGGGGAGACGATCGAAACGCATTATTGGAAGAAGTAACAAATTGGCCTACATACTTCCCTACTGATATGGACGGACATACAATTGCACATGATATGATTGCACATTAATTGTATAGAGTAGCAAAAAAATCTGGAAACCTTCGAAAGTTGGTTTCCTTTTTCCAATTATACCCACCTATATTCCGTTTTTTATAGTCAGAAGATTCTATATAGTTTAATATACAGAATAGATGTTCTTATTAAGGGGGAAATTCATTGAATAAAACCAATTATAATCAAGTATGGAACTTAGATAGTATTTTTCCGGATGGAAGCAAATCCATCCAATTACATAACCATTTGCAAGATATTAAAGAAGGATTGCAGTTAATTAATAAAGGCTTAACGATTATAACAAAATTTAATTTAGAGGATGCTAATAATGTTTTAACCTTACTTATTGAGATTGGGAATATGAAGTTAAAATTATCCCAGGCTACCTCTTTCATAACATGCTTGTTGGCTCAAGATCCAATGAATTCAGATGCAAATGTTTTACAAAGTAAGATTTCTAATTTAAATAGTGAATATAATATTATGTTAGCAAAGTTTCAAGCTTTAGTAGCTAACACTCCGTTAAATACCTGGATAGAACTACTTGAATCTGAGCTATTAACGGACTTTAAATTAATATTAACTGAGTGGCGTAAGGAATCAGAATCATCCCTCACATCTAATGAAAAAGCTATTTTATCCAATCTATCTACAGACGGATTTCATGCATGGGGACAGTTGTATCAAACCTTAATGGGCAATCTTACAATAGCTCTCCAAATTGATGGAGGGCATCAAAAATATTCTATTGGTCAAGCTTTGAATTTACGGTCACACCCGGATGAAAAGGTTCGGCAAAGAGCCCATGAAGCATTGGAGCTAAAGTGGAAGGAACAAAAAGAATCATTTGCAAAAATTTTAAATCATCTGGCCGGTTTCCGACTCCAAATGTACAACTTGCAAGGAATCCACGATGTATTGGAAATGCCACTAAGTAAAAATCGCATGCAAAAAGAAACGCTTGAGGCAATATGGTCAGTTGTAAGCAAGCACAAAAATCCCTTTACGAATTATCTGAATCATAAAGGGAAAATAAATAATAAAGGAAAAATGCAATCGTATAACTTTTGGGCACCTTTCACTATTACTCCTAGAAAAATTGATTATGATGATGCGATTGATTTAGTAAAACTACACTTCCGAAAATTTGGGCCTAAGTTGGAACAGTTTGTAATAAAGGCTACTGAAAAAGGATGGATTGAAGCAGAAAATCGGTCCAAAAAATCGGCTGCGGCTTTTTGTGCTGGGTTCCCCTTGACAGAAGAATCAAGAGTTTTTATGACATATAGCGGAACTGTGATGAGTGTTTTGACACTCGTGCATGAATTAGGGCATGCTTTTCATAATTCGGCGATGGATGGACAGCATGGGTTGAATAAACAGTATCCACTAAGTATAGCGGAAACGGCATCTACTTTTTCCGAAATCATTTTATTAGATGCGGCGATCGAAAATGCTATTACTAAAGAAGAAAGAATAATGCTATTAGATGAGAAAATTAAAAGAAGTGTAATGAACTTCATGAACATTCACAGTCGGTTTCTTTTCGAACAAAATTTTTACGAAGAGAGAAAAACAGGCTACGTTTCTGCAGAACGATTAAACGAAATAATGCAAAATGCAATTTCTGTTGGCTATCAAGATTCCCTTAATAATGTATCTGAACATACTTGGCTTTGGACACCTCATTTTTATATGACAAATGCTCCATTTTATAATTTCCCCTATACATTTGGATATTTATTAGCATTAAGTTTATTTGCAAAGGTCAAAGAAATGGGAGCTGATTTTGAAAATGCCTATATACAGTTACTTCGTGATTCTGGAAAAATGACTATGGAAGAACTAGTTCTTAAACATCTAAATGAGGATATTACACAAGAAGCCTTTTGGGAAAAAGGCATTATGCATAGTGTAAGAGATGTCGAATTATTCATTGAATTAACCGCGCTAGAAACTAATTAAGTTTATAATTTTTTGGGGGTTCCTGATGCACAAAGATCCCCCCTCCCCCTTTTTTAACTGTAAATGTAATTAAGCACATCATCTATATATGTATGTAACGGATTATCTGTTTTCACGGTAAGGCATGTTAGATTAGCAGGTTTTTTACTATTTTTTATCGTAGTATAGAAAATATCTTTATTTTCCACCTGCGTAATTTGGCTGATTATTTTCATTCTATTTTTTAAACGATTATTGATTTCATCAAAATCGGCTAAATAGCATTCAATATACTTATATTTCGCATTATTGATCCGAGCTATTGCCATTCCTTTTTCTATCATCTCATCATATAGGCACGGGCTATCAAGAATGACGTTTTTCCCTTGTGACAAATAAAAATCAACTAATGAAAAGTCGATATTATATGAAATTTTCCCTGCCAGCTTCCCATCCAGTTGACTTTCGTTTACCGAATTCAGCAATGCAGATTTAACAATGTCATGATCGACAATGACACAATCTATTCTTTTTGCAATTTCCAGTGCTAATGTAGATTTCCCCGAGCCTGGGAATCCAGACATTTGTATAAAAAACATTAATACCCCTCACCTTTTTGGAATTTTTTATTGTAACTATAACAAGCACATATTTGTTTGTAAATTACTCTTTAAAATTCCATAAGATTAGTCTCTTCAATCAAAAGCCTTATTTCTTTTTGAATATAATAAATGTAATATAATCTTCAAAATAAGGAAGAAGGTGAAATACTTTGAAATTTAAAAAGGTATCGCTTCAAACGAAAGATTTAGATGGAATGAAGGATTTTTATAAAAACATCTTAGGCTGTGAATTGGTAAATGAACTTCCACACAGCTTTGAAGTAAAGTTTGGTTACACAACAATAGAGTTTAACGATCAAAATACTGAAGGAAATCCGTTTTATCATTTTGCATTTGATATTCCTTCCAATCAGTTTTCTGAAGCAAAAGAATGGGTTTTAAAGCGAGTAGCTTTATCCATAGAAGATGGTAAAGATGACGTTTATTTTGAAAATATTAAGGCTCATTCTCTTTATTTTGAAGATCCCGCAGGAAATATTGTAGAATTCATCTCAAGAACCGAAGACAATCCGACAAGTGAAACACCTTTTTCTATCAACAATATTATACAAATGTCGGAAATGAGTTTAGTGGTTGAAGATAAAATAACGGTTGCCGAAGAGTTGAAAAAAGCAGGCATAGTCGACCGTAATGAGGACGAAATTAATCCAGTTGGCTTAAATTTTATGAGCGATAAAAATGGATCAGTCTTTTTACTGCTTGTCGCACCAAATAGACGATGGTATTTCTCCCAAAAGGATGCTGTTATGTTTCCAATGACAATTACTTTGGAAAATAACGTAAAGCTAGGTATAGATAACAATCAATTTTTCTTGATTTGATTGTTTAAACAAAAATTCAACGAACAAAAGTAATGTCCTTCCTCTCGTAACAGGTTCGGTTGATGGGGAGAAAAATATTTAAAACAATGTAAATGACACGCTAATTAGCATATATATAGATAATAAATTCTCTATATAAATAGCGATTAAAAATGCTCAGATTATTTCTGAGCGTTTTTTGATGAAATATTTAACTCTAATTGGCCTCATGACCATAACATGGGGTTGCCTTTCTAATAAAATTCCACTTGTTTGATTGGTGGGCTACGGCAAGACAGCGCTAAAGCCACGTGTTACGCGTCTTTATCACTGTCTTTATTGCCGTTTGCGAGGCCCACCAATCCCAAAATTTTGCCCTCGTTATAAAGTGAAATATAAATACCCAATCAAGCCGCTTGCGCTATCGCGAGGCGGCGGAGAGCGGAAATGCTCTATTTTATATCTTCATTTTTGCAGAAATGAGTTTATGCCAAAGCAGAGTGACGCGGAGCGGAGGGTGAGCCGCTAAAATACTTGCTTCAACGAAAAGAGTTGTACGAAGTGTAGGGGCGGACTCCTTGGCGATTAAGCGTGCGCGGAAAATGGTTGCTCCTGACGCTGACGCTTTCGTCGCAAAGCTTCTAACAAAAGCTTTGGAGCCACGCCGCCTGGAAAGCCTGCCCCGGAATGGAGTACAACGGACGCGAGCTTCAAAAACACTTGCTTCAATGCGTTTTCTCCATAGCGTGGAATTACTTCAAAAATACGGATTTACATCGATAAGGATATGCATGCTTTTATACAAGAAAAACAACGACGCAACATTCCCCAAAATACGCTCAAACCATTGTCAATAATGACTTTTAGTAAAAGTGTATAAAACAATGTATAAACAATGTACCAATAGAAAAGGCAGAAACGTTGATTTAACAACATTCCTGCCTTTTTGCTATGCCCTCAAACTTTCATTTGGGAACGTTATTAAGTATAGAGTTGTATGAAATATTTATTCAAAACGATTAATTAATTACACTTTAGAAGAATTAAGGAATTCATTGTAAACAATAATATAAATTCTATTACGTTCTTCTGCTGTTGATGCGGCTATATAGCTATCTAGAAGTTTAGAAAAATCAAATTTCGTATCTTGATAGGTCATCAAATAGTTTTCGCGTATTTCAGACTCTACTTTTAAAACGTCCCCCGAATAGTAAAAAAAATCAAAAAAAGTGGTTGTTAATTGTTGAAGCTTTTCATTGCGTTCTTTTTCATCATACTTTTCTGATTCCTTATGAAAAACCAAAAAACGCTCAAATTGAGTATTCAACTTTTCCAATTCCACAAAATGTAAACTGCGATAATCGCTAATTACTCGATGTTGTTGATAAACTGTAAACATCATGACAATGAAGATTATAAAAATAGGTACTAGCCATATTTTTTTCATAACGATTCCTCCACCTTTAGAAACAATATCGATTCATATGAATTTAACAGTGATTTTTATTTTATTTTAATTGCTTGGTCAACGCCCCCAAAGTGTCATTTGGGAACGTTATTATTTATGCTTTATCAATCAAATAAAATAATTAAGTTTTGTTTTTTCATCTTTTTTCGATATATATCCAAGCATAATAAATGAACCAAGCAATCAGAGGAATTAACATTAGATAAGTAAGCTCATTTGCCGGAAAATAGTATATTAAAAGCAAGCCTATTATTAACACTGGTACGAAGATAATAAAATACTTCTTTTTTTGCACCATGACACCAACCCCTTCACATTTTATAAAAATAATTTTTACATATATTACCAATATAAATGCACCCAAAGCGGTGTTTGGTCACATGTTGAAAAGTTTGTTGCATTAAAGCAAATGTTAGTTTTAGTGCAAATCACCACATACTTTAATATATTGCTTTATTTTTATAGCATAAAAGTGTATTAAGGGGCAAAAAGGAAAGGCAATAATGTTGCTAATGAAAAAATAAGTATAGCCACATTTCCGATAAATGAAAGAGTTCTAAGCCTGTTTTTAACTTGCAAATAATAAAAGATAAAAAATAAAGTTATTAAAAAATACGGCAATAAATTACTGCCTGTTGCTATGGCGGAACCTAAAATTAGCAAAACAATTAGTCCTGAAATGATATTAAATAAGTGCATTTTGTTCATAACTAATCTCTCCCTGGAAACTTTTTTCTTCAACTAAACTGCCTCGTTACACGCGATTGCTTTTATATCGCAACCGTTACTTCAATAACGTTCGTGAAAAGATACTGCATTATTTGTATTATTCTACCATAAATTCTTCAACTATTCTGCCCGTTAGTTGAAGTAAAACTTTCCCAAACCGACGTTTGGTAACATTAAGTGCTTAACTTGAGATTGTTATATATTCATTTTAATATAAATTACCTGGTGTCCTAAAAAACAATTTCGCTTCTAAAAAAATGAATTACCTAATAAATTATATCTTTTAACCGAAATTATTACCTGCAATCCCCAATCATTATGCAGCTGTTTTCATGGTTCCGTTGAATTTAAAGCCGAAATCAACTAGCACCTGTTTTAGCACTGAAATTAGCAAGACATTTATGCGTTCTTGCTAAAACGGGTATTAAAAGTTATGTTCAATCTAGTTTGATTTAATTATAAAGTTAAGATAACAACAAAAAAGAGACACAAATTCATATGCGAATTGTGTCTCTAATTACAATATCCGAACCCGTTATTCAGCTCGTTGTATTTTTTACTATTAAATTTCGTACTCTATAACTACTTCCTTACTATTACTGATATTTGGTGATGGTTGAGAATTGTAAACTCGTGAATACGGCGGTACGGAATGTGTCATCCAAATATTACTTCCTAAAACGGTATCATGCCCAATAGTTGTTTTTCCACCTAAAATCGTTGCACCGGCATAGATTACGACATTATCTTCAATGTTTGGATGACGCTTGATCCCTTTAATCGGGTTGCCGTTTTCATCCATTGGGAAGCTTAATGCCCCTAACGTTACCCCTTGATAAATCTTCACATTGTTACCAATAGAGCAAGTTTCCCCTATAACTACTCCCGTTCCATGATCTATGAAGAAGGAGTGCCCGATTGTTGCGCCAGGGTGAATATCAATTCCCGTTAACTCATGAGCATACTCAGACATTACTCGCGGAACAATCGTTACATTCATTTTGTAAATTTCATGTGCAATGCGGTGTATAAATACTGCACGAACAGAAGGATAGCTCAACATAATTTCTTCTGTTGACGTAGCAGCCGGATCTCCATTATAGGCAGCCTGAATATCTGTTTGGATTGTCTCACGGATTTGTGGGAAAGAATCGATTAAATTCATGACTACTTTATCTGCTTTTTCGCGGCATTGGCCATCACAGTTATCAAAGTTTTGATAAACTAGCACGGTTTCAATTATGTCACGTAAATCTAAAGCGGATTTCCGCAAATTATTATTAACATTCATTAAAGTGCGTGTCTCATCTACTGTACCTTGGTTATAAATAGCCGGGAAGAAAATCTCATAAAAACTATCCAAAATTTCATGTATTTTATCTCGCCCAGTAAAGCCTATAGATTTTTCTATCTCTATATGTTTTTTATTATATTCGATTAGCTCAGTAGCAATTGACGAAGTTTTATGGTTTAACCAATCTTCAATTTTCATCATTTAAAACTCCTTATCCTTTTAATTCTTTCATCTTATATGCGATTATACTACACACATTTAGAAGGGGCGAACTTTCTTTTCCTTTTCTAGTCAGATATCTTACCAGTAATGCAATACGATACTTTTATGTATATCATCTCGTCAATTATCCATTACGATTATTATTTGATAAAATAAAGGAGAAAATTGTTATTACACTAAAGGAAGTTATAACATGTTAACAAATGAAATTGCAAAAAAAGCGAATGTTCACCCTAATACCGTGCGTCTGTATGAAAAATGGGGCTATATATCTCCTGTTTCCAGAAAACAAAATGGCTATAGAATTTATTCTGAAACACATTTGAAGCAAATGTATATTGCCCGTCTTGCATTCAATCAGGAATTTATTCAAAATAATTTACGCAAAATGGCGACAAACATTGTACGGCTCAGTGGACAGGGGAATTTTAAGGAAAGTCAGAAAGCAGCACTTACCTATCTCAAGTTTTTACAGTCAGAATATGATTACGCTAAAAAGGCTATTCAAATTTCTACTAATATTCTGCAAAGTAATACTAGCTCACCCTTAATTTATACACATAAAATAGTGGCAAATCATCTACAGTTAACGGAAGAGACGATTCGGAATTGGGAGCGCAACGGCTTATTCAAAGTAAAGCGCGATACACAAAGCCGCAGACAATACACGGAAGAAGATGTTCAAAAGCTGCTTATTATTCGAACGCTTCGAAGTGCTCACTTTTCAATAACGAGTATTCTCCACTTATTTCAGGATATTGAAGCACTAGAACACGGGGCTGATATTCATGCACTTTTAAACACACCTAAATTTAAAAATGAGTTTTATCATGTTACCGATGAGTTAGAGCTCAATTTAAAACAGGCGATGAAGGATGTGTACAGTATCATTGACATTCTGGATCAGTTACAAACTTGACGCGCATTTTAAAAATTAAGAACAGCATCTTGAATCCAAACTGATCAAGGTGCTGTTTTAAGATACATATTTATCGTCCTAACTAACATCGAATGATACTGAATTTATTAACCTAGTTTTGAAAGGAATTTAAAAATATGAAAAAAACTTTTTTAATATCAACGGCTCTTTTTACATTACTGACATTTACAACCGGGTGTAACGGTTCGAATGAGGAAGTTGTAGAGGAAAATAATAACGACAATTTACTTAAGACTGAAAAAAAAGAACAGTTGCCGCTAAGAGAAAGAATTGAAATGGAAATGGATAAAGATACAAATAGTATTGAGAATCTTGTTCAAGGACAATTTGATGAACGTGAAATTGGCTTTTTGCAATCTCTTGATAAACATGGAAATGATACGATTAGTTACTCTTTAACAACTGAACAGCAAAATGAACTTTCAGAATATATAAAGTCAATCCCTGTTAAGTTCGAACGAAAAAATGATATATATTATGGGGATGTTTTTGATTTTGTCATTGTACGTCCACAATATCCTACGTATGAAAACGGTGCTCACATTGGGGTATTCTTAGATAAAAAGGAGCTACAAATTACTGGTGGAGAAGCAGTTGCGCCAAGAATTTACAAGGTTTTAGAAAATGAAGAGGATGTTTTTGAAAAGCTTGAAAGTTATTTTAAATTAGGAAATGAACGAATTAACTCATCTAATTAAAATTGTTCAGACACCCCCCTAACATAATGTTCTGTTGAGCGTCAACACTATATAAAGGGGGAATCATTAAATTTTTATCAACCTTTTAAAAAAATTATTTTAAATGTGGGGCTTTATCATATAACTCATCTAAAAACAGTTTGTAGTCTCTAGGACATAAGTAAACTTCATTTGTTGCAGTATCCTCAGTATAAGTAACAAAAATATTCTTATCTTTCAATTGTACTTGCGTAATATTTTTTATTTTAATAGTTTGTCCTGCAACACTTATTTTTATTTTTATTTCATCTTCAGTTAATACAACCCTTCTTGTTAAAGAAAAATAAACGATAAATATTGCAATTACTACAAATAAACCCACGACATAATCGCGTTGCTCAATACCCTGAGAACCTAAATAAAATCTATTTCCCTGAAAGGTACCACTGTTCCTTGAATAATACATGTATGCAAAGAAAATAGCAGAAATAAAAGCCCCTATTGCTTTCATCGTAAAATCCAAGTAGGCCTTACAAAAAATTTCATCCTTTATTACCTCACTAATTTTTATTACTATATTAACATAAAATTACAATTAATATAAAAAGCAGGTATTTGTTAATAGCATAGTAGAAATTTTAATAAGGTATAAAAGTAAGTTTGTTTCTCACTTCACAAAAACCTTGTTGCGACTAAGCATCTAGTTGAATTTTGTATTAAAAAGACACCCGGTCTTTCAATGCTAAATCTCATATTTATTTCTAATATATTTCATATTTTCGTTTTCTCGCTTCACAGTAATTTTGAAGGATTAGAATGATCTATTAGCATCGTTAATTCATGCATTGCTCTTGTAGTCGCAATATATAAAAGTCCTTGGTCAAAGTCCGTTGCATATCGCCCGGTATCGACAAATGGCACAATTACATAATCAAATTCCAGACCTTTCGCATACTGAATCGTCGTTAAAAGGACACCTGTTTCAAACTTCTCTGTATGCCCATCCAAAATATGAAATGGCACGGTCATCCGTTCTTTTATAAGTTGTAAATCCGCCTCTGTTTTGCAAATAATCGCTGTTGTTCTCCAATGATTCGTTAGCTTTTCCTTCAAAACTTCCATCATGTCATCATTTGAATGATAGAGGATTTCCTCTGGCTCTTTTCCATGTCTTGCAATCGGATCAAGTTCCCCGGTACGCATAAATTTTTTCGCATACATACCAATCTCATAGGAAGAACGATACGTTGTTGTCAGTTCCACATACTCTAATTTTGGTAGTATCTCCTGAAATGCTTCTTTTGAAATCGTTTCATATGGGAGTAATGCCTGGCTAAAGTCGCCAATAATTGTTCGCTTACATTCAAAGACCTTAGCCAACACCGCATATTGAATCGGGGTATAATCTTGCATTTCATCCAATACGAAATGCTGTACTAATTCGTATGTTTTGATCCCTTTAAAATAAAGCTGAACATAAAGATAAGGATATACATCATTAAATTCAAAGTTTTTCTTGGCAAACTTAAACGCATTTTCGTCTAATGCTTTAATAAACACTTTATAAATTTCAAATGGATTTTTATACAAAAGTCGTTTTGTTAACCGTTTTTTAATTTCACTTTTACTTGGTAACTTTCCTTCCCCACCTCTTTTCGACTTTAACACTTGAATAATATCATCGACCATTAACTCAATCCTCGTAACGACGGGCTCATTGCGATACTGATTGAAACGCTGCTGTAAATAGTCGGCTTCAAATATGACATCAGCAATGGAAATTGCTTCATTTTTTAAGAGCCTGCTATTTAAATCCGATAAAAAATTCTGAAGTCGCTTAACAAATGCATAATTGGCTTTTTGCTTTGCCCTCTGTGCTAATGGTCCAGTCGGGTTTGATAGTATTTCCTTCATCTCAGTTTCAAAAGGTGTAAAAGTTACTGCTGCAGGTAATAAATTCACCGTTAACTCATCAATCGTAAATGAGCGAATCGGCTGTTCGCCAAGCTCTGGTAAGACAGAAGAAATATAGTCACCAAACACTTTATTCGGTGACAATATAAATATTCGTTCTGCTCGTAATGTATCGCGGTACTTATATAAATAATAGGCGATACGGTGAAGAGCAACAGCCGTTTTTCCCGAACCAGCAACCCCTTGAATAATCATGTTATAGGCCGATTCGTTACGGACAATTTTGTTCTGCTCACGCTGGATCGAAGTAACAATTGTTTTCATCCTGTCGTTTGCCTGCTCATTTAACGTTTGCTGTAATACTTCATCTTGAATTGTTAATGAGCTGTCGATTACATACTGAATTTGTGAGTTTTCAATTTTGATTTGACGTTTATTTATTATATTCCCATCAAAACGTCGCTCCATTGCTTCATAGTATGCTTGTCCTAGTTCAAATTCATAGTACATATTGCAAACTGGTGCGCGCCAATCATAAATTAAATTCGTTCCTTCGTCATCCCTAAAACCATAGCGTCCAATATAAAACGGTTCTGCATCTTCCATGGACTCACCTTCATATACAAAGTCAAAGCGGCCAAAATAAGGTGAATAAATTAGCTTCTTTACTTGCTCGAGCTCCATAACTTGAGCATAACCTTGCTTATCAATCATGCTCAATGTTTGTTGGTAGTCGTACACTTCAAATTTATCAAGTTCACTTTTATAATCAATCATATATTTTTGTAAATCTTTAAAGCTTTTATCCTGTACCTTTACTTCATTATTTAACTTTTGGTAAGCCTTATTTAAGCTAGATAATGTATCATTAAAATACGGCAGTTCTTTTTCTTTCATTAGCAATACCCCCATTTTTCACACAGTGCCATCTAGTATATCAACATACTTCTGGCTGGTGTCTAAGTGGAGGGTTTATTATTATAAAAGATGTCTGCACTTGACTATCAGCTGCTGAATAGTTCTAATATCCAGCCGAATCTTCTAATATATTTTAAAAAGTGCTAATATACTTTCTGTTTTCTAATATACTTGTTCGAAGTGCTAATAAACTGCTGAAATGTTCAAATATCACTCAGAAATGTGCTAATATCCAGACCAAAGTTTCTAATATAAGAGCTAAATATTCTAATAAAATCTCGGATGGTGAGCACCTTTCACTTATAGAGACTTGAAAACGAAAAAAGAAGGCCTGTCCGAAATCGAATTTCCGGTAGCCTCCTTGTTCTATTCCATAATTGTTTTATGCGCATCAAGTATAAATTGAATTTCTTTCGTTATTTTAAAATCCTTTACACCATCCGTTGCGTATAAAATATCACGTTTTGCATTTTCCTTGTCACCAAGCATAAATTGGCACAGCGCACGCACTGCAAAAGCACGGTACATAATAGCCAAATCGATAGGATGCTGATTCCTACCAAGAATTTTGATATCCTTTAAATAAGTTAATGCTTCTTCATATCGACCGAGCATGTAATAAGCATACGCGTATTCCCCATTAAAGAAGAAATCTGCATCATAATAAATGTCTTCTGGTATATCAACTCGTTCGAATCGGGTTGCGATTGTTTTTTCATAATCCTTTTCAATTTGATTTGTATAGGTCAGTGTAAGGATCTGCTCCATCACGGTTTCAGCAGGCTCTTCCATGATCTCGACAAAGGCGCGCATCTTTTTCAAATAATAAAATGCCTTTTCTCCTTCTTCTTTTGAACAGTGAATAAAAAATAAAAATCGGTAAAATTCATTTAACCGGTAAAAGATTTTTTTCTCCTTAGAAAGAATAAAGGCCTTTTCAATATAGTGCTCAACCTGAGCGTCATCATTTATCGCTGCAGACATCACCGTTATATTATAGTATAAATCTAATTTTTCTATGTCATCAATTAAGTCCCCGTATTTCTCAATATACTTCTCCCCTTCAAATAAATAGTGAAGAGCTTCCGTATAATTCCGGTCCAAAAACTTAATACCTGCCATTCGATCAAATATAGTTAAAATTTTTGAATAAGCATGTACTTGTTCATACATTTGAACCAATTTTGCAAAAGGCTTTTCTGATAAATCTATCTTTGCATGGTATCGCATTGATAAATAAGCATCATAAATACGAACTTCTTCAAAGGTCGTCCCCTTTAAACTGCCATTTTCAACAAATGGCAAAATCGTATCATACAATTCAATCACTTTTTCGTTAAATTTCTTTTCATTATATTCTTTAAAAAGAGCTAAGCGCTTTTTTTCAACATCCTGGTAAAGTTCTTTAATTTGGTGATGATTCTCTGTTTGCATAAGCTCTGACACGTCAATATTTAGCTGCTTTGCAATATGTTGCAGACTTTCCATGGATGGTTGGGCTTTCCCATTTTCAATTAAGCTTAGCATCCCTTTTGTAATTCGGTCCCCTGCTACTTGTGCAAGTGTCATTTTCCGCTCTTTTCGAAGTTCTTTTATTTTAGCTCCAATATTTAACACAACCTCACCTCATACAATACATTTTAACAAACCATATAACAAAATGAAAATAATTTAAATAAAATTAAACAAATATAACAGAAATTTTAAAAAATGATTTTATTTTTTTAAATTAAATTAAACTTTTATATTGCAAAAAGAAAATCCATCTCATATAATAAGTTTAATAAAATTAAACAAAGGGGTTTTGAAAATGACGGAGCAATTAAAATTAAAAAAAGCAACCTATAATTTATACACTTTTTTTATTAGTAAAATGATTGGTTCACTTGGAGGAAGTGTTTACAGCTTTGGATTAAGTATGTATATCTTATCGTTAACTGGATCTTCATTAAGCTTTGCGACAGTAATTGTTTTGAGTTTTTTGCCACGCATTATTTTATCACCGGTTGCGGGAGTTCTTGGAGATCGCTTACCACGAAAATGGCTCGTACTTGGGGGGCAAGCTGGTGTTATTTTGTCAATAAGTACTTTATTGCTTTACACACATGAATTCGGTTTATCATTACCGGCCATTTATATTACGACTTTCTTTAACGGTATTTTCCTGACATTTTCAAGTGTTTCGTTTTCCGCATCAATTGCGAATATGGTTGATGAGGCTAGACTTCAAAGGGCAATGAGCTTCAACCAGTTATCCTACTCAATTTCGGGCATTGCTGGTCCAATTTTAGGTGGCGTATTATTCGGGTTTGTTTCAATGGAAATGTTTTTAATAATCTTTATTGGTGCTGCTATTATTACACTAACTTTGGAATCGACAATGAATTTTACTCTTTATAAGAAAGAGCGTACGACGACAGAAGAATCACCAAAAGAATCGATGTTGGAAAGTTTGAAATCAGGCTTCCGTTATGTAAACAAAAAGCCGATTATTAAAGCAATTTTATGGACAGCACTTTGGCTAAATTTATTTTTCACTGCAATTAACGTTGGTGGAGATTTCATTTTATTAACAATCCTTCATTTAGATCCAAAGTTAATCGGTCTGACAGAAGCAGGCGCAGCAGTAGGAGTATTCGTTACATCGATCTATTTTGCTTCTCGCTCAAATGTTAAATTCCCTTTATTAATCGTTAAACGCTCAACTTTTGCAATGTCTGTTGTCGTAATTGCAGCAGCATTACCGCTTATTATTCAGTTTTCAACTATGATGAATTTCATTTATTATTTCATCATTATGCTCTTATTTGGTTCACTTGGGGTAATTACAAACACTCCAATTGGTGTTATTATGCAAACTTCAATTGATGAGGAATACCGAGGACGTGTATTTGGCATTATCGAGATGATGGCTACTGCCGCTATGCCAATCGGTACACTTGGATTTGGAATATTATATGACATCATTCCAGCACAATATATTTTACTATTCAGCGGAACGGTTTTAATTGCAATTGTTTTAATTCTATTACGACGTTCAATTATTGAAATGGCCCACCCTGAGTTAAAAGCAGAAAGAGTAGAAGTGGAAGCAGTACCAGAGTAAGAACTAAATTAATGATAAAATAAGATTATTTTATTATTGCTTACTATAATCAAATAATAATTTTATAAAATTAGAGCTACTTTTTTAAGTAGTTCTTTTTATATTTTTGCTAAAAAATATAAAAATTTGATATTTTTATGTTTAATCTGTATAATATTACCATGAATTGATTCATTTTTTTAAGGAGCTGAGCTTAAACATGAAAATTACTAGTTATTATGTTGCTAACATTACTAAAAAAAATGAATTTCAGGAATTACTGTTAAACAACAAATTTTTAGCTGTGCAATTGGAAGATTATAAACACGGGTATGCTTTTTATTATCAGTTGGTTTTTAATTTATATACTTTTTTAACGACGGATAGTGAAAAGTTATTAATGGATGATACTATTCGTTTAGACTATCCCTTTCAATCTTATATACATGAATTAATGATCAAGCAAACTGAACTTCTTAAGGTCAAACAGATAAAAAGTAATAATCATTTAATCTGTTTATTAATCGCCATTAACATTAAAAATAATTTAAAATCTGATCTACATAAAATTTCAAATGATATGGGTCTACAGTCTGAGTTGCCCCTTGAAATCATTAACTTTTATGTAAACACTCTTAATGACACACCAGAAGAACATACGGTCAATCAGATTCATAGACAATTTTTAAATCGATTAAAGGAACAAGTGTTAGTCAGTACTTATTTCAATAAAATTATTAAAGATTCTATAGATTATTCAAAACGTTATTACAATCTACTGTTAAAGGAGTTTTAACATGTATAACTCTACCAATTCAATATTGGAAAATAACGAATATTTCTCTATCGAGTATTCTTTAAAGACGAGTATAAAACAATTCAAAACGTATTATGCTAAAAAGCAATTTGATGAAGCCTTTGAACAACTTCAGTTTATATTATCCATCATTGAAAGATGCGATAATCAAGTGCTTATTACAGAAGCATTAATTTGCTGCGTTAAATTTGCCTCTATTATATCGACCATTCCGCAAAGCGACATATTTATTCAATCTATTATTGCTTCTATAAACCCTGATAACAGTCCTCAAAATCTATCGATGTGCTACTATTTATTAAGTATCCGGTCTCTTGAAGTCAAAAATGTTACTGAAGCTATTCAATATGCTAAAAGTGCATATTTCCATGCAATGGAAATTCCTGGTGACCGATTATTTTATGAATGTAATGCACAGTTGCAACTTGTTACCTCTTTATTGGAAAATGATGACATTACCCATGCCGAAAAATATATTGAACAATTTAACTGGTATATAGAAAATTGTAAAAATGATGCCGATATTGTCTTTGTCCATACAATACAAGCAAGCAAAAATTTTTTACAACAAAATTTTGAAATGGCTGTTTTCTCGATGATGTCCTTATTAAAAAAATTTAATGAATCCAATGAAGTTATGTACACATCATTTTTAGCACGGCATTTTTACCGTATTATTAGCAAACATCCCGATTCGAAAATACTTTTTAAAGATTTGATAGTTCTTTGTGAGAAAATAATTAATCGCCAAAATCAATTTTTGCCTATGGATTTAAATATCACCCAGCATGTTGTTATATATAATTCCAAGCAGTTTTACGGACGCGCGATTGAAATTGTTGATTTGCATGAGGATCAAACGGCCACTCTTGTCATGTCAAAATATAAACTAAAAAGTGGAATGAATTTTAATAGATTGTTGAATATCATAAATTTTGAAACAAGAGGAAATCAACTGATGATCTATCCATATTGCGATGAAAAATTTTTAGTGATCACAACGGAATCCTTTAAAAAGCATCTTGAAACGAATATGCTTTCCAAAAATAATGTTTCACTTATTGCTTCTGTTACGAATACTCCAAAAAATAATTTTTATGAACTGTATAATGAACTTAACTTAAAAATAATAAGCCAAACCTAATCCCTAAGAAGAGGCTGGTACAAAACGAAAACTATCTATTTTTTCAAAGAAAAAATAGATAGTTTTCTGCTTCTGCCAGAATTGATTTCCGTTACGGGGACGCTTTCCGGGGGCACGGCCTGAGCCTGTAGTCTCAGGCGTCGGTGCTCCTGCGGTTACTCGTCGCAAAATAAATTTTGCTGTTCCCCCAGGAGTCGCCCCTTCACTCCAATCAATTCATCTAATATCAATTTCTTAATAATAGTATTTCCCTTTTACAAAGAAATTTCTACTATGTCCCAGGCTCTTTTTACAGGCAATTTATTCTATTAGCGAGATTCCTTTGGTGGTTGGCATACTTCGCATTTTTGCTGTTTGTTTTCTTTAAACTTTTTCCATGGCTTTTGGAACGTGTTCCCGCAAGCGCACTCGAAATCTAGCTTTTGTGAAAACCCTTGGAATTCTGTTGATAATAATTTTGTATCTGTATTCTTTTCTACGTATTCACGAATTGAATGGATTGTCCATTTCTTTGACATTATTTACACCTCCACAAGCTCTTTATTATAGCATGAAAGTATCAGTTTGCCTTTAATTAAATAGCCAATCGAAGACAAAGCCAATACCTTTAAAGGCAAAATATAAAAAAAGTATGCCCAATACAACAAAGCCTAAGCAGCTAAATATCCCAGAGAATAAAAACAACTTAATATTTGGCCCTTTACGATTTCCCCATTCCTCTTTCTTATCACTCATCACATAATTGATGGTGTCACAGTGAGGACATTTTTTAAAATATGTCCGTTTACGTTGCTTCTTACCATTAAATATTTGAATTTCGGATGAAAATTGATCCGTTGCAAAATCAATAGTAAACGGTTCATGACAATTGCTACAATTAACATTAACCTTTTTAGCCTCCATTTTAACAACTCCTTACGTTACCTTTTCCATTCTACCTTGTCTGCTGAGCTAGAAAAGTTAATCCCGATTAAATAAATACTTTCTGGAATCTGCTTCTATGCGACGTTCGCAATCATCGCAGGAAAACTTCCTTTGGCGATTTTCTTTATATTGTTGGTATTTTTTAGTACCTTCCACTAATTTATATAATTTACTGCAATAACGGCAAGTTGTTTCATAATAAAACATATCGAACTCATTCCTTTCAATAAAATCACACTTTTTATTATAGTTCAAAACAAAAAACCTATTGCGGTATTTTCGCAATAGGTTTCAATTTATGATTTTAAGACTTTTACTGTGACTTTTTTACGGCCCCATTGGTTAGCATTCGATTTCTTATTCATAAAGAGATCGATTTTGTTTCCTTTAATTGCTCCGCCAATGTCACCGGCAACAGCAATTCCGTAACCTTCAACCCATACTTTAGAACCGAGTGGAATGATTTTTGGATCTACGGCAATAACTTTTAAGGCCGGATTTTTACGTAAATTCAACCCTGTTTTAGTTATACCTGAACAGCCTTTACAGTATGCTGTGTAAGCAGTAGCTGTCATTTTAATCGTCTTTTTCACATTCGATGGATCAGTTGCTGATTTTTTAGTGTCCTTTTTTACAGCCTTTTTATTTTGGATATGGCTAGGTAACTTAATGACTTGTTTTATTTGAATTTGAGTTGTCTCTAAATCGTTTAGCTTCATAAGCTCCTTCACCGTTGTATCATATTTCTTAGCAAGTACTGTTAAGTTCTCGCCTTTTTTAATTGTATGTGTAGCAGCCTGTGACGTTCCAACAAAAATAAATGTACTTGCGATCATAACCGCAAATAATGATAATACTTTCTTGATCATACTTGAATATTTCCCTCCAGATAGTTGTCGTGAATAATCTTTTTGAATCAACTTTACTAGCATAACCGCGAAATATTTCAATTAGATGACATCTCGGCACCACAGACATTACAATTTGATTACAGGGAGTCGATTTTTGTCGACTAATTATTACGAATAACTGAAAAAATCGATTTTTTAATACCCAACTGTATTTTTTATTTATCTGTAAAAAAATAGACACAATTTAAACGAGACTATATTTGCTCGATTTAATATTTTCAATCTCGAAACACCATAGTTCTTCTATAATTTGCCTTTATCAATTAAAAAAATAATAAAAAATTACCAATATCACTATATAAACCTAGTTATTCAAACTACCTTACCTAATTCTTTTGTGCTAAGATACTTTTTGTTTTGATAATCTAAATGAAAGAGTGAAGTTTTTGTCACATAATACAAAAGAATTAAGTTTATTTAAGTTAACTTGGCCATTATTTTTAGAGTTATTTCTGTTTATGCTCATGGGTTTGGCTGATACGTTCATGTTAAGTGCTGTATCTGATGATGCAGTTGCCGGGGTAGGAACAGCGAATCAATATATTCAAATTGCCATCCTATTATTAGGTGTGATTGGTACGGGAGCTTCAATAGTTGTTTCTCAATATTTAGGCTCTCGCTTACTGGCTGAAGCATCGAAAATTGCTGCTTTATCTGTATCACTTAATTTAATAGTTGGCCTTATAATAAGTGGATTGTTTATATTATTTTCAGATGCAATTATGAAAATGATGAATTTACAAGGTGCAGTATTGGAATCTGCACAGAACTATTTAGTAATTGTTGGGGGCTTTATATTTGTTCAAGCATTAATTACTTCCATGTCGTCCATCATTCGTGTTCAAGGCTGGACGAAACAAACGATGTATGTATCTCTTGGAATGAATGTAGTGCACGTAATTTTAAACTATATTTTGATTTTCGGTAAATTCGGTATACCAGAGCTTGGTGTAGAAGGTGCCGCTATTTCTTCGGTTATCAGTCGTGTATTAGCAGCAATCGTATTTTTCTGGCTTTTATATCAGGCATTAGAAGTCCGCATTGAACTGGCTGACTACTATCGTCTGTCCAAGAACTATATTTCGAAAATATTAAAAATCGGTATTCCATCTGCCCTTGAGCAGGTTCTTTATCAAACAAACCAAATAGTCCTTCTCTTTTTCGTGACTTTTTTAGGTGCGGAGGCATTGTCGGCGCGTCAATATGCCGTCAATATTTCCATGTTCACTTATCTTTTCGCATTAGCAATTGGTATGGGAACGGCCATTATCGTTGGACGTTCTGTAGGAGCAGGCGAAAAAGATCTTGCCTATAAAAATGTTTGGTTTAGTGTAAAATCTGCGCTAATTTTCACTTTGGCAATGGTAGCGATTATCACAATATTTAGAGAACCCCTCATGCGGATCTTTACAGATAACGAAGAAATTGTCCGTATAGGAGCGAGTGTCTTACTATTAAGTGTCTTATTGGAAACAGGACGCACAATAAATATTACTATTATTAACTCTTTACGTGCTTCAGGTGATGCTTCTTATCCAGTTCGAGTAGGATTTATTTCCATGATCGTGATCGGTTTATCGCTTGGCTATTTCTTTGTATTCGTACTGGATTTAGGACTTGTCGGTGTATGGCTTGCGATTGCCTGTGATGAATGGATTCGTGCCGTCTTAATGATTTTCCGTTGGCGCAGTCGAAAATGGGAACGCTATGCCATAGTGGAACAACAATACGATGTGCCTCAGCCCATTACAAAGCCGGAAGCAGTTCAAACTTCTTAAGAGGATAACACCTCACCACATTTTTAATAAAACAGAAAAAGAGAAATTGCACTGTTGAAGTGCAATTTCTCTTTTTACGTGAACTGGAACTACTCATGCTCCAGCTTTAGTCTATTTTGATGTTTCTTCTGTTGTTTCTTCAGCTGTTTCATTTTCTTGATCTTCTGTCTCTACTTGTCCTTCTTGCTCTTCTAGTAGTTCTGCCGCTTCTTTTTCAGCTGCTTCTTCCGCTGCAAGACGTTTCGCTTCTTCTGCTGCTTTTTTGGCAGCTTCTTCGATCGGTTTATTGACAACTCCTAGGCACCATACAAATTCTTCCCAAGCCATGTTCCAGCCTTTGAATACTTCTTCCGAGTCATCCCATTTTACAGAATAAGCTATACCGTCTTCTGTTTTAATAATGGACAACGTTAAATCCGCTCCAACACGGTCGCTTACTAGTTTGATTTTTCCTTCTTCATCAAATCGTTCGTCGATATTATCCTTCTCTGTAAATGCACGGCTTTGAGCAATTTCAAGTAATGTATTGCTATGAACTCGATATTTGTTTTTTTGCATGTATTTTCCCAACTTCCATCTTTTAATTCTTTACTTTAACTATATTACAACGTTTCTAAAAAATTATCGCGATTTTTTTCAGAATAAGCGCTTTTTATTATATTATCACAAAATCCTATGCTTAAACACTACTGATTGCATAAAACAGAACGTATATTCCTATATTAATCTAAAAACCCCGTGAAGTGTTTAAACTTCACGGGATAAAGGATTATTTAATAATACATGCCGCTATTTCTTTTTTCAGCTATTTCATAGGCTAGCTGGATAATGGATTTCGATAATTCGGCATATGTGACTTCTTTTTTCGGCAAGAACATCGATTGATCTGACTTTTGTAGGCCAAGTGCATTGGAAAGTGCAACATATCCAATTTTATCTGGATCTACATCAGCAGCATCTTTTATCGGTAATTGATAAATATCGCGATGCTTAGCTGCCTGTTCAAGTCCTAGTGTACGGATAAACCATACAGCTAGTTGCTCGTTTGTTACCTTTTGATCAATATTTAGTTCATCTTCATTAGGATTTAAAATACCTATACGAGTCGCATTTTCCACTACTTTATAGTATGGATGTTCTGCATCAATTTGTTCAAATGATACAGGAGGCTGCTCCTGGCGATACATATAATAGTCTTCATAGAAATAAGTTATCGATTTAGTAATCATATTTAATGCTTGTCCTTGTGTAATTGCAACATCAGCATTAAATGTTTTCGCATCCTTCACCTCAATAGCACCTGCTTGAATTAAATAATTTAATTCTCTTTCGGCTGTCGGATGACTAACTTTCTCTTTTTCCAATTGTTCATACTGATTAATAATTTGTCCGCTGTTTGCATCGAGCTGATAGTAATCTTGCCCTTTTACTGTCGGGAAATAGACAAGCTCATATTTCCCATCTTCATTTTGCAGGCGGTTATACACTAACTTAACGTCCAATGCTTCTGTAAATATCTTTTTCGCTTCATCATTCGAAATTTTTGCTTCAGCACTTGGCCATTCTTCAATATTTAATGGGTAACGGTAGAAGGATTTCAATTTTCCTTCGTCATCAATAGCTACTGATACGTTATCTCCATTTACAATCAAGCCATTTTTAATGCGTGGGAAACTCACATGATGCACTTGTGATTCTTTATCATATGAAGGATCGGTATTTGCCTTCGCATACTCATGTACAGTAGTTGGAGCAAGTTCCTTCACATATTTTTCTGCTAATTCCATTACTTTCTCTTTACTCAATTTCGGTGTCGTATTTTTTGGTGCCTCTTCTTCATCAAACGAAATCGGACCAAAGAAATCAGAATATGAAACTAGTTCACCTGTATTTTTATTAAACTCTATCGATGAACCATGTGAACCGTTTCTATATCGATATGAGTATGAAACACTGATAACTGCCTGATCATTTGATTCATATTCATATGCATGATCGATCGTAAATTTAGTAGTGTTTTCCTGTTGATCAACTAATTGTTTTGCAATTGCTTTCGCCTCTTCAATTGTAATCGGTGAAGGAGTCTTTAATTGGTTTGGTGCAAGTGGCTGCAATGTAGCATTACTCTGTAGTGAATCAACCTTACCTGAATACGTTGCCCACTGATTCGAAGTTGCATGTAGCCCAATCACATTCGGTGCCGGTAAATAAACCAATTTCACAGAAGGCTTTGATGAATACGGAAAATAGTCAATTGTATACTGAAGGCTTAAATTTAATTGCTCCTTCATTTTGTTAATAGCCGCTTCTTTAGAAATAATATTTTTTGATTCTTCAAATGACATTCTTTTTGGCATTGAATTTTGGTAGAAAGATTGAATTTTGCCATCACCTAAAACACTTACCATCATAGATTGGTCTGGAATTGGTATATTATTTTCGTTTGGAGTAAAAGAAAATGAGTACGTAATTGGTTCTGTAATTAATCTACTGCCGTAATAATAGCTAGGCACATTATTCGATAAACTGTAATTGCCCGAAGTAGAAACCTTTTTAACGAAATCTTCAGCTATTTTACTTGCCTGATCTTCCGTTATTTTCCCAGGAAATAACGCATCTTTTAAATTTGCAGGATTGAAATAAAACTGTTCTATTTCAAGGTTGTCCCCTTTGAAAGTTACACTTCCACCCTCTGTTTGTTTATTTACTTTTTTATTGAACATTAGCTCATAGCGGATTGTTAAATCGTCTGCATAATGGTGACTCATCGATGACATTTGAAAATCATTGTTAGAGTATGTACTAAACATCTCCGGCAATTTCGTTTTCAAAATTTGAATAAGCTGCTCTTTCGTTACCTGTTCATCAGTCACGGCCACATATATTGGCACACGTTCCTCTTGTATTCCGACAGAAGCTTCTGTAATGCCCGGACTTGCAAGTAATCCTAATGATACAATTGACATACTTAAAGCGGTTGTCCATTTTTTCATTTAAAATTCCTCCTTTGTTTTTCTCTATATTATACGCTTAAAATATGGGAATAGTTTCAATATATTGAATAAATTATAAATTCCATCTTTTATCCTATCGTATAATCTATGCCATTGTATTCCTTAATAAGTCATGTTAGAATTTTTCAGAGGTGAATTACGTGAGTATTGTTACAGCTGGATTGTTAATATCTTTTTCTGGCATTATTGTTGTATGTTTAGGTCTATTTGATGTAATTCCCAATTCTACACAAACTTTGAATTATGTATTTATAGGAATCGGCTGGGTATTTATTTTATTAGGGATTGTAGTGAGGATTGTTGGAATGAAGCTAGAGAAAAAAATAAAGTGAAAAATTCCGAGTACCAATAATTATGTACTCGGGATTTTTTTATTCGTCATTCACCAATTGGTATTCGGCCATACGAGCGGTTGCACGCCAGTAATGATATATCAGACGGTCTATCCATAGTAAAGCATCAACCTTTGACACTGCTAAATCCAATTGAGTTTCATTTGCTACCGAGCGTTCAAAATATAGAATGCGTTTTTCACGACGTTCTTGCGCTACTTTTTGAGATGTCTCCTCTAAAATGATTGAAATATCCATCAACTTTTCGTCTTCGCTTAGCCTCTTGTTGATAATGGACAGCATTTCCTGCCAATCTAGCATCAATTTTTCTTGTAAATAAAATGCTTCTACATTTTGCTTTTCACGCAAAACTTTTATTAAACGGTGTAAATGATCGAGTGTATGTAAAATTGAGATTAGCTTTAGATGTTCACGTTTTGAGGTGACAAGAATGCTGTCAAGAAACTTCCGGGTAATTTCGAGAGCTTCTTCAACTTTTAGTATTTTTTTTTCATATTCCATCGTCACTTTTTTGGAATCCATTAATAATTGCTGTGCAGTTGTAAGTTCTACCATGATATCACGCATCGTTTTAAACGATACTTCTATTGCTACAGATGGCATTTCTTTTAAACTATCATCCAAATCCTGCGTCAATACGTTTTCACGCTCAGGTACCAGCTTTATTAATAAATTGGCAAAGGGCTGAATTAGCGGAATAAAGATTAATGCGCCCAATAAACTGAATAGCGTATGGAAAATTGCAATACCTAATGTTTGGTCAAATTCTCCTGAAATAAGAACAGTCAGCCATTTCGTAAATTGAACAAAATAAGTGAATATAATTGTTACAACGAATGCAGTAATAACGTTAAACAATAAATGTGTAATGGCTGTACGCTTGGCAGAAACAGAAGCTCCTATAGCTGCGAATAAAGCCGTTGCTGTTGTTCCAATGTTTTGCCCAATAACTAAATATGCAGCCTGTTCAAAGTCTATCGCACCTGCAAAAAGGGCTGTCAAGGTAGCCGCCATAGCAGCGCTTGATGCTTGCATAATAACGGTCATAACAATACCAATTATGATGAGCAGAAAAATGGAAATGAATGAATCTGCCGGAATCGAGTCAAAGGCAATTAAATCCTGGGCAGAGCCCATCCCTTGCTGAAGTGTATCAATCCCTAAAAACAGTAAACCAAAACCAGCAACAACATTCCCGAACCGCTTCACATCCTGAGGTGCGATTAATGACATAAATACACCGATACCGATAATTGGTAAGGCCATAGTTTGCAAACTAATTTTAAAACCGATAAGCGAAATTAGCCAACCGGTACTCGTACTTCCTATATTAGCCCCTATTATGACACCAATTGATTGAATGAACGTTAGCAAACCTGCACTTACAAATCCAATCGTCAATAATGTTGTAGCTGTCGAGGATTGAATGAGCATAGTCATGACTGCACCGGACACTACTGCACTAATACGGCCCTTTGTAAATGTATTAAGCCATCTTTTTAAAGCATCCCCAGCAATTTCCTTCAGTCCGTTGGTTAGCATTGTCATTCCGAGTAAAAATAAACCGACACCGCCAAAAATCGTAAGCATTCTATCACCACCAAATTGAAGTCCTCATTAAAAAGTAATCGTAACACTTAATACCCGAAAGATTAAGAATTATTTTGCAATTTGGTTCAAACCGTAAGTTGGGACTGACAAAATTGAAAAAATAAGATTTCCTAAAGAAGTACGTTCTGCTGCGCTACGGGGAAAACGTTGAAGCAAGTATTTTGGCGACTCACCCTTCGCTCCAAATCACTCTGCTTTGGCATAAAGCGAATTTCTGCAAAAATAAAGATAATAAAACATAGCATTTCCGCTCTCTGCCGCCTCGCGATAGCGCAAGCGGCTTGATTGGGTGTTTTACTTCACTTTATAACGTGGGAAAAATTTTGGGATTGGTGGGCCTCGCAAACGGCAATAAAGGCAGTGATAAAAGACACGTATCACGTGGCTATAGCGCTGTCTTGCCGTAGCCCACCAATCAAGTGAAATTTTATTGGAAAACCTTACCTATGTTATCGTAATTATCCCACAATTTAGATGTCTACATTTATATGAAAGTGAAGGTTTCATGAATATTAATATAGTTCCTGCTCAAGTAAATAATATTTTTCCCCGTAAATCGTTACCTCATATGTTATTGCGCCATTTTCGCTAATTTGGATGTTTGTTATTTCGCCAACTTTATTTATTATATGCGGCTCATAGTACTTTCGATAATGGTGTGTTTCACTATCAATGTGTTCTTCTATCAGTTTTACCTTTACATGATCCATTAGTTGAAACTTCAGTTCATACTGTTCCTGCTCAACTTCAAATAAATTTAATTGCACCAAAAAAAATCACCTGCCACAATGTACTAAAAAATACATTCGACAGATGATTTCCATTTCCTTTATTATTTTTAAATGTTTATATCTAGTGGTTTTGGCAGGACCGTTTCATTCTTTTTTTGTTCCGGTTTTAAATAAATTACAAGTTCCTGCTGGTAAGTCCCATCTTCCAACAAATAATGGTCGAGTGTATGGCTGTCATATTGATATGTGCCAAATGGAAATGATACACTGTCTCCTTTTACTGCCGCAAGTAGACCTGCGATATCATTGCTTACCATTTGCAGCACTTCTTCAGCCGTCTCTGTTAATACAAATACTACATTCATCTTTCTACTCTCCTATACACCAATAAACAATGTCGCCTGAGCTATCGCGATATAAAAAGCGACATTTTGGATAGGTGCCTCATCTGAAAGCTCAAACGTCATGTTGAATTGATCTTTTTCTTCATTATAAACCGCGACCCATCTAGCCACGACTGTTTCATTGACGATAAAGTTTGACCAATCTTCCATTTCCTTATCGATTTTCATTTTGAAGTCTTTACTTGAAATGAATAATTCCGGTACACCAATTCGCCAGTTTTCATAATTAATTATATACTTTTCATCTGAAAGTAAGTCTTTTCCTTCAAACCATACTTTCCCGCGACGGAAAATTTTCTTCACTTCAAATATTGTCTGACCGCTATTATTGTGTATAGCATACTTTAAAAAATAACGATGATCAAAATAACCATCCAACAGTTTTTTTAAGCCATTATCATAAATCCGTTGAACAAAGTATATTTGTTCGCCTGACTCATTGTAAATGGGCTTTTGTACAGTAGATTTAATATCGCCATCTACTTCATACGTAATAATTTGCATATCTTTCCCCTTAGTAAATAATCGTAATTTTATTTAGAATACGGCGTATAAAATGCTTTTCTTCGTTAAATTCCTGACGTATTGAGAGTGCTTCATCAGGTTGATCGGTAATGATTCCGTCTACATTTTGCTCATAGAACTGCTGCATATCACTCTTATCATTTATCGTCCAAACAAACAGTTCCTTATCTTGCTCTTGTACTTGTTTCTGAATATTACCTGTTCCAAAGGACTGTTCTACAGAAATAAAATCAGACTCTTTTACAGGTAACTTACCGTATGCAATAGAGTATATATAGCCCGTATGAATACGGGGCTCCATCTCTTCCAAAAGATCCATTACTGGTATATCCGGAGACTGTACATAATGTAAATCGAGCGCATCATACTTATCAAGCAATGCTACAAATCTTTCCAAAAAGTCATCTGTCTCAAATCCATGTGTCTTCATCTCAATAAGTAATTTTATATTTAATGTACGACTTATTTCAAGTACTTCCTCGAAAGAAGCAATTGTATCAGAATAACCATCTGCGAGTATAGTCGTCTCCGTTAATTCATCCAATGTAAGGTCATATGTTTTTGTAACTTCATTTGATAAACGTGAAAGGGTTTTGTCATGAAATACAACAAACTCCCCATCCTTTGTTTGTTGAATATCGATTTCCACCATATCTGCCCCGGCTTTTTTAGCAGCTTCAATTGCAGTAACTGTATTTTCAACACCTTCATCCATAAACCCTCGATGTGCAATTACAGTTGTGTCCGGTGTATAAATCGTTTTTTCCAAATTAACTATATTAATGGCGCTTAATAGGAAAAATGTATAAACCGCGATTATAAAAATCCACTGTTTAATTGTTTGTTTAAACGATTCTTCCTGAATAATCAGTGGCTTTTGATGTGTATGCTGGAAAGCTACCATGACGAGAAGCTGTGAAAATACAATTTGTAAAATAGAAAAGAAAATCAGGATCGCACCCTGTGCAAGTGTCAACGTAAACCCTGCTGCTACTAACCCCCAGCTTGGCTTAACCATTTCAATAATAAACAAAGGAATGAAGATAACGATTAAAGTGAGAATTAAAAGGGTTATATGTATGATTACCATTAGCCCTAACATACCGATCGTTTCAATCAGTTTTCGTTTTGAAAATTGCCAGCTCTTTTTTAATGCTCCATAAATCGAAAGTTCCTGGTGAACCGTAAAGAATGGCCAAGTAAAAATAAACCGCAGTCCGATAAAACCTAAAACTAGCAACAAAACAATATATAATAGCGTTCCTTTTGTAGAATTTAGTAATTCATCTACTATAAAATTTGGAATATGTAAATTTTGTAATAGTGAAATCGGTAAAATCGCCGATATAAGAGGTATTAATAAAGCGGTATAAACAACTATTAATAAAGTTTGTAGGCTAATAAAATATATTACTTTTTTGCTGAGTCTTTTTAAAAGCCCTTTCCACGTATAAGGAATGGATCGTTGCTGATGATAGGCAAGTAGCATTAAAAAACCAATTTCATAATATATGAAAATTATACCGATAAATAAAATAAATGCTATGCCAAATATAGCAAATGGGTGCGTTAATAAATATGGAATACTATCTTCAGTTACCGCCTGCACCCCGGTAATATCCATAATAATAGCGATCATGAGTGAAATGAACGGTAATACGATAAACGCCTGAACTATACGTAAAATCGCAAAGTTCCGTATATAGTCCACCCTATAATAATATAAATTGCGAAATATTAATTGTATAACTCTTTTTACTCTTTCCAAAAGACTTCCCCCGACTGTAAAATTGTTTGTTCTATCGTTATATCAAGATAACAAATTTCCTTCTTAATTTTTTCATTCCCTTTTCTTAATTCTAATTAAACATTATTCTTTCAATGCCTTTGCTTGAAGTAATGTTTTCGTGAACACTTCTAGAGGTTCAACCCCTTGTATCCCGTATCTGTTTTCAAATACGAAAAAGGGTATACTTGTTATTTGAAGTTGCTGTGCTTCATAACGATCCATTGCCAATTGTTCCGAATATTGCTCATACTCCATCACATTATGCGCTTCATTACGATCTAACCCTATTTCTTCACAGATTGCCAAAAGCTCTTCTTCATCATTTAAATTAAGACCTTCTGTAAAATAACGATCCATCACTATTTCAACAAATTCATTATCCTTACTGTACGTTTTCGCTAACTTACTTAAGCGATGAGCATTTTTTGTATTCGCAAGTTTTACTTTTTGGAAGTTAAAAGTAACGCCTACCTCATTTCCATGCATTGTAATCGACTCCATTATTTCATCTACCTTTTGCCGATTATTATTTTTCTTTTCAATTAATGTTTCAACATAAGGGAATGCTGTCGTTTTTAATGCTTGAGGATTTAATTCATAGGCTTTATATTCAATGACCACTTCTTCTGTTAAGTTTAGCTGTTCGATTGCCTGGAACAATTTCTTTTTGGCAATATAACAAAATGGACAGGAAAAATCCGAAAAAACTTCAATTTGCATAAAAATTCCTCCAATCAATTACACTTAATACAACAATACCCCAAAATCAATAAAAAAAGCCGAACCCGTTAAGGATTCGACTATTTAATATACTTTCAAGCTGTTGGAATGGCTGCAAAAAATTCTTCATAAAGTCCTTTTAATATCTGATCTTCAAATTCTGAACGAACGCCAAATACTAAGCTCACTTCCGATGAACCTTGATTAATCATTTCGATATTTGCCCCTGTACCTGAGATGGCTGCTGCTGCACGTGCGGCCAAGCCTGTGTTATGGCGCATACCTTCTCCGACAATGACAATCATCGAAAAGTTATGACTAAAGTGTACATCGTCTGCACACAATTCATTTTTCACACGTTGAATAATGCGTTTTTCAATTTCCGGAGAAAGTTGACTTGATCGCATAATAACAGAAATATCATCTAGCCCTGATGGTGTATGCTCATAGGAGATATTCTCTTCTTCTATTATTTGAAGAAGCTTGCGACCAAATCCGACTTCTCGATTCATTAAATATTTTGATACGTATAATATTGAAAAGCCACTGTCTGCTGAAATACCTGTAACAGGACGATTCGATTGTGTTCTTGTTGGTAAAATGCGTGTTCCTGGTGCAGTTGGATTATTTGTATTTTTAATATTGACTGGGATACCTTGTTTATACACTGGCATTAATGCTTCATCATGAAATACCGAGAAGCCGGCATATGATAGTTCACGCATTTCGCGATATGAAATTTCCTTAATGTCCACTGGATCATTGACAACCTTTGGGTTAGCAGCAAATACACAATCTACATCAGTAAAGTTTTCGTAAAGATCCGCCCCAACAGCTGACGCTAAAATAGAGCCTGTAATATCAGACCCACCACGATCAAAAGTACGTAAAATACCTTCTTTTGTATAGCCAAAGAAACCTGGGAAAACCACAATTTCTTCCGTATCTTTTAAAACACTTAAGTTTTCATATGCTTCCGGCAATGCGTATGTGCGTTCCGGAATATCATTTAAAATTAACTTATCTTTTGGACTAACATATTGAGCAGGCATTCCAATTGCATTAAAATAGCTGGCAATTAGTTTAGCGTTGTTATCTTCGCCACTAGCCTTTATATTATCAAGAAATATATCTTTATTTGTGTATTCTTCCGCGACACGGCCACGTATATCTTGTTCAATAATATCGGAAATTAGATTGTCTAAACCAAGTTCATCTGCAATATCACGATAACGATTAACTACAGCTCTAATTTTCTCTTCCACATTACCTTTCATCATTACGGTGTTGGCTAAGTCTATTAATAAATCTGTCACCTTAATATCATCGCTTGAACGCTTACCAGGCGCAGAAACCGCGACAATCTTTCTTTCAGGATTAGATTTCACAATGTTTGCTACTTTTTTGATTTGTTCTGCACTTGCGACAGATGTGCCGCCAAATTTACATACTATCATCTCATCAGATCCTTACTTTAAAAATTGATGTTTGTACTCACCGAAAAAACATTTGACTTTACACAGTGTACAAATTTATTCCATTCCAGTCAAGACTATTCAGTAAATTCATTAATCTATTTAGTCAAAATACGGATATTTCGAGGTTTTGTCAATATATAATATGAGATTTTTATAAATAATTGATGATATTCGTTTATTTCGTGTCAATTTTACTCCTAAAAACATAAAAATAGCATTATTATTACTACAATTACTTTTGCACTCTAGTATGAAGGTTCAAAGAGTTAAAATGTATGGAAGTAGGTCAGGCATTTCATAGGACTAAAACTAGACAGATTGTGATATTATTACAGGTGATTATTTACATAAGGCAACAGTAACAAAGAGTGCTATTGTCTAAGATTTATCCCATTGTCACTGAGGAGGTTTTAGTATGGGGCAATTTTTAATTATAGCAGAAAAACCGGATCAGGCAGCGAAATTGGCTGCTCCCTTTTCATCTACAAAGAAAGCCGGTTATTTCGAAGTAAAACCCAACACATACTTTCCAGATGGTGCACTCATCACATGGGCGATAGGACATCTATGTGAATTAAAAGCCCCTGAAGAATATAATCCATCATGGAAAAAATGGACGTTGGAAGCATTACCAATCATTCCGGACCGATTTGAATATAAAGTGACAAAATTAAAGTATAAACAATTTAATATAATTAAAGCTTTAGTAAATAGAACGGATATTCAGGAAATTATTATTGGCGGGGATGCTGGACGTGAAGGTGAATTAATTATCCGGACTATATTAAAGTTATGCAGAGCCAATAAACCAATGAAACGATTATGGATATCATCTTTAACTGAAAACGCTGTGAAAAATGGTTTTGCAAACTTATTACCAGAAGAAAAAACGAGAAATATTTATTACGAAGCATTAAGTCGATCATGCGCAGACTGGCTAATAGGCATCAATACATCTCGTTTATATACCGTCCTTCTCAAGCAAAAAGGTGTAAAGGATGTTTTTTCAATTGGCCGAGTCCAGACACCTACACTAGCATTAATCGTTAAACGAGAGCACGAAATCGCCAATTTTAAGCCTGAGCCCTTTTGGGAAATAGAAGCGGAGTTTAATTTTGAAGGGAAAATATTAAAAGCTAAATGGCATAAAGAAAACAACTCGAGAGTGCTGGAGGAACGACAAGCTATTGCCATTGCAAATTTCTGTATGAATAAACAGGTTGAAATTACGAGTATTAAAGAAGAAACAAAGGAATTCGCTCCCCCATTGTTATTTAACCTTTCTACATTGCAGGCAACAGCCAATAAGGCTTTTAAAATTTCACCTCAGCATACACTTGATATTTTGCAAAAGCTTTACTTGAAAGGTTTAGTTTCTTATCCTCGATCTGATTCACAATTTTTGACGAACGAGGAAGCAAAAACATTGCCGAACATTCTGGAGAATTTAAGTAAAATTGATCAATACAAAAATCTCCTTCCACCACCTGTAAAATCTATTTTGACGAATAAAAGGTTTGTGAATCCTCAAAAAGTAACGGATCACCATGCCATCATTATTACAGAACAGTTGCCGAATTTATCGAAGCTCAGCCCGGAGGAATTTAAAATATATGATCTCGTTGTGAGACAAGTTATCGCGGCTCACTACAATAATGCTATTTATTCCTATACTACGATTCATTCCCTTGTAGAAAAGCGGGCTGAATTCATTTCAAAGGGGAAAATGCAAATTGAAGAAGGCTGGCGTAAAGTAATTTTCCACGCGAATGCAGACAAAGATGAATTGCTTCCCCTGCTTCGTGAAAATGAGCAAGGTATTGTAACGAAAGCAAAGGAAAGAAAGAGTGAAACACAGCCTCCAAATCGATATTCTGAAGGTAACTTAATTACATTAATGAAAACAGCGGGAAAACATTTGGAAGATACAGAATTAGAAAAGGTCCTATCCAAAACAGAAGGATTAGGTACTGAGGCAACACGCGCCGGAATTATTGGAACGCTCAAAGACCGGCAATATATCGAAATCAAAAGAAACCAAGTCTTTGCTACAACGAAGGGAATGCTATTAATCGAGGCACTAGGAGAAAGTATTTTAACGTCCCCTTCCATGACAGCCAAATGGGAGCAAAGACTGTCTGAAATCGGTGAAGGTACCGCTTCCCCAAACGTTTTTATGGAACAAGTAAAAAAGCTTTCCTACAAACTGATAACAGATGCGAATGAACGCGAAAAGGAATGGGCTTTTAATCAAAGTGAAGTAGAAAAAATTACAGCCAATAATCCTTACAATAAAAAATATAACCGAGAAAAAACAGTTGTCGGAAAATGCATGCTATGCGATGGATCCATTATTGATCATGGAACTTTTTATGGCTGCTCCAATTATAAAACAGCTAACTGTAAATTTTCCGTTTCAAAGAAAATTTTAAGAAAAACAATAACGCAGCCTAACATAAAAAAACTACTTGCTACTGGCGAAACAGCGTTGATCAAAGGCTTTAAAAAAGGCGCGAAAACTTTTGATGCACATCTTATATGGGACAATAACGCACAAAAGGTCACCTTTAAATTCGATAAATAGCAAAGTAATTAAAAATACAGTGGATTTCATTTTTTGAAATCACACTGTTTTTTAATAACTGCCAATCAAATAACCGAAGTAAGCAAATATTATCCCCAGTCCATATGTCAATACAGTATAAAGCAGCAATATCTTTTTATTTTTATTTACGTACATTTCGGTCATTTCAAATTTTAGAGTAGAGAAAGTTGTAAAGGCTCCCATAAATCCTGTTCCAAATAGAAGAACTAACATAACATCGGCTTTTGCTCCAATCAAAATTCCTAAAAGAAATGAACCAAGCAAATTAACAGTAAGTGTACCCATTGGTATTGGATATTTTGTTTTATTGTTTAAATGTTTACTTATTGAAAATCTGGCTATTGCTCCAAAGAACCCCCCAATTCCAACGAGTAATAAGTTTGTAATTACCATCAATTCAGTTCACTCCCTGCTCCTCTGATATCCTAGCCTACTCATTAAGAGTCCCCCACTAATACTTAGAAATACATAAAAGGCAGCCAACAACACATTACCCGTTTGAAACATGGTGATTGTCTCTACACTAACAGCCGAAAAAGTAGTAAAGGAACCTATAAAACCTGTACTAACAGCAGTCCTAATCATTGGCGAAACTGAAAGTCGTTTAAATAAACTTGTTGGGAACCAAGCTAGCAGAAAACATCCGATTAGATTTACGATTAATGTTGTTATTGGAAAAGAGCTATTCGTAAAAAATAAAATGCCAATTACATATCTTAAAACCGCGCCAATTGCTCCCGCAGTGCCAACTAAAAAGTAAATCATGTGAAGTACCAACCTCCTCCTATATAAAATGTCTTGATTAAACACCATTAGTTGGGCGTGACAAAATTTCTATGAAGTCCGTTCTGGCGGCGTTCTCCAAAGCTTTTGTAATGAAATAAATAGAGGAATGAATTTCCGTTATTTTTAAAATATCATAAAAAATAGTTAAAATAAGGGAAGGAATTTCCGCTATTGTCCTGAATTACATGAAATTTCACGGTTTTATTTAAAATAACGGTAAAACGTTCCCTTATTTAACCTAAAAATGAACTACCTCATTCAAATAACGGAAAAATCTTCCCTTATTTTAGATGGACACTGAAAAACTTCACGTATCACGTGGTTTTAACGCTGTCTTACCGTAATTTTTTTGAAAACCAAATTTTTTTTTCTAAAGTGTATAAAAAATAATAACCGACCTATACTATTAAAGATTTCACTTCCAATCCAACTGACTAGGAGGGTTAACCCGATGAGTGCGAATGATCGTCTCTAAAGGTTCTTCAAAAAAACTGATTATAGCTTAAGCACAAATTTTCTTTTGAAAATTAATGTGAAAGCGAGGCAGCGTGTCATGGAGGATGAAAAGTAGTAATCACAAGACCTGGAATTTATATTCCAGGTCTCTTTTTGCATATAGTGATGGCTGAACGATTATTAGGATAACCAATAAAATATTCGATATGATCCGTAATTAGTTCTAATTGTACAATCCTTACGTAAATATTAAATAAAGATTATTTTTGTTCTATTATTACTTGAAGGAGTGTACTACATGAAAACTGCCATTGTGACAGACAGCACAGTCTATTTACCGACTGAAGAACTTAAACAGCACAATATACATGTTGTTCCTATTAATGTTCATTTTAATCATGCTACTTTTGAAGAGGAACTCACACTCAGCGTAGAACAATTTTACGAAATTGTACATACTACTAAGCAATTTCCTAAAACTTCACAACCCTCTATCGGAAAATTTGTTGAACTTTATGAAAGACTTGGAAAAGAATATGATGAAATCTTGGCAATCCATATATCAAGCGGTGTGAGTGGCACATATGAATGTTCGCTGCAGGCAGCCCAATTGGTCGACAATGTAAAAGTCTATGTATTCGATTCGGAGGTTGCTGCCGGTCCATTAGCGTCATATGTTATTGAAGCCACTAAATTAGTTGAAAATGGTGCATCTGCCCCACAAATTATAGAACGGCTGAAGGATTTACAAAAAACGTTGGAGGCTTATTTTATTGTGGATGATTTAATCCATTTACAAAGGAGCGGACGGTTATCTGTCGCATCATCCGTCATCGGCAGCTTATTGCAAATCAAGCCTATTTTGCACATAAAGGATAAAAAAATAGCTGTTTTTGAAAAAGTTCGGACGAAAAGAAAAGCAGTTTTGCGAGTAAGAGACTTACTACAACAGGCAGTTGAAACCTATGGGGAATTGCAGGCTGTCATTATGCACGCCAATTGTGAGCAGCAAGGCCGCACATGGATGGAAAAGCTGCAAACCACGTTTCCGACTGTCCATTTCAAACTCGCCTACTTCGGCCCATCACTCGTAACACATATGGGCGAAGGAACCCTTGCCATTTCATGGATGAAAAAATAAAAAATAAATAAAGCTGAAACAAAGCTCATCTTTAAAATTAAACGAGCCTGGACAAAACGAAAAACATTCATTTTCCCAAGAAAAAATGGATGTTTTTCTGCTTCTACCAGAATTAATTTCCGTTACGGGGACGCTTTCCGGGGGCACGAGGTCAACAGGATGTTGATCACAAAAGCGTTGCCACAGGACGTGGCGTTGTTAGCTTTTGTTCCTTACTTCTCTCCCACGTGCTTGTCCCCTGGGAGTCGCCGCCTTCACTCCGAACAACTAATTTCCCATCTATATCAAGTAAATCTTTGCATAATTCCAGGTAATAAAAAGAGATACCCTTTTTATAAACTTAAGTATCCATAAGACTAAAGTGAATAAATAAATCAACTTTACGATGAAACGTGAAAATGATGAAAGGATCACACGGTTGCCTTATAGCACCCACCTTTAAAGGAATATCTAATATTAGCGAGTTATATATTATCCCAATGTAGAAAATCATAACTTTCAAATGTTATACTACTAATAGAAAAAGGGGGTTTTGTTATATGGAAAAAAGAAAGCGAACAATTTTTTGGATTATACCAATTGGAGTTATTGGTGTCTTCTTTTACTTTTTTGGTCCGCAAAAAGCAGTTACTGATAATGACTATATTACATACATAAAAGCAACTCCAGTCACAGAGAATAGCACTATTAATACTGGAGATGCCTTTACAAATTATTGTGAAAAAAGCCGCTGGGAATATTTCCAGACGAAAATGATGGAACATGTCGTTGAATTTAAAGGTGAATGTGAATATGAAAATACGGTTCAGCCAATCAATTTACAATACGTTGTTGAAAAAGGACAAACAGATTACCGCTTAGGTGCTATGTTAGTCAATGGAGAGCAGCAAACTGAAGAACAACGAACGACTTTTTTAAATTTATTGCAATAATAGGTCAAGTGGATGCGAAATAGCCTCCACTTTTTATTATGCCTCCTATTTTCTCTGATTCACCATCGTCCTAATTTTTGTAAATAGACGCTGTCGCCTCTTTTTCAGTGCCTCATAAGGAAGATCATATTTTTCCGCAATTTCCTTCAAATTTAAGTTTTCAAGAAACAGGGCTTTTAGTAAAAATTGTTCCTCTTCTTTTAAATTATTGAACCATTCCGGCCATTCAAGACAAGGCTGGACAATTGACTGTTCCTCTATATTGGAAAATACCTCATCCTCCACAGCAATCTCATTTTGACTCACATCATTTGATTTAGATAGTTCACGGGCAATTGCAAACTTGACTGTCATATAGGCAAACATAGCAAAATCCCCTTTCGTTTTATCGAAGTTTTTAACCGCTTTCCATAAAGCGATTCGACCTACCTGCATATACTCATCAAAATCACGATAAATTTTCAGCTTAAATATCGCCTTTTTTATTAATTCTTCATGATCAAGAATAATTTGTTCGATTTCCTGCACAATTTCCAATCCTTTAAGCTGTGCACAACCAATATTCCTAGGTAGTACAAACTTAAAAAATTTCGTGCAAATGGGCAAAATGCAGTTTTTAAAGGAAATCACACAAAATAAATATTAAATTGGCCAAAAATGCAGTTTTCTTCTAATAAAACCTTCTAAAATTACAATTTCGGCACATTTTTAAATTTGATAATCTGCGATGGTATTGACAAAAAACTACCTATCATGCATGATGCTATTAGAAAAAGTAAAAGCATATTGAAGACGAGTAAGTGGCACTTGGCTAAAAAAGAGAGCACATTCCAAAGGCTGAAAGAATGGCATAGCAAAACCTACCGAACCTACTTCAACAAGCTCCTAAAAAATAGGCGCCGACTCAGCGTTATGAGATTAAGTGGGATGTATGACTATACATTCAATTTAGGTGGTACCACGGAAACTGCACTTTTCGTCCTAATTTCTAGGATGAAAAGTGTTTTTTATTTGTATGTTATCGGAGGCGCTTTTATGGAAAGAAAACGTATTGTTGTAAAAATTGGAAGCAGCTCATTAACGAACAATAAAGGTGAGCTCGATTATGAAAAATTTCAGGATCATGTAGCGGCACTCGCAACATTAAAACATGCCGGTCATGAAGTGATATTAGTATCTTCCGGGGCAGTCGCTGCCGGATTCAGAAAGCTTGGCTATTCCTCTAGACCTGTCACATTAAAAGGTAAGCAGGCAGCTGCGGCAGTTGGCCAAAGTGTGTTAATTCAAGCTTACTCAGATGAATTCGACACGTATAAGGTAACACCAGCACAAATATTATTAACGCACTCCGACTTTAGTGATAAACAGCGCTATAAAAATGCGTATGAAACTTTAACAGAGCTATTGGAGCGTTCCATTATTCCGATCATTAATGAAAATGATACCGTTTCTGTTGCTGAGTTGACTTTTGGTGATAATGATATGCTATCTGCTTTAGTAAGTGGGTTAATTCATGCAGATCAATTAGTAATTCTGACGGATGTCAACGGTTTGTATACAGCCAATCCCCTAACAAACCCGAATGCTATACGAATAGATCTGATTGAGGAAATTACGGATGAAATGTTAGGATTTGCATCCGGTTCTGGCTCAAAGGTTGGAACAGGTGGTATGCAATCAAAACTGGCGGCAGCAAAATTTGCGACTAATGCCGGTGTAGATGTGTTTATCGGTACAGGATGCGGATCTGAAAAATTAATTGAAATTTTAGAAAATAAAGGTGATGGCACTTATTTTAAATGTAATGAAAAAGCCATTCCTACGAATAAACAATGGGTAAAGCTGACAAAATCTTCAGGTAAGCTTTTCATCGATGAAGGTGCTGTACAGGCATTACAACATGGAGGAAAAAGTTTATTGCCAGCTGGTGTGTATGCATTTGAAGGCCAGTTTGAAAAAGGTGATGTTGTAGAAGTTTTTGACCGCCATACATGCATTGGACGCGGTGAAGTAATGTATTCATCATCTGAATTGGAGCTCGCGATGGGTAAACGTACCGCTGAACTTATGCATGTACCGATCGAGGTCATTCACCGGAACCAATGGGTAAAAATATAGGGAGGCAGGAATATGACACAAATAATGGAAAATGAAGTAGTAGCAAAAGGAAAGCGCGCTAAAATAGCGAGCTATGAGACAAATGTAAAAAGTACTTCCGAAAAAAACAAAGCGTTGGAAAGTATAGCACATCAGTTATTAACAGATATGGACATAATTCTATCCGAAAATAAAAAAGATATTATTTCCGGGAAAGAAAACGGCTTAGATGATTCCACATTGGATCGTATTCTATTAAACGAAACGCGTATTAAAGCGATGAGCGATGCCATCATCCAGCTCATTCAACTGGAAGATCCAGTCGGTGAAGTACTAGAGGAAATTACGAAAGAAAATGGACTTCGCATTATTAAAAAACGTGTCCCACTCGGTGTTATTGGCATGATTTATGAAGCAAGACCGAATGTTACAGTCGATGCTGCTACCCTTTCACTAAAGACAGGTAATTCGGTTCTTTTACGCGGAAGCTCATCAGCGAAATATTCGAATATTGCACTAGTCGCATCCATTCACCGCGCTTTAGAAGCAGCGAGCTACCCTACAGACGCTGTTTTACTCATTGAAGATACGAGCCGCGAAACTGCAAAAGCACTATTTACATTAAACGATTATTTAGACGTACTCATTCCACGAGGCGGTAAAAAATTAATTGACTTAGTCGTGCGCGAATCAACTGTCCCGGTTTTGGAAACAGGTGCTGGCAACTGCCATATTTATTTGGATGTTGCAGCTAATATTGAGATGGCAAAGTCCATAGTAAAAAATGCAAAAACACAGCGACTTTCTGTATGTAATACCGCGGAAAGCCTGCTTATTCATCAAGATTTTTTCAATATTTACGGGAAAGATTTTTTACATTTCCTGCATCATGAGCTCGGCATTAAAGTCTATGGCGACAAGCATGTATGTGAAATATTGGATAGCGCGATTCCTGCTGAGGATGAGCACTATGCCGAGGAGTTTCTTGACCTGACATTAAGTATAAAAGTCGTGGAAGATGTTTTCGAGGCCATCCATCATATAAATCATTACGGAACAAATCATTCAGAAGCCATCATTACCGATAATATACAAAATGCTAACATATTTTTAAATTCTGTTGATGCTGCAGCCGTTTACCACAATGCTTCTACCCGCTTTACGGACGGTTTTGAATTTGGATATGGGGCGGAAATCGGTATTTCAACCCAGAAATTGCATGCACGGGGACCTATGGGGCTACCTGCATTAACTTCTACTAAATATTTCATTCATGGTAACGGTCAAATTCGACAATAATGGCTGTTTACAGAAAGTAGGTTCCCCACTATGAATGTCGGCTCGATGATTAAGCTCACTATTTCTATGGCTATTTTCGGTTCCATTGGATTTTTCACTACTCAGACAGGCTTACCTGCTGTGGAGCTCGTGTTTGTCCGCTGCATTTGCGCAACAATCTTTTTAGGAGGTCTTTGGCTTCTAACTGGTGGACATAAGACAGAAGTTTGGGAAAGAAAAGAAGTATTAAAGACTGTATTATGTGGTATATTTATCGTTCTGAATTGGGTGTTTTTATTTAAGGCATTTGAAGTCATGTCTATATCGATTGCGATTTCCATCTATAATCTGGCACCTATATTTGTGTTAATGTTAGGTTCCGTCTTTTTGGCGGAAAAGATGGGAATAAGGTCGATTTGTGCAACAGTTATTTGTTTTTTAGGAAGCATTCTTATTGTTGGCATTGATAGCTTTACGAGTATCGCCCAATTTATGAATTCAGGGTTTGTATGGGCGCTGCTATCAGCGATATGCTATGCATTAACGATGTTTACGAGTAAAACGATTCAAGGTATGTCTTCCTATGCATTAACCTTCGTCCAAACAATGGTAGGGATCGTCTTACTGTTTCCATTAAGCGACTTTAATGCATTTACTAATTTAACGAATACGAATTGGCTCTATATACTCGGTACAGGATTTATCCATACTGGCTTTGTCTACTATTTGTTTTTTGACAGTATACGAGATTTACCTACTGTAATAGTATCTGTACTCGTTTTTGTAGATCCTGTTGTAGCTATTTTACTCGATGCCATCTTCCTGTCATTCCGACCAAGCCTTTTGCAAGTAGCTGGTATTATACTGATTTTCGGCAGTATTTTATATACTGTTTTTTATCCACCACAACAAGCTGAAACAGTGAAATCAAATAGTTCCTAAAAATAAAACTCTAATTAGTAAGGTGCACATTCCCCATACTAATTAGAGTTTTATTGTTAACTGAATTGAGCCAATTGTTTTGGGACTAATATTTTATCTGCAAACCAAATATTTTGCAGCTTCGATTTATCCCCAATATAAATAACAACAATTTCAATCATTTTCTGTTGTTTATACTGTGTAACAGCTACCCGCCATTCTTCTTCCTGCGGGAAATTTTCAAATAACAGTTCATTGCATAACAAATAAACTTTTCCGCCACTGCTATGTGTTAGCCCAAGTTTTAGTAACGTAAAGGCATAATTGATTACACTTTTAAAATCAACTGGATTCATTTTACTATCGAAACTATTATTAAATCCAACATAATCATTAAAGTCTATCTTCCCATTTAAGGCTATCATTTCTTTGTCGATATTCTCTGCAAAAGGCACATAAACAAAATTATGTTCATTTTTTTTCGAGAATTCTGCCACGGCAAGTGCCAATGCTGTTTGTAAGTTAAAGCTTCTTTTCATTGAGATATCTTTTTGGACGCAAAACACATATGTACTATTGGGATCCAGACCAATTTTCAAAAATTGTTCCGACTGAAATTTCGATTTCCAAAATAACACTTCTGTAAAATGTTTCGCTTCCAGAAAGTTCATCATATTCTCGAGATTATCATTACTTATTGTATCCCATACTTCTTCGCCAAACAATTGTTCAACCGCTTTCGTTTCTTCTAATATTTCTTCAATAATTCGATCATACACTTTGTTAAATTTGTATAAATTTATGTACCAATTACTTTGGACTTTCAGCAGTACTTCCTGCTGAAATACATGCTCCCCGGTTATAGCAATATCCATGTTCGATGAGTATTCCTTTTTTATCGTTCTCAGCTTCAGTGTTTTACCGAGCACTGTAAAATAATCTTTTGCAATTTTTTTTACTATATAGAGAGAAATAAGAAATTTCTTGACTGAAGAATTGGTTGAATTTTCAAATTGCATTTCCTCCAAGTTTCGTGAAGCAAAATACTCCAGTATAAATATTCTCCAATCCTTTAATCTCACATTTTCTTCAACAATATTTTGCTTATACGTTTGGCCAATTTCGAAAAGCGACCATAAATCATGGAAATATAAATAAAAATCTTTGCTTTTTAAAAAAATACGATCTTCAAAGTTAGTGGAATACAATAATTTTAGTAGTGCTTCCTTTCGCTCATTCTCTAAACCGCTTGGATTTTCCAGTAATAATTCCATATAGCATATATCACCTTCCATTTTTTATAATATTAAATATATAACAAATACGTAAAAATTTCCATTTTATCTATAAAAAAACACCGCTCAATTTAACGAATACCTACAAATATACTAATCGGATTAAGTATGAAAGACACGTCAGCGGGCTAAATTACAGTGTGTTCAAAACAAAAAAGCGCCGCAACAGTGCGACGCTCATTTATTGAACACTATGCTTTTCGACTCTCCGTCATTTGTTTCCAGACGGAACCTTTTGCCTCTTCCCCGCCTTCAATACGGGCTAAAGCCATTTTCGCCTGTAACTTTACTTCGAATTCCTTATCCTCACTCGCTGTTTTTAACGCTGCAATTGCCTGCTCTGTGCCGACTTCATATAAATACATTGCAGCACGCCAGCGTACAAGTTTATTTTTGTCACCAAGCGCTGCGATCATTGCCTGTTCAAATTCAGGCAATCCTAAATCACTCATACAATCACCTGCTGTACGGCGAACCGCTGCACTTTTATCATTCAGTGCTTTCGTTAATGCCGGTACAACCGCTATATCTTCAATCATTCCTAAATAAACAGTAGCAAGACGGCGAACAGACATCTGTTCATCTTCCAATGCTTTTTCCAACAGCGGAATATCCTTCACTTCTGGATCCGGGAGTTGATCAAGCAGCTGGAAGCGTTGTTGCCAATCTTCCACTTGTTCATATTGCGCCAATGTTACTTCTTTACGCTCTTGTGCGGCTGTCACGACCTGTTCATTAGCTGACTGAACGATTGACTCAACACGATCTTGCGGATAAAGTGCATCTACTTCTTTTAGCACTTCTTGTGCCACTTGTTCTTTGTCGCCGTAGCGAACGCCGAAATCAACCCATTTTCGTTCGAAAATATAGTTTTCATCAGTTACGCTAAACTGCAAACGTTTAAATGCCGTTGTAAAACGATCGCCTGCACTTTTTCGGACTTCGCCTTCTCCGTCAAATGCTTTAATTTGTAATGGAATCGCTTTATACATTTGTACATGCACGTTCACTTCTCCATAATGCTCATTTAACTCATACTCAGTGCTTTCCGTAGCCTGTCCACCAATTGCACGTCGAATGTCAGCCAATATATTTTCCCACGCATATTTAGCGTTACGTTCTACCGCCAAAAAGTTTGATACATGGTAAATCCCCTTTACACCTTCTACGGCAAAAATAGCCTGTAGTTCAGATGAAGCGTCCGAAATATTATCTTTCGTATAATTAAAGCTTTTGCCAAATGGTAAATCCTGATCAATTACTACTTTCATTGTATTTGGACTTGGCGTCGGTTCAATTGATAAAATTTTCATAGTTAGGCTCCTATCCATTTACGATTTCGTCTAAATAGCTCCATCGCTCAATTAATTGTTCGTATTCTAAATTATATTTTTCCAAATCTGACGTCAATTGCTGAAGTTTTGTAAAATCAGAGCCAGCAGTCGAAATCTCTTCTTCTACCTGCATTATCTTCTCTTCCATTTGTGCAATGGATTCAGCTATTGTTTCCCACTCTTTTTGTTCTTTAAACGATAACTTTTTCTTATCATTTTTTTGCTTTTCTACTTTCGGTTTTTCCTGCTTCAATTCCTTAGCTTCCTGCTGTAGCTCGGATTCTCTTTTCGCTAGATAATCAGTATACACATCCAGACTTTCCGATACACCGCCCTTGCCATCTAAAATCCAAAGTTTTTTGGCAATCCGGTCTAAGAAAAATCGGTCGTGACTAATTGTAATAACGACTCCCGGGAAGTTTTCAATAAAATCTTCCAGTACGCCTAATGTTTCGATATCCAAATCATTTGTTGGCTCATCTAATAGCAATACGTTCGGCTGCTCCATCAATAGGCGCAATAAATGCAGACGTTTTCGCTCCCCACCTGATAATTTGCTTATCGGTGTCCCGTGAGAATTAAGGGGAAACAAGAACCGCTCCAGCATTTGAGAGGCAGAATAGCGTATACCTTCAGAATCTGTGATGTCATTGGAAGCTTCACGGATATAATCAATCATTCGCGCATTTTCATTCATCGGAGGCAATGCTTGCTTAAAGTGAAGAAGCTTTACTGTAGAGCCTACAATAACTTCACCTGTATCAGGTGTAACTTCGCCTGCAAGCATATTCAATAGTGTAGATTTCCCATAGCCATTTGCTCCAATTATTCCTATTCGATCCCCATGCTGCAATAAAAACTGGAAGTCTTTAATAATGACACGATCTCCGTAAGCTTTGGAAATTCCGTCAGATTCCAATACTTTCTTTCCTAAACGAGTTGTCGCCAGTCCTAACTCTAAATCGGTTTGGTCATTTGAACGGTCAATCGATTCGTCCAACGCTTCAAATCGCTGAATACGGGCTTTCTGTTTTGTCGTACGCGCTTTTGCACCACGTCGAATCCATTTAAGTTCGGCACGATAACGATTTTGCATTTTTGCCTGTGATGCTGCATTCATCTCTTCACGAATTGCTCGTGCTTCGAGGAAATCCCCATATGAACCAGTATGGCGATATAATGTTTTATCTGCTAGTTCGTATATATGAGTAGCCGTTTCATCTAGGAAATAACGATCATGGGTAATAAATATAACCGCCCCTTTTAATCGAGACACCATATCCTGCAACCATTCTGTAGAAGCAACATCTAGATGGTTTGTTGGCTCATCCAATAAATAAAGATCTGCTGGTTCAATTAATACTTTAGCTAGTGCAACACGCTTTTGCTGACCACCGGAGAGTTCCGTTACATTTTTATCAAACATATCGATGCCAAGCTTTGTTAACGCCTGCTTTGCTAATGCGTTCACATCCCATGCATTTTCAGTGTCCATTTGTTGCTGAAGACGAAATAGTTCATTTTGCAATTTTTCGGATTGCGGATTTTGTGATAATGCAGTAACCGCATCTTCATACGCACGGTTTAATTGCAAAATGGGAGAATCTCCATCAAAAACCGCCTGTAATACTGTTATATCATTTGAAAACTGAGGATCTTGCTCCAAATAAGCTATGCGGTATTTATTCGGATGGTCAAAGTCCACTGTATCCGCATCCTGCTTTTTAGCCAAGATGGATAATAATGTAGATTTCCCTGTTCCATTAATACCAATTAAGCCTGCACGTTCCCCTTCATAAATAGTGAATTCAATATTTTGAAATAGCGTTTTATCGCCTACTGTTTTTGTTAAATTTGATACGATTAAATGACTCATAAAATCCCGTCTCTTTCTTTTTTTAACTGATCTAAAAATTGTACCATATAGTTGTGACGCTCTTCAGCCATTTCGCACCCTTTTGCTGTTACCATTAAATCTTTTAATAATAATAGTTTTTCATAAAAATGTGTCACACTAGCCGTTGATTGACTACGATACTGTTCTTCAGTCATTTGAAAGCGCACTTCTTCTGAATCATCATACAACTTGCGCCCTTTTGCACCACCATAAGCAAAAGTACGTGCAATTCCCACGGCACCTATAGCATCCAAGCGATCTGCATCCCGTACAATTTTAGACTCTATCGTTGTCGCTGGTAACTCATTGCCCCCGTTAAAAGATACTTCCGCAATAACTGTTTGAATATGTTTTCTCTCATCTGCAGTTAATTCCAGTTCATTTAATATCCGTTCTTCATTTGATTTGTCTGTCGTATATTTTGAATCACTTACATCATGCAGCAGTACAGATAAGCAAACTATTTTTTCATTTGCTGAAGGTTCGGTTTTTAAAATTGCCAAAGCGTTATTATAGACGCGCTCAATATGCTGGAAATCATGACTTGCATCCATTGATTCATATATCCCTTTAACGAGCTTTTCACAATGCTGTATCTGTTCTCTCATAATATCATTCACCATTTTCAATTAGATTCTTTTACCTTTTCATTTTAACATGTTACACAATCGGTACAGAAGTTATTAGCATGTCATTCTATAGTTCCACGTTAAAACTCTTTTTCGCAAATATAGGACTACATGAAACTTTTTGTCAAAAATGTGAACATTTCTATTGAATTATACAAAAATTAAACATATAATAGCATTACAGAAACACAAAACAGAAGAAAAGGATGTGTTATTTATGGAAAGAATAATGCAAGCGGTTACACCAAATATGAATGATAATCAACGAAAAGGCCTAATCGTCATTTCTCCAATACTAATCGGGTCAGTAGCCTATGGTGCAAGCGCAACTTTTATGATTGTGACTAACCTGTTCCAAATTATGTTTTAAAGGACTAAAGCCATTGAATACTAATAATTTTCAAAACAAAAGAAACGCATTCGCATAATATATACGAATACGTTTCTTTTTTAGGATTTTTAATTAGAAAAGACCTACAGCACTGCCATCTTCCGCAACATCCATCCTTAATGCTGCCGGCTGTTTAGGTAAGCCCGGCATTGTCATAATATCTCCTGTTAGACATACTAAGAAGCCTGCACCAAGCTTTGGTATTATTTCGCGGATTGTCACGATGAAATCCGTTGGGCGCCCTAGTAAGCCTGGCTGATCAGATAATGAATACTGTGTTTTTGCCATACAGATCGGCAAGTTATCCCAACCGTTTTTCTCAATAGTAGCCAATTGTTTTTTCGCCACTTCTGTTAATTGTACTCCTGCTCCACCATATACTTGCTGTACAATTTTCACTAACTTTTGTTCCACTGTTTCCTGTAGCTCATATAAAGGCTTATAAGTGCTTGGCTGATTGATTACTTCCAGCACCTGTTGAGCAAGTTCAATTCCACCTTTTCCGCCTTCTTCCCACACATTCGTACGAGCGATTCGAACTTCATTGGCTTCTGCCCATTGTAAAACAGCTTGCAGTTCTTTTTCGGTATCTGTAATGAAGCGGTTTAATGCAATGACTGGCTCAAGCCCGAAATTACGTATATTCGAAACATGCTGCGCTAAATTGGCAATACCATCCTGTAAAGCCGCTACATTCTCTTCTACTAAATTCGCCTTTGCCACACCACCATGCATTTTTAGGGCACGAATTGTCGCGACAATTACAACAGCACTTGGCTCAAAGCCTGCTTCGCGTGCTTTAATATTTAAAAATTTCTCTGCGCCAAGGTCTGATCCAAACCCAGCTTCCGTTACAACAATGTCCGCAAGTTTACGAGCTGTCTGTGTCGCGATAATCGAGTTACATCCATGGGCGATATTTGCGAAGGGACCTCCGTGTATTAAAGCAGGAGTACCTTCAATTGTTTGAACTAAGTTTGGATTCATTGCTTCCTTTAAAATTAAAGTTAAGGCACCTTCTACTTTTAAATCTCCTACTGTCACAGGCTCACGGTCATATGTATAACCAATGACGATACGTGCCAGGCGCTGTTTTAAATCTTTAATACTTGTCGCTAAACAGAAAATCGCCATAATTTCCGATGCTACCGTAATATCAAAACCATCTTCACGAGGTACCCCTTGTAGTGGTCCGCCTAAACCGACTGTAACATGACGTAATGCGCGATCATTTAAATCAACAACACGTTTCCAAATAATGCGGCGAGGATCAATATGAAGTTCATTCCCTTGGTGGATATGATTATCAATTAATGCCGATAACGCATTGTTCGCAGTAGTTATCGCATGGAAATCACCGTTAAAATGAAGGTTAATTTGTTCCATCGGTAAAACTTGTGCATACCCGCCACCTGTCGCGCCACCTTTGACACCCATTACCGGTCCTAGTGACGGTTCGCGTAAAGCAACCATTACACGCTGATTCAATTGTTGAAGGGCATCTGCTAAGCCTACTGTTACTGTAGACTTTCCTTCGCCGGCTGGTGTAGGACTAATCGCTGTAACAAGCACCACTTTTGCATTGGCCGTTCCACTAATTTTACTCGTATCAATCTTTGCTTTGAAGCGACCATATTGTTCCACTGCATCTAAAGGTATTTTTGCATTTTCAGCTATTTCTACGATTGGTTTCATCGTTGCCTCATTTGCTATTTCGATGTCTGATTTCGGTTTTTTCGTAGTTGTTGACATATCTCGCCCTGCTTTCATTTATATAGTCTTTCTTATTATAGTCTGTTTTATCAGAATCGATAAATAAATTTAAACGCATAAATCGACAAATTATTGACATTCCTTGTTGGTTTAGTATATAGTTTATTCGTAATATTCTGTACTCTTAATGTTTCATCAATTGAATTTGACAGTATCGGAGGAGAAAGCGGATGCACCAAGGCACTGTAAAATGGTTTGATAATGAAAAAGGTTACGGATTTATAGAGAGTAATAATGGTGAAGATGTTTTTGTACACTTTACTGGCATAAGAGAAGAAGGATTTCGTTCACTTGATGAAGGACAAGTCGTTGAATTTGATGTAATTGATGGCATTCGTGGTCTTCAGGCATCGAATGTTATTAAAAAATAGAAAAGGCTGTAAACGAATTGCTAATATATCGTTTACAGCTTCTTTTTATTTTGTAGCTTTCAAAATTTCGTATCGTGCACCGTCAATTGTAATCGTTTTATCCTCCAACGCACCGGAAAATACAGCCTTTTTTATGCCATAGCCATTTTCTATCATATAATTCCAAGCTATACCTTCACCAATCGGCTTTACAAAAATGAGCTTTACGTCTCCTAACACAACAATTCTGTATTCGGCATTTTGTTCTAAATCTTCCTTCTTTACAATTTCCGCATCGCAAAGTTTAGCAATTTGCTCTACATCATCAAAGTTCGGAACGACGAAATGGATGGCATCGAGCTTTAAATTCCCTAACGGATGCTGTGCTAATATACCACGCTCTGTTAGTTCCTTACGGCGAATCGAATCCTCCTCATCCCATTGAATGAAAAATGGCAGCTCAATTTTGGCATTTGGGTGGCCAATATACAACAATTGCCAGCCTACTATCGAACCGTCATCGCGCTTTCTTGTAAAATGTTCAGGACCAGAAACTTCCAAGCCTGCTCGTTTAAACTTTTTCGCATCTTCTTCAATCGTTTGTGTACGAATCGCGAATCGTGTCAAGCCGTCTTTACGTCGATTTTGTTCATAGCTGGCATGTAATGTATATTTCTGTTTTGCCGCTTCTTTGTATTTCTCTTCATTTTCTATACCGATTAATTCAATGTAGGATAAATCAAAATAACTCAACGTATTATATGTACCCCATGCTTCATGGCTTCCACCAGAAACAACATGGAATCCTTCCTGCTGAAGTTTTTGCAACGTTTTTTCTGGTTGTTCCACAAAATGAACTAGGTGATCGAATTGATACATATTTAAACCTCTTTTCAATTTCAAATAGCTAGAATATTCTAATTATAACATTGTCCTTGAAATTGAAATAGATAAAATCATCTATGAGAATAAATCGATTAGAGCTGTAGCGGCTGCTTGTTTACCATCTACCTTTACGACTTTACCTGAACGGTGAATAATATAATGCGGCTCCATCGCACCGTATAGTGATTTCGAGCTATTCGCGACCATATAATCCGCTTTTGCCGTTTCCATTCGTAATGTTGCTCGATCCATTAAAAACTGCTCGTCATCGGTTGCTTCCAGTTTAAACCCTACTAGCGTTGTATCCGGTGACCAATTTTTTATTTGAGCCAGTATTTTTGGCGCCTTTTTGAAATGGATGATTGGCGGTTCATCAGACGGCATCTTCCCTTTTTCCGTTAGCTCGTTTCCACTTTGGTCAAACACTTTATCTATTAGCCAATCAGATCCGGCTACCGCCATAATGACATAATCAATTTTTTCTGATTGCAATAAATGTTTCAGCTTTTCCCCTAAATCTTCAATGCCTTCAAATTTAATAAGCTGCATTTCATCTTTATGCTCTGGCAGCTGTGTAAAGACACCATGCATGTACGTAATGTCCGCACCTTTTTCATATGCGGCTTCTGCTAAATAGCTGCCCATTGTCCCTTTAGATAAGTTCGTATGACCACGCACATTATCCCACTTTTCAAATGTGCCACCACTTGTTATTAAAACCTTTTTTCCTGTTAACATAGTTGTTCCCCTTTTGATTCTACATTTACTAGCCAATTTTTTAGAATTTCCACGAATTTTTTTGAGGCCGGTGAAAGCTTTTGCTTTGTTGATAACCCGATTGTCCGGAAACTTTCCTGAGCGAGCGGCAATGCTTTAACATTATCCGGTAACATGGATATCGCCATTTCCGGTAAAATGCTGATGCCCACATTATGCTCCACCATTGATACAATCGCCTTCTCATCATACAGTTCAAAGCGTATATTCGGTTGCACACCGTATTTCTCAAATGTGGTCATTACATCATTTGTTCCTTTATAATAAGGCATAATTATTGGTGTATCCCCTATCTCCAATAAATCTATCTCTGTTCTATCATATAGTGGACTATGTGACGACACAATACATAATAACGGATCCCGTTTTAAAGGCATAAAGTCAAATTGTTTGGAGCTTGTACGATTCAAAAATCCACAGTCTACTTCTCCTTTTAACAACCATTGTTCAATTTCATAGTAATCCCCTTCACGGAGCTCGATACGAATCCCCGGATACTCGGAATCCATAATATGAATAATATTAGGCATCCAGTGGGTAGAAATTGTAGAAATCAGCCCTATACGCACCGTACCTTTACTTACCCCTAAAATATTGGAGGCTGCTTGCTGTAAATGTTCTTGTGCTGATAGAACTTTCCGCATTTCATACAGCATTTGCATGCCATCCTCCGTTAATGTTACTCCGGTCCGATTCCGATGTATTAAATTAAATCCAAATTCCTTTTCCAGACTGGATATAGCATGGCTTACAGCAGATTGCGTTAACCCTAAACTTGTAGCCGCTTTAGTAAAACTGTGCACTTCTGCTACTTTATTTAAAATTTCATATTTAACTAGACTCATTATATTTCACTCCACAAACACGATTTCATCATGAATTTTTTTCATAATTACCATTATAAACATTCGTTTTACTAATAACAATATCCTGTTTTATACTGTTTTATAACAGTGATATATTTATACTTTGGAAATGTGGTGACATCAGTGAGTTTACAAGGAAAAGCAAATATTTTGATGGTAATAGTTACAATGTTCTGGGGCATCTCCTACACCTTTATGGTAATGGGATTGGAAGTTTTGGAAGCTTATAATGTTGTAGCATTACGTTGTTTAATTGCATTTATAATCGCAGGGTTAATCTTTTTACCGAAAATGTTACGTGTGAATATAAAAACGATTCTGTACGCATCCATCCAAGGATTTTTATTATTTTCAGTTTTCGCTTTATCATTATATGGATTAAAAACAACATCCGCTGGAAATGCGGGCTTTATATTGAGCCTAACTGTCGTATTAGTACCGATTATTACTAGCTTAATGGAAAGACGCCTTCCATCACGTGCAGTTAGTTTTGCTGTTGTAGCAACAATGATCGGAATTACAATACTGACATTTAATCCGTCTCTCACTTTTCAGATTGGGGATATTTTAGTTGCGATTGCGGCCTTATGTTATTCCATTTACATAATCTTGAATAGTAGATTTACAAAAAATGTGGAGTCAATCTCATATGGAGTCTATCAATTAGGTGTTGCAGGTTTGTTTGGAGCATTCTTTACGATGATGTTTGAATCTCCTAAACTCCCTTCTACTTCATCAGGATGGATCGCTATTTTAGGATTAGGTATTATATGTACAGCATTTTGCTTTATTGCACAAGCTGTTGTACAACAATATACTTCTCCGACTCATACTGGACTGATTTTTTCACTGGAGCCGATTTTCGCTGCAATTTTTGCATTGATTTTCCTTGGTGAAGGGTTAACTTCCCAGCTTGTTATAGGCGGTGCCTTTATCTTAATCGGAAATACTGTTGCCCAACTTGAACAATTTATATTTATGAAAAAGTTATCTACAGCACCACACTCTGAAACAATGATATAATATGAGGAGACATAGCAAGAATGCTTGCTTTTGTCTCTTTTTTTTATAATCTATCTATTATTGTTCTATTTTTGCATATAATTTAATATAATCTAAAATGCAACAATCTTTCTGATAGTTCAAAAAAGATAATCAGTTTCAATAATAACAATCTGACGTTATTATTAATAGTAGCAATACTGCGGTATTAGTATTTAAAAGTTGTATTAAAGGAAGTGTTACAATGATTGGACGTAATGACCCATGCCTATGTGGTAGTGGAAAAAAATACAAGAAATGTTGTGAAGGTAAAAATCAAGTAACTTCGCAAAACGTTTTCCAGGAAGAGATCGAAAACGTATTACAAACTTTCTATAGTAATTACCCAGAACGAAAAGATATCCGTGAATTTATGGAGCTAGTTCGAAAATGGGCACCGAAACTTGAAAAAAAATTACACAAAGAGTTAGTAGAAGCTGTTGCACTGGATGAATATTTTTTCCATCAACGACCTGATATTTGGCAAAACTTTTTAACAAAAACAGCGAAAAAGACGCTTCGCCCATCAATGATTGAACTGTTAAAATCATGGGAACAGCCGATTTTCTTCATCGGGACTGTTGAAGAAGTAGAAAATGAGTACTTTACAGCTATTTCTGCATTAGATGGTACGACTTATCAAATTCAACGAGAAAGCCATAAATCGATTCCATTAGGCATGCGGGTATTCGCATTCTTATTACCGGATGGCTCGAACGAAAAGAATCACGTACTAGCTGTATCAACATTGATTTTCTTCCACAAAGAACATGCAATATCATTTGAACAGTTTACAAATGCATTTAAAGCTAGTAAGTTAACTGTCGAACAATTTGCAAAAGAAAACCATCTATTATTATGGGAAGGTTTAGTGGAGAATGGCTATGAAGGCGAAGAGTTTACACCTTTCGAACAGGAAGTAGTGGAACTGCTTAAAGAATTTATGGTGGACAAGGGCATTAACAATGATGACTTTGTAATGGTTGTAGAAGATTATTTAATCGAAAAACAGCCTTCTGCACGTAAAGCCGGTGCGATCGCTGCCGGTGCTGTACGATTCGGTCAGGAACATGACCTATTCGAACAAAAATTCACTGTTAAAGAAATCGGTGAGAGCTTCAGTGTATCACCATCTTCTTTAAATAAATATTATCAAGAATTAACAGTTTTCTATAAAGAAAAAAAATAATGTAAAAAAGCTACTTTCGAGACGTCGGAAGTAGCTTTTATTTTGCTTTGGATTATACCCTGCTTTTCGGGCGGCGTGGCTCAAAAGCATTTGTATATTGAATGAGGTAATGAGAAAAATAGAGGTATGAATTTCCGTTATTTTTAAAATAACATGAGAAATAGTAAAAATAAGGGAAGGAATTTCCGTTATTGACCTAAAAAGCATAAAAATCCACGGTTTTATTTAAAATAACGGTAAAACGTTCCCTTAATTAACCTAATAATGAGCTCCACCCTTCAAATAGCGGTAAAATATTCCCTTATTTTTAGGAAGGCACTAAAGAATGTACTTAATCACGTAGCCTTAGCGCTGTCTTGCCAAAGCCCACAAATCAATTAAGAAAATTTCCATAAAAAATAACCCCACAAAATGGTGATAAGTCCAATGTTTTCATAATAACCTTATTTTTTAAATATAAGGGTAAAATTACTATTTAAATATAATAAAAAACAATTTGCAAATGGGCTGTTATGCGCAGCTCATTGCAAATTGTTCCTTTCCCTTTTTCATAAAAGGGATAAAAATGAAGAGACTTTTCAACGGAAACCACTCCGTTGATTGGCTTTACCTACTTTGCATAAATCTGTACCAGAGATTTATAATAGGTAAATAAGAAATACTTATTCATTATATCAAAAAAACATTATCATTCAATAGTACGATAGCAACAAAATGTTATTTTTCATAAATTTTCATCATTTCTTGTCCTAGAAATTGAAGTTGTTCCCCAACTGTACAAGACTCGATACAAAAACGATGTGCACCGTGTTTTCCACGTTCCTTACGAAGGTCACGAATGACTAGACAGTCTGAACAATAAGTATCCATTAATTCATCAATGTCTTTCATCACATCCACTTTATTCAATTCATGTACCTCCTTTTAAATATGATTTTCTATTGTACGCTATTTTTAATTTTTCTCCAACTTTCAAGTGTTTTGCTATACTAAATATAAGCAAATTAAAAAGGAGCGGTTTTATGCTGGAAGTATACATTGATGGTGCAAGTGCCGGTAATCCTGGACCAAGCGGGATTGGCATTTTTATCAAAGGTGAAGGTCATCATATAAAAATAAGTGAACCAATAGGTATGACGAATAATCACATAGCTGAATTTACTGCGCTAATAAGAGGATTGGAAGAAGCGCTGAAAATTGGTGCCACCTTCGTATCAATGCGCTCGGATTCAAAGATTGTAGTGAGCTCCATTGAAAAAGAATATGTTAAAAATGAAGAATTTAAACCGTTTTTATTGGAAGCACTGGCACTTATTGAACAGTTTGATCTTTATTTTATTAAATGGATTCCTGATAAAGAAAATAAAGCCGCAGACGCCCTTGCACGTGAAGCAATATTAAAAAATACAGACCAATAATAAAACGATTCATTTATCCAGCTAAGGTGTAAATGAATCGTTTTTGTACTATTCCGATTGATTTTGAAGTTTTCTATGCGTCATCATATAAATCACTAACACAAGGAAAACTAAAGCCGCTGAACTCATATAAACGGTCTTATAGCCTGCAGCTACTGCTACAACCCCAAAAACATACGAGCCAACTGCTATCCCTATATCGAATAACGTAAAGTACGTAGCTGTTGCATATCCGCTTCGCATAGGTGAAGTCGACTGGATGCATAAAGATTGAAAACTCGTTGTTAATGTCCCATATCCGATCCCTATAAAGATGGCCGACAATAAAAACGGTATTGCCTGCTGAGCATTGGCAAGTATTACTAAACCAATACTAAAGAGGAAGAACGATGGGATTATAACGTATTTTGCTCCGAATGTATCATAGATTCTCCCTGTAAACGGCCGAACTGCAATCATCGCGACTGCAAACACAGCATAGAAATAACTTGCTACTGTAAGTAAATTTCGTTCTTCTGCATATAACGATAAAAAAGACAAAATGCTGGCATACGAAAATGCGATTAAACACGCTATGGCAGCAGTCGGCAATGCTCTTTTTTCAAATAAATCATTAAATGAAAATTTGAATTTACTCCCCTGTACGGGTGTTACATAATTTTCTTCTACCGGTAATGTTAATGCCAGCAAACCGCCAGCCGCAACAAAAGCAGATAACACAATAAACAGCACATTGAAGCTTGCGTATTGGATAATAAGTAACCCGATAAATGGCCCGAATACTACTGCCAAATTCGTTGACATTGTAAAATAGCCTAAGCCTGTTCCTTTACGTTTAGCAGGAATAATATCTGCTGCCAACGAGCCTGATGCTGTTGTAGCAATACTAAACCATATTCCTTGGAAAAATCTTAGTGCCAGCAATAAAATAAACGGTTTAAAGAAAATATATAATATGGTGCACGCTAAATAAAAGGCAAGACTGACTATAAGCAGCCTCTTCTTCCCAAATACTTCTAGTAATTTTCCGCAAAACGGTCTGACAATTATTGCCGAGATTAAAAATACTGTAACGAGTAATCCTGAATCATCATCCGATTTTCCCAGCACACCGATTGCATATAGCGGCAATGTCGTGATTAGACCGTAAAACACAAAGAAAACGGACATGTTTGTAAAAAATAAGCTAATAAATTGTTTAGTAAAAATTTTGTTCTGTTGATTTTGTTGCTCCATTTCCATTAACCTTCTATCTTTTTAAGTATCCCCTTTAGGAGTTCCTGATCTTCGTATGATAACTTTTTCTCTATTTCCTGTTCAAACGATCGAACAGACGCTTCAATGGGCCGAAACTGCTCCAACCCTTTCTTTGTTAAGAAAATCATTTTTTCGCGCTTATCCATCGCATACAGTCTTTCAACCCAGCCTAGAGATTCCAAACGATTAACCGTTCTTGTCACAGTTGGTGCTTCCACATTTAAATATTTCCAAATTGCAGTCAGTGACATTGGTCCATTTTGGTGCAGTAAATAGAGGATTGACCATTGTGAACTATAAAGACCATGTGGTTTTAATACTTCATTTAATTTATTGACTAAATAACGATTTTGTTGAAAAAACATGTGAAATAACTCATTCAACATATTTACCCCCGATTTATTTACCTAATTAAATAGTTTATTCATATGTTACGCCTATGTAAACATTATGTAAAGTAAGATTAAAAAAAAAGCATTTAAACTATTTTACTAGCTTAAATGCTTCAAATTATATTTTATGGTGCTCACGAATATTTATTAGTGCACCAATAGCACCTGAAAATCCGCAATCTTGTAAAAATATCGGTTTATGCTTTTTTAAAATTGTATAATGCTCTATTACCTTTTTTAGCTGTATGTTGTCTATTAATGTCGAACCAATGTATACAATATAATCCGTATTATGTTGCTCTGCTAGCTGAATGCTTAAAGTTGAGATTACTTCGCCAATCAGTCCTTGAGTTGTTGCCAAAACATCATTTTGGTCAAATTCACGTTGCTCTGTAATACCAACTTTACCGAAGTTGCTAGCTGTTAAATTTCCGTCAATCGGTGTATCCATTCCTTGGTATATATCCTTCACAAGTAAATCGATTCCATCACGGCTACCTTCAAAAGCATTAGATTTAATCTCATCAAAATCAGAAATACCTGTCATAATTGTGGCAAGTCCAATTAACGTACCCCCACCTACACCAGTACCTCCAACACGCTGATGGGAATTCCCATCCATATAATGAATTGATGTCCCCGTACCGATATTGGTAATAATACTTTGAGAGATGGAATGACCTTCTTTTTCCAATAAATAGCGCACACCTTTTAATGTTGCTTCAAACTCTACAATATATTGAATCGATTTCATCGTTTTTAAAACATCTCGTAATTGCTCAGTTCGGCCTCCTGTCAAGCCGATTTCTTCTACTTGAGGATGTTTTTCCAACCATTCTCTAACTAAATGCATTTCATTAGATGGAAAGACTGTCAATGTAAGCTCCTGCTGATCATTCATATAGGCAAGCTTTGTCAACGTACCCCCTGTATCAATTCCAATCCATGTTGACATAAAATAATCTCCTTTATCATTCCAACGAGTAATTCGTACTACCCTATCATAACTTAATGGACTTCTGCAATAAAGAAAAATTCTCCTACTATCGGAGAATTTATTATACTTGAATTATATCCTTTTCGATTAAAGCACGTTTATGAAACTCTTCAACAAATACATGTTCATACTTGCGCAATAAGCGTAAAATTTTTGCCTCGTAGGAATGCGTAGATTCTTCTACTAAATGGAATTTAGCTATAATCTCTTCTTTTTTCAATAGATTTGTTAAGGTCATCACTTCTGTTTTTGGTAATGCCACATTGTGCAGCTTTAAAATTTTGGACATAGACCTAAGTGGTGTACGTGAAATTAATATTTTGCCCATTGCATCTTGTGAAATTTGCTGCAACAGCTGTTTTGCCTGCTCATTTGGCTTAATAATGATTCTTTCTATTGTTGTAACTTCCCCATCTTCATTTTGTTGTTCCACTGTATAAACTGTAAAAGGAAGTTCATCTCGAAATGTTTGCATGGATTGTATATGTACTTGCTCGTCCTCTACTTTGCAATATGTAGTCGAAATCACTAATTCATATGTTGTTTCAAGCATGCGTAAATTCGTTAATACTAATAAAAAATCGTCTGTTTGCTGCTGTTCAATCAATTTTTCCCCGTCTACTTCCATAAAAATTGAAAGAAGACTAGCTGCATCTGCTAAAGCGCGATGCTGTGTTTCATTTTCCAAACCGAGCTCTGCCATTAATCCACCTAATGACGGTTGCTCTTTTATACCTTTAGCAATCATATACTTTTGTTGAAAATCAATCATTGGATATAGACAATCATTTTTTATGTAATTGCGTGAAAGCTCCTCTTCTAGCACTTTCCGATCAAATTCCCCAAATGTCAAAAATATATAATCCTGTTTACACCAGCGTTTAAATTTATAAAACGCTTCTTTAAATGACGGCGCATCCAGTAATTGTTCTGTTGTAATACCCGTTAATTTTTGAATATGTACATTTAGCCTTTTAAACTTGTATGGTTGGATTAACTGTGTAAAAGTTTCGGTCGTACCATCAGGCAACCATTTAACTGCACCTATTTCGATAATATATTGCTTCCCTCGAATCAGGGCGGCTTCTATATCTATACTTATATATGTTTTTGTTCTTCCCAAATTTTTCACCTACTATTTTAATAACCGTTCCTATTCAAAAGAAAATAATGCTCTTTCTATTGTATATGAAAAAACAGCGTCTGACACGGTATGTTCGTATATTCTGCATTAATAATGCTAAAAGATAAAAAACATGTATTTTATGTTGGTAGATTATCTATCTCCCATAATAAAATTTCTTCTATATTAAAAGATTTCGTCTCACGGATTTAATAATTCCTGAGTAAACTTTGCCTTCACCTTTTCCCACTCTTCTGCAACTATGCTATACATGACAGTATGGCGAATTGTCCCTTCTTTTCGAATCATATGATTGCGCAAAATCCCTTCTTTCACTGCGCCAATTCGTTCAATTGCTTGTTGTGAACGGATATTTTCATGCCCTGTTTTAATCTGAATGCGGTTCAAATGGAGTTCCTCAAAGCCGTACTGAAGCAATAAAAACTTACAATTTGTATTAATTGCTGAACGCCACACACTTGGTTGGTACCATGTTGAACCTATTTCAATTCGTTTATGAGGGAGTGATATATCAAGAAAAGACGTACAACCAACGATCCTATTCGTTTTCTTTTCAATTACAACAAAAGTATAGGTAATACCTTTTTCACGATCTGCGATAGCATTTTTTACATAGCTTTCCACCGACGCAAGATCAAGTAAACTAACCGACATATGCTCCCAAATCCGCTCATCGTTAGCGGCTTTCCTTATGCCTTCGATATCCCCGATTTCAATAGGTCTTAATATGACAATGTCATTTTCTAAAAGTATATTTTTCATAGGATCTACCTTCCTTTTCGGGGATCTAGATTTCTGCAATTTTAAACAATTGCTCATCAAAATCGAATATCTCATTTTTCTGTATCGTGTCTTTAAATAACTGTGTAACTAACTTGGCAGCTGCCATAATGTCGGAGCTGTCTGTTGTTGACGGATAGCTCTTCTTTAGTTGTTTTACAAAGTCTTCCTCTAACGTATGATATGCCTTAAATTGATGTAACTTCTTTTGTTCATTTAATATTTGGACAGTTAAAGTAAACTCCCGCAGCATCACCAGCATTTTCATAGCAAAGATGTCATTTCCACGCTGAAGCTCAATGTGCAACTTTCTTAAATGATAGGCAAACTCAAAAACTATATCGAACTTTTTTATGTAAGGCTGTTCTAGCTTCTGAAAATTTTCGTGTTCCTCCAGCATTTTCGGCAGTACTTCCCCGTTACGATCGAATATTAATTTCCATAAAGGCGATTTTACGTTTAAAAATGAAGTTGGTAATACTGAAATATTCATCTCTAAACCGTTTTCGTAAAAAGGAATAAGTAAAAGAATTTGATCACTGAACTTGCCTTCTTTAATGAAAAATGACCCCATATTTTGTAGCTCAGTCTTTATTAAATCTTTCGCTACATCCACTTGTTCTGTAGTTGCTACCATTAAATCAATATCGGAAAATTGATCACTGTAGCCTATCGTTCCTGAACCTAGTTGAATAATTCCTTCTACCACGTTAATCGCCTGTATTTTTATAATAACGTCTTGAAAATACCGCTCTCTATCAGTTTCCATATACATATAGCTGTACTCCTATTTTAATTTTCAATTTCAACTGTTTGGAACGCCCTGAAAAATTTCCTGAACAAATTTGGCAAACTTTTCTTCTTCCTCGATACAAGGATGATGATTACTTTCACTAAACGTCGTCAAAGTCGCATTTGGTAATAATTCCGCAGCTTCCACTGCGTATTCGTATGGACATTGTGCATCATATAAGCCTCCATATATAAAGGCTTTTGTTTTGACATTCGGTAGTTGTGGTCGTAAATCAAACGTAGGCAACTCGTCATACGAAAAATAGTCCAATCTTTTCGATACTGTTTTTCCGCTGTTCGGACGGCTCACCATATTCTCAAAGCTTTGTTCTTTATATAAAGACATTAGTGCCCATTCTTTAGAGCCCGCTTGTCTTCGTTCCACTGTTGAAGCTGGATCTTTCAGCATGGCTAAAATTTCTAGAATTCTTTTATTGTTAGGGTTTTCCTTGCAATAAACGCTTCCAGGATGATGCATATAGTCAGAAGATGCACAAAGACCGCCAGCTACAATAAAATCCACACTTAACGGATGTAAAATGGCATATTTTAATGCAAGCATTCCTCCTGTTGAATGTCCGGCAAAGCCCCATGTCTTATGTCCGAGCGTTTTACGTATTGCCTCTAAATCTTCTACACTATCCTGCATGCTATAGTTAAATGCCGTTAAATCATCTGTTGATTTGCCACAGCCACGTAAATTCACTAAATATACTTTGTAAAATGGTACAAACATTTCAGCAAACCGGTTCCCATTAGCGTTGTACTCACTATATAAATGAGTTACACATAGCGGACTGCCTTCCCCCTTTGTAAAAACTTCGAAAACTCCATTCTCGGTATGTATTAACTGCTGTTCCCACATAATAATCCCCCTTGCGAATTTTAAATATTCAAATAAATTTTCGCATAGTTTTCCACCTTACACAATGCCAATTGGAAATTTTAACTATTTCTCCCTTCGCATTTCATAAGAAGAAGGGGTTGAGGCTTGGGCAAAACAAAAATACAATTTTTCTCCGCGGAGAAAAATTGTATTTTTTGGATATGCGGAAAATTGGTTTCCGTTCCGGGTACGCTTTCCGCGGGCACGGCCTGAGCCTGTAGTCTCAGGCATCGTGCTGTTCCCGCTGGAGTCGACCCTTCACTTCAACCAATTTTGATACAGCTTGTTTTTATTAAACATATTCTGCTCAATAAAAAAAGTTTTCTATTTATGCTCCAGCACCTCTTTACTTACATACTTTCCGGAGATTGCACCCCTAACAGTCTCATACCATCCTTCAAAACTGTCGCCACAGCAAAGCATAATACTAAACGGCTTTCCCTTTGGTCATCTTCAACTAATATTTTTGTATGAGCATAATATTTATTAAATACTCGTGCTAATTGCAGTACATATTTCGCCACTATGGAAGGATCCGCCTGCTCAAGGCTATCTGAAATAACCTGTGGATATTGCTGGAGCAGCAAAACGATTCCCCAAGCTGATTCCTCCAGCTCCTTTACCGTTACTGCTTCATTAAGCGTAAATTGAACTTTCTTTAAAATAGAACAAATACGAGCATGCGTATATTGCACATATGGCCCTGTTTCCCCTTCAAAATTCAACATTTGCTGTAATGAAAACTCAATATCGTTCAAGCGATAATTTTTTAAATCATTAAATATAACTGCACCAATTCCAACCTGCTTGGCAATCTCCTGCTTATTTCGTAAACTCGGATTTTTCTCTTCAATATTTTTAGAGGCCGTTTCTACTGCTTCCTTTAATACATCTTTTAGAAGAATCACTCTTCCTTTCCGTGTAGACATCTTTTTGCCGTCTTTAAGCATCATGCCAAATGGGACGTGCTGTAAATTTTTTGACCATGAATAGCCCATTTTCTCAATAACTTTAAATACTTGTTTAAAATGTAGTGTTTGTTCATTTCCTACTACATAATAGATTTTTGATGGCTTAAAGTTTGCCTGTCTATAAAAGGCAGCTGCTAAATCCCGTGTTGCATATAATGTGGCCCCATCTTGCTTCGTAATTAAGCAAGGAGGCATATCTTTTAGAAGGACGACATTCGCACCATCCGATTGTGTTAGTAACTGTTTATCTTTTAATTCATCGACAATTGCCTGCATTTTGTCATTATAAAAAGCTTCTCCTTCATATGCATCAAATTGAATATTAAGTTGGTCATAAATTTGCATAAACTCCTTTAAAGAAGCGTGTTTAAACCAATTCCATAATTCTAGTGCGCTTTGTTCATTTTCTTCCAGTGCTTTAAAGGCGGCTCTTGCTTGATTATTTAAATCTTCACACTTTTCCGCTTCGTCATGGAACTTTACATATAACTTTAAAAGTTCCTCAATCGGTGCAGCTTCCACTTGTTCTTTTTTGCCCCATAGTCGGTATGCGACAATTAACTTTCCGAATTGTGTACCCCAATCACCTAAATGATTGACACGTATCACTTCATAGCCATTTTTCTCCGCAATGTTTGCAAGTGCATTCCCAATAACGGTAGAACGTAAATGTCCCATTGAAAATGGCTTGGCAATGTTAGGTGATGAAAAATCGATTACAATATTTTCATTGTTACCTTGTTTTTGACCATACGTTTCCTTTACTAATGCAATTTCTCCTAATACCTCTTTTGTTACTTTTAGTTTATTTACAAATAAATTAATATAGCCGCCAACAACTTGAACCTTTTGAATAAATAGATCGTTGATGTTGCTACTTATTTCTTCTGCAATGACATTCGGTGATTTTTTGAATTTCTTTGCCAATGTAAAGCATGGAAACGCGACATCTCCTAGGTGTTCATACTTTGGTTTTTCTAATAACGTTTCGATTTCATTTAATGTGAAATCATGTTCTACTGCCTGCAGTAAAATTTCCGCAATTTTTCTGTTCATCAGCTATTCCCCTCCAATATAAAAAGCCCTCGTCTCCAATATTAGAGACGAGAGCGAGGAATCCCGTGGTACCACTCTAGTTGCCACAATTTGTGACCACTTTCCATTGCTAACGAGGTGACTCCCCGGCTTCCCTACTTCATTTCAGGTTGCTTCTCCAAAGTGCGTTTCATTTACATATTTTGCACCAGGCTTTCACCTTCCCCGGCTCGCTAATCAAAATTTATGTAAATTACTGTCTTTTTCATCGAATTTAATTTATAGAATTATATCCATTAACTTAATGCGGTGTCAATCCAAATTTGTACTATTCAGATTAATAAACACCTCAAGGGAATGGTACAATGATCCATCCAAGTAAAAATATACTAAAGAAGAATATTGTTAAAAACAGAATAATCCCTAATGCCCATACACCTAAAAAACGTGATTTCTTTGAAAAGATGGCCGGCCAAGCAAATATAAAGCCAATTCCTAAAATAAGGCTGAAATACTCAAATAAAATAGAATCATTTGTTAGCATACTTATATTTAGTAATAATAATGTGAAAAGCCCACTAGCAACCGAAATCCATCCTGCAATTACCGGTATTTGCAGCTTCTTTAATTTGTCCAGTTCCATAATTTCACCTCACCTAACTTAATTTTACGGATTAAGTTTATATCCTCTAGTTTTTCAATTTCATTTTTGGGTCCTGTTACAACTACCCCATAGGTTTTAATCCCGTTTTTATTAATGTAGTCAATTCGCTCAGCCAGTTCTAAATTTTTATGGCTCGATATCTTTGTAGCTAAGTCCTCATATTGCACAATATAGTTTAATATATCAATAAACACCTGCTCATTACTGTAAGCATCTCTAAAAGGTGACCAAGTCGTATTATCGACCTGTACGGGATAACCGATTGGTGATACGACATCGCCATCTTTACTCAGATTTTTCTCCTCTACACCCGTATCAACTGCCGCCCAAACAACATCTACATTTGGAAAGCTGCTTCGGATTTCATCGACTGTATGCAAGTCATGGAAGGAAATATACGCTTCCACAACCGTTTCATCCGGCAAACCTCTTAAAACTTCCCACTCCCTCCACGTATCTACCTCAGATTGATTTTTAGGATGTGTGAGCCACGGACTTGTTTCATTTGGGTTTTTCCTTTGGACACGCTCCAATTGGGAACTCACTTCTTTTTTCGTTAAATTTCCTAGTGTATAGCGCATATCGTAATTATTAACTTTATAATCTTCCTTCCCTATACGCTTATACTGGTCAAACTCCAGCTGCATTGAAAATGGGAAAAATTCCATATCAAATTCTATTTCCTCAAGAGATGTATTCGGCTCCGTCACATATAAAGTCTGACTCGTTACATCCATTAAAGTTGTCGATTTTGTACCAAATGCGTAATAAAGAAAAGTAAAAATATAGCTGACAGGAAGAATCATTAAAATAATGGTAATCGTACCTACCATCAAATTCATTTTAGAAAGTGAAACAGAACGTCTCATCTGTTGATTTAGCTTTTGTTGCTGCGAATCGGACAATTGCTGTTTTTTTGAGTTCGCAATTAATTTTTCATACTCATCCATTTTTAATGCCCCCCTTTTCGATAATAGATCTCATTTTTTTTCGCCCTCTTAACAAATGACTTTTTAGCGTATTAAGCTTCAAGTCCAAAATTTCCGCTGCCTGTTCATTCGTACAATCCTGCACATCACACAACAAAATCGCCTGCTTTTCAATTGGTGTCAATTGGTCCAATAAATTTAAAAGAGTTGTAAAACTGTCCTCCTGCATATAAATCGTCTCAGGTGTTGCATGATCGATTCGTACAATCTCCTCATATGGCTCACTACGTTTTTCTTTTCGGCAATAATCGATATACGTGTAATATGCGACTTTAAAGAGCCAAGGTTTGAGTTCTTTAATTGGCTGAGCAAGTAATGTTACATGGGCTTTATAAAATGTATCCTGCAATAAATCCTCAGCCGTCTGCGTATGGCGGCAAAGAGAGAATAAATAATTATATAAATCTTTTACATACAACGAATAGATTTGTTCCAGCTTCATTACTTCCCACCTTTCACCCTATCCTCGATTAAATGCACTATAAAGTTGCAGTTTATTGTAAAAATATTTCTATTAATTTAATTAACCGGTAAATTCACCCATATTATGAGCACTGAAAAATCAAGAAAATTACTCGTACGATATTCTCAGTGAATCTGATGCGAATATTGAAACGACTTAACTAAAAGAGAAAAAATAGGTAAAGAAATAAGGGAAGATTTTACCGTTATTTAAATGATGTTGCTCATTTTTGGATAAATAAGGGAACGTTTTACCGTTATTTTAAATAAAATCACGAAATCTCATGTTTTTTAGTCCAATAAAGGAATTCCCTTCCCTTATTTTCACTATTTTTTACTTTATTTTTTAAATAAGGGAAAATCATTCCTCTATTTACCTCATTAAACAATTCAATCTCCCGAGAAGCGCTCGTCCAACTTAGTTAATTCAAAGTTACACACTACATTAAAATTAATAATCGACTAATACTAGGTAAAAATAAATAAAAATGGGTCATCACCATAACATGGGGTTGCTTTTCTAATAAAATTTCACTTGATTGATTGGTGGGCTACGGCAAGACAGCGCTAAAGCCACGTGAAGTGTCTTTATCACTGCCTTTATTGCCGTTTGCGAGGCCCACCAATCTCAAAATTTTGCCCTCGTTATAAAGTGAAGTAAAAAACACCCAATCAAGCCGCTTGCGCTATCGCGAGGCGGCGGAGAGCGGAAATTCTCTATTTTATATCTTCATTTTTTGCAGAAATCATTTATCCCAAGTAGAGTGACACGGAGCGGAGGGTGAGCCGCCAAAATACTTGCTTCAACGAAAAGAGTTGTGCGAAGTGTAGGGGCAGACTCCTTGGCGATTAAGCGTGCGCGGAAAATAGTTGCTCCTGTCGCTGCCGCTTTTGTCGCAAAGCTTTTGAAAAAAGCTTTGGAGCCACGCCGCCCGGAAAGCCTGCCCCGGAACGTAGTACAACGGACGCGAGCTTCAAAAACACTTGCTTCAACGCGTTTTCCCCGTAGCGTAGCAGAACGGACTTAATTAAAAATATTATTTTTCAATTTTGTCATCCCCAACTTATGGTGATGAACCATAAAAATGGAATCAAAAATCCTCATCTATGATAATAACAAATTTTTTCCCATGCAAAAGGTCTCAAGAGACAAACTCTCGAGACCATTAGCAGGAATAAGTTGGTTTAAGTTCATTGATTCGAATTGATAACTAATCATGGTAGATAGTTTATTTCACTTTATTTAAAGTGACGAATAAGTTGATTGTAATGGAGGGACCGTGACTCCACCGGGAACAGCACGCGCGGAAGATCCACTAAATTGTGCCTGCCGTTGTAGGCACAATTTAGTTAGCTGGAGCCGTGCCCGGGGAAAGCATCGGTCCCGGAATGGAAATCAACAGTTCAAGGTTAATGTAAATTTTAAACAACACTTTTTAAGAATTCATCTAAAATCTCAGGGCACCCTCCAAAAAAGAAGGCACCCTTAAATCAGCTTTATATCATAATAAATCCTCTATCTAATTAAAGGAATCCCCAGTATCTCCTCATTATGTGTCCCTGTCTTCACACCGATTGCTTTATAAGTTGCTTTAAAAATATCGGACTTAATCGGACAGGCCATTTGCTTTTGTGTAGTACCATCCGGCTTTGCCACATCTACAAACATTTCACGTTCTACGAAAAGTGGATGATTTACTGCTTCTTCAAAGCTTAAAATCGGCTCTACACAAGCATCTACTTGCGTGAAAATCGTTTGCCATTCATTAAACGTCTTCTGTAAAAATACTTGTTGCAGCTGCTTTTTTAACTTCACATCATCAGCTGGTTTAAAACTCATCGCCAATGGAAGCAAATCCGGACGGTCAATCGCCTCGCATAACTGCTTTCTGAATTTCGGCTCGAGACTGCCAACAGAAATGTGGCGGCCATCCATCGTTTCATAATAGCCATAAAACGAGCCACCATTTAACAACAGTTCTTCACGCTGAAGTGGTTTTCCTTGTACTAAGTAATCCTGTGCAAATAACGCATTTAACGTTAAAGCACAATCCGTCATGCTAATATCAAGATGTTGCCCGACTCCAGTACAGTTCCGGTAAATGACAGACGATAAAATGCCGATTACAGCATGCAATGACCCACCTGCCAAATCAGCCAACTGAATGCCTAAATTTGCAGGGCCACCTTCTTTTGTCCCAGAATAACCTTGGATACCCGACATCGACACATAGTTAATATCATGTCCAGCCCGATCGCGGTATGGACCTGTCTGGCCGTAACCGGTAATGGAACAATAAATTAACCTTGGATTCACTTCTTTAAGCACTTCGTAACCTAGACCAAGGCGTGTCATAACACCTGGTCGGAATTGTTCAACGACAATATCGTATTCCTTTACAAGTTCTTTTAACGAAGCAATTATTTCCGGCGATTTCAAATCAACAGCAATTGATTTTTTAGAACGCTGTAAATAATCATCTTTGTCCCATTGCTTTCCTTCTAGTGGTTTCGTGACGTGCAAAACTTCTGCTCCGAGATCCGCTAACATCATTGTTGCAAACGGACCAGGCAGCATTGAGGAGAAATCCAATATTTTTAATCCTTGTAAAAGCATAGTACTATCATCCTTTCATTATCCGAGTCATTTTGAGTTCCACTAAAAAGCAGGGCCGTAATGAAAGGTTAACTTTCAAAACGGCCGCACATTTGTTATAGCTATTGATTTGTTACAGGCTTTAAAAAATTGGGAGGGCGTTTTTCAAAGAATGCACGTATGCCTTCTTCTACCTCACCAGTTGTAAATGTTTTTGCAAAAGCTTCTCGTTCAACTAATAACCCTTGTTCTAACGATAATTCCTCGGCAGCTAAAATACTTTCTTTTATTAGCCCAATAGCGCCTACTGCACTTTGAGCTAAAGTTGTCGCTAATGAGATCGCTTTTTCTTCTACCTCTTCCGGTGATACCGCTTCTGTAATTAAGCCAATCGCTGCCGCTTGTTCCGCCTTTAAACGTTTGCTTAAATACATTAACTCCCGCGCTTTCGCTCCACCTACTAATCTCGTCATACGCTGCGTCCCACCAGCACCCGGTAACAGACCTAAAGACGCTTCTGTTAATCCAATTGTGCCCTGACCCATTATACGAAAATCACAAGCTAGCACGAATTCACAGCCACCACCTAAAGCATGACCGTTAATTGCAGCAATAGTCGGGACTTTCAACGCTTCTAAACGATTGAAAATATCCTGTACATGTTTCGAGCTTTCCGCAATATCTACACTTTCTTTTGTGCTTCCCATTGAGCCTAAATCGGCACCTGCAATAAAGATTTTCGGATTCGCTGATTTAAACACCATCGCACGGAATGCCTGATTATTTTCTACTTCTTCTAGCAGTTGCAGTAAATCACGTTGAATTCCTGCACTTAATGTATTGGCTGGCGGATTATTAATCGTTACGACATGTACACCATAGTCCAGCTCTTCTATCGTCATTGTTTCAAGGTTCATCTGTTTTCCTCCTTACCTCGGGGCCATACGAATTGCTCCGTCGAGTCGAATCGTTTCACCGTTTAACATTGGATTTTCAAAAATAGCTTTTACTAAATGAGCAAATTCAGTAGCATCACCTAAACGTTGTGGGAAAGGAACTTGCTTGCCTAAAGCATCTTTTAGTTCCTGTGGTGCTCTCCCCATTAACGGTGTATTGAAAATCCCCGGTGCAATCGTCATGACACGAATGCCATAGCTTGCTAAATCCCTTGCTATCGGTAAAGTCATCCCTACAATCCCGCTTTTCGACGCAGAATAAGCAGCCTGGCCGATTTGCCCATCGAATGCAGCTACAGAAGCAGTGTTAACAATGACACCGCGCTCTCCATCATCATTCGTTTCATTTGTCATCATGGCAGCTGCGGCTAAACGAATCACATTAAATGTTCCAACTAAATTAACTTGTATAATAAAGTTAAATTCATCTAACGGAAACACGCCTTTTCTACCGACAACACGTGTTGATGTACCAAGCCCAGCACAGTTGACAACACCTTGAATAGAGCCGTATTTTTCTACCGCGCCATTAATCGCCCGTTGTACATCTTCTTCGTTCACAACGTTCGTTTTAAAAAATAGGCCATTCAATTCGTCTGCGATTGCTTGACCCTTTTCTTCATTTAAGTCCAATATAACAGGATAACCGCCTGCAGCCGCGACTGTGCGTGCAGTAGCTTCACCTAATCCCGATCCACCACCGGTAATGATAATTGCCTTTTGGTCAAAATTCATTCTTTATCCACTCCTCGTTCCTGTTCAATAATTAACCCATTCGTCATTGCTTGGCCTACGCTAATCGCGATTAGTCCATAACGACATTATCTGCGTTCTAGTTCATGTACTGAAGCTGTAGCTAAACTATATGAACCCCAACCAAGTAGTTTTAATTAGGAAGTACATTTTTATCTAAATCTTTTAAAGCCGTTTTCAGGATTTTACCTGTTCCGGATTTCGGGATTTCTTCGATAAAGCTTACATAATCCGGTACTTTGTATTCGGCTAACTTTTCTTTGCAGTAGTCTCGAACTGCTTCTTCTGTTAGCTCGGCGTCCTTCGATACGACATAGGCAACCGTTTTTTCACCGAATACCGGGTCGGGCCTTCCGATGACAGAGCATTCTACTATAGCCGGGTGCTGATATAAAAGTTCTTCTAATTCTCTAGGGTAAATATTAAATCCGCCTCGAATAATAATGTCTTTTTTACGGTCTACAATGAAGTGATAGCCTTCCTCATCACGGTACGCCAAGTCACCTGTATACAACCAGCCATCTTTAATCGCATTCGCTGTCTCATCCGGTTTTTTGTAGTAGCCCTTCATCATGTTCGGACCTCTAAATAGGATTTCTCCTACTTCATGATTTACAACCTCATTACCTTCAGGATCTACCAATTTCAAATCAATTCCCGGTAACGGCATACCTACAGAATTGACTTTCTTCGGTAAGCTTCGATGCGTTGTCATAAGCATCACCGTACTTTCTGTTAAACCGTATCCTTCAGAAATACTTACACCGAAAGATTCATTCGTTTTATGCAATAGCTTCGCTGGTAAGCTTGCTCCACCAGAACCGGCAGTACGCAGTTTTGAGAAATCCAGTTGCTCGACTAATTGAGGAACTTGGGCAAAAAACGCATACATTGTTGGTACACCTAGGAATATTGTAATTTCATATTCTGCAATCGCTTTTAATGTTTCTACCGGATGGAAGCGTTCCTCTAAATAAATCGTACAGCCATGAGCGATAGGCGCCAGGAAGCCTTGAAGTTTTGCGTAAGCATGGAATAATGGCAATACACAAAGAACCCGATCACTCGGAACAAACTGATTGTAGACAGCGGCAGTAATTGCCATCCAATTTAAGTTTCCATGGGTAATCATGGCACCTTTCGGATTACCGGTTGTACCAGACGTATAAATAATTTGTGCTACATCAGATTCATGAAGTGGGATGATTTCGGAAATGGGGGAAGATGTCTCCAGTTGATGCCATGATAAAAATCGGTCATCTTCTGTATCGCTGTAATTAATAATCTTTCCGACTGTTTTGAATTGGGCCATTGCATTTTCTACTACTGGCTTGGATGCGTCTTCTATAATCAATAGTTCAACATCGGCGTCATTTACTATATAGGTCACTTCTTGTTCCTTGAAGGTGGGATTGATCGGAACAACCGTAGCTCCATTTGCTAAAATAGCAAAATACGTAATGATGTACTCAGGACGGTTCGTCATCATTAGCGCAACATTCGTCCCTTTTTTGACACCTTGATCTTTTAAACCGCCTGCAATATTGTAAACTTTTTCTTGTAATTCTTTATAAGTAAGTCGAGCTCTTTTGAAGTGGATAACAGGTTGATTTGGCAAACGAGAAGTTGTTGAAGTAAGCAATTCAACAATGTTCATAATGTAACCTCCTACTTTCAATTTATAAATCAAAGGAAAGGAGGAATCCCCCTCTCCTCAAGAGCGCTTTCTTTAAATTAAATACTTACCTTAGAACTAATCACTTCTTGAGACACGTTAACAATGACATCTTCAGGAATTCGGAAACTTAGTGAAGACGGGTCATTTTGAACAGCCGGTACGAGTTGAGGAATCTCAGCTGCATCGATATTAAACTCGTCAAAGCTTGCAGGTAAATTGACAGCATTTCGTAATTCAACAATTACATTAATGCACTCATCCAATGTTTCCTGAGGATTTGCCTCATTCGGAACTACACCTAACGCAGGGGCAAATGCATTAATTTTCGGTAAATACACACCAGACAGGTTTTTCATTACACTTGGCATTAACACAGCATTTGCTAAACCGTGTGGAATGCCGTATCTCGCACCATACGTGTGAGCTATATTGTGGATCGGAATATTAGCCATTGCCGATTGGAAACTTGTAATCGCCATTGCACTTGCCTGAAGCATATTCGCACGTGCTGCAACGTTTTTCCCTTCATGCACTGCTGTTGTTAAATTTGCGACAATAATTTTGGCCGCATGCAGGGCAAACGCATCTGAAAAATTCGTCGCTTTTGTTGAGAAAAACCCTTCCACTGCATGTGTTAATGCGTCCATACCTGTAAAAGCGGTTACTCTTGGCGGTAAACCAACCGTTAAATCCGGGTCTAACAACGCAATATCTGAAGTTAAATACGGATTCATTAAATTGCATTTCAGGTTCAGCATTTCATTGAATACTACTGAAATGCTGGAGATTTCAGCACCCGTACCGGCAGTTGTCGGAATCGAAATGTGCGGAATCCCTAACGGCTTGGCATCTGGCCAAACTTCCAACACATTCCCCGTCAGTACATATTCCACCTGATTCACCTTATTATAGAGGGCCCATTTAACTGTTTTAGCTGTATCTAAAACACTTCCCCCGCCAATAGCAATAATGGAGTCACCATTACATTCTTTGAAATATTTCAAGCCTCTATTAATATTGCTCGATTTAGCATCCTGCTGAATATCATCAAATACACCAGCAAGCTTTATGCCCGGAACCATATCAAATAAGCTCTTAATTTTTTGCGTTAAGCCTGCATCTGTTAACCCTTTGTCAGAAAATAATACAGGACGCTTTCCGCCTAACCCTTGAATTAAATCCGGCACTAAAACGTGTGAACCTGCGCCGCTTCGGATTTCAGGGCGATGAGTGAATTCAAAATAAGAAGTTGTTTTCATCATATCTCTCCATTCTTTTTGTTAATCTATTTCGCCTTGGCGTAATCAGATTAGAAAATTAAACCTAAAGCCGGGCGCTGCGAATTTTCTGTCGTTAATGACGTACAAATATTTTTCAGCTCTGTGTAATCGTCAAATACTTGTGCTCCTTGCTCACGACCAACTCCACTTTGCTTATAGCCACCAAATGGAGCATCTGTACGGAAAATATGCCAGTCATTAATCCAAATTGTTCCGGCCTTAATTTTCGTTGCAATTTCATTTGCTTTTGTCACATCACGACCCCAAACGCCGCCTGTTAATCCGTATTCAGTATCATTTGCGATGGCAATTGCCTCTTCTTCTGTTGAATATTTAATGACAGAAAGAACTGGACCGAATATTTCTTCTCGTGCAATTTTCATATCATTTGTAACATCTGCAAAGATAGTCGGCTCGATAAAGAAACCATTCTCCAGTCCCGGCTCTGTTGCACGTTTACCACCACATACAAGTCTTGCTCCCTCATCGATGCCGGATTGAATATAATCAAGAATTTTATTCATTTGTGATTCAGAAATGACTGGTCCCATTCCTGTAGCCATATCAAGCGGTTGACCGAGTTTAATCTTCTTACTCGTTTCAGCTAGCTGATGAACGACGATATCATAAATGGACTCATGGACAATTAAACGTGTACTCGCTTCACATACTTGCCCTGAATGGAAAAATACACCGAGCAGAATTCCTGGAATAGCCACTTCCAGATCAACATCCGGAAGAACAATTGCAGGAGCCTTCCCTCCAAGTTCAAGCGTAACTTTCTTCACTGTACCTGCAGCTTGCGCCATAATTTTCCGACCTACTTCTGTAGATCCTGTAAACGCAACCTTCGATACATCCGGATGTGTTACAAGTGCATCACCTACTTCAGCCCCTGGACCTGTTACGACATTGATAACACCTGGTGGAATACCTGCTTCAACTGCCAATTGGGCAAGCTTTAATGTACCTAATGGTGTATTTGAAGCTGGCTTAATAATAATGGAGTTCCCCATAGCAATAGCTGGTGCAATTTTCCACATTGCCAATACTAATGGGAAGTTAAATGGCGTAATAGCCGCCACTACCCCTAGTGGCTCGCGAACAAGTAAGCTGCGATTCGCCCCTAGTTGTTCATTAACAGGCAGTGCCTTTACCGCTTCATATTTCAGTGATAAATCTGCCGTCTGTGTAAGAGACAGTATTAACTGACGAATATCCGCCCCCCCTAGTTTACGCAGTGTCGCTCCAGTACTAATGCCTTCCAAAAAGATGATTTCCTGTGCATGCTGTTTAATCTTCCCCGCAAACCGCATCATAATTTGGGCACGTTCTGCCTGAGTTTTTCCTGACCAAACACCGGATTCAAATACTTCTTTCGCATTTTGAACTGCCATGTTCACATCGTCGGCATTTCCTTTTGAAACTTTCGCAACTACCTCTGATGTCGCCGGATTGATTACATCAAAGAATTCACCTGAAGCTGATGGTGTCCATTCACCATTAATAAACTGTGGAAAAATCTTCACTTGTACTTCTGTCGTCATCTTCCATCCCCCTTTAAATAAAAAACGATATTCTGTAAAGCATCTTGCCTGAATTTTTTATACTTCTTCAAAAACAACTTCTGTATCGTAGATTTCTTCCAGTGTTTTTCCTTTTGCACGTGAAAGAACCATTAAACGCGCCTGCAATTGTTTCATCGCAAACTCCATTGATTTTCCTGCTTCAATTCCAAGGCTTGTTACTGTTTCGCCTTCTTTTCGTTCTGTTAGCATCATTGCAATCGGTAACAGCTCCTGAAGTCTTTGCTGTACGCGTTCAAACAAATCCAGTTCAGGATTTTCACTAATTAAACGCTGAATAAGGAAAGTACCAAAGCCGATATGGCGTCCTTCGTCACGCTTTACATTTCGAATTCCTGAAATAAATCCTGGGAACAGATTGACCTTTGATAATGCTTCATGGAAGAACCAGTAACCTGTTTCAGCTAATACGCCTTCTGCAAAAATATTGTAAGTAACCGCTGCGTCTATCATCGCTTCAGGTGATTGATCGTCAATTAATTTCCCCATAACCTCCGGCAGCGTTTCATCAAATAACTTCCGATAGCCTGGAGATAGTAAATGCGTCAAATCTTCGGTAACACCGATTTCTTCCAAGAACAGACTGAAAAACTCAGCATGCTTTGCTTCTTCAAAAAGGAATGTCGTTAAATAAGACTCTTCTTCAAACCAGCCCTTTTTGGAAACTGCCATAATCATTGGCAGGATATCTTGTGTTACCGCTTCTTCGCCACCAATGAATTGAGCAAATTGCGTCAAAACCTCTAATTGTTGCTCTTCCGATAGCTTCTTCCAGTCTTCTTTATCTTGGCTAAAATCGATATCTACCGGATTCCAAATACCGAATTTCTTCGCCTTTTGATACAAATTGTACGGAAGTGAATTTTTGTTAATTTGCTGTTTTGTCGTAACATATTCTCTCATTGCTTTGTCCCCCTTAAATTTATGTTTTGATGCATTCTATTAAAAACGCATAAAAAATAGAGATTTTCACTGTAAATTAGTAGTTACCACAACAACTTTTACGAAATGAATCTCTCTTGTCTGTCTAAGAAGCCTAATTAAAGCCTTTATTTCTTAATTTCGAAAAACGCTTTTACTTTTACTTCTGCATCTTCATTTATTGCTTCAGCCTCACAAATCCAGCGATCATCCTTTTCATCGACAACCCGGCCTTGCACCGTTATTTTCTCACCGGGTCTTGTCATCGCTTTAAATCGTGCTGTAAATTTTCTCAGATCCTTCGCCTCAAACCATTGTCCAATTGCCTGACCGACGAAGCCCATAACTAACATGCCATGTGCAATGACTCCACCTAAACCAGCTGCTTCCCCATAAGGTACAACAGTATGAATTTGGTTGAAATCTCCGGATGCGCCTGCATATCGAACAAGCTGTGTATGCGTTATTTCTTCCTTTTGTAAAGGTTCAAGCGTATAGCCGATCTCCATAGAATCCCTCCTAGTGCCTTTCAATAATTGTAGAACGACTAATTAGTATCGTTTCACCCTGTTCGTCCAAATAGTCCTTGCGTAAGACAAAAAAGTTCATGGAGGCTTTCGTATATGCTTTTTCAATAACGCCATGTACAGTAATATTTTCATCAGGTATGATTTCTCTGAAATATTCATACTCCTGCTCACCGTGCAGTACCTTCTTCATATTCAAATTTAAAAGTTCAGATGAGGAGGAATCCCCGCCCCAAAAATCAATGACTGTTGGGAAGGTAGGTGGGACAGCTTCACCATTCAAATACTCTTCCTTCAAATCTCCAATCGCTAATGCTAGTTCTCTGATTTTTCCTTTTTCTACTCTAAAGGTATAGGACTCTATTTTCATACCAACTTTTTCCTCAAGCTCTGTACTCAAGTAAACTCACCTCCTTAAAAGTTATTAATAGGTAAATGGAGTTCCATTATTTGATGTGTGCTGGCGATGCCGTTTTCATATATTCTTTATGAATTTGAGCAGCAATAATATTTTTCTGAATTTCGGATGTGCCTTCATAAATTTTTGTAATACGTGCATCACGATAATATCGTTCAATCGGGAAATCTTTCATATAGCCTATACCACCATGGATTTGAACAGCTTTATCCGCTATACGGTTATAAATTTCTGACCCGAGAAGTTTTGCCATCGCTGCCTCTTTAATGACATTCATATCCTGATCCACCATCCAAGCTACCCGATACGTAAAGGCTCTTAATGTTTCAATATCCATTGCCATTTCTGCCAAGTAGTGTTGAATGATCTGCTGCTCAAAGATCGGTTTACCAAACTGTTCACGCTCATGCGCATATTTGACGGATAACTCAAATAGCTTTTGCGATGAGCCCAAATTCCTTGCAGCTAGTCCTGCACGGCCATTTGCTAAAATTTTCAGGGCATTGACGTAGCCTAAACCTTCTACGCCCAGCACATTTTCGATCGGAACTTCACAATCCTCAAAAAAGATTTCAGAAGAATGTGATCCACGAAGACCCATCTTTTCTTCTGTTTTTCCGATGATAAAACCTGGAGAGTTTCTATCTACAAGGAAGGAAGTAATTCCTTTTGCGCCTTTACTTGGGTCCGTGACAGCCATTACCGTAAAGAGATCGGCAATGGATGCATTCGTAATATAATGCTTCGAGCCATTAAGAATATATTTATCACCTTTGCGAACGGCTGTTGTTTTTAATGCAACCGCATTGGAACCTGCACTTGGTTCCGTTAAAGCAAATGCACCAATAATGTCACCCGACGCCATGCCCGGTAAATATCTTCGCTTCTGCTCTTCCGTTCCCATATCTACAATTCCGACCGTTCCAATACCTGTATGTGCACCGATTACAGTTGTGTATCCGTTGGACGTACGCCCGATTTCTTCATAGATACCGCATTTGCCGACCATATCAATGCCTGTACCACCATATTCTGCTGGGATACTTAGGCCAAATAATCCAATATCCTGCGTCATTTTCATAATATGTTCCGGAATGTGATCATCTCGATCAATTTGTCCAGCAAGTGGATCCACTACATTGTCTATGAAATCTCTAATGGATTTTTTCATTTCCATTAAATCCGGCGATAGCTGAAAGTCCATTTTTCTCCCCCTTTACAATTTTGCTGTTAATCCTTTTACACTAATGGTTCATATGGGAAAACGTCTGCACTGACTTCAAGAGGTGTAAAACTTGATTGAAGTGAACCTTTAATTGCACTTAAACTGTCGACGGACCAACCGTCTGCATTGAATACCGAACGGACGGGACGCGGCTGCGAAAATACCATAATTTCCTTCCCTCGTACACCAAAAATTTGTCCGGAAACATCGGCTGCCTCATCCGAACTTAAAAAACCAACTAATGGGGCAATATGGGCTGGCGAAAGCTGTTTAAGCCTTTCAACTCTTAGTTTTTCATCATCTGTTTCTGCAGGAATTGTCCCAATTAAACGGCTCCATGCAAATGGGGCTATCGCATTAGACGTTACATTATAGCGAGCCATATCCAACGCTGTACTTTTACTCAACCCGACAACTCCTAACTTGGCAGCTGAATAATTCGCCTGGCCAACATTTCCGATTAAACCTGAAGTGGAAGTAAAATGAATAAAGCGCCCACTTTTTTGCTCTTTAAAGTATGGGGCTGCAGCTCGGGTCATATTAAACGATCCTTTTAAATGGACTGCAATGACCGCATCCCATTCTGCCTCACTCATTTTAAATAGCATCCGGTCCCTTAAAATACCTGCATTGTTTACAACGATATCCAATCGTCCAAATCTTGATAAAGCTGTATCTATAATATTTGAAGCAGATTCATAGTCAGCAACAGAATCATAGTTGGCAACAGCTTCTCCGCCCAGCTCCAGTATTTCCTGAACTACTTCATCTGCAATTTTGGAATCATTTCCTTTACCGTCTGATCCCCCACCTAAATCATTGATTACAACTTTTGCTCCTTCTTTTGCTAGAAGCAGAGCAATATCTCGTCCAATCCCTCGGCCAGAACCTGTGACAATCGCCACCTTATCCTTTAAGTTAGCCAAAATAACACCCTTTCTCGTTTAAAAGTTAGTAGGTTAAAGAATCCTATCGCTGCAATTGTTCTAATTCCTCGTATAGAGCAGTTCGGAATTTTGGGTGAGCAATGGCAATTAAGTTTTCTGCTCTCTCTTTTAGGGATTTCCCAAACAATTTTGCAATGCCATACTCTGTGACAACGTAGTCCACTTCAGACTTTAACGAAGTCACATACTGTGTATGCACCTTTATACGCGATACCGTCCCGTTTTGTGCCGTAGAAGGCAGGGCAATAATTGATCTTCCACCTGGGGAAAGCTTTGATCCTCGGATAAAATCCATCTGCCCGCCAACTCCCGCCACTACATGGCTTTCATCAAATTGCTCTGCATTTATTTGACCCGATAAACTGACTTCCAGCGCCGAGTTGATTGAATAGAAATTGCTTATTTTCGATATTATGGCTGCATTGTGTGTGTAATTTATCGGGTAAAGTTCAATACGTTCGTTGCGATGACAAAAATCATACAACTCATTCGTCCCAGTAAGGGTTGTACAGACGGTTCGATTACGGTTGATTTCTTTCCGCTCGTTTGTAACGACACCGACCTTTATCAAATCCATAATATCGTCAGTAAGAGAACCGGAATGCACTCCTAAACCTACTTTCGAATGAAGTGATTGAACAATCCCGGTAGCAATTTTACCAACACCGACTTGGATCGTTGCATAATCAGGTATGAGTGTTGCAACGTACCGGCCAATTTCTAAGTCCTCCTCAGAAGTCCGGCTATTACGAATTGTAAGTAACGGCCGGTCGGAAGGAACAAAATAACTAATGTTTGATACATGAACAAGCGTTTCCCCGGCTGTTTCAGGAAGATTGCTATTTACTTCTGCAATTACAATCTTCGCCTCTTTGATCAATGTCTGAACTACATCTACAGAAAGACCAAGATTACAAAACCCACTTTCATTTGGTGGTGAAACCTGGATGAGCGCAACATCGATATTCTCTTCATTGATCCACCGAGGAATTTCCGAGAAGTTCACTGGAAGATAATCACATATGTTATTTTCATAAGCCTTTTGCAGTAAAGGTGAACTTAAAAATGTCCGAATGCTAAAGTGAGGATGACAGGCTGCATCCGCATATTTACATGGGCTGCCTAAAACGATGGAATATAGTGAAATCCCTTGCAAACGCGCCTTTTGACGTATTAACTCTTCAACAAGTGCTTGAGGTTCATTGCACATTGGCGCCAAAAAAATCGTTTGAAAGGACTCAATTTGATGGATTGCTTTTTCTGTGGTGGTACACTTTTCTATATAAATTTGTTTCCAATCTGATTGGACCATCTCGATCAACTCCGGCTCGTTCTACAACTGCATATTTTCAATAATTGTCGTAATACCTAGACCGCCGCCAATGCAGAATGTTGCTAAACCATACTTTTCTCCGCGTCTTTCCATTTCATGAAGCAGCTTTGTCATTAAAACTCCGCCCGTGCCTCCAATTGGATGACCAAGGGCGATCGCTCCTCCATTTACATTAACGCGGTTTATATCAAGACCAAGTTCTTTAATAACCGCTAAAGATTGTGCAGCAAAGGCTTCATTCAATTCGATCAACCCTATTTGATCCAGTGTTAAGCCCGCTATTTTCAACGCTTTTCTCGTTGCCGGCGCAGGGCCAATTCCCATTATTTCCGGTGAAACCCCTGCCACAGCCTGCGCAATAATTTTTGCTTTAGGCTTTTTATCATAACGAGCAGCCGCTTCTTCAGACATCAGCATGATAACACCCGCGCCATCATTTCGACCGCTTGTATTGCCAGCAGTTACGGTGCCGTTTTCTTTAAAGACAGGCTTTAACTGGGCTAACTTTTGATAAGTTGTTTCTCTAGGATGCTCGTCTACTTTAAATTCGACTATTCCTTTTTTCGTCTTGACTTCAAAAGGTACAATTTGCTGCGTAAACAAACCTGATTCAATGGCTCTTTTCGCATTTTCCTGGCTTCTTAAAGCAAACTCATCCTGTTCACTACGAGAAATGGAGTACTTTTCAGCTAAATTTTCCGCTGTCATCCCCATCGTTAAAGCTCCATACGTTTCAATAGGTTGTGCCCGTGGCTGACTTTCCGTGTTTGAATCCAGAATTTCACCGTTTCCTGCACCATAACCGTAACGGGCATTTCGCAAATAATACGGTGCTGTGCTCATACTTTCAGCTCCACCAGCAATAATGATGTCCGATAAACCACACATAATTTGCTGTGCACCGCTATTCATTGCCTGCAGACCTGAGCCACATTGCCGATGAACTGTGTATCCTGTAATCTCAATCGGAAAGCCGGCACGTAAAAGCGCCAAGCGAGCTAAATTGGGCGAGTCTGTACTTTGCTTCGCCTGCCCAAGAATGACTTCATCGATTTCACTTTTACTGATACCGGTACGGACGACGATTTCATCCAGCACTTTTGCCGCGAGATAATCAACCTCTACATTTTTCAATGTCTCTCCCATCCGGCCAACTGCTGTACGAACAGAATCTATTATTACGGCATTTTTCATTTTCATCTCACCTCGCAAATTCTTACTCTTTGGTACTATTACAGCCCCATATTTTTAGCAATAATAACTTTCATAATCTCATTGGAACCTGCGAAAATCGGTGTGACAGCAATATCTCTAAAACGTCTCGCAATCTTGTATTCTTCCATATAGCCGTAGCCACCATGTAATTGCATACACTCTGCAGAGATTTTCCGGGCCATATCCGTCACCCACCACTTGGCCATTGATACTTCCGTCACAATTTCCTGTCCGTCTAAATGGCGCATAATTAAATCATCCACAAATGTTTGACCGATTTGTACTTGCGTCGCAATTTCAGCTAATACGAATTGTGTATTTTGGAATTTGCCAATTGGTTTACCAAATGCCTCTCGCTCTTTAACATATTGTAAAGTCAGATCTAGCATATCCTTAGCAGCTGTAATAGCGCCCACTGCAGTAAGTAGTCGTTCTTGTTGTAATTTTTGCATTAAATACAAGAAACCTTTTCCTTCTTCTCCAAGCAAGTTTTCTGCAGGAACTCTAACATTCTCGAATATTAATTCTGCTGTATCCTGACTATGCATACCAACCTTGTCTAACTTTCTGCCGCGTGAAAATCCTTCCATCCCTCGTTCAATAATCATTAAGCTTACCCCGTTATGGGCAGGTACCGCTTTTGGATCAGTTTTGCAGGCGATGATGATTACATCTGAAAGAATTCCGTTTGTAATGAAGGTTTTTGTACCATTAACAATATAGTCAGAACCATCTTTAATCGCTGTAGTAGTAATTTTCTGCAAATCAGATCCAGCACCTGGCTCTGTCATTGCAATGGCAGAAATCCATTCACCACTAACAAACTTCGGCAAGTACTTCATCTTCTGCTCTTCTGTACCAAATGACGTGATATAAGGTGTTACGACATTACTATGCAAACCAATGCCACTTAAGCCGCCGCCAACTTTAGACAGTTCTTCTGATAGAACTACATCAAAAATAAAGTCTAGCCCTGTTCCACCATACTTTTCCTCAACGCTTGGACATAAAAATCCTTGGCTGCCTAGCTTTGTCCATAATTCACGGGGAACAATGCGATCTTCTTCCCATTGTGTAAAATAAGGTTCAATTTCTTTTTCTATAAATTTTTTAAGAGATTCCCTAAACATAATATGTTCATCATTTAAGAACGTACGTGATTCTTTTCTTGATTTCGTCATTGTTTTATTCATATTCTTCACACTCTCTTCTTCATGTTATTTTTTATAGTTTTATCTATTTGAAAGCGATTACATAACTTATGGATATTCTATTAACTATGAAATTAATTCTTATATTATTCCTAATTTTATTAATACTTTTGATCTATATTTTTTCTATAATTGTGGCATTCGCCATACCCATTCCTTCGCAAATCGCAAGTAAGCCATAGCGTTGGTTATTGCGCTCCATCCGATAAAGCATCGAAGTTAATAGCTTTGTCCCTGTTGCGCCAAGTGGATGACCAAGTGCAATCGCACCGCCGTCTGGATTTAATTTGTCCAAATCCGCTCCAAGTTCTTTTGCCCAAACAATCGGCACAGGGGCAAATGCTTCATTTACTTCATAAGTATCCATATCTTCAATTGTTAAATTCGCTTTTTCAAGTACACGTTTTGTCGCTTCAATCGGTCCAGTTAGCATAAGTGTAGGATCAGAACCTACGACTGTGCGTGCAATGATTTTCGCCATCGGTTTCACACCAAGCTCCTTCGCTTTTTCACTGGACATAATGAGTACAGCTGATGCACCATCACTCATTTGTGAAGAAGTTCCCGCAGAAATTAATCCGCCTTCCTTAAATACCTTTTTCAAGCCTTGCAGTACCTCAACTGTTGTTCCTGGTCTCGGTCCTTCGTCGGTATCCACGTCTCCAACCGGCACAATTTCGTCTTTGAAGTTACCCGCTTTAATCGCATTGATGGCCCGTTCTTGGCTGAGCACAGAGTATTCGTTAATTTCCTGTTCTGTTAACTCCCATTGTTCTGCAATCCGCTCTGCTGATAACCCTTGATTAATAAGCTCGTATTTTTTTATACGTTCGCTTTTGCCTCTCCCTTGAACATTCGATCCCATCGGTACTCGGCTCATGCTTTCAATCCCACCTGCAATGACAATGTCCATATCACCTGCTAAAATCGCCTGCGCTGCAAAATGAACTGCTTGTAGACTTGATCCACATTGTCGGTCTATCGTAACACCCGGTACCTCGATCGGAAAGCCTGCCATCAGTGCTGCTACACGTGCAATATTTCCACCCTGCTCCAGTGTTTGTGTCACACAGCCAAAAATAACATCCTCCACAAGCGCCTTGTCAATTCCCGCTCGTTTTACTACATCCTCTAGAACATCTGCTGCTAAGTCATCTGCTCTTACCTCTGCTAATACTCCATTTCTTCTACCAACTGGTGTGCGCGTTGCAGCTACAATTACCGCTTCTATCATACACTTATTCCCCCTTTGAAATTAATTGGCTGATACTGGTTTCGTTCTATCTCCTTGTTGAAAAATGGTGGAACCCTTTACTCCAAATTCACTATATGTTGCATAAACAAAAAAATTACAACCTACCAGATGAATATTTAATAGTACTCTTATCTTATATATATAAATTTCGTTTAAATTATTCTAAATATAGTAATATTTTTAAATAATAAAATCCGTAAAACTTCAGCAATTATTATCGGACCAATAACATCGTGAAGAATCCATCAAAATGTCAATATAATATTTACAGCATTTCTTGAAACTGATTTTAATTATTGTGGAAGTTAAAGAATACGTTAGAAACAAGAATAGAATGAACACCAATAGATTTCACTTGAACATATTCCTCATGAATATTTCCCTTTCTAATGCTTTCAATACAATAGGAACTTATAACCACTTCCACAAACATTGAAAAGTTTTTTCTTCGTTTAGATTTTTTGGCATTTTAATTTGAAGTAAACAAAAAGCAAGTACTTCGTATTACACGAAATACTTGCTCCTTATCTACTTTGGATATACTTTTTCAAATCTGTCACATACAGTTAGCATTTCTTCTGTAAACGTCAACTCATATTCAGGCAGTATTCGGCCAAAGAAAGCGATATGCGCTTCTTTCCATTCTTCATACGACCCTTCCCCTTCAGCTAATGCGAAATCAACAGGCACTTCGTTGAATGGATAAACTTCTATTGAATAGGTTTTTATAATGGCAACCGGTTCATCCTGACTATTTAATACAATTTGATAGTCACCTACTTTTGGTAATGCCTCCCCTTCCAATTCGTACAATGGAAAGCTTGAACAAGTTGCCGTTTTAGTGCCTGCAACAACGAGGCTAGCCAACCAATCCGCTTTCTCTCCAAATTGAAATGCTTCCTTGTAACGTATATTTGATAAGCCTTCCATCTCACAATACTGCTGCCAATATGTATCAATCTTGTTCATCATTGTAACTCCTTCTTTCAATCTTATAATTACTAGATATTTACTACAAAAACTTAAAATACCTATTTAAACAAATTTAACATATATCATTACTTTCCAATACTAAATATATGTTAGTATTTAGTTAATTGCGATAAAGGAGTGTGAAACTACTATGGATTACATTGAAACTTTACGACAATACGTTGGAGAAAGACCTATCATTGCACCTGGATCTGCCGTAATTATTTTAAATAATAACAACGAGTTATTGTTACAATTACGGGAAGATACTAATGATTGGGGTCTACCGGGTGGCGGCATGGAGCTTGGTGACAGCTTTGAAGAAACTGCCCAAAAAGAATTACATGAAGAAACTGGTTTAAACGCCGAGGAATTGAAATTAATCGGCATAGCCTCCGGAAAAGAAACCTATTACAAATACCCAAATGGCGATGAAATTTATAATGCTACCGCTATATATGAAGCAGTAAAAATTACAGGGAAACTTAAGGAAAAGGATGAAACGAAGGACCTGCAATATTTCCCTTTAGATAACCTTCCACATTTGAATTACATTTCTAAAATCTTTCTCAAAAAGGTTGGATATATTTCATAAGAGTAAAGTTGACGGAAACGCTGCACTATTTGCGTTTCCGTTTTCTGTTTCAAATCATACTTACACCATGTTCATTTATTTGCAGCACTGTTTTAAGATATAGTTTTAAAGCATCTAGCTGACCTTGTGTATCTGCTTCCTCTTTTCCAGCGAGATGTGTTTCCAGTAACAATCCGTCCACATTAATCATAAAAGTAGCAATCGTACATAGCCACTGTATCGGTTGAAAAGTTAGAGAGATATTCATTTTAACTGGAACTATTTACCAAACAATACGTCAAACTTAAAAATGATAAAGGGGGCGGTATAATGTTCATCTTGTTTCTGATTGTTGCAATTCTTTGTATATTTCCTATAGTAATTCTTTATTACTGGGGAAGTGATTCAGGAAAACCATCAAAGTTAAGTATCATTTTCTTAGGTTTAACTGCTGCTATTTGGACCAGCTTTTTGACAGGAGTTTTCACACTTTTACCTGATAGGCTGGAAAATGTATTATGGGAAGGTAGCTGGATCGGAATACTAATTCTAGGTTTCATAGCGTTTTTATATGAATTTAAAAAGAATAAGGCATACGCATTTTCCGCGTTAATTATTTGCTTGATTAATGGTAGTTTTTATATGCTTGCAAGATTATTTTCGAGTATGTAAGTTTATGTTGAAAATCTCTCTGTTTAAGGAGGGGCGGTTTATATAGGCTGGGAACTTTCTCTTTTTCAGGTGGAGCGTTCTCCTTTTGCCCACAATCATTTTACTTTCCGCCGCTCCCGTTCTACTTTCCACTGCCTCCGTTCTACTTTTAAGCTAAAACTTTCTAATTGCATGCTCATGTTTCATTTTGGGACAGAACTTTTATTTTCCCTTTTTACAAATTTGCGTTACGATAAGAGGTGGATGCAATTTAGATTGGAGGATGTCTTCCTTATGACAACGAAACAATTACAAAAAGATGCGATGCGCGTTCTAAAAGAGACGAGCCGTACATTTTATATCCCCATTACCTTTTTAGAAAAAGAATTAAAACTAACGGTTGCAGCAGCATACTTAGCGATGCGTGCCATTGACGAGATTGAAGATCATGAAGAAGTATCAAATGAAGTAAAACATGCAACACTTTTAAAGGTTGCAGACCTATTAAAGGCCCCTTCTTTCGATAATAATGCTTATTTAGATGCATTGGCTCCTGTAAAGGGAAAAATGCCGGAAGTGACACTTCGTTTAGCAGACTGGCTACAAGTGTGCCCACAAGGCGCATTACCGATTGTAACGTCTGCAACAAGTGAAATGGCTGAAGGTATGGCGAAATGGGCATTGGCAAACTGGCAAGTACATACAAAAGAAGATTTAGATGACTATACGTATTACGTAGCTGGGTTAGTCGGTGTTATGCTTTCAGAGCTTTGGGAATGGAGTGCAGGTACGAAAACAGACCGCGAGCTTGCGATTGGCTATGGTCGGGGATTACAGGCAGTCAATATTTTACGAAACGAGCAAGAGGATTTAGATGAGCGTGGTGTAAGCTTCGTTCCAGACGGCTGGACTCGTACCGAACTATTTGCTTATGCAGAGGAAAACCTGGCAAAAGCCGATCTTTATATGAAAGATTTAGACAAACGTTCGATTAAACTATTCTGTAAGTTACCTTTAGCATTAGCGCATAAAACATTACAAGCAATGCGTGAAGGTCGCGATAAAATGTCACGTGCAGAGGTAGAAGCAACAGTTGAAGAAGTACAGGCAGACTAAAAATATGAGCTGGAACATAATTTTTTTTAGCTCTCGTAAAAAGGAGAGATTGCACATTGCAATTTCTCCTTTTTACATTTCATCATGAAAATATATGGTACAAAGTAATTCCCTCGCACCATATCCCCCTCTATAGCAACCTTCAAGAGAATATCATTTTTATGTAACCTTCTTGCTAAATCTAGGGGGAAAATAAGTTGATTCACTCATAACCTTCAAACAAATTTCACCAGATGCTGCGCTTTGTAAATATTAACCTTATATGGAATGAAAAATAGTTGTTCGGAGTGAAGGAGGCGACTCCCAGGGGACAAGCAAAATTTATTTTGCGACGAGTAATCGCAGGAGCAATTATTTATGCGACGAGTAACCGCAGGAGCAGGTGGGAGAGACGTAAGGAACAAAAGCTAAAAACGCCACGTCCTGTGGCAACGCTTTTGTGACCAACATCCTGTTGGCCTCGTGCCCCCAGGAAAGCGTCCGCCGTAACGGAGAACAACGGCTTAGAAGTAGACACAAAATAAAGCCTTTCAAAATTTACTCATCGTAAAATTTGAAAGACTTTTGATTTTAAGGCGAGTTTTGTCCCAGCCTCTTCATTTTACAAAATCAATGAAATTGCAACACTGATTATTGCACACAGCCCAACATATGTGAACGAAATAATATGTCGGCCCTTTTCTCTTCTAAACCAAAATTCCAAAAGACCACGAACCATAAATAGCAACATAATAAATGCAAATAATAGTGAATATAGTGTAATTTGGTCAAATAAGTTAACTGTAACGAATGATAAAAATAAGAAGCAAAGTACAATTTCTAATAGGAAATGCCAAATACCAACGTACTGATCCATAAATTTTTCATTTTTTTCGATATTAAATTTTTTACGTAAGTTTAAATCCAGCAAACCTGCTACTATAAATGCTGCGATGATTACTACAATTAGCACAAGCGACTTCCCCTCTATATCTCTGTTTGTAAATAATGCTGGCGTGATTCTTCAGGTACTAAATCGCCACCCGTTGACCAAATGATATGTGTTGCATTCTCCATCTTATCTGCAAGCCCATGCTTTTTAATATAAGAAGTACCTTGCATCATCAATTCAATCGGTCCATAAACTCCGGCATGTGCTGATGGTTCCATAAAAATATTTTCCGTTTCAAACATGCCTTTTAAACTTCTAAATAAAAAGCTATCATCCACAGTATAGCATCCACTAATTACGGATTCCATCAATGTCCCGACAAAACGTGAAGGACGACCTACTGCTAACCCGTCCGCTTCTGTCTGATTAGTTAAACCGATATCATTCACACTAATGTTGTCATGCAAGCCTGTCATCATACCTAAGAGCATACTTGGTGAAGCAAAAGGCTCTGCGAAGAAAATATGAACAAAATCTCCGTATATTTGCTTTAGGCAGTATGCAATACCTCCCGGAGCACCTCCAACACCACAAGGTAAATAAACGAATAACGGATGACCTGCATCCACTTTAATTTTTGCCTGCTTAAGTTGTTCTTCCAGGCGCAGACCAGCTACGGCATAGCCTAAAAATAAATCCATTGAATTTTCGTCATCTATAAAGTGGCAAGTTTCATCCTGCTCTGCAGCTTTCCGCCCATTTTCCACTGCTGACGTGTAATCTGATTCATATTCAATTACTTCAACGCCTTTTTCTCTCAGCAAATCTTTTTTCCACTCTTTCGCCTCGCTAGACATATGCACAGTTACTTGAAAACCTAACTCTGCACTGATAATACCTATACTTAACCCTAAATTACCGGTAGATCCAACTGCTACTTTATAACGACTGAAAAATTGGCGGAATTCATCACTATAGAACTTTTCGTAATTGTCATCCTCTGTAATGAGATCGGCTTCTATTGCCAATTTTTCGGCATGACTTAGCACTTCATAAATTCCACCGCGTGCTTTAATCGAACCGGCAATTGGCAAAGCATGATCACATTTCAAGTATAATGTGCCCGGTATGTTAAAACCACGTCGACCTTCAATCAGCTTTTTCATCGCTGCAATTTCTTTTAATTCGGATTCGATAATACCCTTTGAAAACTTTGTTATTGGAAAAGCAGCCTGTATATAAGAAGAAAAGCGCTGTAGTCTTTTTTCCGCATCCCGTATCATATCCATTGTAATGTTTTCGTTCTCTTGTTTTCCACTCGTCAATTTTTCATTTTCCCAGAAAACATATTGTTCTGTCTGTAGTTTTTCAATAAGTGGAAATTGCATTAATAATTCATTTATATTTAACTTTTGTTTGTTCATTTAATTATTCCTCCCTATGAAAAATCGCTCGTTCACAAATTTGTCGAAATTTAAGTTCAAACTCTAAATTATTTTCTTCTGTACGTTTTTTAGGCCCTTTCGTACGACCCCCTGCACGTCTTATTTTCGCACTTTCAAAGCGATATGCCAACAGTTGATCGATATTGTCAGACGTCAGTTCTTTGCCGTTATGATTAACAACTATCCCGCCCTTCGCAATACACATCGCGGCAAGCCCATAATCCCCCGTAATGACAATATCTCCTCGTTTTAATACACTTAAAAGCTTAAAGTCGACTGAATCAGGTCCTTTGTCGACAATAATTGTTTTTATATTTTCACGTTCTATACGATGTGATGTATCGCAGAACAAGATTGGTTCAATCTCATATTGAGATGAAATAAATAGCGCCAAATCAACAACGGGACACGCATCTGCATCAATTAATAGGTGTAAAATAATTTTTCATCCTTTCAGATATTGGTTAAAATAAATTATTCTAATATAATATTTTTTGGTATTTATTGTTTCTAACATCGTTATAACAAGGTCATGTCACTTTAAAATGTAATTGAATTGTCCGATAATTCATACTAATGTATACTTATTAATTCATTTGGAGGTTACACAATGACGACAATTTCAACTAAGACAAATGCACAACAATATGTTGATGGTGTATTTTTAAAATTAAAAGAAAAGAACGCACATCAAATAGAATTCATCCAAGCTGCAGAGGAAATTTTTATATCATTAGTACCTGTATTCGAGCAACATCCTGAATACATTCAACATAACATTTTAGAACGTATTATAGAGCCTGATCGCATTATATCATTCCGTGTAGCATGGCAAGATGATCAAAACCAAGTACAAGTAAACCGTGGCTACCGTGTACAATACAACAACGTAATCGGACCATATAAAGGCGGTTTACGCTTCCATCCGACTGTAAACGAATCTATCATGAAATTTTTAGCGTTCGAACAAATATTCAAAAATGCTTTAACTGGCCAGGCAATCGGTGGTGGTAAAGGTGGTTCAGACTTTAATCCAAAAGGAAAATCCGATGCAGAGATTATGCGTTTCTGCCAAGCATTCATGACAGAATTATACCGCTATGTCGGTCCGGATGTCGATGTTCCGGCTGGAGATATTGGTGTTGGCGCGCGTGAAATCGGCTATTTATGGGGCCAATACAAGCGTATTCGAGGTGCATATGAAGCAGGCGTTTTAACAGGCAAGAAACCTGGCTATGGTGGTTCTTTAGGTCGTAAGGAAGCTACAGGTTATGGGTTAGTCTATTTTGTTGAAGAGATGTTACGTGAGGTAAAACAATCCTTCATAAACCAAAAAGTCGTTGTTTCCGGTTCAGGAAACGTGGCAATTTATGCAATTGAAAAAGCACAGCATTTCGGTGCAAAAGTTGTTGCTTGCTCAGACTCTTCAGGCTACATTTACGATCCAGAAGGGATTGATTTAAAAATTGTAAAAGATTTAAAAGAAGTCCAAGGTAAGCGTATTAAAGAATATGTTACACACCGTCCAAACGCAACTTATACAGAAGGCTGCGATGGAATTTGGACAATTCCATGTGACATTGCCCTACCTTGTGCTACGCAAAATGAAATCAACGGTGAACAGGCACGTACTCTAATTGCGAATGGCGTAAAAGTAGTAGCAGAAGGTGCCAATATGCCGTCTAATTTAGATGCTATTAATGAATTTTTAGCTAGCGATGTATTATTTGGACCTGGTAAAGCTGCAAATGCAGGCGGTGTTGCAGTATCAGCACTAGAAATGGCTCAAAATTCAGGACGTAATTATTGGTCTGAACAAGAAGTAGACAGCAAATTGCATGACATTATGAAGTCAATTTTCAATGAAAGCTCTGAAGCTGCAAAGAAATACGGCTATGCAGGAAATTTAGTTGTAGGATCAAACATTGCCGGCTTTATTAAAGTAGCAAACGGAATGCTTGTAGAAGGCGTATATTAAACAGAAAAAGAACCTTGGACAAAACGAAAAACATCTATTTTTTCAAAGAAAAAATAGATGTTTTTTTGCTTCTGCCAGAATTGATTTCCGTTACGGGGACGCTTTCCGGGGGCACGGCCTGAGCCTGTAGTCTCAGGCGTCGGTGCTCCTGCGGTTACTCGTCGCAAAATAAATTTTGCTGTTCCCCCAGGAGTCGCCCCTTCACTCCAATCAATTCATATAATATCAATTTCTTAATAAGACTATTTTCCTATTACAAAGAAATTTCTACTTATGTCCCAGCCTCTTACTATTTTAATTAACGTACGACCAGTACATCACAATTAGCATTGCGAACAACACTTTCTGAAACGGAACCTAGTAAGAAACGTTCTGCACGGTTAAGTCCCGTTGCCCCAACAATGATTAAATCTGCTGTAGTTAAACTTGTTAACACATTTTTAGGAGAGCCTTCTTCGACTACAATCTGAACGTTTGCCACGCCGGATTGTTCTGCTTGAGTTTTAAATTCATTTAAATGATCAATTGCTTTATCCTTTAGAGCCTTTGCATATTTCAAATCATAGGCCTCTACCGATCCGAAAGAATGTGTATCAATAACACATATTAAATTTAACGTAGCATCTGTCAACTTTGCAATGCGTATTCCGCGCTCAAAGGCGATTTGTGCCTTTTCCGAAAAATCTACAGCAACAACTACATTTTTATACGTTTCAACCATTTTGATCACTCCTTTTTCTTAAAGATAGTATAACAAATGTTTCCATTACTTTGAAACTAAACCCCTATAAACTAACAGATGTTAGACGTCCTTCTTTTAAATACGAACATTATTTTATTTTCACCATTAAATCATTCGTGTTATAATCAAATAGAATACATATTGGAGGTTTTTAGACGTGGAATTAATGTATAAAGGCAAAACAAAAGATGTTTATAAACTTGAAAATGAACTATATTTATTAAAGTTCAAAGATGATGTAACCGGAGAAAACGGCGTATTCGATCCAGGTGCAAACACGGTCGGTTTAACAATCGATGGCGCCGGTTTAGCTGGACTGAAATTAACATCTTTCTTCTATTCAAAACTAAATGAATTGAATGTACCAACTCATTATGTTGAATCGAATTTTGATGAGGCGACAATGACAGTTAAGCCTGCCACTGTTTTCGGTAAAGGTCTAGAAGTAATTTGCCGCTTTAAAGCAGTAGGATCTTTCTTACGACGCTATGGTGCATATGTAAATGAAGGACAAGAATTAAATGCTTTTGTAGAAGTTACAATTAAGGATGATGAGCGTCTGGACCCTCCTATTTCAGAAGATGCTCTAGCAATGCTGAATATTTTAACACATGAAGAATATGCCGTTTTAAAGGAGCGTACAATTGAGATTTCAAAATTCGTCGCTTCAGAATTAGAGAAAAAAGGGTTAACACTTTATGATATTAAGCTAGAATTCGGCCGCGATTCAAAGACTGGCGAAATTTTATTGATTGATGAGATTTCAGGTGGAAATATGCGTGCCTATAAAGGTGATGCATACATCGAGCCTTTAGAGTTAGAGCGTATTATGTTAGCTGAATAATTTCATTCTAGGTACAAATCGTTATTCGATTTGTACCTTTTGTTATGTTCCTCTTCCTTTTTTTTGTTTAAAATGATACACTTACTTTCGTACTTCGACGCGTTGAAGTACGAAACTATGTAGCGAGGTATTTCATCATGAATTCAAAGCAACATGTAAAACCGCATTTACTGGAAGCTCTTATTCTTATCATTTTCATAATTGCACTAATATCTTATTCCATTATGAAGCTTGACAGTGTGCCACATATACCGATTTTAATATCGATTGTTGTACTTTTTGGTTATGGTGCGATAAAAAAGGTACCTTACCGTACGATGGAACATAGTATGATTACATCTGTTTCAACAAGTATCAGCGCGATTTATATCTTTCTATTAATCGGCGTTTTAATTAGTAGCTGGCTAATAAGTGGAACGATTCCTACATTGTTATATTTAGGTATTTCAATAATTTCTGCTAGCTTTTTTTATGCGGTCGTCTTTATTATTACGAGTATTATCGGTACAGCAATTGGCAGTTCCCTTACGACAGTTGCAACGGTAGGAGTAGCGATGCTGGGGGTAGCTAGTTCGATCGATGCTTCAATTGCTCTTACAGCAGGTGCCATTGTTTCAGGAGCCTTTTTTGGAGATAAAATGTCACCCCTGTCCGACACTACCAACTTAGCAGCAACCGTCGCGGGTATTGATTTATTTACACATATTAAAAATATGATGTATACAACAATACCAGCTTTCATCATTTCACTTATTATTTACGCGGTGCTGTCACCAAGTAGTCAGCATATGGATACGACTCTAATTACAAGTTATAAAGAAACCCTAATTGCGACAAATTTAATTCATTGGTACTCCGTGCTGCCGTTAGTTATTTTAATTGTTTGTACATTCTTCAAAATACCGAGCCTTGCAACATTAGCCATTAGTGCCATTTCCGGAATTGTTTTATCTTATTTTCACAGCACGATTCCGCTTAATGAGCTCTTTGCAATTTTATACAACGGCTATTCAATGGAAACAGGTATAGTGGCAATTGATTCCTTATTATCCCGCGGTGGTATGAATAGTATGCTGTTTACAATTATTTTAATCGTGCTTTCACTTTCAATGGGTGGTTTGCTGTTTGCACTCGGTATAATTCAAACATTGCTTGAAGCATTGCAAAATCAGTTGAAATCAATTGGTTCCGTTATTAGCGGAGCAGCTTTCACCGCTATTGGGATTAACTTCACGATTGGCGAACAGTATTTATCTATCCTATTAACTGGAGAGGCTTTCAAAGAGAAATTCAAATCGCTTAACTTACATCCAAAAAACTTGGCCCGCACAATTGAAGATGCAGGTACAGTGATCAATCCGCTCGTTCCATGGAGTGTCTGTGGTCTATTTATTGCAACTACTCTAAATGTATCTGTACTGGACTATGTACCGTTTGCGTTTTTCTGTTTACTCACCCCGGTGTTGACGATTTTGTTTGGGTGGTTGAACATTACGATTACAAAGGCGAGCTAATTTTAAATACTGCTTTTTCGTTTAAATGTTGAATTATATTTCGAAAAATATGTTATTTATTTTAGCCCTTATTCAAAAATCACAAAAATTATCCATTTAAGAAACCTACTACCTAATAAAACTGTAAATTACCTATTTTCTATGTAGTATGAAATTCGCCTCCTAGTACATTCTAATGTCACAAGGAGGTGAGCACTCATGTCAAACAACAATAGTTCTTCAAACAAATTACGTGTACCTGGTGCACAACAAGCGCTTGACCAAATGAAATACGAAATTGCACAAGAGTTTGGTGTACAATTAGGAGCAGAAGCATCATCTCGTGCAAATGGATCTGTAGGCGGAGAGATTACGAAACGCCTAGTTCAGATGGCTGAGCAACAATTAAAATCAAAATAATAAAAAATGGAAACGTTACAGTAACATGTAGCGTTTCTTTTTATTTTGCGCTTCTTTATATCCTTTGATTCGGGGTTAAAATATACGTGCAAACTTTTAAGATCCAGAATTTCAATTATGTTGTACCTATATTATAAAATTTCACCATTTTGAAAATGGCTACCTAATTAAACTGTAAATTACCTTTTTTCATTGTGGTATGAAACTTGCTTCCTTGTACAATCTAATGTCATAAGGAGGCGAGTTACAGATGGCAAACAACAACAGTTCAAACAAATTGCGAGTACCTGGTGCACAACAAGCGGTTGACCAAATGAAATACGAAATTGCACAAGAATTTGGTGTGCAATTAGGATCTGAGGCAGCATCTCGTGCAAACGGATCTGTAGGCGGAGAGATTACGAAACGCCTAGTTCAGATGGCTGAGCAACAATTACGCGGAAAATCAAACCAATAATAAATAAAAAGGAAGCGTTACAGTTAAAAGTAGCGTTTCCTTTTTAATGTGTTATTTTTTTGAACAAAGTTATGTCATTAATATCGTTTGATTCGATGATTTAATGCAATTAAAGTTTATAATAAACCAAAAGTAAAAATCAGGTGACCTATTTAGTATGGACCTTTCATAAAATTAACTCTATGATTCAATTTCATAAATTAATTTGTGAAAACTACCGTTTATAAAATTAGGTAGCTGCTTGTAACTTGCTTAACTGCACGTTGATGCAATTGACTGCTAACATTATAAATAAACGTCACGAGACTGAAATGCCATTTTGCCTTACCTGTACGATGACGGACGTTTTTAACTGGAAGTGAAGTATTTTTTAAAATAGGATGTACAGATTAAACCCTTTTATACTTTCCGTAGAAGCTATTGATTAAATCTTTGTAATAACTGACATATATTTACCTTAAATTATTCTCACTAATTGAATATCCAGCAAGTTTAGATAAACGTTTCGCTAAATCAATAATTTCCTTTTTTGCATCTTCAGATTTATCTTTCCAACTATCGGTAGGCATTGAAAAACTTACACCTGCAATAATTTTATTTTCATGATTATAAATTGGTGCTGCAACACAATGAAACCCAATAGCAGATTCTTCATTTTCAACTACATAGCCCTTTTGTTTAGCAACTTCAATCTTGGAAACTAAATCTTCAACACTAGACGTAGTAAATTTTGTTTTCATTTGCCAATCTGTATCTTTAAAAATCTGGTTTATATAATCTTTTTCCCACTCTAACATTTGTACTTTGCCGATTGCCGTCGCATATGCTGGGAAACGCATACCAGGGTCTGTTACTAAACGAACATTATTTGAAGAATTTACTTTACCTAGATATACAACATCTTTTTCATCTAGTGTGCCTAATTGAATTGTTTCATTAATTTTCGAAACAGATTTTTCTGCTTCTTTATGAAAATTCTGTACTAAATTAAATTGACTTAAATAAGCAAAGCTAAATCTACCTAGTGAAGGACCTAACTTATAGGTGTCACTTTCTGACTTTATAATCCACCCCAAAACTTCAAGTGTATTTAACAATGAAAAAAGTGAGCTTTTGTTTATATAAAGTTTTTTTGAAATGTCAATCAGTTTTAATTTATTTGGATGCTTACTGATTTCCAACAATACATTGTTTGCTCTTTCAACGGCGGGTACCCAATATTTCTTCTCTATAAGACTTCACCTTACTTTAAAATAGATTTAGTTTTATATACAAAATAAATTTTTATATTAAAAACCTCTTTAAAAATCGTATCATCAGAAACGAACAAATACAATATTATCGTATAAAAAGTTTATTTTAATCTCTATATTTCGTCTTTCTTGTAAGGTAAGCGTAAATTCAAAGGGAATATAGAAATAACGTGAAAGGCCCTAATCGAATGGAACATCAACAAAAGCATCGCTAGCCAACATAAAGGAACACTACAACGAATATATCCATACGCTTTATACGGAAATTGTTAAATTACTTAAAGCTAATGGTGAAAATCGTGAAAAGTATTAAGATGAATTGAAGGGTTATAGATGCTTAAGGAGAAATAAAAAATGCGTACCCGATGAATTCTACTGGTGCGCATTAGAAATATAGATTTTTTAACTCAACCATCTTATTTTCTCTATTTTAATTTTTTAAAACTTTTTCTTTAATAGTAATGTCTGCGATTTACAAGTAAATTAGATTTGGGATTGGTTCATTTTTCGCAAATGCAATTAACGAATTAATATTTAGTTGCATCATTGCATTTCGGGTGTCAATTGTTGCGCTTCCTATGTGAGGAATTGCAACGAAATTCTCCATTTCAAGGAGAAAATGGCTATTATCAATCGGCTCCATTTCAAATACATCAGACCCGGCAGCCCAAATAATTTCTTCTTTTAGAGCTATATATAAATCATTTTCATTTACAATTCCACCACGAGCAACATTTATTAATACTGCACTAGGCTTCATTAATTTGAGTTGCTCTAATGTAATAAGATTTCTAGTTTCATCAGTAAGTGGCGTTAATACTATAATAAAGTCAGATTGAATTAGAAGAGTTTTTAAGTTACAGTATGTAGCACCATATTTTCTTTCTGCCTCTTCATTTCTTCTACGATTATGATATAAAATATTCATATCAAAGCCGGTTGAACGTTTTGCCACAGTCTGACCAATTTTCCCCATACCAATAATTCCTAAAGTTTTATTTGAAATGTCTACTCCAACACCTTGATATGGTTCCCAACCAGTCCAATAATTCTCCTTGATGTATTTCACATTTTGAGGTATTTTACGAGCTGTAGATAACATTAAAGTAAATGCTAAATCTGCTGTAGCATCATTTAATACTTCCGGTGTATTGGAACCTAAAATACTGAATTTTTTCATTGAATCAATGTCTAAATTATTGTATCCTACACCAAAATTTGCGATTAGTTTTAAATTATTTGCTTTTGAAAGTGTATCGTTAGTGAAGGGATCGCCGCCAACACACCAAACTGCATCAACATCCTTTATTATCTCTTCAATATATTTAATTGGAGCAGGATTAGATTCTTCTCTCCACTGAATTATGTCATAATATGGAATTAATTGTTGAACCATTTGATTAGGCATTTTTCTCGAAATAAATAATTTTTTCATATTAACCACCCAAAATTACGACTTATTTATTTATTTTTTACATATGTTAATAACAATTCTTATTACTTCTAAATTAGTATTACCGTTAATGATATTGAATGGCATTTTATGATACACTTGTCTATGTCTGTTTGTGATTTATATAAATTCCTATTAAAATTACAACAGTACTATTAATACTTCCATTTGTACCAATCAACATACTAGATGTAAAATACCATCAAAATCCTTTCTAATAATCCTCCATAGCTTCCAGTATCGCTAATGGTTTCTTTAATTCCTTTTAAGTTATCATGTCTCCCAAGTAAAACAGAAATTACTTTAATTAGAACCGCTTGTGATGAAAGCATAGGAACATTATAAAAAATATCACTGAAGTAAGGTGAATGCATGAAGTTTCACAGAGGCAGCTTCATAAATTCTAGCTTCTCTATTTCTCAGCAAGAGTTACACCTGATTTCCATACTTCATCTGTTGCAATAACTATCTCTAAAGCCTCTTCTTTAATTAATAACGGTGTTAAAACGTTCTCTTTAATATAAAGTATTTTGCAGTTTTGGATTTTCTTTAAGGTGATATTTAAAATTTACATAGCTGTATAAAAATTTAAATATTCAAGTACACTTTCTATCTAAACCAGTTTAAAGGCACAATTATAATATCTGGAAATATTACTAGCAAGAATAATATTACAATTTCTACAACTAAGAATGGCCAGATACCCTTTACTATTTGTCCCATGCTAATTTTCGCTATTCCAGCACCCACGAATAAAACTGTTCCAACAGGTGGCGTAATTAAACCAATTGAAAGGTTAATAACCATCATAATTCCAAAGTAAACTGGATCAATTCCCACACTTGTAGCAATTGGTAGTAATACTGGTGTGAATATTAAAACTGCTGGAGTCATATCCATTACAGCTCCTATCAATAATAAAAGTACCATCATAAGGAGCATTAAAATCTTAGGATCTGTAGAAATACTCGTTAAAAGGTTTACTAGCTGATTTGGAATCTGGGCAACTGTTATTGCATAACCAGTTACTGTAGCAGCAGCTGCTAAAAATAATACCACCCCTGTAGTTTTTGCTGTGGATATAAATACTTCAGATAAATCTTTAATCTTAATCTCGCGATAAATGAAACTAATTATCATTGCGTATACTGCAGCAAAAACACCTGCCTCTGTAGGTGTAAATACGCCTCCTCTTAGACCAATAATAAGTAAAACTGGTAATAACAAAGCTAAAAACGCTCGTCTGAACGCAACCCATTTTTCTTGAAGTGTAGTTTTACCAAATTGATTTACTGCTTCTTTATTAATAAACTTCCATAGCACTGCTAAAGAAATAGCAATTATTATTCCTGGTGCTATTCCAGCCATGAATAATTGCGAAATCGAAACCCCACCTGCTACACCAAATAAAATCAATGGAATACTTGGAGGTAAAATTGTCCCTAATATTCCTGTAGCTCCTAATAAACCTGTTCCGCGGTTAATATCATATCCTTTGTTTTTCATCATCGGAATTAAAATCGCACCTAATGCTGCAGTGTCTGCCACAGCAGATCCTGATAAACCTGCGAATATTAAGCCTGCAATAATAGTTACATATCCCAATCCACCTTTTATATGACCTACAAATGCCATAGCAAAATCTACGATTCTCTTTGAAACCCCACCGACATTCATAATTTCACCTGTTAAGATGAAGAAGGGAATAGCCATTAAGGCATAGTTATTTGCACCTTTTATAAAGTATTCCCCTATGATTTGAACATCTAGTATTCCCATAAAGAACATCATTACAATTCCACTTACTAGCATTGCAAATGCTATAGGAACACCAATAAATAACAATAAGAACAGAGCTATTAAAAATGTTAAAGCCATCATTTTAAATTTCATCCTCCTCTAACTCTGTCTCTCGTAACCATTGAGGAGTATAAGTCCCTTTAAAGAATTGAAGAGATTGTACAATTACAAGAATTACAATAGCAAAAGCACAGACTCCCCCCGCAATATAAAGTAAATTAATTGGTAAACCAGTTGCCGGACCTAAAATACCTGAATTTAAGTTTATTAATAGGATTGTTCCATAGAAGAACATAATCATCGATATACATACAATTAAGTTAGAAAAAATATATAAGATTTTTTGTACAGGTCTTGGTACGTTAAGTATTAAAATATCCACTATAATATGTTCTTTATCTCGATATGCTAAAACTGCACCTAGGAATACAAGCCAAACAAATAGATATCTAGCTAATTCTTCAGACCAAACTATCCCAGAATTGAATAAGTACCGAAGTATTGCATTTCCAAATACTAAAAGAATCAGAAAAACTAAAATAGTTCCAATAATTATTTTCAAAGTTAAATTGATATATTTTGAAATACTTTCCACATTTTCACCTCAATTTTAGGACTTCAGCAAAGGTATACTTTGCCGAAGTTTGGAGAATTATTTATATTTATCTACAAGTTCTAAGAATTCTTGACCCCAATCAGTACTATTAATAATTTTATCGTGAATAGTTTGTACAGATTTAAGCAAATCCGCTTTAAATGATTCCGATGGTACTTGTATTTTAATACCATTCTCTATTAAAAACTGTTTAGTTTCATCAACGGAATTAATTAACATTTCCCATTCATAAGCTGCTGCATCTTTAGCAGCATCTCGGATAATTGTTTGTTGGTCTTCTGGTAAATTATCAATGAATTTTTGATTAATTAGGATAACATTCGGACTAAACATATGATTACTCTCTAAAACATGTGATTGAACCTCATAGAATCCAGATTCCTTCAATGTTGCATATGGATTTTCTTGTCCATCAATTACCTTTTGTTCTAAAGCTGTAAATATCTCAGATAATCCCATCGGTTGCACGCTTACACCAATAGCATTTCCAAATTGAAGGTAAGTATCCATGTTAGGCAAACGTAAACGTAAACCCTTCAAATCATTCATTGACGAAATTTCTTTATTCGACGAAATTACCCGGAACCCATTGGCCGTAATAGCTAACGTTTCAACACCGAATTGTGAAAATGCGTCTGCAAGAAAAGTTCCGACATCTCCATCAAATGCAGCCTGGGCATGTTCATAATCTTCAAAAATAAATGGTAATTCCATTGCCCCTATTTTTGGCTCAGCATTTTGAAGCCCCATTCCAGAAATAGACATTTCAATTGTTCCGTTACGAACACCATTTGTATACTGTTCTTCATCTCCTAATTGAGCCGATGGATAAATTTCAACATCAATTGCGCCATTTGTTTTTTCTTCTACCACTTTCTCAAATTTCTCCTTTAAAGCAATATGTTGCGGATGTGTTTCAGAATAATAATGTGCTACTTTTAATTTAATTTTATCAGATCCCGTTGTCCCCTCTTCAGCAGATGTACTACAGCCAACGAGTATAGTAGCTATAAGTGTAAATAATGCAGCAATTTTTAACTTTCTCATTTATTGTATCCCCCTATCTCATTAGCTTTTTAAGTAGGCTAAAATAGTTTCTGGTAATGGAATTCCTGCTTCAATCCGCTCTTCAGATTTATTATTTTCTGGTTCACCAGGTAATAAAACTTTAGAAAATCCTGTAGCTGGCTGTAAATCATGTATTTCTTTATAAAGTTGATCGATGTTATCTAAGAAATAATTCATAGATCCGAAGAATTTAGGGTCTAATACAATGAAAATAATCCCTAACTCTCTATGTTTAGTTAAGTCTCCATACATAGGTTCAATATGTGGTCCAAATTTAGCTCCAACTAAAATCCCAGATAAAATATCTACCATTAGACTTATACCATATCCTTTAGGTCCTCCAAATGGTAAAAGAGCTGCTACTTCATTTGGATTATCTGTCGGATTACCATCAACATCTACTCCCCAATTAAGAGGTATTTTATTACCGCGTTCTTTCTCAACTAGGATTTTCCCCATAGCAACATTACTTGTAGCCATATCTAAGATAATTGGTGGATTGTTGTTAGCTGGAATACCAAATGCAATTGGATTAGTTCCTAAAAATGCATCTTTTGCGCCAAATGGTGCAACAAAACTGTCAGTATGTTGCATAGCAATACCGATTTTCCCGGCATTCGTAGCAAGTTGCATATAGTAGGAAAGTGCACCACAATGGCTGCTATTAAATGCAACTCCAACCCCAACTCCAGTATTTGAAGCGCTTTCAATTGCTTCTTCAATAGTCCTTTTTGCAATAACATGCCCTAATCCATGATCACCATTAACTTTAGAAACAGAAGGTGATACTTTCTCTACAGTAATTTTTGGATTAACATTAAGTCCTCCTTGTTTAATTCTATTAACATAGTGTTCTGTTCTAATAGCACCATGCGAATGAACACCACGTAAATCAGCATGAACTAGCACTTCACTAACAACTTGTGCTTGTTCTTCAGAAACATTTTGTTCAATCAATTTATTAGCGATTAACTTAAGAAGAACTTCCTTTTTTACAATTACGTCTTGGATTGTTGGTTGATTCATTTACTACTTCCTCCTTTTATTTATCTTTAGGCCAGTGACCTAACCTCTGTGATATTTTAAGCTGCTCTTTAATACCTAGAATGTAATTCAGGATTTAAATATAGCCTGATATACTTATTTCAACGACCATATTTTTATCTATTCCAAACACCGGTGACCGGACAAGTAAATTCTTCATCAGCCTCCCCACAATTATTCAAGTTAGATAACTTCACGATGTGTATTAATTCCTCTAAACATTTTTGCTACTAAAAACCTTCTTTACTGTTAGTACATGATAATTTGAACTCATCTACCCAAACTTTTGGTTCTCTATAGGAAACCGATTTTTGTAAGGAGAACTAATATCATCTTAAAAATTTAACAACTAAATGTCAAACGCTTTTTTAAGCTAAAAAACGTATTATATAGCTAAAATATGCATTTTCGATATTATTTGTTAGATTGAAATAATTTTTTTATTGTATGACATTAAGAAAATAGGGCTGAATTGATAAATTCCAGAAGAATATATTATATAAATAAAGCTTTATATTCTGAATATTTTTTATTTTCAATAAATATATTGCTAAAAAAAATAAATTAAGTTAATTTTAAGATTATTCAAATTAAAAATTATAGTGAAGTATAAAATATAGAAATCTCCACTAGAAAGTTTAATTATGAGTTATGCCATTGTTATTTCGTAATAATAATTACAAATTTTAAGTAGGGGGGAAATTAATACCGTAGAGAAGGTATATTTTTTAAGACTTTAAAATTATTACTGAAAGGATGAAATCTTAATGCATAGTTATTATCAATTATTTATGCCAACAAAAGTAATATCTAAAATAGGTGCTTCCGAAGAAGTCGGTGAGATCTTACAAGCTCATGAATATAAAACAATTTTATTAATTACTGATAATGGCATACTTAATTCAGGGATTCTAGAAAAAATATATAAATCATTGGATAACCTTAGTATCGAATATAAGACATATAGTGAAGTGGAACCTAATCCTAAAAGCATAAGTATTACTAAGATTTTAAATCTTTATAAGAATTACAAAGTAGACGCAATTTTGGCTATAGGTGGAGGAAGTAGTATCGATACTGCCAAAGCTGTTTCGATAATGTTGAAGAATGCAGGAAGTATTTTAGATTATGAAGGTGTTGAGAAAATCCCTAATGATGGAGTACCGTTAATTGCAATACCAACTACTGCAGGTACTGGAAGCGAAGTTACAGCATCAACTATTATTACTGATGAGAATACTTTATTTAAAGTAGCTATTTTAAGCTCTAAAATATATCCTAAAATAGCAATTTTAGATGCTAAATTAACATTAAATTGTCCTAGACATATTACAAGTTCTACCGGAATGGATGCACTTACCCATGCTATAGAATCATATTTATCTAAACAAAAAAATCCCGTAAGCAATGCAATAGCGTTACGAGCAATAAATTTAATTGAGGAAAATATTAATAAAGCATATTACTATGGCACCGATATAGATAGTCGAGCAAAAATGTTGGAAGCATCTATGTTATCTGGGTATGCATTTTCTCAAACTAGATTAGGTAATGTCCATGCCATTTCTCAAGCTTTCGGGGGATTGTTCGATATTCCGCATGGGGTAGCTAATGCAACATTATTACCATACGTTATGGAGTATAATTTACCTGCAGCTATAGATGAATATGTTGATATTTCTAAGGCGTTAAATGTTTATAATGAAAATCTTACTGCTAAAGAAAATGCTACAAATGTTGTTAAAAAGATATTTAAAATGAATGAAGAATTAGAAATACCTCTGTATACTAAAGAGCTTGGTGTAAATTTAGAACATATAGACCAAATTATTAGAGATTCAATGAGAAGTGGAAATATATTGGTGAATCCAAGATTGACCACATCTAAAGACATCGAGTATTTAGTACGATCTTCCTATGACGGTGTGAAGAAAAACCTATTATAATTAGCAAGCAAATCTTAATAATAGAAAAATAAAATTAGAAAGTGGTAAAGATATGAAACTAATAAGTTATTCCTTTCAGTGTGAGTTATATGTTGGAATTATAATTAAAGAAAAAATATATAGTATTTCTAGTCTTTTAAAAAAAATTGAAGGCTATAATAACTTTAATATTGATAATTTTTATGATGATGTTTATGGGAATTTAAATAAGTTTAAAAAATACATTGAAAATAAAGAAATTTATAATTACTCAGTTAATAGAGACGAAATTGAGATGATGCCACCCACCGCTTCTAGCGCTAAGATTATTTGTGTAGGTTTAAATTATCGTAAACATGCACTTGAAAGTGGAATGGATCTTCCCACAGAACCTTTGCTATTCTCAAAGTTTAATAATTCTTTAATCGGAAATGCTAGTACTTTAAAAATTCCAATAGAAACTAAGAAATTAGATTATGAAGCAGAATTAGCAATTATTATGGGTAAAAGGGCTAAAAATGTTTCTCCCCATGAAGCTTTAAACTATATAGCTGGTTATTCAAATAGCAATGACTTATCTGCTAGAGACCTTCAATTCAAATCTTCGCAATGGCTAATTGGTAAATCTATGGATGGTTTTTTACCATTAGGTCCATATTTAGTAACAAATGAAGAAATAGTAGACCCCAATAATTTAAATATTACTACTTCTGTAAATAAAGAAATTCGCCAATCATCTAACACTTCTGATATGATTTTTAAATGTGATGAAATTATAAGTTATATTTCAAAATATATTACTCTATTGCCAGGAGATGTTATTATTACCGGTACTCCAGAAGGTGTTGTACATGGTGTAAATCAAGATAAAGGATATTTAAAAAAAGGCGATGTAGTTGAAGTAACTATTGGAAATTTAGGTACATTAACAACATATTTATATTAATTACCAGCATTTTTATCTTAACTCATGAATCCTTAAAACAGTAAACAAGTTGCTTGATAATGGAAACTATAAAGTGTGCCGGAGACAATTTTTCCGGTACATTACTATTACGTCATTACCTAACAATCCATTTCCCCACAAATTTCTTCCTTTTGCTATTGAGATTGGGGCAAGGAAATGGAATTTTAAAGCGGTAAATAATTAAGTTATCACCGTGAATTACCACCCTTGTTAAACACACACCTAACAAGGAGGGCAATTTAAATTTTAATAAAGACCATTCTTCATTCTATAATTTAGTCTTGCATCTCTAACTCGCTACTTTCCTACACTTTAATCCGGCTAATTTATTTCATCATATCGTTTCTTTAACTTAGACATAGATACGTAATAGATGCACACACTTAAAAGAAGCCCACCTATGAACCAAATTATCATATTAAACCATGAGAACGACAATCCTTCTCCCCGGATAAACGGTAATATGTATTCCATCAGAACGATCATCCAAAACCCCCATTGAATCCCCACTATAATAGAAGAACGTCTTAACTTCGCTTTTTTAATATTATATTCTTCAGAAGTCGCGCAATTTGATATATCTAATTGCTTTTTATTTAAACGAAACGCTATGTACGCTGAATAGCCAATATTTAAAAAAACAAGAATTGGCTTAATTAAAGACATTTCTTTTTTGTACGTATCGATAATTAAACTAATAACCATTAAAAGCATCGACATGTAATAAAATAATGCCTGAAAATGCAATCTCTTTATAAATCTCCTGCTTTTGATATTCATCCCGCTCATCATATGCACCAATAAATTTGTTTATTATGTTTTCTTTAAATCTCTTCACTCTCCCAAATCAAATCCTTTTTTAGAAATAAAACAACCATTATAATAAATTATATTTAAGATAATAATGCAAAATACACCAATTAATAATAAAAGTATTTACCATTTCACTTCCGCAAAAAAGCACAAACCAGGACCCCGGTTTGCACTAATAAAGTAAATATATTCTTTATGACTAACTTGAAGAACTACCCTCTGACCTGCTATAAATTTCATAGGCAGAATAGCCAATTAACATCCCCGCGCCACCGCCTATACTAACTGTATTTAACATAGACGCTGGGGAAAATAAACTGATTATCCCCCCGATAAAGATACCTAAAAATGTTCCCCAAGGTATTAAACTATCTAATAAAAATTGAGCACCTTGTGTTTTTTTCTTTCCTAGCTGATTCTTTTTATGTTTATTTTTGAGTCTTAAAATGACAAATATACTTATTGCGCCTACGATAATTAACGGAAATACAATACGCATTATTTCTGCCAAACTTTCCATAGTATTGCCACCCTTCAACTTTTTATATTAGTCTATAGTCAGCACTATCAATTACAACTCGCATTAAGCTATTAAACAGTTTTTGCTGGGCAGGGTTTTGCCAATCCTCTTCATATTCAGCCATTAACCACATGACTTCATCAAGAAAAATATGCTGCTTCGCCTTATCCCAGTATTGATTTTCCTGATCGGTTAAAGCATTGTATTCTTTATATCCCGATAAAAACAGTTTCCATTCATCTACTGTAAAAACCCTGTCCGGAGCATTTTCATGTTCATTATGAAAGAGCAGTAAGACAAGTGCCAGATCAAAGATTCTTGGTATCCACGTCGCATTATCCGGATCTATCAAGTATGGTTCAGGGATGAAAACAAGATTATTTGCTTTAAAATCGTGAGGAGTAGCAACATGTGGTAAACCTGCTCCGTTAAGTTCCTCCTGAGCTGCAACACTTTCCATTAATTTCATTTTTAATGATGGATCAATTTTAATTCCAGCCTTGTGAGCATGCTGAATAATGGCTTCCATACTCTCTTCTACTTCCTGTTTGTTAAAATCGTAAACATCATAGTTAAGAAGATCGTAAGCATTTATATTCGGAGAAAGACTATGTATGTGACCTAACATCTTTCCGGCTTCATAGATTACATTTTCTTGACCAGAGTATTTCGAGCCTTCTATAAATGGATAAACAACAAAATTCGTCCCCTCAAAATTTTGTGGATTATCTACATGAAGCTTAACTGGTGTTACAACATTTACCCCTTTACTCTTCAACATATTCGTATAAGACATCACATTCTCTGCTCTTTTTTGTGTACGTTTTACCACAACATCCTTATCGCCGTATTTCACCCGGTAGACGGGTGAATACGGGTAAATACTTACAGGCTCTTCTTTAGTTTCAAATCCAAATATCGCTAAAATTTCTTTTCCATTTGTCATTTATTTAATCACCTTTCACAGAGGTAGGGGTATACCTATTTCAATTCCTAAAAACTCTTTCAACTCAGGCATTTGTTTTAATGCCTGTTCATAACCGACTTCATAATTGGCTTTCATTTGATCAACTTTACTTTCAAAGCTCTTTATTGCACGGTCAGGCTTGAAAATAAAAGCTTCATTATTTTGCTCTAATTCCCCAATATACTGCATCGTAGCATTGTACATTGAAGCACGCTGATTCATTGCTGCGGCTAGTCTAGGGTAGCGCTTTTGAAAGAGCTTAGTTGCCCATTTGTTTGTTTTTGACGGTTGTTTAATATAGCCCGGTTCTCTTGTCAGGACGAGTAAATGTTTGGAATAGCCTTTTTCAATGGCACGTTTCACTGGAATGGAATCCGATAATCCCCCATCATAATATGGGATATTATCAATTTTAATCTCCGGAAATAACACCGGGATCGCACATGTAGCCTGGAGTATATCACATGTTCTCGTCATCGTATGCGCACTCTTATATTCCACTTTACCTGTATAAGCGTTTGTTAGACCAAATTCTACTTCGCCCGGATAGTTGTAATATGTATCCCAATCAAATATGTCGAGCTGATTTGGTACAATATTGTAGGCAAAGTCTAAACCAAAAAGGCTTTTCTCCTTCAAAAAATTCCGCGCACCCATATAACGAGGATCATTACGATACGTTGTTAATACCCGCATTGTTCGCTCAGGCTGATTTGACATATATGAAACCGCATTTATCGCCCCAGCCGAAATTGCCGCAATATATGGCATCACTATTTGCTGCTCCATTAGGGCATCCAGTACACCAGCTGTAAATACGGTTCTAAATGTGCCCCCTTCTAAAATTAAACTGCAGTCCTTTACTTCATGCATCTACATCACACTCTTTCCGTCATATACACTTCTTCTATTTTATTATACGTTTTAAATCTCAAGCATACTTCCTAAATTTTCAGAAATATGTTATTATTTATTTCGAATATCGTAATATTAGGAGGAAACTAATGTCAATGTTGAAACGTAATGAAGTACCAGTTGAGGAAACGTGGAATTTAAATGATTTATTTTCTTCAGAAGAAGCTTACTTAGAAGCAATTGAAGAAGTGAAACAGCTTGTTGAAATAAGTGCCAAGCAATTGCCAGGTACAATTACAGATGCAAAGGGTGCCATCGCAGCTATAGAAGCGACTGAAAAAATCCAACTTAAATTAGTACCAATCGGAACGTACGCTAGTCTTTCACACAGTGTAGATCAAACAAATACAGAAAATCAAATGCGTTCAGCTCAATTTGGATCATTAGCTGCGAGCATCGCTACAAAACTTTCTTTTGTAAAAAGTGATTTATTGGCATTAGATGAAGCAATTTTAAAAGAAGCTCAACTCTTAAATCCATCATATGAAAACTATATTAATAAACTGCTTATTCAAAAACCGCACCAACTTCATCCTGAAGCGGAAAAAGCATTGGCTGCTTTCGGTGCAACATTTAATGCACCGTATGAACTTTACAATACAACAAAATTAGTAGATATGAATTTCCCTGATTTTGAAGTAGATGGTGAGCAATTCCCTCTTAGCTACAATCTATTTGAAGGTGACTGGGAATTAGAAACAGATACGAAAAAACGCCGAGCAGCATTTGATGCATTCTCTTCAAAACTGCGTGAGTATCAGCATACAACAGCGAAGACGTATAATACACATTTAAAAATCGAAAAAACCGATGCTGATTTGCGTGGTTATGAAACAATTTATGATGCGCTGCTGGAGTCTCAGCAAGTAGACCGTTCTATGTATGACCGTCAAATCGACTTAATTATGAATGAACTAGCACCACATATGCGTCGCTATGCAAAATTACTACAAAAAACGCATGAACTGGATAAAATGACTTTTGCAGATCTTAAAATTTCATTGGATCCTTCATACGAACCTACTATTACTGTAGAAGAATCCCGTCAATATATGAAAGACGGTCTATCCATTATGGGAGAAGACTATATTAAAATGATTGACCGGTCATTCGATGAGCGATGGATTGACTTTGCCCAAAATGCCGGTAAATCAACAGGTGCATTCTGTTCAAGTCCATACGGTGTACACCCATATGTATTAATTTCATGGACTAGCCGTATGAATGAAGTATTTGTCCTTGCTCATGAATTAGGTCATGCTGGTCACTTCTATTTAGCAAATGACGCTCAAAATATTTATAATGCACGCCCATCTTTATACTTTATTGAAGCACCATCTACAATGAATGAAATGCTTATGGCCAACTACCTATTACAAAATTCAACAGATGCCCGCTTTAAACGTTGGGTGATTTCATCCATTATTAGCCGTACGTATTACCATAACTTTGTGACACATTTATTGGAAGCAGCCTACCAACGCAAAGTGTACGATATTATCGATGCTGGCGGAAATGTGAACGCTCCAAAATTAAATGAATTAAAACGCGAAGTACTGGAGCAATTCTGGGGAGATACAGTTGAAATCACAGAAGGTGCTGAGCTTACTTGGATGCGTCAGCCTCACTACTATATGGGCTTATATCCATATACTTATTCAGCTGGTTTAACAATTTCAACACAAGTATCACAACGTATTTTGAATGGTGATGAATCAGCTGTTGGTGAATGGATCGAAGTATTAAAAGCCGGTGGTACGAAAACACCTGTCGAGCTTTCAAAAATGGCTGGTGTCGATATTACGACAGAACAACCATTGCGTGACACAATTGCATTTATCGGAAATTTAGTTACACAACTAGAGCAATTAACAGAAGAACTACAAACAGTTTAAAAAACTTGGATGTGCAGAAATATTTTTGCACATCCTTTTAGTTTTTTAGCTACAGACTTCTTGCAACTTTAAATCGCAATCGATTGCTTGACGACATCTACTTGTTGGAATAAGTCGGAAACTCCAGATTCTATTGCAGCTGACCCAACTGCCTTCGCAACTACCCCTGCAACACGTTCATCCATCGAGCTAGGAATAATAAAGTCTTCATGAAGCTCCTTTTCAGTTACAAGAGAAGCGATTGCCTCAACCGCCGCCAGCTTCATGGCCTCATTAATATCTCTTGCGCGCACATCCAGCGTGCCGCGGAAAATACCCGGAAATGCCAGCATATTATTAATTTGGTTCGCATGGTCGGAGCGCCCTGTCCCAATAATTTTAACACCCCATTTTTTTGCATTCTCTGGGGTAACTTCCGGATCAGGATTCGCCAATGCAAATACGATTGGATCTTTCGCCATTGATTTAATATGAGCTTCATTTAAAATATTTGCTGCTGATACACCAATAAATACATCAGCTCCCACTAAAGCATCATCCAAACTTCCACGCAGTTGATATGGGTTTGTTAAATTAGCAACTTGATCTTTTACCGGATTCATTCCTTCAGGGCGACCTTCGTAAATAATCCCTTTCGTATCACACATAACTACATTCGTGTATCCCATTTGAATTAGTATACGTAAAATGGCAATACCCGCAGCACCTGCTCCATTAATGACAACCTTCATTTGCACAACTTCTTTATTCACAAGCTTTACGGCATTAATCATCCCTGCACCGACAACGATTGCGGTACCATGCTGATCATCATGAAATACTGGAATTGAACATTCTGCACGCAGACGATCTTCAATTTCAAAACAGCGTGGTGCTGAAATATCCTCTAAATTGATCGCCCCATATGTAGGAGAGATTGCTTTCACTACGTTAACAATTTCATCAACATCTTTTGTATTTAAACAAACCGGTACAGCATCAACATTCGCAAATCGCTTTAACAATAAAGCTTTCCCCTCCATTACCGGTAAAGCTGCTTCCGGACCAATATCCCCTAAACCGAGCACAGCAGTACCATCTGTAATGACTGCTACTAAATTTCCTTTCATCGTATAGTCATATACAGTGGAAGGATTTTGTTCAATTGCTAAACAAGGTGCTGCTACCCCAGGTGAATACGCCAAACTTAAATCATATTTATCCTGAACCGGTACTTTTGCACGAATTTCCATCTTCCCCCCATAGTTTTCATGCATCTCTAACGACTTCTTCATTAAATCCATTTTTACCAACCCTTTCTAATTTTAGGAATTTTCTTTATATTTACGTATGTTATTCCTTTTGAATTCTTTTGTCAACGATAATATTTATTTTTGTTTGAAAATTCAAATAATTATTCACAAACGTTGATATATCAACAATTTAAGAGGTATAATCCGAATAATTGATATTGTGAATTCATACACAATCTATTATATAAATAAAATTAATGTAAGGGCTGTCATTTTGAAAACAGTGCTTTATCAGGCTAAAGTATGTGATAGATTGCACGAAGTATTTTCTAATGCTTAATATGAAACTTTTCACAAACTTACATAAAAAAAATGTCACAAAGCTTTTCACCGCAAATTTTTCACATTTTTGTTAAACTTAATTTATCGGAGGGGTGAAAATGACAGATAAAAACACCGAGCAACTGACTGAAGAGGAATTTTTAGAGCTTGTTTTAGAAGAACAGGAAAAGGCACTGGCAAAAGAGCGGGAGGCACGTCTAAATCCACAGCCCAAAAAACCAAAAAGGCAAAAGCCTGTTGTGCGAATTATCGTATGGTTGATGGCATTGACACTTGTTTTTAATACTTTTGCAGTAATTTTCAATATTTATTCCATTCCGGCAATTGAATTTTTAAAAGTATCAACGAAACTTTCAAGTCAGGAAAATATTCAAACATATAAGCAATCGATCGTCACAATAAATACTGACTCCGGAAAAGGAACAGGATTTGCTGTAACGGAAAATGGTTACATATTAACAAATGAACATGTGATTGATGATGCTTTAACGATTACCGTAGTATTTCCGGATGATTCACTTTATAAAGCGGAAGTTGTAGAAGCATATGAGGAATATGATTTGGCACTATTAAAAGTGGATGCGGAGAACTTACCGTATATAACACTCGCAGAAACAAGCGAATTCCGTCAAAATGAGCCTGTTTATTTTATCGGTAATCCCCTTGCATTTAGCGGCATTGCAAATGAAGGAAAAGTAATAGGCTATACGAATGCTGTCGATATTCAAACAGAAATTATTATGATGAACGCACCCGTTTATCGAGGGAATAGCGGTAGCCCGGTGATTAATGAAGAGGGACAAGTAATAGGTGTTGTCTTTGCAACCGGTACACGTGAAGATCATGGAAAAGTCGGTTTATTTATTCCGATAGAAAATGTCCATGAGCAATTTCAAGAATATTTAGCGCAATGATTTTCAAATTTAACTTATTAGAATATTGTCGGAGATATTAGAATAGTTGGCTACTATTTTAGAACATTTACGTAGTAAATTAGCATATTGCACATCTATTTCAGAACAAATGTTCCCTGTATTAGATAACATAAATTTTATTAGAAACTCTTAAACCGTTATTAGAACATTTTATTTTTTATTAGAAAAAGTGACCACCGATAGCGTAAACCAACTCCGAATATACAAAAAAAACGGCTGCCCAAACACAAACATTGAGCGCCGTTTTTTATATTAGAATAGTAGACTAAATAATAAGTAGAATAAACCAGCCATTACTGCTGAAATCGGTAAAGTGATGAACCAAGTAATAACGATTTTACGCGCCATTCCCCATTTAACACCTTTCACACGCTGTGCTGCACCTACACCCATAATGGCAGATGAGATAACGTGCGTAGTCGATACTGGCAATGCGATCACTGTCGCTCCAAAAATAATCGATGCAGAAGTTAAGTCTGCCGCTACACCATTAACTGGACGGATTTTCATAATTTTGCCGCCCACTGTTTTAATAATTTTGTATCCACCAACAGACGTCCCTAGACCCATCGCCAATGCGCAGGCAAAACGTACCCAGTCTTGTACTTCATCTGTCGATTGCCAGTTCGCTGCGATTAAAGCCATTGTAATAATACCCATCGCTTTTTGGGCATCATTTGTACCGTGTGTAAACGATTGTAAAGCTGCTGTACCGATTTGTGTTAATCGGAATGCTCTCGTTGTACCATATAGCGGTGAACGCTGGAATATAAATTTGAATAGCTTCATCACTATAAAACCTACCGTTAAAGCTAAAATTGGTGAAATAATTAATGCCTGTAAAATTTTAAAGAAACCTTCATAATTTAAAATATCCATACCGGCTGAGGCTACTGCTGCCCCTGCAATTGAGCCGATTAATGTATGTGAAGAACTTGACGGTATACCGAAATACCAAGTTAACAAGTTCCAAGTAATCGCCGAGCTTAATGCCGCCAAAATAACAACAGATCCAGTCACATCACCTTCGAATGCATTTAATGAGAAGGGATCCACAATTCCCGATGCAACTGCTTTTGCTACGCCGACAAAAGTCATCGCACCAACGAAGTTCATTACTGCAGCCATTAAAACAGCTACTCGTGGCTTTAACGCACGCGTTGAAACAGATGTTGCAATAGCATTGGCTGTATCATGGAAGCCATTAATAAAATCAAATGCTAACGCAAAAATAACAACGAGTACGGTAATGATTAATAACGTTTCCATATTCTACTCCTTTTTAATTATGCATTACGCATAATAATTGTTTCAATTGTATTCGCTACATTTTGGCAATAGTCGGCAATTTCTTCTAATTGCTCATACAAATCTTTAAAAATAATTAAGCGAATTGGATCTTTTTCAACTTGGAATAGTTCTGTAATAGATTTACGGAAAATCTCATCACATTCGCGCTCATAATCTTTTATTAAAATGGCATGTTGACGCATACCAATTAAATCTTTTTTATTTAATAACTCCATTGCCTTTACTGCTTCATCAGATGATTTAGCGATAAAGTCCACAAAGTCTCTCATATACTGATTCACTTCTGTAAATGAATACATTTCAAAATGGGCAATCGTATTTTCGATACCATCTAGAATATCATCTAATTTAATCGCTAACGCTAAAATATCTTCACGTTCAATTGGTGTCATAAAGGACTCATTTAATTTCACGATCAAATCATGAATTAATTTATCACCAGCTGTTTCATAAGACTTCATTTTAATTTGAATTTGTTTTAAGTCCGATACAGTAGAAATTGTTGATTCTTTTGCATAGTTGGCACCGTTTTGTACATTTTTTGCAATATCTAATAATCCTTCAAAAAATGGATCTGGTTTTTTTGAGCTGAACATGGAATAAAATCCCCCTAAAATGAAGTATGTAAATTAAAACCTAGGTTATCATAACACCTATTTTTCATTTTCTTCAACATTAATTTAAGTTATTTACAAAACCTTTACAATCGAAAAATAAATATACCTTATAATCTTGCATCAAGTTGCCTATTTATATAACGAAATTTTCAGAATCCACTTAAATTCTCTTGTAAATAAGCCTTTTTCGATACGTATGAAAGGAAATCTTATAGTATTCCCTTTTACCATATTTTTAAACCATTTAAATTATTAATCAATTGTAAATTTAATATTACAAACTATTTTTAATATGTGAGACTATTTTCTATTACAAAACAATAAAAAACTGCCTAGCAAGTTCCCCTCGCTAAACAGTTAGTTGTTGTATATTCTATTTTTTAATACGGATGTTACGATATGGGCTGCATCCCATTCCCCTAATGATAACTTTGTAATTGGATATTTCTTATCAAAAAGCTGTTTCGTTATCTCAGAGGGGGGCATTCCTTTTTCAGCCATCAGTTCTATTTTGCCGCTTAATTCTTTTAAGTTATTCAACTTACGGTGTAAAGCTTCCTTTCCATTTTCTATATAGCCTGCATGGTTGCAGTACATTTCCTGAAAATCAAGGGAAAGGGCTAGCTCCAATGAATCGATAATTTGCGGAATACTTTCTTCACGCAGCACAACTTTAGTTTTAGGTGTAACATACAAGTCCCCCGTAAAGAGTTGTCCTGTCTCTTCATTTAGAAAAGATGAATGGTCATTCGTATGTCCGGGAGTCAGAATCACTTTCCAGCGACCGGTCCTCGAAGTAAAATTATTTTCCAAAGGCCGTGCTTCAAAGGGTTTTCTCGCCCCCCAAAATAACTTCCTGTATAAAGGATAGTTTGCTTTGTGTTTACATTCTTCTATTCTTGTTTCATTCATAAATATAGGTAAATTATATGCTGTCTGCAAAAAATGTGCCCCACCAGTATGATCTTCGTGATAGTGGGTTAGCATCACCTGATCGACATCCATCGTATTGAAAAACAGTTTAAATTCCTCAAGGAGTGATGCCGCGCCAGTATCTATTAAAACACCATCAACCTCAAAGCAATGTACATTCAAACGCACCGATTGGAATTTGACAAAACCATTAATCATTTTCACACCGGATTTTTCGCTTATTTCCGATTTCTTCTCAAAGAACACGCCTATTACCTCCTTTACTCTATATTTTTCTACAATATCACTTTAACATAATTTCTGGAAATTAACTCCTAAAAATAATTGAATCGATAAATTAAAAACCGTTATGCAAAAAAATCTCACATAACGGCTTGTTTTATTTTTTAGTTAGACGTTGCGACTGGGTGATGGTTTACCCAATCACTGTACCCTGCCATATAAATTTGGACATTTTCATAACCTGCTTCTTTTAAAACTGTGTAAATAGGCGTTGCTGTGACACCTGAACCACAGTAAACAACAATATCTTCGTCCTTAGATACTTTGTCTAGAAGAGAAGATGTAATGACTAAATTAGAACCTTCACGTAGCTGTTCCCAGTCGTAATTTTGGGCTGTCGGAATATGTCCAGCTAATTTATCAAACGGCTCATATTCGCCATTATAGCGAGCTGCTGAACGGGCATCCAATAAAGTAGCTTTTGTATTTCCTTCCACAATATTTACAATATCCTGGCGCTTCAGCAAAATTTCATCATTCCATTGAAGCTGCAAATCACTTTTTGGAAATGTCGGTACTTCAGTAGTAATCGGCAAACCTACATCTTTTAAAGCATGGAAACCGCCATTAACAACATAGGCATGCTTAAATCCTGCATAGTTTAAAATCCACCATGCACGTGTAGCATATGGTGAAGCACCTTGATCGTACACGTAAATCGCATCATTCAGATGTAACCCATGCTTTTCAAATAATGCTTGAAGCTGCTCTTTATCTGGTAGCGGGTGACGCCCTTCACCTTTTGTTAAATCCGATAAGTCTGTATTTAAATCCCAAAACACAGCCCCTTCAACATGCCCTTCTTCATACAGAGCTTTGCCTAATTCTACATTTGTCATATCAAATCTAGCATCGATAAAGCGTCCTGTCGGCTCAATTTTATCGGCTGTTACAAAAACATTAGTCATAAAAAGATCCTCCTTATGATTGTAGTTGTGCGAAAATATCTTTCCAAACAGCTAGGTGGCTTTCTTCCTGTAACAATAGGCGCTCTGTTTCAACTTGCTCAATTGCCTGTTCAAGCATGTGCTGACGTAATTCTTCCGCCTCAATTGCTATAAAGCCTGCTGCCCATTCAAGAATTTTAGCTTTTTCTATTTCTAAATATTTTTGGGCGTTTGGTTTTGTTAACTGTTCCAATGCATCGCGTAATTGCTCTTTTTCATTTTTTTCAAAGAAGGACTTCACATTTTTAAAGTGTGATTTAACACCTTCATAAGGAGCAGTTTCAGCAAAAGGTCCTGTAAAGTCCAATAGCTGCGGCTCTTTCGATTCATAAGCTAAAAATGCAAAGCTTGGATTTAACTCTTTCAATTCCCGGGCTGCATCTTTAAAATGCGCTTTCATCTTCTTCTCTACAAATTGTGCTAAACGGAAATTCGTTACGCGCATTTCCTGTGCAAAGTCAAAGCTTAGTGCTTGAAGCACTTCTTTCAACGCTGTCTGTAATGCTTGCTGCGGAGGCATTTGAGCAAAAGTAGACGGATTATAACTTTCACGGAAGAAATCAGGATAACGATAGTACACACGTTGTAATACGTAGTACAGTAACTCATCCAGTTCCTGCTTCGCTTCACTTTCAATCATGGCTGTTTGGGTTGTTTGATATTTTGAACGTACAAGCTTTTCTAGATTTGTAAGCTCTTCTAGTCGTTCATCTTTACGCTTTAAGTTTTCTTCCGTTTGCGTAATTAAATCATGTAGTCGTGCCTCGGTTTTTTCCACTTCTTCTTTTAGCGCCTGTACTGCAATACTCATTAACTCATCATTCAGGAAATGATGGAATGCATCTTCAAATGGTGCCATCCCTGACTGAAGATCATTCTGGTTTTCCTTTTCCTTCAGCGCCAGCAAACTTGATACCCCGTAAAGTCTCGGGAAACGAATACCGAAGCGTTGTAGCTCTGAACGAACATAACTCTTCACTTCTTCCTCTTCATCCATTGTAGAGGCTAAATCAATTGCATTCACAATAAAGAACATTTTATCTAATTCAAAAGCATCCTTTACACGGCCTAACTGAATTAAGAATTCGCGGTCCGCTTTGGCAAATGCGTGGTTGTAGTATGTGATGAACAAAATGGCATCTGCATTTCGAATATAATCAAATGCTACTCCAGTATGACGGGCGTTAATCGAATCCGCACCCGGTGTATCTACTAATGTTACGCCCATGCGAGTAAGCGGTGAATCAAAGTAAAAATCGATATTGTCGACAAAGCAAGAACGATTTTCCTGTGCAACATACTTTTCAAAATCATGACGATTAACACGCAATGTCGTACCTAGCTTCGGCACAAACGTTTCATAGCCTTCTGAATAGGCACGAATAAACGATTTATGGACATTTAATCGCTCGTCGGATAATTTAACAGCCAATCCTTCTGCTGCACGGTCATAAGCTTCTTTTAGCGAATTCACTTGTAAGCCGATTGCTTCATAGGAGCCTTTAATATCTTCTAATAGCTGTGCTTCATTTTTCAAATGAACATCTGCTGTTTCATGAGGATGTTCAGGTGATACTGGACGGATTTTATTAATTGCTGCTGTTGTTGGGTTAGGTGAAACCGGCAGAACGCGTTCACCCATTAATGCATTGGAGAAGCTTGATTTCCCGGCACTGAATGCACCGAATAAAGCAATTGTAAAGTCACGCTTTTGCAAACGCTCTACTTTTTTTGTTAAGAAGCTCGAAACTTCCTTAAAGCCTTGAACATCCTTAATAATGTTGGCTGTCTTTAATGCTTTTTCAATAACGGCTTCCGCATTTAAGCCTGACCCTATTGTTTCCTGTACATGATCATCAACTAGTTCCGTATCCTTCGCCGTCAACTGTAACATCGACTCATTAAATGGTCGTACATCTTTCAATGCCTGTTCATGCTCACGTTTCCAGTTTTCCAGATGTATTTTCGATTCCGCACGAATTTCATTGGATACTTGCTTCATTAATGTATTGCTGAATGCTTCGAACTTCTCAATTTGTAATATATGTTGCAGTGCCTTTACTTTTTCTGACATCGCATTGATCTTCAGCTTTACCGGTGCTGCTGCTTCTTGCGCTACTTGCTCTAATGTATCTTTTTGCTCAATCTTCCAAGCATCTGTTGCTTGGATAAAGTAACGTTTTGTCGCCTCGGAAACACGGTTCGCAAAGTTTAATACTGCATCACCTGTAATTACACCGCTTCTTTGCACTTGTTCTTCAATAATTGAAAATGGGAAATTAAATTCCTTTTGATCAATTCCTGCTGCACGCTCATCATTTAATGCACCAACATCTTTCAGCGCCTGCTTCATTAGTGCTTTCATATGACCAGTAATTTGAGATTGTACGACATGATTAAAGCTTGCATATGCCTCTTCTTGACGTCTTGATTTCTCTTCAGCCGTTTTCTTTTTCGCGGTAAATAGACCCCCCACTTTGAAGTCCTCTTGCTGGCTTTCCAAATAGGCGCGTAATTTTTCTCGCACATCCGCCGGCATGATGGCAGCATTTGCAAGTAAATCTTTACGTTTTTCATCAAATTGCTTGTCAAATACATCAAACGAGAATAGCTCTGTTTGACGAGTCAATTTCTCGTATTGTTCTAAAATATCATCACGGTGCTGCCAGTCATCCTCTGACACTATTTCCGCATAGGTTTCAAAGCGATCTTGTTTTTCTTCTTTTAAATATGCTTCATGCTCATGTTGTAGTTTTTTCAATGTATTTTCAGCTGTTAAAATTAATTGCTCCTGCCAATCATTCATTGAATCCATAACGATTTTTTTCACTTGATCAAAATCATTGTTCGGTAACTCTTTTTCACGTAATGATGTGAAGAAAATATTCTTTGGGTATACACCCCATGCCGCAAATGAGTTGTGGACCGATTGTTTGAAATCATCAAATGACAGTTCCGCTTCACGGTGTTTATCAATTTGATTGACGATTAAATAAACATTTGGATTATATTTCATTAACTGCTTAGTAAATTGGAAATTCAGTTCTGATTGTACATGGTTATAGTCCATTGTATAAAACACCATGTCCGCTATATGCAGTGCCGATTCTGTACTCATTGCATGTGCATCATCAGTCGAGTCAACACCTGGAGTATCCATAACAGTAACCCCTTCAGGTAAGCTTGATGTGCTATGCCCAATTTCAATTTGTGAAACTAATTCACCGTTTTTGCTTAGTTCTTTCACTTGTTTAATATCATAGCCTGCTTCAAACTTTACCGGCTTTTCATTATGCAAATAAAGAATAGCAAAATCTTCATCCGATTTATGCACTTTTACAATGTTTGCACTCGTCGGGATTGGACTTGTCGCCAAAATGTTTTCCCCCGAAAGTGCATTGATCATACTTGATTTACCAGCAGAAAAGTGACCGGCAAAACCGATGACAAATTCCTTCTGCAAAAGCTTGCGTGCAAATAAATGAAGCTTTTCAATTCGTTCTGAATCCTCATTTTCCTTGTAGATTATGTATTGTAATGCCGATTGCTGTAACAATCGTTGAACTTTATCGTCAAACAACGTCATATTTCTTACCCCTTATCTTCATTCAGCATTGATCTATTATCTTATTAAAAGCTAATGTATGCTCGTTTTTTGTAATTACCCTGACCTTTATATGCTCTAGATTTTAGAGCCTAATTGTCATTCTTGATTGTCGAAACAGATAGATTTTTGCCTTAAATTCTTCATACTTTCTATAGTACCATGGTTAGTCAAGAAAATCGGCTAGAATTTTTTAAAATTATCGCGAATAATGCATTTTTCTATTAGACGAATTATAGACTTTCCCCCATAATAATAGCTATTTTCAAAATAATTGAACAAAAAATCAAATATAGTCACAAATGTTAACATGAGCACATTGTAAAAACATGTAAAAAAATAAATTGACTTCCAATACTTATAAAAAGTAAAATACTCAACATAGAGTATTTTCAGGAGGGATTACGTTGACTCAGCTCCTTGTATTAGGTGCGCTAAATATGCAACCGATGTCTGGCTATGATATACAAATCATGCTACAAGAAAATGAAGCCGAAAGTTGGTCAGGTGTACTCGTAGGGTCCATCTATCATGCTTTAAAAAAATTGGAACAAAATCATTTTATAGAAATAGATCATATCGAACATAGCGGCAATCGCCAAAAATCTATTTATCGCATTACTGATTTAGGAAGAGCGCATTTAAAAGAGCTTATTTATAACTCTATTGTTTCTTCTAATGTACCCTACCCTCTCTCTTTATACGCTGGTTTATCTATGATTGATCAATTAGAAGAGGAAAGAGCAAAAGAAGCATTAAAACATCATTTAAAAATGCTTGAAAAAGAACTCCTTTTAGTCGAAAATGGTTTATCAATTAAAGAACAACATTTACCAAATGGGTTATCACCAATGATGTCTATTGTAGCTAAAAACATGGTAGATATTTTAGAACAGCAAATTAACTTTGTGAAGGATTTATTAAATAGTTATAAATAGAATTTAATCGTTCCTCTTAATTAAAAGAGGAACAAATAAATATCCATATACTCAACATTGAGTATATTAACATTAAGGAGTGATCCATTATGAAACTTGACCATCTCGTAATAAATGTAGATGCAAATTACCAGCAAGAAAGTGAGGACGTTCAACAAATTAAAAAAGCTGGCCTTCCCTATAATATAAAAAAGGGTAAAGGTACTAAAGGTTTTAAAGCAACTAATATTTGGACTGGAAATGAATACTTTGAATTAATCACCATTAAAAATAACGATGGTGGCGGATGGAAGCCTGAATGGGTTCATGCCTATAATTCGGGACATAGAGGATTAATTTGCTTGATGATTGATGTAGATAACATCAATACAATGGTTCAGCGCTTACAAAAAGAAGGAATTTCTATTTCCAATCCTGAAAGAATTAAGATTGAATTTTTCTTTAAGTTAATTTCAAAAACATTACCCTGGCAAAATAGCTTTTTGAATTTCTTTGAAAAAATCCCTCTTCATATTGGTTTTCAACAAATGGACAGCGAAAAAATCCGTAAAGGGTTTGAAAAGTATATGGTTCCTAATTCTAAAGAGAATAACATATCTGGCATTACACAAATTCATATTGCAGGCGACTTCACTATTTCCGACTTCCAAATGTTAAAAACTGTTTTTGAGAAAACAATAGATAATGAAAACCAACTAATCGTCCAGTTAGAAAATTCCCAAGAAATTATTTTTGAAAAAGCTAAAGACTATTCTGTAAAAGTCACATTAAAAAACGATAATAGTTCCTTTAGTAGGAAGACATGCAAAGTTGAAAACATCCTTATAAATTTAGACTAACTCACAAACAGTGCATTGCAATTGAACAGGATACGCTCTATTCAATTCAGTTAGAAGAAAAGGAAATTGCTATTACACTACAGTTGGAGGGAAATGTGTGAAATTTAACTCTAGAAATTTAGCATACAATGACACAGAAATTTATTGGAAAGAGTATCAACGATTTTTCCCTGAAGAATTGAGAATAAATGAAAATAATCTGCCAACTGAAGAATGGTGGGATTGGAATGATTGTTCAATCCATTTGGACCGAATGTCTGTATCGGGATCAAAAATTAAAGTTATTTTAATTCACGGCGCAGGCGGAAACGGTAGACTATTGGCTCCATATGCACGAATGCTACAATTAAATGGATATGATGTGGTATCCCCAGACCTCCCCCCTTATGGTCTAAGTTACACTGAGTCATTGAGTTCCATGGATTACTGCGATTGGATAAACATAATTAAGGACTTCATGGAACAGGAATATAAGCGAGACGGTAAACAAATTGTACTATTAGGAGCCAGCATTGGAGGCATGCTTGCATATCACGCAGCAAGTATGAGCGAAAACGTTAAAGGTTTGATTGTGACGACCTTTGTAGATACAAGTAATCAGAATGTTCGTGATCAAATTGCCCCAAACAAGCTGATTAGCCGCTTAGGTAAATTTGCGATGGATAGTTTTCCATTTGCATTGGATTCATTTCGGATTCCCGTTTCGAAAGTTTCGAGAATGAAGTTAATTACAAATAACTTTGAACTGACAAGACTAATTATGAATGATCCTCGAGCGGCAGGAACAAAAATTCCATTACGATTTCTAAGAACCTTCTTAAATATGAAAACAATTATTGAACCTGAATCCTTTAATGTCTGTCCTATATTACTTATCCATCCCGAAGTAGATCCAATGACCCCATTTAACTTAAGTGAATCTTTCTATAATCGATTAACATGTAAAAAAAGTTGTGTAATTTTAGAAGGAGCTGGCCATTTTCCGATAGAACAACCAGGTATCGAACAGATGAAAACAGCTGTAGTAGATTTTTTAATTGAGATAGAAAATAATATTGAGTCTAAAATAGACTAGTTTATCCTATCAATTTTGCTTTCAGTTACTAATAAAATACTATTAAAAATGAGGTATAAAAATGTTTTTTAAACCCAAATTACTCAAAAATGACAAGAAATATAGTGCTAAATTGTTATTTGAAGATGTGTCATCTGAGACATGGGATAAGGACAATTTGACGAAAGCTAATTTAGATTTTTCAATAGATAGCGTTCGTCGCGTTAATGAATACGCTGATCGATTAATCCAAACAGAATTCGGCCAGCAGCTATTAAAAGAACATCATGATAATTTGATAACACGCATCGGTGCCTATTTAGGGGAAGTAATTAAAAATCACAAAGACGGCCAATATCGCTGGTTTGATTTTAACTCTATAAGAGAAAATACAGTGCATCTAAATAACTATTCAATAAGTGTACAAGATGAGTCTGTACTTTATTCTAAAAAGATGGATGATGTATTATGCCCAATCTATGAAGTGAAGCAATATTTTGATGGACAATCGAAATATACCAATTTTTTGGAATATGTAGAAGTTACTATTAAAGAATAGGTTTATACTAGAGTTAATTAGATTTGGTAGTTTATCATTTTTTTATTTATTCACCTTTGGGGAGAGGGATTGAATGCAAGAACAATTAATTAACTTTGTGATGTATATAATATATATACCAATAGTAATTATCATTCATGAATTAGGGCATGCATTATTTGTTGTGTTATTTGGAAAGGAAGTTAGAGAAATACAACTTGGATTCGGGAAAGACTTATTTAGAATAAAAAAGTTCGTTGTAAAAAGGAGCTTTGGATGGAACGGTGGTTTTTGCTCTTATGAAAATATTGATTCTTTAGCCTGGTATAAAAAGGTCCTAATATTTTTAGGTGGTATTATTCTAAACCTGCTCACAGCAACTTTAGTCTGGATATTTGGCGACGTCCAGTATGCAGATTGGTATAGGTCATTTATTATTGTATCTTACTTTACAGCAGTAATTAGTCTGTTGCCGTTCAAAAGTAATATTACAAAAATAGAATCAGACGGATTACAATGTATTAAGCTATTAAATTCTATGAAGCAAGGGAAGTAGCATTGTTGTCGATATAAGAATTTCTAATATATTTTAAAATCTTCTAATATAATTTTATTTGTTCTAATACAATATCGATTTGCTAATATACTTTTAAGATGTGCTAATATGGGGGCAATTTGTTCTAATATCACCTTTCAATCTGCTAATATCACTTCAAGTTTTTCTAATAACTCTCTCAATTGTTCTAATAAAATACCAACGCCTTAAACCCCGACAAAAAAACAGCATCTCAAAATTCGAGATGCTGTTAATTCATTATTTTTTCTTAATCGTAATTGTCCAAGATGCTTCGCCTAATTGCTCATAGTTTGTTACTTCATGACCGTCTTCAGCTGCCCAACGTGGAATGGATTCTGTACCTTGTGTACAGTCAAATTGTACTTCCAGCTCATCGCCTGTGTTTAAGTCTTTGATTGCTTCTTTTGCTTCAATTAACGGGAATGGACAAACCATTCCTAATACTTCTAATGTTTTCTTCATATAAAATCTCTCCTTATGCACGCGCTGCTGCACGTTGTTTTGATGGACGCACAAATACGAAATAAGATGCTGTCCATGTTCCCAGAATCATAAATGTTAAAGCCGTCCAGCCTGACCAAGTCATCATAGAAGTCATAACTAAACCATTACCAATCGAACAGCCGCCTGCAAGACTAGCACCGAAACCCATTAAAATACCGCCGCTAGAGCTTCGTACAACTGTTTTTGTATCAGGTGTCCGTAAACGGAATTCACCGCTCATTTTTGCTGCGAAATATGAGCCGAAGAAAATACCTAATACAAGGAACACACCCCAGTTAATAATATCTAAATCTCCTGTTACTAAAAACTGGAGAAGGTTTGCTGAAGGTGTTGTAATACCTAGACCGAAAATACGTCCTGATGCCGCACTTAACGGCCACGCCAATGTCGCAATTAAACCGATTAAAACCGCAGTCACATATGGATTCCAGCGTTTTTCAAATAAAATATGCGCTAAGCCTGTTTTCTTTGGCTTTAAGCTTGGAATCTTCACACGAGGTTTACGTAATTCACGGTAAACAACGAATGCTACCAAGGCTACAAACGGAATGACTAAAAACCAAACATTAATGCCGAATGTTTCTGCAATTGAATCTGTACCGACAACCGGAGTACGTGCATCCACTGTAAATTGTGCCAATGGACCAGACTTCATGATTGCTGCCATTAACATATAAAACGCCAATGCGATCCAGCTCCCGATTAAGCCTTCCCCTGCACGATACCAAGTACCTGTGGCACAACCACCTGCAAAAATAATCCCTATCCCAAAAATAAACGCGCCTCCTATTGTTGCCCACAATGGAAACTGCCCTACTGTATACTCAAACGCACCTGCGCCGATAAGTGCAAACACACCTACTGCCTGTATGGCAATCGCAACAAGTAACGCATAAAACATGCGATTATCTTTTGCGATGTACATATCGCGGAAGCCACCTGTTAAACAAAAGCGTCCACGCTGCATCACAAAACCTAAAAGAGCACCACAAAGGATACCCGTTAATGCCATCTGTAACATAATTATTCCCCCAAATTTTATTACCTAGTTTATCTATAGGAATATAATATAATAGTTTTCTACTATAATTCAAGTACTTTGATTAAATATTTGTTAACTTATTAATTTAGTTGGTTTTAATATTAGCTAAATACCGTTTTCTCCGCATCCCCCTCATAAAAGAACCATCACTTTTTACTGACATATGATACAAAGAAATATTTCGTTCACATCGTGGCTTGTTTTAATAAGTGTAATCCCTTCTGGAAACGGGCGAATTGTGTGAATTATTTCATTATTAAAATTTAAAGTAGGTGAAACATATAAAAAATTCCTATTTAGAGCTTCTCGCAGAACTTGGAATTGGTGGTGCACACCCTGGCGGAATTAATCTAACAGAAGAAATATTAAAAAATGAAAATATTAACAGTAGTTGGCACGTTTTAGATGCTGGTTGTGGTACTGGTCAAACAGCAGCTTACATTTCACAAACATTCCAGGCGAAAGTGACAGCGCTTGATTTTAATCCGACAATGGTTGCAAAGGCCAGACATAGAATGAAGATTAATAATTTGCCAGTAGAAATATTGGAAGGCTCTATTGAAGATATCCCTTTACCAAATGATCATTTTAATTTTATTATTTCTGAATCTGTCCTTTCATTTGTTAATAAACAAAAAGCAGTAAGTGAGATTTACCGCATATTGAAAAGTGGTGGACGGTTCATTGCTGTAGAACCAACGTTGAACGAACGACTTGACGATGCCCAAGAACAAGAAATCATGCAGTTTTATGGTCTTGATTCCCTACTTATGGAAACGGACTGGGCGGATTTATTAAAACAGACTGGCTTTGAAAATATTCAAATAAAGCATCATACTACAATTGAATCCGAACCCGATTTTCATTACTCCAATGAAATTGACCCCGCGCTTTACGACGTCATGAGAAAACATTTGGACATTATCACCAAATATCAGGAAACTTTTAGTTATCGAGTCTATACTTGTTCAAAATAAATATCCTGTTATAATCACGCTAATAAAAAAAAGACCGTACCATTTCATAAGAGGTACGGTCTTACTTATATTTATCTGGAAATTATAAAAGTGTTTCAGAGTGAATAATGTACTAAATGTTTCGAAACTATAGCCTCACGTTTTATTCGATATACTCTAAATAATCGCCTAAGTAAATCTTCTCTTCAACAACATCACCCGCTAAATTTTCATATATAACATATAAATAAGCTTCATCAAGCGCTGCTCTCAAATCGGCTTCACTTATGTTTTTTGCATTAAATATGACTCGGAATTCATCATGGATAAAATCTTCTAAATCATTATTTTGGGTAGAGCCACTTCCCGTTGCATAAACATTTTCCCCAAAATTCACATGGAAAAAATCTGCCCAATGCTGTGATAATTCGAAATGCACTTTTTCACCAGTCAACTTTTTTCCGTAATAAGTATATAACAAAACTTTATAATCCTTTTTAAATTCCTGTTCAGGTGTTATTCTTTCATTGTTCATTAATATATCGTTTTCTAATACTGGACTTACCTGTAGGATTAATTCATCATCTAGCACTGTTGTGGGAACTTTGTATTGAGAGCTTAGCGGTGTGACACTTTGTAAATTCGGTGCTAGTTGAGATAATAAAAATAACAGCATTGCCGAGACAACAATTACGGTAGGAATGAAGACAAATTTACGCATATTCTTTTTCTTTCGGTTTTGAATCTCCTGCGGATTGTGCATTTTTTGTGTAATAATACGCAATCCGTAATAATTTTTCGCTATAGTATTGCATCAAATGTTCCAACTGTAATTTACGCGACATGCTCATTCCTCCCTCAAACTGTTAACGAGGCTCGATTTAGAAAAGTTTTCACATTCCTGTTTATTTGGAAATAATACCATACAAAGCACAAAAAACAGCAGGACGGTTTCATCCTACTGCGATCACTATGGTTTTATACAATAAATGATTTCTTTCTTTAAAAATCCATACTAGCACGTACTTTTTCCGGAATCATCACAACTTTTGTATTTAAATCTACAGAACCAAAACTTTCATCAATGCATTCATCCCAATACTCAAGATGTCTTTTATCTATCCAGTGATCGGAATCATCCACATCCACACCACTTTCTCCACGAACCGAATACCAATATAAATATTCTTCGCCATTCAGTACTTCATGAAAAATAGTTTCCACATACATTTTTTCACCTTCCAGCGTTACAAGTACATCATCCATATGTTCATTCAAAAAGTTTAGCCATTCCTCCACATTAGAGGATTTACCGGGTCTTACCCGATAGCGAGTTAATTCCACATTCATGATTTAAAACCCCCTATTGTTTCAGCCAATATTCCGAACCGTCATTACTCCGTTCCATAAAACCATATTCGATTAAATGGCGACGAAGCGATACAAAATCTGCATTGACTGTTTTTAAGATTTCATTCACTTCCTTTTCATGATAATGCTTCCCCTCTTCAAAACGCTTTAAAATATGCTGTAATATGATAAGCTTTTTCTTTTTCTTACTTGGAATTGTTTCAATGCCACCGTCTAGTCCATTTTTGAAATATGTTGTTAGTACTTTCTCGCGTTCTTGTTCTTCAATACTATAGCGTTCGTCCACTTGTTTTGCCCCCTTATGAATTCATAGTGCTCCGGGTTTTTCATGAGCTGCATTAATGCAATAAAAATTTTCGCCTGCTTTTCCTTTTCACGTAATTTGAAACGATGCTGACGAACTGTTGATACACTTGTTAAACTGCTTTTTTCGACTATTTCCTGATCTGACTTGCCTTCAAAAAAGTACTGTAGCATTTCAATTTGTACATCCGATAAACCTGTTACCTTTTTATCAAGTGACAGCAATGCCTGAAACGACGATTTATGTATTTGTCTGATATGCAGCTTCATCATACCTTCTGCTGTAAAAAACCGTCCCTCATGTGGAAAGACTTCATGAAGCCCAAAGCTTGCCCCGCAAAATAAGCATTCGTAATGGTCTTCTTGAATTTCATAACCATTCACTAATGTATTTACCGAAATATTTTGAATTTCCAAAACAATCACCTCTATAAACATTTATAATATATGTCCGTTATTTTGTAAACAAATTTATTTTTCGTTTATCAGTAAAAATTCCTTCAATCTATATCCTATCCATCCTATATATAACTTTAAAAGTTGTTAAAAAGCTGTCTTACGTCTTTCTTTTTACCTTTTTTACTGAAAATTCTATATTTTTAGCGATCGAGGTATACAATTATGGTTCCTTTTATGCTATAGTTTGTACAATTACATAACGTGTAAGAAAAGGTACGCACATTGTTGTGCGTTTAAAAGGGAAGTTGGTGCAAATCCAACACTGTCCCGCAACTGTATTACGGAGCAACTCTTAAAAAGCCACTGTTATTTAACGGGAAGGTAAGAGGCGCGTTGATGTTAAGTCAGGAGACCTGCCTTTTTCTAGTACACACCCGATACCTACGTGGAAATAGGTGGTGTTCTGTGCGAATAAAGCGTCAATTATAGACGTTTATTTTACTATGCATAGATAAGTCCTAAGCTGTTTCCAAGTCACATTGGAAACAGCTTTTTTATTTGGGTTATGTAAATACATGAGGAGGCTTATCAAATGAATATTGTTAGTAATGTTATCGGTTACCCTTATATTGGAGCTACCCGAGAATGGAAACAAACTTTAGAGAAATTTTGGAAAAAAGAGCTTGATGAGGATGTATTTGAAGAACAGCTAAAAGCCATCCGCCTGAATCGCTTGAAACGCCAACAGGATTTAGGACTACAGTTAATTACTATCGGGGATTTCACAAAATACGATCGGGTACTGGATTTAGCAGTGATGTTTAACATCATTCCTAAACGCTATGATGTGCTACCAAATGCTTCTTCGTTAACTACATACTATGCAATGGCACGTGGTACTGACGAAGTAATAGCAAGTGAAATGACGAAATGGTTTAATACAAACTACCATTACATTGTTCCGGAATATGAAAATCAGGAATTATCCTTAACAAATAACTACATCTTACAACAGTTTGAAGAAGCTAAAAATGAGCTAGGCATTATAGGTAAGCCAACAATTATCGGTCCTTATACTTTCGTTGACTTAGCAAAAGGGTATGACGATAAAACACGTGCCGCCTTCTTTTTAAAGTTAATTCCGCTATATGCACAGGTAATCCAGCAGCTTGTAGATGCAGGTGCTGATTGGATTCAAATTGAAGAACCTTCTTTCACTAAAAACCTCGAGGAAGATGAGATTTTATTAATCGAAGAAGTTTATAAACAATTAACTGAAGACGTACCACACGCAAAAATACTAGTACAAACTTATTTTGAGGCACTAACTTCATTTGAGCGCTTAAGTAATCTACCTGTTGCAGGTATTGGCTTAGATTTCGTACATGGTAAAACAGAAAATATGAAATCGCTTCTGCAACATGGTTTTCCTAAAAATAAAACATTAAGCATCGGCATAATTAATGGTCGGGATATTTGGTCAGCTAATTTAGCTGAAGCTGTTTCTACAATAAGTACCGTCAAGCAATTAAGTGGTGTAGAAGATTTATGGGTTAGCTCTTCCTGCAGTCTACAGCATGTTCCTGTTACAAAAAACTCAGAACAAAATCTTCCGTCTGAATTATATGATGCCCTTGCTTTTGCTGACGAAAAAATCCGCGAAATTGCGCATTTAACAAATTATATTCAGCATGGAACGTGGGTTAAAGAAGGTATCGTCGCAAATAGTATTAAAGCGATTGAATCTTTAGCGACACATCCCATACGAAAAAATGAGCAAGTTAACAATTTAGTTAAAGGAATTAAGGATACAGATTTCACACGTACTGTTCCATTTAAAGAGCGCCAAGTACTGCAAAAGAAATCATTAAACTTACCTGACTACCCTACTACAACAATCGGCAGCTTTCCTCAGTCTCAGCTAGTAAAGAAAACACGGGCGGCATGGCGGAAGAAGGAAATAACTAACGCTCAATACGCAGCCTTTGTAAAGGAAGAAACTGCACGCTGGATTCAAATTCAAGAAGAAATCGGATTGGATGTACTAGTACATGGTGAATTTGAACGGACAGATATGGTGGAATACTTTGGAGAACATTTAACTGGATTTGCCTTCACGAAAAATGCTTGGGTTGTTTCATACGGTTCACGTTGTGTTAAACCACCAATCATATACGGCGATGTTGAATGGACACATCCAATGACTGTTAAAGAGGTCGTTGAGGCACAGAAGCTTACATCAAAATATGTAAAAGGCATGCTCACTGGACCTATAACTATTTTAAACTGGTCATTTGTTCGTGATGATATTCCAAGAAAAGAAGTCGCCTACCAGCTTGGTTTGGCAATTCAGCAGGAAGTTAAGGCACTAGAAGATGCAGGAATTAAAATTATCCAAATTGATGAACCGGCACTTCGGGAAGGACTACCTTTACGCAAGGAAAATTGGGATGAATATTTACAATGGGCGGTAGATTCGTTTAAGCTGGCAACATCAAAAGTGGCGGTAGATACACAGATTCATACCCATATGTGCTATTGCGAATTCAATGATTTTATAGCTCCTATCCGCGCTCTGGATGCAGATGTTATTTCATTGGAAACTTCCAGAAGCCATGGAGAGCTAATTGATTCTTTAAAAGTACATCCATATGAACTTGGCATCGGTTTAGGCGTTTATGATATTCATAGTCCCCGTGTTCCAAGCATCTCAGAGATTAGTTCTATATTAGAAGAAAGTCTCGCTGTTATCCCAAAAGATCAATTTTGGATTAACCCTGACTGTGGCTTAAAAACACGCCATGAGTCCGAGACGATTGCTTCATTAATAAATATGGTAGAAGCCGCTAAGCTACTACGCACTCAAGTATTATCTGTCTGATTTCACAAAAATACAGTAAATCACTAAACGCTTAAGTATTAGTGGTTTACTGTTGTTAAAAGTAGGTCAGACGATAAGCTATGGGATCAATAAACGGAGAAATTCCGCTTATTTGGAAATTAATCTAAAAATCAGCCAAAATAAGAGGCGGAATTCCGCTTATTGCATTTCACAACAGGAAAACAAGTGGCTTTTTTTATATATAACCGGAAAACCTCCCTTTATTTACATCTAAAACTGAGGTCTTTCAAAATATAAGCGGAAAACTTCCTCTTATTTTCACTAACTTAAATTCAGGTAAATGAAAAATTTATATTTAGTCATTGTAGGATAGCTATTTGTATTACTCTCCCCTTATTGTATACAAATAGCTATCTAAGAATAACTAAATTTTACTGGAGAAGGTTTAAATTTAACATTTAATTAAAAGGGAAGAACGGTGAGAATCCGTCGCTGTCCCGCAACTGTGATTCGGAGCAACTCACAATCACCACTATTGCCGAAAATGGGAAGGTGTGAGGAGCGTTGATGATAAGCCAGGAGACCTGCCTTTTCAAGTACAAACCATTAACCTACGCGGATAGGAGGTTTAGAGTATGAAAGTGAATATTCTTCATGCTCATAGTGCGACAATTATACAAAGGTTTTCATTGCGAAAAAGAAAACTTCTCTTGTATTCCTTGTCTCTTTATGAAGCGACCATTTAGCGACAACTTCAAATTACTATGTTGCTATTTTTTGGGACTATAGGAGGAATATAATATGCAATTGAACAAAGTACTTCAATATAAGCAATTGATGAATGAAGTAATGTCAATATATCAAATAGAGGCAGACGCAAATACCATTAAAAACACTACACAACAATTGTTAGCGCAATCACCTAATGATTACAAGGAAATTTCAGCTGCCTGTTTTCAAAAGACAACCGAATTTTATATTAACCAACTAAAAGAATTTATTTTATTCAATAATCTGCATGAAGCTACAGAAAGTATTAAAAAATATACGGAGCAACTAATCAATCAATCTCCACAACAATATAAAGAGATCAATTATGCCTATTTACAAGTAAAGTATGAATTAATTGGTCAGCCTTTGAATACTGTTATCAAATGAAAAACCATTTTAAAAAATAATTGAAGCCTTTGCAAACAATAAGGAACAGTCTCTCATTCATTATGTAAGACTGTTCCTTTTCTTTATAAACAAAACAGGTCGTATTCCTTTGATAACTGTGTTAAAAAGGCAATGCCAGCAACGCTATTGCCAACTTGATCGATTGCAGGACCATATATCCCTATTCCAATTGGACCTTGTAAGTGCTCAATTGCCCCATTTTTCACAACTGCAATTATCGCTCCGGACACACCACTTTTTGCTGGTAACCCAATGAATGCCGCGAACTTCCCAGATGCATTGTACATCCCGCATGTGAACATTAATGCTTTAGCAATATGAATCACTTCTTTACTACAAGTAGCGGCACTATTTTTACCATTGGTCGCAAAATAAAGAGCCATTTTCGCTAAATCTGCTACATTAACTGAGATTGAGCAGAGCTGTAAATATACTTGCAATGCTTCCTCTACGTCTGATTTTAAAAAGCCATTTGCCTGCAAAATATAGGCAATCGCCCGGTTGTAATCAGCTGCATGATATTTTGATAAATATACTTCGTTGTCGATGTGTACTTTCTTCCCGATTATTTTCTCTAAAAATAAAGTTACTGATTTCACTTTTTCATACATCGTTTCCCCGGGTAATAAAGAGGCTACTGTAATTGCCCCTGCATTAATCATCGGGTTAAAAGGCTTCTTATTGTGACTTTCTAAACGGACGATAGAATCAAAGGAATCCCCTGTAGGTTCCACATCAACATAACGCATAATTTCCTTGATCCCGTGGTGGTTCATTGCCACCATAAAACTAAATACCTTTACTACACTTTGAAGTGTAAAAAGTTGAGTACATTCCCAAAAAACGATCTTATCTTCCATTGATACTAAACTAACAGCAAAAGCATTCGGATCGGCCGTAGCTAGAGCCGGGATATATGTCGCAACCTTCCCTTTAGCCGTCATCTGTGCAGCATACTCATAAATACCCTGTAATTTTTTCATTGAAGCTAATCGTGAAAACTAGCTGCTCACCTCTCTATACATAAACTATCCTTTTCAATTAATTATTCTTTCCCAATTTGTCGGTTGTTATATTGTATAATTTCTACAAATGAAGTTGGCCGAAAACAGGCTCTTTAAGAGTTGATCCAAGCAAGGGTTGATTCAATAAATTGGGGAAATATGAGAGGTTATGGAATAAGGTCATTAAGAAAGTTAGAATATAGTTAATATTATCTATCTATTCTCCGGTCATTATATTGATATAATAAAGTGACTTAGTAAAAAACTATATAATATAAATTAACTAGGGGGATTATTTTACTTGAATAATACAAATCCACTTCAAAAAAAATGGCTCGTATTAATCGCTGCATTAATTATGTTGTTTTTTTCTTTAAAGGACTTTGATTTCTCCGAATTAGAAAAGTTCTCATTTAAAGATATGTTGCCAATCATTTTGATAACAGCTTTTATTTTTTTATTAAAAACAAGTATATTTTCTGTTATCTTGTTAAGTATAAAGAAATTATGGAGTAAATTATCTAAAAAAAACGAGTGATAATCTTTCCAAATAAAAGCATAGGAACACATCCAGAAGGCACAAACGTTGATTTATGAACTGCTCCCTGTCAAGTAGACAGTGGAAATAATAAAAATGCTTTAAGCGGCTTGAGACCTGAACTCTTTAGGACTCAAGCCGTTTAATGTTTCTTGATATCGTTCGTTGTTATAGAATTTTATATATGTATCAATCGCATGTTTTAACTCTTCGTACGTCTCAAACTTATGTAAATAATACTTCTCTACTTTTAGAGTCCCCCAAAACGCTTCTATCGGTCCATTATCAATACAGCGGCCGACTCTCGACATACTGTGTGTCAGATTTGCTTTCTCTATGATTCGCTTGAATTCTTTTGATGTATATTGATATCCTCGATCACTATGTAGGATAGGAAATTCCTTTTGATTTAACTGGCGTATAGCTGGTTTAACGGTCTTGAAAACTAAATCATTATTATTTAAATGTCCTAATTTGTAACTGACAATAGACTTGTCATATAGATCAATAATCGCACTTAAATAAGCCTTTTTACCATTTCCATACTGGAATTCATTTACGTCTGTACACCATTTTTGATTTGGCTTTTTGGCCGTAAATTCGCGTGCTAATACGTTCTCAGCTGTGTAATCTGGTGTTACCTTACGGTACTTTTTTGGACGACATCGAATAACTGCCTGTAAATCGGAAATCTGCATCAGTCGATAAATACGTTTTTTATTTACTTTATTTAAGCCTTCTTTTTCGCGCTGACGATTGATTGTCATAGTGATTCTACGATAGCCGTAAATACCATTTACTTGTTTATATAAATGATTAATGGATGCTACTAACTGTCTGTTTTCCAATTCTTGCGATGTTGGCTGGCGGTTTAACCATTTATAATAAGCTGCTCGTGATACGTTAGCTAATTTACAAAGTAATAGAATCGGAAATTTTTCTTTTTCTGCTAATTCTTGAATAGCTAAATAATGACTCTGCGTACGAATTTTACTTAACGAAGCCTCCTTTCGATTTCCTCTAACTTTTTTAAAAGTAAATTTTCAGCACGTAATCTTTCATTTTCACGTTCTATTTGTTGGATTTTTAACCGTAATTTATCTTCTGGTGTACGTTCATCCGCTGATTTCATTCGCCCACGGCGATCTTCAAGAGATTCTTCGCCACCAACTTCAAACTTCCGTACCCACTGGTAAACTTGTTGGTAAGTCACATTATATTGAGTTGCCGTTGTTTTATAATCCTTTTGATTCTTTATACAAGTTTTCGCAATTTCAATTCGTTCTTCTAGAGTAGTGTTTCTTCCCTTAGTCATAGTTTGGCTCACCCTTTTATTCGAGTCTTTTAAATCACTATGACTATTATATTTTTTTAACCACCTGTTGAATACATTTTGACCACTGATTCCATATTTGGTCATAATCTCGTGCTTTGAATACTTACCTGTTAAGTAATCTTCAATGGCGTTTCTTTTCAACTCTTGAGGGTAAATTTTATTTTTCGCAGGACGAAGTAATGCGCTTGTGCCTCCAAATTGATATTTAGCTCGCCATTCATATAAGTTCCTTACATTCACATTGAATATGCGACAAATTTCTCTTACCGAGTAACGACCTTCATCTAAATATTTAAGAGCCAAAATCTTAGTATCTATTGAAAATGTTTTATTAGACAAAAAATGCCCCCCATTCGACAAACAGATTTTATTTTTTAATCTGTCTACCTAATGGGGAGCATATCATTTAGAAGCGATTGTGCCTTTTCGTTGGGGAATTGTTTATACGGTGTTATATGCACTTTTGTTAAATGTCAGTTATAGCAACAGGTTCGGAGAATTTTGAGTAAAGCTGCACAAATGGTGTTAATGAATAAAATCCTGTATATTAATGCTAATTAGAGTGTCATTTACATTATCTTTTTCTCTCTATAAACTGAACCCGTTACCCATAAATCACAGTCTTTATAAATCCTTCCACGTTTCATATTGTATAGTACAATTACGCCCTTTACGCTTGGCTTCATAAAGTGCCTTATCTGCATGTTCAAAGATAGATATTTCGGTATCGTCTTCTTGAAAAGTAGCACACCCTATACTTACCGTCAGCCTTCCTATTGTCGGCCAAATCGTTTGCTCCAGCCTTTTATTTAGATTTTGGGCAAGTTGAAATGCTTCTTCTTCAGCAGTTTCACCTAATAATAATACAAACTCTTCCCCGCCATATCTTGCAGCTGTATCATTTTCTCGTGCCACAGTATTTAAAATCAACCCCAATTGAGCCAATACTAGATCTCCAATTGCATGGCCATGAGTATCATTGACTTGCTTAAAATGGTCAATATCCATTACAAGTAGAGAGAACGGCACACCATTTTGGCGATATTTCTCCACATACCCTGTAAGCTGCTGTTGGAAAAAGCGTCGATTCGCAATCCCCGTTAAATTATCCGTATTGGAAATTTTCGTAAGTTCCTCATTCATACTAAGTAATTGATCTTGTTTATTTTCAATTTCCTTATTAATTCGATGAAGATGCTCATAAGCGATTGTTTTTTCCTTATAAGCCTCTTCCAGCATTAATTTAGCTTGACGAACTTCACGCTCATGGTCAATCCTTTTTTTCATTGGCATAAAAACGATAGATACTAAAGCTGCATCATCCAACTGAATCTCTTTTGCATTAACTAAGCATGGAATAGTATGACCTTCTGAATTATGTACATGAATAAACAGTTCATCTACAAAATGATAAATCGACATATTCGGATAAAGATAGGAATGAAAAATTAATTTACTGCTTGCAGAAAATAATTTTTCTATATGCTTTCCGATTAAGTCCTCACGTTTATAATTCGTCCAGTTTAAAAGTGTTTCATTTATATCCGTAATCACATATTGTAAATCCGTTTCCATATATCCACAAGGTAATTGAAATAATCGACTATCCATTTATCATTTCGCTCCTATCCTCGCTTTAAATACTGTAAAATGATTTCTGCAGTTAAATTTGGATCACTTAAATGCGGATAATGACCTCTCGTATTTAAGATTACTAATTCACTATCCGGTATATGCTCATTTAAATAGTCCCCTACTTCAATCGGGACAATGCTATCATTTGCGCATTGCAATAATAAAGTAGGTATTTGCAGTTCATCTAATTGATGACGATAATCACTAAAGAAAGTTACTTCGGCAAATTGGCGAGCAATACTAGGGTTCGTCGAAACGAAAGTTCTTTCAAGCGTTTTAGTCAAATATGAATCTTTGGACTGGTCTATTGCCATCGGGGCCATATAACTTGCCCAGCCTTCAAAATTCATTTCCATCGTCTCTAGCAGCTCTTCAATTTCACTACGGCTAAAGCCACCTATATAGCTTCCATCATTTAAATAGCATGGGGATGGGCCAATCATAATTAATTTTGAAAAATACTGTGGCTTTTTTATTGCTGCGAGCATACCAATCATAGAACTTATGGAATGCCCAATAAAAATAATATTTTTCAGATCAAAAGCTTCTATAACATCGATTACATCTTGCGCGTACCCATCTAAACTATTGTATTTTATAGAATCGTACGCTAAAATGTCCGATTTACCTGCACCGACATAATCAAATAAAATAATTTTATATGCATCCTTTAAATAAGTCGTTAAAGAATGCCATAACGATTGATCACATCCGAACCCATGACCAAATAATAATACTTGCTCCCCTTCCCCTAATATTGTCACATTATTTCTCTCTGCAATATTGATCATCATAATCTCACCTTTAAATAGTAATGACACTTAATAATATGTAATATTTTCCAACAAATTTCTATAATAACAATGAAAAAAGCGCTTTGTCAAGATGACATTGCGCTGAATAAATTTTATTTTAAGTAAAGATTTTGTGCATTATTTTGCGACATTCTTTAAAACAAAGTTTCCAATCGATAAATAAACAATTACTGTTGCTCCAACTAACGCATACAACATTTTACACACCGCCTTAACAATTGATAATAATTATCAATTTCATTATAAATCGTTTCTATTTTAGCGTCAATGCCTTTTCTTTTGGAATTTCTGTATACATACACTAAAGTAACATGGTAATATGTAGTAAAAGTCATGGTAAGGGGGAATTCATTTGAGTACTTCTAAGCATATTCAAACCATTTTGAATGGTACAATCCATTCATTAAAATCTATTATACCTGTGAATATAGATGTAAAATCTCCTTCGATTGCAACAGAACCTTATGAACAAAAAGAGATGGGTGTACTAATAGGATTAGTCGGTGATTTAAAAGGTCGTGTAATTATAGATGGATCGCCTGAAATTTTTGGTTCAATTGGCTCAGCAATGTTTGGCATGCCTTTAGAAGGCCCAATGCTGGAGTCATTTACTGGTGAGCTTGGAAATATGATTGCTGGTAATTTATGTACATATGCAGGACAATATGAATTGGAACTTGATATCACCCCTCCTACGGTGATGGTAGGACATACGAAATTATATGGGTTCCAGCAAGCATTCCAAATACCTGCATCAATAGAAGGTATTGGAGATATCATTATTCTTTATACAATTGATGATGAAGAAGAGGAAGAATAATAGACCTATCCACTGAAAAGAGTGGATAGGTTTTTTAGATAAACAATACAAACAGAATAACATTTACGATAAATATTCTTTGTATATGATGTTTCCAATTTGGTTGTTGTTTTTTTATTAAAATGTGTAAATATACAGTAGCTGAAATAAAAAAAGTAAATATTAATAACATCATCAGCAAATGATTTACACCAAGCCATTCATTCATTTGATGGATACTAATAAATGTAAGTACTAAGCAAGTTAAATTAATTATCGGTGAGTTTATTTCCTTTATTCCTCTACTTTTTGTTTTAATCGCTACATAAACAAATATTGATAATAAAATTGTCAGTAACCCAATTTTCCAGGGAGGAAAATTATTTTTTTCAATATATATATGTAACCAGTAGGTGTGAAATTGTTCATGGCTTTGTTCAGGTAATTTGAATTGCATCATTGTATTCGGATTAACAAAAAATGAGTTCCCGTTTTCACCAATCTCTTTTAAATATACAGAATCCCCGTTCTCTAATTGAAATAAATAGTTTGTTGAATTTGTATAATTCGTTAAATCCCCAGTAAACGGTGACATTTCACTATTTTTAAATAACAGCTCAATTTCATTTAATATAGCGGGATCCGTGGTAGATAATTTATCCGTATAAAAGGGTGAAGTTAAGTTGTACATACGATCAGCACGTTTACTATAAAGGTAGTAGGCTTTCGTTACTTCCCCAAGCTCGAAATTTGTTGATTGTTGCGACTGTATAGATTTAGGGGACTCTGTAATTATTTGGGAAAAAACAAATAGTAATAATCCGAAGAGCACGAGTGTTACACTATACGTAAACTTTTGCTTTTTCATGTAATCATTATTTCGCTTATTTAATTTTAAAAGTTGGCTATTCTTTGTTTCTTCATCCAGGTTTTTTCTCTGTAATGATCTTAATTTTGAATCAAGCATCTCGCTCCCCTCCTAGCAGCTCAGTAATTTTTTTCATCCCACGCTCTGTAGCATTCTTTACTTTTGCTTCATTCCATCCTAATATTTGAGCACTTTCTTTAATTGAAAATTGTTCGATTTTACGTAATACAATTGCTTCACGGTAATGGTGAGGGAGCTTTCCTAATGCTTCATAAAGCTCATACTGCTCATTTTTTGCTTGAAGCCAATGTTCGGGTGAATATGTATAGTCGATTTGTTCATGCTCATGTAGAAACGGAATAAATTTCAATAATCTTTTACGGCGAAAATGGTCGTAAACAAGATTGCGCGCAATTTTTGAGAGCCAAGTTTTTTCGCTAGATTGACCACGAAATTGGGGGTTGCCATTGATCGCCTTTAGAAAGGTTTCCTGCGTTAAATCTTTTGCCAGCTCATCATCACCAACTAAAAAATAAATAAAATGATAAATGCTATCACTATATGTGACGTACATACGTTCAATCGGCAATTTACTTCCCACCTCCTTATTCATATAGACGGACGGATATTGTTTTTGACTCACTTTATTTTAACAAAATTGAAATTTATTACAGCTCCCGAAAAAGTGGAGTTATTCAATTTAAAAATAAGCGGAAGATTTACCCTTATTTAAAAATTGCCCCTACTTTTAAGGAGAATAAGGGGAGATTTTCCGTTTATGTAATGAAAATTTGATCATTTTACGTACTTTTAAGCTTAATAAGCGGAATTTCTACCTCTATTTGGGCTTTTTTTCAATCTTAAATTAAAATAAGGGGAATTTCTCCGTCTATTTCCTTCCATAATATACACATACAAAAAACCCGTTCGAATGCTCAAACGGGTTAAAAATATTATTGTGGCTCTACTGCCAAAATGTCTACAAAGTCTGATTTTACTTTAACTTCTTCATCGTTTAATAAAATATGAATATCACCATGGTCATTCGAAGTACGAATTAAACGGCCCATTCCTTGTTGAAGACGAAGCTGCATGAATGGCAACTCAACTTCTTCAAATGGATTTTGTGCAAATGAGCGTTTCGCATCAAATAACGGATCATGCGGCGGGAATGGTAAATCGAAAATAATAACGCGTGTCAACGCTTCTTCCGGTAAATCCAAACCTTCCCATAAATGATACGAACATAATGCCTGAATTTCACCGTTCTGGAATTCACGTACAATTGCAGATAGCTCACGGTCGCCTTCGAATGCAATATTCAGTCGCGTCATTAAACCTACATTAGCTTTAAACTGATTCATCGCCTGCTTTGATTTAAACAGGATTAGCGTTTGCTTTTCATCTTTAAGAAGCTGTTCTACTTTTGCAACTTTGTCAGTTTGAGAAAGTTCATGCAAGTAAATTTTCATGACTTCTTCATAATCAAACGGTGAAGGTACACTAAAGCTCTGATATTTTTCGATTCCTAAACTCGCTGCAATATAGCTGAAATCCTTTTTCACTGATAACGTTGCAGACGAGAATACAATCGGCATTTTTTTCGAGAATAATGTTTCAGATAGAACATCTGTAATAAGGCGTGGCATAATTACTAACGTTTCTTCCCCATCAGTATCCTCCAGCCAATCAACCGCATCACCCTGTGCAACAAAAATGCGAATCGCTGCTACATAATGCTCTAAAAATTCTTCAGCCATGTTGAGCTCATATTCTGGAATCATGTAAAGCTCTGATTCAAATACTAACTCTTCAAGCAGTTGGTCAACATCTGCTATAACACGCTCACCAAATTGAATTAGGCGCTCTGATTTAACTATCCGTTTTCTGTCTTCCTCTGACTTAATTACATCCTCACGCAATTGGTCAAAAAACAGCTCGTGATGGTCCTGTAAATGCTCCATCGCATATAATGTACGCTCACGCACACCATCTACCATTAAGCGCTCTAGTAATTCTACAATTGTATAAGCTTGAACTTTATATGTTAATGCTTTTTGAGCAGCATATTCCAGTAAATGTCCTTCATCAAGTACCATCATCGACACTTCCGGTAATAAAGGAAGTTGCCCTTCACGTTCACGGGACTCCTTCGTCGCTAAATGTTCCATTAAAAAATCTTGGGAACAAATAATTAGGTCTGTCGATTTACGGTAATGGGCACGGTGTAATGTTTGACCGCAACGATTGCGTAAATCACAAACAGCACATTGCATAATAGAATTGTAATTCACTTTTTGCCAATCTTCGTCCGTAACTAACGGGTAATCCGAACGCTCTCCATAAGGCTGTACTGCAATCATACTTCCTTGTGCATACACACCATCCGGAATTGAAAAAGCGATATCATCAATCCAGTCTTCTGTTTCATTTTTTTCCGCTTCTTCAAAACGCTTTAAACATAAATACTGATCGCGTGATTTTGCAAGACGGACATCAATTTCAAGCTCCAAAACATCGCGAAGTTTATGAATATCGCCGCCTTCTTTTACTAGCTGATCGATTAATGTTTCATCTGCACAGGCGATTAAAGCCGGTTTCCCTGTATAGCGTGCGTATGAGACAGCAGGTAATAAATAGGCAATTGTCTTCCCTGTCCCTACACCTGCTTCAGCAAATAATACGTTCTTTTCTTTTAATGCTTGTTCTATTTGGTAAGCCATAAATATTTGTTCGTCACGGCATTCAAAGCCTCGTTCTGGTAGCTCATCATATAATACGTCACCGAGCCAATCACCTAACGAATCAAAGAAAGTTTTTTCTCTTGATAGTTCAAAAGGTAAAGATTTTCTCAAATGGATGTTCCCCCTCAATATGAAGCGGAAGGAATGGGTGGCCATTCCTTCCGCAAAAACACTCTTTATAATTATAGTCAACAAAAAAAAACTTTACTCATCATTATACATCTAAATACATAAAAAAAATACTAATATGCAACAAAAAACTACATTAGTTTAGCACCAATGTAGTTTTCATATTAATTTTCACGCTTAGACTTTTGACCCCAATATTGATACAAATCTGTACGAATAAATCCGTTAAATAACTTACGCTTTTTCGTTGCTTTTTTACCGTAATGCACTTCAAATTCTTCCATTGATGACAGCATATAAACTGACCATGTTGGATAATTTTGCATCACTTGACCAAATTGGCGGAGCATTTTCTCAATTTCTTCCACTTCACCAATACGTTCTCCATAAGGTGGATTCGTTACGATAACCCCATCCGTTAGCTTCGTAGTAAAATCTGTTGCCTGCATTTGTTTGAAAGTCAACAAGTCGCCAAAGCCTGCTTCAAGAGCGTTTTCCTGAGCAATTGCTACCATTTTATGATCGATATCCGTACCGATAATATTAAGTTCCTGATCATAATTCGCTAAATTATCCGCCTCATCACGGGCCTTATCCCAAATATCCTGTTTCATCCATGGCCAAGACTCCGAAATAAATTCTCTATTATAGCCTGGTGCAATATTTTGACCAATCATTGCTGCTTCCAGTGCAATTGTTCCTGAACCACAGAATGGGTCTACAAACGGACGACTTGGCGACCATTTCGAAATTTTCACCAATGCAGCTGCAAGCGTCTCTTTTAAAGGCGCTTCACCTTGCGTCGTTCTGTATCCACGTTTATGCAAACCGACACCCGATGTATCTATTGTTAATGTTGCCACATCTTTTAAAATCGATATTTCAATTTTGAATGTTGGTCCCGATTCATCTAAAAATCCTAATCGCTTGTAGGCTAATTTCAGACGTTCAACTATTGCTTTTTTCGTAATGGCCTGACAGTCAGGTACACTAAACAACGTCGACTTAACTGACTTACCGGAAACCGGGAAATTTGCATCCACTGGTAAATATTTTTCCCACTGAACGGATTTTACCCCTTCAAATAATTGGTCGAATGTTCTTGCCGGAAATTGTGCAACGACGATTTTCACACGGTCTGCTACACGTAACCATAAATTCGTGCGGGCAATCGCCATCTCGTCTCCTTCAAAATACACTTTACCGTTTTCTACCTGTGTTTCATATCCTAATTCACGTACTTCTTCTGCTACGATTGCTTCCAAGCCCATCGCTGCTGTTGCTACTAATTTAAATTTTGTCATGCTTTTAAATCCTTCCTTGATGCTCGACTTCCCAAAAATGAATGAAGTCAATTAATTCTTCCATTGGCAATGGTCTACTGTAGTAATACCCTTGAATAAAATCACAGCCCATTGACTTTAATAGCTCAACTTGTTGGCTCGTTTCAACGCCTTCAGCAACGACTTTCATTTGCAGGCGGTGAGCCATTTGAATAATTGCATCGACAATAGCCTGTTTGTCATCCAGTGAGCAAATATGTTGAATGAAGCTGCGGTCGATTTTTAAAACATCTAACGGGAAACGCACTAAATAACTTAATGAAGAATAGCCTGTCCCAAAATCGTCAATTGATAGCTTAAACCCTAATTGTTTCAGCTTAACTAATTTACTAACCGTCTCCTGTGCACTATTCATAACTGTGCGCTCTGTCACTTCGATTTCGAAGCATTGGGCAGATGTATTATTTCTTTCTAAAATTGTTTGGACTGATTCTAAAAAGCTTTGCTGTTGGAAATGAATACTTGATACATTAATTGCAATCGGAATTTTAGGATATCCTGCTGCAACTAATTTTTGGTTCCCTTCACATGCCAAATCAAAAATAATTTCACTTAAAGGAATGATTAAGCCCGATTCTTCGGCATGTTCGATGAATTCTGCAGGTGAAACGAAGCCGAGTTTTTCACTATTCCAACGGACTAGGGCCTCTATGCCGACAATGTCATTTGTAACTGTATTAATTTTCGGCTGGTAGGCGAGTGTAAATTCACGATTTTCAATTGCTTTGCGTAATTCACTATCCAACATTAATACTCGGTTTGAATCAGTTTTTAATTCTTCAAAGTAAAAGGAGAAACAATTTCGCCCATTTTCCTTAGAGTAAGACATCGCACGGTCAGCACGATTTAATAGTTGCTCTGTTGTCATACCGTCCTCAGGATAAATACTGATACCCATACTCGTCGAAACATAGATATCCTGATCGTGGATTTTAATCGGTATCTCGAAAGCCCTGATCACTTCTTCAGCAAATTTCGCCGCTTCTCTCGGATGTTGAATGTTAGCCAAAGTAATGACAAACTCATCCCCGCCAAAACGAGCTAAAACATCCTTGTTTTTAAGCAAGCTATTTACACGTCTTGCTACTTCCACTAATAGTTGATCACCAATAGCATGTCCAAGTGTATCGTTTACTTGCTTAAAGCGATCCAAATCCATGAAAAGAACAGCATGTTGTATCGGCTGTACTTTTTTTGAGGACATTTCCAGCAGAACTTTCATTCGTTCGATAAATGCGAAACGATTACATACATCTGTCAATGAATCATGCAGCGCTCTTTTTTCAAGCTCATCTTCAACAATTTTCCGTTCAGATAAATCCGTAAAAATACCACAATAATTTGTAACTTCACCAAATTCATCTTTAATTTCTATTATTGTCAGCCATTCAGGGTATAATTCACCTGTTTTGCGTCTGTTCCAAATTTCTCCTTGCCAAATTCCGTCTCTCTCGATTTGGTCCCACATATCAATATAAAAAATTCTGTCATGTACGCCGGATTGTAAAATTGAAGGTTTTTCCCCTTGGACTTCCTCTAATTTATAACCCGTTACAAATTCAAAAGCAGCATTAATCGATAAAATCTTTTTAAACTTATCAGTTATCATTATACCTTCAGCAATATTTTCAAAAACCTTTTCAATTAATTCTTTTGAAAAATGAGACAATAATAGCTCTTGTACATTTGGTTTATTTGATTCATTCAATACAACTCACCCTTATTTCCTTATAGAACAATAATTCATTTATCCTGTATAGACTTCAATGTATGTACTAAGTTTGAAGTAATGACTTCTAACTTTTGGTGTTGAATCTTTATTTTGCCAATTTTACTGATTTTATCTACTAAGAAAGGCTCTCCAAAAGAAATGGAGAGCCTTATTACATGTTTAAGAAAAGCATCAATAATCAATAAGCCATGTTTTGTTCCTAAGTACTCAAACAGCTTTCGCCTCGTACGACTAGGTAGTAATCATCTATCTACGGCCAAAATGACCGTCCCTCCATCCGTTCAATTCCTTCTGGAGAGTGCCCCTACCATAATTTGGGTTTCTCACTCATGGGGTTTACCTCGTTCCACCTTACAGCTTTCACTGTAAGCTCCGTCACTGTGGCACTTTCAGGAAGTTTCGTCCATATCTAAAAGACTTAGGAGTTCCTTCCGCCGTCAAGAGAAGCTCTCTTGCCTTACCTTATTTTTTCAGTAAGCACGAACACTACGGGCGTCTCAGCACCGTGTGAGCATGGACTTTCCTCTACGATAATGAAATCGCAGCGATTACTCGAATATTGATGTATACCTAAATTATACTTTATACTTTTAAAAAATACAATATTGCTATAAATAGTTTAACTATTCGTATAGTTTGCTCCCAAAAACATGCTTTTCTAAATTAGAAAGGCGTTTTAAAATATCAAAATTTGTACTATTAGCTGTCGGTGGTGGTGCAACAACAGATGATTTACGTGTAGAGTTAGTCAACTCCTGCTTCAAACGTTCATTTTCCTCTGTTAATGAAGCTATTTTGGCTGTAAATGAATCATAATCTTCACGAATCAAATCTAAAAATTGATCTACCTCGTCCACATTATAGCCTTTCATGCTTTTTTTGAATTCTTTTTCTAATATATAGTCAGCTGTTAATTTAATATCCATTATTCATCGTCCTTCCGTCACGCAACTTCTTTATCTTATTATAGCATAGGTCAGACGTTTCTTACGAATACATGTTTTAAACAAAATGAAAATTTTTTCAGCGTTTGTTCACATTATTTTTGTTCATTTTAATATCTAATCGGCCGAGCCTTTTTTGCCAATTTCTCTGCTTGTTTAGCAGCTGCGTTTCATTTCTAAATGAAATTTGCTGTAACAATTCAAGCCCTTTTTCCGAAAAGGCCATCGCTTGTTCATAATCTTTTAGCTGATGTTCATATAAAATTGCCAACTGCTCATACGCCTGTAACTTTTTTTCACGGGGAATTGTCGGCAATGCCGAGTGGAAAGATTCAATTGCTAAATTAATTTCTCCAACTCGCTTTAATTCATAAGCTAAATAAAAATGAGCATAGCCTGTTTCTTCGGTATTGAAGTGTTTTGTCACTGCCTGCAATATTTCCGCACTTGTTTGTCGTTTTTTTAAGTCGCCAAACCACTTTCCAATGTTCGTATACGTAGTAGCAGATTCGGTCGAAATCGCATCAAACAACAAATTAGTCGAATGAATGTACAAAGTAATAAGAGAAAGTAAATCCCATTCATTATGCAACAGAACTTTCATTAGTGTTTCGGCATTGCCGCTTTTTATCGCATCAAAATAAATGATCGGCGCTAAATGCCCTGGAATATCGCCTTTCCGGAAAAATCCAAGCTTATCCTGCTCTACTTGTGTGAGCTTCATTCGCGCTAAGTCATCTTTCCATAGTCGCTTCGTACTATGCAATAGATCAATTTGACGCTGCGTTTTTAACGGTGGCAAATGCTGTTTGTTTAACGTCCAGCGCACTTGCAGCTGTGGCCAATCGAAACTTTTCCCATTATAGGAAACAACCGTCATATTTTTCTGCCATAATTTCGATTCAAAAAGGAAAGCTACTTCGTTTGATGGGTCTGACAATACGTATTGAGTAAGAGTAAATTGTTCCTCCTCCTCATCAAATTGTAGAAAACCTAATAAAAAGATATGTGTCCCAGCCCCTTTAAGGCCGGTCGTTTCCGTATCGAAAAATACGATCGTCTCCTGCTCATCAATCGCAAAAGGATGGTCATCAGCTTCATATTTCCATCGTTTCAGTGCATTAAAAATTTCGCCAAGTCTATAATCACCGTGCTTATAATCAAGGGGATAGTGTACTTCCCTTTTAAAAAGCATACCAAATTCATTTTCAACCAACTGAAGTCCAGCCTGCTGCCACTGTTCACTATAAAATGGTGGGTCCGGTTTTATGAAGGCAGGCTTTTCTTGTTTTTGCCCTGTATTTTTACTAAGCAGCTTTTTCATTTGTAGGAGCTTATTTTCATACGACATGTCTTCACATCATTTCACTTATTAAAATATCCAAAACTTTTAAAACTTGTTTTTTGCTTTCTCCTAAACTATCTTGTGCCCCGATACACGATGGACAACCTTGCTGACATGGACAGTTCGTCACATGTTGGGCAGTTCGTTCAAGTAAGGAAAGCAATATATCATAAACACGTTCACTTAAACCGATACCACCAGGATAGCTATCATAAATAAACAATGTCGGCTTTTCGTTGTGTACTGCCTTTACTTGAGGGACAACCGACACATCCGATCGGTCACAATGAATGAAGATCGGGATAAAACTCCCCATCGCATAGGCTGCACCGGTTAAAGCATCCGTTAACTGCTCCTCAGTCCAATTATAAGGCAATTCAAAGCTCATCCATGTTGCATTTGTATGCATTTCCATTGGTGGAATCGATATCGGACCTGAGCCGATATTATCATGTGTATTAAATCGAATTTTTTTGAAAATGGTTGGAATCGCTAAAATGCTGACATCCCCAAAACTTACAGTAGCATTTTTAAAAGGTGCAGATTTATCTTCGCTTAATACTTTTAACTCGACAGCTAAATTAGCATCGGTGAAGTAATCGACATCCACTTCACGAACAAATGCTTTTTTCTCTTCCCAATCCAATTTTTCGACTTGGAACTGGATCCCTTGATGTATATAAATCGCTTCCTCGTGCAAAAGTGTCATTGCACTATACGTATCCATTTCCCCGATGACCTTTGTATTTGCCGGTGTTGAAATATCAATGATTACGACATTTTCTTGTGCAGCTGAGCGTAATGATATTTCATGGGCCGGAAATCTGTCACTCATCCAATGCCATTTCGTACTTGTACGTACGAGTACACCTTCGTCTTCTAAATAGGCGAGTAATTCCTGTACTTCAAATTCTCCATAACTATCATTCATTGAAAAAGGAAGTTCAAATGCAGCACATTTCAAATGCTCCATTAATATGAGAATGTTCTCAGGATTAATACGCGCTTCTTCTGGGGAACTCCCTAGTAAATAGCTAGGATTTTGTACGACATATTGATCCAATGCTGTAGATTGGGCAACATAGACAATAAGTGCCTCATCCTGACGTCTCCCTGCCCGGCCTGCTTGCTGCCATGCACTGGCAATGTTGCCCGGGTATCCTGTCATTATGCAAGCTTGCAATTGACCTATATCTACACCAAGTTCAAGTGCATTTGTGCTGACAACCATTTGAATCGAACCGGATCGTAAACCTTTTTCTATTTCACGTCGCTCACTCGGTAAATAGCCTCCCCGGTATCCTTGAATGGACTCATCCATTATTTTTTTCGATGTTAGCGATTTTAAATAGGTTACAAGCATTTCGACACGAACTCTTGATTTGGCGAATATAATCGTTTGAATACCTGCTTCAAACAAACGCTTGGAAATGTCACGTACCTCCAATACCGCGCTACGTCTAACTCCAAATGTCGGATGTACGATTGGTGGATTATAAAAAATAAAAGTTTTCTTTCCTACAGGTGCTCCTGATTTCTCTATAAGTACATGCTCACTATTAGTCAAACTTTCTGCAAGCTCTTTCGGGTTTTTTATTGTCGCACTTGTACAAATAAAAATCGGCTTGCTTCCATAAAATTCGCAAATACGTAGAAGCCTTCTTATAACGTGTGCAACATGTGAACCGAAAACGCCTTTGTACGTATGTAATTCATCAATAACAATGTACTTTAAGTTTTCAAAAAGCGAAACCCATTTCGTATGATGCGGTAAAATACCCGAATGCAGCATATCTGGATTGGTCATCACAATATGCCCGGCTTTTCTTATTTTTTGACGTATACCGGGTGCAGTATCTCCATCGTATGTGTAGCTTAAAATATCTTCTTCCATTAATTCAATCAGTTCATTTAAATCCGATTTTTGATCCTGGGCAAGCGCTTTTGTCGGGAACAAATAAATCGCTCGGCTCGAAGGATCTTCCAAAATTTTCTGGAGAACAGGTAAATGATAACAATAAGACTTCCCTGAAGCGGTCGGTGTAATAGCAGTAAAATTCTTTTGCTGTTCGGCATAATCAAAAGCCTGGCGTTGATGTAAATAAAGCTGATGAATGCCGCGTCCATGCAGAGCCTTTACGATTGACGGATGTAAGTTTGATGGAAATTCCGCATACTGAGCCTGTTTTTCTTCAATTGTATGCATTGCGACAATATTTTGTTTCATTTCCTCATCATATTGCCATTCCTCAACAAGCTGAGTAATCGTTTTTTTCTTACTGAACATCGTCTTCACCTTCCTCAATCTTGGAAACGAGAAGCTTTAATGTATATTGTGCAGATTGAATCGACTGGATAAAGCGTTTTTTACTAGTCCCTTTATAAAAAGACTGTACAACAAATTGCTCCATCGCATCTGCTGCGTGGTCAATTTGCTGTACATATAAATTTTTAGGATACGTGCTTTTAATCCAATGTGCCGCAAGTTGCTGCCATTCCTGAATACGTGTATGGACGATATCAACATGGGGCTTGACGTCATTAAAGAAGTCAGGCTCCATGTCCAAACGCCGCATTTCCTGGAAACGTTGTAAACACGCTTCACATTCATCTATTAATATATAAGTTTCTTCTAATAATCGCATAAAAAGCACCTCAAATAATTTCGTCTGTATTATCGTTTAGTGTATCAAATTCTCATCGATAGTACTACTTATATGCGAACACGTATTCTTTACTTGACTCTTGATTTCTGCTAAGCTAACTTTTTGAGAAACCGAAATTAAATTTGTTAAATGATCGATCTTCATCCTTAATTGTTCACGTTCCATTTGCAATGTTAATAACGTTTCTGCCATTTCAACTTGTTCTATTAAGCGTGATAATTTCGACATATAATGCCCCCTTTTCACAATGATTCTTGCTTTTTTTGTAGAATCCTTGTCATGTGGCAAAAATAGTGTTTATTCGGCAAAAGATGTTATAATTTGCATAGTTTTTTTTAAAATTATTAACGAGTACACTGTTTATGATACACTATTAAAGTATTATTTCTGCTAGGAAAGAAGGTGATTCCATGGTCATTCGTTATCCAAATGGAAAGCTCTATCAAAGTGCGCCTAAGTTGGAAAGTACACAAGACCCTGCTGAACATTCAACGGTTGCCAAAGATGCAAAAAAAAGGGCCATTTCCTACAGTAACCGTGGAAAAAGCTTAGAAGATGACTTAAATGAAACAAATTTGTTTTATTTACAAAGGAAATTGGCAAATATACACAAGAAACCTGTTCCGATTCAAATCGTCAAAGTAGATTATCCGGCAAGAAGTGCTGCGGTTATTAAAGAAGCTTACTTCCGCACCCCTTCCACAACGGATTATAATGGCGTCTGGAATGGTTATTATATCGACTTTGAAGCAAAGGAAACTGATAATAAAACATCCTTCCCATTAAAAAACATCCACCCTCACCAAATGACTCATATGGAATCGGTGACAAATCAACGAGGAATTGCATTTTTCATCATACGGTTTAGTTCATTAAATCGAAATTTTGTCATGCCTTATAATGTTGTAGCCAATGTATTTAAAAAAATGCATGAGGGTGGCAGAAAATCAATACCATTAACCGTTTTCGAGCAACAGGCTATCGAAATTAACGAAGGCTATTTACCAAGGCTCGATTATTTAGATGCGGTTAAAAAGTTAATCGCAAACGGGAATGTTTGTGAAAGTGAGGAGAACTAACGTGACGGAAAAAAGAAAAACGCGCGAGGAAATTAAACGCGAACGTCAAAAAAATAACAGATCGAAAAAATCAAAATCAAAAACATCGGCTGGCAACTGGGTTAAGCGTATTGTAATGGCAATCGTTCTAATCGGTGCTTTAGGCTTTTTAAGCGGTGCCGCACTATTTGGCTATTATGTAAGTAAGGCTCCTGAATTAGATGAAGAATTACTGAAAGATCCTATTTCATCTGAATTTTACGATGTAAATGGTGAATTATTCGCTACAATCGGAGCAGAAAAACGTAATTTTGTAAAATACGAAGATATTCCTCAGCAAATGATTGATGCGATTATCGCAACTGAAGATGCACGATTCTTTGAACACTTCGGAATCGACTTCTGGCGTTTAGGTGGTGCTGTCATTGCCAACGTCCGGGACGGATTCGGGGCTCAGGGTGCCAGTACGATTACACAGCAAGTTGTTAAAAACTCATTCTTTACAAATGAGAAAAAGCTGGAACGTAAAGCACAGGAGGCTTGGCTTGCGATTCAATTAGAGCGTAAATATAGTAAAGAAGAAATTTTTGAAATGTACTTTAATAAAGTACTAATGTCCGGCAGAATTCATGGTTTCGGTACAGCAGCTAAAGAATTTTACGGAAAAGAATTAAGTGAATTGACGTTAGCAGAGTCTGCTCAATTAGCAGGTATGCCGCAAAGCCCGAACAATTTCAATCCATACAAAAAACCGGACCGTGCTAAAAAACGCCGTAATATCGTGCTATCACTTATGGTTCAGCACGGTAAAATTTCCGAAGCAGAGGCTCAAGAAGCAATAGCCGCTCCTGTAACAGGAGGTTTAATTCCTGAGGAAGATCGTGTCGCAAACAGCACTACAAAATATCCTGCCTTTTTGGATGTGGTGATGTCTGAAATAGAAAAAAACGGCGATGGTGAACTGCTTTCAGAAGGAATTAAAGTATATACAACACTTGATCCGAAAGCACAAGCAATTGTAGAAGATCGAATGAACAATGACAGTAACTTCCCTACTGAAAAAATCGAGGCGGGCGTTGCAGTTATTGATACACAAACAGGTGAAGTTCGCGCGATCGGTGGAGGTCGTCATTATACAGGATTTAACTTTAACTACGCAGATGATTTAATAGATCGTCAGCCCGGTTCGACATTAAAGCCTTTAATTGATTATGGTCCAGCTTTTGAATATTTAAAATGGTCAACAGGTCAAACAACGGTCGATGAAAAAATGACTTACAGCGGTTCAGATCAAGTTATCGGAAACTGGGACGGGAAATATTTAGGAACAATGACTGTACGTCAAGCACTTTATACGTCACGTAATATCCCAGCCATTAAAACATTCCGTGAAGTCGGTCCAGAACGTGCACAGCAATTTTTATCAAACTTAGGCATTAAATCAAAAGGACTGACGGAATCAGAAGCAATTGGTGGTGGTAGTACAACTATTTCGCCGATTCAACTGGCCGCTTCCTATGCCGCATTCGGTAATAATGGTATTTACAATGATGCCCATTCTATTAATAAAATTGTATTCCGTGATGGTAAAACGTCAAAATCATATAAGCCTGAATCAAAGCCTGCCATGAGCGATTATACAGCTTATATGGTAACTGATATTTTACGCGACGTAGTAAGTAACAAAAATAATGCATCTGCACCACGCGCTAGCGTTTCAGGCGTTGATATTGCAGGTAAAACAGGTACGACAAATTACGATTCCGATGAATTCAAAAAATATAATCTGAAAAGCAGTTCCGTACCGGATACATGGTTTGCCGGCTATACAACAAACTATTCAATCGCCATTTGGGGCGGTTATTCCAAACGTAAGGATGCTATTACGACATGGGAAGAGCGATGGTTGCCACAAACTTTGTTTAAATCAATCATGACAGATTTAAATCAGCATAATCCATCATCAACGTTTAAACAGCCAAGTTCTGTTGTGTCGGCTTCGATAGTAATTGGGTCCAACCCATTAAAATTGGCCAATGAATATACACCTGCAAATCAGCGTACTACAGAGTTATTTGTCAAAGGGACAGAGCCTACTGAATATACAGAGGAATTTGTCCCTCAAACATTGGAAGCACCAACTGGCTTACAGGCGACATTTAACGAAGTGGCTCAGCTTGCAGATGTAACTTGGTCACACCCATCACAAAATGCTGAAGATGGGGACGCACAAGATCCAGTCACATATGAAGTATCAATGGCAGTAGATGGCGGTTCTGCAACTGTTCTATCAGTTTCAGGCGCAACTTCTATACAAGTACCAAATATAGAACGTGGAAAAGAATATCTATTTACAGTCACAGCCATTTCCGGTGATCTACGGAGTGACCCTGCTGCTGTAACATTATTCGTCCCGGGATCCCCAGAGCCAGAAGAGCCTGAGGAGCCAAATGAAGAAGTGGAAAATCCAGGTAGCCCTGAGAACCCTTCACTGCCAAACAATGGGAATGGAAACAACAACGGCAATCAGAATCCAGGTAATGGTAATGGAAATAACGGGAATGGTAATGGGAACGGAAATGGCAATACTGTAGAGCCAGAGTCCCCAAATCCTGAAACATCACCACCGAATCAGCCTACCCCTCCTCAACCAGGCGGTGGCGAAACGAATCCTGAAGATTCAGATGACGATTAAATAATACAAATTTTAAGAGCTACCCATTATTTCATAATAATAGGTAGCTCTTTTCAGATTGTCGACAAAAGGTCTCGAGAGACCTTTTGTCTTATTATTATAAATTTTTACTAGATGCTTAGCAGGAATAAGTTGTTCATGTTCATTGATTTAAATTGATTACTAGTCATCGTAGATATCGTATCTCACTTTATTTAAAGCGATGAATAAGTTGATTGGAGTGGAGGGACCGTGACTCCACCGGGAAACGCACGCGCGGAAGATCCACTAAATTGTGCCTGCCGTTGTAGGCACAATTTAGTTAGCTGGAGCCGTGCCCGGGGAAAGCATCGGTCCCGGAATGGAAATCAACGGTTTTGATTAGTTAACTTTATTTTAATAAAAAAGACTGTAGGCAAACCCGAATTTCTTCGAGTTTGTCTACAGTCTGTAAAGAGCTACCCATTATTTCATAATAATAGGTAGCTCTTTTTTTCGATATATTATGTTTATTTTTTCAGTCTTAATCGGGCACAGCGCTTTTTCGTTTCTTTAAAAAGCTCATCCAGCTGTCTATAACATGCATATTGACCCGGACGCATTTTAACAAACTGCAGGCGCTCCATGCCATTAATTGGCATAAGCTCGTACACATTTTGCTGAGAGAATACTGTATTTTCCGTTATTGAACTAGTCATAAGAAATCCTTCAAAAAGTTCGATCCCTTTTTGCATAAATTGTATAGCCGAACCGTCACGACGTTCATGGGCATTATGAATATCTTCACGTATCGCTTCCCACTCTTCATACCAGCGATCGACTATTTCTTTTGAAATGGCTTCTGTATTCACTAATATCATACTTTCACCAAGCCTTTTTTCAAGCGCTTTTGTCCTTCACGACAATCATCCAGCAGTGGACATGTCCCACAGCCCGGATTTTGCGCTTTACAATGATAGCGTCCAAAGAATATGATTTGATGATGAGCACGGCTCCATCGGTCCATCGGTGTTTTTTTCATTATCATTTCTTCAACTTCCAGCACGCTGTCTTTCCAACGACAAAGACCTAATCGTTTAGAAACACGCTCTACATGTGTATCAACTGCCAATGCGGGAATATCAAATGCAACGGATAACACAACATTTGCCGTTTTACGTCCGACACCAGGCAATGTAACTAGCTCTTCACGCGTAGCTGGCACTTCACCACCATATTCATTTAAAAGACGTGCACACAACAATTGAATATTCTTTGCTTTATTTCGATATAGTCCGATCGAGCGAATATCACTTTGAAGTTCCTCTAATGGGACATTTAAATAATCTTGAGGTGTTTTGTATTTTTGAAATAATTGTTTCGTCACTTTATTGACGAGCACATCGGTACATTGCGCAGATAATAATGTAGCGATTGTCAGCTCAAATGGATTGTCATGCACTAATTCACAATGCGCATCAGGATACATTCGGTCCATCTCGTCTAAGAAGTGATTCCATTTCACTTTTGTTAACATAGTAAATTAAGCGCCCTCCTATTCTCGCTCCTCTAACCAATTATAAAATGAGACTTTTTTCGTTTGCTGAGTTTCCTGTTGTTTTAACGCTTGGGTAGATGATGGTTGCATCGTATTTTTACGGTATTGCTCACTATGCTTTTCAATCTGTGCTAGCGTCTTTATATTACGCTTTTTCCATTCGATTAAAATACGATCAATATAACGCAAATTAACTTTATCTGCGAGTACCGCTTCCTTTAATGCTGCTTTAATAATTTCCGGACTGTGTTGGTCCAAGTCCATCCACATACCGATCGTTTCAATTTCCATCGGTGAAAGTAAACGCCCCAACTCCTGCTCAAACAACTGGAAAATCTTCGCCTCGTCCAATTTTGTGGCAGACGTATGCTGCTGTTGCTCTTTAGATTGCAACAAATCCAAAAGCCGCTCCCATAATGGATAGATTGAATATTTTTCGGTAATTCGTCCGGATTCATCTGTACTTTGAGAAATTTCGACACAGCCTTTTTGCATTAAGCGCTGCAAAATCTGAGAAATGGCCGTTAACTGAAAATTGGTCCTTTGCATTAAATCATTCGGCGTCGGAAAATCGATTCCCTCTTGTTCAAAGCTTAGTAAATGTAGAACAATCAATGCTTCATCATCTTGGATGTTCAACTCGCTATAATGTTTAAAAAATAATTGTGGAATAGTAACTTGTAATTGCTCCGTCCAAACGCGGATTCGATTAAAATTTGTTGACATTGCTGAATCCCCCTTTGTTCGCTCGTAACGACAAAACGCCCGGTTATATTCCGGACGCTTTCTCATAGATAAGATATAAATTGTTTATGGATATAAACGGTTTAATAAACGTGGGAATGGAATCGCTTCACGGATATGTTCAGTTCCCGAAATCCATGCTACTGTACGCTCTAAACCTAAGCCGAAGCCTGAGTGAGGTACTGCACCTTGTTTACATAAATCTAAATACCATGCATACGCATCCAATGATAAGTTATGTTCTTCCAAACGGGATTTCATTAACTCATAATCGTAAATACGTTCAGAACCACCGATAATTTCACCATAGCCTTCAGGAGCGATTAAGTCTGCACATAATACGACATCATCACGTTCTGGGTGTGGCTGCATGTAGAATGGTTTAATACCGATTGGGTAGCAAGTGATAAATACAGGCTTGTCATAATGGTTGGCAATTGCTGTTTCGTGTGGTGCACCAAAATCGTCACCCCACTGAATATCATCAAAGCCTTGCTCATGTAAAAACTCAATTGCTTCATCATATGAAATACGTGGGAATGGAGCTTTCACATTTTCCAATTTTGATGTGTCGCGGCCAAGACGCTCTAAATCAAGCTTACAGTTTTTCAGAACAGATTGTACGATATGTGACACGTATTGCTCTTGTACTTCTAAACTTTCATCATGCTCGACAAATGCCATTTCAGGCTCAATCATCCAGAACTCGATTAAGTGACGGCGTGTTTTTGACTTTTCTGCACGGAAAGTCGGACCGAACGAGAATACTTTTCCTAATGCCATTGCAGCAGCTTCCATATAAAGCTGACCTGATTGAGATAGGAATGCATCTTCATCGAAATATTTAGTATGGAATAGCTCTGACGTTCCTTCTGGTGAAGAACCAGTTAAGATTGGCGGATCCATTTTTGTAAAGCCATTTTCATTAAAGAATTCATATGTAGCACGAATAATTTCATTACGTACTTTCATAATGGCATGCTGCTTACGAGAACGTAACCATAAGTGACGGTTGTCCATTAAAAATTCTGTTCCGTGCTCTTTTGGTGTAATCGGATAGTCATTTGCTGCGCTAATTACTTCAATACCTGTAACATTCAATTCTGCACCGAAAGATGAACGTTCATCTGCCTTTACTTCCCCAATTACGTACAGTGATGTTTCTTGTGTCATACCCTTTGCTACTGCGAATAGTTCTTCGCCAACTTCCGCTTTCACGACAACCCCTTGTGCAAAACCTGAGCCATCACGTAATTGTAAGAAAGCTAATTTACCGCTTGAACGTTTATTTGCTAACCAAGCTCCGATTTTTACTGTTTCGCCAATATTATTTGGCATATCTTTAATCATAATTTTCTTCATAAAGTCCTCCAAAAGTTAAGCTACAGCTGTTTTTAATCTTGCCACTTTGCTTTTACAAAGGCTTCGATTCGACGAACTGCTTCTTCTAATAATTCTAAAGATGTTGCGTAAGATAGACGTATTGTCGCAGGTGATCCAAAGCCTGAACCTGGAATAACTGCAACATTTGCTTCAGTCAATAGTGCCGATACAAAATCGTCCACAGATGCATAGCCTGTTTTTTCTGCTGTTTCCGAAACATCAGGTAATAAGTAAAATGCCCCTTGTGGCTTTAATACTTTTACTCCAGGAATTGCTGCTAGTTTTGGGAATATCACTTCTAAACGTGATTCAAAAGCTTGCCTCATCTCTTCTACTGGTTCTTGGGATCCGTTGTATGCTTCAATTGTTGCATATTGGGCTGTTGTCGTTGCATTTGAAGTCGAATGGGAAGCTAAGTCGGTCATCGCCTTAATAATAGACGCATCACCTGCTGCATAACCAATTCGCCAGCCTGTCATAGAGTGTGATTTTGCCACACCATTCACAACAATTGTACGTGCCTTAATGGCATCCGAAATTTGCGCAATCGAATAATGCTCTATTCCATTGTAAACAAGCTTTTCATAAATTTCATCTGAAACGATTAAAATATCTTTTTCTTCCGCTACTTTCGCAAGCTCTGCCAACTCTTCCTTCGTATAGATCATGCCAGAAGGATTTGATGGTGAGTTAATTATGACCGCTTTTGTTTTTTCTGTAATAGCATCACGCAATTGCTGTGCTGTAATTTTATAGCTTTGCTCCTGAGTTCCTTCTACATAGACAGGAACACCGCCAGCTAGCTTCACTTGTTCCGGATAGGAAACCCAATAAGGGATTGGTATGATTACTTCATCCCCTTCATTCAATATAACTTGGAACAATGTATACAGAACGTGTTTAGCACCAACACCAACAATAATCTCATTAGCTTTATATGTAAGGCTGTTGTCGCGTGCCAGTTTATCGATGATTGCCTTTTTTAATGCCGGTAAGCCTCCAGCTGGCGTATACTTTGTATAGCCTGCATCCATCGATTCTTTAGCAGCAATTAAAATATTTTCCGGTGTATTAAAGTCAGGTTCCCCCGCTCCTAAACCGATGACATCAATCCCTTGCTCTTTTAGCTCCTTCGCTTTAGCTGTAATGGCCAAAGTTGTTGATGGTGTTAAAGTTTTTACACGATTTGCTAACAATTGTTTCATGTTGCTCTCTCCTCTACAAATTCAATATGCGCTTCCACCATTGTCCGTCTTCAAACAGAAGATAAACATAATTTAAGGTGCCAGATTCACTTTTGTATGTTATTTCCCAAACTGGACCCGGCTCCTCAAATCCTAACTTCATATGAAGAATTTCTTTTGCATCTGTATCATTTTTAAAGACAGACATTGCCTGTTCTTCTGTAAGACCATCCGCTAAAAATACTTCTTGCATTGAATTCTCTTCTAAACTCATCGGGACGAATACTGCTTTTTCTTTCCCATACTCATCCACTCCAAATACAGTGACATAGGGTTTATTCCCATTGTATACATAGGAATTCTCAACAACAGCAAGTGCTTTCGTATCCAGCACAAAACTTTCCGCTTTTTCTTTAATTTCATTGAACGGGGCATTGGCTTTCCAAAATACGAACACTGTAATGACAAGTGACAACGATAAAATAAAGACAACCGAAAATAAAATCCAGTTTTTCATGACTGCACCTTGGAATTCGATTTCTTTGTTCGTACATTATATTTACTTGTACGTCGTTTAAAATTTTGTTTCATGATTGTCGACCTGCTTTCCTTCCTCATCGTTTTTCATTATACCAATTTCCCAGACTTTGTACCATACTGTGAAGTGGCAGTTTTTGTATAGAAACCGGCGGTAATGACTCGATAAATTGCTGTCCGTAAGATTTTGTTTCTATGCGGCGGTCTAAAACAATAAATACCCCTTTGTCATGGCTAGAACGTATTAATCGGCCAAATCCTTGCTTAAATCGAATAATTGCTTCCGGTAATGCCAGTTCAGTAAACGAATTACGTCCTTGCTGTGTAATATAATTTGCGCGCGCCTTAAACGAAGGGTCTTCCGGTGAAGAAAAAGGCAGTCGTACGACAATTACCGCAGCCAGTCCATCACCTGGAACATCTACACCTTCCCAAAAGCTATTTGTTCCAAATAATACGGAATGATTAAATTTTTGGAACGATTTTAATAAGCGCATCCGGCTACCTGATGTGACACCTTGAGCAAAAATCATATAATCATTCAATAATTCACTTTCATGAATAAGATCAACCGTTTTCCGCAACATGTCCTGCGACGTAAATAATACGAAACATCTTCCGTCTGTCATCCGCACAGCATTTGTCACTGCATGCGCTACTTCCTCGATATAGTCGGATTGGGAAACCGCTTGAATATCCGGCATGTCATTTACAATATATACTTCCGCCCCATCGTAGTAGGTCGAATCTGCATGCAATTTTTCTATTGTAATAGAAGGATCGATTCCGAGTTGATTTGTAATGAATCGTTCATTGCTTGGTACAGTCAATGTCCCCGATGTCCAAATAACTGCGCTTTTGCTACGAATTGGATCAAAAAGCTTCCCTATCGTTGCTGTAACGTCGATTGGCTTCTTATAAAGCTGAATGCTCCCTGGGACACTTCGTCTATCCAGCTCAAGCCAGCATGAATAATTTAAATCGTTTTGAAGAAACACTTCATCCCACTCTGACATTTTTATCATAAGTTCCCCAATAATATACTGCCATTGTTCAATTAAATACTCATGCTCAGGTGCCAACTCGTCTACTCCCGAACTAAATTGCTGTATAAGTGCACTTGCATCATCAATCCACCGTTGTACTGTTAAAGATACTTTCAAAAAGACTTCGTGCGGCAATTGCAGATCGCTGATAAATAATTCAATTTTTTGAAGCGGCTTAAACTGTCTGCTGACAACTGCCTTTACTTCACGAATTAATGCAGCCATCGCCGTATCAAATGTCTGAACCATATGGATGTATCGCTTCTCCAGCTGGTCGAGCGTTTGAATATTTAGCAACTGTTTTTTTAATGCGACACGACGAATTTTATAAAAGAGCTGTTCATCTTCATTTATTCCAATTTGTCCAAATAAATATTTCCAATTCATGTACGTAAATATTTTTTCATCTTGATTGATGGCAGCTTGAATAAATTGGTGGGCCTCATCAATAATCCAGCCACCTAAAGAATCGAAAATCTGCTCATTGCGGACTAAATCGCTTAATAGCATGGCATGATTCGTTATTATAATATCGGCTTGGCGACTATTTTGTATTGCACGAGAATAAAAGTCGTAAAGCGGCATCGTCGTTTTTGGTAATGTAGTTTTACGTATTTTATCGAGCAGAAGCTGACCGCCACCTGAAACGTTTAACTCATTTAAATCCCCTGTTACTGTTTTGGCAAGCCAAATAAGTGTTTGTAATAGCGTAAACGTTTGATCGTATGAATCATCAAGTGTTTTCAATTGCTTCTCGAATTTCTCTATATCGATATAATTGCCCATCCCTTTTAAAAGTGCAATTTTAATTGGCTGGCCAAGTGCTTGCTCCAATACGGGAATTTCATTTTGCAGAAGCTGATCTAGCAAATGCGATGTATAGGTGCTGATTCCAATTTTTCGCTTCGTTTTCTTGGCATAATAGATGGCTGGTACTAAGTAACCTAACGTTTTCCCAATACCTGTCGAAGCTTCAATGACATGCTCGGTTTTATCATTAAGCACTTTCCAAATACTATCCATCATCTGAAATTGCTGCGGACGCACTTCGAAATTGGAAATCCCCTTTAATAATAAAGCTAATTTTTCATCGGTTGATTGAGGATATTCCAACTCGTCGTCATATCCTTTTGGGGTCGGTGCCATTTTACGAATCGCAATTTTATTAAAATAAACATGCGCATCATCTGTTAACGTTTTACTACGCTTTATCACAAGCGCATCAAAAAATAGCTGTGCCAAATTTGTTTTTAAACGAAACGAGCGTTTATGCAGCTGTTCCAATGTAACTAATGGCAACGTTAAAAGTTCATGCCAGCAATACTTCAGTAAATAGGCTGTAGCAAGTGCATCATCATCAGCGCGGTGAGCACTTTGTAGAGGAATATTCAAATCACTCGCTAAATCAGCCAATTTATAGCTTAAGGACATTGGAAAAAGAATTTTCGACAGTTCAACCGTATCGATTTTTTTCCCGTACCATTTCGGTAAGCCGGCCCGATTAAATTCTGCCTGCAAAAATGATAAGTCAAAATCCGTATTATGCGCTACAAATACAGCATCCTCCAATAGTTCATAAATATAATCCGCATGTGCTTCAAATGGTAATGCATCCTTGACATGCTCATCCGTAATATTCGTCAAATCTTGTATAAACAACGGTATCGGTTTCCCGGGATGTATAAAAGTTGAATATTTTTTTGTAATGTTCCAGTCTTGCATAATGACGATGGCAATTTGAATCATGCGATCGCCGCTTGCAGGTGAATGACCGGTAGTTTCAATGTCAACGATTGCATATTTTTGACTTTCATTCATTTTCTTCAGCTCACAGTTCAAGTAATATAAGCGCATTTTATCATATTAAAGGTAAGGAGGTCATGTAAATGGATAGAAATGCTGATGAAGCCATTACGAAGTGGAAGGTTGCGCTGCAGCTCAGAGCTTTTATAGTAACGTTTTCAAAATTCTAATATAATCTGAAATTTTCTAATAAAAATCTATTTGTTCAAAAAAAACCGTGATTTTCTAAAATATCTGCTAACTGTTCTAATATGCGTATGTATTTTTCAAATATGTATAACAGGTTTTCAAATATCTGCGTCTCTTATTCTAATATATCCTCAATTGTTCTAATAAATTGAAGCACCTGATGCTAAATTGCATCTTTAACATAAAAAAACCTAGTACCGTCTCGAGGACAATACTAGGTTAATACACTATGTAAGGGTGTGCAGGGGCTCATCTCCCTGCACAATTCAAAAGTCTCCCAGCAAATCCGTGCTGTTGGTGGAGACTTTTGTTGTGAAGACTAAATCTTCACAGAGGTTTTGGCACCTAAATAACAGAATACAATAAAATAGGGACTCATTCAACCTTTTTATTTTATATGATGTGAACGATTGCCGAAAATCCCTTTAAGCATTGGTGGCGTTACTAATGTAGTAATAATAATGACGATTACCATTGGTGTGTAATCCTCAGCCGGTAAAAGGCCGCTTGATAAGCCCATCCCCGCAAGAATTAATGCCACTTCTCCACGTGAAATCATACCTGCTCCGATTCCTATAGAAGACCTCCAATTGAATCCTGCCAACTTCGCACCAATACCTGATCCGATAAGTTTTGATAAAATCGCCACGATTGAGAAGATAACTAAAAACCAAATATTTTCTGTAATGCCAACAAATGTTACAGATAATCCAATACTTACGAAGAAAAATGGGACAAAGATTCCACTCGCTATCGGTTCTACTTTATGTTCTACCGCCTCTTTGAATGGAGTTCGGCCAATAGCAATACCGATAAAGAATGCGCCAATAATCGTCGCTATACCAAAGTAATGCTCACCGACATAAGCTAAAGCAAAACAAGCTATAAGCGCGCCGGATAAGGTTGCTTCTGTAACACGCAATTTACTGAACGCCTTCATGAATGGTGGAATCACCCATTTCATTACTACAAACAATAAAGCGAAGAAGAATACCTTTCCACCGATTAATGCCGGAATAGAAACGTCATCCCCTACAAGGAAGCTCATCGCAATCGCTATTAGGACAACTACAATAATGTCATCTAGAACAGCAGCACCTAATAGTGCCGAACCCTCTTTACTTTTCAACCAACCAATTTCACTTAATGTTTGAACTGAAATACTTACAGATGTCGCTGCTAATGTTAAACCGATGAAAATAGCCTGCCCTTGCGTCAATCCAAAAGAGAGAGCTAAAGGATAACTCATTGCGATTGGTAAAATAACGCCACCGATCGCTACGAAAATAGCACCTTTCATATTAGCATTCAAGTCTTCTAAATCTGTTTCTAGACCAGCCAGGAACATTAATAGAATAACACCGATTTGGCTAAATGTTTGCATAACTTCACTGTCGGTTATCCATCCAAGCATAGCAGGACCAATAATAATACCGATTAAAATTTTCCCTAATACTGAAGGCTGTCCAAGACGTACTGTAAAATGTCCTGCTATTTTTGTTGCCAACAATACAATAACAATTTGAAAAATAAACATCATAATCCCCCTTTTTCAAAAAAAAAGGCATGGGGGTGCCAGATTTGACTGACTCCACCATGCCTACTTTATTTACTAGACACTATTTATTTTATAGAAAAGAAATATAAAATGCAACGGGAAAATTATAATAATCTGAAAATTATTTTAATTCACTAGAAAAAGCCTGGTAATACTTCACGTTGGAAATATTGATTTTTACGTAACCATACATTTAAAATTTGCCGATGAGTAAGAAGCTTTCTGCGTGAAACATGTCTTCTTTGCGCCTCTTGCAAGCTTTCGAGCAATATACGCGTTTCTGTTAGGCATTTACCCGGTTCGATAATAACCTGTAATGTAGGGCTAATCAGCTTATGTTGCTGAAGTAGTGCAAGTACTTTGGCAAAAATTTGCCCCATTGCAATATAGTCTTCTTCTATTTTTAAATCAATACATTGATATAATGTTTCTTCAACTTCTTTTTCTACAAGCTCCATTGGCTGTATTTCCATAGGGTCACCTCTACTAGGTTTGTCTATATCCAGTATATAAAAACTAGTGGAAATAAAAAAGAAATTGGATTTTAAGAGGAATAACAGAGATTATTTGCCCCGTTGAATACCAAAAGTTACTTTGCGTGAATCGCTTTGCCGAAAACAGATCTAGCTGCATCCCCAACATGCTCACTTACTGTCGGATGAGGGAAAATCAGTCGTGCTAAGTCTTTAACAGATCCGCCAAGTACTTTTGCCGCAAGCATAGAATTAATCATTTCAGTCGCACCATCACCTACAACACATGCACCGTAAATATCCCCTTCAGGACTCGCGACAAATTTCATAAAGCCTTGTGTATTCCCTTCCAACAGCGCTTTAGGGTTGGTCGGTAAGTACATTTTTGTCACAATTGAATCTGCTGGCGCTTCATGTTCAAGCATACCGAATGTGGCAATCTCAGGATGTGTATAGACACAACGCGGTATTTCCTGCTGATTAATTACTTTCGGATGTTTTCCTAAAATGAAGTCCACCGCATGCACGCCTTCTGCACTGGCAGAGTGTGCAAGCTGGAAGCCACCTACTAAATCCCCAATGGCAAAAATCCCCGGAATGCTAGTTTCATAATGATTATTCACTTTAATTAAACGACCATCCATTTGCATTTCCAACGCCTCAGCGATTTCAGTATTTGGACGGCGCCCTGTTGCAAATAATAAATTTTCATAAGGGAAATTTCCGATCGATGTTTGCACATAATCTGCATGTATTTCTTCAAATGTAAAATCTGTAATCAGTTCAATGTCCAGATCGCTCATTTTCTGTTTAATAATTGGTCGGGCATCCGGTTCTTCAGTTTGCAGAATATCTTTACTATGATTGAGTACAGTCACTTTAGTACCCATAGGCGCTAAAGCAAACGCCATTTCAATTGCAATAACACCACCACCGATAATCGTCAGCTGCTTTGGAAGCTCCTGAATGGAAAAGAAAGTATCCGTTGTATAGTAATTTGCAGTTTCAATTCCTTTAAACGGAGGAACAAATGGGCGACTACCCGTTGCTAAAATTACATTATTGGCCGTGAATGCATCATCTCCAACTATCACTTTCCGCTCTGCCGTTACGATTGCTTTTCCTCTAAACATCGTAATTTGCGCACTATCAATAAAAGTTTCAATATTTGATAGTAATTCTGCTACAACCTTATCTTTTCGTTGCATTAATTTCGGAAAATCGATATTAATTGTAGGAACAGTAACTCCCCAATCTGTCCCGCGTCGAATTTCCTGCACCAATTTACTATGCTCGAGCATAATTTTCGAAGGAATACAGCCTACGTTATAGCAAGCCCCCCCAACTTTGTCCTTTTCGACAAGCGCTACTTTCAATCCGCTTTTTGCTGCATGAATTGCGGCAACATATCCGCCTGGTCCTGCTCCTATTACAGCTAAATCAAAGTTTTCCATTTAACCACCTCAATTTTCACATTATCATGACAATTTCTGGAATGCAACCTAGCACCTTTACTCTGTATCATTAATAAGTGATTCCAGTTATTGCACACTACGAAATAGCCAATTAACGTATTTAGTCTAAACTATACTTTTACCGTTTTTTTATTCCTAAAAACAAAAAATCAGCAATTATATTTAGTAATTACTGATTGTGGAAGGTTTATTTTAATATTTTAATTTCAACTTTTTTACGACCCCAGTTAAGGGCAGTTTTTTTCGTTTTAACAAACACATCAATTTTGGATCCTTTTATCGAGCCGCCAGTATCTCCAGCAACCGCAATCCCATAGCCTTCCACCCAGACTTTTGTTCCTAGTGGGATTATTTTAGGGTCAACTGCAATTAATTTAACATCGGGATTTTTTTTAAGATTGATGCCGGATGCCGTTTTACCTGAACAGCCTTTGCAGGAAGCTGTGAAGGCACTTGCTTCAACAGTCAACGTTTTAACCACTTCAAAATCATCCAGCTTTTCCTTTTTTTCTTTCTTTTCTTTCTTTTCTTTTACTTTCTTTTGATTATTTTTAATATGATCAGGTAGCTGTAGGACATAGCCTGTCACCGCTTGCTTTTTGTCTTCAAGCTCGTTTATTTCCAATAATGTATGTACAGACGTATTATAACGCTCTGCAATTTTATCTAATTCTTCCCCTTTTTTAATTGTATGTGTAGCTGCACTAATGGCATTGGAAAAGAATAAAGATGTAAAAATAATGAAGGCAAAGCTACATAATAGTCTTTTATGAAACATATTAGTCATTTCCCCCTGTATCATTTGTAATGAAACTAAATTCAGTGTACACATTTAATGTTTCAAAAATATTACAGGGACGTAATATAATAATTACAAAATTATGCCTTCAATAACTTTTTGTTACAAATGAAAAAAACTGTACTAAAAGTCAATTTGACTCTTAACACAGTTTTTTTTACTGCTACATGATCGTTGCTTCAGGTTCATAGTGGATCATTTCTTTAATTCTATTATCTTCTCCCATAATAGCTACTGTTGGATAGTGATCCGCTACTTCTTTATTGTCCACATATACGTACGAAATAATAATGACGATATCACCTTTTTGAACAAGACGTGCAGCTGCTCCATTTACACAAATGACGCCTGAACCGCGCTCACCTGCAATTATATATGTTTCAAAACGTGCACCATTATTGTTGTTTACGATATGCACCTTTTCGTTCGGTAACATCCCTACCGCATCCAAAATATCCTGATCGATTGTTATCGAACCTACATAATTTAAATCCGCCTGTGTTACTTGAGCACGATGGATTTTACTGTTCATCATCATTCTAAGCATGAATACGTTCCCCTTTTAATGAAAGAATTAAATTATCAATTAAACGTGTTTTTCCAATATAGACTGCCGCAGCTAAAAGTATTTGATCTGAGTTCTCATCTACTTCTTTCAAATCTGGATACGTTAATATGCTCAAGTAATCGATTTTACCGGCAGTATTATCTTCAATAATTTTCGTTGCTTGTGCCAATGCCTTATCGACGTCCCCTGAATCCATTAACTCAAATTTCGCTATTTGCAGCGCCTGTTGAATAACAGGTGCCTGCATTCTCTCAATCGAAGACAAATAAACATTCCGGCTTGATTTTGCTAAGCCGTCACCTTCTCGTACAACTGGAACTACACGCAATTCCACAGGGAAATTATAATCCCGGACCATTGTTTGGATAATTGCAACTTGCTGTGCATCCTTTTGCCCGAAGTAGGCACGGTCCGGCTGTACTAAATTAAAGAGCTTTGCAACAACTTGCAATACCCCATCAAAATGACTTGGCCGACTTGCACCACACAAAGTTTGTGCCTGTCGTCCCGCACGGATGTATATACCACCATCATGTGGATACATTTCCTCAACGGATGGTGCAAAAATATAATCCACACCAACTGATGCCGCTAGCTTTGTGTCACGCTCTAAATCACGCGGATATGATTCAAAATCTTCATTCGGCCCAAACTGTGTCGGGTTTACAAAAATACTCATAACAACGACGTCATTTTCTTCCCGGGCATTTTTGGCTAATGTTAGATGACCTTCATGTAAATAGCCCATTGTTGGAACGAGACCGATTGATTGCTTGCTACTTTTGGCGTTAACTACAGCTTTTCGAAGCTCAGCAATTGTCGATAGGATGATCATTATTTTACGCCTCCATAAAGCTCTATTAATTCGTCTTCTTTCATCGTGAAACTTTGCTGTAATGTAGGGAACGTTCCTGCTTTAACCGCTTGTGTGTAACTAATGATTCCACGTTCAACTTCATCGCCTACGTGTGCAAAACTTTCCACAAATTTCGGAATATGGTGATTTCCATATTGCAGTAAATCATGAAATACCAATACTTGACCGTCCGCCTTAGCGCCTGCACCAATTCCAATTGTCGGAATCGTCAACTTTTCTGATACAATCTCAGTTAGCTGGTGTGGAATACATTCAAGCACGACAGCACACGCACCTGCTTGTTCGACAAGTAATGCATCATTAATTAATTTTTCGGCCTGCTCAGAAGTCTTTCCTTGTACTTTATAGCCCCCTAGAACACCTGCAGACTGTGGTAATAAGCCTAAATGTGCAACGACCGGAATCCCTGCATCCGTTAGTTTCTTAATAACAGGAATCACATTATCCGCGCCTTCCACCTTAAGTGCATTTGCATTTGTAAGCTGTATCATTTGGACCGCTGTCTTAAGTGTTTCATTCACATCACCGTGGTACGAGCCAAAAGGCATATCTACGACGATAAACGTATCGGGTGCCCCACGACGAACTGCTTTACTATGATGAATCATATCGTCGACAGTAACCCGCATTGTAGACTCATAGCCTAATACAACCATCCCTAATGAATCCCCAACTAAAATCATGTCAACTCCTGCTGACTCGGAAAATTTAGCACCGGGATAATCGTATGCCGTAATCATGACAATCTTTTCACCCTGCTCCTTCATTTTTAAAAACTGAGTTGTTGTTTTCATGTTTCTCCTCCTCAAATGGAAAGAAAACAAAAATACCCTTCTATCCATAATTAGACAGAAAGGTAGTGTCGTAAGTAAATGAAATGCATTTCATACTTTCTTTTAAATAAAGAGAATGAAATGATTCTAAATACAGCGCGTGTGTTTTCTTCCGTCTCTGTCTTGTGTAGATCAAAGCAGATAATTTTATAATAGACTAGCAAAATAGGTACAGTTCTTAGTTGATACTGTCCTAGAGCTACTATAACAATTTTGGAAGAAAACGTACAGCATATTTAATTACAATATTTCGATATCAGCAGAGTATATACCTTTAACTTCACCGTTTGCCTGACGGATTTCAAGCACACCGTTTTCAGTTATACTGATTGCCTCTCCTTCAACAACTTCCCGTAAAGTAGTTGCTTTTACTCTTTTCCCTATCGTACCGGAAGACTCTTCCCATAGTGTTTTAATGAAACCGAAGCCGTTTTTCACATACATATCACTATAGTGCTCTAAAAAATCAAGGACATTTGCGACTAGATGTACACGCTCAATCGGTTCACCTTCTTCAATTGCAATTGAAGTTGCTATTGACTGCAGCGACTCAGGAAAATCATCCATTTGATGATTTACATTGATCCCGATACCAATTAATAAAGCCTGAATCCGATCTGCTTCTGCAACCATCTCGGTTAAAATCCCCGTCGTTTTTTTACCTTTAATTAAAATATCATTCGGCCATTTAATTTCAGGAGTAAAATTTTTAAACATAGCTTTCATGGCGTTTACAACTGCTACAGCTGTAACAAGTGTAAACTGCGGGGCTTGATGAGGGGCAATTTCAGGTCGAATGATAATCGTCATCCAGATTCCTTTCCCTTCCGATGATTCCCATTCACGCATCATGCGTCCACGTCCTGCTGTTTGATGCTCTGCAATTATAACCGTGCCATCAGGCGCACCTTCTCTTACAAGCTCATGGGCAACTAACTGTGTTGATTCTACACTTTCAAAATAATGCACCTGTCGACCATATCGGTCTGTTTTTAAAAATTGTTGTAATTGACCCATATCGACTTTATCCGGTACTGTCACAAGCTTATAACCTCTTTTTTTTACCGTTTCAAACTCATAGCCTTCTTGCTTCAATGTTTGCAGGTGTTTCCAAATAGCCGTTCTTGATACTTGAAGCTCATCTGCTAACACTTGCCCTGAAATCGGTTCTCCGTTCGCATTTAAAAAACGTTTTAATATTTCATCCTTCATCGTGAAATGCATGAAACCATTCCTTTAATTGTTGTTTATCATTTTCTACTTCTCTGTTTAAGACAGCCAAAATCGCCGCATCCAAAGTCCTTTTAATCCACGCGCCACGCTTTTTTGAAGACCACTCCATTAGATCTCTGCCGGAAAAAGCAAGTTCATTTACATGCTGTATCGGTAATGCGCTTTTTCGATAAACTAAATTATCAAAAGAAAAAGGCAGAACATTATTTTGCCATTTTGCAAATTGGCATGCAGTTTCTAAAACAGATAAATCATAGCGCAATAAATCAATCGGCGACATACCATTTAGTAAGCATCCATACGCACCTAAAACACTTTTTGTAAACAGTTTATCCTTGTTTGAACAGCGATACGCCGTAAGTAAAGAAAGGTCACTTTCATTTACTAGACAAAAGTATGCCCATCCAACTTGCCGATCTTCTGAGTCAAACCCGGTCCAACTATGATGATTGAATTTACCAGGTAAATAGTTGCTTAATGATGTATTTTCAATATACTCAATTCCCATTTGGGTATGTTTGGATGTAAAAATTTTTGAAAGCTCCACTTGAATTCGTTCGATTGAAATATATGAGATGGTAGATGCTTTTTGATGAATGGCCTGCAAAGTTTGATGTTCAATCGAGAATTGGAGCTGTGAAGCAAATCGGACAGCGCGCAGCATTCGAAGCGCGTCCTCTTCAAATCGCTGAAGTGGCTCACCGACAGCACAAATTACTTTATTATCAATATGCTGACGTCCATTATAATAATCAATATAGTCACCTGATTTGCTAAGTGCCATAGCATTCATCGTAAAATCACGACGCTTTAAATCTTCTTTTAAGTTGCGGACAAAATGAACGGCATCCGGACGGCGGTGATCGCTATAACCTGATTCAGTTCGATATGTCGTCACTTCAATCGGTTCCCCAAAATCAAGGACAAGCACAGTACCATGGGCTATCCCTACGTCTATTGTATGGGTAAAAATCGCCTGAACTTCTTCTGGTAATGCGCTTGTCGCAATATCAACATCATTATTCTCTTTTTTTAAATAATAATCGCGGACTGCCCCACCTACTATATACGCTTCAAATCCTGCCTGCTCTATCGTATTGATGACTTTCTTAGCTGCTTGCCAGTGCATTTTTTTCTTGAACCACTCTTTCATAAATTCGCTCGTATTGTTCTACCATTTTCGATTCGTGGAATTGTTCACGTACTGCCTGTAATGCTGCCAGTTTGAATGCTGCATGTTTTACTTCATCCTGCAATAATTCGACCGCATAATCAGCGACCGATTGAGTATCGCCAAGAGGAACTAAATAGCCATTCACTCCATGATTAATCACTTCCGGAATACCACCAATTGCTGTACCGATTCCAGGAACTCCACATGCCATTGCCTCTAATAGTACTAAGCCAAAAGATTCCTTCTCAGAAAGTAGTAACTTCAAATCACTAATCGCAAAAAGTTCAGTAATATTTTCCTGTTTCCCTAAAAATAAAATATCATCTTTATATGGCGATACTTTAACAAGATCGGTTACACGATGCTTTTCAGGTCCATCTCCAACTAACAGCAATTTAGCCGGCATTTTTTCTCGGATTTTCAAAAAAGAATCTACAACATCCGGTAAATTTTTTATTTTGCGGAAATTCGAAATATGAATGATTACTTTTTCATGTGGCAAAATACCAAATTGCTCTTTTAAATTTCCTGGATCTACTGGTTTAAACACATTGTCATCGACAAAATTATATATTGTTTCGATTTTCTGTTTCGTATCTATTAAGGCATATGTCTGCTGTTTTAGTGATTCAGAAACGGCGGTAACAGCATCCGAACAATCAATTCCATATTTAATTGCCTGAGCTAATGTCGAATCTTCACCTAAAACTGAAATATCCGTCCCATGAAGAGTTGTAACGATGCCAAAATTCTCACCACTCATATGTCTTGCCAAAACGGCACAAACAGCATGAGGAATTGCATAATGTACATGTAATATATCTAGTTTTTCTTCCTTAATAACATCGGCCATTTTACTTGCTAATGCAATATCGTATGGTGGGTATTGAAATACTGAGTAATTATTTACTTCAACTTCATGGAAAAAAACATTTGGATAAATTTTATTAAGCCGAAATGGTACGCTCGATGTAATAAAGTGAATTTCATGTCCCCGTTCCGCTAGCATCTTTCCAAGTTCTGTGGCGATAACACCAGAACCTCCAACTGTCGGGTAACATGTAATACCAATTTTAAGTTTTTTCATTAGTCTCCCCATCCTCTCAACAATACGATTAACTTTCGTTAGTAAATATTTTACCGCAATTATGCTTTAGCATGATTACTTTATTCACTATTTTCTGCGTTCCGCTAAAATGCGCCAATCGACAAAGCCTTCCTGCAAACCCTTTAGTAAAATTTCTGCAGTCCCCATATTTGTCGCAAGGGGAATATGATATAAATCACATAATCGCACTAATGCCATTACATCCGGCTCATGTGGCTGTGCAGTCAATGGGTCACGGAAGAAAAAAACCATATCCATATCATTGTTCGCTATCATGGCACCAATTTGTTGGTCCCCTCCTAATGGACCCGAACGGAATTTTGTAATGTTAAGTCCTGTTTCAGCCTCAATCATTGTACCAGTAGTACCTGTCGCATACAGATCATGTTCTTCCAAAATATCCCGATATGCAATGGCAAATTGAATTAAATTGTCTTTTTTTCGATCATGTGCAATTAATGCAATTTTCATAAATTTCATCTCATTTCTAAATGATGTTCTCTAATCCGTATATTAATGTATTACAATTCATAACTTTTTCAATACTAAATGTAACTCCACCCATAAAGCTACCTCGATTTAAAGAATCATGACGGATTGTTAATAATTCACCTGTCCCACCAAACAAAACTTGTTGATGCGCCACTAAACCAGGTAGGCGAACGGAATGAACATGCATGCCTTCAATGTTTGCACCTCTTGCACCAGTATGTGTTTCTTTTTCATCCGGATGCCCTTGTTCTTTAGTGTTTCTTACTTCACTAATCATTTGGGCCGTTTTAATTCCAGTACCAGATGGCGCATCCAGCTTTTGATCGTGATGCATTTCAATGATTTCGACATCCGGGAAATACTTCGCAGCCTCTTTAGCAAATTTCATCATTAATATTGCACCAATAGCAAAATTCGGGGCAATAATACAGCCTAATTGTTTATCTTTTGCTAATTGCTGTAATTCCTCAAGCTGCTCATCTGTAAAACCTGTTGTCCCAACAACTGGTCTTACATTATGTAATAATGCTTGTTTAGTTCTTTCAAAAACGAAATGTGGATTTGTTAAATCGACAAGCACATCCGGCTTTGTATCTCGTACAAGTTCCGGGAAATTCGTATAAATTGGAACTTCATATTGTTTTGGAAACTCATCCAATTCTCCTAACGTTGTGCCGACGTCTTTGTAATCCAGGGCAGCAACCAATTCCATTCCATCATTTTTAATTATCGTATGAACTGCCTCCATACCCATTTTACCTCGTGCACCAGCAATTGCGACTTTAATTGTCATTACATAAAACTCCTTTGAACTTTAGTTAATGCAGTATTTCATTATTTTTTTGACTATAATCCTAATTAGTTTTCAATAATATGTTCACAGGCGCTAATAATGATTCGTTTTAGCCCACTGTTGTCAAATACATCGAAATCCAACATAATAAACGATGTAGCCTTTTTCCTGCTTCGACACATATTTTCTTTCACAATAGATTATAGGAGGATGACAATGCAAGGAATAAAAATAAAAAATATCATCGGGATCCTCATTGGTTCCGCTATCTTTAGTTTTGGCTTTGTACATTTTAATATGCAAAACCAGCTAGGAGAAGGCGGATTTAGTGGTATTACACTTATTTTATATTTTACACTAAATTGGGACCCAGCATTAATGAATTTACTATTAAATATACCAATGTTTATTCTTGGTTGGAAATTGCTCGGGAAAAAGTCGTTTATCTATACATTAATCGGCACGATTGGCGTATCTGTTTTTTTGAAAATCTTTCAAATCTATGAATTTAACATGAACTTGAAGGATGATTTATTTCTCGTGTCCTTATTCGCAGGGGTATTTGTCGGTATCGGTTTAGGTATTGTTTTCCGCTTTGGCGGGACAACGGGTGGAGTAGATATTTTAGCTCGACTTGCCAATAAATATTTCGGCTGGAGCATGGGGAAAACGATGTTCGGCTTTGATTTTTTTGTTATTATCTTTTCATGGATGACGTTTTTAGATGCAAGGTCGATGATGTATACATTAGTAGCTGTCTATGTAGGAGGTCGGGTGATTGACTTCGTTCAGGAAGGTGCTTATTCAGCAAAAGGTGCATTTATTATTTCTTTACACTCTGATGAGATTGCAGATTTAATTACAAAAAATATGGATCGTGGTGTAACGATTTTTGATGGACATGGTCACTTTACGAAAGAACACCGCAATGTTCTCTATTGTGTCGTTTCACGTAGTGAGCTTGTAAGATTAAAATCCATTGTTCATTCTATTGACCCTCATGCGTTTGTTACGATTATGGACGTTCATGATGTGTCCGGTGAAGGCTTTACATTAGACGATAAAAAACAACCACTAGATTAAAATGAATAAATAATGGGATAACCTCCAAATAAATGGAGGAACAAAAAAAGCAATTGCACCGAGCAATTGCTTTTTTTCGTGAACTGGAACTTAATATGTTCCGGCCAGTTTTCTTTATTAATCGTCTGAAGTCATACCAGTGTAAATTAAGATTAAACGTAATAGCTCCATTACTGCTACAGCTGCTGCTGCAACATATGTCATTGCTGCTGCATTTAATACTTTACGTGCAGAACGTTCTTCCGTATTGTTAATAATCCCTAAAGAAACGACTTCGTTCATAGCTCGTTTTGATGCATCAAATTCGACTGGTAATGTAACTAATTGGAATACAACACCTGCTGCTAATAACGCAATACCTAGCAATAGGAAACCTGATAAAGATGAAAAAATACCAATTAACACGAAAATCCATGACATATTTGAAGAGAAACTAGCCAATGGCACTAATTTTGAACGTAATGTTAAAAACGAATATGCATCCGCATGTTGCATCGCATGACCTACTTCGTGCGCTGCTACAGCTGTACCTGCGATCGAAGAGTTGTAATAGTTGTCTTCTGATAACGCAACTGTTTTAGTTGCGGGATTGTAGTGGTCCGCTAAATAACCTTGTGTTGGCACGACACGCACATCTGTTAAGCCGTGCTGATCTAAAATGTAACGTGCTACTTGCGCCCCTGTCATACCCTTTTCAGCAGACACTTTTGCAAATTTCTTATACGTACTTTTTACCTTCATTTGTGCGTACAACGGCAAGAGCATAATGATGATAAAATAAACGATATACATTCCCATTTCCGAACTCCCTTTCTATATCTTCAATTCTCTTTAATTTTAAAGGCTTTTTACTGTTGTTGCAAATATTCGCGCTTGCGACTTTCCAAAAAAGCGAGCATTATACATGCAATAGATAGCCAAAATGTGAAGTAGCCAATTTCACTTGGATATTGGTTGATCACACGGTAAAACGGCATTTGACCAAATAAATAGTCAATCACGTCATTATGCAGCGTCCAAATGGCACCAACCATCACGTGCCACATTTTAAATCGGTATTTCGGTAAATATAAAACTGCCTGAACAGCCATTAAGAAATGCGATGCCACAAGCATCCACCCAGCTGCTCCTAATTCCCCGGTTTCCGCCAATGTAAGAAGATTCATTACAACAGCCCATAAGCCATATTTAATGAGCGTAATAAGTGCTAGCACTTCCATTAGTTTATAGTTTTTCCCTAATAGCCACCCAATAATGGCAAAGCAGAAAAATAAACTCGCAGTTGGAGAATCTGGAACGAAAATGTAATAAATCGGATCTGTAGCTGCAAGCTGCCCTTTATACCAATAATATCCGTAAATTGTACCGAATAAGTTAACAACAAGTAATAAGCTTAAAAAGGCACGATGGTTCATTAAATACCATAATTGCATGATATATGCTTTCATTTTTTCTCCTTCTTTTCCTAATAAATCTTCATTTCATATGTATTTTGTGCAACTTACATAAACAATGTACGTCTTTTATTATAAACATGCTTTAGGCGAGAAGCAAAATTTTCCTTTAATTTTGAATAAAGAATCTTTGCTGCCAAGCAACAGAAATCTTAGACTCTAATTAATATATTTCTAGTAATCTATCAAAAAAAGAGAGTCAGAATTCTGACCCTCTCTAAATTAAATATTATTATTCTGCTTCTTTTAATCCAGCAATAAATTCAGCTAAAACTTGAAGCTCTTCATCAGTACCTGTAAATGTTCCTGCTGGCATACCACCACGACCATTTACAATTACTTCTTGTACTTCTTCTGCTGTTAATTCATTACCTAAAAGCATTGGTCCTGATACACCAGCTAAGTCTCCACCGTGACAGCCAATACATGAAGCTTGTGCTTGGTAAATTTCATAGCCTTCAGAAGTTTCGTCGACTTCAACATCAGGCAATAGCCCTAAATGTTTATCCGTAATTTCACCTTGTGCATCAACCGCATCCCAATCAGTTGCTTCTACAGATTCCCAAGTTGTATAAATAAGTGCTGCTACTGCTAACAACATGAAAGCTGTCGGTAATGGACGTTTTGACGGACGACGTTCAGGTGTTGTATCTAAAAATGGTATTAATGCTAATGCACCGAATGCAATACCTGGGATAACCATAGCTCCAATTACATTATATGGCCCAGATGCATAAGTATATTTTAATAATTGGTACATCGATAAGAAATACCAGTCCGGTAACGGAATATAAGATGCATTAGTTGGATCTGCCGGACCCTCTAGTGGTGAAGGATGTGCGACAGTTAATAGTAAATAACCGATTAAGAAAACTGCACCAACCATCCATTCTTTTAATAAGAAGTCAGGCCAGAAAGCTTCTGTTTTCCCTGGATATTCGGTATAATCTTTCGGCACGTTCGGCATACGGTTATTCGCTTTAACACGTGAATCCCCTACGAACTTCATACCTTTTCCGCGTTGCATAGTGTCCCCTCCTTAAAAAATCATACAATTAGTTTCAGATCATAGAGGTCCTGAAATACCTTGGCGGCGGATCATAATAAAGTGAACTGCCAATAAAGCAAATAGTGCTGCTGGTAAGAAGAATACATGAATTGCAAAGAAACGAGTTAATGTTTGCGCACCAATAATTGTAGAATCCCCAGCTAAAAGTGTTTTTATTATTTCTCCTAAAAACGGAACAGATGCAGCAATTTCGATACCTACTTTAGTTGCAAATAACGCTTTCATATCCCATGGTAATAAATAACCTGTGAAGCCTAAACCTAACATAATTGCAAAAATACCTACACCAACTAACCAGTTTAACTCACGAGGTTTTTTATACGAACCTGTGAAGAATACGCGAAGTGTATGTAAGAACATCATAACGATTACTAGAGATGCCCCCCAATGGTGCATACCACGAACGATTTCACCGAACGCTACTTCGTTTTGTAAATAATAAACTGATTTCCAAGCATTTTCTACGTCTGGTACATAGTACATCGTTAAGAACATACCTGATAGAATTTGAATAACTGTAATGAAGAAAGTCAATCCCCCGAAACAGTAAACGAATGCTGAAAAGTGATGGGCAGGGTTAACGTGCTCTGGCACTTCGTGGTCGGCAATATCACGCCAAATAGGAGTAATATCTAAACGTTCATCGACCCAATCATAAATTTTATTTAGCACTGTGTCGTACCCCCTAACTTATTTAGTTACTGTGTGTGTTTGCGATTTTTTTCCCAAGCATTAAGAAACCATCATTTTCTGACACTTCAAACATATCTAGTGGTCCAAGTGGCGGTGTACCTTTTACGTTTACACCTGATTTCTCATAACGTCCCGCGTGACATGCACAGAAGAACTGATCTGGGTGTGTTGGATCACTTGCCCAGTTTACAGTACAACCTAAATGCTTACATACAGGTGATATTGCGACGATTTGATCGCCTTCTTTGTAAACCCAAGCTGCATCGGCAACCTCTGATTTATACCAACCATCTGTTTGTTCATACGAGAAGTCAACTTTTACTGGAACTTCTGTAATTTCAGCAGCTTTTTTGCTTGTTTGTACAAAATCTCCTTCTTCTTTCGTTTGAAGAATTGGGTCAATTGCAAAACGAACCATTGGCATTAACATACCTGCAGCCATAAATCCACCTACGCCAGTAATCGTATACGTTAAAAATTGACGTCTTGTAACTCGATTCTTACTCATCCTTTTCCCCCCTCTTACTAAAAGGTCAGTCCAACGGACATATACTTTTAAAAATAGTAAATAACTAGGACATATCTATGATATATCAACTGAATAAGTTGGTCAATATAGCATTCATTTCCATATGTGTAGATTGTGAACATTTAATGAAACAAATAGAGTGCAATTATACCCAAATTTTTGTCAAAGTTGGTATAACTTGTTTCAATTGATCTTCCAATATACGTTGTTTTACTGATTTATCCATAGATTCAAGGGGGATTGAAGGAAGCCAAATAATATTTAAAAATTCTTTAAATTCTGTCCAACTATGGTCACAAGTTACAAAAATGATAGATTTAAATCCCGCATTCTTTAATTCTTGTTCGATTGACGTAGGCAAAGCTTCAGATTTTGTGCTAACCGTATAGGAAAACGGGGGGAATAGCATAAGACGTCCTTTGAATTGCTGTTCTATAAAATTCGTTAAAGACATTAAATATTCTGCAGCAGAACTGCTTTGTTTCATTCCTTGTTCTGTAAAATCCAATTGTAAAAGAGGAACAATAGCGGTATCAATAAATTGCTTTTGTGCTTGAAATTGTTCTATATCTGTCACTTTAAAATTCATTTTCATTCCTCCTAGGTCTTTTGAATACTACGAAAATAGGCAATAAGTATTTTTTTAATAGTTATATTCACTTCGTATATTTCAACGCCTGTAGTAAATTTGATAACTCAAAAAAGCGGTCTTTATCTCCTGCATCCAGCGCCTCATCAATCTCTTTTAAAAGCTGTTGCTCCTGAAACTCCAATACGCTATTCTCCAGCAATCGCTGCGCTGCTAAACGATCTTTTTCGCTTATAAACAAGTCTTTAGGTACATATGGATTTTCCTCCAGCACCGCCAAATATAAAGGCTCTGGCGGAATGCTAGGAAAATTCAGTTGAAAATAAATAGATTCATTTGCATTAATACGTAAATCATGAAAGGCTTTTTCAGCATCAGATGTCATAATATTTTCTTTATAAAATCTAAAAGGGATACTCGTCGTCTCAATTGTCGACATAACGATAGACCGTGGACAATAGTGTGCCTCATCAACGAAGTGAACATTTTCCAACAATTCATCATTACTTAATAAGTAATTTAAAATCCATACCCCTTCACGCCTTTTTAATTGGAAATTTTTCAAAAACCATCTGATGAATAGCTTTTTATCATTCAGTGGTACGAAATAGGTCAACATGCAATCCTCCCTTTACTCAAAGCGTTCTAATAAATCAGTCCATTGTTGTTCTGAAGGTTGTAATTGTACAAGTCGCTCCACAACTTTTTTTGCTTCCTCACGCTTACCATCCTCAACTAAAAACAGATAATATTTCTCCAAGAATTCAACATCATCTTTAAATTCAGTATATGCCTCTTTATAAATTTCGTATGCTTTTTCAAACTGTTCTTCTTCATTATAGGCATTGGCAACAAACGGATAGAGCGAAACCCATTCAAATTCATTTTGTTGTAGCTGTTCATATAGTGCAATAATTTCTTCAAAGCGCTGTTCTGTACTATATACAGACATCAATATTAAAATTGCCTCCATATATTCTGGGTCTAGCGCAATCGCTTCGTGTAGATATTCAGTTGCTTCCTGTATCATACTGTTTTTTATCGCCATCTTTCCTGCAAATAAATACAGTGACTTGTCATACTCATCGCGTTTCAAGCCCTCTTTTATGGTCTTCAATGCTCGCTCATTGTCTTCAAGCATTGCATAGCTTTCCGCCAACAATAAGTAGGCTGAGAAATAATCCGGATCTAACTCCTTTAAATCTTCCAGTTGTTTTATAGCGAGTTCATATTTTTCCGTTTGGAATGCCGCATAAGCTGAGCCAAACAGTAAATCTGCAGTTACTTCTTCTTCCAATGCCTCCATATAATAATCCAACGCTCTTTCATACCCTGCTCCGGCACGGTAAACTTCTGCAAGGCGTTGGGCTAATATTATACCAGCAAATTTTTTGTCAACAGTATAGAGTTCTTCATATATACGTACTGCTTCAGAAAATCTCCCAGTTTCGAATAATAATTCTGCTTTTGCAAATTGTAATAAAGGCTCATGAGGCAAAATCTGTAATGCTTCATTAATACGTTGTTCTGCTACTTCAAATAATCCTTGCATTTGATAGTAATCCGCTAAAACTAAAAGTGCCTGTGGATATTCGGGTGCATCATCTGCAATACCCATCAACAAATCAAGCGCATTATCCTCTTCTCCCATTTCAATTAAAACACTTGCGCGATCAATTGAAATCTGAGCTTCCTCGGGAAATAAAAATTGTAAATGCTCGAAAACTTTGTCTGCTTCATTTAAAAATCCATAATGCATAAGTGCCTCGGCAATTTCATATTGTGCTGCTGGTTCAGCCTCCATTAAAAATGATTCAAGAAGAGTATTTACTTGCTCTAAATTACCTTCTTGAATCGCCTGTAGTAATTGTTCCATAAGTCGTTCACCTTTTTCTTTTGTTTTCAATATTTATGCTACATGACTGATTCGCGGTTCTCAAGGAAAAGCTTTAACATATATCATTATTTATTGAAAACAAGCATTTAAACCTTCCTAAAAATCATGTTTGTAAAAAAATTGCCCCTAGCTATACAACTTAAACTAGAGACAACTTAATGGATTATTAATTATTTTCATATAGTATACATGCCACTTCATAATTCTCTGACCGTTTCGTCATTTCAATGCTTTTTATTTTTTGGAATTTTAATACCTCAAAATCTTTATATACTTTATAGTATACATAGCATTTAGTTCAGTTATAGGCACTTGGAAAACCGATATTTCATTCCTTCAAATTTTACGTATATATACAAAGGAGAAATAATAAAAAAAGCGACAATTTTGCCGCTTTCCTTTTATTTAGATAATCTATTCAGGTGTTCAAAAAATGAAGGGTAGGAAACCGCGATACAGTCTGCGTCATCCAGTGTAACTTCCCCGTTTGCAATTAATGCAGCGACAGCACCCATCATACCGATTCGGTGATCACCGTATGTTTTTAAGGAAGCTCCAGTTAATTTCGTTGGACCTTCAATAATCATTCCGTCATCTGTTGCTTCAATATTGGCACCCAGTTTTTTCAGCTCATTCACAACGGCATCAATGCGGTTTGTTTCTTTTACCTTTAGTTCTTCGGCGTCTTTAATAATCGTTTTACCTGCTGCTTGTGTTGCCAACAGAGCGATAATTGGAATTTCATCGATTAGACGAGGGATAATTGCCCCTTCAATCACTGTGCCTTTAAGTTGTGATGATTCAACAGTAATTGTTGCAGTAGGCTCGGCTGCATTGGCATCATCAATCTCGAGTGTCATATTGGCACCCATATTTTGAAGCACTTGTAAGATTCCGTCCCGAGTTTCATTGACACCTACGTTTTCCAGTACAATACGGCTATTACTCGTTACGGCGCCTGCGACTAAGAAAAAGGCTGCTGATGATATATCGCCCGGTACGTTCACATGCGTACCCGTTAGCTGTTGTCCACCTTCAAATGATACAACCCCGTCTTTCACCGTTACGTTTGCACCAAACTGACGTAGCATACGCTCTGTATGGTCACGGGATACTTCGCTTTCACGTACAATCGTCGTCCCTTGTGCCCGAAGCCCTGCTAATAGAATGGCTGACTTTACTTGTGCACTTGCTACAGGCATTGTGTAATCAATCGCTTGTAATGGACCACCTTGAATCGCGAGAGGTGTATATTGCCCGTTTTCACGTCCTGCAATTTGTGCGCCCATTAAACGAAGCGGATCAGCCACACGGCGCATTGGACGTTTTCCAATTGAAGAATCACCTGTCATAACTGTATGTAGCGAGGTACCTGATAAAATGCCGAGCATTAATCGTGTAGTTGTTCCTGAATTCCCTGTGTATAATACTTCTTTCGGTTCTGTCCAATTATCAATACCTGGACTATCGATTGTCACATTTGTTCCGTCTACTTCAATTTCGACTCCCAACTTTTTAAAACAGTCAATCGTGCTCAAGCAATCTTCACCTAATAAAAAGCCGGTTACCGTTGTTCTGCCTTTTGCAATTGAGCCGAACATAACCGCGCGATGTGAAATAGACTTATCCCCCGGTACTGTAATATTCCCTTGTAATGACACCTGTTCATATTGTAACGTTTTTGAACTCATGCTCCGAACCCCTCCTTAGAAAAATACATCCCGCCTTCAAAAAGCGAGATGTGTCCTTTATGAAATATACGTATCGTACTTTGCCTTATGTGCGATACATTGTGCTGCACGCTCACGGTCTTCATTTGTCTGGAAGCTTATTACTAAAATACCGAATACGTCTACCCTTGTTTCGACAATACGTATATTTGTAATACTAATATTATCTTCTGCCAAAAAGCCCGTCACTTCCGAAATAACACCTGGATAATCCGGAATATCTACATATAAATCATAAGGCATATATAATGCACCGTTTGCGATTGGCAGGCTGTCACGAACGTCCCGCGCATCGCTGAAATATGCTTCAATTGCATTTTCATCACCATTATCCAATAATTGACGAACACGATTCATTTCTTCAAGCCATGTATCGAGCTGCCCGACAAGCTCTTTTCGATTTTGTAGTGTAATATCACGCCATAATGCAGGATTAGATGAAGCAATACGCGTAATATCACGGAAACCTCCCGCTGCCAATGAAGATGTCATCGGATAGGCTTTCTTTTCAAAATTCAGTTGATGTACAAGTGAAGCAGCTATGATATGTGGAAAATGGCTAACAACAGCAGTCATATGATCATGGATTTTAGCATCCACAACAACCATTTTCCCTAACGTAAACTTCAGCAAATTATCAAGCATTGCTAGCTTTTCGATTTCTTCGCCTTCATTTGGTGTTAGCATATAATAGGCATTTTCTAATAAATAAGGCCTCGCAGCAGTAATCCCACTTTTATGCGAGCCTGCCATCGGATGACCGCCGATAAACGTAATGCCTAGTTCTTTCAGTTCTTTTGCCTTGTCCATAATTTGTGTCTTCGTACTACCCGTATCAGTAATAATGACACTTTTTTTCAATTCCCATGATTTTAACTGCTCCATAAACTGGAGTGTCACGTTTACTGGTGTACCAAAAATAATAACATCTGCCTCTTTTGCAAATTCAGCTGGATCTTCTACAACTTCGTGTACAACCTTTAATGTGCTAGCTAATTGTCTCGTTTGTTCATGGTAGTCATAGCCATACACTTTCGTACGCGGAGCCTTTTGAAGAGCTAACGCAACTGAACCGCCGATTAGCCCTAGTCCGATTACGAAAACATTACGTGTCATGCAAATACTCCTTGTTCTGTTAATACATCTTCAAGTAACTGTAAAAACTTCGCATTTTGAGCTTCTGTCCCAATCGTAACTCGTATATAACCTTCTAAACCAAGTGCAGCACCACTGCGGATAATAAATCCGCGCTTCATCATTTCTTCAAAGACTACGTTACTATCAGCCTTCACTTCAAACATAATAAAGTTCGTTTGAGACGGGAAATAGTTCAATCCATGACGCTCACAAAATGCCACATACTGTTTTTTGCCGATTTCATTTGCCACACGACAGCTTTCAATAAACTCCTGATCTTGTAAAGCAATTTGCGCAACCTGTTGGCTTAACACTGTATTGTTAAATGGTGCGCGTACTGGATCCAACTTCGCAATAACTTCCGGCTGTGCAATGCCATATCCCACACGGAATGATGCCAAACCGTAAGCTTTTGAAAACGTGCGAAGTAAAATTAAATTCGGATATTCACGGAAATAATGCAGTGTATCCTTATAAGATGGATCATTGACATACTCAATATAAGCCTCATCCAACACTACAAAAACATCTTCAGGCACTTTCGCTAAAAACGCACTTAAGTCTTCATCTGTCACAATTGTTCCTGTAGGATTATTCGGATTGCATACCCAAACGACTGATGTTTTTTCATCAATAGCCGCCAGCATCGCATCCAAGTCATGAACACCTTCTTTTAAAGGTACTTTACGTACTTCTGCTCCTTCAATATCTGCATTATGCCAGTATTGGGAAAACGATAAATCTGCCATCACGGTATTAACGCCTGGATATAATAATGCACGCGTTATAATAGCAATTAAATCATCGGAACCATTCCCTAAAATCAATTCATTTTCCGCAACACTATAAAAATTCGCTAAAGATGTGCGTAAGCTTTGTGCATAGCCATCCGGATATATCGCATGATTTGTTTGTTGCTCCTGTAAAAATTGTTGCACCTTTGGAGAACTGCCAAAGGGATTTTCGTTGGAAGCAAGCTTAAAAACTTCATCCAATCCGAAAAGTTTTTTTACTTCATCAATCGGTTTTCCCGGTTGATAAGCTTTCATGCCAAATAACTGTTGTTTCCACTTCATCGTTAACGTCTCCTCTAACTGGCGATTATTTCACTAAATCTGGTCGTAACTTTACCGCATCCTCTAAATAAACATGACGGACTTCATGTTGCGGTATATCTGTATTAACATGCAATAAAACACGTATACATAATGGCAATGCACCAGGTACATCCATCTCGTGCATACACATGATCGGTACAAACTGCCACCCAGGCATTGTGCGTACTGACTTTGCAGGAAAGGCAGAGTGGATATCGGGTGTTGTTGATATTGTAACGGATGCAATATTTTCCGGTTCAATATTGTTTTGCTTAGCAACTTCTTTTACAAGTCTTGCTGTTTCACCCCATACGTATTCAGCTTTATCTTCAGCAATCGTTATTGCCCCACGTATTCCACGAATCATTGTTGCACCTCCGCCAGTAATGCTCTTAATTGTTGGTCAATCTGTTCACATTTTTCAAGTTCAACTTTCTGAACGAATGGATGACCGATTGTATCAAGCAATACGAACTGTAATTGTCCGTAGTCTGCTTTTTTATCTTTTAATAAATACTCAGTTAACTGTTCGAATGTAAAGTCATGAACCGCTTCAAAAGGATAACCGTTTTCTAGGGCAAACTGTAAAAAGCGCTTCGTAAATTGATGGTTTACCTTACCGTATTGTTCACTTAAAAGTAATGTATACAGAAGACCAATCATGACTGCTTCGCCATGTGCCACTCGACCATAGCCTGCTGCAGCTTCAATTGCATGCCCATAAGTATGACCTAAATTTAAAAATTTACGTACAGATTGTTCTGTCTCATCCTGCTCTACAATCGTTGCTTTTACTTGTATGCCGTGCGCTAAATAGTTAACTAACGTCTCTTCTGGAAGTTTCGTTACAAAATCGCCTTCCAAAAGTTCCTCAACCCATTGCGCATCTGAAATTAAAGCATGCTTAATTACTTCTGCCATCCCTGAGCGTACTTCTTTTTCACTCAAACTATGTAAAAACGTAATGTCATAAATGACAGCTTCCGGCTGATAAAATGCACCAATCATATTTTTCCCGAGAGCATGGTTAATGGCTGTCTTCCCTCCAACCGCTGAATCATGCGCCAAAATCGTAGTCGGCACTTGGACAAACGGAATGCCTCGCATATAAGTCGCGGCAACAAATCCTGCCAAATCACCTACTGCACCGCCACCAAAAGCAATTATAAGAGACTTTCGTGTACATTTTTGTTCCAATAAAAATGTTTGTACGGCATTATAGTTTTCAAAGCTTTTACACGTTTCCCCGGCAGGCATTACATGGAGATGGTACTCATACGGGAAATTAGCTTCAAAATAATGCTGCTGTGAACTCCAAACATTTTCATCTGTCAGCACTACAATTTTATCTGCTTTTGCAAATAAGTAGTTAAGTGCTGTCACTGCTTCTTTCAATATGCCTTTCCCAATCGTTACATCATACGAATGAGATGCAGCCCGAACTGGAATCTTCATATTAAAACCCCTTTGTATACTGACGCATTTCATCTAATTGTGCTTTTAGCTGTGGCAACTGATCACTATGGAACTGTTCTACAATCGCCTTAGCGATTTCCCAGGCAATAACATGTTCAGCTACAATTGAAGCTGCAGGTACTGCACAGCTGTCAGAGCGCTCTACACTTGCTTTGAAAGGCTCTTTCGTTTCAATATCAACACTTTGCAATGGTTTATATAATGTAGGAATTGGCTTCATTACTCCTCTTACAACAATCGGCATTCCAGTAGACATACCACCTTCAAGACCGCCTAGACGATTTGTTGCACGAGTATAGCCTTTTTCTTCATCCCATAAAATTTCATCGTGTACTTCAGATCCCTTTTTACGTGCCATTTCAAATCCGATTCCAAACTCAACACCTTTAAATGCATTGATGCTTAACATAGCTCCTGCAAGCTTTGAATCCAGTTTACGGTCATAATGTACATAGGAACCGATACCGGCTGGCAACCCTTCTACGATAACTTCAACGACACCACCAATGGAATCACCTGCTTGTTTTGCCTCATCAATCGCTTCCACCATTTTTGCCGAAGCTTCCGGATCTACACAATAGCATGGATCTTGCTCAACAATTGTGCGTATTTCGTCTGCTGTTTTGCCTTCCAATAAGCTCTGATCCGCTTTGATACCGACAATTTCAGTTACATGTGCAACAATAGAAATGCCTAGTTCATTTAACAATGCTTTTGCAACAGATCCAACAGCAACGCGAACCGTTGTTTCCCGGGCACTCGAACGTTCTAATACGTTACGTAGATCTCTGTGACCATATTTCATTCCACCTACTAAGTCCGCATGTCCTGGACGTGGACGTGAAATTTGGCGCTTAATTTCAGATGGATCAATATCTTCCGGCAGTTCTTCTGCCCCCATGATTTTCGTCCAATGCTTCCAGTCATCATTCGTTACTACTAATGCAACAGGAGATCCCAATGTTTTTCCGTGACGAACCCCAGATACAATTTCTACAGTGTCTGTTTCAATCTGCATGCGGCGTCCACGACCGTGGCCTCCTTGACGACGCTTTAAATCATAATTGATCTTTTCTGCAGTAATTGGTAATAATGAAGGCAACCCCTCAATAATTGTTGTTAGTTGTGGTCCGTGTGACTCACCTGCTGTTAAATAACGCATTAAACACTTTCTCCCTTCAACTCGCTAAAGTATGTATTTTTCACTATAACATATTTTATACTAAATAACAGTACTGATTCACCTAACTAATATGTCATTTTAGAATATTCTGAACGTTCCAACTAAGAAACGGCACAATTATAAGCAAATAAAACAAAAATACACTTTTCGCTATTTTATACGAAAAGCGCATTAATATGTAGCTTAAAAGTATTTCACAGCAGTCTTCCTATTTTTCAACAAGCTATATTATTTTTTGCGGTAAAAGAATGTATCCTCAACTTCAAAGTCATATCTGGCCGGATTAAAGATTTGCTCGGTTGACCCGACAAATAAAATTCCGCCAGATCGTAATGATTTACTGAAGTTCGAGTAAATTTGATCTTTAGCTTCCTCTGTAAAATAAATCATTACGTTTCTACAAACAATTAAATCAAAATTTGATTCGTAATTATCCTTCAATAAATTATGCTTCTTAAAAGTAACCGTACGTTTAATCTCATCTTTAACTTTATAGAATTGTTCTTCCTGGTTAAAGTACTTAGCTTGTATCGGCTTTGGCACCTCTGCAAGAGAGCGCTCAGGATATAGACCTAATTTTGCTTTTTGGAGTACATTCTCATCCAAGTCCGTTGCCAAAATATTTATTTGGGATAAAGGCAGATGATGGGATAGTACCATTGCTAGGCTATAAGGCTCTTCGCCTGTTGAGCAGGCCGCACTCCATATTTTTAACCGTTTATTCGATTCCAGCAATAACGGGAAAATCTTATTTTGCAATACTTCCCAACGCTTACCATTTCGATAAAACTCTGAAACATTGATTGTCATGCGATCCAGAAATTCATTCATCAAATCTCGATCTTTTTCCAGAGCCGAAAGAAAATCAACGAAGTTACCGAAGCCTTTCTTTTCATATAACGATGTTAACCGGCGTTTCATCTGCGCTTCTTTATATAGAGCTAGATCAATGCCCGTCTTGCGCTTAATGCCATTTATAAATTGAACATAATCTGACATTGTCCATCTTTCCCCTCATCTAACGTATGCCTATTATAGCCGAAAATTTCTGAATCTGAAATAGTTTTTACCTATAAAGGTTATTCAGTGCGTCTGTCCAGCAAAAGCTGTTTTGACTGTTCAAGCTCAAGCTTCATTTTTTCTGTTTCTGAATCATAGCTTTGTAAACGGATTTGTTCAAGCTGTGTCTCTTTTTCCAGCATCTTTATTTGTAATTTTAAACTCGATCGTTTATGGGCAGTTAATATTGCTGTAAGTGCAATAACGGCTCCAGAGCCAAAAATAATAGAGATAATAAGAATATCTTCCATACGGTTTATACGCTCCCTTGATTAATATTTTACTTGCCTGATTGACTTGTTGAATGTGTATCGAGTAATAACTGTTTTGTATGTTCTAATTCAAGCTTCATCTTTTCTGTTTCTTTATCATAATTTTCAAGTCTTAGTTTTTCTAACTCGATTTCCTTATCCAAACGTTTTAAATCAATTTTTTTATTTCTAGTATACGTATCTGTTAAAATTCCTACTACAGCAATTATTGTAATCATTATCCAAAACATGAATGTCACCCCTTCTAAAAAAATCGCTCTAATACATACTACTTTTATTTATGTTCTAATAATAATTGCTTTGAATGTTCTAATTCCAAACGCATCTTTTCTGTTTCTTTATCATAATTTTCAAGACGCAATTTTTCCAGCTCGATTTCTTTCGTTAATTTATTTACATCGATTCGTTTGCTTTCATTGCGCGCATCGGTAATGACTGCAATCGCTCCCACTGCCATTACTGAAATAACGGCTAAAACCCACATAAACATCCCCCTAATTTCAATCAGTATTTTTTATACGTATGTATCCTGAAAATAGTTTCATTATTCCGATTTTATTATACCATTAATAGGTAATATTTTTCGTGCTGAATATAAAAAAAGCTACCACTTTAAAAGTGATAGCTTTTCAAAAATATCAATTATTCAGCTAAGCCTTCTGGGAACCATAAACCGATTTCACGTTCAGCAGAAGCTAAAGAGTCAGAACCGTGGATTACGTTGTGAGATAAAGTTACAGCGTAGTCACCGCGGATTGTACCAGGAGCTGATTCTTCTGGCTTTGTAGCACCCATCATGATACGAGATAATTGGATAACGTTTTCGCCTTCCCAAACCATACCGAATACTGGACCTGAAGTAATGAAGTCTACTAATTCACCGAAGAAAGGACGCTCAGCGTGCTCTGCATAGTGTTTTTCAGCTAATTCACGAGTTGGTGACATTAATTTTGCTCCGCGCATTACGAAACCGCGACGCTCAAAACGATCTACGATATCACCAATCACTTGACGTTCTACGCCATCTGGTTTAACCATTAAAAATGTTTTTTCGATTGCCATTATAAACACTCCCTAAATTTGAGTAAAAGGTTTTACACCTACCGATAAATATTACCAAAATCCTACTCAAACTGCAACAAATATTAGATTTTGCTATATATTGGCTGTTGTAATCAAGATTTTCGCTTACCCATAAAAAGAGCAATATCACGCAATTTTTTCTTCATCGGATGATCGGGTAATGCTTCTACTTCTTTTAAAGCTTTTTTTAAGTATAGATTGCTGATTTTAGTTGCTTCTTTGATGGCATCAGAATTGCGTACGAGTGCCAGCATATTTTGACGTTCCTGCTCCGATAGTCCCGTTGTTGACACTTTTGCTAAGTATGGGGCAAGTAATGGATTGTCCTTCATTAATAAAATCGGCAATGTAACATTTCCTTGCATTAAATCACTTCCAGCCGGTTTTCCAAGCTGTTTGTCTGTTGCTGTGAAATCTAAAATATCATCTACTATTTGAAAGCTCATCCCTACAAAATATCCGTATCGCTTTAAGTGGCGCACTGTTTTTTCATCAGCACCGCTCACGACCGCACCTAATTCACAGCTTGATTCGATTAACAACGCTGTTTTTCGTTTAATACGGCGGAAATAATCTTTCAAATTTTGATCTAAACGAAACTTATCCTCGATTTGAATGACTTCACCATTTACTAGTTCTACCATTGTTTTAGCTAATATTTGATGTGCTCTCGGATTTTCAATGCTTGTTACGTATTCCAGTGCACGTGCAAATATAAAATTCCCTGTATACATCGCTACACGGTTGTTCCACTGGGCTTTTACCGTTTCCCGCCCGCGACGCATATCTGAATCGTCAATCACATCATCATGTACTAATGAACCCATATGAATTAATTCCAGTGGGACGGCGATATTTTTCATTCGCTCAATATTATAGTCACCAAATTTAGCACTTAGTAACGTAAATACTGGTCGAATTCGTTTACCACCAGCTTGCAGTAAATGAATAGAGGCATCATTCAATAAGTGTGAAGATGAATTCAACGCTTGTTCTAATTCGTTTTCGATGATTTCTATATCTGATTTGATATCCGCATATAGCATTTTGATTTTCATCTTTTCCACCCGTCAAAACCTACTCCCACTATTATTTCTTTTTAAAACCCATGTGCATAGCTGCTGCCCCACCGCTATATGGTTTATATGTGACATTTTCATATCCGGCTTCACGGAACATTTGCGCTAGCTTTTTCATGCCCGGAAAGTCTTTCGCCGACTCTTGAAGCCATGAATATTCTTTATAGCTTTTTGCAAATAATTTCCCGAACATCGGCATGATATAGTTAAAGTAAAAACGGAAAAGTTGACGATATACCGGAATTTCAGATTGGGATGTTTCAAGACAAACAACCATGCCACCTGGCTTTACGACACGATTCATTTCACGTAATACTTTCATGTAATCAGGTACGTTTCGCAAACCAAAGCCAATCGTTACATAATCGAATGTATTATCTTCAAATGGAAGCTCCATTGCATTTCCATGAATTAACTCTATGTTTTGAATGTTTTCTGTTTTTTGCTTACCGACTTTCAGCATGTTCTCACTAAAGTCCAGCCCTTTTACAATACCTTCATCACCTACTGCCTTTGATAGGGCAATAGTCCAGTCAGCAGTCCCACAGCAGACATCCAAGCATGCGGAGCCTTTTTTAACGGCCATACGCTTCATCGTATCTTCACGCCATCCTACATGCATTTGAAAGCTGATAACGGAGTTCATTTTATCGTAGTTTTCTGAAATGTTTTCAAACACTTCATGAACATGTTCTTCTTTCGATTTTGCCATTTTTTCAAAACCTTTCTAAATTCACTACAAAGTGATGTATTGCTCAATGGAATGTTTTAAATCTTCGTGGATATGACTTTGCTTCACAACTTCCAACACCTGCTGTTTTCGGGTAATCAGTTGTTCATGCAGCCATTCCATTGTTGAGTCAAGAATAGCTGGATTATCAGCCGAAGCTAACGCTTTATATAAGAAACCTCGTTTTGCATCCTGTATCAATCCATATTCTTTTTTCAAACGAATAAACGTCAATGTGTTTTCCATAAGTTCAGTATAGGCATTGTAACCGTATACATCATAGTATTGAGAAATCAGTGCGCTTTCAATTACCGTTAAACTATGAATCCATTGCTCAACGGAACGGGTTTGTGTCTCGTAAATGCGAATTTGGTGCTCACAGCGATTTACAATTCCTTTAGACAGTTTCTGAATTAATCTAATATTTCCTGACTGTGCAAGAAGTTGATAATAGCGGCCGCTATAATAATCTCCCGACAGGACAATGAGTTGCTGCTCCTTACTTGTAGCATCTACTTCCAATACTCTTTCATGCTCCAGAAGCGATGCATGTACAATTCCAACAGTTATTGCACTTACTTTATGGTCGTCAGTCATTTCAGCCCCATTTAAAAAAGGCAACTGAATAAAAAACAATTGTTCTTCTTGTAACGTAGGTTGTCCAACATTTTGAAGTAATGCTCTATGATGAACATGCTGTAGAATATTTGATTGTAACGTTTGAACCGATTGTATAATAGATGTTGCACTCATAGAAATTACTCCATTTCAATGTTTTAAAGCATTTAATCAAAATTTTTTATGATATATAGGTTGTGCTTTTGTATTCATTATTTTTTACTTTGGATTGTTCCATGGGCAGAATGAATTTTAGCTTTGCCACGAATTTTCATTGCAGACGTATGCTCAGTAAACTGGGCAATCATTACTTCGCCAGCATCCAACTTTTCAGAGTGGTGAAATTTTGTATCAGTACCACGAGTTAGACCAATTACATGTACACCATCTTCTTCTGCTTCAATAATAATATAATCTGGTTGCGCCATTTAATAATCCCCCACCTGTTAATTTCTTTGTTTATAATACCATATTTGTCCGGTTTATTTCATTTGGATGAAAGTAATCACTTCGTTGCGCTTTGTATCATCTTCTTCATAAATGCCGCGCGCGACAGCTGTTACCGTTTTAGAACCAGGTTTCTTCAACCCGCGCATCGTCATACACATATGTTCCGCCTCAACAACAACATAAACTCCTTTAGGGTTTAACATTTCCATAATAGTATCTGCTACTGTAGAAGTAATACGTTCTTGGAGCTGTGGACGTCGTGCAACAGATTCCAGGCAGCGTCCCAGTTTGCTTAAACCGGCTACTCTACCGTCTTTTGGTATGTATGCTATATGTGCTGTGCCATAGAAAGGAACTAAGTGATGCTCGCACATAGAGTAGAACGGGATATCCTTTACTAATACAAATTCTTCGTGGTCTTCATGAAAAACTGTACTAAAATAATCACGTGGATCTTCATTTAAACCACTGAACATTTCTGCATACATTTTTGAAACACGTTTTGGCGTATCAAGTAATCCTTCACGCTCTACATCTTCCCCTACTGCTTCTAAAATCATTTTTACTGCGTCTTCTATCTTTTTCAAATCGACATTTGCCATGGAAATCAGGTCCTCCTACAAACCAAAACGTTTTTATGTATACGTCTATCTATATTTATTTTCATTAAATGCTATTATTTTCGTTATAAAATACACTCTTGAATCGTAGCACATTAAACGCGTAAGTTCAAAAGAGTTCTACTTTTTTTAGCATAGTTATTCAAAAACAAAAAGAAATGAACCGAAGCACTAAATTCCTAGTTCAATTCAGAAACCAATTCGCTAGTCCGAAGCGATATAACAGGGGTCTATGCACTTTAGCCGAGACGAATGCCAAACTTAGTATACGGTTATTGAAAAGCACGCCACCCTATCAGTTTCCAGGCATCAAAAAAGAGTAGCTCTCAGTTAGACTGAGAGCTACTCTATGTACTTCTAGAGGCTGATTTATTTTACAGCGTCTTTAAGTGCTTTACCTGGTTTAAAAGCAGGTACTTTCGAAGCAGCGATTTCGATTTCCTTACCTGTTTGTGGGTTACGACCTTTACGCGCTGCACGCTCACGAACTTCAAAGTTACCAAAACCGATTAATTGTACTTTGTCACCCTTTGCAAGAGCATCTTGAATTGTATCAAATACAGCTTCAACTGCTTTAGAAGCGTCTTTTTTAGAAAGACCTGCAGCTTCAGCAACAGAGTTAACTAATTCTGTTTTATTCACACCATTCACCTCCTCTCAAAGGGTCATGAATCTAAATCCTGTAAAAAGATTAACATACACAAAACCGCTACGCAACTGAATTCATCCATGTTTCGTTGATATTTTAACTTTTTTTGCAAAGAAAACAGAAATTACAGGACAATTCACCTATAAAAGTGAACGGTCCTGTAATTTTTCAATCATAATTTTATATTGAAATTTAAATAATAAATGTAATTAAACCTCTTTCTCCTTCATTTATTAATCTTTCCAACATTAAACGCATTCTGTTTTTCGCATGAGTCGGGACACCACTCATTTTATAGCGGATACTTTCTGTTAATACTTCATGTAAAGGTGTACCGAATAATTGAGTTTGCCATAATGCCTGGCGATCATATTCAAATGCATGCTTCAAATCCTTCAGCAAATGCTGGCTATGAAACTCTGAGCCGATTAATGGCGAAAACTCCGCTTCCATATCAATACGAATAATATGGTAGGATGGGGCAGTTGCTTTCATTCGTACACCATAAAAATTATTTTGTTCAATCAATTCAGGCTCACTTGGAGTAAATTCGTCCATTGCAGGCAATGTCACACCATAACCATCTTCCTTCGCCTGTTCAATGGCTTCACGGAATCTGCTTTGCGCCGCTTTGGCTTCTGCTGCCTCCTTTATAAACAAGAGCCATTCTTTTTTCGATTCAACTGGTTTATCGAGCCATTCTGCACACGCTTCTTTATAATAGTCATTGTGGATATTGACACGCAACGTTGCAATACCTTGCCCGGCATCAATATTTTCCACTGTACAGCTTTCTATAAAATCAATTTCACGGAGCAATTGACTTGCTGCTTCTACATCACGAATTTTCATCGCATCATCTTGTAATTGTGATGTAGCAAATGATAATGTTTCATTTAAATGATGATGCTCATCTAACACATCCAACCAATCCGGCTTCTCTACTTGAATCTCATTTACATTGAATTCAAATAATGCTTCTTGCAAAATCATCATAACATCGTTTAATTGCATCTGCTGAATAGCAGTCGGGATTACAGGTACATCATATTTTTGAACGAGTGCTTGTTGTAGATTCTGTGTTTCAGCCGAATGTGGGGCTGTACTATTAAGCACAATTACGAACGGCTTTCCGATTTCTGTAAGCTGATCAATAATTTGCTGCTCCGCTTTTTCTACAGCAGCCCGTGACATTCCATTTACCGTTCCATCTGTCGTTACGACAATTCCGATATTGGCATGGTCACGAATAACTTTATCTGTCCCAATTTTCGCAGCTTCCTGAAACGCAATTGCTTCATTATGCCATGGTGTTTGCACATATTTTGGTCCTGACTCGTCTTCATAACCCTTTGCTCCCTCAATTACATATCCGACACAATCAACAAATCTTACACGGAAAGGTATTGCACTTTCTCCAAATGCAACAGTTGTACCCTGAGCTGGGACAAACTTCGGCTCTGCCGTCATGATCGTAGGTCCAGGAGAACTTTGGGGAAGCTCATCCATCGCACGCATACGGTCTTCCGCATTTTCAATATTAGGCAATATTACGCCTTCCATGACCTTTTTAACAAACGTCGACTTACCAACACGAACTGGTCCTACTACACCAATATAAAGATCACCATTCGTACGTTCCGCCAGTTGCTGAAAAATATGCTCGCTAATCGTATTGCCTCCTTTATATGCCTTAATCTTCTGTTTCCAGTTAAAGTATTCATTATCAAAACACTATATGTATATTCGTTTTTAAATATGAAAAAAGGTGTACTAAAAGTTTCACCTTTTTGTACACCTTTTCTGTTATTTTTCTTTTTTTGTTGGATCATACCAAATGATTGGTTCATTGTTTTCATCTACCGTGTATGGAAGTGAATATGCTGGTACTACCGGAAAATTATCGACTAAAATTTCCCGAATGTCGTCACCAGGCTGCGCGACAATATCGTTATCTTTCATATACGTATATAAATCAATCGAATAATCGACGTATAAATCTCCTTCAGCCGATACAACAATTGGTAATTGATTATTCGAATAAGGACTCTGAACTGTCACATTTTCTTTATAGCCAATATTTTCAAAGTTAACTGTATAAACATGCTCGGCCACTTTATCTTTAAACTGGGGATATTTCGTCCCTTTAAATCGAATATTGATTTCACGTAAACGTTCAGGCGTACGTAAATCAACAAGCTTCACAGTTGGGTTTTCTTCCGGATTCCAAATAATATACTGAAAAATTCCACCCTTTTCATATGCATTCCCCGGCGGCGAACCAATATATTTTGGAACAAGTTTTTCAAAGTCAATTAAATATTTAATAAAAATGTCTGTGTCCTGGTCACGCGTTTTAATTGGCAATACCCCTGTATCTTCCCGGTACTCATTAACAGCCCGCTGGACACCCGCAAGCATATCGACATCAGGTCTTAGACTAGATTGATCGAAGTTAGTTGAGGAGCCACACCCTGATAAAAGCAACGTGATGATGGATAATAGCACAAACCATTTTGAAAATTTCATAATATGTATTCCCCCTACCTTAGTTCGGCCATGTTAATATGACAAGTACCATCAATAATGTGCCGATAAAAAACATTACATAGGCAACAAGTTTAAATAAAAACGATAAAAACGTATTATGTATCCATTTACGGACTGCTGTGATAATTAATAATGATGCTAATAATAAGCCAATTGAATAAAACGAAACCCACATAACATCCAATGCATGCATAGTAGCTAAAGGACCACGTGCAGAGTTTAATAGTAGATTTGACATCGGATTCATCAATAGTAGAACGTGTTGCAATGCTAAAACCGCCTTCCTATAAATTTTCACGGATATTCCGCTAATAATTATAGCCTTTTCAGGTAAAAAAAAACAGGAGGCATACAAGTATCCCTCCCTATTTGTGACAAATTATTAAATTTTATAGATTTCTCTATGTTTAAATAAGCTGATTAGCTCATTTCATCGATTTCGCTTTTTTTCGTTCGCAGCATTAAAGATTCAACTAATGCTTTTGGTTCCATATCATTAAATAACACATCGTACAGCGCTGATGTAATAGGCATGGAAACTTCGTATTTTTTGGATAACTGATAAGCTGCCTTCGTCGTACGTACGCCTTCTACGACCATCCCCATCTCTTCCAATACCTGATCAAGCTTCATTCCCTTGCCAAGCATATTACCAGCCCGCCAGTTACGTGAATGCACACTCGTACAAGTTACGATTAAGTCGCCCATTCCTGTCAGCCCAGCGAATGTAAAAGGATTCCCACCCATTTTTACACCGAGACGTGTTATTTCCGCTAATCCACGTGTAATAAGAGCCGCTTTTGCATTATCTCCAAAATTAAGACCATCCGTCATACCAGCTGCAAGTGCAATTACATTTTTTAGCGCCCCGCCTATTTCGACACCAATGACATCATCATTTGTATACACCCTCAAATAGTGGTTCATAAACAGATCTTGCACCTTTTCCGCTGCCTTCAGATTTCTGCAAGCCGCAGTTACCGTTGTTGGATGCTGCAGCACAACTTCCTCAGCATGGGAAGGTCCTGATAGAACGACGATGTCACTAACAGCATCAGATGTCAGGCTTTCTTTCATCAACTCAGAAATTCGCATTAAAGTATCCGGTTCTATTCCTTTTGAAACATGGACAAATAAAGCCTTGTCTGTAATATAGCTTGAAATTTCTCCGCAAACTTCGCGGATTCCTTTTGTTGGTACAGCCATGACGATTGTTGAGCCATGCTTTGCTGCTGTTTCCAAATTAGCAGTTGCCTTTAAATTCTGTGGCAGTACTGTATTAGGTAAATATTTTTTATTCGTATGTTGTTCATTTATTTCGTTCGCCTGATCTTCCCGATGTGACCAAATTAACGTATTATGTCCGTTTTCCGCCAAAACGATTGCAAGTGCAGTCCCCCAGGAGCCTGCGCCTAAAACTACTACATTTTCCATTAATAAACCCCCAAATCTACTTAAAGTTTCTTAATATAATTTACTTCAAGCTAAATTCCCTTTATGTACAAAAACGCTAGTTCATTTTCATAAACTAGCGCTCTGTACATTTAATTAGTCACGAGCACGTGTAATAAGACGTATTGGAGTACCTTCGAAATCGAATGTCTCACGAATACGGTTTTCCAAGAAGCGCTCGTATGAGAAGTGCATCATTTCAGGTTCATTTACGAATACAACGAATGTTGGTGGTTTAATCGCCACTTGTGTTGCGTAGTAAATACGTAAACGACGCCCTTTATCTGTTGGTGCTGGATTACGTGCAATGGAATCTTCAATTACTTCATTTAAAATAGATGATTGAATACGCATCGCGTGGTTTTCACTAACACGTTTTATAATAGGTAGAATATTGAGTACGCGTTGTTTCGTTTTTGCCGAAACGAAAACGATTGGTGCATAATCCAAGAACAAGAAATGCTCACGAATTTGTTCTGTGAATAAATTCATCGTTTTCTCGTCTTTTTCAATTGCATCCCATTTGTTTACAACGATAATTACCGCTTTACCAGCTTCATGTGCATAGCCTGCGATTTTTTTATCCTGTTCTTGAATGCCTTCATCTGCATTCAGAACGACTAAAACAACGTCAGAACGTTCAATTGCGCGCAGTGCACGTAGCACAGAATACTTTTCTGTTGTTTCATAGACTTTCCCTTTTTTACGCATACCCGCCGTATCAATAATGACATAATCTTGCCCATCATGTGAGTACGGAGAGTCAATTGCATCACGAGTTGTCCCTTGAATTTCACTTACAATAACACGATCTTGACCTAAAAAGGCATTTACAAGTGAAGATTTCCCAACATTTGGTCGCCCAATTAATGAGAATTTAATCGTATCTTCATCGTATTGTTCTTCATCTGGTTGCGGGAAGTGTTTTGCACATTCGTCTAGTAAATCCCCTAAACCTAAACCGTGTGAACCGGAAATTGGCCAAGGCTCACCGAAACCTAATGAATAGAAGTCATAAATCATATGACGCATATCCGGGTTGTCGATCTTATTAATGGCCAAAACAACCGGTTTTTTTGTTTTATATAAAATTTTTGCTACTTGCTCATCCGCAGCAGTTACACCTTCACGACCATTTGTCATGAAAATAATAACATCCGCCTCATCAATAGCGATTTCTGCTTGCTGGCGGATTTGCTCTAAAAATGGCTCGTCCCCAATTTCAATACCACCAGTGTCGATAATATTAAATTCATGTGCTAACCAATCAGCCGAACTATAAATACGGTCACGTGTTACACCTGGAATATCTTCCACGATCGATACACGTTCTCCGACAATTCGGTTAAAAATTGTCGATTTACCTACGTTCGGACGTCCTACGATGGCGATTACTGGTTTTGTCATCTGTACTTCATCCTTCCAAACTCTTGTCTTTCCGTATTATACACGAATTTGACTATTATATCATTTTTTCACAACATTCTAAATGGAATTATTGTATGTGAGACTTGTTATTTAATCTTTAATTGTAAAGTAATAAAAAGAATTAAAAGCTATTTTAAAAACATGTTGTATTTTCTGAATATCAAGAATATTATAAAACTGAGAGGTGATTCATATGTCAGAAATGTTAAATTTGTCTACCAATTCCCAACCACTTACAAAGAAAGGAGAAAAGACACGGCAGCACTTACTAACGATTGCAGAAGAAGTTTTTGGTGAAAAAGGGTACTTTAATGCGTCCATTGTTGATATTACACAAAAGGCCAATGTAGCGCAGGGGACCTTTTATAATTACTTCCCTTCTAAGCAGTCAATTTTCGAAGAGCTTGTGCGTAACATGAGCCACACATTTAGAAGTGAAATTAGAAATGCAATTAAGACGGCAGGTAGTTTTGAGGAGTCCCAAAGAATTGGCTTCCGTACATTCTTTTCCTGGGTAAAAAATCATCGGAATTTGTACAGTATAATTCAGCAAACAGTTCTTGTGGATGAAAAACTCTATCGCTGGTATTACGAGCGCTTAGCATCCGGATACATTAAAGGATTGGAAGAAGCAATTGGTAAAGAGGAAATAAAGAAATACGATTCCGAAACTATTGCTTATTGTTTAATGGGTATTAGTCAGTTTTTAGGGATGAGATGGATTTACTGGGAGGATAAAGACGTACCAGAGGATTTGTTAGAAGATGCAATAGCCCTTATTTTCCAAGGTTTACGAAAATAACTGCAGGAGTGATTCAATTGAAGGGAATATCACATTGGATTGATCAGCGTTCCATTATTACACCGAGTAGACTAGCTTTAATCGATGCCCAGAGAAAAATTACTTATCTGGAAATGAGCAGCATGGTTAACCGATATGCCGGCGTATTACAATCCACTTACTCTATTAAAAAAGGCGACCGGGTTGGTATTTTATCGATGAATAGCATTGATTTTATCATTTTATTATTTTCATTGGCAAAACTCAATGCTGTCGTTGTTCCACTTAATATCCGTCTAACTGAAGACGAGTTAGAATATCAACTTAAAGATAGCGGACTTCAAACACTCATTGTTGACCATGACAACTATGAAAAAGGTAAAGAGTTGTTAACCCGAACAAACTTTCTTTTATTAACATTTAAAACGATTAACATCGCACATCCAGAGCCGCTCACACCTATAGAAATTGATTCAGCAGCTCCCTACATTATCTGTTATACATCCGGTACAACTGGCAGGCCTAAGGGAGCTGTTTTAACCCAAGAAAATATGTTTTGGAATGCAATCAATAATACGTTAAGTCTCGATATCACTTCAAAAGATAAAGTTATAACGTTGTTACCTCTTTTCCACATTGGTGGAATTGGATTATTCACATTACCCGTTCTGTTAGCTGGAGGAACAGTTATTGTACCGGAGCGATTTAGTCCTGAGCAAGCACTGGAGTATATAGAGAAATATAAAATAACCATTATTATGGGCGTCCCAACTATTCATGATACTTTACGGAAAAGCCCTAACTTTGAAAAAACAAATTTGACCTCTGTACGTTTTTTTTATAACGGAGGTGCTCCCTGTCCTGAAGAGCTAATCCATTGGTATATACAAAAAGGCATTAGCTTCGGGCAAGGTTATGGTCTCACTGAAACCTCCCCTACTGTATTTTTATTATCAGAGGAAGATTTTCATCATAAAGCTGGTTCGATTGGGAAACCAGTTATGTTTACGGAAATCCGAATAGTGGATGAAGATGCAAAAGATGTTTCACCTGGTCATTATGGTGAGTTGCTTGTAAAGGGACCGAATGTCATGAAGGAATACTATAAACTCCCTGATGAAACAGCAAAGGCAATTCAGAATGGTTGGTTTGCAACGGGCGATATTGTAAGACAAGACAAGGACGGCTTTGTTTACATTGTTGGTAGAAAAAAAGAAATGATTATATCAGGTGGTGAAAATATTTATCCATTAGAGATTGAAAAAGTGATTTATGAAATTGGTGATGTTGTGGAGGCAGCAGTTATCGGAGTTCCTCATAATAAATGGGGCGAAACACCAATTGCTTTTATTGTATTAAAAGAAGAGACAACCTTAACTGACAAAAAGTTAAAAGAATTTTGCACTAAAAAGTTAGCAAGATATAAAGTTCCAAGTCTTTTTAAAATTGTAAGCGCTTTACCGAAGAATGCGACAGGGAAAATCGATAAACTAACTTTAAAAAAATATTACGTAGAAGAAGCGGTGAATTAATGGTGAATTTTTTTGTTGGACAGAAAGCGACTTTTAGCAGAACAGTTACCGAGACTGATATTGTCATGTTCGCTGGTTTAAGTGGTGACTATAACCCTGTTCATGTTGATCAGGAATATGCTGGAAATACAAGATTTGGACAGAGAATTGCACATGGTTTATTAACTACTTCATTTTTATCCAGGCTCTTAGGCATGGAACTTCCTGGAAAAGGTTCGGTTTTTTTAGAGCAAACGCTAAAATTTCTAAAGCCGGTTTTCATAGGAGATACGATAACTGCCAGTGCGGAAATTTTAGAAATCGACTCAGACCGGCGAATTCTTCGACTCGAAACAATTTGCCGAAAACAGGATAATACTGTTGTGTTGCAAGGGGAAGCAAAAATGATGATGCCAAAGGAGGGTAAAAAAATATGATACAAATCGTTCATACAAGCACATATTTTCCACCCGATGTTGAAACAGCTCGGATACTAGGTGAGAAAACAGGTATTCCAGAAGAAGTAATAATACAGAAATTCGGTCTCTACGAGAAACATGTGGCTGATTCCTCCATGCATGCTTCCGATATGGCGATTAATGCAGCATTGCCAATACTAGAGAAGGTAAACCCGCTGCTTATAGACGTGGTTATATATTTTGGAAGTCCTTATAAAGACTATGGTGTTTGGTCCAGTGCACCAAAAATCCAACATAAGCTTGGCGCAAAAAATGCGTATGCCTTTGAAATAATGAATGTAAGCTCTTGTTTTCCTATCACACTAAAAGTTGCAAAAGATATGTTAACTTCTGATACTACAATTAACCAAGTTTTACTAGTCGGAGGATGTAAAGAATCACAAATTATAGACTATCAAAATCCTCGGTCAAGATTTATGTTCAATTTTGCTGATGGGGGTGCCTCTACCCTTCTATCAAGAGGTAATGGCAAATTTGAAATTTTAGAATCATCCATATACACAGACGGTTCGTTCCACGACGATATACGTGTACCAGCTGGAGGTTCTGCTCTTCCCGCTTCCCTTGAAACAGTTAATAAGAATCTTCATTTCATCGATGTAAAAGATCCTGCAGATATGAAAGAACGGCTTGATCCTATATCGGTAGCTAATTTTTTAAAGGTAGTAAAAGAATCGGTAGAAAAAAGCGGTTATACGTTGCAGGATATTGATATGCTTCTTCCATTGCATACAAAAAAGTCGATGTTTCATCAAATTTTAGACGGACTAAAGCTTTCCGAAGAAAAAGCAGTATATCTCGACCATTATGGTCATATGTCATCCCTGGATCCGCTTGTGGGTCTCCATTTGGCTGAGACAGAAAATAGACTAAAAAAAGGGAACATCATTGTTGCGGTCAGTGCTGGAACAGGTTACACATGGGCAGCGACAACATTAAAAAAAATCAAAGACTGAGGAGGAAGAAAGTGAAAATTTTTACTAGCAAAAATATATATTTAGGTCTATTTTTATCACTTCTATTGTTTGTCCTTGGATGCAGTGCTGATGAAAGTGAAAATGTAGAGGGGGCTGAAGCGAAAGATGCTATACCTATTAAAATTGGAGTGCTTGCATCTTTAACTGGTGGTTTGGAATCATACGGAAAACAATCTGTTCAAGGCTTTGAGCTTGGTCTTGAGTACGCTACGAATGGAACAATGGAAGTTGAAGGTCGTAAACTTGAGTTTATTGTCGAAGATACAGAAACAAAAGCTGAGGTAGCAGTACAAAAAGCTACCAAACTGTTAGAAGAAGATAAAGTTGATTTTCTTGTAGGTTCTTCTAGCTCCGGTGACACACTAGCTGTTTTACCGCTTGCAGAGGAATATGAAAAAATAATGGTTGTAGAGCCAGCTGCTGCAGATAGTATTACTGGTGCAGAATTCAATAAGTATATTTTCCGTACAGCACGAAATTCATCTCAAGATGCGGTTGCGGGTGCAGCTGCTATCGCTAAAAAAGGAGTCAAAATAGCAACCCTTGCCCCTGATTACTCATTCGGACAAGATGGGGTTGCTGCATTTAAAGAAGCAGCGATCAAGTTAGGAGCAGATATTGTTCATGAAGAATATGTGGATCCTGCCGCTACAGATTTCACTTCTAATATTCAAAAGATTATCGGTATAAAACCTGATTATTTATATGTTATCTGGGCTGGCTCAAATACACCTTGGGGGCAAATCAGTGATATGAAAGTTCAGGAAAAAGGGATTAAAATCTCTACTGGTGTTGCAGATATAGCAACTTTTCCAACGATGATACCTTTAGTCGGAATGGAAGGTTTTACGGTGTATTATCATGAGTTACCGGACAACCAAGTAAACACATGGCTTGTAGAAGAACACAAAAAGAAATTTAATGGAGAGGTACCAGACCTTTTCACACCAGGTGGAATGAGCGCCGCCTTAGCAATAGTTGAAGCATTAAAGAAAACAGAGGGAAATACCGATACAGACCAACTTATTGAGACAATGGAGGGAATGAGCTTTGAATCGCCAAAGGGTACTATGACCTTCCGCCCAGAAGATCATCAAGCGCTCCAATCACTGTATGCTGTAAGACTTGAAAATAAAGAAGGTTTTGACCACCCTGTTCCCGTATTAATTAGAGAGCTAACTCCGCAGGAAACTGCTCCTCCGATTCGAAATAACTAGAAAATATTAATCAAAGCCCTTCGACTGTCGACCTAGTAAAAAGCTGAGTGGTTGACAGTCCTTTATTTTTCCCCACTCAATTTTAACTATCCGTAAACAAGATTAAAAATGCCCACATAAGCATTGCTTACATGGGCAGTCTTTGATTTATTGTTTTTTGAAGCCCTTCAGCTGGTCACCGATAACATCGCTGAAAGAGAATCCTTTATTTTCTTCAGGAAGCTCATAATCGAAATCCTCTTCTGCATCTGAATCTTCCTGTAATGCTTTAATGCTTAATGCAAGACGTTTTTCATCTGCATTCACTTCCAGCACCTTAACTTCCACTTCTTGTCCTTCTTTCAATGCCTCATGTGGTGTATTAATATGCTTATGTGAAATTTGGGAGATGTGAACTAGACCTTCAACTCCCGGGAATACTTCAACAAATGCACCAAATGTAACAAGACGTTTAACGGTACCCGTTAATACAGTGCCCTTTGCAGCCTTTTCCGTAATGTTTGTCCACGGACCAGGTAATGTATCCTTAATTGATAGCGATACACGCTCATTTTCAATATCAACTGACAGGACTTTTACTGTTACGGCTTGTCCTTCTTGTAAAACGGTAGAAATATCTTCTACATGCTCATGAGCAACTTGCGAAATATGAACTAACCCATCAATGCCGCCTAAATCAATAAAAGCACCGAATTTTGCCAAACGTTGAACCGTACCTTCCAATACATCGCCTTGATTGATGTTTTGAATAACCTGTTGCTTTTTCGAAGCTTTTTCTTCATCAAGTACTGCACGATGAGATAAAATAAGTCGACCTTTGTCTTTATCTAATTCTGTAATTTTTAATCGTAAAGTCTTTCCTTTATAGTCTTCAAAATCTTCTACAAAATAATCCTCTACTAGTGATGCGGGAACGAAACCACGAACGCCTAAATCTACGACAAGTCCGCCTTTTACAACATCTTTAATTTCCGTTTCGAAAATTTCACCGGATTCGAATTTTTCTTTTAGCTTATCCCATGCTTGAAGTGCATCGACTTTTCGCTTTGATAAAACAAAATTTTCTTCCTCAACTTTTGTAATGATTAGCTCAAGCTGATCTCCAACTGAAACTATATCGGAAGCTTTTTCAATGTGTAAGCTTGAAAGTTCGCTAATAGGTATAATTCCATCAAAAGGTGCCCCCTCGATAGAAACTGTCACTGACTTCTCTTCAACTTGTACAGCGACACCTTTCACAATATCTCCTTCTTGAAATTTTTGGTTTAACCCTAAATTCATTTCCTCAGACATATGTAGCCCTCCTTCGCATTATCCACCTTTATTTTATTCCAAATGATCGACAAAGACAAAAAATAACCCTTTATTTTCAGAAATTTCATGCGTTACATAGGATAACCATATAAATTAGCTCATTTTTTGTTGTGCTAATTCTATAATTTCCTGTGCAGCTTCTTGAATTGTTAAATGTGTTGTATCCAAAAATAGTGCATCTTCTGCCTGAATAAGCGGTGAAGCCTCACGCTCACTGTCAAGCTTGTCCCGGAGTGCGATTTCCTGTTGCAATGTTGCAATTGTAGAAGGAATTCCTCTTCGTTCGTTATCAAGGAAACGACGGCGTGCCCGTTCTTCTACAGTTGCCGACATGAATATTTTAAGTTCCGCATCTTTTAATACATGTGTTGCGATATCTCGTCCATCCATCACAACTCCACCATCCGCTGCCAGCTTTTGTTGCATTGAAACTAGTATTTCACGAATATTTGCGTGAGCCGCGACTTCCGAAACATTTGCAGTTACCTCATTTGAACGGATTGCTTCAGACACATTTTGTCCATCTACAAAAACAATTTGCCCCTGCTCTGATGGCTTTAATATAATTGTTGTATTTTGCAGCATCGTTTCTATAGACTTTGCGTCATGTAATTGTATGTTTTCATTCAAAGCTTTATACGTAACAGCACGATACATTGCTCCTGTATCTATATACGTAAATTGAAGCGTTTCGGCCACTATTTTTGCAATTGTACTTTTACCTGCCCCGGCTGGACCATCAATTGCAATTTGAATTTTTTTAACCATAATTAAATCCCTACTTTCCGTAGTTATTGTATCATAACCTGAAAAATATTAACTTCATTTCAATCTAAATTTTACTTGGATATTTTTGTAGACACTTTTAATTATCTATCTAAAAAAGATCTAAAAAGTGGGGTACTTTTCAGATCTTCATGTTTTTATATTTCGTTCATTTCTTTTTTTCGAATTAACACTTGACGCTCAAAGCAGAAGCGCACAATTTGCTGTTTATCAAAATCCTCAGTGTCTGCAAATTGTAATGACGCTACTTGAATTCCATCCCGCTCGAAAACTCTGACTACTTCGGAGTTTGTCTCAATGTATCGAATCTCTCCATTTGCAAACGGCAATACAATTAAAGTATTCACCATATCACCTTCAATAAAATTCACCGGGGTTTTCAAGCGTATTAAAATACCGCCAGCACTAATATCTTCAGCCACAAACTGGAATTTCTGTCCTTCATGTTCAACTGCAATATCTACAGGTGTTTCTACACGGACAAACTTTCGACGTTGTATTTTTATGAATTCATCAGCAGCAGGATGGGAGAGGATGATCATCTGAACATCCCCTCCTTTACGCCCTAAAACTTCGGTATTAAAGGAGTAGGTTTCCTTTGCTTCCGTACTGAATGTCACTCGAAATTGTGCACCATCTATTAAAAAAGCTGTTTTCTTCGTTGCTAAATTAATCGGATAATCGATAAAAATCATATTGTTGTGTTTTTCCACTACACGACATTTGAATTTTTCTATTCTTTCCGTATATGTTGGCTCTAATGTTAATTGTGTTCCAATCTTAAGTTCCATTTGCCTCTCTCCGTTACAAATATTATGATAATCCATTATCTCACGGGAAAGGGAATTTAGCTATATTTTTACAATTGGTTCACTAATTTAACTTTTCGTTCTTAATTACTTCATGTGTTTCTGCATCAATTACAATACGGAAAGTATCATTGGATTTATTATTTAATCTTGCAATTACTTCATAACATTTACGTAGCTCTAGACTTTTGTTAGCTGTATAGATTTTTTTCGTTTCTTCTACAGAAACTTGGTCGGAAAAGAATTTTTCCCAATCTATTGGTACTTCACCTTGAGTCGGTATTTTTTCTTCCTGTATATATTCCATAGCATTGATACCTAAAATTTCAGCATTGTCTTTTGCTACTTTTACCTGGATACTATCCGGATATACAAGCGCTTCATCTTCACCGTGTACTCTTGAAAATACAAAATGCCATGCCTCGTGATTTTCTCTTGATTCGGCAATTTTTACGTCAGAATAGCCGACCTTTTTCATAAATTTTTCGGCAGTACTCAAAATTTCTTCATGTGATAATGGATGTTTTTTCACCGGTCTTTCCAATAAAAATGAAAGAAGATGACCGCCATTTTCTGTTATATCAGCATAACCAATTTTCGAACCATGGATAAATTGTATATGATAAAAAGGATATGGGGCATCATCGCTGCTTTTTGTGACAGTAACAAGGGCATCATCAATATTTGGGAAGAAATTTTTGAATTTCTTAATTGCCTCACTTTTTGTGATTTTCTCATCCTTTATATGTTGTAAGTCTCGCTTTTTTTCATAATCAGACTCACTGGCAGTTAAAGGAAAATCAGTTTCATTATATGTTTTTAATTGTTTCGAAACATTCATAAATGGTGATTCACTTAGATCAGTTGTATGGTTATTTGACCATTTTTTCATGTCGCCATCATTTTCATAAAATGCTACCGTTGCAGTGTTCCATTCTTCTGCAAACGCATGTAAATTAGCGGCAACAGTATTCATCTTTTTGCGCCAATTTTCATAATCACCTGTTACTGCCGCTTGCTTTGCATTATCACCAATTTTTCCTAAATAGCGCATCCATTCATTTTGAACTTCCGGCTGTATCGGCAAATTGGCTACAGACTTCCTTAAATCACTGCTCATGCGCCAAATTGAATCTAATTCATTATTTAACGCTTTTTCATCTTGAAATATTAAAGATTGCTCGACTGTTGAATGTAACGTTGACAATTTTTCAGTTGCCGCTGATAAATCTCTTGTTTGGGCGGCAAAAACCGATCGTTCAAGCTGTTTGTTTTGAGTAAATAAGTCAAACGATACAAATCCTAATATGACAACGAATAACCCTAATAAATATGCAAAGTTTCTCATAATTCACACCCTTTTATAAGCAAAATATATGTTCGCCGATTTGTTTGATTTGAGGTCTTGACCATATCCATTTACTTGTCGCTGTTACAGGATTGAAATAGTAAAGAGCGTTTTCTGACGGATCCCAGCCGTTAATTGCATCAAGAACAGCCTGTTTAGCACGCTCGTTCGGAGTAAGCCAAATTTGTCCATCTGCTACTGCTGTAAAAGCTAAAGGCTGGAATATAATTTCCGAAATAGTATCCGGAAATTCAGGAGATTCTAAACGATTTAAAATTACCGCTGCTACAGCAACTTGTCCTTCATAGGGCTCACCACGTGCTTCTCCGTAAACAGCATTTGCTAGTATTTGCAAATCCTGTTCCGAATACCCTGGTGGTAATTGCATAGAGTCCGTCAAATTAGCACCTGTTCCAGATCCTTTGTCCGCTCCCGATCCTGAGCCTGTGCTTGCAGTTGTGTTATTCTTTTTCACTTGGTCTTTCAGAGGCATACCTCCATAGTACGTAAACTGATTACCTGCATTAATTTGCTCATGCACAAAGGCTCTATCAAAATCAGAGTTATTTACAAGCTTTTCTTTCGTTTTTTGACCCGCGATTCCATCTACCGGAAGTCCGTATTGTTCCTGGAAATTACGTAGAGCCCAATACGTTCCATATCCAAATTTCCCGTCAATTTTGCCATGATAAAAGCTTAAATATTGTAATCGTGCCTGTAGTTCTACCACATCATCCCCAAAAGCACCACGCTGCACTTCTTGATCTGAAAATGCAATTGTATGACTTGCAAAGCTACCTGACAAAATGAGTATGAATAATACAATCTTTTTCAATGTCATTTCCACTCCTTTTTTAGTAGGATGGAGTTAATTAAAAAGTTTATACATCCGAAAAATACATTTCGTTCATAAAATAGTGAACAATTTACTTTTAAACAAATTGCATTTTTTTACGCAACAAAAAAAGGCCCGATACAAATAATTTGTATCAAACCTATTATGTATCCCCGCTTTGGGATAAATGATCTATTAAATGCTCGTGCGCCTGTTTAACCTTACGAAGTGCAAACGTCCAAAGGAATAACATAAACGGCAACATTGCATACATGAAATACTCTTCCAACAATAGAATGGAGTTATATATAATGTGAAGTCCAATTGGGGCAAATAAAGCAAGCGCAATATATTTCTTCATAATTGTTTCGCTCGAAAACTTCCCTTTCCCGTAATAATATCCCATAACCACGCCAAACAAAGCATGACTTGAAACTGGTAAAAGTGCCCGCATGAACGCCTGGTCAAGTCCAAACGATAACAGAAAAATCACATTTTCCACAGTAGCAAACCCTAGTGACACAGCTGCACCATATAAAATACCATCGTACGGATCATCAAATTCGACGTGCCGTAAAATAACAGCCAGAATGATGAGCCATTTTACCAATTCTTCAATCGAACTCGTAAAAATGACATTAATAAAAAAAGGGTTCGAAAATGTTTCCTCTTCCTTTAAAACGAATTGCAAAAATAAAACCGGGAACGTAATAATTGCGCCATAAATGAACGCTTGAAATAATGTACGCCTTGGCTCTGTATCCATTTGATTTCTCAGATAAAAATAGCTTAAAAGGGCTAGACCCGGCGCAATTGCTGCAGATAAAACTATAAACATGTGGCCGGCTCCTTTCGATTCTCAAGTTCTAAATAGTATATCACTATTTATTTAATCATAGTTACCAGTATCCAATATTTGTATAAAAACAATTAAAACTCGGTAATTTCTAACCGAGTTTTAGATATCATTGCATAAAAGAAGCATAATTCGTATCGCCATTTGCAAGCATCAACAGAAGTTTTAAACGGGCTTTTTTCGGGTCAAAGTCGCCCCCCATAATAACACCAGTATCTTTTAGATTATTAGCGCTACTATAATAATCATATGTAGGGAATACGCGCCCTTCCTCTGTCGATGTTGTCAAAACGACCTTTGTCCCTTTTTGACAAAGTTTTTCGATTGCACCCATCATTTGAGGTGCCACCTGACCTCGTCCTGCACCGACAAGAATTACTCCTTCAATATCAGCTTCATAAAGAGCATTTAAAATAATTGAGCCAGCTCCTAAATAAGCAAAAACAATTTCTACCGTAGGATAGCTTTCTTTTATTGCATACACTTCTTTATGCGTTGGCTTTTGATAGATTACAACCTCATCATTATCAATAAAACCTAGCATCCCGTAACCAATAGCACCAAACCCGTTAATACTTGATGAGTGTGTTTTCTTTACATACTTTGAATGCAGAATCTTTTCATTAAATACTACGCAAATGCCTATATTTTTTGCCTCATCACTTGATGCCACCAATAAGGAATTACGTAGATTAGAATAGACGTCCGTTCCGATGTCTTCAGGAGATTTTTGTGAACCTGTCACAATAACCGGGCGTTCATCATATAATGTCAACTCTAAAAAATAGGCAGTTTCCTCTAGACTGTCTGTCCCGTGTGTCACCACAATTCCACTTACAGAAGGATCTTGAAAGACTTTTGTGATGGTTTTGTTCAAGTGATTTAAATTTTCAAATGTCATATGCATCGACGGGATTTGATATAAATCAATTAATTCAATATCGATATCATTTTCAAGCTGGCACATCGATAAAATTGCCTGTCCATCAAGCTTACCGGATTCCAGCTTATTTTTATCGTTTCGCGTACTAGCAATTGTACCACCTGTGGTGATTAGCACTACTTTTTTCTTCAAAAAATTCACCCCTTATGTAGTTTTTCATTTGCGATATTTTTTGCGATTAACCCTCCATGGAAGCGACCATTTTCAATAAAAATCTCATTGGCATTATTGCCTGCTGCTATAACTCCGGCAATGAATAAATTTTCGATATTCGTTTCCATCGTTTCGGGATTAAAAGCCGGTCTTCCTGTTTCATCATCAATATGAACACCCATTGCACTTATAAATCGGTGGTCCGGATGATAGCCAGTCATTGCAAAGACAATATCGTTTCCTACAGTTTCGGTAACTCCTTCTATCTCTAAAATTACTTCTGTCTCACGGATTTCCTTTACTTCTGTATTAAAATGCATCGTAATTTCACCTTCGCGGACAAGTCCCAAAAATTCTGGCAGTACCCATGGCTTAATGCTTGGTGAATAATCATTGCCTCTATAAATGACCGTTACATGTGCCCCAGCTTTGTTAAGCTCCAGCGCAGCATCGATCGCCGAATTTTTGCCTCCAATAACGAGAACGTCTAAATCAAAAAAAGGATGACCTTCTTTAAAATAATGATGAACTTTCGGCAAGTCCTCACCCGGAATATTTAAATAGTTTGGATGATCATAATAGCCTGTAGCAATAACTACATAAGGTGTTTCATAAATATCTTTATCAGTTTGTACGGTAAATAAACCGTTTGTTTTTTCTACACTTTTCACCATTTCAAAACGATTGACTTGAATTTTTTTCGCTTTCACCACTTCACGATAATAGACAAGTGCCTGATTACGCTTTGGCTTTCGTTCTTCAATAATAAATGGCACATCACCAATGGCTAACTTCTCACTCGTACTGAAAAATGTTTGATGTGTTGGATAATTGTATATCGCATTGACGATATTCCCCTTTTCAATAACAAGTGGTGACAATCCGATATTTTGTAGTTCAATCGCTGCTGATAATCCACATGGACCTCCACCGACAATGATTGCGTCTACCTTTTGCATAGTAACAGCTCCTTAATCAAATACAATAACCTTATTATACTGCTCTTTTCTATTTTACAAAGACTTCTCTTTGAAATTTATTTCTATTAAATGACACTCGGGCTTTGCGCCGAATCGTAATGGTAAGAGGGTTGTGCCATAGCCGTTGCTTACTAGTTCATAGCGGTTTTGAACTTTTTTAAAATACCCATGCGGTTGGACACCCAATTTCCCCAGCCGAATCTGTCCCCCGTGCAAATGTCCGGCAATGCTAAGTATAGGTTGAAATTTTTGATGAACTTTCTTAAATAACTCAGGGTTGTGGGCAATGAATACTGTTTGAGACTCCAAGCAATTATCGATTGCACGTTGAATATTTCCTTCACCTGGCCGATACGAAACCGCACTGATTGTTAAGCCATTCTCGCTAGCCAGCTTAATCGACTCATTTTCAAGTATTCTAATTTCGTGCTTCTTTAATAGTTGGCGAAGCTTATGTTCTCCAAATTCAACATCATTATTCCCCCATACAAAATAGGTTGGTCCGAGTTGCTTAACAAGCCGTATATTATGAAGGAAAGTCTCTTCTGTTGTACGGCGATCTACGAAGTCTCCGCCAATTATGACCGCACTTACTCTTTTATTTATTGATGTAATCATCGTTTTATCAATTTTACGAGCATGTGTATCGGAAATAAAAAACAAATGCACCTTCTCCTGTTGTTTACCTATTGTATGTACTTCATGCATACGAAGGTTATTTTCATGTGCCTGCATATACATAAAAAGCAGCAGTATGATACAAACACTCCCGATAATCCCAATAAAAACCATGCGCAATCCTCCAATATAAAAGCAAATACTACTTATACAATATCCATTTTTAACGTTTTCTTAACAAACAAAAAGACGAGCACCAAAACGGATCGTCTTTTTTACATATCGATATACGAAATGTTTTACTGCTTTTATGGAACGATTACTAAAACTTGCCCAGCTGTAATACTATCAGATGATAAATTATTGGCAGCTTTTATTTTTTCAATATATGCAGGGCTACCGTTACCGTAGTACTTTAACGCAATTCGATATAAGTTGTCCGATGAAGAAACGGTATGAGTTTTTTGCTCCGCTTTAGCTGCTGCTTTTTTCTTTTCCTCAAGTTCTTTTGCTTTTTTAGCTGCAACCTTTTGTGCTTCTTCGGCTTTTTTTGCCTCTGCAGCATCTTTTTCAGCTCTTGCTTTAGCCAATTTTTCTTCAGCTTTTTTGGCTTCTTCAGCTGCTAAGCGTTCTTTTTCTACCTTTTCGTCATCGACTTTGGCTTTTTCAGTTGCTTGATCTTCGTCTGTGTCTTTTTTGTCCTCATCGCTGTTAATAGATGCCGGAGTTTGTGGATTTTGCTTTTGAATTTCCACTAAATTCTCTTCCCCACCGCTTGCACTTTCTTTTGCGGATGTGCTTGGTTCATATATAAGCCAGACGTACCCTAAAATTGTTAGGGGAATAAATATTAAGACAACCGTTAAGATCGTCATCATTGGGTTTGATTGTTTTTTTGCACTCTTTTTTCGATGTCTGCTAACACGAGACACTTTTGAACCTGACTCGTTATGTAGGTCAATCTCTTGGCGATGCTCTTCTACCTTCTCCCGGTAATCCTCTTTTGCCATGTTCTGCACCCCTCCAACTACTAAAAATATAACTTTATTATGACGAATTTCTCCAAAAAAGTAAACGGTTCGCGAGTAGATTACAAGTTTCGTAGTAGTAATTTGTCCAAGCGTTGTTGCCAATTTGTCATTTTCACAGTTTCTTTCGATAGATCTCTCTTTTGAACAAGGTTAGATAATTCTATTCCGCAGTTTGTACAGCAATTTTCCTGCTGCTCTATTAAGTGCTGTCCAAAGTAACGAACTACTTGTCTTCGCATACATTCTTCATGTGTAATGAGCTTTAGAACAAGCTCCACTTCATCAAACTTTTTCAGCTGTATTTCCTGCATTCTACTATTTACTTTTTCAGGAGACTCCCGCGCCAGCCAATAACTTAAAACACGAAATACGACTTCCGACAATTCCCCATTTGTAAGTAACGATTCTGGCTGTTGGCCTGCAGCGACGGTTTGCATAAATCGCTCAATATGCACTTCTTTCGGCAAATCTTCAGTAGCGATAAATTTAGAAAATTGTTCATCCCCATCACAATATAGCAAAAAAGCGACAGCGGAATTTCCATCTCGCCCTGCCCGACCAATTTCCTGCATATAATTGGACAAAGTAGCCGGCATTGTTTCATGAATTACCTGTCGTACATTTTCTTTATGGATCCCCATCCCAAATGCATTTGTTGCGACAATCCACTCAAGTTTCCCTGCCAAAAACTGCTGTTGGATAAATTGGCGATCCTGTGCTTCCTTTCCGGCATGATAGGCAGCAGCGGCAACATTTTGCTGAATGAGTTGCAAACTAATCGATTCGGCTTTAGCCCTAGATTGTGTATAAATGATTCCAGGTCCCGCTGTACTTTTCACATGTTCAATAATCCATTCAATCTTTTCTTCTCGATGTGTAAACACTTTTTTTACTAAATGAATATTTCCCCTGTTTACCGTGTGCATATATTGAAAAGGTTCATTCATATTTAAATACGATTTTATGTCCCGGAGCACCGTGTCAGTAGCTGTTGCCGACAATGCAAGTATTGGCGGGCGGTTTGATTGTGGGAGCACTTCTCCAATACGTAAATAATCAGGACGGAAATCAAAACCCCATTGTGAAATACAATGAGCTTCATCCGCTACGATCAGTGAGAGCTCTATCTCCTGGATACGCGCCTTTACTTGAGGTTGCAGCAGCATTTCAGGGGAGATAAAAATAAAGCGATACTCCTGCAAAAAATGAAGGGCGTATTTTTTTTGTTCCATTGTTAAGAAAGAATTGAGGGCTACGACCCGTTTTTCACCCATTTGTTTCAACTGATCAACTTGGTCCTGCATAAGCGATAAAAGTGGCGATACAATTAAAACAGGTTTTTGAAATAAATACCCCGGTAGTTGATAACAAAGGGATTTCCCCATACCAGTCGGCAAAATGGCAACAACATCGTTTCCCTTTAAAATATTTCCGATAATTTCTTCTTGCCCTGGTCGAAATGCATCATATCCAAAATATTGTTTTAAAGCGCCTTGTAAATTCATGTTGTAATAGCTCCTTTCGCCAATGTTAGCCTTAATTGAAAATAACTTAGATGCGGTAATATTTCCTTCAATGTTTTTAAACGTTTCGTTCCGTAATCTTCGACTGCCGCTAAAATTTGCTGCTGATCTTCAATCGTTACAAATGGCTCAATTGAAAAATCCATTACGTTCATCGCCATTTCAACAATGTGATCTTCAATCGTATTGATTTTCAAACGACGGATATGGCTAATTTCCTCAATCGTTTTTCCAACTTTGTAAAGCTTTGCAGTTGTATTGGCTGAAGAAGTCAACAGCACTTCGACACGAATATTATGCATGATCTCATGCAATAATGGATAAAGGGTTGTTTTTTGATACAGCTCATTTAGCCATGCATGTAGTCCGCTTATATAAAGAAGTTGGACATCCATTTCCTGCATTTCATAACCAAATGCCAGCTGTTGCCACGTAAAACCAGGTTCGTTGTAGCCTGATAATCGATAGATCATTAAATCTTTAATGTTTTCTTCTATTGCAAGCTGCGAAAGACTTGATGATATTTCAGTATGTAGTGCCTGTTGCAGCAATCGGTTTTGGTAATGATGGCGCACTAAAAACTTGCGCACCCATTGCTGTGTTTGTTCATTCCTTTCGATCGGAATAAACGTATTTTTTTGGTGTAGCTGATGCGACAAACTTTGCACAATAAGTGATATCCGACTAAAAAAAAGATGCTCGTTTCCACGATAATGCCAACTATCAAAAGAGACTGGAAAAGGAAATGCTTGTGCCGCAAGTTGTTTTCCATAATCCGTGATGCTATAATAGCCGCTCTCTTCAATTAAAATAGCATTTTTAGCAAATAATAAATCAATCTGCTCATCAAATTTTTGACGTGTAAGCTTTGGTAGCAGACCAAAAAAAGGATAAAGATTATATAACCCTACATCATGAATGGTCTGCCCTGATCTTTTACCTTTTAAAAGATGGAAAGCAGCCGAAATTGTTCTTTCTTGTTGGAATGTATATAATATTTTCAAAAGAATTTGTTGGATTAGCATATCAAATCCCTCATTTTCGTAGTATTAGGTTGAAAAGTGCTGAAAACACATTTAGAATAAATAAGAGCTTTATGGAAACGAACGGATAAAGGAGAGGTAACAATGCCAAAATATACAATCGTAGATAAAGATACATGTATCGCTTGTGGCGCTTGTGGCGCTGCTGCACCAGATATTTATGACTATGATGATGAAGGTATCGCTTTCGTTATTTTAGATGATAACATGGGTACTGCTGAAGTTCCAGAGGATCTACTAGAAGACATGCAAGATGCATTTGAAGGCTGCCCAACAGATTCTATTAAAGTGGCTGAAGAAACGTTTGATGGCGATTCTTTAAAATTTGAATAATACGTAAGCAAACGAAGTGATTCTTTAATTTTTATTAAAGAATCACTTTTATTTTTCTTTTTTTCATATTGCGCATCATTATTAGAGATGTTATAGTTATTATTAGTAGCAGGTACTAATAATAACTAACTATTTTAGGGGTGTCGTTATGGATTTATTGGAGTTAAAAGGCAAGAATATAGTTGTAATGGGTGTAGCCAATGAAAGAAGTATCGCCTGGGGTATCGCGAAAAAACTTTTTGAAGTAGGCGCAAATGTTATTTTTACATATCGCAAAGAACGTTCTAAAGGAAAAATCGAAAAACTTTTAACAGGTTATGAGGACCACAATACAGCTGTTTTTGAATGTGATGTTAATAGTGATGAGAGCATCGAAACGGCCTTTACTCAAATTGGGGAACAATATAAAGTCATTCATGGAATCGTCCATTCAGTGGCATTCGCACACGCAGAAGATCTGCACAATCGTTTTGTTGAAACTACGCGTGAAGGATATGCTTTTGCACAGGATACGAGTGCATACTCTTTAATCGCTGTAACAAAAGCAGCCAAACCTTACATGACGGATGGCGGATCTGTTGTGACGATGACTTATTTAGGTGCTGAGCGAGTTCTTGACGGCTATAATGTAATGGGCGTTGCTAAAGCAGCACTTGAAGCTTCGATGCGTTACCTAGCAGCAGATGTTGGTGCAGATAATATTCGTGTAAACGCCATTTCAGCTGGTGCCATTCGTACATTAGCAGCAAAAGGTGTACCAAGCTTCAATCAAATTTTACACAAAATCGAAGAAACAGCTCCGTTAAAACGCAACACGAACCAAGAGGAAGTTGCTGATATGACAATCGTTATGTTAAGCAAGTTATCTCGTGGCGTGACAGGCGAAACGATTTATATCGATAGCGGTTATCATATTATGGGTTAGTCATAAGCGAATTCACAGCCTCCCTTGTGAATTCGCTTATTTATTTGGTAAAATGTAGAAAAATGATTTTTCAGGAGGAATTTTCATTGAAAAAATTTATTTCAGTAATTTTACTAAGCGCTTTCGTTATTGGTCCCCTATCATTTTCCACAATTGAAGCCGAAGCAGCTACAAAAAGTAAAGTGAAGTTAGTCGAATACAAAAACTGTTCAGAACTAAATGTTGTTTATAAAGGCGGAGTTGCAAAAGCGGCAAATGTTAAGAATAAAGGCGGTAAAACAAAGCACCAACCGTTCGTCTCTGCTGAATTATATAAATTAAACATCAAAAGCGACCGAGATAAAGATGGCATTGCCTGTGAAAAATAGGAAGGTAGGTAAATAAATGAATATTGTTGCCCATCGCGGATACAGTGCAAATTATCCTGAAAATACGCTCATCGCTTTTCAAGAAGCAGCAAAATTAGACGTGTGGGGCGTGGAGTTTGATGTCCATTTAACGAAAGACGATCAATTAGTTGTGATTCACGATGAAAAAATCAATCGCACGTCCAATGGCAAAGGTTTTGTAAAAGATATGACATTGCAGGAACTTCGTACTTTTGATTTTGGTGCTTCGTTTGCTCCTGAATTTGCAGGCCAAACAATTCCTACCCTTACTGAAGTGTTAGATGTATTCAAGCCTACACATCACATTATTAATATCGAGATAAAATCAGATATTTTTGAATATCCAGGTATTGAGGCACTTATCGCAAACGAGATTCATGCTTTTGATTTAGAAAAACGTATAATCATCTCTTCGTTCAACCATGAAAGCATTGCACGTTTCCAACAAATTATGCCTAACGTCAAAACCGCGCTGCTATTTGCATCGCTCGTAGTAAATCTGGAAGAATATGTGAAGAATTTTAACAGTGAAGCCATTCATATCCCCTACTACTATGGCATGCGGTCAATTATACAGCGAGCTATTAAAAACGGTGTTATTGTAAGAGCCTATACAGTCAATGATGACAAAATAGCCCGTCAGATGCAGGCCTTGGGGGTTAAGGCAGTGTTCTCCGATGTAGTAAAAATATAAAATAATGAAAAGTCTGTTTCAAATGATGTGTTTTGAAGCAGACTTTTCATTTGTAATATTTTGATTATTTTTAGAAAAACGCTTTCAAAGAGCTAATATAGGTTAAGTTCATTTTATCGTCAAATTATTAACAAATCCCCGCATTTTTTAATCATTTCCTTTGAGGTCAGACGTCTATTTGCTGTATATTTAGAGTAACAACTAACACCGATTCGGAGATGAAATATATGAATACAGAAATTTTAACATTTGTTGAAAAGATGGAAGCAGCCGTACTGAACGATTTAGTCACTACAGACACTTCTGATTTATATGAAATTGCAGTCGAAATGATTGCTGAGCACAAAGAGGCTTACTTAAATATTTGCCAGGCATATGAGGTTGTTAAGCACAACTTGCTTGGATAAGTACACACCAACAAAGTCATTCACATAGCGGTTCCCCTCCGCAATATAAAAAACGCCCATTTTTCAATATTGAAATGGGCGTTTCAGATTGTCGACAAAAGGTCTCGAGAAACCTTTTGTCTTTTTATTATAAATTTTAATTAGGTGCTTAGCAGGAACAAGTTGTTCACGCTCATTAATTTGAATTGATTTCTAGTCATCGTAGATATCGTATCTCACTTTATTTAAAGCGATGAATAAGTTGATTGGAATGGAGGGACCGTGACTCCACCGGGAACAGCACGCGCGGAAGATCCACTGAATTGTGCCTGCCGTTGTAGGTACAATTTAGTTAGCTGGAGCCGTGCCCGGGGAAAGCATCGGTCCCGGAATGGAAATCAACGGTTTTAAGAGTTTGTCCACAGTCTCAAACGCCCATTTTTCACATTGAAATGGGCGTTTTTTCTTGATATCTTTTATATGCGGGTAGTTTTCCTTACCGTAAATCATTCATACACTATAAATAAAAAAAAGAGGTGATATTAATTAAATCAATTTTAGTGATTGTTAATATTATTTTAAGCGGTATTGTGGCATTAATTATTGCTTGGTTTTTTGCAGACGGGGCATTGGGTGATGGTAATTCTTTTACACCGGAATTTTTTCTTATCTTACCGATCTGGTTTATTGGGGTACTATTGAGATTAAAAATGACATCCAATGGGAAATCGGAAAATACCTCTTACTTCCATCTACTTTTTAATAATCTTTTACTGTGGGTAACAATACCGATTGGCTATTTCTGCTCACTTCTTTTTGTATAAAATAGGAAGACACCTACATGATGAAAATTTTTTAGAGACGAAAAAAAGAGGTCTCCTACTGAAAGGAAACCTCTTCTATGGTTACATCATTAAAATTAAAGTTTTACGATGTTTGTAGCTTGTGGGCCACGTTGACCGTCTTCAACTGAAAATTCAACTTTTTGACCTTCTTCAAGTGATTTGAAACCTTCACCTTGAATAGCTGAGAAATGTGCGAATACGTCAGAACCGCCTTCAACTTCGATAAAGCCGAAACCTTTTTCTGCGTTAAACCATTTTACTGTACCTTGTGTCATAATAAATGACCTCCATTTAATTAAATTTAATAAGATCGCAATTTTCCCAAAAGAAAAAAATTCACATATTACAAAAAGCACAAAATAAAACACTAATACTCTTTGTAATAGGTGAATTTATTATTGTCTTGTAACCAATCTCATTACACTGAGTATACAATAAAAAAACTCATCTGTCTATTACAAAGTTTAAATTCACTTCCCTTTAATAATTTATTTTAATGCTTTATTACGGCATACCGTAATTCTGGCCAATAAGCTCAAATATAATTAAGTTGAGCTTTCTTTATTAAATAAAATCAAAAAAGTCGCATATCTCACCTTTTCAGGGAGATACACAACTTCTATATTAAACGCCGTAATATATGCTAATTTTTTACGAGTGGCTTTTTAAGCATCTCCAACAGCATTTCATATTCCTTGTCCCCTATTGTTTCCCTTACCATCTTTTCAATTTCTAACTCCATCTTTTTGCTCCTATTAATAATATCTATCCCTTCTACCGTTAAATAAGAGACTTTTTGAACTTTCGATTCTTTTTTTAATTCGGTAGTAATCAATCCCTTATCTTGAAGAGAAATTATGAATTTATGAACCCCCTGTTTAGAAATTTCCAACTGTTTTACTAACTCAGGAACTGTTACATATCCTTCATTTATATTTTTAAGAACAAACCATTCCGAGCTTGTTAAACGAAGTTCATTGTTTTCATTCCACATTATTTCTGCCCGCTGGCGTAACTGTTTATGTTGTCGATATAATAATTCAATAAAATCAATCATTCAAATATCCTTCTTTCTATCTACCTATTTATTAAATACCATGAAGCATCATACTAAAGGAAAAACATTTATTCAAGTTACAACACCGAGCGCTTAAGTCAACTAAGTTGACTTAAATGCTTAATTACTTTAGAATTAAAATTATAACTATCTTTGGAGGCGTATGAATGTATAAAATTGGTGACTTAACTAATTATAAATCGCATGGTATTTGTCGGATCGACGGCATTATGGAACAAAATTTCACAGGAAAACCTATGCTTTACTATGTTATGAAATCAAAAATTAAACCAGGCGTCACTTTATATCATCCTGTCGAAAGCAATAACTCACAACTTGAGAAACTTTTAAGTCATCGAGAAGCAATGGAAATTATGAATTGTTTTTCGAATGAACCTACCGAATGGAATGACCGTAATACGAATCGTCAAAGAAATCACGCAATCATTTTAAATACAAGTAATCATCTTGAAGCTGCCCAACTAATGAACACGCTCCTACGCAAAGATATTGAATTACAAAAAAATGAAAAGAAAATAACTTCCCAAGATTCTCAAATTTTACAGCAAATTTCAATATTTATTTTGGATGTATTAGAACTTGCTTTAAAGCAGCCAAAAGATATGATCGAGAAGGAAATATACAAAAGAGTTCACGGAGTGCCAGCTTAAATAAAGTTGGTTTTTACATATTGTAAAATAAATTAGTTTAAAAATAATTATTTATGTACGCCAGCTCCCGCCTATGTGAGCTGGCTTTTTCTTTCTAATGATTTTTGATATATCTTCTTTGGCACTTCATTTCTTTAATTACATATGAATTGAATTTCTTTTATTGTCTCATACTACCGGTGTTATGAAATTCACCTAATTTTGAAAGGAAGTGTTATTGTGGGTATATTTACCGGCAATCCAAAAGATGAACCTTTACATTATGGAGAGGTTTTCAGCATTTGGACTAGTTTAGCTACAGGTTACGGAATGATTGCGGGATATCAAACTTTCTATAATCACGCAGGTGACCAAGATCTGAAAAAAATTATTGAGGATTTTATTCAATGCGCTAGAGATGAAGTGAAGCAACTGGAAAAAATCCTTAAAACAAATGGTGTTGCCCTTCCACCAGCTCCACCAGAACGTCCTGAAGCAAGAATCGAAAATATTCCACCTGGCGCAAGATTTAATGATCCGGAAATTAGTGCAGCCTTATCAATGGATGCCGCTGCCGGTTTAGTAAGCTGCAGTCAAGTAATGGGTATGGCGATGAGAGAAGATATTGGCTTACTGTTTGCTCAATTCCATACAGCTAAAGCACAACTTGGAGCTAAGCTATTACGCCTAAATAAAGAAAAAGGCTGGCTAGTCCTTCCACCATTACATTTACACCATCCCCTTCATTAATAAAATGACCAATATACTACAGAAGTATGTTCGAATTAAATAGCGGAGTATTGGATTTTCGTTATATACCTATTTTATTTCGAAAAAAAGCCTTCGTCGCATTGTAATGACGAAGGCTTTTCCTTTATACAACTTCGTGATAATAAAGTGCGTATAAATCATTTAATGTCACTTTACCAAATGCAAAGTCCATTACATTATTCTCAACTAAAAAAGCAGTTAAATCACTTAATAGTTGCTGTTCCGAACTTGGAAGATGTAGCAAAGTCATTTCCGTAACCAATGTTTGATGCTTTATCAATGGATACTTTGTTTTCAGCAGTGCTTTAACAGAATCATCCATATTTTTCACACGGATCGTTTTAATTTTTGCCTGACTAAACCCTTCAATAATTTCATTCGTATTGACGAGCTTACCTTCATTAAATAAGAAAATCCGGTCCGCATACTTTTCTAGGTTATCTAATAAATGTGAAGCAATAATAATCATTTTTCCCTCGGCTTTTTTCTTCAATAAAATCTTCGAAATAATTTCCACGTTGTTTGGATCCAGGCCGTTCATTACTTCATCCATCATCATAATGTCTGTATTCGCAACAATTTGCATAGCAAAACATAACCTCTGACGCATTCCGAGTGAGTAAGTCCCTGTTTTTTTATTCACATAATGCCCCATATTCAATGCTTCTATTGTTTGATCAATTAGATTTGGATCCGACTTCCACATCGCAGCGTACATTTTCAAATGTGTTCGTCCGCTTAAATGATTGTACAAGTCGCTTTGATCCGGCATCATGGACACAAACTGATGAATTTTTACTTCGTTTGATTTACTTGAATAAGTTAAATTACCGTTAAAGAGTACTTTTCCTTTTGTTGGCTGCAAATAGTTCATAATGACATTCATTAGCGTCGACTTCCCTGTTCCGTTTGGTGCAACAAGGCCGATCATTTCTCCTTGATTAAACTTTATCTCAATGTCATTTAACACTGTACGTGTTCCAAATTGCACCGTTATGTTTTGAATATCAATCATGTTACCCCTCCTATTTAATCAATCTAAAGCGCTTCGATAGTGAAATAAGTAATGTTAAAACAAGGATAATGGCTGCACTCGCTAACAATAATTTCAAGCCGAGCATGTCGTGTAATCCTTCACTTGTAAAATAGAAATTTTGATATTTCGATACAATATTACCTACCTGGACATACGATAATGGGAAATATTCGACATTCCAGAAATAGCCGACACCACGACTTGCGTAAAAGCGATCACCAAAAATAAGTAAACCTCCCACCAACAAATTAAACATTTCTTGGCGAAATATAATACTGCATAATAGTACTGCTGAAACTATTACTACCATCCAAGTTGCTAATAATAAGAAGCAGCGGAATAAAAATATCCCCATAGACATATGGACAAATTTACCTTGCTCATTTGCAATCAATTCAAAGCCATAAACAGGAACGGGTAAATCAAGGTTCCCAAAGCCAAATTGGAAGCCAACAATCAACAGACCAACAATAATCGGAATCCATAGAAACACACTGCCTATTAACCCAACAGATACCTTTACCAATAGCCGCTTCCAGTCTGCAATTGGAAAACCCCTTAAAATAGATGGATGACGACGATCCTTCGTTACGATATCAATTGTCAGTAATAGCGTGGCAATTAATAGGATGTATGGTAAAGGTCCCTTCAATAAGCGTTCTAATGTTTGAAGTGCAGTTCGTTGTTCAAAAATTTCAATCGTTAAATCGTACCATACACGTTTATATGTATCATAACGCTGAAATTGTTCAAAGTAGGCATAGTAAGCTTCCTCTTCAGCAAATCGTCTGTCTTCCATATAAAAGCGTGGGTTGTATGCAAGTAATTCGTTACGATAAGTATAGACATTGGTGTAATAGTACCAATCACTCGTTTCATCTGCATAATTACGTAAGTCCCCTTCATCAAGAGCTTGTAGACGTCGCTCATCATAAGGATTCAGGAAACCAAACATACTGACAGCGTATCTAACAGATTCATGATAATCATATAAACTTTTACCAAACATCGAGTCTAAAAACTCCGCACGAGTTAAATACCTCGCCTCAATTTCATCATAGTCTACCTTTTCTATCGGGTCATAAGCCGGCGCAAGTTTAAACGCATAAAAGAGAGCTGCAAATGTCAGTAAAGCGAACACCGCAATATTTTTCTTGCTCGTAAAAAATTGCTTCAATTCAAAAACAAAATATCCCCGCATATCTTCCCCCCTACGCTCGATTTATTTTTCCAGTGGAGAAGAAGCGCTGTATAATAAGCAGCATCAACACAATACAAATGACCATAAGGATAAGTCCTTGATTCATCGTAATCGTTGTTGACTTTTCTAAATCAACTGGAACACCAGCTAAAATTTCATTAAAGCTCATAAAATTGAACGGATTATATGGAAACAGACTAATCAGTGATGGGAATAAAATCGGTAAAAAGAACAAAATAAAGTGAACAAATAAAGTTAAATACATGTTTTTAAGGAGTACATTCAAAATAATCGACAGTAGCATGACAAAAATTGATATGACAATCATGTACAATACAGCTCGTCCAATATAGGAAATACTAGATACAAGAGTCGGCTCACCTAAAAACACACGAACAGGTTCCGTAATATCTCCAAAGCCATTTCTCAAACTTACCAACGAACATATAAAGATGAGTGCAATAAACGCGAGCACATACCCAAATGCAATGATACATTTCGAGAGGATGTACTGGTCAAATCGCACCGGATAACCCTTCACTAAACTTGTGTGTTCAAAATCATCCAACAAAATTGAGCTCGTGTAAAAGCTAATAAAAATATACCAACCAAAGCCTGCAATACTAAAGAAATAAAGTAGGAACGGTATGTAATATGATAAATCACTGATTGTTTGTTTCTTGGAATCTACCATCTGTTTAAAATACATATAGTTCAATGTATTCTCTAGCTTAGTAGGCAATAAATCCGCTACTTTATCATAGTCCTCTAGCTCAAATGCCTCTTTTCGAAGCTCTGCTGTAGTCATTGAAGCCTCATAATACAACGGATAATTATCCATTGTTAATGCCGCTATTTGTAAGGCAATCGACCTGTTTTGCTTCGTCAAATTTTTAAAAAGATCACTACCATCCCCATCTTCCGAAGCATCCTTTACCTGAAACTTTGACAGTGCTGCGCGACCATTATAAAAATCACTTTTCTTTTCATCTAGCTGCTGCCCAACCTCTTGTGCCTTAATGAAAAACATCATACCAAACACGACAACTACAACAGCTAATAGCGCCACCAAGTTTTTACGATTCGTACGTTCAATCAACAATCCAACTTTTAACGCTCGTAGCATGAATGCAACACCATCCTTTAACTTTCATTTTCTGGAAAATTAAGTATCTTATATTAGAATAGTCTAATTATTCAGCATTTACAACACCAAAAGTTCTAAAACTGTAGCAAAATGCCCCTTAAATGCTAGACAAAACAAACATGTAAGAGGCATTTTTTTGGCCAAATAAGCATATAAGGTATAAGGTATAAGTTACCAGTAAATCTACATTAACAAGACGGCACAAGGTATACATTTTATTCAATAAATTTGACCATGGTGAAATAGCGCTATTTTTATGTTTTTTTGCCTATTCCCACAATTTGGTCCTTAAAAATTTATAAAAATGCTTTTAAACTTTTATTTTTTTGGGAACAACAATAATAGAAACATTAAAGGAGTTTTTTAAATGAACATTTCAAAAATTTTAGGTACTAAGTACGCTAATTTAGAAACAGCCAAAGTATTTGTTAAGCCTGGGCAAGTAATCGTTACATATGATGAAAAAACATTTTATATTGTAAAAAAAGACGTGTATAATCAAGTTCTCTCTCAGTTAGATTACTCTGCTGCTTAATACTTGAAGAACATTAACCAGCCCCCCTCTGACAAATATTATTGTACAGATTAAAGGGCTGGTCTAAATCCAAGCTACGGGTGCAACCGTAGCTTTTTTCTATTTCGAAATATTTTAGCTTTATCTATAATTTTTTATTAATTAAGCCAAGTGCATCAAATGTTTCTATAATAGAATCAATTAATAAATCTCTTGGAACATCTATTATCCCTTTTATAACCTTCAAGCTAACTATATGAGTTCACTTTCTTTGACTTCGCATTGTTCCCTACTCCATTAAGCGCATTGATTCCTAAACTTATGCTCGAAACTTTCATTATTTAGATTGTAATAGAGGGATGGTTCTTCGCTTTCAAAATTGATTAAACAAAGTACCTCCGACTCAACTTCCACGTTACCTCTTTCTATTCTGCCTAATTTATCAATCTCTTTTTTTGGAATATTTATCTTCTCTGGATAATTTCAGAATGCACAGAAATTTTTGTTCTTCAATAATTCAACATTTTATACATATTTAACGTTTGATATTTAGTCATTGGTTTTTCTCCTTTTAATACATCTTCAACTTAAGTTTATTTAGTCACGCTTCTAATAAAATATGTGCCTAGATTATTTCAAGTAGCTATTTAACTAGCTAATAGGCATATCTCCCTTGAATAATTCATAGTTACCTAAGATATTAGTCCACAGCCTTTTCTAACTAAAGCATAATCTAGGAACGTAAGACAAAATAAATTCGAAAGGAGATGATTATTTATGGCAATTAGTGGAAACTCAAATCAGAACACTGAAGATACTATAGAATTAAACCAATCTCAAAATCAAGGCTTATTAATTCAAAATTCTCATACTGTTGACGTAACTCAAACAGAAGTACAAGGTCTTGTGGTAGTTCAAGCTGCCCTACAAGCTGCTATCGAAGCGGCCATTGTAGTATTAGGCTCGAATGAAAATGCTGATGTAAGCAATCTTCAAAGAATAGCTCAAAATTTAGAAGTTAATCAAACCGAATCACAAAGCGTAACAATTATTGACTCTGATTCAATAACTGTAAGACAAACCGAAGTTCAAATTGACGTAGTCGTTCAGGCAGCCATCCAATTACTAGCTCAGTTAGCTTTAAGAGTCGCTTAAAAAGGAATCTACTCCCTTAATTTTCACAATACCGATTAATTAAAAGAGCTATCCTAGAAATTTTTGGGGATAGCTCTTACATATTTATTGATTGGCAACAATTCCCCTACTGAAAAAGCACAATTCTTTTTCAAGAATCGTGCCCTTTAATGGAATAACTATAACGTCATTTGAAAACCTTTTACTATTTACTTAATAGGAATTTTCACAATCGCTATTGTCTCTTTTTCGCTTATTGTATCAAGTGTAATCGTTCCATTGTATTTATTAATTGTTTCTTTAACAATAAACAAACCTTGTCCTCTAACTCTCCCTTTCTCTACTTTTTTTGTTGAATAGCCTTGTTTAAAAATTTGATTTTTATCCGGTAGCTTTCGCCCAACATTCGTAATCGAGAACGTATAATATAACTCGTCTGCTTTACAGCTAACTGTAATTTTACGTTGTTCCTCTGGCAACTCCATTGTCGCTTCAATCGCATTATCAATTATGTTCGATAATATATTGATTAAATCAATCGTTTTTATGTTATCAAATGGATTATCATCAACGGTTATCTGTATATCAATTTGTTGATTTTGACATGTTAGTTTTTTTGTTTGCAGTAATATCGCTAAACCTGGGTGATCAAGATTCAATTTAATGGATTCAATTGTCTGTATGTCTTTAGACAAAGAATCGACATACTTTGTCGCTTGATCTACCTCACCTATATGCAGAAAGCCATGTAAAACCTGGATATGGTTAATATAATCGTGCCTTAATGATGAGACAGAAGCAATTAACGTTTTAATTTCCTTTTGATACGTATCCTCCGTAGTTCCAACTTCTTTTTGATACCACTTTTGTAAAAGTAAGAAAGAAATAATAACAATAATAACAAAAAGTCCACTGAGTACTAATAGAAAAATATTACTATTAATAACTGTTTCTTTAATCCCGTCAAGTGTCTCCGTACTAATATCAATGCCAAGGTAGCTAATGATTTCCCCATTTTCATTCATAACAGGAGTCCCAACTGTTATATAATGATGATCATATTTCGTATCTTCTAGGATCCCTGTTACAAATTGCCTTCCTTCCTCATACGCTAATTTTACTTGGGCTTCCGGTACTGTACAAGCTTCACCTATTAGAAAATCATTTGGATTATCCTTGTTTTCAGGATAACCTACAATTAATGCTTTCGATGTAGTAGGATTGTCTATTTCCATAGTATAGACGTATAATACACCTAGTTTTTCTCGAGCATCATTCAAATAATGTCGTATTGTCCAGTAATCTTCATCACGATTCCGTTCTTTTAAAAATCGCTCATACGTTTCCAGGTCAATCGCCTTTGCAATGGATTTGGCAGCTTCAAGATTTTGGTTAGCAATCGCCTCTTCCACTGTATCTTCAATCTTTATATAGGAAGTATACATACTTATTCCAATAAAGAATATGACTAATACGATAGATAACACTATTATTAGCTTTAATTTAAAACGTTTCATATTAAAACAATCTTCCTTACTATTAAATACATATTTTGTTGTAAATTAAGGAGCACAAAACAGTATAAATGTTCTAAATCCTTTTGTCCAAAAAAAACTGTATTAGATTATTACATTTACTATGTTAGATGTTAAACAACGCTCTAAAAGTTTAGACATCATATCTATTTTTAGCTAAAATAAAAAAGCCTATAACCCAAAAGTATAATAATTTATAAAATTTTACTTAATATTACTTTTATTATTGTTTTCAAATCTTCTAGGATAGAAAAGTCGTTGTTTTTGTAAAGTATTATTAAATAAAGAGAAAGGAACTTTTGCATGAGGTTTTTATCACTAAGAACAATATTGAAACTAAAAATCGAATTAAAGAGAAAAAATTTGTATAAAAAAGCTAACGATTTAGGATTCACACACCCAGAAGTAGTAAATTGTAGTCGAGAATTAGATAAATTACTTAATAAATACTCTAATATTCCTGCATAAATAAAGGTAACTAGTTGTTAAACCTAAACTATCCCATGTAATGCATTCCTTGACTAAACTATGCAAGGTAAAAAGACCCACACCTTTTTTACAGGTTTTGGGCTTTAATTTATACGTTTAATTTGATTCTATTTTACGTTTCTGAAATATTCAATCCAGGAGCTTATTACGAAAAGGGACGCTTATAATAGTTATTACCATTTGCCTTGTTATATCTATAGTAAACTAAAAATTTTTGAATGCAGAAAATACCCTTCATAATTTTGATGAATACATGGAAAAATTGGGGCAATAAAAAAGTTTGTGGACAGTTAAAATGAAAAAAGCGTTGGAGCCTATAGCCCCAACGCTTTTTTCTTAGTACATCTTCATATATTGGTCGCGTTCCCACTGGTGCACAGATGTGCGGAACATATCGAACTCTACTTCCTTCGCCTCTTTGAAATTAGCGTAAATATGCTCGCCTAAAGCGTTAATAATTACTTCATCTTTAGCTAAAGTTGCTAATGCTGCATCTAAAGAACCTGGTAAGCTATCAATGCCGTTTGCTGCACGCTCCTCTGCATTCATTACATATATGTTGCGGTCTACTGGTGCTGGTGGCTCGATTTCATTTTTCACACCATCTAAACCTGCTGCTAAAATTACTGCCATTGCTAAGTATGGGTTTGCTGATGGATCTACTGAGCGTAGTTCAATACGAGTTGATAGACCACGAGATTCTGGAATACGTACTAATGGTGAACGGTTTTTCGGTGACCATGCCACATAACAAGGTGCTTCATATCCAGGAACTAAACGTTTGTATGAGTTTACTGTTGGATTAGTTACTGCTGTGAAACCTTGAACATGCTTTAATACACCCGCTAAGAAATGTTTAGCCGTTTTTGATAACTGTAGGTCTGCCCCTTCATCCCAGAACGCGTTTTTGTCGCCTTGGAATAACGATAAGTTGAAGTGCATCCCTGAACCGTTCACACCAAATAATGGTTTTGGCATAAATGTTGCATGTAAACCATGTTTACGTGCAATTGTTTTTACGACTAATTTGAACGTTTGGATGTTATCACATGCTTCAATTGCGTTAGCATATTTAAAGTCGATTTCGTGCTGACCAGGAGCTACCTCATGGTGAGATGCTTCTACTTCAAAGCCCATTTCTTCAAGCTCCAGTACAATATCACGGCGGCAGTTTTCACCTAAGTCAGTTGGCGCTAAGTCGAAATAACCCCCGTCATCATTAAGTTCTAATGTTGGATTGCCTTTTTCATCTAATTTAAACAAGAAGAATTCTGGTTCTGGCCCTAAGTTAAAGCCTGTGAAACCAAGCTCTTCCATTTCTTTTAACATACGTTTTAAGTTTGAACGGGGATCTCCCTCAAAAGGTGAGCCATCTGGTCGTGCGATGTCGCAAATCAAACGTGCTACTTTACCTTTTTCAGCCGTCCAAGGGAAAATCATGAATGTATCTAAATCAGGACGTAAATACATGTCAGATTCTTCTATGCGAACGAATCCTTCAATTGAAGATCCATCAAACATCATTTTATTATCTAAAGCTTTATCTAATTGACTTACTGGAATTTCAACATTTTTAATTGTACCTAAAATATCCGTAAATTGTAGACGGATGAATTTCACATTTTTGTCAGCCACAATTTTTTTGATACTCTCTTTAGTTGCTTTGCCCGCTTTATTAATAACTGTATTTGTCATCATTCAACACTCCCCAAATTATGTTTTTATCTTTTTTTAGAATTGAAAGAAACGCGATAAGTCACCTTGTCGTAGCGAAGTTTTTTGCATACGCTGAGCTTGTTGCATTTCTTCACGAAGTATTGCCCTAAGTTCTGTATCGGACATTCGTACAATGTCAGTATTCGTAACATATTCCTTCGTCCGCATGGCAAATACCTTTTTTATACCTGCCATATTAATACCCTGGTCAAGTAACTCTCTTATCTCTAATAGGGCATCAATATCATCTAAAGAAAACATTCTCCTATTTCCTTCTGATCTGGCAGGGACGATTAGTTCATGTTCTTCATAGTAACGGATTTGTCTTGCCGTTAAGTCGGTTAGTTGCATAACCATGCTAATCGGCAATAACGGCATCGCTCTTCGAAATTCTCGACTCATCCTATCGCCTCCCTTTCTTGATTTAACTTTAAATCAATGTAAGGTACTTTGTCAATTCAATGTTATAAAAACTAACATACAAATATTAGAACGTTTTAATCGCATAATTCGAACGATTTTAACGTCTTTATATACATGGCATGTTAGATTTATAAACAAATAAGGAATTCTGGTACAGAAAGTTCGCTACAGGATACTTTTCAAATTAATTACGCCACTATTTACATAATTTACTCTTTTTTTAATTAAACTTATTGTTATTGTTAACTTCAAACGTCATGTTGGTTACATTCATGTATAATACTAAGCATGAGGATCGAGGAGGAAGTTTATGTCAAAGTCTAAACCAAATATTGCAAAGTCCATCGGGCAAAAAATTATAGTTATTTTAGGTGGTTTTATCGCCGCTTACGGATTGGAAGCCGTTTTAATTCCAAATAATGTATCGGATGGCGGGATTACCGGAATTAGTATCGTCATCTCACAAACAACTCCATTAACATTGGGGATGCTAATTGCATTACTCAATATCCCTTTTATTTATCTTGGGTATAAACAAATTGGAAAAAGTTTTGCGATCAATTCAGTTATCGGTATCGCCTCTTTGGCAATCGGGACTTCACTTATGCATCATGTTCCAACAATAATAGAAGGTGATGCACTGTTAATTACCGTTGTCGGTGGTATTATTTTAGGTATTGGTATGGGTCTAGCACTTCGTAATGGTGGTGCATTGGATGGAATTGATATGCTAGCTGTACTGCTATCAAGAAAGCTGCCATTCGGAACAAGCGATTTAATTTTATTTTTGAACTTCTTCGTATTTATCATCGTTTCATTTGTATTCGGTTTTAAAGGAGCATTATTATCTGCAATCGCATACTACATTGCATCAAAAGTAATTATTATCGTTGAAGAAGGATTAAGCGGTTCGAAAACTTATAAAATTATTACAAGCGAGCCAAACGAAATGGTCGAAACAATTCGCGATCGTTTAGGCCGAAGCGCTACTTTCAATACAGTGTATGGCGCATACTCAAACCAGGAGTTTAGAGAAATCACTTGTGTCATTAACCGTATGGAAGAAAGTAAAATAAAGGCCATCATTCGTGAGGTCGATCCTAAAGCTTTCGTTACTGTTTATGAAGTAGTCGAAGTAAGTGGCGGGACATTCCAAAAGCGAAACATCCATTAATATAGATAAGTAAAAGGATGAATTAAAAGCATATGCTTTCAATTCATCCTTTTTTTGATTCATGTTATTGATTACCTACAGCATTACTTTTGTCGGTACCCGGAATGCATAAACCAATCACTACCCCAATAACTGCAGGTACGATCCATCCCAACCCTATCGAATAGAACGGCAAATAATGTGCATAAATTTCAGAAATTGTTGTTAAAGCATTCATTTCAAATGCTGGGACATTATTGATCAATGCATTATAGCCATCGATAACACTAATAAAGAATGTAAATAAAATAGCTGTCGCAAAAACTGATTGTTTATAACCAAACAACGGTCCGAAAAGCGCTAAAATAATTAAGACAATTGCCAAAGGATATAAGAACATTAACACCGGTACTGCATATGTAATTATATTTGTTAATCCGACATTTGCTATCACAAACGATACAATACATAACAATACAACAAATGCTTTATAGCTCACTTTTGGAAATACTTCATGGAAAAATTCGCTACATGACGTAATCAGCCCAATACTTGTTTTGAGGCAGGCAAGTACAATAATAATAGCTAATAAAACCGCTCCGTACGAGCCAAAGTAATAATCTGCTACAGCTGCAAAAATTTGACCGCCATTCTCATAAGTTCCTATCGCCGTTACACTCGATGAACCCATATAAGTAATGAGACCGTAAATTAGCATCATAAGAGCCATTGCAAAGATACCTGATTTCCAAGTCGCTTTTGCAATTTCCTTTTTATCGGTAATACCCGTTCGTTTAATGGCATGTATCACAACAATACCGAATGCTAGTGAAGCAAGTGCATCCATCGTATTGTAACCTTCTTTAAACCCTGTCATAAACGCTTCATTTATATATGCCCCAGCAGGCTCGACAAAATTACCCATCGGCGAAAATAAACTAATTCCGATTAATACAAACAGAAAAACTAAAAATGCCGGCGTTAAATATTTGCCGATAATATCCATAATTTTCGCTGGATTTAATGAAAAGTAAAATACGATAGCAAAAAATACAAAACTAAACACTGCAAGCCATAATGTGATTTGTGATGGATCGATAAAAGGTTCGAAACCAACTACAAAAGGTACCGTAGCAGTACGCGGAATGGCAAAAAACGGTCCAATCGTTAAATACAATGCCAATGCAAATAGCAAACCAAATACCGGGTGTACTTTACTTGCTAAATCACGCAATCCATTGCTTCCAGATAAACCAATTGCAAGAATACCTAAAAACGGCAACCCTATTGCCGTTATTAGAAAACCAATTAATGCAAGCCAATAATTCGTACCTGCTAATTGTCCCATTTGAATCGGGAAGATTAAATTTCCCGCACCAAAAAACATACCGAACAGCATTGTGCCAATAACTGCGTATGTTGAAAATGGTATTTTTTTCTCCATCGTCATCTCTCCTAAAGAAGTCATATCATGTTGGTCTTTTGACGAAATAGCCCGATTTTTCACAACAATGTACATTATGATAACAGTGAATTACTTTGAATTCAATAGCAATAATTATTTCCATATAACTTTAGACACATAGCCTAACAATCTATCAACAAATAGAAAGGAGTTATGTCATAAAATCAACTGTTCATGACATAACTCCTCGCTGTATATTAAGTTAAGCTAAATATTGTCTGCGCTGTTGTTCAATCCATACACGCATTGAACGGTAAATCATCGTCACGACAACTAGCATCATAATTCCTTTAACAATATTAAATGGTAAAATACCCAATACTATTGTTTCATACATATCATATTCAAAGCCTAGTAGATACGTATACATCGGCAGGAACGCTACGTAGTTTAATATAGCCATTCCCAACGACATTACTACTGTTGAAACGACTAAGCCTGAAATCAACCCTTTTGCGGAAGGGAATTTTTTATAAATATAGTAAGCTGGTAAAATGAATAATACGCCTGTTGCAAAGTTTGCCATGTGACCAACCGGAATTCCTTCTGGCGCCCCTGTATAAATCCAATCAAGTACATTCTTTACCAATTCAACAAGAATGCCCGCGACAGGTCCCATTGTAATCGCCGCTATTAATGCAGGTACATCACTAAAATCAATCTGCAAAAATACAGGAAACCAAGGTAATGGGAAGTTCAGTAACATTAAAATGAACGAAATCCCACTTAGCATTGCGATAGTTACAAATGATCGTAACTTCAAAGTTCTCTTTTGCATAGAAATCTCTCCTCTTTGCTGATTCCATCTCGCAAGAAGAAAGGACGTATCAAATCATTCATGAAAAAACCCTTATGCAAAAAAGAGCATAAGGGAGAAATAGGCACACTTAAATAAAGTCTACTCATACATTTGTAGTGACTTCCCTTAAATTTATGTATACGAAAGATATTTCGCTCATAATTAAGGAAATTATTAATGGTACTACAAAGCACGACATTTTCATAAAATGACGACCGTACCTTCACCTTCTCCCATCCAGACTATACTGTCGGCTTTGGAATCACACCAAATCCTGCACACAAAAGTGGCTCGCGGGCTCGAAAAGTTTTCTGTAACGTCCTCCAAGTTAATGGTCAGAGGTTACAACTTTAATTACCGCCGGTCGGGAATTACACCCTGCCCCGAAGATGAATCAATATGAAATTATGCAACAAAATACTTGTTACAATTTCTATTATATATATAAAAACGGAATTGTAAAGACCATTGCTTACAATTCCGAGTAAATTTATTTGAATTGTTTAAAAATTATAGAATAGGATATTTCCCGCAACTGGCTTCTCCAAAGGCTTCGTAAAGTCAAAACCACTCCAATTTTCTTGCACAATTTGTTCAAATTTAATTTGTTTATCGAAACTAGCAGCTGTTAATAATAACCCTTCGATCATACGCATCACTTGAGCGGGATCATATTGTTCTAAATCAAGCGCTTGGTCGAATGTTACTGTTACAATTTCCCCTTCATCTTCTACTGTCAACGAAACTCCAGGTAAAATGACTGTTCGATATATATCATTGGCTTCAGTTGTCATATTATTTATCGCATCCGTTACGTTTGGAAAGGTCATTCGGAAGTTAGGACTTAAATAAACTGCCCCATCCCTCATTTGATACATAAAATAATTATATTGTGTTTGTTCACTTTTCAATGGTATTGACTGCCCCATTTCGCCAACATGATCAAAATAAGCGATTTTTCCATTAGTATCTTCAATTTGTACTTCTTCATACGAATTGCCAAATGTATCTACAAGGGAACCGAAATAATTCGATAATGTAGCCGAACTTGTGTCATATCCGTGGTCCTCGGGTAATGTGTGAATAAGTTTATTTCCTTCTTCACGCAATTCGCCTTTTAACGGATGATACTCATTAAATCCAAGCATTTGCTCATCCAGCAATGGACTAAACGTTTTATAAAGCTCCAATGCTGTCGGTTTATCCGTGCCAAGCTTATCAACAACAACTTCATTAGGAATTAAAATACTCACAGGAACACTTTCTGCATCGTCCCCAGCAAGACCAATTTTGAATAATGTCACTCCTTCAAGCTGGCTTTCATAAATTAAAGTTTGTTGTCCTTGTGTATCCATTGAAAAGTTGGAAATTGTCGCGGATTCACTTTTTGAAGTTGCATCTCCAGCCCTACTCATTTTGGCACTTTCTTCCGATTCTGTAGTCGCCATATCAAATGTATTTTCCATAGAGATAGACTGATCATTTCCTAAAAACTGTGCACCAATCAAAACTATAATAAATAAGGAAGCGATAGATACTAGAAGCGGCGCCCAGCGAATCCCTTTTTGAGTAGGCTGTTGTATTTGAGGCGGCTCTTCACTAAATGCTCCTTCATCCTTTAAACGATTAAATATTTCATCCTTTGTCCGATGATCGGTTACTTTTGGGGCCTGTTTTAGAAGTTGCTCCAGGTTCTCCTCATCCCAACGCTCCTTTTTCATAATGAATTCGCCTCCTTTCCATCTTGAGCTTCCAATAACTGTCTTAAATTTTTTAATGCCCGGTGCTGCGTCGTTTTTACCTTACCTGGGGTCCATCCTAATATATCAGCCGTTTCCTGTATTGAAAGTTCCTGAAGATAGCGCATAATAATCACCATCTTCTGATCTCCCGAGCATCGTTCCAATGCTAGCAGTAATCGGCTTAGTTCATCGTTTAGTTCCATTGACTGTTCTGGTGAAGGGACAGAGCTTACAAGCTGCTCTGTTTCCCAATCAAATGCGGTAAATGCATGCTTATCCCGAACCTGTTTCTTTCTGAAATAGTCAATTGCCACATTTTTTGCAATTGAGAAAAGCCACGTTTTTTCAGAGCTTTTTCCTTCAAAGCGTTCATACGATTTCAGTACACGTACATACACTTCATGGGAAAGATCCTCCGCCGCTGTACGATTTTTTACTAAATAAAACAGAAAATTAAAAACATCCTGATGATACATATCGTATAATCGATGGAATATGGACTGTTGCACCCATCCCACCTCCGTTCTAATAATTTGTCGTTTTCAAACAGTAAAAGTTACAATACCCTGTAATATTATATGAATAGCTTGTTAAAAATAAAAGTTTATCACTTTGAGAACAAAATGATAAACTTTTCCTACTACAATTTCTTAAGTTAGTGGTAAATAAAATGTAAAGATTGTTCCTTGCTGTTCCACACTATCTACAGAAATCGTACCGTTATGTGCTTCTACTATATTTTTTGTTATTGCTAACCCTAAGCCTGTTCCACCTTTTGAACGCGTCCGTGCTTTATCCGCTTTATAAAAACGTTCAAATACGTATGGTAAGTCATCTTGTGGTATACCTTGGCCAGTGTCGCTCACTTGAACCTTAGCAAATTTCTGTTCATTTGTTATCGATACTGTAACTGAGCCTTCAGCCGGTGTATGACGGATTGCATTATCGATTAAATTCGTTAACACTTGCTCAATTCGGTCTTCATCAATCGGGATAAGCGCATCCTCCGAAAAGTCAGTTTCAAAAAGAAGATGTACATGATTTTCTTTAGCTGTCTGATCAAACTTATGCGTCATACGTTCGATTACCGACACTAATGGGACGTCATCTTTATAAAGACTCATATGACCTGACTCCATTCGTGCCAAATCCAATAAATCCGTAACGAGTCGGCTCATCCGTTGGGACTCATCATAAATAATGCGAATCATATCAGTGCGTTCCTCTTCTGTTGTGACAACACCATCTATAATAGCTTCTGAATAGCCTTGCAGCATCGCTATCGGTGTTCGCAACTCATGTGAAACATTGGCAATGAAATCCGATTTCAGCTTTTCTAGCTTTGTTTCCTCTGTTTTATCTCGTATAACAGCGACTGCACCACGAATTGAATCTCCGCTATAGAGCGGGCTGATTGTAATACTATAATAAGATTTCCCCATCTGTAGCTCTTCGTCAAGCTGATCTTCAAAACTCAGGACATGGTCAAGCATTTGATAGAGCTCTTCCGGAATCGGCCTCGAACTGTTTAAACCTTTTTCAACAAACCATTTTTGAAGCAAACGCTCCGCCGGGGGATTACTAACTAAAATTGTCTTATCACGATTAAAAGTAATTACGGAATCTGTCATCGATGTTAAAATACTGGATAATTGCTCTTTTTCCTGATTAATCACTTCCAAATGATGCTTTAATTGACGGCCCATTTGATTAAAGGCTACAGCCAGCTGACCAATTTCGTCATTCTGCTTTATTTCAATTTTAGAATCGAATCGACCCTTTGCCAATTCAAAAGCGTGTTCACGCATGTTACGTAATGGCAACGTTATTTTGGAAGAAAGGAAAAACGCAAAAATTGTCGTCAATATGAATGCAATGGCCGCTGCCAAAAAGACAATTTTCGTTGTTTCATTACTTGTCTGATTTAATGCGTCCGGGTTTTTGTAAATAAATACTGCCCCGTGTAACTCTTCGTCACTTTTTAACGGGAAGCCAAGAACGATATATTTCAAATTTTTATTTTCTTCAATGTTCGAAGGCAGGAGAAGCTCTTTAACAATCGGCTCATTTGATTCATAAACTTCCCCTAAATCCTCGTTCGAAATAATATTTTTCTGTATTTCCTCTTTATTCAATCCCTCTTGCATTGAATACAGTACTTCATTTGGATTTTTTGCAATGAGGACATTTGTCGTTTCCGTTAATAACTCGGAAATAATTGCGAATTGTTTATCATCCAATTCATCCTCATCAACAATACTGGCGATGGCTGCAGCAGTTTGTCTCAAGGAAATTTCAGACTGTTCATTATGATAGCTTTCAAGAAACTCCAGCATAAATACCGTGAAAATAAACAGGACAAATGAAACGAGAAGCAAAATGGTTACCCATAGCTTCCCGACAATACTTGTTGCTATTCTAATCATTTACGACCTCAAATTTATAGCCGACACCCCACACAGTTACAATCATTTTCGCCGCATTTTCAGAGACGCGGTTTAACTTTTCACGTAAACGTTTAACATGGGTATCCACCGTACGAAGGTCGCCAAAGAAATCGTAATGCCATACTTCTTTTAGCAGTTGTTCACGGTCAAATACTTTATCTGGTGCTTTCGCTAAAAAGTATAATAATTCATATTCTTTTGGTGTTAAATTCACTTCTGTACCATCCGCTGTTACACGGTGCGCATCGTGATCAATAGTTAAGTGTGGGAATACAACTAAATCCTTAGATGAAGAAGCATTCGCTACCGGTGAAAATACCGCTGATCGACGTAAAATAGCTTTTACACGCAGCACAACTTCGCGCGGACTGAATGGCTTAACAATATAGTCATCCGCTCCCAGTTCAAAACCTTGAACACGGTTTGCTTCTTCTCCTTTTGCTGTTAACAAAATAATCGGTGTTGTTTTCTTTTCACGCAGCTCAGCGCAAACTTCTAAACCGTCTTTTTCAGGCATCATAATATCCAGTAAAATACAATGATAATCTTTTTCTAGCGCCATTGAAAGTGCTTGTTCTCCGTTTTCTGCTTCTTCTACTGCGTAGCCTTCGCGTTCTAAATACATCTTTAATAAACGTCGAATGCGGTCTTCATCATCTACAATTAATACAGAAATATTTTCAGACACTGATGTTGCCCCTTTCAAAACTCTTCTCTTTCTCTACTCCATTGTACCTTTTATAAGTACAATTGAAAAGAAAAGCTCAATCAAAATGATTGAACTTTTATAACTTTATGATATTTTAATAAACTTATGCGTAAGAGTGTAAACCAGCAATTACTAAGTTCACGACAACTAAATTAAATAGAATGATTAGGAATCCTATTACAGTTAACCAGGCAGTTTTTTTACCTTCCCAACCTTTTGATAGGCGTAAATGTAAAAATGCTGCATAGAACAACCATGTAACAAGTGCCCAAACTTCTTTTGGATCCCAGCCCCAGAAACGTCCCCATGCTTTTTGCGCCCAAATCATTGCAAAAATCAGTGCTCCAAGCGTAAATATTGGGAATGCAATTAAAACTGTACGATATGCGATTTCATCCATCAATGTAGAGTTTACTCGCTTTACCAACGGCTGGAACATAGTTGCTACCTTTCTTCTAAAGATGAGACGGATCAAAATATAAATCACCGTACCAAATAGAATAGACCATACTACTGTTGTTAATTTTCGTGCATCAATTAGTGCAGGCAATTCTACTAATGGTGTCATGCGATCTTCTGTTAACTCTACATACTCATTCATACCAAAAATCGCCGGCATCATATATGTTGAAGTACTTACTTCATCCAAAGTATCGACATATTCATATTTCGCTTCATAATCCATGACATTGAATGTTACCGTTGCTGCCACGAAACCGACAATCAATACACAGCAGAACATAACAGTTTCAAGCCAAAAGCTCTCTTTTGAGCGTTCATTCATATTTACATTTTTCAGTAAATAAATCAAACCCGCTACCGCACTGATACCAAAAATAGACTGACCTATTGCTGCCGTAATTACATGAATTGTTAACCAATGACTTTGTAATGACGGTACTAACGGACTTACCTCAGTCGGGAACATTGAAGCATAGGCAATGATTAGGAGTGCGATTGGTAAAGCTACTACACCTAATGCCGACACTTTATACATAAAGAAAATGACAATGAACGATAAGATGATGAACATACCGAATGCTGTCGTAAATTCAAACATATTACTAACCGGTGCATGTCCTGTATAAATCCAACGTGTTATGAAATAACCTAATTGTGCAACAAAACCGATAATTGTAACGGTGATTGCTAATTTACCGTATTTGTCTGCTCGACTCGCTGCTGTATCATTTTTTTCTTTAATTGCCCCTCCAAATAGGAATGTGCCAAATAAATAACAAAAAAACGCAACATACAGTAAATAACCACTTAAATCTATTAAACTCATAAGGTTTTACCATCCTTTTCTGTTTCAACATGTTCACTATTTTCCGATTCCAGCTGATCTTCGTATTGTGGTAAATGGGCATGTTTCTTTAAGGCATCTAAATCCTTCTTCATACCAAACCAGTTTTTGTTTGTATGGGCTGCTAAACGAACTGTACCGTCTTCCAACTGTTCAATCCAAATACGACGGTGATTCCAATACGATCCGATTACTACACCGATCATAAAGATAATCGCTCCAACTATAAGTAGAGGAATTGTGCGGTCGTATCGGACCATTAAGCCCGACATGTGACGTGTTTCTACATTGGAAAACTTCATTTTATACATGTTGTTACCTTCAGGCTCTAATGTTTGCTGAATAGCTACAAAACTCGTTTCTCCTTCTGGTTTCTCAGGAGTACTCATTTTAAATATAAATGCCGGATTATTCGGTGTTTGTGTTGCAGTTTGCGGCACACCTTCCTTAAATCCAGAAAAATCAGGGTAGAAGCCCATTAATTCTACTTTAGCTCCGTTATCCAATAGGTATTCGTCTTGAGGGTTTGTTAAATCTATACTAACTTTCCCAAGTGATTCTTCAGTTTCTTTAAGTGTTAAATCAAATACCATTGTTTTAATTTCATTCAGCCTGAAGTCCATTTGATAAACTGCATAACCCTCATGCTTTAATGGATGATTCACTCGAATATTATATTGCTTTACTTCTTCTAAATCTTCAGCTTGTCCAGGAACAGCATTTTCCTTTTGTTTATATAATGTAACATCCGTTTGGTAATTTTTCGCGACAACGTTAATCCCTTGTTTAATCTGCTCACCTTGCGGATCATTATCGTATGTTTCTAATATAAATTGGTCATTTTTCAAAAAATAACCATCCATACCCGGAATTGCCCGTGTTTCTCCTTCACGTAACCAGATAGACTCATCTACGTAGAAGCCAGGAACTAAATGAAGCATAACTGCTATTATAAATATGATAAGTCCAACATGATTTATATAAGCGCCGTAGCGAGAAAAACGCCCACGCTCTGCCAATATCGCGTCATCTTCACGGCGGACATTATATTTTAGATTTTTTAAAGTTTGTTCTACAAGCTGTAATGTTTGGCCAGTATCCTCACCTGGTTTGCCTTCACTGTAGATGCGCTGACGCTTCATAAAGCTCGTATGTCTTTTCACTCGTTGATTCTTTAAAGACTTATGTAATGGAATACCACGGTCAATACTCGCTATAATAATGGAGACACCCAGCATTAATACTAGTATTTGGAACCAAAGGGAAGAATAGAGATCCGATAAACCTAACGCATAATATATTTCCCCAAACCAGCCATATACATCTGAATAGTATTTTTCCTTCTCTGCATCAGTCGCTACACTAACGTAAAACTCCTGCGGTAAAATCGTCCCGATAGAAGCTGCCACTAAATTTATTATGATAAGCGAAATACCGACCTTTACACTCGAGAAAAAATTCCAAATTTTATCAATAATCGATTTGTTGTAAGTTTTTGAACGAATGGCTGTCCCTTCGTACCGCATGTCTGCAATTTTTTTGCTTTTTTCCTCTATTGTTAAAGGAGATCCACATTTTTGACAGAGATTAGTACCTTCAGGATTTTCATGCCCGCATTCACAAAGTATTATATTCATTGCGTTAAAACTCCTATTCCGGCTTTATTGACTCCATATACTGCGCGATTTTTTCTTCGCTCATTTCACCAGTTATAATACGGTCAACAGAACCATCTGGTTTAATAAATATTGATGTAGGAAGAGGTCCAATGCTGTAGGCTGTAAATACGCTTTTCGTTTTGTCGATTGCAACCGGGAAGTTCATCCCCATATTGGCAACATACTTCTTAACTTCAAATTCAGATTGGGCGAAATTGACAGCAATAATTTGTACACCTTTATTAGCAAATGCTGTGTATTGACGAGTCATAGCAGGGAATTCTCGTTCGCATGGTTCACACCAAGTTCCCCAAAAATTTAAAACGACACCTTTTCCTTCGTAATCTTTTAATCTATGTTTCTCACCATTCAAATCTACTACTTCAAAATCAGGCGCCTGTGCCCCTGCTTGTACTATTTCTATTTTATCTTTCGTTACAGCACCATAAATGGTATATCCGATTGCTATTGCTAAAATTGCTAGTATAATGCCACGTGTCACAGAACGTTTTCTTTTTTTATCCAAACAAAAAACCTCCTTCCTTTTAGCAACTACTGTTGCCTATTATAGCAAATAATTACAAAATGATAATTCTTTTAATTATGAATGATTTATGAACGTTTCCACTATTTTAATTGTTGTAATCTAATTTTCCTGTTTCAGCCAGTACGCGCAACAGTTTTACTTCATGCTTTGTTAGCTGACGGTATTCCCCAGGCGACAATCCTGTTAGATCCAAAAATGCAAAGCGCTCACGTTTTAACTTCACAACCGGTGTCCCAATCGCTTCGAACATACGGCGCACTTGACGGTTACGCCCTTCATGGATTGTGATTTCACAAATTGCTTTTCCGGCATTTTCATCAAAGCTTGTCATGCTTACTTTTGCTGGAGCCGTTTTCCCGTCTTCCAGCTTAATGCCATTTTGAAGCTTCATTAACCCTTGCTTTGTTGGGATCCCTTTAACACGTGCAATATATGTTTTATCTATTTTAAATTTAGGGTGAGTCATTAAGTTTGAAAAATCCCCGTCATTTGTTAATAGTAGTAAGCCTGTTGTATCATAATCCAAACGACCTACCGGGAAAATCCGTTGGTGAACATGCTTTTGGAAAATATCCGTTACTGTTTTACGACCTTTATCATCTGTTACAGCTGAAATATAGGCACGTGGTTTATATAATAGGAAATATACTTTATCCTCTTTTTCAAGCTTTACGCCTTCTACTTCTATCGTGTCCGAGTTTGAAACCTTTGTTCCTAGCTCTTTTACCACTACTCCATTAACTTTTACTTTACCTTCTACGATTAATTGCTCTGCTTTACGTCGTGATGCAACGCCTGCATATGCAATCACTTTCTGTAATCTTTCCATAAGTTCACCTCATTGATTGATAAACTGCAAAGACGCACGCTTCTACAGCATTCGAATTTGCACTTTTCCTTTATTGCTATAAAAATTTTGAAGAAAATTAAATCTATAACTCGTCATCCACAATACGTACGCCATAAATTTCCTTAACGAATAAAAATTATGGCATACTTTCAATACTTATTAAAGAAATTTCACTTTTCCAACAATACGTCCAATTATCTTACCGTGACTAATTTGGAGCCAACAAATTCATCATCTGCATATAAAAGCCAAACCCCTCTATTTGAATCCTTAAGTCTTGAAATCTTTACGATGTGCTGGAAATTTGGTCGTTCCTTCTTATGAAGAAGCATTTGTAATGGTTCATCCAGTTCTATCGACAATCCATTTGCATTGTATTTCCCTGTTTTCACAATTGTTTGCTGCTCAAAATTCTGGTCGATAAAATCCGCCAAATTACGGTGGACATTCCAGTCATTTCCTTCATTAATCGTGACGACAACAAATGATTTTTGTTCCCGTTCGAAAAATGTTGCAAGTGTGCGCCCCGCTACTTTTGTATAACCAGTTTTCCCGGCAATTGCGCCAACTTTTTCATGCATAAGGCGGTGCTTATTTTTCCACTGTCTGCCATCCGAAAAATGTTGTGTGGAGGCAATTTTCTTAAACTCAGGATTCTTCATCGCAATTTGCAGCATTTTAGCCGTATCATATGCAGAGGAAAGGTGGACTTCATTGTGTAACCCTGTTGGATTTGTAAAGGTCGTTTCATGCAGACGGTAAAGCTGTGCCTTTTCATTCATTAACTTCACAAAGCCTTCAACCGATCCGCCAACATGTTCTGCCAAGGCAGTGGCTGCATCATTTCCTGACTGCATCATTAAACCGTGAAGCAGATAGTCAATTGTATATGTCTCATTTTCAATTAAATAAATGGACGATCCTTCTACCATTGCAGCTTCCTTCGAAATAACCACTTCATCTGAAAGGTCACTATTCTCCAGAACTACTAATGCAGTCCAAATTTTCGTTAAGCTGGCTATCGGCAATCGAGCATGCTCATTGACCCCCATTAATGTACGGCCATTTTCCGCATCAATTACAACATAGCTATTACCCGCAGCCTCAATTTGCGTAGAATTACTAAATAATACAAACAACATCACAATAGATACAAACCACTTTTTCAACAAGTCACTCCCTTAATTTTGATTAAATGTTTCCTGAAACTTCGTTAAAAATAAATCTGTAGGCTGATCATCTTCCTGATCCACTTCTTCAGGTAATGGCGGCAACTCATTAATATTTTTCAAACCAAAATAATTTAGAAATTCTTTTGTCGTTCCATATAAAATTGCACGCCCTGTCCCTTCAGCGCGTCCTACTTCCTGTACAAGTGCACGTGAAACTAACTTGGCTATTGGTCGTTCGCTCTTAACACCCCGAATACTTTCCAGCTCGGCGCGTGTAATTGGCTGCTTATAAGCTATAATTGCCAATACTTCCAATGAGGCTGCAGTTAATACTTGGTTTGTCGGATTTTCAATCAGCTTTTTCAATGTATCATTTACTTCTGGCTTTGTCGTTAATTGATAAGTGCCAGCAAGTTGCTTTAAAGCGATTCCACGCTTTTCATCTTCATTGTACTGAGATTGAAGTTCGCTTAATCCTGCCTCTATATCCATTGGTTCCACTTCTATATATTGTGCCAGTTGTTTTATGGTCATACCTTCATCACCTGCTACGAATAACAGTGCTTCGATTCTACTCAGTAATTTGTTCGAATTCATCGTCTATGTCCTCCTTTTGCAGTAATACCGATAAATCATCGAAGTTGTTTTGTTGTTCAACGATTACGATTTGGCGCTTCATCAATTCTAATAATGTTAAAAAGGTTAAGACAAGCATTGGTTTATCATCTGCTTCAAACAATTGTGTAAACATTACTCTTCCGCCTGAACTTTTTAAAATTTTTACAACAGAGCGCATCTGGTCTTTTACAGAAATCTCCTGCCTTGCTACTCGTGTGGACAATGGCTTTCTTAATTGTTTACGGCGCATTAGTTTCTGAAATGCACTTAGCATGTCATAAACATTCACTTGCTGATCAAAAAGCACCATTTGTTCATCTGGCATAAATTCCGATAAATCGCTTGGCGCTTTAGTAAAGACTTGCCCGCGTTCTGTTTCCAACTCCTGAAGTTGTACAGCTGCTTCCTTATATTTTTTATATTCGATTAAACGGGCGACAAGCTCTTCACGGGGATCGGCTTCATCCACTTCAAGTTCCGCTGTATCGATTTCACCTTCGTTAATAGGAATGAGCATGCGGCTTTTAATTGCTAATAATGTAGCCGCCATTACTAAATATTCACTTGCTTCGTTTAATTCCAAAGTTTGCATCGCATGGATATGATCAATATACTGTTCTGTTAACTCCGACATCGGAATATCATAGATATCAATTTCCAAGCGATGAATTAAATGTAATAATAAATCTAGCGGCCCACTAAAGGCATCCAGTTTCACTTCGTAAGACATAAAAAACCACCTATCCTAATCAATTGCGCCTCGATTGCTTTTCAGGAAATAATATTTTGCTGGAAAAGTTGAATCGAAATTTATCATAAATATGTAAATTAAGCTATAATTGAAATTTGCATTTACTAGTTATTTTTATTCGACACCGTTCTACAATTTAAAGCAGAACCTATTTAATTAGTATAGATGAAAGGAGAACACAATGCATCCTTTGTTTCACCCACTGTTTATCGATTATTGTGCATATTTTAATGGCAATGAGGATTACTTTGAATGTCATGAAGTAATGGAAGAGTATTGGAAAGAGATTGCCCCAAAAGAAAAGCTTCATCCGCTTGTTGGCTATGTACAACTTGCGACAAGTATGTACCATTGGCGAAGGGAAAACTATAATGGTGCAACACGTATGATGAGTAAAGCAGTCTTAAACTTTGAAAAAAATAGAGAGAGCCCGTTTTTCGATTACATTGATTTCAAGCAACTCCTTACAGTTATGAAAAATAGACTGCAAAAAATGCAGACAAATGAACCGTTTCTGAAATTTACACTTCCTCTTGAAAATGAGCAGCTTCAATCATTAGTTCAACAAAAAATAAGTATATGTACGCCTATGGACGCACACTTTATTTTCAATAAACATATGCTTCGAGACCGCACAGAAATACTTGAAGCAAGACAAATTAAAAAAAGAAGTCGACTGAACTAGTCGGCTTCTTTTAAAATAGTTATACACTTTTGGACAAATGCACTTGTATCTTCGTTTGGCTGAATATTTTTGAATCCCATCTCTTGGAGCTGTCGCAGCATTGCCAATGCAACACCTTCTCCACGATAGGATGGAATGACAGTAATATGCTGAATTGTTGTGGAATCATTCTCCTCCGCAATTCCTACTGCCCCCACATATTCTTCACCTTTTTTCCATAAAAAAAGTGTCCAATTTTCATTTTGCTCATAATGATGAATGGTCTCCATTAAACGTTTAATGTCTTTTTCCTGCGGCATTAACGAAATTAATCCCATTGCAATCTTTTCAAGTGCTTTTTTATATCTTACTAACATTTTAACATTCCCTCAATTCTACCATTGCAAATCCTAACAAAAGTCCAGTGGAAATGCAATAACACAATTTTCCAACGTCTAATGTAAAAGGCACTTATACTAGTTTGAGAATTTGTAAATAAATGGACTAATAATATAAATAAAAAGGAGTGACCAAATAATAATTCCCATTAACAGGCCGAAACCCCATTTCGCTTGCTTCGATAATTTCAACGATTATTCACCCTTTACCAATGTTAACGGCAGATCATTTACTACAAGATTCTCGTAGCTTTCTCGCTTAATCGCAAGTTGATGCACACCATTTTCGACGAATACTACTGCTGGTCTAGGAACTCGGTTATAGTTCGAGGCCATTGAATAGCCATATGCACCTGTACAGAACATTGCTAAAATATCGCCCGTTTCTGCATTTTGCAATGCTGCATCAATAATTAACTTATCCCCTGACTCACATAATTTTCCTGCAACAGTATATGTATTTGTTTTAGCTTCATTAGCTCTGTTCGCAATAACCGCTTCATATTTCGCATCATATAGTGCAGGGCGGATATTATCGCTCATACCACCATCGACTGCAATATATTCACGCACACCCGGTACTGTTTTTTGTGATCCTACTGTATATAGAGAAGTACCCGCATCCCCTACTAAAGAACGACCTGGCTCAATCCAAATTTCAGGCATTGCCAAATTGAGTTTTGTACTTTCAGCTTTTACTGTCTGAATCATATCGGCTACATATTCATGGGGCTCTAGTGGCTTATCTTCTTCTGTATATCGGATTCCAAAGCCGCCGCCTAGATTTAATACTTGTGCTTCAAATGCGAATTGTTCTTTCCATGCACCCATTTTTTGCATTACTTTACCCGCTGCTAAACTGAAGCCTTCTGTTTCAAAAATTTGAGAGCCGATGTGGCAATGTAAACCTAATAGTTCGATATTTTCATCATATACTACTTGTTTAAATGCCTCATCAGCTTGTCCGTTATTTAAATCAAAGCCAAATTTAGAATCGGCTTGACCCGTAGTAATAAAGTCATGTGTATGTGCTTCAACACCTGGTGTCACGCGTAATAGAATTTTCATTTTTTGATTTCGCTGTTTTGCCATCTCTTTAAGTAATGAGATTTCATAAAAGTTATCTACAACGATACAACCAATCCCTGTTTCAAATGCCAGCTCAAGTTCAGCAACTGATTTATTGTTCCCATGGAAGTGAATGCGTTCTGCCGGGAAACCTGCTTGTATTGCCGTATAAAGTTCTCCGCCTGATACAACATCCAAAGATAGATTTTCCTGAGCTGCCAACTGATAGGCTGCAACACAGGCAAATGCCTTTGATGCATATGCAACTTGTGCTTTTACGCCGAGATTTTCAAATGTATCGATAAAGCCGCGTGCCCGTTTACGAATAAGCGCTGTATCATAAATGAAAAGCGGTGTACCATATTGTCGGGCCAACTCAATTGTATCTATACCGCCTATTGTTAAATGGCCTTGTTCATTAATTTGTTGTGTACCATATAAGTGCATCGTGTTCTCCCCTAACTATAGCTTGTTCGAGCTAATATTCTCAAAAATCAAATATATCATATGAGAACTTTAACATAGGAGACTTACTGATGCAATGTGTGTTCAAACTCGTTTTCGCTGTTTTGCGCCTACTACAAAAGGTCTAAGCGCATCCTGCGACATTGGTGTTCGAATAATGACACGGGCAAATGCTTTCGGGAAAAACGGAACAAGTGGCCATAAATAAGGCACTTTCATCGGTTTTAATGAACATAAATATGTGAAAATAATAAAGATACCTATAAAGAATCCAGTTACACCAAACAATGCGGTTGCCGCTAAAAGCGCTAACCGGAATACTTTCACGGAAATACTCAACTCGTAGTTTGGAATGGCAAATGTAAAAATAGCCGTAACTGCGGTATATAATACTACTTCACTTGAAAATAGTCCTACATCAATCGCAATTTGTCCGATGATGATACCGGCGATTAAACCCATTGCCGTTGATAACGGTGTAGGCGTATGAATCGCTGCAATTCTCAAATATTCAATACCGATATCCGCAAATAATATTTGCAGGAATATAGGTATTTGACCTTTTTCATTTATCCCGATAAAGGCTAAGCTATCAGGAAGTAAATCCGGATGTGTAACGAGTAAGTACCAAAAAGGAAGTAAAAGAAAGCTTAATATGACCGCTCCAAAACGAAGGAACCGCATCATCGTCCCGACTAACGGTGCCTGCCGATATTCTTCAGCATGCTGCAGCAAATGGAACATAGTTACAGGAATGAGCATTACGGAAGGCGATGTATCTACCATAATTGCAATATGTCCTTCTAATACATGAGCTGCGACAATATCCGGACGCTCGGTATAACGCACGAAAGGCAATGGATGGAACTTTTGCTTAAACAGCCATTCTTCCAATGATTTATCACTCATCGTTAGACCGTCATGCTGAATTTGCTCTAGCCGCTCGATCAACCATTTCAAATGAGATTCATTAACCAAATCACTCATATAGGAAAGAACAACATCTGTTTGCCCGTATGTTGAAACATGATGCATTTCAAATCTTAGCTTCTCGCTTCTTATTCTTCGACGGATTAATGCCGTATTTGTAATAATATTTTCAGAAAAACCATCCCTGGATCCTCGGATTACTTTTTCGTTATCCGGTTCTTCAGGGCTACGACCGGGATAATTACGGAATTCCGCTAAATAGCAATAGCCGCTTTCCGTAACAAACCCTACATTTCCGCTTAAAACACCGAGCATAAAAGCATCAATTGATGTTGCATCTTCTTTACCGTGATAATTGAAATGGTAGTGGAAGTAATCTTGTTCGTCATCAATTTCCTCTTCTTGATCCCACTGAGTGTTGGCAAGCATCTCAGCTAAACTTTCTCCATTTACCAGACCACTTACGTATACGATAAGCGTCGGTAAATTCTTTATCGTAATGTCCTTTACACACAGGTCAAATGTTTTTCCTGTATCGAATTGGGATTCAAAATAACCTTTTGCAATATCTTTAGATGTAAAAAGCTGATTCGTCATTTTTTCACCGGCTTACTCAAAGTTGATAATTCCATCCAGGTTTTCAATTGGGCCAATATTTTCTTTTCCAACCTAGATACTTGTACTTGTGAAATTCCGAGACGATCGGCAATTTCCGTTTGTGTTAAATCTAAATAGTAGCGGAAATAAATAATTGACTGCTCTCGTTTCCCTAAGCGTTTTAGCATGTCTTTCAATGGTACATAGTCAAATGCAAGCTCGGATTTATCATCCCGCATTTGATCCATCAAAGTAATGGAATCGCCATCGTTTTCAAATAGCTGATCATGCAAACTTGCCGGGTCACGCATTGCATCTGTCGCCAATAAAATATCATCTTGTGATACTTGAAGTATTTCCGCTAGCTCTGCGATAGATGGCGGCTTTTCATTTGTCTTTAAATAATCATCCGTTGCATGCCGAATTTTAAAATTCAACTCCCGGATGGATCGGCTCACTTTTACCATACCGTCATCTCTTAAAAAGCGTTGAATCTCTCCAATAATCATTGGTACTGCATACGTAGAAAACTTTACTTCATAGGACAAGTCGAATTTATCAATCGATTTCATTAAGCCAATACAGCCTATTTGAAATAAATCTTCCAGCTCAACCCCTCTTGATGCAAAGCGTTGAACGATAGACCAAACAAGTCTAGTATTTCCTTCAATCATCGTTTTTCTCGCAAGTTGATCTCCCTCTTGTGACTTTGCGATTAACTCGCGCATATACGCTTGTGTTAATAACGTTTCAGATGACTGTTCGATGTTCCCCATCCCCTTATTTCGTTATGTCACGAGTGTCTGTATTGGCAAAATTTGCTTTGTAAATGTCACGATTGTCCCTTGTCCTATCACGGATTCCACTTGTAAAAAATCCGAGAAGCTTTCCATAATCGTAAAGCCCATTCCAGATCTTTCAAGCTCCGGCTTTGTTGTAAATAGTGGTTCGCGTGCTTCTTCGATATTTTCAATACCGCAGCCCTCGTCCTTAATTGTTACGCTAATTTCTGCTCCATACCTTACTGCATAAACAGTAACAATCCCATTTGGATTGTTCGCATATCCATGAATAATGGCATTCGATACGGCTTCAGATACGATGGTTTTACATTCTGATAGTTCTTCAATTGTCGGATCAAGTTGCGCCATAAAGCTTGTAACTGCAATACGCGCTAAAGCTTCATTTTCACTACGCGCTAAAAAAGTTAGCGTCATTTCGTTATCCATTGACAATCCCCCTCGCTGTGTAAAATAACTTGCTGTTCAGATGCAAATTGTATGCAATTTCCTAATCCTGAATATTGAAATATTTTTTGCATCGTTTTTGATGGATTTAAGAGTATCGTTTCCCCATCGACTGCTCGGAGTTCTCGCATTCTGCCAAGCACTAACCCAATACCGGAACTGTCCATAAAATTTAAATGTTCTAAATTCCAAACGAGCAGCTTTACATTTCCTTGTAAAATTGCTTTTGATATATGTGTTCTCACTTTTTCTGTTTCATGATGATCTAATTCACCGAAAAGTTGGACAATCAAAATATCATTTGGATACATTGTTAAATTAAAATTCAACTACATCGCCTCCTTCTAGAATGCAAATTCGGCAAGGTCAGATGATTTCCTTTCCACCTGACAAAACTAGTGTTTATTCGTTATAAGTAGTGCTCATGCGACAACTGATTTTAGTATAGGTATTACATTTCATTTTTAATCATTCATAGTACGAAAAAAGAGACTAAGTAGAAAGAGGGCACTGAAAAAGTCCTTTAGCCACAAGTTAGAGAGTACAGGAACGAAAATTCGTTCCTGTACTCTCTTTTTCTTCGATGCCGTTGATTTCCATTCCGGCGGACGCGTTTCGCGGGCACGGCTCCAGCCTTCTCCCTCGCTTCGCTCAGTCCGGGTGCTTCCGCACGTGCTGTTCCCGCAGAAGTCGCCGCCTCCATTCCAATCAACTGGTACTACTCTCGTCACTAAAAGGGTTTTCCCCTCGTATAATCTCCCAAATTTCCTGTATAATTGAAGGACTAATAAAAGGTGGTGCGACCATGATTTCTAAACAAGAAACATTGAATTTAAGTCCTTATATGGCGTTGTACGATTTAATCATTCCAAAAGACAATATGCTTCGACAAATCAATGAACTCGTGGATTTTTCATTTATCGTAGAAGAACTTCAGTCAAAATACTGTTTAGATAATGGCCGTAACGCAATTCCACCGATTCGCATGTTTAAATATTTACTCTTAAAAGCGATTCACGACCTGTCGGATGCCGACCTTGTCGAGCGTTCGAAATACGACATGTCCTTTAAATATTTTTTAGACATGACCCCAGAAGAAGATGTCATTGATTCAAGTTCGCTGACAAAATTCCGTCGACTTCGTCTTCAAGATATGAATCTATTAGATTTACTGATTCAGAAAACCGTTGAAATTGCCTTAGAAAAAGGACTTCTACTCAGTAAAATGGTTATCGTTGACGCAACTCATACAAAAGCTCGTTATAATCAAAAATCGCCAAAAGAATTTTTACAAGAAAAGTCGAAAAATGTGAGAAAAGCCGTGTATCAACTCGACGAAAACATGGTTGGAAAATTCCCTGAGAAGCCTACGTCAAATGAGGTCACAGAAGAATTAGATTACTGTCGTCAAGTAGTTGAAGTAGTGGAAACGCAGTCAAAGATTGCACAAATCCCGGCGGTGAAAGAAAAATTAAATGTTTTAAAAGAAGTGATTGATGATTATGAAGCCCATCTAAGCTATTCAAATGATCCGGATGCACGCCTTGGTCATAAGTCAGCAGATACGTCTTTCTTTGGTTATAAAACACATATTGCGATGAGCGATGAACGAATTATTACAGCAGCGGTTGTGACGACAGGTGAAAAAAGCGATGGTCATTATCTTCAAGAATTAGTCGAGAAAAGTCGAGAAACAGGTATGGAAATTGAAACGGTTATTGGAGATACAGCTTATTCAGGAAAAGATAATTTAGCGTATATGAAATCAGAAAAACTTCAGTTAGTTTCGAAGCTACATCCCCTTATTACTAATGGTCGTGGACAGCGAAAAGTTGAATTTGATTTCAATAAAGATGCAGGGATGTTTGTTTGTCCAGCAGGGCACATGGCATCGAACAGAAGACGGACAGGTAAGAAAAGCGTGAATCAAAGTTTAACGTTTTATTTCGATATTGAGAAATGTAAAGTTTGTCCGATGCGAGAGGGCTGTTATACTGAAGGTGCAAAAAGTAAAACATATAGCGTCACAATTCAATCGACTACCCATCAAGAACAAGCAGCGTTCCAAGAAACAGAGGAATTTAAAGCACTCGCTAAAAATCGGTATAAAATTGAAGCAAAAAATAATGAATTAAAGAATCCCCACGGCTTTAAAACAGCAAAATCGGCGGGGTTATTTGGCATGGAAGTTCAAGGAGCCACAACCATCTTTGTGGTCAATCTAAAACGAATACTGAAGCTAATGAGCGAAAAGGAATAAATAGAGACGAAGAAAAGAGGCATTTTCCATTCAAAATCGAATGAAAAATGCCTCTTTTATGTTGAAAAACGAAACCGTTCTAAAAAACGAAGGTTTTTCAGTGCCCTCAGTAGAAAGTTAATCTTTCTGCTTAGTCTCTCATTACATATTCATAGTAAAAATATTAGAGCATCTTTATCCCCGTCAGATCCCCCCCTGTCACTTTAAGCGTTCGGGTGGTAAAAGGTTCTCCCCTTCTGCTACAATTTTACATTCCTTAAATGCGAAATGCTTGCAGCCAATACATTTTTTCAAGTTAATATAATCGAATGCTGCCGTGATTGCTTCACCTGTAGTCCGATAAAAATTTTGCTGTCCAATTAAGTCGTATAATCCATTACGTCTCAGCATCTCCTCTAAACTAGGCTGGACTCCCGTAACAATGACTTCACCGCCATTTGACTTGAAATTTTTCACGATACTGCGGAAATATTCTTCCCCTGTTGAATCAATATAAGGAACTTTCCCTAAACGCATAATAAATACTTCTGGTCGGTAATGGATAGTATTTAAAATCGATTGTTCAAAAGTTTGTGCAGCACCGAAAAAGAGAGGTCCTTCTATTGTATATACACTTATTTGCGGACAGTCATGCAAATCCGACACCATCTGCGGTTGCAGTTTTCCTCCATCATCATCTAAATTCGGCAATACTTTTGAGACTACGAGCATTTCACTCATTCTTTTTGCAAAAAGCACCACAGCCAGAACAAGACCGACCTCAACTGCCAAAGTTAAACTTGTAAACACTGTTAATAAAAATGTAATGACAAGTACGAGCGAATCCCCGGATTTTAACTTTAAAATATGCGCAAAATGATGCCGTTCACTCATATTCCAAGCGACAATCATTAGCACCGGCGCTAAGCTTGCGAGCGGTATATGAACAGCGAACGGAGCTAGGATCAGCAAGGTCAAAAGGACAAAAATACCGTGAATGATGCCTGACATTGGGGAAGTTGCACCTGTCTTGATATTTGTAGCCGTTCGTGCAATAGCCCCCGTAGCAGGAATTCCTCCAAAAAATGGCGTGACAATATTAGCTATCCCCTGCCCAATAAGCTCCCGATTACTATGGTGCTTGCTGTTCGTCATACCATCTGCAACAACAGCAGACAATAAGGATTCTATTCCGCCAAGCATCGCTATAACAAAGGCTGGACCTATTAACATGTAAATCCGTTCAAACGTTATTTCAGGAATTTGAAAGTGCGGTAATGTATTCGGAATGGCACCATAGGTCGAACCAATTGTTGTTACATGACCTTGGAAAAAAAGCGTTGCAACAAGAGATGAAATTATAATGCCGACGAGTGCTCCCGGAATTTTAGGTAAAAACTTCGGAGTAATAATAATTAAAAGTAAACTTATGATTGCAATGAGTACACTAGAGAAATTAACTGTTCCAATATTGGAGGCAACCTCCATAATATTCATATGAAATTTCTCATGCTGCTCCATATTGGATAGTCCTAAAAAATTCCCGATTTGTCCGGCAAAGATGATGATGGCAATTCCCGCTGTAAACCCAACAGTAACAGGTCTAGGGATATATTTTATGAGGGTCCCTAGCTTAAAAATCCCCATTAATAACAGCATAACACCTGCCATTAACCCTGCAATGAGCAGGTTTTCATATCCATAGACTAGTACGATTCCAAGCAAAATCGGAACGAATGCTCCCGTTGGACCGCCAATTTGAAATTTCGAGCCACCAAATATCGATATTAAAATCCCTGCAATAATAGCCGTGTAAATTCCATACTCCGGGTTAACACCAGATGCTATTGCAAAAGACATTGCCAAAGGAACCGCAATAATCCCTACGATTATCCCTGACAGTAAATCCTTTTTAAAATGGGCGAATGAATAGCCTTCAAATCGACCTGACCATTTAACTTGCATACAATCCCTTCTTCACTATTTATTCATCGTTATAGCTATTATCGTACATAGTACAGTAATTTAATTCATATTTTACCATATTTATGTTTCTACACTATAAGTTAGGGATGATTAAATTGAAAAATAAGATAACGAAAAAAATTGGAGCAACCTATTTTCCGCACACACTTAATCGCCAAGGAATTTGCCATTATATTTCGCACATCTCTTTTCGCTGAAGCAAGTTTTGGCCGCTCACCGCCGCCTCGCAATAGCGCAAGCGGCTTGATTGGATGTTCTTTACTTCACTATATAACGAGGGCAGAACTTTGAGATTGGTGGGCCTCGCAAACGGCAATAAAGGCAGTGATAAAGACGCGTATCACGTGGCTTTAGCGCTGTCTTGCCGTAGCCCACCAATCAATCAAATTAAACTTTATTAGAAAAACAACACCATATTATAGTGAGGAGCCATATTTATGTATTTTTAAAAACATAAAAAAAAGCCTTTTACCACCCTCTCGGACAATAAAAAGCTTTTCCTATATTATTGAGTTATAATCGCTTCAATTAACTTTGGTGCTTCTACTTTCTCAGCGGAAATGAATACATGCGCATAGATTTTTTCCATTACATGTTCAATATTTTCGCTATTAGCATGAATCGTCATTACTGATTCACCTTGTGCAACTTGATCCCCAACTTTTTTATGCAAGACAAGTCCAACGGCTAAATCGATTTCCGACTCCTTCGTAGCACGTCCCGCACCAAGTAACATCGCTGCAGTACCAATATCATCGGCTTCGATTTTTGAAATATAACCTGATTGTTTCGCAGGAACGTCAAATTGATATTTTGCCTGAGGTAAACGTGATGGATCATCCACTACCGAAGCATCGCCACCTTGAGCAGCGATAAACTTTTTCAGTACTTCTAGTGCCGCACCATTTGCTACAACTTCCTCCAACATTTTTCGAGCTTCCTCGATTGTTTCAGCTTTACCGCCTAAAACAACCATTTGTGAACCTAATGTGTAGCATAGTTCATTTAAATCTGCTGGGCCTTGACCTTTTAATGTATCAATCGCTTCTTGAACTTCCAAAGCATTACCGATTGCATAACCTAAAGGTTGGCTCATATCAGAAATAATCGCCATCGTTTTACGACCGACGTTATTACCGATCTTAACCATAGCTTCTGCCAGTTTGATTGAATCTTCGACTGTTTTCATAAACGCACCGTCACCTGTTTTTACATCAAGAACGATTGCATCGGCACCCGCTGCAATTTTTTTGGACATAATTGATCCAGCAATTAATGGAATGCTCGAAACCGTTCCTGTTACATCACGAAGTGCGTATAGTTTTTTGTCTGCTGGTGTTAAGTTGCCGGATTGACCGATAACTGCCATGCCAATTTCATTTACTTGGTTAGAAAATTCTTCACTTGATAATTCTACATGGAAGCCTTCAATTGCTTCCAATTTATCAATGGTACCACCTGTATGACCTAAACCGCGACCACTCATTTTAGCAACAGGTACACCGACAGCTGCTACCATTGCTGCAAGTGGCAAAGTTGTCGTATCTCCTACACCGCCTGTTGAATGCTTGTCTACTTTAACACCTTCAATAGAAGAAAGGTTAATTTGGTCACCAGATTCCACCATTGCCATCGTAAGATCTGCTCGTTCACGATCCGTCATATCTTTAAAATAAATCGCCATACATAAAGCACTTGCCTGATAATCCGGAATCGTACCATCTGTATAACCTTCAACGAAAAAGCGAATTTCCTCTGTCGTCAATTCTTCGCCATTTCGCTTTTTTTCAATAATATCTACCATTCTCATGATGAATGTCCCCCTTATTTAAGCTCTTTTAAAAAGCTTTTTCCGAACTGTGGTGCTGCAACCTTAAAATTATCAGCAATTGTTGCTGCAATATCTGCAAATGTTTCACGTAATGGCAGCTGTGTTCCACCATTAAAACGAGGAGAATAAACAATTAATGGCACAAATTCACGTGTATGGTCTGTACCTGGGAATGTTGGATCGTTTCCGTGATCAGCCGTAATGATTAATAAATCATCGTCTGATAACGCATCCAAAACTTCCGGTAATCGACGATCGAATTCCTCTAATGCTTCACCATAACCTAATGGATCACGTCGGTGTCCAAAGTTCGCATCAAAATCAACAAGATTTAGGAAACTCATCCCTTGGAAGTCACGACGAACAACTTCAGCCATTTTATCCATGCCATCACTGTTGTCTTTTGTACGAATTGATTCAGTAACCCCATCACCATTAAATATATCCGAAATTTTACCAATTGCAATTACTTCTAGATTCGAGTCTTTCATTTCAGCCATTGTTGTACGCCCAAATGGTGTTAATGCATAGTCATGACGATTGGCCGTGCGCTTAAAGTTACCCGGTACACCGACGAACGGACGTGCAATAACGCGACCAACTAAAAACTCCGGATTTAAAGTTAACTCACGTGCAATTTCACAAATTTTATATAGTTCATCCAAAGGAATAATATCTTCATGTGCTGCAATCTGTAAAACAGGGTCAGCAGATGTGTAAACGATTATTGCTCCTGTTTCCATATGTTCCTTACCGTAATCATCAATGACAGCGGTTCCACTATACGGCATGTTGCATAACACTTTGCGCCCTGTTGCCGCTTCTAATTGAGTAATTAGTTGTTGCGGGAAGCCTTCCGGGTAAACTTTGAATGGTGTATCAATGTTCAGCCCCATTATTTCCCAGTGACCTGTCATCGTATCTTTGCCTACAGACGCTTCTTGCATCATGCCAAAATAAGCTGTAGGTGTTTCAACTTTTTCAATACCTTTAAGTTCACGGATATTGGCCAAGCCCATTTTTTCCATATTCGGCATGTTTAAGCCATTCATTTTTTCTGCTATATGACCTAATGTGTTTGAGCCAGCATCGCCAAAATTATGGGCGTCCGGTGCTTCACCAATACCTACAGAATCCATTACGATTACATGTATTTTTTTAAACGGTTGCATAATGCTTTCACTCCTATTCTTCCTCTTTATTTTACATAAAAGGCCTAAACAAATAAAGGTCAGACATCCGATTTCGGTAGAATTTATTTTTAGGCCCGTGGATGGAATTGTTTATAGACTTCAGACAAACGTGTTTTGCTTACATGTGTATAAATTTGTGTTGTAGAAATGTCTGCATGACCTAACAGCTCTTGTACAGCCCGTAAATCTGCCCCATTTTCAATTAAATGTGTGGCAAATGAATGTCTTAATACATGTGGTGTTATTTCTTTTGAAATATTTGCAGTTTCCGCATGTTCTTTAATAATTTTCCAACAGCCTTGTCGAGTAAATCTTTTCCCTCTTTGGGTGATGAAAAACGCATCATTTTTCGGTGCATTTCCTAATAGCTGTGGTCTTGCTTCTTTTAAATATGTGTTGCATGCTTCCAGTGCTCCGCGACCAAGTGGAATAATACGTTCCTTCCCACCTTTACCAAATACACGGACAAAGCCCATTGTAATGTGAATATCCTCTAAATTTAATTCAATGAGCTCACTTATACGCATTCCTGAGCCGTACATAATCTCTAAGATGGCTATATCCCGTATCCCCTGTGGTTTTTCTATGGAAGGTGCGGCTATGAGCATATCAATCTCTTCTACCGATAACACCTTTGGTAATGATTGTTCTTTTTTTGGCATTTCCAAATGTACAGTAGGGTCTTGATCCGTTACTTTTTCTCTCAATAAAAATTGGTGAAAAGACCGAATTGAGGAAATTTGTCTCGAAATCGTTTTCGTAGACTTTCCTGTCGTCCGTAAACTATCCAAGTAAAGCAATATATGTTCACGTACAACTTCTTGAAATGCATTAATTTGCTGATCATAATGGATATGACGAGCGTATGCGATTAAATCCCGTTTATAAGACTGTAAAGTATTATCAGAAAGTTGCCGTTCCACCTTGATAAAATGAAGATAATCTTCTATAGAATCTTTTAAAGCCTGCATAAAAATCGCCCCTCTTGCTTTATATACATACATTTTACCATTTTACTTCGGCAGTCGATATATATTGCTCACCTATCATTTTAACTAATATTTGTTTTTCTGTAGATAAATGGAATATCTTTACAAAATGTGCTTTCTGCGTTATTCTTGAAAGTAAAACGTTATGAATGAGGTGATAACTTGGGATCGGAAAACTAAAAATTGGTGAGCTTGCCACTGCTACCGGGGTAACAAAACGAACAATTGATTATTATACAAATTTAGGGCTTTTAAAAGTGGAGCGATCGGCATCCAATTATCGCTATTATGATAAAGAAATGATTAATCGTATTCACTGGATTGAGGAACAAAAAAAGCAAGGAAAATGTTTGGATGAAATTCATCGTTTAATTGCCCCTGCAGAAAATGAACCTGAAGAAATTGATGTTCAGGACATTCGTTTGCAAATGCGCAAGCTCGAACATGATGTAAACGTTTTAATGGAACATTTAGATGAGAAGGAGCGACAAAAGCTTCGTAAAAAAGTGTCACCTGAAAGTGTTGCGCTAATGCAGTCACTTTTATTAATTTTAAATAACTAGGAGGTGAACGTTCTACTTCGTGAGTAGAACGCTCGTTTGACCACAATCATTAACTTAATAATTTTCTCGGCTTTAATCGCTTTAACCGCCTTTTTCGTAGCAACGGAATTCGCTATCGTAAAAGTACGTCAATCTCGTATTGATCAGCTAGTCGCTGAAGGGAAATCTGGTTCACTCACTGCTAAAAATGTAACAACACATTTAGATGAATACTTATCTGCCTGCCAACTCGGAATCACTGTAACAGCATTAGGAATCGGTATGGTTGGTGAATCTACCTTTGAGTTTATATTACATCCGCTATTTGAATCTATCGGAATTGGTACAGATTATATTCATTGGTTTACATTGGGCGGAGCTTTCTTTTTGGCAACGTTTTTCCACGTTGTAGTTGGTGAATTGGCGCCTAAAACAATTGCCATCCAAAAAGCGGAGGCTGTCACTTTAGCATTTGCGAGACCTATTCAATTTTTCTATAAACTAATGTTCCCTTTAATTTGGCTATTAAATGGTTCTGCACGTTTATTATTGAAACTATTCGGAATGCAGCCAGCGAGTGAGCATGAATTATCACATACGGAAGAAGAATTACGCTTACTTTTATCGGAAAGTTATAAATCAGGCGAGATTAACATGAACGAATTGAAATATGTAAACAATGTATTTGAATTCGATGATAAAATTGCACGTGAAATTATGGTTCCGCGTACGGATATTATTGGATTTGATATATCCGCTACGTTTGAGGAAGTGTTAACTCAAGTATCTGAAGAACGCTATACGCGCTACCCAGTCTATGAGGGCGACCGTGATAATATATTAGGTTTTTTAAATATTAAAGACTTTTTAACATTAGGTATGAATAACCGAATCAATCCAGCTACATTTAAACTAGAGGACTTCATAAATCCCGTCATTCATATGATTGAGACAACACCTATTCAAAGTTTATTGCAAATTATGCAAAAGAAACGCATCCATATCGCAATATTATTGGATGAATACGGTGGAACAAGTGGGATGATTACTGTAGAAGATATTTTGGAAGAGTTAGTCGGAGAAATTCGCGATGAATTTGATGACGATGAAATTCCGGACATTCGCAAAATTGCCGAAAACCATTATTTAGTCTATTCAAAAGTATTGCTCGATGACATTTCGAAGCTGCTATTTTTGGATATTGAAAGCCCTAACGTCGATACGATCGGTGGTTGGTACTTTACCAATATGCCAGATTTAAATATCGAGGATTCGTTCATTTATGAAAACTATCTCTTTAAAATTCAGGAAATCGATGGTCATCAAATTCAATTTTTAGAAATAAAAAAGGTAGACGATTTAGTAGACCCGGTGATGTAATCTATATTACTGCACTACCCTCCTCTCATAGAATAAGAACTTGGATTTCCCCAAAGTTTCAATTAACTAATCTTAGGGAATCATATAAGTATTCTAAGTTAAGGAGTGTGTATATAAAATGGCAGTTTTAAAATCAGTGGAAAATGGTGTACAGGCTAAATCAGTAATTGAATCATTTATTGCAGAAGGCTATGTGCGTGATCACATTCATATTTTTGCAAATAGCAATAAGCGTGCAGAGGATATTGCAGACTTTTTCAATGTAGATGCTAAAGCAACTGCGGAAACAACTGAAAATGATAAAGGGGTTTTAGCAGCGATTAAAAACTTTTTCCAAATGACGCCTGATGATCTTCATCATCAATTGGCTAACTTAGGAGTAAGCGAACAAGAGCATGCTACAGCAAAAGATGATTTAGAAGCAGGTAAAATCCTTATTATTGCACATCATCCGCGTACTTAATTTAATTAGCTGGAGCCTGAGACAAAACGAAAACTATCTATTTTTTCTTTGGAAAAAATAGATAGTTTTCTGTTTCTGCCAGAATTGATTTCCGTTACGGGGACGCTTTCCGGGGGCACGGCCTGAGCCTGTAGTCTCAGGCGTCGTGCTGTTCCCCCAGGAGTCGCCCCTTCACTCCAATCAATTCATATAATATCAATTTCTTAATAAAAGTATTTCCCTTTTACAAAGAAATTTCTACTTATGTCCCAAGCTCCTTTTAAAACATATATAAGCTATATAAGTACAAAAAAAGAACAGCCAATTGGAGGTCACTGAAAAAGTCCCTTAGCCACAAGTTAGAGAGTACAGGAACGAAAATTCGTTCCAGTACTCTCTTTTTCTTCGATGCCGTTGATTTCCATTCCGGCGGACGCGTTTCGCGGGCACGGCTCCAGCCTTCTCCCTCGCTCCGCTCAGTCCGGGTGCTTCCGCTCGTGCTGTTCCCGCAGAAGTCGCCGCCTCCATTCCAATCAACTGGTACTACTCTCGTCACTAAAAGGGTTTTCCCCTCGTATAATCTCCCAAATTTCCTGTATAATTGAAGGACTAATAAAAGGTGGTGCGACCATGATTTCTAAACAAGAAACATTGAATTTAAGTCCTTATATGGCGTTGTACGATTTAATCATTCCAAAAGACAATATGCTTCGACAAATCAATGAACTCGTGGATTTTTCATTTATCGTAGAAGAACTTCAGTCAAAATACTGTTTAGATAATGGCCGTAACGCAATTCCACCGATTCGCATGTTTAAATATTTACTCTTAAAAGCGATTCACGACCTGTCGGATGCCGACCTTGTCGAGCGTTCGAAATACGACATGTCCTTTAAATATTTTTTAGACATGACCCCAGAAGAAGATGTCATTGATTCAAGTTCGCTGACAAAATTCCGTCGACTTCGTCTTCAAGATATGAATCTATTAGATTTACTGATTCAGAAAACCGTTGAAATTGCCTTAGAAAAAGGACTTCTACTCAGTAAAATGGTTATCGTTGACGCAACTCATACAAAAGCTCGTTATAATCAAAAATCGCCAAAAGAATTTTTACAAGAAAAGTCGAAAAATGTGAGAAAAGCCGTGTATCAACTCGACGAAAACATGGTTGGAAAATTCCCTGAGAAGCCTACGTCAAATGAGGTCACAGAAGAATTAGATTACTGTCGTCAAGTAGTTGAAGTAGTGGAAACGCAGTCAAAGATTGCACAAATCCCGGCGGTGAAAGAAAAATTAAATGTTTTAAAAGAAGTGATTGATGATTATGAAGCCCATCTAAGCTATTCAAATGATCCGGATGCACGCCTTGGTCATAAATCAGCAGATACGTCTTTCTTTGGTTATAAAACACATATTGCGATGAGCGATGAACGAATTATTACAGCAGCGGTTGTGACGACAGGTGAAAAAAGCGATGGTCATTATCTTCAAGAATTAGTCGAGAAAAGTCGAGAAACAGGTATGGAAATTGAAACGGTTATTGGAGATACAGCTTATTCAGGAAAAGATAATTTAGCGTATATGAAATCAGAAAAACTTCAGTTAGTTTCGAAGCTACATCCCCTCATTACTAATGGGCGTGGACAACGAAAATTTGAATTTGATTTCAATAAAGATGCAGGGATGTTTGTTTGTCCAGCAGGGCACATGGCATTGAACAGAAGACGGACAGGTAAGAAAAGCACGAATCAAAGTTTAACGTTTTATTTCGATATTAAGAAATGTAAAGTTTGTCCGATGCGAGAGGGCTGTTATACTGAAGGTGCAAAAAGTAAAACATATAGTGTCACAATTCAATCGACTACCCATCAAGAACAAGCAGCGTTCCAAGAAACAGAGGAATTTAAAGCACTCGCTAAAAATCGGTATAAAATTGAAGCAAAAAATAATGAATTAAAGAATCCCCACGGCTTTAAAACAGCAAAATCGACGGGGTTATTTGGCATGGAAATTCAAGGAGCCACAACCATCTTTGTGGTCAATCTGAAACGAATACTGAAGCTAATGAGCGAAAAGGAATAAAAAGAGACGAAGAAAAGAGGCATTTTTCATTCAAAATCGAATGAAAAATGCCTCTTTTGTGTTGAAAAACGAAACCGTCCTAAAAAAACGAAGGTTTTTCAGTGCCCTGGCCAATTGCGCTGTTCTTTTTTCTTGATTATAGATTATGCATTGCTGTCTCCAGAGTTATCATGATCATGACAACGCCAGCAGATGCCATGGAATGTTAGGCGGTGATCTTTAATTATAAAGTTCCAGCGTTTCTCCACAATTTCTTCTACATCTTCCAATAAATCTTCTTGAATTTCATCTACTGCGCCACACTCGATACAAACTAAATGATGGTGGAAATGCTTTGCGCCCTCTTGACGTAAATCATAGCGAGACACCCCGTCACCAAAATTAATTTTATCGACAATTTTCAGCTCTGTTAGAAGCTCAAGTGTACGATATACGGTAGCCAGTCCAATCTCAGGTGCTTTATCTTTTACTAATAAGTAAACATCCTCGGCACTTAAATGATCTTCCTCATGCTCAAGTAATACCGCTACTGTTGCTTCTCGCTGTGGCGTCAGCTTATAGCTCGCACTATGCAGTTGCTTTTTAATTCTATCAATACGGCTCTCCATATGTGACGCCCTCCTAAACTCTTTTCATTATACCAAATGAGTAAATCTCATTACAAGACAATGATTATTTAAATAAATAAGTAATTGCTATATTTTCAAGTCCGAAAAACACTACCATTACTATTAAAAGGAATATTACTTTTTTCCAAGGCATTACACTTTTCAAAGCTCGTCTACCACTGTTATTATTTGTGATTTGATAGAGAGCGATCAATAGTACACAATAGATCAACTGGAACGGGAACCACCAAAAGGCATACAATTTTATAGATTGATGCTGCACAAGTAAATAAACAGAACTAAACCCTAGGAAAGTAACTTTTATTGAAATAAAAACTAGGGCCATTCGTGGTAAATATTTATGTGTCGAAAAGAATAATACAATAATTAAAGAAACTAGGAAAGGAACAACACTCCAAAGCAGTTCCGGTTTTTCCAGATCAAGTAGTCTTCGATCACTATATTTAATAATTTGCTGTACTTGCTCAATTTGAAATAATTGATAACATACTACACCACAAATAAAACATATGACTATCATAGATGTATATTGAATATATAAATATTTACGCATTTGGACGCCTCCTTGTCCATACAACTTATGCACATAAATTGTCCTTATGCGTAAACATTTTATTGATTTAAAATCATTTTCATCTTCACCCATAAAACGGCAAAAGCAGTTTTCGCATCGTATATTCTTCCATCAGCTACCATTGCTTCTGCTTCTTCCAAAGTTACTTCCATTAACTCTACAAACTCATCTTCATCTAAGTCTACAGGAATGTCCAGTTTCTTTAACTTTTCTGCAACATAGATATGGATAACTTCATCTGCAAATCCAGGTGAAGTTGCAAAAGCCTGAACAAATCGGAAATCATCTGACGTATAACCCGTTTCTTCTTCCAATTCCCTGCGTGCTGTCACAATCGGTTCCTCGCCTTTTTCCATCTTGCCTGCGGGAATCTCTATGATTGAACGCTCTAGGGCTTTGCGGTATTGCTCAACGAAAAGAATTTTATTATCTTCAGTAATAGCAATTACAGCAACAGCACCCGGATGATTAATAATTTCACGCTTACCGGTTTCACCATTCGGTAGCTTAACATCATCAACTTTCAGTGAAATTACTTTACCTTTAAAAATAGATTCAGAATGGATCGTTTTTTCTTCAAATTTTTTCATGTCTACGCCTCCACTTGTTCTCTTACTTCCATTCATTGTACCATTAGTAAGAGCTTTTCTAAAATATCGAATGTTGGAGGGAAAATTTATGAAAAAAAGACAATTAGGTACGAGCGAACTGCATATCTCGGAATTAAGTTTAGGCTGTATGTCATTACCTCTAAATCTATCAGAAGCTAAGCAAATCATACACGCAGCTATCGATGCAGGCATCAATTACTTTGATACAGCAGATTTATATGACCGCGGAGAAAATGAAAAAAATGTCGGCTCAGCATTAAAGGAGCATCGACAACATATTTATTTAGCTTCGAAAGTGGGTAATCGTTGGGAGGAAGGAAAAGACGGCTGGAGCTGGGATGCTTCTTCTGACTATATTAATACGGCTATTCGTAACAGTTTGCGTCGTTTACAGACGGATTATTTAGATTTATATCAGCTGCATGGCGGAACAACTGATGACAATTTGGAAGAAGTAATCGATACTTTTGAAAGCCTGAAAAAAGAAGGATTGATTCGCGAATACGGTATCTCCTCTATTCGACCAAATGTTTTCGTTCCTTTTCTACAAAATAGCAAAGCAGTCAGCAATATGATGCAGTTTAATATTTTTGACGAACGAGCGAGTGAATTTTTTGAAGTGATTGAAAAGACAGGGGCATCTGTCGTAACACGCGGCTCTATTGCAAAAGGGTTACTTACTAATGACTGGCGTAATCGAATGGCTTCTTATATGGGCTATGACAAAGCTAGTGCCGAGGAAATTTTGCTGAAAATTGAACAACAGTACAGCGATGTCCACGCTGCAGCACTTGCATTCAATCTGCAATATGAGACGATTGCCTCTACAGTAATTGGCGCACGTACAACAACACAGTTAAAGCAAAATCTTGATGCTTACGAAAAAGCACAAACTTTGCAAAATATTACCGACATCCATGATTGGACAAAAACTGAACGGTATACAGAGCATCGATGAAAAAAGCAATATCCTTCGTAGTAATTGGTCTTATCATTGTTGCAGTCATGTCCAATATGAGATATGAGCAGCAAACGATAATTCCTGTATTAAAAAATGTACTAGAAGATAAACCATTTGAAGGCTTTTTAAGTCAATTCCAAATTCCTTACTGGGGAAGAATCATATCGGTTGAATCTCAGGGCTACTATAAGTTTTTGGAATTTCTGTTTCGAAAAGGCGTTCATTTTTTTGGCTATGGTTTACTCGCGGTCATCTTCTGTATTTTCTATAGAAAGCTGAAATGGAGATTCCCTACTGTAATTGCTTTTTTTACAGTAACGGTTATTGCAAGCCTGGATGAATATCGCCAAAGTATGATTCCTGGGCGTACCGGGCTGATTGAAGATGTAGTAATCGATGCTTCAGGTGCACTGACATTGCTAATATTAACAAAAATCGGACAGGCTATATTTAAAAAAAGCTAGCGCAATTATTTCATTGCACTAGCTTTTCTATTAAAACTTAGAACCTTGATCACCGTATTGACTTAATAGTTCTTCAAAGCTCATGTTTTTTTCGCGTTGTTTCCGTTCGAACGCGGCTTTCGCTATACGCTCTTCTTCTTTCGCTTTTTCATCGGCTACCATATCCTGCTTTGCTGCCTTTAACTTAGCCAATACGTCTCCACCAAGCTGATCGGCTAAAGTTGCAGCCTTTTCTTTTGGTAAGTTAAATTCATCATTCGTACTTCGTTGTTGTTTCTTTTTTGCCATATTTTTCACCTTCTATATATAATCAATTACGATTTGGTAATTTGCATCCTTTCAGTGTGTGCTTAAACAACACTTTTAGCGCTGTACGATCGTTGCTACCCCTTGCCCGCCACCGATACATAATGTTGCAAGACCGAATTCTGCGTCTTGCTTTTGCATTTCATGAAGCAATGTGACTAAAATACGTGCACCGCTCGCACCAATCGGATGTCCAAGTGCTATTGCCCCACCGTTTACGTTTAGTTTATCATGATTGAACGCCAATTCGCGATCAACTGCAATTGCCTGGGCCGCAAAAGCTTCATTCGCTTCAATCAAGTCCATCTTATCTAATGATACATTTGCCTTTGATAGAACTTTTTTCACGGCTGATACTGGCCCTACCCCCATTATAGCAGGGTCTACCCCTGCACTCGCATTTGCAACAATCGTAGCCATAGGTTTAAGTCCTAATTCGAAGGCGCGCTGTTTCGACATTACAACAACTGCTGCCGCCCCGTCATTAATGCCAGAAGCGTTGCCGGCTGTTACAGAGCCTTCCTTTTTAAAGGCTGGGCGCAATCCATTTAATTTTTCCACTGTCGTACCATGCTTCACATATTCATCCTGGGCAAAAACGATTGGTTCTCCTTTACGTTGTGGAATTTCAATAGGAACAATTTCTTCTGCAAATCTATTTTTTGCTATTGCATCTGATGCACGAGCTTGTGAACGGGCAGAAAATTCATCTTGCTCTTCCCGTGTAATGCCATATTGATCACATAGGTTTTCCGCCGTTACGCCCATATGGTAATCATTAAAAGCACACCATAATCCATCTTTTATGAGTGTATCGACAATTTTTTGATCGCCCATACGGAAACCTTCCCGCGCATTCTGCATAATATAAGGTGCTTGACTCATATTTTCAAAGCCCCCTGCAACAACGACTTCTGCATCTCCAGCAATAATTGCCTGGGCTGCTAAATGGACCGCCTTTAACCCGGAGCCACATACTTTGTTGATTGTCATGGCAGGAACTGTATGAGGAACCCCTGCTGCGATGCTTGCCTGTCTTGCTGGATTTTGACCTAAACCTGCTGCAAGTACATTCCCCATTATTACTTCATCAATCGTCGTTGGATCTAACTGTATACGCTGTAATGCTTCTTTTATAACGATACTACCCAATGCCGGAGCAGAAATATCTTTTAATGTCCCTTGAAAAGCCCCAATTGGTGTACGGACTGCACTTACTATTACTACTTCTGTCATGATAAAAATCCCCCTTTTTGATGTGAATCCCTTTGTAGGCAATATATAAAGTTGCTTAACAAAATTTTATCAAATATTCCCTACTTTTCACACAAAATATTCCACCGCCTGTTTTCCTACATAATATTTGATTTATCCTAAAAATTCATTGAATATTAAATTAAATAAGGAGTGATTTCCATGAAAAAACGCACATTAGTATTATCAGGCAGTATCGTAACAACTTTGTTGGCTGCTGCTACTACAGTTACAGGTGTCTTCATGACGAATCGCATTATGTATATTAAGAAAAAAGATGATGCGTTTATTAGGGAACGTGAAATAACAGCAAAACGTTTTGACGAAGCCTGGTATGATGGCTGTTCAAAAGAAATATTGACGATTAATTCCCCAAATGGTTATACAATCAGCGGAATCTACCTGAAACCGCTGGAAACAAAAAACACAGTGATAATTTGCCATGGGGTGACCGAAAATAAAATCAATTCAATGCGATATGCGCGCATGTTTGAACGTCTTGGCTTTAATGCGGTCGTTTATGATCATCGTCGCCATGGGGAATCACAAGGTAAAACAACGAGTTATGGCCATTATGAAAAATTCGATTTACAAGCTGTAGTGGAAAAAGTACGAGAACTTACAGGAGAAGATGCTTTGTTAGGTATTCATGGCGAATCAATGGGTGCTGCTACAACACTGCTTTATGCCGGCACTTTGGCTGACAATGCAGACTTTTATATTTCCGACTGTGCCTTTTCGAATTTCCCCCAGCTATTAAAACGGATTTTCGAAAGTGTCGTGCCGATTGATGCGAAATATACACTTCCTTTTGCCGACTTTTTCATGCGTATTCGGGATGGCTATTCTGTCAAAGAAATTATGCCTATCGATGCCGTAAAGCAAATTGAACGGCCCGTTCTATTTATTCATAGCGAACCGGATGATTTCATCCCTTCCTCTATGACAGAAGAATTATTTGAACAAAAACCCGAACCAAAAATGCTGAAAATATTCGACAAAGGTGAACATGCAAAATCATTCAATGAAAACCAGGGAGATTATGAACAAACAGTCGCAAAGTTTTTGCATGATTATGTACCCGCTTATCGTAATGAAACGGAAACACTATTGTAAAATGCAGAATCTGCTAAATAGTTTGGAGCATATTCTTTAGAAAACCCACTTTAAAATCAAAAGCAGTTTAAATTTTACTCATCGTAAAAATTTAAACTGCTTTATTTCTATTCAGCATATTATATAGACTTTCGTTTACTGCTCATTAAAAACGATATGCCATTCATCACGTTTATTCAAAAATTGTTTCGCCAGCTCTTGTGCACCTTCCAGGCTATGGCTTGCTGCCCAGCCGCATTGCACTTCGTTGCATGCAGGTACGGATGTAGCTGCCAAAACATCCTGCAATGTTTTTTCCAAAATCGCTAACACACCTTCATAGTCATCATAATTCATAAACGCTACATAAAAACCTGTTTGACAACCCATTGGTGAAATATCGACTACTGCATCACTATGGTTGCGGATCCGGTCTGCCATTAAATGCTCCAATGAATGCAATGCAGGCATTTCCATATGCTCTTTATTCGGTTGTTTAAAGCGAATATCGTATTTTGTTACGACATCTCCTTTAGCCCCCTCTTTTGTTCCTGCTAAACGTACATATGGTGCAACCACTTTCGTATGATCTAAATCAAAGCTCTCTACATTCGTTTTTTCAGTTGTCATCTTTTGTCCCTCCAATACTTACAATCCTTATAAGGATAGACTAGAATCATAACCAAATCAATAGAATATTCAGATTTTTAACTCTAATTTAATAAAGGATTAAATTTTTGCAAAACAAAAACTACCTCCATCACTCTTAAGAATGTAAAAGGTAGCTTAATTTATTATTTATCTTGGAACTTGTTCATTTGAGACATCATTTGACGTACTTGTTTTTCCGACGGTTTACGTCCCATTTGCGCCATCATCACGCGAATCATTTGTTCATTAATTGGCGGGTTCTCTTTCAAATACTTCATCATATATTGACGAGCTGCGTAGAAACCAATTGCCACGCCCCCGATAAGAGCTGCGATTACGATAATAATCCAAATCCATGTTTGCATACTGTCCAACCTCCTCCATTACATATGTACCGAGAAAAACTCTCCAACAAGCATTATACAATAAAAGTTATTACGTTTCTATATATTTAATTTGAGTTATATGTCTGAGTTCCTATCAGCCTCCAGACCTAGATGAAAATACAGTTGCAGGTCGTTATTAAATTTCAGTAATTAACGTAACATGAAGTTATCAAATACAAGGAGGAACACACATGAAAAAGTTTTTCTTATATTCAGCTGGTTTCATCGCAGCAATTATTGCGCTTTGCCTATTGGTACCAGTAGTCGGACTATTATTATCAGGCGCACTTTTAGCAGCCGGTCTACATTATTACACGGGAAGCAAGTCTACATTTGGAAAAGTAATGAGTTTAGTTGTTGCATTTGTAGGATTAATTAGTGCAATTTCAAACATTCCCGGTTTTATTGGTTTAGTGGCAATTGGTATTATTTATTATATTTACAAATCACGTAAAAATGAGAAGGTTGAAATTTTTACAAGCAATAAAGAAGAGGATCCATTTACGAACTTTGAACGCGAATGGGCACATTTAAACAAATAAGGGGCGAAACAAAATGAAAAATTTATTCACAAAATTTAAATACTCGATTCAGGCGGACTTACATGATCTATTTGATAAAAAAGTAGAAAAAAATCCAATTAAAATGTTAAACCATTACATTCGCGAAGCAGAAAAACAAACGGAGCATACAGGCAAACTACTTGCACGTCAGGCACAGTTAAAAAAGGAATTGGAATTACAGCTTTCACAAACAGCCGAGATGCTTGAAAAACGAGAAAAGCAATTACACTTAGCACAGGCTACCGAGGAAGTAGAACTCATTACCTTTGCACAGGAAGAAGTTGCTGCCTATACAACACGTAAGCACACATTGCTGACAAGCATTGATGCAGCAAACGTTGAATACTTTGCATTGGAACGCAAATTTGAAACAATGAAACATAAAATTAAAGATATGAAAGTACGCCAACTTCAGTTGATGGGGAAAGAAAATGTTGTACGTGCCAACCATCAGATGGACAAAGTGTTAACTTCTAATAACAATGAAAACTTCGATGAACTTTCGACATACATCGATGAGCTCTCTCAAAATATCGAACGCAAATATGAAGTGACATCATTTGAATCTCGTTTAGCTCAGTTAGAAAAAGAACAAAAGCTCATTGAACAACCGAAATAATGCTATAATGTTTTAAAGGAGAAGGCACCGTGCTTTCTCCATTTTGCTCGTTTTAGGAGGAGGCAATATGCCGAAAATCACGTCAGATCAGCTTACGATAATCGTTATTAGTATGGCACTTGTCGTTTTGATCGAATTGACACTATTCAATAATATCAGTGTATTTTTACTCATTGTCGGTGCAATTCTATTATTCTACAGCTTTAAAAAGAAAAAACAATACACACTCTGGGCCGGTCTCATTTTAATATTCTTTGCAGTAATTCATCTATGGACATTACGTCTTTTCATCATCGGTACATTAATTTTTTTACTTTACCAATACTTAACGAAAAAAGAACAAATTATAGAAATCAAACAAGTAATTGATACGATCGGAAAAAATAAATTGATTGGTACTACGGGTATCCCGACAGAAAGTTACCAATGGCGTGACATTCACATTCAACGCTTTATTGGAGATATTACAGTTGATACGACAGAAACGATTTTGCCACACGGAAAATCAATTATTGTCATTAATCAATCACTAGGGAAAGTGCGGATTACTGTCCCGTATGAAATATCGCTTCAGCTCCACTATTCTACGATATATGGTGAGGCCAATTGCTTACACTTCTCGCCTAAGCAATGTATAAATGAGCAGCTCTACTTTGAAGATGGCGATCCAGATGCAAAACGTGTACTCGTACTGTACGTTACTACCTGGATAGGCGATGTGGAGGTGCAACGCGGATGATTGCATTTATAGCTCGATTTTTTGTACTCATTTTAATTTTTGCCTCTTTTACAATGAATATATTAATTTTTGTACTTGGACAGCCAGAAGAAGAAACGTGGCGCTTTTTATGGGAAAATGGTGATTATGACATTCCATTGCTTGGGATTATCGCCATTAGCGCTACCGGTATTAGCTTCTTCATTGCATTATGGATGGCTGTCGCCGTGAAAATGAAAGAAAATCAGACAACAAGGATCGTCAAAAAAATTGCAGAACCTGATTTTGCCCAGAAATTAAAGAAAACTAACGGTTCTTTAAATAAAGCATTGCGCGATGCCAACGAATTAATCGATACCCAGCGTGCATCTCTACAACGACTTTCCCATGAGAAGGTCGAAACGAATGATGCAATTGTTCAGGAGCGCCTTCTTGCAGAACGTCAACGTCTAGCCCGTGAACTCCATGATTCTGTATCGCAACAGCTTTTTGCAGCTTCCATGCTATTATCTGCCCTGACAGAACAGCAGCAAGACGAACACGCCCAAAAACAGTTGGCACAAGTTGAAAAAGTCGTCCAGCAAGCCCAGCTTGAAATGCGGGCATTACTCCTGCATCTACGCCCCATTGCTTTACACAATAAGAGCCTGGCAGAAGGATTGGAAGATTTAATTGTTGAATTACAGGAAAAAGTCTACTTTAATATTGATTATCAAATAGAAGAAATCAATTTATCTAAAGCGGAGGAAGACCATTTATTCCGTATTGCACAAGAGGCATTATCCAATACTTTAAGGCATGCTAAAGCGACAGAGGTTGAACTGTTATTAATTGCACGTGACCAGTTAGCCATTTTACGCATTCAGGATAACGGTCTTGGTTTTAGTAATGATGGCGACAAAACATCTTCTTACGGATTAAGAAATATTGCCGAGCGAGCTGTCGAAATTGGGTGTACGTATAAAATCGTCTCCGTTCCAAATGAAGGGACTATTGTAGAAGTAAAAGTTCCGATTAAAAAGGAGGAACAATTAAATGATTAAAGTTGTCATTGTAGATGATCACGAAATGGTACGTATCGGGGTCGCTGCCTATTTGTCGGCTCAGCCTGATATCGAAGTCATCGGAGAAGCAACGAACGGCGAAGAAGCGGTTGAAAAGGTGCTATCACTAAAACCTGATATTGTCTTGATGGATAACGTTATGCCGATAAAAACAGGGGCGGAAGCGACAGCCGAGATTTTAGCGCATTGGCCGCAAGCGAAAGTAATGATTGTCACAAGCTTTATTGATGACGACAAATTATATCCGGCACTTGAAGCAGGTGCGGTCAGCTATATACTGAAAACGAGTAACGCAAAACAAATTGCTGAAGCAATCCGTAAAACGATGGCTGGTGAAACAGTCCTTGAGCCTGAAGCAACGACAAAAGTAATGGCCCGTATGCGCGGTACTGCACCTGCTTTGCACGATCATTTAACAGACCGGGAAATGGAAGTGTTACTGTGTATGACCAGGGGTCTTGCTAATCAGGAAATTGCCGAGGAACTATTTATAGCATTAAAAACGGTAAAAACACATGTAAGCAATATTTTAAGCAAGCTCGAAGTACAGGATCGTACACAAGCAGTCGTTTATGCATTTCAAAACGGCTTAGTTAAGTAAGGAGGTTATACGGTGACATTCACATATGAAAAATTTGCACAGGATGGGACTCTTACATTATTGGATCCCCTCTTCACACTATTACTGATTTTTTCAGCACTGTTCATTATTGTGCTGCTGCGCTTTGCAATAAATCCTAAAGTTATGTTATTTATTGGTGCCTTAATTATTTTACTAAGTGCACAATTGCAGTCGATTGAAGGCATTTTGGCGGATGAACTTAATTTAGCCAGTTCATCGAAGAATTTTTACTTTTTTATTGCCATCGTCGTGATACAAGTTGGGTTAATAGTATTTGCATTTGTGAAGGACAAAAAGAAGAAATAGTTGATAGTGGAAAAGGCTGTCTTGAAGGGATTTTTAAATCCTTTACAGATAGCTTTTTTTGGTTTCACGATATTAGAAGTTTTCACAGTTTATTAGAAAATTCGGCGGGGATTTTAGAACTTCTGGGGAAGATATTTGAACATCTGACACCTTTATTTGAAAATTTTGGAGATATATTAGAAGATCAAAATGATATTAGAACTTTTTTAATTTTATTAGAAAATCACGGACCGATATTAGAACTTTTTCAACAAGAAAAACTCACGAACCTGCTTATTGAAACCGTTCGTGAGTGCGATTTTATTACCTACCTAGTTGAAAAGATATTCTTTTAAGTTTTCCAACGTTGAATCGATACCATTGCGAAGAGATGCTTGATCTTCACGGCAAGTCTCTATCGCCTTTTCAATTGTAACGAGTGCTTGCTCTAAAAATGGCTCGGCATTTAAGTCTCTATAAAGCCTTGTTAATACAAGTGCCTTGTTCCAGTGCCATCGGGCGTTTTCCGGATCCAGGTCAATAGCCTGTTCTATGTAAACCATTACCTCAAAAGGAGACCAATTGAAGCGGTTCATCGTCTGACCTGCTATTCCGTAATAAAGTGCTTTATTCGGATTATGCTTTACGGCCTCGATAAAACAGTGGACACTTTCATCATATTGATGTGCCATTAAAAACAAGTGCCCCTGTACATAAAACGACTGTGCTTTTCGTTTATCATCGGCTGTTCGTGCATCGTGCTCAAGCTGTTTCACTTTAGCTGCAAATTCCTGTTCGTCTTTAATGCTTCGCAATTGTTCTAGTTCATCATTTTCTTCATAGCTTTCATTGGCACGTTCAATACTTTGCGTATGTTGCCCAGTCGGCTTAGGAAAGTTTTCATACTCGTATTTTTTAAATAAATTTAAAAATTGTGTAGCTAATGCGTCATTGCCGTCCTGTAACTGACGTGTAGCCTCTTCATAGCATTTTAAAAATTGCCCGTCATAAAAATATTTTTCCATTAATAACACGAAAAGCACCTTCCTAATCTTGATGAATCATCGTATGAAAAAGAAGCGCCTGGGACAAAATGAAAAATATCCATTTTTTCAAAGAAAAAATGGATATTTTTCTGCTTCTACTTAGATTGATTTCCGTTACGGGGACGCTTTCCGGGGGCACGGCCTTACACGAACGTCTCAGGCGTCGGTGCTCCTGCGGTTACTCGTCGCAAAAAATTTTGCTATTCCCCCAGGAGTCGCCCCTTCACTCCAATCAATTCATAAAGTATCAATTTCTTAATAAGGATATTTCCCTTATACAAACAAATTTCTACTTATGTCCCAGGCTCTTTTTAAAAATTATTTTGAAATAGTACCTGCTACTTCAGCGATAATGATTTCTGAACCTAGCATTGGCGATTCGCCTTGCTCACCATGTCCTTGTCCTTCAGATGGACGTTTATGTGACTCTTTAAATGCATCACTTTCACGCCATACTGCGAAGCTTTCTTTTGAATCCCAGTACATTACGACGCTCATTTCATCATACTCTTCAAATTGAGTCGAAACTAATACTTCAACTTTTTGGAATCCTTCAAACTGTTGTAATGGACCTGGTTGTACAAATTTTGGCGCCATCATTTCGGCAAAGCCTTTTTTTACTTTGATGCGGTTTGTTACTGTAATCATTATTCCAACTCCTAAAATTTAAAAGTAAGTGTATTCACTTTTTATTAAAGCACTTTCATTACTGTTGCGCAATAATTCACACACGCTATAATGAAGGAAAATGAATAGTTGAAGGAAGTTTTTACATATGCAGTTTTCTATTATTGCCACTAGTGACATACATGGCCATACAGAACGTTTTTCGCAGCTTGCTCAAATGATTTCAAAAAAACAGCCTGCATTGTTAATTGATAACGGTGATTTTCTTCAAGGCAGCCATTTAAGCTACTATTACGACCATATTATACATAAACAGCATCCTCAAATAGAGCTGGCTAATGCGCTCGGTTACGATGTTGGCATTTTCGGAAATCATGAATTTAATTATCCGCCTGAAAAAGTACGATCTATTCGGGAAGCCTTTAACTTTCCATGGATAGCTGCCAATATTACGGGCTTTGCAAAACCTTATTTTATAAAGGAAATTCACGGAATACGGATAGCGGTAGTAGGCGTTGTGACGCATTTCACGAAGCTTTGGGATGAAACTAACTCAATACAGCATTTACATTTTGAACAAGCATTTGAAAGTGCGAAAAATACGGTGAAGTACGTACGGGAAATTGAAAAAGCCCATTTCGTAATTTTAAGCTATCATGGCGGCTTTGAACGGGATTTACATAACGGAAATCAAATTGATCTTGAATTTGGGGAAAATGAAGGCTACCGCATGCTTTATGAAATAGAAGGTATTGACGTATTCATTACAGGCCATCAGCATTTGGAAATTGCGACAAAGATTAACGGGATTTCTGTCGTACAGCCTGGAGCCAATGCACATTGCTTTGCTCAAATTGATGTAACTATAGAAAATGACCAAATAATTCATGAACCATCTCTTGTTCACGTGGATTCAAGCCTTCCGATACAGCTCTTTCCCGAATTTAACGACTGGAAAAAGGAAGTACTAGGTAGCACAGAATACGATTTAACATACTCGGGTTTCTTTACTCCGCGCATAGCATCAACATCGTACACGCAATTGATCCATAACATGCAGCTTCATTATTCAGGAGCTCAGATTTCTGTCATTGAACTCCCCTACCATTCATCTGGCGGCTTTGACAAAGTCATTACGCGAGAACAAGTTATACACAATATGCCGCGCACCAATCGTTTGCTCGTCGTCGAACTGACGGGAGCCGACATTCGCGAAGCAATTGAACAAAGCGCAGCCGTCTTCGCACTGAATAACAATGGTGAAGTCGATTTTAGTCTTTCTGTATTTTATCCAGCGCCGCAGCCTTATATTTATGATTTATGGGGGGGCATTGACTATGAAATCAATTTAAGTAAACCAGTTAGGCAGCGTGTAGTTAAGCTGAATTATAACGGTGGTCCTATACAAGATACTTCATTGTTTGAAGTAGCGGTCAACAGCTACCGCGCAACAGGTGCCCATCATTTCCACATGTTTAAAAAGCAGCCTATTCGTGAATCAAAAAAATTCATACCTGACTTAATGATGGAATATATTGAACAGAACAGCCCATTAACAGTAGAGCTAAAAAACTTTTTTACAATGAAATAAATATTCAAAAATAGCGTATGTCGCTTCGAACAAAACGACATACGCTTCTAATTGCTACCTTACTATTTCCCCATTGGCATCATAAAACTTCAATCCTGCCTCTTTTATTGCATTTACAATCGATATACCTTCTACTTTGTTTGAAATACAGGTGACATATTTAATTCAGGACCCTGCTTATTAATCGTCCAAAAATCGAATAAAAAATCGTAAATGTTACTAACGTTGAAACAACAACAGGTAACATCGTTTTACGTTGCTCACGAACTTTTTGCTACGCTTTATTAATTTTGATAAACCCGTATCCTTATTGTTATCTTTATCCCGCGCATTTGACGTGTACGAAGCAAACTTGTCTTAACCTTATTGCCAGAGAGTTTTAAGAAAGAGAATTTATTTTTAACCATCAATTTATTCTTCCTTTAAATTTTTGTTTTTTCTGAAACCTTTTCCAATTTCATCCGTATTTACTAATACAAAGGACTTAAGGAGGTGACAACTTGTTTGGATATTCCATTGAAACCATTTATTTAACCATCTTAATCGTCATTGGATGCTGTACGATTCTATATTTATTTTTCGCAGATTTTGCAGATGTGTCTATCGATGGACTTCCTTTTTTAGATCCGGCTGTTATCCTATCGTTTATTACATTCACTTCTGCTGCCGGGTATCTGTTTGAGCGTTTTTCAAGTTTTACAAGCTTCATCATCTTTATTATCGCATTCATTATAGCGTGTTTACTCACAGCACTTCTTTATTATTTCTTGCTCGTTCCTTTACGCTCAGCTGAAGTATCTCTTGCTTATACAGATGAATCGCTTGAGGGCCAGGCTGGAAAAGTCATTGTACCTGTACCTTTAGATGGCTTCGGGGAAATCGTAATAGAATCAGCAAACGGTATCATTTCCAAACGTGCGGCGAGCTTTCATCATGTAGAAATTCCATATGATACAAAAGTTTTAATTATTGAGATGCGTAATGGTACGGCAATGGTTGCGATTTATGAGAAAGAGGAGTTTCAATTTTAAATTTTAGGAGGAAAAGTACATGTCAAGTATTGTTGAAATGTCAGGAATTTTAATCGCAGTGGGTGTTGTCGTATTTCTGATTGTCGCTCTTGTAGCGGTTTATATAATGAAATACCGTACAGCGGGTCCAGATGAAGCATTAATCGTAACAGGTAGTTATTTGGGAAGTAAAAATGTACATACGGATGAATCAGGTAATCGTATTAAGATTATCCGTGGTGGTGGTACATTTGTGTTCCCTGTATTCCAGCAGGCAAAACCGCTTAGTTTACTTTCTAGTAAATTAGAAGTAACAACACCTGAAGTATATACAGAACAAGGTGTACCGGTTATGGCTGATGGTACAGCTATCATCAAAATTGGTGGTTCAATTTCAGAAATTGCAACTGCTGCCGAGCAATTTTTAGGAAAAGATAAACAGGAACGTGAAAGTGAAGCACGCGAAGTACTGGAAGGTCATCTACGCTCTATTTTAGGATCGATGACTGTAGAGGAAATTTATAAAAACCGTGATAAGTTCTCACAAGAAGTACAGCGTGTCGCTTCCCAGGATTTAGCGAAAATGGGCTTAGTCATTGTATCATTTACGATTAAAGATGTCCGCGATAAAAACGGCTACTTGGATTCTCTAGGTAAACCGCGAATCGCTCAAGTAAAACGTGATGCCGATATCGCTACTGCAGAAGCAGACAAAGAAACACGTATTAAACGTGCACAGGCAGCTCAGGAAGCACAACAGGCAGAATTAGAGCGTGCTACTGAAATTGCGGAAGCAGAGAAGAATAATCAGTTAAAAGTGGCTGAATACCGCCGCGAGCAGGACATCGCAAAAGCCCGTGCCGACCAAGCTTATGAATTGGAATCCGCACGTGCAAAACAGGAAGTAACTGAACAGGAAATGCAAGTTAAGATCATTGAACGTCAAAAGCAAATTGAATTAGAAGAAAAAGAAATCCTTCGTCGAGAAAAGCAATATGATTCGGAAGTTAAGAAAAAGGCAGATGCGGACCGTTATGCTATCGAGCAAAACGCAGAAGCACAAAAACGTAAAGAACTTGCACAGGCAGATGCGGATAAATATCGTATCGAAGCACAGGCACAAGCAGAAGCTGAACGTATTCGTTTAGATGGTCTTGCAAAAGCCGACGCAGAGCGTGCACAAGGTACGGCTGAAGCTGAAATCATTCGTTTACGCGGTCTTGCAGAAGCCGAAGCGAAGGAAAAAATTGCAGAAGCATTTGAACAATACGGTCAGGCAGCTGTCCTTGATATGATTGTGAAAATGTTACCTGAATATGCAAAACAAGTTGCAAGTCCACTTGCTAATATCGATAAGATTACAGTTGTTGATACTGGAGGCGGTGCAAATGGTGGCGCTGGTAAAGTTACAGGCTATGCAACAGATTTAATGGCTGGTCTTCAGGAAACATTAAAAGCATCATCCGGAATTGATGTAAAAACTTTAATCGAATCCTATGTCGGCAAAAATGCGTTTGAAAAACCAGCACCAGTTCCTCACGAAAGATTTAACCATGTAGAGGAATTAGTGGAAAAATAAATCGAGTCGATTATATATGATTCCTTAACTTCCGAAACATGGAACAAAATCCAACTCAAAGGCCTTTCAAATTCTACAATAAGTAAAATTTGAAAGGCTTTTTTTTGTCTATTTCGTAGCCGTTGTTCTCCGTTACGGCGAACGCTTTCCTGGGGGCACGTGGCCAACACGATGTTGGTCACAAAAGCGGTGTCACAGGACGTGGCGTTTTTAGCTTTTGTTCCTTCCAGCGCTTTGGGTACGTTTTTAAGACTACCCTACTGAGCAATCGTTAATTATAGGAAGACTACTAAAAAATTGCTGATAATATGGGGTTTTCTTTTGAAAATGTAGATGACAAAACACTTTTACATAGGAAAAATATATAATTATAAAGAGATTTGATAGTCGATACTCTACTTTTTAACTAATCTTAAATCAGAAGGAGCGATAAAAATGAACCTCATTAACAAATAAAAAAATACAGAACCAGGGAACAATTTTCGCAAGAAGAATTAGCTGAGAAATTATATGTTTCTCGACAAACCATTTCAAATTGGGAAAATGAAAGAAGTTATCCAGACATACACAATTTATTGTTAATGAGTGTTCTTTTTAATGTTTAAGGGAAGATTTTACCGTTATTTGAAGGATGTAGCTTATTTTGGGGAAAATAAGGGAACGTTTTACCGTTATTTTAAATAAAATCATGAAATTTCATGCTTTTTAGGTCAATAACGGAAATTTATTCCCTTATTTTGACTATTTTTTATGTCATTTTCGAAATAACGGAAATTCCTTCCGCTATTTATCATTAACAATTCAATCAAGCTTTGTAGCCTCATCGCCCGAAATGCCTACCCCGGAATGGAGTACAACAGAAAATTTCACTTGATTTGGATAAAATATACAGTAAGTTTGCTATTTTTATATTTTTTTTATTTCTATTAGATGGTCTAACTAATATAGTAAATCACTCACACTACTCTTATCACGTTTTGGGAATATTTAAAACTGTCATCTGTAGTATTTGTATTATGATCCTTTTCTTTAATAGAGATTCTTCGGAAAAATGGTGAATATGATATATATTTTAAATTAAATTTCGTTCCCACATGACGTGAATACATCAAAAAGAGACAAATACAGTTACATCAACGTTTGTCTCTTTCTTTTATAGAACATTATCGAAGTTTGCCGGTTTTTAATACGGCCTCTAATTGGCCCCAGAGACTGATCGAATTTCTTCACTTTTGCATATAAAAAATAGTAGCACAAACTATGACCTAGGTTTGTGCTACTAATGTTAGTAAATTTTTTATCTCGATTAAATCTTAACCGTCCAGCCAAATGGATCTTCCATTTTACCGTACTGAATGCCTGTTAATGTATCATACAGCATTTGTGTCACTTCACCAATTTGGCCGTTGTTGACTGTAATCACATCATCCAGCCACTTTAATTCACCAACCGGAGAAATAACTGCAGCTGTACCTGTACCGAACGCTTCTTCCAGCGTACCATTTTGTGCTGCAGCGACAATTTCAGCAAACTCAATTGCACGTTCTTCAAGCGGAATGTTTTTTGATTTTAATACTTGAATCATCGAGTCACGTGTAATGCCGGGTAAAATACTGCCATTTAGTGCAGGTGTAATGACTGTTCCTGCAATTTTGAAGAAGATGTTCATGCTTCCTACTTCTTCTACATATTTATTTTCCTTACCGTCTAACCATAAAGTTTGAGAGTATCCTTGTTTTGCGGCAAGTTCCGAGCCTTTTAAACTTGATGCGTAGTTACCCGCTGTTTTCGCTTCGCCGGTACCCCCTACTACAGCACGTACATAATGCTGCTCTACTAAAATTTTAACCGGGTTAATGCCTTCTTTATAATAAGAGCCAACTGGTGACATAATAATCATGAATTTATAGCTTTTCGCAGGGTTTACACCTAAATAGCTTTCCGTCGCAATAATGAATGGACGAATATAAAGAGATGTACCTGGTTCTGTCGGTACCCATTCACGATCCACTCGGATTAATTCTTTCAATGCTTCCAGTGCAAAATCCTCATCGATTGGTGGAATGCATAGGCGTGCATTTGAAGTATTCAACCGTTGGAAGTTACGTTCCGGACGGAATAATTGTACTTCACCTTGCTCTGTCAAATATGCTTTTAAACCTTCAAAAACCGCTTGTCCATAATGGAATACCATTGCAGCAGGGCTTAATGTAATCGGTGCATAAGGTTCAATAGATGCATTATGCCACCCTTTACCTTCTTCATAATCCATTACAAACATGTGGTCCGTAAAAATTTGACCAAAACCAAGCTTTTCTGCAGGTGTCTTTTCTTTTTTGTTTGTTGATAACTCAGTTGTAATTTGGTACGTTGTCATAATTCATGCTCCTTAACTTATTGAAATTGATACACTCTATCATACCACTTTATTTTTAGAATATTTAGTATTTTTTAATTTTAAACAAAAAATATTTTTTACTAGCAGTTCTAATAGTTTTCGAGCATATTTCATCTTTTAAAATCACTTCATTTTTACAATTTCAGCTAAAGGTGCTGTCATATTATATTTAAAAGTTTCCTCATTTTCCTTTTTTACTGCAACTAGCACCGCACATGATGGTCCGGCCGATGTTTCTAAATTAATTGCTGCACTGTATTCTTCACCGATAAAGCGCTTAATTTCAGCACTAATTCCTTTTGAACCTGTAGGCCAGATTGCTTCAATGACCCCACTTTGTAACCCTTCAAACAACTCTTTTAAGTTAGCAATTTTGTGAAGGTTTTCCATTACATCATTACCTACTAGCGGTTCACCGACAACATAATAAAGGCAGTTCGTCCGATCACCGCTAAATCGCTTTTCCCCTATTATTGTTAAGGAAACAGCTGACTGCAGAGACGAAAAATTCGTTTCACTGGAGCCGGTCAATGGTGGCATATTTAAATCCATTTCATTAAACGCCTTTTTAAACCCTTCTGCATACTCATTCCATACGTTGTCACCCGAAAAGTTGGCCATTAATAACTGCACAGGAATTGCCCCTGCACATAACTGTTCCAAAATGGCGGTACGTGCTGTAAAATAAGCGGTAATTTCATTTGGCACTTTGACAAGATCATGCTCTTTTGTTCCAATACATCCTGAATTATCGATTGTTACGATTAACCCGTTTACTTCGATCGCGTTTCTCATGCGTTCACCCCAACACGCTGTACCACATTTTTAATGATCGGCATTACGACAATGGCAATGAGACAGTTCACTAATGTTGCAATAGAAAGTGAAGCAATGGAACCGATATAAAATGCCGGTGAAATAAGGAAGTAAAATGGTAAAGGTGCAATAACCCCATTCCCAATCACAACAAATATCCACTTTGAAATATGCAGTCCTTTTCGATGCATAACAGTGAAAATTGCGACAATAATGAACATCTCTACTGCAATAATGATATGAAAAACACCTAATGGAAAGCCGGATGTAAGTCCTGTTGCAATATGACCGAGTGCTCCTGCTGCGCCTGCGAAAATAGGCGGTAAAAAAATCGCACTAATAAATGCAGGAGCCGAATCCAGTGCTGCTGTTGTAACAACGCCTACCGGTATTTTAATAAAACTTCCAATCGCACACATTGCAGCGATTAAAGCGGTTAAAGTGATGAAACGTAATTTAGTTTTGTCCATAATGTGCTCCTTTTAAAATTTGTGGAATACCGTACCATACACGAACAACCGTATGCCCTTCGCTACAAAGCTTTTGGTATAGTCGACCACAAGTATCTCTTAATTGACGCGCTTCCTTTTCAAGCGGTACTACACCCCTGCTCGTATCTGTACAAATACAAAATACTTCAGCGCGTGCAGAAATTTCAGCAATACGCTCAAAAATCTGCTGTGCAACCTGATCTTCCGGTTGATGAAGATGCGGTAAAACAATCTGCTCGAAATTGCTAATAATATATCGTTTATTTCCAGTTACTTCCTCTATCTGAGGTAATGCCCCCTCGTATTTAACAAGCTCTTTTGTAGGTAATTGTGCAATTAAATCCTCTACATATGCTCGTTTACCGTTATGTGCGCCTCCGAGTATAATGAACATCTTGCACCTCCTCTAAAGTCTTCAATCGAACCCCAGCTAAGCGTATAAATTGTTCGATGGTTGGCAATCGTTTGCTGAAATGTCTGCTCGGAAATACCATATTTCGCAAGCAGTATCCGAATGACACCACCATGAACGATCAATGTATATTCTTTTTCTTGTTGAACAATTTCATGAACACCCATTAAAACACGCTGTTGAAACTGTAAAAAGTGCTCCCCGTTAGGAATTGGCGTATTTACCGGATCATCAATCCACGCTCGGTAAGTATCGTTATGCTGGAGTTGTTCATATGTACACATTTCAAAATCCCCGAAATGCAGTTCCCGCAAATTTTTGTTTTGATAATATGAAGCATGTGGAAAATAGCATTGCGCTGTTTCACGGCAACGTAACATATCGCTTCCAAATACTTCATTTGTATGGATTGGCATCTGCGCCTGAAACATCTTTAATATCGGCTCATCTGTCCAGCCAATATATTTTTTCTCTATATTCGCTTTTGTCTTTTCATGACGAATTAAATGCAAAGTAATACCGTCAGCCATAGTATAACCTCCAACCCTTCTCCTAAAGCACCAAGTAAATCACCGCTCATCCCGCCAAAATGTTTTTTCGACCATTTCCGGTAAAAGAAAATAGATAGCAACATAACAATTATTAAAATAAATAAGCTGTACATCGAAAAATAAATCCATGCCCCAAAAAATACTATAGAGAAAACGCTTATGATTAGCATCAATTTCTTTGGAATGATAATGGATTTAAAATAAGCTGCGAGCCCTGTCTGCTTGGCCGTATTCATCGTTAAAAAATAAATGAGCATCCCTAAACGTGCAATAAAGGGAATAAAAATAATAAAGGGAATAATCTTCTCATGACCTTTTAGAAGCATTTCATAAATAACACCGACTTTTAACAGCAATAAGCAAAAAACACTGATGACACCAAAAGCACCTGTACGCGGATCATCCAAAATTTCCAATCGTTTTTCTTTTTCACCATAGGAAAAAAAGGCGTCGCTCATATCAATCCAGCCATCTAAATGCAGACCGCCTGTCAGAATAATGAACATAATTACGATTAAAATCGCCAAAAGCAGACTCGAAATGTCACTATAACTTGAGATGACAAAAATGCCGCCACTAATCATTGAGCCGATAAGTAAACCAACAATCGGTAAAAAAGCGTACATCCATGTAACCGACTTTGCATTCATATCAAGCTGCTTCTTAATTGGGATTGCCGAGAAGAACTGCCATGCTAATAAAAATCCTGTAACGCTGTTTTTCAACTTGCCCACTCCTTATTTCCATTGCTGTACAAGCTGATATTGTACTTCATATGCTTCATCGCTATGTTGGACAATCCACTGATGAAGTTCTCCCAAAAATTTACGATATAAATTTACCTCTTTATAACGAGAAGGCAATTCGTCTAACACTTCATTTGATACAACTATTATTGTAGCACCTTGCTGATGCCAAGCTAGCAATTGCTTTTGCAGCGATTCAATACAATTATTGATATATTCGCTATTTTTGCATTCCGCTTCATAGTTGAAAAGTACATTTGAAAGCCAGGTTGTCACACATTCAAAAAGCACGACTGCATCTTTTGAAAGCTGTTGAATTGTTAAAGGAATCTGTACTTGCATTTCCACCGTGTTCCAATTAGCTTTTTGGTTTTGACGGTCCCGTTGATGGCGGACAATCCGTTTTTTCATTTCATCATCAAATGATACTCCCGTAGCAACATAGTAAAGTAACTTATTTTCGCCTAACTGCCTCGCATATTTCTCTGCAAAAGCACTTTTCCCGCTGCGTACACCACCTGTTATAAAAATCAATCGTATGCCTCCTTTCCAGTTCAAAAAGAGCCTGAGACAAAACGAAAAATATCCATTTTTTTAAAGGAAAAATGGATATTTTTCTGCTTCTGCCAAAATTGATTTCCGTTCCGGGGACGCTTTCCGGGGGCACGGCCTGAGCCTGTAGTCTCAGGCGTCGTGCTGTTCCCCCAGGAGTCGCCCCTTCACTTCAATCAATTCATAAAGTATCAGTTTCTTAATAAGGACATTTCCCTTATACAAACAAATTTCTACTTATGTCCCAGCCCCTTCTATTCTATAACTATTTAAACAGTTCCGGATATACTGATTGTGCCATAATTTCAACGGCTTCACCAATACGCGGTCCAGGACGTGACATGATATCTCCGTCCACTAAGTAAACTGCCTGCTCCTTGACTGCTTGTATTTTATCCCAGCTTGTACGTCCTAAAATTTCTTCGACCGCATTTTCCATATAAGTTGCAGGTGAAATAATAATTTCAGGATTACGAGTAATAATATCCTCTTCTGTCACACTAATCCAGCTTGTCTGATCAGCATAGATATTTTCGATGTTTGCATAATCCATTATTTCTTGCTGAAAAGTACCGTTGCCAGTTGTCCAAAGATCCGGAGCTGGCGACACTTCATAATACACTTTTTTCTTCGTATCGATTGTTGCTGTTTTTTCTTGTACTGTCTTAATTTGCGCTTTAATATCGGCTACAACTTCTTCACCTTTTTCTTCGATACCCATTACTTCTGACAACTGAATAATATCTGAATAAACATCATCGAATGTCGTGGCAGAAGCAATAACAAATACTTTCATACCCGCATCTTCCAGTTGAGCAATTTGTGCTTCCTCCCCAATTGTATATGCAACAACTACATCCGGATCCAATTCCAAAATTCGTTCTGCATTAATGACGGTAGACGTTGAAACGCGTTCAATTTTTTGTGCTGCTTCCGGATATGTATCAAACTCCGTTGCACCGATAATTTGTTCACCTACCCCTAGTTCAAACAAAATTTCTGTATTGCTTGGCTGTAGTGAAATAATCGTTTCTGGGACTTCATCAAATGTTACCTCGACACCACGGTCATCAACAACTGTATAAGGAGCGCTATCATTTTTGGTTGTAGCTTGCTCCTCATTATTAACGTCCTTATCTGTTTTTTCCTCATCTGATCCACATGCTGCTAGTAATAAAGTTGCTGCTAAAGCAAAGACCCATTTGTTATTCAATTTCATTTGTTGTAACTCCTTTTTTCTTTTTTGTTGGATAAGATTTTGAGATAAATGGAATCTCTTCTTGATGATGCTGTTGATTCATATAGACCGCCATGACAAAAAATACATTGGCAAGCAGCCCGAGAAAATCAAACAGAATTTCATCCACTTCTCTTTCTTCGCTTACTTTATGTAATGCTCTGTAAGACTTTTTCGCCTCACTGCGGCAAATATGCAGTCTTGCTGCACTTTCGATTCCTTGTGGCAGGACAAATTGCTGAATTGTTTCTCCGACTTCACTTACATAAAAATCGTATCGATCACTTAACCATTGTAAATCTTCAGTTGTAATGGCTAATTTACCACGGACCGAACCATTGGCATGATAGGCTAGCGGCTGAATCTTTTTTAAATCTTCAAGCACAATCTGACCTAATACATCATCGACTAATGTTGGAAATACTGCGCCAATTCGCGTTGTTAAAGAATCCGTCCGAATCTCATAGTCAACACAGCTTGATTTTTCCCGCATAAACGGATAGCAGGAATAACGAATATCCTTTTTCATAAAATTCTCCTCACTTCAAGTAGTACCTCCTCGCAATTATTGAGTGAACGAAAAAAAGCCACCCATAAGAAAATGGATGGCTTCAAAAATCAATAAAAGGGTGCAAAACGCTCATACGATCAGTGATTGCCGTACATTCTCTTTAATTCCGAAGAGGGATGTTACGATAAGAAAAAGATTGGTCTCCTGGCTCTGCGTTTCACTTTACTCACAAGTACCTTCCCGCTATATTAGCAGTGGTATTACACTTATTTTCATCAACGCTTACAGTTACGGATATAGCTTCGGATTTACACCGAATTCCCATTTATGCATCATGCATCTTTTTCCTGCAAATCTATTCAATTTGTCTTTATCACTTTAGCATATAAAAAATTTTATGCAAACTACATTTTATAAACACTCAGGACATTTGCCGTAAATCTCAAATTTATGCGCTTCTACAGCATACCCTGGCAACTTTTCGCCAAGCATTTCCATTGGACAGACGGATAGCTCTTTTACTTTACCGCAATCACGGCAAATAAAATGATGGTGATGGTGGTCTGACTCACAATGCATGCGGAAATTGCGCTCGCCATTTAATTCTGTTTCTTCCAAAATATCAAGCTCGACAAAAGTCGCTAAGTTGCGATAGATCGTATCGAAGCTCATCCCTGGGAAATCCTTTTTCAATACTGACAGCAAATCACGGGCAGTCAAATATTTATCAGTAGCTGCAAACATATCCAAAATCAATTCTCGTTTATCGGTCTTTTTATAGCCGTTGTCCTTTAATATTTCCCACGCGCGCGTTGCATTCACAGTACTTCTTCCCCTTTCGATTTAATCGATACTTTTAGTACAATTTTTTTGATAAATATAACTAACAATAAAATAATGATCGATGTGACAACAATTGTTCCACCAGGTGCTAAGTTTAAGTAAAATGCAGAAATCAATCCAATAATTACAGCCAGCTCTCCAAATACAATGGCCAAAATAATGGCTTCTTTAAATCCACGGGCCAACCGCATCGCAGCAGCTACCGGTAAAGTCATTAAGCTTGAGACAAGTAGAATCCCTACGATACGCATACTTGCGGCAATGACTAATGCGACGACAACCATAAACAGCAGATGAATCCACTTTGCAGGTAATCCACTCGCTTTAGCATATTCTTCGTCAAACGATAAGACAAAGAGCTCTTTAAAAAACAGAACTAAAAATAATACGACAACGACCGCAATCGCCATCACTACATACAAATCCTGGCGCGAAACAGCGGAAACAGAGCCGAATAAATAGCTCATCAAATCCGTATTAAAGCCGCTTGCCAACGAAATAAATATCGCGCTAATTCCGATACCACCTGACATAATAATCGGAATCGCTAGTTCTTCATAATGTTTATACAGTCGACGTAAACGCTCAATCAATATCGAGCCACTTACAGATGCTACAATTCCTAGATAAATAGGGTTTAGCAATGCCAGTCCTGCAAATGACTGACTTAAGTAAAGACTTCCGGCAATACCGGCAAGTGTTACATGCGATAAAGCATCTGCTATTAACGACAATCGACGAACAACGATGAACACCCCAAGAAGCGGTGCAATCACGCCAATAATCAATCCCGAGAAAAAGGCATTTTGTAAAAATTCATAGTTTAAAATTGCTTCTATCATAACGGCGGTCTACTCCTTAATGAATCTTTCGAACAGAGTGACCGTTCCAGCTAGCGATCTGTTCTTCCGAAATTGTATCAAAATCATTTTTATATCCGTGGAAATGGATCGATTGATTTAGGCATGCTACATGACTGACACGATCCGAAACCGTATCAACATCATGCGTAACTAAAATCATCGTCATATTGTGATGCTTATTCAAGTGTGCAAGCATATCATAGAATGCCTGCACATTTTCGCGATCAATTCCTACTGTAGGTTCATCTAAAATAAGGAGCTTAGGGTCTGACACTAAAGCACGTGCGATAAATACGCGCTGCTGTTGGCCCCCGGAAAGCTGCCCAATATTACGCTTTAGATATTTTTCCATACCGACATCCTTTAAAGCACCCTTTACTAAAATGTCAGCATCTTTTGGATAGCGTTTAAATAAACCAACCTTTTGTACCAAACCGCTTTTTACAACTTCTTCAACGGTTGCAGGGAAGCCGGAATTAAAGGCATTGGACTTTTGCGACACATAACCAATCCACTCACGGTGCTTAAAGTGATTGGCTTGTTCGCCAAATAATTTAATTTCTCCAGACATTGGCTTCAATAAACCTAAAATTAATTTTAAAAGTGTCGATTTTCCAGAGCCATTTTGCCCCATTAGCGCCAAAAAGTCGCCCTCATGAACACGTAAAGAAATATTTTTCAATGCTTGTGTGTATTCATATTGAAATGAAACATCCTTCAATTCAATTAGTATTTTTTTCATATCGTTCGCTTCTTTCTAATTCAAAATCATTACGATTTACATCATGTTAGTATAATAGACTTTTTGGTTCATGTAAAGGAAATAAACTTGAAAGGATGATGACTATTCAAATGTTACAATGGTTTGAAAATCTTAAGGGAATGAATGACAGCCAGCTGCAGGGTTTTGCAAAACAGCAAGGGCTTGATTTGACGATCGAAGAAGTACAGAAGCTGCAGAAAGTCTTGAAGCATGCAAACATTAGCTGGGCAATTACCGGGATTCCAAAAGAAGTTCAAAAGAAAATCCACAAAGTGCTTGGGGATAAACGTTATAAAAAATTAATGAAATTAGTCGGTTTGTAATTTAGAGGAATTTATAATCAATTTTCTATTGCCGCTTTTGCTATTGCAAGGCGGCGTTGATTATTTTATTTTTTAAAGCAAAAATCAGCCGTAATACGACTGATTTCTTTTTATATCTAATTGTTTATTTTTCCATTACTTTCAAAGCCTTATCTAGCATCCCAACAAATTGACCGCGTGTAACAGCGCCGTTCGGATTAAATTGGCCGTTACTTCCCCCCACAATATTAAGATCTGCAAGTGCAGCAATATAGTCATACGCCCAGTAGGTACGTGGAACGTCAGGGAATGTTTTTTGCCCACCTGGCGTAAAGTTTGATGCAAGCACCAAAATTTTTGCCATTTGACCGCGTGTCAGTGTATCATTTGGTCGAAATAAACCATCTGCACCGTGAATAACCCCCGCCTGTTGCAGCTTGGAAATGGCCGCATAGTTTGGATGATTCGCAGTTACATCTTTAAAATCCACTGGTGCTGATTTTGATTTTAATTCATACACCTTCTCTAAAATACTTGCCACATGCTTACGTTGCATCGGGTCATTTGGGCGGAATGTACCGTCGGGATATCCGGAAATAATTCCTTTTGCTACAAAATCGGCAATTGTATCCTTCGCCCAGTAATTTTCTGTATCTGAAAATGAACGACTTGATTGAGCAGGCTGATCCGTTGCTGGTTGTTCGATTTTTGGATCGTCTTTTTCTTTTTCGTCATTAACCGGTGCCTCAGCTTCACCTTCATAAACAACCCGCTCTTGTCCCTTCCAAGTCACATATAACGTCGTAGGTTTAGTAATGACCGTATCCCAATTCGACCAAATTTCTGTAAAATTCTTATCCGTATATAATTGATCTACTTTTTCCATCACTTTATAGTAATCAGTTCGGTAATTTCTACTTGTCGCCGTATACGACAAAATTTTCGTAGCAGATCCTTGTAGTACGATAGCCTGTAGCGGATTATCAATCACTACGTTGAAGGGCAGGTTCTTCACTTCACCCGGTACCTTTAAGACAGTTAGCTTATTGTTCGCAAATGTACCATCACCAATTGTATGGAGAGAAGTTGGCAGTGTTGCTTCTTCTAGCCGATTATACATAAAAGCAAAATCCCCGATTGATTTGACAGTAGAAGGCAAAATTAATTTTCGAAGCTCATTATGAGCAAAAGCCTCAGCTCCAATTGAATTCAACTGTTTCGGTAATTTCAGGTTTGAAATCTGATTGCCTCTGAATACACCTGCCTCAAGATTTTTTACATTGTCGCCAATTGTTACGTTCTTTAGAATATTGTATTCAAACGCATACTTTCCTATTGATGTAACCGTAGATGGTATGGTAACAGCCTCTAATCTATTCTGATGAAAAGCCCCTTTCCCAATACTTTTCAGTTTTGCCGGCAGTTTTAAACTATTTCCCTTATTCGTGATGTAGTTACCCTTAAATGCATAATCTCCAATTACCTCTAAATCACGTGGTAATGTAAAATCACGATTGTTATTGTCATAATATACACCTGATAAGGCATGGTCTCCAATGACACGAACCGTATTCGGAAGTACGACTTCTTTAATAAATGGTCTTGAAAAGTCAAACTCATGACCTAGCAAGCTACTACTATAGGCAAATGCATAGTCGTCAATTTCTGTCACAGGTAGACCATCAATTTGATTTGGAACAATAATCTTTGTTTGCGCTTTTTTAAATGTATGCCCTGTAACACGTATTTCCGGTTTTCCATTATGCGTAAACTTTACATAAAGAAAATTTCCGACTTTTTTACTTTCAGGTTTTTTAAATGACGGCGGCAATGAATAGGTTTTGATCCTATTGCCGCTCACAATATTCCCGCCTATCTTTTTCACCGACTTTGGAATAGCAATACTCGTCAGATTATTATTGGCGAACGCCATATGACCAATCTCTTCCAGTCCTTCCGGCAGGGAAATCTTTTCAATTAAGTGACTGGCAAGTGCCCCATCACCAATTCGCTTAAGTGTTTTAGGTAATTCAATTTCAGTAATGAAGAGATCCTTATAGCCAGGGATATCCCACTCGGAATATGTCCCATCAGAAGCATAATCCGAGCGATCCGTATATAATGCACGATCGATTAGTTCGACAACGGGTAGCCCTTCAATTTTTTCCGGAACTACAATGCGGTTTTTATGATTCGTTAATCCCGTAATATGTACCTCTTGTTTGCCATTTTCAAGTGTAACAATTTTATAGGTTACATCACCAAAAGACTTTTGTTCTGCTGCTTGAACTGGAATTGTCACAACCATCATGATAAGCAAAGTAAATAGCGATGTAAGAAATGTCTTTTTCATCTAATCTCTCCTCTTTTTTATAACTAGCAACGTACAGACGGAAAAAACAAGAAAAAGTTTCAAAATAATTTTTATTGCATGAAAAAAAGCAACAAACATCTGTTGCTTTTCTTGATAGTTGATTTTCGCTTCATTTACAATGCTTTTTCTGCCAAATCTACGTTTTCTGCACATACTTCTAATGCAAGTTCAATGGCAGCTGTCAAATCACGCATCGACCAGCCTGGAATTCGGCCATGCTCGATGGCCAGTTCAAAGGAGGCAGGGATATGAATAAATCCTGTCGCAAGAATCGATTTATTCTTTGCAGCGTGATACAAGCCCTCATACATAATATTATTGCATAGATATGTCCCTGCTGAATTAGAAATCGCTGTTGGGTAACCTGCTTTATTTAAACGATTGACAATTTCGCGAATCGGCAGTGACGAAAAATATGCAACATCCCCTTCTTTCCGAATCGGTGCATCTTCAAATGCATTTCCCGCATTGTCCTTTTCCCCATCTTTTACATTCAGTGCAACACGTTCCGGTGAAATTTTCGTTACTCCTGCCGCTAAACCTAATGAAACAATCATTGTAGGCTTAACTTCTTCTATTAGCGCCAAAAACTGCTCAGGAGCTTTTGCGAAGTCCACAGAAAGTACATGGCCGACAATCTCAAACTGACCGATTGTTTTTCCATTCAGTGCCTGTACAATATCCATTGTAGGGTTGATTGGATTTGATAAAAATGGTTCAAATCCTGTTAATAGTAATTTCTCCATCTCTTCTACCCCTCTACAAGTTTTTAACAAGCGCTGTCATTGTACGATCGATATAGGCATTTCCGTTCGCAGTGTTATGCAATAAAATTGAGAAGATATATTCTTTTCCACTTTGCCCTTTAATATAGCCTGATAATGTGTACACATTTGGGATATATCCAGTCTTCGCATAAATCCGATTTTGTAAATTAGCGCTCGTCAAACGCTTGCGCAATGTCCCTCCGACAAATCGTTCATCGTTACCTGCGATTGGCAATGATCGATAAAACGTATTGAAATAAGGTTCTTTTTGAACTTTAAATAATAATTGGGACAAACTATTTGTCGTCACAAGATTTGAATTGGACAAACCTGAACCATCTACGATACGCCAATTATCTACAGGAATATCCAATGATTCTGCATAGCTCTTTAATAGCGTTACGCCCTTTTTCGTGCTTCCTTCCCCTAGCTGCTCCTTGCCCATCGCTTTTACGAGGATATCTGCAATACTGTTATTGCTCAGCTTCATAAATGCAGGGAAAATCGATGCTAAAGTACGTGATTCATTCGTGTAAAGCAGCTTTGCCTTTTGTGGCACTTTACCTAATTGAACTTTTGAGTCTTTTGAAAACTTAATCCCTGCACTTTGCCATGTCAGTTTAATTGCCTGCATCGTATTTTTTGATGGATCCTGCAGTGTTACCCATTCTTTTTTACTGCTGCCCTGTGGAATGTTTCCGGAAATAATAATGCGATTCGTATTGTAAGACCGTTTAATCGTAAGTGTATTTTTATTGCCTTTTTTAACAGTTCTCGCCTGATTGGAAATCACCATACCACTTAAATTCGGTTCTACTGAATAGCTTGGTTTAGCACCTACTTTTCCAGGTTTTGCTGTAATAATAATTGTACTCGCATCAAAGTCAGCATTTTGAGACATCGTAATAGCTGAAGTTCTGGCACCGAAGTAATACGTCTCATCCGTTTTGTCGACTCCTGGCGGTAATGTACTGCCGGAAAAGGCTGTATCATCACCTATTACATGACCGTTTATAGTCCGTATGCCATTACGCTTCAATATTTTAGCAAACTCCTGAAAACTCTCTTTATTTAATGTCGGATCACCACTGCCTTTTATGTAAACATTGCCGTTCAACGTATTGTTGACAACCTTCCCGTCAATAAATAAATCTGTAGTAAAACGGTAATCTTCCCCTAATATTGATAGTGCTGCACCACCGGAAATCAGTTTCATATTCGATGCTGGGCGCATAAGCTTATCCCCATTTTGAGAATAAACAATTTTCCCACTATCGATATCCCGTATTGTCACCGCTGCATTGCTTTTCCCTAAGTTCGAAGTAACGGCGCTACTGACCGAGGCAAAACTTTGTATAGGTAATGAAAAGAATAATGCAAATAAAATGACGAGTTGTATAACTTTTTTCATAATATACCTCCATTTAATTTTTTGAAATTTACAGTTAATTCATTATAGCAAATAATGTAATAAAAAAATGTAAAAAAACATACTTTGCATCAAATTTATGCAAAGTATGTTCATTAATTCTTATTAATTACGCAATTCATCAATTAATGTTGGGCGGAATTCCCCATCACGCAGCATTGCAATTTCATGTAAATAAGGTGCTTTTTTATTTTTTGCATCAATACCGACAAATGGTGTTTCCAATATTTTAGGTAAATGCATTAGTTGTGGATGATGAACAATATATTTCATTGCATCAAAGCCAATTTCACCAAATCCAATATTTTCATGACGGTCTTTTGCTGCACCGCGCACATTTTTTGAATCATTAATATGGATCACTTTTAAACGATCTAACCCGATTACTTTATCAAATTCATTTAAAACACCGTCAAAATCATTCACTACATCATAACCTGCGTCGTGAATATGACATGTATCCATACAAATTGATAAACGCTCATTATTCGTTACACCGTCTATAATGCGGGCTAATTCTTCAAATGTACGACCGATTTCAGAGCCTTTGCCAGCCATCGTTTCCAATGCGATTTGCACAGGGTAGTCTTGTGTCAGTACTTCGTTCAAGCCTTCTACAATTCGTGCGATACCTTCATCGACACCTGCACCAACATGGGCACCTGGATGTAATACAATTTGTGTCGCTTCTAATGCAGCTGTTCGTTTAATTTCTTCTTGCAGGAAATTTACGCCTAGCTCAAAAGTTTCAGGCTTCGTCGTATTGCCTAAGTTAATAATGTATGGTGCATGCACAACAATATTCGAAATATCATTTTCCTGCATATGAAGTAAGCCCTTCATAATGTTAAGCTCTTCAATTGGCTTGCGGCGCGTATTTTGAGGTGCACCCGTATAAATCATAAATGTATTGGCACCATAGCTTAATGCTTCTTCACTAGCGCCTAATAGCATTTTCTTACCACTCATCGAAACATGTGAACCTAATAACATTACTCTTCCCTCCAAATTTACTGTCCATTAAAAACAAAAGAGACCGCAAAGAAATACATTCTAAGCAGCCCCTTGCGAAAATTATTTATTGTTCTCTATTATTACGACGCGCTTTAATACGGCGTTCGCGCTTCTTCACTTTTTCCATTTCCCACTTCATATTACGTTTATAGCCTGGTTTTACTTTCTTCGGCTTACGTACGAGGGCTTTTGCTTTTACATCGATTTCATCTTGCTTACGCTCAGTCTTACGGTTTGCACGTTGGTGACGGTCTTTTAAGTCAACCCACTCACCATTTTTCACATCTTTTTGCTCAAATGGAATACCCATTTTTTCGATGCGTACTACTGCATCCTCATCTTCAGGCTGGAACAATGTTATGGCTGTCCCTTTTGTACCTGCACGGGCTGTACGGCCCACTCGGTGAATGAAGAATTCTAAATCTTCCGGGATTTCGTAGTTAATAACGTGTGAAATACCTTGAATATCGATACCACGTGCAGCCAAGTCTGTTGCAACGATGTATTGGAATTCTAAATCACGCACTTGTTTCATCATTTTTTTACGATCACGTGGACTTAAATCTCCGTGAATTTGACCGGCACGAATACCTTCTTCAGCTAAGAAGTTTGCTACAGCCTCTGCATTTTTACGTGTGTTACAGAAAATAACAGCTAAAAATGGATTGATTGCTTTCATAACTTCAAGCAGGCGGGTATTACGTGACTTAGAACGCACAGGTACTAATAGGAAGTTAATTCCTTCAGCTACAGGGCGTTTGTCATTCATATGAATATGGATAGGTGCATCCATATATTTTTTTAGGAATGGTTTTAATTTTTCTGGAATGGTTGCGGAGAACACAAACATTTCAAGCTTTTCAGGCATTGCGGAAGCAAATCCGTCAATGTCTTCAATGAATCCCATATCAAATGCTAAATCTGCTTCATCCACTACAAGTATTGGTGCTGTGTGTACAAGCAATGCATTTTCTTTCACTAAATCTTTAATGCGCCCTGGTGTCCCAACAACAATTTGTGGTTGAGTTTTTAGGCGGTCAATAGTACGTTGTTTATCCGTACCTCCGATAAATAACTTCGTTGAAATTTCCGTTCCTTCAACAAGTTGATTTAATGCATCAAAAATTTGTTGGGCTAATTCACGTGTTGGTGAAGTAATTACGGCCTGTACTTCTTGTTTTTCTTCTACAATACGCTCAACAATTGGCAATAAAAAACTATGCGTTTTCCCTGTACCTGTATGAGCTTGTCCAATCGCACTCTTTCCTTTTAGTACGAGTGGAATTATTTCTTTTTGAATTGGTGTCGGTTCTGTAAATCCAAGCTTTGCAATGGCGTCCTGCAAAAATGGCTTGAATTGATAATCAGTATATTTTGACATTTTTCGTACCTCCTTACATCTTTCCTATTGTACCATGTTTCGTACATTTAAGTGACCATCTGCATATCATAACTTATAAATAGTTTCAACGTCAAACAGTTGAGATGAATTTTCTTCATTCAGCAAAAATTACTCACACCTTAAATGGGCTAATGAATGCTTGTTTTTGTTAGGCTCTGAGGTGTCTAGGGCAACCACTGAATGAAGAATGATCCCCGGCGCATGTCACAGATTTTTTTAAGAGGGTTTTTAGTATCTTAAAAAATCTGGCCGCAATAACGCCGAGGCATAATTAATAAACAATTTTATGAGGACTTTAAGAAAGGAGTTCATTATGCGCCCACCCTATTATTTTCCACCTCAAGGTATGATGAATCAAATGCCTGCTGCACCTGTTGCTCCACGTTTCCCAATGTATGCACCGTATATGATGCGGAACCAAATGATGAACCAAATGCCAATGCAAATGCCGCCACAAATACCTATGGATGCTGCCGGTGCTGCTGCCGCGGCTGGTGCTGCTGGTGTTGCTGGTGCTGCAGCAGGTGCACCTAGGCTAGAAGGTTTTTTAGCAGGAGCAAACTCTTTATTTAATAATGCACAAAAGTTCACCCCTTATATTCAGCAAGCTGCTCCAATGTTTAAAAATTTACCGGCTTTATGGCGTATGTACAGAGGTTTCAAAGATTCTCCGGATCCACTTGAATCATCCACTGTTGCGATGCCAACAGAACGTCCTAGAGGAGATACAACACCTGGAGAAAGGTCGCAGAGAGAACGGTCCGGCAGAGGTAAAGGTAGAGGGTCAAGACAAAATCCTGAGCCGGTGCAACCTATAACAACAAAACCTTCCCGACCAATGATATTTCAGCCACCCTTTGACTAACGACAACAAAAAAACTACCCCATATTTGACCAATTAAGGGTGATTCGTCAATTAAGTTAACGAGTCACCTCTAATTCGCATATGGGGTAGTTTGTTATTTCATCATCTATTCTTTTTTAAGAACTCATTATACTTCCACCGTTTACATGAATACACTGCCCTGTAATATATGAGCCATCCTGAGATGCCAATAAAACATACGATCCCGCCAGCTCACTCGGTTGACCAGGTCGTTTCAATGGTGTATCTGTACCAAACTCTTCAACTTGGCTTGCATCAAAAGTTGATGGGATTAATGGCGTCCAAATAGGACCTGGGGCAACCATATTCACTCGAATTCCTTTGTCTGCTACATTTTGTGCCAGACTTCTTACAAAGCCTACGATCGCTCCTTTAGTCGCTGTATAATCGATTAAAATAGAATGTCCTCTATATGCATTGACGGATGTCGTACATATAATGGAATCACCTTGCCCTAAATGTGGGAGGGCTTCCTTACTTAAATAAAACATACTATCAATATTTGTACGGAACGTTTTGTCCCATTGCTCTACTGTAATATCCAAAAATGAATCTACCGGATATTGAACGGCTGCATTATTGACAACAATATTAATTTGACCGAATTCATCAATCGCTGACTGAACAAGCTTTTTACTTGTTTCATAGTCTGCAATGTCCCCTTCTACCAAAATCGCTTTAATACCTTCTTTTTCAACAATGCTTTTTGTTTCTTCTGCATCTGATTGTTCTTTTTCCAAATAGTTTATGACAAGGTTTGCACCTTCTTTTGCATAGGCAACTGCTACAGCTCGTCCAATACCTGAGTCTCCACCTGTAATAATTGCTACTTTCCCTTTCAGCTTATCACTACCTGTATAGTCATAAGGCTGCGTTGGTAAGGGATTCATTTCACTTTCGATACCAGGTTGGGATGGTTGTGTTTGAGCGGGTGTACCGCCAACTTGTTTATTTTCAACATTTGTCATGAAAGAAACACTCCTCTAATGAACATTTTTAAATGAAAAAAATTATTAGTGAATACAACTAAATTTAATATTTCATTTACGTAATATTTCTTCCCTGTTGAAATTTTTTAAAACAAGTTGAACTTAATATAGGACTGAGTTTTCTTCCAATTCTTTTTCAACTAAAGCTAGCAATTGCTCAGCATCTTCCGCTTTAATAATGTCGCCATTAACTATCGCAAATAGATTGGCTTCACAAATTTCACAGTTGGACGTACAACCCGATTCAGTAATTTCAACATCATCTCTTTCGATCAATACATCATATACATCTGCTGCACCGAGCGATAAATTTGTCATGCAAAACTCTACCTGATTTTTTAACTCTTTCGTTTTGCTCCGTTTAAAAAAAGAAAACACCATGTCACTCTGAACTGCACCCCAATTGTTAGACACATCTAACAATTGGAGGTGCAGTTTTTATATGGCGAAATATTCAGCAGAGGACAAACTGAAAGCCGTTTTACGATACCTAGAGGGGAAAGAGAGTTCTATCGAAATCGCCCGATCGATAGGAACAGACCATGCGGCAATTATAAAATGGACGAAACAATATAAATATAACGGAGCAGAAGCCTTTATAAAACGATATACAAATTACTCGGCGCAGTTTAAACTAGACGTACTAAATTACATGATTGAATACGGTACGTCCTTAAATGAAACAGCGGCTATCTTTGGTATAGCAGCACCATCAACCATACTTCAATGGCGAAAACAGTTTGAAACAAAAGGATTCGATGCCCTTCAATCAAAGAAAAAGGGGCGTCCATCCATGAAAAAAGAAACGAACAAACAATCAAAAATAGCACCAGTAGAAGGCTCACCTGAAGCGCTTCAAGCGGAAATCAATCGTCTACGTATGGAAAACGAGTATTTAAAAAAGTTGAACGCCTTAGTTCAAGCCAAGAAAAAATCACCAAAGAAGACAAAGTAAAGGTCATCTATGAATTAAGGCATAAATACTCGGTGAAGGCGCTTGTGGTATTCGCAGGAATCAAACGTAGCACATACTACAATTTAGTGAAGAAGATGAATCGACCAGACCCAGACGCTGATTTAAAGGCTGAAATTCAAGCGATTTATGACGAACATGAGGGTCGTTACGGCTACCGTCGCATTCGGGACGAGCTCGCGAATCGTGGGCAAAAAGTGAATCATAAGAAGGTTCAACGCATCATGAAGGTTCTAGGTTTGAAGTGCATCGTTCGCATGAAAAAATATAAATCGTATAAAGGCACAGTTGGTAAAATTGCGGATAATATTCTGGATCGCAACTTTAAAGCCGACGCCCCTAATGAGAAATGGGTAACGGATATTACAGAGTTTAAATTGTTTGGTGAGAAGCTGTATTTATCGCCTGTTTTAGACTTGTTTAACGGAGAAATTATTACATATACGATTGGCTCAAGACCAACGTATTCATTGGTTTCAGAGATGTTAGAGAAAGCTTTAGAAAGATTACCAAAGGAACACCAGCTATTGATGCATTCCGATCAAGGTTGGCATTATCAAATGAAACAATATCGCCATGCCCTAAAAGCAAAAGGCGTTGTGCAAAGCATGTCACGTAAAGGGAATTGTCATGATAACGCAGTGATGGAGAATTTCTTTGGGATTATGAAATCTGAATTCCTTTACTTAAAGGAATTCAAAAGTGTCGAGCATTTTAAAGTAGAACTAGAAAAATACATGAAATATTACAACACGAAACGAATCAAGGCAAAATTAAAACTGAGTCCGGTGCAATACCGAACTCAGTTCACCCAAGCTGCCTAGATGAAATAACCGTGTCTAACTTTTAGGGGTCACTTCACTCCCCCGCTTTACATACCATTCATTTCTTTCATTATAGCAAATTCATATAATATCTGTATCTCCATCAAGTTCAGGCTTAGCCGCTTTTCTTTACATTTAGACTTCATAATTTGTTGTGAAATAACCGAAATTCAGTAAGCGAACTTTGAATAAAGTATATACGTCCTATATAATGAACTTACAGGGCTTTGAAAGGAGTTACGTTAAATGAAAGTTATTAAAATTAATCCGCGTGGTTACTGCTATGGCGTAGTTGATGCTATGGTAATCGCTCGCAATGCTGCACTTGACACTTCATTACCAAGACCAATCTATATTTTAGGTATGATTGTCCACAATAAACATGTAACAGATGCTTTTGAACAGGATGGTATTATTACGCTTGATGGCGATAACAGAAAAGATATTATAGAGCAAGTGGAAGAAGGAACTGTAATTTTCACGGCACATGGTGTATCACCGGAAATACGTGAAATTGCCAAGCGTAAAGGATTGGTATCGATTGATGCCACATGCCCGGACGTTACGGTTACACATGATTTAATTCGTGAAAAAACAGCAGAAGGTTATGACATTATTTACATCGGCAAAAAAGGACACCCAGAACCAGAAGGCGCTATTGGTGTAGCCCCGGACCGTGTTCACTTAGTCCAATCGATGAAAGATATTGATAGTCTATCATTTGAAAACGAAAAAATTCTCGTTACAAACCAAACGACAATGAGTCAATGGGATGTAGCTTTCCTAATGGATAGTTTAAAAGAAAAATTTCCACATGTAGAAGTACACAAAGAAATTTGTTTAGCGACACAAGTACGTCAAGAAGCAGTAGCTGACCAAGCCGGAGCTTCTGATTTATTAATCGTTGTTGGAGATCCAAAATCAAACAACTCTAACCGTTTAACTCAAGTATCAGTGGAAATAGCAGGTACTCCGTCATACCGTATTTCAGATATTTCAGAGCTTCAAATCGAGTGGTTGGAAAATGTTGAAACAGTTGCGGTTACAGCAGGAGCTTCAACACCGACACCAATCGTAAAAGAAGTCATTGCATTTTTGGAAAAATTCGATAAGAACGACCCAGCGACACACGAAATTGTTCGCTCGGTAACGTTAGATAAAATTTTACCGAAAATCAAAACACCTAAGCCAGTAGAAAAAATTATGCCTCATTAATCAATGAAGAACACAAAAATCGATTAGATTGCTTAACGGCGATGTAATCGATTTTTCTTATATACTATTTCATAAAATCCGTTTTCAAATTTACTTTTCTCGTATGGTAAACTGGAAATAAAACGAGAATGGGGTGACTTCAAATGCCAGATTGGTCCTATCATCCTTTAAAAAAGATCGCTTTATCTAAGATGGAAGCGAACAACAGTAGGCAATTCATCCATCATTCTATGCGGACAATTGCTTCTATTCCCGGCGGAAAGCGCCTCATCGAATTTTTAGGTCACAACCGAACTAGCCCGCTTTTGCAGCAACAGGTAAACGGTACTCATTTTAATTCACCTATTGGTCTTAGCTGTAAATTGGACCCTCAACTTACTGGGGTAACGGCTTTTCAGGAACTCGGTTTAAGTTTTATGGAAATTGGTCCTATTTTAGTTAAAAAGCCTGCACGACAACTACCACCAAAGTGGCAGGAGCAGAAAATTTCATTTTCCCATACAGAGGAAAAAGTATTATTAAAAAATGCATTAAAACTAGTAATTACTAAAAATATTCATATCCCTCTGTTTGCACGCTTAGACGAAAGCTTAAATAGGCAGGATTTGTATACATGTATAACACCGCTTTCTCCGTATGTAGATGGGTTCTTTTTATATGCGAGTCAGATAGAACAGCTCGATTCGGACATAGGGGCAACTCTCTATCAAATAATTTCAGGGGATTCTGCTAAGACAATCGAGCAAGTCCCAAGAGCAGTGAGTGGATTTATTATCGATGCCCCTATTACAGCTACCGAGGACCGTTATAGTGAACATAGTGACGCTTTCTCGTTAATGCACCAGGCTGTAAAGGATGTAAAAAGTTCCTTTCCTGATTCCCCTATCATAACTAGCGGAGCGGTAGAGTCACCTTCACAGGCACTTAGTATAAAGGAGTCTGGAGCAGATTTAATCATGCTTTCAGAAGGTTATATAAAGGCAGGGCCCGGCTTACCAAAACGGATTCATGAACGGCTACTCTATGAAAAAGAGCCCGGTAGCCAAGCACAGAGCTGGTATTGGTCATTTTTATTTGGGCTTGGTATTTTAATTGGTGGCTTAATCGCACAGTATTTTGCGCTTACAACCGTCATTTTAAATTATGATGAATCTTTCATCGGTTTAACACACCAACAATTAAATCTCATTAATCCACAAATATTGGCCTTTATGGCACATGATCGAATGTCACTCGCAGGCACGATGATATCTGCAGGAATTCTATATATGTCGCTTGCCTATTTCGGGATAAGGCGTCAGCTGCACTGGGCTAAAGTAGCTTTTCATAGTGCCGCGATTACTGGATTTTTAGGCATTTTACTATTTATAGGCTATGGGTATTTTGATTGGCTACACGGCCTTTTTTGGCTATTATTGCTGCCGCTCTATATACTGAGCTGGCAGGAAAGCAAAACGGCAAACCGCAGCCCGCGTTCTTGGCATGACACAAATGACCGGATCTGGATGCGCGGTGTTTATGGTCAACTGCTTTTCGTTATGCTCGGCTTTTTATTGTTGACTGGCGGAATCGTTATTTCTTTCATTGGTATTACTAAAGTATTTGTCTCGACTGATATTAGCTTTTTATGTATGCCGGTTGATATGCTGCAATCGATAAGCGACATGTTAATACCAGTGATTGCACATGACCGCGCTGGCTTTGGCAGTGCACTGATCAGTGTGGGCATCCTTGTATTATGTCTATCGCTTTGGGGATTCCGCGCGGGTGAACGCTGGTTATGGTTTACGTATGCTTTCGGTGCCCTTCCCGCCTTTTTAGCAGGTATCGGCACACATTTTGCAATCGGCTATACAACATTCATTCACCTGCTTCCGCTCTATCTATTAGTTGTTATCTATTTAATAGGATTAGTAGTTTCGTATCATTATTTAATGCAGCAGCCGGACAAAAATTAATTCAAAATTAAAAGCAGATCAAATTTTACGGATAAGTAAAGTTTGATCTGCTTTATTGCTATAGCGCGCAAAATAGACGGACAAATTCCGCTTATTTATTAATTTAACGAAAAAATAACCAAAATAAGCGGAGATATTCCGCCTATTGATTAAAAAAGCATGTAATTTACAGAATTTCATGTGAATAACCGGAATTCCTCCGTTTATTTCACTTAATTTGAACGGAATTTTGAAAATAAGGGGAATTCCTCCGCTTATTTTTCTCCCTGATCACATGCTAAATAAATTTAAACGGCTCTGTATGCACCTTGGATTGAAGAAACTCAACAGGTAACTTTTTATCATTACATAAAGACGTCATTTTTTCTGCGACTCCTTTAATCATCACTTTTTCTACATGATGACCAGGATCAATAATGCTTAAGCCATCCAATTCCGCACTTTGAGCCATATGGAAGCCAATGTCTCCTGTTACAAATACATCGGCTCCTGCAAATTTTGCTGTACGAATGTACTTATTGCCGTCACCACCGACGACAGCAACCTTTTGCACAGGCTGATCAAGAGGACCTACTGCACGGAGGCAAGGTACATCTAATTGAACTTTCACAAATTCCGCAAATTCACGTAATGTCATCGGTTCTTTTAATTTTCCGATACGTCCCAAACCTTCTTCGTTTGTCGCAACATCCATCGTAAACAAATCATACGCAGGCTCTTCATATGGATGACTATTTAACATAGCCTTTAATATTTTGTTTTTCATCGACTGCGGGAATACAACTTCAACTTTTTCTTCCTGCTCTATATGCAGTTCCCCTATTTCACCTACAGCAGGATCTGCTCCTTCTACTGCGCGGAAACGTCCTTTACCAGCCAGTGTGTAGCTGCATGCTTCATAATTTCCTAATCGTCCGGCTCCAGCTTTAGCTAAAACTTCGCGCAACTCATCAGCATCGTCAACAGGAACAAAAACAGCAAGCTTCATCATTTTTTCCTCGTAGGAAATATCCAAAATTCGTCGCTCTTCCAATTGCAGAGCATCTGCCAATAAGTCATTTACCCCACCTGGTGCGACATCTAAATTTGTATGGGCTGCATATACGGCAATATCGTTTTTTAGACATTTTTCATATAATGCGCCTTGCGGATTATCTGTTCGTAAATTGGATAATTTCATGAAGATCGGTGGGTGATGGGCAATAATAAGTTCACACCCATTTTCAATCGCTTCGTCGACCACTTCATGTGTCACGTCTAACGTAACAAGCACTTTTGAGACGGGTTTATTTAATGTTCCGATAGCCAATCCAATCGGGTCATTAGGCATACATGCATATTTTTTCGGTGACCATGATTCGAACAGTTGAATAATTTCGTTGCCATTTACTGACTTCACGCAATCGCCTCCTGTACCAGTTTTATTAAGTGTGTTAATTCTTCATGCTTTGCTTGATTTTCAGGCGTGCTTTCCGCTTGTGCAATCGCTTGTTGAACACGTTCCCAATTGGCGATTTCGCGCGACCATTTCTGTACAAAAACGGGTGATTTTGTACTCATTAACTTTGGTCCAAGTAAAATTTCTGCTTCCGTTAACTTCATTTCTCCGCGCTGTAAAACGAGCACTTCATAAACTTTGCCGTCCTCTTCCAAAATCACTTCGTCCTGAATTGCCCAACGATTCGCAAGCGCCCATTCCCGAATCGCTTTAGCATGGATATTTGGCTGTAAAATTAGGCGGGTAACCGTTTTTAATGCCTGTGGATGCTTTTCTAGAATTGAAACGATTAAAGGGCCACCCATTCCTGCAATTGTTACTGCAGTTATCTCATCCCCTTCTTCTACTGCAGCTAAACCATCGGCCATGCGAACTGTAATTTTATCGGTTAAACCTTCTGTCCGTACTTGTTTAACTGCTGATTCATAAGGTCCCTTAACTACTTCACCCGCTACTGCACGAGAAGCAATCCCTTTATGCACTAAATAACATGGTAGGTATGCATGGTCACTGCCAATATCAGCTACAACTGCCCCTGTAGGTACAAATGAAGCAACCTTTTCTAGTCGTTTTGAAAGTTTTTGTGCGTTCATATTAAATATCCTCATTTCTATATCACAAACTAACTATATTATATAGAACTTTTGTAAAAACGTCTCTTTCCAACAAATATTTGCATATCAAAAAAGTGCAGAAAATAGATTTCTCTAATTTCTACACTTTTATGATCTTTACAGACCAGAAATATATTCTGCTACCGCTTCCGCTTCAGCTTCGTTTTTAAGAATTGGTGGCATAGCGCCGCTTTCCGAACCATTTAATGCTACATCTTTAATATGTTCTGCATCTAAGCCAACAATACTAGGACCTCCGCCACCAGTTAAATCTCCACCGTGACAAGAAATACAGTTCTTTTGAGCGATATCTTCACCGCTTAATTCAGCAGTTTCGCCTGCATGATCACCATCCGCACTGTTTTTATCAGCTGCACCCTCAAATGACATGAAGAAAATTAGTGCTATACCGAATGCCATGATAAGTGTGTAAGGAATAAGTGGATTGTTTTTCATTGCGTTCCCCTCCCTCATTAAATATTCTATTTCTTTCTAGGCAAATGCCTAGTAAACAATACTAATTGTACTTGATTCACTAGAAAACTAAAAGACCTATCGGACAACTTTTACTAGCTTTGTAACAATTTATCCAATTTGTCATTTTCATCACAATATATGTCTTGCAATTACCATTTTCTGTACTTCCGAAGTACCTTCTCCGATTTCCAATAACTTTGCATCACGTAAATAGCGCTCTACTTCATATTCTTTCATATAGCCATAGCCGCCATGGATTTGAATTGCCTCATCGCAAACTTCCATCGCCATTTCCGAAGCATAGTATTTTGCAATAGCTGCCTCTTTACCGAATGGACGCCCTTGGTCTTTTAACCAGGCTGCTTTGTAAACAAAAGTCCTTGCTAATTGTACTTTTACCTCCATATCAGCCAATTTAAACTGTGTTGCCTGGAATTGTGATAAAGTCTTACCAAATTGCTTACGTTCTTTTGCATACTGAATTGCTTTATCTAAAGCACCTTGGGCAATCCCAACTGCCATTGCCGCAATACCGATACGTCCTCCATCAAGTGTCGTTAAAAATTGCTTAAAGCCATTCCCTCTTACACCTAATAGATTTTCTTCAGGAACACGCACATTCTCCAAAATAAGTTCTGTCGTATTGGATGCATTTAAGCCCATCTTTTCGTACTCTGATTTAATTGTGAAGCCTTGTGTATCAGTCGGCACAATGATTGCACTAATTTCTTTATGTTCTCCATTACGGCCCGTGATCGCTGTCAACGCCAAATGTTTTGCGAAACTAGCATTTGTTATAAAAACTTTTGACCCGTTAATAACAAATTCACCATTTTCCAATGATGCCGTCGTTTCAGTACCCCCAGCATCCGATCCAGCGTTAGGTTCAGTTAATCCGAACGCGCCAAATGATTCCCCTGTACAAATCGGTGTTAAATATTTTTCCTTCTGCTTCTCTGTACCGAATAAATGTAATGGTGCGCCGCCTAACGAAATATGAGCCGAATATGTAATACCTGTAGATGCACATGTACGGCTTAATTCCTCTGTAACAATAGCAAAACTAATCGTGTCTGCTCCTGCCCCGCCATATTCTTCCGGAAACGGTAACCCCATAATCCCCATATCAGAAAGCTGCTTGAAAACCTCTACTGGAAAGGCTTTATTTTTATCACGTTCGATTGCTCCCGGTGCCACTACTTCATCTGAAAATTCCCGAATCATTTTTTGTAACATGCTTTGCTCTGTTGATAAATCAAAATTCATAACATTCATCCTCTCACCCTCAATGTGCTACATTTCCATTGTAATCTAAAAATATTGTTTTTTACAGAAAATATACGCGTTTTATAGAGAAATTTGTAGAATGATATAATAAAAAAGCTATATAAAAAGTTCATAACTTTCTACATAGCCTCAATTTATAATTATGTATTGTTGCTTAAAGGAAATAAATCCAAGCACTGATTATTACGAGTAAACCAAGAATGCCTGAAATCGTAAAATAAATAATTTTCATCATAATGCCACTTATTAACCAAAATACACAGTTAATAATTAAAAAGATATAAAGCATCTCATTATTGCCGGCAAAATATGTGGTACTTACTTTTAAGGTAACACCTAAAGTCGCTAAAGCTGTGGCCAGTTGTAGCATGACTGCCAATAGATGGTTTCTTTTAGCGAAATAGAGCGCTCCGATCAGGCAGCTAACTGCAAACACAGCCGCTACAGCAATGACTACCCATTCAAATTGAATGGTGAACAGCAATAATAAAATGACAAACGCACTTATAGGAAAAAATACAGCTAAATTAAACTTTTTTCGTTTTTCAACATTATGTATCGCTTTTTTGGCCTGACCTGTGATTTCATCATCGCTATGATTGCCTTCTGAATAAAGTGTCATTAAAAAATCGCAATACTGCCCTGGCAACAATTTATTTTGTTTCCAAAAGCTAATTTCATTCATAATAATCTGCTTTTTCTGATTTGACATGACTTCGCCCCATATATGTAAGTTATATATATAATTGTAATTAATACTTCAAGAATGAACATCAGCATAAAGTAACGGCACCGTTCGCAAAAACCAATACTTATTAACTAAAATACATAAGAAAAAAAGATGAAGAAAAAAATTCTTCATCTTTTCCATATTCCCTATTCTAGGAAGTCTTTCAAGCGTTTTGAACGAGATGGGTGGCGAAGTTTACGTAATGCTTTTGCCTCGATTTGACGAATACGCTCACGTGTAACGCCAAATACTTTCCCTACTTCTTCCAATGTACGAGTACGACCATCATCTAAACCGAAACGTAGACGTAATACATTCTCTTCACGGTCTGTTAATGTATCTAGTACATCTTCCAGCTGTTCTTTTAAAAGCTCATATGCTGCATGATCAGAAGGTGATTGTGCTTCTGAGTCTTCAATGAAGTCTCCTAAGTGCGAATCATCTTCTTCCCCAATTGGCGTTTCCAAAGAAACCGGTTCTTGAGCAATTTTCAAAATTTCACGTACTTTTTCAGGTGTTAAGTCCATTTCTTCTCCAATTTCCTCTGGAGATGGCTCACGACCTAAATCTTGCAGAAGTTGACGTTGAACACGGATTAATTTGTTAATCGTTTCAACCATGTGCACTGGTATACGAATCGTACGTGCTTGGTCAGCAATGGCACGTGTAATGGCCTGACGAATCCACCATGTTGCATATGTTGAGAACTTAAATCCTTTGCGGTGATCAAACTTTTCAACTGCTTTAATAAGTCCCATGTTTCCTTCTTGGATAAGGTCTAAAAACAGCATGCCTCGACCAACGTAGCGCTTTGCAATAGATACTACAAGACGTAGGTTCGCTTCTGCCAAACGTTTACGAGCTTCTTCATCACCTTGCTCAATGCGTTCTGCTAAACGAATTTCTTCCTCAGCAGAAAGTAAATCCACACGTCCAATTTCTTTTAAATACATGCGTACTGGATCGTTAATTTTAACACCCGGAGGAACACTTAAATCATTTAAATCAAAAGCTTCTTCACTAGATTCTTGTTTAGAAAGTGCTTCTTCTTCAAATTCTTCTTTACCTTCAACAGTTACATCATTTTTTTCGATCTCATCGGCAAAGTTGAAAATTTCTTCATTTTCTAATTCAAAAAAGGCTAATGTATCTGAAATTTCCTTCATTGACATTTCGCCAACTTGTTTTGCTTTAGCTAAAAGTTGCTTTTTTACTTGCTCTAATGAAACCCCGTTTACCACCGTATCTTTTGAATGTTTTGACTTGTCCGCCATAAACCTTCCTCCTTCTAAAAACAAATCGAGTTAAACGCCCATTTTTATCCTTCTGCTTAATTCGATAATTTGCTGGGCAATTTCAAGTGCTCGTCTATGCTCGTGCATCTTTTCTGCTTCTTTTTGTTTATGCTTTAGTTCTTCTATTTTTAGTTCTAATCGACGTTTTTCGATTTGTTTTAAACAATCGTTAATTTCCGCTTCTCCATTATCAGGGTCACGTTCAAGTAACGCAGCATCCATCACAATTTTGCGTAAATCATTATCATTTAAAACTTCAACGAACCGATGAAAATCAGCCATTTCATATTCTTCGTAAAATCCGATTAAACGTACAAATACGGATAAATATTCCTCATGAATGAACGGTTCATTATTTCCTTCTCGAAGCACTTTGTTCACAATATTTACATCATGCAACATATAGGCTAAAAGTATACTTTCTGCACGATCTGTTGCATCTTTTTTGCGATCCCGCTGCATTTGGGTACTCGATACATTCACTGTACTTTGTTCGCGTTTTTTTTCTTTCACATTATCCGCAGCGATTTTTCGTAATTGCGTACTAATCGCTTCTTGAGAAATATTAGTCTCATTGGAAAGTTGACGAATGTATAAATCTCTTTCAATAGGAGAAGTATTATTTTTTAACGTCTCAAGTACTTCCTGAATGTACTGAAGTGTGTCATTTTCAAACTGAAAATTTTTGCCACGTTTAGCATGCATCATCATAAATGCAATATACGCGTGTGGCTTTTCGATTATTTGGTTTTTAAATGCTTCTTGACCATGTGTACGAATGTAATCATCCGGGTCAAGTTTATCCGGTATAACAGCAACTTCGACTTTAATTTTTTCTTCATTGAGCATTTGTGCAGCCCGCTTTGCCGCTTCAAAACCAGCATTATCACCATCATAGCAAACTGTAACTTGCTGAACTAAGCGTTTGAGCTTTGTAATATGCTGGGGTGTTAGCGACGTACCCATCGTTGCAACTGCATTGAATATGCCTGCACGATTAGCTGCCAATACATCAATAAAGCCTTCCATTAAAATAACTTGTCTTACTTTTCGAATTGATGCTCGTGCCTTATCTAAATTATAAAGCACTTGACTTTTATGAAAGATAGGCGTTTCAGGACTATTCAGGTACTTAGCATCTTCGCCATCCGTATTTAAAATCCTGCCTGAAAATGCTATTGGCTTTCCATTTTCATCTCGAATAGGAAACATAATCCGTCCACGGAAACGATCAAAATAGCTGCCGTCGCTTTCTTTTTGGATAATAAGACCGCTTTCAGCCATTTCCGATAAGTCATACCCTTTACGCTCCAATAATATTGAAAGCGTATCCCAATTCGGTAAAGCCCATCCTATTTGATGTGTTTCGATTTGTTCCTGTGTAAATCCTCTTTCAAGTAAATAATTTAATGCAGGTTCGCCGTCTTCAGTGTTTATCAAAATATGATGATAAAACTCTACTGCAAAATTATGAGCTTCTCTCATTTGTTGTTCTTTTTTTGAGACGGTCGAATTCGACATTGTCTGTTCAGTCGATAATTCCATTTCTAACGGAATCCCTGCACGCTGACTTAATTTAATGAGTGCATCTGGAAACGACAATTGTTCAATGTCCATTACAAAAGTGATTGCATTTCCTCCAGCGCCACAGCCAAAACAATGAAAAATCTGTTTATCGGTAGAAACGGAAAATGAAGGTGTTTGCTCTCCATGAAACGGACATAAGCCGAAATAGTTGCGCCCTTTTTTCGTCAATTGCATATAATCACTTATAACATCGACTATATCCGACTGCGAGCGAATTTGTTCAATCACATGTTCAGGTATTTTTCCAGCCACATTATCACCATCTACACTATTCGAGATAAATTACAAAAATCCTCTAAAATACGACAAAATTTATAAAACAAATTTGTAATTACTCTATAATTAATATTTTTACCACAATTTTAATATTATAAAACAAAAAGACTACTGTTGCTATAATTTTTCGTAAAAAATATAAGAAAAAAGGCTAAATAGAACGATTTTTATCGATTTCTATAAGTTTTAACTAGATCAAAAGTATAAATCTTAATATATCAAAAGAATAAAATATCCTTCCACTAAAAAAACCTCCCCTTCTAGTTGTCAAGAGGTGGCTTTAGAGTCTATTTACATTCAAGCTCTAGCATATCTAATATTTTATGGGCTGTTTCTTCTACAGCACGATTCGTCACATCAATGGCACGACAGCCAATTTTATCGACAATGCTATAAAAGTAGCGAATTTCTTCTTCAATTCTATTATGTTGTGCATAAAAAGCATCTTCTGTTAAACCTAACGTAATTAAGCGCTCTTTCCGAATGTTATTTAACTTTTCAGGCGTAATGACCAACCCAAAGCACTTTTTCGGATCAATTTGCATTAATTCTATAGGCGGCTTAACTTCAGGGACTAGTGGAACGTTCGCTACTTTATATCTTTTATGCGCTAAATATTGGGATAAAGGTGTTTTTGAAGTTCTTGATACACCAATTAGTACAATATCGGCCAGTAAAATACCGCGCGGATCTTGTCCGTCATCATATTTTACAGCAAATTCAATCGCTTCGATTTTCTTGAAGTAATCATCATCCAATTGATGGACTAAACCAGGCTTTTGCAAAGGCTTCTCATCAAAGGAAGTTTCGATTAAATCGAGCATTGAACCTAATAGGTCAATAACAGGTACATTATATTCCATAGCAATTTTTAGTAGGGCAAGACGCATGTTCTTTTCAACTAGTGTAAATACAATTGTCGCCCCATTTGTTTGAGCAATCTGCACAATTTTTTCAAGCACATCTATATGTGTTATATGTGGAAACTTACGAATTCTTACTTTTTCGAAGTTTGGTCGAAATTGGCTAACTACGGCTTTAACAGCTGCTTCTCCTGTTTCCCCAACAGAATCGGATACGACAAATATTGTCAACTTTTTCATAAAATCACCTATAAATCATGAGTTTCAGCTAATGAGATAAATGCACGGGTAATACTTGTTTTCGTTAATCGTCCCGTGATAATAAGCCCTTGCTCAGTTTCTTCTACAACTGGCACAGAATCAATTTCCCGTTCAATTAATTTTTTTGCTGTATTTACTAATGTATCGGATTTAAGACAATACGCGATATTCGGCATTCTTGTCATAATTATATGCACAGGCATTTTATTTAAATCCTGAGTCCCGATACTGGAACGTAATAAGTCTTTTCGCGATAATACACCTTGCAGCATTTCATTTTTATCAACTACAAACAGAGTCCCTACATCTTCAGAGAACATATGTATTATAGCTTCATATACTGTCATCTCTTCTGAAACAACTACAGGAACAGATTGGAAATCTTTTACTTTTAAATTTAGCATCGATTCTGTAAAGGCAGCCGTTGATTTTTTCCCCGCATAAAAATAGCCGACACGAGGTCGCGCATCCAAAAAACCTGCCATCGTTAATATGGCTAAGTCCGGTCTTAAAGTAGCTCGTGTTAATCCTAGGCGCTCGGCAATATGTTCGCCCGTAATAGGACCATTTTCTTTTACAATTTGCAAGATTGCATCTTGACGTTTATTGAGTTCGATTGGACTCACCCGCTTCAAATAATGTTATACTTTTTCCTCAATTATTATATACTATTTTCTTCTATATTGCGAAGAAAACAATCCCATGCTACAATATGAGCGAACAATTTAATTTCATATGTAAGCGATGAAGGGAATAATAAGTATCAATTCTAACATGAGCGAGTAGGGATAGTGCAAGCCTACAGCGAATTGAGAAACGGCACCCCTGAGCTCATTTTATAAAAGAGGTTTTTATTTATTTAAAAACAAGCGGGGTGGAACCGCGGGTATATCGTCATGATGCACTCGTCCCCGGGCATGAAGTTTGTGCCCGGAGACGGGTGCTTTTTATCTTCTTGCAGCGCGTACCGAAGAAATTCTGATACTGCGCTCAATTATTAATATTTATTAGGAGGGATTTTTCATGGCAGAAAAATCAATGGAAACTATTGTATCATTAGCAAAACATCGCGGATTCGTATTCCCTGGATCTGAAATTTACGGTGGTTTAGCAAACACTTGGGATTACGGTCCACTAGGTGTGGAATTAAAAAACAATGTTAAAAAAGCTTGGTGGCAAAAATTCGTTCAGGAATCTGAACACAACGTAGGATTAGACGCAGCAATTTTAATGAATCCAAAAGCTTGGGTTGCTTCTGGTCACGTTGGTAACTTCAACGACCCAATGATCGACTGTAAATCTTGTAAAGCTCGTCACCGTGCAGACAAATTAATCGAGGATGCAAACTTAGCTAAAACGGGCGAAGAAATCATCGTTGACGGTATGACATTCGACCAAATGAAAGCAAAAATGGAAGAGCTTGAAGTAGCTTGTCCTGATTGTGGCAAAATCGATTTCACAGATATCCGTCAATTCAACTTAATGTTCAAAACGTTCCAAGGTGTAACTGAATCTTCAACAAATGAAATCTTCCTACGTCCTGAAACAGCACAAGGGATCTTCGTGAACTTCAAAAATGTTCAACGTTCTATGCGTAAACGTACACCATTTGGTATCGCACAAGTAGGTAAATCTTTCCGTAACGAAATTACACCAGGTAACTTCACATTCCGTACACGTGAATTTGAACAAATGGAATTAGAATTCTTCTGTAAGCCAGGTGAAGACTTAGAGTGGCACGAATACTGGAAAAACTTCTGTAAAAACTGGTTATTAAACTTAGGCATGAACGAAGAATCTATGCGTATGCGTGACCATGAGGAAGATGAGTTGTCTCACTACTCAAATGCAACTTCTGATATCGAATTCCGCTTCCCATTCGGCTGGGGCGAGCTATGGGGTATCGCTGACCGTACAGACTTCGACTTAAAACAACATATGGAGCATTCAGGTGAAGATTTCACGTACATTGATCCAATTACAAACGAACGCTATGTACCATACTGCATCGAGCCATCTTTAGGTGCTGACCGTGTAACATTAGCATTTTTATGTGACGCTTATGATGAAGAAGCGTTAGAAGGCGATGACAAACGTACCGTATTACGTTTCCACCCTGCACTAGCACCATTCAAAGCAGCAGTGTTACCATTATCGAAAAAATTATCAGACGAAGCAGGCGAAGTATGGGCTGACTTACGTAAATCTTTCCCGGTTGACTTCGACGAGTCTCAATCAATCGGTAAACGTTACCGCCGCCAAGATGAAATCGGTACACCATTCTGTATCACATACGATTTCGATTCAAAAGAAGACGGCCAAGTAACAGTTCGTCACCGTGATTCTATGGAACAAATCCGCATGCCGATTGCTGAGGTTAAGGCTTATATTGAGAAGCATTTAGTATTCTAATTCCCAAATAAATATGGATAATTAAGGCACTTTCCGTTCGTTCTCGTATAGAAAGTGCTTTTTTTCTTACCCTATTATATTTAGTAACTTCAATATGAACTGAGCAATGAAAATAAGCGGAGTTTTTGCTGTTATTTTAAAAATGGCGCTTATCTTTGAATAAATAAGGGGAGATTTTCCTCTTATGGTACGTAAAAAGCCATCCTACCTATGTTATTTGGGTCAATAGACGGAATTTCTCCGCTTATTTTGGCTATTTTTTTACCTTTTTCTAAATAAGCGGAATTTCTCCCTCTATTTCTCCAGTTACAGCTTTCCCCCACCGCCATCATCCCGCAAAAAACAAAACAATCCAACCGATTCATACCCGGTTGGATTGTTTCATTTATTCAGCTGCTTTTCAATATCGAATTTAGCCTGCAGGATCAAGTCGCGCAACGTATTAAATTGCCCCTCATCAAAACGTGCTTCCGGAATAATAATCGCAATGGATGCAATCGGTCTTCCATTTGAAATAATAGCTGTACTGAATGAACAGGCCCCAACAATACGCTCTGCTCTTGTGAAAATGTATTGTTGTTCACGTACTTGCTGTAGCTGTTGCATCAATTGTTCACGATCAACAACCGTATTTTCTGTCACACGCTGTAATTCCACATTATTTAAATACTCATCAATTTCTTTCTGGGGTAAGAACGCCAGCATTGATTTTGCAGAGGCGCCTGCATATAGCGGCGACGTATCTCCTACATGATTACGGGCCGATAATGCATAATTACTTTCAATGTTCATAATACAACGGCGCTCATTGCCATCAATAGTACTCATCGAAATACTTTCATTTGTTATGTGGTTAAGCTGTTGAAGAATAGGCTGCGCAATTGTAATGATGCTGGATTCTTCCTCGACTAACTTCCCTAAGTGAATTAATGATAAGCCTAGTTGATAATGTTTTGTGCGCTCATCTCGAATCAGGAATCCTTCGTATACTAAAGTAGCTACAAATCTTTGCAGACTTGATAAGCCGATTCCAGTTTTTTTATTTAATTCTGTTAAAGACAGCTTTGGTTGTTCTTTTGTGAAGGCACGTAGTATAACTATTGTTTTTTGTACGGTTTGCATTAAATACATTTTTTCAAACTTGTTTTGCTCCATCCAGACGCCCCCTTTTCCTAATAGTATCAAAAATAATTGGAAGAAAAAAGAAGGGCTTATGCTAAAAGTCACAATTACCTTTTCCGCCATTTATTCAATGGCAAAAATCTTTATACTTCAGCTTTTATTCATTTTCAAAATTTCTTCAGTATGCTCACCTAAAAGTGGTGGACCGCTATCGTAGGAAATATTCAATTCGGAATATTGCAAGGGATTTTTCACAAATTTTACAGTACCGTATACTGGATGATCCATCTCCCCTATTAAATTGCGTGCAATAACTTGAGGTTGTTGAAACGCCTCTGCTACAGTATTGACGCGTCCACCCGGAATTTTAAACTGCTGCAATAACTTGATCCATTCATCACGGGTTTTTGTTTTAGTAACCTCAGAAATTAACGCCGTCAATACAGGTTCATTTTGCTTACGTAGCGTATTCGTTTTAAAACGTTCATCCAAAGTCCACTCACGTCGATTAACCATTTCACAAAACTTTCTAAACTGATCTTCGGTCCCTACACAAAACATGAGCGGACCATCTGCACATTCAAATACTTGATAAGGTGCTACGTTATTATGTTTGTTACCGAGCCTCGATGATTCGAAGCCTGTATTTAAATAGGCACTTGAAATATTCGCAAGGGAGCTCATCTGTACGTCAAGCAGTGCTAAGTCGATAAACTGACCTCGCCCCGTTAAATCACGCATGCGCAATGCTGATAAAATACCGATTACTACATAATGGGAGGTTAAAATATCAGCAATTGGCACTCCTACTTTCGTCGCTTCCCCATCCGGATGTCCTGTTACATCCATTAAGCCGCTCATTGCCTGAATGACTGGATCAAATCCGGGTTCGTTGGCAAGAGGTCCCGTTTGACCAAAGCCGGTCACAGAGCATTGAATGATGCGCGGATTAATTTGTTTCAAATTTTCATAATCGAGCCCCATCTTTTTCATATCGCCCGTTTTAAAGTTATCAATAATAACATCCGACTCTTTTATTAAATCCAATAGGACCTCTTTATCCGAAGTATCCTTTAAGTTTAAGATAATCGACTTTTTATTTCGATTGGCACTAATATAATAAGTGCTCTCACCATTTATGAACGGACCCCAATCACGCATACTGTCAGAGCCATTCGGATGCTCGATTCGAATAACCTCTGCCCCTAAATCCGCTAAAATCATCGTTCCTGCTGGTGCCGCATAGACACGGGATAAATCCAATATTTTAATATTTTCCAATGGGCGCATCCCCATCACCTCGCTTCTTCACCTTTTATTAACGATGGTACAACTTTACGTTCAGGCTGCTTCATCATAATTTGTGTTGTAACAGCAATGCCAATCAATGCCAAAGCAATTAAGTTATAGATTATAGTTGTATCCATTAGCGCAATTCCTGCGAAAAAGAAAACAAGACGCTCCATAAAATATGTTCGGCGAAGTAAATACCCTTTAATACCAGCCGCGATCGATACGCCACCGATACATGCTGTAATTGCCGCTATAATGTATTCTTCGATTGTTCCGCCTGTGAGCAGAAGGGCCGGATTGAAAATGAAGAAGAACGGTACAATAAAGCCAATCAACCCTAAGCGAACCGATTCAAACGAGACTTTATTCGGCGATTCACCTGCAATACCGGCAGCTGCATATGGTGCTAATGCTACAGGTGGTGTAATACTGGATAAAGCAGCAAAGTAAAAGGCAAACATATGGGCTGCAATCGCCGGTACACCTAATTGAGTTAAAATCGGTACTGAAATCGTTGCCACAATAATATATGCTGCAGTTGCCGGGATACCCATCCCCAATACGATACTTATAACCGCTGTTAAAATAGCCGCCAGCATGACACTGTCTCCAGCAAAGCTTAATACGTTATTACCGATGATTAAGCCGATACTTGTCAATGTAATTGTTGCAATGACAATGCCGACAATCGCACAGGCAATCCCAACACTTATTGCTCCTTTGACCCCTTCAACGACCGAATCAATCACCGTCTTTAAGCTCATACGTGTATGTTTTCGAATAGCCGCTGTCGGCACTACTGCAAATAACGCAAAGATTGCTGCATATATTGGTGAAAATCCGGCAAACAACATAAATAATAAAATAATTAATGGAATTGATAAGTGGCCGCCATTTTTTAAAACTTGCTTGGCAACGGGAATATTTTCTTTTGAAATACCTGATAACCCCATTTTTTTCGCTTCAAAATGGACGATCATAAACAACGTTAAATAGTAGAGAACTGCCGGTATAATGGCAGCCAACATCACGACTGAATACGAAACACCTATGTATTCTGCCATAATGAAAGCAGCTGCACCCATGACTGGCGGGGCAATTAAACCCCCTGTTGAAGCAACTGCCTCTACCGCTCCTGCAAATTTTTTCGAATAACCGGCCTTTTTCATCATTGGAATAGTAACTGTACCGGTTGTAACAACATTACTTACAGCACTTCCGCTAATCGTTGCCATTAGCGCACTAGCGAATACTGCTACCTTTGCCGGGCCACCTGCTGTACGCCCTGCAATTGTTAGTGCCAGGTCATTAATGAAATCTGAAAAGCCACTATTTTTCAAGAAGGCACCAAACAGTACGAAAATGAAAATGTATGTTGCCGATACACCAAGTGCAGTACCGAAAATGCCTTGTCCACCCCAGAACATAATATTGATGATACGTTCTAAGCTGAATCCGTAATGTCCTAGAATACCTGGAATATATGCACCGAAGAAGTTGTAGGCTAAGAAGAACAGCGCAATTAATGTCAGTGCATTGCCGACAACGCGGCGTGCTGCCTCAAACAGTAACATAATAGCTATTGCGCCGACCCATAGATCAAGAACCGTATTTTCTCCTGCGCGGTCCCGAACTAAAATATCGTATACAATAACAAAATATAGCGTCACGAATATCGATAATGTAATACAAATGCTATCAAACCATGTTGGCAATCTTCTCGTCCCTACACTTTTCTTTGTTGCCGGATAAAATATAAAGCTAAATAAAAGTAGAAATCCTAAATGCCAGGCACGGAACTTTGTTGCTTCCATTACACCGATACTGCTCATATAAATTTGGAAAATAGACCAAACAATTGCAACTCCAATAACAATTTTGCCAAATAAGCCAACATAGGTACGGGAATTTATATTTTTATCTTCGAGATCCATTAGCTGCTGTAGCTCATCTTTTTCAAGCGATTTTCCAGTCATATAGTTTCCTCCTTATCACTTTATTTTTATTCGACAACACCAATTTCACGGTAATAGCGCTCTGCTCCTGGATGAAGTGGAACATCCGCTGTTCCCGCTACCGCATTTTCCGGACTGAACTGCTTTGCAATACTGTAGGATTTTTCCAGTGAGCTTAAGTTTCCCCATAACGCTTTCGTTAACTGATAAACCGTTTCTTCACTTACACTTTCGTCAATGACGATCGTACTGTATTGACCGACAGTTTGAATCGCTTCCGGCTGTTTATCATAAGTGTTTGGCTCGATTGTATAGGCAAAGTTCCAAGGGTATTCTTCTACTAAATAGTCAATTGCACTGTCAGACATGCTTAATACTCTTGAATCTACTGTTGAGATAAGCTCTGTCGCAGCAGCTGCTGGTACCCCTGTGTATATATTGACACCTTCCACTTGACCATTTCGCATTAAATCTGTAGCTTCCGTAAACCCTACATAGTTGGCTTTAATATCATTTTCTCCAATACCATGTGCCTCAAGAACAAGTCGGGATTCCACTTCAGTGGCACTCCCTGCTGCTCCGAACACGAAGCTCGATCCTTTTAAATCTTCAATCGTTTTGTATTTATCGTTTTTTTTCACAATAATATGACTAATATTTGGATATAAGTTTCCTAGTATACGAATGTTCTCATATTGCCTTCCTTCGAAGCTTCCTACACCGTTGTAAGCTTCATATGCAATATTGACTGTAGTAAAGGAAATATTCGCCTCGCCTTTTCGCATTAAATTCAAGTTTTCTATACTTCCATTTGATGCTTGTGAAGCGACACGCTTTTCTAATTCATTTGTCCACATGGTAGAGATTCCTGCACCAAGTGAATAGAAAACACCTGTAGTGGTACCTGTTGTAAAAATTAACGGCTCTCCATATCGCTCAATATTACTTTGACAACCTACTAACAACATAGCAGCAATCGAAATAGCTGCGAGCAATTTTTTCTTCATCCGCATACCCCTTTTGAGATGTATTATTTAAATACGGCTTTTCGTTTTTCTACAATCGCTTTAACCCCTTCTTCGTATGTCGGCAATTCCGTTACTAGGCCCATTTTAGAAGATATATAGTCCAGTGATGAACGTAAGCTCATTGTTTGGCTTTGGTAAACCGCACGCTTAATAATTTTTATTGATTCAATTGGTCCGGCTGCTAATTTTTTCGCATAATTCATCGTATAGTCCTCTAGTTCATCGTCATTGACAACGTAGGTAACTAAACGTGTTTCCTTCGCTTCCTCGGCTGTTAATACGCGTGCTGTCCATAGCATATCAAGGGCCTGATCAATTCCTACAATACGAGGTAAAAAATACGCACCGCCGTCTCCTGGAACAATCCCAACATTAATATAGCTTTCTGAGAACTTAGCAGATTGTGCAGCAATTCGGATATCGCACATTAATGCCATATCAAGCCCCGCACCCATCGCAAATCCATGCATTTGGGCAATGACCGGCTTATCGATTTCTTCAAGGAGAAGCGGGACACGCTGAACTTTTTTCCATAACGAGTTTTTACGAGCCAAAGCTGTTGAAGTAATATCTTCTTCACTATTGAAAAATCCATTTCCAGCAATCATCGCCTTCACATCACCACCGGCGCAAAATGCTTTGCCGTTACCTTTTAAAATGACAACACGTATATCATCATTATCCCGTACTTCTTCCAAAGCCTTAATCCACGATAAAATCATTTCTTCGCTAAATGCATTCATACTATCCGGACGATTCAGTGTAATCGTTGCAATATGATCCTTCACATCAAATAATAAATCCGCCATATTTTCTTCCTCCTTATGCATGAACATGCGATTCATTTTGTTCTGTCATACTTTCCCATAAATCCATTTTTGACTCTAGCATCTGCTTAGCTAACTGCTGCTTCCAATAGCGAGCCGTAAATTCCTCATCTCTCCAAGCCCATAAACGGCGTGTAAATTGATGTAATCGATGCTCGTGCGTAACGCCGATTGCTGCATGAACCTGATGTGCGGCAGTGGCAACTGCACGGCTTGCATCATCCATTCTTAATCGCGTATACGCTACTTCAAGCCCTTCTTGACCATCGACCAATAATGTTTGGACATTGTTCGTTGCTACCGTCATCAATGTTTGTTCGCCGGCCATATTTGCCAAATGTTGCTGCACGAGCTGGAATCGATGAATTGGACGGCCAAATTGCTCGCGCTCCTTGCTGAATTGCACACTTAGTTGGAATGCTGTCGTAAGTGCACCGTTCATTTTACTGACAGATGCTGCTGTAACTAATTTCGATAGAGCCACATACTGTTGTGCGGTAATCGGTACTTTTTGAAGCGCTTTCACTTTTTCGAAAACAGCTTCCGACCTTGGTTCTGCTGCAAGGTTAGTCCCATTTTTCAGTAACACATTTTCCAGATCGGCAACGACGATAAATTGCTGTGAACCTTCCTGTGCCAAGACAACAATTTTCTCTGCATATTTAGCCCATGGAACATGTTTTACTGTCCCAAACAAAGTATCTTCTTTAAGCTGAAGTGGTGTAGTAATACTGTAGGTTGTCAACTGCTCATACCCTTTTATATCAATCTGTTTCAGTAAATAGTTTGCTAACGTATGCTCAATAAACGGAACGGGTGCAGCATACTTTCCAATCAGTCCATACAGTGCAAGCAAATCTTCAATATCTCCGCCTGCGCCCCCATCTTCTTCACTGACTGCTACGTTGTGCAACTCATTTTCAAGTAATAGTTGCCATACATTTTCAGCCCACAAATTTTCCTCCAGTAAATCTACCGTTTCTTTCTCAACTTTATCTTTCAGTACTTTTTCCACTACTTCTACGACCATGTCCTTTATTTCACTCATTGTGCAACAACCCCCTTCGCTAAAATTCCGTATAGAACCTCGGATGTGCCACCACGAATTGTGAACCCCGGGGCATGTAAAATCGATTCTGCCAAATAGCGTTCAATCTCTTTTTCGCTTTGAAGATTTGGATATACATCAAGCAATAAACGTACGATCTCCGGAATTTTCTGTTCAAATTTAGTGCCAATACTTTTTACAAGTGCTGCAGGAATAATTACTTCGCCGCCTTCTTCAAGTACTTTAGCCACACCGATAGATAAATTGCGCAATGACCAAAGCTCTGCAACTAGCTTCATTGCTTCTTCCAACCCGGAAAGCTCTCTCTTTTTCTTTAATTCTTCAATCGCTTCATTTAAAAGCGGGAAAGTACTTAAAATACGCTCTGGCCCACTACGTTCAAATGCCAGCTCTGCCAAACCTTGCTTCCACCCGTTACCGAGCGTTCCGACGACCATTTCGTCCGGAACAAATACATTATCGAAAAATACATCATTGAAATGTGGCTCCCCCGTTAAATAGCGGATTGGTGTAATAGTTACTCCCTCACCTTTCAAATCGATAATAAACTGTGAAAGACCTTCATGCTTTTTTTCACCTAATGGCTCTGTTCGAATAAGCGTTACCATGTAATGCGAATCCTGGGCATTGCTCGACCAAGTTTTTGCCCCATTTACAATCCAGCCACCTTCCACTTTTTCAGCACGTGTTGCAACAGAAGCTAAATCTGATCCACTATTCGGTTCACTTAACCCAATGGCGAAGAAACATTCACCCTTTACAATTTTCGGCAGGAAGAATTCCTTTTGATATTCTGTACCAAAACGCAGTAGAAGCGGTCCTGTTTGACGGTCAGCGAACCAATGGGCAGCTACCGGAGCTCCATATGCCAAAAACTCTTCCGTTAAAATGTAACGGTCTAACGTACTGCGTTCTTTACCTCCATACTGCTTCGGCCATGTCATCCCTATCCAGCCCTGCTCTGCTACAAGTTTAGAGAAATCAGGATTTGAACCGCTTAACCATGAGTCACAACGAGTCTCAAATGTCCCTTTCTCAATATGTTGTTTTAAAAAGCTTCGTACTTCCTGTCTAAATTGTTTTTGTTCTTCTGTAAATTGAACTTTAGGTAGATTCATAAAATAACCTCCATTACGCATATTGTGTAACTACTTTCTCATACCGATATTATACGCAATAAATTTCTGAATTGTCAAAATTATTCTACAATATTTTAGTTTTTTATAGCTTTTTCACTCCTAAACGAGCAGTTTTTTACAATATCAATCTTTGTTATTATTCTGTAAAAATAGAAAGAGATTGCTAACATTTCACCTAAAAATAAGCTATAATTTTCTGAAAAGATAAATAATGGGGTGGAAGTATGTTTTTTCAGTTAAAAGAAAAATCTGTAAAACCATTAGATACGTATGATAAAATCTCTCGACTCGTCAAAGCGATCCTCCATTTCGAATGCCCTGACCATCGTGGGCAGCATCACATTCTCTACACAGCGAATATACAGTTAGAAGCCTATCGGGAAGCAAAGGATTTTTACCGTAGCCATGACGACCCAAGCAGTGCTTTAGGCTGTCTAAGTAGAGAAGCTTATGAGCAGGCCAACAAGAAATACCATCAGCTTTATACAATCATTCGGGGCTATATGCATTTAAGCGAGGACAATAAACGCGACCATTTCAACCACCATTTCCGCTTTTCTAACGAGAAAATTGATAAAATGTATAGTCTTTTCGAACAAAAGCAGCATCATGACCATTTAAAACTCGAAGAATTGTTTTATGAACGGTTAAAAGAAGATGTAGCTCCTCTATTAACACAATTTGAGTAACTCAGATGAAACCTTTTCTGCTCTTATTCGTAAATTGAATAGCAAGTCCATTAGGAGGGCGAACCTTGGAATCTAAACAACAGTTGGAGAATTATTTGCAGGCAATTCAAGAATGGGAAAAGGATCAAAGCGGGTTATGGTTTTGGGAAAAAATCGGTCGTATTCCATTCAAAATACTTGATAAATTAACACCTAAATTCATTCAAGAAAAAATATCCGTATTAGTGGATGAACTTGTTAGCTATGTACAAACGGGTGGGAAGTATTTAGTAAGTGAGAAGTCTATGATGCGTCATATTCAAAAACATACATTGCAGTCGGTTTCATCCATACAAGACATAGGACAAATGCCGATAGATGATATGGTGGCTCTTAGTGAAAAGCTGCAGAAAAACCGTGCAAATATCGCTACGGTACAGGGGGCCTCCACAGGCTTTGGAGGAATATTCACATTAGCAATTGATATCCCGGTTATATTGGGGATTGCCTTAAAAACTTTACAGGAAATTGCGCTTATCCACGGCTATGATCCGAACGTGAAAACAGAGCGTATTTTTATTGTAAAATGTTTGCAGTTCGCTTCATCCGATATTGTTGGGAAAGAAGCGATATTAAATGAACTTGCGCAAAACTATGAACAGCCGCGCTCTGCTGAAAATATGGTATCCCAGCTGCAAGGGTGGCAGGAAGTGTTTTATACGTACAGAGATAATTTTGGCATGAAGAAGCTGTTCCAGATGATTCCGGTGGCAGGTATGATTTTCGGGGCATTTATTAACAAATCGATGATTGAGGATGTCGCCGAAGCAGGCATGATGCTGTACCGAAAAAGACGGGTACTGGAACGTATGAATGAACTAACAACTAGTGAGTTATAAAATGGGGTTTAAATAGATAAAGCCAAGTAATTAAGTTTCCCTTAAATACTTGGCCATTTTTATGTTGAAGCAACCTTTTTATTTAATTCATGCATATCTTTCAATCCGTTGTAAAAAGGATATTGTTTTCTTAATGCGTCCTCTTGATCAATTCCTTCAATCAAATTATTTAAATATAACATCGACTCGTCTACCCGATTTTGCATTTCGATAAAATCAGTAGTCACTTGGCCATGGCCCGGTACAAGAGTTTGAATTTTTTTATCAGATATAATTGCTGCTGCCTTTTGTAATGTATTCTCATAACACTTCAAATCTTCAATAAAGGGAAACTCAACGTCCGATAAATAATCGCCCGCCAATAAAATTCCGTAGGACTCCACTACAGTGAATAAACCGTCCTGAGTATGTCCGGGTGCCAAATAAAATGTGCATGAAGCATCTTCCAAATTAACGGTCTGTCCATCTTCTTTTATCACAATATCAATTGTTGGATAAACAATCGGATAGTCTCTTTGAATATAGTACTGTGCATCAAATTGATGAATTTCCTCTAACACCTTTTCTTTATCCGAACGGTTCACAAATGCCTCACTCGCTATTGTTGTAGCATTCGGAAAAGCCCCGGCTGCAATAATATGGTCAAAATCACTATGAGTATAAATAATAAATAATTTCCGTTCACCAATAATCGTTTGGATATAAGCTTTTATTTCATTAATTTCATTCGGCAGCCAATTAGGATCGGTTAAAATGATTGCCCGTTCTGTTTTAACTACCGCGGACGTTGTTTGATAGAGCACACTTTGAAAAACCGTTATATTTTCATTTTTAAACTGTTCCATCCTTCATCATCCCTTTCAAATAATAAAGCTAGTCAAATGTAGAAACGCTCCATCTGACTAGCTTATTTCCTAGGCAATTAATTTAGTTTTCTTCCTTTTTTTCACGCTGCAATAAAGGTGTACGCTCTAATTGCTCTATAAAACTTCGTGACTTCAGCCGTATTCCTGTTTGCTCTTCATAGATTGTCGTGACGATTTTCTTTATAAACTGCTTCGTCTGTGGCTTCAATTCAAGCTTGCCTACTTGATCAATCGGCACTGTATAAAACATGCGAATCAGTTTTAACTGTGTTGGTGATAGTCGGATAATATACGGATCCAAATGAAAACAACGATGGCATATAAAGCCTCCTTGTGTAAATGAAAAAGCAAATTCCCCGTCTACTGCCCCACAGCCGGCACATGCATGTAAAATTGGCTGCACCCCAGCATACGGAAGCATCTTCCAATCCACAAATAATGTAATCGCTTCAGGGTCATAACCTTCTTCAATCGCATTGAGCGCCTGAATTAAAATTTCAAAGGCATACTGCTCGGGTCTACCTTCTTCAACTAAACGATCGACAATTTCCACAATATAGCTCGCATAGGCTGTTGCCGTAATGTCCGTTTGAATATGGCGCATTGAATTAAAATGTTCCCCTTGCTGCAAAGTTCCCATACCTGACGTACGCTGGACTAAAAATGAGCCGTGCATAAAAGGTTGTGTTACACCTGCAAGGCGGCTTGTAGGTTTCTTGGCTCCACGCGCCATACACGCCACTTTCCCTGCTTCACGAGTCATAATCGTAACAATTTTGTTTGATTCACCGTAAGCACGCGCTTTTAAAACGATGCCTTCCCATTTATGTAGCATCTATTGCACATCCTTCTATTTCTTTCATAGTATTATTATACCGTACTGCTACATCAAATGTTTAATAAACGGTTACCTCATCACCAATTATTTTCTTTACCCAATCCAGATTTTGAACAGATCGTTGTTCCACATCTTTTAAAGGATATACTCGGTAAATACCATCTGTATCTTTCAATACGGATGTCGCATAGAGCTCAGGCTGTCGAATCGTAATAACATCGCCTTCCTTCGTAATTTCCAGGCTAGCGATCCCGCCAATCATAGTGTTCGGAATGGTTAAAATCGTTGAAAAGAAATTGCCTAGGGAATAAAAGACATGCGTTTCATGCCCCTGTTCAGTTACAAGCTTTTTGTATGGTTGCAGCACATGCGGATGTGTCCCGAGAACAATATGTGCCCCAGCCTCATTTAAAACTTTTGCGTAATGCTTCTGATAGTCGCTTTCGCTATAAGCGTATTCTGGTCCCCAGTGCATGGAAACCGCTACAACATCTACTTCTTCTTTTAATAATTCTATATCCGCCTTTATTTTTGTCTCATCAATATAATTGATAATATATGGGGAGCCTTTTGGTAAGTACAGTCCGTTAGTGCCATACGTATAGGCAAGTAATCCGATTTTTATCGACCCAACTTCAATGATACGGTCATTCGCTTTATCTTCAGCATTTTTATACGCCCCTACGTAAGGCATGCCGTACTTATCCAGATTCTCAAAAAATGTACGGACACCACCTTCCCCTTTATCAACGGTATGGTTATTTGCAATAGTAACCATATCTACACCTGCATTTTGGAGATCTCGAACAATATGAGGAGGGCTCGAGAATTGAGGGAAGCCACTTAATGCATAATTGTTCCCTACTGGAGGGGATTCCTGATTTGCAATTAAATAATCATAGCTTTGCATAGTTGGGGCCACCGCTGCAAAAGATGATGTGAAATCTTCGTATTGAGCAAGCCTCAAATGAAGCAGAACATCGCCAACCATCGCCAGACGCATAGTTTCTTTTACAATCTCCGGCTGTGGCTCAATCTCTGGTTCCTTTACCGGTTCAAGCCCAGTAACTGGTTCGACCGTTTCTTTAATATCGCTGCTTTGCGCAAGCTGTTCTTTCCCACCTTCAACGGGTGCAGTCATTTGCCCTTCTGCTATTAGTATCGGAGTGTCTTTATCCATCGTTACCATAACGGCCACTAAAATTCCTAATGACACGACCCAAAATGACAGCAAAAATTTATTTAATGTATTCAATCATTCACCTACTAAGTTTATTGTAAAATAATTCCTATTATATCTTATAATACTAAATTTTATTCAACTATACACTAGCAAAAATGCAGAAATAAATAAAGAACAGATGCAACATAAACGCTGCATCTGTTCATATTATTTTTAATACTCGTCTTCTCTAAAGCCGAAATCACGTAAATGGGTTTGCTTATTACGCCAATCTTTTTGGACTTTTACCCAAAGTTCTAAATATACTTTTGAACCTAGCAACATTTCAATATCCTGGCGGGCACGTACACCAACCTCTTTTAAAAGAGCACCGCGTTTTCCGATGACAATCCCTTTTTGTGAATCACGCTCTACCATGATTGTCGCCTGCACATGAATCATATTTTCCTTTTCTTCATGTGGTTTAATTCGTTCAATAACGACCGCGATTGAATGCGGAATTTCTTCACGAGTTAAATGCAATACTTTTTCACGAATTAATTCAGAGATAATGAAGCGCTCCGGATGATCCGTTACTTGGTCAGCAGGGTAATATTGAGGCCCTTCCGGCAAATACTTTTCAATAGTCGTTAATAAGTTTTCAACATTGTTGCCTTGTAATGCTGAGATTGGAATAATTTCCGCAAAGTCGAACTTATCTTTATACGAATCAATAATTTTCACTAATTCATCAGGATGTACTAAATCGATTTTATTAATGATTAAAAATACCGGTGTTTTATTGCCTTGCAATAACTCGATGATGAACTCGTCACCTTTACCGATTGCCTGCTCTGCATTCACCATGAACATAATAACATCGACTTCTCTTAATGCATTACGTGATGTTTTTAACATAAATTCGCCTAATTTATGTTTAGGCTTATGGATTCCCGGCGTATCGATGAAAATTGTTTGAGAGTTTTCCTGTGTTAATACGCCTTGTACTTTATTTCGTGTTGTTTGTGGTTTGTCCGACATAATCGCGATCTTTTGACCAATCACTCGGTTTAAAAATGTTGATTTGCCGACATTTGGTCGACCTACAATCGAGACAAAGCCCGATTTGTATCCTTTATTTTCCTGCATTTTTCATATCCTCCGTATTAAAAGCACCCGGGATAAGCTCGCCTACTGTCGTTTGCTGAACGTCACCATTCATATTCGTTAAGTAGACAGGCATATCCGGTGCACAAAATTCACTCATTACTTGTCGACAAGCTCCGCATGGAGAACATGGACCCGGTGTATCTGCTACAACCGCTAATGCTTTAAATTTCATATTGCCTTCCGATACCGCTTTAAAAAATGCTGTACGTTCCGCGCAGTTTGTCATACTATACCCTGCATTCTCTATATTGCAGCCATTGTATACAGTACCGTCCTCAGCTAATAATGCCGCACCTACTTTAAATTTTGAGTAAGGCACATAAGCAAATTCACGTGCAATTTTAGACTGTTCCATTAGTTGATCCATGTTCATCGTCAGTTCCCCCAACATATACATATTATTTTCATCACTACCTGTCCTTGCTTCCAAGTTCAGCTGTCGACCAGAGTAATAACTTTCCAGTAAGTATTCTTATGTTTCCAAAAAAGAAGTTATAGCCATTTTGGTAAAAATATGAGTAGTCCGATTATAACACTTGCGAGCGCAAAAACAAGTACAGCACCTGCCGCAATATCCTTTGCCTGCTTTGCAATCGGATGAAATTCCGGTGAAGCAAGGTCCACTACTCGTTCGATGGCTGTATTTATCAGCTCGGCACCTAAAACGAGGAAAATTACCAATACAATAATACTCCATTCGACTATAGTTAAGCCTGTTAATATACCTGCAGTGATGACTATTATTGCGCTCACTAAGTGAAATCTGAAATTTTGTTCGTTGACGGCCGTAAGTATTCCCTCCATTGCATAACGGAAAGATCGGAAAAACTTACGGACGTTCATTTGTATCACGACCTAAGCCGTATGATTGTAAAATAGCATCCTGCTTTCCGAACATGATTTTCTCATCTTCAGGTGTCATATGGTCATACCCAAGCAAATGCAAAAATCCATGCACTGCTAAAAATCCTAATTCACGTTCAAAAGTATGCCCATATTCCGCAGCCTGCTCTTTTGTGCGATCTGTTGAAATAATAATATCTCCCAATATACGTGGTATACCTTCTCCGATAATTTGCATTTCCCCTTCACCCATTTCCTCCAGAGCGAATGAAATAACATCGGTAGGTTGATCTTTATCCCGATATTCACGGTTGATTTCATGAATGGCCTCATTCGTTACAAATGTAATCGATACTTCAGAACCATCTTCAATCCCTTCGTGTTCGGCTGCGTGCTGAAGCAGTTCTTCCACCAATTTTAAATGCGGATCTTTTACTTCATTTGTTTCATCTAAAAAATCAATTAATAACAATTTGTTCCCTCCTAATTTTCCTTTGGATATTCAATACGCGAGTGGAACGTCCCATTTAAAGTTTCACATAAAATATCTTCAATCGTTTTCAGTTCTTTCAAAGAAATATCACATTCATCAAACTGATCATCTTGCACACGGTCCTGAATAATCGACTGTACAAGCTTATGAATTTTTTCTGCACTCGGCTGATGCAATGACCGTACTGCAGCCTCTACACTATCTGCAATGCTAATAATGGCTGCCTCTTTCGATTGTGGCTTTGGACCAGGATAGCGGAATATACTTTCATCCAATTCTTTCCCTTCTTCCTTCGCCTTAAACAAGAAGAATTTCAATGTACTTGTCCCATGATGCTGTAAACAAATATCTATAATCTCCTGCGGCATTTTATGCTTACGTAGAAGCTCTGCCCCATCAGTTGTGTGTGCAATGATAATTTCCGCACTGCTTTCAGGTGACATAGAATCATGTGGGTTTGTACCCATTTGGTTTTCTATAAAGAACATTGGTCTTCGTGTTTTACCTACATCATGATAATAGCAGCTTACCCTTGCCAGCAAGCCATCCGCTCCAATTGCTTCACACGCAGCTTCTGCTAAATTCGCTACCATAATACTATGATGGTACGTACCAGGCGTCTCCGTTAAGATTTTTTTCAAAAGTGGATGATTTGGATTCGACAGTTCAATTAAGCGCATAACGGATAAAATTCCAAACGCCGACTCAAAATATGGAAGTAAGCCCATCATCAACGCACCGGATAGTAATCCTGATATGATTGCAGCAGCTGCATAGAATGAAATTTCCACAAAGCCATAGCCAGATTGTGCCATCAATAAATAAAACGCAATAAATAAAATATTAACAAGCGTTACAATACCAACGGCCTGTAAAATATCTTTCCGCTTTTCCAAACTGCGCATAAAGATAATTGATGCAAAACCACCAAATAAAATATAAAGTGCCATATCCATCTGTAAAATGGCAGAATAGCCTTCATGAAATATAATGCCTGCTGATGCTGCGGTCATTAATGTTACTATGCTCGCTGTACGGTCATTTGCCAATACACGAACAAGCATCGTCACGAGGGCGGAAGGATAAATAAATGCAATCGTTAAATCAAAATTCCCTGAAATCAGACCGATTAACTTCATCATGACCAATGCGATAGAATAGACAATCATCGTAACAAATAATTCATTACGCTTTTTGGAAGGGTCCTTTTTTGAACGATCAAATAATGCAAATAAAAATGCCATTTGCAGAACAATTAAAATAACGAGGCCGGCAATCGGCTTAATCGATTCTTCACTGTCCAGCATCCCCAATAATTCAAGCTGTCGATAAATTTCCCGAGTAACAACTTCCCCTTCCTGAACAATGATCTGTCCTTGAAGAATTCGAGTCGGTTCAACTGCATCTTTAGCTTGCTGCACAGCAATAGCTGTTTTTTCCTCATCCAGTATTTCTGTTTCTACGACAGCTGCACGTCCAACAGCAACAGCTACACTCATTAAGCTTTCGGATATCGAAGGATGCTGACGAATTTTACTTTCAATGTCATTACGATATGTAATCAGATTTTCCTTCCGAAGTGGACGATTTAAATTCGTTTCCACCAATGCGGCCAACGAATCACGTGTTGATTCGATATTTCCTTTTGGAGCATTCAGTAAATTTACTAGCTGTGCATCCGATAAAATCAGGTTTTGCTGATTTTCTATTACATCTTTTAGATTTGAACGCAATAACTCCAGCTGTTCTGGCTGGCCTACTTCGCCATCCTGATTCCCAATATCCCTTTTCACGTCCAATACAATATCAAATATTGTCGTTACAAAGGTGGCACGGTGGCTTGGAACATCTTCTTTAAATATGTAAACAGGTTCTACTGAGCGTTCGGCACTCTCCACTTCCTGTTCTGTTTTGACGGTATCTTCAATTGTTTTTATTGAACGAATTGTTTCTGGCGATAATTCTGTTAATTTAATATCATATGTAACACCACGGACATTATCAATCATTAAAGAAAACTGTAACAATGCCGTAGCAGTAAGAACGATAATTAGCAACGCACGAAAACTAATTAATTGGATGAGCTTTTTTATTTTCTCTATGATCATGCACCTCCACTTTCTTCTACTTTTATTTTAACAAATTTATATCCTCCTTGTTACGAAAAGCTTGAATGTTTTTCTAATAAATGTCTATCCGCCTATAAAATTCTCTATTAAAAGTGAACGATTCGACTCATCTCCATCACATGGGGTTGCTTTTCTAATAAAATTTCACTTGATTGGTGGGCTACGGCAAGACAGCGCTAAAGCCACGTGACGTGTCTTTATCACTGCCTTTATTGCCGTTTGCGAGGCCCACCAATCCAAAAATTTTGCCTTCGTTATAAAGTGAAGTAAAAAACACCCAATCAAGCCGCTTGCGCTATCGCGAGGCGGCGGAGTACGGAAATGCTCTGTATTATATCTTCATTTTTGCAGAAATTCACTTAATGCCAAAGCAGAGTGACATGGAACGAAGGATGAGCCTACAAAATACTTGCTTCAACGTGTTTTCCCCGTAGCGTAGCAGAACGGACTTAATTAGAAAATATTATTTTTCAATTTTGTCATCCCCAACTTATGGTGATGAACCTATTTTTAATTTATTTGCGAAATAACGGATATTCATTCCTCTATTTATCTCAGATGATGAACCAAGTCTCCCTATTTACAAATGATACCATTTATTTTTGCAACTTTTAGCTTTTAGTCTGAAATTATCATAAGACCAAAAAGAGCAATTGCACGGTGCAACTGCTCTTTGCGTAAAATTATAATTCCTGATCGGAGTATGCCTGAATTACCCTTGCTACTAATGGGTGCCTCACTACGTCACCTTGTTCCAATATCTGGAAGTGAATGTCTTTTACGTATTTTAATGTCCGTTCTGCGATTATGAGACCTGATTCGGTGTTTTTCGGTAAATCAATTTGCGTTTTATCTCCGGTAATCACCATTTTAGATCCAAAACCTAAACGTGTTAAAAACATTTTCATTTGCTGGTGAGTTGTATTTTGGGCTTCATCCAAAATTACAAATGCATCATCTAATGTACGCCCGCGCATATAGGCTAATGGCGCGATTTCGATGGTTCCGCGTTCAATTAGGCGCTGAGTCTGTTCCTGCCCGTAAATGTCATGCAGAGCATCATATAGAGGGCGTAGATAAGGATCGACCTTTTCCTTTAAATCACCCGGTAAAAACCCTAATGATTCTCCCGCTTCAACTGCAGGTCGGGTTAAAATAATGCGTTTTACATGTCCATTCTTTAAAGCCTGTGTGGCCATAACGACAGCCAAATAAGTTTTACCTGTACCGGCTGGACCAATACCGAAAATTAAGTCCTTATGACGGATTGCCCGAATGTATTCACGCTGCCCAATTGTTTTGGCACGAATCGGCTTTCCTTTTGTATTGCGCGCTATTTCTTCATCATATAGTTCTGCATAATATTCAATTGTGCCTTTACTTTCCATTTCAATCGCTGTTGTCACATCGCGCTGATCGATATTAATATTTTTCCGTATTACTTTAAGCAATGCTTCTAATACTGAATATGCTTGTTTTTTCTTTGCTGTATCATCTCCAGCAATCTGAATTACCTCGCCACGCGTAATAATTTGGACATTATAAGTTTCTTCAATCAATGTTATATTTGCATCAGACATTCCCAAAAGCATGACTGCTTCATTTGGATTGTCGATTTGGAGCTCAACATATTTTTCTGACATACTCATTCTCCTTGGTGAATTAGATGTGGTTTTGCGATATTTTCATTTACTAAATACAAGACTTTCCCTTTAACTGTATCATCATCAGCGGACACGTGCAAAAGTTTTTCTGCCTTAATTGCCGATTCAAGCGGTAATGAATAAATCATCTTTTCATGCAATAACGGTAAAATTACTGATTCAATATCCTTCTCACTTATCTTCTCCGTTTTTTTATGGAACATTCTATACGATTCATATGTCACAATGGACTTTAAAGGTTTAAATGATTTCTGCTCAATTGAAGCCCCAATTTGGTTCCAATTTATTTGATAGTTCCAACCGTAATCATCCAATACTTCCATTTCAATTGTTTTAGGAATGGTAAAAGAAGTTTCAAGCCAATAGTCGACAAACACTTTACCTTCCGCACCGATTAAAATTGATTTTTCTCCGTATTCCATAATTCCTGACACGAGAACATCCCCACGATAAACCGTCGTATTTGGCTCTACTTTGCGAACCCCTTTTTCGATTTGAAAATGTGTAACCACTCCATTGTTTCCGGCAACTAAATATTGATTCGTACTTGAGTTTTGGGGCGGTTCTATTTTTGGTGCTAACTGTGGGCTAATTGTCACTTTACTGCCGTTTTTCATAATATGTACCCAAGAAAACTCCCTGAACTGCCTCATCATCGTTTGACGAATTTCATTATCGGAAATAAATGCATTTTTTCGTACAGGAAATTCTATTCCAACTTCCTTCTGTAAATAATCCATTACTTCATCCTCAATTTCGACCGTTTGCGCTTCTACATCCACTTGCCAAATAAACCGTGATAATAATAATGGGACAATGAGCAGCAAAATTAAACCTATCCCCGTCTTCAAATCCTTTTGTAAAATAATTTCCGGTTCACTATAGCGAATCTCTATTCTAACTTTTGCCTGTTTTCTCAGCTTTCGAATTAAAGACATATCCTTGTGTGCTAGCTGAAAAGTGATTTCCTTTCCAGGGAAACGCAATTGGGTAATGCGAATATTATTTTTTTTCAGGAGCGTAATAAATGTATTGGCCTCTGTTGATTGCTTCATTTTAATGGTGATAAGCTTTTTATAAGGTTTTTTCATTTTTTTATTCGCTCAATCGTTAATTTTTCAAGCTTGCTGCAATGAATTAAAAAACCCTCCTCAAACAGATGCATAACTTCCAGCTCACCGGCACGAATATGCATAGTAAAATCCTTCGTACGACAGTTATATTCAGTTGGAGATACATCTCCTACTGTATAGTACCCGTCATACCGGATATCCATAAAAGAGGTGATTTGTAATTTATTATTTACAGGAAATAATTTTCTCAATAAAAAGCCTCCTTTTTACGTCACTATATGCTACGGAAAAAGAAGGCATGTGTAGTTATTTAATTGGAATTTCCCAATTTGATGAGTCTCCAAGTGCATCACCGGAGCTTTCACTGTCCGGCTCTTTAAACACTGCCGGAGCTTGTAAATTTAAAGATTCATTTTTATTGTATTGTTCCTCAGGAATTAAATAAACAACGGTAAAATTCGTTTTCATTTGCGGATTCACTAAAATCTGTCCATCGCCAACAGTAGATGAAATCTGCTCAATTTTCACATTTTCCGGAGTTTCTATATCGAAATGAGGTGTATAATAAACCATTTGCTCAAAGTCGTTGTGGATCTCCCCGCTTACTTCAAGAAGATAATCACCAGATTGCAAATTGGTAGATTGTTCTAGCATTTCACTATTAGTTACCTTTTGAATTTGATAGTCTAATGAAACTGTTACCCCTTCCAGATTATGCGAAATTATCTCATCATTTTCGTAAACAACATTTGTTTCGTCTGCATCTGTAAGGCTCTCATCACTAGTATTCCCGCAAGCTGCTAAAAATAACACACTCATTATCATGACGTTAAACCATACACTTTTCATTTATATTCCCCCTCTCATCATCTATATACCCACTTTTTATGACATTCAATAGTAATTATATTCCGCCCGTTACTTGTTTAACTCAAAAAAGACTACCTATTTCTACGTAATTTCCGCAGTAATAGGTAGTCTTATAATTATCTTCTTCTTGACTTCGGTGGACCCAAAACTTCTGTCATAATGACCGCTTGCATTAAGTCACGCTGACTAGTCGGCACTACCTGGAATGCTTCAGCCTCTTTTTTTGCCAATGCAACGATTGGACGTTCCTTTAATGAACGCGCACTATTTGGATTGTCTATACGTGCATCAGTTATAACTCGCTTTGCCTCTATAACAGGCTTTTCTACTTGTTTAGGAAGCTCTTGAGTCACTTTTTGTGCAACTGGCTTTGCCTTTTCATTAAGCTGACCAAATACCTCATTTGCAAAGTCCTCTAAAGATTTCGGACGTCTTTGCTCGGTTCTTTGTTCTACTTCCTGTTTTCGAGGAGCAGGTTGACTGCTAAATGGTGGCATCTGATTTGATTCTTTCTTTTGCTGTTCTTTTCCTTTACCTAACAAGGAACTGACAACAAATATAATAATCATTATGATAAGTCCTTCCATCTAGTGCTCACTCCCTTCCTCGATTATTTATTCTTTGGATCCTGGTTTTCGTTATTTGAAACTTTTGAAATAGAATCACGCATAGATGTGTCTGCCTGAACATTTTTATAGTTCATATAATCCATGATACCAAAGTTACCCGAACGAAGCGCTTCTGCTAGAGCCATAGGAACTTCTGCCTCTGCTTCTACTACTTTCGCTTTCATCTCTTGAACTTTTGCAATCATTTCCTGCTCACTTGCAACGGCCATCGCACGACGTTCTTCCGCTTTTGCCTGTGCAATGTTTTTATCTGCTTGTGCTTGCTCAATTTGAAGCTCGGCACCGATGTTTTTACCGATATCAACGTCTGCAATATCAATCGATAGAATTTCGAAAGCTGTACCAGAGTCTAAACCTTTAGAAAGAACTGTTTGAGAGATTAAATCTGGATTTTCAAGTACTTTTGAATGCGATTCACTAGAACCTAATGTCGATACGATACCTTCACCTACACGGGCAACGATCGTCTCTTCACCAGCACCGCCGACTAAGCGGTCTAAGTTAGCACGCACTGTAATACGCGCTTTTGCTTTTACTTCAATACCGTTCATTGCAACACCTGCGATGAATGGTGTTTCAATAACTTTAGGGTTTACCGACATTTGTACTGCTTCTAAAACGTCACGTCCAGCTAAATCAATCGCTGCTGCACGTTCGAAAGTTAACTCAATATTTGCACGGTGTGCCGCGATTAATGCATTTACTACGCGGTCAACATTACCACCTGCTAAATAGTGGGATTCTAGTTGGTTAATTGTTACGTCCAAACCTGCTTTATGTGCTTTAATTAACGGATTCACGATACGTGAAGGGATTACCCGACGTAAACGCATCCCGATTAATGTGAAAATACTTACTCTTACACCTGCTGCAAGTGCACTAATCCATAGTGCGACTGGAACAAATGTGAAAAATACTGCTAGGATGACAAATGCAATAATTAATCCAATAATTAATGTAATGGTTCCTGCATCTTCAAACATACTCATACTTCTTCTCCACCTTTTCCAATAAATTCTCTCACGACAATACGCGAGCCTTCTACTTTCACTATTTCCACTGTTTTACCAGCATCAATATAGCCACCTTGTGTCACGACATCAAGACGATCTTGACCAACCAAAACTGTACCTGATGGACGCAACGGTGTAATAGATTGACCTACCTTGCCTATCAATTCAATTCGGTTCGTATTTGAAACATAGCCTTCTTCCGTCAACGTAGCATCTCTCAGTACGAGACGATTAAACATATGCAACTTTTTCCCGAAGAATTTCATAAGTATCACCATTCCTATACCTGCAATTATCATTGCAATTAAAATCGAATATGCCATATGGGCGAAGCTTTCCCCTGCAAAAAGTAAACTTCCAATAATTAGTGCGCCCCCGATGATACCTAAAATGCCACCTGGTACAAACAGCTCGGCAATGACTAAAATTAGTCCGATGACGAAAATGATTAGTGTTTCATATCCTGCAAATCCTGCAATGAGATGACCAAAGAAAAACATACCTAATGAAGCAAGCCCCATTGACCCGGCAAGACCAAAGCCAGGCGAGTACAACTCTACTACTAATCCAATACTGGCAATCGACAACAGTATAGGAACAATTATCGGATTGGTAATAAAGCGTGCAAGTTTTTCTGCAAATGTTTGCTCTACCTTTACAACTTCACTATCCTGAAGCTGCAGTGTTTTAAGCAGTGCATCAATGGAAGCAACTGTTCCTTCAGAGTAATTCACCTTTTCGGCATCTTCAGCAGTCAATGTAAGAAGCTTTCCTTTCGGGGCTCTCAACTCTGGTAAATCAAAGTCATTTCTGACCATTGCCTGGGCAAATTTCGGATCCCGTCCGGAGTTTTCAGCAGCTGACGTCATTTTTGCAAGCCAATCGCTTTCTGCTTTTTCACCAGCTGTATTTCCAGCAGAATCAATAACCGCCGCTGCTCCCATTGTCGCATTAGGCGTCATATAAATTTTATCCGCATGTAATGCGATGAACGCACCTGCAGACAGCGCATCAGAATTGATGAAAGCGATAATCGGTATATCCGTATTATCCATTAGCCTGCCAATTTCAGAAGCCGCAGCGACAAATCCACCCGGTGTGTGCATATTGAGGATAATTGCCTCCGCATTATTGCTTTTCGCCTCATCAAATCCGCGCTTTAAATGCTCGACTAACCCTTTTTCAATTTCATTGTTAACCGATATTTCATATACTTTACCATTCGCAAATGCTGTTAAAGAAGGAAATACTAATACGAATGACATGACCATTAGAAAAATCCAACTAAAGATCTTTGTTCGTTTCATTATTCTCACCTCTCTTTGCTAAATTGTATGTATAGTAGGTATACGGATGAAAAGATAAAAGGTTTCAAAAAAGTTAACTTTTATCTGCGCCTTTTTCAAAATGGCTCCTCACCGTTTTATTATACGCTAAATCAAACACAAAATTAATAATTTTCTATAAATTGCAATAAAAACCCTCATTTACGGTTAAAATATTCTCATTCGTAAATAAAAAAGAACCCGTTTAATTAGATTCTACTAAACAGGCTCATCTTATTCATGCATATACTCTTTTTGTTGAAATCGGGATTGTTAGGCTTTCTCTATATTTTGTAATAGTTCTACGCGATATTGGGCGCATCACCATAACATGGGGAAGATTTTCTAATAAGATTTCACTTGATTGATTGGTGGGCTAAGGCAAGACAGCGCTAAAGCCACGTGATACGCGTCTTTATCACTGTCTTTATTGCCGTTTGCGAGGCATTTTACCCTCCAACCAAGCCGCTTGCGCTATCGCGAGGCGGCGGAGAGCGGAAATGCTATGTTTTATATCTTCATTTTTGCGGAAATGTGTTTATGCCAAAGCAGAACGGACTTTATTAAAAAATCTTTTTTGTAATAAAATAAATAACCCCCAAGCCACATAAGTAGCTTGGGGGTTATATCATTTGTCTGCTCAGTTAAATCTGAAAATTGCGTGTTATGAACGTAGGGTTTTTACAGGGAAAATTACCACTTACGTTTACGTGCAGCTTCTGATTTCTTTTTACGCTTAACGCTAGGTTTTTCGTAGAACTCGCGCTTTCTAACTTCCTGAATTGTACCTGATTTTGATACAGTACGTTTGAAGCGACGAAGAGCATCTTCAAGCGATTCGTTTTTGCGAACGACAGTTTTTGACATCTCTCTTTCCCTCCCTCCGAACACACGTCAATACAATCATCAACATTTAGATAATGTGTACTAAAGTAGTATAGCTTATCATTGAAAAAGAGTCAACAAAAACTATCTATTTAGTAATTTGAATCTGATTTTAAACCATTCATGATAGCAACACCAGATGACGCGCCGATTCGAGTAGCTCCATTATCAATCATATTTTGCATATCTTCAAGGCTGCGAACTCCGCCTGATGCTTTTACACCAAGGTCCGGACCAACTGTTTTACGCATTAAAGCGATATCTTCCGCCGTAGCTCCACCTGTTGAAAAACCAGTAGAAGTTTTCACGAAATCAGCACCTGCTTCAACTGCCAATTCACATGCTTTTACTTTTTCCTCATCTGTTAAAAGACAAGTTTCAATGATAACTTTTACTAACGTACCATTTGCAGCGTCTACTACTGCTTTAATATCGTTACGAACTAAATCGAAGTCTCCATCTTTTAATGCACCGATGTTGATGACCATGTCGATTTCACCGGCACCATTAGCAATCGCGTCTTTTGTTTCAAAAGCTTTTACTGCTGAAGTTGTAGCACCTAATGGGAAACCAATTACTGTACATACTTTAACTTCTGTACCAGCTAATTGATCTGCACTGAACTTCACCCATGTAGGGTTTACACATACTGAAGCAAAACCGTATTCCTTCGCTTCTGCACAGATTTGTTGTACCTGTTTTTTTGTAGATTCAGCTTTTAATAAAGTATGATCGATCATTACCGCATAATTTTGAGTCATTGTATCATTACTCCTTTTAATGTTTCTTTAGTTGTCCGTACATCTTCTAGTTTAGCATTTTTTTTATCCGAGTTAAATTGTCAGACAACTAAAATTATTCATCGGAATATGCAAATTCTGTACGTATGATTTTCTCTTCCAGTTGTTCACCTGAGTTCAGCAAATACCGGATTCTCAATTCAGGCTGATGGCGATTTGCCAATTGATAAGTTAATATATTTTTTATTAAATGTTCCTGCGCTAGTTCAAATGATTCCTGCTTCAATAGGGTATTATCCGATAAGGTAATTTCCCACTCCGAATACAGGTCATTTGACGTTATACTAGTGACCGCCTCTTCTGAACTTTTACCGCTTACCTCTTTATATTCTTCAAGAAATTGCTCCGTCTGCTCGGCAATTTCACTAAGCTGTTGTTCGTTCATCTGTAACGAGACAACCCCATCCGGCTGTATCGTCTTTTGAACTTCCGAAGCCTTATATTCAATATTCAGCGATCCATAATCCCGCGCCACTTCTGGAGGTATATTTACTTCTACAGTTGGCAGTGCTATTTCGGTTTGAACTTCATTTTGCTCTGTGCAACCATATAAAACAAATAACATAGCAAGCATCCATATCCATTTCATATAAATTGCTCCACCTTCTTTATCTAGATTCCGGATAAAACCGTTGCTCAAATACTAGTTTTGTCATGTCATCAAGATAATATACTTGTACACCGATAGATTTACGACTATAAATCTGAAATTTTATGGCATCCTCCACTATGCTTATTTCCAGCATTTCAGCCAAAATGTCGTGATCAAATAATTCCCGCTTCACTGTAAATCTAAGTTCAGATAAATCTTCATTGTACTCAAATGCTCCAAAAGCCTCTACTTCCGGTCTTACTCCCCGCTCCACCTCAATGCGGAAATCTTCAATTGTCCTGGAAAATTCATCGATTGCTCCCAACCTTACTGACTCTTCCATATAAATTAGTAAACGGTCCTCTTTTAACTCATAGTGTAGAATTCTTGATGGATCGAAATTTTTGAATTGATGTATATTCCCAATAACCCCATCCGGTATTTCCACGATAGATAATTTCGCCAGCTGCTCTTGTCCCATTTCCCATCCTCCGTCCATCATAAATGACCAATACCCTCTTTTATTTAGAATATGCGAATAGTAATAAAACTAAGAAGTCTTTTGGACAGGTATTTTATAAAATAATAAAAAAAGGGCTGCATAAAAGTTTTAAAACTTCTATACAACCCTTTATATTTAATTTAATAATTCTTCTAAAACACGAACGAATTGCCCTTCGTTATATGGATAGCCTGCTTTTGTAACTTTCACTTTTACAAGCTGACCAATCATATCCTCAGTGCCCTCAAAAATAACTTTTAAATAGTTTGTTGTGTAGCCAACATATAGATTTTCATTATCTCCATCTTTGAAGCGCTCTTCAGGAATCACTTCTAGCACTTCGCCTTCAAAACGAGACGCATATTCTTTTGCCAATTGATCGTTTAATGCAATTAGGCGGTGAACGCGTTCGTTTTTAATTTCCTCATCCACTTGGTCGTCCATTCTCGCAGCAGGTGTGCCTGTACGCTGTGAGTAAGGGAATACGTGAAGTTCAGAAAATTTATGGTCGCGAATGAAATTAAATGTTTCCATAAACTCTTCTTCCGTTTCGCCTGGGAATCCTACGATTACGTCAGAAGTAACAGCTAAATCAGGTAACGCAACTTTCAGCTTCTCAAGACGCTCTGCGAAAAATTCCATCGTGTATTTACGACGCATACGTTTTAATACTGTATCAGAACCTGATTGAATCGGAATGTGTAAATGGTTTACTACAATCTCAGAGTTTTGCAGTACTTCAATTACTTCATCCGTTAATTGCGATGCTTCAATAGAAGAAATACGTAAACGTTTCAAGCCTTTAACTTGAGCTTCCAAGTCACGTAACAGCTGTGCTAAGTTATAGTCTTTGAAGTCTTGTCCGTATCCGCCAGTGTGAATACCTGTTAGGACGATTTCTAAATAACCTGCATCTACAAGCTGCTGTGCTTGGCGAATAACTTCTTCCGGATCACGTGAACGCATTAAGCCGCGCGCCCAAGGAATAATACAGAACGTACAGAAGTTGTTACAGCCTTCCTGAATTTTCAGCGATGCACGTGTACGGTCCGTAAATGCCGGTACATCCAATTCTTCATACACACGATTTTTCATAATATTACGTACAGCATTAATTGGCTGACGTTCATTACGGTATTGCTCGATATAGCCAAGCATTTTATCGCGGTCCTGTGTACCTACGACAATATCAACACCTGGAATGGCCATAATCTCAGCCGGTGATGTTTGTGCATAACAGCCTGTAACACAAATTACCGCATCCGGATTTTGGCGTATTGCACGGCGGATAACTTGGCGGGACTTTTTATCCCCAGTATTCGTTACTGTACATGTATTAATAACATAAACGTCCGCCTGATGATCAAACTCCGTACGCTCATATCCCTGATCTTTAAATAATTGCCAAATGGCTTCTGTTTCATAGTGGTTTACTTTACACCCTAATGTATGTAGAGATACGGTTTTCGTACGTTCGTAACTCATAATTTATATCATCCTTTCAAGGTTACACTTATCAATTTGCCAGTGGCATAGTTTTTAATTAGCTAAATGCAGATAAAATATCAACGTGTTTTATAATAGCACAAAACGCTATGTAAAGCCTATCTTTTTAACCTTCATGTTTTATAATTTGCCCATAGAAAAAGACTTTTAAAACGCGTATTTCATCTTAAAAGTCCTTTTCCATAATAACTACTCTTAAATTACAAGATTGACTACTTTTGTAACCCGGAGCGCTTTAAGCTTCCCCAGTCATTTTTGCCTCTTAAAAAGTACCAGAATCCTTGTAGGCGGAAAATAACCATTAGCGGACGGAACCAGAAAACTTCCGATAAAGAATACAATAATAGTTTCACGGAATCACGGATACGTGGATAAGTGCCCATACTCCATGCTTCCAGTAAAATAGAAAACATTGAAATAACTGTACTGTAAATTAAAAACAGCACAAACAAAGTAAGAGCTGATTCCAAATATATATTCCCTATGACTAATGATAAAATGACATACATATATCCGAGTAGCTCAACAATCGGACCGATTAATTCTATAAATACAAAATAGGGAACAGATATGAGACCGATTTGTTTATATTTTGGATTGAGTAACATCCCGCGGTTCAGCATGAGGCTACTTAACAGTCCCTGATGCCACCGTCTACGCTGTGTTTTTAAATCCTTTAAATTATCGGGTGCTTCTGTCCAGCATACCGGGTCGGGAATAAATTCAATGGATTTTTTTATTTTATTCTTTAATAAATAGTTGTGCAGCCGGACGACCAGTTCCATATCCTCGCCAATCGTATTCTTATTGTAACCGCCGACTTTTATTGTATATTCTTTCGAAAAGACACTAAACGCACCTGAAATAATTAATAATAAATTAAAGCGGCTCAGCGCAATTCTCCCCATATAAAATGCACGTAAATATTCGATAATCTGCATGACGACAATTGGATTATTCGGTACAACCGATTTCAATACACTGCCGTACTCAATTTCTGAACCGTTTGCTATACGCACACTTCCCCCTGCAGCAATGACCTTCCCGTTAGACGAGACAATTGGCTTCATCACTTGCAGCAATGATTTAGACGATAAAATCGAATCTCCATCAATTGAGCAAAAATAAGGAAACCTTGATACATTAATGCCTGCGTTTAAAGCATCTGCCTTTCCGCCATTTTCCTTGTCTACTAAAACAATATTATAATGGAGCTTTGACTGGTAGATGCCCCTGATTTCCGCTGTCGGTAGCTGAGTTTGTACGGTCCGGAAAACAGGCTCCATCTGAAAGGCGTCAATTACTATCTGCAATGTCGAATCTTTCGAACCATCATTTACAATGACAATTTCATATTGCGGGTATTCAAGCGTCAATAATGATTGAACCGTACTGATAATGCCGATTTCTTCATTATAAGCAGGAACAATAATTGATACAGGCTTCGAGTAAACGGCATTCAAATTTACCTTACTTTCCAAATGTTTATCCAAGTTCCTGTCTTTTCTCAACTGAAAAAAAGCAAAGATCAACATTAATATATAGACCATAATTACTAATAACATATATATAAAGATTAATGAACTGAACACTTCGTTAAACCAATAAAGTATTGTTTCTGAATTCATTCTCATCACCCTAACTTCATGACTTCCCTTGCTATATCCGCCGCATACGAATCTTCTTTACTGTCGATTATTTGCTGCAATATTACTTTTCCCTTTGGCATATTCAATAAAGATAAGGCCGCCTGTTTACGTACTTTCCAGTTTGAATCAGCTATTAATCGCTGGAGATTTTGATAAGATTGCTCTTCTTTTGCAAACCGCAAAATTCTCGCCATCATCAGCCGCTCTTCCCAGCTAGTAGAAGCGACAAAGTGCTCATACCGTTGCAGATCCGAAATCATTCCAAACGAGGCAATTGCTTTTAGAACTCGAATTCTTAACTCCTGATTATCCGATGTTAACAAACGCTCATAAAAAGAGAGCGAATCATTACTTACATTTGTGCTTAAACTCAGATAATCAAGAAGAGCAAGTTTCAGCACCATTGGCAAGGTATCAAAATGGTTTGTGAAATAGTCGATATAGCTATCATCAATCGTCGACAACAACAATTTATATTCATAGTCATCAAACGGTAATCTCGGTTGATAAACATGGGCAAAAAACATATTACGATTATATTTTGCGACTACCCGCAACATTAGTAAATATTCTTCCATGTCATAATCGCGTTTATTTCTTAAATGTTGCTCAATGATCGGTACTAAAAAATCCAGTTCCATCAATAATGTACGTTGTAATACATTCAAACGGACCGATCGATCACGGCTTTTTATTTGCTCTATATAATAGTCCTGCATATTCAAGGAAGCGTATTCGGAAACTTTCGTATGAATCGCCTCGTTGTTGACCGTTGTCAAATATGAAATAAATAAATGATCAATGGCCTTCATTGAAATTTTATTTTCCGGTCGGTGATCAAATGGCTCATTATAAACAAGATATTTATACCATCCAGTTTTATATCGTTCGAAATATGCATTCATCTTTTCATTGATCCGATCTCTTTCCATCCCTTTATAGACTAAATACAAAAATATACAGAAAATAACGATCAGCATCATAATGCCGATAATAACTGTCCCAATTAGAAATTGACGATCAATCATATTAATGCAACCTTCTCAGATGATTTTTGATCCAAATCTCAAGTATTTTCAAGTTAAAGGGACGGACAAAGTAAGCATCAGCACCATTTTCAAGGCAGTAAAGCTGGGCTTCTTCAGAATTACGAGTTGATATAAATAAAATCAAATATTTTTGCTCATTAGGTAAACCGCGCAAATAATGCAATACTTCAAAGCCATTTTTCCTCGGTAAAATATCATTTAGTACAACGATATGAGGATGCTCACTTCGATACCAGTTTGATTCGGTAAATTCAAGTCCGTCATTAAACACTCGGACCTCCAAATTCTGTTCATCGGTTTCTAAATTATGAAACAGATTCGAAAAAATAGATTGGGTAATATGGTCATTTTCTACGATGCTTACTTTCATCTTGATTTGCTCTTTTTCAAGAAAATAAGGAATGGCTACCATTTGTGTATGCGAAAAATCCAGGTCCATTACCTTTGATTCTCCAGCTTCCAGTATTTCTTCAAGTGAATGCGTAGAATTGGCAATTTCCGCAATTACTGCTACTAGCGGCATGTTTAATGGGTTCATCGAGGTTTGAAGCCGGCTTAGAAATGACTTGGATTCCATTTCTTTGCTGATCGACAGTACTAAAATGACATATTGTTTTGACTCATGGGTAAACACAAAATCTGATTTCCGTAAATTCCCTTCTACTAACCGGTAAAACTCTTCGTAACTCACAGCAGATTCCTCTGAATATTTCACGAAAACAAACGTAAAATGAATGCCCTTTTTTCTTATATAAGCTAGCTGCAAATTATAGAGATTCTTTAAATCCTGGTAATTTTCAATCCCCTCACTAAATTGATTCTTCGTTACCTTCACCTGTGTTCCCCCCTATTCTTCATGATTTATTGAATATTTGAGAATTTTTCCTGCAAAATATAATACGATTCTTTCAAACGTTCTTTGTATTCCGGAAGAGCCCATTCTTCCCATTTATAGCTTTTTAGGTCTGACTTATTATCCGGAACACTCAGCTTCACTTCTTCATTTTCGATAAGTAATAGTCCCACTTCAATCCCATCTGTAATTTCCGTTGTCATCTCCTCATTCGCATACAAATCAGCCCATACTTCCCGACGGCTAGGATCAGTAAAATTCAGCAATAGCCAAGGAATACGGATTTCCACTATTCCTTCCTCTTCATTGATTTCATAATCGGCAAGTGAATCGTAATCACGGCTCTCTGGGTTACCGTTTCCTTTCCTCAGCTTTCCAGTCTCGTATTTTTCGAATGGATATGTCTCGTTGAGTATTGGAATCGTCAGCTGTTTATTCAGTGCATACTCAATCGGATTAAATTGCCCACTGTTTTTTTGCGTTACACCTTCAAAAGGAACTTGCTCTAAACGTTCACCATATAGCTTCTGAAACAGATCATAGTAGGCATCCACTTCGATTCTGCTATTTTCCTCATCTTTAATCGTGAGGACAAAATCCGCTTCATTTAACAGCGGGTAACCTTTATATAAAGAATTCCCTTGATTTTTTACTGTACTGAAGTAAATCAATGGATAATAATCATTTGAAAATTCCACATCTTTTGCATCTAGCCGTAAATATAAATAACGTTCATCGGAATCCATATACATGTTCAGCTGTTCGGTTTCATACATCGGTTTTTTACCTGACCAGTCCGATATGTCCCCATCCACTTTTATTTTCAATGTATCAAAACTGAGCAGTCCGAATTGCTGTTCATTCGTTTGCGCATTTGACCAAAACGGCCGTTGATCCGGATTATCGAGATCCATCGTATTCCATGTCCGTTTGAACCATTCATCCTGCCAGGAGAATACTAAACCACCAAGCATGCCTTCGTGCAGAATATCTTCATAGAGACTGACTAAATATTCCCCTTGCTGTTGTTCGTTAACAAAGCCCTGATTCCAGCCAAACGGATTTTTATGGGTCAATCCGCGCGAAGCCGGTATCCCAAATTCCGATATTAAAATCGGCAATCTATGAGCTTTCTTCAGATCATTTAAATAAGCGGCATAGTTATTTGGATTACCGCGATGGTCAATATACTGCGAATATTCAGGGGTAAAGTTCATGAAATCAGGGTAATACGGATACACATGATAATTTGCAAATTGTCCAACATGCTGAAGTTCGTTTTTTTCATAAATAACATTTGGGTTTACCGACGCTATATCTTCCTCGTCACTCGGTTCATACGGATGGTCCAGTAAATCAGTCGTGACCCAATTCGTAAAACTGAAAGGACGCATCCAACTGTATTCCTCTATTTCGTACTTGGCGGCATACTCCATTTGTTCAGCAAGCCATATTTCAAATGGTGATGCGCCCTTTGTCTCAAAATACTGGCCGTCAAACTGAGGCTTACCTTCATATTTTTCATTTACTGAAAGAACTGCATGTGGATACCATTCGATACCGATCATCCATCCTATTACATATGGAGCAACATTGGCAGTATAGTTCCCCGATGCATGACCAGGCTGATGTTCGATTTCTGCATTGCCGTGAAGAATATCGATAATATCTTTTATTTCCTTTTGGAACTTTTCCGTCGGTTCACCATATACATCCAAATGCTCAACTACCGGTTCTTCTTCCAGCCATACGCCATGGAACAAGTAAATCGGTTGTTCATGCGACAAATTGTATTCAAGCAATGCTTCATAAAATGCAGGTGGATGAATTGTGTAAATTCGAATCGCGTTGGCATGCATTTCACCGATGGACTTAAACCAACCCGAATAATCTTCCTTTGAAATGCCAGCTTCACCCGGGAAAAGGCCGGGTTTAGCCATACCGATATTCACCCCTTTAATCGTGACTTTCTGCCATTTACCGTTTTGCAACACTTCATATGTATCATTCAATACCCGAGCATTATAGGCCACCCCCTGCTCGTAAACCGGTTCAACCGATGTTCCTGCTATTTGTTTTGAGTTCGTGGAATCCATAGTTACATCATCACTTTCTGAAACGGATTTATTATTCATGAAATAGATCACTACCGGAACCGAAATAAAAAGCAGCACTCCGAAGAAAAGCGACCTTTTTTTCATCAACATCACCTGCCATTATTCAAAATATATAAAAAGGGAAAGAATTCCTTTACTGTTTCTCTTCCCCTAAAGTTCGGACAGAAAACAGAAAAGGTGATAGAAAAGAAAACACTCATTTCTATGAAAGAAAAAATTCATATTGTCGACAAAAGGTCTCGAGAGACGAACTCTCGAGACCTTTTATCTTTTTATTATAAATTTTAATTAGATGCTTAGCTGAAAGAAGTTGTTCAATCGTCCCTATTTAAAGTGATAAATAAGTTGATTGGAGTGTAGGGACCGTGACTCCACCGGGAATGGCACGCGCGGAAGATCCACTAAATTGTGCCTGCCGTTGTAGGCACAATTTAGTTAGCTGGAGCCGTGCCCGGGGAAAGCATCGGTCCCGGAACGGAAATCAACGGTTCAGTGTTAAGATAATTTTTAAACAAACACTTTTTAAGAGGTTAATTATTAATATATTTTTCGAAAACATCTCCAAAATCTTTCTTCACAAATGCTTTCTTTTGATCAATGAGCCAGCTGTGTGAAAATGACGTAATTTCTTTAAATGCCTCTGCCGGAGAAACTCCATCAGCACCGGTACGTCCAAGTGAAGAAGCTGCCAAATTCAGGCTCTGTTTTGCTGCATCCATATTGAAGGAATTCGCTTTTTGTTCCATTGATATAGCATGGAGTGCTTTATATAAATCCTTTATTTCAGTTAAATACTTTTTATGAATATCGATGCTCAAAGGATTATTACCGATGACAAATTTAATTTCTACGTCTAAATCAATTGTACCCGCCGTTTCCAGCAATACTTCATCAATAGCGAAATACTCATAGTCATAGCGACGAAGCATACGCTTTTTACTAATTGCATTAGCACCGTCTACGTGGATTAATGCATAGTTTGTAAAGCAATATTCGTCAGCTTTCGTTTTAATTAGAAAATAGATCTTTTCATCCATTTCATTAAAAATAAAATCATCTGCATCTGTCTTGTCAAAATCTTCTCTTGAAATAACTACACCAATATCAGATAAGCCTAAAGCATCTGAAGCAAATTTTTTAAACATTTTAGCGCCTCCTTTAATTGCATACATTGTTATACGTATTACACAATTAAAAGTTCCAAAAATACGATTATTAGTTCATATGGATTGCTGCAGGCTGATGCGCTAAATCCTTATCCTTACGTACCGGTTTATAATGTTCAACTTTCGGTAATGGTTTAACTGGATGAAGCGGCTGCTTATGTTCCTTCAATATTCCATTGGCTGTAATACGCGCAGATTCCAAAATAATCGGCAAGCCGCTTCCCGGATGCGTGCCCCCACCTACTAGCCAACAATGGTCAAGCTCTTCAAATTTATTACGCGGACGGAATACAAGCATTTGCGATAATTGGTGCCCCAAGTTGAACGTTGCCCCTTTATACACATGAATGTCTCGTTCCCAGTCAGCCGGTGAAATGATACGCTCTTCTTCGATATATTCTCTAATATCTGTAATCCCCAATTTATCCGATACCATATTCAAAATTAAATCTTTGAATGGAGCAGTTATTTTTGACCAGTCAATTCCACTTGTATTGTTCGGTACCGGTACTAAAATATAAAGAGTCGACTTTCCATCCGGCGCTACTGTATCGTCTGTAACAACTGCATTTTGAATATAAATGGAAGGATCTTCAGATAATAGCTTTGTTTTCGTAATTTCCTCAACATTTTTACGATAGTCTTTTGCAAACCAAATTGTATGATGCGGAAGATCAAAGCGTTTATTTACACCTAAATACAGCATAAACGTCGAACATGAGTATTGCTTTTTCTCCAATTTTTCAGGCGTATATTTTTTTAATACACCAGGCTCTACTAATTTAGTCATGGCATTGGCAAAATCCCCATTAATAATCACTTCATCCGCTACAATCTCCTGACCATCCTCGAGCAGTAAGCCTGTCACCTTTTTCCCACTTACTTTTAATTTTTTCACACCGCTATTCAGGTGGATTTTCCCACCTAATTCAGTCACGACTTTAGCCATCGCATCCGTTAATTTATTGATACCACCTTTAATATGGTAAACACCGAATGCATGCTCTATATACGATAGGATCGAAAAGGCACCCGGGCTTTCCCACGGAGACATCCCCAAATATTTCGCCTGGAATGTAAAGGCTAGCTGTAAATCTTCATCTTTATAGAACTTCGACAATGTATCTACAAGCGAGTTGCCGATTTCTAATTCCCCAGCAGCTTTTAGCACTTTCGGATTCAATAAATCTGTCATTCGATTCATAGGAGCTTGTAAAACAGGTGCGAGAACTTCCAATTTCTTTTGAGTACGCTCCATATAACGTTCATAGCTGCCTTCATTTCCTGGGAAAAGTTCATCGATTTGACGAATCATTTCGTTTGCATCACGTGTCATATTGATCTTTTTATCATGAAAAATCAATTGATACATTGGATTTAAATCAATTAAATCTACATAATCGTTTATATTCCGTCCCGTTAACTCGAAAATTTCCTCCGCAATATAAAGCATGTTTAAAAATGTAGGTCCCATATCGAACTTATATTCACCAATTTTAATTTCACTTGTACGCCCACCTACATAGGCCTGTTTCTCATAAATTGTTACGTCATAGCCTTTATGTGCCATTAACATCGCTACCGCTAATCCACCAGGTCCAGCACCTACTACCGCAATTTTTTTCATCTCTACTGCCTCCTTTTACCCCAAGCATTGGACAATGATTAAAATAAATAATTAAATGTTGTACAACGTTAGCAACTTTCTTCATTGCCCTATTACTTTATTTGAATATTAATCGCTAAAGTAGCGACTTATAGCATGATATTTCACGTTAGACTGTTATTAATATATCCATCACCTTTAAAAAGGCTACAAATGTTATACAAACATTGTACAATTAATACGTGTGATTATACAAGTAAAAATTTCGAATTTGAGATAAAATTAATCAAATAGGACTAATCCATTCATACAAAAAAGGATTGATTCGAAAGTTACCTTTCAAATCAATCCCTTTTTTTATTCAAATTCGTAAGAAATGGCTGCTAAAGCATAAAATGGCGCTGTTTCTGTTCGCAATATACGAGGACCGAGTGACATTGTTTGGGCACCCGCTTCAATCAGTACCTTTGATTCATTGCGGGAAATTCCACCTTCCGGACCAAAAATACATAGAATGCGCAATTCCTTATTTGTATTAAGTGATTGAAGCTTTTGTTTAAAGCTCGTCCGGTTTTCCAATTTAGCATCTTCTTCATCTGCAATAAAAATCACATCATAGTTAACGAACTTTTGTATAAGCTGTTTAAAACTTATCGGCTCTTCCACTTGCGGTATATGTGTACGGTGTGATTGCTCCGCAGCCTCCTGCGCAATTTTCTGCAGGCGTTCTTGGTTTTTTTTCGCTTTTTTCGCATCCCATTTTACAATAGAGCGCTCTGCCGCAAACGGAATCATTCCATACATCCCTAATTCCGTCGCTTTTTGTGCGATAAGCTCCAGTTTATCCCCTTTTGGCAACCCACATGCGATATCCACCTTTATAGGCATTTCCGGTGATGGAATCGTTTGTCCGGTCTTTTTGACACGTACATCCTGGTCAATCTCCACAATTTCACAGATATTCGCTACATTTTCATGGACAATGATGATTTCTTCCCCGACTGCCATCCTCATGACTTTACTAATGTGACGTGCATTTTCACCTGTTACGACAAATTCATTTTCATTATTTCCGGCTGATTCAATAAAATACCGTTGCATCGTGTTCACTCCTTGTTATACAAAAACAACAGCTGCACAAAACAGCTGTTGTTCTCTGAAATTCAATTAAGGACGGCGCGAAATAATCGCTACCCAGTCTTCCATCATTAGAACTTCTTCAATTTCGAAGCCGGATTTTTCCAACGCTTCTTTTACTTCATCTTTTTTTGCACCAATGATTCCTGAAGTAACATAAAGTCCACCAGGTTTCACAATTGAAAATGCGTCATCAGTAAATGACATAATGATTTCCGCTAAAATATTCGCCACTACAATATCGGCAGGCTCCTTAACGGTATCCAATAAGTTGCCGTGGAATACTTCAACAATAGCATCCATTTTATTTAATTCCACATTTTCACGTGCTGCTCTAACAGCTACTTCATCCAAATCCAGTGCATGCACTTTTTCCGCTCCAAGCATCGCAGCACCGATCGATAGGACACCTGATCCTGTACCAACATCGATAACTGTATGGCCTTGCTGTACAACTTTTTCAAGCGCTTGCAGACACATAACAGTAGTTGGGTGCGTCCCTGTACCAAACGCCATGCCAGGATCTAGTTCAATGATTAATTCGTCCGTTGATACTGGTTTGTAGTCTTCCCAAGTCGGTACGATTGTAAAGCGCTCAGAAATTTTTACGGGATGGTAATATTGTTTCCATGCCGTTGACCAATCTTCCTCATCTACTTCACAAAGCGTTAAAATATTTTCACCAATATTTATATCAAAGTTTACAAGGTTTGCAATTGCAAGCTTAATTTCTTCGATTGTCTCCGCCAAGAAGCTTGAAGCTGATAAATAGGCTTTTACAATGACACCTGTTTTTGGGAAGTCTTCTGGATTCAGCGCATAAATCTCACCAAATTTATCGATTCTTTCCTTATCTAGTTCTTTTGAATCTTCAATTACTACACCACTTGCACCAGCTTCATGCAAAATGTTCGTCACTGCATCAACGGCCTCATGCGTCGTTAAAATCGAAAGTTCTGTCCATTTCACTTGCAATACACTCCTTAGTCGCCTTTAATTTTTTTCTTAATCTTATCGAATAGTGAACTACCTTGTTCTTCCGGAATGTCACCACTGATTTCAGCAAATTCTCGTAATAACTGCTTTTGTTTTTCTGTTAATTTAGTAGGTGTGACAACTTTAACGATTACGTATTGGTTACCCATGCCATAGCCGTGTACATTTTTTACACCTTTGTCTTTTAGACGGAATTGCGCTCCTGATTGAGTACCAGCCGGAATTTTCAGCTTCACTTTACCATGGATTGTCGGTACTTCTATTTCATCCCCTAATGATGCTTGAGGGAATGTTAAGTTTAGTTCATATAAAATATCGTCGCCATCACGTTCAAAATGTTCGTGCTTACGTACAGCAAAGATAATGTATAAATCTCCCGCCGGACCGTTGTTGTAGCCTTCTTCACCTTGACCTGCCACTCGTAGTTGTTGACCATCATCAACACCTGCAGGGATTGTAATTTTGATTTTTTTCTTTTTCGTGATGCTACCTGTACCTCGACATGGTGTACATTTATCCACGATAATTTTCCCTTGACCACGGCAACTTGGACATGAGCGTTTATTTACCATACGGCCAAATGGTGTATCAACCGCTTGATTAATTTGACCTGCACCATTACATTGTGAACATGTTTGAGGCTGTGTACCTGGTTTTGCACCTGAACCGTGACATGTATCGCACGTTTCCTCTTTCGGAATTTCGATTTCTGTTTCTTTTCCGAATACTGCCTCTTCAAATGTAATATTCATGCGGAATTGCAGATCGTCACCTTTACGTGGTGCATTCGGGTCTTGACGTCGACCGCCACCAAAGAATGAACTGAAAATATCCTCGAAGCCGCCAAATCCGCCGCCTCCACTGAAGCCACCGCCTCCAAAGCCAGCATTCGGATCTTCATGACCAAACTGATCGTAGCGGGCACGCTTTTGATCATCAGATAGCACTTCATATGCTTCAGCTACTTCTTTGAACTTTACGTCTGCCCCCTCTTCTTTGTTTAAATCAGGGTGATACTGTTTTGATAATTTTCGGTACGCTTTTTTTATTTCATCTTTACTTGCACCTTTACTTAGGCCAAGCACTTCATAGTAATCACGCTTACTCATTGTTCACTCTCCGCTCTTTTTACATAACGTCTATTTTAGCATGTTGAAAAAATGATGTATACCTTTTGCTATCTTACTTTTTATATATAGTGGGTGTTATTTAATATGGTCCAATACTTTCACGGGGCACGGCTTGAGGGTATCGAGTATTCTCAAGCGTACTTTCCTACTTCAAATGAGATTGGCGAAATAAGGGAAGGGTTTTCCGTTATTTGTTGAAGGCCTTTATTTTAAGAGAAAATAGCGGTAATTTTTTCCTTTATTCATAAAAAAGTCGTTATTATCTTACTTTTTAGCTTAATAACGGTAATTCGTTCCGTTATTTATGGCTTTTTTTATGATTTTTCTAAAATAACGGAAATTAATTCCTCTATTTTCCGTCGTGCCATGGGATTGGCGAAATGATTCAAAATAAGGGGAGGTTTTTCCGTTATTTCTTAAAAACCTTCGTTTCCAGAGAAAATAGCGGTAATTTTTTCCGTTATTCATGAAAAAAGCCGTTATTTACTTACTTTTTAGCTTAATAACGGTAATTCGTTCCGTTATTTATGGCTTTTTTTATGATTTTTCTAAAATAACGGAAATTACTTCCTCTATTTCCCCTCACTCCACCACAGCTCATCAACAAGCTTAAAAGCCAAAGCCGCGAGCGGTCTTTGGCTTTTAAGTTTAATCAATCTCGCTTACCGAAATTGCATCCATGTTAACGATTATTTATTGTCTTTATCGTCTTTTACTTCTTCAAAGTCAGCGTCTACTACACCGTCATCTTTTTTGCCTGCATCTGCAGCGCCGTCAAAGTCTTCAGCTCCGCCTTGTGCTTGTGCAGCTGCTGCCGCTTGCTCGTATACTTTCATTACTAACGGCTGTAATACGCCTTCTAATTTTTCTTTAGAAGCTTTAATTTCATCGATTTCGCCTTTTTCTAAAGAAGCTTTTAACTCATCGCGTGCATCTTCAACAGATTTCTTTTCGTCTTCTGTGATTTGCTCGCCTAAGTCTGTGATTGTTTTATCCACTTGGAACACTAATTGGTCTGCTTCGTTGCGAAGATCTGCTTCTTCTTTACGTTTTGCATCTGCTTCAGCGTTTGCTTCTGCATCTTTCACCATACGCTCGATTTCTTCTTCTGATAAACCTGAATCAGATTGGATCACGATTGTTTGCTCTTTTTGTGTACCTAAGTCTTTCGCTTTAACTGATACGATACCGTTTGCATCAATATCGAATGTTACTTCGATTTGTGGAATACCACGTGGTGCTGGTGGAATATCAGATAATTGGAAGCGACCTAATGTTTTGTTGTCTGCAGCCATTGAACGCTCACCTTGTAATACGTGAATGTCTACTGCTGGTTGGTTGTCTGCAGCTGTTGAGAATACTTGAGATTTAGATGTTGGGATTGTTGTGTTACGATCGATTAATTTCGTCATAACGCCGCCCATTGTTTCGATACCTAATGATAATGGTGTTACGTCTAATAATAATACGCCTTGTACGTCACCAGCTAATACGCCACCTTGTACAGCAGCACCCATTGCTACTACTTCGTCAGGGTTTACGCCTTTGTGTGGCTCATGACCTGTTGCTTTTTTAATTGCTTCTACTACTGCAGGAATACGAGTAGAACCACCAACTAAAATTACTTTATCTAATTCTGAAGCAGAAAGACCTGCATCTGATAATGCTTGACGAGTAGGAACGATTGTACGCTCAACTAAGTCTTTTGTTAAATCATCGAATTTCGCACGTGATAATGAAACTTCTAAGTGAAGTGGGCCATCAGCACCAGCAGTAATGAATGGTAATGAAATTTGAGTAGAAGTTACACCTGATAAGTCTTTTTTCGCTTTTTCAGCTGCATCTTTTAAACGTTGCATTGCCATTTTGTCTTTTGATAAGTCTACTGCATTCTCTTTTTTGAATTCTTCTACTAAGTAAGCAATGATTTTGTCGTCGAAGTCGTCACCACCAAGTTTGTTGTCACCTGCTGTTGCTAATACTTCGAATACGCCGTCAGCTAATTCAAGGATTGAAACGTCAAATGTACCGCCACCTAAGTCGAATACAAGGATTTTTTGGTCAACGTCTTGTTGATCTAAACCGTAAGCTAATGCTGCAGCTGTTGGTTCGTTAATAATACGTTCCACTTCTAAACCAGCGATTTTACCAGCGTCTTTAGTTGCTTGACGTTGCGCGTCGTTGAAGTAAGCTGGAACTGTAATAACCGCTTTCGTTACTTTTTCACCTAAGTAGTCTTCAGCATAGCCTTTTAAGTATTGTAAAATCATTGCTGATACTTCTTGAGGAGTATACTCTGTATCATCAACTTTAACTTTCTCGTTTGTACCCATTTTAGATTTAATAGAAATAATTGTATTCGGATTTGTTACCGCTTGACGCTTAGCAACTTCACCCACTTGTTTTTCACCGTTTTTAAATGCTACTACAGATGGAGATGTACGGTTACCTTCTGGATTTGGAATTACTTTTGGCTCGCCGCCTTCTAATACAGATACACAAGAGTTTGTTGTTCCTAAGTCAATACCGATAATTTTGCTCATAATTTAATTTTCCTCCTAATATTAAAAAACAGAATGTATGTGTTTATTTAACAATTACTGTCCAACCAAGCTTGACAGCTATTTTATATAACTAGCACTAAAAAGTACTGAATTACTCGTTTACAGATACCATTGAAGGTCTTAGAACGCGGTCTTTAAGTTTATAACCTTTTTGTAATTCGCGTAAAACGATACCCGATTCCTTCTCACTATCCTGTTCCTGCATTACTGCCTGATGGAAGTTCGGATCAAAAGTTTCGCCTTCTGCTGGAATAATTGCTAAACCTTCTTTTTCCATTGCGGCTAACAATTGACCATATACCATTTCTACACCTTTATATAAAGAAGTCGCTTCTTCAGATGTAACTTCTACTTGAAGTGCGCGATCTAAATTATCCAATGCCGGCAATAATTCAGTTAATAATCCTTGCGCACGGTATTTTTCAGCAGATTCACGATCTAGACGACTACGGCGAGATAAGTTATCATAATCCGCGCGTAAACGTAAGTAACGTGCATCTTCCTCTGCTAATTTCGCTTCTAATTCAGCAATCTTCTGGTCTTTTTCATCTACTACTGTTTCTTCAGTTTCAGCTGTTTCCACTACTTCTTCTTGCTCAGCAGTTTCTTCCTGCTTCAACTCTTCATTTGTGTTTGTTGTTTCAGACAATTCTTTTCCTCCTCGTATATCAACCATTTATTAAGTTACGCCAATGCGTTACTGTTTCTTATCGAAAAACGCTTGGGAAAGACTGTTCGTCATAACATCCAATAATGTCACAACGCGTCTATAATCCATTCGCGTTGGCCCGATAATTGCGATAGCGCCTTGCTGTTCTTCACCGACTAAAAAGGAAGCGGTAATGACACTGCAGTTTTCCATCGCTAAATGATTGTTTTCTGAACCTATTCGAATCTGAATTCCATGATTGCCCTGATTAAACAGCGTTTGAACTTGATTTTCTTTATCAAATAAATCCATCAGCATTCTCATTTTGGCTATGTCATGGAATTCAGGCTGGTTTAACATATTCGATTTCCCGCCATAATAAAGTTTACTTTCATTAGGGTGGGTAGTTATGGACAATAAAGACCGAATGATTGATTCCGATGCGTTAATATGAGATTTCAATACCGACACTGCCTCCGTTTGAAGCTTTGTTGGAAGATCATATAATGGTACACCTACTAATCGGTCATTCAGAATATTTACCATTTTTTCAATATCATGCGGGCTAAAACCCGTTGGTAACGTTAAAGTACGATTTTCTACATGACCGTTATCCGTTACAATAATAGCCACTGCCGTTTCCTCTGTTAAAGGAACGATCTGGAATTTCTTTACACGGTGCTTTTGCACATCCGGACCGAGCAATATCGTCGTATACGTCGTTAACTCCGACAAAATATTTGCCGATTCTTTAATAATTTGCTCCGCCTCAACAATTTGTTTTTCAAAGAGCGAGTGAATTTGTGCTACTTCGCCAGTCGAAATGACTTGAGGCTTAAGTAAATGGTCAACATAAAAGCGATAACCTTTTTCGGATGGCACTCTCCCAGAAGAAGTATGCGTTTTTTCTAAATAGCCTAATTCCTCTAAATCAGCCATCTCATTACGTATCGTAGCTGCACTGTACGTAATACCTTCTTTTTTCGATAGTTGACGCGAACCAACAGGCTGAGCAGACATCACAAAGTCATCTACGATTGCTTGCAATATTTGTAACTGCCGATTTGTTAACATCTCTTCACCTCTGTTAGCACTCGATTAAGAGGAGTGCTAATATATTATATAAATTAGCAAATCTCTAAAATGATGTCAATGAATTCGTCCGAAATTTTTAATATTCTTTTTGTGTCGATTTTACGCGCAGTAGGATTTACATCACTTAATTTTATTCCCCTACTAAAAAGCGCTGAAAAACTTCATTGCCAATAAATCGACCTTTTCTAGTTAAGCGAATTCCTTTTGTATCAAATTCAATCAACTGTTCCTCCAGTAAACGTGAAATCGTTTCCTTATAAAGGTCTTCCATTGATTGATTAAATTTCATTTCAAATTCTGCATGTGTGACACCGGCCGTTTTTCTTAGCCCTAAAAACATTTGCTCTTCTAGCTTTTCCTCAACTGTCACTTCATGTTGTTGTAATAATGGAAGATTTCCTTCCATAACGATTTCGATATATTTTTTTATCGGTGCGACATTTGAGTAACGAATACCATTTAAATATCCGTGAGCGCCTGCACCAAAACCTGCATACTCATCGTTATCCCAATAAATTTTATTATGTGTAGATATATAGCCTTCATGCGCAAAATTACTAATCTCATACTGGTGCAGTCCGTGCGCTTCCATCGTATCCATTAAAACACCGTACATACTAGCTTCAAGATCTTCAGTCGGCAAAACCAATTTCCCTTTTGCATATTGAATATAGAAAATCGTTTTCGGCTCGACGATTAACGAATAGGCTGAATAATGGGGAAGCTTTAATGCCAATGCTTTCTCCAGTGTATCTTGCCACTGCTCCATCGTTTGCCCGGGCAGTCCATACATGAGATCAATACTAATATTTTCAAAGCCGACATTTTTTGCATTTTGAATCGTTTCGTATACATGTTCATTGGAATGCGTGCGACCAATCTTCGTTAGAAGGGATTGATCAAATGACTGTACGCCCATACTTAAGCGATTTACTCCGCCATTGTAAAGCGCCTGTAACTTCTCGATCGTGAGTTCATCCGGATTCGCTTCACTACTAAATTCTTTTACGGATGACATCGGAATATGTTTCGTTATTAGCTGCAATAATTTTTCAATTTGCTGTGCGGATAATGCAGTAGGTGTGCCCCCACCGAGAAAAATTGTTTCTATATTAGTAAAAGCTTCAGGCGTTTTGGCTACCGTCATTGCCATTTCACGCCCTAGTGCTTCAATATACTCATCCACTGGCTGATTTTTAAAAAATACTTTATTAAAATCACAGTAGTTACAAATCTGATGACAGAAAGGAATGTGAATATATACACCTCTAGCCATTTAAATCACTTCCTTAATATTGTTATTCTCCTTTCATTGTAGCCTTTCTACATTAAAATACAAATAGAGGCACTCAGAAAGGAACGACAAAAAAAGCTTTGTTAAATGAGATCTCATCCAACAAAGCTTTATAATCTATTACATGGAAAGCACAGGCTCTTCTTTATTCATAAGCATGATCAAATCAATGGCATTTAATTCAGGCAGCTTTGAACAAAATAATTCTGCCTCTTCTACTGTTTTAAATTGGAATGATTCAAGTTCCTTAGCTAATTCATATTGATCTTCAACTAAACGAATTGTGTAAAGACGTACAATTGGATTACACTGCTTGGAAGCATCGAAGTTTTCTCCCGCAATCACAATACCCGATGTACCGGAAGCTTTACTAATGATTGTTTCCACAATATGCAGCTCATCTTGGACAAACCACTCCGGTACCATAAGTTGAATTTGACTGTTCATAAAAACCATCCCCCTAAAATGTATTATTCTTGCTGTGTTTTATCTATTTTTTACAGCAGTTTACCCAGTTATTAAAATAGCGTTATTTTTACTGAAGTTGATTGTTTTCTACTACAGTAATGCAAGCATAAAAACCCAATATTTTTACATCTTTTATAAAATAATTATTGCTATTGTACTATAATAGGCGACTTAACAAAAGAAGTTATCCCAAAAATTTTTAATATAAATTACCAAATATTAGGTAATTTAACATATGGGATAATTTAACATATCACTCAGTAATATACCTTATTAATTAAATATAACAGGTATTTTATTGAATATCACTACTTTTCTGAAAATAATTAATAAAAATCATAATTTTATGTTTTTTTGCTGAATATCAAAAAAGTAGCATGTGGTAAATAAAAAAGCATGCTATTAAAAATTATAAATCACTTTACAGGGGTGGTTAGAAAAATATTCGTATATAAATAATTAGAAATTCCCACTAAAAAATATTGTGGAGAAGTTTATTGGATAATTGATATGTACTGTTCGAAACTACGGGTCACTTATTCGTCACCTTCAACCGGATAATCATCAATTCGCTCAACTTAATCGCCACTCAACCACAATTAATCGTCACCCTCTCACCACTCCAAAATAAAAAGAGCTATACAAGCTGAAATAACAGCCTGTATAGCTCTAAATTTTTATTTACATGAATTCTTTAATTAGTTGATCGAATTGATCTTCCGATAAGCTAATATCGATATCAGTTAACGGCAGCTCTGAATAGCCTTTAATTTTATCTTGATAAGAAGTTGTTTCTGTATCTTGATAAATAACGCCTGTTACAAGACCTTCATGGCGCATTACTGTTTGCATGGCCATTTCACGGTTAGAAGAATCATAGCCTTCAATGTCCGCTAGCTTTGTTAAATTCTCTTTGAACCAGTCGTATGTGTTCACTTTGTTGTATGTTACACATGGCGAGAACACGTTAATGAATGAGAAGCCTTTATGATTCAGGCCTGCTTCAATCATTGCTGTTAGTTCTTTAATATCCGTTGAGAAGCCTTGTGCTACAAATGTCGCACCTGCTGTTAATGCTACTTCCAATGGTTTTAATGAAGGCTCGATTGCCCCACCTGGTGTTGATTTCGTAATGAAACCTGCAGCAGAACGTGGAGATGTTTGCCCTTTTGTTAAACCGTAAATTTGGTTATCCATTACTACGTACGTAATGTCGATGTTACGGCGGATTGCATGGATTGTGTGCCCCATACCGATTGCGAAGCCGTCACCGTCACCGCCTGAAGCGATAACTTTTAAGTCTTTGTTCGCCATTTTAAGACCTTGTGCAATTGGTAATGCACGGCCATGAATACCGTGGAAGCCGTATGAGTTAATATAGCCTGAAATACGGCCTGAACAGCCGATTCCTGAGATGATAGCCAATTCACTTGGTTCATAGCCTACGTTTGCTGCTGCGCGTTGAATCGCCGCTTGTACGGAGAAGTCACCACAGCCTGGGCACCAGTTAGGTTTTACGGAATTCCGGAAATCTTTAAATGTTGCCATGATTAAATTTCCTCCTTCACTAAGTTTGTTAATTCACGTGGTAAGAAAGGAGTACCATCGTATTTTAAAATCGATTTCGTCTTCGCGTGACCACCGATATTCATTTTCATCACATTTGCAAGCTGACCTGTCGCATTGTTTTCTACAACAATTACTTTTTTCGCCTGATCCATTAATGCACTCATTTCTTCTACAGGGAATGGGTGGATTAGCTTAATATGTGCGTGGTTCACTTTCACACCTTCAGAGTTCAGCTTTTCCTGTACTTCTTCCAATGCACCGCGCGTTGAGTTGAAGCCAACTAATAAAACATCTGCCTCTTCATGTGGAGCATTCACATATACAGGATTTTCAAAACGGACTTGCTGTAATTTACGCATACGTTTGTCCATTTGATTACGACGATTGCCCGGCGCTTCAGATGGTTTTCCTGTTTCATCGTGCTCGACACCTGTTACGTGGTGAATACCGCCTTTTAAACCTGGGAATACACGTGGTGAAACACCATCTTCTGTAACTTCATAACGTTTAAAGTATTCTTTTGTTTCTTCATCTTCTACTGAATCAACAATTTTACCACGACGGATTTCAATTTTGCTGTAATCAAAAGGCTCAACAGATTGTTTACCTAATGCTAATTGTAAGTCTGTCATTACGATAACCGGTAATTGTAATTCTTCCGCAATATTAAATGCCTGAATCGTATCGTAAAACGCTTCTTCCATTGTAGAAGGCGCAATCACGACTTTAGGGATTTCACCATGCGTACCGTAAAGCATCGCCATTAAATCTGATTGCTCTTGCTTTGTCGGTAAACCTGTAGATGGACCACCGCGCTGCGTATCGAAAATAACAAGCGGCTGTTCTGTCATACCTGAAAGACCGATCGCTTCCATCATTAATGAAAGACCAGGACCTGCTGATGCTGTAAATGCACGCACACCACCGTAGTTCGCACCGATTGCCATTGTCGCTGCAGCAATCTCATCTTCTGTTTGAATAACCGCTCCACCTACTAATGGAAGCTTTTTAATCATGTATTCCATAATTTCAGATGCCGGTGTAATTGGATATGCCGCCATGAAACGAGAGCCGGCTGCTAATGCGCCTAATGCTGCTGCATCATTTCCGATCATGAACATACGACGTTTTCCGTCAGCAGGTGCAATTTCCCATGCGCCTACACGGTCACCAATTTGCTCTGAAATCGCCTGACGTCCGCGTTCAATCGCTTCGATATTCTTCGCAACGACTTCTTCACCTTTACGCCCGAAAATTTCATTTACAACACTTTGGAAAACGGATTCATCCAAGTTTAAAAGTGCTGCAGTTGCTCCAATTGCCACCATGTTTTTCATTAAAGACGTACCAAGCTCAGCCGCAATTTCCGTAAATGGTACAGCATATAATGGTGCGACACAATCTTCCGGATTTGTTGGATTGAATTTCGCATCGGCTAATATGATACTACTTGGTGTTAATTCTTTATAGTTCACGTCGATTGTTTCTTGGTCAAACGCCACTAGTATATCTAAATCGTCCGCAATTGCGCGTACTTCTGTCGGACGAACTGTAATTTTATTATTCGTATGGCCACCTTTAATTCGAGAAGAGAAATGACGGTAACCGTATAGGAAATAACCTAGACGATTCATTGCCATTGAGAAAATTTCACCTGTACTCTCAATCCCTTCACCTTGCTGCCCACCGACTTTCCATGAAAGCTGATGTAACATTTCAACATCTCCTTAAAATTGCTGTATTATATAATGGTTAGAGCGAATGTAGCTGATATCAAGTATAGCTACTTATAGTTATTTTTCCTACATTAGTTTAACATGAAGTGTTAGTCTCTTCTATTGCAAATGTCATATAGTATTAAAAATCAGACCTTTGACGGAAAGTTTTTGTACACAATTAGTTTTGAATAAAAATCAAGATTTCTATTCCCTTATATTTATATGGGATTTCTTTAATTGCAGGACGATTAATTATGTAAAAGGGTTGCGTTCTAAAGTAAATGAGGAACGCTTACAGAGTTAGGCGTGAGAATTTCAATTTTTTGAAAAAGTGGCGAATAACATAACTAAATTGACGATTAAATTAAAAATTCTTTTTTTGAAAGCTCATGCCCGTTGCAGCAAGTATTTTGGCTCCCCCCATAGTTCCAAGTCATTCTACTTTGGAATAAAATGGATTTTAACGCAAAAATGAAGAGATAGAACATAGTATTTTTGCTCTCCGCCGCCTCGCGATAGCGCAAGCGGCTTGATTGGATGTTTTTACTTCACTTTATAACGAGGGCAAAATTTTAGGATTGGTGGGCCTCGCAAACGGCAATAAAGGCAGTGATATAGACACGTATCACGTGGCTATAGCGCTGTCTTGCCGTAAGCCCACCAATCAAGTAAAATTTTATTAGAAAAGCAACCACAAGTTTTAGTGCTGAACCGATAAAGTTCCACCAATTTATCCTCCATGCAAACCAAAAAACACCCGCTTAGCACAAATTGGCTACTAAGCGGGTGTCTGACTATTGATGATTTCGAGTTCTTTTTTCAACGAGCAGTTTTAACGCCGTCCGATCTTCTCCCGCAATTGTAATGTCTGCGAAAGCCGGGGCACAAATTAAATCTGTACCACTTGGAGCCACAAACCCTCTTGCGATTGCTACTGCTTTAATTGCTTGGTTTAACGCACCTGCACCTACAGCCTGCATTTCTGCAAAACCTTGCTCTCGTATTACCGCAACGAGTGCTCCTGCAACAGAATTAGGATTAGAACGAGATGATACTTTCAATGAATCCACAGCTATTTCCCCCTCATCTAGTACTGCAATATCTTTTTAGACAATTTTTATTGCCTGTACGTCATTGTATGCGCGTTATTTCTAAAATAGACTTTGAAAATCATATATACTTAAAGAAAATTAATCAGAGAAACTATATTCTTCGTAGTAATTATGGTGACTAGGTGTTTTATAATTGTTCAATACAACACCTAAAATTTTTGTGTGGGAAGCAGCCAATAACGCTTTCGCTTTTTTAACCGCCCGCTTATCAACAACCCCTGTATTTAAAATCAGAATGGTCCCGTCGCATTTGCTGGCCATAATTTGCGCATCTGCTACAGACAGAAGCGGCGGCGAATCGATTAAGATGATGTCGTAGTCTTTTTTCACTTCAAGCAACAAAATGTCCATCAAACGGGAAGCTAACAACTCAGAAGATTTTTTTTGAGTCGGACCGCTTGTAATTACATTAAGCCCCACTACAAAAGTATCCTGCACCGCCTCATACACAGCCGCTTTTTTCAGGAGCAAATTGGAAAGACCCACTTTATTGAATTTTTTAAATGTTTGGTGCAGTGTAGGCTTGCGCATATCCCCATCGATGATCAGCACCCTTTTTCCTTCCTGGGCAAATACAATGCCTAGATTCGCTGCATTCGTAGATTTTCCTTCCCCTGGTGTCGATGAAGTAATCAAAATTGTTTTCAAAGGCTGTTCAGGCATGGAATATGAAATATTTGTTCGGAGTGTTCGAAATTGTTCAATTATATATGAATTAGTTTCGGAAATTGTTACTAGCTTACGTGCGATTTGTGCACTGGATTTCTTTCTTTTGCGTCTTAATTTAAACATATTTAAGTCCTCCTAACCTTTCGAGATGTGAAAGAAAACTTCTTTTTCTTTTCGTCAGCAATGACATCTATAATACCTATTACTGGCAAATTTAAGAAAGTTTCGGCATCACTTTCACTTTTTATGGTGTTATCCAATAGCTCAAGTAAGAAGACTAAACAAGTCCCAAGCATGAGACCGATTAAACCGCCGAACATAATATTCAGTATTTTGTTAGGCTTTACAGGAATTGGTTTATCACTTAATGTTGCTGCAGATAAAATAGAAACATTATCAACGCTCATCAGCTGTGGAATTTGTTCTTTAAATATTTCTGCTAATGTATTTGAAATTTCGACTGCTTTTGTTTGATTAGTATCTTCAACGCGGATATTAACAACTTTAGATTCGCTTTCATTTGAAAGCGATATTTGTTTTGTTAATTGTGCTGGGGTAACATCTAGATTAAGTTTTTCGATTACAGAAGAAAGAATAGCCGGGCTTGTAATGATGACATTATATGTGTTAATTAAGCGTAAATCTGTATCCATAGATTGCCAAGAATAACCTTCCTCGGAAGTAATCTTTTGATTTACTAAAATTTGTGTCTGAGCTTGATAGATTGGGGTTAATGCATAAAAACTAATCCCTGCACTTATTACACAGCTAATAACAATTAAAGTAATAATAAGCCATATACGCTTTTTTATTATTTTTGCAATTTCTAGTAGCCAGATTGATTCTTCCACTTATGTTTCCCCCTCGAAACCTTTTTACTACATCTTCGCTAAATCTAGAAAAGGTTCTATTCTGCTTCTATTCCATAATATCTATAACTCGTTATTTTATTAGATTTTGCAGGATTCCCCGAATAAATTAATCCTTCTCTAGTATCTTTATTAACAACTGCTCCCGAGGAAATGAAACAATCCTTTCCTATTTTAATATTTCCATTAAACGTACTATTTACACCCAAAAAACAACTCTCCCCTATTTCGCTGCGACCAGCTATAACAACATGAGATGAAATAAAAGTATTGTCTTTGATAACTGAACGATGCCCGATATGATTCCCACTCCAAATAATCACATTATTTCCTACAACTACATAATGTTGCAAAACATTATTTTCAAAAATAAAGGTATTTTCACCAATTGAAACATTTCTCCAAACAAATGCCTTTGAACTAATGTATGAGACTACCTTATATCCTTTATTTTTTACTAAGTTGAATAATCTAGTTCTAGGTCTATTTAATTGAGTACTATTAATCGCTACAAAAACTTTATACTGATCAGGAGGATACCTTTGTTCAATTTCTTCAAATGGTATAATCGGTAAATCAAACAGCGTTTCTTTTTTTATATACTCCTTCTCAACCGCAAAAGCTACTACCTTAAAAGGAGAATCAAAAGTAAAATACTCATATGCAATTTCAGCAAATTCACCGTCGCCAACTAATACAAGTAGCTCTTCATTTTTCATATAATTTCTACCTGCAAATATCTCTCCAATTTAGCTACTACATCTTGAAATGTTTCACTATCCTGAAATATTTCTATAGGTAGAGTTGTGTCAAATTTTTCGTCACAATAAGAAATTAAGTCCATTCTAGTTAAGGAGTCCCATTCTTCTATACTTTCTAAACGGGTCTCCATTTTTAATGCACCTTCTTCTAACTCTAAAATCTCTTCACATAATGCAGTAAATTGTTTTAAATTCATATTATGAATCTCCTTATTACTAGTAGTATTTTAGATACATAACTTAATTGAACAAACACTCCAAGATAGCCCCACACCGAACCCAACCAACATAACTTTATCTCCTTTTTTTACATTACCAAGTTCAATTTCTCTTTTTAAAGCAATAGGAATCGTAGATGATACCGTATTACCCGAATCATTCAACTGAATAGAAAACTTCTCTTGATCAATGCCAATTCTCCTTCTTAAAGCATCAAGCATATATTTATTTGCTTGATGAAAAACAAAAAAATCATAATTACCCAGCGTTGTATTTTCCTTATTCAACAATTCATTAATAGCTTTTGGTACCTCTCTCATAGCAAAATTAAATACTTCCGGTCCATTCATATACAAATTGTTTCGGGCTCTTCTATTACCTTTCTCATCTTCCACTTCTAATAAAGTTTCAAAATTAAGAGGTTCTTTAGATCCACCTGAAAAAATAATCAAATCTTCTGCACCACTACCATCCGTTCCAAATACAAAGTGACCAATATCATTATTATCTGAAGATTCCGAAATTATAGTTGCCGCTGCTGCATCACCAAACAATACGGCTGTACTTAAATCATTTTCATTTATAAATTTGCTGTAAGTATCCGCTGTTAATAACAATATATTTTTCGCTTGTCCACTATCAATTAATCCTTTTGCAAGCGAAAGACCATATACAAAGCCAGAACATCCTAAATTAAAATCTAAAGCACCGCAACTAGTAGGTAATTTTAATTTCTCCTGAATGATACAAGCGGTTGTTGGTAAAATATAATCTGGAGCTTGGGTGCAGAACAATAAAAAGTCTATCTCACTCTTTATACATACATCTTTTTCAAACAATTTTTCAGCAGCCTTTATAGCTAAATCTGAAGCTGTTTCATATTCCTCTGCAATATATCTAGTTAAAATTCCAATTTTCTTTGTTAATTTATTCTGTGGGTCATTAGAAACTTTTCTTGCTGGAAAATGATATTCTATCGCCTTTATTCTCGCCATTTACGTCCCCCCATTTGGCTAAAGCCGGTACAATTAAGGATTTTTTTAAATACCTATTTGGAGTATTTGAGTCATGGTAATTAGCCTCATATCATATGTTTAATAACTTCATCATTTCTACTATTATTTTATTTTCTAGTTTCTAAAATATTTCTAAGATATACTATTATATGAATATAAATTGTTATTAATTACTGATTTATAAACAAAAGGCTGAATTCTATTGTCAGAATTCAGCCTTTTCAAGTCTTTGAAGTTAATTCCCAAACTAAACAAGTTAAATCTAATTTAAAGATGTTAATAATAGAATCATTACTTATTAATGACTGGTAGACTGATATGTGATGGCTGGTCAGCACCTATATAAACTGTATTTTCAGCAATCACAAAATCTTCAACTGAATCCACGCCAAGCGGATTTCCAGTATTTGAGTTTCGGTCAAATCGCGGGAAATTACTGCTTGATACCGCTACTCGTATTCTATGTCCCTCTTTAAATACATGACTAATTTCTTGTAAATTGATATTGATTTTATACACCTTCCCATCTTCCATAAGTACTTCTTTATCAAGACCTTCACGGAATCGCATCCGCATAGCACCTTCACTTAATAAATAAGAAGTACCATCGGGAGAAACATCAGTCAACTTCACAGTGAAATCCGTATCAATTGCATCAGAAGAAACATATAAGGTTGTTGAAACATTGCCCCTTACTTCTAATTGTTCAGTTAACTGTTCCGATGTATATGTTAAAGAAAGTTTTTCGGCAGGTCGTTGATCTAATGGTCCAAGCCCCATATCCCCAAAGAGATTTCTCCCTCCAATTGTAATAATTGGATTTTTAGGGTCATAACTAAACTGATCTTTACCTTCTAGTAGTGACTGTTCTTTCGACAATAGCGAATCATTAATCGAATTTGAACTGTTACTTTTTTCAGTATGAAAATACCATTTCTGTTCTTCCCCAGCTGCATCTAACCAATCTTTTGTAGTTTTCCATTCATTTGATCCTAATGTATAATACTTTACCGGATCCTCTTTCATAACGCCCGTATCGATATCTTTTAACCAATAATCAAACCATCGTTCCATCTCGTCAATTAAATAGATTTCATCTCCTTCAAAGAAAGCACTATCACCTTCTATACCATTTGGTCCGAAATCTTGATGTGTCCAAGGTCCCATGAGAAGCTTTTGGTTTCCTTTTGCCCCCTTGCCCCCATTTTGCTGCAGCCCTAGGTAGTTTTTCATTGTTCCTTCTAAAAACGTATCGTACCAACCTCCGAGATGATAAATAGGGATAGTTATATTTGAGAAGTTAGCTGGAATATCATAATAATCAAAGTAATCATCCTGAATATAATGTTCAAAGAACGAAGTAAATAATGGATTTTCACTTACATAAGGAAAACGATTAATCGGTGTATGCATAAATAATTTTGGAAATTCTTCATTGATTTCCAATATTTTCTTATATGTTTCTTCATTGATATTTCCTTGCTCCAACATTTTTACTGAATACGCTGAGTTGATAAAATACATCCACCTAGTAGCAAGTTCATGTCTATAAATTCCACCGTCTGCTATTACTTCTTCATAAAATTGGGAGGGTGCCATTTGAACGAATGCAGCCTTTAGTCCTGGTGGATTAGTTGTAGCCAATAAATTGGCTGTCATGCCAAGAGCAGATGTCCCAAAAACGCCAACCTTTCCATTACTCCATGTTTGGTCATTTAGCCAAACTACAGTTTGATAGCCATCAATAGCATCATCCTTGAACAATAGCCATTCACCTTCAGAACCGTATAGGCCTCTTACATCTTGAATTACAACTACATAGCCCTTTTTAGCCATTCGGATTCCAAGTTCCCGGTAATCGCCTTCTTCTGTATTGCTAAATGCACCACTGTTGTATGTAGTTCTAGCTAATAATACAGGATAACGATTATTGTCATTTGGGCGGTAGATACGATTAGCCAGTTTTATACCGTCATTCATTTCAACATGTATGTCTTCAATGATAATATCTATTACTCCTGATTCAGCTTTTTCTGAACATGCAGTTAGAATCATTGATAAAAAGATAATGATTAATAGAATTTCTTTTGATCTAAATTTCATAACGGCCTCCCCCATAAACCTTTCAGATAAATAACGGCTCAGTATTGATTACGTTTTATTTATATTTCGTCCCTAAATAAAATAGACATCTCCTAGAGTGTATATATACTCATCGAACTGGAGATGCCTGTTTTTTATGGTTATTTACACAGTCAATCCAAATATTTCTTAAGGCAAATGCAATGCTTTATTCTTAATTTCCTCTAGCCATAGTTTATTTTCAATATACCATTTGATTGTTTGGTCTATACCTATTTCAAATGTATATTGTGGCTTCCATCCTAATTGCTTTAATTTAGAGGAATTAATTGCATAACGCTTATCATGACCTAAACGATCCTCAACAAATCGAATTAGGTCTTCTGATTTCCCTAATGCCTGGATAATTGTTTTTACCACTTCAAGATTTGTACGTTCATTATGCCCACCAATATTGTATACCTCACCATTGATGCCTTCATGCAAGACTAAATCAATAGCCGAGCAATGGTCAAATACATGTAACCAATCCCGGATATTTTGTCCATCTCCATATACAGGTATTTTTTCATTTTTCAAAATCCGACTGATTGCTAAAGGAATTAACTTTTCCGGAAAATGGTATGGACCGTAATTATTGGAACAACGTGTAATATTCATGGGTAACTGGTAAGTATGGTGATATGCTTGGACCAGCAAATCCGAGGATGCCTTACTTGCACTATAGGGACTATTCGGTTTTATCGGTGTTTCTTCTGTAAAAAAACTTGTTGGATCAAAATCCAATTCCCCATACACTTCATCTGTTGAGACGTGAATAAATTTTGTAATACCTACACGCCTCGCTGATTCCAATAGCACTTGTGTACCTAAAACATTAGTTTGTACAAAAATGTCAGGTTCTAAAATTGAACGATCTACATGACTTTCAGCAGCAAAATGAACGACAAAATCAAACTTCAATTCCTCGAATAGTGATATCATTCGATCATGCTCTACAATATCCGCTTCAATAAAATGATAATGATCGTTTTTTTCCAAATCCTTATGCTTTATTAAATCACTAGCATACGTCAGTTTATCTACATTATAAATCTCATACATTGGATACTTTTTAATCATATAATGTATAAAATTCCCGCCGATGAAGCCTGCACCACCAGTGACTAAAATTTTTCTATTATTCACCAATATCCCCTCATTTCATTTCGCAGATACATACAAATATTCATGCGCGCGCGAAAGTTCCAACAAGTATTTTCCATATTCCGATTTCATTAGAGGTAGAGCGAGCTCTATTAATTGTTCTTTTGTAATATAACCCTTTCGATAGGCAATTTCTTCTATACATGCAATATACAAACCTTGCCGCTTTTGCATTACCTCCACAAAATTCGAGGCTTCCAGTAAAGACTCATGTGTACCTGTATCTAGCCATGCTAATCCACGCCCTGTTAATTCGACTTTCAACTGACCTATTTGTAGATAAGCTTCTAAAATAGAAGTAATCTCCATCTCTCCACGAGCGGATGGTTTAACATTTTTTGCAAACTCCACAACCTGATAATCAAAGAAATACAGGCCAGGAATTGCATATGATGATTTTGGATTTTCAGGCTTTTCTTCAATTGAAATAGCATTACCATTTCCATCGATTTCAACCACTCCATATGCTCTTGGATCTTTGACATTACACCCTAAAAGTATACTGCCTTCTTTTAGTTTTGTTGCTTCGTGTAAACGGTCTATCCAATTCGAACCGTAAAAAATATTATCCCCCAAAACAAGGGCAACGGATGAATTCCCTATAAACTGTTCACCAATAATAAAGGCTTCTGCTAACCCATTCGGTTGTTCCTGAATGGCATATTCAAATGTCATGCCGAGCTTACTTCCATCTCCTAACAGCTCTTTAAAACCGCCTATATCACGAGGTGTAGAAATGATTAATACTTCGCGAATACCCGCCAACATTAAAACGGACAGTGGATAATAAATCATTGGCTTATCGTAAATAGGCAGCATTTGCTTGGATACGGATTTTGTAATCGGATATAGTCTCGTTCCTGTCCCGCCTGCTAGTAGAATTCCTTTCATTAAATACTCACCTCAGCTCTAGGATATAGTTTCCTGAAAAATTTCTTCATAATTAACCAACATTTCATGTATTTTATTAATACTGTTAAACATTATTACATCTATAATTGACAAACCAGGTACAAAGTCTAAATGAAATTGTTTGTATGGATTTAATTTATTTTTTATAAACTTCAATTTAATATTATTATTTTCGTATTTTTCCCGATCAAAAAAACATACGCCTCCTGGTGCGTTAATATATTCAGTTGCGTTTAATTTTTTCGAGATATTTAATGCCCATTCATCAGCTGTGTACACTTCTTCAATATCTAGTTCCATTTCAGAAAATACACTTATTTTGCACTTTAAATTTAGATAATTGCTTATTTCCACTAGCAAATTCTTATTGATATCAGTTAATGTTTTATAATTACTATTTAAAGCTTTTTCCAGTACTTTGATTGTTTCTGTAAAATAAGGAGCTTTTTTGTAGATTTGGAGTTGGTTAAATAATTTTTCCTTCCAGTCTATTTCATCATCGACATAGATGTCCTTAATACAGGAACTCAATGGTGCTTTTTTTACTGGCAAATGAATGTACGAACTGCCACCATTTAGATTCAAAATGCAATTTCTCACCATCCAGCTTTTTCTTTGAAATTGCACAGTATCAAATATGATAAATTGATCTGCTTCCTGCATTAATGAAAAATATCCTATATAGGGGAAAAAGTACGGTTGCATAATTGCAAGCTTCATGGTTTAATACCACCTTTAACTACCTTTTACTTTGATTCCTTCAATAACATTGCAAATACGATCAACCTGTTCAAAACTTAAATCTGCATAAAGTGGGAGTGTTAAAATTTGTTGTGAAACTTGTAGTGCAACTGGGGTATGATTTGGGGTGAATTGTGATTGGTAACACTCTAATTGACTTGTTAAAGGATAGAAATATTTTCTTGTGTTTATGCCCTGCTCCAAAAATTCCTGATACATTTCTTCTCTAATTTTAAAGCTGTTAAATAATATTGGAAAATAAGCATAATTACTAACTACACCTTTAGAAATATAAGGTAATCTAATTCCGGCAATTCCGCTAAGTTTCTCAATATATCTAGCATAAACTAATTTTCTCTTCTCAATTTCTCGATCTACGTTTCTAATATTACATAAACCCATAGCTGCCTGAAACTCATTCATCTTTGCATTTCCACCAATGAATTCAACTGATTCAGGTCCAGTAATACCAAAGTTTTTATAAGAATCAATTCTATTTTTCAGATTAGAATCTTTGAATGTTAATGCCCCACCTTCGATTGTATGAAATACTTTTGTAGCATGGAAACTGAACATAGATGCATCTCCAAAGTTGGCTACGCTTTCTCCATTTAACGTGATTCCAAATGCGTGTGCAGCATCATAAATTACTTTCAAATTATATTTTTTTGCTAACTGCTCAATTTTTTTAACATTACATATATTACCATATACATGAACAGGAATAATAGCCGATGTTTTTTCTGTTATTAGACTCTCTAAATTATCCGTTTGCATTGTATAATCATCCGGATTAATATCCGTAAAAATAGGAGTTAACCCTTTTCTTACAATGGCATGAGTAGTTGAGGCAAATGTAAATGGTGTTGTAATAACCTCGCCACTAAGTTGAAATGTTTCTATAATATACTCTAAGGCTAAATGGCCGTTTGAAAATAGTGCAATATTTTTAGTGTCTAAATAATCAGTTAACCTTTTTTCTAATTGATTATGCTTCTCCCCTTGATTAGTAAGCCATTTACTTTCCCATAAATCTTTTATTTCTTTTATATATTCATTAAAATCCGGCATTGAAGAGCTTGTAATTTGAATAGGTTTGGTCATATGATCACCTTTACTGTTATAATTTTCTATTTAATAAAATCAAGACTCCGCTCTTCTCTATTCAAATGTAAATTTTCATACTCTGAACGCACTATAGTGAATATGAAGGCATTATGGAAACTGTTTTGTTTAAATACAAAATCTCTAATTAAACCATCTTTTTTAAAACCATACTTTTCAGATAGTCTATAGGATGCTTTATTATCTTCTTTTACATATGCATAAACCATATTCATTCCAAGCTCTCCAAACAAATGGTCTAGCAATAGATAGCCAGCATTTGTCCCAAATCCTTTACTTACAAATTCTTTTGATATTATTAAACCACCCCATTCAGCCTTTCTATTTATATAATCAATATTAGTTGCACAGACATATCCGATTGGTTCATCAATCCCTCTACAACAAACAACGAGATAAAGCTGCTTATTATTATTAAATATTTTATCTTCTATCCATTTTTTATCATATTCAGAAGAGATATAGTATTTATTCCCTACAGTAGTTTGAAAAAGAATATCATCATTTCTTATTTTATTTAATAAGCTCAAATCACTATACTCAAAAGCTCTCAAATATAAATTCTCCATTAAATTGTTCTCCTTTTTTATTAAATTAATAGTAAATTTTTTCTTCAATATTTATAGACTCAACTATATATTTCATATCTTCTTGCTCGTAACGTTGGTCACATGGTATCGGTAATAAATTTGCACTATACTGATACTCAATACTTTCTTCTAGTGATATGTTTAATACATTGCTCCAAAGTATAGGAATATATATATTTTTTTTTGCTAAATTTTTTCTAAGTTGCAACCCATTTTTAGTGAAAAATAAATAACAAAAAGGGCCCTTAGGAGAAATAAATTTTTTCTGATTAAGTTTATTTAGCTCTTTTTCTAAATATCTATAATTACTATTTCTTTTCCTTAAAACATTCTGGTAGTCAATTGCTCCCATTAAATTACGAGTAAGTTTAGACATTTGCTTTATAGAATCTCCATAAAATCGTTCATCCACTTCTAAAAAATTTTTATAATAATCTGAGGCTTTTCCTTCAAAGCGTCCTAAAAGATGCTCTACCCTATCTTTAGAAATATCAATTTCTAATTCTACATCTAATTTTTTATCTGTTGATAAATAAGCCCCATCCGGTACACCGAAAAATTTCCTACATGAGTAGATGGTATCTATTGAATTTAACGGTCTTTGAAAAAAAGCCTGGGAATTATCAATAATTATTTGTTTATGTTGATTTTTCAGACTTAGTATTTTTTCTTCTGATAATTGTCCAAAATAGTTAACAATATAAAGATATTCTTGCTTTTGAAGATTCCCATTAAAAATAGGGCTAAAATCAGTATCGATTCTATAGTATTCGTATTTATATCCATATCTCTGTAACATATCCCTTACTGAATTACCTAGATAATATGGAATATAAACTTTTTCAATTTCCTTTAACTTAATTAGATATAGTAAAGCATTCCTTGCAGTGTTTAAATGTATTAAGTCTTTGTAATATTCATCGCTAATTAAATGCTCCAATTCAAAATAGCCGCCAATTTCTTTCATCCTTTTTAATCACCTCATTTTATAAATTAAATTAGTACTGCCCTATAGTTATGCCTTTTCATAACCCTTTAGTTGTATATTTTTTCTACTTTCTAACAGTTGTTTTATTGTTACAAGTAAATAAGAATAACATTCAAGTCTAAAAATGGCAGCTAATCCTATATATAAAACTATGCCAACAAAGACTTGAGCTATTATTGTTATAGAAGAAGATACTGGAAGCCAATGAATTGTATATATAACGGACCCCATAACAATAGCTATGAGAAGGGAAGGCATCACATCATTCATTTGCTCCCGAATACTATAGTTGAGTAATTTTGCATTGGGATATGCATTAATGAACGAGGCTAATACTCCACCAATAACTAAACTAATCGCTACTGCATAAACACCTAAAGGGATACTCGCTATTAATAATATAATGCTCATTAGTTTTTTAATTATTTCCAATTTAAGGAATATATCACTTCTCCCTAATGCATTAATAGCCTGTAAATTGGCTGTATGAATGGGCCATAATGCATAGCAGATACAAAATATTTGTATGAACGGTACAGCAGGTAACCACTTTTCTGTCAGTAAAATCTTAACTAAAGGTTCTGCTGTAACAGCTAGTCCGACCATCATAGGGAAAATGATAAAAGAACTCGTTACAATAGCTCTCCTAACCATCTGTTTCACCCTATGTTGATCATCTTGATGAGAAGATAGTGCAGGAAACATAACAGCTTGTATCGCTCCATTTATATTATTCACAAGTAAGTTAGGGAATTGCTCACCCCGATTATAAAAACCTAATAGAGCTGGACTAAACAACTTACCAATTAATAAATTTCTAATATTAAGATCTATCGCATCAACTAAAGATGATACAAGTAACTTCCATCCAAATGAAAATAGAATCTTAATTCTTTTAAAAGAAAATAGAAATTTCGGTCTCCATTTTATGTTAAACCACAATATTATCGTAACTAGTAGTTGATTTGTTAATTGAAAACCTACCAAAGCCCATACGCCATAATTAGCAGATGCCATCGTTATACCAACAATTCCAGCTAAAATTGAAGCAATCAATGTACTAATAAATAGTTTTTTAAATTGAAATTCTCTAGATATGATAGAATTTTGAATTGCACTAAAAGAAGAAATAAATAAGGTTAAAGCAAGTATTCTTAAAATTAATTTTAATTGAGGTTGTTCAAAAAATGAGGCTATATATGGTGCTGTGAAAAAGAGTAACATGTATAGAGTAAATGCAATAAACAAGTTTAAATAAAAGACCGATGAAAAATCAACTTCATCAACTTTTTTCTTTTGAATTAAAGCTAGATTAAAACCTCCTTGCGTGATGATGCCAGCCATAGAAATAAACACTGTAACTAAAACGATTAATCCAAAATCATTCGGTAATAGCATTCGTGCTAGAACAATCATTACTATAAACTGGATCCCCTGTACCCCACCTCTTTCCATTAGTTTCCACAAAAGAGATGATAGAACTTTAAACTTTGTTATATGGAGTTCCATACAATTATCCTCCTTTTAATTTCTCTGAAAACTTTAGAAATAAAAGGACTATATTGATCCATTAAAATAATAAATTTTCTCTTAAGACTTAATGTTAAATAATATTCTTTATAATTTCCGTTTTTTGCTTCATGGTATTTTTTTTGTTCTAATAAAAAGTAAAATTTATTTTTAATTTTTGTTTTAGTAATAACATTCTCATATCTAAAATCCGTATAAACATTTATATTATCGAGCATTTTTTCAATTTCTGCATAATGCCGCTTTTTATTTTCGATACTATTAAACTCTCTTGCCGTCCAAGAGGCACTATCACCTACTCGGTAAGCTGACATAAATTCATCTATATAATAAACTTTGCCTAACAACGATAAGTTAATAGCATATGGATAATCACCTACTGGCGCATTATCTAAAAATTCATTTCTTTCTAACGCGAATTTTTTTGGGAATAGCATTGAATTTGTTAAAAATAATCCACCACCACCTTCAATGACTTCTTCGACTGTAAAAATTTTATTACCTTTATTGGGCCGATTTGATGATTGTATTGTTTTATCAGCTGCTGCCACTACATGTCCACTATGAACACATAAACTACAATCAATATTTTTTTCCATATAATCAACTTGCTTCTGTAATTTATAAGGATCCGTCCAGTAGTCATCACCTTCACACACGGCAATATATTTTCCTTTTGCACGATTTAAATTAATAAAATTTATAGTATTTACTGAACCCCCTCTAGAATACTGGTTCTCTAATTGAAGAATTGGCTTTATTAAATCAGGATATTTCAGCTCATACTCCTTAATAATTTCAGGTGTTCTATCAGTAGAAGCATCATCATGAATTAATATTTCAAACATGAAATTAGTCTTTTGCATTAAAAAACTTTCGATCGCCTCTGCTATAAAATTCTCATGATTATACGTTAAACAATGAATGCTAACTAGTATGTTTTTCATTATTTACTCTCCCTAAAAGCCAATTTTTAGGACTCATTAGATAACTATAATTCTTAAATAAAAAAGTTAATATAATAATGCATATTGAAATCCAAACAAAATCTCTAACCATATCAACAAAATAGGCTCTTGTCCACCATAATATATTTGGAAATAATATTAACAAAATGGACAATTTAATATACTTTTGCTTTATAAAAAATTCATTTAATTTTAAAGATATATAACTTATTGCCATCCCTATAAATCCAGTAAAAATCATACCAAAATACCCAAAACTATAAAATATCTCCCCTAAATAAGATCCTCCTAAAAATGTCCTTAAATGTATAGGGAAATTATATATATATATTGATTTGGATACAGTAAAATCCAATATACCTCCTAGATTAGGAAATATATTTAATAATGCATATAAATAATTTAATCCATATTGAAAGTCATTAATATTTGAAAAATAATCCATTGCAATACCTAAAGTAATGATGGTACTTCCAAACTCTGCTATGATTGAGAATGGAGAGAAGTCTATAAATGATGATTTAAAGAGTTCCATATAGGTGTCTATACTGTTGATGGACATCATTCGTATTTGACTGATAAAAGTAATAAAAAAACCCATGGTATAAATTAAAATCAAATTCGAGAAAATTTGAAGGGGTTTCAGTTTTACTGTTTTAATAAAATTAAAATAAATGAAATATAATGTTAATAAATATAGAATAGGTTCTCCTCTACCACCTGTAAACATTAATATACCTTTATAAATTGTTGTAAGAAATAAAATTAATAAGACCTTTTTTTCATCCCTTTTATTGCCTATTATTACCATTATTATTCCAATATCAAAAAAACTAGACATAATATATAAAAAGCCTGGCAACCCTAGTTGAAAAGTGTCTAAATAATTTCCATTCAAATACACAATTATTTTACTAAAATCGATATAAAGCATTGGTAATAACCCAAATAGAACAAAAATCGCACCAATATTTTTAGTCAAAAACAATTGATAAATTCCACTTTCGTTATCTATAGGTTTAGAAAAAGATATCTTTGGTTTATTCCTCAAAATAAGTGACATTCCTAGAGTTAAAAATAAATGGCTACATAAGGAAAATAAAGATGCATCTTTGAACATAGTCATTGAAATTGTTAATAGCGGATTCCAGGGTAAATCTATATCAATGTCAAACCCGAAAATAATTACTATACCGAGATGAGTTATAAAAGAAAATATAAAAAATAATATTGTTAATGAAAATAATTTCCCCTCTAGTTTCCTTAATGTAAAAATATTTATGATGAATTGAATGATTGATATTGCGGCAAAAAGAAATACCCATTTTTGAAATGAGTAATCTTTTATATAAACTGCTACAGTGATAAGAAGAATATTAATTGATATCATAATTCCAATAGTAAATAAATTTTCATAATATTGTTTTTTTTTAAGCGGCGTAGTTTCATTTATCAAAATTTCTCTCATCTAATTTTCACCTACGATTTTCTTTAAAATTCAGTATAATGATTGATTTGAATATATTAATTCATATTTGCTAGCTATATTTTCTTTATTGTAACCAATACTCTCTAACGCGTTCATAATTTCTAACTTACTAGCTTTATTTTTCTTTTTAACACCTTTTATTATTCTGTACCAACTCTCAAGATCAGAGGAGGGACTTTGATGAAATAAACCAGCTTTAATGTCATTAGTTTTTGGTACACTAGATGATACGATACAATTTACACCTGAAATTTGGGCTTCTAATAATGCCATAGACATCCCTTCAGAAAATGAGGGCATTAATAAAATATCAGATGTTTGTAGTATTTCTCTTACTTTGTCTGTATTTCCAAGCATTCTCACTCTATTTTCCATCTGATTTGCCTTGATATATTCTTCTAATCGTTTTGAATCCGGTCCATCTCCAGCTATAAGTAAAAATGAATTTGCATTTTCCATTAAAATCTTTTTAAATAGCTGTAAAGCAAACATCGGATTTTTTTCTCCTCCTAAATAACCAACAAAACAATAAATCTCGGCATCTTTAGCAATATTATGTTTAAACATAAATTCATTTATATCTTCTTTTTTTACTTCTAAGAATTTTTCGTGATCAATAAAATTGGGGATAAAATCAAATTCATTTCCAAAAATATAATTCCCTGATTTATCAGCGCATGCTATTTTTTTCGTACAATATATACTATTTAGATATTTTAAAATTGAATATAACCATTCACTAAAAAAAAATTGCTTAGAATTCTTACTTCCATGTGCATGTCCTACTCTAATAGGGATATTTTCTTTTTTTGCAGCTAAACAAGATAGCCAAATAAAGCTTGAGGTATGTGAATGTAGGACATCATAAGGACCATTATTTCTAATAATTTCTCTAATATTATTTACATAACTAAATGGAGTTGTCTCACTTAATCTTTTAACAACAAAATAGTTTCCTTTTATTTTTTTTATTCTTTGTATTACCTCTTTATTAGGTTGTTTGTAAACAATATAATCAAAAATATAATTGTTGGGATCAACTGCCTCCGAAATATTTAGTACCACGGATGCAATACCACCACTATTTAGATTATCTACTACTACTAAGATTCTTTTCATGAAATTAACTCCCTAAATTAGAAGGTAATACTAAACTCTCTGATTCTATACCTTCCTTTAAATATAATTCCAAATATCTATTATACTGATTTTGCCTATTATACTGTTTTGCTCTATTTATACAATCTGAAGAGTTAATTAGATTATTAGTTCTATATGTTTTTAAACAGTCTATTATTCCTATAGTATTTTTAGGATTTATTATTCTCCCACATGTTTCATCGATACTTTCTGTACTTCCTCCTGAATTAAACGTAAAGACAGGTGTTCCACATGCTAATGCTTCAATATTTGTTGTTGGAAAATTATCTTCTAATGTTGGATTTACAAATACATCTGCTGCTGAATAAATTTCTGCTAAATCATTAATGCTATTTGTTAAAGGAATACCAATAATTTGTTTAGGCAATTCTTTCATCTGCTTTTCTGTTAATCCTACTAGTACTATCACTTCATCTTTTTCAAGATTATTTACAAGTTCGATAAAGTGATTTAGACCTTTCTTCCGATTCCATACATTTGCAACTCCAAGTATTATAAATTTATTTTTTAATTTATATTTTTCTCGAAAATCACTAATTGTTGGTTTGAAAATATCCAAATTTATACCATTATGAATTACTTTTGTAGGATAATTGTTTAAAAAGGACTGTTTTACTAAATTCCCCAGCCACTTGGATGGAGTAATTATTGTAAGATCCTTAACCCCTATAAATAATTCTTTTTTCTTTAGAAAGTTTATTTCTGAATTATCCATAATAAAGCTTGTAGGATATTCTTTTTTTTCTGGACAATCAAAACATCCAGTTTTCCATTTATTACAACCTATAAATTCAAAATGAGAACAATGCCCAGTAAAAGCCCAACAATCATGAAGTGTCCAAATAACTCGTTTGTTAATTTCTTTTAAAAATTTAAATAGTATTTCAACATTAAGGTAATATCCGTGAATATTATGGAGATGAATAATATCAGGATTTATTTCTTCTAGAGTTTTAATAAAGGCTTTTGTTGCCTTTACGGATCCAAATCCATGTTTGTCAAAAACCCTTGTTAAGCCTACATGTAAATAATTATCGTAATTACTCCCAATTCTTATTGTATTCTCACAATTTTTCGACAAACCCCTCCCGTATGCTATATAACTCTTATAACTATTCTCAGATAAAGCATGATGAATCTCAGTAGCAATCCTACCAGTACTTCCTATCCCACAAACTGAATTAATTTGCACTACAGTCAGCATTCATCCCACTCCCCACACAACCCGATTCACATAATCCGTATATGACAAAATAATCCTCACTACCTTATCCGATACATTCGACATTCGGTAATCTTCCACCAGCCTAAGCGTACTTACTTCCTGTGTTTCCAAGACCGCCAACCCCTGTAATATTCTCACCTTTTTTAGCCCGACCATCATAACCGCCGCTTCTTCCATTGCTTCTGGTCTTTCATGGGCTTGTCTAATATTGAGTGCTTTGAAACCAAGAATGGACGACTCTTCACTAATGGTTCCGCTATCACTGAGAACCGCTTTAGAATCCATCTGCAGCTTCACGTAATCATTAAATCCTAAAGGCTTCATTATTTTTATGAAAGAATTAAATTCAATCCCATTTGCCTCTATCATTTTCTGCGTTCTTGGATGAGTACTGACGATAACAGGTAGCTTGTACTTATCAGCAATTGCATTCAAGCTTTCTACCAAATCTAGAAAATTCCCCTTTGAATTTATATTTTCTTCACGATGTGCAGAAACAACAAAGTACTTCCCTTTCTCAAGCGCTAATCTCTCCACAACATTTGATTTCTCAATATCCGATTTTCTGGAATGCAACACTTCAAACATTGGACTTCCTGTTTTGATAATACGATCTGCGGGTATCCCCTCATTTAACAAATATTCCCTTGCGATATCACTATAGGTTAAATTAATATCAGCTATATGATCTACAATTTTACGATTAGTTTCTTCCGGCACACGCTGATCAAAACACCGGTTTCCAGCTTCCATATGGAAAATTGGGATATGTCTTTTTTTTGCAGCTAATGCACATAAGCAACTATTCGTGTCTCCCAATACTAAAAAAGCATCTGGTTGAACTTCTTCTAATACTGGATCGATTCGATTTAAAATATTTCCGATTGTTTCGATTGCCGTACCATTTGCTGCATCAAGAAAATAATCCGGTTTTCTTAAATTGAAATCTCTAAAGAACACTTCATTTAATTCGTAGTCATAATTTTGCCCTGTATGGACAAGCGTATGTTCTATCACTTGAGACTTTTCCAGTTTATTGATCACAGCAGATAATCTTATGATTTCTGGCCTTGTTCCAACTACTGTCATAACCTTTAATTTCTTCACAATTTATACCTCCAAATAGTACGTATCCGGCTTTACAGGATTAAAGCATTCATTTACCCACATGACTGTAATAAGATCACTCACTCCAATATTCACAATAGAGTGGGAGTATCCTGTTGGAATATCAACAACCTGCAACTTTTCTCCATTAACTTTGTATTCAATAATGGTATCGGAATCCGGTTTTCTAAATCTGATTAAGGCTTCACCGCTTACCACTAAAAATTTTTCATTTTTTGTACGATGCCAATGATTTCCCTTTGTAATACCAGGCTTTGAGATATTAATCGAAACTTGCCCTCTCTCAGGAGTACGAATAAATTCGGTAAACGAACCTCGATTATCTAGATTCATTTTTAAATCATATGAAAATTGATCAATAGGTAAAAAGCTTAAATATGTGCTGTAAAGCTTTTTCGTAAGTGGATCATCCATGTTCACAATTGCTAAATTACTTCGACTATTTTTGAAGCTTGATATTAACTCTGCTAATTCCCCTAGTAAAATAGTATGGGCAATAGGTACAACACAATAATTACGTAAAACAGTTGGGTTCCCTTTTGTTGCCCGTATAAACTCATCGATCACATCATCGATATAACAAAGCGTCAGCCTCACATTCGGGTCGTGTATTTGGATTTCCATATCCCTTGCAATGTTATAGCAATACGTAGCAACAACACTGTTGTAGTTTGGCCTACTCCATTTGCCGAATATATTTGACAAGCGATATATATAGACTTGTGCCCCTGTTTTCTTTTGGTAATCAAACATTAAATCTTCCATTGCCTTTTTGCTCTTCCCATAAGGATTAGCGAATTCCGCTTGAGTTGAGGAAATTGTTACAATTGGAGATTTATTTCCACTTTTCTTCAACAATTCTAGTAACCGCGATGTAAATTCATAGTTTCCTTCCATAAATTCATTTTCATTTTGTGGTCTGTTTACACCCGCTAAATGAAATACGAAGTTGCTTTCCTTTGCATATTTTTCTAACAGTGAGGGATCGCTATCTCTTGTATACTCAAAGATTTGATAAATACCTTGGCTGCTAAGCTCCGCAATTAAATTTTGTCCGATAAATCCCTTTGCACCTGTTACCAAAATGTTCATTTATCTACTCCACCTTTTAATAAATAATTTGGATATTCTTAGTCCATTCTTTCAATTCGGCTTTGATGTAATCTAACTGGAGTAGAGTTTCTTTAATTTCATCTATTGATAGTATTTTTGTATTGTCTGAATTGTATTCTTCCACAGCCGTGAGTTTTACGTCGCCATTTTCAAAATAGTTAGTATAATTGAGATCCCTTTGATCAGCAGGTACTTTAAAGAACCCTTCTAAGTCCTCTGCTACAGCAAACTCTTCTTTTGTCAGGAGTGTTTCATAGCGTTTTTCGCCATGTCTTGTCCCGATAACTTTTATTTCATTATCCGCATTAAATACTTCCTTTATCGCTTGTGCAAGATCCCCGATTCTACATGCCGGTGATTTTTGCACCATGATGTCTCCTGCTTCAGCATGTTTAAAAGCAAATAATACCAACTCCACAGCCTCGTCCAAACTCATTAAATATCTTGTCATATAGGGATCTGTAATTGTTAAAGGCTGACCGGTTTTAATTTGTTCGATAAATAAAGGAATCACAGAACCACGTGAAGCCATGACATTACCATATCTTGTTCCACAAATTAATGTTTTCTTAGAAGGAACTAATTTTGATTTTGCGACAAAAACTTTTTCCATCATTGCTTTTGAAATCCCCATGGCATTTATTGGGTAGGCAGCTTTATCCGTTGATAAGCAAATGACTTTTTTTACACCATATTCAATTGCAGCAGTTAAAACATTTTCAGTTCCTAAAATATTGGTTTTAACCGCTTCAAGCGGAAAAAATTCACATGATGGTACTTGTTTTAATGCTGCTGCATGGAATATATAATCAACTCCATACATCGCATTTCTTAAACTATCTATATTGCGCACATCTCCAATATAGAATTTCAGTTTATCGTTATTATATTTTTTCCTCATATCATCTTGCTTCTTCTCATCTCGAGAGAAAATACGTATTTCTTTAATATTTGTATTTAAAAATCTTTCCATTACAGCATGTCCAAAAGAACCCGTCCCACCTGTTATTAAAAGTACTTGATTATTAAACATTTTTAACCTCTTTTCAGTTATTTAAAATGACTAGTTATAATCTCATAAGAATGTTTAGCAGTATAGTAATTTTCCAAATATAATCTCGCATTTCCCCCCATTTTATCTCTGAGTTCTGGATTTTCTAATTGTTTTAGTTTTTCATTGAATTGCTCCACATTTTTACTTTCACACCATAAACCAAACTCCCCTTGTTCAATGACTCGCCCTATATCCGTATGAATATCTGTTGCAGCCAACACGGGCATAGATGCCTTCATATAAGAAAGTAATCTTGATGGAAAATTAGGTATTGTAAATCGATGATCGAGGAATATCAGACCTACATCACAACAATCTACTAATAGTTCATACTCTTCTCGAGGCAACTCTTCTATAAGTTTCGCATTAATTGGTTTCTCTCTTTCAAAGTAGTGGTGAAGTTTTTTAAATTCTGTACCAGAACCAGCTATAATAAAAAATACGCAATCATTATTCTTATTACTTTTCAAACATTGAATAAGAAAATCAATTCCTTGAGGTTTTCCAATATTACCACCATAAATAAATTTTGTTTTATCAGTGGGAATATTATGTTTTTTTATGATCTCTTTGAGTCGGCTCTTATCATTTTCTATAGACAAGATCTCAATACCATTAGGACATATTTCAACTTTTAGCGGGTCAATATTTGGATTGTGTTTAAGTATAAAATCAACATTTGCCTGGGACATACAGCCAATAAAGTCCGATATTTTATATAATCTTTCTTCTTTTCTTCTAAAATATTTATAAAATAGACCTTTATTATGAAACATATTTAAATCTACCGCATTCTGTGGAAAAATATCCTTCAATAACAAGTAAGACTTTGCATTATCTCTTTTTTTTATATACCGGATTACCTTTTCAAATGTAATAGGAGGGGTAGAATAAATGATAAAATCAAATTTTACATCCTTGAAGTACTTTTCGATTGCTTTTAAATACTGTCCTTCAATCATTAATGTTGAAATGCCTTTTTCAATAATATTATTTTGAGTTATATTTCCTATTCTTACTTTAAGAAAATGTACATCATTTTCAATTACGTATTGTGTTTGCTTCTTTAATTTCTTTTCAAATGGGGTGACAACATAAATTTGATGACCACCATTTACAAACTGTCTAATTAAATCTGTATAGATCCCCTTTTCTTCTATGCTTTTTATATTAATTAATGAGAGAAATAATATTTTCATCTATTTATTCCCCTCTCTCTTCGCATTTTTTTCTTTTTTATAGTTAAAAGGTAATTTCACAATTGAAATACAATTTTTATCAAAAGCTTCCTTTACATAGTGCCCTTCATATACTTCTTTATTTAAATGTGGTGATGAAAGAAAAATTTTATATTCCATAATGTGAGACTTCCTTCCTTTTAAAATTTAAACTATCGTCTTAGGTAAATTTGCTGAATTATCAAGCCACTTACCATTTGCGACATCAATAAGTTTTTGTTTTAATTCAACCAAATCGCATTCTTCCAGTTCAATTAATACAGCCATTAACAGTTGCTCTTCTATCCTAATGGCTTTACCTACATGGATTTTTGGATAAATATGTTCCTCCTGGATTTCTTCTGCATTCAGCAATTCCTCAAACATTTTTTCTCCTGGGCGAATACCCGTAAATTCAATATCAATTTCGTCTTCTTTAAATCCGGATAATCGAATCAGGTTTTTTGCGAGATCAACAATTTTCATTGGTTCGCCCATATCAAGTACGAATATTTCTCCACCATGTGCAAGTGCACCTGCCTGCAGTACGAGTCTGGATGCTTCAGGGATTGTCATAAAATACCGTGTCATTTCCGGGTGTGTCACAGTGACAGGTCCTCCAGCAGCAATTTGCTCTTTAAATCTTGGAATGACACTCCCCCTTGATCCAAGTACATTACCAAAGCGTACTGCAGCAAAGTTTGTGTCACTATATGTCGCTAAATTTTGAATAATAATCTCCGCAATTCTCTTAGTAGCTCCCATTACATTTGGAGGGTTGACAGCTTTATCTGTAGAAATCATCACAAAATTTGAAACACCGAAAGTATGGGCGGCCTCTGCTATATTTTTTGTACCAAATATGTTATTTTTAACTGCTTCACGTGGGTTGCTTTCCATCATTGGTACATGTTTATGGGCAGCTGCATGATAAATAACATCTGGTTGATATTGTTGGACCACCTCAAAAATCCGCTCCCTATCTTGCACATCTGCAATAATTGGAACAAAATCAATTGTTTTATATTTGTTTTTTTCCAAAAGCTCTAAATGAATTTTATAGATGGAGTTTTCTCCATGTCCGAGTAAGATGATTTTGTGTGGTTGGAATCGTGCTACTTGACGGCATATTTCTGAACCAATCGAACCGCCAGCACCTGTTACGAGGATTATTTTATTTGTTAGATTATCAGAGAGAGTCATCATGTCTAATCTCACTTCTTCACGGCCAAGAAGGTCTTCGATTTTGATTTCCTGCATATCACTAACCGAAACTTTACCTGTCATGACATCTTCTATTTTCGGCATAATTTTGACCGTTGCTTGTGTTTCTCCACAGCGCGAATAAATTTCTTGTATATCTTTTTTACTTAGGGATGGAATAGCCAAAATGATTTCTTCAATCCCTTTAGCCTGCACAATTTGTGGGATATTTTTTGTTGTACCACATACTTTTACACCCATCACCTTCAAGTGTTGTTTATTTCGATCATCATCTACAAACGCCACTACTTGGTAATCGGAGTGATTACGGTTAAGACTGCGTAGAAGAATTGTTCCAGCTGTACCAGCCCCAATTATCAGCACTCGTTTTTTTATTCTACTTGTTTTAAAAGACGACCAATCATGTACGACTCTTAGTAAAAACCGAGATCCACCAATTGATAGAATCAGTAATAACCAGGTAACAATCATTACACGAAAATAAATGTCGTTTTTTATTAACAACTGCACGATACATGCGGTAATAACAGATGTGGTAACAGCGTAACTGATGGTCAATAATTCTCTTATGGAAGCTAAACTCCAGAGGCGATTATAAAGCTGAAAGAGGTAGGCCATTATATGGTAACTAACTAATAAAATGATAGAACTTAAAACGATGACTGTATCCAATTTTATACTTAGTGTAGGATGTAATAAAAAGTAACTAAGAAAAATTGAAGATAATACTATTATTGAATCTAGAATAAAAAAAATGGTGTACCTAGCAGTGTAATTCACTACTTAACCTCCCTCTTGAACAATGAATAATAATTTAGTGATTTAAAATATACGATGTATTACAGCCGTATATATTCTGTATTAGAATTTATTAATACTCGAACTATCGAAAGTTTACTTCAATACTTGATCATAGTTCCGTTCGAACCGCCAGGCATCTCTACACATCGTTTTTAAATCTCTTTTAGCAACCCATCCTAATTCCCTTCTGGCTTTTTGGACATCTGCATAACATGCCGCAATATCCCCTGGTCTACAATCTACCATCTCGTAACTAATTTTAATCCCAGTGGATTCTTCAAATGCTCGAACTAATTGCAAAACACTTGTACCTTGTCCTGTACCTAAATTATAAATCTGTACGCCTTCCCTTTTGGAAGTTAATGCAGCAACATGCCCTTCCGCCAAATCCATCACATGAACATAATCACGGATGCCTGTGCCATCAATTGTCGGGTAATCATTGCCGAATATTTTTAATTTCCCCTGTTTCCCTATTGCTACTTGTGTTATATAAGGCATTAAATTATTTGGTGGTCCATTTGGTATCTCACCAATTAAGCCGCTTTCATGAGCACCGACTGGATTAAAATAACGAAGTAAAGAAACCGAAAATGATGGATTCGCCTGAGCGATATCCTTTAGAATTCTTTCACATATTGACTTCGTTTCACCGTATGGGTTCGTAGTGGGTAATAAATCCATAGTTTCAACAAAGGGTACTTCATTTTCTCCATACACAGTAGCCGAGGAACTAAATACAAACTGATTGATACCAAATTTTAAACAGGCCTTGGCTAATACAAGGGTACTGATTATATTATTTTCATAATAAGTTGAAGGTTTTTTAATAGATTCGCCGACCGCTTTCAGCCCTGCAAAGTGGATAACGCCATTGAGTTTATGTTTTCTGAAAATACATTCGACGGCCTGTTTATCAGTTACATCAATCTCGTAAAAAGGAATATCTTGACCTGTAATATATTTGATATTCTCAATTGTTTCTCTTTTACTATTGCTAAGATTATCCGCGACAACTACTGAATAACCTGCATCTATTAGTGCTATACATGTATGTGAACCAATGTATCCTGTACCGCCAGTCACTAAAATATTCATGACATTCCTCCCTGAAACTATTAAACCTATACATAGACTGGATAAATATAAATTTAAAACATATTCTCTCTAATAAATTATTTAGTCGTTTTAGCATATTCTCAAGAAATAGAAACTATTCATTTATCCTAAAAAAAGAGACTAGAACCTTGTTTTCGACAAGTTTCTAGTCCCTTCTTCATCATTAATTTTTTCCGCCCGTTATCCACTGTGTCTATATACCCATTAATTGAAATAGGCATTGGAAGTACTTATATCCTTTACCTGAAAAAATATTAGCATCTAAGTCCCAATCCTATTACTGTACCCTGTATAATGGATTACTTAGATCTCCAAATGCTCTCTAAGGTTCCCCTGAATTTCCTGTAGTTCCCATTCATCAGGTAAATAATAATATATATTATTTTTCATCATGGATGTACCATTATTCATATACAACTGTTCAATTTGTTTAAAGCTGTCTCCGTAATTTTTTCGTATTTTAAGGACATCTTCAAAAACAATATTTAGCTCAACATTTTTTTCTACTGCTTCAAAAATCGATTTGTAGTTCCACACCGTATTAAGCGACATGCTCTCTTGTAAAACACCCTGAATGACTTGCTTTTGGCGATTTTGTCTACCGAAATCCCCTGAAGGATCATCATAACGCATCCGCACATATTTTAAAGACTTCTCGCCGTCCATTTTCAACTGTCCAGCGGGAAAACTTTCTCCATCATAATTAAATGCAAGGGTATTTTCAACAGTAATTCCTCCCACGATGTCGATAATATCGACAAAGCTTTCCATATTCACTTTCACTACATAGTCAATCGGAATATTTAATAAGTTTTCTACTGATTTCATCGACATTTCCATCCCGCCAAACGAATAGGCATGATTGATCTTATCTTTAAACCCTTTTCCAATCATCTCTGTATACGTATCGCGTGGTATGCTAAGCATTTTGGTCGTTTCCAAAGTTGGATTGACCGTTAAAACAATCATTGTATCAGAGCGACCGCCATCACCATCTCGTTCATCTACCCCTAAAATTAGGGCTGAAATAGGTTCTTTTTTTGTTTTAATATCGACTGGCTGCGCACGAACCTCAGAAAGGCGTTCTCCAATTGGTGTATAAATTTCTTCTGCTGTGCTTTTGATGTCTCCATATACTTTCATAAACATAATGAGGCTTACACTACATAAAACTAATGCAATACTACCTAACCACTTCCAGACTTTTTTCATGTAAATTGCTCCCTTTAGCTAAAGTAAATTCCGACATTTAATTTAAATATTTTCCAGCAAATATATCAGTTGATAACACATTCAAATAATTCTTGCTCATCAACTTCCTTACGAGCAATATAACCTTGCCTTTTTAACTAAATTTCCAACCTTGTTATTAGTTATTCTTTAAACCAAAAAATAATTCATAGGAAGTTTTCTCTTTTTAAAATTTGCTAGATTCAGCTTCCTTCGACTCCAATAAAAAAACACCTATCATTGATACAAAAGGTAGGTGCCACTCTTGTTCAATGATAGGTGTTTAAAGTCTTCTTTCTATTTAGCTACGTTACTGATTATGTTCATTAATCAACACACTTTTCTTGATGAATCTCTTTCTTAATTTTACCAATAAAACTAATAATAGAGGCAATCATAATTCCACTAGCCGCCCCTGCACAGTCAATTAGGACATCCTTTAATTGCCCGCCTCTTCCATCAACGAATAACTGATGATATTCATCCGCAACTGCGTAAGCCATACATAAAAAGAAAGCAAGTAATATACTGAGAAATCCTTTCATCCCACTCATCTTAAGTGCTGTAAACACGAAGATTCCAAGGAAAAAAAAGATAATAAAATGCGCATTTTTCCTCACCACGTGATTAGCCTGTTTGGCATCTTCCCACGGGGTAACGACTTCAACGATTTTGTTAATTTGTTCTGTAACACCCTTACTCAAACCATTCGAAACATGTGCTGGCTGCTGAGACAAGTAAAAAATAAATAGCATCCAAAAAATAACGATTCCCCAGGAAAGTACTTTTACAATTTTAATATCTATCCACCCCAAATCATACTACCAATGTAATTATATCACCAAAATAATACATCAAAAGTAACTTACATTACAGCAGTTAACTTTAGCTTTACGACGTATATAGGTATTTAAACCTCCATATGTTCCTTCAAGTTTTCCTGAATAGCCTTCAATTCACTTTCATCAAGAATATAGTAATAAATACCGTCCAACTTCGTATTTGTGCCTTTGTTCATATAAAGCTGCTCTATCTTTTTTAAACTATCACCGTAATTTTTTTGAATACTTAGGAGATCTTCAAATGGGACATTCATTTCTACATTTTTCTCCAAAGTTTTGAAAATCGATTTATAATTCCACACCTTTTTTATTAATAAGCTTTCGTCTAAAACGCCTTGAATCACTTGTTTCTGCCGATTTTGTCTACCAAAATCTCCAGTAGGATCGTCATAGCGCATGCGTACGTATTTCAAAGACTGCTCACCATTGAGTACTAATTCCCCAATCGGAAAATGCTCTCCCTGAAAATTGAAATTCAAAGTGTTTTTAACCTTTACCCCACCTAGGATATCTATAATATCGACAAAACTTACCATATTCACTTTCACTACATAATCAATCGGAATGCCCAATAAATTTTCCACCGATTTCATCGACATTTCCATGCCGCCAAAGGAATAAGCATGATTGATCTTGTCTTTAAAGTCTTTCCCCACCATCTCGGTATAAGTGTCCCGTGGTATACTCAGCATTTTTGTCGTTTGAAGTGTCGGATTGACGGTCAAAACAATCATTGTATCCGAGCGCCCTACATCGCCTTCTCGTTCATCTACCCCTAAAACGAGCACTGAAAACGGCTCCAATTCTGTTGTAATATTGACTGGCTGCATCCTAATTTCAGATGATTTTTCCTCCATCGGTGTATAGATTTCATTTGCAGTACTTTTTATATCTCCATATACATTCATAATGACAATGAGACTCATACTGACCAAAACAACCGCGGTGCTAATTATCCATTTCCATGCTTTTTTCATCCTAATTCTCCTCAGACTCTTTTCAACTATAATAGAGAGCATATGAACTATAATTTCCACCGCAATTGTTAAATATTCACTGACTTTATGCCATTTAATATCCTATAAAAAAACACCTACACATTGAATAAAAATAGGCAATAGCCAAGTTTTTCAATGGTAGGTGTTATATGTTGATATTATTTACTTTTATCTATGCTCGAAAAGGATTGTCTTCATTAATCAAAACACGTTCCTGTCTAATTGCTTTCCCTGTTTTATCATCAATTTCAACAAAGAATGCACTCAATACAGCACGGCCTTTTTTCGGTACTTCATAACGTGCTGGCATATTTGTCAAAAATTTATAAATGACATTGTCTTTCCCCATACCGAGCACTTCGTCGTACGGTCCAGTCATGCCAACATCTGTAATATATGCTGTACCACCCGGATATATACGATTGTCAGCTGTTTGTACATGCGTATGCGTTCCAACAACAACAGACGCTTTGCCATCCAAATGCCAGCTTAACGCAATCTTTTCACTTGTCGCTTCTGCATGGAAATCGACAAATACGATTGGCGACGTTTTTTTCGCTTCTTCGACCATTTCTACTGCCATTGCAAATGGATCTTCATGCGGCGGTAAAAATACACGACCGTGTAAGTTAATAACTGAAATCGTCACACCATTCTTCGATACTTGCGTCATACCGCGACCTGGTGCATCTTTCGAAAAGTTTGCCGGACGGACTAAATAATCCGCATCATCGATAAAATCAAAAATGTCTTTGTTATCCCACGTATGGTTACCCATCGTAATGACATCGACACCCATTTGCAGCAAATCATTATAAATTGCACGTGTAATGCCGCGCCCTGCTGCAGCATTTTCTCCGTTCGCAATCACTACATCCAAATTATATTTTTTCTTTAATCGGGGTAAATACTGTTCAACAGCGTCTCGACCGATTGAACCTACGATATCTCCAATAAATAATACTTTCATTTTAAACAACCACACTTTCTCATCTTAAGCATTTATTTTACCATTGTTTTTGGAATGTACGCAAAAAAACTGCTACAATTTGAATTGTAACAGAATCAGAAGTTGAAATTTTTGTTTTGATGACCATTCCATGTGTCTGAAATGATACTCTGCAAGTTTTTCTCAGCATATAAGCCTAATTCTTGCTGTATTTTTTGCAAACTCGCAATGAATACGGGTGTATCTTCTATACGGCTACCTGAATTAGTAATCGTCTCTTTTTCTTTCGTTTCCTTTACCGAGTAATCTTGCCCATTCCCTAAATTATAAATTTTAAATGACTGCTCATTTTTTATAACCGTTTCTAATGCAAAAGAATAGGCATTTACTAAATCCTCTATTTGTGTATCCGAAACATTTAAATAGCGCAGTACAATACAGTTCATCTTATAGGCCATCGTATAATCCTGCAAAATTTGTTCGCTAAAATATTTAGACCTTGCATATGGATTCGTCGTCTCGATATAGCTTTTCTCATCCAAAGGCTCTGTTAAAGCTGTAGACGAGTAAACAATATTTTTAACATGATGTGCTCGCATTATTTTCAGCAACACTAACGTTGCCGTCACATTGTTTTCATAATAAAATTGCGGATTTTCACTGGATTCAACTTCCAGGCCTGTTGCTGCCAAATGCACAACAGTCTTAATTGGGAAAAGAGAAAAAACCTGTGTTAAGCGTTTTTCATCTGCTATGTCCCCTTCAATAAAGATCGCCTGTTCATTTACTGCTTCGCGGCTCCCTGTCGATAAATTATCATACACAACCACCCGTTCTGTCTCGACTAAGCGATTTACAACGTGACTCCCAATATAGCCTGCTCCCCCAACGACTAAAATCATCGTGCATTACCCCTTTCTATGTGTAAATAAATCTCTTTATATGGTAATGATGTCCTCATGATGCATCTAGTTATTTATATATATTAAATAGGTCCCCCTTATAGTGGGGTTATTTTCATTGCGGGTCGGACGCTTTCCAGGGGGCAAGAACTAGAGTCAAATGTGTTGTCTCTGATTCTTTGCGCCGAGGATTGAGGCCAGCACGATGCTGGTCATGAATGCGTTGTCACAGGACGTGACGCTTTTAGCATTCCTTCCTCTTTATGCGACCTACGCAGAAGCAACGCCTTAAACTGGAGCCGCCTACCCCTCCATTTTCTCTGATAATTACTTTTATCAACCCAATAGAATGCACATCAAGCCTTAACTTTCCGTACTAACCGGAAAAATGTCGGGTATACTCTCAATTTTACTAACGGCTTCATCATCCGGTGTTTCCATGGCAGCTGGGAGAAATTTTTGCTCTCTCTTATAATTTGCCGTTCAAGAGATTTTAATTGCCTAGTGTTCGAAGTGGTCAATAAAACATAATGATAGCGGTGAATATACAGCCGTAAATTTAACGCTTCTATTACATTCCGGTATTGCCTCTTATCAAAAAACTGCTTTAGTTGAGCGTATGTTTGCTCATGCGATTGGGCAATGGACGGGTTGTAGATTTTAGCAGGCCTACCTTCGCTTTGTACAAAGTTGTACTGCGGCTCATTGACAATCGCAATTTTTTTCGCAAACGATAAATAACGGGCAACAAACCCTACATCCTCAAAGAAGGTGCGATTTTCAAAATACAGTTTCTCATCGTGAATGATTTTTCGTAAAAACAGCTTATTCCACGCCACCGTATATGCTTCATTATGCTTTGCCAAAAAATAATCTACCGGATTTGTTTTAGACAATAACGCTTCATTGATTTTATAATGCTTTTTGCGGTTCGTTTCCGGCCAATATTTCGTATAGCCGCATAAAACGAAATCTGCATATTTTTGCTCTGCCCGCTCGACAAGCTTTTCATACATTTTATATTCAACGAAATCATTTCCGTCAACAAAGGCAATATATTTCCCCTTAGCCTCTTTTATGCCATCATTGCGTGCTTCACTTAAACCTGGCTGATCAGATGCAATGAGACGAAAACGGTCATCCTCTTTTACGAACTCTTCACAAAGACGGACTGTTTCATCGGTAAAAGCGTGGTTAACAATAAGCACTTCAATCGCTTGTAAAGATTGGTTTTGCAAGCTATGAAGACACTGTTTAATAGAGCCTTCCATACTATGGGCAGCGACAATTATTGATACAATTGGAATCATGTAAAATCCTCCTTGCAAATTAGGTGATAAATAACTTAGAACATCTTTTTAAGATTTTGATCGAGCGATTGAAATGGGTTGCTTTCGTTTCCCGATATTTAGTTCGAGCAATTGCCCAAGCTCTCGGTTCGCCTGCTCATGAATTTGAATATTCAAGCAGGCATCCGGTGTAAAGCTCAGTTTATTAAAATAAATTTTCTCATCCACAATATTCAAATCGACACGGACATACGTAAATGGCTTACTTAGCTTTTTAGCAATTGCCAATAGCTCTTCCAGCTGTTTCGGCTTCGTTTCCGAAATGTCATAAGGGAACTTCTTCTCAATATATCCTGTATCATTCCAATCAGGTGTCAGCATCACCGTTTGCTGCTTTGATGTGTTGCGCTCTAATGCAAGTTCAATAATTTTCGGCTCCCCATGGAAGCAATGAATTTTGTATGCAATGGAAATGTCGCTTCTTGAAGGCTCTATATATTGCTCAATAATAATTTTCGGTTTAATCTTTAAATAATGAGGTTCTGCATTGATAAGTCCGTAGTTCGTCGCCATCATTTCTGCTAATTGTAATCTCGTTTTTTCGTAATCCAATTCTCTTTTATTCTCGCAAACAATTGTAAACCCAGAGCCATGCGTGCATTTCATAACGAATTTCCTTGGTAACTGCTCAAAAATAATATCCTCTATTTCTTCAAAAATACCGATAATCGGTACTAATAAATGACTATATCCGAGCGCAATCATATATTCCCGCATCTTCACTTTATCCGTAAATCTCACTTTGAACTCTACATCCTCAAACAATTTAAGCCACATTAGCTTCTCGCTGAACGTTTGCGGATTGCTCAAATTCAAACTATGTTTAAACGTTTTCCAGAACAGCATTTTACTTGCAAAGACCGGGGATATTTTCACAATCTGCGCAAATGTAAAACGCTTCGCTTTTAAAGTTGTTTGCATTAACTAGCCTCCTCTTTCACATTACTAATAGTCTTCAAAGATTAGTGGAATGAAAGTGAGTGTGAATAATAATACAGATATAGTGGAGTTATGATCGCTTAAATTATTGCTGTTAATAGATTATAAAAATGAATTTTAATGATTACAGAAAATACCATAACTTTCTTTTTTAATATTATAGTCACGAGTGATTTAATATATACCTAATATTGTAAGATTTCTCTCTATTAATTATTGAAATGCCAAATAGCACCCCCTTGTTAGGAGACGGGGGTCACTCTATATTTTTTAGTTGTCGATTTCACTCGAAATATCATTTCTACTGAGAGTTTTGATAAAAATAGACAGCATTCGTCAGCACGTTATTTTAAATTGGGAATCCAAAAATAATGTAGAATGTTGTCATCAACATATTTTAAATAAGTCGTTTTTTGGTTAAAAAAATCACGGAAATAGAGCATACTACATATAAGTATTATGTAAACTAACCTTCTCTTTGGGCAAGAATTAATTATTTAAGAATAATTTTCTTTAATAAATTTCAGCCTCATTGCAACCTCATTTCTTCAGCGCAAAAAAACCTCTTCCATCGACCTGTTTTCATCCTCTCAACAACGAACCATTTGTGTCCCTTCTACATGTACCCAAAAAAGTCCGCTCAAAAAGATTTAATTATTTTTTTAATTATTTTTAAAAAGATATATTGTTGCGTTAAAACGCAACTGCGTGTTTTTTTCTTAGTGGCATTTCTTAATCGGATCTCCAAAAAAAATTATTTTCACTTTGTCTGTCCCTTTTTTTGATTTAGGGAGCCATATATATGGCAAGACAGAATTCAGAAGTTGGAGGTTAGAACATGAAATTATTAGTGAACGATAGACAGTTGTTTGTATCACAAAGTTTGGCAGCGCGAATCGGTGTGGAGGAGGCGTTATTCCTTCAGCAGCTGCATTATCAATTACAAACGCAAGGTATGGAGAAAGACGGACACATTTGGTACCGCCAAACTTATCAAGGGTGGGCAAATCAATGCTTCTATTGGAGCATTACGAAAGTTAAAAGGCTTATAACGAAATTGGAACACTACGAAATTATTATTTCATCAAACAAATTTAACCGGTTCAATACTGACCGTTCGAAATGGTACCGAATTGATTATGGAAAAATTGACGAGCTGCTTCAGAAAAAAAATTATGCCCAGGAGGAGTTGTTCTTTGAAGAGCCAAACCTAGAAGAAAAGGAAAAGAAAACGAATACTGACCAAAGTGACGAGATTACAAACAATATCCGCTACTTAAATGAAAAAGCCAAAAAGCAGTTTAATGAACATTCAAAAACAAATATCCGACTGATCAAAGCCATTTTAAAGGAAGGCTATATCGTAGAGGATTGCTACTTAGTCATTGATGAGCAAGTGAGGAACTGGAAGAACGATTTGCAAATGAATAAATATTTAAGACCAATTACGTTGTTCCAATCAGGCTATTTTGAAAGTTATTTAAACGATGCGCTTACAAGACAGCAGGAAAATGAGATTGATTTTGAGCCAGTCGTGCTCGATTTTGATGAATGAGAATATGTATGATTAAAAGGGGATTTTTTGGAGAAGAAGATAAAAATGCTCCCTATTTAATAAACAGATTTTATTTTTAATCTGTCTACCTAATGGGGAGCATATCACAAGTACCCGTTTTTCAACTTAAATGTCAATCCATCTGGTGCATCATTCTATACAAAGTGCAGCTTCAATCGTTCTAAACGTTCTGCTGACTCACTAGCACTTTCTCCTGTTACGCCAAAATAATACTTACATTTGGGTTCAGTTCCTGATGGACGGATGGCGATCCATGATTCGTCTTCCAGTATGAATTTCAGTACATTTTCATTCGGTAAATCAATTGGTAGCTGGTCACCTGTAATAGCAGTTGCTGTTGCTGTTAAATAATCTTCGTATAGAACAACTTTTTTACCCGCTATTTCAGCTGGGGGATTTTGGCGAACTGTATCTAACAATTCGGCCATTTCCTCTTGACCCGATTTACCTTCAAAAACTTTTGAAATGAGTGCTTCTTTGTAATAGCCAAACTGCTTATATACATCTTCTAAGGCATCGAGCAATGTCTTACCCTGTGTCTCATAGAAGCTTGCCATTTCCGCAACTTTTAGTGCCACTTGCACCGCGTCCTTATCGCGTACAAATGTTTCGATTAAATAGCCGTAGCTTTCCTCATAGCCGAACAAATACTTATAAGAACCAGACTGTTCATATTCAGCAATTTTTTCAGCAATGTATTTGAAACCTGTTAATGTATTAACTGCCTCCACACCATAATGGGCAGCAATCTTCGCACCTAATTCCGATGTGACAATTGTTTTAATCATGACACCATTTTCAGGGAGTGTACCGTTACTTTGCTTTGTTTGTAGAAGATAGTTTAACAGTAATGCCCCTAACTGATTACCCGTTAACAGGTCATAAGTTTCACCGTTTCTAACTGCAACGCCTAAACGGTCTGCATCCGGATCGGTCGCGAGCAGTAAGTCTGCCCCTACTTTATGACCAAGCTCCATCGCCATCTCAAAAGCTGCGGCTTCTTCTGGGTTAGGATATGGAACAGTTGGAAAAGCACCATCTTGAATGGCTTGCTCTTCAACGACATATACTTCCTCGAATCCAAATGCTTTTAACCCTTCACATACAGGCACTAACCCAGCACCGTGAAGTGGTGTGTAAACGAGCTTCATATTGCTTTTCAAAGGCTGTTCTTTTAACTGAAGCAGACTCGATTGATAAGCCTGATCAATCTTCTCTAAAATATATTGACTATATTGTTCAAATTCTGCTGTTTTAATTTCAAAAATATCGTCAATTTTATCCATATAAGAAACGATCGTATCTGCTCCTGCAGGTACAAGCTGTGCTCCATCTGCACCATATACTTTAAATCCGTTATACTGTTTCGGATTATGGCTCGCCGTAATAACTACACCCGCATAAGCGTATAAATAGCGTACGGCAAATGAAAGCTCAGGAGTAGGTCGCGATTCACTAAACACATAACTGTGGACACCGTAAGCCCCTAAAACTTTAGCAGTTTCAACAGCGAACTCTTTTGAAAAGTGACGTGTATCATACGCAATGACAACACCTCTTGTCTTTGCTTCCTCGCCACCTTCACATACATACTGCGCAAGACCTGCCGCTGCACGGCGTACTGTATAAATATTCATACGATTTGTACCAACACCTAATATGCCGCGCATGCCGCCTGTACCGAATTTTACATTCTGATAGAAATGATCTTCTACTAATCGTTCGTCTGTACGAATTTCATCTAATTCTTTTTTTAAGTATTCCGGCAATTTAGCTGATGCCCATTGTTCAAGCTGAGTTTTAACTGTAATCACTTCTTCACCTTCTCCTGCTTTAGCAATTCCATTATTTTTTTCTTATACGCTTCGACACCTGGCTGGTCAAATGGATTAACTTCCAGTAAGAGCGCACTCATCGCACATGCTTTCATAAAGAAATAAATTAAATAACCTAAATGGTATTCATCTAATTTATCCAGTTCCAACTGAATGACAGGCACGCCGCCTTCCGAATGAGCAAGTGCAGTACCTTGCTTGGAAACCGCGTTAATTTCATTAAATGTACGACCGGCTAAGTAATTTAAACCATCTTCATCACGTTCATCAAACGGTACTTTATAATCAACATTAATTTCCTTAAAGTGTAGCAATGTCTCAAATAATATTGGACTACCTTCCTGAATAAATTGACCGATTGAATGTAAATCAGTCGAAAAATTGGCCGATGTCGGGAAAAGACCTTTAGCCTGTTTTCCTTCACTTTCGCCAAATAGTTGCATCCACCATTCATGGAATCGTTTCAATGCAGGTTCAAATGAAGCGAGCAATTCTACTTTATAGCCTTGTGTATGTAATGCATGACGTAACACTGCATAACGATACGCTTCATTATCTTCTAAATGAGAGGCTGAAAATTCAGTTGCAGCTGATTTTGCGCCACTCATTAAGGCGTTAATATCAATGCCAGCAACAGCAAGCGGTAATAATCCTACAGGAGTTAATACCGAATATCGCCCACCGACATTTGAAGGGATTTCAAATTGACGGTATCCTGAGTTATTAGCAATTTCACGCAAGATCCCCGTCTCTGCATCAGTAGTTACGATAATACGGTTCTTTGCTTCTACACCATATTTATCCTCCATATATTGACGAAATACGCGGAAGGCTAATGCAGGCTCCATCGTGCCACCTGATTTCGAAATCACATTTACAAAGACACGCTTATCTTTTATATAATCGATTAAACCTTGGACATACGCACCACTTATATTTTGACCGACATATACCACTTCAATGCCGGATTTCCGTTCAATAAAATGGGGAGTTAATGCATTTTGTACTGCACGCGCACCTAAATAGGATCCACCTATCCCTACTACGATAAGAATGTCGGCTTTTAGTTTTATTTCTGTCGCAACCTCATGAATATGTTCATACAATGCCGATTGATTCTCAAGTGGCGAGTGCATCCAGCCGGTTGTATTATGATTCGTTCGATGTAAGTAATCGTGAAGAACTTCTACTTTTTTTGTATAGTGATGCCAATCAATGTTTGTTAAATCATAGTTTAAGATATGCTTTTTAAGTAATTGGAGCTGCAAAAAAATTCCTCCATCCTTAATTATTAGATTTAATTTTTTAAACTTATAGGTTTAATATATGTAGGCGAGTTCTCATTTATTAAGAAATAAGAGATAATCTAATATTAGGGAAATTAAAAGTGACTCACTTATATAATGAAATATTCTAAAATTAAAAAGTTAGGGAAAAATAGGAGTTATTGAATGAAATAGATTTGAATGATTATTGGGGTAAATGAGTATAATTGAGCGTTTGAGCTAGTATTGCGGAATATTATACCACTAAGTGCGGATGTATGAGTCTGTCTCCTGCTAGAACTGGTTGTTCGATGACTTAAGTCATTAAAAGAACGTACTAACAATTTTTGATATGCGCAGTATAACCATCATTCATAACGAGCAATTCATCCAAAAATCCATAGCCCGAGCTTAAGACTAGTATCATCTTGAAATTGGTCATTTAAACATGAATCCGGTGAAAAAGATAACCTTTAAATCAACACGGTTGTTCTTTTGTTGTAAAACGTTCAAAATTGGATCCAATAATTTTTGGTCCCCCATGGAAACAATGATTCTTATAATGGTTTGAATTATTCCCATTTGATGGTTCGATAAACACCGTTCGATTATAATTTTAGGATGAATCGATGCAAATTGAGGCTCCACATATTTCAGTATATAGTCCGTTACCATCATCTCCGCCAGTTGAAGCTTCGTTTCTCGATAATCATTTAGTGTTTATAAGAAGTTGCTTGTTCATTCATTCGAAAGTGCGAGAGAACTTGGACTTTTAATTCTTCAATTTGTTTGGAACGATTGCGTAAATGATTTCGATTTTGAAACAATTCCCCTTTTTCATTACTAATAGGGTGTTCTGCTATAGTTGTCCCATTAATAGTATGAGAGACAACCAAATTCTTGTCCTTAATTACTATTCTAACTTTGTTATTTGGCAATTGCATTATATGTACCGACAGCTACTGAGTAACGGTTTGATGCATAGCGAATCGTGTTGTCTTTCCCTACGTTCCTTGTTAAACTATGTATAGGTGTACTTTCTCCTGAAAATATAAACGAGACCGGTAGTAAGTATTGCTATAAATTATATAATATTCCCCTACAAATAGCCTGAAAAGTTATTTTTGACGCATAAATTATCAAAAACGAATGATAGGATTGCTTAAAATTTCTTTGTATAATTAAATATAATACAAATGAAGGAAGAAATTTACTTGATCGGGTTAGAAAAATCGATTATTTATGAATTAGGTACATTTGAAGCCGAAGTATATAGTGTTGAAGTTTTTAATTACGAAGATTTAATGATCTCCATTAATTTAAAGAAGTTTATGAATCAACAATATTCAGCAGATTATACTATTGAGATTAAAGATCGAATAATTAGTGGTGCAACCGGTATCTTCTCTTCTAAAGAACAAGCTTTATTTACTGCAGAGAAATTTATATTGAAGGCATTGCGTTAATAAAAATTATCTCCCGAAATGTATAACATGCAGCTGGGATTATCCCAACTGCACCCTCACTAGAAAGAGAAAAGTGAGGGTGTTTTTTGTGCACTTTTCGTCATTTTTACACCGTATTGACGCACTACCCACATACTATAATATAACTTGTACTCTTCCAGGAATCGTTTATAAAGATATTCCAGTAGGTAGTATTGAAATTCGTTACACAATTAATGATGAGATAATCAGTAGCAATTATCCCAATCAGTACGAGTTTGACCTTAATAAAGGTCAGCGAATTTTACATAATCAGAGAAAATTCAGAACGTATTATGATGAGTTTTTGAAATAAATGAAAATGGAGTAGCAGAAACCCCAATTATCCCCAACTAATATAATCGGGATAGCGCTTTAAGGTTTGTATGGGGTCAAAAATTATGCGGACTTATCTTGATTGAATTCAATGCGCATTTAAAGATAATTTAAGTATATCTTCAAAATTTTTACTCTCAACTCCAAAATCTGTATTTGTTAAGCTAAAACTGAGCCACAAACGCAATTGAAATTTGAGCCACTTTATATCAAAATAATCCTAACTGTTAAAAGTTAGGAGGATATAGAGGTGATCAGTTTGGAGAAAAAGCAATTGGTATTGATTGAGTACTATCAGCACAATACAAGTCAGCGTCAAATTGCAGAGAAGCTTAATATGTCACGAAATACTGTTAAGAAATATATCGAACAAGACTTAGTGGCAAGACAACAAGATACGAGAAATTTACCGATCACAGATAATTACGTTACGCCTCCGGCATATAAAAAGCGTAAGGGAAAAAAGAGAGCTTTAACAAATACGGTGATGAAGCGTATTCGCGAGATGATGAAACAGAATGAAAATAAGCGTGAAGTAAATATGCATAAGCAGCAATTAAAGATTATTGATATACATGACAAGCTTTTAGATGAAGGTTTTAAAATCGGCTATACAACAGTTCGCAATTTCGTGAATCGTGAAGAAAAGAAGCAAAAGGAAGTATTCATCCGCCAAGAGCCTAAAGTTGGTCGTGAAATTGAGTTTGATTGGGGAGAAGTAAAGTTATTTATCGCTGGAAAACTAAGAAGTTTTTCAATGGCAGTATTTACTCTAGCCTATAGTAACGATCGCTTTGCGCGACTCTACGAATCAGAAACAATGGTTTGTGTACAGGATGCACACGTAAAATGTATCGAAGCTTTAGGCTTTGTGCCACATGTTTTTACATACGACAATATGCTGTAACCGTCAAGTAGAATTAAACAGTTTTTCACAAATAAGTTTCAACAGTTTTCACCAATTAAGTTTCAACAGTTTGATGTTGGAATAAAGCCTTTCTATATTTCATTCGAATACTATCTGCCTCTTTGTCAAATGTGATAATCTCACTTCGATGAAGTAAGCGATCCAAAATAGCGGTTGTTAATGTTGGGTCTCCTAAAAACTTCCCCCATTCTCCTGGACCTTTGTTTGATGTCAAAATAAATGCAGCTTTATCATATAAATCATAGATAAATTGAAAGAATAAGTTAGCTTCCTGAGCTTCGTATGTCATGTACATCACGTCATCAATGATAATCAAATCAGATGTAATGATCCGCTTGTAACGAGTTTTCGACTTGTTGGTATATTCTTTTGTTTTTAAAACATACATGAGTTGGCTCATGGAGATAAAGGATACTTGGTATCCTCTCTCCACGGCGTGTATTCCTAAAGCGATAGACAAATGCGTTTTACCAGCTCCAGTTGGGCCCATCATAATTAATGTGAAATATTCTTCAATCCAATTCAATTCTTTTAGAACATTAAGTTGCTTTTCTCCAATTGCTGATTGTTCCTTCAAGTTATATTCTTCAAAAGTTAACTTCTCTGGAAACTCAGCCCACTTCATTAATCTCTCATTATTCTTTTTCTCTCTACAGTTTAATTCGTAACTCAAGATTTCGTGAATCAATTCATGATAAGTCCAATTCTTTGATTCCGCTGCTCGCATTAGATTCGGTAACTCTTTTGCTGTCTCAGCCAGACGTAGGGTGCGACATTTGTCTTGTAATAATTCGAAAGGATGGGTCATATTAATCTCTACCTCCAGCTAAGACTTTTAAATAAATATCTTCAGATCGTTCTGGCGCAATCAAATCCTTATATTTCTGATTCAGTTCAATAGCCGAAGGAGAGCCTTTTTGGCTCTGTATAGATAGAGAGTTGGCAATATCCCGAAAATCATTCGCACTTGTCATTTTGAGTTTTTTCATCTCTTCTAATGCCTGATCACAATGATTAGGGTAAACCTTTATTGCTTGTTCAAGTACTTTTAATTGATCAGTTAAATGTCGAGGGTATCGCTCTTTTAATTGATGTATTAACCACTGAATATTTTCTTTATCTAAAAATACATCTTCGATTTGTTTGATTAATAATTCTCGTTTAGATGTTCCGTATTCTCAATGGAAAGGGTCAGAAATAACACGACCTCGTTCACTAGAAATTTTATGTTTTGCTAATATTGAGCCAGTTGTTTATTGCAAAATAAAAGTGCAGACTAGTGCAAAGAATTTGTACAGAGTCCTGCACTATTTTTGTGCATAAAAAAAGACTTGCCAGCCACCCCAAGTCCCTCTACTCTTTTAGGTGTCGAATCCAAAAAGTGGAGGTAAGAAAGGATGCTAGCAATGTCTGAAGTTAATTGTATCAAAACATTACGAAATGAAAAAGGACTATCTATTACCGAAATTGCCAATACAATGCAAGTGAATTGGCGCACTGCCAAAAAATATGGCGATGGAGATCAATTGCCTCAAGAGAAAACTCATTTGAAAACGGGCATGATGTACGACGAAGAATGGGGAGAAATCGTAATTGATTGGTTAGAAGAGGATTTAAAACTTAAGAAAAAGTTACGCCGTACAAATAAGAAAATGTTTGAAGATTTAGTAAAGAAGGGCTTCAAAGGTTCCTATAGAACACTTTGTAATTTCATTCAAGAATGGAAAGCAGCACAAGAAGACGAAATAGACAAAGGTCATGAACGTTTAGAACATCCAGAAGGAGAAGCTCAAGTAGATTTCGGGATTATGGAAGCTGTTCAAGATGGCAAAATACTTGATGTTCACGCATTGGTCATGTCATTTCCAGCAAGTAATACAGCATTTGCGGTACCGATGCCCGGTGAAAATTTAGAGTGCTTTTTAGGCGGACTTCAAGTGTTATTTAAACAGGCTGGTGGTGTTCCATTGAGCATTCGAATTGATAACTTAACACCTGCGGTGAAAAAGGTAAGAAAAGGCGATTCAGAGGCACAACTAACAGAAGCCTTTCGACATTTCCAACAATATTACGGGTTTAAAGTGCAAGTATGTAACCCACGAAAAGGAAACGAAAAAGGTCATGTGGAAGGTAAAGTAGGTTATGTTCGTTATAACTTCTTTAGCCTATCTCCGGTAATAAAGGATCTTGAAGATTTAACGAATCAATTAGAACAACAATTATTCAAGGATCGTCAACGAGTTCATTATAAAAAAGAAGTAATGATTGATGAGCTGTGGCAGCGTGAGCAAAAGCAATTAATCAAATTACCTGAAAAACCGTATCCGGTATTTAAGCAGTTTTTAATCAAGTTTAATAAATATAATGAATTCAAACTTGATGGGCATTTGATTCATGTGCCAAGAGCAAGGAACTACGTCCAGCTTTCTTGTGTGACCTACTGGGATTCGTATAAAGTCATCACAAATGACGGAGAAATTTTATTATCTGATGCCCGACCTTATATGAGGAAACGTCGTTTTATTCCATGGAAGGAAATCTTAAAAGATTGGTTGAAAAAACCACGTGTTGTAGGGCATTCCCGTTACTCAATCTATCTGCCAACGCGCATTAAAGAGTATTTAACAGTTCCTTCACTTGCGTTAAGAAAACAACGGATTAATGAATTACTGACACTTTTACTTACACATGATATGAATGATATTGATCAAAATTTTTATAATTATATTGGCCGTGAGGCTGAAGAAACTGAACATCCTTACGGTGTTAATTGGACAGAATATGATGCCTTATCCCCAAAAGGGACGGAGGTGTTAAATCATGAATGAAGATATTTTAACACTCTGTAAGCAATTGAGATTAGCATATGTATCAGAAGCAATTAAAGAAGTGCCTTTTACTGAGCCGGAAGAATATCTGTATCAAGTTTTATTAAAAGAGCAGCTTGGCAGAGAACAAGCAAAAATAGCACGTAACTTGAAACAAGCTCGTTTCATTGATACAAAAACGCTAGAAAGCTACCAGTGGCATAAAGATATTTGTTTGCCTAGCCATTTAACGAAAGATGAGTTAGAACAGCTAGATTTTATTCGAAGAAAAGAGAATGTCATTTTAGTTGGCGCACCTGGAACAGGTAAAACACATTTAGCTTCTGCCCTTGGCCGAAAGGCTTGTGAGCATGGATTTGAAGTACGTTTTTATCGTGTATCGCATTTAGTTGAGGAGCTAGAGCAAGCCCTACATACGGGGAAATTGAAGCAGTTTAGAAGTAAATTAGAGAAAATTGATTTAATGATTTTAGATGAAATGGGTTATTTGCCCTTCGGCAAAGAAGGAGCAGAATTACTGTTTCAAATTATTTCAGAGTTCTATGAACAAAAGAGCTTAATTATCACTTCAAATTTAGAATTTAGTCAGTGGAACCGCATTTTCTCGGATTCACGTTTAACGGCAGCTCTGGTGGATCGTTTGATTCATCACGCCCACATTATTTCCTACACGGGCCAGAGCTTCCGTTTAACAAATGCATTGTCGAGAAAATAGGGGAATTATCGGGTGGCAACACTCTGTATTTTTCGTTGCAATTCTCTGCACTTTTCTCTTGCAAAATACACCAGTTTGCTTTAATCGAATAATTAACCAACCATCATCTTCTTGAACATATGCAATATTAGGCGCATCTGCTCTGAATGTACCTTTTGGTACACTATATCGATTTCCGCCAAAACGAATGACATTGTCCTTTTGTATACTTCTTGTTATACTAGAAGCGAGAATATTCTCGAAAATATAGGTACCAGAGACTTTCTTTAAGTGTTGCTTTTCGAGGGCGTGCACTTCAGAAGGTCTCTTTTTCGTATTATGATGTACCTTATAGTTTCCTGTTCGTTTGAGCCAGGCGTGACAAGATTGATTCCAATCTGTGATGTTATCAAATACACGATTTTTACTGAAGTTATTTTTGATAAACTTAACGACTTGTTCGATTTTTCCTTTCGACTCCGGGTCGCTTTTTCTACAAAGATATATATTAAATTGACGTGTTTGATGGTATTTGGTAAATTCCGCGGTCATAATCAAATCACCTGCATTTTCACTTACTGCTAATAACGCATCCTGATCATAAACAATTTCTTCAGAAATTCCCCCTAAATAATGGAAAGCACTCTCATGCATTCGAATGACATCAGCTGTACGAAACGGACGATCTAACCACTCCGCATATTTATACCTTGAATGAGAAAGTATAAAAGCAATGAAGTACAAACGCTTATTATGACCATCTTTATTCTTTACCACTGTTTGACCAAAGTCTACCTGTACTTGTTTTCCCATTGGTAGTTCTGGAACAGTGGCATATGTACGTTGAGTTAAAACTTTCGGGATATGATAACGATCTCTTAATTCATTTAAATAATTCCGAACGGTATTTTCAGCGACCTCTTTAAAGTTGAATTTCTCCTCCAACCAATCATAAACCTGTGCTCCTGATAAATCAGGATGTTCACGTAACCATTCAAGTATTTGATCATGAAACGGGTCCAATTTTTTCTCCCTAGTCCGTAAGGAACTTATGAACTCTTCAAATTCCTCAGTCGTCATATTCAAATAATCTATGACTGTATTTCTTGATATATTTAACTTTTTTGCAATTGCACTTTTTGAGAATCCCTCTTTATATAATCGGTGGATCTCTATATAATTCATAAACCTGTTCACTCCTAATTCCTCACCTTCAATAAACTTAATTTAAGTATATTGAAAGAATGATAGTTTTTGGGTAACTGTTTAATCTTATTTGGGGAATTCTGTTGATTTCTATTTGTGGAAAACTGTTAACTCTAGTTTAGCGTTTACATATGCGTACAGTTGTCAAAAACTTTATCGGTTATGACCGCTTTATTACCGACGGTATGAAAAGTTTATCCTTGCATTATCATTTTCAAATACGACCTTGTCAGCCTCGTAAAGGCAATGAAAAAGGCCATGTGGAGCGAAGTGTGGAATACATACGTCGTAAAGCATTTGCGCATCGAGATACGTTTGTTTCTTTAGAAGAGGCACAGGAGTATTTAGTTTCTATTATCGAAAAATTAAATAGTCGCGTTCATTATTTGAAAGAGAAAACACATCATGAATTGATGTTGGAAGAAAAAGCTGAACGAGCTGGCAGTTTAACAGCAGCACCGTTCGACCCTGCAGAATTAGTGGAACTACGTGTGGATAAATATAGTACTGTTACCTACCGTCACAATCGCTACTCTGTACCAGAGGGGCGTGTAGGAGAATACATTAAGTTAAAAGCTCGTGCAGAGGAAGTGCTTCTATTTTGCGAAGGTGAATGCATCGCGAAGCATAAACGAAGCTGGCAAGTTCATGCCTGGGTGATGAATATCTACCACTATTTAAACACCTTGGAAAAGAAAAAAGGTGCCTTAGCCCAAAGTGAATGTTTGAGCCAAGCACCAAAAGATATAAAAAATATCTACCACCGCTATTATATCGGAAATGAAAAAGATTTTCTAGAACTACTTGTTTATGTCAAAGAACGAGATTGCCTAACAAGAGTACTAGAAGTCATTACTGAACTAGAAAAGAACCCTTTGGTTCATCTAACAACGGAAAAAATCATTTTCTTAGCAGAACAGTCAGCTGAAGTACGTACTGTTCTAACTGGCCAAGATGATGTCACCAGTCAATCTTTAGATAATCTGTCTTCATTAGCAGCATTATTTCATTCTAAAGGAACAGGAGTGGTTCATTAATGGACAAGCAAAAAGAAATGATTGAAATGTGTAAAGAATTACGTTTACCAAGTATTCGTTCTTTACTTGAACAAGAAGCATTATTTGAACAACACACATCGCCGGCTGACTTTCTCTATTTCGCTTTAAAACAGGAAATGGAGGACCGTTACGTGCGAGCAAAAGCTAATCGAATTAGATTAGCCAACTTCCCGGAGAAAAAGCTATTAGAGGAATTAGATGTAGAGGCACTGCCGCAAAATGCGGCGGTTCGCCTTCCTCATTTGAAGGAACTAAAGTTTATTCAGGAGAAGCAAAATGTATTATTAATTGGCTCACCAGGTACCGGTAAAACCCATCTTGCGATTGGATTAGGCATAGAAGCCTGTTTAGCTGGATATAAAGTGTATTTCACGAGTGTAGCCTCACTTGTGAATCAATTAAAGGAAAGCCGTTCTGCGAGAACATTGCGTTCCTTTGAACTGAAATTTGAGAAGTATGATTTAGTAATTATCGATGAACTCGGTTACATTTCATTCGATAAAGAAGGAGCAGAACTTCTGTTCACGCACTTATCGTTACGTGCGGGTCGAGCAGCGACAATTATAACAAGTAATCTAACGTTTGAACGCTGGGAAGAAGTATTCCATGATCCAGTATTAACGTCAGCTTTAACCGATCGACTCACGCATCGAGCGCACATCATCAACATGATTGGTGGCTCCTATCGAATTTTAGAAACGAAAGAATGGATTGAACAGAGCAATTTTTAGTGGCTCAAATTTTAATTAACAATTGGCTCAAATTTAACTTGCGAAATACAAAAATCTTTATGCCAAACGAACTTCACCCCAATTGTTAGACATAAATAACAATTAAAGGTGCAGCGTTTATGTGGCGAAATATTCAGCAGAGGACAAACTGAAAGCCGTTTTGATACTTAGAGAGGAAGTAGAGTTCTATCGAAATCGCCCGATCGATAAAAAACAGACCATACGGTAATTTTAAAATGGACAAAACAATATAAAATATAACGGAGCAGAGGCCAACTTGAACAGCCTTCAGTACACCGAAGTCTAACCTTTTTCAAATGAGCTTTCTCCCGTGTCACTACTGTGTTAAAAATCCCCAAAACCAACTGCATAATATTCCTCACTACCCAGTTTCAACAGCTGGAGAAAATGAGAATATCCCAGCTTATTTCTTAGTCTCCATACGATAAGAATCGCCATTAATATTAAAACGTAAACGAGTGATATATATAACTCATTTATATTTCAAATTGGATTTTAATACACCAATATAAAATGATTATTTATCCCTATAATTAACTTTCCCATTATTATTACCAGAAATTACAAAAAGCTACTGCCTACTATGTAGACAGAAGCCTTAAAAGAAACTAAACCCATTCTAGAAATTTGCAACATTTTTTATATTAAGTATACGCAGAGCTAATTAACTAAAAGGCTTTCTAACTATTTTTCAATTGTCTGCTTACTTTTTTTGCACTGATTTGCTCAATTCTTTTGATGTTTTTAGATTTATTGCTCACAAATTTTTGAATTGGTTTTTCAATAAAGTAGGTAATTAAAGTAGCTAAAATAATAGACCCAGCTAGAGGGATTATTAGAAAAAATTCACTATTAAAACCATATTTCTCTAAATTGAATATAATAATATAACCAATATTTTGGTGAACTAGATAGAAGCTGTAAGAAATTGTTCCCAAAAAAATGAGCGGAGAAGTATTCAAGAAGCGTAATTTTTTATTAATCAATAAATAAAAAATCCCAAAAAACATCGTCACAAAAATATTAGATTGAATACTCATAAATAGATATTCATATAATAAACATAAGAGAATTATAAAAAAATGTATACTTTGTTTTTTTCTTTTATTAAATAAAACATAATGCCGGCTATAAATAAATGACTATATTTTGAAATTGATAAATTAATAATAATATTACCAAGAGAGTGGTTATTTAAATTACTGTAAATCATGACACAGGCAGAAAAAAATAACCAAATCAAAGAAATTGTTATGATTTTATCTTTAAAACCACAATATAGGATTAAACCCATTACTAAATAAAAAGTTAATTCAACTGTTAACGACCAATATGCCCCGTCTACATGCGGTATTCCGAAATGCCCCTGTAACATAGATAAATTAATAACAGCCTCTCCAAATGAAACTTCTCTTCCTTTTAAGCCAAAAGTATCAACTAAAAGGTAAGTAATTAAGCAGGATATAATCTAAATGCTCTTTTTATTGCAAACTCTTTCACATTATTAATTCTTCGCAACGTCATGAAAATTACAAAACCACTTATCATAAAAAATAAATTCACTCCCATATGCCCAAATGTAAAGTTGAGATAGGAAGATTTTTCATGACCAAATAATTCATTGTATCTAGTAGTATAATGAAATATTACTACCGCTAATGCTGCTAGACCACGGAGTGCATCAAGTTCCGTAAGCCTATCTTTTGATTCAGTACTACCCAAAGTATCATTTCCTCTCTTTTAACCGAATATATTGGTATTAGTTAGCTCCAACATGTTGCAAAGTTAATTGAAATTTATACTAGCCTACATAATAAGTTTGATAAAATAAAATCAACGAAAAACTTTTAACAACTTTTCTTTTACTTTTTCAGCACTAAAATTATTTTGAGCTATTTTAAGACCTTCTCTACCCAAATCTTCTCTTAAACTAGAGCTCAAAGTTAATTGTGTTAGCTTTTCAGCAAATTTATTATTATCGCCATGGTCTATCAAATAACCATTAATATTATTTTGTATTAGAGATTTCACCCCACCCACGTCAAATCCAACTACCGGTTTAGAGTGAGCCATAGCTTCAAGAATAACTCTTGGTAACCCTTCACTTTTAGATGTTAAAATAACTATATCGCTTTTTTTAAAATACGGAGAAGTATCTTCTTTCCAACCATTAAAAATAATCTTATCACTTAAATTATTTTTTTTAATCAATCCCCTTATTTTTTCTATATACCAATTAAAATCATCATTAGGTATGTCTCCATAGATATTAATTATAAAGTTCTCACTTTTAATTTTACTTGCAACTTCAACTAAATTTTCCAGGCCCTTAATTGGTATTATAGACCCGAAGAATGAAATATTTACCACATCAGAGTTAATACAATTACTAATATTCTTTTTTTCTATGTTGATATAATTTGGAATTACTTCAGATTTTTTTTTAAATATTGATGGTAAATTTTTCACTAATGTTTCCGAAAGTGATATTATCTTATTCGAAATTAAAAATCTAGGTAAATCGTAATTATTTGGTTCTCCTCTTACAAAGGATATAACCTGACAATTACATAACAGTGCAGGAATACCTATAAAAAATAGATCCCTTCCTTCATTTAATATTACATAATCAATTTTTTCTTTTTTTATGTAACGAAAATTAGTTATAACATTTTTTATACCAAATATAAAAATAATAAAAGTGCTTTTTAATTTTCTTAAGGAGTCACTTTTTACACTTTTATTTTTTTGTATTACTTTATTTTCTAAATTTAAGGTAAACTCAATTTCTTCTTTAGTTAATTGATCATAGAACCAACCTTTACTACCTAAAATAATGTGAAAAGAAACCTCACTTTTTAATAATTTTATTAAATTAAATAAACTTTTCTTTGATCCCCCACTAGTCGGTCGACCTTGATAAATCAGTACTTTTTTCATTCTTCTTTACCCTTTCCTCTTTAAAAATCAAATATAAATTCACACACAATGCTATCACAATCCATAACATAGTATTGTTAATAGAACTTAAGGAAACAGAATGAACTAACATTCCGCTTAATCCGCCTAATAAAGCCAAGGCAATCAGAAAATATTCATCATAATTTGACTTTTTACAAACAATTAATAAATATGTTATACAAGTTATAAATATTAATATTAATATTAATATTCCTACTAAGCCATTTTCACTTAATGTTTGAAAGTATAAATTATGTGGAATAACATCAATATTATTAATTATCCGAAAAGAATTCATCCCATACCCTAATAGTGGTTTTTCTTCAAACATTTTAAATGTGTAACTCCAAAGAAGAAATCTTTCATTTTCATTACCATCTTCTTTAAATATTAATGAGTACAATAAATCTATATTTATTAATACCCAAACTAACGGAATTGTAGATAGGATTAGAATTAGGGGTAATATTTTCTTTTTAATCAAAATTAATATAATAATAATACTTGAACTTATTATTAAAGAAAAAAATGCCCCCTTAGACCCTGAAGCTATAAGAGCAAATAAAATAATAAGATGACAAAATAAAATATTCCTGAACTTATAAGAAAGAACTCTTATCTTTCTATAGAGTAATAAACTTGTTAATGAAATAGAATAACCCAAATGTAAAAAAAATCCATACAAATTCGGATTATTGAAAGCACCTGTAGCTCTTAATGAAGTTGGTAAAATATAGGGATATCCTAACGCTCCCCCAATATATAATCCAAATATTTCGTAAAAAATAATTTGTAATATCCCTAGAAGACTAACCAAAACTGTGACTATATAAAGGATTTTAATAATAGTAAATAGCATCTTAGTTTTTTTAATAACTAAAAAGGTTATAAATACTAGAAAAAAAATATTTAGTATTGAAATACTTGTCCTAAAGCTTAGAGAAATGGAAGGGGCATTTAATAATGATAAAATACTTGATAAAAAAAAGAGTAATATAAACAATAAGATTAATATTTGATTTTTATTTAATGTGACATTATAATTTTTAACAAAAAGAAATAGGTAGAGTCCCAATATAGTAAATATAATTATTTCTTTTATAGAAAACCCCATAACTTCTATTGTATAGAATGGTAGCGTAAAAATAAGCAAGATATACAGCTTTTGTATATTATTATTTTTTTCATTTAGTAGCATGAATATCTCTTCTTTCTTTTATAACCTTTGCTGGAATACCAGCAACAACCTGGCAATCTGTAATATCTTTAATTACTAAACTATTTGCTCCAATTATTACATTATTACCGATTATTACAGGACCTAAAATTTTTGCTCCTGCTCCTACACTTACCTTTTCAGCAATCCAAGGTTGCGATATTAATTTATTTCCTTCATATCTATTTTTACCAAAGTTCCCACCTATTGTAACCCCTTGATTTATAGTAAAATTATCCCCTATATTTGCACCACCCCCAATTACAATACCTAAGGAATGATTTATTCTAAATCCATAACCAATTTTTGCAGTATAGCTGATTTCAGCAGAAAACATAATTTTGTTTATATTCATGATAACCTTAGGGAGTAATGGTATTCTCCAAAGATATATTTGATGAGATAATCTATAAAGCATCACCGAAATAAAATTAGTATCCAAAAGAGCCCTTTTAATAAATATAATTATATTTGGTTTTTCATACCTAGCTAAATCCGACTTAATGATTTTTATTAACTTAAACATTTTATCACCTCATTTTTAATAAATTTACCATTTCTTTCTTTAATTTAAAATAAAGGAATAATATTGTTAATATTCCACCTATTATTACCGATAGAATATTATAATTGAGATTTTGTAAAAATCTTTCATATAATAAAGTCATTAGCAATGCATAAAATGAGGAATATAAAATAACCGGTATGAACTCCTTTATTATTTTCGAAATATTTACATTTAAAATCTTATTTGTTAAAAATGTGATCAAAATGAAATTGGTGATTATTGAAAAATTTATTCCTATCACGACGCCTATAATACCATAATTAGCTCCTATTACAGAAAATAATATTACTGTCATGGCATAAACTAACTGTACCCATATCCTTTTATAAACAAATCCATTTGCAACGGAGATAGTTTCCCCTATTTTATATGCAGTTCTAAAAAAAATAGATATACTAAATAATTTCAAAGGGACAATCGCTATTTCCCATTGACTCCCCAATAATAAATAAATGATTTCTTTTGCAAAAATAAAAATATATATGCTTAAAGAAAATAAAATATAACCAGAGAGCCTTAAAAAAAGTAGATATACCTTTTTGGTTTGTTCTTTATTATTCTGAATCCTCGATAATGTAGAAAATAGTAGTTTATCAAAAAACATACCTGTAATTTTTGCAGGTAAAGAAATCAATTGGTATATTCTACTATAAACTCCGAGCAATTCTGTACCTAATAATTTTCCTACTATTATATTATCGGATTGGATAGAGAAATATGCAATTATTCTATTTATATAAAAACCGATACCTATTTTAATTATATCGCTTTTTAATTTAAAATTCAGACTTGGGATTAAGGACTTTGGTTTAATAAAGATAAAGCTAATAAATCTTGTAAAATGATACAAAAGATTAGCAATAATTAGAGCATAATAACTTTCTAAGATAAACGCTAATATTATTCCTACTAACCCATAGGAAATTAAATATGTAAATAATTCAACAATAGAAATTACTTTAAATTTTAATTCTCTTTGAATCAATGCTTCAGGAATTGATGCTAAGGTTTGAAAGAAAATAGTTAAAGTAATTAATGGAATTATTTTCTGTAAATTTTCTTCATTAAAAAAAACAGATAAAGGAACATTTATTAAATTTAACAGTAATGAAATTATTACGACAGTAATAAAAATATAAGTTACGCTAATTTTAATATCAAACTTACTCAATGTTTCTTTTTGAACAATTGCTTGAGGTATACCTAATTGTGCTAATATACTAAATAAACTGGTAAGAAGAACACTTATAGTAACTATTCCGAAATCTTGGGGTGATAACATTCTAGAAAGAATAACCAGTAATAACAATTGTAAGATATTTTGAATAATTGTGCTGGTTAACACCCAAAGGCCACCAGTCAAAAATTTCCTTTTTATACCATTTGTCATTATTCAACCTACCTTTATAAAATTAGACTAAAAGCGAAGTATTTTAAATACCTTTTATTCTATTGAATTTATCTCGAAAAAATGGGTTCCCCCTTTTTTCGAGATAAATATTTTATTATAAATTCTTTAAATACCATTCAATTGCCTGCTCTATACCTCTTTCAAAGTTCCATTCTGGATTATACCCAAGCATTTGCTTTGCCTTACTAATATCAGCATTGCTATGCTTAATATCACCTAAACGTTCAGGACCAAAATGAGGTTGAATCTCCTTCTCTAGGGCACTCGTTAGTTGAGTATAAATATCAATCAAAAATTCTCTGCCTCCATAAGCGATATTGTAGGCTTGTCCTGCTGCGTTAGTAGAAGCTAAACATGCTTTTAGGTTTGCTTCAATTACATTTTCTATATAAGTAAAGTCTCTACTTTGTTTTCCGTCTCCATTAATAGTAGGTTGCTCATCATTCAATAATTGTTTTATAAATTTTGGAATTACAGCAGCATATGCACCTTCTGGATTTTGTCTTCTTCCAAAAACATTAAAATATCTTAAACCATAAGTATCCAATCCATATAATTTAGAATATAGTTTTCCATATTCTTCATTCATTTTTTTTGTAAGCGCATAAGGTGATAATACATTCCCCTCTCTTCCTTCTCTTTTAGGAAGATTAGGTTCATCACCATATACCGAAGAACTTGAGGCATAAACAAATTTCTTTACCCCACTGTGTCTAGCCGCCTCCATCATATTTAAAGTACCTTTAATATTTACTTCTTCATAAAACAACGGCATTTCAATACTTCTTGGCACACTTCCCCAAGCTGCTTGATTTAGAACATAATCGATACCTTCACAAGCTTTCATACAAGTTTCCAAATCCCTAATGTCACCCTCTACGAACTCATAATTTGGATGATTTAAAAATTCTTCCACATTTTCTTTTTTTCCAGTTGAAAAGTTATCAAGCCCTCTAACCTTATAACCTAAATTTAAAATCGCTTCTACTAAATTGGAGCCAATAAATCCTGCTGAACCAGTTACCAAAAATTTACTTCCTTCAGGAAATTTAATGTCTTTATATCCCATTTTAAAACCTCCAGTATGAAAACCCATTATCTTCTGCTTCTTTTCTATCAAATATTCCTTTAAGGTCCATTAATACAAAACCATTTACATCTAACATTGATGTTGCAGCAACTTCCATTGTTTCATCTGTATCTAGTAACACTTTTTTACAAAACATATTTTTAATATCTTCTAATTGAATTAATTTAAATTCATCATGTGGAACAGCAAAAATTATTGCGTCCATTTCTATTATATCTTCTGTTTTGCATAGTTTAATTTTATATTCACGCCATAAATCTTCTTCATCTGCTTGTGGATCAACAACTTTAACCTCTATACCGTAATCTTCTAACTCTCTAATTACATCCACTACTTTAGTATTTCTAACATCTGGACAGTTTTCTTTGAAAGTTACACCAAATATCGCCACTTGAGCTCCATTAATTTGCTTGTTTGCTTTAATCATTTTCTTAACTGTACTTTCAGCAACATATTTACCCATATCATCATTAATTTTTCTTCCTGAAAGAATTATTTGAGAATGATAACCTATTTCTTCAGCTTTATATGTTAAATAATATGGATCTACACCTATACAATGCCCTCCTACTAAACCTGGAGAGAAATTAAGGAAATTCCATTTAGTACCCGCAGCTTCCAAAACAGATTTTGTATCAATATTCATTTTGTTGAAGATGATGGACAATTCATTCATGAATGCGATATTAATATCACGCTGTGAATTTTCTATAACTTTTGCAGCTTCCGCAACCTTAATATTTGCAGCTTTATATACACCTGCTTCAACAACTAGTTCGTATACTTTTGCTATAGTATTTAAGGAATCCTCATCTTGACCTGCCACAACTTTTATAATTGTTTCTAAACGATGTACTTTATCTCCTGGATTAATTCTTTCAGGTGAATATCCAACTTTAAAGTCTATACCACAAATTAATCCGGATTCTTTTTCCAGTATTGGAATACAAATATCTTCTGTTACTCCAGGATATACAGTAGATTCAAAAACAACGATTGAATTTTTAGTTAAATTTCTACCTAATGTACGGCTAGCCGACTCTATTGGAGACAAATCAGGTGTATGGTCTATTTTTACAGGTGTCGGGACAGCCACAATATGAAACTTCGCTTCTCTTAATTTTAATTCATCAGATGTAAATTCTACTGTTGTATTTTTAATTACATCATTCCCTACTTCTTTTGTAGGATCTATTCCTTTTTTGTAAAGCTCAACTTTGGGTTCACTGACATCAAAACCTATAACATCAACTTTTTTAGCAAAGGCAACAGCAATCGGCATACCTACATACCCTAGACCAATTAAAGATATTTTTTCTTCTTTATTCACTAATTTTTCATATAGACTCATTATGATTCTCCTCACTAATAGCCGTTCTAATTTCATTAATATATGCTTTTACTACAAAATTTCGGTCAAACTCTTTTTCCATTTTTTTACGTCCCGCAATACCCATTTCTATTTTTTTCTCATAAGGTAAATTAATGAATTTTAATATTGCTTTAACCAAGCTTTCAACATTCTTTACCTCAAAACCAAATCCACTTACTCCATCATCAAACGTTTCAATACAGCCTGGCACTTTTGAGGCTAATACTGGCCGGCCTGTAGCGGCTGATTCAAGAAGTACATTTGCCAAACCTTCATGATGAGAAGGAAGAATTATTGCATGGGATTCTTTTATAAATGTACTTACATTGCCTTGCTGCCCATGGTATTTAATAATGTCTTGTTTTTGCAATTCATTTAATTTTTCTTCGTAATTTTCTTCCATACCTCCAACTAAATGAAAATTAGCATTAGGGTATTGTGCTTTAATTATCTTTGCCGCTTCAAATAACTCGTCAATTCCCTTGGCTTTCATAATGCGCCCGATAAATAAGAATTGAATTTCCTTATTATCTACTGGATAACTTTTTAAACTATATTGTTCTATATTTACTCCTGAACCTGGTATTAACTTGGTCTTATTATTAGCAATTACCTTATTTTCAAAAAAAATTTGATTTGTTCTGTTTTGAAAGAAAACCGTTGAAGCCTTGTTTAATCCTAATTTGTAAAGTACCAATGTAATTCTTTGTATTAAACTTTCATTTTCCAGAGAAGTACCAAGGCCCGTAATATTTGTGATATAAGGAATTTTAGTAATTGCACATGCAATTCCTCCATAAACATTTGGTTTAATTGTATAAGTTAAAACAATACTTGGCCTAATTTCTCTTATAGTTTTTATATAATTTACAAATAGACTAAAATCTCTTAATGGATTGGTTCCTCTTCTATCTAATTGGGTATCTACAAACTTACATCCAATTTTCTCTAACTTGGGTACATATTCATCATTAGGTAATGATATATAAACTTCGTGTTGTTGCCTAATTAATTCCTCTAACAATTCTTTTCTAAAATTATATAAACCCATACCAAAATTTGCTAATACGAGTATTTTCATATTATATTCTCCTAACAGGAACACCTACATAAGTACCTAGTTCAATAATATCTCTAACTACGACTGCCCCAGCACCTACAATGCAACCCTTAGTAATACTTATATTATTATTAACTACACTACCGATGCCTAACCAAGAACCTTGACCAACTTTCACCGATCCAGCTAAATTAGCCCCAGGTGATATATGAACAAAGTCTTCAATTGTATTATCATGGTCTATAGTTGAACCAGTATTAATAATGCAGCCTTTTCCAATTGTAGTACAACAGTTAATTACGGCGCCGGCCATAATAGCAGTCCCAATTCCTATTTCTACTTCTGAGCCAATTACAGTATTTGGGTGTATTAATGTAGGGATATTCGCACCAATTAATTCAAGTTTTTCATGAAGTTTTTGTCTCGTTCTATTATTGCCAATACCCACAAATATTTCGTAATCACCTTTATATGTAAGAATATCATTTGTCATCCCAATGACATCTAAACCCATAGATGAAGTAAGATTTTTATCATCATCTAAAAATGAAATTTCCTGCCATTTCCCCATTTTTAGAGCAATATCAGCTACTACTTTACCATGACCACTCGCACCAATTATTAGAAGTTTATTTTTCATAAATCCATTCTTCTTTCATTATTAGTCCCTTTAAAGGGTTCCATAGTTGCAGATGTTTCTGAATTAATTCCTTCTCGTACAAAAACTTTTTTAATGGTCAATAAGATAATTTTCCAATCCTCTTTAAAACCGATATTATCTACATATTCAACATCAAGATTAAATTTCTCTTCCCAGCTAATCGCATTTCTACCACTTATCTGTGCTAGTCCAGATAGTCCTGGTCTTACTTCATGGCGTCTTTTTTGATGATTATTATATAATGGTAAATACTGGACTAATAACGGCCTCGGTCCGATTATCGACATATCTCCCTTAAGAATATTAAATAACTCAGGAAGTTCGTCTAAAGATGTCGACCTTAAAAACCTACCAAACTTTGTAAGTCGTATATGGTCTGGTAGCAATTCACCATTATTATCTCTTTCATCAGTCATCGTTCTAAATTTATACATCATGAAAATTTTTTCATTTAGACCCGGTCGCTGTTGCTTGAATAATATAGGACTTCCTAATTTTGTCCTTACAAGGATAGCCACTACTATTAATATAGGACTAAGTACAACTATCGCAATTAATGATAATAGGAAATCCATCGGCCTTTTTACAAATCTTCTATAAATACCACCTTTGGAATTCTTCATTATTGTATCCACAACCCTTTAATAATGTTTACTACTCTCTCTAAATCTTCATCTGTCATTTTCGAATCGGAAGGTAGGCATACTCCATTTTCAAATAACTCTTCAGATACATTTGTTCCAATAAAATCATATTGCTCAAATACCGGCTGCATATGCATAGGTTTCCATACAGGACGTGATTCAATATTTTCTGCTTCTAAAGCTAACATTATATCTAATGGCTTTACTTTACCTTTTACTGTCATAGCACTTAACCAATAATTTGGTGCATCCCATTCGTTATGGGGCATAAATTCTATACCTTCTAATTCGCCCAATTCACGCTTGTAATATTCATAAATATAGTTCTTCTTTGCTACACGGTCATCTAAAACTTTTAACTGTCCACGTCCAATACCTGCCACAACATTACTCATGCGGTAGTTATAGCCGACTTCACTATGTTGATAGTGTCTCGCTTTGTCACGCGATTGTGTTGCCCAAAAACGTGCTTTTGCAATTTTCTCTTCATTATTTGAAACGAGCATACCACCACCTGATGTTGTGATAATCTTGTTGCCGTTAAATGAATAAATGCCGTAATGTCCAAAAGTACCAGTTTGCTTACCTTTATAATAAGTCCCTAACGATTCTGCAGCATCTTCAATTACTACAACATTATGCTTGTTGCAAATTGCCATAATTCGATCCATATCTGCTGATAAACCATATAAATGTACAACAATCACCGCTTTTACTTCCGGATATTTTTCAAAGGCAGCTTCTAATGCTTTCGGACACATATTCCATGTTTGGTAGTCACTATCAATGAATACTGGTGTCGCTTTTTCATACATAATCGGGTTGGCTGTTGCCGAAAATGTTAATGATTGACAGAAAACGATATCTCCTTCACCAACTCCAGCAGCCTTCAACGCTAAGTGAATTGCTGCAGTGCCAGATGTAAGTGCAGCTGCTGCTTTAATACCGACTTTCAACGCAAGTTCTTTTTCAAATTCATTAACGTTTGTCCCTAATGGTGCAATCCAGTTTGTATCAAACGCTTCTTTGACATATTGTTGTTCATAACCTTCATCACTCATGTGTGGAGATGATAGGAATATTCTTTCAGCCATTGTCCAAAACTTCCTTCCAAAAATACTTACTTGATTTCTAACTTCATAACTCACTTCTCTACTATTAATAAATACTTCACAAAGAAAGAAACAACTTACTCAGTAGCCGCTACATCTGCATGTAAATCAATAACTTCCCAACGGCCATTCGCTACAGCAATCACTTTTTCTTTTAATTTTGGATTCTCCTGCTGTTCAAGCTCTGCTAAAAACATTTCCAATTGATTTGCTGACATGCAGTTTGCTTTCCCGACATGAATTTTCGGATAAACATGCTCTTCCTGAATTTCATTTGGGCTTAAAAGCTCTTCATACATTTTCTCACCAGGTCGAATCCCTGAATATTCAATACCGATTTCGTCTTCCTGATAGCCAGATAAACGAATCAGGTTTTTCGCCAAGTCTGTAATGTATACCGGTTCACCCATATCAAGAACGAAAACTTCTCCCCCGCGTGCCAGTGCCCCTGCCTGTAATACTAATCGGCTCGCCTCCGGAATAGTCATGAAATACCTTGTCATATTCGGATCGGTTACTGTGACAGGACCGCCTGCAGCAATCTGTGCTTTAAACCTTGGAACTACTGAGCCTCGTGAGCCTAATACATTCCCGAACCTTACGGCAGCAAATGTCGTCTTACTTTGTGGAGCCAAGTTTTGAACAATCATTTCCGCAATTCGTTTTGTTGAACCCATTACATTTGGCGGGTTGACTGCTTTGTCTGTTGAGACCAGTACAAAGCGGCCGACACCGGCTTTATGTGCAGCATCCGCAACATTTTTAGTACCGAAAACATTATTTTTCACCGCTTCTAATGGATTAGCTTCCATTAGTGGTACATGCTTATGTGCTGCCGCATGATAGATGGCATCCGGTTTATACGTCTGGATTACTTCAAAAATACGTTCACGGTCTTGTACATCTGCGATAACCGGAAGTATTTCAATATCTAAATCTTTATATTGTTCCGTCAGCTCCATGTGAATTAAATAAATTGAGTTTTCACCATGGCCGAGTAATAATAATTTTTTCGGCTGGAACTTCATCACCTGTCGACAAATTTCCGAGCCAATTGAACCACCGGCACCGGTTACTAAAATAACTTTATCGGTAATCCCCTCCGAAATAGCAAGCATATCGAGTTTGACTTCATCACGGCCGAGCAGGTCTCCGATATTCACTTCCTGCATATCGTTTACTGTTACTTTACCTGTAAGTACATCCTCAATTTTCGGCATAATTTTTACGTTTGCACTTGTAGTTGAACAGCGCTCGAATAATGCTTTCATTTCACTTTTAGGAAGAGATGGGACCGCTAGAATAATTTCTTGGACACCTTTGTTCTCCACAATTTTTTTTATTTCTTTTGTCGTACCAAGGACACGGTAATCCATGAGTGTTAAATGTTTTTTATTTGGGTCATCATCAACATAGCCTACAATTTTATATTCGGAATACTCATTTCGGCTAATATTACGTGCCAGAATCGTTCCCGCTTGTCCTGCGCCTACGATTAACACACGAATTGCTTCACCATCAAATTTTATTTTTCTTTTTTCATGTAAAAGTCTTAATAAAAAGCGGGAACCGCCGATCATAATAATATGGAGCAGCCACGTAATTGTCAGTACGCGGACATAAATATCTCCATTAATTAGCTGCTGCATAATCATCGCTATCACTACGGAAATTGTTACAGCAACTCCGATAATGATCAGCTCTTTAATCGATGCAACTGCCCAAATCCGGCTGTACAGCTTATAAACATTAGCGACAATATGATGGGCAATTAATAACGTAATAGCACTGATAAATAATGTTTTATTTGTATACACATTAACTGTCGGATGCAGCAGCCAGTAACTAATATAAATGGCAGTTAATACAATGATCGAATCGAGCATAAAAAATACTGCGTACCTTCTACGATAGTTCATGTTTCCCAGAACCTTTCTATATGCTATATTTTCAGAAAATAGACCACCATTTTTTAGAACTTATTTCCTGTGGTTCATATAATAGAAAATTCCTATTTTCTATTATCCTCGCATTATTTTCTAAAAGCAGATCCACTGCGTCTAATTGTTTCTTTTTTTCCAAATATGTAAGCCCAGCATCAAACAGAGATGGGCGGGTTGTTAAGTTATGAACATCTGAGCCATATGTATGTACTAAATTGGCTTTCACTAAATCGAGTGATAGTTTTTGAATGTTTTTCCCGAAGTGTCCCGCAAGACTTCCCGCGGTAATTTGCGCCATCGCCCCTTCCCTCACAAGCTCTTCCAGCTTACTCGGTCGTTCCGCGATTGCTTTATTGCGCTCTGGATGAGCAATAATTGGGATTATTCCATTTGCCTGAAGATTAATAACAATTTCTCTTGTATATTTCGGAACTGTACTGGATGGCAATTCCAGCAGCAAATAATTGGAGTTTGCGAGAGTCAAAGCTTCCTTTTCCTCTACGAGTGTGACTATGTTTTCTACCAAACGAATTTCTTGCCCTGCATGAATTTTCAATGGAATCTTGTTTATTTCCACCTGTTCTTGGAGGACTGTAATCTGTTCGATTACTTGTTTAGCTGAAACATTGTATTGTGGATGAAAACTATGTGAAGTTGCAATAATTTCTGTAATTCCTTCATTTGATGCTTGCTGCAGCATTTCGAGTGTTTCATATAAATCACTTGGCCCATCATCGACCCCAAATAAAATATGACTATGTATGTCTATCATTGTATTGCCCCTCTTCTTTTTTAAAATTCGAGGGGCTATGTCACTTACTCTACAGCCCCGTAGTATTGATAATAGTAATGATTTTTGTCAATTGCATAATTATTCAATACTGCTCCGATAATATTTGCCTTAGAAGCGATCAGCATATCTTTCGCTTTTATGACATTTTCCTTTTCTGCTTTCCCTGAATTAATAACAAGAATCGTACCTTCACATTTATTTGATAGAATTTGAGCATCCGTTACTGATAAGACAGGCGGTGCATCAAAAATGACCAAATCGTATTTGCCTTTAACTGTTTCAATAAATTGATCCATCGTTTTGGAGGCAATCAGTTCGGCAGGGTTTGGCGGAATCGGACCGCTCGTTATTATTGAAAGCCCTTCGATATGCGTTTCATGTACAACTTCTTCAACCGTATGCTGGCGTATTAAAACTGTTGATAATCCGTTGACATTTCTCATGCCAAATGTATGATGGGTTGTCGGTTTACGCATATCCCCATCAACGAGCAATACCTTTTTACTTGATTGTGCGTATACAACTGCTATATTGGAAGCATTTGTTGACTTCCCCTCTCCCGGTGTTGATGAAGTAACAACAAGCGTTTTTAAATCTTTGTCCGGCATTGAGAAGTTAATATTTGTACGTACCGTTTTAAATTGCTCTGATACGATTGATTTAGGATTTGATTCGGTAATGAGTTTTCTTGCTAATGTAGTTGGCTGTGATTTTTTGCGTTTAAATTTTTTGAACATAGTTTCACACCCTCACTTTTCTTTCATCCACGATTCTTTTCTGTCCACGGCTTCTTGAAGCTCTTCCCGCTTGCTCTTTACGCATTTCTTCTGGATTTATTATACTAATAATACCAATAACTGGCAAACCTATAATTTCTTCGATATCTTGCTCTGTTTTTACTGTCGTATCGAGATATTCAAGTAAAAAGGCTAAACCAATACCGATCATTAAACCGATAACAAGGGCAATTGCTATATTTAGCATTTTGTTCGGCTTAATCGGTGTTGGATTGTCCGAATATTGTGCAGCAGCCAATATGTTGACATTGTCGATATTCATTAGTTTTGGAACTTCTTCTTTAAAAACTTCCACAACTTGGTTTGCCATATCTGCCGCCACATTATAGTTTTCATCCTGTACACTTACATTTAATACCTGGGAGTTATTCGCATTAGATACGGTAATCTTCGAAGCAAGCTGTCCTGTAGTTAATGGCAAGTCCAAATTTTCAATTACAATTGATAAAATAGCAGGACTTTTAATAATTTCGTTATATGTATTAATTAATTGCAGATTGGACTGAATATCCGCTGATGTCATTTGTTGGGTAATATCTTCTTTTTTTTGATTGACCAAAACTTGATTGTTCGCCTGGTAAATCGGTGTCAGTACGAAAAAGCTAACAATTGCTGCAATAATTACTGCGATAACAGTAAGTGATAGAATGAGAGCAGCCCGCTTTTTTAATGTTTTAAAAATATCTTGTAAGCTAATTGTTTCTTCCAAAAGTGTACTCTCCTTTAAATAAACTACTCATATTATATATGAGTCGATACCATTATTACATAGTTTTACCATAAAACTAATAAAAATTTGATAAATTTAGTATTTTTTACACAATTGTAAAAAAAAACATCTACTGAAATAGAATTGTAATCTTTCAGACTTTCAGAATAAAAGGTTTGCATGACGTTATACGTACTGCAAACCTTTGTGCTACCGGAAACTAAGTGCTTTGTCCATCATTTCAGACCGCAAAGATTCTTTCATCGCATTGTACTCTTTCGCAAAGCTTTGAGCATAGGATTTATCAAAACCGTTTTTTTGCAAATCTTTTTCCACTAAACCAACGACCACATTCACCGTTGAATCAGTCGCGGATTCGATTCCTTTAGCAGCACCCATATATTTTTTATAGAAATATCCGTAACTAATCGATTCACCATTGCTCTTTTTTGTCGCATATTCATTTGCTGCCTTACTAATTAACGAATTCATACGAGCTCGTGATTGATTTTCAAGACTCTTAAATGTACCCTCATATTTCGCTTTAATCGTCGCAACTGTAACTTTTTCAGCTGGGGTATTCGAGCTTGGCTTAGTGTTTGCGTTTGAATTGGTATTTGTATTCAAGTTGTTGTTTTTTGTCGTACCCGTGTTCGAGTTAGTAGATTCTCCAGATTGGCTGGAATTCGAATTTGACGTGGAATTATTTCCACTATTCGTTGAGTCAGCTCCCGTTTCTTCTTCATTATTTTGTGTAGAATCGGAATCCGTTTCACCTGAACCTGAAGTTTGGGCTGAAGCAGTCGTCGCACCATTATTTGAATCAGTTGTTTTATTTTCGATAATATTTCCTTCTTTATCGACAACAATCACTGTTCCATCCGGCAGCTCGACATTATATGTTTCGTCTACTAAAGTATCTACTTCCGGATCTGCTGTATCATAGGACTTGAAATTCAATTCATATAAAATATATCCGCCAATACCTAATACAATCACTGCTAGAGCAATTAATATATACTTCAGCTTTTTCATCAATAATTGGCTCCTTTGCAGTTTTTTGATCTATTTAAAAAAGGTTACCGCTTCCTTAATACCCCTTTTTTTTGATTTATAAACCAAAAAGTTAGTTTCAATGAAATTCCCTAGAACAGTTTGCTCTAGGGAATTTATTGTTTATTTTATTGACCTTTTACTAATTCAACTTTTACTGTTTTCCATGTTCCATCTTTGTAGTTTAAAGTAATAGAACCTGAATATGATGATCCAGTTAATCCTCCTGCACTCCAAATTTTTGCGTCAGCGTCTAAGTCAGCAACTGCAGCTGCTGCTTCTAAAGGAATACCCATTGCAAGCGCTAGATTAAGAGCAACTCCACTTTTATTTTCCAATTCTTCTGCATTAATATATTCCTTATTAATAGTTACAGATTTTAATAATGCTGTTGTTCCTAGACCCTTGAAGTTTTCCATAATATCATCTGAAAGCCCAGCTAGCTCGGACTTTTTTAGGTTTGTCGATGTAGTTATTGCCACCCCTTCAGTAGTTGCTGCAATCTCAACATGAGGAATATCAATTTTCTCTAATTTTTGAATTAAATTAGCTTCAAACGCATCCTTCTCTACCTGTGGAATCGGTTGTACCGGAATTCCTGGTTCTGGTGTTGGCGTTGGCGTTGGCGTCGGTGTCGGCGTTGGTGTTGGTTCTGGTGTAGCTGATGCTTTTTCAGCACGTACAACAAATGACGATAACTGTCCACGTGTTACATTTGATCTTGCGTCGAATGTTGTAGCTGTTACACCAGTTGTTACGTTATTTGAAAATAACGCTGCAATATTTTCTTTATATTGTGAATTTTGAATATCGGTAAATGGAAGTGGTTCACCGTTCGAAGTTAATTTAAATGCATTTGCAATGATTTTAGCCATTTGTCCGCGTGTAAGATTATCATTGGCACGGTATGTACCATCTTCAAATCCATTAATGATGCCTGCATTAGCTAATGCTGCAATAGCACCGTAATTTGAGTTTTTCGTAGAAATGTCTTTGAAGTTAGGGTTTGTAACATTTGTAGTATCTAAACCGATGATTGATGCAATAATATGTGCTGCGTTACCGCGTTTGATAGAATCTCCCGGACGGAAAGTACCATCCTCGTAACCTTTAATAATTCCGCGTTCAGCTAAGTTCATAATATTAGCATAGTGAGTATTTGTTTCTTTTACATCTTTGAAACTTAATGCTGCATCTGCTTGTGGAGCTACCGCTACTACTGCACCGGCTGCTAACGTAGTAGTTAAAGCTACGTTGAACATTTTTTTGTATGTTTGTTTTTTCATTTCAAAACCTCCATTTTTTATCAAGATATGCCGATTATAGCATAGAGGCTTTAAAGGTGGAAATATTTCCACAATTTTCTTTAAAAAAATTTTTCTTTTCTTCATAATAATTAATATATTCATATAATATTATTTTTATAAAAATAGTAATTAAAATTGATGATTGGATAGTTTATAACAAAAAAATACTATTCTAAGATTAAAAAATAGTACGATAGAGGTGAAAGTTTGATTTCCTATAAATAAAAACCTATTTGTGACAAAGCAACAACTTTAATTAAAAGGAAATTTCCACTCGTTTAATAAATGATTAACAAATGGTAGTTATAGACGAAAAATTCAAATTTGGAATCTGGAATTAAATAAGGTGGATAGTACTTCCCACCAAAAATAAAAAGACATCAAATCCCCCCCTATTAGAGAAAAATTGATGTCTTTTATTCTATCCTTAGTTATCGGATTTGAATTTTTTTATAATTCGATTACTTCGCGTACTCTACGGAACGTGTTTCGCGGATAACCGTTACTTTAATATGCCCCGGATAATCGAGTTCTTCTTCAATACGTTTGCGAATATCACGCGCTAAACGATGTGATGCAAGATCATCAATCTTTTCAGGTTGGACGATAATACGCACTTCGCGGCCTGCTTGAATCGCAAATGATTTTTCAACGCCATCATAGCTTTCAGAAATTTCCTCCAGCTTTTCAAGGCGGCGAATATAGTTTTCAAGCGTTTCACTACGTGCACCCGGGCGAGCTGCTGATAATGCATCGGCTGCTGCTACAAGTACCGCAATGACTGAAGTAGCTTCTGTATCACCATGGTGAGAAGCAATTGAGTTAATAACAACTGGGTGCTCTTTATACTTCGTTGCCAGTTCCACACCAATTTCAACGTGGCTTCCTTCAACTTCGTGGTCAATTGCTTTCCCGATATCATGCAGTAAACCTGCACGACGCGCTAAAGTCACATCTTCGCCTAATTCAGCAGCAAGTAATCCTGCTAAGTGGGCTACTTCGATTGAGTGTTTCAATACATTTTGACCATAACTTGTACGGTATTTCATACGACCAAGGATTTTCATTAAATCCGGATGCAGGTTATGAATACCTACTTCAAATGTTGTTTGTTCCCCTGTTTCGCGGATTTGTTCATCCACTTCACGGCGAGATTTTTCAACCATTTCTTCAATACGTGCCGGGTGAATACGACCATCTTGAACTAGTTTTTCCAGTGCAAGACGTGCTGTTTCACGGCGGATCGGATCAAAGCCGGATAGAATAACTGCTTCAGGTGTATCATCAATAATTAAATCAATACCAGTTAGCGTTTCCAGTGTTCGAATGTTACGACCTTCACGACCAATGATGCGACCTTTCATCTCATCATTTGGTAAATTTACAACGGACACTGTTGTTTCTGCAACATGGTCAGCTGCAAAGCGTTGTAGTGCAAGTGATAATATTTCGCGAGCTTTTTTGTCTGAATCTTCTTTCGCACGTGTTTCCGCTTCTTTTGTCATGACTGCAATATCCGTTGAAAGTTCATTTTCAACTTCATTTAAAATGACCTCTTTTGCTTCTTCACGTGTCAGAGCCGCAATACGCTCAAGCTCTGTTTTTTGACTTGCAACAAGTTCTTCTACTTTGCTTTCCATCTGTTCAATATGCTGTTGTCTGCTTGCCAGAGCTTCTTCTTTACGCTCTAGGCTCGTCTCTCTTTTATTCAGAGCATCATCTTTGCGGTCAAGATTTTCTTCTCTTTGCAATAAACGGTTCTCTTGTTTCTGAAGCTCGCCACGACGGTCTCGAATGTCGTTTTCTGCTTCAGAACGAAATTTGTGAGTTTCATCCTTTGCTTCAAGTAGTGCTTCCTTTTTCAGAGCATCTGCTTCACGTTTCGCATCTTCTACGATTTGCTCAGCTACATGCTTTGCACCAGTCACTTTTGATTCATTCACGTTTTTCATGTAAAAATAGATAACAGCAACACCGACAGCGAATCCTAGCAAAGCAGGGAGAATCATTTCCATAATACTAATCCCTCCTAAGCTGATATGTCTGATGTTCTTCTAGTCGGCTATATATGTTTTCGAATTTTCAAACATATTGCCTATTTCATTTCAAAATTTAGAAATTATACATTTTAATTGTATAGTTCATAATTAGGTATGTCAAGAATAGCCATGGTTAAAGGGCTTTTTATATTCTTGGAATTGGTTGTTTCAGAGCATGCCGCGTCGAGGTGGAAAGTACTTGTTTATTGCGGTGGCACACGGCGACTGGCTGTTGGCAGGTTTTTCTAATAACTCTTTAAAAGTTCTAATATATTTTTATTTGTGCTAATAAACTTCCGATTTTCTAATATATCCCAAACCTTTGCTAATAAGTGTTCCCCATTTTCTAATATTCCCATCTGATTTTCTAATATCAGTTGGAGATTTTCGAATAAAGCGAACGACCGTTCTAATAAAAATTTCCAGCTACATTCCCCACCGGTTTCTCCTAACACTATTAATCAAAATGAGCGAAGTCAGGCCCGTTTTCAAATATCACGCAAAGCAAAGTTAATCTAAATAAATTCACAGGCACTTCTCACTTAACTAAACAAAGTCATAAAACCGCCCCTCCCATGCACACCCCCAACAAAAAACAAAAACCCAAGCGAAGGCACTCGCTTGGGTTCACAAATATTATTTTTCTTCTTCGAATAATTCCAGCTCATCGATTTCTTCTTCTGCTGTGTCATTGGCACCGATTGTATAGCCAAGCTCGCCGATTCCGAAATGTTGACGGATTTTTTCTGTTACATCCTCTTTAATTGCAGGGTTTTCTTTTAAGAATTGTTTTACGTTTTCACGGCCTTGGCCAATTCGTTCATTATTATATGAATACCATGAACCGCTCTTTTGGATAATATCCAGTTCTGCACCGATGTCGACGATTTCGCCTTCTTTTGAAATCCCTTCACCGTACATAATATCAACTTCCGCTGTACGGAATGGTGGTGCTACTTTATTTTTTACAACTTTGATTTTCGTTTTGTTACCGATAATTTCTGTACCTTGCTTAATCGCTTCACCGCGACGTACTTCTAAACGGATAGAAGAGTAGAATTTAAGGGCACGTCCACCTGTTGTTGTTTCCGGGTTACCGAACATAACTCCGATTTTTTCACGAACTTGGTTGATGAAAATCGCAAGCGTATTTGATTTGTTAATAACACCTGATAATTTACGTAATGCCTGAGACATTAAACGCGCTTGAAGACCCATATGCGAGTCACCCATTTCGCCTTCAATCTCTGCTTTTGGTACTAATGCTGCTACAGAGTCGATTACGATAATATCAATCGCACCAGAACGTACTAATGCTTCCGCGATTTCAAGTGCTTGTTCACCTGTATCCGGCTGTGATAATAGTAACTCATCTATATTAACACCTAATTTTTGTGCATATACCGGGTCAAGTGCGTGCTCAGCATCGATAAATGCTGCTGTACCGCCGTTAGCCTGTATTTCTGCGATGGCATGTAATGTAACTGTTGTTTTACCAGATGATTCTGGTCCGTATACTTCTACAATACGTCCACGTGGGTAGCCGCCTATACCTAATGCTGCATCAATTGCGATAGAGCCTGATGAAGTTGTCTCCATATGTCGGTTGGAATTTTCACCTAACTTCATAACAGAACCTTTACCGAATTGTTTTTCTATTTGTTTTAACGCCATGTCTAACGCTGCTTTACGATCGCTCAAACTATTTCCTCCTTAAGAAAAAAGCTTTATTTAACTTATGTCTCTATTATACTTGCTAATGAGATAACATTCAAGAAAAAAGCGAACATATTTTCGCTTTTTCTTAGAAACCTTCTGAATGCCTTATTTTCCGCTTCCAAATCTACATTTTTCCACTAAAACTTAAACTAGATTAGCTTTTTGTAACCCAGATTAGCCAGTTCCCTCATTAAATAGCTGAATGTAAATTTAACAGCTCGAATCCGGTTCGTGTTTCGGGACCCTGTTAGCTGCAAACGATATGTGAAAGGCTCATGATCGCCGATACTAATTCCTACCCAAATGGCTCCTGCAGGTAGACCGTCATGACTGCCTGGTCCTGCTGCGCCCGTTAACCCAATACCGATATCTGTATGAAATTTTTCTCGAACTTTCATAGCCATTGCAGCGGCACAGTCACTGCTCACAATGCCATATTCTTCGATAAGATCAGCGGAAATACCGAGCTGTTCTATTTTTGTTTCCTTTGTATACGTTACAACGCCGCCAATTAATGCAGAAGCGACACCAGGAACTTCCGCCAGCTCTGATTGGAACAGACCGGCAGTTAAACTTTCTGCGGCAGAAATCGTTAATTCATTTTCCAATAGCATTTGGACAAGATTAAAGCCTAGTGATTCATCATTAACCCCGTAAAAATACTCTCCGACGATATCCAAAATTTCACGTTTCTTTAATTCAATTAAGCGGAATGCCTGCTGTTCATTTTGCGCTTTCGCTGTAATTCGCAGTGTTACTTCCCCATCTGAAGCAAGCGGTGCAACAGTTGGATTTGTTTGTTCATCCAATATATTCTCGATACGATCTTCCAGTTCTGCTTCCCCAATGCCATAAAAACGCAGTACATGCGATAAAATAACGCCACCATCATGTAAAAGTGCCGCTAACTTCGGCTTCGTTTCGTATTGGAACATTGGCTCAAGCTCTTTAGGCGGTCCTGGTAGCAAAATATAAATGCGGTCACTTTCGGATAAAAACATACCCGGTGCCATGCCATGCTGATTTAGCAGCACATCACAACCTTCCAATACAAGCGCCTGTTTCCGGTTGTTTTCTGTCATAGGACGTTTTTGTTTCGAAAAGAACTCTTCAATCGCATAGAGTGCCGTCTCGTCAAATACTAAATTTCGATCTAAATGCTTTGCAATTGTTTCTTTCGTTAAATCATCCTTTGTCGGTCCTAACCCGCCGGAGAAAATAATTAGGTCTGCACGCTGTTCTGCAATACGGATCGCCTCGAGAAGCCGCGCCTCATTGTCCCCTACAACGGTATGATAATAAACATTAATCCCAAGTTCAGATAGCTGACTTGAAATAAACTTTGCATTCGTATTGGCAATTTGCCCCAATAACAATTCCGACCCTACCGCAATAATTTCTGCATTCATTCAAAGACCCCCTTATATAAAGAAAAACTAGATTAGAAAAACATCCTCTCGTACAAACGTACGGGAATTTGTTTTATCTTAATGGATTCATAATACTACTATTCCTATCCATAAAGAAAATCTAACCTAGTTTTTTGAAATTTATTTATTTTATTTCGAATCCAACAGTACACGACGGTTAATGTAGAAATAATCCCATCCGGACCATACTGTAAAGATAAGGGCAACATAGAGCATAATCATATCAAATGGTATGCCAACTAAAGTAAAAATTGTGTTGTGTAAAATCAATGCGGAGATTGCGACAATTTGGGCCCAAGTTTTAATTTTACCGAGCTGATTTGCGGCCACCACTTCACCTTGACCGGCCAAAATCAGTCGTAAGCCTGTTACTGCAAACTCACGCGAAATGATGATAATGACAATCCAGGCAGGCGCTAATTCGATTTCCACCAATAATATAAAAGCAGCTGAAACGAGCAGTTTATCTGCAAGCGGGTCCAAAAACTTCCCAAAATTCGTCACTAAATTATATTTACGGGCATAATAGCCATCTACCCAATCCGTTGCTGAAGCGAAAATAAAAATCAGTGCGCCTACAAAATAGTTCACTTGCATTTCCGCGCCAAACAGCGTCATATTCCCCCAACCGAAATCAAACATCATTACAATCACAAATACTGGGATTAATAAAATGCGGGAGACTGTTATCTTATTTGGAATGTTCATTTGTTAACACCTTTCATCGAAAGAAAAGAGCCATCTTAATAGATGACTACTCTCCTTGTTGTTCATTCACTAATTTTAATATGACATTTTGCGTCATACGATCTTGTGCATATGTTAATTCTACATCATTTACATATACTTTAGCCACTTTTGAATTTCCTAAACGAATTCTTGCATATCCATCTGCCGTCGAATCGTTTTCAGCAATTTCCCCTGCTTTGTATACACGTGCAGGAATCTGCTCTTGGCGTTGTTCGTTACGAATGCCAACCCAAGTTTCGCCTGACACTTCAACACGAACATTCAATGTATCTGTTCCAGACACTTCAAATGTTGTATCTTCTCCAGAAACAACACCTGAGCTAATTGTTTGGGCAGGTTCAGGTTCTTCTTCAACCGGTTCTTCTACTGGTTCTTCATCTTCTTCGTTGTTTTCCTCTGTATCTTCTACAGGTTTACTCGGTGTTGAGCTTGGATTTTGTTCATATTCAATCGGTTTATTCTCTTCTTCTACTATATCTGGCACACTACCTATTTTTTTCATATAAAGTGTTGTAATGACGATGATAATAACAATGGCAAATAACGCTACGATGATTTTAGGCATTGTTTCCATCATTTTATTACTCGATGTAGCCTTCATTGAACGGCGGCTTGGACTTTGTGTGAAAGATTGTGCTACCTCTTCTTTCTGCATCTCCGGAATATCCTTGCGATACTCGGTTAAAACTTCATCCGCATCCAATCCAACAGCTTCTGCATACTGCTTAATAAAAGCTCGTACATAAAATGAACCCGGCATAATCGCATAATTGCCTTCTTCTATTCCAATTAAATACCGCTTTTGAATCTTCGTGATATTTTGTAAATCTTCTAAACTATAGCCTCTAGCTAATCTCGCTTCTTTCAAGCGAGCTCCTAGTTCTGTCAAAAAAAACACCTACTTTTAATATATTGAACTAATTAATTCATCATAAAATGAATTCTATTTTTCTAAAATTCAAACCCTCCAAAATGATCCGTACTTGATAACATATTATTCTTTTCAATAATTTCATAAGTAATTTCTTCGTCCGGATCGTGACGTAATTCAATAATGTAATCGAAATCTTCTATTTTATATGATGAATGCTGTACGAAAAGATCTGGATGTTCAATTACTTTAATCGTCGGCATTCCCATGATTTCTCGAACTAATTGCTGGTGTCGTTCGTCAGTTGTACGACGCGTCACAGCACCATCTAAAATAAATATATTATTCCCATTAAACTCATCACCCATTAAAGCATTACGGACAGTTTGTTTAATCATTGTAGAAGAAATAAAAATCCATCTCTTATTGGCACAGACACTTGCAGCAACAATTGACTCTGTCTTTCCTACACGAGGCATTCCACGAATCCCAATTAATTTATGACCATCCTTCTTAAATAATTCCGCCATAAAATCAACTAAAATTCCTAATTCATCCCGGACAAATCGGAATGTATTCCTTTCATCGGCATCCCTTGGAATATAATACCCATGGCGAACTGCCAGCCGGTCCCGCAACTTTGGTTCACGAAATCTGGTCACATTAATATTTTCCATTGTGGAAACGATTGAAATAAACCGTTGAATTGAATCTTCGTTTTCTGTAGACAGCAACATACCGCGATGCCCTTCATCCACACCGTTAATCGAGACAATATTAACACGAAGCATCCCTAGTAGCGAAGCGATATCGCCTAATAAACCTGGTCGATTCACTTGAATTTCGTATTCAAAATACCATTCGCCCATTTTTTATCTGTCCCCTCGTAATAGAAACGTTTTTATTTCTTATAAGTTCCATCATAGCGGATTTTGTACCTATTGAAAAGTTAGAAACCCACGTTTTTCTTAGATTTCTTGAAATTATTTTAGAAAAACCTCTTGCAAAAATTTAAAGGCTGAAAAAAATGCCGCTCACAGATTTTGTGAGTGACATCTTTTTCAAAATTCAATTAATGTGTTGGTTTATTTTGAACAAGTTTCATGATACAGCTGGCAATTGCTTGCTTTTCATCTTTCTCAGCAACTGACCATAAATCTGATAATACACGCTCTTGCTCATTTTGTGGGTCAACGTTTTTCGCAAGATACTCACCAATCTGAACTGCTGCCTTCTCAATCATTTTCGTAGGCATGCCGCTATCTTTTGCGTCAGATACTTGTTTACCTAAAAAGCTTGTCCATTGCTCCCAGTTTTGTAAAATTCCCATATGTTTTTCCCCTCCTCTCGCACAAATAGTATGTGCAAGTATCGGGAAATTATATGTACCATCCGCCATTAATCCGAATTATTTGTCCGGTTACATAATCTGCCTGACCGCTTAAATAAAAGGCCGCCATATTTGCAATATCACGTACTTCTCCAAATGTTTGCAAAGGAATTTGACTTTCAATTTCAGCTCGCTCTTCGGTGCTGAACTTTGCATTCATATTCGTATCAATAATGCCTGGAGCAATCGCATTAACGCGAATGCCATTATACGCAACTTCCTGAGCATAGGCTTTAACGAAACTATGCTGGGCACCTTTCACAGCGGAATAGGCAACTTCCCCGGCAGCACCGACATCGCCCCATATAGAGCCGATGACAAGCACATAACTGACTTTATTGGCACGCAGTTTACTTGCCAGTAACGCTGTTGTACGCATTGGATTTTGAACGTGGACATGCCATAGCTTCGTCATTTCCTGTGCAGGTGTATTTTCCAATAAGTCATAAAACGCATGACCATTTGCAAATACTATTGCTTGCAATGAAAAAATTTGTGCCGCAATTTGTTCGGCCCCGGTGTCACTGCTGAAATCTGCTTTTACTGGCATAAACTCCTGATTCGGGTACTTTTCGTTAAAAGTACGGAGCATACCGTCAATGACAGTATGCCCAGTATGGTAATGCAGATAGAGTGACCAGCCATCCTGTGCCAATTGCCGACAAATTGCTTGCCCAATCGCACCGGATGCACCGCACACTAATGCAAATTTCTTCATTTTTTATCGCGCTCACTAATCGGTAAAATTGTAAACACTGTTTGTTGATTCTCACCTTGAATCGTTTCAAATGCTTTTGCAATATCTTCTACTGTAATCGTTTCAAGTACCGGCACAACATCAAATAAGTTCATATCATTAAATTTATAGCGTGTAAACTGGTTGGCAATAAACTCGATTGAATTTAGTGCGCGTAGGAAGAAACCAATTTTTTTGCGTTTAATTCGCTCTACATCTTCCGTCGTGAATAAGTTCTCACCTTCAGCCTGTGCCAGTTTCTCTTTAATCAAGTTAACAAGCTGCTCCGGCTGTTCTGTATCCGATCCAATTAACGCAAAGCCAAAGCCGCTTTCCAATGTAAAATCATATCCATACGACTCATCGATCAAGCCATCTTCATAGACATCAGTATAAAACGAAGAAGCGCGCCCGAATAAGCATTCTACGGCGATTTGTACAGCAAGTTCATGCTTGAGCATTTCTTCGCCGCTAAGATCGACTTGTTTAGCCTTTAATCCCACATAAACTTTTGGCTTTTGAACATCCATGTGAAGAACGCGTTCTGATGTTGCAACATCTGTAGGCTCTTCATCAAATAGTCGTTTAATATCAGTCGGTTCCGGGAATGTCTTTTTACTTTGATTGTCTTCAATAAATGCCATCATTTCAACAGGATCTACTGCCCCGATAACGAACAGCAGCATATTCGATGGATGATAAAATGTGTTGTAGCATGTATATAAATGCTCCGCCGTAATACCATCAATTGATTCAATCGTACCGGCGATATCAATTTTCACAGGATGATTATGATACATATTTTCAATTGCACCAAAATATAAACGCCAATCTGGCTGATCATCATACATCGTAATTTCCTGACCGATAATCCCTTTTTCCTTATTAACCGTATCCTCAGTGAAATAAGGTTCTTGAACGAAATTCAGTAATGTCTCAGTGCTTTTGTATATATGATCTGTTGCCGAGAATAAATAAGCCGTTCTTGTAAACGATGTAAAAGCATTTGCCTGTGCGCCTACTTCACTGAACTTTTGAAATACGTCTCCATCTTCCTTTTCGAACATTTTATGCTCCAAAAAGTGGGCGATCCCATCCGGAACGGTAATCGGCTCAGTCTCTCCAAGCGGAACAAAAGTACGGTCAACCGAACCATATTTAGTCGTAAACGTAACAAATGTTTTAGAAAAACCTTTTTTCGGCAAAATATATACGTCTAATCCATTATTTAGTTGCTTATAGTATAATGTTTCATCTAGTTGCTGGAATTCAATTGTCTCCATGGATTACTCCCCCTTACCGCATAAGAAATACGTTGCTTGCAATTCGATTTGCTGCGCCATTTTCTGCACATCTTCTTTTGTGACAGATTGCCAGCGCAATGTCCACGTATCTAATGTAAACGGCTCGTCTAAAGTTTTGTACTGGTCAAAAATTTCAATTTGCCCACGAGGTGAATCTAATGCTTCTTTTAACTGGTTAATAAGCATTGCCTTCGTTTGTGCCAATTCTAAATCAGAAATTTCACCGTTTTGCATCGCTTTTAACTGTTCTTCAATTAATTTGCGCGCCTTTTCTTCATTTGCCGGCTCAATACCTGAAACGACAAATAATAATCCGTAGTGTGAGGCATAAGAGCTTGAGGCATAATAAGCTAAACTTTCTTTTTCACGTACATTCATAAATAATTTCGAATGCGCATAGCCGCCGAAGATGCCGTTGAAAATTTGCATTTTCGGGAAATCTTCATCTCCGAATCGCACTGGTGTCGAGTAGCCGATATGCAATTTCCCTTGCTTCATTTCCTGTGTTTCTTTTGTATAAGGTTCAACTTTTGTTGAAGTCGTATCTTCTTTAGTCGGTTGTGGTACATTCCGGTCAGCAAATGGGAAAGCTGCTTTTAACTGCTCCGTCATTTCTTGAACATTAATATCACCGACAACATAAATATCGATCACATCATTTGCGATCATCTCTTCATATGTTTTTGTAAGTGATTGTGGTGTAATTGCTTTTACCGTTTCAATTGTTCCGTTCGCAGAAATAGACGCTGCGCTATTTGGACGCATAATTTCTGTTAATCGTTTTTGTGCATAGCGCGATTTGTCATCAAAAATCGATTGGATACGTTGGATGACCATTTCTTTTTCACGTTTTACAATCGACTCTTTAAATACACCGTTCTCAAAATTCGGCTTAAAGATGGCTTCCTGAATAAGGCTAATTACCTCATTTAATACATTGCCATGCGATAAGTACTGGTCATTAACCGTTTCGACATTTAATAGTACCGTATGCTCTTGACCGCGCTTTGTCGTATCAAAATACAATACCGTCCCAAAAAGGTCATCTAAATAGCTGCGGTAACTAGCCGCTGTTGGAAATTTCTCGTTACTGTGCTGTAGTACATTTGATAATACTGTACGCTCTGCCGCTGTTTCTTCATTTAATGGCGCTCTCCACTTGATTGAAAAGTTCACCGTCTTAAATTGAGCGGTTTGTCGTATATGAAGCGAAACACCTTTCGCAATTTCTGTCTTTAAAAACAAAAAAACTCCTCCTGACTACCTCTTGAATATGGATAAAATTGCTTCTTCTCTACTATACATGTGTTGCCTTCATTTATGCAAAGTTATTATACATACTAAGTGTTCCCTAAATCGTGACAAATATGAACAAAAAGTATTAGCTGTTTTAAATTTTTAAATTTGATTTCTATCCGTGCACTTAATCCACAAAAAAACCGCCTGCACAAATGTTACTTTGTACAGACAGTTATTAAAATTTATCGTTTTCCTTTAATATAAGGAACTCCTGATGCTTTTGGAGCGACTGCTTTACCGATGAATCCTGCCAACGCTAAAATTGTCAGTACATACGGTAAAACTTGCAGAATAACGGATGGAATATCCTGAATAATAGGAATGTTACCGCCACCGATACTTAACGTTTGTGCTAATCCGAAGAACAGCGCAGCGCCTAATGTACCTAGTGGATGCCATTTCCCGAATATCATCGCGGCAATCGCAATGAAACCTTGTCCTGCTACTGTCGAACCAGAGAAATCACCAGATGCTGTCATCGCTAATGATGCACCACCAACACCTGCTAATGCGCCGGAAATCATTACGCCGATATAACGCATTTTTGCTACGTTAATACCCATTGTATCCGCAGCCATTGGATGTTCTCCAACAGAACGAATACGTAAACCGAATGGCATTTTGTAAAGAACAAACCATGCGCCTACCGCAACAACCAATGCAATAATCGTTGTGGAGTATACATTTTGGAACAGTAACGGTCCCAAAAACGGTATATCTGATAAAAATGGTATTTCAAAACGTTGTAATGGTGCAGAAACCATATCTGTTTGACCTTTACCATAAATTAATTTTACTAAGAATACTGTTATCGCCGCAGCAAGCATATTCGCTGCTACACCTGTTACAGTTTGGTCTGCACGGAACGTTACTGCAGCAACCGCAATAATTAGCGAGAAAATTGCTCCTGCCAATAATGCAGCTAATAAAGAGAGCCAAATGACATTTTTCCCAAAGTCAGCATAGTATTCTAAGTTTACATAAATACCTGTAAATGCACCGACAATCATTAACCCTTCAACACCAAGACCAATTACCCCAGCACGCTCCGAGAATAGAGCCCCGATACCTGTTAAAATAAGCGGTGTTGCGTATAAAAGAGCGGAAGGGACGATAAAGTATAACACTTCTAAAAAGCTCATGTTACTTGCCCTCCTTTTTCTTTCCAAATTTCTCTAAACCAACACGCAGAATATAGCCTGATGCTACGAATAAAATAATAACCGCGATAATGATCGATACAATTTCTTCCGGAATTCCAGCTTCGTTTGGCATGTTTAAAGCGCCGTATTTTAGGGAACCGAATAGAGAGGCACCGAAGAATACCCCGATTGGATTGTTTGCACCAAGTAATGCAACGGCAATCCCGTCAAATCCAATTCCTGATGCGGCAGCTTTAATCGATGCGTTTTGATATGTACCTAACGCTTCCATTGCCCCACCTAAACCAGCAAATACACCTGAAATTGTCATAGCTAAAATGATATTGCGGTTTACATTCATACCTGCATATTCAGCAGCATTTTTATTGAAACCAACTGATTTCAACTCATAACCACGAGTTGTTTTTTCCAAGATGAACCACATTACTACGACCATTAAAATGGCAACGAAAATTCCTAAGTGCAAACTTGAGTTATCAGTAATTTCACGTAGCCACTGATTACGTAATGTTGCAGATTCTACAACTGTCGGTGTTTTAAAGCCACCGTCAGATAATGATTTAATGGCAGCATTTGTTAAATATAATGCTGTGTAGTTTAACATAATGGAAGCAATTACTTCGTGTACATGAAGTTTTGCTTTTAGGAAACCTACGATAAATGCCCAGAAAGCACCTGCTGCAGCTGCTGCAAGTAACGCCAATGGCAAGTGGATGATTCGTGGTAGTCCTTCAATTGCATAACCTACATAGGCAGCAGCAAGCCAACCCATTAGCAACTGGCCTTCAACCCCGATGTTAAATAAACCTGTACGGAATGCAAATGCTACTGCAAGACCTGATAAAATATATGGTGTGATTTGGCGAATTGTATTACCAATTGAATAGGCATCTCCAAAAATACCATTCCATAGAGCGATATACCCATCAATGGCGTTATATCCACTGACAACCATGATAATACCACCAACTAGTATACCTAAAACTACTGAGATTAATGGAACGAGTATATTCACAACGCGATTTGACATTATTCGTTCCCCTCCTTGATGGCTTTTGCTTTACGCTTTTCACCGGCCATTAATAAGCCAAGTTCCTGTTCAGAAGTTTCTTTCGGGTAAACAGTATCAACAATCGTTCCATCGTAAATTACCGCAATACGATCTGAAACGTTCATTACTTCGTCCAATTCAAAGGAAACTAATAATACGGCTTTCCCTTTATCACGCTGTTCAATTAAGCGCGAGTGAATAAATTCAATTGCCCCTACGTCCAGTCCACGTGTAGGAAGTGCCGCAATTAGCAGATCCGGATCACGGTCTACTTCGCGTCCAATAATTGCTTTTTGCTGGTTACCACCTGAAAGTGCTCGTGCAGGCGTCATTTCACCTTGACCTGTACGAACATCAAACTCTTCAATGACTTGACGAGCTTTTTCATTAATTTTACGGTAGTCCATAATGAAGCCTTTCGAAATTGGCGACTTATAGTAAGTTTGAAGCGCGATATTATGCCCAATTGGGAAATCCAATACTAGTCCGTGCTTATGACGGTCTTGCGGAATATGTCCAAGACCTGTTTCCGTAATATCACGAGGCTTTAGACCTGTAATATCTTTGCCGTTTAAAGTAACTTTACCGCTTTTAATTTTGCGCAATCCTGTAATTGCTTCGATTAGTTCAGATTGACCATTTCCGTCAATACCGGCAATCCCGACAATTTCACCGCGTCGTACTGATAAGTTCAACCCTTTTACCTTATCAATATTACGGTAATCGGCTACGACTAGATTTTCTATACTAAGAACCTCTTCTGTAGGATGAGCTTCCCCTTTTTCGGTTTTGAACTCGACTTGACGGCCAACCATTAATTCCGCAAGCTGATCCGGGTTTGTTTCAGCAGTAATAACTGTTCCAATCCCTTCACCTTTACGAATAATCGTTACACGGTCAGATACTTCCATAATTTCTTTTAATTTATGTGTAATAATAATAATCGATTTACCTTCTTTAATCAGAAGCTTTAAGATCGCAATCAATTCCGTTATTTCCTGTGGTGTTAACGAAGCTGTCGGTTCATCAAAAATCAGGATTTCTGCACCGCGGTATAAAGTTTTTAAAATTTCTACACGCTGCTGCATCCCTACAGAAATGTCCTCAATCTTTGCGTATGGATCCACATCCAAATTATATTTCTTTGATAAAGCTGCAATATCTTTTGCCGCATCTTTAATATTAATAGCGCCTAGTTTTGTAGGCTCACTACCTAGAATAATATTTTCGGTTACCGTAAAGTTCTCAACAAGCATAAAGTGTTGATGTACCATTCCGATTCCTAAATCGTTTGCTTTGTTTGGATCAGTAATTTTTACCGATTCCCCACGTACTTTTATTTCACCTGCTTCAGGTTGATAAAGACCGAAAAGCACATTCATTAAAGTCGACTTACCTGCACCATTTTCACCGAGTAGTGCATGAATTTCGCCTTTTTTTAATTGGAGGGTGATATTATTGTTCGCTACGAAACTCCCGAATTCTTTCCGGATTCCTAGCATTTCAATCACGTATTCCACAAGACTCACTCCCTTAGGCTTATTTATATTTAAAAAATTTTATTAAAATTAACACATGAAAGATTTTTTTACAAAATCTTTCATCTATTAACTTTTATTCCAATCTTTTGTTCCAATTATACCATTCGACGTGTTAACAATTATATCCTTTTCAATATTATATTGAAATAGAACGCTTACATTTTCACAATTTCTGCAATTATGAAATTTCTGGTAATAGAGATTACACTTTGCAGAATATTTAAAATTATTGTATACAGTAGAAAATCATCATGGGGGAATAAACCCCCATGATGATTACTCCGTAAAAGTTTATATTATTGTTTTGGTTTTTCTTCAGAAACTGTAATTTCACCTGAAGCAATTTTTTCTTTATATTCTTCTACTTTATCCATTACCTCTTGTGGAATTGCGCCACGAGAATCTGCTAAGCCAACCCCATCTTCAGCTAAACCGTAAACAGTTGTTGTACCACCTGGGAACTCACCATTTTTCGCTTTAGTTGCGATATCAATTACAGCAGAGTTAACACCTTTTAACATAGAAGTTAAAGTGATGTTTGTTGAATCATCTACTTGTCCTTCTGCGTATTGGTCAGCGTCAACACCGATTACCCATACGTTAGCATCTTTGTCTTTTGCTTTACGTTCTTTTGCTTCTGAGAATACACCGTTACCTGTACCACCAGCAGCGTGGAAAATAATATCTACACCTGAAGAGAACATAGAGTTTGCAGCGATTTTACCTTTAGAAGCATCATCAAATGCACCTGTGTAGTTCACTTGAATTTCGATATCCGGGTTAACTGCTTCTGCACCTTCTACGAAACCAGCGTGGAAGCGGTTAATTACTGGAATATCTACGCCACCAACGAAACCGATTTTACCAGACTCAGACATTGAAGCAGCAACAACACCCGCTAAGAATGCTCCTTCTTGCTCTTTGAAAAGGATATTTGCAATGTTTGATGCAGTAACATCAGCAGAGTCGATTAATGCTAACATTGCATCTGGGTTATCATTTGCGATTTCTCCAATTGCGTCAGCCATCATATAACCAACACCGAATACTAAATCGAAGTCACGGCGTAATAAGTTGTTTAAGTTTGTGTTGTAGTCAGCATCTGATTGTGATTGTAAGTAATCGAAACCACCGTCACCTTTAGTTAAGCCGTTGTCAGCACCGAACTGTTGAACACCTTCCCAAGCTGATTGGTTGAATGATTTATCATCAACGCCACCAACATCAGTTACCATTGCGATAGAAAAATCTTCGTCAGAACCTGTGTTTGTTTCAGAACCAGTGTTGTTGTTTGAAGTGTCTTTTGAATCCGTTTTTTCTTCGTCGGTACCACATGCAGCCAAGATTGCTCCAGTTGCTACTACAGATGAAATTAATAAACCAAATTTACGCTTTTTCATTAATGAGTCCCCCTCAAAGGTAATTGATATTAGCAGGAATTAAATAATAGAAATTATTGTTCTACACCCGTTTTCGTACTACATGGAAACTAAATTTGTCAGCTCTGAAATAATTTTTTGAATAAAGCACTACACGATCACTTTCGTCATAGTGTAGCTGTTTCAATACAAGTAAAGATGTTTCCGGTCCGCATTTTAATATGGGTGATACTTCATCATGGAAGCCTACAGGATCAATATAGGTCACCGCATATGCGACACGGATGGCACCAGTTTGCTCTAATGCCGAAAAAATTGAAACATTTTGATCACTTATAAATTCTTTTGGCAGTAAACTTGCCGGTACTTTGTCTACACAGTAGACAACTGGCTCATTGTCTGCCGTCCTTACACGTTCAATCGTGATAACATTGTCATCAATGTCCGTTTGGAAGCGTTCCACATCATCTTCCGTAGCCGTTTCTTCCTTTGCACTAATAAAAATTGTGCCAGGCTTCATCCCAGCGTTTTCTATCATAGATGATACACTCGATAATTGCTCAATGCCTGATGAAAATACCGGCTTTGGATTTACAAATGTTCCTACCCCATGACGACGGACTATGATATTTTCTTCTTCTAACAGTCGAAGTGCTTCACGAAGCGTTGCACGACTTACTCCGAGTGTTTTTGAAAGTTCAAATTCAGAAGGTAATTTTTCGTTTTCACAATAAATCCCTTTATCTATATCTGATTTTAAACGATCAATAACTTGTAAGTATAGATGACGATGATCCGCTTTAATAGTCATTTAGTATCACCACCATAACATAGAGATCAGACATCTGATGTACAACATTCCTACTAATTCGTGAATAATATAACACTTTCAACGTAAAAAGAAAACATATTTCTTTAAATGTGTTATGTTATTGTGAAAATTTAGCGAATTTATTTAAAAACTTATAGAAAATAATATATTCAGAAATATTAAAATAGTCCGTTATAATGGGCTTTCTAATACTTTAAAACTTGTCTTGGTTTGCTTCCTTCTGGTGGTCCTACGACGCCGCGCTGTTCCATTTGATCAACAATTCTTGCTGCCCGTGAGTACCCGATTCTAAATCGGCGCTGCAATAAAGAGACAGAAGCGGTTTGCATTTCCATTACAAGTTGAACTGCATCATCATACAATTCATCGGTTTCATCCATTGCATCGATTATCGGTTCATCCGTAGGAATCATCGCTTCCTCGTATTGTGCTTTTTGCTGCTGGATGACACTTCCTATTACTTTTTCCACTTCCTGATCACTTACAAAAGCTCCTTGAACACGTACTGGCTTGGATGCACCTGCTGGTAAATACAGCATATCCCCTCGTCCAAGTAAACGTTCAGCACCACCCATATCCAAAATTGTCCGTGAATCTACTGCGGAAGATACGGCAAATGCAATTCGTGATGGAATATTGGCTTTTATTATTCCGGTAATAACATCTACAGATGGTCTTTGTGTAGCAATAATCAGATGGATTCCTGCAGCACGGGCCATTTGTGCAAGCCTTGTAATTGCGTCCTCCACTTCACTAGAAGCGACCATCATTAAGTCTGCTAACTCATCTACAATAACAACAATATACGGAAGCTTAGGCTGTTTTTCAGACAACCCTTCATTGTTCATCTCAATGAAATCATTATAGCCTTCGATATTTCTTGTACCTGAATGCGAAAATAAATCATAACGGCGTTCCATTTCCGAAACTACTTTTTGCAATGCTTGGGCAGCTTTCCTTGCATCCGTTACAACAGGGGCCAATAAATGTGGAATCCCATTGTACACACTGAGCTCTACCATTTTCGGATCAATCATCATCATTTTCACTTCACTTGGCTTAGCCCGCATTAATACTGAAATAATAATTCCATTAATACATACACTTTTACCACTGCCCGTCGAACCGGCAACAAGTAAATGCGGCATTTTATTCAATTCAGCGGAAATGGATTGACCTGTAACATCTCGCCCTAAGCTCACAAACAACTTTGAGCCCACTTTTACTTGTTCGTTCGCTTCAATTACTTCACGTAACGTGACCATAGCGACTTCACTGTTTGGAACTTCTATCCCAATAGCAGACTTTCCGGGTATCGGTGCTTCAATTCGAATATCTTTTGCCGCAAGTGCGAGCGCTAAATCATCCTGAAGGCCAACAATTTTACTTACTTTTACACCTGTATCCGGCAATACCTCATATTTCGTGACAGCTGGTCCTAAATGTACTTGCGTCACTTTTGCCTTTACACCGAAACTTAAAAATGTTTGTTCCAGCTTTTTAGCGTTCATTTGAATGACCGAATATTCTCCACTTTGATCGTGTTCAGGCGGTGCATTTAATAATTGAAGGGATGGCAGCATATACGTTTGATCTGTATTGGGCGCCATACTCATAATCGGCTCACTCAATGGTACTTCTTCCACATCGATGTCTTTTTGTTTCTCTTGTTTTACTTGCTCAACAAAATTTGAAATAATTGGCTCCTGTCGGACTGGTGCGGCTGTAATAATTAGTTGTTCCAAATCCGCGGCATCTTCTTCTTCCATGGGTGGCTCTACATTAGAACGTCGAACTTTTTTTTTGCTTTCGGCATTTGCCTTACTTAATTTGCTTCGTTTCGTTCTTTTCAATGTGCTCTTAATATCTGGTGCTTTTTCCATTAGTAACGGAACGAGTGCTTTACCAGTAATTAAAATAATACCAATGGACATTAATACGAATGCAGCAATTTTTGTACCTGATGAATCAAACAGCACATGGAACATACTGAACAAAAGTCCGCCAATCATGCCACCGCCAAGTGAGTGACTGCGATTCGTAATGCCCTCCATGCTGATTAGTATTCTCCAAGTTTCTTTTAATACCGAATTTGACAGCAACGTATTTGTGGCAAGTAATTGTTCAAATAACAAGCCATGACTAAATATCGTTAAGCTTGCCCCGACAAAAAGCACTCCATAAACAACACGGGTATTAAAAGCGACACCACGTCGTTTTACCATTAACATTCCTGCGACTAAAAAGCATAGTAACGGAATAATGAAATGCAAATTCCCAAAGAAAAACATCGCCAATGAATGGAGCCATCTACCGACCAGACCAAATTCTAAAAACTCGATAATAGCTATGGCGATCAGCAGCACTCCGATAATTTCATAAGCAAGTGGATGCAGTTCCTCATTACTCTTTGCTTTTAAGGATGGCTTTGCTTTTGGTTTTGGTTTTGATTTAATATTTCTCTTTCTTTCCAATTGATGTTCACCTACTTCAAGTTGTTCCTAATTATAAACGCCGTACTTTTACATTTGGCTTCAATTTCCCCTATAGTAATTTCAACATTTCCTTCGTCTTTTGCAAGGATCGTACTGAAATTAAGTTAGAAAAAGGGCTTTCTCACGCAAATAGTAAGAAAACCCTTTTTTGTTTATTCCTATGGTTCATCCTTATCATATAGGGATGATTTCCATTACGGGTCGGACGCTTTCCGCGGGCACGGCCTGAGCCTGTAGTCTCAGGCATCGTGCTTTTCCCGCTGGAGTCGCCTCCCCTTCATTCCAATCATCTACTTTAATAATTGAAGTGGATTTATAATTATTTTAAAAATTAATATTCCATAATAATTGGAATGATCATCGGACGACGCTTTGTTTTTTGGAATAAGTATTGATTTAATGTATCTCGTATTTCCTGTTTAATATTCGTCCATTCAAACGTTTCTTTACCAACGTATTTTTCAATTACTTCACGTGCCATGTCAGCAGCTTCTTCCATTAACTGCTCTGACTCACGCACATAAACAAAACCACGTGATAAAATTTCCGGACCTGATGCAATCTTCTTCTGTGCACGATTCAGTGTCACAACGACGATAAAAATGCCATCTTGAGAAAGTAACTTACGATCACGTAATACGATATTACCTACATCGCCTACTCCAATTCCGTCGATTAGAACATTTCCGGCTTGTACACGGCCTGTCATGCGCATTTTACCGTTTTTGTATTCGATAATATCGCCTTTATCCGCGATGAAAATTTGTGACTTTTGTAAACCTACTTGTTGCGCCAGCTTAGAGTGCGCAATTAGCATACGGTACTCTCCTTGAATTGGCACAAAGTATTTAGGCTTCATAAAGTTAAGCATTAATTTTAAATCTTCTGCACTGCCGTGACCCGAAACATGTACTTTCTTATTCGATGTCATGACATTTGCCCCTGCTTTTGCAAGTTGATTCATCGTGTTGTACATTTGCACTTCCATGCTTGGTGACGGTGTAAATGTAATTAATACTGTATCTGTATTTTTGATTTTAATATCACGGTGATGTTTACGGACAATTTTATCTAGTGCATCAAGTGGCTCGCCTTTATTGCCTGTTGCCATCACAATGATTTCATCGTCCTGATATTTATGGATTTCATTTACTGGCACAATAATGTCTTCGTCCACTTCCAAATAGCCTAAGTTAACGCCGATATCGACAATTTTCTCTAAAGATTTTCCGACTACTGCAACTTTTCGGTATGATGAAGCAGCTTGTCTAAACACCTGCTGAATACGAATGAAGTTCGAAGCATAAAGTGCTACGATAATTCTGCCTGGTGCCGAGTGGAAAGTTTTTTGCAATTCTTCTGCAACAACCGCTTCACTTGTTGTATAGCCTGGACGTTCTGCTTCAATCGACTCCGATAAAAGCATAAAGACGCCTTCTTCTCCAAGCATCGCCATTTTTGCTAAATCCGGCTTAAACTTGCCTGTTGCCGATTGGTCAAATTTAAATTCACCCGTATGAACGATTGCCCCTTCAGAAGTATGGAACACAATACCTAAAGAATCCGGAATACTATGCGTTGTATGGAAGAATGTCACATACGTTGAATTAAAATTCATACGGCTATTGCTTGTTACTTCAAAGAATTTCACCTGATATGGTGCCGGCAATTCTTTTAAATGTTCTTTTGCCAGTGCAATCGTTAATTTAGACCCGTATACAGGAGCCTTTACTTTTTTTAGTACATACGCAATCGACCCAATTGCATCTTCATGTCCGTGCGTAAGGAAAATTCCTTTTACGCGATCTTTGTTTTCTTCTAAATAAGTAATATCTGGAATAACTATATCAATACCCAGCATTTCGTCCTCTGGGAACATGAGCCCGCTGTCTACTACGAATAGCTCTTCATCGATTTCTATTACATACATTGATTTTCCGATTTCGCCAACTCCACCTAATGGAATGACACGGATTAGTTCATTTTTTGTTTTTGTCACTTTATTTCCTCCTAAATTGTTCCGAACAGCAACCACTTAAACTTCATTATACGGTGAGAATGTCGTTAGTACAAATAAAAAAGTGATTTTATCTTTTTTATGAAAAATATGTAAAAGCTAAACCATTACAGCGCCTAAAGAGTTTGTTGTTTCCAATATAACATATCGCGCGTTCAAATCGATAGCATCGGTCCCGGAATGGATATCAACGGTTTTCATTAGTTAACTTTATTTTAATAAAAAAGACTGTAGGTAAACCCGAATTTCTTCGAGATTATCTACAGTCTGCAACCACTACCTCCATTTGAAAGTAGTGGTTGTTTACTTATTAGTTAGTTTGTAGAGCGCGGAACTGTTCTGCTTTTGCCTGATACGTATTCCAAATGTCATCAAATGCTGCTTTTTCTTCCGGCAGCATTTCCATCATTGGCATACGAACATCTAATGTATCAAAGCCTAATTTTGTCATAGCATATTTAATTGGTGATGGATTAGGCTGTGCAAATAATGCACGGACTAGTGGTAGTAAGGCACGATGAATTTGGGCAGCTTCCTGATGGCGTCCTTCTTCAAAAGCACGGACCATTTGCTGCATATCTTTTCCGACTACATGTGAAGCAACCGAAATGATGCCTCGACCGCCAATTGCAAGTAATGGTAACGTCAACCCGTCATCTCCTGAGTATACGAGGAAGTCTGAATTAACATTTTCAATAATATCACCCATTTGATCCAAATTGCCGCTTGCTTCTTTAATGCAAGTAATGTTTGATACATCCTTGCTTAAAGCGATCGTCGTTTCCGCTAATATATTTGCACCCGTTCGACCAGGTACATTATATAGCATTACCGGCAATGAAGTTTCTTTGGCAATCGTTTCAAAGTGGGCATACATACCGCGCTGGTTTGGCTTATTATAATATGGAGTTACGAGCATGATCCCGTCTGCACCATTTTTTTCAGCATTATGAGTCATCATAATCGAGTAGGCTGTTTCATTATCTCCTGTACCTGCGATCACAGGGATACGTCCTGCCACTTTTTCTACTGTAAAGCGCACGACCTCGATTTTTTCTTCTGTTGACATTGTCGGGTTCTCTGAAGTTGTACCACATGCCACGATGCAATCTGTCCCGTTGTCGATTAAATGGTCAATAATTCTTTCTAGTTCAGGATAATTAATCGTGCCGTCCTTTTTAAACGGCGTAATCATCGCTGTACCAATTCGTCCAAAATCCATTACTAAATCCTCCCCTTATAGTAAGTTATCCTCTAGCATAGCCTCTGCGATTTGAATAGAGTTGAGTGCAGCACCTTTTAGTAAATTATCTGATACAATCCATAAGTGGAATCCTTTTTTATTGTCCAAATCTTGGCGAATACGTCCAACGAATGTCGGCTCCTCGTTTTCTGCAAATATTGGCATCGGATAAACTTGCTGTGTTACATCATCCTGTAAAACGATTCCTGGTGCATCTTTTAATACGTCGAAAATTTGCTGTACTGTCGCTTCTTCGGCAAGCTCGATATATACCGATTCCGAGTGACCTGATACGACCGGTACACGGACACAAGTAGCAGCAACTTTTAATTCAGGTGCTTCCATAATCTTTTTCGTTTCGTTAATCATTTTCATTTCTTCATATGTAAAGCCATTGTCCGTAAACTTATCAATTTGCGGAATGACATTACGTGCGATTGGATAATGTTTTTTATCCGATTTCACAGGAAGAACTTTTGCTTCCACGTTTTTGCCTGCGTCCCATTGTGCGCTTTGATCACGCAATTCATCAATCGCTGCAATACCTGAACCTGATACAGCCTGATATGTCGATACAACAATTTTTGTTAAACCAAACTTTTCACGGATTGGCTGCAATGCTGCGACCATTTGAATTGTTGAACAGTTTGGGTTTGCTATAATCCCTTTAGGAATCGTTTTTAATGCATGACGGTTTACTTCTGGTACTACAAGCGGCACTTCCGGATCCATACGGAAGTGGCTCGTATTATCAATTACAATTGCGCCACGTTTTGCTGCTTCGGGTGCCAAAGCCTCCGAAACAGCGCCACCTGCTGAAAATAATGCAATATCAATACCTTCAAAGCTTTCAGGTTTTGCTTCTTCTATAGTATAAGTCTCACCGTTGAATTCTATTTGATTACCTGCAGAACGAGCAGAAGCTAAAAATTTAATAGATGCAATCGGAAATTTACGTTCTACTAATTTCTCCATCATTTTTGTACCAACTGCTCCAGTTGCTCCTACTACCGCAACATTTAACTTTTTCAACATGTCTCATCTCTCCTAAAAATATCGGTATGTATATAATGTTGGATATTGTAACATATATTATTTGAATTGTGTTAGGAATTTTGATTATTTAAAATATTGTATAAATATTGGTTGAATCTGTTTTTTATGAGCGAGCGTATATGCTACAGTATCGAGCATTTTTGTGAAATCTGCTATAAGCGACGTAGGTTTATTAATTGGATCATCTTGACCGAATGGAATGAAGAAGATGTTTTTTGCATTCATAAGTTTCATTAAATTCATACCATTTAAACCAAGTGCATCATTCGTTGAAATACCGAGAACAACAGGTGAGCCATTGCGCAATGTCGCCTTTGCAGCCATTAATACTGCACTGTCTGTAGCAGCATTGGCAAATTTACTAATTGAATTGCCTGTCATTGGTGCAATCACCATACAATCCAATGGGTTTTTAGGTCCAAACGGCTCTGCCTCTGCTATTGAACTGACAACCTTTTCTCCCGCCTGCTCTTCTATTTTTGCAATCCACTCTTCACCTGTTCCGAAACGTGTTGCAGCATGTAATACAGAAGGGGTAATAATCGGTACTACTGTTGCACCCGCTTCTCGAAACTGGGAAATCTTCGGTACAACATCTTCATAAGTACAATGTGATGCTGTTATCCCTAAACCAATGCGTTTTCCTTCAAGCACTTGTATCCTCCTTTCGCAATTCTAGTATTGTTTCTGTTAACAACCTTGCCGCAGCCTGCGGAAAATATTTGCCGGGTAATCCTGGTAATAATTCATATTGAGATAATTTCACATCATTTAGACACCCTGGACTTGAAGCAAGATCATAAATTGGACGTGTAGTCCATGATGCGTAGTTTTTTGTTAGCCAATCTGTTGGAATCGTATTAATAAGGAAATCAGCATCCACACTGTTTCCTTCCTTAAGTTCTATACCTTTGTAGCCATATGCAAGCGCCTCAGCTTTTTGATGGTCGGATCTTACTGCGATAATAACTTTCGCATTTAAACGAGTCAAAAACAATGCAAGCATTTTTGCTACGCGTCCAAATCCTGTGATAATGAATGTTTTATACTGCACATTCACTTTCCCCTGATATAAATGAGCTAAAAAGCTTTCTGCAGTAAGCGCTGCATTTTTCCAAATAAATGTTTCATCTGTTAAATAATAATGAATCCGCTTCTCCTGAAGAAGCTGCTTCCACTCGTCATTAAGTTTCCCTGCAAAGAACTGCGCTTGACGTATACCTAATAGTTCATCCACCTGAATTGTTAAAGGATGAATAGGCAGCACAACTTCTGTAGGGTGTAACTCTAACGCTACTTTGTTTAATGCTTCATCCCATACAGCCGTATTTTTGTAGTAAACGGTACGATCATTCGTAGATAATTGCTTTGCTAAAAAACGCATTCGTTCATCTGTTCCAATTATTAGCCAACGTTCATTCATCATTTGCATGCTTTAAAGATGATGTTGTTTTTTGAAATAATACTCGATCTTCGCCAATCAAAATAATTTCTTCCCAAGGAATATACTTCACCATACCTGGCTTTTTCTTTTGAAATGGCATTTTCACCATTTGTGGCGGCATTTCAAAGCCTGTAATTTTCCCTGTCTTTGCATCGAAAATACATTCGGTCTCTGCTAAAAAGCCGTATCGAACCCCGTTTTCCATTTCGATTAATTCTTTCTCAGCGAGCTCTGATAAAAGCATTGTATCCCTCCTCTTGTAAGAGCCTACCATTACTATATGCATCAAGTCAGTTAGAAGTGAAATGGTTCAACATATTAAGTTGAAATGCAGTAACTAAAGATTTTCTAGGTATTTGCTTAGTAAAAATAAAGGTAAGAATTTCCCTTATTCCATAAATCCCATTAAAAACAGCTGAAATAGCGGTAGAAATTTCCGTTATTGAGTGAATATCTTTGAAAAAATCTAATTTTTTGAAGGATAACGGAAATTTGTTCCCTTATTTCCCCTAAAACACCCGTCATTTTGAAAATAAGCGAAAAATCTTCCCTTATTTCATCACATCCAAAATTTTCAAAACTTTAAATGGACATTCACAGAACAACTGTATATACTGTACATATACAGTTTTACATTAGGGGGTGATCACAGTGATAATCAAATTAAGCAATAATAGCGAAAAGCCGATTTATGAGCAAATTACTGATCAATTAAAACAGGCTATTTTAACAGGCGCGCTTGTTACAGGAGATGCTCTTCCATCTATAAGAGCTCTGGCGAAGGAGCTAAAAATTAGTGTCATGACGACAAAGCGGGCGTATGCGGATTTGGAACGGGACGGCTTTATTGAAACAATTGCTGGCAAAGGAAGCTATGTATCCGAGCGCAATCAGGACTTTCTGCGTGAAGAGCTGATCCGTCAAATTGAAATTCATTTTACAAAAGCAGTATCCATTGCAAAAACGGCAAATGTGCAAAAACAGGAACTGCATGACTTACTCGATTTACTATTGGAGGAATGATGATGAATGCAATTGAAATAAAAAATGTATCAAAGCAATTCAAGAATTTCCGGTTAAATAATATTTCATTTACTGTTGAAAGCGGGACAATTGCAGGCTTTATTGGGCAAAATGGCGCGGGAAAATCAACAACAATAAAAATCATATTAAATTTACTGAAAAAAATCGAAGGCGATATTCTCTTGTTCGGAAAGGATCATGTTGCACATGAAGTGGAGTTGAAGTCTCAAATCGGTGTTGTGTTTGATGAACTGCATGTACCCGAAAACTTTACCACAAAAGAACTCGATGTGCTATACGGCCATGTATACCCTACTTGGGACCGTCCTTATTTTTATGATTTACTTGAGCAGCTTAATGTACCAAAGTACGACAAAACTAAAACGATGTCTAAAGGAACGAAAATGAAGCTCGCCCTTGCGTTGGCATTGGCACATCGCCCGAAACTTTTGCTGTTGGATGAACCTACGAGCGGACTTGATCCGATTGTACGTGATGAAGTGCTGGGTATGCTGCAAAGTTTTATGGAACAGGAAGATCATGCGATATTATTCTCTTCGCATATTACAACCGATTTAGAGAAAATTGCGGATACGATTACGTTTATACATGAAGGAGAAATTCTGTTTAGTGAAAACAAAGATGATTTGCTATACGGCTACGGGATTTGGAAAGGATCACTTGAAGAAGCGAAAGTAATACCGAATCATTCGATTGTTGGTAAACGGGATTATGTATTTGGAGTGGAGTATTTAGTCATGCGTGAATTTGTGAACCCTGTTATTGAACTGCAAAAACCGACGATTGATGATCTGATGCTGTTTTTCGTAAAGGGGCGAAAATAATGAAACAGATGCTTTTTCGTTATTATCAACAGGAACTGGCAACATGGATTTTGTTTACACCACTTGTGGCATCAGTTTTTGCTCTTCCATTATTATTTGAAGGTGCCGAATCGGCTGCGTACTTTATACTATCCATCAGTATAACAGCGCTTTGTGCCGTTTATTTGGATCAACGTGAGAGCCAGCTCGTCATGACAAGTTTGTTTCCGATTTCCAAAAAGACATTTTTCATTGTAGACCTCTCTTTTTTAGGACGTTACACACTGTACTATATCCTTTATACAATTGTAGCAACAAGCGCGATCCAAACATTACTCGAACAGCAACTTGTTTTGCCTTCCGTCAAACAGCTATTAGTAAGCTTGGGTATCAGCTTTTTTATTATTGCTTTGTTCCTGCTGTTTCGCCGTATTAAATTCGGATACTTTATAAACTTTTCCATCATCTTTCTTCCATTGGCGTTTACACAATTTTTGTCATTCTTTGAAAACCTGACAACTTTAAAGAGCACAGTATTATTCTTTGTTTTATTATTTGTTCTCATCATTGCTGCAAGCATCACTTACTTTCGTGAAAACAGGAGGGACGTCACATGATTACACTGCTTAAAATGCATTTTTATCTATCGCGAAAACTATTTATCACTGTTTTTTTATTTATTGTAGGGATGATTGGGCTTCAGTGGATCATTTTGAAAGAAATTAATTTTGGTTTTATGGTTTTCTATTTTCTATTGCTCTTGCCATCATTAGGTATGAGCTACTTGATCGAAAACCACTTTATGAAACAATTCCGGATAATGCCGATTGACCCAAGGGGCTTTGTTAAAAGTTTATTTGTTTTCAGTTTGCTGCTCTTGCTTATCATTACAGTTCCTATCGGGATTTATCAAACATATTTATATTTGGAAAATGAAATCGGGGGCATTGAATTGTCACTACTTTCAATCGCTTTTGCTGCAGGAATTGCTTCGGTCGGCTCGATGCTGAAAAACTATTTAAGTAATCCGACAAAAGGTACGAAAAGCATATCAATTGGAACAATGCTGGGCTACTTTTTTATGTTTACGTTTGTTCATTTCCTCATCATGCTTATATTTAGTATTATGGACATTGAACTAATGGGGGCACCGATTGTTTCGATTATTGGTTTTATAATCTATTATCAATATTATAAATCGGCTGCAATAAAGTTTCAGGCAGCAGAATTTTAAAAGGACAGCGTATGCTAACTACTAGCACACGCTGTCCTTTTGCGTTATTCGTTTTCCGGTCCGATAATGGCAATCGCGGGCTCGGTTAATAAAATTTGTGTAATGAGCTCATCAATTGTTTCCATTGAGATTGCATCAATTTTTGCTAGTACTTCATCAACAGTACGATGGTTTTGATGAATAAGCTCATTAACCCCATTACGGTTCATAAAGTCTTCAGTTCCTTCAAGACCTAATACGAAGCCGCCTTTTAGTTGTTCCTTTGCATTATCCAGTTCAACTTCCGTTATCCCGCCTGTTACGAGATCAAATAAAGTTTGATCGATTTGCTGCTTTAGCGCATCCAAGTTTTGTTTGGAAGCTGAAGCGTAAATTGTAAATGTTCCCACATCCTCATAACTCGACTGATAGCTGAATACGGAATATGCTAGCCCACGCTCTTCACGCACTTCCTGGAACAGGCGTGAACTCATATTGCCGCCGATAATATTGTTCAGTGCAATAAAGCTGTACATTTTCGGGTCTTTTACAGAAATAGCTGGAAATGAAATGGCGATATGTGCTTGTTCTGTATCTCTTAACTTTTCAATTTCACCTGGTATAAATGTTGGATAAGAAGGCTTAGAAACAATCGATTCCGCGCTAGCTTCATAGTTTCCAAACAATGCTTCCACCTTTTCCAATAAATCTTTTTCGATATTACCAGCTATTGAAATGACAACATTTTGAGGACCGTAATGTTTCGCCATATAGTCGCGAATCATCTTTTCATCAAATGTCGCCAATGTTTCAGGCGTCCCTAAAATTGGTCTCCCTAAAGCATCCTCTGGGAACATGACACCCCATAATTTCTCATGTACATCATCAGCCGGATCATCTTCGCTCATATATATTTCTTCAAGCACTACTTGTCGTTCCCGCTCGATATCTTCCTGCGTAAATAACGAATTAAAAAACATATCCGCTAAAATATCAACCGCCAGCTCACCATGATGGTCCAGCACTTTTGCATAATAGCACGTATGCTCCTTTGACGTGAAGGCATTAATCTCCCCGCCAATACGGTCAAATTCTTCGGCGATTTGACGAGCTGTTCGGTTTTTTGTTCCTTTAAATAGCATATGCTCGATGAAATGGGTAATCCCGTTTTCCTCTTTCGTTTCATAACGTGAGCCTGCATTGACCCATATTCCGACAGATAATGAACGAACATGCGGCATTTGCTCTGTCACAATGCGCACACCATTTTTTGCTTTAATTACTTGTACCATAAATTTCTCCTTTAATTCGGCTAATAAAATATAAGTTTAAAATAAATATCCATAATATTTCAATTTGGGGTTTTTTATAATAGTGCGGTATGCTCCATTCCGAGGCACGCTTTTCTGGGGGCGTGGCTCCAACTAACTCATGTTGTGCCTATACGGCGGCACAACATGAGTGGATTTTCCGCGCACGCTTAATCCCCTAGAAGTCGGCCTCTCCATTACGCATACTTCCCCTTACCATACTTCATCAAGTTATGGATATCGCAAATCATCAACTTAACATTATTTAAAAAAGAGGCTGTACATAGTGTACAACCTCCCTTTTTATATTGTTGAAAATTACGCTTTTTCTGCGCGCTCTTTTTCTTCTTTGATAACGACTTTGCGTGATAAGTTTACGCGACCTTGCTTGTCGATTTCGATACACTTCACAAGTAATTCATCGCCAAGTTTTAATACGTCTTCTACATCTTTCGTACGTTCTTCTTGAATTTCCGAAATGTGCAGTAAGCCGTCTTTACCTGGGAAGATTTCACAGAATGCACCGAATTTTTCAATACGTTTTACTGTTGATAAGTAGTACTCGCCTACTTTAGCTTCACGTACGATTGATTCGATCATTTCTTTTGCACGGTTAATCATTGCTTCATCTGCTGAAGCGATGTAAATTGTACCATCTTGTTCTGTATCAATTTTAACGCCTGTTTCATCAATAATTTTATTGATTACTTTACCACCCGGTCCGATTACATCGCGGATTTTGTCAGGGTTAATTTTGATTGAAACAATTTTTGGTGCGTATTGTGATAATGAAGTACGAGAATCAGAAATCGTTGACATCATATGATCTAAAATGTGTAAACGACCAATTTTCGCTTGAGTTAATGCTTCTTCTAAAATATCACGAGACAGACCATCAATTTTAATGTCCATTTGAAGTGCTGTTACACCTTTAGCTGTACCTGCCACTTTAAAGTCCATATCGCCAAGGTGGTCTTCCATACCTTGGATATCTGATAATACTGTATAGTGCTCGCCTTTTTTAACAAGACCCATTGCAATACCTGCAACTGGTGCTTTAATTGGAACACCTGCAGCCATAAGTGCCATTGTAGAAGCACAAATTGATGCTTGAGAAGTAGAACCATTTGATTCTAATACTTCCGATACACAACGGATTGCATATGGGAATTCCTCTTCTGATGGCATTACTGCTAAAATCGCACGCTCACCTAATGCACCGTGACCGATTTCACGACGACCTGGGCTACCGTAACGACCAGTTTCCCCAACTGAGAATTGTGGGAAGTTGTAATGGTGCATCCAGCGTTTTGACTCTTCAATACCTAAACCATCAATAATTTGCACATCGCCTAAAGCACCTAATGTACAAATTGATAATGCCTGAGTTTGTCCACGAGTGAATAATGCAGAACCGTGTGCACGTGGCAATAAATCTACTTCAGAAGATAGTGGACGGATCTCATCTTGTTTACGACCATCCGGACGAACTTTGTCTTCTGTAATTAAACGACGCACTTCATCTTTTACCATTTTATCTAAAATAGCTTTCACTTGCTTCATCGTCTCATCATCAGCTTCTTGAGCTTCATATGATTCAATAATACGTGTTTTTACAGCTGTAATATTTTCTTCACGTAATTGCTTGTCCACTGTTTGGATGGCTGTATTCATATCAGCTTCACATTCAGCTTTGATCGCTGCTGTTAAGTCTGCATCTAATTCATATAATGTAACTTCTAATTTTTCTTTACCAACTTCAGCAATAATTTGCTCTTGGAAAGCGATTAATTTTTTGATTTCATCGTGACCGAACATAATTGCTTCAAGCATGATGTCTTCAGATACTTCTAAAGCACCTGCTTCTACCATGTTAATCGCATCTTTGTTACCTGCTACTGTTAAGTGAACAGTCGATTTTGCTGCTTGTTCTACTGTTGGATTCACAACGAATTCACCGTCGATATAGCCTACATGAACACCAGCGATCGGTCCATCGAAAGGAATATCCGAAATAGCTAATGATAATGAAGAACCGAACATTGCCGCTACATCTGCCGGGCAATCTGAATCATTTGACATAACCATTAAAATTGATTGTACTTCATTACGGAAACCATCCGGGAACATTGGACGGATTGGACGGTCGATTAAGCGAGATGTTAATACTGCCGCTTCTGATGGACGTCCTTCACGTTTAATGAAACCACCTGGAATTTTTCCTGCTGCGTATAGACGTTCTTCAAAGTTAACTGTTAACGGGAAGAAATCTAATGGCTTTGGGTGTTTAGACATTGTTGCTGTAGCTAACACTGCTGTTTCGCCGTAGCGTACCATTGCCGCCCCATTTGCTTGTTTTGCTAACTGACCTACTTCTACTACGAGTGGACGACCTGCCCATTCATACGAAAAGACTTTTTTTTCGTTCATTAATTGAACCCCTTTCTTATTGAAACACTCTACGTATCATTTTATGTACCATAGTAAGTGTATCAAAAAAGCGTTTTCTATGCTAAATTTTTTGATTAAATTTATATAAATTTAATCATTATTTTAAACTTTCCAGCAATGGTTTAACTTCTTTCAACAGGCGTTTTTACACCTGCTCAAAGAAGTTAAACATCGCACCATTATTCTGGAAAGCTGACTGATTTCAAAACATAATAAAAAGCGGGAAAAATCCCGCTTTTTATATTGTCAGATTAGCGACGTAATCCAAGTTTAGTAATTAATTCACGGTAACGAGCTACATCGTTTTCACGTAAATATTTTAATAAATGACGACGTTTACCTACCATTTTAAGAAGACCACGTTGAGAGTGGAAATCTTTCTTGTGAGTAGCTAAGTGAGCGTTTAAAGCGTTGATTTCTGCAGTTAATACAGCTACTTGTACTTCTGGAGAACCAGTATCTGTTTCGTGCACGCGGTACTCAGCGATAATTTCGTTTTTACGTTGTTGTGTAATTGCCATTTTAAAATGACCTCCTAATAAATAAAATATCCCCAATAGCACAGCAATCGCTGGAGTTGCGTGAAAGCCGAGCTAAGGTTCATACGAGAGTTTCGTACTTATGAATAGTACCATAGTTCTTTATATGTGTGCAACTATTTAGCGCAGTTCTTCAAAATAGGCAATCGCTTGTTGTTTATCCATTTCGATTTGCTCAATTAAAGCTTCAATTCCGTTGAATTTACGCTCACTGCGAATTCGTTTATACCAGCCGACGATTACCTCTTCACCGTAAATATTTTTATCAAAATCTAAAATATGCACTTCGATGGATAGTCGCTTTTCGTCCGGATTGTGGAAAGTCGGTTTATAGCCAACATTGCAGACACCATTATACCACTCGTTTTGAACTAAAATTTTTACTGCGTAAACGCCTGTAGCTGGTATGTAACATCCTTCCATTGCCTGTACGTTTGCTGTAGGGAATCCCATCGTACGTCCTCGCTTGTCTCCATGAACAACAATACCCGGCACTTCAAATGCACGGCCTAATAGATTACGAACTTGCTCCATCTCACCATCCTGTAAAGCTTTTCGGATACGAGTAGAACTGATTTTTTCTTCAATATCTGAAAGCTTATCAATCACTGTTACACCGTAATGGCCGTTAGACAATTGTGCCATCAGCTCCATATTCCCTTTGCCAAACGCACCAAATGAAAAATCAAAGCCTGCTGTCACATGCTGGACGTTCAAATCAATAATAAAATACTCGATAAATTGTTCAGGAGTTAACTTCGCAAAGTCTGATGTGAAATTCACAACAAATACAGTATCGACATTCAGTTTTTCCAGCGTATCTAATTTTTGTGAAAGTGGTGTAATATAAAACACTTTTTCATTGCGTCCACCTAACACAATCGATGGATGCGGATCAAATGTCATAACAGCACTTTTAATATTTAGTTCTTCTGCTTTTTGTATTGCAGATTCAATCACCGCTTTATGACCTTTATGTACCCCGTCAAAAAAACCAATTGCCAATGAATATGGCTGATCTTTAACTTTTTGTGCTAATTGATGGGGGTATTTTAAATGAATAACGTTCATCATATGCCTCCTAATTAATTTCGGGGAACATTTTATCCGGTTTCATTTGCCCTTGTTTAGTCGGGTGGGCGATATAAACCGCAAATGCTCTTCCCTCTACACCATACACAATTTTATCATGTTCTTTTAATAATGCATGCATTGGAAGAACTTGTCCATTGAAAATTTGCTTCTCAATATCAGCCGTAACTTCAATATAAGGATAATCCGACAAGGCATATTCTACAGGCAGTAAAAATTTCTCCTGTTCCCCTGCTTCCATCATTTCTGCAATTTGTGCTAAAGTGAAGCAATTGTCTTTCGTAAATGTACCTGAAGCTGTTCGAACAAGCTCATGCATATGTGCAGGATAGCCTAGCGCTTCCCCAATTTGTACCGCTAATGTACGGATATACGTGCCTTTTGAACACTTAATACGGATTGAAAATGTTACTTCTTCGCCCTCGAACTTTTGTGCATCATCTAATAATTCCAACTCATAGATCGTAATTTTACGTGTTGGGCGCTCTACCGTTTGACCTGCCCGAGCATATTCATAAAGTTTTTTCCCATTTACTTTTACAGCTGAGAACATTGGAGGGGTTTGTTCGATTACGCCTGTTAAAGATGTGAGTGCCTGTAAAATATCAGCACGTGAGAAAGATTTAATACCGCTGTTTTGTTCGACAGTTTCCCCTTCTGCATCTTCTGTTGTAGTCGTACGTCCGATTGAAACGACCGCTTCATATGTTTTGCCTGCATCCGTTAAATATTCTGCAATTCTTGTTGCCTGGCCTATACAGATTGGTAAAACACCTTCAACACCTGGATCCAGTGTCCCGGTGTGACCTACTTTTTTTGTCTTCAATATTTTTCTTAGCTTGAACACGCAGTCATGACTTGTCATACCGCGCTCTTTCCATAATGGCAAAATACCGTTCATTGTTTTGCTCCTTTGTTGGCAATCCACCTTGTACGTGCTTCATGCGGGTAATATTAATTGGTTCATTATTATAAATAAGTTTTGACGTAGTTAATCAGTTTTAAAATAAGCGGAGAGTTTCCGTTTATTTTGACTACCCTTCATTTCAGGAAAAATAAAGGTATGTTTTCCGCTTATTCATTGAAAAATCATGTTTTTAGTTATTATTTTGATTAATAACCGGAATTTCTCCCGCTATTTTGACCTTTTTTCAATCGATTTTCCAAATAAGCGGAATTTCTCCTTCTATTTCATCCAATCTACATATCCTAAATTATGTAGTACTTTTCATATAGTCCGTTCTGCTCCGCTACGGGGGGACGCTTTCCGCGGGCACGGCTCGAGCCTGTAGTCTCTCCCGCGGGCACGGCTCGAGCCTGTAGTCTCTCCCTCGTGCTTTTCCCGCAGGAAGCCTGCTTGTAGCGAAAGGCGTTAGCCGTCAGCTACACTCGCCCCCTTCGCTTCGCGTCACTCTACCTTAGTATAAAATTTGTTCCCTAAACAAAACTTCTGTATACAAAAATTTAGTTAAAGACAGTATTCAAATGAAAAAAAGTCTGCCTGCATAGTTATGCAGTGCAGACTTCTTTGTTTTATTTATCTTCGTGTAAGCCACGTAGTAATGCATCAATTTTATTGCCGTATTCGATTGCTGTATCGAATTCGAATGCTAATTCAGGCGTACGGCGTAAGCGAATACGTGAACCAACTTCCGAACGGATAAAACCAGATGCTTTTTCTAAAGCTTGCAATGTTTCCGCACGTTCGCGGTCATTACCTAACGATGTAATATAAACAGTTGCTTGCTGTAAGTCACCTGTTACGGCTACATCTGTAACTGTAACGAAACCTACGCGTGGGTCTTTGATTTTGCGTGCAATGATTTCAGTAATTTCCTTTTTCATTTGCTCGCCAACTCGATTAGAACGTAGAGACATAAATGTCACCTCATTTAACTTGCGTAATTGATGTTTTAGTTTCCACTAGATGTGGATTTTATAAATATTCACGATAAAAATCCAGCTGTTCCCATTGTGGATTTGACTGTAAAAAGTGTACTGCACGCATTAGCTCGCGTTCAGCTGCTTCTTTTGAAGAAGCCACTGAAACAAGTGCTAACCTCGTACGCTGCCATACATCCTGATGGTCAATTTCAGCAACGGAAACATTAAATTTTTGTTTCGTGCGCATTACCATTCGTTGTAGAACAGCACGCTTTTCTTTTAATGAGTGGGCAGTCTGAATGATGAATTCAATCTCTGCATACACAATCATTATTTACGAACAATCTCTTCCATTACGAAGGCTTCAATAATGTCGCCTTCTTTAATGTCGTTGTAGTTTTTAATTGTGATACCACATTCATAGCCTTTTGCTACTTCTTTTGCATCATCTTTAAAGCGTTTTAGTGAATCTAATTCGCCTTCAAAAACAACAACGTTTTCACGGATTACACGTACACCCGCATCACGTACCATTTTACCTTCAATAACGTATGAACCGGCAATTGTACCGACTTTAGATACTTTGATAGTTTGACGAACTTCCGCTTGACCAACGATTTTTTCTTCGAATTCAGGATCAAGCATCCCTTTCATCGCTTGTTCGATTTCTTCGATCACTTTATAGATGATACGGTGTTGACGAATATCTACACCTTCTTCATCCGCAGCACGCTTAGCATTCGTATCTGGACGTACGTTGAATCCGATAACGATAGCGTTTGATGCAGCAGCAAGTGAAATATCTGATTCTGTAATAGCACCCGCACCTGTGTGGATGATTTTTACGTTAACACCTTCAACATCAATTTTCATTAATGAAGAAGCCATTGCTTCCACTGTACCTTGTACGTCTGCTTTTACGATTAAGTTTAACTCTTTCATTTCGCCTTGGCTCATTTGTTCAAATAAGTTATCAAGTGTTACACGTTGCTTTTCAGAACGTTGTGCTTGAATCGCTGTCATTGAACGTGATTCCCCAACTTGGCGAGCAGTTTTTTCGTCTTGGAATACTACGAAACGGTCACCGGCTTGTGGTACTTCATTTAGACCTGTAATTTCCACTGGTGTAGATGGACCAGCTGTTTTAATGCGACGGCCTAAATCGTTTACCATTGCACGTACACGACCATATGCATGACCAACTACGATTGGGTCACCAACACGTAATGTACCATCTTGAACTAATAAAGTTGCAACAGCACCGCGCCCTTTATCTAATTGTGCTTCGATTACTGAACCGATCGCAGCACGAGTTGGGTTTGCTTTTAATTCGCCAACCTCTGCAGTTAAAAGAATCATTTCTAATAATTCATCGATTCCTTCACCTTTAAGTGCTGAAAGTGGAACGAACACTGTGTCTCCACCCCATGCTTCAGGAACTAAACCGTGCTCAGTTAATTCTTGCTGAACGCGATCAGGATTTGCCGATGGTTTATCCATTTTGTTTACAGCTACGATAATTGGTACTTCAGCTGCTTTCGCATGGTTAATTGCTTCAACTGTTTGAGGCATTACACCGTCATCAGCTGCTACAACAATTATAGCGATATCAGTGATAGATGCTCCGCGCGCACGCATAGTTGTGAATGCTGCGTGTCCTGGTGTATCTAAAAACGTGATTTTTTTGCCATTTTCAGTAACTTGGTAAGCACCGATATGTTGTGTGATACCGCCTGCTTCGCCAGCAGTTACTTTTGTGTTACGAATTGAGTCAAGTAACGTTGTTTTACCGTGGTCAACGTGACCCATGATTGTTACAACTGGTGGACGCTCTTCTAGAGCATTTTCGTCCACTTCTACGATTGTATCATCGAAGTACGTATCTAAATCTGTTTTGTCGATACGGATTTCTTCTTCTACTTCTACACCGTAGTCAGTACAAATAAGCTCAATCGCATCTTTGTCTAACTCTTGGTTAATTGTCGCCATTACACCAAGCATGAATAATTTTTTGATAATTTCCGATGGCTCACGGTGTAATTTTTTTGCAAGTTCTGCAACTGACAAGCTTTCGTAGAACGTAATTTTTTCCGGTAATTCTTTTTGTACCATTGGCTGCGGTGCCGGGCGATGCGTACGACGTTTACCACCATTAATTCCTGGCTTTCTACGTTGTTGGTAGCCACCCTTATTCTGCGTGTTACCGCCTTTATTATTACTATTATTTTGGTTTGTGCCGCCTTTGCGGTTGTTATTAGTATTTTGAGTCATATTTCGATTTTGGTTACCTTTTTCATTTCTTTGTTTTTCGCCCTGTTGCGATGTTGTTTGCCCTTGAGCATTTGTAGGTCTGTTTGTTTGTTGCGGTCTTGATTGCCCTTGAGCATTTGTTGGTTTGTTCTGTTGTTGCGATCTAGATTGCCCTTGGGCATTTGTTGGTTTTTTCGGTTGTTGGTTAGTTGAAGCAGATTGTGGACGATCCTGCTTTAGATTCTGTTGTGCTTTTCTCTGTCCTTGCTCACCAGGTTTTGGCGATGCATTTACAGCTTTGACAGATGGTCTTGCAGGAGAATCTTTCGTTGGTTCTGCTGCTTGCTTAAAGACAGAATTTAGTTTTGATACCGCCTGGTCATCAATTACCGCCATGTGATTTTTCACTGGCAGATTAAAACTTGCAAGCTTCTCAATAACTTCCTTACTTGTTTTATTTACCTTTTTCGCATATTCATGAACTCTTACTTTGCTCATCTGCTCACCCCCGATTAATTTTCGTTGAGTAGACTAGACATTTTTTTAGCAAATCCGCTATCTGTAATAGCAATCGCTACACGGGCTTCCTTCCCGGTAGCATGTCCAAGATCATATCGATCTCCGAAAACATAATACTCAACGTTATAAAACGTACATTTATCTTGAATCTTTTTACTCGTATTTGCTGAAGCATCTGATGCTAAAAATACTAGTTTAGCTTTGCCATTACGAATTTCTCTTACGACAAGCTCTTCTCCAGAGATTGTTTTTCGAGCACGTGCCGCTAAGCCTAATAGCTGCAGCAATGCAGGGTTTGTCATAAAATCGACTCCCTGCGGATTAGTGTCAGCAATTCCTCATACACTTCATCCGGCACTTTTGCATCAAGCTGGCGATCTAAAATATTCTTTTTACGTGCGATTTCCACCGCTTGCTCCGTTTTAGAAACATATGCTCCACGACCGGATTTTTTTCCTGTAATGTCAACTGTTACTTCGCCTTCTTTAGAACGAACGACACGAATCATTGACTTTTTTGGAAGCATCTCACCTGTTGCGACACATTTACGTAAAGGAATTTTTTTATTAACGACCATTTTGCTCACCCTCCTTGCAAAATCATTCCAACAGATGGTTACTCTTCATCGTCACCATATAAATCAAATTGTACATCTTCTTTATCTTCATGTGGTATAAATGTGCTCGTTTCAGAAGGATAGATTCCTAATTCACGGGCATCAGTTTCACTCTTAATGTCGATTTTCCAACCAGTTAATTTTGCAGCTAAACGTGCATTTTGACCGCGTTTACCGATTGCTAAAGATAATTGATAGTCTGGTACAACAACTGTTGTTGACTTTTCTTCTTCATTTACTTGAACGTCTAAAACTTTTGAAGGACTTAATGCATTTGCAACGAATACGACTGGATCTTCAGACCATTCAACGATATCGATTTTCTCACCGTTTAGTTCGTTTACAATTGTTTGCACACGTGCACCTTTTGCTCCAACACATGAGCCTACAGGATCTACTTCTTCATTATGTGCATATACAGAGATTTTTGAACGGTCTCCCGCTTCACGTGCAATTGATTTAATTTCAACTGTGCCATCATAAATTTCAGGAACTTCCATTTCAAATAGACGACGCAGTAATCCAGGATGAGTACGAGATACAATTACTTGTGGACCACGTGTAGTGCGCTCAACTTTAGTAATGTAAACACGGATGCGCGAAGTTGGCTTATACACTTCACCTTGAATTTGTTCGTTTACTGGTAATGCCGCTTCTACTTTACCGATGGATACGTAAATATTACGTGCATCTTGACGCTCAATTACGCCAGTTACGATATCATCTTCACGGTCTACATACTCTTCATAAATTAAACCGCGTTCCGCTTCACGAACACGTTGTGTTACAACTTGTTTTGCAGTCTGTGCTGCGATGCGCCCGAAGTTACGTGGTGTTACTTCTTCTTCTACGATGTCACCAATTTCATAAGCTGCATTAATAAACTTCGCATCTTCTAATGCGATTTCTAAGCGATCGTCTTCTACTTCTTCCACTACGTCTTTACGCGAATAAACGACCATTGAACCTGTTGCAAGGTTAAGGTCGACACGTACGTTTTGTGCTTGGTTGAAATTACGTTTATACGCAGTTACTAAAGCTGCCTCAATCGCTTCAATCAATACATCTCTTGAAATACCTTTCTGCTCTTCAAGGGCAGTTAGGGCATCTAGTAATTCACTACTCATTTTGTTTTCACTCCTAAATTTGCTTATCTGAAAAATCGATGGCAAGACGTGCCTGTGCAATTTTTTCTTTTTCAATTTGTACTGTAACTTTACGTGTTTTAATACGGAATTCAAGTTCTAAATATTCATCTGTATATGCGCGTAAATAACCATAGAATTCTTTTAAATCCTTAACTGGCTCATAAGTTTTTACATAAATGTATTTGCCGATTGCTTTTTCAAAGTCCTGTTGTTTTTTTAATGGACGTTCGGCTCCTGGTGAAGAAACTTCTAAATAATAGTTTTGCTCGATTGGATCGTTTTCATCCAGTTTCTCGCTTAAACGTTCACTCACTTGTGCGCATTGTAAAATATCAATGCCGCCTTCAGGTGTATCAACGTAAATACGAAGGAACCAGTCGCGTCCTTCTTTTAGGAACTCGATATCAACTAATTCTAATTCAAGCTCTTCCACGATCGGTGTCACTAGCTCTTCAATGATCGACGTAACTTTGCTCATCGTATCCTCCCTAGCGTCTTTGTCTCTTAAAAATCATGATGTTATTTGTTAAACAAAAGACGAGTATTCATTGAATTTTATCAATTGAAACCTGTGATATTCGCCAGTGGTTTATCTTCATTCAGCAAGTGTTTAAAACACTTGCTGAATGAAGATAAAATAGTTGTGTAAACAACAGAAAAGAGCGGGAAAACCCACTCTTTTGCTGGCGAACTATCAACAAATTATTAATTTTAGCATAGCATAAAGGCTTATTGAATGCAAATATTGCCTATTGGTGTACGCTTCAATAAAATTTCGTCTTAAAATAGTGAAAGTTGATTGGCATCTGGCATACCTTCAAGGCAGCCTAATTCATCCATGTACTCAATTAAAGTTTTCGATACACGGCCACGTTGCTGTAAATCCTCTTTTGATAGGAATTCACCATTTTTACGTGCCTCTACGATTTGTTTTGCTACGTTTGTACCAAGTCCTGGTATAGCATCAAATGGTGGAATTAGTGAATTTCCTTCAATTATAAACTCACTTGCCTGCGAACGGTATAAATCTACTTTCTTGAAGCTCATCCCGCGTTCACACATTTCAAGCGCAATTTCCATAACCGTTAACAAACTTTTTTCTTTCGGAGCTGCATCGAGCCCCTTCATATTAATCTCATCAATTTTTTTGCGAATCATAACAGAACCTTGCGTCATCGCAATTAGATCGAAATCAGATGCACGCACTGTAAAGTAGGCTGCATAGTAAAGGATTGGATGGTGAACTTTAAACCATGCGATACGTACCGCCATTAAAACGTAGGCTGCGGCATGGGCTTTCGGGAACATGTATTTTATCTTTTTACATGAATCGATATACCATTCCGGTACTTTTTTCGCGCGCATTTCAGCTTCCATTTCTTCTGTTAAGCCTTTTCCTTTACGTACAGATTCCATTATTTTAAAGGCAAATGATGGCTCTAAATCCTGATAGATTAAATACACCATAATATCGTCACGACAGCCAATTACTTCTTTTAATACACAAGTACCGTCTTTTATAAGCTCGGCTGCATTTCCTAACCAAACGTCCGTACCATGAGAAAGTCCGGAAATTTGAACAAGTTCACTAAATGTCGTTGGTTTTGTTTCTTCGAGCATTTGACGAACAAATTTTGTACCAAACTCAGGAATGCCTAGTGTACCAGTTTTTGCACCTATTTGTTTATCTGTCACACCAAGCGTCTCTGTTGAACTGAAAATTTTCATAACAATTGGATCGTCGGTTGGAATTGTTTTTGGATCAATTCCTGATAAATCCTGCAGCATACGAATAACAGTCGGATCATCGTGACCGAGTATATCGAGTTTTAAAATATTATCATGAATCGAATGGAAGTCAAAGTGCGTCGTTTTCCATTCAGAATCCTGCGCATCCGCAGGGAACTGTACTGGAGAGAAATCATATATATCCATATAATCCGGTACTACGATGATTCCGCCTGGATGTTGTCCTGTTGTTCGTTTTACACCCGTACATCCTTGAACTAATCGGTCTACCTCGGCGTTGCGGTACGTGATACCATTATCGCTTCCATAGCCTTTTACATAGCCATAAGCTGTCTTTTCCGCAACTGTTCCTATTGTTCCAGCACGGAATACATAATCTTCACCGAAAAGCACTTTCGTGTAGTTATGGGCTTGCGGTTGATATTCTCCGGAGAAGTTCAAATCGATATCGGGTACTTTGTCTCCCTTAAATCCTAAGAACGTTTCGAACGGGATATCTTGACCGTCTTTTTTATACTGCGCTCCACATTCCGGACATTCTTTGTTCGGTAAGTCATAACCGGATGCAACTGAACCATCTGCGATAAACTCCGAATGTTTACAGTTAGGGCAAACATAATGCGGCGGCAATGGATTTACTTCGGTAATTTCCATAAATGTAGCGACGAGCGACGACCCGACCGAACCACGTGAACCTACTAAGTATCCATCTGCCAATGATTTTTTAACAAGCTTTGCCGATATTAAATAAATAACGCCGAATCCATGTCCTAAAATGGATTTTAACTCCTTATCAATTCGAGCTTGTACAATTTCCGGTAAATTTTCACCGTAAATTAAATGGGCCATTTCGTATGTCAAATTCGTTACTTCATCATCTGAGCCTTCAATTTTCGGTGTATACAAATCATCTTTAATCGGCTTTACATCACCAATCATATTGGCAACAAGCTGTGTATTCGTTACAACAACCTCTTTCGCTAAATCCGGTCCTAAAAAGTCGAATTCCTTCAACATTTCATCTGTCGTACGGAAGTGGACTTTTGGCAAAGGGTTACGATTTAGTGGATTTGCTCCTCCCATTGAACCGACTAGAATTTGGCGGAACTTTGCATCTGTTTCATGCAAGTAATGGACATTTCCTGTTGCAACAACAGGCAGGTTCAGCTTTTTGCCAAGTTTTACGAGACGGCGAATAATATCTTCTAGCGCCCATTCATCATGTACCGTTCCCCCATCAACCAATGGAGAGTATACAGGTTTAGGCATGACTTCCAAGTAATCATAAAATTTCGCAATGCGTTCGGCTTCTTCCTGTGTTTTATTCATCATTGTTTCAAACAGCTCACCATTCGAACAGCCCGAACCGACGATTAAACCTTGGCGTAACCGCTGCAAATCCGAACGGCGAATGCGTGGTACTCGGTAAAATGTTTGCGTGTGCGATATCGAAATTAATTTAAATAGATTTTTCAAGCCAGCATCATCTACTGCAAGTATAGTACAGTGACTTGGGCGAGCCTGCTTATATCCATCTTCTCCACCGACATGGTCATTCATTTCAATCAGGTTTTTAATACCTAAATCGGCTGACTGTTTAAGTAAATGAAGGAATAGTTCACCGGTTGCTTCAGTATCATAGATTGCCCGGTGATGCTGTGTTAATTCAATATTATATTTTTTCGTTAATGTTTTTAAGCTATGCGATTTTTGCCCCGGATTTACAAGTCGGGAAAGCTCCACCGTATCGATACCTGGGTGCCTTACTTCAATACCAGCATTTTTATAGGCAACATATAAGAAACCTAAGTCAAACGCTGCATTGTGGGCAACAACTACCCCGTCACCAATAAAGTCATGGAATTCGCGTATAACGTCATTGAGCTCTGGTGCATTCACGAGCATATCATCGGTAATATGGGTAAGTTCAATGATTTTTGCTGTCAATTTGCGGTGAGGATTTGAAAACCTTTCAAACGTATCTATCACTTGGCCATTTTTAATTTTTACAGCGGCCAGCTCGATAATCGTATCGTATACGTTTGAAAAACCAGTAGTCTCTACGTCAAATACGACGTATGTTGCTTCTTCCAAATCAATATCAATCGGATCATATACAATTGGTTTCCCGTCATCCACTAAGTTTGCTTCCACACCGTAAATCACTTTTATGCCATTTTTCTTGCCTGCAGCATATGCGTCCGGAAATGCCTGCACGACTGCATGGTCGGTTACCGCAACAGCGGGATGCCCCCATTTTGCTGCTTGGGCTACTAATTTATCAACGGATGTCATGGCATCCATTTGACTCATTGGTGTATGCAAATGAAGCTCTACTCGTTTTTCACCTTCTGGAGCATTATCTTTACGAGGTTCATGCTTGATTTCATTAATATCCTTCACCATCATTACTAAGTCACGGGCAAATGTATCAAGTTGAATAGAGCCGCGTACACGAACCCACATTCCTTTACTAATTTGCTTCATTTTCACTACATCTTCGTCCCCATTTGAGAACATTTTTACGAGTAGTGAATCAGTATAATCGGAAATCTTCAGTTCCAATAATGAACGGCCACTTCGCAGTTCCTTCACTTCACAGGCAAATATAAAGCCTTCCAATACAATGGAGCGTTCCTCTTCCAATACGGTACGGATTTCAACTGGATCTGGATTTTTTATAAGTGCACCAATTTGGAATGGCGTATCTCCTTGCATCGCAGCACCTGGATTATTTGCCTTCTCTTTTTCACGTGCCGCAAAATCAGCCATTGCCTGTTTGGACAGACGCTCTTCCTCTTCTTTACGCTGCTCGTAAAACGCTTCCTGCTGTGCAATGAACTCATCCGATTCCTCGATAAGTTGGAATTCTAACGGTATATGTGGAAAACCAAATGTTTTATAGGATTCTGCAATTTTATCCGTATACTTTGATTTTAATGATAAGTACTCCACTTCCAGCATCGACGTCACAACAAGCTTATGACCTGTCCATCGTGGTGTTTGTTTCATAAGGTTTTCGCGCAATAAAGGCGACATTTCACCCATTTGTTCAATCGCCACTTGCCAGTAATCGAGAATATGCTGTTCATTCACTACTGGGTTGTGAGATTCTACTGTTAACAGGACATTGGCTATATGTGAAAACTTCTCTGCTAAACGCATGCGAAGTAATTGATATACTTGGAACGGTAAAATATTTTCTATTTTAATTTTAAAATGCCAAATTCGTTTCTTTTTATGGACGGTTACTCGTTCGAGTGTGCCATTTTCAAAAAAGGACATATAGACATCATCAGTCAACTCAAGTTGTTGGATTAATAGTAGGAATTTTTGTCTTCCTTCCTGTTTTGACAATTGTTTCAACCCTTTCTTTTTAATGCTTTTTTAATATGAGGTGGAGGAATTCGGGGAGGGCACAAAAAGCAATCCCCTTCGTTTAAAATAAGCGGAGTTATTACCGTTATTTTTAAAATAAGCATCATTTAGAGGTAAATAAGGGTAGTTATTCCGGTTATCCATTGTAAAATCACTGTCTTTCAAGTTCTTCAGCATAAATAAGAGGAATTTTTACCTCTATTTTGGCTGAATTTCAATTAATTTATCAAATAAGCGGAAATTTCACCATTATTCAGTGATAACTTCATTCCCTCATCAACTACAGACCCTTCACATGAAAAAGAAAAGAAAGTACATGTAATTTGTACTTTCCCATTCTCTCTATCTTAACAAATTATTAGTTTTGACGGAAAAATTCGTTTAAACGGTCTACTACTTCTTCTTTAGCCCATTCTGCCGATTCACCAGTCGCACGGAACTTCACTTCTACTAAACCTTCAGAAGCTTTTTTACCTACTGTAATACGGACAGGCAAGCCAATTAAGTCTGCATCGGCAAATTTAACGCCTGCACGCTCTGCACGGTCATCATATAGCACGTCATAACGATACGATTTTAATACACCGTATAGTTCGTCTGCTAATTGTACTTGTGCTTCGTCTTTTGTATTAATCGGTACTAATTGTAAATCATATGGAGCTAATTGTGCCGGCCATACAAATCCATTTTCATCTTGGAAATGTTCTGCAACAGCAGCTAATAAACGTGAAACCCCAATACCGTAGCATCCCATAATGAACGGTTGTGCTTTCCCCTGCTCATCAAGGAACGTAGCATTTAATTTTGCTGAATAAGTTGTACCTAATTTAAAGATATGACCAACTTCAATTCCTTCAGCAAATTTAATAACTCCCTCACCATCTGGAGAAGGGTCTCCTACTTGGATAAAGCGAATATCTTCATAAGAACCGATCGCAAAGTCACGCTCAGGATTTACGTTTAATAAGTGGAAGCCATCTTCATTCGCCCCCGCTACACCGTTACGAATTGATTTAATTGCATTATCGGCAATAACTTTTACATTGACCGGTAATTTAACTGGACCAATTGAACCTGGTGCGCAGCCAAGCAATTCTTTTATAGAAGCATCATCGGCTAACTCTACAGACGTAGCTCCCAATGCATTTTTAAGTTTAATATCGTTAATTTCGTGATCACCACGCGCTAAAACAACAACCAATTCCCCATCAACATTAAATACTAATGATTTAATAACATTCGATGCTTCTACATTTAAGAATGCCGAAACTTCTTCGATTGTCTTTTGATCAGGTGTTGCGATCTTTTCAACTTCTTTCATTGGCGTTGTAGGTGCTGTATATTCTACAACAACTTCCGCCATTTCGATATTGGCAGCATAATCAGAAGAATCCGAGTAAGCAATTGTATCTTCACCAATTTCAGAAAGAACCATAAATTCATGAGTACCTTTACCGCCAATTGTTCCAGCGTCGGCAATTACCGCACGGAAGTTTAAGCCAAGGCGCGAGAAAATATTCGAATAGGCACGGTACATATCATCGTAAGTCGCATCTAAAGATTCACGTGAAGAATGGAAAGAATAAGCATCTTTCATAATAAATTCACGACCGCGTAAAAGACCAAAACGAGGACGTTTTTCATCACGGAATTTACTTTGAATTTGATAAAGTGTTAACGGTAACTTTTTATATGATTTTATTTCATCACGTACTAAAGTTGTAATGACTTCTTCATGTGTTGCACCTAATGCGAAATCACGGTCATGACGGTCTTTTAAGCGCATAAGTTCTGGACCATATGCCTCCCAACGACCTGATTCCTGCCATAATTCAGCTGGTTGAAGTGCTGGCATTAATAACTCAATGGAATTGACTGCTTCCATTTCTTCACGGATGATTTGCTCGATTTTCGCTAAAACTTTGCGAGCTAATGGTAAGTATGAGTATACTCCTGATGCGTTTTGGCGGATAAAGCCTGCACGCATTAGCATGCGGTGTGATTTCACATCGGCATCAGCTGGATTCTCCCTTAAAGTAGGGATAAACGTTTTTGTTTGTTTCATAAGTAGTGCCACCTTTTTTTAATTTAAGAATGATCTATATTTCATTATTATCTGCTTTAGCCAATGATTGCTATATATCCATTAACTAATATTAAATGCTACTTCTATAATACTAATCAAATTTAGCTTTGAACGCTAGTATTATTCATACAAACGCTCAAAGCCGTCATTTTTAAATCTATTTTGTTGAATTAAGATTACTCAACTGACATAGAGGAAATTTCCATTACGGAGGCCAACACGATGTTGGTCACAAAAGCGTTGCCACAGGACGTGGCCTTTTTAGCCTTTGTACCTTATTCCCGCTGGAGTCGCCTCCCCTTCATTCCAATCACCTTGCTTGCCACTAAGTTAAATCATCTCAAGTTAATTTTAGAAGAAGAATCGCTGGATATCGTTCCATGTTACGACGACCATCAAGATCATCAGGAGGAGGATACCGACGAAGTGAACCATACCTTCTTTTTGACGGTCGATCGGTTTACCTCTTACTGCTTCTACTGCGAAGAATAATAAACGGCCACCGTCAAGTGCTGGTAATGGAAGCAAGTTCATGATTCCTAAGTTTACGCTTAGCATTGCGGCGAAGTATAAAATATTATAGAAGCCGAATGTTACAACATCTTCCGTTGTTTTGTAAATCCCTACCGGACCTGATAACGCTTCAATCGAAAGCTGGCCGGTAACAAGCTGGCCGACAAGTTTCCCGATTGTAATAACCATGTTATAGGTTTCAGTTACACCATAAACAACGGCTTGAAGCGGATTTTTTTCGATGGAACGCATGACACCGATTTGTCCGTACGCTGGACCACCTTCTTGTTCCACAGCTTTTGGTGTAAGTTCAATTACTTCACTACCTGTTGCACGTTCCACTTCGAATGTTACGGCTTTGTTCGGGTTGTCGACAATCTGTTTCGATAATTCTCCCCAAGTTGAAATCGGTTGTCCATTCACCTTGACCACTTTATCGCCATCGACAAGTCCTGCATTACTTGCAACAGAATTTTCCATAACTTCGGCGATAACCGGATCATCGGATGGAATGCCTTGAATAAGCCCGATCACTAAGAAAATGAAAAATGCTAAAATAAAGTTAAATAATGGGCCAGCGAAAATTGCCATTGCACGTGCACCGACAGGTTTCGAATTAAATTGACGATCGAGCGGCGCAATCATCTGCTCCATTCCATTCTCAACAACCATTGCTGTACGCGATACATTGTAGCGAACGAATTGGTCATCCTCATCATAGCCTTCTATCCAAAGTTCACGTTCTAAATCTGCCCGTTCTACTTCCAAAAATATAACATTTTGATAATGTGTTTTTTGATTTAGAATAATTTTTTCTACAATATTATCTTCGTTGGTTATTAAAGCTACCCGATAACCCGGTTGTAATTCTACGGTATCAGTATCCTCACCAGCCATTCTCACGTAGCCGCCAATTGGCAAAAGACGCAGCGTATAAATGGTTTCACCTTTCGTCATACCGAAAATTTTCGGTCCCATACCTATCGCAAATTCACGTACCATAATGCCCGCGCGCTTTGCAAGTAAGAAGTGACCTAGCTCATGGAAAAAAACGAGTGAGCCGAAAATTAAAATAAAGGCTATAACTGTTTGCATAATCTCCCACCTTCATTGGAACTGAGTCATAAAGTTAGTTCTCTTTTTTTCTAGTGTTAACTAATAAAAAAATATGCTTTTACATGCATATGAATGTCCAACATATAGTTGACTGACACTCTTTTTTCTCGCACTACACTATTTTACCATGCTTGCTACTGTTTTTCTTGTTTCACTATCTACATGTAAAATTGTTTCTAAATCTGGTAATGCGATATTGTTATGACTATTCATAATACGCTCAATACATTCTTCAATTTCTAAAAAAGTTATTTTTTCTTGTAAAAATAATTCGACAGCCGCTTCATTTGCCGCATTCATTGCCGTTAAAATAGTACCGCCCATTCGACCGGCGTCATAGGCAAGTTTTAGGGCACGGAATCGATCAAAATCAACTTCCTTAAAGTGAAGTTGTCCAATTTGAGCTAAGTTTAAACGTTGACCATTTGAAAGGGGCAAGCGATCCGGATAGCTAAGCGCATACTGAATCGGCACACGCATGTCCGGTGTTCCAAGCTGCGCAATAACACTAGTATCTTCATACTCCACCATAGAGTGAATAATACTTTCACGGTGCAGTAATACATCGATATTGTCATACGGCATATTGAATAATACATGGGCCTCAATAACTTCAAGTCCTTTATTCATCATCGTTGCGGAGTCGATTGTAATTTTAGCCCCCATTGACCAGTTCGGATGATTCAAAGCGTCTTTTACCGTTACACCGACTAATTCATCACGTGTTTTATCGCGGAATGAACCACCTGAAGCTGTTAAAATGATTCGTTCAATACGTTTTTTATTTTCACCGTTCATCGATTGGAAAACAGCAGAATGCTCACTATCCACAGGCAATATTGGTGCATTGTACTTGTGCGCTTCTGACATCACAAGGTGGCCTGCTGTTACAAGTGTTTCTTTATTCGCAATGGCAATCGTTTTCCCCATACGTATTGCTGCAAGTGTCGATTCCAACCCAACACTGCCTAAAACTGCATTAACTAGAACCGTTGAATCAGGATGAGTTGCAACTTCCACTAACCCTTTTTCACCATATGTAAAGGAAACATGCGGAAATTCCTTCTGTAAAGTTTTAGCCGCTTCCTCTGTTTGCATTGAGACTAACTCTGGTTGTAACTTTTGGATGATTTCACGAGATTTTTCAATATTTTTTCCGGCAGAAAAAGCAACAAGCTGAAAAGCATTTGGATGTGCAAGTAAAACATCAAACGTCTGCCATCCAATGGAGCCCGTTGCACCTAATAAACTGATTTTTTTCACAATGATACTTCCTCCTAACAAATCAATTGCGTTACACCGCAATTATGTCTAATACAAACTATGTTTATCTATTCACTGAAAGAAATTAATTAAAAAAGTGCAAGAAATGAAGTAAAGGCACTACAAATAAGAGACTGTCAAAACGATCTAAAATGCCTCCATGCCCAGGTAAAATATTACCCGAATCCTTTACACCGTAATGGCGCTTAATTGCCGATTCGACAAGGTCACCCATTTGTCCGACAATCGATGCTACAATCGTTACAATAATTAATTGCATCCAACTTGAAGCGATCGGATAAATAAGTTGCATCGCGATCGCAAAACATACAGCAATGACAATGCCACCGACAAAACCTTCTACTGTCTTTTTCGGGGATATTTCCGGCCATAATTTATTTTTCCCTAGCTTCCGCCCAACAAAATATGCGCCAGAATCCGTTGTCCAAACAATTAACAATACAAATACGACATATTCTAATCCGATAAACCGGGTTTCGATAAAATAATGGAAACCAAGTCCGACATAAAATGCGCCAATTAATATAAAACCAATTTCATCAAATGTCATTTTATTTTTTACAAGCACTATATAAATTAACAATAATATAACTAAACCGTATACAATCATTAATGTTGATTCATATTGCAGAAATTCTACTACGTTTTTGGACCAGTCACTTGGTACCACTAATAGTAATAGTGCAAGAGTTCCTAATACTCCTGGAACGGATGCAATTGAAATTCCTTTCATTTTTAATAATTCATAAAAGCCGACGACTGCGATAATACTCATTAGCACCGCAAACGGTCCGCCTCCATAAATTACAAATGGGATAAATAGTGCTGCAGCAATTACTCCAGTAATGATGCGCTGTTTCAATTTGTTTCTTCTCCTTTCAGCCCTCCATAACGGCGGTTACGGTTTTGATATACAGAAATCGCCTCTTTTAAACATGCTTCGTCAAAATCAGGCCAATGCGTATCAGTAAACCAAAACTCCGTATAAGCAAGCTGCCATAGCATAAAGTTACTTATGCGTACTTCTCCACTTGTCCGTATAAGTAAATCCGGTTCAGGTAAATGAGCTGTCATTACATATTGTGAAATATGTTGTTCATTTAATTCGTCAATTGTCAGTCTTCCTGCTTCAACATCATTCATCAGTTGCTGCATCGCCATAACAATTTCCGCGCGTCCACCGTAATTCATCGCAAAGTTTAATACCAAACCGGTATTATCTTTCGTTTCATCCATCGCTTTTCTTAGAGCTGATTGAGTATATTCCGGCAAGGAATCCATCACACCAATCATTTCAACTTTAATGTTACGCTCCATAAGCTCCGGTAAAAAGGAAGTTAAAAATTGCTCTGGTAAACGCATTAAAAATTCAACTTCTGATTTAGGACGCTTCCAATTTTCTGTCGAAAATGCATACAGCGTTAAAACTTTTACTCCTAAATCACAAGCGCAACGTGTTATTTTCCGGACATTTTTCATTCCTTCATGATGTCCTGCAACTCTTGGCATTGAACGCTTTTTCGCCCAACGTCCATTTCCGTCCATAATAATTGCAATATGGGTAGGGATATCTTCTCCCTTAACTAAGTCCATACTTCCATCACTGAATGGTTGCTCTTTATTTGTATTTTTCCCAAAAAGTTTTTTAAACATAGTTAATTCCCCCAACTGCATAAATCGGACTACTTACTTCTCCATCATATCAAAAAAGGTATAGTCTGTCCTTCTTATATTCGCTAACTCTTTTTTAAAATACAGAAAAAATGTCCTTTATTTTCTATCCTATGTATCATTCTTTCAACTCATCCTTCAAATAACAGGAAAAAATGGGGGTTGATCCGGTATTTCTATACCGGCAGCAAAAATTCCCTCCAATGATAACTTTTCAAAATGAAATTTTATCTCCATTATTAAAAAAACGTCCTTACTAACAGGACGTCTTAATCCATTTAAAGTTCACAAAACTTCAGTAAGAGATTTCGCGCTAAAGTTGTCCAATAGCGCGAAATAAAGTAGTGTCTTCACCACGGAAAGTAAATTCCTTTTAGTGAAGGTTCAGAATTAAACTGTTAAAATTTCTTTTTCTTTTTCTTTCACTAATTCCTCAATTTTTACGATTGAGTTGTCAGTTAATTTTTGGATATCTTCACCGAAGCCGCGTAATTCGTCTTCTGTAATTTCTCCATTTTTCTCTAATTTTTTCAGGTCATCATTAGCATCACGACGTACGTTACGTACAGCAATTTTAGCTTCTTCAGCTTCTTTTTTGACTTGTTTAACTAGTTCTTTACGACGCTCTTCTGTTAAAGCAGGAACTGCCAAACGAATAACATTACCATCGTTTGTCGGTGTAATACCGATATCAGAACGCATAATTGCTTTTTCAATTTCACCTAAGATAGATTTATCATAAGGTTGGATCACTAAAAGGCGTGCTTCCGGTACTGCAATACCCGCCATTTGATTGATCGGTGTTGGGGAACCATAGTAGTCCACCATAATACGATCTAATAATGAAGCATTTGCTACACCTGCACGAATTGATGCCAATTCACGTGAGAAGGCACCGATTGATTTTGTCATTTTTTCCTGTGCTTGATCTAATACTTGTTTAGTCATTACGCATCTCTCCTAACAACTGTTCCAATTTTTTCGCCCATTGCGGCACGTTTAATATTACCACGTTCTGACAAGTTGAAAACGACAAGCTTAATATCATTATCCATACATAATGTTGAAGCTGTTGAATCCATTACTTGTAAACCTTGCTGAATAACGTCTAAATACGTAAGTGTGTCATACTTAACTGCTTCAGAATCTAATTTTGGATCTGCAGAATATACACCATCCACATTGTTTTTCGCCATTAAAATTGCATCTGCATTAATCTCTGCGGCACGCAAAGCTGCTGTCGTGTCTGTTGAGAAATAAGGGTTACCTGTTCCCGCAGCGAAAATTACGACACGTGACTTCTCCAAATGACGAACTGCTTTACGTCGAATATATGGCTCTGCCACTTGCGTCATAACGATTGATGATTGAACACGTGTTGGAACGCCTAGATTTTCTAATGAGTCTTGTAGAGCAAGTGCATTCATCACTGTTCCCAACATACCCATATAATCTGCATTGGCACGCTCCATACCCATTTCAGCGCCAATTTTCCCGCGCCAAATGTTTCCGCCACCGACAACTAATGCAACCTCTACACCCAAGTCGATAACATCTTTAATTTCTGCAGCGATTGATTTAATTACATCTGGTGAGAAACCGAAGCCCAATTCCCCAGCTAATGCTTCCCCGCTTAGTTTAATTACTACTCGTTTGTATTGTGACACACTCATAGTAGACCTCCGTTACTCATTTATTTTAAAGGAAATACGACCCGATTTGCTATGTATCGCACTTCACTAAAATCAAAAATAGATTTCTTTAAAAATAGGGAACACGCAAATGGTGCTCCCTACTGTTTGCTTAAATTAAGGTTAATTTAAGTTGTAATTTAATTAGTTACCTTTAACTTGGCTCATTACTTCTTCAGCAAAGTTATCTTCACGTTTCTCGATACCTTCACCAACAGCATAACGAGTGAAGCTTGTTACAGTAGCATCTAAAGATTTTACGAAGTCACGAACTTTTTGATCTGAGTTTTTAACGAAAGCTTGGTCTAATAAACATACGTCTTCGAAATATTTACCAAGACGACCTTCTACCATTTTCGCTACGATGTTTTCTGGTTTACCTTCGTTTAACGCTTGCTCAGTTAATACTTTGCGCTCACGTTCAACTTCGTCAGCAGAAACTTCGTCACGAGAAATGTAAGTTGGGTTGATAGCAGCGATATGCATTGCGATATCTTTTGCAGCAGCAGCATCAGTAGAACCTTCAAGAACTACTAATACACCAATACGGCCGCCCATGTGTAAGTATGCACCGAAAGCATCTGCATCAGTTTTTGTTTTGATTTCAAAACGACGTAATGAAATTTTCTCACCGATAGTAGCTGTAGCTGTAGAAATTTGATCAACGATTTTCACGCCGTCTTTTTCTAACTCCATAGCAGCTTCTACTGATTCTGGTTTAGCAGCTAATAATTGCTCTGCTAATGAAGAAACTAAGAATTGGAATTTATCGTTTTTCGCAACGAAATCTGTTTCAGCGTTTACTTCTAAAAGAATCGCTTCATTACCGTTTTCTAAAATATAAGTTGTACCTTCAGCAGCGATACGGTCAGCTTTCTTACCAGCAGCAGCTAAACCTTTTTCACGTAGGAAGTCGATTGCAGCATCGATGTCGCCTTCAGTTTGTACTAAAGCTTTTTTACAGTCCATCATACCTGCGCCTGTTTTTTCGCGTAATTCTTTTACTAATTGTGCAGTAACGTTTGCCATATTGAGTTTCCTCCTAAATATAATAAAAAATTTATTTACACTATTTCATACTTTAAGCGATAAATCGCGAAGTTTCAACGATTCACACATTTTTACATTCATTTCTCAAAAAAAGGTGATAAGGGGTTCATCCACTTATCACCTTTTCTAAAAGTGAATTACTCAGCTGTAGCTTCTTCTACTGCTGGAGCTTCTTCTTCACCTTGTTTAGCTTCTAATAAAGCGTCAGCCATTTTAGCCGTTAATAATTTAACCGCGCGGATAGCATCGTCGTTTGCAGGGATAACGTAATCAATTTCATCTGGATCACAGTTAGTGTCTACGATACCAACTAGAGGGATGTTTAATTTGATTGCTTCTGCAACTGCGATACGCTCTTTACGAGGGTCTACTACGAACATTACGTCTGGAATAGCTTTCATATCACGGATACCGCCTAAGAATTTAACTAAGCGTTCGTGCTCTTTTTTAAGTTGGATTACTTCTTTTTTAGGAAGTACAGCAAAAGTACCGTCTTCTTCCATTTTCTCGATATCTTTCATACGTTTAACACGTTTTTGAATAGTACCGAAGTTTGTTAAAGTACCACCTAACCAACGTTGGTTGATGTAGTAGTTACCTGAACGTTCAGCTTCTTCTTTGATCGCTTCTTGTGCTTGTTTTTTCGTACCTACGAATAAAACTTTACCACCGTCTTGACCAACTTGACGCATGAAATCGTATGCTTCTTCTAATTTTTTAACCGTTTTTTGTAAATCGATAATGTAAATACCGTTACGTTCTACGAAGATATATTTCTTCATTTTTGGGTTCCAACGGCGAGTTTGGTGACCGAAATGTACACCAGCTTCTAGTAATTGTTTCATTGAAATTACTGACATGAGTGTTTCCTCCTAATATGTTTGGTTTTTTTCCTCCGCATTTTTCATCTGCAACAAGCTACCCGTAGACTTACGAGCACCACTTACTACATCAAAATACGTGTGTATTGTTAACACCGCTTGTAACTATATCACACTCGCCTTTCAAGTGCAACTCCTTTACGCGTGAAACTTTACGAGAAGCTCGATTTCAGTTTTGCCTCGTTGCATGATTTTAGCGATTTCTTCTATTGTCTTTCCGTTTCGGTAAAGCTCGACTGCTTGCTGTTCAGTAGTTAACTGTTTTGGCGGTACATCTTCGGCTGCTATGAACAACTCGGATTCTACTGATTGTTCCACTGCATCGAATTGTTTGTTCTTTTGTTTCTTGTATGCATTTGCTGCTTGCTTGACGGGAATGAATTTTCGCGGTTCTTGTTCTGTAACTGGACTTTTTTTAGTTGTTACAGTGGCTGCTTGTTCTTCATTCATCTTTATGTTTTTATTTCCGGAATGCTGTGTAAGCTGCTTATCTGTGTTTTCATGCACTGCCTTTTGAGGAACAGGCTGCTTTTTCAATTCATTAATTAGTCGGTCATTTTCTTCTCTCATTTCCATTAAATACACACTGATGGCGTTGTCCATCTCATTTACCAGTTCATTTTGACGCTTTTCTAAATCATTGAATTTAGAAAGCTTACTGTTCAAAATGACAATGGCGAAAATCGTAACTAATTGGATGAGAAAGAGCGTAACTATTAGTGCTGTCGTCATAACTTCTCCTAACCACTAAAATCAAAAAGATTTCCTTTAAAAGGATGCTGTGCTTTTTGTTCCAATTGGTCTTTATTTTTCTTATCGTGTTGCATCTGTGACTGATTGTTTTCAGAGTGTTCATCATCATCTTTTAGGGCATCCATTTTATCCGATTCATTTACCGAAAGTTGCTTGCGTTCTATTTCCCTTTTAAGCGCTTCATTTGCATGCATTTGCTGGAGAATATTGTTTTGCTGATGCTGATCTGCCATTTTCCCTGCATCAAAGGTTTTCGGAATCGCAATTTGGAGCTCCAGCCCTTTTAAACTCATACAGACGCCTCCTTACGTATTAATCATTTCTGAAGACAATAATTTACGTAATTTAAACAATGCTTTAGAGTGGATTTGAGAAATGCGTGATGTAGATAACTCCAAGACTTCCCCAATTTCAGTCAATGTCATTTCTTCTGAGTAGAATAAGCTAATGACAAGCTGTTCTTTTTCATTCAGCTTTTTTATATTGGCTGCCAAATCACCTAAAAGCTCTAAATGTATTGTATGCTGTTCGGGTGTCTTTGTATGGTCATCACGAATAACAAAAGATTTGCCTTCACTATCTTCTTGATCAAGTTGCTCATTTATTGAAAGTACATTTGAAAAAAAATGTTCCTGATAGGTTTGATAAACTTCTTCAACAGGTAAATTCATTTGTGCAGCAACTTCCTCAGGGGTTGCATGGCGCATCAGCTTTTGCTCAAGTGACTCAATTTGGGCATCTAACTTTTTGGCCTTTTCACGTGCTGAACGCGGAAGCCAGTCTTCCTTCCGAAGTCCATCGATAATTGCACCTCGTACACGAAAGGATGCGTACGTATCAAACTTTAAATCTCGATTTATATCAAATTTATTTAAAGCATCAAAAAGTCCCATCATTCCAAGACTCATTAAATCGTTTCTCGAAACATTTTTAGGAAGTCCAACAGCTATGCGCTGCACATGATACGTTACAAGTGGCTTATATTTTTTGATTAACATGTCTCCTGCTTCAGGATCTCGGTTCTTTGTCCAACGAAGCCATAATGCTTGTTCGTCTCCATGTCCTTGTTCAGTCAAACGTACCTCCCCCTTTTGTAGTTAAAGTGAGTATAATTACTATTCATTATACCAAAAAGCCCAAGAATAAACATGTAAGGAACCGCGAGACACAACATCTACACATTTCCAAAAAACAAAAAAAGAGCCGAAAGTACGACTCTTTTATCGGGAAAGTGCCTCATCGCCATGCAACATCGTTCGAACGACTTGAGCAATATCCTCCGTATTTTCTTCATCAAATTCCATTGTGGACTGATTACTGCGAGATGAAAATTGCTGATCACTCTCGTCTATCATTGTTTGACCGATAATCTCATCTTCGGTTTCTGCAAAGACAGGCGTTTCCGGTGTATAGAAAACATAGCCTAGAAAATAACGCAGGAAATACATCCCAACGAATGCTATGAACGCGACTAAAAAAGATGTACTTATTATTTGGAGTGGCAAAGCATACGGATTTTGAATTGCCAAAATAAAATAACTAGCGAACGATAGTAATGCTGCCCAACAGTTATAAAATATTGAACCAAACATCAAATTTCACTCACTCCTTTATTTACTGTTCGGACATTGAGTATATTTGTTTCCGGACTAAACTCGATTGTGCGACCGCTATTCCCACCAGTATCCTCTGAAATAATCGGTATGTTCAGCTTTTTTAATTGCGCTTTTACCGCTTCAACATTTCTTGGACCGATACGCATCGAATCTTTATCTGATGTAAATTGGAACATTTGTGCACCACCGGCAATTTTAGCTTTCAACTTATAGCTTTGTGCCCCATCTCGCTTTAATCTGTCTACTAAAGCAAGAATACCTGTATCTGCGAATTTCGCTTCATTTAAAGTGTTAGTACGATTCAGGCTTGAATCAGGCAGCATTACATGAACCATGCCGCCTATTTTTTTTGATTCGTCATAAATAACAACGCCAACACATGAACCAAGACCTGAAGTACGGATTGTATGAGGGGCTTTAACAATATCCATTTGTGCAATCCCTACTTTAATCACTTCGTATAAATTGGTAACCATCATGTAGTAGGCACTCCTAATGCTTTAAAAATTGTTTCGAATGAATCTGGCTCCGGCATTAAAAGGAAATGCCCCTTCACTGCCTCATCATCGGAAATTGCTTCCTCAAAAATGGATGTATTTATAACAATAACAGTGTCGCTTATTTGCGATAGTTCAATAAGTCCGATACTAATAATGGCACCGAACATATCAATACTTAAACCTGGTACAGTCGGGTAAATTTTAAGTCCTGTAAAATCCGATAAAGCAGATAAATAAGAGCCCGATAAAATGTTACCCATCTCCTGCATAGCAGATAAACCTAATTCAGAATATGGAGGCGTATTGAAGTCAAACGAATCATCGCGTATTAAGCTACGAATAAATCGATTGGCCTGTTCAAGCGGCAGGATAAAAAACATACTCCCCTCGGCATCACCTTCAATACGGAGGTAAATACCTACAACAACATTTTCCGGTCCACCCGCCAGTTCCATCATTTCATTAAATGAAACCATTTTCACATCCGGTACACGCATATCGATTTTCTTTTGGAGTAAATTCGATAATGCCGTAGCAGCATGGGCAGCGCCGATATTTCCAATTTCCTTTAATACATCTAAATGGAGTGAAGTAATTTTTTCACTGAAGTTCATTTATAATCCCTACTTTAATAGATTCCAGGTAAGATGAACTTACCCGGAAAATTAATCATTTCTCATTTGGATTTAATACTTTATCCAAATGAAGTAAAATCAATAAGCGGTTTTCCAATTTAGCCACTCCTGCGATGAATTCTTCTTCCAGGGAGCCAACTACTTCCGGTTGCTGTTCAATAGAAGCTGCATCAATGTCCAATACGTCGTTTGCAGAATCCACTATAAAGCCAACTTCCATCGTCTCAAGTGTTATGATAATAATTCGTGTTGTTTCTTCGTTTCCCGATATAGGCAAATCAAAACGTTCTCGTAAATCGATAACTGGTGTTACGACGCCCCGAAGATTAATAACACCTTTAACGAACCGCTCTGTTTTCGGTACACGGGTGATGTGCATTAATTTTTCGATTCCCTTAACGTGAGAAACAGGAATTGCATATTCTTTATCAGCTAATTGAAATACAATTACTTTTAAGTTTTTTTGCTCTATTGCATTCGTCATCTTTCACACCTCTTATCCTTTTTACTTCATTAACGCATTACAATCCACAATTAATGCTACTTGACCATTTCCTAAAATCGTTGCACCAGATATCGCAAAAATATTAGTCAAATAATTCCCTAATGACTTCAAGACAATTTCCTGCTGTCCGATGAATGAATCCACAACTAATCCCGCTAACTTATCACCTTTACGGACAATGACCACAGAATGGAAACCATCATCATTTTTTTCGTCACGCGGCACACCGAAAATTTCTTCAAGGAAGACAAGTGGTACAACTTTTCCGCGGAAATCAATTACTTTTTGATTATGGGCATTTAAGATGTCTGAAGTACGGATAATGGATGTTTCAATAATTGAAGATAACGGAATTGCATAGATTTCCTTCTCAATTTCCACTAACATAACAGAAATAATCGATAGAGTTAACGGTAATTGAATAGAGAACACCGAACCTACATTCCGTGTTGATTCGATGGAAATATTCCCACCTAAAGATTCAATTGTCGTTTTAACAACATCCAGGCCTACACCTCTTCCGGAAACATCAGAAATGACATCGGCCGTAGAGAATCCTGACGCTAAAATCAGCTCATTAATTTGCTTGTCTGTCATCGTCAATGACTGTTCATGTGTTACGATTCCTTTGGAAAGCGCTTTTGCTAGCACTTTATCACGATTAATTCCAGCTCCATCATCTTCTATTTCAATAAAGACATAATTGCCGCTATGGTAGGCGCGCAGTTCAACTGTTCCTTCTTCCGGCTTACCTTTTGAACGTCGTACTTCCGGACTTTCAATGCCGTGGTCTACAGAGTTTCGTATTAAGTGTACAAGTGGATCTCCTATTTCATCGATTACTGTACGGTCAAGCTCTGTTTCGGCCCCAACTATATTAAGTTCGATTTTCTTATTTAAATCACGGGATAACTGACGCACCATTTTAGGGAAACGGTTAAATACTGTTTCCACCGGAACCATCCGCATAGTTAGGACGATATTCTGTAAATCCCCCATTGTACGGCTCATACGTTCTACCGTTTCATTTAATTCTCCATGATTGACTTCAGAAGCAATTGATAATAAACGACCACGATCAATTGCAAGTTCTTCAAATAAATTCATTAAAATATCTAAACGTTCAATATTTACACGAATTGTTTTGCTCGTTGCATGGGCAGAAGATTTACTGTTTGTATTTGATACCGTTTTTTGTTTTTCGGCAGGAACCGAAGCATCATTGGCTGACGGCGCAACTTCTTCCGAAACAGGCATTGGTATGTCGATTGCAGTTGTTTTTGTAACAAATACTTCCTGATGAATTTCATTGACAACAACACTTTCAACTTCGGAAACTTTCATCAACATTTTATGTAAATCTTCAGATGATTCCCTTGAAATAAACGCAACATGGAATTCACTATCGAACTGTTCTTCCTCGAGTTTATCTACTGTTGGCGATGATTTAATTACATCACCGTTCTTCTCCAAAATTTCAAACACCATAAAGACACGGGCTGCTTTTAATAAGCAATCTTCCCGTAAAGCTATCGTAATTTCGTATGCATTAAAATCTTGTTCAGACGATTGTAGAATAACGGTCTTTTCAAAATCATCGTAGGATAGTTTTAAATCCGCCGCTGTAATAGGAGCCTTCTCATTAAGGATGGCTGTGCTTGTTGCTACTGCCTCCTGTTGTGATATATTCTCTTCTGCTACAGCTACTGAAGATTCTCCGGCTTCAATACGCTTTAATTTTTCAACTGTTGCCTGGACGTTGCGTTTGCCGTCTCCACCATCAGCAATATGAAACACCATTTCTTCTAGATGATCAACAGATTCAAATACTACATCTAAAATTTCAGCAGTAACTTTAATTTTCCCGTTACGGATGGCATCTAGTATATTTTCCATTTTATGCGTTAAATCTGCTAAATCCTCATAACCCATTGTTGCTGCCATTCCTTTTAATGTATGGGCAGACCGGAAAATTTCTCCGACAATTGTTAAATCGTCCGGATTTTTTTCCAATTCCAATAAGTGTTCGCTGCATGCTTGCAAATGTTCTTTGCTTTCTTCAATAAACATTTCTAAATATTGATTTAATTCCATTTATAAGACACCCCTTTTTTAAGGCAAATATTTCATAATTGTCTGTGCAATATTATCAACATCCGCCACTTCATCTACAAGCTGCGTTTCCACGGCAGCTTTTGGCATTCCATAAACGATACACGTTTCGGCTGACTCTGCAATAGCAATTACATTTCCTGTATTTTTAAGTGAAACTAATCCTTTTGAACCGTCATAGCCCATTCCAGTCATGATAACAGCGATTTTATCAAAATCGGAATATTGACTTACATTTTCAAACATGACATCTACAGACGGACGATGGCCTGATCGAGGAGACTCATCTTGATCCAGTACGACTGCGAAACTTGATCCGACTTTTCTTAATTTAAGATGATATCCACCTGGTGCAAGATAAGCAGTTCCTTTTTTTAATATATCTCCATGCTCTGCTTCTTTCACATGAATTTCACTTAATTGATTAAGTCTTGTAGCCAATGATTTTGTAAATCCTGCAGGCATATGCTGCACAATCAAAATCGGAGCATCTACAGTTCCAGGGATTTTTGTAATCACTTCCTGTAAAGCTCTTGGACCTCCTGTAGAAGTACCTATTAAAATAATTTTTCTGGACGTCTTTCCCCATGCTCTTTTGGGAATTGCAGGTTTTAATGTTTCCAACGGTTTTGACTTTACGTTGTCAATAAATCCTTCATTTGCATATGTCACACGTATTGGTTGATTATTTGGTAAAGATGTACGTAACGGCTTTTTCAACTTCAAAATGGAAATTTTCGAAGCTTCTTCTACTTTCCGAACTAACTCATCTTGAATTTTATGTAAATCTAACGAAATTGTCCCACTAGGTTTCGCTACAAAGTCAACGGCACCATATTCCATTGCCATTAAGGTATTATCCGCGCCGCGTTGTGTTGTACTTGAGAGCATGATAACAGGCACTGGATAATTTTGCATAATTTCTCTTAAAGCATCCAATCCATTCATTTCCGGCATTTCCACATCCATCGTTACGACATCCGGCTTTAGCTGTTCAATTTTTTTAATTGCATCTTTGCCGTTGCGTGCAGCTCCTATTACTTCAATGTACGGATGGTCCAAAAAAAAATCACTTATTAACTTCCGCATAAAGGCGGAGTCGTCAACAACCAATAATTTACTTTTCTTTAAGATGCTCATTTAACCACGACCTCTCGAAAAGATGCTTTTTAATTTGGATAAAAACTTACTTGACTGACTTGAAGCGTGCACTTCTTTCATTTCGGTTTCTACTGTTAAAAATTGCTGAACGAGCTTGCCCATAGTTTGTGACACAGGAGCATCCGGATAGATCGTCGTGAACAAGGATTGTTGACGAACGGCTTGGCGGACAACTGGATCTTCCGGAAGCGAACCAAGAATATGAACATCCTTTTCCAAAAATTTCATCATGACCGTTTTTAAGCGCTGAGTCGTTTCTAAGCCTTCCTCTACTGTAAATGCACGATTACATAATAAATAAAATTTCTTCTGATGATCTTTCAGGTGAATAAACTTCATCATTGAATAGGCATCCATAATTGAAGTTGGTTCAGCTGTTGAAATGACGATGATTTCTTCAATTGATGTTAATAAATCGAGCGACCAATCAACGACACCTGCACCCATATCAAAGAATACAAAATCATATTCCTTCTGCAGTACTTCAAAGGCTGTTATTAGACGATCAAAAATAGCCGGCGACCAATCCATTAATGAGGACATGCCAGATCCTCCAGATATATAACTGACGCCTTCTTCTGTTTTAAACATGACATCTTCCAGTGCCATTTGGCCATCCAAGTAATCTTTTAAACTATATTTTACAGAGTTGCCCACGAGAATATGGACATTTCCCATCCCGATATCCATATCAAGGATGATTACCTTTTTCCCTGTTTTAGCCAACAGCGTTGCGAAGTTGGTTGTAAAATTACTCTTTCCTACTCCACCTTTACCGCTTACAACTGCAATTGATCTTCCTATCGTCTCTTCGCTTTCAAGCATTTTTTGACGTAGTTTATCAGCTTGATCCTTCATCTAAATTCTCCTTGAAAAAAAGCTCTAGTAGCTTATCACTACTTGGCTGTTCTATATCTTCTGGTACTTCTTGACCATTCGTATAGTAAGCGAGTCCTTTATTATATTTAATCATTAAATTAAACATAGTGCCAATAGAATTTGTTTCATCAAGCTTTGTAAAGATATATTTTTCTATATTTATGTCCTTAAATTGTTCAATAATTGATTCAAGGTCTTTTTGCTTTGCCGTTAAAGATAATACTAGGTAAGACTCCAGTTGATCATCAAATTGTATTAAAGATTTTAAATCATCTACGTATTTAGCCTCTTTATAGTTTCTTCCGGCAGTATCGATAAAGATCAAGTCTAAATGAGCTAATTTTTTTATCGCCTCTGCATAATCTGCAGCATTATAAACGACCTCTACAGGTGCCTGTAATAGTGCAGCATAGGTTTTCAATTGCTCTATCGCCGCAATTCGGTATGTATCGGTCGTAATAAATCCAATCTTCTTTTTCTTTTCCAAAACTGAGCGTGCTGCTATTTTAGCAATCGTTGTTGTTTTTCCGACACCAGTTGGACCTAAAACATTAATATATTTTTTATCATATGACATCCCACTAATGGGAAGGTCATATAATTCTTTTCTTAAATAGTCTTTCGCTATTTCCTGCATTTCGTTCCAGGTAAGTTGATTATTTTGACTGTAATGTTCAAAAAGCTCATCACTAATTGCTGTGATAAGCTCCTCTCCAAGTTCCTGCTGTTTTAAAAAATCGACAAAAGGTAAGAGCTCATTCGGATATTGAGATTGTGTCGACATACGTTGCATTGACTGCATCATAGACTTTAATTCCGCAATTTCCTTCACTAAATTTCCTGAAACTGCAGAACTATCCTCCTGTAATGCCTTTTTAGGTTTTTCCATAGGTGAAGATGACTGGTTCATAGGCATTGTTTTATCATCCCTGAAAGAAGGACCAGTTGGAATGTCTTGTGAAGAGAAGTAAGCTGGTATTTTCTCCACCTGGTCATAGCCAGCTACTACTTCATAGCTTTTATTTTTTACCAATCCAAAAAACTTTTTCGTTACGACTACTTTTGAATTTAAAATAACTGCATCCTCGCCTAAATCTGACCGGATTTGTTTCATCGCTTCGGCAATAGAAGGTGCATTATACTTTTTCATCTTCATTCAACATTCACCACCCCAACACTTTGAATTTCTACTGCTGCATCTAACTCATTATAGGATAGAATTGGAACTTGCGGGAAATACCGCTCTGTCAACTGTCTTAAATACATACGCACACCTGGTGAGCAAAGCATGATAGGTGATTGCTCCATATAAGATACACGCTCCACTTCCTTTGCGACTGCTTCCAGAACAAATTGTGATTCTTGTGGATCCATTGCCAAATAGTTTCCATGGTCTGTTTGCTGAATGCTATCTGCCAATAACTTTTCCACTTTTGCAGAAACAGTAATGACTTTCAAGGCTTGTTGACCACCAACAAACTGAGCCGTTATTTGTCTTGCCAATGCTTGTCTTACATACTCGGTTAATATATCCGTATCACTCGTAAGTTTTGCATAATCTGCAAGTGTTTCAAATATGATTGGTAAATTGCGAACGGAAACATTTTCACGTAGTAATTTCGCCAAAACTTTTTGCACTTCACCAATTGAAAGTGGCGCTGGGATTAACTCGTCTACTAATATCGCATGTGTTTCACGTAAGTGGTCTATTAATTGCTTCGCTTCCTGACGTCCCAGTAAATCATGGGCATTTGCACGAATAATTTCCGTTAAATGTGTTGATACAACACTCGGTGGATCAACTACTGTATACCCAAACATTTCTGCATCTTCTTTTACTGCTTCTGTAATCCATTTTGCAGGAAGGCCGAATGAAGGCTCGATTGTATCTATTCCATCAATTGAGTCGTCATCCCCGGGACTCATTGCTAAATAATGATCCAGCAATAGTTCACCTCTTGCCATTTCATTTCCCTTAATCTTAATTCTGTATTCATTCGGTTGTAGTTGTATATTATCACGGATACGAACAATTGGAATAACAATCCCAAGTTCTAATGCAAGCTGACGGCGAATCATGACAACTCTGTCCAGTAAATCTCCACCTTGCGCAGCATCCACCAATGGAATTAACCCATATCCAAATTCGAATTCGATTGGGTCTACATTTAATAAGTTAATAACATTTTCGGGACTTTTCATCGTATCTGAAGCTACTTCTTCTTCAATTTCCATCATTTCTTCTGGAGTTTCATCCTTTTTACGATCCATCAGAAACGCTCCAATTGCCAAAGCTGCAGCGATCGGCATTGTTATCCAATCAGGAATTGGCGTAAACAATCCGAGCAATAAAATCGTACCTGCAGCAACATAGAGCAGTTTCGATTGCGCAAATAATTGATCGGTAATATCTGCACCAAGATTTCCTTTAGAGGCAGCACGTGTTACTACAATCCCTGTAGCGGTCGAAATTAATAATGCAGGAATTTGTGATACAAGTCCGTCACCGACTGTCAGCAATGAATATTTTGCTGCAGCTTCGCCAAAGCTTAGCTCCATTTGCATCATACCAATAATCATACCAAACAGTAAGTTAATACCTACCATGATAATAGAAGCAATTGCGTCACCTTTTACGAATTTTGTAGCACCATCCATCGCACCATAAAAGTCCGCTTCTCCGGCTACCTTTTCGCGTCGTTCACGCGCTTCCTTTTCAGAAATCATCCCTGCATTTAAATCAGCATCAATACTCATTTGCTTACCCGGCATCGCATCTAACGTGAAACGCGCAGCTACTTCAGCAACACGCTCGGCACCTTTTGTAATAACGATGAATTGAATAATAACAAGTAATAGGAAAATTACTAAGCCGACTAAAATATTCCCGCCCGTAACGAAATTACCAAATGTCTCTACAACCTGTCCTGCATCACCTTCTGCTAAAATTGCACGTGTTGTAGAAACCGATAATGCTAGACGGAATAGGGTTAATAAAAGGATAACTGTCGGGAAAATCGAGAAATCAAGGGCTTCTTTCATATTCATGGCTGTTAATAATACAAGAATCGCCAATGTAATATTGACGATAATTAAAAAGCTTAATAACCAATGTGGAAGAGGGATAATGAGCATCGCTACAACCATAATGACTGCAGCTAAAACCCCTAAATCGCGTATTTGCATTGATGTCCCTCCTGAAATCTATGTTAAATTTTGCGTTTAATACGATATACATATGCAAGAACTTCAGCGACCGCTTTGAAAAATTCTTCAGGCACTGCTTGGCCGATCTCCACTTGATCATACATAGCACGGGCAAGTGGCCTGTTTTCGACCATGATAACATCATGTTCTTTTGCAATAAGCTTTATTTTTTGGGCAACAAAGTCAGTCCCTTTTGCTACCACTCTTGGAGCCTCCATTTCGTCCTCATTATATTTTAACGCAATGGCATAATGGGTCGGGTTTGTAATAACCACGTCTGCAGCAGGGATTTCCTGCATCATTCTTCGCATCGCCATTTCCCGTTGACGCTGTTTAATTTTGGACTTGATTAAAGGATCACCTTCTGCATTTTTATGTTCATCTTTAATATCCTGTTTTGACATTTTCAATTGTTTTTCATATTCAAATCGTTCATAAATATAATCAATCAATGCGATGAATATGAGCATTATGGAAGCCGCTATCCCCATAATGGCAGATAAATAGGCAACAGTCGCCAATATTTCTGCGGGACTATGTAAAGCAAGTGATAATACATCTTCCAAGTAAATGATGATTACCACTGATGTAACAGTTCCGATCAACGTCACTTTCAATAAAGATTTAATTAAATTGACGATTGCCCGGACAGATATAATTTTTTTTATCCCTTTAATAGGGTCCATTTTCTTTAAATCAATTTTTAATGTTTCTGTTGTAAATAATAAGCCAAATTGAAAAAAGTTAGCTCCAATACCTGCAATCATGGCGACAACCATAATAGGTAAAACTATAATCGCCATCTCTTTTATGGACTCGACATACATATACATAACTGTTTCAGCATTTAGCGTTTCGATTAACATATTGCGCTCAAGCCCTTGCAATAAAAATCCTTTTACCCCGTTATACATAAATGGTGCAAAAAAGAGTAAAAAGGAAAATGACAGTAATAATAAAAAAGCTGCAGTTACATCCTGACTTTTTAATACTTGTCCCTTTTTACGTGCATCCTGTCGCTTTTTGGGTGTTGCCTTTTCAGTTTTTTCTCCTGCAAAAAACTGTAGATCTACTTTTATTAAGAGTTTTAACTCCATCTTAGCCACCACCTAAAATAACCATTAAATCACGCAATGAAACAATCATAAATTCAATCAGTTCCTTCATAACTCCAACTAATACACCCATCGTCACCATCAATACAAGAAAGCCTACCGCTATTTTAATGGGGAAGCCGATGACAAAAATATTCATTTGTGGTACGGTTTTCCCTGTTATTCCCAACGCTAATGTTACTAAAAACAGTGTTGCAACTATTGGAGCTGACATTTGAAATGCAATGGCAAAAACAGAAACAAACATTTTCATAATAAACAATACGGTTCCTTCTTCTCCAAAGTTCGGGAAGAATTGGTCCATAGGCAAAAACTGATAACTATAAAATATACCATCCAAAATTAGATGGTGACCATTAATCGCCAACAATACCAACAACGTTAAAAAGTTTAAAAATTGCCCCATTAACGGAGATTGTGCGCCTGTTTGGGGGTCAATTATATTTGCCATCGCAAAGCCCATCTGGAAATCGATGAACCCCCCTGCTATCTGAACAGCAGATATAATAATCATCGCAGCTAAACCTAACATCAGCCCGATAATCGCCTCTTTTAAAACAAATAATAAATATACACCATTAATCTCAAATGGTTCCATATTAAATGTGTAATACATCATCCATGCTAAAACAACCGCCAATGTAATGCGCACTTGTGGGGGGATTGTACGATAAGAAAATAAAGGTACAGTGACAAAAAACGCAGAAACACGAACTAAAATTAATAATAATATTGATAGATTCGGTATTATTTCCGTCATTTCCTCACCCAATATACCGGACTAAATTATTTAAAATATCATGAAAATAATCTGTCATTCTCGAAATCATAAAAGGGCCAAAAAATATAATCGCAAGCAATACAGCTACGATTTTAGGTACGAATGCCAAAGTCTGCTCTTGAATAGAAGTTGTCGCCTGAAAAATACTCACGACTAGACCGCTGGCTAACGCGATTAAAAGCAATGGACCCGAAACTATCAATATTGTAAAAACTGCATTTTCTGCAATTGCAATGACCATTTCCTGTGTCACTATGTATCATCCCCTAAAAACTTTGAAGTAAAGATTTCATCACTAAATACCAACCATCGACGAGTACAAACAACAATATTTTAAATGGTAGTGAAATCATTACTGGAGGTAGCATCATCATCCCCATCGACATAAGTGTACTTGCGACAACCATATCAATAACTAAAAATGGAATGAAAATCATAAAACCCATTTGGAAAGCTGTTTTAATTTCACTTAAAGCAAATGCAGGTACTAACAGCGTCATCGGAATTTCTTCTATTGAATCCGGATACTCCGCTTGGTTATATTCTATAAATAACTCTAGATCTTTTTGCCTTGTATGCTGTGCCATAAATTGTTTAAATGGTATCGTTGCCCGGTCATACGCTTCTTCTAAATTGATTTCTTCATCAAAAAGTGGCTGCAATGCCTGCTCATTTACTTGCTGGAATGTCGGCGCCATGATAAAAAATGTTAAAAATAATGCCAAGCCGATAATGACTTGGTTCGGAGGCATTTGGTTTGTAGCAAGGGCCGTCCTTGTAAATGACAGTACGATGACAATACGAGCGAACGATGTCATCAAAATTAAAAGACTTGGTGCTAATGAGAGGACCGTCAACAGGAATAATAGCGTAACCGATGTGGATACATTTCCCGGATCGCTTTCAGAAAAGACGGAAAGAAGATCGTTCATCGTTCATCACGCTCCCGCTCTTTCCAACGCTCTAACTCATTACTACGCTGTTTCTTTATTTCCCCTATTTTTTCATTGAACATATCATTAAATTTAGGGCTATTCGATACATCTTCTGGTCGGTTCTTTTTGGTAAATTTCCTGAACAGCTCTGCAATATACGGTGAAGTATTCATCATAGTTTGGTTGCTTTCAGTTTGACTTAGCAATTGTTCAATTTCCTCTTCGGAATCGATTTCCTTGAGAAGCTGAATATTATCCCCTACACCAACTACATATACATTTTTACCGATTAACAGTAATTGTACGGACTTTTGCTGCCCTACAGACAAGCCGCCGATATTTTTAACTACGGCATTTTGTTGATAGTTTAAGTTACGTTTGTTTAAATATTTCAAAATAAACAATAATAGCCCTAGTACAAAAACAAGTGCTATTAAAACTTTTATGTAATCCAAGAAACCGATGCCAGATGCCGATTCAGTAGATTCTGCGTCGGCATCTGTAACATTATCTTCTGAAATATTTTCTTCCGAACATACTTCAGGATTTTCATTACAGTTCTCATATACGTTACTTACCATCGCAAAAGTTCCATTTGAGATTGGTGCAAACAATGCCGTCATCAATACTATTCCAACAGCAAGCCAAAATCGAAATGATTTATTTGCTTTCATATCATTAACCTAATGCTTTTTGAATGGCTTCGATTACACGGTCAGCTTGGAATGGCTTAACTATAAAATCTTTTGCACCGGCTTGAATTGCGTCAATTACCATAGCTTGTTGACCCATTGCTGAGCACATAATGACAACAGCATTTGGATCTGTACCTTTAATTGCTTTTAATGCCGCGATGCCATCCATTTCAGGCATTGTAATATCCATTGTTACTAAATCTGGACGTAGCTCATTGTACTTTTCAACTGCTTGTATACCATCAGCTGCTTCCCCAATTACTTCATAGCCATTTTTTGTTAAAATATCCTTAATCATCATGCGCATGAAAGCTGCATCGTCAACAATTAAAATTCTTTTAGACATACTCTGATTCCTCCAATTAGAAAACTATCTTAGATTGTTCAAGCGATCCGCTTGACTTAAAATATCTGTGATTCGAACACCGAAGTTCTCATCAATTACTACTACTTCACCTTTTGCGATTAACCGGCTGTTAACTAAAATATCAACAGGTTCACCTGCAAGCTTATCAAGTTCAATTACAGAACCACTGGAAAGCTCCAATATTTCTTTTACTGAACGCTTTGTACGTCCGAGCTCCACTGTTACTTGCAATGGAATGTCAAGTAGCATATTTAAATTGCGTGCTTCTGTCTGTGTTATATTTGCAGATTCGAAGCTGGCAAATTGAGCTTGCTGAACATTTGCAGGTGGTGCAGAATAAACTGGTTGTTGATACATTGGCTGTTGAACCGGTTGCTCGTACATTGGTTGCTGATTTGGCTGTTGTGCCGGTTGTTCATACATTGGTTGCTGATACATTGGCTGTTGGACCGGTTGCTCATGCATCGGCTGTTGAACTTGCTGTTGCTGTACATTTTGTTCCTGTTGCATCGTTTGTTGAGGTGCTGTTTGTGATACCGGCGCAGGCGGAACGGCTGTAGTTGCAACAATAGGCTCTTCAGTTTCTCCCAATAATGACTTTACTATTTTTTTACTAAACTTTAAAGGCAGTAATTGCATTAAATTTGAATCTATTAATTCCCCAATGCGCAATCTAAATGAAATTTTCACTAATAAATCGTCCGGCGGTATATTATCTGTACCTTCATTTTGGGAAAGATTCATTAAATCAATAGACGGTGGTGAGATATCCACCTTTTGATTAAATACAGTTGACATCGATGTAGCAGCAGAACCCATCATTTGATTCATCGCTTCCTGTACTGCACTTAATTGTATTTCATTTAACTGAGGTTTCGGGTTTAAACCATCCCCACCAAGCATTAAGTCCGCTATAATTGCAGCATCTGATTGTTTTATAACAAGTAAATTCATGCCTGATAGACCAACAGTATATTCTACCTGCACAGCAACATACGGATTTGGGAATTCTTCTTCTAAACGATTACGATTGATCATTGTGATACTTGGCGTTGTAATATCGACTTTTTGTCCTAATAATGCAGATAAAGCAGTAGCAGAACTTCCGAACGATATATTTCCTACTTCACCTAATGCATCAATTTCTATTGGAGTTAAGTAATCCTCAACTTTTACTTCTTCTTTTTGAGGTTCAAAATTGGCAGAGACATCATCCAGTGTCTCGCCTCTTAATAGGGCCTCAATTTCTTCTTGGGAGAGCATTTCATCACTCATCTTCGTCTCCTCCTTTCAAAGGTTCGATAATTTGAACAGCCATTTTTTTATTTAATTTTCCTGGCTGTACGGTGAATTTAGGTAAATCCCCTACTTTTAACGTCAACGGATGATCAATTTTTTGATTTAGCGGAATGACATCGCCTATCGTCATCCCCAAGAAATCTTCAATTGTAATATCTGTCGTACCTAATTCGGCAATAATAGGCAATTTTGCTTGTTTCACTCGTGTTTCAAGCATCTTTGTTTGTTCAGGAGAAATCTCCTTCGTATTAGTCTGCATCCAGTAACGTACAGATAAATTCGGTACAATTGGCTCCAATACGACATGTGGTATACAAATATTAATCATCCCTGTTGTTTCACCAATAATAGTATTCAATGAAATGACAACAACTGTTTCATTTGGTGAAATCATTTGTAAAAACTGTGGGTTAACTTCTAATTCTACAAGCATCGGGTCTATTTCAGCAATATTTTCCCATGCCTCCCGTAAATTATCAAATGAACGTTCGAATAGATTCGTCATAATTTTCGTTTCTATTTCGGTTAAATTGTCAACATTGCTATGACTTGCACCCGTTCCGCCCATTAATCGATCCAACATTGAATAGGCAATATTCGGGTTAATCTCCATTAGAATATTGCCATCCAATGGGGGAACCTCAAATACATTAATTAATGTCATATTCGGTATAGAACGAACAAATTCTTCAAATGGAATTTGGTCAACAGATGCAACTGTTATTTGTACATAGCTTCTTAACTGAGCGGAAAAGAAGGTTGTTAACAGTCGCGCAAAATTTTCATGTATACGGGTCAAACTTCGGATTTGGTCTTTAGAGAAGCGTAATGCACGTTTAAAGTCATACACTTTAACTTTCCGTGTTTCGTCTTCTTTTTTCATGTCCGCTGCCGACATTTCTCCTGTTGAAATCGCTGACAAAAGCGCATCAATTTCGGATTGGGACATTATATCTCCTGCCATTTGCCCACCTCCATTTCAAGATATAAAATTATAATATTCACTTATTGAAGAACATATGAAGTAATGTATACTTGTGTAATCTCCCCAACTTGCATTAACTCGTTTACTTGCGATTTTATCGCATTCTGGAAAGCTATTTTACCTTGTTTACCCTCCAAAGCCTCTTCTTCCATTTCTGAAAGTTCCTGAATAACGATGTTTTTAACTTGGAAATCACGTTTCAATAATTCTTCCCCGGCTTTTTTATCTGAAGCCTGAATTTTTAAAGTTATTCGAACAAAACTTCCATCAGCTAAATTTGTCGTAATTTCCGGTATATCGACTGACGACTCAACAATTTCATCGATTGACGGACCACTTGATTTTTCTTTATCAAGCTGAGTTATTAATACCACTACAATAATACCTAATAGTGTAATAGTCACTAAAATAATGAGCATTATCGTTATTAATTTATTGTTCTTCATCTTTTTCACCTCTTAGATGCGGGTTTGATAAAACTTGTATAGTTTGATAAAAAGCTTTTACCTTTTGTCGCACCTGTTCTTCAGTTTCTAAAACAATGAATCTACGCCCAGTCGTCAGCGTAATTTGCGTATCTGGGAAAGCTTCGACTGTTTCTATGTATAGAGCGTTTAAAGTAAATGCTTTACCGTTCAGACGAGTGACTTCGATCATTGAAATAGGGCCGGTCCTAGTGAAGAGCCGGCCCGACCCTCCTTTACAATGAATATATGATATATTTTTAGACTATCGTTTTAAGTTAACTAACTCTTGTAAAATCTCATCTGAAGTTGTAATAATACGAGAGTTCGCCTGGAAACCACGCTGCGCAACGATCATTTCAGTAAATTCTTCTGAAAGGTCAACGTTGGACATTTCCATGAAGCCAGAGTTCACTTTTCCTAAACCTTCTGCTGAAGGAATACTTACTAGGGGGTTCCCAGAGTTGGCTGTAACTTGGAAATAGTTAGATCCAGTCTTCTCTAACCCTGAAGCATTAGCGAACTTAGCTGTAACAATTTGACCTGCCCAACGTAAAACTCCCTCTGAATCCACAAATGATACTGTACCATCTTCAGAAATACTCATACTTTGTGCTGATGTAGGAATATGGATGGGAAGCGCCTCTCCTCCACTTGCACCTCCAACTGTAAGGTTAACAGTACCTGTAGTTTCATCAATTTCCATAATATCTCCCCCCTCACCGGTAGGGTCCACAATATTATACGAAGTTCCTGCTACTAAATCTTCGTATGATGGATAATCATCATTTGTTGCTTCTGCATTTCCATTAGCTGCTGAAGCACCTACTACATAGTAACCGTCTCCATTTACCAAATATCCATTTTTATCCATATAAAAATTCCCTGCTCGAGTATACTTTAAGTTACTAAATGCTTCTTTTCCGGTATCATTTGTCCCTACTGCTTCTGCTACCATAAAAAATCCATCTCCAGCAATACCCAAGTCTAAAATACGTCCCGTAGTTTGCATCGATCCTGGATTATGAATTGTATCAATCGCAGCCAATTGCGAACCTAAACCTACTTGCTTCGCATTCACACCACCAACTGATATAGAGGGTCCCGATGCTCCTGCTTGTGTTTGTGAAATTAAATCCTTAAATACCGTACGCTCTTTCTTAAACCCGTAAGTATTTACGTTCGCGATATTATTACCAATAACATCTAATTTCGTTTGAAAGTTTTTTAAGCCTGAAATTCCTGAATACATTGAACGTATCATAAGATGTCGTTCTCCCTTCAATTTTCACTTTTATATTTTTGTTCAGTTGTATCAATCAGTCAACAACTGTAGGCTTCCTTACTTCTGAAGGTCCAGCCTATAATAGAATTGTTCCATCAATATTTGTAAATATTTGTTGTTTAGCTTCTTTACGGTCCAATGCCGTAATGACTGTTGCATTTTTTGCACTTACTATTAAAGCCGCCTGTTCCAAAAGAACTAATGGCTGTTTCACACCTTTATCTTTCGCCTCAGAAACCTTTTCAGTAATTTGCTGCCATTCTTTCGCTGAAATTGAAATATTGCGTTCTTTCAGACGTTCCGATGCATGCTTACTCATTTTAAGTTCTTCTACCGTTACTTGTTTCAAGTGATCAATAAATGACTGTTTTGAAACTTGTTCAGCTTTTTGTTTCACAGCTGGCTGTATAGGTGGATGATAAGGTATATGTTGTATATTTACTCGATTCATCAAATCCCCCTCTTACTCTGCCGCTGATTCGGGATTTTGTTTACTGACAGTAAATTGTTCTTTTGTTAAACGAGTTCCATCATTTAAAATATACTCGATATTTACGTTATTCGTTTTAATTGCTTCAATAATGGCTTCAATTATTTGGTCCCCACTCGTATATTGAACTTTTTGTCCAATCAGCTGACTCGCTTCTGCTAATGGGTTTCCAGCTGGGATTGCCGGTTGTGTCGAGTTATCACTGCCTAAAATAGATGAAATATTACCTGGTTTTATTTCTTTCCCATCTGTGAGGACAAATACTGCTTCTCCCTTAACGAATTTCAATTCTTTAATACTTCCTGTACCTTCGTTATAAATTGGCTTATTATCTGCATCTACTTTATCTGTAAGCTCATGCCATTTTACATCTTTTCCGACGAAGGTTGAGTAATTCATCATCTGTGTTTGCTCTTGAGATGCGAGTAAATTCTCCATCGCTTTTGTCATATTTTGCATTTGTTCCAATGACGAGAATTGAGCCATTTGGGATATAAATTCTTTATCATCCATCGGGCTTGTTGGGTCCTGGTTTTGAAGCTGAGTAATTAATATTTTTAAAAATGCATCTTTTCCTAGAGCTCCGTTATCTTGCTTATCTGTTACTTTGAAATTAGGATTATTTGCAGGTAAATAATAGTCATTTGAAATTGAATTTGCCATTTACTATTCCTCCTCACTTAATAAATCTTTAAACGAAATAGTTTCTTCTTCAGAGTTATCTTCTTTTTCCTCTAATTCTTCCTCTTTTTGTTTTCCGAAGAAGTTATTGAAGAAACTTTGATCACGTGTATTACGATCCGCATCCTGTAATGATTGCGCAACATCTATTCTATCCATTTGGATGTTTTGTGCGACAAATCCGGCCTTTAATTGATTAATGTTATTCTCCAATAACTCTTTACCGATTGGTGTCGTTGCCAATAATCGTGCGGTTAGTACACCATCTTTCTGTACTATTTCAATACGTATCTGACCCAAGTTTTCTGGGAAAAGTTTTAAAAATAGCTTCATATTCCCTTGCTGACCAGAAAGTTGACTGCGATTGATTAAATTTTGGATCTCTTTAATTAATGCTTCTGACTGTGCCGGTTTTTCTGCAGGCAATGTAATCGTCACTGTTTTCGTTTGAATAGCCTGGTGCTGTAACGGGACAGCAGACTGATTTTCCGAGTCAACTTTTACTGTTGTTTGTTGACTTTGCTGATTTTGTTGGGATGCTTGCTGTGTTATTTGTTGAACAACTTGTACGAAAGGTGTCCTCGTTGTACTTACCTCTGAATTATTTAATGTTCTCGCTTCATTTGCCAAAGCTAGTAGTGCTTCTTTAAGCTTGGCTAATTGATCTTCTTGCCTATACACCGTATCTAATTTACTCCCTGCCAACTCTGTTAACTTTAATAACTGAATGACTTGTTGAAGCTCTTCCGATTGAACAGCACTCGGTTCACCTTGTTGAATACTTTGCAATGCTTTTAATACTTCATTTAGAATTTGCGGAGCCTGCTCAATTATCGACCAAATATCCGTTATCTCCTGTTGTGACTCACCCATTAACCGTTGAAGCGTTTGTAAAAGCTGCTCTTCGGTCATACCTAAAAGATCAGTTAAGTTGTCTATAGTCAACAATTCATTAACCGCAACCGGCATGCGTTCTTCACCAATGAAAGCAAAAAGCCCTGATTCATCCATCTCAACGCCCAAATCCAAAAGTAAATTTTCCAACGAATCTTTCTCTAAAGTTGTTGTTACATCTTCAGTTAATGATTGTTTTGGTGTAGCAGTTTGTTTGGCTGATTGTTCTGACGTTGTCACAATTGACTTAAACACACTTCCAAAAGCTTCACCTTTAGGTTTTGATGACTTCACATCAACAGAAGATTGGGAAAGTTCCTTAGGTGCTTTTGTTTTTATATTTTGCAACAATGAGATATTCATTTGTTCCACCTCCCTTCAAAGTAACTTATTGTTGAGATAATAACTCAGTATAACGAGCCGCATCTGCAGGAGACATTTTCGTAAAAATTGCAGATAATGTATCGGGTTTCATGCTCGACATTATACGTAAACTTTCTGTATCGCTCATTTGAACCAGTATCGGAGCTGCTGTTTTAGCCGACATTTTTTCAAAAGTTGATAGGATCTCTTTAAATTCCTTTTGCGTCTCTTCCTGATTGCGTTTTAGTTTTTCAATTTCAAACAGTAGACGTTCCTGCTCAACCAACAGCTCTTCCTTTTCTATTGCAGATGAATCGATTTGTGATTGCAGTTGCGAAATCTGAGCTTCTTTTTCCTGAATTTCCGCTTGCAGTTCTACCACTTTTTGTTCATTCAATAAACTGTTTTCTATTACGCCTTCACCTTCATCAGAGCTAATAAATGGAATTTTCTCAACGACACCATCCGCCATTTTAAAAACGTTATATTCCGTCACAGATGTAATAATTAATAAAATTGCAATAAGGAACATAAATGGAATTAAAAACAAATAAAAAAACTTTTTGAAAAAACCGGGTTGAGATTCTACTTCATTTTCTTCCACCTGTTGTTCCATTTTATTTTTATTTCTTTTTGCCACGGAATCACCTAATTTCTTTCTTGAAAAACGCAATCGTTGAAAGCTCATCTAGTTGCATTGCTTCAATGCGTAACTGATCCTCTTTAAATCTTTCAAAATCGTTTTCACGCATTTTTTCGTATTTACGTACTTCCAAGTTTTTTTCTAATAATTTTTCCTCATGCCAATTCATTTTGGCCCGCGCCTGTACTACTTTTTGCTGGGCATCTTCAATTGTTTTTTCCATACTATCGATGAATTTAGAATAATGGTTAATTTCATCTATGGAAGAGCCTTCTTTTAAGCGCTCCTGCTGATAGATAATTAAATCTTCCTTTTTCTTCAATAGTCCATATAGCTTTGTCGCAATTTCCTCAAATACATGAACTGATTCTTTAAAGGCAAGTTCAGATTCTGTTTTTTCCTGATCTTTTACAATAAGGATTTTTTCAAAACGATAATTGTAATTCATATTTAACGTGCACCACCATTCGATAACGCGATAATTTCATTTACAGTTTGATCGATTGAAACTTTATCTTTATACCCTTGCTTTAGAAACGCGGTAATAAGCGGTTCATATAAAATAGCTTCGTCAATTTCTTTTGATGTACCACGTTTATAAGCACCTATATTGATTAAGTCCTCCGATTTCGAATATGCGTAATACAATTCCCGCAATCGGCTTGCCGCACTTACATGTTCCGGATCAGCGATATGATTCATCAATCGGCTTACACTCTTTAACACATTAATCGCAGGATACTGTCCTTTATTTGCAAGATTCCTATCCAATACGATATGTCCATCCAATATTCCTCGTACTGCATCGGCAATCGGTTCATTCATATCATCACCGTCTACTAGCACCGTATAAAATGCGGTAATTGTCCCGTTCACATTCGTACCGGAACGCTCCAATAATGTCGGCAAAATTGCAAATACAGATGGAGTATATCCTCTAGTTGCAGGTGGTTCACCAATAGCCAGTCCAATTTCACGTTGGGCCATCGCTACACGGGTCACAGAATCCATCATCAACATAACGTTTTTTCCACGATCCCGGAAATATTCTGCAATAGCTGTTGCTGTAAATGCTGCTTTTATTCGCATAAGTGCCGGCTGATCACTTGTAGCTGCTACTACGACAGAACGCTTTAACCCCTCAGGACCTAAATCACGTTCAATAAATTCCCGAACCTCCCGTCCACGCTCACCAACAAGTGCAATTACATTAATATCTGCCTCTGTATTACGCGCAATCATACCGAGCAATGTACTTTTCCCGACCCCTGAGCCGGCAAATATACCGACACGTTGACCGCTTCCTACAGTAAGCATACCATCTATAGCCTTTACCCCAACTTCCAACTGTTCATTTATCGGAGGACGACTTAATGGATTTGGGGGATCCTGTTCGGTTTGTACAGTTGTTAAACCTCTTGGTAACGCTTGTCCATCAAACGGATTTCCCATCGCATCTAATACTTTTCCGATTAATTCCGGGCCTACCTTCACTTCTAACGGTGTTCCGGTTCCTTCTACGAGACAGCCAATTGATATTTCCTTTAAAGATGAATACGGCATTAAAATGACGATTTCATCTTTAAAGCCCACCACTTCAGCCAGCAAAACTTGATTACCGTTTTTTGATGTTTGAACATGGATTTTACATACGTCCCCGATCGAACTCTCCGGACCTTGCGACTCAATCATCAAGCCTACAACCCGTGTAACTCTTCCATATTTTTTAAATGTATTTAAATTAGGAATCTGTTCAACTAATTGAGCCGCTTTCATCCGTATCATTCCTTACTTTCGATTAGTTCATATAATTGTCGACGAAGCTCTTGCAATTGGTCATCTATCGATACGACAATCCGTCCATGATTCGTTTCTATATAACTTTCAGTAGACTCTAAATCTTCATTGACAAAAATCATAAAGGGTACATTTGCAGGAAACATTTCAGCCAATTCATTATGATGCTCTGTAATGAGCGCATGGTATTCAGGCGACACATATAATTTTATTTCTTTCATTTCACGCGCCTCTTTTAATCCACGTTCAATTATCGAAACAAAAAGTTGATCATCCCGGTCCAGCTGCGCATTAATAATACGCTCTGTAGCCGTTAAAGCTAGTTCCAGTAATACCGTTTCCTGTGATTCAAGATAGGCGGCAGCATTTTTTTGTGCATCATGCATTGTATTATTGGCTATTTGCAATTGCTGTTGCATATTGGCATTTGCCTTTTGAATACCATCTTCGTACCCTTGGGCAAATCCGGCATCATACGCTTCTAGTTGATGTAATGATTTTTCTTCTTCCCATGCTTGCTTTAGCGCATCAATTGTAGCGAGCTGTTCATTACGATATTGCTCGAATTGAAGTTTTTGCTGCTCTATTTCATTTGATGTCTCCTGTAACATTTGTTGACGTTCACGTTGAATGTCTTCAATCGTTAATTGAGGTGTATCGTCCATTTGTTCTTCTTCCGTTTTCGCATAATGAATAGGCTCGAAGAAGTTTTGAAGTTTAATCTCTACAGTAGACGCTTCTTCTGCTTTTTGTGCATTTGTTGAACGGATGATTCTAGACAATTACGTCATCTCCTCCACCACGTGCAATGATAATTTCCCCTGCATCTTCTAAGCGGCGTATTACTGCAACGATGCGGGATTGTGCTTCTTCTACATCACGCAGACGTACTGGCCCCATAATATCCATTTCTTCACGGAATGTCTCAGCCATACGTTGCGACATATTGCGGAAAAGAATTTCCTTTACTTCATCTGAAGAAACTTTCATCGATAATAGTAAATCTTCGTTTTCACAGTCTCGGATAACACGTTGAATTGAACGGTTGTCCAGTGTAACGATATCCTCGAACACAAACATGCGTTTCTTAATTTCTTCCGCAAGTTCTGGATCTTGAATTTCAAGCGCATCGAGAATTGTCTTTTCTGTTTGACGATCTACACCATTCAATACTTCTACCACTGCATCGACGCCACCTGTTTCTGTGTAATCCTGTGTAACTGTCGATGATAATTTACGTTCCAATACGGATTCAATTTCACTAATTACTTCTGGTGAAGTAGATTCCATAATGGCAATTCGCTTTGCAATATCTGCCTGTACTTCCTGTGGCAACGAAGAAAGAATAACTCCTGCTTGACCTGGTTCCAAGTAAGAAAGAATAAGCGCAATTGTTTGAGGGTGTTCATTTTGAATAAAATTAAAAATCTGTGATGGGTCTGCCTTTCTAGCAAAATCAAACGGTCTTACTTGTAACGAAGAAGTAAGTCGATTTAAAATAGCCTGCGCTTGTTCAGCACCCAATGCTTTTTCAAGAACGGTCTTTGCATACCCAATACCACCTTGCGTAATATAATCTTGCGCAAGTGCAATATGATGAAATTCTTCTATTATCTCTTCCTTAACATTCGATTCTACTTTTTTTACACTTGAAATTTCTAGTGTGAGGCGTTCAATTTCCTCTTCACTTAAATGCTTATATACAGAAGCCGAGACTTCCGGTCCTAGAGAAATTAGCAGTAAAGCAGCCTTTTGCTTTCCTGACAAGTCTTTATCTTTCTTGGACACAGCTGAACCTCCTATTAGTCTTCAGCAATCCAACTACGCAATAGCTTCGCAAAATCTTCTGGCTTTTCTTTCGCCATTTTTTCTAATTGCTTACGGCGTACAGTCGCTTCAGTTTCTTTTTCTTCAGAAATATCTTCTACTGCAATTAATTGTTGTTGCTGTTCTATTATTTCCAACTCTTCTTCTTCTTGTTTACGTCTACGTACACGAATGACATAAATTATGAGTAAGACTATTGCTACTAGTAAAATTCCGCCAATTACCCATACCCACCAAGGAATAACTGATTCCGGCTGTCCGTCGGATGAATTGTTACCTTGAAATTGCTGTACAGATACAACTATACGATTAGCAATCTCTTCATCTGTTAAATTACCAGCAGCTTCTTGATCAATTGAAGTACGTACAATTGTCGACAAAATCTGCTCGATATCTGTACGGACACCTTGATCAAATTCATCCACCGCGTTAGGTGGCTCTACCATTACTTGAATGCCTAGATTACGGATTTTATATGGGCTTTCCTGAATTTCGCGACGTATACGATTGACATCGTTATTAATCGTTTCCTCTACACGCTCATAATCACCATCACCTGTCGCACCTTCAGCATAATCAACAAAGTTATCCGTAACGCCTCCAGCTTCTGTGGAACCCTCTGCACCGGGTCCAGCCCCACCTGAATATGTTTCCGTAATACGCTGGGCACTTATTTCTATACCCGTCATATTTTCTTCATCAACAGGTTGTACTAAATTTTCTTCACGATTTTCTTTTTTAAAGTCAATATCTGCCGATACATTTACTACGACATTCTCCGGTCCGATTAACGTACCAAGCATTTGCTGAACTTGTCGCTGTAAATCGCGTTCAATCGTCTTCTTCACTTCCATCTGTCCAGTAACCGTACTGATCCCGTTACCGCCACTTTCTGCAGAAGCAAGATCATAGTACTCGGAATACTGATTCATTATCGTAATATTTTCTTTTGGTAAGTTCGGAATACTCATAGAAATCAAATTAAATAACCCTTTAATTTGATCATCCGAAAATTTATGTCCCGGAGCTGTATTTAATACAATCGCTGCTTGTGCCTCACCTTTTGCATCCTTAAGAAATACGCCTTCTTCCGGTAAACTAATCATGACACTCGCATCTTTAACACCTTCGAATTTACGGACTAAATTTGCTAAATCAGTTTCAATTGTAGCTTGTTTTATAACATTAAATTCGTTGTCCGTCATACCAAACCCGGCATTCGATGTAAAAAACGAAGTATCAATTTCACCAGAGTCAGGATATCCTTGCGCCGCTAACGATACTTGTAGGTCCTGCACTTTATTTTCCGGCACCATTATTGTAGTACCACCATTTGTTATTTCATATTTCACACCTTGTGAAGCAAGTACTTCCGTTATTCTCCCTACCTCAGCCTGAGACATTTCCGGAAATAACTGCGCCATTGTCGTACGTGTCGAAAAATATGTAATTGTAGCTGCAATTACAATAACGCCCACTAGAGCTCCAATTATCGCACCTTTTTGATTTTTCGTGCGACTTTGCCAGAAACCAGTGGAGTCGCTTTTAATTTTAGTAAGTCGTTCATTCATTATGAATCCTCCGCTAATAGTGAATGCCCAACAATTTATTATTCGTTATTCAAATCATTACACACTCATACGCATAATTTCTTGATAAGCTTCCACAGCTTTATTACGAACTTCAATTGTTGTGTTTAAAGTAACACTTGCTTTTTGCGCTGCAACCATCACTTCAAATAAATCAACATCTCCACCATTGATTAATTTTTGTGTCATTGTATCTGATGTTTTTTGATGTTCATTTACACTAGCAATCGCTTCTTTTAAAGTATTAGCAAATTGTTGCTGTGCATTTGCAGGTGTTATTTGATTCTGAACATTTAATTCATTCACAGATTGTGCGGGAGACATAAATGTTATTGGATTAATTGCCATTTAATAATCATCCTTTCCCAATTTCTAGAGCTTTTGTTAACATGTTTTTGTTTGCATTAAAAGCAGTAATATTCGCTTCATATGATCTGCTCGCCGAAATCAGATCAACCATCTCTTTTAATAAGTCAACATTCGACATTTGTACATAGCCGTCATCATTCGCATCAGGATGAGCAGGATCATAAACTAGCTTAAACGGAGTCTCTGTATCATCTTTAATAGAGGAAACTTTCACTCCATTACCTGCACCGCTTTTCACCGTTTTGCCCATCGCAGTATTAAGAAAACTAGAAAATTGACCTTCCTGTTCTTTTAAAGTAACTGATTTCTTACGGTATGGCTCCCATTCTCCGTTCACTTGTTTTGCCCTAGTTGTATCAACATTTGCAATATTTGAAGAAATAACATCCATGCGTAAACGTTGTGTCGTTAAGGCAGAGGCTGTCGAATTCATACTATGAAAAATCGACATGACTATCTCCCTCCTTTGACAACGTTGTTTAACGTTGAGAATTTACTGCCAATTCGGTCGACCAGCGCATTGTAGTAAATGGTATTTTCAGCCAATTTCGCTTGTTCGGCATCCATATTCACTGCATTACCATTTGGTCTACTACGAAAATTATTTGAGTATACGCCACTGCCGCCTACTTCAATTTTAAAATCGTAATGTCTAGCATCTGTACGATAGGCCGGAATTGAATCTTTTTTCACATCATTGAAAACATCTCTAAAGCTTACTTCTTTTGTTTTATAGTTCGGTGTATCAACATTCGCAATATTTTGGGAAATTGCTTTATTTTTTAACGTAGCATACGAAAGTCCGTTTTCAAGACTGCGTATAGTACCACCAAATAAATCCAAATTGCTCACCTCATTCATTGTTTGCTAAATATTGTTCCTGAAAACTTAATAATACAATTGTAATTATAATAATTCTTAGTGTCTATTGACTTTAGACCCTATTAGATAGGCTTATTTAACCATTTTTCGTATTTTTATTTTTACTAAATTAGTATTTAAATCAAGAATTTTGTAATATTACTTAGTAACTTAATCCTTTTGCACCTAACATTTTATTATTATAATATAAAGTTACTAATTTTTAGTATATAATGCACTTCAATAAAGATGAGTATTTAGTGCTTCATTTAAATTTAACCTAACATATCATACACTAAAACACTGTAAAAGTCGGGGTTTATTATAACAATTCATAATATTGTAACAAAGCATTTGTCACATTATTTTTAATCCATTCTAGGTATAAATAATATTTATTTGATTTTCAAAACCGTTTCATAACTATCATTAATTTTACATAATTAACCATTTAAATCCTTTAAAATTATTTCCTGAAAATAAAAAACAGACACAATAAGGAAAACCTCATTATGTCTGTAAATTTTTTATTTCATTTTGATTTCAGCTAAAGCTGTTAGGAATTTATCGTTTAAAACTTTAATATATGTTCCCTTCATCCCTAACGAGCGTGATTCAATAACACCCGCGGATTCAAGTTTACGTAACGCGTTAACGATAACCGAGCGAGTAATTCCTACACGGTCAGCAATTTTAGAAGCTACCAGCAAACCTTCATTGCCGTCTAGCTCTTCAAAAATATGCTCAATCGCTTCAAGTTCCGAATAAGATAACGAGTTTATCGCCATTTGAACAACAGCTTTCGAACGCGCTTCCTCTTCAATCTCTTCCGACTTTTCACGTAAGATTTCCATACCAACTACTGTCGCACCATATTCAGCAAGTATTAAATCATCATCTTCAAATTGATCACTTATGCGAGCTAAAATTAACGTTCCTAAACGATCACCGCCACCAATAATAGGAACGATAGTAGTTAAACCGTTTGAAAACAGATCTTTGTTTTCAATCGGGAATGCTGTATGTTCATTGTTAACATCCAAGTTAGGAGATGTTTCAGTAATATTGAATAGGTTCTGTGTATATGCTTCTGGGAATTGGCGTACTTCAAACATTTTTTTCATACGCTCATTCTCGATTTGCTGGTGAATTGAAATACCCAACAGTTTTCCTTTTCGGCTTACGATAAATACGTTACTTTCGATTATATCACCTAAAGTGTTGGCCATTTCTTTAAAGTTAACTGGTTTCCCAGCGGATGCTTGTAACATTGAGTTGATTTTTCGTGTTTTTGTTAATAAATTCATTTCTATTTCCTCCTACAGGACTTGTTTAATTCACTTAATATTCTAAAGGTTTTTACAATTTAAAGATACTAATTCAACTTATTATTACAGAATAAATTGCGATAAATCTTTATTTTTTACTATATTCGACAATTTTTGATCGACATAATTCGGGGTAATGTCGATATGTGCCGGTGCAATTTCAGAAGCCTCATAAGATAGCTCTTCAAGTAAACGTTCCAAAATTGTGTGAAGTCGGCGGGCACCAATATTATCAGTTTCCTGATTTACTTCTGTAGCAATTTCTGCAATACGTTCAATTGCTTCTTTTGTAAATTCAAGAGTAACGCCTTCTGTTTCAAGTAACGCTTTATATTGTAAAATTAACGATTGATCAGGCTCCTGTAAAATGCGTACAAAATCATCTTTCGTTAATTTTTCAAGTTCTACGCGAATCGGGAATCGCCCTTGCAGTTCCGGGATTAAATCACTCGGCTTAGATATATGGAAAGCACCTGCTGCGATAAAAAGCATATAATCGGTTCTAACAGTTCCATATTTCGTATTTACGGTTGAACCCTCTACAATCGGTAATATGTCTCGTTGCACCCCTTCACGGGATACTTCTGCAGATGAAGAACCTTTACTCGCAATTTTGTCAATTTCATCAATAAAAATAATACCTGACTGTTCCGCACGGTGAATTGCTTCACTGGATAAAGCATCTGTATCGATTAGTTTATTGGCTTCTTCCTGAACTAAAATGCGTCGCGCATCCTTTACTTGGACTTTGCGTTTTTTTGTTTTTTTCGGCATTAAATTAGACAGCATATCTTGCATACCATTCGCATTATCCATATTCATCCCGGGCATTGCATCAAAAAGTGATGGTGCACTTTCCGTTACTTCAATCGTAACCCACTGTTCTTCTAATTTTCCGTCTTTTAAATCCTGAGCAATTTGCGCACGTCGCGTACGAATTTCCGGCTCTTCCTGCTGAGCTGTATCTTCTTGGGCAGTATCTTTTTGACCAAACAGCATTTCAAATGGATTTTGCGTAAGCTTTTCTTTTACTTTTGAAGGGACTAATAGTTTTATTAATACGTCATTCGCATTACGCTCAGCTTGTTCCTTAACCGCTTCAACCATCTCGTCTTTCACGAGGCGGCGGGACGCTTCCACTAGGTCACGTACCATTGATTCGACATCGCGACCCACATATCCAACTTCCGTAAACTTCGTTGCCTCCACTTTAATAAAGGGAGCATTCGTTAGTTTAGCGATTCTACGTGCAATTTCTGTTTTCCCTACACCAGTAGGTCCAATCATTAATATATTTTTTGGAATTACTTCAGTTTTTAGCTCTTCACTTAGCAGTGAGCGGCGATAACGGTTGCGCAATGCAATCGCAACAGCACGCTTGGCAGTTTCCTGACCAACAATATGTCGGTTCAAATGTTCCGTAATCTGTCTTGGTGTTAAATTGATCGAAGTCATTATAATACCTCCACGATTATATTATGGTTTGTAAACACACAAATATCCGCAGCAGTCGTTAATGCAGCCTCTGCGATTTCCTTTGCCGTCAAATGATCTGCAGCATGTTTCTTTAATGCACGACCAGCGGATAATGCGTAATTCCCACCTGAACCGATTGCTAAAATACCATCATCCGGTTCAATTACTTCACCTGTGCCTGATACAAGCAGTAATGTTGATTTATCCATAACGAGTAGCATAGCCTCTAGCTGTCGCAGCATTTTATCTCCACGCCATTGTTTCGCTACTTCGACTGCAGCCCTTTGTAGATTGCCATTATATTCATTGAGCTTTGCCTCAAACATTTCAAATAATGTAAATGCATCTGCAACAGAACCTGCAAACCCCGCTAACACTTTCCCATTAAACAGACGTCTGACCTTTCGCGCCGTATGCTTCATTACAACAGCATTTCCTAGTGTTACTTGACCATCCCCGGCCATTGCACATTCACCTTTATGATGAACGGCGAATATCGTTGTCGCATGAATTTGACCCATATTTCATTTCCCCCTTAACTTATGCTCTCGGATGACTTTTCATATATGTCTTTCTTAAAGCTTCTTTCGTTACATGAGTATAAATCTGAGTTGAAGATAAATTCGCGTGCCCTAGTAATTCCTGAACTGTACGCATATCCGCTCCATTATTCAATAGATGCGTAGCAAAGGTGTGGCGCAGCATATGTGGATAAATTTTAGTGTGCATACTTGCATTATCGATCATCTCACTTAATATATAACGCACACCGCGGGTAGTAAGTTCGCCACCTCGCATATTGACAAAGACTTTTTGATGGTTTTCTTTTTTCATTAAAGATGGACGGACCTGCTCTATATAACGAGTAAGTGCCTCATGCGCATACTGTCCAAACGGGATAATTCGCTCTTTACGCCCTTTTCCCATGACACGGACAATACTGTAATGAAAATCGATGTCTGCAATTTCTAAACTTACACATTCACTTACACGCATGCCGGTAGCATATAGAATCTCCAACAATGCAATATTGCGAATTTGGATTGGCTCATTGCCTTCATTTTTTTCGAATAGTTGTTTCAATTCTTCCTCATAAAAAAAGCTCGGTAATCGCTCTTCCTTTTTCGGATGATAAAGTGAACGAAACGGAGCATCATCAATATTCAGTTCTCGATTTAAAAACCGAAAAAAAGAACGGATAGATGAGATTTTCCTTGAGATAGAAGTTCTTGCTTTTTGTTCATCATAAAGCTTTGTTACATACAAACGTGCATGGATATATTCAACTTCTGTAATTTTTTGTACACCTTCAGAATGTAAAAACGCAAAAAATTCATGTAAATCAGATTGATATTCTCGAACGGTATGTAGAGAAAAGTTCTTTTCCAACTGTACATATCGAATAAATTGTTCTAAATGATTTTGCAATGATACATCCATCCTGTATACCCCCATTTCATACAAAAGAAAAATGATGTGTATGGACACTTAATATTTCCTAAAAAAACATACATATTGACACTATACCTATCATGATAACTTTTCAAGTAAAATATGCTAGAATTATTCGTTTTTCTTGTATTTATTCAGCTAATCTAATAATTATCACGATATTTTTTCTATTTTATCCATTATTTCACGGAAATTATTGTATAAATGTAAAAGCCCTTAAAGTATATCAGTCTTTAAGGGCTTTTCGCAATTAAATTACTTGAGTATTAATAAAATTCTGAATTGATTCCAATGCGCGATTTGCATGTCGCTCTGCACGCTCCGGCTTTGATTTAATGCGTTCGCCAAGTTCTGGGAAAATCCCGAAGTTAACGTTCATCGGCTGGAAGTTTTTCGCGTCTGTATGTGTAATGTAACGAGCCATCGCACCTAACGCTGTTTCGTGCGGGAAGTACAGCAACTCTTGACCTAGCGCCATGCGAGCGGCGTTGATTCCCGCTATTAACCCACTGCCTGCAGATTCCACATAACCTTCTACTCCAGTCATTTGACCAGCAAAGAATAGATTTGGACGCGCTTTTAATTGATACGTCTGCGTTAACACTTTCGGTGAGTTAATAAATGTATTACGGTGCATAACCCCGTATCTTACAATTTCCAAATTCTCTAAACCTGGAATCATTGAGAAGACACGCTTTTGTTCAGGCCATTTTAAATGCGTTTGGAAACCTACCAGATTATAAAGTGTTCCTGCTGCATCATCTTGACGCAATTGAACAACCGCATATGGACGTTTATTTGTTTTAGGATCCTCTAAACCTACTGGCTTCATTGGACCGAATGTCATCGTTTTTTCACCACGGGCAGCCATTACTTCAATTGGCATGCAGCCTTCGAAATACTTTTCTTTTTCGAATTCCTTTAGTGGTGCACATTCTGCAGTAATTAATGCTTCACGGAATGCGTTGAACTCTTCTTTCGTCATTGGACAATTCAAATATGCCGCTTCACCTTTGTCGTAGCGTGATTTTAAGTATACTTTGTCCATGTCGATTGAATCTTTTTCAATAATAGGGGCAGCTGCATCATAAAAGTATAAATACTCTTCCCCAGTCAGCCCTTGAATTTGTTTCGCTAATGCTTCGGATGTTAATGGTCCTGTCGCAATAACAGTAATTCCTTCAGGGATTTCAGTTACTTCTTCATTAATAACCTCAATTAACGGATGGTTTTTCACTTTATCTGTTACATGCCCCGCAAACTCATGACGGTCTACAGCCAAGGCTCCACCGGCAGGTACTGAGCTATTGTCCGCTGCTGCAATAATAACAGAATCCAATTTGCGCATTTCTTCTTTGATTACACCAACAGCGTTTGTTAAGCCATTTGCACGTAAAGAGTTTGAACATACAAGTTCAGCGAATTTATCAGTGTGATGTGCAGGAGTTTGCTTTACAGGGCGCATTTCATATAAACGTACGTTCACGCCACGCTTTGCAATTTGCCAAGCTGCTTCAGAACCGGCTAAACCAGCACCAATTACATTTACTATTTGTTGTGTCATTTTTTGTTACCTCTTCATTTTATTGTGATGGTGTTTCTTCATAATCACATTCACTGTTTGTACATTGAATTTGAACACCTTTTTTCAATTTCTTCTCTACTAATAATGAACTACATTTCGGACAAGGTCTACTAATTGGCTTATCCCATGAAACAAAATCACAATCCGGATAGCGATTGCAACCGTAGAAAATCCGCTTCGTTTTGGATTTACGCTCAACAATTTCACCATCGTCACATGTTGGACATTTTACATCGATCGGTTTGACTATCGCTTTTGTGTTACGGCAATCAGGGAAGTTGGAACAAGCCATAAATTTCCCGTAACGTCCAAGTTTAAATACCATTGGATTACCGCATTTTTCACAGTCTTCCCCTGCAGGCTCATCTTTTATTTCGATTTTTTCCATCACTTCATCAGCATGTTTAACACGTGGTTCAAAATCTTTATAGAATTCATCGATTACATTTACCCATTTTGTAATGCCTTCTTCGATTTCATCCAGATTCTGTTCCATTTGTGCAGTAAATTCGATATTAATGATTTCCGGGAAAAACTCCAATGTTGCCTGGTGGACAATTTCGCCAAGCTCTGTAGGTACGAAACGCTTTGCATCCAGTTGAACATAACCTCGTTTTTGAATGGTATCCAATGTCGGTGCATATGTTGATGGTCGACCTATACCTAGCTCCTCTAACGATTTCACAAGACGCGCCTCCGAATAGCGTGGTGGTGGTTGTGTGAAATGTTGCTTTGGCTCGATTTCAAGTGACTTAACTTTATCGCCAACCTTCATTTCTGGCAGGAGTTTGTTCGTTTCTTCTGTTTGATCATCTGTACCTTCGATATAAAGTTTCATGAATCCCGCAAACTTTACTTGAGAACCATTTGCACGGAATAATACATCGTTATTCTGAAGGTCTACTGTTACCGTATCCAGGACAGCAGGCGCCATTTGACTAGCGATAAAGCGTTCCCAAATTAAACGGTACAGACGCAGCTGGTCACGGCTTAAAATCGTTTTCAACTCATCTGGCGTACGCATCGCACTCGTTGGTCGAATCGCTTCATGGGCATCTTGTGCATTCGCTTTTGATTTCGCTTGTTTTTGCTCTAACGCGATGAAGTCTTTGCCGTACTTTGTTTCGATATACGATATAGCTTCCGATTTTGCAGTTTCCGAAATTCGGGTTGAGTCTGTACGCATATACGTAATTAAGCCGACTGCGCCTTCTTTTTTGCTTAGCTCAATACCTTCATAAAGCTGTTGGGCAAGCATCATTGTTTTTTTCGCACGGAAGTTTAATTTACGCGCGGCTTCTTGTTGTAGTGAGGATGTAGTGAAAGCAGGTGATGCATTACGCTTACGCTCTTTCTTTACAACATTCATAACTTCGAAGTCAGAGCCTTTTACACGTTTTAAAACATCCTTAACCTGGGCTTCATTTGTTAGTTTAATTTTTTCTTTGCCGTCTCCGTAGTAGAAAGCATCAAATTGCTTTTTACTTTTCTCGAAGCTCGCATCAATAGACCAATATTCTTCTGGTATAAAGCTTTTAATTTCATTTTCCCGATCGATGATTAGACGCAATGAAACCGATTGCACACGACCTGCAGACAAGCCTTTTTTCACTTTTTTCCATAGAATCGGACTAATATTATAACCTACTAGACGGTCTAGAATACGACGTGCTTGTTGTGCATCCACTAGATCCATATTAATCGGACGTGGGTGTTTGAAGCTTTCTAATATGGCTTCTTTCGTGATTTCATTAAATACGACACGGCAATCTGATTGAATATCAACATTCAATGCTGTTGCTAAATGCCAGGCAATTGCTTCCCCTTCACGGTCTGGATCGGCTGCGAGATAAATCTTTTTCACTTTTTTTGCTGCCGATTTCAAATCCTGGAGTACCGGACCTTTTCCTCGAATCGTAATATATTTTGGTTCATAATTATTTTCGGTATCAATTCCCATTTGACTACGTGGTAAATCACGTACATGTCCAATTGAAGCTTTTACTTTATATTTTTTTCCTAAGTAGCGTTCAATTGTTTTTGCCTTTGCAGGTGATTCAACAATTACTAAATAATCTGCCATCTGTTTTCCTCCTTATAGAGGTATTGTTATTTTCTTAAATTCAATCATATGAATTTGTCAATGTTTTTCAAAGCTTTTCCTGTTGCAAAATGTATAACAGATTGGCTAATAATGCAACTTTTTTTCAACGATATTTTGAAAACATTTGTAATTCCTGAAGGATTTGAAAGCCATTCCATACCGGAATTGCCCCTTCTTTTATTAATTTATTTGTACCTCGCGACTGCTCACTGAATATATTTCCAGGCACCGCAAACACTTCTTTTCCTTGTTCAAGTGCAAGCTCTGTAGTAATTAAAGTACCGCTTTTAAGTGCAGCTTCTGTAACGATAAGCGCTTCACTTAGACCGCTAATAATTCGGTTGCGTGCGGGAAAATGCCATTTTTGCACGCCTACATAAGGAGGGTATTCTGTTACTAATAAATGTTCGCTTGCCATATGCTTGCTTAATTCTATATTTTCCTTCGGATAATTATGGAACAACCCATGTCCCAATACACCGATTGTCTTTCCACCATAACCAATTGTTGCCTCATGTGCAAGTCGGTCTGCTCCTTTAGCAAGACCGCTGACTATGGTAAATTGCTCATCGATTAGTGGAGGAATCAACATTTTCAATACTTCCTCACTATAGCTAGTTGCTCCTCTGGAACCAATGACCGCAATCATTTTTAATTTATTTAATAATTGTATATCCCCTTTTGCATAAAGCACTGCTGGCGCATCGTATAGTTGTTTCAATCGTTCCGGATAAAATTGACTTGTATAGGGGATGGCGTGAATATTTTCTTGCTCATAATAACTTGTCATTGATTTTGGCAATAGTTCTTTAAAATGACGTAGAAGCTGTATGGCTTTTTCTTCTTTAATTTTTAAATGCAACGCTAAATTTTTTGGTGAAACATGTAATAATTTGTCGAAATCATCTAAAATAGTCATCAAATTTTGGAATTTTTGCCATGATAGAGGGAGGATATAGTGTAGTTTCAATAATTGTTCATTTAAGTGATTCATCATTTCAACACTCCTTTTATAATAGAAGAAATTAAAATGACCGCTTTTATAAATAGTGAGGTAGACATACGAAAAAGATGTAGCGAGGCGACCGCTACATCTTTTATATTAATGTGTTTTACAAACTTCGTATAGACCTTTTTCTTTAATTACTTTAATTAGTGTTTCTCCAATAACAGAAGGTGTTGGGGCAACTTCAATACCCGCTGCGTTCATCGCTTTGATTTTCTCTGCAGCTGTTCCTTTACCTCCAGAAATGATAGCACCAGCGTGACCCATACGTTTACCTGGAGGAGCTGTTTGACCACCGATAAAGCCTACAACCGGTTTTGTCATGTTAGCCTGTATCCACTCTGCAGCTTCTTCCTCCGCTGTACCGCCGATTTCCCCTATCATTACTACTGCATATGTTTCAGGGTCTTCATTGAACGCTTTTAGGCAATCGATAAAGTTTGTACCATTTACTGGGTCTCCACCGATTCCTACTGCTGTTGTTTGACCAATACCCGCTTGAGATAATTGATGTACAGCTTCATATGTTAGTGTTCCAGATCTAGATACAACGCCAACATGTCCTTTTGTATGAATATAACCTGGCATAATACCAATCTTGCATTCATCTGCTGTAATAACACCAGGGCAGTTTGGACCTACTAAACGTGTTTTTCTGCCTTCCATATAGCGCTTTACTTTTACCATATCAAGGACAGGAATATGCTCTGTTATACAAATAGTCATATCTAAATCAGCGTCAACTGCTTCAATAATTGCATCTGCTGCAAACGGTGCCGGTACATAAATAACTGATACGTTAGCACCAGTAGCATCTACTGCCTCCTGTACAGTATTAAATACAGGAACACCTTCAATTTCTAGTCCGCCTTTACCAGGTGTTACCCCAGCAACGATTTTTGTTCCGTATTCCAACATTTGTTTCGTATGGAAAAGGGCTGTTTCCCCTGTAATTCCTTGTACGATTACTTTTGTGTCTTTATTAATGAATACGCTCATGCCTTAACCCCGCCTTCAGATTCAACTAATTTCACGATTTTTTGTGCGCCATCAGCCATAGAGTCAGCGGCTACAATATTTAAACCAGATTCATTTAATAATTTTTTACCAAGTTCTACGTTCGTTCCTTCCAAACGTACAACTAACGGAACTTTTAAGCCTACTTCTTTTGCAGCTGTAATAACACCTTCTGCAATGATATCGCACTTCATAATTCCACCGAAAATGTTTACAAAAATACCTTTTACATTTTTGTCTGATAAAATAATTTTAAATGCTTCTGTTACTTTTTCAGCTGTTGCACCGCCCCCAACATCAAGGAAGTTTGCGGGTGAACCGCCGTAATAGCTAATTGTATCCATCGTAGCCATAGCAAGACCTGCACCATTTACCATACAGCCAATGTTGCCATCTAAAGAAATATAGCTTAAGTCATATTTTGAGGCTTCAATTTCCTTTGCATCTTCCTCATCAAAGTCACGTAATTCTACGATATCTTTATGACGGTACAGTGCATTTGCATCAAAATTGAATTTTGCATCAAGCGCCACTACCTGGTCATCACCAGTTACAACTAGCGGGTTGATCTCTACTGTCGATGCATCTTTATCGATAAATGCTTTGTAAATACCAAGCATTAATCCTACTGCTTTATTTACTAACTTCGCCGGAATATTCATATTGAATGCCATACGGCGTGCTTGGAAGGCATTCAAGCCTGTTACTGGATCGATTATTTCTTTAAAGATTTTTTCTGGATTTGACTCTGCTACTTCCTCAATATCCATACCGCCCTCTTCAGAACCCATCATTACTACTCTAGAAGTTGCACGGTCTAATACTAAACTTAAATAGTACTCTTTTTTAATGTCCGAACCTTCCTCTATATAAAGACGTTTTACTTCTTTACCGTCTGGACCTGTTTGGTGCGTTACTAAAACTTTCCCTAGCAGTTCTTTTGCGTAAGAGCGAACTTCATCTAAATTTTTCGCAATTTTTACGCCCCCTGCTTTACCGCGGCCACCTGCATGGATTTGTGCTTTTACTACTGTTACATTTGAACCTAGTTCTTTTGCTGCCTTTACCGCTTCTTCTGGTGAAAACGCGACACTCCCTTTAGGAACCGCAACGCCGTACTGCCTTAATATTTCTTTCCCTTGATACTCATGGATATTCATGATACATCCTCCCATCGGACATTTGGAAATTATTCTACTAACATAATCTATTTTATACAATAATTCAGACAATGTCTATATTTGTCACACAAGCAATTTTTACTTTATTTTATGTCAAAAAATTCTCTTCAAATATATTTTTTAATTTTCTGAAAGATATATTCTACTAACAAGATAAATTTCACTTATTTAGCGTCAGCTTATGCTTCTCATCCAAGTGATAAATAAAGGCAAATACTTCGGCAACAGCCTGATACAGTTCCTCTGGTATGGACGTATTTAAATCCAGTTGGCCAAGCAGTTCCACTAAGTTTGGATCTTCATATATAGGCACATCATGCATTGAGGCTTTCTCTAGTATATTGTCGGCAATTTTACCTTTCCCTTTTGCGACAACAGTAGGTCCACTACTTTTCTGAGAATCATAAGATAGGGCAATTGCTTCTTTTCGCACATATTTTTTTTCGTTCATACCCGAATATCCACACCGCCTTGTTGTTCTTCCGATTGTTTTGAAATTTTTGTGTCAGTTTTTATTTCCTGATTTCCAAAAGGTTTGATGAATAAACCGGACAAGGTATATTCCTTGTCCAGTAAACCAGTTTTTAATGTAGCTTTTAATGATTCAGCTAATGAATCCAAATGTGGAATATCATTATATACATTAATTGTCACTACCCGATTTTGCACTTGCATGTCAATGACGGTTTGCTGCAGGGATTCCATATCTAAATAAAACATAATCCGCGCAAAATTAGCATCAATTTTACCATCTTCCTTCATGCGGCCATTCCATTGAAGTGTTGCATCCATTTTCTTACCAAAAAAGTCCAATGGCAGTTGCATTATAAGTTGATGTTGGTGCCCGTTTTCCCCGGAAGACAACTGCATGCCATTAAGCCTAGCCATTACCATTTCAGCCGTATCCTTTAAAACCGCGGGTGTCTGTACGTCTTGAAGAAGCGCTAATAGCTGCGGTTTAAGCTGCTGTGTAATCGCCTGAATATCTCCTGCCTTATTTGCAAGCGCCGCCTCATAGCTAACTCCTAGCCCTTTTAACACTGTTTTTATTGCTTGTTCCATTGCACGGCTGTCTACTGCTGCCTGTACTTGTGCTTCAGCTTGAGTAAGGGTACTTTGCATGACTGGCTGCGGACTATCAGCTGTAACTTTCACTAAATTTCGCAAGAGCTGATCAGCAAGTGGAAGATTAGAATCGGGCTTAATCAACGAAAGAAGTTGATCCTTTGCTGAAATCCCCTGGTCATTTTGCACAAATAACCTTGACGTCACACTTTCACTGTAACCACTTGTCAATTGTTGCTGTACTTGATTAGTCAGTACTTCTATTGCCTGCCTTGTTGCAGGTAACTGTTCAAAACGTCCCAATAATTGCTGTAATTGTTGTTTTTGTGTTTGGGATAACAGATTATCATTGTTAATCCAACCCTTTACCTGGTCCAGCATCGGCTTTATATGCTCAGGAGCAGTTTGGGCCAACTGCTGTAGCATTTGCCCTGCTTCCTTTAATAGCGGTGTTGCAGGAGACTGATTAATAGATTGCTGGTTTGCTTGCTGATTAACAGTTTGCCAATTTTGTAGATTCGCATTTTGCGGTAAAATACCGGCTTCTTTTAAGATGGTTAGCGCTTGAAGCTTGGAAGAAATCGGCGCACTATTATCTACTAATGTTTGTGTAGCTCGTGCAAGAAGGAGGCCCCCTGTTTCATTGTTCAATGGCTTTGCAAGGAGTTCAATTTGCTGACGTAAATTTGTTTTAATCGATTCATTCCCACCAGGTTGATTTGCCAACAACTGTGCTAAATTTTCCAAATTGGTAGATAATCCATCAGTTTTTATTCCTTGTGTTAACGCTTGAAATACTGTATTCGTAAATGGCATCTTTAACTCAACCATTCGTTGCAATGCTTGCAGAGCATTGTTTTTATCCACTCCAGCAGGCAAGGCTTTCATCCAGCCTTCTGCAGCTAGCAACTGTTCTTTTGCAAGGGGGAGCTGGTTCTTTATAAAATGCGAGAGTACTTGTTGCAATTCATTTGATTTTGGTAAATTCATCGTGTCCAATAGCTGGGATATTTGTTGTCCAGATGTCATTGATTGCGACATAGGTCCTGTTACAACTTTCAACTCTGTTTGTGGATTAGTTGCTGTTACTTGAAAGAAATGCGCGTCCCCTAACTTTAAAGGCACCTCAAGCTTGGCCATGAGCTTTTGATTACCGACTTGAACTTCCGCCATTTGATTTGGATACAGCTGCTTTATCGTCCCGTGAAATATTTGATCTTGTTTCAATGATAATGGCTGATTTGTTGTCATTTGTTGTGCCATATTCGTTTGAATGGAATTTGATGATGCAAAGTTCATGCCGTTACTCCCTTCTTTGAAGCATCGATTTAATCGGTTCAAATGTTTTTCGGTGATGAACTGTCGGTCCATGCTGCTGGAGTGCTTCTAAATGTTGCTTTGTACCATAGCCAGCATGTTGGGCAAATCCGTATTGAGGGTATTGTATATCCAAGTTTTCCATATACTCATCACGTGCTGTCTTTGCTAAAATGGACGCCGCTGCAATCGCTAAGCTGCGTGCATCACCTTTTATTATTGAAGCTTGGGGAATCGCTACTGGAAGCGACATTGCATCCGCTAAAATAAAATGTGGCGTTGCCTCAAGTGCTTCTATACTTTTTAACATCGATTGCCGTGTCGCCTCATATATATTAAGTCGATCAATTTCTTCAACACTTTGGAAATGAACGGCATAGTATAGTGCATGTTTTTTAATTCGCTCAGCATACTCTTTACGCTTTTCCTTTGACAATAGCTTCGAATCATTAACACCTAGCAACTCCTGACAGTAGTTTGGCAAAATAACTGCTGCTGTTACAACAGGTCCTGCTAATGGGCCTCGTCCTGCCTCATCAGTACCTGCTATATAAGCATCTTCATATGGTAGGTAGCCTGCATCAAATTGTAGTTTTTCATCATGTGCTTTTTGCAGTACCTCTATTTTTTCTAAACGTTTTTGAAACTGCGCCCATACTTTCACAACACCTGCACGGTCATCTTGTGCAATTTCATCCATCCACGGTTCAATTTGCGTAGATCCTTTTAATACTTCTGTAATCTCTTTGATTGTTTTCATTTATATTCCTCTAATCTAATAAGTTCACTGTAATTTTATAGAGTTGATTTTCATATGGGTATATTATTTGTTATTGCCCTTAACTCCAATCAACTTAACTATAGTTCTAACTGTTATATCGTCTATTCTTTTCATTATAAAAGAAAAAACCTTTTTCAAATAATGAAAAAGGCTTTGTTCCTAATTTTATTGCTCGGTTTCTTGTTTTTGTTGGCGTCGAAGTTCTGCTGTTTTTTTTCGACGTTCTTCGTTTTCTATCTCAATCGCTTCTGCTAATTGTTCTTTTTCAATTTGCTCAGATACAAAGTCGAATGTGAGCTTTCCTAGATGTTGATCACGAATATCACGTACAATCAACACTGCTACTTGATCGTAATCAATTTCTCCACCTTGTCCAAATACACGACGTAATTTTCCAATGGCATCAAACGTTTCAACTAACTCTTCAGACACAGAAGAAATTTTATACCGTTCTTCCATTCGGGCTGGGTAATGTAACGCTAAAAAGTTTAAGCCATATACAGCCAAGTCTTCCATATTAGTAATTGTATCTTTAATGGCACCAGTCAGAGCAAGCTTGTAGCCTACTTCCTGATCCTCAAACTTTGGCCATAATATACCTGGTGTATCAAGAAGTTCAATTTCCTTGCCGACTTTAATCCATTGCTGTGCCTTCGTGATCCCTGGTGTATTTCCCGTCTTCGCTAAGTTTTTCTTTGCCAAGCGGTTAATTAATGTTGATTTCCCTACATTCGGAATCCCCACAATCATTGCCCGAATTGCACGGGGCTTCATACCTTTTGATCGCATACGGTCCCATTTGTCAGCTAGGATCTCCTGTGCAGCTTTTGTCACTGCCTGTAAGCCTTTACCTTCCAATGAGTTGATCGCTACTGCCTTGAAACCTCTATCAGCGAAATATTGAATCCAGCGACGTGTTTCATGCTCATCGGCCATATCTTGTTTATTTAAAACGAGTAGACGTGGTTTTTGATGAATTACCTCATCAATCATCGGATTACGTGATGATAAAGGCAAACGTGCATCCACCAGTTCAAAAATGATATCTACAAGTTTTAAACTTTCCGATACTTGACGGCGCGCCTTTGCCATATGTCCCGGAAACCATTGAATTGTCATATTAGTACCCTCCTGAAAATAATTCATATCTTTATCTACAATTGTGTTACTTTTTTCAGCCTAGACATCTCGATTTTTTTAAAAGTAGAAACCCATTGCTTAGTTATTCCAATTGTCATGATGATAATTTCTTAAACAAAAAAATGAGGAGTTTAAACTATCCCCCTCATTTTAGACAATATTTATAATTTAGAACGATAAATATTATTTTACGATTTCAATCTCGCTTAATGGCCAGAAAATAATACTCGTATTACCGATAATTTCCTTTTGTTCGACAATACCGATATGACGACTATCTTTACTGAAGCGTCGGTTATCGCCCATTACGAATACATAACCTTCCGGAATTACATCTAATGATGGATCAATATCTTTTAGGGAGAAGTCACCTGTTAAGTTGCCTTCGCTAATTTGTGCTTTATATGCATCTAAATATGGCTCATCAATTGCTTCACCATTAATGTATAGTTGGTCATCTTTATATTCCACAAAGTCCCCTGGAACGCCAATGACGCGTTTTATATAATCTTTTTGTTCAGGTGCGTGGAATACGACGATGTCAAAGCGACTAGGCTCGCCGATTTTATAGCTAAATTTGTTAACAATCATCCGATCACCATTCTCAAGGGTTGGCATCATTGAATCCCCATCTACTACAATCGGTGTAAATAAAAAGTAGCGAATAAATGCGGCAATTGCAAACGCAATAAGTAGAGCTTTTGTCCATTCCCACAGCTCATTTTTTTCTTTTTCAGTTTTTTCCACGTAGCTATCCCCCTTGCTCATCACATTTATTGTATACGAAATATGTATTTCAAGCAAAAATCTAACCTGTATTTATTTATCCAACTAATAAGCTTTATGTATATAAACGTATATTTAATACAATTTATTTGAGAAAGAAAGAAAGGGACTTGTAGATACAAGCCCCTTCTAAATAGTTCTTATCGAATTTCTTTAATACGAGCAGCTTTACCACGTAGGTTACGTAGGTAGTAAAGTTTAGCACGACGTACTTTACCTTTACGAACTACTTCTAAATTAGCGATTTTTGGAGTGTGTACTGGGAAAGTACGCTCTACACCAACGCCGTAAGAAATTTTACGTACTGTGAAAGTTTCGCTAATTCCGCCACCACGACGTTTAATAACTACACCTTCGAATAATTGGATACGCTCACGAGTACCCTCAACGATTTTAACGTGTACCTTAACTGTGTCACCTGGTTTGAATGACGGTAAGTCTGAACGTAATTGATCTTTAGTAATCTCTGTAATAATGTTTGACATTGTTTTCTCTCCTTGGACAGATGCTCTTGCACGCTAATCTCAGCCACAGCGGAACACCGTAATTCAGTGCCTACATAGAAGCACAAAATGAATCTTATCATAAATTTTACAAGCTTGCAAGTAGTTTTGCTTTACATTTCACTCTTAATCTTTTCAAGCAATTTCAATTGTTTATCCGTCAATTCTAATGCATCGAACAAATCGGGTCTGCGTTCCAATGTACGGACAAATGATTGCTCCTCACGCCAGGCATCGATCTTCGCGTGATTACCTGACAACAGTATATCCGGTACTTTCATACCTCTAAAATCAGCTGGTCGTGTATAATGCGGATGCTCTAGTAGCCCTGTAGAAAATGAATCCTGGATATGCGAATCTTCTTGCCCAAGTACCCCCGGCAATAAGCGAACCACTGCATCGATCACCGTCATCGCTGGAAGCTCTCCACCTGTCAACACGAAGTCCCCAATGGAAATTTCATCTGTTACAAGGTATTGACGAATACGCTCATCATAGCCTTCATAATGACCACATAGGAATACTAAATCTTCTTCCTTCGCTAATTCTTCTGCCTTTTTCTGGGTGAAGCGCTCACCTTGCGGGCACATTAAAATAACGCGTGGTTTGCGACCTTCTGTAATAGCCTCAACAGCATTAAACATTGGCTCGGGCTTTAATACCATTCCGGCACCACCACCATACGGGTAGTCATCAACCTGCTTATGCTTATTTACACTATAGTCTCGAATATCTGTTACTGCTAACTCCACCGCACCTTTTTCCTGAGCCTTTTTTAATATCGATGCACCAAAGACACCGGAAAACATGTCGGGAAATAAACTCAATACATGAATCTTCATTCTAATAGACCTTCCATTACATGAATAATAATTTTCTTCTCTTCGACATCGATTTCTTTTACGATATCCTCAATATAAGGAATGTAATGCTTTTTACCGCTTGATGCTTTAACTTCCCAAACATCATTGGCGCCTGTTTCCAGAATGTCGGTTACAACTCCAATTAATTCGCCTTCTTCTGAAAACACTTCACAATCTTTAATTTCAAAGTGATAGTATTCGTTTTCATCCAGCTCGTCTTCTTCCAGCTGATCCATCGTTATTTTCAGTAGACCTTCCTTAAAAGGCTCCACTAGGTTAATGTTTTCCATTCCTTCAAATGTTACTAAAATAAAGTTTTTATGGCGACGTGATGAAGCGATTGTTACCCAAGTCGGCTTTTTATCATCCTTTTTAAATGCCGCTAATTTAGAACCTACAGCAAAACGCTCTTCTTCAAAATCTGTTGTCGATAAAATCCGAAGTTCTCCACGAACTCCATGTGTATTTACAATACGTCCTACATTAAACCATTCCATGTATATTCCACCTTTTTAGAGTCTGTTGATTTTAAATGATGGTGGATGCTTTCCGCGGGCACGGACTACACGAACGTCTCAGGCGATGGCTCCTAACACTACGCTTTCGTCGCAAAATAAATTTCGCTTTTCCCGCTGGAGTCGCCACCTCCATTTCAATCAACTAGTTGTAATTGTTCAATAAAATATTGCTGATTGAATTATCATAACAAAAAAAGAAGGGTTAGCAAAATGCCACCCTTCTTTTATTAATCCAATATATCGACATACGTCTTTTTCTTCTGGTGGCCGCCCGCTGCTGAGTACACAATCGTACGAATTGCCTTCGCAACACGTCCTTGCTTGCCTATCACTTTCCCTCGATCCTCTGGATGAACAAAAAGCTTATAAACAACTCGATTTGAAGTTTCGTCCGTCTCAATACGAACGTCTTCAGGATAATCGACCAATGGTTTAACAATTGCTTCAATCAGCTGCTGCATAATGCCACCTCCGAATTAATCATTGAATTATTTGCTGTATTTAGCGTTATGGAATTTCTCCATGATACCTTGTTCTGAGAACAGGTTACGTACAGTATCAGATGGTTTTGCACCATCAGCTAACCATTTAAGAGCTTTCTCTTCATCGATTTGTACTGTAGCTGGAACTGTAAGTGGGTTGTAAGTACCTACTGTTTCGATTTGACGGCCGTCACGTGGTGAACGAGCGTCTGCAACTACGATACGATAGAAAGGAGATTTTTTAGCTCCCATACGTTTTAAGCGAATTTTAACTGCCATTTTATATAGCACCTCCGAATAAGTTTCACACAAGATATTATATTATCAATGTCTTAGTGGTTTGTAAAGTGTTTTTTCTTAACACCCTATTTTTTTATTTAAATAACGAATCTAAACCAGGCATTTTCATCTTTTTCTTACCTTTACCCTGCGTCATACCTGTCATTTGTTTCATCATTTTTTTCATATCTTCAAACTGCTTCAATAAGCGGTTTACTTCTTGTATAGTCGTACCTGAACCAGTTGCAATACGTTTTTTGCGGCTCGCCGAAATAATTTCAGGGTTTGTCTTTTCTTTTGGTGTCATCGAATAAATAATCGCTTCAATGCGCCCCATTTGCTTTTCATCGACTTTGACATTATCTAAGCCCTTCATTTTGTTCGCACCTGGAATCATTTTCAGTAATTCATCCAGCGGTCCCATTTTTTTCACGGCTTGAAGTTGCTCAATAAAGTCGTCAAACGTGAATGATTGCGTCATAAACTTTTCTTCAAGTTCTTTCGCTTTTTCCATATCAACGTTCGCCTGTGCTTTTTCAATGAGTGATAATACGTCACCCATTCCTAAAATACGTGATGCCATACGTTCTGGATGGAATGGCTCCAATGCATCCATTTTTTCACCCATACCAACAAATTTGATCGGCTTTTCAGTTACGGCACGGATTGATAAAGCCGCACCACCACGTGTATCACCATCTAATTTCGTTAAAACAACGCCCGTAATGCCGACTGCTTCATTAAAGTTTTGCGCAACATTTACCGCATCTTGACCTGTCATCGCATCTACAACTAAAAATACTTCATCCGGCTCTTTTAATCCGCGAATGTCTTTCAGTTCCTGCATCAGCTCTTCATCAATATGGAGACGACCCGCAGTATCGATTAATACAACATCATGATGTTCTTCTTTTGCATGTTCAATTGCTTGACGTGCAATTTCGACTGGAGAGACATCTGTACCAAGTGAGAACACTGGTAAAGAAAGCTGTTTCCCTATAGTCTGTAATTGCTGAACAGCGGCTGGACGGTATATATCCGCTGCTACTAATAGTGGTTTTTTATTGTATTTTTTACGTAATACATTTGCCAATTTACCTGTAGTCGTCGTTTTACCGGCACCTTGTAACCCTACCATCATAATGACTGTTGGGGGACGGTTGTTAAATTTAATAGGGCTTTGTTCTCCACCCATTAAGTTCTTCAATTCATCCTGTACAATTTTAATGACTTGCTGACCAGGCGTTAATGACTTCATAACGTCGACGCCTACCGCACGCTCACTAACCTTTTTAACGAACTCTTTTACTACTTTTAAGTTTACGTCCGCTTCGATTAAGGCAAATCGGACTTCACGCATCATTTCTTTAACGTCTTGTTCCGTAACTTTCCCTTTACCTTTAATCTTTTGGATCGTACCTTGGAGTCGCTCTGCTAAACCTTCAAAAGCCAACTCGTTCGCCTCCTAATCCGATTCCTTTAATTGTTCAACCAATGCCAGTTTCGCTTCTATTGTAGAAGCCTCATCTTGTATCGCATCCGTCAATTGTTTTAGCACTTGTTGACGTTGTTGAAACTTTTCAAATAAATTTAATTTATCTTCATATTCTTCAAGCATCGCCTCAGTACGGCGAATATTATCGTAAACAGCCTGGCGTGAAATATTATAACTTTCGGCGATTTCTCCTAACGAGTGATCGTCTAAGTAATAAAGTTCCATATAGCTGCGCTGTTTGTCAGTTAATAATGCTTGATAAAAGTCGAAGAGAAAGTTCATGCGTGTTGTTTTTTCAAGTAGCATTTTTATCTCTCCAATCATAATTTGTCTATCTTATCATAATCTTGTGAGCACTTACTGTCAAGGTAATCTCCTTGTCCAAGAGATATGTTAACGGAAAAAACGAGCAACAAATTCCATCTGTTGCTCGCTTATATTTAATCTTCTATTTTCTCTAGTTCTTTTTCCAGACCTTCAGCAAATAATCCATATACATAACGTTCTGCATCAAATGGCTGCAAGTCATCCATTTTTTCACCTAGGCCAACGAATTTTACTGGAATGTGTAACTTATTGCGAATAGCCAATACAATACCACCTTTAGCAGTACCGTCCAATTTCGTTAACACAATGCCTGTAACATTCGTTACTTCTTTAAAAGTTTGTGCCTGTACAAGCGCGTTTTGACCTGTTGTTGCATCCAATGCCAATAGTACTTCATGAGGTGCATTTGGAATCTCGCGTGAAATGACACGGTGTACTTTTTGAAGTTCGTTCATCAAGTTCACTTTATTTTGCAAACGACCTGCTGTATCACAAATTAAAATATCAACACCGCGTTTTTTCGCTGCACGAATTGCATCATACATTACTGCTGCAGGATCAGAACCTTCTGATTGCGCAATTACTTCCACGCCAACACGTTCGCCCCACACTTGTAATTGATCGATTGCGCCCGCACGGAATGTATCTCCCGCAGCAAGCATAACCGATTTACCTTCAGATTTCAGACGATGCGCTAATTTACCAATTGTCGTTGTTTTACCAACTCCATTAACACCTACGAACAAAATAACCGTTAAATCGCCATCTTGCTGAATATTTAAGTCCGTTAAGTTTTCTTCGCCAGACTCATAGATTTCAACTAATTTCTCAGAAATAATAGATTGAATACCATTTGTATCTTTAATATTTTGACGCTGTACTTCGTAGCGCAACTTATCCATTAAATCCATAACCGTTTCAAATCCTACGTCTGCCTGTAGTAGTAATTCCTCAAGTTCTTCAAAGAAATCTTCGTCAACTTTACGGTAACGGGCTACTAAATCATTCACTTTTGAAGTAAATGAATTACGAGTCTTCTCCAAACCGGCTTTGAATTTTTGTGTAATGGACCATGCGGAAGGTTTCTTTTCTTCCACTTGCTCCTCAACAACTACTAACGCTGTATCATTATCGCTCAGTTCCGGTTCTTCCTGAGGAGTCGATTCTTCTTGATTTGAAGCTTCTACTTCAACCACTTCTTGTTCCACGGAGTTTTGAACTGCCGTTTCTTCAATTAATTCAGGTTCGGGCTTATCAGCCGGTTGCTGTTCATCAAGCTCTGGTTGGTCAACTTTTTGTTCCAGTTCCTCGTTGCCGCCAGTTAGCTTTTCTTTTAGTCGTTTAAAAAAGCTCATTTATGACACTCCCTTACATTACTAATTCCGTTTGTTCTTCCAGTTTTACCGAAACAAGCTTCGACACACCTGATTCCTGCATTGTAATACCATATAGAACATCCGCACCTTCCATCGTACCTTTACGGTGAGTAATGACGATAAATTGTGTATGCTCACTATATTTACGTAAATAATCGCTATATCGGGCTACATTCGATTCGTCCAATGCCGCCTCAACCTCATCCAAAATACAGAATGGAACAGGCCGCGTATTTAATATAGCAAATAATAAAGCAATGGCTGTCAATGCACGTTCACCACCAGAGAGCAAACTTAAGCTCTGCAGTTTTTTACCTGGTGGTTGAGCAATAATTTCAATGCCTGTCTCTAGCATGTTATTTGGATCCACCAACACTAAATCTGCTGTACCGCCTCCAAATAACTCCCTGAATGAAATAACGAATTGCTGACGAATTTGCCTAAATGTGTCGCTAAACCGTTCCGTCATTTCTTCATCCATCTCACCAATCGCTTTGTGGAGCGTATCTTTTGCAGAGACTAAATCTTCTCGCTGTTCACTTAAAAATGTATAACGTTCCTGCACACGATCAAACTCTTCGATTGCTGACAAGTTAACTGGACCGAGTTCCTCGATCGATTGTTTTAACAGTTTTACTTTACGGCGTACATCTTCTTCGTTCTCTATATCAATTACTTCGTCCTGAGCAGTCAAGAAGTCCAGCTCATACTGTTCAAGTAGCTGCTCTTGTAAATTATTCATTTCAAATTCAGTACGACTGCGCTTTAATTCTAACGAACGCAATGCATCCACATAACTTTTATGTACACGCTGAATTTCCTGTAAATGAATTTCATTTTCCGTAATCTGTTCGTGTAAAATGGAACGAGTTGTACGGTTTTTTTGAATAATATCTGTTAATGCTTCCTTTTTCGTCACCCATTGAATAATCGTTTGTGCCAACTCATCTGCAGAAGGACCGTTTAACCCATCTTCAGATTCGATCCACTCTATTTCCTGGGAAATTTTTTCGACCGTATTTTGTGCTTTCGCTAAGTTAAGCTCAATTCCTGCAATTGATGCCTGTACTTGTGTTAACTGTTCTTGTGCAACTGCAAGTTCTGATCGTTGGACCGCCAACTGTTCACGCAATACATCTTTTTGCGTTTCACTTTGAGTTTTAGCGAGTGTGAGTTCATCAACCGTTTGTTGTATTTCCTGCAATTCTTCGCTCAATTCTGCTAATCGTTTTTGTGCAATTTTTTGCTCAACACTTAACGATTGCTTCCTTGTAGAAACGGATGATTGCTCCGATTGTGTAATCGTAGCAGTCGTTTGCAAACTTTTTACAATCATATCCAACTCTAAAAGCTTTGCTCGATGAATCTGCTCTTGCTCCCGCATCGCCTCACCTTGCAGCTTCAACTCTTCCAATGCATGACGCATTTCGGCAATTTGTTCTTTTTTCTTTGCTACTGTCTGCTCGGCAGATTGGATTGTTGCTTCCATTCCCTCTAATGTAGCGACAAGTTTATCAAGCTCGGCTTTCCGTGAAAATAGTGAGCTTTGTTGCTTTAAAGCACCACCTGTCAACGAACCACCTGCATTGACGATATCCCCCTCAAGAGTTACAACACGATATTTAAACCCACATAAACGAGCTATTTGACTCGCGCCTTCTAATGAAGAGGCTACAAGTACATTACCCAAAAGGTTTTCAATTATTGTCGTATTTTCCTGCGCATAGCTAACAAGCTCATATCCTAAAGCAATATAAGCCGGATGTGATTGTATATCACTCAATTGCTGTGCATGGATTTTTCGGGAACGCATAACCGTTTTCGGAAGAAATGTTGCACGTCCTGCCCGCTTTTGCTTTAGCCAGCTTATTGCCTTTTGAGCATGTTGTTCGTTTACAGTAACAATATGCTGAGATGCTGCACCTAATGCAGTTTCAATCGCTTGAGAGTACTTTGCCTCAACTTGAATTAGTTCTGCTACAGCGCCTTCAATTCCATGCAGTTCCCCACGATCCCGTGCTAATAACACTTCCTTAACACCATGGAAAAAGCCAGAAAAATCAGCCTCTAATTCCGCCAATGTTTCTTTTCGGGCCTTTAATTGCTGATGATGTTGATACGCCTTATACAATAGCGCCTGCTTTTCATCTAAATCCGAAGAAGCAGTTTTTAATTGAACTTGCATTACATCAAATTGGCTATGTTGCTCTTTAACGGATTGCACTGCCTGCTCAAGTGCCTGCTCTGTCATTTGTTTTGCCAAAAGGGCTTCCGTCAGATCTTTTTGGACTTCAGTAGAACGACCTGTCATACGTTCTACAGAGGCTTGCTCTTGCGTTAATTGTTGATCAATATGCTTTAATTCATTTTTAACTGTTGCTTCTTCATTAAGCAAATTGATATACGTATTTTTTGCTTCTTCAATTTCCTGTTCAATTTCAGAAGCAGAACGCGTTAATGCCTGATCAACTTGTTTCAGGGTCGAACGGATTTGCGAAACTATTTTTTGTTTTTCAGTAAATTGCTGATGCTTTTCCAGCTTTGCCTGTTCCAACTCAATAACAGTGTTCGATGCTTCTGTTAAAGTGTCACGCAATTGTTGCGCTTGCTTTTCAGCATTTGAGCGCTTTTCATTAAATAGCGCTTTTCGTCCTTCCCAGCGCTCTACTTCCGCGCTGGCTTCAACAAGCTGCTCTTGGGAACTATCCAATACGTCATCAATTGCTTTTAACTCATTACGCATTTTACGTAACTGTTGCTCAACTTTTGATATTTCGATTGCATGTTCTTTCTCGGCTGCATTTAATTTTTGTTGTTCTTTATTGTAATTTTGCAATGTATTTTCAAATGTACTAATGTCGTGCACCATTAATGCAATATCAAAATCTTTTAATTCCTCTGTCATACGTACATAATCTTTTGCACTCGATGCCTGAATTTTTAACGGTTCAAGACGCTGATCAATTTCATGCAGAATATCCAGAACACGATTTAAATTCTCATCCGTTTCAACAAGCTTATGCTCCGCTTTTTTCTTGCGCTGCTTGTATTTTAGTACACCAGCTGCTTCTTCAAAAATACTGCGGCGATCATCGGGACGGCTGTTTAAAATTTCATCAACGCGTCCTTGCGAAATAATGGAAAAAGCTTCTTTTCCAAGCCCGGAATCCATAAACAAGTCTGTTATATCCTTTAGGCGGCATTGTTGATTGTTAAGCAGATATTCACTCTCACCTGAACGGTATACACGTCTTGTTACGCTAACTTCAGTGTATGGTATCGCTACTTGCTGATCCGTATTATCCAATACAAGTGTTACTTCCGCAAAATTCAATGCTTTACGTGATTCGCTTCCTGCAAAAATAACATCTTCCATTTTAGCACCACGTAAACTTTTAACAGACTGTTCACCCAAAACCCAGCGAACAGCATCTGTTACATTACTTTTCCCACTACCATTTGGTCCTACAACTGCTGTAACACCCGGAACAAAATCAATTCCGATTCGCTCGGCAAAAGATTTAAAACCTATTACTTCGAGTCTCTTAAGGAACATGTTATTCCCCCTCTTGCTTTGACTGCTTAAGCATCAGCATGGCACTCTGCGCCGCTTGCTGCTCAGCCTCTTTCTTTGATTTTCCACGGCCAATACCTAATTCGTCATCATTTAGCAGCACACGAGAAACAAACGTTCTATTGTGTGCCGGACCTTTTTCATCAACAATTTCGTAGTATAAAAGACCGTTATTTGTTTGCTGTATAATTTCTTGCAATTGACTTTTAAAATCCATCACATGCGAAAAAGCACCGACTTCAACTTTAGGGAATACGATACGCTCTAAAAAGGCGACAACTACATCTAAGCCTTGATCTAAATAAAGGGCACCAATAAATGATTCAAATACGTCAGCAAGTAGTGCTGGACGTTCACGACCACCAGTTAGCTCTTCCCCTTTACCTAATAAAACATATTGTCCAAAATCAAGTTCATTCGCAAATACAACGAGCGATGGCTCACATACAATTGATGCACGTAATTTAGTTAGCTCACCTTCACTCATATTTGGGAATTTTTCAAATAAATATTTGGATACAGATAATTCTAGTACAGCGTCCCCTAAAAATTCTAATCGTTCGTTGTCCGTAAATAGTTTGCGGCGATGCTCATTCACATAGGATGAATGCGTAAAAGCTTGATATAATAAAGCTTTATTTTGAAAATGAATATTCATTTCGTCTTGGAAAATTTGGAATTGTGATTTTACTTTATCAGGGAGTACACCAGGTTTGTGGTTGTTCCCTTTTCTTCTTTGGGTCATAGAGTTTCTGCCTTCCTATTAGTTTCTCACGTTTAGTTTACCTTGTTATATAGTATTGTGCAAAGGGTATCAGCCAAAATAGTTCCGAAATCCTTTTTATTTTGTTTATCCAATAAAATCGGGCAATTCCCCTGAAAAATCAGTTAATTACCCTCTTCTTGAATTTTGGTTGGAAGGGAAAGTAAAATAAGTGGTTTATCATCATAGGTTGGGGAGGGAGAATGAATTGCATAATGAGATAAATAACGGAAGGAATTTCCGTTATTGACCTAAAAGTCATGAAATTTCACGATTTTATTTGAAATAACGGTAAAACGTTCCTTTATTTATCCTAAAAATGAGCTACATCATTTAAATAACGGTAAAAGCTCCCCTTATTTTAGGAGGGTACTGAAAACTTATATTTTGCTGCGAGACTAATTTCAAATAAGCAAAATTCCTCCGTTATCTCCCCAATACGTAAAAGGGCTGTATTAAAGTCAAATCGACTTAATACAGCCCCAATAATTCTATGAATTAGCTAATTTTGCTTTCGATGTATGAAATTGCATTACCAACTGTAGCAATTTTTTCTGCATCTTCATCAGAAATTTCCATATCGAACTCATCTTCAAGTTCCATTACTAACTCAACAACGTCTAATGAATCTGCACCTAAATCCTCACGGAATGATGCTTCTAATTTCACTTCGCTTTCGTCAACGCCTAAACGGTCAACGATAACTTTTGAAACACGCTCAAATACTGTAGACAAATCAGTCACCTCCCCTCAATGAATGCTGCTTTAATAATATAAATAAATAATGGTTTCTACTACTAACAAGCGAAATTAGAGCTCGCTTTTCACGGGCGGTGCCAATCCTCCTCGTCGCTACGGTGCTCCTGTCGCTTTCGCTTTCGTCGCAAATAAATTTCCTGCGGTGTATCGGCAGTCCCGCTATTCCCGTAGGAAGCTTGCTTGTAGCGAAAGGCGACAGCCGACAGCTACACTCGAGCTCATTTCGCTAAGTCTTCCATAAATATTTACAATCTGCAACTTATAATATTTCAATAATACTAAGCCATCACCATGCCGCCGTCTATTTGCAGTGTTTGCCCTGTAATATAATTGGCACTGTCTGATGCAAAGAACACTACTGCTTTTGCGATATCTTCCGGTTGACCTAGTTTCGCTAATGGAATTTGCTTTAGCATCGTTTCTTTTATTTCTTCCGGCAATGCTTCTGTCATTTCAGTTGTGATGAAACCTGGAGCGATTGCATTTACTAAAATATTACGTGATGCAAGCTCTTGGGCAGTTGTTTTCGTCAATCCGATAACGCCGGCCTTTGCTGCAACGTAATTTGCCTGTCCTGCATTTCCTGCTACACCAACTATAGAGGAAATATTAATAATACGACCTGCACGCTGCTTCATCATTTGACGTGTTACCGCTTTTGTACATAAGAAAACGCCTTTTAAATTCGTATCAATGACGTCATCCCATTCATTTTCTTTCATACGCATTAATAAATTATCGCGAGTTATACCTGCATTATTTACTAGAATATCAATTGATCCATATGTATCAATTGCTGTTTTCATTAAGTGTTGAACGGAATCGGATTCTGCAACGTTTGCCTGTACCGCAATCGCTTCTCCGCCATTATTTTTAATCTCTTCTACAACTTCCAGTGCCTTTTGCTCACTGCCACTATAATTGACAACCACTTTAGCCCCTTCGCTTGCCAATTGCAACGCTATAGCGCGTCCAATACCGCGTGATGCCCCTGTTACGACTGCACATTTACCACCTAAACCCATTGTTTCCACTCCTTTGATGCTTCGACAACTTGCGTTAAACTCGCCTCATCATAAACACAATATGTTTGTACATTGCGGTCAATTTTTTTCACTAAACCTGATAATACTTTTCCAGGTCCACATTCAATAAAAATTGTTACACCTTCTGCAATCAGCTTTTCAATGTTTTGCTCCCATTTTACTGAACTTGTAACTTGTGCAACCATTTCTTCTTCAATTACTTCAACTGTTGTTAATAGCTCTGAAGTAACATTGCTTACAACCGGGATTTTCGGTAATTGCAATGTTAAATTAGCTACTGTATTTTTTAAGTTATGTGCAGCTTTCTGCATTAATGAACTATGGAATGGACCACTTACGACTAATGGCAATGCCCGTTTCGCTCCTGCTTCCTTTGCTCTTTTACACGCTTCGTCCACACCTTGTTTCGTCCCTGAAATCACAATTTGGCCCGGGCAATTGAAGTTTGCTACTTGCACAACTTCACCTTCAGCGGAAACTTGTTGGCATATAACGTCCAGTTTTTCTCCATCTAACGCTAAAATCGCTGCCATCGCTCCCTGACCAGCAGGTACTGCCTCGTCCATAAACACTCCACGCTCATGAACCGTTTTTACTGCATCCTCAAAACTAATTACTTCTGAAATAACAAATGCACTATACTCACCCAGTGAATGCCCCGCTGTATAATGCGGTGTAATGCCTGCATCCATCAGTTTGTTGGCAATCATTACCCCTGTTGTTAATAAAGCAGGCTGCGCATGGTAAGTGAGAGTTAATGTTTCTTGAGGACCGTTCAGCATATAGTCCGACAATGGAAGTTGCAGCACTTCATTTGCTCGCTCATAAAATTGTCTGCTCTTTTCATCATTTGCAACGAACTCCGCGCCCATTCCCACAGTTTGTGAACCTTGTCCCGGAAAAATAAAAGCAATTTTTGTCATTAAATAATCCCCTTTGTGAAGTTCTTATTCTGGCTTTGGCATTTGCTCGATTGTTTTGGCAATCGTTTCACATACTTCATGCTCTACCATAATCGTCGCCTGGCGAATGGCACTGTAAATCGCACGTGCATTCGATGAACCATGCGCCTTAATTACCGGTGCTTTCAACCCGAATAATGCTGCACCACCATATTCTGTGTAGTCCATTTTATCTTTAAGTTGTTTTAAATCATTTTTCACTAAAGCAGCTGCGATTTTCGTTTTTGTTGTAGAAAACAGTGTTTCTTTCAACATTTTGAATATTGTACCCGCAGTTCCTTCGATTGTTTTCAGGACCATATTACCTGTAAAACCATCTGTAACGACAACGTCTGCCACGCCATTTAATAATTCACGTGCTTCCACGTTACCCTTGAAATTAAAGTCTGTATCCTTCAACAATGTAAATGCAGATTTTGTCAGCTCATTGCCTTTTTTATCTTCTGTTCCGATATTCAGCAATCCAATACGCGGTGCCTTTTGAGCGCGCACTTGCTTTACATAAATATCGCCCATAATAGCAAACTGAAGTAAATTTTCGGCTTTTGCATCCGCATTGGCACCTAGATCCAGCATTAAAAAGCCGTCCCCATTCATCGTTGGCAATGTCGTTGCTAATGCAGGGCGTGATACTCCGTCAATACGACCTACTTTAAACAGACCACCCGCCATTAAAGCTCCTGTATTTCCTGCTGATAGACAGGCATCTGCCTTCCCTTCAGCAACAGCATCCAGCATACGTGCCATTGATGAATCCTTTTTACGACGTACAGCACGTGCCGGATCATCCTCGGCTTCCACTACCTCACCGCAATGCACGATTGTTAAACGATCATGTTTTTTTAAATATGGCGCCATCTTTTGTTCGTCACCATATAAATCGATTGTTATATTCTGAAAGTCTTCAAGTGCTAGTAACACACCTTCTACGATAGCTTGTGGGGCGTTGTCTCCACCCATGCCGTCTACTGCTATTTTCATATTGTTTATTCACCTTTCGTACGGTACATTTCAAATTCCCCTTTAAAAACCAATTCGTTATCAACAGAAGAAATCACTTCAACAAATGTACGATTTTTTTCAGAGTTTTTCCCTTTTACAATTGCTTTCGTTACGACACGGTCACCCGCACGAACTGGCTTTACGAAAGCAACATTTGATTTTACTGTAAGGGCAAGCTCGTCATCAATTACCGCCACCGCCAAAGAGTTGGCCTGTGCAAATAAATGATGCCCACGTGCTATGCCATTGCGTTGGAATACATGTTCATCTCCAACATCAAAAATGGAGATAGCCCGGTTATCCAATTCAATATCAATAATTTCACCGATGACTTCATCTAGTGGCAAAGATTTTACTTCGTCATATTTTTTAGCAGCAACATCTTTAATACGCTCCCGTAATTCCGGGATTGCAAGTTCCATCCGATCCAGTCGAATCGTTTGAACGCTCACATTAAATTCAGCTGCTAATTGTTCATCAGTAACGAAAGGATTGTCGGCGATTTTTTCAGTCAACAATGACTGTCGCTCTTTTTTGGAACGCTTCATACGTATTTGTTACCTACCTTTAATTTTATAAAAGATTAGTATTAGCACTTGGTACTAATATCAATATACAGGTATAAAAAAAGGAACGCAACATATTTTTGCTGCGTTCCTAAAAAACCTGTGTTTCTAGCTGTACCAATAACTAATCTATTCGTTCACCTTGCAGAACGCCGGAATCTTCTAACTCTTTACGGAGGTACTCATATTCAGCATCGTGCCAAAACGCTTCTTCATACAGCATTTTAGCAGCATCTTGTCTTGCAGTTTCCAATGCACGGTAATCATGAACGAGATCAGCCAATTTAAATTCAGGCAACCCACTTTGACGCTTCCCAAAAAAATCTCCGGAGCCTCGAAGTTCCAAATCTTTTTCAGCTAAACGGAATCCGTCATTCGTCTCTGTCATGCTCATCATGCGCTCTTTACCTTCATCTGTTTTTGGATCCGCTATGAGCACGCAATACGATTGATGCTCTCCCCGGCCAACACGTCCACGGAGCTGGTGAAGTTGGGCTAAACCAAATCGTTCCGCATCATAAATTGTCATAAATGTAGCATTGGGAACATTTACCCCTACTTCAACTACGGTCGTTGAAACAAGAACATGGATTTTCCCTTCACTAAATCCGCGCATCACCGCATCCTTTTCATCAGAATGTAAGCGCCCATGCATGAGCCCTATTTCAAACTGATTGCCGAAGTAAGCTTTTAACTGTTCATATGCTTCAACTGCATTTTGCACATCAAGCTTATCCGATTCTTCAATTAACGGCGTAATAACATACGCTTGGCGACCGGATACAAGCTCTTGTTTCATCCGCATTAATACACTATTTAACTGCTCTTTCTTTAGCCAGTGTGTTTCGATTTCCTTACGTCCTGCAGGCAGCTCATCGATAATGGAAACATCCATTTCACCAAAAGCTGTAATCGCCAATGTACGCGGAATGGGAGTAGCAGTCATAAACATAACATCCGGACTTTCTCCCTTTTCCCGTAATACTCGACGTTGTTCTACCCCAAAACGGTGCTGTTCATCTGTAATTACAAACCCTAAGTTATGAAATTCGACATCTGGCTGAATCAATGCATGTGTACCAATCAGTATATCGATTTCACCTGCTGCCAGCTGTGCCAATAATTCACGACGGGCCTTAACTTTTGTAGAGCCAGATAACAATGCGACCTTGACACCAATTGCATCAAACCACATATGTAAGTTTTCAGCATGTTGCTCTGCCAAAATCTCGGTTGGTGCCATTAAAGCCCCTTGATAGCCTGCTGTTACCGCAGCATAAAGACCGATTGCAGCCACAACAGTCTTACCGGAACCTACATCCCCTTGTAAGAGCCGGTTCATGCGCTGTGGAAGCAGTAAGTCTTTACATATTTCATTGACCACTCGCTTTTGGGCACCTGTCAACTCATATGGTAATGTAGCGATAAACTCCTTTAATTTTTCTAAATCAAAACGAATTGAAATTCCCTTTTCATTTTCCTTATTCGCTTTTCTTAAGGCTTGAATACGCAGTTGAAATTGTAATAGCTCCTCATAAACAAAACGACGGCGCGCCTGTTTTGCATGTTCAGCATTTAGTGGGAAATGCACACCTTCCAATGCATCATGAATATTAACTAATTGATAATTTTCACGCAGTACACTTGGCAATGTTTCAGGCAATTGATCCTTTACAGTATCTAATGCTTGTCGCATATATTTACGAAATCGCTTTTGCTGGATATTTCCCTTTAAACTATATACCGGCTCAAAATCTATCTGATCGGTTTTTGGACCAAATGTAACAGTGGATCCTACAATTACTTGACGTCCACGATCCCATTTCCCTGTCACCGTAATAATATTGCCCGTTAACAGCTTTTGCCGCAAATAGTTCTGATTGAAAAACACTACTTTTATTAAATGTCTTCCTGCGAGTGCCGTAAATTGAAGTCGGGATTTATTTTTCCCTAAAAATAATACTGTTGGCTCACTTTCAACACGCGCTTCAATAGTGACACGTTCGTTATGTGGGGTTTCTGTTAAATCCTTCAATCGAAAATCTTCATGGCGATACGGAAATGTCCAAATCAAATCATGAACGGTATGTATGCCAATTTTCATCAAATTTTCAGCTGTTTCTTTTCCGATACCCTTTAATTGTGAAACTGGCTCATGGATCATTTTCGACACTTCCTTTACGAAATATTTGTTCCTTAAGAATAGCATAAAATAGGTGCATACGTTCTCTTTCAAATGAAAAAAAGCTTGTGCTAAAAATCTGAAAGATCTTTAACACAAACAAATAAACCTCTATACATTCAAATACTAATTGCTGTTTACACGTGATTTTAACAGGCTCTTTAAATCTCCACCTTCAAAAATTGCATGTGTAATCGCTTTACCAGTCGGTGTTGCCGCTAAGCCGCCACGAGCCGTTTCTTTTAAGTTCGGGCTCATTGCCTGACCGATACGGTACATTGCACCAATAACTTCATCACACGGTATGCGGCTAGTCACACCTGCCAACGCCATATCCGCTGCAACAAGTGAATTCGATGCACCCATTGCATTTCTCTTTACACATGGTACTTCTACTAAGCCGGCAACCGGATCACACACTAAACCAAGCATATTTTTCAATGTAATTGCGAATGCTTCCGAACTTTGCTGAGCAGTTCCTCCAGCCATTTCGACAATCGCTGCAGCAGCCATTGCGGATGCACTTCCTACTTCCGCCTGACAGCCACCTTCTGCTCCTGAAATCGAGGCATTGTTTGCCACGATAAAACCAAATGCCCCTGAAGTGAATAAATAGCGGATCATTTGTTCACGCGTCGGATTTAATTTATTCTGAACTGCAAATAATGTCCCCGGAACTACTCCCGCAGAACCTGCAGTCGGAGTCGCACAAATTGTACCCATTGCCGCATTTACTTCATTTGTAGCAACCGCTTTGCTGACAGCATCAAGTAAAAGATCTCCGGCTAATGAATTGCCTTTTTTAATATAATTTTGAATGAGTACAGCATCTCCACCAGTTAAACCTGTTACGGACTGTACTCCTTTTAAGCCGCGCTCAACCGCTTCTTCCATGATTGTCAGGTTACGATCCATCTGCGCAAAAATTTCCTCACGAGTACGGCCTGTAATTAACATTTCCTGCTCTATCATTAATTCAGAAATTAGCTTTCCTTCTTTCTCTGCTAATTCCACCAATTCTCGAACACTACGAAATAATACATCCATTTTGTCACCCCTTAATTATTAATTTTTGAAACTTTTGTAATGTGCGGGATGTAAGAAATTTGCTCTAGTAGACGCTGATCTATATTCTGATCAACTTCAATAACCATTAAAGCAGTTAAGCCACGTTCTATACGTGATACTTCCATATGCCCAATATTTACGTCATGCATCGCTAAGCAATTAGCTACGTTTGCGATACATCCTGCACGGTCATCATGCACGACTAAAATAGCCGGCATTCCTCCTGTAAGTCGCAGTTTAAAGCCATTCACTTCGCTAATTTCAATTTTACCGCCGCCAATTGAAATACCTTCAACACTCATTTCCGACTCATCATCGCCCATTAAAAGACGTGCTGTATTTGGATGTTCTTTATTTGCTGTTTCTGGAATAAATTCAAATTGCAAACCGGCTTTTTCCGCTTCGGCAAAAGCTGTTTTAATACGTTCGTCATCTGTATCATAGTCGAGTAATCCTCCGACAATAGCGACATCAGTGCCATGCCCTCGATAAGTTTCAGCAAATGAACCATATAAATAAATTTTTACCCATTTAGGTTGACGTCCGAACAAATCACGCGCGACACGACCAATGCGTGCTGCACCAGCTGTATGTGAAGAGGATGGCCCAATCATAACTGGACCGATAATATCAAAAACTGATGTAAATTTCATAATGATAATCCCCCATTTTCTTTCATACTTTCATATACATCTAGTGTACTCATTTTCTCTGCAATTAACAAACTTCTTGTTGTTAAAACAGAATAATAACCATTATAAGGAGAAATACCCTTATCATTCCGGATTGAAAAATAAACGGAGAAAATTCACTTATTATAGGTTACTTCGTAAATTAAATCATGATTGCAAACAGAAAAACATCAATTTTTCTCACAAAGAGAAATAATTGATGTTTTTCGTATGATCCCAGTAGCTTTTTACTATTTATTCTACAGAAAGTATGAATGGGTAAAGGGATTGCTTACCTTCAACAATTTCCACTTCTGCATCCGGGTAATTTTCTTCGATAAAGTTTTGTAATTCATCTGCCTGCTCTGCTGTTGCATCTTCACCAAAAATGATTGTAACGATTTCCGAATCTTCATCCATTAATCCTTCAAGCACTTTTTTCGCTGCATCCATCATTTCAGGAGTCGATAAAATAATTTTACCTTCAGCTAATGCCATGTAATCATCTTTGCGGATTTCAACACCATCAATCGATGTATCGCGTACTGCAAATGTTACTTGACCTGTCTTCACATGAGCAAAACCTGATGTCATGTTATTTTTATTATCCTCAACCGACTCGGCAGGATTGAATGCTAAAATAGCTGCCATCCCTTGAGGAATTGTTTTTGTTGGCACAACAGCAGCTTCAATTTCCAGAAGCTCAACTGCTTGTTCTGCTGCCATAATAATATTTTTGTTATTCGGTAAAATTAATACACGTTCTGCACCAATTTCCTGAACAGCTTTTACGATATCCTCAGTAGAAGGATTCATTGTTTGTCCGCCTTCTATTACATAAGAAGCACCGATTGAACGTAATAAATTTGAAACACCTTCACCCATTGCAATCGTTACAATTGCATATGGAACTTTTGCTTTTTGCTGTTTAGCAGGTGCTTTTGGTGCATCATTTACGATAGCAGAATGCTGTTCACGCATATTATCTACCTTAATTTTAATAAGACTACCATATTTTTGACCAGCTGCAAGTACGGCTCCAGGAGTTTCCGAGTGAATATGTACTTTCGCAATTTCATCATCTGAAATGACTAATAATGAATCACCCATTGGATTTAACTCTTGGCGGAACTGCTCTTCGTCAAATGGCGTTTTATCTTCTTCAAAGCGCACCATGATTTCTGTACAGTATCCGAATTCAATATCAGATGTGTCCATGAAATCCTGTACACGATGGTGTTCAGCATTGATTAAATCATCTAATGAAGATTCATTTTTCGCTGGTAAAGGTTCACCTTTCATTGAAGCAAGGAATCCTTCGTAAACAAATAGTAAGCCTTGGCCACCACTATCCACAACACCAACCTCTTTTAGTACTGGTAAAAGATCCGGTGTGCGATTTAATGATTGCTTGGCTTCTTCGATAAATGCTTCCATTAGCGTAATCATATTATCTTCCGTTTCTGCTACTTCGACACCTTTTGCCGCAGCTTCACGTGCTACCGTTAAAATTGTACCTTCCACTGGTTTCATAACGGCTTTATAGGCAGTATCTACGCCTGCTTGGAAAGCATTCGCTAAGCCCTTTGCATCAATTTCAGCATCTTTTTCGATTGCTTTACCGAAACCACGGAATAATTGAGATAAAATTACACCTGAGTTACCCCGAGCTCCCATAAGTAAGCCCTTTGATAGCGCTTGCGCCGTTTTACCGATATGTGCATTTACATTTGCTTCTGTTTCATCTGCACCAGATGTCATTGATAAATTCATATTTGTCCCTGTATCACCATCCGGCACAGGGAATACATTTAGTGAATCAACATATGCTGCATTTTGGTATAGGTGATGTGCACCCATTTGGACCATTTCAGCAAATTTAATTCCGTCTAAAGACTTCATTCGATTCATTTCCTCCTCTTACACATTCGCAACACGAACGCCCTGTACAAAAATATTAACTGATTTAACGCTCATACCTAATGTTTTATTTACTGTATATTTTACTTTTGATTGTACTTGATAAGCGATCTCAGAAATTTTTGTACCGTAGCTTACAATAATGTACATATCAATATGTAAGTCATCACCTTCTTGGCGGATGAGCACACCTTTAGCAAAATTCTCTTTTCGTAAAATATCTGTTAATCCATCACGAATTTGATGTTTTGATGCCATGCCTACAATGCCATAACATTCAATCGCTGCTCCACCAGCAATTTGAGCAATAACATCATTGGAAATATCAATATGACCGAATTCGTTATTTAATTCTACTGACATAGTGAATGCCCCCTTGGCTCTATTTAACTAATTTATATTGTACTACACAAAAGTTGATTATAAAAGAAAACGTTCATCCCCGTCTAGCTTGAAGTCATCTTTTTAACAAACTTCAATTTTTTTATTTCAAAAATTTCCATTCTTATATAGAATTATTTAAACTTGTTAATTTGAGTATTCGACAAAATCCAATTGTTATACGGGAGCATTATTAATAATGTTAATTATTACAATAAAATTCGATATGATTATGCAAAACTGAGATTTTTGCAGGTAATTGACTGATTAAGTCACCATCGACATTTAAAGGAAGTGATTGATCCGCTTTAATTTGAATTTCCTGTGCATCAAATTTTGTTATATTATCGTCCTTCTCATGGTTGCCTGTTATAAGGTTTTTAGCTGTACCGACTACCTGTAATGTATTGGTGCTCTTCACGATAAAACCGTGCAGTAGACCATCTGACGTGTCAGCATCTTCATTGATTTGTCGGAAACTGCCGACAGAGTTGGTTAACACACATATAAAAATCATTATATCCTCTTTATAAGTTTGTCCGTTTGCTGTTATTTCTATATTACAAGAGTCATTTTCGATCGCTGCTTTTACGCCCTCAAATAAATAGGCAAGGGCACCAAGTGATGTTTTTTGCTCTACCGACACCTCTCCTACTGCTTCCGCTAATGAACCAATGGCAATAATGTTTGTAAAATATTTATCATTGACCTTACCGATATCCGCCTTTCTTGTACGCCCTCCAAGTAAAGCGATCGCTTCATCAGGATCGAGGGAAATATTTAACGCGCGTGCAAAGTCATTCACTGTTCCTAATGGGACAATCCCAACAACCGGTCTGTGCGGCTGTTCAGCAATACCATTGATCCCCTCATTTAATGTTCCATCTCCTCCTACTAAAATGATTGTGTCATAGTTCTCATCACATGCCTTTTTAGCAAATCGGGTCGCATCCCCTTCACCCATTGTTTCTTTCATCACCACTTCATAGTTATGTAATTGGGCAATAATTTTTTTTTCATATTCTAACGCTTTCTCTTTTCCTGAAGACGGATTTATAATGACCATACATTTTTTCATGTAAATTCCCCCAATAAAATATATTTTTCATATATTCTATTTACCTTTTATCCGGAATTTTTAATCTATAATTTCAAATAGGGTGTAAAGGTTTTTTTCTTGAAAGGTTATGTAAAATGTCTTGCACTCATTGCTTTGGTATGTTAAATTATTATGGTATGTGAAATAACGAACTGAAATAAAGATTTCAGATTCAGCTGTAAGGAGGAATTTTACAATGCCAAAACAATGCGTAATTACTGGCCGTAAAGCTCGTACAGGCAACAACCGTTCACACGCTATGAACGCTAACAAACGTACTTGGGGTGCTAACCTTCAAAAAGTTCGTATCTTAGTTGACGGTAAGCCAAAACGTGTATGGGTTTCTGCTCGTGCTTTAAAATCAGGTAAAATCGAACGCGTTTAATCGCGTATAGAGTATCGGCTCTCTTGCTGGTACTCTATTTTTATGCAAAAAACTACAGCCCCCATTCTTTATGAGCTGTAGTCAGGAACTTTATTTTTCTTTCTTTTCTTTACGAAACAACTTCACGCAGCCTCTCGCGACCCCACTTAACCATTTCGGCATTTGAAATGTATAGACTTTCAGTGTTGTTCCTCCTTAATCTTTACTCTTTATCATTAAACATATGCCACCCGTAAACGAAATAGACCCTTCGTCTATTATTTCATTGCTTGTAAAACGCGACGTTCCTTGCTCAATCACTTCATTAAGTGTTTCATATTTAACACCGCGCAATGTCACATTTTGAAGTGTCTTTCCATATGAAAAAAAGGAAACATATGAATAATTAGATTGTTCTAACAGATGTGTACCCGGGAGTAAAAATTGAATGCTATTTTGGGAATTAATAATCTTAAATACTATATGAGGATATTGTTGCTGCATGAAAGATACAGATCGTAATGTTGCTTCATAATGATCTAAGCGACCACCTGTAACACCAGTCAATAATACTTCCGTCGGCTCATAGGTTAGTGCTTTTTGCAATGCCAAATCTGTATCTGTTTCGTCCTTTTCTGCCTGAAATTGTTCAATATGATCAATAGCTTCGGATATTCGCGCAAACTCCTCCGCGGTAACTGAATCAAAATCTCCTACTATATGATTTGGGTAAATGCCTTCGTCGATTAAATATAAAGCCCCCCGGTCAACCCCAATCCATATGTCAGGCATTAAAGAAAAGGCGACCTCATGGATAGGGCCGCCTGAGCAGATTGCTACAATCACTGGATTGCCGCTAGTCCTGCTTGTTTAATTTCCTGTAAAGCCTGTGCGCGATCTTCTTTACTATAAATGGCAGAGCCCGCTACAAAAACCGTTGCTCCTGCTTTAGCACACGGGACAATTGTTTCTGCATTAATGCCACCGTCAATTTCGATTTCAATATTTAAACCGCGTTCTTTAATAATTTTTGATAACGCTTCTACTTTTGGTACTACTGATTCGATGAACTTCTGCCCACCAAATCCTGGGTTTACAGTCATAAATAATACCATATCTATATCTTCTAAAACGTGCTGAATCGCTTCAATCGGTGTATGTGGATTTAACACGACACCTGGCTTTACACCGTAAGAACGAATCAATTGGATTGTACGGTGCAGATGACGGCATGCTTCCACATGAACAGTAATATAATCTGCTCCTGCTTTAGCAAATTGCTCAATATATTGGTCTGGATTTTCAATCATTAAATGTACGTCCATCGGTAAAGTAGAGAGCGGGCGAATCGCTTCTAGTGCAATCGCACCGAATGAAATATTCGGTACAAAATGACCGTCCATTACATCGATATGAATCAATTCTGCTCCTGCTGCCTCTACTTCTTTCACTTCTTGTCCCAGCTTTGCGAAATCTGCTGCTAAAATCGATGGTGCAATTTTAATCATGTCTAATACCTCGGCTTTCGATCGATAATTTCTTGTAAAATTTGTTCGTAATGCTCATAACGGTAAGGTCGAATTTCACCAGCTTCTACCGCTTGTTTTACCGCACATTTCGGCTCCTTAATATGTAGGCAACCACGGAACTTACAATTCTCGCTGATTCGCTCGAACTCCGGTAAACAAGATGTCAGTTCTTCCTTTTCAATCATATCAAAATCAAATGAACTAAAGCCCGGTGTATCCGCCAACAATCCACCACAAACTTCAATAAGCTCAACATGGCGTGTTGTATGTTTCCCACGCCCTAAGCTTTTTGAAATAATGCCTGTCTTCAAATCCAATTCAGGAAGTAATGTATTTAATAAGGTTGACTTCCCAACACCTGACTGTCCGGCAAGCACTGATGTCTTATCTTGTAGAAACGGCTTGATTTTCTCCAGTAATGTAGGATCATCAATATAAGTTTCAATAATCTCATAGCCGATTTCTTTATAGTCATCGATATATGTTTGTAAACGCGAACGTTCCGCATCATTCAATAAATCCATCTTTGTTAAAATAATAATCGGTTGTACTTGGAACGATTCAAGCACGACTAAAAATCGATCAAGCAAAACCGTATTAAAGTCAGGTTCTTTTGCGGAAAATACAAGTAATGCCTGATCAACATTCGCAATCGGTGGCCGAACTAACTCATTTTGTCGTTCCAAAATTTTATCAATAGAACCATCCGATTCTCCATCATACGAATATTCTACAAAGTCACCGACAAGTGGAGATTCTCCGCGATTACGGAAAATCCCACGTCCACGGCATTGAATTAATTTGCCTTCTTTTTCAACATAATAATAGCCACTTAATGCTTTTCGAATTTGGGCTTTCGCCATCTAATTCCTCCTCTATTCCACTAATTCTTCATACGTAATTGTCTTATTTTCAATGACACTGTTATCACGATCAATTCGGTACGCCGCTTTATCACCTTCGACAATAAATAGCTCGATTTGATACATTGTGTTTTCGGTAATCGTAAACGTTTCTACAGGCTCTACCATCGAACGTGATTTATCCTGAATATAAATCGTTACCGTTTGTTCCATACCTTCTTCAGCTGGTTCGTACGGGATTTCAATTGTATCTTTATATGACTTTTCTTTTTTTGCCTGTGGTCCTTTAGAAACGACTACATTAATCGTTCCACCCTTTTCAAGCGTCGTGCCAGCCTTTGGTGTTTGCCTAATTACTTCTCCAACTGGTTTATCCGAATGCTCTTCACCTGTCACATTCACTTTAAAGCCTGAGCTAAGTTCGTATTCTTTGCGGTTGGCTTCGTTAAAAGTAAGTAAATTTCGAACCTCTACAACTTCTTTTCCTTTACTAACCGTCAATACAACGTCTGTTTCATTGATGAGCACTTCTTCTCCCGCTTCAGGTGATTGCTCAATAATTTCGCCTGCCACATGCTCGGCTGAATATTCTTCTTCAAATTTAACGCTTTTAAAGTCCTTTAAGAGAGCAGCAGCTTGATCGCGTTGGGTACCTACAAAATTCGTCATAGCTATAGGTGCTTTTCCAATGCTGACAATTAAATCTATTTCCGAACCTTTTTCTCTTTCGCGGCCGGCAATTGGATCTGTTTCAATAACTCTTCCCGCTTCAATCTCTTCAGAATTACGTTCCTCTTGTTCACCAATAACAAAGCCTTGTTCCTGTAAAATACGGATGGCATCCTCTAATGTTTCGTTTGTCACATCTTCTATTACGACTTTATTCGGTGTCATCATAAATGCTATGACAGTAAAAATTATCGCTAAAGCAGCCAGTATACCGACAATTAGCGGCCATTTTTTCTTTTTTTGTTTCTTCTGCTCCTGATGTTGCACTGTCGAGTCTGTTTCCATGCGTACTGTTTGTTCCGTCAAACCTGTGGATGGTTGCTGAACAGATGCTACTGCAGGTTTAGGGTCTTTAATAATTGGAATCAGCTTTGTTGCACCGTCATCTACAGGTGGTACAAATTTAGGCTCATTCACTCGTTGAATGGATAAACAAGTATCTAAATCTTCTTCCATTTCTTCTGCGCTCCTGTATCGGTGGTTCGCATCTTTTGAAGTTGCTTTTAATACGATATTCTCTACACTTTGCGGAATGCTCGCATCAAATTCCCGAACAGACGGTGTTTCTGTCTGTAAGTGCTTTAAAGCAATTGAAACAGCTGATTCACCCGAAAATGGCAATTCCCCTGTTAACAACTCATATAGCACGATACCGAGTGCATAAATATCGGATTTCATCGTTGCAATGCCGCCACGCGCCTGCTCTGGCGATAAGTAATGAACTGTTCCTATGACCGAATTTGTTTGAGTAAAGCTTGTAGCTCCAAGCGATGTCGCAATCCCAAAATCGGTAATTTTCACATTGCCTTCTTCATCCATTAATATATTTTGCGGCTTAATATCCCGGTGAATAATACCATTCTCATGAGCATGTGCAATCGCAGAAGTAAGCTGTTTCATAATATGAACACTCCGCGCTGCCGATAAAGGTGAAAACTCCTGTATGTATTGTTTCAATGTTTTCCCTTTAATATATTCCATAACAATATAGTGCATATCCCCATCTTCGCCAACATCATAAATGCTAACGATATTTGGATTTGTTAAACTTGTAGCGGACAATGCCTCACGCTGAAAACGACGGTGCAATTCTTCTTCATTTGCTAAATCATAGCGTAAAATTTTGATCGCGACATCTCGACCTAAAATAATGTCATGTGCTAAATACACATTTGACATACCGCCTCCGCCAATTAATTGTAATATCTTATAACGGCCACTTATATGTTTTCCTACAAGCATTGCTACACCTCCTGCACCGTTGTCATTAAAATAAGGGAAATATTATCTTCGCCACCACGGTCATTTGCTAGTTGCACTAATTTTTTCCCCTTTTCTTCTATGGAGATTTGGGGCGTAATAATTGTTGCCATTTCTGTTGTCGTCAGCTTATTGCTTAGACCATCTGAACAAATGAGTAAATAGGCTTCATTCGATAAAGTCAATTCATAAAAATCCGGTTCAATTGAAATTTCTGTACCTAATGCTTTTAAAATGAAATTTTTCTGAGGATGATTTAGTGCCTCTTCTTCACTAATTTCTCCATTTTCCAATAAAATATTTACGTAAGAATGATCTCTTGTTACTAACTTTACTTTTTCATCTGCAAAATGGTAAACACGACTATCGCCTACATGACTAATAAGGCATTCATTTTCATCAAGCAGCGCCGCAATCATCGTCGTTCCCATACCTTGACAATTTTCATGTGTTAAGGAATATTGATAAATTTTTTGATTAATATGTGAAACCGCATTGCGTAACCATTCCAACTTTAGTTGTTTCGATGCAAAATCTTGAGCATCCACCAGTTTAAAAAGCCTGTGCATTTCCGTGATGGCCATCTCACTTGCAACATCACCTGCATTATGTCCACCCATACCATCTGCTAAAATTGCAAGCTTAAAATGATCGGGACGCTCAAAAAACGCGGCCCGATCTTCATTTATTTTTCGCTTTAACCCAATATCACTTTCCACTGTAAAGTTCACTATAGTCCACCTACTTTGTTTCGTGTGATCGTTCCTGTGCACGTAACTGGCCACAAGCAGCTGCAATATCCGCACCTTGCTCACGACGGATCGTTACGTTAATACCTTGCTCTTTAAGCGTTTTTTCAAAGGCAAAAATCTTACTGCGTGACGTACGAATATAATCGCGCTCCGGTACGTAGTTAATAGGGATTAAGTTGACATGGCATTTAATATTTTTAATAAGCTTGGCAAGCTCTAACGCTACTTCTTCTGTGTCATTTTCTCCAGACATTAGACCATATTCAAATGTAACACGGCGTCCAGATTTCTTCGTATAGTATTTTACCGCTTCCATCAACTCTTCTAATTTATATGCTTTCGCAATTGGCATTAGTTTTTGGCGTGCTTCCTGATTTGGCGCGTGAAGTGATACAGCAAAGTTAATTTGCATGCCTTCATCAGCAAATTCATAAATTTTCGGTACGATACCAGATGTTGAAACGGTAATATGACGTGCACCGATATTTAGACCTTTGTCATCATTCATGATTTTCAGGAAGTTCATCATCGCGTCATAGTTATCGAATGGCTCACCAATTCCCATAATTACGATTGAGGATACACGTTCATCGGTTTCATCTAATTGTTGCTGCACTTTTACAACTTGCTCAACAATTTCACCAGCCATTAAGTGACGTTTTAAACCGCCTAAAGTTGAGGCACAGAATGTACAGCCAATCCGGCAGCCTACTTGAGTCGTAACACAGATTGAATTTCCGTAATCATGACGCATTAATACTGTTTCGATAGAATAACCATCTTGCAATTGGAATAAAAACTTAATTGTACCGTCTTTTGATTCCTGTTTAATAATTGTTGAAAGCGTCGTTAAAGCAAACTCCGCCTCTAGCTTTTCACGTAATGCTTTCGGTAAGTTTGACATATCCTCAAATGTTTGGACACGCTTTTCATATAGCCATTCATAAATTTGCCCTGCACGGAAAGCTTTTTCCCCGTTTGTTGTTAACCATTCTTTCATTTCATCTAGACGCAATGAGTAGATTGAAGGTTTTAACTGAGGCTTTTCTTTTTTCACACGGCGCACTGGCTTATCTGCTGTTTCTTCCACTAAATCCTGAATTCGTTCATCAAATTGTTTTAATTGTTCTTGCTCCATTAGTTAATTGGACGCTCCTTTTTTTACGAATGCAGCGACGAAAAATCCGTCACTACCAATATCTTGTGGGAATACTTGTAGCATCCCGTTTTGTTGTTTCGCTTTTAGTTGTTCTGGTAAGTTTTCTATTGGCTCCAAATTCATTTCAGGATGCTCATTTAGAAAGGCTTGTACCGTACCTTCATTTTCTCTGCGGTCAACTGTACACGTTGAGTACACTAATCGTCCGTTTTGCTTTAATAGCTGTACTGCATTATTTAAAATCGCAAGCTGGATTGTCTGCAGACTTTCCAAATCTTCTTCGCGCTTCGTATATTTAATATCTGGCTTACGTCGCATTACACCAAGTCCTGAGCAAGGGGCATCAACAAGAATTGCATCATAGCTTTCTTTTGTTAAAAAGCTGGCTGCCTTTCTTCCATCAAGCGGTGCCGTTTCAATAATATTTAATCCTAAACGTGCAACATTCTCATCGATTAAATCTAATTTCTTCACATGAAGATCAGTCGCTAAAATTGAACCTTCATTTTTCATAACTTCTGCTAAATGCGTCGTTTTCCCGCCAGGTGCTGCACACATATCCAACACTTTCATACCCGGCTGTGGATTCAGTACTTTTGCCGGAAGCATTGAGCTTTCATCCTGAATCGTAATGAGGCCATTTCGGAAAGCTCCTGTTCGTGCTGCCTGACCGCTTTCCAGATGAATACATTCAGGCATAAATTCACTGCGTCGCGCTTTTACACCTTCACGCTCAAGTGTTGTCAAAACTTGTTCAACAGTTGCTTTCGTCGTATTTACACGAACGGTTTGCAAAGGTGCAATATTGTTTTCAAGTAGCATTTCGCGTGTTTGTTCATAGCCATAGCTTTCAACCCAACGATTAACTAACCACTGCGGATGGCTCGTTTCCACGGCTAAACGTTCATTTGCATCTTCTATTAAATCAGTCGAACGAACACCTTCACGTAAAATGGAACGTAAAATTCCATTTACCATTGAGGCAATTCCTTTATGGCCACGACGTTTTGCAATTTCCACAGCTTCATTCACTGCAGCATGTGCCGGAATACGTGTTAGATAATGCATTTGGTACAGCGACATGCGGAGCAGCCAGCGAACCCAAATATCAACCTTGCCATGAATAAAAGGTTCTAAATAATAATCGAGTGTCAGCTTATACTGCAAAGTTCCATATGTCAGCTCTGTCAACAGGCCACGATCTTTTGCTTCTATTTTATATTTTTCAATCGTTTGGTGTAATAATAAATTACTGTAGGCCTGACTTTTATCGACCGTTAATAAAATCGTTAACGCTGCATCCCGCACATTGCCATCCCAAATTACTTGCTTTTTATTATTTTTACTCATTCAAAACGGTCCCCAATCTGTAATTTCGAGCCCGTTCCACGTAGAAATTCTTCTGCGGTCATACGTTTTTTCCCGGCTGGCTGGACATCATAAAGCGCCAATGTATTTCCATCACCTGTCGCAACTTCAAAGTGATCTTTTGCTATTTTCACTACTTCTCCCGGTGTCGCATTCGTTGTAGTATCCCCAACTTTTGCCCACCAAACTTTAAAATTAGCACCTTCAAAAGTTGTATATGCTACTGGCCATGGATGTAGTCCGCGCACTTGATTATACAATGCACGTGCATCATTATTCCAATCAATCAACTCCTGCTCACGGCTAATATTGCGTGCATATGTCACAAGCGTTTCATCCTGTACGATGCGTTCATTCGTACCATTTATAATCGAAGGCATTGTTTCTTTTAATAATTCACGACCGACCCTACTTAGCTTTTCAAACATGCTACCAGTATGGTCCGTATCTTCAATGGCAATCTCACTTTGTGAAATGATATCTCCTGCATCAAGCTTTTCCGCCATATACATAATCGTTACGCCTGTTTTTGACTGACCATCAATAATCGATTGGTGAATTGGTGCCCCACCTCGATATAAAGGTAAAAGAGAGGCATGTACATTAATGCAGCCTAGTCGTGGAGCTTCAAGAAGTTCTTTCGGTAAAATTTGACCGAATGCAGCTGTTACGACTAAATCCGGGTTTAATGCTAAAATTTCTTCAAGCTCCTTCGAACCACGCAACTTTTCAGGTTGAATTATTGGTAAGCCTAATGCAAGTGCTTCTTCTTTTACAGGTGGTGGCGTCAATACTTTTTTACGCCCTACAGGTCTGTCCGGTTGAGTAACAACAGCTAGAACCTCATAGCCTTCTTCATGAAGCATACGCAAAATTGGTGCTGAAAAGGCAGGCGTTCCCATAAATACGATTTTTGTCATCGATTATTCCTCCTCAACATCCGCGTACAGCTCTTCTATTTCTTCCTCTGTCAATACCCGCGTCATTTTGGAATCAAATAATACACCATCTAAATGATCAATTTCATGCAATATACAGCGTGCTTCAAAATCTTCCGCTTCAAGCTCATATACACGGCCTTCACGATCAGATGCTTCAATTTTTACGTAAGTAGGTCGCTTTACCATACCAAAAAGGTCAGGGAAGCTTAAGCAGCCTTCCACATCTTCCGCTTGGCCGCGCGTTTCAAGTACAATCGGATTAATCATTTCAAGAATATCTTCACCTAATTCTACAATCGCTACACGCAGGCTAACGTTAATTTGAGGTGCCGCAATACCTACACCATCATTTTCGACCATTGTGTCATATAAATCATCCAGAAGCTGAATCGTACTTTCATCAATCACTTCTACTTCTTTTGTTACTTGCGATAATACATTTGCCGGGTTTTTTACTACTTCTTTAATAGCCATTTCTACTACCTCTTTCTATATGCATTAGATCATTGTTGGATCTAAATCAACTGTCAACACAATGCCTTTTTTTATCCATTCCGAGCGATACATCTTAATAAGCTGTAAAAGGACTGGTATTAATTGAGGCTCTACTTTATATTTTATCAAACATTGATAGCGATATCTATTTTGGAGCCGGGCAATACTAGCAGTCGTTGGCCCAATCACCGAAACATTAAATGATAAATTCTCTCGCAAATATTCCGCTACACGTCCTGCATATTCTGCCGCAAGCATCACATCTTCGTGAGTAACTTGAACAAGCGCAATATAATAATACGGTGGATATCCCGCTATATGTCTAGCATGCATTTCCCGTTCGTAAAACGGTGGATAATCCTGATCTTTCGATAACTGGATCGCATAATGATCGGGCGTATACGTCTGTACAAATACTTCACCTAATTTTTCATGGCGCCCTGCTCGTCCACTTACTTGCGTCATCAGCTGGAACGTCTTTTCTGCCGCCCGGTAATCCGGTAAATGGAGCGAAGTATCGGCACTTAAAACCCCGACTAACGTAATATTCGGGAAATCAAGACCTTTCGCAATCATTTGTGTACCGAGCAGAATGTCTGCTTCACCACGCCCAAAAGCATCGAGCATTTTTTCATGTGCTCCTTTTTGCTTTGTCGTGTCTACGTCCATTCGAAGTACACGTGCTTCTGGAAATAATTTATAAATTTCCTCTTCTACCTTCTGTGTACCTGTTCCAAAATAACGAATGTTTTCACTTTGGCATTCAGGACAAGTTTCCGGAATGTATTCATCATGACCACAATAATGGCATTTCAGCTTTTCCTGATAACGATGATACGTTAAGGAAATATCACAGTTTGGGCATTGTACCGTCGTTCCGCAATCACGACATAAAACAAAGGAAGAGTATCCTCTGCGGTTTAAAAAGAGCACTGTTTGCTCTTTTTTATTCAGTCGATCCTGCAATGCCTCCATTAATGGCTCGGAGAACATTGAACGATTTCCCGCCTGGAGTTGTTCACGCATATCTACAATATGAACTGTAGGCAATGCTTGGTTTTTCGCACGATGAGCCAATGTAAGCAATGTATATACACCTTTTTTCGCCCGAGCAAAAGATTCCAAAGCAGGCGTCGCACTACCTAAAATCACCGGGCAGTTATAATATTTTCCGCGCCAGATCGCTACATCTCTGGCATGATAACGTGGTGAATCTTCCTGCTTATATGTGGACTCATGCTCTTCATCCAAAATAATTAACCCTAAATTTTTAAAAGGGGCGAAAATAGCTGAACGAGCTCCAACGACAACTTTCACTTTCCCTTGTTGTACTTTTCGCCATTCATCATATTTTTCACCAACAGATAACCCACTATGCATTACAGCAACTTCATCACCGAAACGTGACTTGAAACGCTCTGTCATTTGAGGTGTCAATGAAATCTCAGGTACTAATACGATTGATTCTTTTCCATCAGCGATAGTACGTTGAATCGCCTGCAAGTATACTTCTGTTTTACCGCTCCCTGTAATACCGTGTAGGAGAAACGTTTCCTGGCGCTGGTCATCTATTGCAGCAATAACTTTTCTCAGTGCATGATCCTGTTCATCTGTTAGCTGTAGAAATTCTGTTTTCTCAACATTTTTCGTGAACGGATCACGGTATACTTCCTCTTGAATATACGCTGCAGCACCTTTATCAATGACACTATTCAGTACACTATTTGTAATATGCACTGCTTCACAAATATCATCAGGCAATAAGATTTCTCCTGCATGCTGCATCATCCATTCGACTAACGCTACTTGCTTCGGTGCACGTTTACCCATTTGCTGCAATACATTTTCCAATTGCTCCTGGGAATGTATTTGGACTTTCCGTATTTGCTTAACTTGCCCTTTTTGTTTCACTTCATTGTCGATAATTATAAGACCATCTTTAACTGCACGCTTTATCGGTTTTAATAAATTTGCTTTTTCAAACTGAGACAAATTCACTTTCGCTGTTTTCTCATAGTATGGCTGAAGTGTTGTAGGTAAATGTGAAACTTCCCCATTTAAAACCGCATACTTTTCATACTTTGCCCGCAAAGCACCTGGCAGCATTACTTGCAATGCATCAATTTCATAGCAGATTGTTTGGTGCTTTAGCCATTTTGCCAAACTAAGCATTTCTTCTGTTAAAATCGACTCGATATCAAGTATTTCGGTAATCGGCTTCACTTTTTCTACTGGTACTTCAGACTCGGACGTAATACCTACGACAAAACCAAGTACATTACGTGGCCCAAATGGTACTTTTACTCGACAACCTAAATCGATTAATTCTTCCCAATCTTCCGGTATTAAATAATCAAACGGACGGTCCACCGGATAAGCTGAAACATCTACGATTACTTGTGCAAATTTCATTGTCCATCGCTTCCTAATTGATGATGGAAATGTTTCACTGCAAGTTCAGTAATTTTCTCCGGCTCTTCTAATCGGCCTTTTCCAACATACCCACATGCTAAAAACCCTTCAGACGGTTCGATAAAACGAATGCCATCTTCATGTAGCTGGTTGATATTGCGTAGAACTGCCGGATGCTCGTACATATGCACATTCATCGCCGGTGCTACCCAAACCGGAGCAGTAGCCGCCAAAAGTGTTGTCGTCAGCATATCATCAGCCATTCCGTGCGCCATTTTCGCAATAACATTTGCAGTTGCTGGTGCCACGATGATTAAATCTGCCCAATCAGCTAAATCGATATGAGCAATGACATTTGAATCTTTTTCATCAAAAGTATCGTAAAACACATCATTTTTTGACATCACTTGAAAACTTAAAGGTGTCACAAACTTTTGTGCTGATGCTGTCATCAATACTTTTACATTAAACCCTGCCTGTGACAGCTTACTTACTAACGCCACAGCTTTATAAACGGCTATTCCACCGGAAACACACAATAACACATTGTTTTTCTTCATCACTTTAACCGTCCTTTCAAAGGATAAGCTCCCAAAGAAAGATTCTTAGGGAGCTTCTACTCAAAAATTATTCGATTATGCGCAAAAACTAAATTTCGTCTTCATAAACAGTAGAAGCATCTTGCTGAACTTTACGCAGCTTACCAGCAGCTACCTCTTCCAATGCTTTTCCGACTGGTTTATAAGAAACGTATGAGCTTAAATGCTCGCCGCCCTCTTCTTGCATTTGGCGTGCACGTTTTGATGCTAAGCTCACTAAAGAATACTTAGAATCGATTTGCTTTTTTAACTTATCCACTGATGGGTATAACATGGTTTCATTCTCCTCTCAACATTGACAAATAGCGTTTTTCCACACGTTCACGACGGCAGTGTTCTGCTACAATGATTGCATTAATTTTATCACATGCATTATGAACTTGGTCGTTTTCTACAACATAATCGTATAAACTCATCATTTCGACTTCTTCACGAGCGGTTGCGATACGACGGGCGATGACATCTTCTGTTTCCGTACCACGTCCAACTAAACGTTGCTCAAGTTCTGTTATGCTTGGTGGTGCTAAAAAGATAAACAACGCATCTGGTGCTTTTTCACGAATTTGGGCTGCTCCCTGAACTTCAATTTCCAAAAAGACATCACGCCCGGCTTCAAGTGTTTCTTGTACGTATGCAAGCGGTGTACCGTAATAATTACCAACAAACTCTGCATGTTCAAGTAACCCGCCTTGTTCGATTAATACTTCAAATTCCTCACGTGTTCTAAAGAAATAGTCTACACCATCTACTTCGCCTTCGCGAGGATTACGTGTTGTCATCGAAATCGAATATTCGTAATTTGTATCAGGCTGCGAAAAAAGCTCTTTACGAACCGTACCTTTTCCAACACCTGATGGACCAGATAAAACAATTAATAATCCACGTTGTTTCTTCATAAATAACTCCTTTATTTCATTCAATATTTTGAACTTGTTCCCGCATTTTTTCTAGAATTGTTTTTGCTTGCACGACTGCCGCTGAACAGTCAGTTGATTGATTTTTTGAACCAATAGTATTAATTTCACGGTTCATTTCCTGCATGATGAAGTCAAGCTTTCGACCAATTGCTACTCGTTCGTTTAGCGTTTCTGTTAACTGATTAAAATGACTATCCAGACGATCCAGCTCTTCTGAAATATCAATTCTCTCAGCAAAAATCGCAACTTCTGTAAGCAGGCGATCATCTAATGTTTGCCCATTCGCCACTTCTTCCAATCGTGTCATTAAACGATTACGATACTTTTCAACAGCACTTGGCGCAGTTTGTCTTATATGAGCAATTTGCGCTTCAAGGTCTGCCTTATACTGTAACATTACGCCCTCTAAACCTTGTCCTTCGCGTTCTCGCATGGCAATCAAGTTTGTAATAGCTTCTGACAAAGCACTTTTTACAGCTTCAACGATTTCCTCCTGTTGGAGCTCTACCTTTTCCACTTGAAGCACTTGTTCAAGACTTACAATTTCCTGCATTGTCCATTTCTCCTGCATCGGAACCGTATGGGACAATTCTTCTTTTGCTTGAAGAAAAGAATTAAGCAGCGACCAATTAATCTGGATTGTTTGTTGTGTATCATGAAGCTCTTTCAAAAAAATGATAACATCTATTTTCCCACGGGAAATAGAATCCGACAACATTTTTTTTGCTATAACTTCAGATTCCATCCATTCTTTTGGAAACTTCGTATTAATCTCTAAAAAACGATGATTCACAGCACGAATCTCAACAGTTAGTTGAAAGTTTTTCGTTGTTGTGACCCCCCTGCCGAATCCGGTCATACTGCGTACCAAGGTTCGTCACATCCTTCTTTACATATTGTTTCAATTATAGCATATGTTCTACATATATTGCTTTAACGTTTATTGTATAAAAACATATTTTATCATAGTTAAGTTGTAATAAAATAGTTTTTATCTTTTTAATAAATGTTTAATTTTCATTATAGTAGATGTGATCAACTACAGAATTGAGCTAAATAATGGTATGATAAAACAATCAAGTAGACTTATTTAATGAAAGAGGCATAAAGATGGCATTTGACGGACTATTTACTCGTTCGATGAGTAAGGAATTACAAACCTTAGCATCTGGACGAATTACAAAAATTTATCAGCCGAATGCACTTGAAGTCGTATTACAAATCCGTGCAGCCGGTCAAAACGTGAAGTTATTATTTTCTATTCATCCATCATACTCACGTATTCACTTAACAAATCAATCTATCGAAAATCCAGCAGACCCTCCTATGTTTTGCATGCTTTTAAGAAAACATCTTGAAGGAGGATTTATTCAGTCTGTTGTTCAAGATGGTTTTGAACGAGTAATTACATTGGAAATTGATAGCAAAAATGAAATAGGCGATGCTGTAAAGCGAAAACTCATTATCGAAATTATGGGACGCCACAGTAATTTATTATTAATCGATGCAAAAAACAATACAATTATAGATAGTTTAAAGCATTTACCTCCATCGATGAACAGTTACCGAACTGTGTTGCCTGGTCAGCAGTATATCGCACCACCAAAACAGCAAAAGATTGCGCTTACTAGTTTATCAGATGAGGAAATTAAGCAATTCTTTTCTAAAGAAGTAACGGTGAAAGAAATTATTGAGCATTTTGCAGGCTTTTCTCCTCTCCATGCTACAGAATTATTACATCGTTTATCCACAACGGATGCTGTTACGGCATGCAGACAGCTAATGAATGAAATCGCAACGAGCGCTCAGCCAACTTATGTAGAGCAAGAAGGTAAAATTTACTTTTCTCCTACTAGCTTGACGCATTTATCAGGCGTTTCAACAACTTATGAAACGCTTGGTGAATTATTGGACCGAGTTTTCTTTGCCCGTGCCAAACGTGACCGCGTGAAGCAGCAAGCCGGTGATTTGGAACGCTGGTTGCAAAATGAATTAAACAAATTAAAGCTCAAACAAAAAAAACTTCAAAAAGATTACGAACGCGCACAAAACTTGGAGCAGTTCCAACTATACGGAGAATTATTAATGGCAAACCTTTATAATTTTTCAAAAGGTGCCGAGTTTGTAGATGTAGAGAACTACTATAGTGAACAGGCTGAAAAGGTAAGAATTCCAGTCAGCCCGAGGAAAACACCGATTGAAAATGCCCAAAGTTACTATACGAAATACAACAAGGCAAAAACAGCTTTAATTATGATTGAGGAACAGAAGAAAAAAGCTACAGAAGATATCGATTATTTAGAAATGCTTACTCAACAAGTACAACAGGCGTCACCTGCTGATATAGAGGAAATTCGCGAAGAACTTGCTGAACAGGGATTGCTTCGTATTCGACAAGCGAAACGCAAAAAGAAACCGACGAAACCCGATCCGGAAAAGTTCACTTCTTCAACTGGGGTTTCGATTTCTGTCGGTAAAAATAATAAGCAAAACGATTACTTAACATTCAAAATTGGAAAGCGCAATGAAATTTGGTTGCATACGAAAGATATTCCTGGCTCACACGTTGTCATTCATTCTGAAGATCCGGATGAAACGACACTGAAGGAAGCCGCAATGTTATGTGCATATTTTTCTAAAGCACGTGATTCTTCTTCGGTTCCTGTCGATTATACGGAAATCCGCCATGTAAAAAAACCGAATGGGGCAAAACCAGGATTTGTAATTTATTTTGAACAAAAAACGATTTATGTAACACCTGATGAAGCAATCGTTATGCAGTTGAAAAAATAGCTATAACTCGTGAAACTCTGGCTCGATTTGAAAAAATAAGCGGACGTTTTACCGTTATTTACGAAATAATCTAGTATTAGGGATAAATAAAGGGAATTTTTCCGTTTATTCATTGAAAATTGATCTATTTTCATATTATTTAAATAGATAAGCGGAAATTCTCCGTTTATATTGGCTTATTTTTGAGTTTCTTTTAAAATAGACGGAATTTCTCCGTCTATTTTTTGCTTTCTAATAACGCCTTCATTAAAAATACTAAGAACCACTTAGAAAAATTCTCTAAGCGGTTCTTTTATGTTAAAGCTTATTTAATTGGATCTTCAGCTGTTAACTCAATTTCGTGTAATTCTGTACCATTTGAATAACTAACATTGTAGTTTTTCACACGCTTGTTAACCGGAAGGATTTCTGTACGGAAGTACATTGGAACTGTTGATGCTTGCTCGAACATGTACTCTTCCCATTTACGGAATGCATCAGCACGGTAACCTGCATCAATCGCCTCTTTAGAGTCGATATCAGCTAATAATGTTTGTAATTCAGGAGTTACGAAACGGCTGTAGTTGAATGCTGAAGCCTCACCGTATAAACCAAGTGGTGATGGGTTTGTACCTGTACCCCAAGCTGCCATGAACATATCAATTTCCGGATCATCCGCTTTTACTTTATCATAGAAGCTGTTGAACTCGATTAGGCGGCCAGTAGTTAACTGTACATCTAAACCTACTTCTTTCCAGTTTTGACGGTAGTACTCTACGATTGCTTCGTCAGTATCTGAACCTGACATACCCGCTAAACGGATTGCAAATTTCTCACCGTTTTTATCTTCACGAATACCATCGCCATCTACATCTTTATATCCTGCTTCATCCAATAATGCCTTCGCTTTTTCAGGATCATAATTGTATCCTTCTAAAGTATTGTCATGGAATGAAGAGAATGCTGGTGGAATTAATGATGTTGCACGAGAACGTAATCCTTGGTAGAAGCGCTCTCCTACTTGCTCAATGTCCATTGCATAAGCAACTGCTTGACGTAACTTAGCATCGTTCATTTTCGCATTTTCATCCATAATGTTTAAGCCTGCATCACCTGCAGCTGCATCCCATTTACCAAGTTTGAAACCAATATAAGAGTATGCTAACTCTGGACGAGCTAATACTGTTAAGTTTTCTAAATCTTTTACGCCGTCATACTGATTAGTCGGGTAAGAAGATGCCATATCATATTGACCAGTACGTAATGCTTCACCGATAGAAGCTGAAGGTACTACTTGTAATACAACTTTATCTAATTTCGGTTTACCTTTCCAGTAGTGCTCGTTAGCTACGAACTGAACAGATTCACCGTCGACTAATTTATCTAATTTGAAAGCACCTAAAGTTACAGGAGCTTTACGAACTTGTGGTGAAGAAATTAAATCTTTGATTGGTGTTGTTTCTAAGTAATGCTTAGGCGCTGCAGTACTCCATAAACCGTCACCACCAGAGTAAATTGCTGGCGAAACTTTAGTCATTGAAATTTCTACAGTTTTGTCATCAATCTTTTTAATTCCTGAGATTGTATCAGCTTTACCGGATTTATATTCAGAAGCACCGATAATATTTTGGAAGTCAGCATCATAACGGATACCCGTATAATCTGGGTGACCAATAATTTCATATGAATAAATTATATCATCGGCAGTTAATGGCTCACCATCAGACCACTTAACATCATGTTGAATTGTAATTGTAACTTTATTGTTATCCGCATCAACGTCTAATTTTGCGATACCTTCGTCAGTAATTAAGAAGTCGCCGTCTGTATCAAAAATATTGTTAGTCATGAAGTCCATGATGTCAGCGTCATAACCATTTTCATATAATTCAGCTAATAAAACCCCTGAGAATGGAGAGTCTGTTACTAAAGCGAATTTTAAAGTACCGCCTTGAATAACTTCACCATCGTTAGTTACTTCTTCTGGTAATGTAGGTGATTCAGCAGTAGTAGCACCTTCATTTGTTTTTTCCTCTGTTGTTGTATCTTCTTTCTTGTCAACTGGTTTTTCAGTTGCTGTTTCTGTATCGTCTCCTCCACAAGCAGCTAATACTAAAGCAGTAGCAAATACAGAAGAAAGCATAAGACCTTTCTTTTTCATCATTTGTTTTTCCTCCCTTTTTTTATCCTAAACGTTGTTTTGCGTCAGCTGCACGACGTAGCGCTTGGCCAACGTAATTTATACCAAGCATCAAAATTAAAATTAATATTGACGCGGGTAACCATATCCACCATTTACTCGATAAGATTATCGGGTTCATAGCATAACTTACTAAAGTACCTAGACTTGGTGTTGACGGTGGTAAACCGAAACCTAAGAACGAAAGACCTGTTTCGATCCCTACGTTGCCTGCAAAGCTTAATGTCACTTCGACAATTAACAGCGAACTTAAGTTTGGTAGTAAACCTTTAAACATAATCGCGAAATCGCTAGTACCCATAGTTTTAGAGGCACTAATGTAATCGCGACGTGCTTCAGATAGTGCTTTTGAACGCACAAGTCTGGCCGTCGACATCCATTGAAATGCTGCAAGAATTAAAATTAAATCCATTATTCCGTATGATGGAATGATTGTTATAACTACGATGACAATCATAAGAGTTGGTAGAGTGATGAAAAAGTCGATAATACGCATGAAGAAGTTATCGATAAATCCACCGTAGTACCCCATGATAATCCCTAAAGCAATACCAACAAAATTGGCTAGTACCGTAATAGCGATTGCAATTAAAATTGAGTTTTTTGCACCTATGATCAGCTGACCGAACATATCTCGACCAGCTTCATCGGCACCAAGGATATAACCTCTTACCCCCGGTTCAGTAAAACGCTCCAATAATTGAATATTCATAATTTTGGCTTGATCGATTACAATTGCTAATACCAAAACTGTAACCATTAATAAAATAACCCCTATTAAAGAGAACATTGCTAATTTATCTTTTTTAAACTCCCGCAAAATAACTTGAATACCAGTTGGCGGAGAGCTTTGAGATTCTAACTTATCTACAGTTTGTGCATTATTATTTTCCATGATTAAAATCACCTCTCCTTAGTCATTATTAATTTGATTAGTCTATGCGAATACGCGGGTCAACAATACTTAAAATAATGTCGGACAATAGACTACCTAATAATGCTAAGAAGCCAAATAACATAACTAGTGCTGTAATGACACTGTAGTCACGACTTAAAATTGAATCGATAAATAATTTACCCATACCCTGATATCCGAATACAGTTTCAATAAAAATTGATCCGCTAAGTAATCCGGTAATTGTGAATCCTAAAAATGCTGCGATTGGTAATAGTGAGTTCCGGAAGATATGTCGAGAATATACTTTCTTCATCGGAATTCCTTTACTGCGCGCTGTTTTCACATAATCCATCGTCTTTGCATCAATAATCTCTGTACGTAAATATTGAATTATCCCTGTTGTCCCTAACAGCGCATATGTTATAGCTGGTAACAGCAGGTGGTAGAAACGGCTCCAATAATACTCCCATGTCCCTGCATCGATAGATATATCTACCGTACCACTTGTTGGAAACCACATGAGCCTGTATCCAAATACGTACACGAAAATCAGCGATAATACAAACGTCGGGATAGCATAAGAGATAAAGCTATATAGGACGATTGATTTATCCAAAAATGACTCTTGATAACGACCTGCAAGCACCCCTAGTGGAATAGCAATTAAATATACTAAAATTACACTTAATAATGAAAGTAATAAAGTATTCATTCCACGAGCTCCGATAATATCGGCAACCGGTTTTTTATACGTATAACTTTGTCCAAAGTCACCTTGTGCGGCATTGGCAATCCAGTTATAGTACTGAACATACCACGGGTCATAGAATCCGGCTTTAATTCGTAATTCCTCAATTACGTTTGGATCAGTTTCCGGTGTAATTAAACCTGTAAAAGGATCTCCAGGCATTTGTTTCGCTAATATAAAAATTAGGAGACTTAAAACAAATAGCTGCGGAATCATTATTAATACACGGCGAACTATCGTTTTCCACATACTATACACGCTCCTTTTCATCTTCAGACATGGCCACTTTATGTGTGTCTGAAATCGATTTTAAAGGATATACTTTTCCATCCTTATCATAATATTTATGCTGTTCTTCATGATACGCTGCTTCAACTTTTTGACGTTCAAGCTTTCGCTCAATTCTCGTTTCCGGCTCTATATCAGGAATAGCAGATAGAAGTCGGTTCGTATAGATATGCTTAGGATTTGTGTATATATCTTCACGCTTTCCTGTCTCTACAAATCTACCTTTATACATAATTGAGATGTTATCACACATATGACGAACTACCCCTAAATCATGCGAGATGAATAAATAACTTATTCCATATTGCTCCTGAATGTCCTTCATAAAGTTTAAAACTTGTGCCTGAACAGATAAATCAAGTGCTGATACTGGCTCATCCGCAATAATCATTTTAGGGTTACATGCTACTGCTCGGGCAATCCCTAATCGTTGCTTTTGACCGCCTGAGAATTCATGCGGATATTTCAGTAAAACATCTTCTGACATCCCAACGATTGCAAGAAGCTCATTAATGCGTTTACGTTCTTCTTGCGGTGACAATTTCAAGAAGTTGCGAATTGGCTCTGCTAAAATATCCAAAACACGCTTTCTTGGATTCATACTGGAGTGTGAATCTTGGAAAATCATTTGAATATCCCGGTTATATGCTGAATCACGTTTACGGCGTGTATTTGTTACATCTTCACCTTCATAAACAATGCGTCCTGATGTAATTTTTTCCAACCCTATTATCGCTTTACCAGTCGTTGACTTCCCTGAACCGGATTCTCCTACAAGACCGTAAGTTTTTCCGCGTTCAAATTCCATTGTTACACCATCTACTGCATAAACATGGTCAACTACTGTGTTAAAAAATCCACCTCGGATAGGATAGTGAACTTTTAAATCTTCTACTTGCATAAAACTCATTGATTTACGCTCCCTTCCTCATCCTCAAAATGGAATTCCTTCCAGCAAGTACAGCGTACAAGATGACCTGGAGCAACTTCGTGAAGCTCTGGGTTTTCTTCGTGTGCTGACTGTGGAATCCACGGGATACGTGATGAGAAACGACAGCCTTGACGCGGCAGCTTCATAAGAGAAGGTACCATCCCTTGAATTACTTCCAATTGTTCACTCTCACTGTTTGTTTGAGGAATTGATTTCAGTAATGATCTTGTATAAGGGTGCTTTGGATTTCTAAATAACTCTACAACCGGTGCTTCTTCAATAACTTCACCTGCATACATTACAGCTACACGATCCGCTACTTCAGCAACAACACCTAAGTCATGTGTAATTAGAATAATGCCTGACTGAATTTCATCCTGAAGCGATTTTAACAAGTCTAAAATCTGAGCTTGAATTGTTACATCCAGTGCTGTTGTCGGTTCGTCAGCAATTATAATTGCCGGCTTACCTGATAATGCGATCGCGATCATTACACGTTGACGCATACCACCTGATAATTGGTGAGGAAATTGTTTAGCAACACGTTGAAAGTTTGGAATTCCCACTTGGTCCAATAGTTCCAATACACGATTTTCTCGCTGTTGCGGGTTTAATTTAGTGTGATAAATTAAACCTTCCTCAATTTGATCTCCAATACGCATTAACGGATTCAATGCCGATAGTGGATCTTGGAATATGAATCCAATATCATTACCTCGCAGCTTGTTAAATTGGTTATCCGTTAAATTTACTAGATTTTGATTGTTATAAAGAATTTCACCTTCAACTTTTGTATTATTTGAATTATGTAATCCAACGATTGAAGTTGCTAATGTACTCTTCCCACAACCTGATTCTCCTACAATTGCTAAAATCTCATTTTTACGAAGCGTTAATGAAACATTGTCTACAGCTGGGTAGTATGTATCTTTAATACGGAAACTCGTACGTAAATTTCGGATTTCTAATAATTCGTTCGTATTCGTAGACATAAAATAATCGCTCCTTTCTACATAAACATTCTTTCAACTCAGCTAAGCTCATCCTATAATCAAGTACGCTCTAGCGTAATTGCATCTTTACTTGAGAACTGCAGTACATATTTCCTGGATGTCAATTATCCGTACAATACTTTTGAACAATCTTTCATCGGTGCACTTAGTTCAATTTCCTGATTGTAGCTTCAGTTTTAAATTTTCCCAAACGTGTTATATACCCTTATTGAAAGAATTAAAACTTTTAAAATAATCAGATTTCTTTAAGTGTTAATAATTTGTTGGTTTTTTGTCAAATTTGTTAAGACATAAAGTTTTATGTTAATTATTAAACTTTCTAACTATTCTAATTTAACATTTAAAATTTATCAATAGCAAACTATTCTTTAAAATTAAAATTTTCCATTAATTTTTTATAAATAAATTGCGTTTATGACTATATTTATATCTTTTTTACATAAAACAAACAGAACAAATCAACCAAAAAAGTTTAATATGACAACTATCTATTAAACTTCACTTTTAAAAAAACTGAAAATTTTCATAACTGGATTATATAACTATAATAAAAACGTGTAAAGTAATTTTTTTTTACTTTCACACGTTTTTGAAATTTTATAATATTTTTTTATTTTAATTTTCCGTCTTTTAAGTCTTTATGCCAATTTTTCAAGAATGGAATCTCTGTTTCTTGAATATTTCCTGATTCTTTAGCCGCATCCACTAAAAAGTCAAAATTAGTTAAAGAAGTATATTTTACATTTGCCGCTTCAAATGCCTGCTCAGCTTTCGGTAAATTATATGTATATACACAAACAACACCTAAAACTTCACAGCCTGCCGCTCTTAACGCCTCTACCGCGGTAATTGATGAGCCACCCGTCGAAACGATATCCTCTACTACAACAACCTTTTGACCTTTAGCATATTTCCCTTCAATTTGTTTTCCACGGCCATGTTCCTTTGCCTTTGAACGTACGTAAACCATCGGCAATTCCAAGATATCTGAAACCCATGCAGCATGTGGAATACCTGCTGTTGCTGTACCTGCTACAACATCACAGTCTGCAAAATTTTCTTTAATTAGCGTTGCTAGGCCATTTGCAATTTGTTTACGAATAGTTGGATCGGAAATTGTTAAACGTGTATCACAATATATGGGTGATTTAATACCGGAAGCCCATGTAAATAAATCTGTCGGATTCAGTTCAACTGCTCCTACCTTTAACATTGCGTGAGCGATTTCGTTTTGTAATGACATATTATTTTTCCTCCCATAGTTCACAAACTTTTTTATAGGCAATAACAGGTTTGTCTGCACCTGTTATTGCACGGCCAACTACGATAAGCGATGAGCCGTCTTTTTTTGCTCCATCTGGTGTAGCAATTCGTTTTTGATCATGCGCTTCGCCGCCAAGCATACGAATACCTGGGGTCACCCGTAAAAAGTCTTCGCCGCAAGCTTCACGGATTGCGTGTGCTTCATGAACTGAGCATACTACTCCGTTAAGGCCAGCTTGTTTCGATAACTGAGCATAGTGTAAAACCGACTCTTCAAGCGATAAACCGATTTTTTGTTCTTTTTGCATTTGTAGTTCTGTCGTTGATGTTAGTTGGGTCACTGCAATGAGTGCAGCGCGTTTTCCTCCTGCTGCTGTTCCCGCTTCTAAACCTTCCAAAGCACCTTCCATCATGGCACACCCGCCTGCAGCATGAACATTCACCAAGTCCACACCAAGACGTGCTAAGCCCTTCATAGCCGATTTGACAGTATTAGGTATGTCGTGAAGCTTTAAATCCAAAAAGATATCATGCCCTTCACTTTTCACTTGATGAACGATACGGGGACCTTCCTGCATATAAAGCTCCATTCCAATCTTAACGAAAAGCTTTTCTTCAAACTGCGCTAAAAAGCCCATTACATCCTTTTCACTCGGAAAATCCAATGCAATAATAGGTTTTGTGTTCATATTAACGGTGGCTCCTTCCGATAATTTCTGATATATGTTCAACTTGCAATACATCCAGCAAGCCTGGTAATTCTTCAATAATCGTAGGACATACGAAATGATCGACAAAGTTTGCAGTACCAACTGCAACGGCTGATGCACCTGCCGACATAAAATCAATGACATCTTGCGCACATGTTATGCCACCCATACCGATAATCGGAATATTTACCGCTTTATAAACGTCATATACCATACGAATAGCAACTGGTTTAATTGCCGGACCGGATAATCCACCTGTTCCATTTGCAATAACTGGTTTACCTGTTCGCTCATCTAAACGCATACCAACTAGTGTATTAATCATTGTAATGCCATCCGCCCCACCTGCCTCAACAGCTTTTGCGATTTCGACAATATTCGTTACATTTGGCGATAATTTTACATAAACCGGCACACTCGAAACCGCCTTAACAGCAGCAGTTAATTGTTGCGCAGTACTAGGATCTGTTCCGAACTGAATACCCCCACATTTAACATTCGGACATGATATGTTTAATTCCAACGCTTTTACATTGGATGCTTTCGAAATACGTTCTGCGACTTCTACATAGTCTGCAACTTCAGTACCTGCTACATTTGCAATGATTGGAACATCATAGTCTTCTAAAAACATAAGTTCTTCTCCCATTACCTTGTCGATACCAGGGTTTTGCAGTCCAATCGCATTTAACATCCCGGCAGATGTTTCTGCTACACGTGGCGTTGGATTTCCTTTACGTGTTTCTACAGTTGTTGCTTTAATCATAATTGCACCAAGAAGTGAAAGATCATAAAGTTTTGCATATTCGCGACCAAAGCCGAAGCAACCTGAAGCAGGCATAATTGGATTTTTTAGTTCTAATCCTGGAAGTTGTAAATTCAGTCGATTCATAATGCCACAACTCCTTTCGGGAATACTGGTCCGTCTGAGCACACTTTAACATAATCTTTTACATAGTTTTCCGTTGTATCACATACACAGGCAAAGCACGCCCCGATACCGCAACCCATACGTTCTTCAAATGATAAATAGCCCTCTTTGTCCGGGTAATAACCTTCTAATGCACGTAGCATCGGTAATGGACCACACGAATAAAATACATCAAACTCAGGTTTCACCTCATCAAATACAGTTGTGACAAAGCCCTTCGTTCCTTTCGTGCCATCAACAGTTGCATAATAAGTGTCGCCAAGAGCTTTAAATTGCTCCTCATAGAAGCACACATCCTCGGATTGGAACCCTAAAACGTGAATTGTTTTCACTCCGCGAGCATTTAGTTGCTTAGATAATTCGTGAAGTGGCGGGACACCAATTCCTCCACCGACTAAAAGCGCAGTTTGACCAGGTTCGGCGGCTTCAACGGGGAAGCCATTTCCAAGAGGACCTAACACATCCACGATTTGACCTTCACGGTTTGTTGCAAGGAATTTTGTTCCGCGGCCTTCTGCACGGTAAATCATCGTAAACTCATTTTTTTCTTTATCTACATTTGCGATACTAATAGGTCTACGCAGCAACGGTTCGAATGTATCTGACACTTTTACATGAACAAACTGGCCAGGAGTCATGTCCTGAACCAGTTGTCCTTGTAGTGTCAATTCGAAAATATTCGTGGCAATTTGCTTTTGCAAAATAACAGTCATTTTCTCTTGACGAATCATTTTAATGTACTACCTCCGCTTTCGGCATTTCTTCTGCAGTAAATGTCATCGATTCAATAACACGTAGCATTGCTTCTGCTGTATCAAGTGAAGTTAAACATGGTACACCATTTTCCACTGACTCACGGCGAATTCGGAAGCCATCACGTGCCGGCTGTTTTCCTTTAGTTAATGTGTTAACAACTAATTGTGCTTCGCCATTTTGAATTATATCGATTAACGTTTTCCCTTTACCGCCAATTTTTTCAACGACATCGGTTTTCACACCATTGTCTTCAAATAGTTTTGCTGTACCTTCTGTCGCTACAATGCGGTAGCCAACTGTTGAAAAGCGTTTAGCTAAAGTAACCGCCTCTTCTTTATCTTTATCCGAAACTGTGAATAGGATTGTACCGTGTGTCTTAATTTCCATACCAGCCGCTACAAAGCCTTTGTATAATGCCTTTTCGAAAGTTGCATCTTTCCCCATTACTTCACCTGTCGATTTCATTTCAGGTCCTAAAGTGATATCAACCCGACGTAATTTTGCAAACGAGAATACCGGTACTTTCACGAATACGCCTCGTTTTTCAGAAGCTAATCCTGTAGGGTAGCCTTGCTCGATAATTGTTTGACCTAGAATTGCTTTCGTAGCAATGTTTGCCATTGGGATATTTGTGATTTTACTTAAGAATGGTACTGTACGAGAAGAACGCGGATTTACTTCGATTACGTAAATCTCCCCTTCACTCATGACATACTGGATATTCATTAACCCAACAATTCCCAAACCTTTTGCAAGACGTGTTGTATAGTCTACTAATGTTTCTTTCTGTGCATCTGTTAATTTTTGCGGTGGATATACTGAAATGGAATCACCAGAGTGTACCCCTGCACGCTCAATGTGTTCCATAATGCCTGGGATCAATACATTTTCTCCATCACAGATTGCATCAACTTCAATTTCTTGACCTGTTAAGTAACGGTCAACTAACACCGGGTGATCTGGAGATGCCTCTACCGCATGCTCCATATAGTGCGCCAATTCTTCCAAATTGTAGACAATTTCCATTGCACGTCCACCAAGGACATATGAAGGGCGGACTAACACTGGGAAGCCTAATTTCTCACCGATTATTAACGCTTCTTCCTTCGATACCGCTGTCTCCCCCGCAGGTTGTGGAATACCAAGTTCCTGTAAGGCTGCTTCAAATTTATTACGGTTTTCGGCACGGTCAATATCTTCCAATGTCGTACCTAAAATTTTCACACCATTCGCTTCTAGCTTGTCTGCCAAATTGATTGCTGTTTGACCACCAAACTGTACAACAACGCCAATTGGTTGCTCTAAATCGATAATATGCATAACGTCTTCGATTGTCAGTGGCTCAAAGTACAATTTATCTGAAATCGAGAAGTCTGTTGATACTGTTTCAGGGTTTGAGTTGATAATAATCGCTTCGTAGCCTGCTTCTTGAATTGCCCATACCGAGTGAACTGTTGCATAGTCAAACTCTACTCCTTGACCGATACGAATTGGACCTGAACCAAGTACAACAACAGATGGTTTGTCTGTACGGATTGATTCATTTTCTTCTTCGTATGTACCATAGAAGTACGGTGTGTTCGACTCGAATTCGGCAGCACAAGTATCTACCATTTTATATACAGGGATGATGCCTTGTTCTTTTCTAAACGCATATACCTCTGACTCTTTCATCTCCCAAAGCTGGGCAACTTTCTTGTCTGCAAATCCTAAACGTTTCGCCGTTCTTAATACATCTTTATCCATTTTATTTTCGACAAGAGTCGTTTCCATATCGACAATTTTCTTCAATTTTGTTAAGAAGAATAAGTCAATGGCAGACCATTCATGGATTTTTTCCACAGAAACACCGCGGCGGATCGCTTCTCCAATGAAGAATAAGCGCTCGTCTCCTGCTTTTTTAATACGCTTTTCAATCCATGTATCCGATAAATCTTCAGCGTGTTTCATCTCAAGATGTACATGACCTGTTTCTAATGAACGGACTGCTTTTAATAATGCTTCTTCAAATGTACGACCAAGGGCCATAACCTCACCAGTTGCCTTCATTTGTGTACCTAAGTTACGTTTTGCAGACTCGAACTTATCAAATGGCCAACGTGGAATCTTAGCTACAATATAGTCAAGTGCCGGCTCGAAACAAGCGAATGTTGAACCAGTTACAGGGTTTTTGATTTCATCCAAAGTAAGACCTACTGCAATTTTAGCTGCAAGTTTCGCAATTGGATAACCTGTTGCTTTAGAAGCTAGTGCAGATGAACGGGATACACGTGGATTTACTTCGATAACATAGTATTGGAATGAATATGGGTCTAACGCTAATTGCACGTTACAGCCACCTTCAATTTTTAGTGCACGAATAATTTTCAGTGAAATATTACGCAACATTTGATTTTCGCGGTCCGATAATGTTTGTGTCGGTGCTACTACGATTGAATCTCCCGTATGAATACCTACTGGGTCGAAGTTTTCCATGTTACAAACAACGATTGCATTATCTGCAGCATCACGCATTACTTCATACTCAATTTCTTTAAATCCGGCAATCGATTTTTCAAGTAAACATTGCGTTACTGGAGAATATTTCAAACCTGACGTTACAATCTCCTGTAAATCCTGGTCATTGTAACAAATACCCCCACCTGTACCACCTAACGTGAATGCCGGGCGAACAATTACTGGGTAACCAATTTTTGCAACGAAAGCTTTTGCTTCTTCCATGTTGTGGATGATGTCTGATTCTGGAACAGGTGCTCCTAACTCATACATTAAATTACGGAACAAATCACGGTCTTCTGCTTTATGGATGGCATCCAGTTTTGTTCCTAAAATTTCGATTCCCAACTCATCTAAAATACCTGACTCATCAAGCTCAATCGCCATGTTTAACCCTGTTTGTCCACCTAAAGTCGAAAGGATCGCATCAGGACGCTCTTTACGTAAAATACGAGATACGAATTCTAAAGAAATTGGCTCGATATATACTTTATCTGCAATTTCTGTATCCGTCATAATTGTCGCCGGGTTTGAGTTAATTAAAATTACTTTATATCCCTCTTCTTTTAATGAAAGACAAGCTTGTGTTCCTGCATAGTCAAATTCTGCTGCTTGTCCAATAACAATTGGACCTGATCCGATTACTAAAATTGTATTTATGTCTGTACGTTTAGGCATATTGATTCTCCTTCGTTGCTTCTTTTTCCATCATTTCAATAAATTCATCAAATAAGTGATTCGAGTCTTCCGGTCCTGGTGAAGCTTCCGGATGGTATTGTACAGTGAAGATTGGATATTTCTTATGACGTACTCCTTCACAAGTACCATCATTTAATGCGATATGTGTTAATTCTAAATCTGTATCTTTTAATGAATCGATATCAATGGCATAGCCGTGGTTTTGGCTCGTTAAATCAGTGCGACCTGTTCGTAAATCTTTTACTGGATGGTTGCCCCCACGGTGTCCAAATGGCAATTTAAAGCTTCGCGCACCACATGCTAATGAGAATAATTGGTGGCCTAAGCAAATGCCGAAGATTGGCACTTTTCCGATTAAATCTTTAATTGTTTCAATACCTTCTGATACGTCTTCCGGGTTACCTGGTCCGTTTGATAGCATAATCCCGTCTGGATGCAATGCTAAAATTTGTTCAGCTGTTGTGTTATAAGGAACAACGAGTACATCACAATCACGTTTGTTTAATTCGCGTAATATTCCATGTTTCATACCGAAATCCAGTAAAACCACTCGTTTACCACGACCTGGTGATGGATATGCTGCTTTAGGCGAAACTTCACGGACATGGTGCGTAATAAATGGTGTTTTCTCAAGTTGTGCAACTACTTGTTCTACATCTACTTCAGCATCTGCTTCTGTTAAAATGGCACGCACCGCACCTTTTTCACGAATAATTCGTGTTAATTTACGAGTATCGATTCCTTCAATACCAGGAATATTCTGTGCTGTTAAATATGCATCCAACGACATATCAGATCGCCAATTCGATGGGTAATCAGCTAATTCACGTACTACAAATCCTCTAATAGCAGGTGTAATGGACTCAAAGTCATCACGGTTAATGCCGTAGTTTCCGATTAATGGATATGTTAAAGTTACGATTTGACCATAAAATGATGGATCAGATAATGTTTCTTGGTAACCTGTCATCCCTGTTGTAAATACAACTTCTCCCTGACTTGCTTTATCACTACCGAATGCCGTACCTGTAAATACAGTGCCGTCTTCTAAAATTAATAATCGTTTTTTCATTATTCTGCCTCCTGGTATACAATTTTGCCTTCGAAAATCGTTGCTACTGGCCAGCCTTTTGCTGCCCATCCGTTAAACGGTGTATTGCGACCTTTTGATACAAAACCTTCCGCATCAATCGTCTGCTCTTTTTCTAAATCGATTAGTACGATATCCGCTGAAGCTCCTACCTCCAATGTTCCGTATGGTAGATCAAAAATTTGAGCCGCCTTCACACTCATCCAATCTACTAATTGTTTTAATGTCCATTTTCCTGTTGCTACAAAGTTTGTATATAGTAATGGGAATGCTGTTTCAAAACCGACAATTCCGAATGGCGCACCTACCATGCCACAGCATTTTTCTTCTACTGTATGTGGGGCATGGTCTGTTGCGATACAATCAATCGTTCCATCAAGTAATGCTGCATGCAGTGAATCTTTATCGTCTGCAGCACGTAATGGCGGGTTCATCTTCCAGTTGGCATCATCTGAAGGGATGTCCATTTCTTCTAATAATAAATGATGCGGACAAACTTCTGCCGTCACTTTAATACCTGCTGCTTTAGCATCTCTTACTGCCCGTACAGATTCTTTCGTCGATACGTGGCAAACATGGTAGCGTGCACCTGCTGCTTCAGCTAACAGCACATCACGTGCAATTTGAACAGATTCACAAATTGATGGGATGCCAGGTAAGCCCAGTTCTTTATTTCGTTTTCCTTCGTGCATAACACCATCATAAATGAGTGAGTTATCTTCACAGTGTGCTACAACTACCGCATCCAGTTTTGCTGCTTGTTGCATTTGCTCATACATTGTAGAAGCGAGCTGAATACCAACACCATCGTCAGAGAATGCAACTGCGCCATGTGCTTTTAACTCTTCCATGTCAGTTCGAACTTCTCCTGAAATGTCCTTTGTTAGTGATCCATATGGCAATACGCGAATGAGTGCACTATCTTGAATTAAATTATTAATCAGTTGCATATTTTCAACAGAATCTGGTACAGGCTTTGTATTTGGCATGGCACAAATTGTTGTAAAGCCTCCCTTTGCTGCTGAAGCTGTACCTGTTGCTATCGTTTCTTTATGTTCAAATCCCGGTTCACGTAAATGTGTATGTACGTCTACAAAACCTGGTGATGCAAAAAGACCTTTTCCGTCTATAACTGTTGCATTAGATGGTATGTTTCCATTAATTGAAGCGATTTTGCCATTCTCTATTACAATAGTAGAAATTACTAATTCTCCTTTTTCATTTAGTAACTTCACGTCCTGAATAACCGTTGTCATTTTAATCTCTCCCTTTCAAAATCGTCTCTAATATTGCCATTCTTGTGTAAACACCGTTTCGTACTTGTTGAAAAATTCGGGAACGTTCACATTCTACAAGGGCATCAGCAATTTCTACATCACGGTTGACCGGGGCTGGATGCATAATAATCGCACTTTTTTTCATGAGCTTTTCTCTTTCAACCGTTAAACCGTACTCTTCATGATAGCTCTCTTTTGAAAAATTTTTACTTACAGAATGCCGTTCATGTTGAATCCGTAAGAGCATAATGACATCACTATCTTCGAGCACTTCATCCCAACTATGTGCAGCTTCAAAGTCACCTGCCCAGGCAGGCGGACATAAAAATCGAATATTTGCCCCTAAACGCTGCAGCGCTGTTGCATTTGATTTTGCGACACGGCTATGTGATATATCTCCGACAATAGTTATATTCAAGCCTTCAAATTCACCGAACTCTTTCCGAATGGTATAAAGATCGAGTAAACATTGAGAAGGATGTTGACCAGCACCATCTCCTGCATTAATAACCGCACACCCGATTCCTTCTAAAAGCTCATTGTAATATTCATCTTCTTTATCCCGGATTACGACTGCGTCTATTCCGATCATTTCTAATGTTCTGACAGTATCGTACAGCGTTTCTCCTTTTGTAGTGCTCGAAAATTCTGCATCAAAGGGGATTACCGTACATCCTAGACGGCGCTCCGCCATTTCAAAGCTTGTTTTTGTACGGGTGCTAGGTTCAAAAAATATATTTGCTACATTGTAAGCGCGCTTTAGAATCGGTTCTTTTCCATTTTCGAAATGTTGTGCTCGATCTAAAATAGACATTATTTCTTCATTCGATAAATGTTCCATTGATAATAAATTTTTCATGCCCGCGCCCTCCGCTACTATCAATTACATGTCAAAGTAACCGATAGCTTAATTTTATTTTATTACATTCTGTATATTTAATCTACTTTTTGTTTAAATATGCATACGTTGTTTACAAATAAGCCCCGCTATAACTTTAGCGAGGCTTAAAGGGTGTAACAAACTAAGGTATCATCTTGATAATGAACCTTGTATGTCATACCCTTCGTAGCCTCTCTGGACAAATCTTTAAAAGGTATTGCTTATTCTTCTATTTCATAAATATCTTTTTCAACTATTTCACGACCTGGTAATACTAGATTTAAAACAACACCGATAATCGACGCTAACGCCATACCTTCAATAGCAAAGCTTTCCGTGAATCGCATTGCGGCTCCGCCGATTCCTACTACTAAAATGACAGAGGCAATTACCATATTTCGGTTGTTCCCAAAGTCTATGTTGTTCTCCACAAACATACGCAAACCGCTTGCTGCGATGATACCGAACAGTAAAATTGAAATCCCCCCAAGCACTGCTGTTGGAATCGTTTCAATTAATGCCATTAGCTGTCCTGAGAAGGACACAATAATTGCGACTATCGCTGCACCTAAAATAACGTAAACCGAGTAAACACGTGTGATTGCAAGTACACCAATATTTTCGCCGTACGTTGTTTTTGGAGGTCCTCCAATTAAGGCCGATGCAAATGTTCCTAGCCCATCCCCTAAAAGTGATCGATGTAAGCCTGGATCCTTAACATAGTTACGATTTACAACTTTCCCCAACACCAGCTGGTGACCGATATGCTCTGAAATCGTTACAATAACCACTGGTACCATACCGATTAAAATTGCACTTGTAACTTTAAATTCATAATCAACGCCTGGAATCAGGAATTCCGGCATTGCCAGGAATTTCGCATTTTGCACTGCTGTAAAGTCAACGATACCGACAATTACTGAGTAAATATAGCCAACTACGATTCCAAGTAAAATTGGCATTGCACTTAATATATTTTTAAAGAATACGTTGAAAATAATAGCTGCTGCCAATGTTACCAATGCTGCCGAGAAGTGAAGTCCGTTGTATTTCCCATCCACGTTCATCGCCATATCGACCGCTACACCTGATAGTCCTAATCCAATAACGATAATAACCGGTGCTACAACAATTGGTGGTAAAATATTCATTAGCCACTTATAACCTGTTTTCCAAATTAATAAAGAAACAATTCCGTATACTACCCCGACTGCCATCGCTCCGATCATGGCATTTCCTGGATTTACTTCTACACCTGCTTGTCCAAATCCTGTTACTAAAATAATTGGTGAAATAAAAGCAAAGGAAGAGCCTAAGTAAGCTGGCACTTTAAATTGTGTTACGAGCAGGAAAATAATTGTGGCGATTCCGCTTGTTAATAGTGCAATTGCAGGGCTTAACCCGACTAATTTCGGTACTAAAATTGTTGATCCGAACATGGCAAACATGTGCTGGAAACTAAATGTGATCAGCTGACCGGCACTTGGCTTCTCTTGAATATCTAATACTGCTTTTGACATTATTTTCTCTCCCTGTACGCTCTAATTAATCTACTTTATGAATCGTGATAATATCTTGCCCATCTGTTTCTTCTAAATTCACTAGAATACGCTCTGTACTCGATGTCGGAATATTTTTCCCTACATAATCTGCTCTAATTGGAAGCTCTCTATGACCACGGTCCACTAAAACTGCCAACTGAATTTGTGCAGGTCTTCCTAAATCCATGACAGCATCCAAAGCCGCGCGTACTGTTCTTCCTGTATAAAGGACATCATCAATAAGAACAATTTTTTGGTCGCTAACTTGATATTCAATATCTACTTGCTGTACTTGAGCTTGATCATCCACTTGCTTTGTTGATAAATCATCACGGTACAATGTAATATCCAGCTCTCCTGTACGGATTGCTTTTCCTTCAATTGTTTCTATTCTTTCTGCAAGACGTTTAGCTAAATAGGCACCGCGTGTTTTAATTCCTACTAGAATTACTTCATCAATACCTTTATTCCGTTCAATAATTTCGTGTGCAATCCTTGTAATTGCACGGTTCATCGATGGACCATCAAGTAATACCGAAATATGTTCCATGTTCTTTCTCCTTTCATTTTTTAGTAATGTTCACGGGGATGTTAAATGTCTTCATTTCAAACAAAAAACCCTCTAGAAGTTCTAGAGGGTTTGAAAAGGTCATGTTGAAAAAACTGCATACGGATATTTTTGCGCACAAAAATGCCGTAAATGCTTACATTATCCCTTCTCAGCCTCTCTGGACTGCCATTAAAGGTGAACAATATTCTGAATAGTAGCGTCTACCTGCTTGCTCTCGTCAAGGTCTGTAGCTCACTGTAGTCAGTATATGCCTCATCAATTTAGAAGTCAATAAGCATTTTGAAGGTCAGACAACTGAAAATAAATATTTAAATAATCTTAATTATCCGTCAATAATTTTCATTCAAAACTAAATTATCTAATATATAGCTAATCTGTACCTTCTATCAATTTTATATACCCTTCATTCTCCATTAGTTGTTCAGGCTCGGCAATTGATAAATATAAATACAAATTCCCCATAGGAGTTGTCTCAGCTTTTACTATATGAGAAGTTTCACTTGAATAAAGGTAATGGTCTCCATAAGCCGTAAATTTCATTCCATTGTATGCCTTATATATTTTTTCAAACTGTTCTTCATTTGTATTCAGAAGTAACATTGAAAATAACTTCTCATCATAAAAGTAAAATCTGGCCTCTCCCTTATAATCTAATATAAAGTCAGCACCATTGCCGTCCTCCTGAATCTCTGTTAACTCACTGTTGGCTATTAGTTCTGCTACTCGAATTTCTGTTAAATTCTTTTCTCCTAAGCGTTCTACTATATCTGATTTTGAATCGCCTAAAGTAAATCCATTCAAATAAAATAAACCATGTTCTTCATAAAATTGCGGTTGAGTAAAATCAAGTTGCGGGGTATTAGCTGAATGCTGATTATCGCTCATTATTTGGTTTAACATAAAGAAGAACATACTTAATGTGAAAATTGCGCTGATTATTATAAAACGCCATCTATATTTTGGTTTTGGTTGTTTATTCTCGATCTCTTGCACTACATTTTGCATAACGCGTTGTTTCATTATTTTTAAATCTTTTATCTCATTAGGTGTATAGTTATCCATTTAGCAGCACCTCCCATTCAATATCTTTCAATTCATCCTTTAATAATTCTTTTCCTCTTCTTAGTCGTGTTTTGATCGTACTTTCTGAAGTAGCTAGTAAAAGAGCGATCTCACTAATTTTCATATCATTAAAATAATAATAGATAAGTACTTCTCTATGTTTTAATGGCAATTCTAGGATTGCATCACCAACGATTGTTTGCTCATCTTTCCTAACCAAACCATCTGAATCTATTTTACTCGTTGAAGGAAAAATTTTTTGCAGTTGTACTTTTTTATATGTCCAGCTTTTTAAGTAATCTTTACTTTTATTAGCGGTCATTTTGTATAAAAAAGCTTTTAGTTCTCCACGTTCTTCATATTTATATTGAGCATGATAGATCTTTATAAATACTTCCTGTACAATATCCTCTGCTGCCTGGCGATCCTTTACGTAGTAATAAGCTAAACGAATTAACGGCTCTGTATAGAGATTCATTATTTCTTTTAAATCATGAATAGTTAACAAGAATACAACTCCTTTCTCTAATTATTAACGATTTCCAATATGCGAGAGTTTGGATTTATAAAAATATTTTTATGAATGTTTGGATTTCTCAGCAAGACCAATTAATAATGTGGTATATATTGTATTATTTTACATTATTTAAACGATAAAAAATAACTTTTTCCTTGTCCTCCTAAAATAAGATTAGAGTTTACCGTTATTTGAATGATGTAGCTCATTTTTAGGTTAATTTTAAAATAACGGAAATTCGTTCCTCTATTTATCTCGTTACGCAATTCAATCTGGGAGGCAAGCCGCCCGGAATCCCTGTCCCGGAACGGCAAAAAACCGAACCCTCTAAAGGATTCGGTTGCTCTTTTAAGAAATGTATTACCCGCGTAACTCTTCTATTAATTGTTTGAAGTCTTCCGGTAGTGGTGATTCAAACTCTAAATATTCTTTCGTTACTGGATGGATAAATCCTAATACACCTGCATGTAATACTTGTCCGCCGAAATCAATTGTTTTCTTTGGACCGTATTTTGGATCCCCTGCCAATGGGAAACCGATATAATTCATGTGCACACGGATTTGGTGTGTTCTTCCTGTCTCTAAGCGACATTCAACTAAAGTAAACTCACCGAAACGCTCTATCACTTGGAAGTGTGTCACAGCATGTTTGCCTTTATCTACAACCGCTTGCTTTTGGCGATCTTTTTGATCACGCCCGATTGGAGCATCAATTGTTCCTTTTTCGTGGGCAATATGACCATGTACGAGCGCTGTATATTTTCGTGTTACCGATTTATCGACTAATTGATTCACTAATCCTTCATGGGCAACATCATTTTTGGCAACCATTAATAAGCCCGAAGTATCTTTATCAATACGGTGCACAATTCCTGGACGTGCTACACCGTTAATGCCTGATAAATCTTTACAATGATGCATTAAGCCGTTTACTAAAGTACCTGAAGTATGCCCAGGTGCTGGGTGTACCACCATACCACGTGGTTTGTTTACAACTAATACGTCTGCATCTTCATAAACAATTTCTAAATCTAAATCTTCAGGAACGATTTCTAAATCTTCTACTTCAGGAACGTCTACTTCAATGACATCCCCTTGTTTTACTTTGTATTTTGCTTTTACTTTTACGCCATTTACTAAAATGCGCTCTTCCTCAAGCCAATTGCCAATTTGTGAACGTGACCATGATTCTTCCATTTGTGAAAGTGCCTTATCAATACGTTCTCCAGTAAGTTCCTCTATCGTTAATGTGACTACTGCCATTATTTCACCTTTTTCTTATCCTTTTTTTCTTCTAGAATGATCGTAATAAAGAGCATGACTACAGCAATTGTCAATGCTGCATCAGCTATATTGAAGATTGGGAAGTGATAATTGACTACCGGTATATAAACATCGACAAAATCAACAACTTCTCCACGGAATAAACGGTCAATAAAGTTTCCAACCGCACCACCTAAAAGTAGCATTAAACTAATATGATAAAGTGGCTTACCCTTTGCTTCTGTATGATTAAAATAAATAATGGCGATAATGACAGCAACTGTTACGATTGTGAACAACCACATTTGTCCTTCCAACATGCCCCATGCTGCACCACGGTTACGATGCGATAGGATGCCAAACCAAGGATCCCAAACACTGATGCGTTCACTTAATTCCATATTTTTAACGACTAGCCATTTTGTCCATTGATCTAAAATGACTGCAACTATAGCTATTCCGTAATATTTATACACAGCAAATCCTCCGTTTACGATATATCTTTCCTATCTTAACATAATTGTAGGGTTGAACGATAATTTAAACATGATAAAAGTGTCTAAAGAAGGAAAATAAAGTTCGTCTTTTAGTGAAAAGGAATCTACTTTTAAAACTTTATTAGCTAATAAATGTAGTGGCTTCTACTTATGATACGCGCTGTTCCATTTTCTGAGTGAAAAGGTTCTACTTTTCATAATAAACGTTCTACTTTCAAAACCACATTTGCTAATAAAAGCAGTGGCTTAATATAAAAAAGCTTATTTAGCCACGATAACTAAATAAGCTGCTACTTAGCTTATGCCAAAGAACAATCGAAATCCTGCCATTGTCACGACTCCGGCAATCACTGTTTTCGATAAACTTTTTGTAAGTAAAGCAATGAATAATGTCGGAATAAATACTAGCACATTCATCCATTGAACCGTAACGATTGCGTCTTCTTTCTCAAAGAATCCCTCAATTACGAGTGCCGATAATATACATACCGGTATGTAGGCAAGCCAGCGCAGGACAATTTTTGGCAATTTCATATTTTTCACTAATATAAACGGCAATACCCTAGGAATCCATGTTACTACAGCACAGCCTAAAATTAATAATACCATTGCTATAGAAGTTGTCATTTTTCCAATGCCACCCCAATCGATGCTACTACAACAGTTGATAATAGGACGGCTAAATGTCCGGGCATAAAGTAGAGCATTCCGTACATGCTGATGACCATAATGAAAATCAGCTTTATGTAATGCATTAATTTTTCTTTTGGAATACTTGCGAGTGTTAGAACAAGCAATGCCACAAACATTGCCACTAACGCATAGTCCAGCCCCCATTTTTCTGGATTCGGCAGCCATTGACCAATGACTCCACCTATAGTACACGCCGCAATCCAAGTCGTATACGCTGTAATATTTAATCCATTCATCCATTTCCCGCCAAGGCGCCCTTCTTTTCCTGCTGTAACGACAGATACACCGAACGTTTCATCGGTCAGTAATGTGCCAAAGCCTATGTTGCGCAATGTTGAATACTTAGTGAAATACGGTGCAATCGTTAAGGACATTAATAAATGGCGCAAATTTACGATGAAAATAGTGATGATAACCGCAGTAACTGGTGCACCCGCTAAATACAGTCCACAAAAGATAAACTGTGCTGATCCTGCGTATACAAGCACCGACAGTAAAAATATCTCAAGTAAAGAAATTCCAGATGCAATTCCAACGACACCAAATGCAAGACCGATACTTATATAGCCGAGTAAAGTCGGAATACAATCTTTTACCCCCTGGATGAATGTATCAGGTGTAAATAGCCTTTGTTCTACTTGTGCCAAAGCTATATCACTCCTAAATTTTTTATTTTTCAGAAAACTAAAAATGCTATAAAGAACGCCATTACCTTATCGGCAACAGCGTTCTAATTTTTTTATACGTAATAGTCTTCTACAACATCCGCACAGCGTTTACATAAAGTTGCATGTGATTCGCTCGTACCTACTGTTTCTGAAATTGTCCAGCAACGCTCACATTTTTCACCGTCTGCTTTTTCTACTACTAAAGCTGTTTTCTCTAGTACTAAAGCTTCTTCCGGTGCATTTTCTTTACTGCCGGCGATAAAGAATTGAGAAACGATAGAAAGCTGTGCAAAGTCGATATTTGCATCATTTAACAGTTCGATTGTTTCACTATCTGCATAAACTGAAATTTTTGCTTCTAATGATTTACCGATTGTTTTAGCATTACGCGCCTCTTCTAACGCTTTTAATACTTCATTTCTTACTACAATTACTTTCGCCCACTTTGTACGTAATTCGGCAAAATTTTCTTGCTCCACAGCTTCAGGGAAGTCTGTTAATTGGACAGATTGTGGTTTGCCTTCGAATTCAATGTAGCTCCATAATTCTTCTGTAGTATGTGGAATAATTGGAGTTAATAATTTTACTAACGCCATTAATGTGTCATACATTACTGTTTGCATCGCACGACGGTATTTATTATCTTTTCCTTCGATATATACAACGTCTTTTGCAATATCTAAATAGAAAGAAGATAATTCGATCGCTACGAAGTTATTCACTGTTGTATAAACTGTCGAGAAATCATAACGGTCATATGCAGCACGAACTGTTTTAATAACATCTTGTAAGCGCATATACATATATTGATCCATTTCACGTAAATCTTCATATGCCACACGGTCAGTCAGTTCGTTGAAGTCTGTAACGTTACCGTGCAGGAAGCGTAGTGTATTACGAACTTTACGGTATGTTTCAGAAACTTGCTTCAGCATATCCATTGAAATACGAACATCACCTGTATAATCAACAGATGCTACCCACATCCGAATAATATCGGCACCATATTGACCCATAACTTTGATTGGATCAATCGTGTTTCCTAGTGATTTTGACATTTTGCGTCCTTCACCGTCTAATACGAAGCCATGTGTTAATAGGCCTTTATATGGTGCATGACCATTAATGGCAACAGATGTGATTAGTGACGAGTTGAACCAGCCACGGTGTTGGTCGGAACCTTCCAAATAAAGGTCTGCCGGATATTTCATACCGCGTTCTGCAAGTACACCTTGGTGCGATGAACCTGAGTCGAACCAAACATCCATAATGTCATTTTCTTTTGTAAATTTACCGTTCGGGCTACCTTCATGCGTAAAGCCTTCCGGTAATAATTCTTTCGCTTCGCGCTGGAACCAAATATTTGAACCGTGCTCACGGAATAATTTTGAAACATGTGCAATTGTTTCAGGTGTGATAATTGGTTCGCCATTTTCTGCGTAGAAAATTGGAATTGGTACACCCCATGCACGTTGACGGGAAATTACCCAGTCACCACGGTCACGAATCATATTGTAAAGACGTGTCTCACCCCATGCAGGTGTAAACTCAGTTGCAGAAACCGCATCTAATAACTCATTACGGAACATTTCTACAGATGCGAACCATTGTGGTGTTGCACGGTAAATTACTGGTTTTTTTGTACGCCAGTCATGTGGGTATGAGTGTTGGAATTTAGAAACGCTCAATAACGCGCCTTCTTCTTTTAATTTTTCAATTACAATTGGATTAGCTTTTTCATAGAATAATCCTTCAAAGCCTGGCGCTTCATCCGTGTAGCAACCACCGTTATCGACTGGTGATAAAATATCCAAGCCGTATTGTTTACCTACTTGATAGTCATCTTCACCATGACCTGGTGCTGTGTGTACACATCCTGTACCAGCTTCAGCCGTTACGTGCTCACCAACCATTACTAATGAATCGCGTTTGTAAATTGGATGCTCCGCTACGATCATATCAAGGTCTGCGCCTTTTACTTCCTGAACGATTTGCACATCTTCCCAACCGAATGTAGAAGCTAATTTATCTAATAAATCTTTCGCTACGATATATTTGCCGCCGTTTGCTTCAACTACAGCATATGTGAATTCAGGATTTACTGAAATCCCTAAGTTTGCTGGAATTGTCCATGGTGTCGTTGTCCAAATAACAAATTTTGCATCTGCAGGAACTACACCTTTTGCATCTTTAATTCCAAATGCTACGTAGATTGAATAAGATTCAACGTCTTTATATTCAATTTCTGCTTCTGCTAATGCAGATTCAGAAGATGGTGACCAGTAAACAGGTTTTAACCCTTTGTAAATATAGCCTTTTTCCGCCATTTTACCGAAAACTTCAATTTGGCGTGCTTCAAACTCCGGTTTTAATGTGATATAAGGATTTTCCCAATCACCACGTACACCTAGACGTCGGAATTGACCTTTTTGGTTTTCAACTTGTTCATAAGCATATTTTTCACAAAGCTGACGGAATTCTGCTACCGACATCTCTTTACGCTTAACACCTTTATTCGTTAACGCCTGCTCGATTGGTAAACCGTGTGTATCCCACCCTGGAATATAAGGTACATGGAAACCTGTCATCGATTTTTGACGATTGATCATGTCTTTTAATACTTTGTTTAATGCATGCCCGATATGGATATCACCGTTAGCATATGGAGGACCATCATGTAATACATAGTGTGGACGGTCTTTTGTGCGCTCTAACACCAATTTATTGATGTCCATTTCATCCCATTGTGCCTGAACTTGCGGCTCCTTCGTTGGTAATCCTCCGCGCATCGGGAAGTCGGTTTTCGGCATTAATAACGTATCTTTATACTCTACCATTTAAAATTCCTCCTAATTATCTTATTGCTTGCTGATTACTGATTGTTGATTTCCATTCCGGGTCGGGGGCCAACACTATGTTGGTCACGAATGCGTTGTCACAGGACGTGACGATTTTAGCATTCGTTCCATCTCCCCTCCATTCCAATCAACGTTTAAGCAAATGATTTAGCGTTCTATACTAATCATAATTTTATTAACGCTCTAAAGGATTTGGATACTTTTCAAACAACAAAAAAGCCCCTCCATCCCTTATAGAAAAGGGACGAGGAGCATTAGTCTCGTGGTACCACCCTAAATTCGCTAAAAATATAGCCTCATTAGACACTGTAACGTCGTGTTCTACGAAATAGCTTACTTAACAATTACACTTTAGCTTTTGCCAGAGGAATTTCTTTATTTCGGAGGTGTCTTGGACGCCTGCTTCATAAAGTTGTAATTTCAGCTATTTAGCTCAGGAGTGATTTTCATTTTAACCTGCTTCGTTCGAGCTCTCACCGTCCTCGAATCGCTAAACCACAATGTTAAATTTACTGTCTCCGTCAACGCATGATGCATTATGCATCCTATTCATTATTTTTCAGTATATGAAAAGGCTAGATGAAATGTCAAGCCCCCACTATTAATAGACCGCATTTTCATCATTTTGACTATCTTCATTAGTCTCATGACGATTATTATCCTGTATTTCCGTTAAATCGACATCATATTCTAACAAACGATCCCAATCATCCGTATTTAACAAATCTAGTTGAGCTTCTACCAGCATTTTAAAACGATTACGGAAAACTTTAGATTGCTTTTTTAATTCGTCAATTTCAATTGCAATTTTTCGTGCTTTTGTTAAGGCATCATTTACAATACGATCTGCATTTTTCTCGGCTTCTTTGACGATTAATTTTGCCTCTTTTTCTGAGTTGCGACGTACTTCACCCGCAGCTTCCTGTGCAACGATAATCGACTTTTGTAATGTGTCTTCCAAAGAATTATAATGATTCATTTGAGTAGACATCATTTTCACTTTCTCTTCCAGATCCTTTTTCTCACGCAAAATAATTTCATAGTCTTTAATAATCTGATCTAAAAACTCATTTACTTCGTCTTCAGCGTATCCACGGAATCCACGCGTAAATTCTTTATTATGTATATCAAGAGGGGATAATGGCATATCGTTCTACTCTCCTTTTTTACGTATGTTCTTAAGAGTATTATAATCGTTTCTCTAATGAATAACATCATATTTCCCCAAAAACAGATGAAAATTTATACTTTTTGCTCTAAACGTCCTACTTGCAAACGTATTTTATCTTTTTTCGTTCGCCCTTCTGTCATGATGACTTTCATGCGTCCATAGCCGCGCGCAGAAATAATATCCCCTTCCTGTAATTCGAAGGCGACCGCTTCACGCACTGTCCAATTTACTTTTACTTTGCCTGCCTGAATTAAACTTTGCGACTTTTGCCGTGAAATATTGGTAATTGTTGCAAGTACAACATCTAAACGCATCGATGACACAGTATGTGAACTTTCACTCCATTGCTCCTCATTTAAAATATATGGTGTATCAGGGTTTACTACTTCAGCATGCACCTTTACTTTGCCAATTCCCGATAAGTTTGCTCTTACATAATCAGCTATTTCTGTTGCCAATGCAAATTGCACTGTATTTTCACTAAGTCGTATATCCCCAAACTTTCCACGATCCAAGCCAATGGACAAAAGTGCACCTAATACATCAGGATGGCGGAGCTGCACAAATTTTGATGGATAGTTTAACGAATAAACTTCTATTTGAAAATCTGATTCTTCCGGCTGTAAATAGGAAGGGGCAATCAACATGCGCTTGCGCTCTGCCTCTTCAAAAACTCCTTCTGTAAACACTTGAAGATCTTCCGATTGCTGAATGATGGATTGCACGATAAAACGTTGTCGCGGATCTAAAAAATCAGTCAGCTTTGGGGCGTAACGATCCTCTACTTCACGTTGCCAACCGATTACCTGCTCAATAAATGGTTGCTCATCTTTGCGGAAATGTTGTATTAAATGCTCCATCATTATGCCTACTTTCTTATAGAATGTCTTTCTATTTTTTCCACTTTTCTTTTAAAATAAACTTCTCGTAAAACATTAATTTATATTTCTTTATTAAAATAAAGAAAACTCCTACATTGGCAGGAGTTCTTGCAATTATATTATAAGAAAAATGCTAGTACGCTATAAACGCCACGCTCAATGAATACTAATGCAAATAAACCTACAATTGGTGAAATATCAATCATACCAATCGGCGGAATAAATTTACGGAAAAAACCTAGATAAGGTTCACATACTGTTTCAAGGAAACGACCAACTGCTGAATCTTGTAGTGCTGGAATCCAAGACATTAATATGTAACCAATCAGCATAAAGCGATACACAATAAATGCTGTATTTACAATTGAAAATATAATCATTTTTTTACCTCACAAAATTTAATTACTCAAACGTTAAATTAGAAATTTCTCCTGATACTTCTACGTTTTCTGGTGTACATAAGAAAATATCATTTCCAATACGTTGAATATCTCCACCTAAAGCATACACTGTTCCGCTTAAAAAATCGATAATTCGTTTCCCTTGGTCACGATCGATTCGCTGTAAATTAACTACGGTAGCGCGCTTGTTCTTTAAATGTTCTGCGATATCCTGTGCTTCAGCATATACTCTAGGCTCTATTAGAACAAGTTTTGAATTTTTTGATGACGATGCAGCCTGTAAACTCACAACATTGTTATGATTTTGCGTAACAACTTCATTGCGTGGTGGTTGCTGTTGCATTTTACGCTCCTTTTTCATTCGATTTTGAATGAGTTGTGGTTGTTGCTTGTGCCCTGAATCCTGGTAATACTGCTGTGAATCACTGTGTACAGCTTTTGGTGTTTGTTTTTGCGATGTTTGCGTTTGAGCTTGATCATATTCTTCTTCCAATTCCTCTAAATAGAAGAATTTATCAAAAATGTTTTTAATGCTCACATTAAACCCTCCTTAACCAACAAGAGCTGTTCCAATCCTAACAAATGTCGCCCCTTCTTCAACTGCAATTTCGTAGTCATTTGACATGCCCATCGATAATTCAGTACAAGGTACATTTGGTATGTTCAATTGTGACATTTCCTGTTGCAATTGTTTTAACTGTTTAAACACTTGTCTTATAACGGTTTCGTCTTCTGTAAAAGGAGCCATTGTCATTAAACCCACTACTATAATCTTTGAAAATTGCTCAAGTTGCTTCACAAAATCCAGCGCTTGCTGCTTCGTTAAGCCATGTTTCGATTCCTCTCCCGAAACATTCACCTGTATAAAACATTTCACAGCTTTTGTAGCTCTTTTCTCAATTTCCTCAGCTAAGCTTAAACGATCAAGCGAATGTAAATAGTCGATATCATTAATGACTTGTTTTACTTTTCTCGTCTGCAGGGAGCCAATATAATGCCAGGAAACATTTGAATTTATAGATTGTAATTTATTCATTAAGCCTTCAGGGCGATTTTCTCCCAAGTTTGTTAGCCCAGCTTCTATAGCCTCTTTAGTACGAGCGATATCTACTTCTTTTGTCACTGCGATAATGTTTACTGTTTGATCTGTATTTGCTCGTTGTTTAGCGTTTACTATTTGTTTTTGAATATTTAATAGATTTTCTTCGATTTTCGCCACTTTTTTCCCAACTTTACAACAATAGTTTCTTACATTGTATCAAGGCACACTGGAATTTTCAATGAATAGGGTGAACTAATCATCGTATGATTTCACTAATATAACATCTTTTCCAACTGTGAGTATATGACTAAAAGCAATCTTCTTCACTAACTCTTCCCCTTGAAATAAATGGTAAAACTTTTTTGGTGGAGATATTATAAAAGCCGTGATGACCCCTTCCTTTTCATCTACTTCTGCGTCCACAATATAACCTATAAATTTTCCGCTTGTCGCTTCAATAATTTCCTTCTCCTGAACGGTTGAAAAACGCATTCCTCCATCCTCTCTTTGAAATTTAAATTACATTTCGAATAAGTATGTGAATATAGAATAAAAGGACAGCCCTACAAGTTGGACAGTCCTTCATCATTTCTATCTATTTAACGAAAATCACGTTTCATCATTTCTACTGCACTTTTTTCCAATCTTGAAATCTGTGCCTGTGAAATACCTAGAGATTGAGCAATTTCAGTTTGTGTTTCGCCTAAGAAAAAGCGTTTTTCTATAATCATTTTTTGTCTACTATTTAATTTTTTCATGCTTTCTTGCAGTGAGATTGAACCGACCCAATGTTCCTCTGTTACTTTATCTTTGATCTGATCAATCATAAATATAGCATCACCGCCATCAGAATAAATAGGCTCCTGCAATGACATGGGGTCCTGAATTGCATCCAGTGCAAATAGAACATCTTCTTTTTTCATCTCAATAGCCTGAGCTAATTGCTCGATAGTAGGCTCTGTTAAATTTTCTGCAATAAATTGTTCCTTCGCTTTCATCGCTTTGTATGCAATATCGCGCAGTGATCTGGAAACACGCAATGCATGGTGATCCCTTAAATGGCGGCGAATTTCTCCCATAATCATCGGTACAGCATATGTCGAAAATCGGACATTATGCTTTAAATCAAAATTATCAATTGCTTTCATTAAGCCAATGCAACCTACCTGAAATAAATCATCCGCCTGTTCACCACGATATGCATAGCGACCGACAATGCTGAGCACTAACCGTAGATTGCAAAATACCAATTGCTCACGAACAACCAATTCCCCTTGCTGTAATCGGATAAATAAATCCTTCATTTCATCTGGCTTTAGTACTGGTAATGTTGATGTATCTACACCACATAATTCCACTTTTGTACGCATACAACTTCACCTTCCGAACTTGATTGTCTTTTGTCTTTTCAATCATTTTGTCCGAATTGTCCATTGCTATGCGCGCCAAAATTAACCATCTTATGCAATTGGTTCGTTTAAATATTCCCGTAAATCTAAAATGATTTTTTTCTCTAATCTAGAGATATATGATTGCGATATGCCTAAATGATCTGCTACTTCCTTTTGCGTCATTTCGTCCTTCCCGTTTAATCCAAAACGGCATTCCATAATGTATTTTTCTCTTGGAGTTAGTTGATTAATGGCATTGAACATGTGCTGACGTTCAATTTTACGTTCTACGTCTAATGTAATAATATGTTCCTCAGTACCTAGTATGTCTGATAGTAATAATTCATTGCCATCTGCATCAGCATTTAACGGCTCATCAAAGGAAACTTCGCCTTTCATACGGCTCGTCTTACGTAGATGCATTAAAATTTCATTTTCAATACAGCGTGATGCGTATGTGGCTAATTTTATATTTTTATCTAAATTAAATGTTTCAATTGCCTTAATAAGCCCAATTGAACCTATGCTAATTAAATCCTCTATCGGTGTGCTAGTATTATCAAAACGTCTTGCAATATAAACGACTAAACGTAAATTTCTTTCAATTAACATATCTCTGGCATGCAAGTCACCATTCATAAAGGCTTCGACTACGACAACTTCTTCTTCTCTAGTTAATGGAATAGGCAATGAATCATGTCCCCCTATATAGTATGTCCCTTTTTTTCTTCTAAAGTAGCTCAGTATGTTTAAAATTATCGATTGAATTTTTTTAAGCAATATCGATCCTCCCTTATTAATTCGTTAGGACAAACACATGTGCAATCATTTGGGCATTTTGCGGAAAGCGCGCATCATTTTTCGTAAAAACAACATAGTGGTTTGAATACGCTTTATCGCCAACACTAATCGAGGCACGGAAAGCTGGTACAAGTACTGTGCCTTTTTGTACCGTGGTAATCGGAACTATACGTATTCGTTTTTGTACCTCTTTTGAAAACATTGTCAATGAGTAAGGCTCCTGTTCGTTCCATGCAAGCAAACATTTGTTAAATTCCTCGGATAACATAGATTGAACGGTTTTAAATGAAATAAAATGTACGGGTGCTTGGCTAAAAGGTTCCGTGCATTCATTCCCTGTATCGATATACGTTAATAGCTCTAATTGCATATCCAGTAATTCAACTTTACTAGTTGTCACATAACGACTTTGTGCAACTTGCTGCAATTTTTGAAACCAGCCTTTTCTCATTACTGTCAAACTAATACATACTATGCCGAAACATATAAAAATATATGCGAAAAATGGAGATGCAAGCAAAAATGGCTGTAATGCTGTTAATAATCCACCAGCGAGCAAAGTAGCAATCAATATCCACTTGCCTTGCTCATAAAATATTTTCCATTTAAATGAAAAAGCAATACCTAATAGTAAGATGAAACTTACAAGTAACATAAAGATGTTTCCCATAAATAACACAGCAATCATCGCACTACAAAAGGCTGCTAAAATTAATCTCCAAATTGGAATGATGGCGTTAGTCATAGTTGCTGTAAATTTTAGTAATACGAGATTCATTAAAAAGTTCATTAAAAGAATCCATTCTGCATACATGTATTGTCCTCCTAAAACAAGATTATCAAAGCAAATGCGAGATTTTTGTCTAACCGTTGCAGTAAAACCCAATAATCGTATGACATAGTATTACTTCATTCAAAAGCATTCGACAAAAAAAGCCAGCTTAACGTTTCCATTTCGAAACGTTAAACTAGCTTTTATATTGTATATTGGATTGATAATTAGCGATTGCGACGATTACGTAAAAACGTCGGAATATCCAGCGCATCATCCTGTTGATAGTTTGATTGCTGTTGTTGTTGCTGCTGTTGACGCGGCGCTTCCTGTTGTACCGGTTCTTGCATACGTGAAGGTTGCTGTTGTGTCGCAGCTTGTTGGCGCGCTCCAATTGACGGACGCACAGGCTGTGGTTTTTGGACAATAAAGTCGTCAGAGAACCCTGTTGCGATTACAGTAACAATTATTTCATCATTTAAGTTGTCATTAATAACAGAACCGAAAATCATATTAACCTCTTCATCTGAAGCTAATTGTACGATATCTGCTGCTTCCTGAACTTCAAATAAACTTAAGTTCGTTCCACCTGTGATGTTCATAATAACACCTTTTGCCCCATCGATCGATGTTTCAAGCAATGGAGAAGAAATAGCCTTTTTCGCTGCTTCTACTGCACGGTTTTCACCTGCAGCAATACCAATACCCATCAATGCTGAACCTTTATCAGACATGATTGTTTTTACGTCAGCAAAGTCCAGGTTGATTAAACCAGGTGTAGCGATTAAATCCGAAATACCTTGTACACCTTGACGCAATACATTATCTGCCTCACGGAAGGCTTCCAGCATCGGTGTTGATTTATCAACAATTTGTAATAATTTATCATTTGGTATAACGATTAATGTATCAACGGCTTCCTTCATCGAAGTAATCCCGCCAATTGCCTGAGTTTGACGTTTACGGCCTTCAAATGTGAATGGACGTGTTACAACACCTACTGTTAATGCACCTAAATCACGTGCAATAGAAGCGATTACCGGCGCTGCACCTGTACCTGTACCTCCACCCATTCCAGCAGTTACGAATACCATATCTGCTCCGCGTAATACTTCTTCCAGCTGCTCACGGCTTTCTTCAGCGGCTTTTTTCCCTACTTCAGGATTGGCACCTGCGCCAAGTCCTCGCGTTAACTTTCCGCCAATCTGTAATTTATATTCAGCTTTTGATAGATTTAAAGCTTGTGCATCTGTATTAACAGCAATAAAATCTACACCTTGTACACCATGTTCTATCATGCGGTTGACAGCATTGTTACCGCCCCCACCAACGCCGATTACTTTAATAACGGCTAATTGGTCCATATCCGTTTCGAATTCTAACATACACTTCTCCTCCTAATTGTTCACGTCATTCATTTTCGTATTAATCGAAAAATTTGTTTAATAGGTTTTTTGCGCGATCAATCACACTTACTTTATTTGCGCTTTCTACTCTCTCCGGCCCATTTGCTTGTTTTTTAGAAGGAGTTGATTGAGTAGGATAAGGTGCTACATATGAAGAAGGGTCTACCGGCTCACTTCTTCCGTAAAAATCGTCTTCTGCATTTGCGTATCGTATTAAACCAACCGAAGTTGTAAAGGCTGGTTCACGAACACCGATATAATCAGGCGTATAAATACGAACTCGCGTCAGCATAATTTGACGTGCCAGTTGGGCAATGCCCTCCAGCTGTGCTACTCCACCAGAAATTACTATACCACCAGGTAAATCCTGTACACCCATTCGAGCTAATTCATCTAAAACTAATTCAAATAACTCTTCTAAACGTACACCGATAATTTCCGAGATATAGCGTTGGCTATATTGATCTGTTGTATCTGTTCCAACAACAGGTACATCAAATAGTTGCTCATCGGAAGCATCATCATAAAAAGCATGTCCATACTGCTTTTTAATTTTTTCAGCTTGTTCAGTAGGTGTTTTTAGTACAATCGATAAATCTTTTGTAATATGATCTCCACCGACCGGTATAACTGCCGTATTCTTCAGTAAACCATCCTGGAATACAGCAACCGTTGTGGAGCCACCACCTAAATCTATATAAGCCGTCCCTTGGTTTTTTTCGTCTTCCGTCAGCGCAAAGTTACCTGCTGCCAATGGTTGTAAATAAATTTCACGAATTTGCAAACCTGCACGTTCTACACATCTTAATACATTATGTACAAGCGTCTTTGAGGTTGTAATCATCGTTGCATCCATCTCTAAGCGAATACCAATCATTCCGCGTGGATCCTTAATTTCATCCAAGTTATCTACTATAAATTGTTTAGGAATTAAGTTTACTAGCTCTCGCTCTGGTGGAATCGACATAACTTGTGCAGAGTCAATTACCCGTGCCAAATCATCATCCGTAATTTCACGGTCTTCACCATTTACCGCCACTACTCCCTTTACAGGCTGTAAGATAGTTTGATTTGCTGGTACACCGAGCACTACTTCCTCTATTTTTATACCAGTCATTCGTTCTGCTTGGTCCACAGCTTTTTTTATCGATTGTACAGTTGCATCTATATCAACAATTGCACCTTTTCTTATACCAGTTGATTTCACATGACCTACACCAATTACGTGCAATTGATCATCGTTCATTTCTCCGATTAGGACCTTTATAGAAGAGGATCCAATATCGAGCGAGACATATATTTCTTGATGATTCAACTTCTGCACCTCCTTCGATTACTCCTATAGTTTATTCTATTGTAAATTTACATGATTGTCTAAGTAAAACGATAAATTGTAATGATATTTTAACGTGATTGTTATGAGTTTTCCTACTTATTATGTTTTCTATTTTCAAATTTTGTCAAAATCAGCCTACGAATTACTGCAATATTCTGAAATAGTCGTACTCCAAAGGCAAAAATTGCAGCTAAATACAAATCTACACCTATATGAACTCCTAAAAAAGCCAATCCTGCTGCTAAAATTATATTAAAGAAAAACCCTGAAATAAATACTTTATCGTCATATACTTGTTGTAGTTGTGCGCGAATTCCGCCGACCATTGTATCGAGAGCAGCTAGTACAGCAATTGATAAATAGTTTTCATAGACAGATGGAATTTGAATATCTGTTAAAATACCCAATACCACACCAAATATAAGTCCTAAAAGTGGTAACCACATATTCGCATCCCCTTCTATTTCTCAGTTAAATAATTACTTTTTTGCACGGTTACGACTGAGTTTATTCGTACATTTTTTTCTGCTTCATGAATTGTCAATACAAGATTGTCGATATAGAATTCATCCTGAAATGAAGAAGCCAATAAATGATTTTTTAACTTTTCAGCTTGCTCATAAGTAGGTGTTATCACATTTATTTCTATATTAGTTTCCCCTATTGGCTCACTATTTATAGTTGTTTGTCCGTTAATATCACGAATGGCGGTATTATAGGTCAACCTTTTGTCATCAATTTCAATTGCATGTGCATTACTGCGGTATAAATCGTTAACAAGGCGAATTAATAATTCAGGGGATACAGGCTTGATTTCATAACCAAAGTCCATTAGCTCCTGTGAAGGTTCGATGCTCAATGTCAAACCTGGTCCGCTTATTGGTAAAATACCTGCACGCTCTTTTAAATTATTTACTGTTTGTTCTAATAGAATTTCAGGATTATTAAATTCCGCATCTTCATATTTACTTACTGTTTCAGACAGGTCGCTAATTGCTGTTAGAAGCTCTGAATGCCGCTCCTGTTCCACTGAAAGTTGTTGACGTATTTCCCATATATCTACTGTGTTACGTTCAGCCGGGCTTTGAACAGTGTTGTATTGCACCGCCAGCATAAAGCCAATGATGAACGAGATCATCGTAATATTACGGTACATTTTTTTCGTCATCATCTTCCCTCCGATATTATGCCTTACTCATCGCTGATAGTTTTCATTTCTATTAAGTCGCTTTTTTCTACAGTCACGACAATTTGTTCATTGATCAACTGGTCAAATACCCCACCTGACAATTCCAATGAGGAGACTAACACCTCTTGGTTACCTACTGCTTCTACTACAAATGGTGCTGGATACTGTTGCCCATCAACCGTAATAACTGGTCCGTTACAAATAATATACGAATTCGGTTTTAACCGCTGTCCGTTTATTGAAATGGCCTCAGCCCCAGCAATTTTTAGTTCATTTAATAATTTAAATATGTGACTTTCGTGAACAATATACTCATTTGGATTCGTTGTATTGGAATTATAATCACCATCTCGAAGCGTAACTTTAATGCCTTGTCCTACTCCAGCCGATAATCCTAATAATAATCGTAATTGTTCTGCATCCTGTCGATTTTGTTCATATTGAGCCTCATTAGAGGAAAATTGCTTTTCATATGCACGAATTTTATCTTCCAATTGCGCGAGTTCCTCTGCCAACTCTTTGTTGCGTTCCTTTTTTGCAATTAAATCTTCCCTATATTGATTTTCTTGCTCAAATTGTGGAGAGGCAGAACTTAACGTACGCTTGTCCTTTGATAAATTATAAGAAAAACCGATTATAAAACCGGTTATTATACATACTATTAATAAAGCAATATATTTACGAGACAACAATAATGACTTTTTCTTAGGTTGTTTTCTGTTGTTGTTTTCGCTATTCATCATTTTCTACTTCCAGTTGCCCCCCTTCTTCGGTCTCAGCACTGCCTTCATCATTTAGATCCAGGTTTTCTGAATCTTTGTCAACTAAAGAATATTCATCTGAAAAAGGTCTGTAGTAAGAACCAACTTCAATATCTACAACCCCTTTTTCAAATGCTTCCTCATTTTCGATTTGGGCAACGATTGACGGATAGTAATTGAGCTTTTCGGCTAGAGTATTCGCATCTGCCCGAACTTCATAACCATCATTCATATAAAGCGTTATCGAATAGGGATCGGCTTCGGAAGGGTTTGCATTGATTTGAGATATAAGTGACAATACCTCAGGCTTCAATTTTGCAAGCTCCTTCAATAGCTTTTTTCGTAAAGACTCATCTTCAAATTTCAAAAAAATTGGCGCATCGATTGGAACAATTGCATTGGGTTCATTAAAAACAACCCCATTATCAAGCATGGGGTAAAATTCCCCATCCTTTGATATATAGGCTACTTTTTGCCATTCCTCGACAGTGATTTCAACTTCATTTAAAAACTTCCGTCGTACCTCTACAGATTTCACCCATTCATGCTGAGCAATCTTTTGCTGCACATCCGGAATTTTAAATCCCCATAAGGAATCATCAACATTTAGATTCGTCTGTTCAATATAAAATGTGTCTTCTTTAAGCTGTGCACCCTTTATATTGATCTTTTTAATATCACTATAAGGTAATTGAAAATAAAGAAGTATCATGATGACGAAAAGAAATACTGTAACTAATGCAAGAAATTTTAAATTTGTACGGCGTCTTCTACGTTTTTTCATAGTAGGTACGCGCTCTGTAATATCGATTATCTTTTCCATCATCTGTCTACTCCTTTCTTTTATCATTTGAAAGATTCAAAATGAGCGCTACGGTAACCCATATTACGACTAACGAAGTCCCTCCATAGCTTATAAATGGCAATGTTACACCCGTTACGGGTAACAAATTTATGACAACCCCGATATTAAGACCTGCCTGAACAGCAATCATCGTTGTTAATCCGCATATTGCATAAAAGTGAAAAACATGATCACACTGTAAAGCCAATCGATAGCCAAATACTAAAAAGCACGCAAAAATAAGCAGTAGTCCCATCCCACCAACAAGTCCGATTTCCTCTAAAATAATTGCGAAAATAAAATCATTCTGCGGTTCTGGTAAATATAAATACTTTTGTCTGCTTTTTAATAAGCCATGTCCAAATAATCCTGCAGGTCCTATTGCAAATAAGGATTGTACTGCCTGGAATCCACTGCCCAAAGGATCGGCCCATGGATTGATAAATGCCTCAATACGTTTTAGCCGGTACGGAGCGGCAATGATTAACCCGACCAATCCAGCCATTCCTAGACTGATTAGAATGACATATAGGCGTAACGGATATTGAGCAATAAAAAACACAATTAAAACGACGACGACTAAAATGAATACAGCACCAAAATCTGGTTGTAACATAATAAGTGCGGATGGAATCATTAAAATCATAAAATGTTTCCATTGAACAATTCGTTCATATGATTTCCGCTGCGATAATAATGCGCTAATATAAATAATTGTTGTTACTTTGGCAATCTCAGCAGGTTGAACAGTTAATGGACCTATGCCGATCCAGCTTTGTGAGCCATTTCTAACAATTCCGATACCAGGAATCATTACTGCAACAAGTAACACTAACGAGACAATATAGAGCATACCCCATATTCTTTGACTTCTTAATAATTCCCATTTCATCATTGCTATACAAATAAATAGCGCAATAATAAAATAAATGGCCTGCTTTTGGTAAAATGGGGTTTGTCCAGTATAATGAACATTACCCCAATATGTACCAGCAGAAAAAATAAAGACTATACCTATAATCGACAAAACGATTGCACTTATAAAAAAATATTGTTGTAACTTTTGCGACAGTGTAACTATCCTTTCTTATGAAAGTTTCATAACACGATCAATAAATAAGTCGCCACGAATTTCAAAGCTCGCATGTTGATCCCAACTTGCACATGCAGGTGACAATAAAATGATGTCACCTTCCTCAGATATTTTTGCCCCGTAACCGACTGCATCCTCTACATCAATTGCACGTACGATATTTGTAATGCCACATGACTTTGCAAATTCAATTAAGCGAAGTGCAGTTTCCCCAAATGCGACAACTGCTTTTACGCGTGTCATTTCCTTACGAAGCTCTTCAAATGAATGCCCACGATCCAATCCGCCGGCTAACAAAACAATTGGACTGTTAAAGGCAGCTAAAGCGCTTTTTGTTGCGAGTACATTCGTTGCCTTTGAATCATTATAAATTTTTCGTCCTTGCCATTCTCGTACAAATTGTGTACGGTGGCGAACACCTGCAAAGGTTGCAAGCACTTCCTGAATCGCTTCAATCGGACAGTTTTGCAACTTAGCGGCCGCAACGGCACATAATATATTTTCAAGATTATGATCACCGGGTAAAACGATTTGTTCACGACTTAATATCGCTTCTCCATACCAGTAAATATTTTTTTCATCTGCACTAATGCCATGATCTGACCGGCCTTTTGTAGTGAAAGGTATTAGTTGAGCTTTTGACTTACTTGCGTATTCAGCAACAATTTGCTGATCCGCATTATAAATAAAATAGTCGTCGCTCGTTTGATTGCGTGTTACACCAAATTTAGCTTCTGCATATTCCTCAAATGTCCCATGATAATCTAAATGGGCTTCATAAAGATTTGTTAAAATGGCAATGCGTGGTCGGAAAGTACGTGTACCCATTAATTGGAATGAGGATAATTCAGTTACAATAACTTCATCCTCACTTGCTTCTGCTGCAACGCCACAAGCCACAGTTCCGATATTCCCGGCAATTAACGGCTTTAACTGACCAGCTTTTAACATTTCATAAAGTAAAGTCGTTGTCGTCGTTTTACCATTCGAACCCGTAATACCGATGAAAGGTGCTTCACTTACTAAATAAGCAAGTTCCATTTCTGTAATGACTGGCAAACCCTTTTCAATAGCATCTGCAATAATCGGATTTGTATATGGAATACCTGGATTTTTAACGACAAGTTCAAACCCTTCATCCAACAAATCCTCTGGATGCCGTCCGCAAATCACCGTAATTCCTTTTGATAATAGCTCTTGCGCCTCGGGATTTGCATCAAATGGTTTTGCATCATTTACTGTTACAAATGCTCCTAATTGATGAAGTAGCTCAGCTGCCGCAACTCCACTTTTTGCTAAACCTAACACTAGTACTTTTTTTGATTGCAATCCTTCATACTCCATCATAATAACGCCTCCGCTAAAACTGCTATAAGTGCTACGACACAACCAGTCGACCAAAATACAATAACTACTTTCCATTCAGACCATCCTGATAATTCAAAGTGATGATGAATAGGACTCATTTTAAAAATACGTTTTTTACGAAGTTTATAACTTCCTACTTGCAAAATAACCGACAATGTTTCGATGACGAAAACAAGACCGATTAATAACAACAACAGCTCTTGCTTTACTAATACCGAAATCATTGCCAATGCACCACCAAGCGCCAGAGATCCTGTATCTCCCATAAATACTTTTGCCGGGTTTGCATTGAAAATTAAAAATCCTAGCAGAGCACCTGTTACAGCAAATGCAAATAGCGCAATATCGGCTTGCTCATTAAACAGTGCAATAACACCGAATGCTGCAAACGCGATTGAAGCCGTACCTGATACAAGTCCGTCTAAGCCATCTGTTAGATTGACTGCATTGGAAAACCCTACTAACCAAAAAATTAAGAAACCTACATACAAGATTCCTAGGTCTATGGATATATCTGTATATGGAATACCTACAGATGTGTCAAAAGAACCTAAACGTAATAGTAAAAATGCTGCGATCGCAATTGCGATTTGGCCAATTAACTTTTGTAGTGAAGTTAAGCCTAAATTACGTTTAAAAATAACTTTTAATCCATCATCCAAAAAGCCAATTACCCCAAATCCAACTAAAACAAGTAATAGTACAACCGTTTGTGTTGTAAATAAGTCAAAAATTATTGCGACAACAATTGTCGAAATTATAATAGCTAATAAGAAAATTAATCCACCCATTGTAGGTGTCCCAGCTTTTTTCATATGGGATTGAGGTCCTTCTTCTCGTATGCTTTGCCCGAACTTCAATCTTCGTAAAAGCGGTATACCCATTGGTGCTAAAATGACCGTCAATAAAAATGATGAAAAAAGTATGGTCAATGTTGTTGATAATGTCATAATATATCTCCTTTAAAACTTCTGTCTGGATATGATGGATCGTTTGATTTTTCAACGGTTTGTATCTGATATGTTATTGTGAAAAAACAACCCTCACTATAATAGTTGTTTTAGCTGAATTTTAAAAGGCTGAAATCCAATTTAATTTCCTAAATATAAATGAACAATGTCGGTTTGAAGAATTTGGCTATCAGGCGGTGGAACTTGCTCGATTATCTCATTTCCTTCTCCATGCCATTGAATTCTATAAGGATACAAATTCGGTATAACCTTTTCCTTTGTCAACCCAACAAAATTTGGTATGCGCTCTGTCAATTCATCGCCCCAAACGTAGTTTCTTTCTATTTGATTCTCTTGCTTTTCTATATTGTACAGCGGTGCCGCGTCTTCGATAATACGCCCGACAATCGGTGCAGCAATTACACTACCAAACTGCAATGAACTTTTAGGGTTATCTACCGCTACATAAACAATAATTTCTGGATCATTCGCAGGTGCAAAACCGATGAAAGAAACGATATAATCTCCATCCTTATAACGTCCATTCTCAACCTTTTGGGCAGTCCCAGTTTTTCCTGCAATACGTAATCCATCCCGGAAAGCTTGACGACCGGAACCTTTCGCTACAACTAGCTCTAAAGCATGACGAACTTTCTCCGATGTTTCCTCACTAACTACTTGTGCTTTCACTTCAGGTTTCTGTTCCATAATCACTTCATTGGTATTTCCATCTAAAATTTTCGCTACAGTATATGGTTTATATAGTGTGCCGCCATTAACAGCTGCTGCAACAGCCTGCATTTGTTGGATTGGCGTTACGGAAACACCTTGACCAAAGGACGTAGTAGCGTGCTCTACCGGACCAAATGCCTCTTTTGAAAACAGTATTCCTGAAGATTCTCCTGCTATATTAGAACCTGTTTTTTTACCAAATCCAAATCGATGGATATAATCGAGTAATTTATCCGAGCCGATTCGTTGACCAAGCTCGACAAATCCAGGGTTACAGGAGTTTTGGACAACTTCGTAAAACGTTTGGTCTTTATGTCCCTCACGTTTCCAGCAGCGTAAACGTGCTCCTTCAACCATCGTATAGCCTGCGTCATGAAAATGGTCATGTTCCATGTCTACAACGCCTTCTTCAATAGCCGCACTTAGAGTAATGATTTTAAACGTTGAACCTGGCTCATACGACATAAATACTGGAAGATTACGATTATATATACTTGGGTCCACTTCTGAAAACTTGGTTGGATCATACGTCGGGAAAGAAGCAAGTGCCAGTATTTCCCCACTGTTCGGATTCATGGCAATAGCCAACGCCTGATCAGCATCGTATTCTACCATTGCCTGCGACAATTCCCGTTCGACAATTTTTTGGAGTTTTAAATCAATTGTCAGCTGGATTGTTGCTCCATCCTTACCGTTTTTCCATTCGTCATCTACATGTTCTAACGTATTTCCTTTTGCATCAGTGAATAATCGAATTGCTGCATTCGAGCTTTTTAATAATTCATTATATTCGTATTCAATTCCTGCTAGCCCTTGATTATCAACACCTGTAAAACCTAAAAAACGCGCCAATAAGTTCCCATGCGGATAGGACCTCACATAATCAACTCCACTGTACAAGCCTGGAATTTGCATTTGTTGGATTGCCACTGCTTGATCATATGAAATATTTTTTGCTTCCGGTGCTATTTTCACTAAAGAAATACGTTGCTCTAATCTTTTTAAAATTTTGGCACGATCTTTGTTCAGCACTTTGGAAATGGCATCTGCTACATATTCTTTATCTTCGTTTTGCGATGGCATGAAGTACAACGTTGGCGCTAATTCATTCGAAACGATGACTTCTTCGTTTCGATCGGTAATTTTCCCTCGCTCCGCATGGAATGGAATTTCCCGGTCCCAATTCTCTTTCGCCATTGTCGAAAGCTTATCGTACTGAATCACTTGAACGGACACTAACTTAACAAAAATCGCCACGCCGTATACTACTAGTGCGATGGCGATCCATGTTAAGCGTTTTTTTGATTTCGTTGTTACCCACTTCATATTATGACACCTCACCTAAAATAGCGTATGTTATAAATGAAGTTTGTATTCAACTCTCTCTAATCTTGTGGAAGTTCTTCTTCAATTTCTTCGTCTACCATTTCCATATCTTCTGCTGGTGGTGTCGAATGTTTCTCTTCAGGTGTTTTAAGCTTTACTACGATTGGTGCATCGTCAACAACTACCGTCCCTTGGGATATACTCTGACTTTCTACATACCCTTCACCAACAATTTCAATCGGCAGTTTTGACAATGATTTATAGACAAGCAGATTACGTAAAGACCAGCTTTCAAATGAAGGTACCGTTATGTCGCCATTTGTTTTTAAAAATACAATACTTCCTTTTGTTAACGAAGTATCGGAGGCTGGGAACTGTTCTGAGATTTCTCCCCCTTGACCGATTACTACCGGTTGTAGCCCTTCTGCCTGTAGTTTAGTCATTACCGAGTCAGTTTGTTGTCCTATATAATCCGCAATTTTGCTCGTTTGCACTTCAGCTACATCTGTTGGATTTATATTCATGTATTTCAAACTATTTAATATAACTGAGTTAAATACCTGGGATACAGGATCAGAACCGATTTCTGTATCTGCAAGTTTTGGTTTCGCTACGGATATAAACATAACTAACTGTGGGTCTTCCATAGGTGCCATTCCTAAAAATGAATAAAGGAATTCATTTTTCCCCCAGTCATAACCTACACCACTTGCTTTAGGCATTTGCGCTGTTCCCGTTTTTCCGGCTACTTTATAACCTTCGATTTGGAAACGTTTCGCATTCCCTGCTTCCCCATAAACTGTAGAAGCTAAAAGCTCCCTTGTTTTTTTTGCTGTATCTTCAGAAATAGGTTGTCCTTTTTTTGTAGGCTCCGAATCTTCTACAATCTCACCTGTATTTGGATTTACTATTTTATCAATGACATATGGTTGCATCATCTCACCATTATTCGCAATTGCAGTTATTCCTTGAATTAACTGAATTGGTGTAACTGTAGAGCCTTGTCCAAATGTTGTTGTATATTTTTCCAAAGGATAACGGGAGTTAATAATTCCACTTGCTTCATTTGGAAGGTCAATACCCGTTTTTTGACCGAAGCCAAATTCCTTAATATAGCTCTCGTACGTTTCCCACCCCATAATATCAAGCAAATTTGTCATTGCTGTATTTGATGAGCGTTGGAAACCTTCTAAATAGGAAATTGGCCCCCATCCATACCGATTATGGTCACGTATAGTATCTTTATAAACTTTATACTGGCCCGACTGGTATGTGGCATTTGGGTACCAATTTTGAGAATCGATTGCTGCTGCAACCGTAAATGTTTTAAAAGTAGAACCTGGCTCAATCGTGTTTTCTATCACATCGTTCAGCCAGTTGCCATCCAATCCTTCACGTGTATCCGGGTTAAATGTTGGCCGTTGTGACATTGCCAATATCTCTCCTGTTTTAGGATTTGCAACGACAGCAACCATTGACTGGGGTTTGTACTGATCATTTACACGGGACATCGCCTCATCCAAAAAGTTTTGAATGGTTTTATCGATTGTCAAATAAATGTCATTACCATCTTGTGCATCCTGTATAATTTTATCGCTATTTGGCAATAAATAATTACGAGCATCTCGTTGGTATGACAATTTACCATCTTTACCTGTTAACTGCTCATTATAAATAGATTCAAGCCCCATTTTGCCTACGACAGAGGAATTCCCTTTATCATCCGTTTCGCGCAATGCAAAACCGATTAGATGGGATGCGAAGGCACCATTTGGATAATAGCGCTTTTTGTCGCTATATAAAATAATCCCAGGTAATTTAAGTTCTTCGATTTTCTTTTTCACTTCATGACTGATCCCGCGCCCCGCAAGTCCAAATTCAACTTGATATGTGTTTGTTCCAGACTTTGGAGTTAGTCTGGCCAATATTTTTTCTTCATCCATCGGGATAAATTGCGCTAACAATTTGGCTGTTTCTGCCTTATCCACAACATGGCGAGGTTTATTTTTATTTTCTGTTGCAGATTCATTAATCACGGCAACAAGTCGATAGCTTAGCGTATCTTCAGCAATTACGTTTTCATTGCGATCTAGGATTTTCCCACGGTCTGCCGATAGTACATAACCCGTCTCGTACCTTGCTAAAGCTTCAGCTTCCAACTCATGCCCTTTCACTACCCCTGTAGCCTGTATCGAAACGAAGCGCCAATATAATAGTAAAAAGAGCCCCCCAAAGATTAAAAACATTAGAAAGGCTCCATACTGGTAACGAAATCTTCTCTTTTTCATTCCCCCGGCACTACCTTCACATTTTTCTCATTAAGTGTTAATCCGAGTTCTTTCGCTTTTTCCCAAATACGTTGATGAGTGGAGCGTTCACTTACTTGTACTTTTAAATCAGTATTATTATTATTTACCTCTGCTATGTCTCGTTCAATTGATTGGATTTCCATACTAAGTGTTTGGATTTCTCCTTGAGTATGTAATATGGAAACAGCGAAAGATGCTACTATGACTGTAAAGATTACGAACAAAAACTTTTCCTGAACAGAAAAAAACTTTAATTTCGGCTTTTTTCTTACGACAGGTTGTCTTTGTTCTTGCTGCTGATGTTGAGGTAGTTCTGGCTGCTGTTGAACATAAACTTGCCTAGCTCTTAATGCCATTTATTACCCACGTCCTTTGTCGTTAATTTTTTCAGCGATGCGCAATTTTGCTGAACGTGAACGATTATTCGCAGCTAACTCCTCGTCTGTTGGTAGAATCGGCTTTCTCGTCACTAATTTAAGAATAGGTTTCATATGCTCCGGAATAACCGGCAATCCATGAGGTAAATCCGGTAGTGATGAAGCCTCTTTAAATAGAGTTTTTGTCAAACGATCTTCTAATGAATGGAATGTGATGACACTAATACGACCACCAATTTTCAATAAATCGATTGCATCTACTAATGAATCTTCTGCTGCACCTAACTCATCATTTACTGCAATTCGAATCGCCTGGAAGATTCGTTTTGCGGGATGTCCACCTTTTCGACGTGCTGGAGCTGGAATACCATCTTTAATAAGCTCTACCAATTGTCCTGTCGTTTCAATTGGTGCAATTTCACGAGCCTGTTCAATTTTACGCGCAACTTGTTTTGAAAACTTTTCTTCTCCATACCGGAAAAAAATGCGAACTAGATTTTCGTATGACCATTCATTCACTACATGATATGCACTGATTTCTGCCGTTTGGTCCATACGCATATCAAGTGGCGCGTCATGGTGGTAACTAAATCCTCGTTCTGGTGTATCAAGTTGTGGTGATGAGACACCTAAATCATATAAAATTCCATCTACTTGATGTATATTCAATTTGTGTAATTCCTCTTTTAAGTAACGGAAATTTGAGTGTACGAATATAACACGATCTAAATAATCGGCTAACCGTACTTTAGCGTTTTCAATGGCTATTGTATCCTGATCAAAACAGATCAAACGGCCGTTTTCTGACAATTGCTGTACAAGGTATTCACTATGTCCTGCACCACCTAATGTGCAATCTACATAAATACCGTCCGGATTGATGTTCAACCCATCAACAGTTTCTTTCAATAATACAGTTGTATGATCGAACATATTTTAAAGCACCTCTTACTTAGTAGTTAAAAATCAAAACCAATTAAATTCTCTGCTATGTCACCAAAAGATTCAGCAGATTGATCGAAGTATTGCTGCCAAGCATCTTTAGCCCAAATTTCAATCTTACTCGATACTCCTAAAACAACGCATTCTTTTTCAAGATTAGCGTAACCGATTAGTGTAGATGGAATGTTAATTCGGCCTTGCTTGTCCACTTCTACCTCTGTTGCACCCGAAAAGAAAAACCGTGCAAAGGCACGAGCATCCTTTTTCGTCATTGGTAAATCTTTTAATTTTTCTTCGAGTTTTCGCCATTCATCCATAGGATATCCAAAAATACATTGATCTAGCCCACGCGTTAGTACAAAGTGTTCGCCAAGCGATTCTCTAAACTTTGCAGGGACAATCATTCGACCTTTTGCATCAATAGAATGTTGATATTCTCCCATGAACATGCTACTCACCCCACTTTAATAAATAATGTACCACATCCCCCCACTTTCCACCACTTATTTCATTACTTCTAATACCAATAAAAATAAATTAAGTAAATGAGCATATTCTCACACATATGTTCGGTGAAAAAAGACGCAAAAAAAGAGTTATCTTCATATGAGATAACTCTTGTTTCTTATAGGACAATAAGATGATGCTGATCTGAAATACTCATAGGTAGTTCCAATAAATCATCAATCAACGTTTCACCATAGGTATTAAGGAATAAATATGGGTTATAAAACCGTTCTTGATACTGGTTATTTGGATATAATAAAGCTTGGATAGTTTTGTAGTGCCGGATTTCCGTTTCATGCTTATCAATATTTTGCTTCTCAAGCTTCGTTTTCAAATATTCGAATTGTCTCTCATGGTAATTTTTATTCTTTTCTAATAAGTCTTCACCATGATAGTTTTCACTTCGTAAATAATCAGTAAGCTCTTCATAATGACGGTGCAATTGCATCTTCATTTGTTCAATGGAATTGTTTATTCGATCATCTTTTAAGCTTTCCACAAATTGGTTCATCTTTTGTTCAGATTTATTTGTAAATACATCCGTTATCGATAGCTCTTTTTGCTTTAACAATGTCTCAACTTGACGAGTAACCAATGTCATACTTAATCTCGGTGCGAAAATCGGCATCTGCAGTTGCAATGTCTCAAAAGCAGGCTTTAATGTTGCCCAGTAGGCTAATTCACCAGGACCACCAACGAAAGCTAATACCGGAAACGCCATTTCCTGCATTAAAGGACGTGTTACAACATTATTACTTAAACTTTCAGGAGATTCGCTCGCAATAGCTAACAGCTCCTCTTTCGAAAATTTTACAGAAGCTGTGCTGTTTTTGAAGAAGTCTTTTTGGCGTTCCAATAAAAAACGCTCTCCTTCTCTAATGTAAAACAAATTCGCGTTTTGCTCTGTCGCTTCAATCGGTTTCGGATATCCCGCTTGAGCTAGCTTTTGTTCTTGAGCAAAGACACCTTTCGCAATTTGTTCATTATGCTCCACCAATTGCGCAAAGTACATTTTTTCATATTGTCTAAATGGCTCAAATGTAGCATCCAACATTAATAAACCATGCTTTTCAAACAAATCATTCATCAATAATGTGAAAAAGTCAGTAAATGTTTTACTATCTTTTGCATGCTGCAACACATTTTTCAGTAAATCCTCTGTATATTGAGTTTCTCCAAAATCTTTAAAAACATTAACTATAAACTGCTCTAGGGCTTCGCCATTCAATTCAGTCGTAGAAGCCATTTTTTTCAGCTTAGAACGTTCACTATAGCCACGCTTTTTCATTTCTCCATTCACCATTGTGTACGTATGATTTATCTCTTCGATGTCATGATCTTCACCAGCAATCCAAAACATAGGTACAACTGGTGTATTTAAAGCTTTTCGTTGTTGTTCGGCAAGTAAAATGACCGAAATCGCTTTATGAACCGAGTAAAGTGGTCCCGTTAATAGGCCTGCTTGCTGACCGCCTACTACAACTACAGCTCCTTGCTCCAGTTCATTTAAGTAATGATTTGCTTTTTGCGATACGCCGTATTGTTCCATATAACTGCGTATCACTTGCGCTAATTCCTTTGAGCGGTATGAATGGTTTTTTAAATATTCGATTCTTTTCTCAAAAGATTCCACATTATATTTGTATTCAAAAAATGAATGTATATTAGCGCGTTCAGACCAATAATCTTCCAATAGCTTATTCGTCACGGGGGAATGGATTTGTTCTAGCTGCATGAAAATTCTCCTCTACTTCTCTCTTACTCAATTTTAAAACAATCTTATAAATGCTTTACTCTTCTTTTTGCCATTCACCTACAAGCAAAAAGAAACAGCAGCACGATTTAATCTATCATCATAAATACCATAACCGAATGGGTAATTCCAACAATCCATATCAGGAAATAACTGAAGCTGAACAACAGGAAATAAATACGCCAAATTTTCCTTAAAAGTGGCTTTATTTCAATCTCCTTCTTCGTTCGCCAATCAATATATGTAAAAATAATCGCAATAACTAGCACTATAATGAGCATTGGCATCATTACTCCAATATCCCACAGTCCTCTCATCGCAATCGGAATTGAAAAAAATAAAAGGAATGTCGTTATATCCGCTGCTAAGCCAATTGTTCTATTTTTTTTTATTCTAAGCTTACGGCAAACGGCCATTACGGCGATAAAAGCAATGATCGGACATAAAATAATTGTCGCAAACGCGAATTGAAGAAATACGATCACGTTTTTTCACCACTCTCTTCAAACGCTTTCACGAGTAAATAAAGCGTCTGTAAAATAGGCATTTTTTTATTATTTTGCTCTGCTTTTTTTAAAACCGCACCAGTAATTGTATCAATTTCCGTTTTCCGATTAGCTAATCTGTCAGCCAGCATGGATGAATTATTTTCCGCCGTCCGTTTACATAGCGCAACAACTTGATCAAATTGGAATGTGTTTTCAAATTGCGGAAATGTAAATATTATTTCACTGTATAGACTTTTCAACAACAAAAAAGTACTGTTGTCAGAGATCAATTGGCCATTCTTCACTTTCAGAATTGCGGTCAATGGATTGATAAAACAATTTAATAACGCTTTTTCCATCAGCATTGCTTCTGCATCATGCTCAAATATGATAGGAAGCTGCGCAGATGAAAGGTTTTCTAAAAAAACAAATTTTCCATTATCACCTTTAGCTACTGCAACTTTCATCACACCATTACCTTTATGCGCAACATGCGTTTCCGAAAGTTTCTGCGCCCCAAATTGAATTGAGCAAAACGCAATATTTTGCATTTTCAGTGCAAGCGCTTCATCATAATGAGCCAATCCGTTTTGCACAAACAAAACAGGAATGGAGTTTTTTACACCTTCCATACTTGCATACACTTCATTAAGTTGTCCATATTTTACAGCTACGATTATTAAATCAGCTTTATTTGAAACTGCCGAACTATACTTACATTGAATAGTAGTGAAAGTTTGATCCAAATTTGTACGTATATATATAAAATCAGTATCCACCTTTTGTTTTGATGATTTCCCGACAATATATACATCCATTTTCTTTTCCGTAAAATAACTTGCTAGTAATAAACCAACTGCACCTGCACCTATGATTTCAATTCGCATTTTATTATACCTCAAATTTATTTCGAATTAAAAAGGTCTGCCTTCAAGACAGACCTTCAGCTAACATTATTATACTGGATACACCGGATGTTTTCGATACGGTAATGCAATTTGTTTTGAATTATAGTAATTAAAACGTTGAATTAATGTATCGCGCAGTTGATTCGGAACAACAATATCGTCGATTACCATTTCTGAAGCCAATTTATATAAATCAATTTCTTCTTTGTATTCTTCGATTTTTTGTTTTACAAATTGCATACGCTCTTTTGGATCCTCTATCGCTTCAATTTTATTTGAATAAACAGCATTTACAGCAGCTTCCGGTCCCATTACCGCAATTTGCGCAGTCGGTAATGCAATGACTGCATCAGGTTCGAATGCAGGACCACACATTGCATAAAGACCTGCACCATAGGCTTTACGAACAATAACGGAAATTTTCGGTACAGTCGCAGCACTCATTGCAGAAATGAATTTCGCACCATGTCGAATAATACCTGCCTTTTCAACTTTCGTACCAATCATAAAGCCTGGTACGTCCGCCAAAAATAAAAGCGGAATCGAAAACGCATCACATAATGTAATAAACTTCGCTGCTTTGTCTGCAGAATCTATAAACAATACGCCACCTTTAACTTTCGGCTGATTTGCAATAATTCCCACTACCTGACCATCTATACGAGCAAGACCGGTAATCAGTTCCGGTGCAAATAGTTTTTTTATTTCAAAGAAACTGTTTTCATCTATTAATTGATCGATACAGTCATACATATCAAATGGTGCATTTTGATTTTCAGGAATAATTTCTTCCAATGTTTTACCACTCTTCGGCGACTTTGTTTCATCCACCGGTGGGAACTCTGCGAAGTTCGCAGGGAAATAGCTCACGTAGCGTCTCGCTTCCAGTATTGCTTGTTCCTCATTTTCTGCCAATACATCTCCACAGCCACTTACAGTACAATGCATGCGTGCACCGCCCATTTCCTCCAGTGAAACCTTTTCACCGATTACCTTTTCAGCCATACGTGGAGATCCTAAGTACATTGAAGCATTACCATCCACCATTATAACTATGTCGCAAAAGGCTGGAATATATGCCCCTCCTGCAGCAGATGGACCAAATAAAATACATATTTGAGGAATCATTCCACTCATACGTACTTGATTATGGAAAATTCGTCCTGCACCACGGCGCCCTGGAAACATTTCAAGCTGATCTGTAATTCGAGCACCTGCAGAATCAACTAAATAAAGCATTGGAACCTGCATTTTTTCTGCAGTCTCTTGAATACGGATAATTTTTTCTACTGTGCGTGAACCCCATGACCCGGCTTTAATTGTCGAATCATTCGCCATAACACAAACAGTCTGTCCATCAATTTGGCCAATCGCTGTTACGACACCATCTGCCGGTAAATCTCCAGCCTCACAATTGGCAAAACGAGCATCTTCTTCATATTTTCCATCGTCAAATAGTTGCTTTAAGCGCTCACGGACAAAAAGTTTGTTAGTTTCTTTTAACTTTTCATGATATTTCTGTTGTCCGCCTGCATATATTTCTTCTACTTTTTTCTGTAAATGCTCATTATAAGTAGGCTGTGTCATTATCATTCCTCCGTTGCTTATGCTAGTTCTACTAATACATCATTCTCTTCGACAAAATCTCCTTCAGCAACTACAACTTTCGCCACTGTTCCATCTGATTCTGCATCATGAGCTATTTCCATTTTCATTGATTCTAGAATAATAAGTGTTTGCCCCTTTGTCACACTGTCCCCTTCTTTAACACTCACTTCAAATACCGTACCTGCCATTTGTGCTTTAACTTCCGCCATACTAAAAGGCCCCCTTGTTAGAAGATATTTGCGCATTATTACGCTATGTTTCTACTTCTATTGTAAGTAGCCTTAAAATTAATTACAATTATTTTCTCGTAAAATAATTTTATTTCTATCTATTGTATCTTTTCCTTCAACTCGTTTTCCCTTTCGTCAAAGTAACTCCTTGCTGAAGCCACTTTGAAATTTTGTCATAATCCGACTGTAGTTCTGAATATTTCATTTCCAGATCGTTATATGCCTCTGTCAGTTCTTCGAAGCTGGATAGGGCTAATTTAAGATGACTGCGCATTAATTGCTTAGGACGCTTTCTGACGCTATTTAACACCTGTCCATACTGCGCACGTAATGTTTTATTCCAACGAAAACCACATGCTTGTTTTGTCCGGTTTAATTGCTGTGCTGCCTCTTCAAACGCTTCTAATTGTGTACGTCCATTCTGTACCGTTTGAATAACAATTTCAGCTAACTTTTCATCATCTGCAATTGTCCATTGATCTTTCCTTCTTTTTTGTTCCACAGTTGCACCACCTCATATTTTTTACTACTATATGCCATGATGAACGAAATAGACTTAAAAACAAAAAAAGTTACGAGAAAAATAGTTTTCATCGTAACTAGGGGAATTGATTGTCATTTCGGGTTGCACGCTTCACTCAGGACTCGCTCCCACTCAATTCCAATCTCTTATAAAGTTTTATTTTTTCTTGTTCAAAAAATTCTGTACCGCCTGATGGTGTGCTTCAGACTCCCATAGCTTTGCACATAGTCTGATTTCTTCCATAACACGCTCATACATATTGCGCTCACGCCATTTTCTTAATTCAATTTCTTTATAGGCTTGGTGGACAGAAGGATGGATTTTCGCCATATGTTCGATAAAATCTGCAAGCGCCTGTTCTTTTGTCCCTTCAATATATACTCGCATTGCCCAACCAATATCAAATAACGTTTGTGCATCATACGGCTTTGCATCAACCAACATTTTCAATGCGCGGTCATGCCGTAATCCCCGCTCAAATAAATACGTTCCACCGCCCCATCCCGACGTAATCGCTAAAGAGCCTTGAATGAATCCAGCTTTTGCATGAGAGGCCATTAATCGAAAATCACATGCTGTCGCAATTTCACAGCCACCCCCCACAGCTGCACCATTTATTAATGCAATTGTCGGAACTGGCAATGTAGCTAAATCATATAAAATCTGCCCCATTTTATTGAGCATACCGAAAGCTTCTTCTTCGGTTTCTAAACTATGGAACTCGGATAAATCCCCACCTGAACAAAATGATTTTTCACCGGCACCCGTGACAACTAGAAAACGTACATCATCGTGATTTTTTATGTATGTAATAACTTCTTTCAATCCATCCATAACAGCATAGTTAATTGCATTTCGTTTTTCTTCACGATTAATCGTAAACGTCATAATTCCGTCTTCATTATGAATTAAGTAATCCATCAGCCCATCCCCTTTTATTTATAATATAGCAGAAAATATATTTTGCTATTTTACAATCTAACATAATAGTAATGGAGCATGAATCGTTTGACAATCTATCCGTGCAAAACCATGAATATATAGAAAAAAGACTAGTTAAGAGCCATGGCCTCTTAACTAGTCTTTATATAGCGTAAATACTGAATTATTTCGCTACTACTTCTTTACCTTTGTATTGTCCGCAAGCTTTGCAAACGCGGTGAGATAATTTAGCTTCTCCACAGTTTGGGCAAGCTACCATACCAGGTACAGATAATTTGAAATGCGTACGACGCTTTCTTTTTGCAGTTTTAGAAGTTCTTCTAAATGGTACAGCCATTGATGGCACCTCCTTACAGATATTTATTCATCTGTTTGATCAAAATACTTAGCTAAAGCAGCCAGTCTTGGATCCAATTTTGGTTCGTCAACTTCCTTAGCTTTTTCTACATCTTCATCCGTTGAATAGGCCCAGCCTTTACCGCCTTGCACTTGTCCTTCGGTATCCTCTTTGAATACTTGCATCGGTACTTCCAGAAGAATTAATTCTTCTAGGACTGGTTTCATATCTACGACGTCTCCAACAACATAATGAATATCGCCTTCGATATCCCCGCGATTTTCTTCATCTACCCAACTGAAAATTTCAACTGTATCGATGTTCACAGGATATTCAACATCTTCCCACGTGCGAGCACATGGAAGCGTCAACGTAGTGCTTACCGTTAATTGACAAGTCATTTGCGATGCACCTAAAGTACAAAGCCCTTTTACATGAACGGGTGAAACGTTACGTATATCTGTGTTACGAGTTTTTACATCATCCAATTGTACATAAGTATCAATCGGCATTCCGTCTTTTCGAAACTTTGATAATTGATGAATTGACCATTTCATTCGTTAATCACCTCGAGACAACACTGTTGATTATATAGCTTACAAAAAAAGATGTCAAGATAATTTCTTGTCACTCTTTTAAAACATGCTTATAATCAAGTTAATTCTAACATAATGCATTATTACATTCATTTATAAATGCGTAATAATGTGAACAAAAATTTATTTTATCGTAAGGAGGAAGTTTATGCAAGCAGTCGGCATTATCGTTGAATATAATCCTTTTCATAACGGGCACTTACATCATGTAAAAGAAGCGAAACGTACGACAAATAGCGAAGTTGCCGTTGCAGTGATGAGTGGTCATTTTTTACAGCGGGGCGAACCCGCACTCGTCGATAAATGGCACCGCACAAAAATGGCACTCGCAAGCGGCGTTGATGTTGTCATTGAGCTCCCTTATATTTTCAGTACCGCACAAGCCACAGGATTTGCTTCAGGCGCAGTACAACTGTTAGAGGCAATGCAATGTACAACATTGGCATTTGGAAGCGAACAAGGTACCATTGAGCCCTTTCTCAACACTTATCACTTAATAGAAAACAATCGTGCACGCTATAACGAAATTATTAAAGAAAATATTCAACTCGGAAAAAGCTATCCACAAGCACTCTTTATTGCCTACGAACAGCTTAAACAACTTTCCCCAAATGCATACATTGATTTAGGTAAACCGAACAATATTTTAGGATTTCATTATGTTGAAGCAATAAAGCAACTCAATTGCTCGATGCAGCCTGCTACCGTTCAGCGCATCATAGCGGGCTATCATGACGCCATAGATACAAATCATGAAATTGCAAGTGCCACAGGTATTCGCCAAGCATTATTTAGTGGACAATCGCTCCAAGAAGTAACGAAATATTTACCTTCCGCCAGCATGGAGCAACTTCAAATTTGGCAGAAAGAACATCAGAATTTTGCCAGCTGGGAAAGCTTTTGGCCTTTAATGAAATATGCTATTTTAAGACATACTCCGCAGCAATTAAAACAGTATGCAGATGTATCAGAAGGGCTTGAAAATTCATTAATTAAATATGCAGCTTCAAGCTCAAATTATATGGATTTCATGAATGCGCTAAAATCAAAGCGCTATACATGGACACGTCTTCAAAGGATGCTTTTGCATATTTATACAGGTATAACGAAAGAGCAGCTACATGCCTTTTCAAGCCCTAGCTACATTCGTATATTAGGTATGACAACAAAGGGACAGCAATATATTTCAAGCATTAAGAAATCTGTAACGCTCCCACTTATAAGCAGAGTAGCAGCTATTACAGATCCGATATTGTCAATTGATATACGTGCCACACAAATGTACCAATTAGGCATACAGCAATTTTCAAATAAAAAAATAGACGAAGATTATAAAACTCCGCCTATACGCTTGTAGCTATTTTTTTGGTTGTAGGTTATTCAAATAGTTTAGAGCATCATCAATCGTTTTTACAGGAACAATTTTCATGTCTGATTCAATGGCTCCTGCTGTTTGAACTGCGACTTCATAATTTGAGGTAATGCTCGGGTTATACTCAAGCATTGCTTCTGTTATGGTATCGTCAGGTGCAAAGAAAATGTCGATTCCTTCTTTATCGGCAGAAACAACCTTTTTCTCAATACCACCAATTCTTCCAACTGTCCCATCCTCCAACATTTCACCAGTACCTGCAATTTGATAGCCCTTTGTAATATCTTCATCGATTAATTGATTTAACAGCTCTAACGTAAACATTAACCCTGCAGATGGACCACCAATATCTTCTGTTTTTACCGTCACTTTCGGGTCGGTTTTAATGGATTTACTTTCAGAGTAAGTTATCCCGATCCCAACCCGTCCTTCTGAGCCTGGTATTTCTTTTATCTCCAAATTTTGATCAATAAGCTCTCCATCACGTTTTACAACAAGGTGAATCTTATCGCCCTTAACTTTCGGTGTTACGATGGTACGAAACGTCTCTAAGCTATCAATCCGTATATTGTCCACTTCGACAATTTCATCCCCCGGCTTCAAATGCCCGTCTGCTGCACCTTGTGCAAGCACATTTAAAACGTATAACCCTTTATATGTAACTTGATAATCAAGACCTGCTCGGTTGAACGCTACATATGTCGCATTAAATTGCGAATCGGTCATATATTTTAATTGGCGCACAGTGTATTCCTCATCATCTTCTTCTTCCTGACGCACGTCGGTCATTTTAACAACATCATAATAATCTGTTACAGCTGCCATCGCATAGGATAGTGGTGTCGCCTGCCCCATCGCTACAGTCGTCATAAAAAATGATCCCTGATCATCCTGATCGCCATTCTGAATTGCCAGAAAATCACTTACATTATATGTACCACCCGGTTTTGTTATATAAAAATCTAACCTGTAAAAAGATAAGCCCATTAATATTATGAAAAAAATACCGAATGCATATTTCCCTTTACTTCCCATTTTTCAGAACGCCCCCAAATTGTTGAAAGACTAATTCAATCGTTGTCTGCATACAATTAGTGTAGCATTTGAACGAGCGAATGACAAAATATTGAAAAGGATGAAAATTATTTGGACAATCCTTTTATGTATTACATTAATTAGTTTATTATTATTTTTCCCGGAAATTACTCATGAAGGTGCAGATATTGGCGTCAGTCTATTTATGGAAGCTTTATTTCCGTACTTATTACCTTATTTAGTATTAACAAATTGGCTTCTAAAATTAACGCATTCCCATAAAAATATATCTTTTCTTGTATTTTTACAGACGTATGGAATCAGTGCAATAGGGGGATATCCTACAGGTGCAGCGACAATTACGCAACTCGTGAAGCGTAATTCGATTACAAAAAAGCAAGCAGCCTATTTACTCGGAATATGCCATTGTCCAAGCCCTCTTTTTTTATTTGGATTCGTCGGTAGTGACCTATTAAATTCTTCTACACTTAGCTGGCAATATTTAATTCTTTTACATAGCTTTTCATTCATTTTGCTAATCATCGTATATTTAAATGTCCCTACACTTTCCAATGAAGTTCAAAGAGTACCTAAGGACCCAACCCCTTTTACTACAAGTGTTCGGGAGAGTGCTCCGACTATTTTAATTGTAGCAACAACAATTATTTTTTTCACAACGATTTATCACGTGTTTTTACATAGTGTTGAAGTCGTATTTGATTCAATTCCTGCCTATTTGGAACTTGCAATTGCAAGCTTTCTTGAAATGACAAATGGTTTATTTTTGCTTCATCAACATTTGTACGGTGATATGCTGTTATTTTTTACAGTCGTATTATTAACTACTCAAAGTTTAAGTATTCACTTACAAGTAATCGTCATCGCACGCACTGCCAACATTGCCATACGTCCTTATATTATGATTCGGGTTCTATACAGCATTGTCATCCCACTCTTATTTGCTTTATTTTTTCTATAGAAGAAATTTGGCGGAAATTCCACAAAAAAAGCTTTTGCGGAGAATTTTTCTCGTCCGCAAAAGCTTTTATTAGTGATTAAATTTTTCTTTTAATGCTTTTTCGACGACAGATGGTACAAGCTCGCCCACTTTACCGCCATACTTCGCTACTTCCTTTACAATGCTGGAACTTAAAAAAGAATATTGGTTCTTTGACATAATAAAGAACGTTTCAATATTTTCATCAAGCACACGGTTCATCGATGTAATTTGCATTTCATACTCAAAATCCGAAACAGCCCGCAACCCACGGACGATTGCTTTTGCTTTTTTTTCGCGTGCATAATCAATAAGCAGTCCCGATGAAGTTTCAATTCGAATATTCGGCAAATCCTTTGTCACTTCTGATATTAATGCGGTACGTTCTTCAATCGAAAACAATGGATTCTTTGATGAATTATTCAATACAGCAACATATACAATATCAAATACATCTGCTGCACGGCGGATAATGTCAATATGGCCATTTGTTATTGGGTCAAAACTTCCAGGTACTACTGCAATTTTCTCTGTCAAACGATTTCTCCCTCTTCCTCTACATAACGATAAATCGAAATGATTGTGCTGCCATAAACTTCTTGCCTTGCAAGGCTGAAGACCCCATATTTTTCCGGCAATGTCACTTCTGTAGAATGTTCACACATAATGATAGCATCTTCGGCCAATTTCCCGCCTTCTACAAGCGTCTCCACTAAATCATAATATTCCTTTTTATGATAGGGTGGATCCACAAACAGATAGTCAATGACGATATCTCTTTTTAGTAATGCCTTTACCGCACGCATTGCATCTGTTCTGAAAAGTTCTGATATCTCTTCATAGCGGCATTTTTTTATATTTTCCTGTAGCACTTGAAAAGCCCGTGCATCCTTCTCGATAAATATAGCATGCGCAGCCCCGCGACTTAGCGTTTCAATCCCAAGACCTCCACTACCTGCAAATAAATCCACCGCTGTGCCACCATTAAAAAATGGTCCTATCATATTAAAAATGGATTCTTTTACTTTATCTGTAGTAGGACGTGTCGTATTTCCCGCAATCGCCTTTAAAGGCATACCTTTTCTATTTCCTGCAACAACGCGCATGATTTCCACCAAACTTTCTAATAACTAATTTCCAGGTTCTGTAATTGTAAGACGATTTTCCGATTTATTTATTTCGACTAAAAATAGACGCTGTAACCATGACTCTTCAATAAAGTACTGTCCCGCAACTTGTTTAACCGGCAGTGAAACCGTATTGTATCGTCTTTGGTTGAATACATAGAATCCCGGATCATTCGGGAATCGGAAAGCACGAGTCTCACTCGTAACATAATACCCATTTTCCCCAATACTCACATCATACCCTAAATGTTTTAATAATGAATCTGCAGAATATAGAACTTCGGCATCTTTCAAAACGACCTGAACATCGGATTGTTTTTTTAAGTTCACATAAATTTCTCTTGGATCATTATATAAAAATGGGTATCGCTTATCCATTTGGGCATTCATCGTTAAAAATTTTGTAGAAGCTCCTAAAACTTCAGACAATAGGGCATCCAATGATTCCACGTTTAGAGCTTCGTCTTCCATTTCACGTAAACGCTCTCTCCATTCTTCTAACTGATCATCCGTCATTTGAGCGGTAATTGTCGAAGAAATATATTTCGTTTTTTCACTTCCGAAAATCGTACCAGTTAAAAATGATGCGACCATCTCTTTAAGCCAGTGTGGACTCTCTCCAAAATCATAAGTTGTTTCAAGCTGAGAAATAATGACCTTTTGCTGTACTTTCGCTACGGTAATGTCTGGCAAAAAGAGCATTCGGAATCCTTCCATACCATCGATGTTTGTCCCGTTAATAACAGCTAAATGCCCTTCACTTAAAAACTTTACATTTTCCAATTTTTCATAAAATGCTGGCTTTAATGGAGTTTTAGAATAGATGGATAAAGCGCCTATCTTATTTTGCAATTCAAATCCGCCATCTTGCCAGAATAAATCTTTAACGGGACCTTCCCCACTGAACATAGAATAGTTGACTAAAGATAGTTTTTGCTCCCCAATTAAAGGTAATCCTGTTACCCACTGACCTTCAATTTCCTGTTCCGTCGTAATATGTATTGTTGAAAACTGAACATTGCCACCTTTTAATGAGGCAAATACATTTTTCATTAACTTTCTCGACTGCAGCCCGTTCTCCAATGGAATAACGTAGGAAATAGATTGTGCCCTCGTTTCCCCTTCTTTAAACTTCTTAGAGTCCTCACTTAAGCGTGCACAGCTATGTTCATTTTCTATAAAGCAATTCGGGTTAGTCGAGCTGATCGGCCATTCTATTGTTAGCTCTTCTTTCGGCAAGTTTTTGAAATGTTGTCGAATATCCAAGCTTTCCCCTCGATATACTATTTCAATTTCTTGAGAATAATTGTACCCTTTATCTACACTCCCTACTTCATCTGAATAAACTTGGAACTGCATAAAAAGCACAGTTCCAATTAATACGGCTAAAAATGAAAAAATACTTACGGCAATTTTCATGTGCCTATCCTCCTGCATCATGATACTATTGTAAAGAAAGGATGTGCTATAATTGATTCAGCAATTTATCGAACTAGGTCAAGGCTACGGAGATATTTACGAGCTTTGTGAACTAATTAAAACCAATGAGCCTCGATTCCATAACGCGTTCATTTTTACTGCGAACCATGAGGGTGCTACTGTTGCTTCACTTGCCGTTGCATTTAAACCATCAGGTGAAAGCAAATTCATGCCAATTTATATTTGCCGCGAAGGGATTCCCTACAATGAGGAAAAACTTTCGAAGCGAATCCAAATATTTAAACAAACGGTCCAGGAAGCTGGACAGCAGGAAAATATTTTCGAAATTAAACACTCATCTATTTTTTCGGAAAAAAATCAATTTTATCAATACCTAATTGGAATTTTACGATTAAATCATTATATACCACCAATGCAATAAGCTATTATAAGCCGATTTTATAATCGTATTCTTTTGCTTTATCCGGCTTTGCATTTTCAAATTCATTTTTTACAAATGGACGGTATGATTCTACAACGTCTTTCACAAATGGAAGACGTTGTAATTTGTTTTTCAGCGTTTCAATTTCATCTCGATTGCAATAAATTACAACATACTTTAATTTTCTTGAGATGAAATTTACATGTCCATACTTTCTTAGCGACTTCGCGTGCTTTAATTGATGAACGTATATAATTAACCCTTGTCTTTCATTCATGGAAAACTCCCCATTTCTTCTATAAAAAAATTTATATTTAGCCAATTCATACAACAAATTTCTGCAAATTCCCTCTGTTTTTCTACCTTCTTATCCAATAAAAGCATACCAAATGTACAATTTGTTAGCAACAGAGTTTAGACAGTTGCACTTATTTTCCGTTATAATGGAAAATAGTAGCGTGTTATGAACACGCTATATTAATCTAAGATTTCAACACCTTATATTTTGCACCTAACTTACAATGAACAATGTACGGTCAGAGGAGGACGAATTTAATGGGAAAGAAAACAAAAGTTGCTTTAGCAATTGCTGCGGCAAGCGCAGCGGCATGGGCAGGAACAAAAGCGATTTCGAAACCACAAAAACGTGAATCAAAAGAAGCATTGCAATTTGAACGTCCAATTATTATCGCACAACACGGTGGAGCTGGTTTAGCACCTGAACATTCTTTGCTTGCCTTTGATCAAGCTAAAAAAATTGGTGTCGATGGTTTTACAGTCAGTGTCCGTCTTTCAAAAGATGAGGAAATTATTGCTTTTCATGACGAAACGATAGATCGTACAACAAATGGCTCTGGTTTTGTGAAAGACTTTACATTCGAACAATTAAAAGAGTTTAATATTGGTTATAATTTTGAGGATTTAGAAGGTTCATTCCCTTATAGGGAACAACATGTTACTGCAGTTACGTTACGAGAGTTGTTTGAATCCTATCCGGACAAATTGTTTATCGTTAACATTCAGGATAGTCCAGATACGTATGAAGGAAGTTTAATGCCTTCTAAACTATGGCGTTTAATAGAAGAATTAGATATTCAATATCAAATTATCGTTTCTAGCCCTTATAGCGAACAAATTGACCGCTTCAATCTGTATGCACAAAACCGCATCGCACTAGGTGCAGGTGAGGGAGATATTAAAAAGGCAATGACTTCATTTACAAGTCAATTCGGCCATTTATATCATCCGAAAGTTGATTTATTTGTAGTCCCTCTTAAACAGGGCGTGTTCAATTTTGATTCACCGCGTTTTGTAAAGTTTTTATCGGAATTAAATGTACCGACAATTTATAGCGATATAGATGATTTAGTGACGATGAACCGCCTGCTTCGTCAAGGCGCAATGGGAATTGTAACAAATCGCCCGGATGTAGCTGAAGTATTAATTCAAAAAATTTCACAGTAATACGCATCTATTGCAAAATTGTATAAAACAAAAGCTCCCTAAAAATACGGGAGCTTTTGTGTTTCTATTATTAAGCCGAACAAGAACATCCTCCACCTGTGCCACAACCTGTGCCACAAGAAGAACTACTCGCGAAAAAGGGATTGCTTACCGGAACTTTAACTGCTTCAGAAACGGAGCGTCCGATAATCAAGCTAATTTCATCCAGTAAATCTTGAAAATCATTTTCTGCAACCTTCAATGTCGCAATCTGTTCGATCATATCAATCCGACGCTTTTCTGTGCGGATTTTTTTCATAATTGTATTGTAATCAGGATGATATTTGCCAAAGCGCTGTACATCCTCATATTGATCTTTTAAACGTTGAAAGGCCATAATTTGTGCGCTTAATTCTATATCCTCATATACTGCTTGCTTTGCAAGGCGTAAGTTTTCGGCTTGTTTAGAAGAAAGGATCATCGCACTTAATTCATCGACCTCATCTAAAATAAAAACCCAATCAGAAGTCATGAGCATTGTTTATTCCTCCCATCTCATTTTAATCATAACAGAAATGAAAGGAAAATCAATCTTGTTAAACTCGCTTTTCCAATTGTTTTACCATCTCCCGGACAAACGCCTTATCAGAAAAATACTTCTGTTTATCACCGATTTGCTGGGTTTTTTCATGACCTTTTCCTAATAGAACGATTGTATCTCCAGCTTCTGCATAGTTTAGTGCATGTTCAATTGCTTCTTTTCGATTCAATCGTTCAATATAGGATTGCGTTGAAGAAAAGCCTTGCCGAATTTGCTTATTAATAAGCTGTGGACTTTCATCACGCGCATTATCAGTCGTTAAAATAATATAATCCGCATATATTGAGGCGATCATTCCCATCTTCGGACGTTTAGCCCGGTCCCGGTTTCCTCCACAGCTAAATACAACAATTAATCTGCCTGTCGTATGCTTTTTTAATGTCTGTAAGATCATCTTCATTGCATCAGGTGTATGAGCATAATCCACGATGATTGATATACCTAATTGATTTTCTACCTTTTCAAATCTTCCTTCTGGCAATAGTAGTTTTTGAGCCGCGCTGCAAATATCCCCCAAAGGAAAATCTAATTGGTTTACACACGTAATAGCGGCAAGAACATTACTGCATTGATAGTCTCCTACTAAAGGAATATTCACAATATGCTTTTCTTTTTTATGTTGAATACAGCACGTAGTGGAAGATGGACCATCGACCAGCGTTTGCAGAAAATAATCGACATGGCTCCCTTTCCCAAAGAAAATACGCTTGCCTTTAGTTGCTAAACCAATTGAACGACAAACACTGTCATCACTATTAATAATATTTCTTTTAGCCAATGTTGCTAAAATTTGCTTCGACATTTTATATCTTTCAAAGCTTCCATGGTCTTCAATATGATCTTCTGTTACATTTAAAAAAATACCGATATCAATATCACAATAATCCAAACGATGTTTTTCCAATCCTATAGAAGACGCTTCTAAAATGACATACGGAATATCAAGACGGATTGCTTCACTGAATAAAAAATGGATATTTTTTGCCTGCAGCGTAGTTAATGATTCCATTTCCGGATAGCTTTTTTCTCCGTTTATAAAAACACCATTCGTTCCAATTACCATTGTTCTATTATTAAGGTGATTCAAAATTTGCCCTATAAAATGCGTGACCGTTGTTTTGCCATTTGTTCCTGTCACTGCAATTACCTTTAATGCTTCAGCAGGGAAATGATACATTTTTGCACTCGCATAGGCTATAAAGCTTAAACAATTTGGTACCCAAATAATCGGAACTGATAATTCAGACGTATTAAAATACGCTTCATCATCTACAACTACGGCAACGGCCCCTTTTTCCAAAGCACTATCAATAAAAGAAATACCGCTCGTTTTATTTCCCTTCCTTGCAATAAAAATATCTCCAGGTAAAATATGGTTGGCGTTATCTTCCACTCGATTTATTTCCACTCTAATGGAGCCCTTCATAGTGCAAGGCCAATCTTTAATTAATTCTCCAATTTGCACGGTTTCACTCCTTACCATACTTTATGAAGACAATAAAAAAACGCTACAAATGCAGCGTTTAATTTTCAATATTTTATTTTTGCTGAACATAAAGTTGCGTAAAGTAATTCATATAAGCCCCCGAACCAATATGCGTAAATTGGTTATCTGTCAATAGTGCACGGTGCTCTTTGGAGTTTAGCCAGCCGTGTAATACCTCGATTGTATCTTTATAATTTGCCGCAACATTCACTCCATGCTTCTCATATTCCTGCTGTATTTCATTTAATTGCTGTTCAATTGAATATTCTCCATCAGCCGTATAAACCTCCATCATCTGTAAAAACATATCCTCGCTGTTTTCACTGGCCAATGAGGAGAGCGTGTCTAACGGCAATAATGCTGGCAGGTCATATTTTATACGAAAGGAATTCGCCAAGTCGGTCAATTGCCTTCTGTTAGCCAAGTTTATATCAATTTGCATATAGCTTGAAGGAGTACTTGCTTCATAGAGTTCTCCAAAAAACTGCATTTCATAAGGTTTATGTAATACGAGTGTTTCGCCATCTAAAAAGCGCACCCCATGCAATTGTTTTGTGACCCCATCTATATAGAGTTGAGCATATAAATCTTCATATTTAACTAAAATTCTATTATGCAAATCTTGTTCATTCATTGCAAAGATATACATATTTTCATCAATCTCCACAGTAATTTCCTGGCCAAAAACAGTCGTTCGGTAAATCTCATCCAATGTTTGCCCTATTTCAAAGGGATTTATATGAAAGCTCATATTATTCGTATAAATTTGGTTTACTCTCTCATTCTTTATACTAACCATTAACAGCTCATTCTTTACATTATAAATCCACCATTCATAGCCAAATTCTGATTGATCAATGCGATTAGGTCGATCATAAGTTTCCAGAATATCCTTTGGTGATTTCCCGATAAATGTAGAAATACCAGTTGTCGGACGCGGTAGATTTTCAATATCTCTCTGTTGTGTTTCTACATCAGCAATCGGTTTTGTTATGACAGGCGGTCCTTCCAATAATTCCGTTTGTGGTGAGTTCCCCTCGGTATAATAGACGATAATTACAAGACATGTCGCTACAATTAATATTTGAAACATCACCTTCATAGAAGTCCCCCCTCACACTTTTTTACTTAGTATAATTATACCAATTTTGGTGACGATGACACAATGTTGTCATTGCATCGATTACCATTTTGTTCTATTATTAAATTTGACCATATACTTATGTATGTTAGGCAAAAGGAGGATTACGAAATGTATTTTGAAGACACACAACTCGAAAATGTAAAGGTTGATCAAGAAGTTTTAACGACGGTAATGGGCAAATTCGGTTTAGAGTGCCATGGTGCATGGGATTATGACCGTATGGCATTTGACCGTTGTTATGATGTCCGTGAAGGCCGTTTTTATTTACGTGTTTTTTGTAACGCAGTATCAGGTGATGTAGGTGCTCTTAATGCCACTTTAAACATTAATAAGCCTGCAATCGGAAAATACTATTATCCACACGGCGTTGAATACACAGATGAAGTATTCCCTGGCCACCTTGTAAAAGAATGTGAAAAAGTATTATCAGATGTTCGTAGAGAACTTGCTGCATACGGTATATAATCCTTTTAAAAAGCTGGCAACTATCCAGCTTTTTTATTTTGAGTTTAAAAGGAAAAAAGTTGGGACAAAATAAAAATACAATTTTTCTCCGTGGAGAAAAATTGTATTTTTTTGTTGTGCGAAAAATTGGTTTCCGTTCCGGGTACGCTTTCCGCGGGCACGGCCTTACACGAACGTCTCAGGCGTCGGTGCTCCTGCGGTTACTCGTCGAAAAAATAATTGCTCCTGCGGTTACTCGTCGCAAAACAAATTTTGCTGTTTCCGCAAATTCTGCTCAATTAAAAATTACTTATGTCCTAGCCTCTTTTGATTAGAAGCCTAAAATGGCTTTAATTACAGACGTTGTTTCTCCGCCTTCATAAATAATATACAACAGAGAATATACAGCCACACCTGTAATAGCTACGAAGAACCAAATAATACTTGTAATCGCACCAATACGGCGATGAAGCTTCAGGTTATTCTTATATCCAGAAAGTAAGCTTGTAATTCCAAACACTGCACCAACTGTTGCTAAGGTGATATGGAATACTAAGAAGAATGTATAATATCCTTTTAGTTCATCTGGACCGCCGAATGCAGTGTTACCAATAAATACTGTACGTGATGCGTAAATTATAAAGAAAATCAAAGCTGATACACCAGCTGCCATCATCACTTTTTTATGTGCTTCTATATTCCTTTTTGCAATTAATACCCAACCAATCGCAACGAGCACCGCACTAATGACGATAAACGCTGTGCTTATTGTCGGTAAAATAGGTACATTCATTTTCAAATCCCCAATCTAAAATAATATATCCAATTTCAATTATTTGTTGCTTCTAAAGTGTACAAATAGCTTATCATATTACTGATAGCGTGTTCTATTTTGGAACTCTTTTAAAGCATTTTCAGTAATTTCCTCTGGATTTTTACGTTCCGTATTCCACCATCTACGGAAAATCTTGAATAAAATAACGCCGAAAATAATTTCCTGAATTATTTTCATCAATACACCGCCAACTTGCTGGTCACTTATTAAATCCATATTTGAGAATAACTCTGGACCTGATAACGTAAGCCCTGACAATGTTGTTGAAGGTACACATAATTCCATTGCCTTCAGCCACATATCACTATTGCTATATGTACCATACATTGGACTTGTAGCAAAAATAATAAGAGCACAGGCAGGTGTAATTAAAACCGCATTCGATGCAATGTAAGCTAATTTATTCATATTTTTCATTTCATGCTGACCTTCCACATTATTTAATAGTGGCCAATACATAAAAATAGCGGAAATAAATAAAATCGACGTATAAGCTAAATGATAAAATTCATTTAGTTTTATCGTGTCAAAAACAGAGGGCAGGTGATAAACCGAAAATAGACCAATAAATACTACTATCGAAACTAACGGTTTAGTGAAAATACGGAAAATTGTCCGGAAAACTGGCGCCTCCACGACTACCTTCCAAACCCACCATGGAATTCCTTTTATAAATAAGATCGGAACTAATAATAATAAAAATGCCATTTGTACCATATGCATCGTAAACATGATATGGCCAAGCAAATCAATTGGAGATCCTTTAATAATATAAAAAGAAATGATTCCAAGAACGAAATATATTGCCTCGTTTTTCTTTAATGGTTCACTTTCTTTAAATTTACCTTGCCACTTGACTGTTAGTAAAAAATAAAAAATTGTTATGACTAGTAAGCCCATAATTAAATAGGGACTCCATAATGCTTGAAAACCAAATATACTTATCGGCATATGACCGCTCCTTTAACCTCAGTAATTTCATTATAGATGGCAATTTCTCCAACTTCAATGAAAGAACTATGACAATTGTTTGAATCAAACATATATTTTTAATACTGTTTATAATATAAAATTGCTAAAAATGAGAAAAACGTCCTTAGCTTTCGCTAAGGACGCCTTAAATTAGTAGTTACCCCACCAAATAATTGTTGTAAACGCTACGAAGAACGTAAACGCGATGAAGGCTGCACTCCAAATAAAGAATTCAATTACGCCAACCATATGAGTTGAGCGATCTTCTAAGTGCATAAATGCGTATAGTTGCAAAACCACTTGTATTCCAGCTAATAATAAAATAATTGGAATAATAAAAGTTGGTGAAAAATCTGCTAGTACAGCAGCAAATGCGATAAATGTTAAGAAAATCATGATCGCAAAGTTTACTACTTGTTTACGCATATGAGCTTTTGAATGAGCTTTATCATATTCATATTGTGCTTGAGTACGTACTTCTACATGAGTTCCGTGTCCCATATTATCCCAACACTCCCATCAGATATACTACTGTAAAGATGAATACCCATACAACGTCAATGAAGTGCCAGTACAAAGAAGCGGCAAAGAACTTCGGTGCATTGTATAAGTTTAATCCGCGACTACTGTTACGGATGATTAATCCTGTAATCCAAACTAAACCAATGACTACGTGAAGCCCATGCATCCCTACAAGTGTAAAGAATGCAGAGGAGAATGCAGATTGTGTATAACCAAATCCAATATGGACATAGTGGTAAAACTCGTAAATTTCCAAGCATAAGAAACCTAAGCCTAAAAGAACTGTAATCCCCATCCAAGTACGAACACCTGAATAGTTGTAATTTTTCATATGGTACATTGCATATACCGATGTCAATGAAGATGTAAGAAGCAGCATCGTCATAATAAACGCTAATGGTAATTCATAGAGATCTTTTGCAAAGTATGTCATACCTGCTGGACCGCTGTCTTTAAGTGCGATATATGTAGCAAATACACTCGCAAATAATACTGTATCCGATGCTAGGAAAATCCAAAGTCCAACTAACTTGTTTTTCCCTTCCAATGTAGCTTGTTCAGGGTGTTTTGGCCAAGTTTGTGGAGTAAATTTTTGATTAATATCCATTACTTGTTACCCCCTTTTTTACCTGTTGCACGGTAATTAGCTAAATCCGCTTCAATACTTTCAATTTCAGCAACCGTTACATGGAATCCTAAATCATCTTTGAATGAACGAATAATCATACATGCAATCGTTAAACCTAATCCACCGATAATTAATGCTAATGAAACTATTGCAGGAGCCCCAGTAGCTGTACCTGCCTGAACTTGATCACCCCATGGGCTATATAACGCACCGAATGCAGCAATCATCGTACCAATTGACATAATAAACGGTAAAATTGAATTGTTTGGCATATGAATTTCACCTAGTGGCTCTGCATAGACCATACCTTCTTTGTTACCTTCTTCTTTTTCAATCCAATAAGGATCAAATCCACGAACAAGTGGAGTTTGTTTAAAGTTATAGAATGGTAGCGGAGTTTCGATTGCCCACTCAAGAGAACGACCATCGCCCCAGTAATCACGACGGTTAACAGGCTCAGATTTAATCGATAATAATACATCGATTACTAATATTATTACCCCGATACCCATCATAATAGCACCGATTGATGAAATAAAGTTGAATAAATCCCAACCTTGACCACCCATGTACGTGAATACACGACGTGGCATACCCATTAATCCTAAGAAGTGCTGTACGAAGAACGTTAAATGGAAACCAATAAAGAATATCCAGAAAGTAAGTACGCCCAGTTTCGGATTCAATGCACGGTTAAACATAATCGGCCAGTAGAAGTGTGCTGAACCGAATAATGCTGTTACGATACCACCAACAATTACGTAATGGAAGTGGGCTACGATAAAGTAAGAATCGTGTAATTGGTAATCAAGTGGTGCAGTTGCCTGCATTACCCCTGTTACCCCACCCGCAACGAATGACGGGATAAAACCAAGTGCATATAGCATTGGTACTGTAACTTTAATTGAACCGCCCCAGATAGTAAGAATCCAGTTGAATACTTTCATCCCTGTCGGAACAGCGATCGCCATTGTTGCAACAGCGAAGATTGCGTTCGCAGTAGCACCTAAACCAACTGTGAACATGTGGTGGGCCCATACCATGAACCCTAAGAAACCGATTAAGATTGTTGCGAATACCATTGAAGAGTATCCAAATAAACGTTTACGAGCAAACACTGGAATAATTTCAGAGAATAAACCGAATGCTGGTAATACTAAAATATAAACTTCCGGGTGACCAAAAATCCAGAATAAATGCTCCCAAATAATTGTGTTACCACCCATTGTATGGTCGAAGAAATTTGCTCCGAACATACGGTCAACTAACATTAAGAATAATCCACCTGTAAGTGGAGGGAAAGCGAATAAGATTAATGAACTTGAAACTAAAGTAGTCCAAGTAAATAGTGGCATACGCATGAACGTCATACCAGGTGCACGCATCGTAATGATCGTTACGATAAAGTTAATACCCGAGATTAACGTACCCGCACCAGAAATTTGTAGACCTAAAATATAGAAATCAATACCATGGCCCGGTGAGTATAAAGATAATGATGCATACGAAGTCCAACCTGCATCAGGTGCTCCACCTAAAAAGAATGACAGGTGAAGGAATACCGCACCAATAAAGAATAACCAAAATCCTAATGAGTTTAAAAACGGGAATGCAACGTCACGCGCACCAATTTGAAGTGGTACGATCGCGTTCATAAATGCAAATATAATTGGTGTTGCTGCTAAAAATAGCATCGTTGTGCCGTGCATTGTTAATAATTCGTTAAATAGGCCTGCAGAAATGAATGTACTTTCTGGGAACATTAATTGAATACGCATAAGTAACGCTTCAAATCCTGCAATTGCGAAGAACAGTGTACCGGCTGCTAAATACATAATCGCGATCTTTTTATGATCGACCGTTGTTAAATAGTCCCATACATGTGCCCCGAAGCCCTTTTTCTGTGTAACAGAGCTCACAACATTAACCTCCTTCAAAGTTTCTCTCTAATTGTGTATAACTACTTTTCTACTGATAGTGTCATTAAATAATCAGCAATTGCTTCTGCTTCTTCAGGGCTAACATTATAAGTTCCAGTCATTGTGTTTCCTGGCTTATAAGGTTCGGGATCTTTAATCCAGTTTGCTGTATTTTCTGCAGTATGCTCTAAGAAACCAGCAACACGGTTACGATCACCGAATGTTGTTAAGTTAGGGCCAAGACCATTACCGGCAACTGCCGATACTGCGTGACATCCTAAACAAGAGTTAGCAAATGTTGCTTCACCAATATCAGATGATTCTCTATCTGCTGTTTGACCTTCTGTTGCTTGCATTGCTGTTACCCAAGCATTAAATGCTTCTGGCTCAAGCGCTTTAACTTTGAAGTCCATTAATGCATGTGAAGGACCACATAATTCAGCACATTTACCGTAGAATACGCCTTCTCCATCATTTAAGCCTGCAGATTCTTTATCAAACTGTAAATAGAATTTATTAATGCCATCTACGTTTGTATCCATCTTACCGCCTACTGCAGGAATCCAGAACGAGTGCTTTACGTCAGATGCGATTAGGTTGAAGTATACTTTTTCTCCAGTTGGAACTACTAATTCTTGAGCTGTAATAATTCCTTGGTTTGGATACTCAAATTCCCACCAATATAACTTTGCCGTTACATTTACTGTAAGTGCAGTTTTATTACCTTCTTCGTCTACCTCATCCATTGCAGCTACATCTGCAAATTTATAAGTATAGGTTAATGTCGGTACAGCTAAGATTATTAATAGAATAATTGGAATAACTGTCCAGATAACTTCCAATGTGTGGCTACCTTCCACTTGCTTTGGCATATGGTTTTCGCCAACTTTTGTACGGCGGAATTTGAAGAATGCTACTAAATAGATAGCCGATACTACAACTACTACTAATGTCATAATCCAAATAGCTAATATTAAAATATCTAATTGCTCTTTACCGACCGCACCTGCTGGGCGAAGAGTTGAAATATATTCTTCACCACATGCTGAAAGGAATACTGTCATTACTGTTAATAGCGAAAATAATCGCCATTTTTTAAGCCCTTTCATCATAGCTTATTAAACCCCTCTTTCTTCATTATATTTTCATGTGTAACTGGGACTGTTTATTATAAGAGTCCCCACATGTTGGCAGCGAATCATGCCATCTTTTACAAAATTTCGCCTACGTATGAGGAAGGTTTTTGTAATTTTGGTTGCACCTTTACCTGCTGTCTTCTTCAATAAGTGAATCTTTCTCACGTCCTATTGGCATGGCGAGAAGCGATCTAGACTATTTAACTTTTAATCTTCTTTTAAGTCTTCACTGGTTTTGATTACCAATTTCAATCTATAAGTGCAAGAAAACTTATTAGAAGCATTATCGTTAAAGCTATAGTGTTACATGCACTATGGTAAATGTGTCCAATATATTACTACTCCTTTCAAATTTGTAAGCATATTCCGCTACCATAACTATATCTAAATTTGTATCGGATTTCTACACGTTTCGAGAAATTTCAAATTTCATCATGTCAAACAGGTCGAAGCGTACAGAAATCTAAAACAACATCTTTATAGTAATGCATTTTCTGCCAATATTTGTGAAGGATAGGAGACGAATTTATGAACAATTTGTGAAAAACTGGATGCGTTTACATTACAATCCTTGATTGAAGTTGTATTTTTAACATTTTTTCGCTATCATCTTAAACTAGAGACGCTCTTTGTAGCGACCTGAAAATTAAAGTAGGTGGGCTCACTATATGCATCATAAATATTATAAGTTTTTAAAATGGTTTGCTGTATTGTCTACACTCGGTATGCTACTCATCCTCCAAGGTGGAGCACTTGTTACAAAGACTGACAGCGGTCTTGGCTGTGGAAGAAACTGGCCTGACTGTAATGGTTCGTTGATTCCTAAAGAAATCACAACAGAAGTATTAATTGAATTTTCACATCGCCTCGTCACGGGATCTGTATCAATTTTCATTTTAATTTTAGTTATTTGGACTTGGCGTGCTCTCGGTCATATTCGTGAAGTAAAATTATTAGGCTTTTTAGCAATGTTCTTCTTAATTCTCCAAGCGCTAATTGGCGCTGCCCAAGTTTTGTGGGGACAAGGCGACTTTATATTAGCATTGCATTTTGGTATTTCATTAATCTCTTTTGCTGCTGTTCTACTTCTTACTTTAATAGTATTTGAGGTCGACAAAAAATTTGATGCTGACCGCTTACACATGAGCAAGAAATTAAAAATACATACAATATGCGTTACTTTATATTCTTATATCGTTGTATATACTGGGGCTCTAGTGCGCCATACTGATGCAAGCCTTGTATGTCCGGATTGGCCATTCTGCCGCAATGATCAGCCACTTGCATTGCCTTACAATATGTACGAATGGATTCAAATGGGTCACCGTTTTGCAGTTTTACTATTTGTTATTTGGATAGCCTATATTGCCATCCATGTCATTAGAAACTATAAACAGCAACGCGTTATTTATTGGGGCTGGATTATTGCCCTTTCAATTGTTATTTTGCAAGTGATCGCCGGGATGCTAGTAGTACTTTTAAAACTGCAATTGTTTGTATCTTTAATGCATTCTTTATTGATTACCCTATTATTCGGATTATTATGTTATTTAATAATGATAGTTTCGAGGTCAAAGTAAAAAACAAAAATAGAATAGTAGAACAAATCAATTTCAAAACAAAAAGCGCAGCAAATTTGCTGCGCTTTTTATTATTATTACTCCAATTCTATTAATAAATCACCTGTTGAAATAGCATCGCCTGCTTTAGCATACACTTCTTTCACGATACCATCTTTTGGTGCTTGTACTGTCGTCTCCATTTTCATGGCTTCTGTAATTAATAAATGCTCACCACGTTTAACCGAGCTTCCTTTATTCACCACAACTTTTAATACTGTTCCCGGCATTGTTGCACCTATTTGATTAGGATTAGAAGGATCAGCCTTCAACGCAATGCTGCCATCTACTTCAACTGTTAAATCCTGTATAACTAGTTCACGAGATTGACCGTTCATTTCAAAATAAAGAACGCGTGTACCATCATGTTGCGGCTCTCCGATCGAAACAAGTTTTATAATCAGCGTTTTTCCTTTTTCGATTTCTACTTCAATTTCTTCACCTAACCTTAAACCATATAGGAAAGTTGCTGTGTCGAGGACAGAAACATCACCGAATGATTCTACCGCCTGCATATATTGCTCAAACACTTTCGGATACAATGCATATGCAAGTACATCCTGTTTAGATGGTGTACGTTCGAACTTTTCTGTTAACACTTCCGACAATTTTTCAAAATCAACCGGTGGCAATAGCTCTCCTGGTCTTACTGTTATTGGTGTACGATCCTTTAATACAACTTGCTGTATCTCCTTTGGGAATCCTCCATGTGGTTGACCTAAATATCCTTGGAAAAATTCAATTACTGATTCAGGGAAGTCGATCGTTTGCCCACGCTCAACAATATTGTCTTCTGTTAAATCGTTTTGCACCATGAATAAGGCCATATCGCCCACAACTTTTGAAGAAGGCGTTACTTTCACAATATCTCCAAACATTAAATTTACGCGTGAATACATCGATTTCACTTCATCCCAACGGTCACCCAATCCTACAGCTTTCGCTTGCTGCTGCAAATTGCTGTATTGGCCACCTGGCATTTCATGGACATAAATTTCAGAATGTGGTGCATTCATACCGCTTTCAAAGTCAACGTAGTATTTACGTACATCTTCCCAATAATATGATAGCTTTTCCAAGCTTTCAATGTCGGCTCTTACATTTCGATCTGAGCCTTTCATCGCATAGTATAAAGAATTGGCACTTGGCTGTGATGTTAAACCAGCCATTGAGCCTAATGCTGTATCTATAATATCTACGCCTGCTTCGATTGCTTTTGCATATAAATAAATTCCGTTCCCGCTCGTATCATGAGTATGCAAATGGATCGGCAGACTTGTAGCCTCTTTAAGCTCTGAAATTAAGCGATATGCTGCTTGCGGTTTAAGTAAGCCTGCCATATCTTTAATTGCTAAAATATGTGCACCTGTTGCTTCGAGCTCTTTTGCCATATCTTTATAATATTGAACTGTGTATTTTGCACGTGAATCATCTAAAATGTCTCCAGTATAACAAATCGCCGCTTCTGCAACTTTTCCGCTATTACGCACTTCATCAATTGCTACTTCCATTCCTTTAATCCAGTTAAGTGAATCGAAAATACGGAAAACATCCACTCCAGAAGTTGCTGACTCCTGAATAAATTCGCGGATTAAGTTATCCGGGTAATTCGTATACCCTACTGCATTGGCTCCACGCAATAACATTTGGAATAAAACGTTCGGTACTTTTTTACGTAACTTTTCCAAGCGGTCCCATGGGTTTTCGCTTAAGAAGCGATATGCTACATCAAATGTTGCGCCACCCCACATTTCAAGCGAGAAATAGTTATGCATTAAACGTGATGTTTCATCCGCAATTTCAAGCATATCCTGGGAACGTACACGTGTAGCAAGCAGTGACTGATGTGCATCACGGAAAGTTGTATCTGTTAATAGTACATCTTCCTGCTCTTTAATCCATTTTACAAGTCCATCCGCGCCATGCGAATCCAAAATTTGTTTTGTTCCTGAAGGTGAAGGAATTAAAATATCCACTTTCGGCTTTTCTGGCTGTACAAATATTGGCTTCGTACGTTTCTCAACGCCTGGGAAACCATTCAAAGTTACATTACCGATATAGTTTAATAGTTTTGTTCCACGGTCTTTGCGTTCCGGGAATTCAAATAATTCAGGCGTTGTATCTATAAAGCTCGTATCAAATTCTCCTGATAAAAATTTATTGTGCAATACTACATTGCCTAAAAAAGGAATATTTGTCTTAACCCCACGAATACGGAATTCGCGCAAGTTACGGTCCATTTTTGCTGCCGCTTCTTCAAACGTCATACCCCACGTTGAAATTTTGACCAACAATGAATCGTAGTAAGGTGTTACAACAGCACCTTGGAAACCATTCCCTGCATCTAAACGTACACCAAAACCACCGCTTGAACGATATACCATCAACTTACCTGTATCTGGCATAAAGTTGTTTGCCGGATCTTCTGTTGTTACACGAGATTGTATCGCATATCCGAAAAGTGGAATTTTATTTTGAGCAGGTACACCAACCTCCTTCGAGTGAAGGTCACGGCCCTCTGCTACTTTAATTTGAGCATGGACAATATCAATTCCGGTAATCATTTCTGTAATTGTATGTTCAACTTGAATTCGCGGATTTACTTCTATGAAATAAAATTTATCATCCGCCACTAAAAACTCAACAGTACCTGCATTAATATAATTTACATTTTTCATTAATTTAACGGCTGCTTCGCAAATCTCATTGCGCAAATGTTCAGAAATTGAATTAGACGGTGCGATTTCAACGACCTTTTGATGACGTCGTTGAATCGAGCAGTCCCGTTCATATAAATGTACAATATTACCGTGTGTATCACCGATAATTTGCACTTCAATATGTTTCGGCTTAATAATGGCCTTTTCTACGTATACTTCATCCGAGCCGAATGCTGCTTTTGCTTCTGATTTCGCTCGTTCATATGAAGATTGAAGCTCTTCTTTCGAGTTTACTAAACGCATACCTCGTCCGCCGCCGCCAAGAGCTGCTTTAATCATGATAGGGAAGCCATAATTTTCACTGAATTTCTCGACTTCCTGTAAACTATCTACGGGTCCATCTGTACCTGGGATAACAGGAATATCAGCCAAAATTGCTTGTTCACGTGCTTTCACTTTATCCCCAAACATATCAAGATGTGCAGAAGTAGGACCAATAAATTGAATACCTTCTTCTTCACAACGTCGAGCAAATACGACATTTTCCGATAAAAAGCCGTACCCCGGATGAATTGCATCGACATTTGCATCTTTGGCAATTTTCAGGATGCTTTCAATATCCAAATATGCATCAATCGGCTTTTTCCCCATACCGACAAGATAAGCTTCATCCGCTTTATAACGGTGATACGAACCACTATCTTCACGTGAATAAATCGCTACCGTCTTAATATGTAATTCATTACATGCTCGTAAAATACGAATGGCTATTTCGCCTCGGTTTGCAACTAGAATCTTTTTAATCGACTTCATTTCTCCTCGTCCCCCAATTACTTTCTTTTTTCCAATTTGTGATGTGTGGAGACATTTATAAGTATCCCCATTGCTATTGAAAGCAATAATATAGAAGTACCGCCATAGCTAATAAAAGGAAGCGTTACTCCGGTTAACGGGATAAGTCCCGATAATCCACCTAAATTAACAAAAGTTTGTAATCCTATCCATGTAGAAATGCCCGCCGCTAACATTCTTGCAAGCGGATCCTTTGTTGCCATCGCAATATAGTAACCGCGCAAAACAATAAAGCCTAATCCAATTATAACAATTGAAACACCAAAAATCCCTAATTCCTCGGCAATGATCGCCATTATAAAATCGGTTTGAGGTTCCGGTACATACCCTAGCTTTTGAATCGATTGCCCGAGCCCACGTCCTTCCAAGCCTCCTGCACCAATTGCATAATAGCCGTTCACAACATGATATCCTGAATTGAGCGGATCGCTGAAAGGATCTAAAAAGGAAGTAATACGACCTCTACGACTCGCATTGAAAACGGTGTCCCATTTAAAGATTAAAATTCCGATTATTCCGACAACACCCAATGCCGATAATAATCCAAAAATTTTCCCGAGCGTCTTCCCCTTAAGACCGCTTGTAATAACAACAACAAGTGCAATGGCGACAATGATGACCAGTGCGCCTAAATCGGTTTCAAAACCAACAACAAGTACGATAAATAGCCACATGCCCAATGGATACGACACATCATCAAATGTAAGTAGCTGCATCGAACCACGGTTCACACTTTTACGGTAAAAAGTTCCAGCAAAGAAAATAATAATAAAGAGTTTGGCAAATTCGGATGGTTGGAAATTCATAAGGCCGAACATGTTAATCCAACTTCTTGAACCGTTAACACTATTGCCGGCAATTATAAGCCATAACTCTAGTATAAACATAACTGCCAGCAAAAATCCTAATATAGATTTATCGGATAACCTTTTATAGGGCATAATGACAGCGACCGTAAATAAAATTAACGATAAAACTATATTAACGAGCTGGCGATTATAATAATGATTAGGGTTTGCTTCATAATGAATAATAGAAACCCAAATACTTGAACTATAAATCATAACAAGTCCAAATAACATTAACAAAATATAAACGAACAACAACCCATAATCAAAATTGCGAAAATAATTTTTAAAATAATGCTTCATGTTATAAACCTCTTCTTTGAAAAAAAAACTCAAACCGCAATGTAGCGTTTGAGTTTTCTTTTATTTGTCTGTATACGCATCATGTAATAAAGAAAGCTCTTTCTCTAAAGAATCGAGAATTCTCTTTCCCTGTTCACGCTCAATTAGCCCGAGCCTTGCAGCAAATTCTATTTCACGCGATAAACCAAACATTTGTGTATCTAATACTTCTTCATATAACGGACAAGACGGCATAGTTAAATTATCCATTTGTACGCGAATTAATCGAGCAATTTTATCTGCATCCGCAGTTAACAACTCTAATGCTTTTTCCTGAAAGGAAGCTTGTGCTTTCGTATCCATGAGGACGCCCCCATCTATGATATTTCTTCGATTCTATCTTAGTAAAGTGTATCTTTTTACATTCAAAAATGCAAGTGTCTTTGTATGTTTTGCATTCAATTCAATTATATTTCTTTCTACCTGGAATAGCGTTATAATGATGAAGGAAAATAGTTTAGGGGGGACTTACAAATGGTCGAAACAATCATTCCTATAAAAGGTGCGGTCAAATTTCAATTGACGTTAGATCCTACCGTATGGATTTTTGATGATCGTAAACTGAATCTGAAAACATATTTTGCTTCGGAAAAAGTTGAAGAAGATAATGAAAAATACTTACGTGATATGGGTGCACACTGGTCACGCGAAATTATGGAAGGTGCTGTATTTCCGCCGACTTTAAAAACAGAGCGTAAATTTGATCGAAAAGGTATGCTTACTGGAACGTTCGGAATGGAAATTAAGCCATTTTTAAATAATGCACAAATTACAGATGGTGCAAACGAAGTCGTTTTCGAATGTACGACAGATGAAGAGTTTGTTTTCCCATTGCAACAGGCTGAAAACTTTATTTTTAAATTTAGCCAGGACGGGAAACCACTTAACGAGGACGGTCCTGTACATGTAATTTTTGCAGATGGTTCGAATGTTGAAAATCCAATAAAAAATGTGCGTGCGATTCGTATTCAATAGGAGGAATTCGTGATGCGTGTAAAATGTGTCATTTGTGATACACTACATGATTTGCCAAACGATCTACCTTTAGCTAAAAAATTGCGAAATCGCCCTATTCATACGTTTATGTGTCCACCATGCTCAGAACGCATAACGGATAATACACAGAAACGGATTGAAACAGGAAATTTCCGTTTCTTCAGAACATCTTCTAAATTTGATGAAGAATTTTAAAGAGTCGGGAACAAAACAAAAAATATCAATTTTCTCTACCATGAGAAAATTGATATTTTTTTATCTTTTATAATTAAAATTCAAATGACTGATTGTGGAACTTGAAATCGATAAAGCTTTGCGCATTGATTTTGCTTAACTGAAAGAAATTGGCTACTTCTGTTTTTACCCCTTCAAATACACGTTCTTCATCAACAACATATGCTTCTATTGAAACTGCAATTTCACCAAATTGAGCTTTTAATGCATCTGCAATCTGCTTGGCTGTATCTTCTGAAACATCTTCATCCACCACTAAATGTACTGTCGCTTTTTCGACATTTATTTCTTCCAAAGTCGCTTCTTCTTTTAAGCCATCCTGGAATACATTGGACATAACTAAAATTTCTTCTCCCACAATCGGTTGAATTAGTTCGTTAACCTGAATGTTAACATTTTCAGCAAAGTATTCGCCAAAATATTCGCCGTCTTTTACTTCAAAATCGTATACTGTTTTTGTCGTTTCCGATTGGACGGTAATTTCAAAATCATCACCAATAGCAGGTGCTGTCGATTTGGTTACAACAAATTGATCATCGTAAATATCGCTTAGTTCAGCTGCCGCATTATCCTCGTTTTTTGCTGTAAGTACAGCAGGTACGAATATAATGCATGATATAATAACTAGCGCTATAGCAACTGTAATAATAACTTGTTTTTTAGTAAAATTCATTTTCCACTACTCCATTTAATTTATTATCCCCATTAGTGAATTATAGCGCTTTCATTGTAGCTGTATCAAATAAAACACACTTATAAATAAAGAGGTGTGTTAAATTAACACACCTCAATAAAATATTAGTTAGCCTGCTTTGCTTCTTCTCGTTTTTCGCGCCATAAGCGTGATTTATAAACAATTAAAATTAAAGCAGCAACAATTAAACCTTCAATCATCGGTAGGAATAACGCTAAAAAGGTTAATACTATACATCCAATAAACAGGAACGCATAAATAACGATATTTCTTCCTAATGTTAGTTTTTTTGCAAAGCCTAGTTTATAAACTATTGCCGACATAAGGAACACGAGAATAAATGTTACATAACCAGCCATGTCGTAGTTTGGTAAATTTTGATATAAATAACTTGTAATCCCTGACATACGATTAAAGACATATTCATTTTCACTACTAGATACAGATGCTAGTAATACTAAATTTAAATAGCTACTTAACACAGCCAACATCATTCAACCTTCCTTATTGACGCCAATTAAGCTTCTAACTCAGCGTTCTTTTTCTTTTTAGCAACACGCTCACGTTCACCTTTATCAAGGATCTGTTTACGTAAACGGATTGATTCTGGAGTTACTTCTAAATACTCATCATCACCTAAGTATTCTAATGCTTCTTCAAGTGATAAAATACGAGGCTTTTTAATAACATTCGTTTGGTCTTTATTCGCCGAACGGATATTTGTTTTTTGTTTTTGTTTTGTAATGTTTACAGTAATATCAGCATCACGTGTATTTTCACCAACGATCATACCTTCATATACTTCAGTACCTGGTTCAATGAATAATGTACCGCGATCTTCTACACCCATCATACCGTAAGTTGTTGCTTTACCGTTTTCCATAGATACTAATACACCTTGGTGACGGCCGCCAACTTTACCTGCTACTACTGGAGCGTAGTGATCGAATGTATGGTTCATCATACCGAAACCTTTTGTGATAGACATGAACTCAGTTGTATAACCGATTAAACCACGTGCAGGTACGTTAAAGATTAAACGAACTTGTCCTGAACCGTTGTTAATCATATCTAACATTTCACCTTTACGAGTACCGATTGATTCAATGATAGAACCTACAGAATCTTCTGGTACGTCGATTTGAACGCGTTCGATTGGCTCAGATTTTACGCCATCGATGTTACGGATGATTACTTGTGGTTTAGATACTTGTAGCTCATAACCTTCACGACGCATATTTTCGATTAAGATCGATAAGTGAAGCTCACCACGACCCGAAACTGTCCATGCATCTGGAGAATCTGTATCTTCTACGCGTAGAGATACGTCTGTTTGTAATTGTGCAAGTAAACGCTCTTCAATTTTACGAGAAGTTACCCATTTCCCTTCGCGACCTGCGAATGGTGAGTTGTTTACTAAGAATGTCATTTGTAATGTTGGCTCATCAATACGTAATGGTGTTAACGCTTCTTGATGATCAATTGGACAAACTGTTTCACCAACGTTGATATCTTCCATTCCTGAAACCGCGATTAAGTCACCAGCAATAGCTGTTTCGATTTCTTCACGCTTAAGACCGAAGAAACCAAAGATTTTTGTTACACGGAAGTTTTTCACTGTGCCATCTAATTTCATAAGAGAAACTTGTTGACCTACAGAAATTTTCCCACGGAATACACGACCGATACCGATACGGCCAACGAAGTCATTATAATCAAGTAATGCTACTTGGAATTGTAAAGGCTCGTCCGAGTTATCAATTGGTGCTGGAATTGATTCAATGATTTTCTCGAATAGGCAAGTCATGTTTTCTTCTTGATTAGCTGGGTCTGGATCTAAAGATGCTGTACCATTTACACCAGAAGCATAAACAACTGGGAATTCTAATTGGTCTTCATCTGCACCTAGCTCAATTAATAACTCTAATACTTCATCTACTACTTCTAGTGGACGAGCTGAGTCTTTATCTACTTTATTTACTACAACGATTGGTGTTAAGCGTTGTTCTAACGCTTTCTTTAATACAAAACGTGTTTGAGGCATACAACCCTCATACGCATCGACAACTAAACAAACGCCATCTACCATTTTTAAGATACGTTCTACTTCTCCACCGAAGTCTGCGTGTCCAGGCGTATCAAGGATGTTGATACGAGTACCGTTATAATCTACTGCTGTATTTTTAGCTAAAATTGTAATTCCACGTTCACGCTCTATATCACCAGAGTCCATTGCACGTTCTTCTACACGTTCATTTGAACGGAAAGTACCTGATTGCTTTAATAATTGGTCTACTAACGTTGTTTTACCATGGTCAACGTGAGCTATAATTGCGATATTACGAATATCTTGACGTAAATTTGTCATTATTCCACTCCATATTCTTTTTTCAATTGTTTAACTGTGATATTATAGCACATGAAAGATTAAATGTCTTTTCACAATAATTAATATCATTTTTTAGTCACATATTATAGATGTCCGGAGGCAGGAAATATGAATAAAGCAAAATTTGTCATGTTTATTTATGCATTGGCAGCAATCCTATCAATGATTAGTATCGGATTTGCCTTTTCACTAGTATTTATGACTGGAGATGAGTATGAAACAATTGGTTGGATCGGCGTTGTTGTAGGTATTGTCGTTATGTGCGCAATCTTTGGAATGGCATTTAAAACAAAACGTAAATTTAGAGACCAAGGCTTACTCTAAAATGTATAAAACTTCGGTGCGTATACGCACCGAAGTTTTTATTTTTTTTCTTCGATATACTTGTCTAAAATTAATTGATGAATTGTAGGGTTCGCAATTAAAAATGTATCCATTGATAAGAAATCGAAATCTTTTCCATTAAAGTTTGTTGCAATAGCTCCTACTTCTTTGGCAATAATGACCCCACCGCCAATATCCCACGGCGCCAAACGCATTGAGATATAGGCATCCAGCTTCCCGCTCACGACAAAAGCTATTTCCATCGCCGCAGAACCATAAGAACGGGTGCCACGTACTGTTCGGACTAATTCTGTTATTTTCTCATGGTTAATGCGATCATTCGGTGTTACCCAACTTGCATTGATACCGATAACAGCTTGTTCAATTTTCACCGGTTGAAGTTTACGGAGAGGAGAATCGTTATACCATGCACCTACCCCTGAAATAGCATTAAATAAATCTTCGCGCATTACATCAAATATGTAACCTAAAACTCCAACACCATCCACATAAATGCCAATCGTAATCATGAAATGGCGATGTTGCTTAACAAAATTCATCGTGCCGTCAATTGGATCAATAATCCATACGACCCCTTCCAGACTTTCTACTTTTTCGCCCATACCTTCTTCACCTAAAATACGATGGTCCGGATTAAAAGCCTTTATTTTTTCGATAAAAAACAACTCTGTTTCCCGGTCAATATTCGTCACTAAATCATTGGGACTAGATTTTGTTTCAATTTCAATATCGTATGAAAATGCTGCACGGATATTTCGCCCCGCTTCAAAAATAATTTTTTTCGCAAATTCATCTAGCTGTTTTACATCCATCGTTCATCCACCTTCCGACAACCATTGCTATTTTTAATATGTAATATATGGTACTTTTTTTAATAACTTCATTATAACAAAAAATCACTTGCTATCTAACTTTGGCAAGTGATTTTTTATTTTGGAAACATTTTTTTGTTACGCATATACATGTAGACCTTTTAATTCCTCTTGAATTTCTGTTAAACGTTTTTTGGATTTTTCGATTTCAGATTGATTTTTATCATTCATAGCTGCATAAAGTGTTGCTAGCTCATAATCCATTTCCAACATTAAAATCTCTTCATATTGCTTTTCAATATCGACTTTGCGTATAATTTTAATCATCTGTTTCATAAAAATCACTTCCTCATCATATTATTTAAACTTTTCCCTAACTTTTTATAAAAAGGATTTTGGATACCATGACTAATTGCTTATAATAATATCCTCACCATTTGTAAAATATAACGGTGTAAAGTTTCTATTAACAGATTTTTTCCCAAAAAGTTAATAAAATAAACATTAAATCGAAAGGATTTGAAAAATTTGAGTAATGTAAAATGGACTCCAGAAGACTTCCAAGTATTTGAAATTGACGGCTTAGATGATCGAATGGAAGCTTTAACAAATATAATCCGCCCAAAATTCCATGAGCTTTCGGAAATTTTCACCGGTTATTTCAGTACACAGACAGGAGAAGAATTCTTTGGTCATGTTGCAAAACATGCACGCCGTACTGTTAACCCGCCAAAAGATTCATGGGTAGCATTCGCTCCTTATAAGCGTGGCTATAAATCTTTACCGCATTTCCAGATTGGACTGTGGGGTACACATCTTTTCATCGTTGTTGCGGTTATTTATGAAGCACCGCAAAAGCACGAAATGGCACAGCGTTTATTAGCTAATATTAATGCAATTAAAAGCTTATCAAATGACTACGTGATTTCCGGTGATCATATGCAGCCGGATGCATTCCCTTTAAAAGAAGCACGTGATGAAAAGCTTGAGCAGCTCCTTGTACGTCTGCGGGATGTAAAAAAGGGTGAATTCCTAGTTGGTCGACATATTCCTGCCAATGAGGCTATTCAAATGTCTGCAGAGCATTTTTTACAACTAGCAGAAAAGACATTTGATGAACTTCTCCCAATTTATGAAATCATCCAAGGTAGCAATTAACCATTTATTATTAATATGTACAAAAGACTGCTAAACATTCCAATAATCTAAAATAAATTTCAAAAAAATTCACAACCTAAAAAAAGAGAAATGGCACGGTTAAAGTGCCATTTCTCTTTTTTCGTAAGTTGAAACAAACAAACTATGCTCCACCTTAACTTTCTTATTTCATTTTTACAATTTGTCCATCAGCCAGTTCCTTTGCCAGCTTTACAACACGGAATGGTACGTAAGTGCTCGCTTGTTCAAAATCACGGCAAATTGTCTTTTCTTCCGCTTGTGATGGAACAACTTCTTTAAAGCGTTTATAACGTGACATCACGTTTTCACGCTTTACGCCTTTTTCGTATGCCATTTCCACTACTTCAAAAAAGCGTACGACATCGACCATTTCTTCTGTAGTCCAATCTGTTGACAATGGGTATGAATATTCCATAAATTATTACCTGCCTTTAATTATTGCTGCCCCCATTTTAAACGGATTTCTTCTGCTTGTACAACCATACGCTGAATTAATTCCTCAACTGTTGGAATATCATTTATCAAACCTGTTACTTGACCTGCCCATCCATATCCATTTGCTGAATCACCATCGTATATAAACTTTTTATTCGCTTCTCCACTAATATAATTTTTTAAAGCTTCGTAAGTTGGAGAATGTTGTTCAATTCCCAAAATTTGATCTGTAAATTCATTGCGGATTACTCTGGCCGGTGCACCAATCGAACGTTTTATAATTGCCGTATCCGTTTCTTCACTTTCAATTAGTGCCTGCTTGTATGCCATTGAAGCATGAACACATTCTTTAGTAGCTATAAAACGGGTTCCCATTTCAATACCCTCTGCACCGAGTGCATGAGCTGCTATCCACCCTCGACCGTCTCCAATGCCTCCAGAAGCTATGACAGGAATTGATACACTATCCACTACCTGAGGTACCAATACCATCGTTCCTACGTCGTCTCGCCCTAAATGACCGCCACCTTCTTGTCCAACAACCATAACAGCATCCGCTCCGAGCTGCTCTGCTTTTTGCGCTTGACGCTTTGCTGCTACCAATACTAGTTTTTTACAAGATGCATCTTTTAATATATCAAAAATAGGCGCTGGATTGCCTCCTGTAATCGTTACTACAGGTACGTCCATTTCAGCAGCGACTTCTACCATTCTTTCATATCCTTTTCCATGCATGCCTATTGCAAAATTTACTCCAAATGGTTTATTTGTCATTTCTTTCACTTTTTTTATTTCTTCCTTTAAAGCATCCGGCGACGATAAACTCATTGCTGTAATTTGCCCTAATGCACCTGCATTAGAAACAGCTGCAGCAAGCTCTGAGTAAGCTAAATACGCAAGTCCACCTTGTATAATCGGATATTGAACCTGTAATAATTCTGTTACCTTTGTATGCCAATTCATAGCCATTCCTCCTAAAATAAGTGTTTTCATTTCAAGTATTCTAAATATTTATATAGTCAGCATCTTTAATAGGTGCTATAATTCACTTGTTTTAAAATTACAATATAGTGAGGTGGTACCTGCGTTGTCACAGTTAGAGACTCCTTTGTTTGATGCATTACTCAAGCATCGCAACAGACATCCTATTCAGTTCCATATTCCAGGTCATAAAAAAGGACAGGGAATGGATCCAGCTTACAGAGAATTTGTAGGCGACAACGTTTTATCAATTGATTTAATTAATATTGCTCCACTAGATGATTTACACGCTCCTAAAGGTGTGATTATGCAAGCACAAAACCTTGCTGCCCAAGCCTTTGGGGCTGACCATACATTCTTTTCCGTACAAGGTACTAGTGGCGCCATAATGACGATGATTTTAACCGTCGTAGGTCCAGGCGATAAAATAATAGTACCGCGGAATGTACATAAATCCATTATGTCAGCGATTGTTTTCGCGGGTGCTATCCCAATTTTTATCCATCCTGAAGTAGATAGTGAGCTTGGCATCTCCCATGGTATTTCACCTGAGTCAGTTGAGCGTGCACTATTGAAATATCCGGATGCTAAAGCAGTACTTGTTATTAACCCTACTTATTTTGGTTTTGTAGCAGATTTAAAACGTATTGTTGACATTGTTCACGCGAGAAACATTCCTGTAATTGTAGATGAAGCTCACGGCGTTCATATTAAGTTCCATGATGATTTACCCTTATCGGCAATGCAAGCAGGCGCAGATATGGCTGCAACGAGCACACATAAGTTAGGTGGTTCAATGACAGGTAGTTCAGTATTAAACGTTAGAGAGGGCCTTGTGTCCGCTAAACGTGTACAATCTGTATTTTCAATGTTAACAACTACATCTACTTCCTACCCTATGCTTGCTTCAATTGATACAGCTCGTCGTCAATTAGCTGTTAACGGGCAGAATTTGTTGGACGATGCGATTCGTTTGGCACAAGATGCGCGTAAACGCATCAATTCTATCCCGCATCTTCATTGTGTGGGGCGTGAGAAGCTCGGTACATCTGCAACTTACGATATGGATCCATTGAAACTATTAATAAGTGTAAAAGATTTAGGGATTACAGGTCATGTAGCTGAAGAATGGCTTCGAGTAAATGCCAATTTAGAAATCGAACTATCAGATCTATACAATATTCTATGTTTAGTTACGATTGGAGATTCTAAAAAAGAAATAAATTTACTTATAAATGCTCTAACACGTATGTCAAAAGCATTTGAATCAGAAGCTTCTATTACAGAGACAAATGTTCAAATTCCCGAAATCCCTGCTCTTGCCATGTCACCACGGGATGCTTTTTATGCACAAACAGAAAGCATACCGCTTGCACTTTCTGAAGGTTACATTTGTGCTGAGTTTATAATGGTATACCCACCAGGGATTCCTATTTTTATTCCCGGGGAAATCATTACGCAAAGTAATATTGATTTCATTAAGATGAATGTTGAAGCGGGTCTTCCTGTGCAAGGTCCTGAAGATAGTACGTTACAGAATATACGAGTTATAAAAGAGAGAAAAGCAATATATTAATATCATTACAGACGACTCATATGTCGTCTGTTTTTTAAATGAAGTAGATTGAAATGAGCGGTATTATAAATGCCCCTACAACAGCACTGAGCCCCATTGATAATGATCCTATAGACAAATCCTCTTCACTATATTCCTTTAGCTTTGTTAAGCCTACACCATGCGAAGCGCTTCCCATAGCAACTCCTCGGCTAATAGCTGTGTCAATATTAAATACTTTAAATAATATAGGTCCCAAAATAGCACCCGTAAAACCTGCTACCATAACCAACACTGCAGTTAGAGGTGGAATTCCTCCTATAAGTTCGCTTACTTGCATCGCAACTGGTGTCGTCAATGACTTAGGTAAAGAAGTATAGATAAAGGCTTTACTCGATCCAAACAGTAAAAGAAACGCTACAACACTTATAAGACCCGCTAACATTGCCACAATAATGCTAATTATAATTGAGTATTTATATTTGAAAATAATATCCCGTTGATTATAAAGCGGAAAGGCTAATGCTACCACTGCAGGACCGAGCATTTTTGATAGCCATTGACCGCCCTCCATATAAGTTTCGTACGGTATGTTAAAGATCAACAAAACCGCTACCGTAATGCAAGTAACAGTTAGAATAGGTAACAAAAAAGGATTGCCAATTTTCAAGTACAGTTTATTCAGTAAAACGAAAAGTAACACTGTACTACTTATGATAAATAGACTTAGTAGAACTTGCGGTAACATGTTCCCCCTCCTTTTTTTGCTTTTCTTTTTCTTCAATAATTCTACTAACTTTCCCTGTAATGACTAACGTTAATATTGTACTTATAATTACAGCCATTATGAGGAGCCCACCAGACACTGTAAGTAATTCTGGGTAGTTAATTACTGCAACAGTGGAAGGAATAAAAAATAATGTTAAAAATGCCAACATAAAACTAGCACCTTTTTGAATGAATTTCACATTCAATAATTTGAAATAAAGTGATAACCATAATAATACTAGTCCAACGATACTTCCCGGTATGATAATTCCAGTTATTGAAACTATGTATTCTCCTACTAAATAAAATAAAATGATGATACCTATTTGAGCAATTGTACGTATAATATCCACTTGAAAAACCCCCTTGCGCACACTTTCATTGTACGACTATTAGAAATTTCTGTCTATTTCATTCTCTTACTATAATATAAAATATTCTATTATTACTTTTGAATATATCCATCTATCTAGACAACAAAAAGGCTATGCAGTATTTTCAACTGCATAGCCTTTAATCATTATTATTTAGATACGATATGGATTGGGTTGCCTAATAATACTTCAGCAGCTTCCATCGTAATTTCACCTAAAGTTGGGTGAGCATGAATTGTTAATGCTACGTCTTCAGCTGTCATACCAGCTTCGATAGCAAGACCCATTTCAGCGATCATATCAGATGCTCCAGCACCGATGATTTGAGCACCTACAAGTAAGCCATCTTCTTTACGAGCAACTAATTTCACAAAGCCTTCTGTTTGGTTAAGTGCTAATGCACGACCATTTGCAGCGAATGGGAATTTAGCAGCTTTCACTTCAAGACCTTCAGCTTTAGCTGTTTCTTCAGAGTATCCTACAGTTGCCATTTCTGGATCTGTGAAGCATACTGCTGGAATTGCTAAGTAGTCAACTACTGATGGTTCACCAGCAATTGCTTCCGCAGCAACTTTACCTTCATAAGAAGCTTTATGAGCAAGTTGTGGGCCTGCAACGATATCACCGATTGCAAAGATGTTAGAAACTGAAGTACGACCTTGTTTGTCAACTTCCAATAAACCGCGCTCTGCGAATTTAACTCCCACTTCTTCTAAGCCCATTTCATCTGTATTCGGACGACGACCTACAGTTACTAAAACGTAATCTGCTTCAACTGTTTTCTCTTCGCCACCTGCTTCATAAGTAACTACAACGCCGTTTTCGTTTTCTTCAACGCCTTTAGCAGATGCGTTTACTACTACTTCAACGCCCTTTTTCTTAAGACCTTTTTTAACGATTTGCGTCATTTGTTTTTCGAAACCAGCTAAAATATCTTTACCGCCTTCGATAATTGTTACTTGAGAACCTAAGTTAGCATAAGCTGAACCAAGCTCAGTTCCGATGTAACCGCCACCGATTACTACTAATTTACCTGGTACTTCAGGGAAAGATAATGCACCAGTTGAGCTTACTACGCGCTTTGTAAATTTGAATGTTGGGATTTCGATTGGACGAGATCCTGTTGCTAAAATTGCATTTTTGAATGTATATGTTTGGGCTTTATCGCCATCGATAACACGTACAGTGTTTGCATCTACGAAATATGCTTCACCTTTTACGATGTCTACTTTATTCCCTTTTAATAAACCTTCAACGCCGCCTACTAATTTTTTAACAACGCTGTCTTTAAATGCTTGTGCTTTAGACCAGTCAAGCTTTACTTCTGATGCAGTAACACCCATATCATCTGAATGTTGTGCATGCTCAAAGCGGTGACCTACTGAAATTAATGCTTTAGATGGGATACAGCCTACGTTTAAACAAACTCCACCTAATGCTCCACGTTCAACGATTGTAACTTTTTGACCTGTTTGTGCTGCACGAATTGCTGCAACATATCCACCAGGGCCAGAACCTACTACAAGAGTATCTAGTTCGATTGGAAAATCTCCTACTACCATTTTTTTACGCCTCCATTAATAATAGTTGCGGCTCACTTAATAAACGTTTTAAATGATTTAAAGCGTTTTGTGCAGTCGCACCATCGATCATACGATGATCAAAGCTCAATGATAATGCTAACACATGTGCTGCTACAATTTCACCATTTTTTATTACTGGTTTCTCTGAAATTCGACCAATTCCTAAAATCGCAACTTCAGGGTGATTGATTACTGGTGTAAACCATTGACCACCTGCTGAACCGATATTTGTAATGGATATTGAAGCACCTTTCATTTCATGAGATGCTAGCTTACCATCACGCGCTTTTACAGCCAGTTCATTAATTTCCTGTGACAGGCCAAAAACTGACTTACGATCAGCATGTTTAATAACCGGAACTAATAAACCTTTTTCTGTATCAGCAGCAATACCAATATTATAGTAATGTTTTTGAATAATTTCCTGTGTTGCGTCATCTAGCGAACGGTTGAATTCAGGATATTTACGTAAAGTCGAGATTAAAGCCTTCACAACGTACGGTAAATACGTTAATTTAACACCTTGCTCTGCTGCAATATCCTTGAATTGCTTACGGTGTGCAACAAGTTCTGTTACGTCTACTTCATCCATTAACGTTACGTGCGGAGCCGTATGTTTTGAATGAACCATCGCTTTTGCAATCGCTTTGCGCATACCACTCATTTTTTCACGTGTTTCAGGGAACTCGCCTTCAAGTGCAACAGGAGCAGCTTGTTTTGTTTCTGCTTGTTTCTCTTCTCCTTGTGGCTGTTGAGTCTCTTTTACTTCTTCTGTTTCAGAAGCCGACTCTTGACCTCCGTTTAGGAAGCTCTCAATGTCTTCTTTTAATACACGGCCATTTTTGCCTGTACCTGAAACTTGCTGAATTTCGACACCTTTTTCACGAGCATACTTGCGAACAGAAGGCATAGCGATAATGCGTTTGCCTGAAGTTTCTGTTTCAGATGGCGATGCAGCTTTTTCTGTTTCAGCAGGAGCTTCCGGCTGAGCAGCATCTGCACTTTTATCTGTTTTAGTTTCTTCTTTTTTCACATCTTGACCAGCCTCAGCAGTAGATTGCACTTGTGCTTCTGTTTTATTTGATTCATTTGATTCGTGGTGGTCATCACCTTTTAATTTTAAGTCTTCATAGCCTGGAGCATCAAAGCGGATTAAGGCATCTCCGACAATGGCCACTGTACCTTCTTCAACTAAAATCTCTTCTACTGTACCTTCTACTGGTGATGGAATTTCCACGACCGCTTTATCATTTTGAACTTCAGCTAAAATATCATCTTCTTTGACTTGATCGCCGGCTTTAACGAACCATTTGACGATTTCACCTTCATGTATACCTTCTCCGATATCTGGTAATCGAAACGTAAATGCCATATTTCTCACCCTCAATTCTTAGAATGTTAAAACTTTCTTCGCTGTTTCCATTACATCTTTATATGTTGGTAACCATACACCCTCTGCTTGAGGGAATGAATAAATTGTATCCGGTGCAGCAACACGTAATACTGGAGCTTCTAATGAAAGGATTGCACGCTCTGTAATTTCTGCTACAACATTTGCTGCAATACCTGCTTGCTTTTGCGCCTCTTGAACGACGATTGCACGACCTGTTTTTTCAACAGAAGCGATAATTGTTTCAATATCTAAAGGCTGAATCGTACGTAAATCGATTACTTCTACCGAGTAGCCTTCCTTCTCAAGTTCTTCTGCTGCTTTTAAACTTTCGTGAACCATTAACCCATAAGCAATAATTGAAAGGTCTTTTCCTTCGCGTTTTACATCTGCTTTCCCAAGTTCAATTGTATATGACTCTTCCGGAACTTCTTCACGGAAAGAACGGTAAAGTTTTAAATGCTCTAAGAAAATAACTGGGTTATTATCACGAATTGATGCAATTAGTAAACCTTTTGCATCATACGGTGTTGATGGAATTACCACTTTTAAACCTGGTGATTGAGCCATTAAACCTTCTAAAGAATCCGAATGCATTTCCGGTGTATGTACACCACCGCCAAATGGAGAACGAATTGTTACAGGCGCATTATACGTACCACCGGAACGGTATTTCATACGAGCTAATTGACCACTAATTGAGTCCATTACTTCAAAAACGAAGCCGAAAAATTGAATTTCAGGCACTGGACGGTATCCAGTTAACGCTAAACCAATTGCTAAACCACCGATTCCTGATTCTGCAAGTGGCGTATCAAATACACGATCAACGCCAAATTCTTTTTGAAGACCTTCTGTAGCACGGAAAACCCCGCCGTTTACACCAACGTCTTCACCGAATACTAAAACGTTTTCGTCATTTTTTAATTCGCAACGTAATGCATCTGTAATTGCTTGAATCATTGTCATTTGTGCCATGGCTTATTTCGACTCCTTCTCTTTATAAATCGCATACTGTTCTTTTAAGTTTGCTGGCATTTCACCATCATACATATTATCCATTAACTCTGTTACCTTTTGTTTTGGAGCTTTATCTGCTTCTTTAATTGCTTCTTTAATTTCTTCTTTTGCACGTTCTATTACTTCTTCTTCTTTCTTCTCATCCCATAAACCTTTAGCTTCAAGGTATTTACGGAAGCGTACTAATGGATCTTTTGCTGCCCATTCATTATCAGTATCAGTAGTACGATAACGCGTTGGGTCATCTCCTGCCATTGTATGTGGACCATATCGGTAACACATTGTTTCAATAAGCGTTGGACCTTCACCGCGAATCGCACGATCACGGGCGTCCTTAGTCGCTGCATAAACAGCTAACGGATCCATTCCGTCCACTAATATAGATGGAATGCCGGCTGCTATACCTTTTTGCGCGATTGTTTTTGCTGCAGTCTGTAATTCACGTGGTGTTGAAATTGCGAATTGGTTGTTTTGCACGATGAAGATAGCCGGTGATTTGAATGCACCTGCAAAGTTAATTCCTTCATAGAAATCACCTTGAGAAGAACCACCATCTCCTGTATATGTGATTGCAACCGTTTTTGAACCGCGCTTTTGTAAACCAAGTGCCACACCTGCCGTCTGAATATATTGTGCACCGATAATAATTTGCGGTGCCAATATATTTACCCCTTTCGGAACTTGATTTCCGATAAAGTGACCGCGGCTGAATAGGAATGCTTTCCACAATGGTAAACCATGCATAACAATTTGAGGTACATCACGGTAACCAGGCAAAATCCAGTCTTCTTTTTCCAATGCATATTGGGAAGCAAGCTGTGATGCTTCTTGACCAGCAGTAGGTGCGTAGAAGCCTAAGCGTCCTTGTCGGTTTAATGAAATTGAACGTTGATCTAAAATACGGACATAAACCATACGACTCATTAACTCAACTAATTGCTCATCCTTTAAATCCGGCATAGCTGCTTCGTTTACAATTTCACCTTGCTCATTCAATACTTGGAACATTTCGAACTTGCTTTCAATTTCCTGTAACGTTCCAGCTGGGTCCAATTGATTCATCATTTTATCTGCCATTGTTTACATCCCCTTTAAACTGTATTAAAAAATTCATTATTTTCACTAGTACAATATAACTCTACCCCGAGTATAATGAATAAAAATCTATCGGTCAATCATTGTTTACCATCTTTATTAAAGATTTTTCATAATTAACTTCAAATTGATACAGTTACATCACCTGTATCACAAAACTCCAATCGCTGTACTATAATAGAAAATTTTAAAACATTCTATTATTATTCATTTAATAGCACTTCAACAATATTTATTCCCTTAATTCGAATTCTTAAATCGGAAATCCCGAAGTTTTTTGTACTTCCCTTATCAAGAGTCGTGTATACTTATTCCAATAAGTTTTTACTGAAAGGAAGTTTCACATGATTTTAATGGAACACATTATTCGTGAGGGCCATCCCACATTACGAACACGCGCAGAGGAGGTTTCCTTTCCGTTGTCTGCGGAAGACCGCAAACTTGCAGAGGATCTGTTGCAGTATTTAATTAATAGCCAAGATCCTGAGATTGCCGAAAAGTATAATCTACGAGGGGGCATTGGCTTGGCTGCTAACCAAGTAAACAGCTTAAAGCGGATGTTTGCCCTGCATTTGGAAAACGAAGATGGTGAGTTATTAAGCTTTGTTGCCGTCAACCCTAGAATTGTCAGTCATTCTGTCGAGCAGACTTATATAACGAGTGGTGAAGGATGCCTATCTGTAGATCGCGCTGTTCCAGGCTATGTTCCTCGTTATGCGCGGATCACAGTTAAATTTATGACTGTGGACGGAGAAGAAAAGAAAATGCGTTTATCAGGACTTCCTGCTATCGCCTTTCAACATGAGCTTGACCATTTAAACGGTATCATGTTTTACGATCGAATAAACGAAAAAGACCCATTTGAGGTAATTGAAAATAGCATTCCATTTGGTAGAGAATAATACTAAAAAACGCGTGTGAAATAAATATTCACACGCGTTAGACTGTAGACAAACTTGAAGAAATTCGAGTTTGTCTACAGTTTTTTATTATAAAATAAAGTTTACCGGTGAATACCGTGGGATTTCTTCAAATGAATGAACGAAATCAATTTCTTTTCCTTATATTAGTTTAAGTTTTTCCATCGCCAGAGCCAGACCGTCCTCATCTACGTGCGCTGTTATCATTGACGCTGCTTCCTTCGCCTTTTTATGGCCATTTCCCATTGCCACACTGTGAGGGAATTCCGATAGCATTTCGATATCATTAAGCCCGTCCCCAAAGGTAACGATCTGTTCATCTGAATAACCCGTATACTCCAGCAATTTTTTTATACCGTTCGCTTTCGATCCCCCTTTTGGCAACATATCGCATGATTGCGGATGCCAACGGACGAATTGCACTTCAGGAAACTGCTGTTCATAAATTGGCTGTTCCTGTTCATTTATAAAAATTAATGTTTGATACACCGGCGTATGCAAATAATAGTTTGCATCGACTTGCGGGTATGGGAAATAAAGTGTAGCCAAGCTTTGCTCAATACTCTCATAATCCCCTGCCGAAGCAATCATTTCTTTTTCATTAAGAAAGACGAATGGATGATTTTTTTGTGAACCGAATTTTAAAATAGCGGATAACGTTTCATTTGCTATTTGGTCGGTATAAATCACTTCCCCTTTATAAACGACATATTGACCGTTGAACGTCACATATGTATCAATCTCAAGTTCCTCCAAAACCTCTTTTATCATAAATGGGGCACGACCAGTTGCTATCGCAATTTCATGTCCCTTTGCGCGCGCTTTGAAAATCGCTTCTTTTGCGGAATTCGGCAATTTTTTATCTGAATCGTACAGTGTTCCATCTACATCAAAAAATAATAATCTTTTCAACTTAAATTCTCCTTTATTTTCAAAGACCCTTTACAGAAATCTGAATATTTAGTATAATGAGAGCGAGGAGTGATGACCTATGTTAAAACGTCTCAAACAGAAATGGCGGAAACGATTAAAAGGCATCCTCGGTAAAAAATTAATTGCCTAAACACTTCATTGATTGGTGCGCCCTATTTAAGGACGTACCATTTTTTAGTTTTTATTCAATTGTTATGTTCATGTATTTGATGGGCTTTTCTTTATTTTAAAGGACTCCCATGATAATATAAAGGAAATGCATTTTTCTACTTATTAGAAATGCAGTAATAATGTTCGTAATTAAAGGAGAGTAACTATGATTTACAAAGTTTATTATCAAGAAAACATTTCTGAGATTCCAGTTCGCGAAAACACAAAAACTCTTTATTTAGAGGCGTCATCTGAACGTGAAGTACGTCACTATTTAAAAGACCGTAACTACAATATCGAACTTGTTCAACTTCTAGAAGGCAACTATTTAGAATACGAACAAAATAGCCCTAATTTCCGTCTGGAGAACGCTTAATTGTTATGAAATTCGTTAAGAATGATCAAGCGGCTGTATTCGCACTCGGCGGACTGGGCGAAATCGGCAAAAACACATATGCAGTACAATTCCAAGATGAAATCATTTTAATTGACGCAGGTATTAAATTCCCTGAGGACGACTTACTTGGAATTGACTACGTAATTCCAGACTATACGTACTTAGTTCGAAACGTAGACAAAATTAAAGGCTTATTTATCACACATGGCCACGAAGATCATATTGGCGGTATTCCTTATTTACTTCGTCAAGTTAATATCCCTGTTTATGGCGGAAAGCTTGCATTGGGACTGCTTCGCAACAAATTGGAAGAACACGGTTTATTACGTTCTACGAAATTAATCGAATTTAAAGAAGACGATGTTATTAAATTCCGTAAAACAGCCGTAAGCTTCTTCCGTACGACACATAGTATACCCGATGCATATGGTGTAGTAGTTAAAACACCCCCAGGCAATATCGTGCATACAGGTGACTTTAAGTTTGACTTTACTCCCGTTGGAGAGCCTGCCAACTTAACAAAAATGGCCGAAATTGGCCGCGATGGTGTACTTTGTTTACTATCAGATAGTACAAATGCAGAAAAAACTGACTTTACAATGTCTGAACGTACAGTCGGAAAAAGCATTGATGAAATTTTCCGTAAAGTTGATGGTCGTATTATTTTTGCGACATTCGCTTCGAATATTCATCGCCTGCAGCAAGCGACAGATGCAGCCGTAAAATATGGCCGTAAAATTGCCGTTTTTGGACGTTCAATGGATAACGCTATTACAATCGGTCGTGAATTAGGCTATATTACTGCACCTAAAGAAACTTTTATTGATGTGCAAAGCTTAAATCGTTTACCTGCAAATGAAGTAATGATTTTATGTACAGGTTCTCAAGGTGAGCCAATGGCAGCTTTATCGCGTATTGCCAACGGAACACATCGTCAAATTCAAATTCAGCCTGGTGATACAGTTGTATTCTCTTCTTCACCAGTACCAGGAAATACGATGAGTGTAAACAAAATTATTAACTTATTATTCCGTGCCGGTGCAGAAGTTATCCACGGTGCATTAAATAATATTCATACTTCCGGTCACGGCTCACAGCAAGAACAAAAACTAATGCTGCGTTTAATGAAACCAAAATTCTTTATGCCAATTCACGGTGAATACCGTATGTTAAAAATCCATACTGAATTGGCGGAAGCCTGTGAAGTACCACTGGAAAACTCATTCCTTATGGAAAATGGCGATGTATTGGCATTAAGTGCAAATGAAGCACATGTTGCCGGCCGCATTCCTTCAGGTGATGTATATATTGACGGTAATGGTATTGGAGATATCGGAAATATTGTATTGCGAGATCGTCGTATCCTTTCTGAGGAAGGTTTAGTTATCGTTGTTGTAAGTGTTGATATGGCGAAAAACAAAATCGTTTCAGGTCCGGATATTATTTCTCGAGGATTTGTTTATATGCGTGAATCAGGCATGATGATTAATGAAGCACAGAAAATGTTGAATTATCATTTAAACAGCACAATTCAAGAAAAAGATACACAATGGAACGATTTGAAAAACGAAATTACGGACGTATTGGGTCCTTATTTGTACGAAAAAACGAAACGTCGTCCTATGATTTTACCAATTATAATGGAAGTATAATTAAAATTGGTAAAGCCATTTAGGTAATTTCCCATAAAAATACCCGCCTACAATAAGTAAGCGGGTATTTTTTATTTTATTTTTATATTAGACATCGGCTACTTTTGAACAACTTTTTTCACAAAACGATTAATGTCTACGTCAGCGCCAATCATCAGCAAAACATCCCCTAATTGAATACGCTCTGTCGCTGCTGGAGAAATCATAATTTCATCTCCACGTGTAATGCCAACAATGTTGACACCGTATTTTGCACGAACGTCCAGTTCAATTAATGAATGACCTGCAATCTTTTCATTCGCTTTGATTTCCATAATTGAGTGCTCACTGGAGATTTCCAAATAATCAAGTACACTATTAGACATCATATTATTTGCAATACGAATGCCCATATCCCGTTCTGGATGCACAACAAAATCTGCTCCAATTTTAAGCAATACTTTTTCATGGTAATCATTTTGTGCTTTTACTGTAATTTGCGGAACACCTAGTTCTTTTAAAATAAGGGTTGTTAAAATGCTCGATTGGATATCTTCCCCAATTGCGACAATAACATGTTCGAAGTTCCAGAGCCCTAGTGATTTAATTGTTTCTTCCTCTGTCGTATCAGCTACTACCGCTTGAGTGGCAATACGGGCAAATTCATCGACACGTTCACTATCTGTATCAATTGCCATTACATTCGCTCCTTGTTTAACCAACTCGCGTACGATACTTCCTCCAAAGCGCCCTAGCCCTATTACTACAAATTCTTTTTTCATTGTATCTCCTCCGAACATCCAGTTGCCATTCATTTTAACTTATAAAAATGTATATTGTCATTAAATAATTCGCTCAATTTTTCCTTGCAGGGATTTAGTCGCTAGAGCTCCAGCGTGATAGAAGCGTAATTTCTGTTGTTGATCGAATAAATAGTAGGCAGGTACAATTTTATTTCCAAACCTATCGCTAATGATAAGTTCATTATCTAGGTGAATAGGATAATTTATACCTAATTCCTTTACTTTTCGTCTTACTAATTCAGAAGAAAAGTCGAGCTCTTCCCTAGGCATATGAATCGCTTGAATATTTAATCGGTCATTGAAAATATTACCAATAACATTCAATTTCTCTATGGATTGTTCACATTGCGAACAACTCATTGCCCAAAAATAAATTAATGTTGGCATATCCGATAGCTCTTTCATATGTTTTTTATTAATAACTTTTGTTGCCCCGCTTAGCGAAGGCATTATTGTCCGAATTCTCAATCGCATCCTCCTCGCTGTAACATATGTACAGGAGTTTTTTTCTGTACCGAACAAATGTCCAGTAACTAAAAAAATAATATCTTTCATTTCACAAATATACTTGAAAATCCCCGTATATTATGTATAATTATTATTATTTTCGTAAACTAAAAGTTTTGTAATAGTAAACTTCCTTACTGGATGTTTATCATATGTAAACAAAAATTGGTTATTGTATAAGGAGCGTGACTTGATGCAAATCGGTACGAAAATTAAAGCGTTACGCATAAAAAAAGGACTGACCCAGGAAGAACTTGGAGAGCGCACTGATTTAACGAAAGGCTATATATCTCAATTAGAGCGAGATTTAAATTCACCTTCAATTGAAACATTATTCAACTTATTGGAAGTTCTCGGGTGTTCACCACGGGACTTTTTTGATGATGAACAGAAAAACGAAAAAATTGTATTTACAAAAGATGATCAAACCAGTTTTACTGATCATGATAAAAAGTATGAAATTGAATGGCTCATTCCTACTTCAAATGAAAAAGAGATGGAACCGGTATTTATTACTCTCCATAAGAATGCGGAATTTAAAGCATTCGAACCGTCATTGGCGGAAACTTTCATTTATGTAGTTAAAGGGCGAATCCGTGTTGTCCTCGGAAACGAGGAATATATCGCAAGTGAAGGAAATGCTGTTTATTATGAAGCATCTTCCAACCATCAAATTTTTAATGCGCATAATGGAATAACAAAGTTACTCCTTGTCGCAACTCAATCTTACTTATAAATCAGGAGGCTACTTAAATGGATAACACGATTATTCGCTTTGAAAATGTTACAAAATCATATGATGACGGTACAGTTGTCTTAAAAAATATTAACTTCGAACTAGAGCGGGGGAAATTCTACACATTACTAGGTCCATCCGGATGTGGTAAAACAACTATTTTACGTATTATTGCTGGTTTTACTGATGCTTCAACAGGTGATGTATTTTTTAATGGAAAACGTATGAATGATGTACCGGCAAATGAACGCCAAGTAAATACTGTATTCCAGGATTACGCGCTTTTCCCTCACTTAAATGTGTTTGAAAATGTGGCATTTGGCTTACGTATTAAAAAAGTGAAAGAAGCCGAAATAAATGACCGCGTGCAAGAGGCATTAAAATTCGTCAATTTAGCAGGCTATGGCAACCGTGAAATTTCAGAAATGTCCGGTGGTCAACGTCAACGTGTCGCAATTGCACGTGCTATCGTTAATGATCCGGAAGTTATTTTATTGGATGAGCCATTATCAGCACTCGATTTAAAATTACGTACAGAAATGCAGTATGAGTTACGTGAATTACAGCAACGATTAGGCAAAACGTTCATTTTTGTTACACACGACCAAGAAGAAGCTTTGGCAATGAGTGATGAAATTTTTGTTCTTTCTAATGGGGAAATTAAACAATCAGGAACTCCAGTGGATATATATGATGAGCCAATTAACCGTTTTGTAGCAGACTTTATCGGAGAGTCAAACATTGTAGACGGATTAATGATTGAAGACTACAAAGTTCGATTCGCTGGAAAAGAATTTGAGTGTGTAGACGGTGGCATGAAGCCAAATGAAAAAATTGACGTTGTTATTCGTCCGGAAGATTTGGAAATCACAACACCGGAAAACGGCAAGTTAATTGTTACTGTTGATACTCAATTATTCCGAGGTGTTCATTACGAATTATCAACGTATGATCAAGACGGAAATGAATGGTTAGTCCACTCATTGAAAAAAGCAGATGTTGGAGCAGAAATTGGATTGGACTTTGATCCTGAAGCTATTCACGTTATGAGATTAAATGAGACAGAAGCGGACTTCGACAAACGTTTGGAAGCTTATGGGGACGAAGACTATGAATAAGACAGCAAAAGGCCCGTTAATTCCCTATATTTTTTGGATTTTATTATTCGTTATTGCACCAATTGCGTTAATCGTTTATTATTCTGTTCTTGATTTGAATGGTAACTTCACTTTAACCAACTACGCAAAATTCTTTACACCAGTTTATTTAAAAATGACATTGAGCAGCTTCTGGTATGCATTTCTGATTACGCTATTTACGTTGTTATTTGCCTACCCTACTGCCTACTTATTAACAAAAACGAAACATAAGCAATTATGGCTTATGCTCATTATCATTCCATCTTGGATTAACCTGCTCTTAAAAACTTATGCATTCATCGGTATTTTTGGTTTATACGGCCCAATTAATGCAATGATTGAAGTGTTTGGTTTTAATCCAAAGCAAATTTTATTTACAGACTTTAGTTTTGTTTTCGTATCGGTATATATTTTCATTCCATTTATGATAATTCCGATTTTCAATTCTTTAGACAAAATGAATCCATCTTTAATCTATGCTGCACGTGATTTAGGTGCATCCAGCTGGACAACCTTCCGCCGAGTTATTTTCCCATTAACTATTGATGGCGTAAAATCAGGTATTCAGGTTACCTTTATCCCAGCTTTATCTTTATTCATGATCACACGTTTAATCGCCGGAAACCAAGTCATTACTTTAGGTACTGCCATTGAACAACAATTCCTTGTATCTCAAAACTGGGGAATGGGTTCTACAATTGCCGTATTCTTAATTCTATTTATGGTTCTTACAATGTTATTTACTAGACAAAAATCTAAAGGAGGACGCGTTTAATGAAAAAATTATCATCTATGTCGAAAATTTATTTAATTTTCGTATTCGCGGTCCTTTATGCTCCGATATTTTATTTAATTTTTTACTCATTCAATAGTGGTGGCAGTATGAATAATTTCGAATCGTTCACACTGGAGCATTACGCAGCAGTATTTGAGGATTCAAGATTAATCATTATTCTACTTAATACAGTGCTCGTTGCCCTTTTATCAGGCCTGATCGCAACAATAATCGGGACATTGGGCGCTATTGGCATTATTTCAATAAAGGATAAAAAAATGCGTAATACATTGCTTTCATTAAATAATGTCCTTATCGTTTCACCGGATGTTGTAATCGGTGCAAGCTTCCTTATTTTATTTACGATGATTGGTGTAAAGTTAGGGTTTGCCTCTGTACTAGTATCGCATGTTGCATTTAGTGTACCGATTGTAGTGCTCATGATTTTACCAAAATTGCTTGAAATGAATACTTCATTAATTGATGCCGCAAGAGATTTAGGTGCGACAAAACGTGATGTATTAATGCGCGTTATTTTGCCGTATATATCTCCTGGTATTTTCGCAGGATTTTTTATGGCTTTAACATATTCACTTGATGATTTTGCAGTCACTTTCTTCGTTACAGGTAACGGGTTTAGTACATTGTCGGTAGAAATCTACTCAATGGCCCGCGCCGGAATTTCTTTAACAATCAATGCTATTTCAGGATTAGTATTTGCCGTAACAGTACTAATCGTTATCGGGTATTACTTCATTAATAAACGTTCAAAATCAATAGCAACGGGGGGACATCAATGAGAGACTTAATTCAAGCAACAGTTGCTATTGTCATTGCCTGTGCCCTTCTGTTTGTAGCAGTGGACCGGATGCAGTCTGCTGGATCTGCTGGAAGCAAGGACACATTAACAGTCTTTAACTGGGGCGAATATATCGATCCAGAGTTAATCGATAAATTTGAAGAAGAAACAGGTATTAAAGTAACATATGAAACATTTGATTCAAATGAAGCGATGTTAACAAAAGTACAGCAAGGAGGCTCTGCATATGATATTGCAGTTCCTTCTGAGTATACAATTGAATCGATGAAGGAAGATGGATTACTAATTCCAATCGATCATAGTTTAGTACCGAATTTACAAAATATTAACGAAGACTTTTTAGATTTACCGTTTGATCCAGCTAATGAATATTCGATCCCTTATTTCTGGGGAACGGTTGGAGTTGTATATAATCCTAATTTAATTGAAGACCATTTAACATTCGAATCTTGGGATGACCTATGGGACCCTTCACTGAAAAGAAAGATTTTCCTAGTGGATGGATCAAGGGAAGTAATCGGTATGGGGCTTAACTCAATCGGTCACTCCCTTAATGTGAAAGATGATGCATTACTGCGTGAAGCAACAGATAATTTAATTAAGCTTTCACCAAACATTAAAGCAATCATTGGTGATGAAATTACACCACTTATGATTAATAACGAAGCCGCAGTAGCACTTACCTTCTCGGGCCAAGCTGCTGATATGATGTGGGAAAATGAAGAATTGGAATTCGCTGTTCCACAGGAAGGTTCCAACTTATGGTTTGATAATATGGTTATCCCTAAAACTTCAAGAAATATTGAGGGTGCACATAAATTCATTAACTTTATGCTAGATGCAGAAAATGCTGCCCAAAATGCTGACTATGTTGGCTATTCAACACCAAATGAAGCAGCTTGGGACCTATTGGATGAAGAAGTGGTTAGTGATGAACGCTTCTACCCTTCACATGATCAACGTGAAAAGTTGGAAGTATATGAAAACCTAGGCCTTGAATGGCTCGGAAAATATAATGAATATTTCTTGGAATTTAAGATGAGTTTTTAATAAAAATTAAGGGCAGCCTTAAAAGTCGATTTTTTTCTGACTTTTCGGCTGCCCTATTTTTATAACTTATGTATAATCCTTTTATCTAGACAATCATTTTCTTCATCCCAAATCATATGAATCTCAAAAGTTCCTGGTTCGAAAAAGTAATCGAAACGAACCTGTATATCTTCCTGCATAGGGTAGTTTTTTGCTTCACGAATTTTCACCCATTCCAACGTTCCTTCATCACAATTTGTGAGCAGCTCCCCTGTAAAGTCATCCGTCCAATAATTATAAATAATAAAATGATCTTTTTTCACTTCATTTGTATAATGGGAAATGCCTTTAAATGTTAAGGAAAGTACATCCAGACCTGTCTCCTCTTTCACTTCACGGATTGCTCCTTGTGCAAATCCTTCTGGAAAGTTTATTTTGCCCCCCGGTGGTATGTAGCCTTTAAAATGATCATGCTGACGATTGAGCAATAATACTTTATCATCTTTTTGTATCATTACTACTGTCCAAAATTTATAATTCATATAAACAACCTCTCTTCATTATCTATCTACATTTTGGCAATATTCTTTTTAACTTTCAATATATAAATTCCTTCAAAGGAATGATGTAATTTATCGTGAAAGTTTGTACAATATGGTATGCTATTGGAAATATATATTTCTGCAACCGAAATATTTTAATGGAAGGCTGGCATTATATGACGCAACAATCTAATAAATTGGCACTTTATTTATTAATGTTTAATATGTTTATTACAATGGGTGGGATTGGCATTATTGTCCCTGTTATGCCGGCTTATTTGCAATTATTCGGTGTTGGCGGACAAGTCCTTGGATTTTTAATTGCAGGATTTGCACTTGCCCAATTTCTACTCTCTCCGATTGCTGGGGATTTATCGGATCGGCATGGACGAAAAATGTTTATCATAGGCGGATTAATCGTCTATGGCTGCGCTCAAATTCTATTTGGACTTGCCACTGAAGTATGGGTACTGTTTTTATCCCGCTTTTTAAGTGGTGCCGGCGCGGCGTTTATTATGCCTCCGATTATGGCCTTTGTAGCTGATATTACAACCCACGAAGAACGTGGAAAAGGAATGGGCATGATTGGAGCAGCCATGTCTTTAGGCTTTATGATTGGACCTGGTATTGGTGGATTTTTATCAAATGTAAATTTAACGTTTCCATTTTTCTTAGCGGGGGTTGTTGCATTTATTGCAGCCACTTTATCAGCTGTATATTTACCAAACATTAAAAATACCCATGCTGTTTTAGCTCCAAGAGAAAACTTATCAAAGCAATTAGTTAAATCAGTAAAGACCTCCTATTTCGTCTTTTTAATAGTCGTTTTTACATTTAGCTTTGGAATATCAAATTTCCAAGCGACCTTAACACTGTATTTAGATAATAAGTTTGGCTATACACCTAGTGAAATTGCGATAATATTAACTGTTGGCGGCTTTGCAGGTGTTGTATTGCAAATGTATGTTGTTAACAAATTATTTAAGCGTTTCGGGGAAGTAAAAGTTATTTTAGTAAACTTGCTCCTGGCCGCAGTGACTATGCTGCTGTTTATTTATATTAGTGGTTTCTTCATTATTTTAGTTGTTGCTACCTTATTCTCAATCGCTACAACCTTTATACGCCCAGCCGTTAATACGCTCATTTCAAAACTTGCAGGCAATGAACAAGGGTTTGCAGCTGGTATGAATAACGCGTACATGAGTCTAGGCAATATGTTTGGACCTGCACTTGCGGGCGTTCTTTTCGACTGGAATCGTGATTCTCCTTATATTTTAGGGGCAATCGTTTTAATTGGTTGCTTCATGCTCGCCTATTTGTGGACAGCAAAAAAAGCTCCGCATTTGCTGAAAGCCTCCTCATAAATTGAAAAAGGGATGACCAGGAAAAGTCCTGGCATCCCTTTTACTTTATTAAACTATTAACGTTGTCTCAAAAATTGCTCTACAAATTGACAATTAAGCGGAATTAATAATTCATCTGGTACCATCTTCGCATGATGAAGACCATACGATGAAGCTGCTCCTGTCCAAAACATTGCACCAGGTATATCCTTTATAAAATAACCAAAGTCCTCACCTGTCATTGCTGCAGGACATTCATATGCTATTGCACCATCGAATTGTTCGGCAAACTGCAACAGTGCGTTCGCACAGTCTGCATCATTGTTTACTTCATAATACATCGAGCCGTAATCAATCGAAACAGTACATTCGAATGCTGCTTCTATACCTGCACAAATCGCCTCAATACGTCGTTTCACTTCTGCCATAGCATCTGCATTCAACGTTCTGATCGTACCTTCCAACCGCGCATTTTCAGCAATTACATTCTGTACTGTACCGGCTGTCATTTTCCCTACGGTAATAACTGCACTATCCATCGGGTCGACATTACGGCTAATAACTGTTTGAAGCTGCAAAAGTAAATTCGCCGCTGCAATGGTCATATCCCTTGTCTTATGTGGATAAGCTGCATGCCCGCCAATACCTTTTAAATCGATAAATAGCTCTGACGTATTCGCAAACAGTAGTCCAGGCTTAGTCGCAATTGTTCCAACAGGATATTCAGGAGCAATATGCAGTGCATATATTTCATCGGCAACAAGCTGTGGTTGTTCTGCTTTTAACCACTCAAGCATCGGTTCTGCTCCCCCTGGTCCTTCCTCAGCCGGCTGAAAATAAATTACGACATTCTGAATTGGAGGCTGTTTGGAGAAAGCTTCAACTAAACCAAGCGCAATTGCCATATGACAATCATGTCCACAAGCATGCATATACCCTTCAAACTCAGACGAAAATGGTAAGCCCGTTTCTTCCTGCACTGGGAGTCCATCAATATCTGTTCGCCAACCGATTAGTTTTGTTGGATTCGTCCCTTTTATATAAACGACTATACCAGTCTTCCAAGTTGAGATTTCCAGATATTGTTGATCCAAGTTTGAAATGAACTGCAATAAATAGCTTTGGGTTTTGAATTCTTTAAACCCTATTTCCGGAATTTTATGTAGGTCCCGTCTTATATCAATGAGATGGCTCATAATAACCTACCTTCTTATAACTGTCTTAAAGAATCAATAATTTCTGTTTTTGATTTCGTTTTTTCATCTAATTTCTTAATTTCACGCGCAGGAACGCCTGCCACGACTGTAAATGGTTCTACATCTTTAATGACGATTGCACCGGCTGCTACAACTGCACCCTTACCAATACGCACACCTTCTAACACTACGGCGTTTGCACCAATTACTACATCATCTTCCACTACAACCGGTAAAGCACTAGGTGGCTCCACAACACCGGCTAGTACTGATCCAGCACCAATATGGCAGTTATCTCCGACTGTTGCGCGACCACCTAATACAACACCCATATCTATCATTGTTTTCGCACCGATTTCAGCACCAATATTAATAATCGCACCCATCATAATAACTGCATTATCCCCAATTGTTACTTGATCGCGAATAATAGCACCTGGTTCAATACGTGCGTTTACATGTTTTAAATCTAAAAGTGGTACACCTGAATGACGGCGATCATTTTCTATAACATAATCTTCAATGTGTTGAGCATGCTCTTTTAATGAAGCCTCTATTTCTGACCATTCACCAAATACTACTGCATGATTTCCTTCTCCGAAAACTTTACTTTGTTCACCATATGATAAATCTGCAACACCATTACCCTTCACATATACCTTCACTGGTGTAACCTTTTTTGATTGTGAAATAAAATCAATAATTTGTTGTGCATTTAACTTTTCCATTTGGACACCTCACTGCATGTTAGTATTTTTAACATGACTAATTGTACTAAATTTTCAGCCAAATTAAAACTTTTTTAATTGGTTTCTTTTGAATAATCATAAAGACAACGTGCATGATCTTGTACGACGTCGACAAATGCCTGCACTTGACGGAGTTCAAATGTTGATTCGTAGCCTATAAGCCATGTATCCCGCGTTAAACCTAATCCATCATCCTTCTCATTATTTGTTAAAGAGATTTTATGGACATTCTCCTCACCGTTTAACGTAATAGAAGGTAAAATCGCATAACCAATACCGTTCAATGCCATTTGCTTACATGTTTCGATTTGATCCACGATAATTTGATGCTTTGGATTATAGTTAAAATGACGCTGCCACCATTGCTGAATTTCCTGATAATAGTTTGAATCACTTTTAAACTGAATAAAAGGTCTGTCGGATGTAATAATATCTTCCATATCTTTAATTTCTTTATCTACTAAATACATTGTATCCCGAAATAAGTGAATCTTTTTTCCTTTCCATTCCGATTGACCACGGACAATACCGATATGCGCTTCTCCATCATAAAGTGCTTTTACAATTTCAGAACTCCAGCCAGTCATGAGCGAGATTTTCGTATCAGGATATTTGGTTACATAGTCCTTCAACACTTTTGGTAACCAATTTTGCCCTACAATCGAGGCACAGGCAATTTTTAATGTACCATGAACCTTTGAATTCAATGCTTGGATTGTTTCAAAAATATCTTCCCGCTTTATAATCATTTCACTCGAATATTGAATTACAAGCTCTCCCGCAGGCGTTGGTGTCAGCCCTTTTTGGGAACGTATAAAAAGTTGGGCACCCCATTCTTTTTCAATTGACTGTAACCTTTGCGATAAAGCAGGTTGTGTTAAAAAAAGCCGCTCTGCCGCTTTTCGCATGTTTCTCTCTTCTGCCAGTACTTTAATTATTTCGGCTTCCGTAGCTGTCATTGCTATTCTCCCTTTCCGTCTATTCGATTAAAAAATCGACAAAATCCATTTGGACTTTGCCGATTTCCTAATTAAGCGTTATGTTGATAAATATATTTTTTTAATTGTTTTAAAATAATTCTGCGTGTCATTATACCGACAAATGTGCCTTCGTCATCGACAACACATAAAAAGGCATGGTTTATGACTAAATCAAGGGCACGTTGGAACGTATCGGAAACTTTTAAATACACTACTTCTTGATTCATTACTTCATCGACACGAATATCGGCCAATTTATCATATTCAATTCGCTCTAATCCTAAAATCGACTCTGTAATCATTTTTGTACTTAATAATCCTTTTAAACGATACTTTACGTCTAATACTGGAATGGAAGAATATCCGGTTTTCGTTAATACTAATAATGCATGTTCAGCGCTATTGCCACTTTGTACATGTGCTACCTTCTCAGATGAAATAATAAAGTCTTTAATAGGCATATCTAGTAAAGCTCTGTTGTTCGTTGAAATCATGACATTCTACTCCTTTTTCCCGCTAATAACAAGTAGCCCATAGTCAATAACCTAAAACCACTACCGTCATTCGTATGTTTTGCCCTATGACAAAACAACTTCTCTCATACTTATAATACCATACCAATCAACTTTATTACTAAGAAAGGTGCCTATTCAAAAAAAGAAAAAGCATAATAAGACGAGTAAAAACGTCTCATTATGCATAAAAGTCAGTATCCTCTTGCCCAATAATAGAAAATAATAATTCCGGTAAATGCTCCAAAAACAACATAGGATAAAATAATCGGATTAAGTAAAAATGGGTGCTCCTGAATTTCTTCAGGCACTTCGGAATCCCGTTCCTCCCCGCTATCTTCTATATTGTGACCAACACGAACCGTCAAATAGTAGCCAATAAAACTAAGAAGAAACACAACGAAAATCGTTGGATATAGCCACATACCTATCGCGATCGCCTCCTTCTACGATTAGCAATAGTATGTAGCAATTAATGGCAGACTATACTTTTTAGAATGGATGTTGATTCAGCCATTGACCACCGTCCAATGTGATGCACTCACCATTTAAATAACTTGCTTTATCAGATAGCATAAATGTCGCTAAATCCGCAATTTCTTCTGGTGTACCAAGTCGTTTTAATGGTACAGAATTAATTGTACGTTTTGCCTGTTCCTCTGATTCCCATAATTTATCTGCTCCACCTGTACGCTCAATTGGACCTGGAGCAATTGCATTCACCCGAATACCATATTGTCCTCCCCATTCAACAGCTAGTGAACGCGTCATTGATAATACACCCGCTTTGGCAGCAGCAGAATGAACAACTCCTGCGCCTGCACCCCAAGCATATGTTGCAACCATATTTAGAATGGAACCTTTAATACCGTTTTCAATCCAGTAACGTCCTACTGCTGATGAACAATAAAATGTACCATTTAAAACAATATCAATAACCGCTTTCCAACCATTTGGCGATAATTTTTCAGCGTGCACTATAAAGTTCCCCGCAGCATTATTGACTAAGCCGTCTACTTGTCCAAATTTTTCAACAGCAAAAGCGACCATTGCCTGAGCATGCTCTGGTTCACGGACATCCATTTGAAATACCTCAATAGTAGAACCAAATGCTAATATTTCTTTCTTTGCATTTTCAAGGCGTTCTATATCGCGTCCGGTAATCACTATGTTGGCACCTTCTTTCACGAATTGCTTCGCCATGCCAAGTCCCATCCCGCTAGATCCACCTGTAATAATAATTGTCTTATTTTGTAGCATTCCATACATCCCCTTTGCATATAAAATGAACAACCATTCATATTTATATTTTACTACAGTGGAGTGTAAATACCTACTAAAATATGAATATTTCTGTTTCATGCGATATTCTTCTAGTTTCATACTATAGATAAACTCGAAGAAATTCGGGATTGCCTACAGTCTTTTTAATTAAAATAAAGTTAACTAATGAAAACCGTTGATTTCCATTCCGGGACCGATGCTTTCCCCGGGCACGGCTCCAGCTAACTAAATTGAGCCTACAACGGCAGGCACAATTTAGTGGATCTTCCGCGCGGGCTTATTCCCGGTGGAGTCACGGTCCCTCCACTTCAATCAACTTATTTATCGCTATAAATAAAGTGAGATACGATATCTACGATGACTAGTAATCAATTCAAATCAATCCATGAACAACTTATTCCTGCTAAGCATCTAGTAAAAATTTATAATAAAAAGACAAAAGGCCTCTCGAGACCTTTTGTCGACAATCTAAAACTACTATGAATTTTTTTATCCATAGTAGTTTCACTTTGTTTATTCCTCAACAATCGTACCAAGCGATTCGATTAAAAAGATTTCCTGACTATTAATGCGAAGTTCACTATTATGATCTTCTTTATAATGGTAATTACCATTCGAGTCTTGGATTCTTGCCTTTTGATTATCCTCTATTTGTGTAAGCATAATGCGTTGGATACGTTCTTTAATTTCATCGGAATATATCGGGAATAGTATTTCTACACGCTTAATCATATTCCTAGTCATCATATCAGCAGACGATAAATATATATTATCCTCTCCATTGTGATGGAACCAGAAAATTCGTGAATGCTCAAGGAATCGCCCTACAATACTTAACACGGTTATATTTTCCGAAATCCCGGGAATGCCAGGTCTAATACAGCAAATCCCTCGGATAATAAGTTCGATTTTCACCCCTGCAATTGATGCCTCATAAAGTTTCATCATTAATTCCTTATCGGTTAAAGAATTCATTTTTGCTCGGATAAAGCCATTGCCGTGCTGTTTATGTAATGCAATTTCCCTTTCGATTAAATTCAGGAACTCATCGCGGATATCAAAAGGAGCAACGACAATATGATTAAATTTTGGTTTACTCGTATAACCACTTAAATAGTTAAAGAAGTTAGTTGCATCAATGCCGAATTCTTTATTTGATGTAATGATGCCCATATCTGTATAGATTTTCGCTGTTGCATCATTATAATTTCCCGTCCCTAAATGGACGAAACGCTCAATCTTTCCTTGTCTACGACGCACGACAAGTGTAATTTTGGAATGTGTTTTCAAGTTATTCATACCGTAAATTACGAGACAGCCAGCCTGCTCCAGCTGCTTTGCCCAATGTACATTGTTTTCTTCATCAAAGCGGGCCTTAAGCTCCACCAGCACGGTCACTTGCTTACCATTTTCTGCGGCTTGTTTTAATGCTTGTATAATTGGCGAATTTCCGCTAACTCGGTATAACGTTTGCTTAATTGCTAACACACTCGGATCTTCAGCCGCTTCAGAGATAAAGTCGACAATAGGTGCAAATGATTCGAATGGGTGATGGAAAAATAAATCCTGCGTTAATGCTTTTTCATAAATATTTTCATCTGATTGTAGATCTTGGGGTGGCTGTGGAATAAAGCTTTCATATTCTAAATGCTCCCTGCCTACCGAAATTGCTTTTACAAAAGCAAACATGGCTGTTAGATCAAGCGGTCCATCAATTTTAAATACATCGGATTCCTCAATTTCAAACTCATCCAATAAATATTCCAGAACATCATCATTCATCTCACCATCACGCACTTCCAACCGAGAACCAACACCCCATTTACGCTTTTTCAGCTCTTTTTCAATTTCTACTAAAAGATCCTGTGCGCCTTCCTCATGAATCGTTAAATCAGCATTTCTTGTTAAACGAAAAGCTTGAGTCGATTTTACTTTATAACCGAAAAATAAACGGTTTATATTGTTGGATATTACATCCTCCAATAATACGAATACCGTTTCATTCCCCATTGAAGGTACTTTAATAAAACGGTCCAATACAGAAGGAACCTGTACTATTGCCACTCTATCCATATTTTCAGGGTCCGGGATGTTATTTTCCAACCGGACAAGTAAGTTAAGCGTACGTCCTAACAAAGTTGGAAATGGACGATAGGCATCGACCGCAACCGGTGTTAAAACCGGAAAAATCGTTTCTTCGAATAATTCATTCACGAAGTTTTTCTGCTCGGGGTTCAATAACTTCAAATCGCGAATATGCACATTTTCTTTCGGCAATAATCCATATACTAAATGGCGATAAACTTCAGTTTGACGGCGCACTAATGCTTGTGTACGTTCAGCGATTTTTACAAGTTGCTCTTTCGGTGTCAACCCTGATTTATTTTCAGGTTTGTGGAATCCTGCACGAATTTGATCTTGCAGCCCTGCTACGCGAACCATAAAAAACTCATCCAGATTCGAACTAAATATTGCCAAAAATTTCAGTCGCTCTAATAACGGATTATTATTATCTTCCGCTTCTTCCAGAACACGCTCATTAAATGCCAGCCAACTCAATTCACGATTATTATAATATTGTGGTTTCGCAATCTCCTCAAGAATATGAATTCGAGCATTCAGTTCCTCATTATTCTCTTCGAAAAAGGAATCCGCTTCAATATTTCTTGTCATTCCTAATTCCACCCTTCTTCTTTGAATAAAAGTTTCACTTCACTTTTGAAAACACGTTCTATATGCTTTTTTTGTTTTTCTGCTTGTGCCAATTCGGCAATAGCCCGTTCTGTTGTAATCACCTCTATTTGAAGGTAATCATTTACTTTTTGTATTGAAAGTTTCTTTACAACATTGCGCTTCGTCATATTCAAAGCATAGATGAATTTCAGGATAGCACCAAAATCTCGAAGCTTTTTCAATTCTTCCTTTGAAATCCACGTTTCATATGGTTTGGCGAATCTTGCAAAGTAATCCCGGTTTTTATAAGATGCGAGTAACGCAAGCTGCACTCGATCTAAATGGGATAAACCAGCTATAGATTGATTTGAAATTAAATAAAATGTATGCTGACTGGATGAATCCAGTTCAATATATTCTCCTATTGCATAAACCTTAGCTGATTTTTTCAAGAGCTGTAAATCAGCATCATTGAATTCAAATAATTTCCCTTTACAACATTGTTCGTAAAAGTTCTCTGTCAGTTTTTCTAATGTGGCGGCTTCTTCTTCAGAACGACCATAGGCTAAAGCAAGCTGCCTGCCGCTCTCTTCAAAAACATTATATTTATTATATGCTTTTGGATTTCCTTGCAAAACACGGCTAATAATAAGCCCTTCCCGCAAACCTTTCTTACTGATCTGAAAACTGTCTGTATTTACAACAGACATAAGCGCTATAAATACTTCGAGAGCGGGTACAATCGTATCTGCACGATCTGAAGAGAGCCCATCTAGTTGTATTAACTCGTCGTACGATAATGCCGTCAAATAACCACCAAGCTTTTTTAACTCGTTAAGCTTTATTTCGTACTGATGAACACCTGATAATGGATAGCCTATTTTCTGTTGATGAACTTGCGCAATATTACGGGCACTACCACCAATTGCAATAACCGGCAATTTAGCATCGACAATCCATTTTAAAGAGGAAAATTGTTCCTGCAAAAAAGTACAAAGTTTCTCACGTTCCTTTTCACTTATGATGGTATTGCCTACAAATTTCTGTTTTAATGTAACGGTCCCAAATGGAAAGCTAATTGTTTTTTGAAGTTTTTTATTCGTAAACAAAGTAATTTCTGTAGAACCCCCACCAATATCTATTGTTACTGCAGAAGGGGTATCCATCGAATGTGCTACTGCAACAAAACCATAATAAGCTTCCTCTTCTTCTGATAATATATCTACATTAATGCCCGTCTCTTCTTTCATTCGGTGAATGATTGCCTCATTATTTAACGCTTGGCGTACCGCAGCAGTCGCTGCAGCCTTAACATCTGTCACTTCATAATCTGCCAATATTAATCGAAATGACTTTAACGTTTCTGCCAGTAATTTTATCCCCTCTTCGGACATTTCTCCATTCGGCATAAGATACGTGCGCAGACGTGCTACTGTCTTTATATTTCCAAATTCTTTTAAACCTTCATTTTTACTATAAGAATAGAGTACAAGTCGAATTGTATTTGAACCTATATCAATAATTGCTGTTTTTAAATTTTTCATAGGTGCATTTCGCCTCCTTTTTCATGTTTCTAGTTCATAAGTGGAGATTATGATCGAATCACTATACAAAAATAGCCGGAATTACTTTTACAAGTACCCGGCTTTTTCATTATTCTATACATTTTAAAAGGAAGTATCAATTTATTGTATGGGTTTTACAAAATCAGTTTGTCCATACGTAAAATTAATTCTGTAATTTCCGGCTTGGAAATTTGATCTTCTGCTCCTACTTTTTCTCCTTTATGACGTAAATCGTCGGTAATTAAGCTGGAGAAAATAATTACAGGGAGCTTTTGTAAATCCGGATGGGATTTAATTTTCTTCGTTAAATGATGCCCATCCATTTGGGGCATTTCAATATCTGTAACAACCATTTGGACATACTTTTCAATTTCTTTATCCGCTTTGGCTAGCGCTTCCAAATAATCGTATGCATCACGACCGTTTTCAAAAAACTCTGTATTAACATAGCCTGCTTCGTTCATCGTATCGAACAATAGTTTACGCAGCAACGGTGAATCTTCAGCAATTATGACTTTCTTTTCAGTTCGCTCACGCTTACCAAGCTTTTTCACCGCTTCTACACTGATACTCGATTCAGGATTAATATCCACCATTATTTTTTCAAAGTCTAAAAGTAATATCATTTCATCGTTATGCTTAATAACACCTATTACTTGTGATGTCCCGCCCTGATACATATCAGAAGGCTTTTCGATTTGATCCCAGGAAATACGGTGAATTTGCGTAACATTATCTACATGAAATACTACACGTTGCTTATTAAATTCTGCCACAATATACTTTTGCTGTGGATTTCGGTTTTCTGTTGGTATTCCCAACACTTTCAGCATATCAACTACCGGCAACACTTCTCCGCGTAATTGTATAATTCCCTCTACATGTGGATGTGCATGTGGAATAAATGTGACTGGAATTGGTTGAATAATTTCCTTAACTTTAATTACATTAATACCAAATTTATTATTTGCTACTTCAAATTCAACAATTTCAAGTTCATTCGTTCCACTTTCCAGTAAAATCCCTTTTTGTTTTTCCAATACATGCCTCTCCTTCCAAACTCCCAGGTTAACAATAACTCTATTGTATCATGCGGCATTTGTATCTACTATAAATATTATGTCAAATTACTTACTTATAAAATTCAACTAATGCCTGAGTACCGTTATCACCATAACCTTCTTCAAGCAATTGATCATACATCGATTTGGCTAAGGCCAAACCTGGGAGTTGGAGGTTCATGCGCTCTGCTTCATCAAGAGCAATCTTCATATCTTTAATTATATGTTTAATATAAAAACCTGGCTCCAAATCACCCTGAAGTATACGAGGAGCAAGGTTTGATAAGGACCATGAGCCTGCAGCACCGGCTGTAATCGAGCGAAGAACATCATCCATCGAAAGACCCGCCTTAAGTCCGTAAGCCATCGATTCGCATACCCCGATCATTCCTGAGGCAATTGCTATTTGATTGCACATTTTCGTATGTTGCCCATTTCCGGCTTCACCCTGATAAATTATATTTTGACCAAACACTTCAAAAACAGGCTTCATTTTTTCGAAGATATTAAAGTCTCCTCCAACCATAAGGGATAGGGTTCCATTCTTTGCGCCAATATCGCCACCCGAAACAGGTGCATCTAAACTATGTAGACCTTTACTTTTTGCCTCATTATAAATTTTTTTCGCAAAAGTTGGTTCGGAAGTAGTCATATCAACAAGAATCGTATCTTCTTTTACAACAGAGAAAATTCCACCGGTACCAAAATACACTTCTTCAACATCTTTTGGATATCCAACCATCGTAAATATAATTTGTTGATTTTTACTAGCCTCTGCGGGTGAAGACGCCCACATCGCGCCTAATGTAATCAGCTCTTCCGCTTTACTTTTTGTTCTTGTATATATCGTAACTTCATGACCTGCATTGAGTAAATGCTTTACTATGCTTGCCCCCATTACCCCTGTGCCAATGAAGCCAATTTTTTGTGATTTCATAACTATTCCCCTTTAGTATTTTCTTTTATTTTAACAAAACTAGAATAAACTTCAATGTCAGTAATTTCTAAAAATTGCGAATAACATTGATTATTTTGCAAAAAAAAAGAGAGCAGTAGCGTTTTTTTCGCTTCTACTCTAAAGGGGGAAATGAGAATGTTGCTGTGTTCAAAGTTATTATTCCCCCACATTAGAAATTTAAACATAAATTTATAAATTATTTTCATTCGCCGAGTGTATAAATATTTTTTCATTTTGCGATTGATCAAAAGCATTCATTAAGCGATCAACTTGCTTGCTTAACTGAAGGGTAATATCACTTTGCAATCCATTTTCCAAGCCTGATTGAATCATTTGTTTTCGTTTCAATTCAATTTCGATTAGTAGCGCCGTATCCCGTATTGCTCTACCCAACCCTACACCCTCCTCATCATAGTGAATTACCATTATTATACTCTCTTTTTAAGGATCTTACAAAAAAATCATTATGCAAAATTCGACAATAATTATGTTCTTGGATTTTCTAAAAATGTGTATTCAACGTCTCCGCCTTGCTTTGCTATCCCGCGGAAATGTTTAAATTGTGGATCATTTACCAGATGTTCACGAAAATGTAAAAAATCACTCTTCTTAATTAATATAGACTTGACTTCTCCATTTCGTAATTGATCTAGTATTGCTTGATAGTCAGCCATTTAAACACACTTCCTTCTTCTAATTTTCTTATTATTATCCCATAAATTAAACTCCTATTCTAAAAGAAAAAATAAATAAATAATATTAAAATGACAAAATTATTCAAACTAACAGAACTTTATAGTATAATTTCAAACAAACTGTTATTTATTAGTCGATGAAGGGGCTGACTGTGTATGAAAATTGCTGAAGTTGGAAATATAATCGAGTTTAAAGACGGCATAAAAGGTGTCGTTGAAAAGGTGAATGAGAATTCAGTCATTGTAGATATTACAATTACGGATAATTTTCATGATTTAGAAATGGAAGAAAAAACAGTTGTTAATCACAAACGGTATAAAATATTAGCTAATAACGAATAATTTAATGCAAAATACCCTTTTTAACATTGAGAAGATGATAAAAGGGGTATTTTTTGTTAACATACGTAAAGGAGGCTGAATTCATTGAAAAACAAGAAACAAACCATTACTCTCCTTGTGGCATTAGTGTTTATTTTTAGTATGATGTATTTTACATTTTATGAGAAATCCGTTTTTTGGTATTTATATGCGTTTACATTGCTAGTAGGAATTGCGATAAGTTTAGTGGCGGGAAAATTTGAAGACCGTATTCCGACCTGGCAGTATTTGATTTTTGGTATAGGTTATGGAACGATTACATATGGTCTCGTAAAACTCGGCTATATGCTAATGCCTTATATCGATAAAAATGCTGTAAATGAAATTACGAAATTCTTGGATGTATACGGTCCACAAAATATTTTCCATTACCTGCTGTTAATTTTTATAGTTGCTGTTGGAGAAGAAATGTTTTGGCGTGGCTATGTACAACAACAATTAAAACAGTTCACATCACCTTTTTGGGCCGTTATTGTTACTTCTATTTTATTTTCACTTTCACTAGCGCTTAGCGGCTTTATGCCAGGTGCGTTAGCAGCAATTGTTGCAGGTATTTTATGGGGTACACTATACGAATGGAAGAAAAGCTTACCGCTAATTATCGTTTCACATATCGTGTTTGTTTTACTATTATTTTTAGTTTTACCTTTATTCTGATACAATAAAAGCAGAAACTTATCTTTCCAAATTCCGTCTATACATTTAAAAGGGGGAGCATTATGAAAAAATCATTAACAGCAATCAGTGCAGCACTTATACTTTCTACTGTATTAGCAGCATGTAATACCGATACAGAGGAACCGATTACGAAAGCGGCAAATGAAGAACAGTTAGAAAATGAGCAAGTTCAAAGTGATGAACAACAAGAAGAACAGCAAGAGGAAAATACGGAGTCTGCAGATCCAGCTGAAGAACCGAAAAATGAGCAAGATGTAAAGAAAGAAGAGATTACTACATTAACTTATTCTTCTAATAATCAGCCTTTTACTGAAGAAGTAGTTGAAGCGAAAAGTGAAGAAATGAATTATACAATTCAGCATTTTGAAGATTATACTTTAGTAGCAGAGGAACCTGGTGTTGATCATCTAATTTTTAATAAGGATGACGAACTTTCAATGCAAATTGAAGTTATTAATAAAGAAGAAGCTACTTTTGAGCAAATAAAAGCAACAGCAAAAGAAACAATTTTTGCAATTGCACCGGATAATTTAAAGGAACTAGAATTTTCAACTATTTTAACAGAACGTCCGGAAATTTTGAATATTACGGGATATGAAGGCGTAGTAGATGGAGAAAAAGTGGTAAAAGTAGTGCTTGAACGATCTAATTTAATTGCCGCATTAACTATTTACGATAAACCACAAGCAGACTTAATGGATGCCTTTATCCAAATGGGTTTAACTATTCAATAAAAGATAAGGGAAAGTAAAATTCATTTTTTGTACACTCAATAATGGGGGCTGTATCAAAAGTCGATTCGACTTTTGATACAGCCCCCTTTCTGCTACTACTCCAACTATTAATATATTCTATTCTAATAGGATAAATCTTTTATAGATAAACCGAGTTTTTTTAGCAATTCTATTGCTGTTTGTTTTTCTTCTCCTGATAAAGCATCCAGTAACGCATGTAAATGCTGCTCATGCTCTGGAAATAACTTGTCCATGAATTCAGAACCTAAATCGGTAATTTCAGCATATGTTACACGTCGATCGTTTGGACACGATATCCGAGCCAAAAACTCGCGTTTCTCCAATTTATCAACCACATACGTAATCGAACCACTTGCCAATAAGATTTTTGTTCCTATTTGCTGCAATGGTTGGCGGCCTTTATGGTATAAAAGTTCGAGAACTGCGAATTCTGTTGGGTTTAATCCATTTTTTTGTATAAATTGATTCGTCGCTTCATTTATCGCTTTATGCGCTCTTGATAATACAATAAATAATTTCAACGATTGTTTTACTTCCTCTGAAGCCATAAATACCATCCTCTATTTTGAGTAATATGCTTATTATAGCGATGGATTGAAAGTTTTGTCAAAATCACTTCATATTCGCTGAAATTCTACTCTCACCTATTTTGTAGGCATGTATCGGGTTCATAAATTCTCTATTACTTTGTGGATTAAATTCAATGATAAAGTTTGAACCTACACCAACCTCACTCTCAATATGAAGAATCGCATCATGCTCTTTTATAACAGACTGAACGAGCAAAAGCCCTAATCCGGAACCATATTCTTTCGTAGTAAAGAATGGGTTTAATGCATTTTCCAAGTCCAAAGAGTCCATGCCTTTCCCACTATCTTTTATAGAGAGCTTAATAGAGGAATCTTTAGAATATAGTAATTTCACAACAATATAATTATTGCATTCCACTGATTCTATAGCATTTTTAAGTATATTTATAACCATTTGTTTTAAACGGCTATAATCCCCCATCATTGTATATTCGATTTCTTCATCATATTCAAATACAATCATCGCATCGGTCGTCATTGCTGTCGGTTGCATAAGTTGAATAGCTTCATCCACAAGTACTTTCATATCCAGGCTTTTAAACACTTGCTTCTTAGGTTTTGCAATACTTAATAAATCTACAAGCAAGTCATCCATTCTTTTTAGTTCCGATTCTACAATTTGAAAATAAGGATTTTGCTCCTCATTTAAACTGCTTTTAATCATTTGGATAAATCCTTGGATAGAAGTCATTGGATTGCGGATTTCATGCGCAATTGATGCAATATTTTGACCAATGAAAGATAACGACTGCTGATGCTCAATCTTTTTAAGCAGTATCATTTCTTCTGTTTGATCAATGATTGTTGTTACCAAAAGCCCTAGATTTTCATCTACTTTACTTATGAAATTCAAATAAACCGTTTTTCCGTCAGCTGTTTCCTTTTTTACAAAGAGGCTGGCCATTTCACGATTTGAAATCTTTTTATAGTATTGGACAATAACCGATGATTCATAGTGACAATCTTCAAATAGATAATCATAGCTGCGATTTTCTATTTGCGCAGGCTTTCTATCCAATAAATGTAAAGCCATTTCGTTCACCGATAATATCTTTCCATCTAACATCGTTAATATTACACCCTGGGCCATTCCATTAATCAAATTCTGGAAAACGATCATATCGTTTTTTTCTTCAAACGAAATAACATTTGAAGGATTTAATTGAATTCGTGTAAAAATCAGCTGCTTCTGCTGAAGATAGTATCCCCAAATCTTAATTGGCATTTTTTGATGATATTTATTTACTAAAAATAAAGTTGTACTAGAAGTTGAATTTTCTATTACGGTACGTATAAATCGTTCCCATTCGCTATTATTTTTATCAGTGTTACTCCAAAAGTTTGAAAGAAGATGCACAGACTTTAAAGTTTCTTCCGCCTTTTTATTGATAAATTCCAAGTTTCCTAGGCGATTAAAGATAATAATTTGCTCACTCGATTCATTAAAAAGCGCTTCTACCATCATAGGCGATTTTCCTTCCAATACATTATTTCCTCCATTTTTTAGAAGTTATAGAATTTTCTGATATATACTTGTTATTATTATATTATTCCATATTTGTAATTGTAATAAAATGGGTATATTCTCCCATATTGTTTGAAGCTGTTTACACTGCTACAATAGAGTGTATGAAGAGGAGAATAAAATAATGAAAATCATATTAAGTACACTTAACGCAAAATATATTCATACAAATTTAGCGATTCGCTATTTAAAAGCAGCAGCCCTGCCTGAATTCGACTGTGAGCTTGCTGAATATACTATTAAGGACCCGGCTTTCAACATCGTATCCGACCTTTTCCAAAAGAAACCGGATGTTGTCGGATTCAGCTGTTATATTTGGAATATTAATGAGACGATTGCGGTAATTCGTATGCTAAAAACGGTTTTGCCTAATGTCAAAATTGTATTAGGTGGTCCGGAAGTTTCTTATGATGTCCATGAATGGGTTCGTAAACATGAAGAAATTGACTTCATTATTATGGGTGAAGGTGAAGTTTCATTTAAAGAAATGCTTCGCCACTTCACTGGTGAGATTCCTCTCGACAAAGTGCCGGGCATTTGCTATTTAGAAGAAGGTAAATTAAAAATCCATGCACAGCCACCTAAAATCGATTTGCGGGAAATTGCTTCCCCTTTCCGATTTGAAGAAGATTTACCTCACCTAGGTAAACGAATTCAATATATTGAAACGAGCCGTGGCTGTCCGTTTAGCTGTCAATTCTGCTTATCTTCTATTGAAGTTGGAGTTCGTTATTTCAACCGCGAGAAGATTAAAGAAGATATTCGCTACTTAATGAATAACGGGGCAAAAACGATTAAATTCGTAGACCGTACCTTTAATATTAGTCGTAGTTATGCAATGGAAATGTTTCAGTTTTTAATTGATGAACATCAGCCAGGTGTCGTATTCCAATTCGAAATTACGGCCGACATTATGCGTCCTGAAGTCATCCAATTTTTAAATGACAATGCACCTAAAGGGTTGTTCCGTTTTGAAATAGGTGTCCAGTCAACTAATGACTTAACGAACGACCTTGTAAAACGTCGTCAAAACTTTGAGAAGCTTACTCGTACTGTAACAATGGTAAAGGAAGGCGGCAAAATCGATCAGCATTTGGATTTAATTGCCGGTCTACCTGAAGAAGACTATGCTTCATTCCGCAAAACATTCAATGATGTATTTGCAATGCGTCCTGAAGAATTACAGCTTGGTTTCCTAAAACTGCTACGTGGGACAGGCTTACGATTGGAAGCAGAAAAATATGGCTACACATATGTTGATATTTCGCCATATGAAATTTTTTCAAATAATGTGTTAACTTTTGATGATATCGTACGTATTAAACATGCAGAAGACGTACTAGAGAAATATTGGAATGCACATCGTATGGACAATACGATTGAATATTTAGTAACAAAAGTATTTGAAACGCCATTCGACTTCTTCCAAAGCTTCGGCACATACTGGGAAACAAAAGGCTGGTCACGAATTGGGCATCAGCTAGAGGATTTATTCCGTCGCTTACTTGAGTTTCTGCAAACGGTCGATCACGCAGATTTAGAAGTAATTACAAGCTTGATGAAATACGATTTCCTTCAAGGCCAGCAGTTCCAGCCGCGTAAACTATGGTGGGACGATCGCCTTTCAGAGGATGAGATGAAGGATGTCTATGCGCGCATTAAAGAAACTCCTTCTCTTGTAGGCGAGGAATTTGAAGCAATGCAAATTACTGAACGCGAATTATTCAAACATTCATTAATTATTCCGTTCCACATTGATTTAGAAAATTACGAAGTCGGTGTACCGCAAAAGAAGACGGGCTATTTATTCACATACTTCCGCAATGGACAACAGCCATACTTCAGCACGTTCAGTTAACCCAAAAACGCTGCAAACTCTTACTAGGGAGTTTGCAGCGTTTTTTATACCACGAAAACTTATTGCTTATTCGATTTAGAATCATCCGTTTGCTTTTCATGATGTGTATTTTTATATTGTTCTTCTGTTAAATCATTATCTTCACGAAGATCCAAATCATCCGGGTTTAATTCCGGTCCTACCTCTTCTCGCATATTTTGCCGGTCATTCCCTTTCTTTTTTTCCATACTGATCACCTCCGTTCAACAAATTAACTAATTGAGCTAGAATCTATTCCACCAAAGTGGTTGGACATAGTTTCAGACAGCCTATTCGTTTTATACCCTAAAAAAGAGGGCATAATTCAAATTAAAGAGAGGAGTGTATTTTTTGAAAATATTTTTGGTAGTTTCAAGTATTATTGTTCCGCTTATCATGGTTTATATAAGAAATAAAATTAGTAAGTCAGCAATTTTATTTAATATATTGGCAGTTATTTTTGTCATCATTTTCGGCAGCATTGCTTCCACTTCCATTTACCAAGTCATTATTGATGATGCTGTATTTATGACAAAAATTCACGCCTTATTTTTAAATGAACTTTTTTTAATTTCCGGTTCGTACATTGGTATATTCGTTATTTATCGATTAATGGTTCTTACAATGAAGGAGCGATAAATTTATTACTGTAATATAAAGAGGCTGGGACATACCCCAAAAACGCCATTTTTCTCCGAGAGAAAAATGACGTTTTTTTGCTATGTATAAAAATTGATTTCCATTCCGGGACGCTTTCCGCGGGCACGGCCTGAGCCTGTAGTCTCAGGCGTCGTGCTTTTCCCGCTGGAGTCGCCCTCCATTCCAATCAATTTAATGGAGTATCCGCTTCTTATTGTGAGTTTTATCTATTCCAATCAAATTTTCATTTCTGTCCCAGCCCCTTTGCTTAAAATTATATTCAGATAGATTTTAACCAATAATAATTCGCTCTTTAGGATAATGGTATTTCTTCTTACTGGATGACCCACCAATTGTATAGAGGAATGAGATTAACCCGACACGACCAACAAACATGAGTATCATAATCACCATTTTTCCAAAGGGGGTCAGATCTTCCGTTATGCCAAGAGACATTCCACACGTTCCGAAAGCCGAGGTTATTTCAAATATGACTTCCATCATTGTTGCACGTGTTTCTGTAATAAATAACAACATAGCTGCTCCCAACACCATCATTATTGCAAAAATTAACACGGCAAAAGAGCGGGAAACATCAATAAGGTGAATTTCACGATTAAATACTTGTATATCGGACTGCCCACGGGAAAATGCAATTAAAAATAAAATAACAATCGCAAATGTTGTCGTTCGAATTCCTCCACCAACAGAACTCGGCGATGCCCCGATAAACATGAGGGCACTCATAAAGAGCTGAGTCGCTTCATTAAATGAGGTGACATCATATGTTGTTAAACCTGCAGACCTGGTAGAGATCGAATGGAACATTGCGGAAAATACCGCTTCATGCCACCGCATTCCTTTAAATGACTGAAAGATTTCTATGATGAAAATAACGACAGAACCTAATGCAAATAACGCTATATATGTTACCGTTGTTAGCTTTGTAAATAAACTGAAACGAAATGCAGGATCTTTTTTCAATAAATACGTCTTCACTTCAATTAAAACTGGAAAACCAATTGCCCCTAGGAATATTAAAATCATACAAACAAACTGAACGAAATAGTCATGATGAAACGGCTGTAAACTCATACCGGTAATATCAAACCCGGCGTTCGTCGTTGCAGATATTGCCGCGAATATTCCGTTTATTGCCGCCTCTTCCCACGTAGCAAAATAGCGCTTGAAATGAATAGTCAAAATAAGTGCACCTGTAGCTTCAATCATTATAAGCAGCTTTGCAATTTGACGTATCAACGCTACAACTCCGGAAAGATTGTATTGGTTATGATCAATCATTATTAGTTGGCGTTCGCGCATGCCAATTTTTTTTCCAAACAGTAGCCATAGAAAGGTACCAATTGACATTATACCAATGGCTCCAAATTGTAAGATAAGCAAAATCATTGTCAGTCCAAAGCCGCTGTATGTTTCAGCAACAGTAACCGTTGTTAAACCTGTTACACTGACCGCGCTAACAGCTGTAAAAAGGCTGTCTAAATGTGACACGCTCACACCCTCTATATGAACCCCTGGAATACGTAACAGTAAATATGAAATAAGTATAGCGATAGAATAATATGTGATTAGTATTTGGAAAGGCGTAATACTTCGCCTTTCTATTTTTTTAAAAGGCATACAAATGGCCTCCCATATATTGTTACATTCTTTCTAGTATAATAAATTCCATTGAAAATGAAAAGAAGATACTTCATTACAGAAGTATCTCCAAAAATAACAGTTAACTCGCCTGTTCTTTTTTATTTTTATACACACTTACTAAGTAGCCGCCGATTACAAGACCAAGCAGTACTGCCCAGAAGATTACTTTCCACATTGTTGAATGTGGGAAATGAGGATCAATAATGGCTAAGCTCTCATGACCTAATGCTAATACTGCCAATTTTACCCCTACCCAACCTACAATTAGGAAAGCTGTCGTTTCCAATGTTGGATAGTTGTTTAATAGCTTTACAAACATTTGGGCTGCAAATCGCATAATAACAAGTCCGATAAAACCTCCAAGGAACATTACAGCGAATGGACCTGCATTAATACCACCAATATGATAGTCACCGATATGTGGCAATGTAATTGCAATCGCTACAGCTGCAAGCATTGAGTCAATTGCAAATGCGATATCAGCAAGTTCAACTTTTAGTACTGTCATCCAGAAGCCGGAGCCTTTTGTTTCTTTTATTTCTAGACTTTCATCTTGCTTCTTGAAGTGATTGTCATATAAATGCTTTATGGAAATGAATAATAAGTAAGCTGCACCAAGCGCTTGAATTTCCCAGTATTTCGCTAAGAAAGTTATTAAAAACAGTGCGATAAAGCGGAACAGGAATGCTCCAAATAATCCGTAAAATAATGCTTTTTTCTGTTGCTCTTTCGGTAAATGTTTTACCATTACCGCCATTACGACTGCGTTATCAGCAGCCAAAAGCCCCTCAAGGAAAATTAATACAAGTAATACCCATGCATATTCTAATAAAATTGCTTCCATGAAAGTTTCCCTCCTAATAATTTACTTGTAGCCAAATATTCAGCCATTTATTATTGATAGTTGAAAAAAATCCATGCATTTTTGCCAAAAAGAAAAGACCTCTGCCTATAAAAATAGGCAAAGGTCTTGCTAAGCACAATTTATGCTATCACACCCGATGGCTCCTAACCATGTAATGACGAATGTGAAGTAAGTTCAATTAAAAGTAGTGGCCATCTTAAGCTACTATTTTAATTTCTTATAGCTACTCCCCTTTGACAAATGTCAATGGATATTCAATTCAATTATATTGTTATTTTAACGATATTGTTTTGAAAAATCAAATCTTTCTTCCAAAATTCATCAAAACTTTACAAAACTCCGTATTCTCTCAATAATACTTCCCTTATTTTAGCAAATAACAGATCAATTCCATACTTTTTGTTATCCTTTATTTCTTTCGTCGCTTTCTCGCGACCAACACTATTGTATGATAGTCTTCTGTCAGATGCTACGCCGTCAAATATAGTTGCATTTAAATATGCTTTAGCAAAATTACTTTGCTTCTTTTTCAATTAGACTGTAAATGATTGGTACGATAAACAAAGTTAAAATTGTTGAGCTTATTAATCCCCCGATAACGACGATGGCCATTGGTTGATTCATTTCCGTACCTTCACCTATTCCTAGTGCTAACGGGACTAAGCCTAGAATTGTCGTTAAAGCTGTCATTAAAATTGGGCGTATCCGGTCCTGAACCCCTGCAATAATGGCATCCGTAACATTTAAACCTTGCTGACGTTTTTGATTAATATAATCAATAAGGACGATTCCGTTATTCACAACAATCCCAACCAATATGAGTATCCCAATAATCGCTGTTACACCTAGCAATGTATTTGTTAAATATAACGAAGCCGCAACACCTATTATCATTAAAGGAACACTAAACATCATAACAAAAGGAAGCTTAAATGATTCAAATTGAGCGCCCATAACGAGATAAATAAGGATTACTGCAAGAATAATCGCCATGATCATATCTTGCTTTGCGCTATCGAATAATTCCCGGTCACCGCCAAATACAATTTTCGTTGTCGTTGGAACTCCTACTCCCTGAATTGCTTCATCTACCTTTTTAGAAATACCGCTCAATGATTCTGAAGTTTTATATTTCACAAAAATTGCAATAGCCGCGGCTTGATCCGATCTTCGAATGGCCGTCTGCGATTCTTTAATTTCAATTGTTGCCAGTTCCTGCAATTCAACAAATACACCCGCATTCGTACGAAGCTTCATCTTTTTAAGAGCTTCTACATCCTCCCGAAAAGCTTTACCAAAGCCTGTATACACTCCCAACACTTCACTGTCATCTGCAATAATTTGTGTTGTAAAGGCACCGCGAGTCATCATATTAACTGTTTGAGCTATTTGCGAAGGCAACAATCCATATTGATTTGCTTCATCCCGTTTTACTTCTATTTGGATTTCCTCTTTCACTTCATCCAAATCTGACGTAACCTCGACTATCGAATCAATTTCTGTAAGCCTTTGCTGAATTTGAGTAACTGTCTCCTTTAAACGCTTCTCATTACTGTCGGTTACTCGGAATGATAATGTATTAGGTGTTGATCCTGATGAAGAAGAGAGTGAAAAGCTAACTTCTGCCCGTTCCCCAATTTGTTCCTGAACCTGTTTTTCAAATTGCTCAACAAAGTCGAAAATGGAGCGATTACGTTCAGATAGTTCAACGAGCTTAATCGAAATTTCTCCTTCATTTTGCTTACTAGTCTCCCGGGATAAAGATTGCTGATTGCCGCCGATTAAACTTACTACAACATCAACTTCTTCATATTCCCTTGCCATTTCCTCTATTTCACTAACAATTCCTTCTGTCTTTGCAACCGATGCACTATTTGGAAGCTTAACGGATAACGATACAAACCCCTCATCTGTCGGAGGCAGAAATTCTGTACCTGTTTTGTAAACCCCAAAGCCAGATAAAGCAAGTAATGCTAACGTGATTGATAAAATGAGTGCACGTCTCGTTAATCCCCATTTTATAGCTTTCGTATAATTTCGATAGAGCCACTTGCTTTGTCTCTTTTCAACTGAATTTGCCGGTTTCGTACGTAAAAAGCGGCTTGCAAACATTGGAACGACTGTTAAAGCAACCGCGAGTGAAGCAATCAAGCTAAATGAAATGGTCAAAGCAAACTCCATAAAAATTTTACCGATTAGTCCACTTATAAAAATAACAGGTACAAAAACGGCAATGGTGGTAACGGTTGAAGCAGTAATCGCTAAAGCTACTTCCTTTGTACCGTTGATTGCTGCATCTATTGGACTTTCACCGAGTTCTAAATGTCGTTCAATATTTTCAATAACAACTATGGCGTTATCGACAAGCATCCCAATTCCTAAAGCAAGCGCCCCAAGCGTCATAATATTCAACGAAAAGTTTGCAAAGTACATGAGTACAAATGTTACGATTACCGAATAAGGAATTGCAATCCCAATAATAAGCGGACTCTTTATACCAGATAAAAAGAATAAAAGTACAAGCATTGCAAATAATCCGCCAAAAATGAGAGAAGAGCTGATATTACTAATAGCTAAACGTACATAATCTCCCTGGTCAAATAAAATGGTTGCTTCAATTCCTTCATATTGTGGTTCGTTTAATAGACGATCGAGTTCCTTTTGAAATGTTTCAGAAACACTCGCTGTATTTGCACCAGATTCCTGCAAAACTGAAATCAGAACTGCCGACTGATCGTTAGCACGCGTTATCGTATTTGTTTCCTGCTCTTTTCGTTCTACAGTCGCAATATCCTGAATTTTAAGGGCTTCCCCTGTTAATGGATTCACAGACAGTACTATATTCGCTATTTCATCCGGATGAGTGAATATACTAACTACACGTGTCGTCAATAGCTGATTGTCCTGTGTACTTAATTCTGCACCGGGCATTGAAATATTACTTGCCTGTATGACTTGCATGACGTCCGTTTGTGTTAAATTTTTTTGTTCAAGTTTTTGAGGATCCAGTTCTATTTGGATTTCTTCTACAATTTTTCCTGAAACGGTTACACTTGCTACGCCTTCTGTACGTTGTAATTCCTGTTCCAGCGACTCCGCTATCTGCCGGATGTCTACATCTTCATCATTGGCTGCCAATGCAAGCTGAATAACCGGAAACTGCGCTGGATCGAATTTCAAAAAGCTAGGTCTCCCGGCATCATCAGGAAGAGGAACTAGATCTATGCGCTGCAATATATCAGTTTGCACTTTATCCATATTTGTTGACCAATTAAACTCTAAAATAATTAAATTCGAGCTTTCAAGGGATGTCGACTGCACCTTTTTTATACCAGGCAATGTAGAAAGAGAAGCTTCCAATGGCTTTGTCACTTTCTCGTTGACTTCAATTGGGCTCGCACCTGGATAACTTGTAACAACTACACCAATGGGCGGATTCAGATCGGGTATTAAAGTAATCGGAATTTTAAATAGAGAAACAACTCCCAATATTAATACAAAGATCATCGAAACAATCGTAAACACGGGACGTTTAATAGAAAACCTGCTTATATTCATGGATGTTAAATCCTTTCATTTTGTCATCGTATTATTTAAAATTCGTGTAAAGGTTCCTTTTCCCTTTACCATTCAACAATAAAATACTTTCCTAAAATAAAATGTTACAAATTTTCAAACAATATTCTTTTGGGGGTTTAACTATGTGTTTAATTGCATTTTCATATAAAGTTCATCCAAATTATCCGCTTGTTATTATTGCAAATCGTGACGAATTTTATGACCGTCCGACAGCAGCTGCTCATTTTTGGGAAGATAAGCCGGCTATATTAGGTGGTCGGGATTTACTTCAACAAGGTAGCTGGATGGGGCTTTCGAAAAACGGGCGATTTGCGGCCATTACGAACTATCGCGAGCCAAGCCAGCCAGAAACAGCGCTCCTATCACGTGGAGAGATCGTATCCCAGTTTTTACTTTCTACTGAACCAATTGAATCGTTCATTGATTCATTACGGAAAAAAAAGAATCTGTATGGCGGCTACAACGTTTTATTGTTCGATGGGCAGCAAATGCGTCATTACAATAACGTATTCGACGAGCACAATAAGATCGAACCAGGTACTTACGGTCTTAGTAATGCTACATTAAATACGTCTTGGCCAAAAGTCGAAAAGGCGAAAAATGCATTAATAAACAGTACTCAAAATAAACAATTTGAAGCACAAGATCTTATTTTATTATTATCAGATGATAAAATTGCACATGACGAAGTATTGCCAAATACTGGAGTAGGCATTCATTTAGAACGCGCACTTTCAGCACAATTTGTGAAATTACCCAATTATGGGACACGTTGTTCTACAGCAATAATATTTAATAAAAACGGAGATATCAATTTTTTAGAACGCACTTATGATAAAGGTATCTTTCTATTTGATCGTTCTTTTACTATTAAACCCACAGAGCTTGGCAGCATCAGACACCAGTCATGATAAATGAATATAAAAAACCCGGCAAATTTCTTTACTGAGAAATTGCCGGGTTATAATAAACGTGCCTATTACAGCAGGCTATAAAGTTTAATTTGTTCGTTCTTTTCAGTGAACCAGCGCATTGCAAATTCATTTTCAAATAAAAATACTTTGTTATCAAAACGGTCACGCACTAGCATTGAGCGCTGAGAATGCATTGATTCCTTTACATCTTCCTCGTTTTCAATCCAACGTGCGATTTTGCTGCCGATTGGCTCCATCGTTACTTCAACATTGTATTCATTAATCATACGGTGTTGGAAAACTTCGAACTGTAATTGACCAACTGCACCAAGGATAATATCTTCAGTGTGTAAAGTTTTGAAGTATTGGATCGCACCCTCTTGTACTAACTGAAGTACACCTTTTTGGAACTGCTTGCCTTTCATAACGTTTTTCGCCGAAACGCGCATGAAAATCTCCGGTGTAAATTGAGGTAACTTCTCAAAGTTAAATCCTTTTTTACTGCCAACTACTGTATCACCAATTTGATACGTACCAGTGTCATATAGACCAATAATATCCCCTGCAACTGCTACATCCACTATTTCACGGTCATCTGCTAAAAACTGCGTTGATTGGGTTACTTTAAATGATTTCCCTGTTCGGGCTAACGTCATGTTCATCCCACGTTCAAACTTACCGGAAACGATTCGCACGAACGCAATACGGTCACGGTGAGCAGGATTCATGTTTGCTTGAATCTTGAAAATAAACCCTGAAAAGTCCTTGTGCTCTACAGGATCGATGAATTGCTCATCTTCTGTAATACGTGGCTGTGGAGTTGGTGCAAATTTTAAATACGTATCAAGGAATGTTTGTACCCCGAAGTTAGTCAAAGCCGATCCAAAAAATACAGGTGTTAATACCCCACGGCGTATTTTATCTTCCGAGTATTGATTACCCGCTTCATTTAACAATTCGATATCATCCATTGCTTGCGTATAATAAGATGTTACTTTCATCGGATGATCAACCGCTAAGCCGCCCTCTTCATTTAATGGTAAATAGCGATTTTCCTCATCAGTTCTAAACTGCTCAATACGTTTATTGTATCGATCGTAAATTCCAAGGAATTCTTTCCCCATACCGATTGGCCAGTTCATCGGATATGCTGATATGCCTAGAACCTCTTCCAGCTCTTCTATAAGCTCCAAAGGCTCTTTCCCTTGACGGTCTAATTTATTTATAAATGTAAAAATCGGTATGCCGCGCATTTTACATACTTTAAATAGCTTTAATGTTTGTGCCTCAATACCTTTTGCAGCATCGACAACCATGACAGCAGAGTCTACTGCCATTAAAGTACGGTACGTATCTTCCGAGAAATCCTGGTGACCAGGTGTATCAAGAATGTTTACACGACAGCCTGAATAATCAAATTGCATAACAGAGGATGTAACTGAAATTCCACGTTGCTTTTCGATTTCCATCCAGTCGGATGTTGCGAACTTTCCTGATTTCTTCCCTTTTACTGTACCCGCGTCACGAATTGCACCACCGAATAATAATAGTTTTTCGGTAATCGTCGTTTTACCTGCATCAGGGTGACTGATAATGGCGAATGTTCGACGCGATAATATATCTTGTTCTAAAGTCATTGTTTTCGTCTCCTTTTTCCATACTTTCTTATTTTAAAAGACAACAGTCATTCGTTACAACCTTTTTTACTTTTGAGATAGTATTTTACGTATTCTTTTCATTATTTTAAATAGGACAAAGCCTATGACAATTGCAATCGCATTTAATAATACATCATCTACATCAATGCTGCGTCCGATAAAATATTGTGTCCCTTCTATAAATATCGGTATGCTGAATGCGACAATATGCATTTTGCGCCAGCCTCTTAGTTTTTTCCATAAAAGCGGTATAAAAAAACCAAACGGAATAAACAGGACAATATTGCCTGCCAAATTATAAAATGCGATATTCGCTAATGGTCCATTTAATTGATCATAATATAAAAGAATCGTTTGTAATGGGGTGAAATTACTACGGACATAGGCAGTGGATGTATCAAATACAATTTGTCCATTTAAAAAATAAAAATTCGGTATGATCGTTTGCGAAAAGATGCTTATACCATATAGGAAAAATACGAGCATAACAATTTCCCGAGACACATCTTTCTTTTTATTTCTTAAGTATAGTTTTCGGCTAATTATATAAAAAGGAAAACTCAATATACAATACCCAATCATACTAAGTACGTAGGATTGAATCATTTTTTCTTTTCACCTCCAAAAAAAACCACCGTTAACGCAATTACGTTAACACGGCGGATTTGAAAAAGATATAGGTTTATCTATACAAATTTTAACTTCCCAGCTTCAATCGCAATTTTGGCATCACTATGCGGGTATTTCGTATTTTCAATGATTTGGTAATCTTCATGACCTTTGCCGGCAAAAATAATAATATCACCGGGATTTGCTACGCTCACTGCATGTCTAACAGCTTCTGCGCGATCACCGATACATGCAAAGTTATTATGCAGCATCCCTTTAGCTAAATCGCCTGTAATACTCTCGTACTCCTCATAACGTGGATCATCGGTTGTAAGCACAACATAATCTGCAACTGATGCCTTTTCTGCCATCGTTGGACGCTTCGTTTTGTCTCGTCCACCACCTGTACCAACGAGGAAAATCAATTTATTTTCCGGTTTTTTATATGGAAGCGCAGCATTTATCGCTTTTTCAATTGCATCCGGAGTATGTGCATAATCAATAAAGATTTGAATCGGTAAATCCGTTTCCACCTTTTCCATGCGTCCTTTTACTGGAGGAAGCATTTCAATCTGTTCAATAATGACTTCAATTGGGAAGCCTCGCGCATAAAACACCGCTGTTGCTGCAAGTACATTGTAAATATTGAATTCACCCAATAAATGCATTGTCACTGGAAATGTACCTTCAGGTGTTTCCATATCAAAATGAGTCATGCCATCTTCATAATTGCAGTTCACTGCTCGGAATATAGCGTTGTTTTTTAAACCATAAGTCCATATCGGAAATGGCGTAATTTGGGCATAACGCTCTGACCATGGATCATCCGCATTTAATACGACATGCTTGTTCTTTTCCAAGTCCTGACCAAGCTGAGAGAACAACAAACCTTTCGTGTTACCGTAGTTTTCCATTGTACCATGAAAATCTAAATGGTCATGTGTTAAATTCGTAAATACCGCGACATCATAATCGACACCTGCTAAACGACCGAGTGCCAAACCATGTGACGAAACTTCCATTACCATCGCACGGCAGCCTTCACTTTTAGCTCGGAAAATCATTTGCTGAGTATTTAAAGAGTCACTTGTTGTGTTGGCCGATTCATAAAGTACACCATTTAAATTAAATCCTATCGTACCTGACAGTGCCGACTTTTCACCAAGTCCAATTAAAATATTGTGGATAATGCCGGATACACTTGTTTTACCATTTGTACCTGTTACGCCAATCATCATGATGTCTTTCGATGGGTAGTCAAAAAACTTCGCTGCTAAAATGCCTAATGTACGTGTCGTATTCTTAACAAGTACTTGTGCAATGTCGCCCTCCAACTCCAATAGACGCTCTGTTACGATAATTGTTGCCCCAGCATCAACAGCCTTCTGTGCATAGTCATGACCATCTACTGTAAAGCCTTTAATGCAAATAAACACACTGTTCGGCTGTACACTGCGAGAATCAATCGCAATATCCGAAATCAGCTTCGGCAATTGTCCTACTATTTTCTTTTGCATGAGTGTACTTAATAGCTCTTCTGCATACATTTTTCTTTCCCCCACACTTGCAATATACTTGCGAATCTAAATTTTTTCAGTTAAGTTATTGTAATTTCTATGTATTACTCATCATACTGCTCATGGATTGAAATTTCCATGGTTTACGCTTACTATTAAATACCTTGAACTATTAGAACCACAAAATAACCATTAAATGAAGTGTTCCCAAATGTTCACATAGTACAATTTTTAATTAATATATCTATCATATCAAAATTCGCCATTTATCGACATCATAAATTACTGTATGATTATAGTTATTATTACTTATCAGAGGTGTTTTATGCAGCAAAATGAAATTCTGAATAAGCGAAATCTGCTTATGGTTATTACTTATTTTTTTTCGACGCTTATTTTTACTACTGTCATTGTTACACAGCTGTTCAAGCATCCTTATTCATTTTTAGCTATTAGTATTGGAAGTTTCATTATACTCGTTGCTTTGTATTATTTAAAAACTCCGCCAAAAGTATTTCAAATTATTTTGATTTGTACATGGCATATGATCGTCTTCTTTTTTAACTATCAAAATGTAAATATATTTTCGTTTTATACTTTTATCTGGGTTATTGCGATTTTAACCATTTACCGTTCATATATCATTTCTTTCATCAACATAGTTCTAGTATTCATTGAAATTTATATTTTAAATGAGTTATCGATGATTCCCTATCATAGTTTTAAATCAGAAGATCATTTTTTACTTTTCGGCTTTTTAATTGCGGTTTGCGTTATGAGTATAGGTCAAAGTTACTTTATAAAAAATATTTGGTTAAAGTTAGAGAAAAGTGCAATTGACCGTGAGTATTATTTGAATTCTAAACATGCATATTTACATTTGTTTTTCGAACAGGCTAATGATGCGATTGCGGTATTTGATTTGAATGATCGTGTGATTGCCGTTAACCCAGCATTCGAAAAATTGTATGGTTGGACTAAGGAAGAAGCATTAGGGCGTATTTTACCACTTATGCCCCCGGAAAACGAAGAAGAGTCAAGACAAAGGAAAGAAGATATAAAGCATGGAAAGAAATATCATCTTCATGAAACAACTGATATGAGAAAGGATGGCACTATTTTCGATGCACAAATCTCGTTGTCTCCCATTTTTAGCCCGCACGGCGAAATTATCGGTTCTTCTGTAATTTCACGGGATATTTCATATATTAAGGAAAACGAAAATTTAATTTTGCAATCTGAAAAACTAAAGCTCGTCGGTGAGCTTGCTGCCGGAGTTGCACATGAAATTCGTAATCCGATGACCGTCATATCCGGCTATGTTCAAATGATGAACGAAAATCCTGACTCACCTTACTATGAATATACAAAGCTAATTCAGAGCGAAACGGAACGAATTGAATTAATTTTATCAGAATTCCTTGTATTATCTAGACCACAGCCTAATCAGTTTATACCGGTTAATTTAGCAGAGGCATTAAATGAAGTAGCTACATTTTTCCAGTATGAGCTTCAGCAAAGGACTATTTCGCTTAATATTTCGAATGAATATTCGCACACATTTATTTTAGGTAATAAAAATCAAATTAAACAGGTATTTATAAATTTATTTAAAAACGCTATTGAGGCTATACCTGAGAATGGGACCATTACGTTAGAAGTGAGTATAGGCAAAGATGGCGAGGAAATTTATATTAATATAGTCGATACAGGCTGCGGTATACCTTCCCATTTAACAGAACGTATTTTTGAACCTTTTTATACAACGAAAACGAAAGGTACAGGGCTTGGGATGATGATTGTTAATAAAATTGTTCAAGATCATAAAGGGACAATTAAAATAAAAAGTCAGCAAAACGTCGGTACAGAAGTTCTATTATCGTTTCCGGTGTTCAGTGAATATTAAAAATGAGAAGGCTGGGTAAAACCAGCCTCAAAATTATAAGAGGTTGGGATATAAGTAGAAATTTCTTTTTAAAAGGGAAATACTCTTATTAAGAAATTGATATTATATGAATTGATTGGAGTGAAGGGGCGACTCCTGGGGGAACAGCAAAATTTATTTTGCGACGAGTAACCGCAGGAGCACCGACGCCTGAGACTACAGGCTCAGGCCGTGCCCCCGGAAAGCGTCCCCGTAACGGAAATCAATTCTGGCAGAAGCAGAAAAACATCTATTTTTTTCTTGAAAAAATAGATGTTTTTCATTTGGTCCCAGACTCTTTATTTGTTATCTACTCCATATCCCCTGCTTGTTGCCCGGGAGTGCTGCCATATCAAAGAACATTCGTTATTTCATAATCGTACGAACAAGCTTAACTTTTTGTTTGTACGGCGGATATAGTAAACTATTTGCCAGTTTATTAGAACGCTGCATAATCGACTTAGGATGCGTAAAGTTCTCGAAGCTAGCCTTTCCATGATACGATTTCACACCTGAAGGACCAACCCCTCCAAACGGTAAATGCGTATTTCCTACATGTGTAATTACATCATTTATACAGCCTCCGCCAAATGGCAGTTCTTGAAGGAAATAAGCAATCGCCTTTTCATTTTCAGAGAACAGATAGGCACTTAACGGCTTAGGCAATTGGCGTATTTCGTGAATCGCTTTTGGTAATTGCTCATAAGTCAAAATCGGCAAGATTGGTCCAAAAAGTTCATCTTCCATTGATGGACGATCCCACGTTATATTTTCTAAAACTGTTGGCTCCATATATAAATCTTCTCGATCTGTGCGACCGCCGAATGTTACCGTATCACGCTCGTTGTCCAATATATTTTGCAGGCGGTCAAATTGGCGCTCATTGATTATCCGGCCATAGTCCGGACTTTGCTGTGGATCATCCCCAAAGAATTCACGAATCGTCTTTTTAAGTAAACGTGTGAATTTTTTAGCAACTGAAGAATGAACTAGCAAATAATCCGGTGCAACACATGTTTGCCCTGTATTATTAAATTTCCCCCAGACAATACGCTTTGCTGCTACATCTAAATTAGCGGTTTGATCCACTATGGCAGGGCTCTTACCACCAAGTTCTAATCCAATCGGAGTCAGACGCTCTGCAGCAGCCTTTGCTACTACTTTTCCAACAGCTACACTCCCTGTAAAGAAAATATAGTCAAAGGGCGCATGAATCAGAGCAGTAACTTCATCCTTTTCACCCTCTACAACTCGAACATAATGTGGTGGGAATACTTCCTCTAAAATTTTCTTTACCATAATGGCTGTATGAACAGCCGTTTCAGATGGCTTAACGATCGCTGTATTGCCTCCAATAATCGCCCCAATCAATGGCTCCATAATTAATTGGAAAGGATAATTAAAAGGTCCAATAATTAATGTAACTCCAAACGGTTCCCGAACAATGTAACTTTTGGCAGGTTGAAAATGTATTGGTGTTTTCACTAGTTCCGGTTCCATCCAGCCATCTATATTTTTTAAAAAATAAGAAATACTATCGTATACAATTCCAATTTCAGTGGAATAAGCTTCAAATTCACTTTTTCTCAAATCTAATGCTAAAGCTTCTATTACTTGTGCCTCATATTTTTTTATTGTTTCTTTTAATAATATGAGTTGCTCTTTACGAAATTCTATATTTTTAGTTGCGCCGGTAAAATAAAAAGATCGTTGTTCTTCAATCATTTGTTCAACATCTTGTGCAGTGAAGTTCATTTTTTTCATCCTTTCAAAAAGAAATGTATGCATAAATTATAGCTGTTCACACATATTAACTATAGTAATAACTACTACAAAGTTAAATTTAATTCCTTCAAATATTAGCAAGGAAGTTATGCAAGGAGGTAATATCAGTTTCAAGAAAAATGTTTATCGAAAAGTCTAAATGGGAATTTCATAAGTAATTATTTAAATCAGACATAAAAACAATCGTACAAGGAGGCTATATAAATGATTATTACTGAAACTTGGTGGGGCGAGATTTTTTCTGGACCATTATCTATTGGATTAAATGAACAAAAGATTACACAGCTAGAGGATGAATCATTTTTATACTTTGACGAATTTGTTGCAACAATTCCTACTGAAGAACAAAATACTTAACCGTAAAAGGACTGTCACATTTGTCAGTCCTTTTTTGCATTTTTCTATGGCATAATGACTATATATAATAGAGATTTGGTCAAAGTCCATAGGAGGTCATCCTTATTTTAAATAAAATACTGAAATTCATGCTAATTTTTTTTCTTATTTTCGTCTGTGTCATTTCAGTACAATATATTATGAAAAAAAACAATTTGGACCATCAAGATTCGATTGAAGAAGCCAAGGCTGCCGTTTCTCCGGAACAGTTGAAACTTCAAACAATGCTTTCTATATCTGAAATTGTGCTCCAACAATTTATTGAGAATATTATTCTTAATATTGAAATTACGCCAATGGATGATAAACATAATGTTACCATTTCACTTCAGGCAACTGAATTTTTACATGAAACTACATTGTTAAAAGACAGCTACAATTTATTAAATGAGCTCCAGCATGTAGATGCTTTAAATGATGTCACTTTGAAATGGTTCAGACCGGTGCAAAATAAAAATACAGAAGTATTCACATTGGCATTTGATGCTCAAACACTTCATACAATTAATGAAATCTCATATAAAGATATACCGCAAGCGGCAAAACAATATATAAAACATGCAGCTTTAAACTAAAGATAGTAGGAACATAATCTCTACTAATATAAAAAAGCAGTACAATTTTTTACTTAACGTAAAAAATTGTACTGCTTTATTTTATTGTTTCCTTTTACATTCAAACATTTATTTCAATGAATCATTCATTTCCTGTAATGCCGATCCTACACGCTGAACAGCTGTTTTCAGCTCTTCTTTTTGTTTTGCTGTAAAGAAACTATAGTTCACATAGTCTTCTTTTCCTACTTCATAATAAGCGACAACTTCATTTAATCCTTTCAAAGCCTCTGATGTAGTTTCAGCACTTTCTGTCGAGACGCGGGGAATAAATATCTCCAATAAATCTTCCGCAGCTTCTGTATGTGCTTTGACAGCGTATACCTCATTATTGGCAATGCTTTGCGCAGACAAACGGTTCGCTGCCATATCGTTGAACATTGTTACAGCTGAAGCTAATACATTATTTTCTGAAACATCCATCGTAGGAAGCTCCGACTGTAATGCTTTCACATTTTCAACAAGTTCATCTGCAGCTTCCTCATAGCCTGTAGTTTTCTTCTCTACAAACAATCCATGAGCTAATTTTTGAAAACCTGTTGTTTCCTCTTCTTTTCCTTCTACTACTTCGCCGTTAATTTTCTCGTCAAGTTCCTGGAAATTTGAAGCAATGGGCTGCATTCGCTCATAATACATTGTTACTAATGGGTAAAGCTTTTGTGCCTCTTCCAACTTTCCCTCTTTCACATATGTGGCTAGAAGCTCTGTATCTGCTATGAAGCTGTCCATTTGCCCTATTATCAGTGATTTATACTGCTCTGCCTCAGCAGCTACATCTATCTTAATTTCTTGCTGTTCTACAGGTTCTGCTACTGGATTTTCTTCTTTTTTGCCACATGCAGCTAATAATCCTACTGCAAGCAAAGCAATCATGATTCTTTTACTGTTTTTCATATTAATTCACCTCTTATTTTTCTAGCTCGACTACCTTTGTATGAACAACAAATCGTTCTTTGTCGTCAGGGGATGTCGTACAAGTCGAAAAAGTCGCGATTTTATCGGAATTTGCTACTTCGACTGGCATTTTTATTGCAGATTTTTGTTGAATATCTAATAAGAACTGGTCAAATGTATCATTCGTAAATTGCGTTTCGATATAATAAAAATCTGTTGTCGTTTCATATGCAGCAAATACATGCAGAGCATAGCGTTTGGCATCTGTCTCATAATAAAAAACAGGATGCTCTTCTGCATAAGCTTGCTCGTTAAACTTCGATAAATCGCCAAACATCGTACCGTTACGTAAAACATGCCCATAAAAAATATTATGCCGATCTTCCATTACATCATTTCGGAAATCCGCAAAAATACTTCCTCCACGGCTTTCTTCATCTAAATAATTATGCTTTAAATAAAATTCATTATTATCCGTTTGTAATACTGGGTTATTTAATCGGGTATTTTCCAATGTAAGCCACCCGATAATATTTTTATTTTGTCGCTGAAGTTCTTTAAGCTCGCTTTGTTGCACTATTTGCTGCGCCTGTTCCAGCTGTTCGTTCACTTCACTATAGTCTAAATAATAGCGAATAAGGATAACTGCACAAACAATCATTACAATACCGCTTAAAGCTCGAATCCATCGCCGCATAATCAGATACTTAACGGCATCATATAGAGTCCCAGCTTTTCATCCTCATGGAACACTGAATTGACACCGTATACTTCCTTAATGACTTCCTTTGTAATGACACTGCGCGGAATACCCTCTGCAATGATTTTCCCGGCTTTCATTAAAATAACATGGTCACTGTATCGAATTGCCTGGTTAATATCATGAAGTACCATGACAATGGTCAAACCATACTGTTCATTTAATTGTTTTATAAGCTCCAACAGTTCTAGTTGATAATATATATCCAAATACGTTGTCGGCTCGTCAAGGCATAGTATTTCCGATTGCTGGGCGAGTGCCATCGCAATCCATACACGTTGACGTTCCCCTCCTGATAAGGCAGATAAATCATTTTGCCGTTTTCCAAGTAAATTCGTACATTCCAGTGCCCAAGTTACAGCTTCTTCATCATCATTCGTTTTCTTTTTGAATAGCGAATTATGCGGCATGCGGCCATACATGACTAGCTTCTCTACAGTTAAATCAGCTGGGATATCATTTTGCTGATAAACAATCGCAAACTTTTTTGCAAATTCTTTCGATTTATACTCCACTAAATCCCGATTTTCAAGAGTAGCTTTTCCTTTAAGTGGCATCTTATTTCGTGACATCACACTTAATAATGTTGATTTCCCACAACCATTGGGACCAATTATTGTCGTTACTTTCCCTTTCGGAATGACTGTGGATACTTCATTTAAATGCCGCGTCTTGCCATCATGCGAAACGACTACTTGTTTAATTTCCATTTTCGTCACTCTTTTCTAAGTAAAAATATGAGGAACGGACCACCGATAATCGCCATAATTGTCGAAGCCGGCACTTCCATCGGGCTAAACATCGTACGACCTAGGGTGTCTGCCAATAATATAATAAATGCTCCCAATAATGCGGTAAAAGGAATCAGCACTTTATGATCATAACCAACAAGTCGGCGCGCAATATGTGGCACTAAAATTCCGACAAAAGAAATGACCCCTGCTACGACAACCGAAGCTGCCGCCAATAGAACAGCAACAGCGGCTATAACTATTCTTGCAGCCGTTACGTTAAAGCCTACACTTTTCGCAGTTTTATCAGATAAGACGAGGACATTACAGGACGCATATAAAATAATGGCCAAAATAAGTCCGATGGAGCCGTAAATTACGATTAACGATACGTCATCCCAAGTTTTAAATGATAAATTTGATGTAATCGATCCAGATGTAGAAGCACCAAAGCTGATCATTGCTTCTGTAAGACCTGAGAACATTGCATTAATTGCAATCCCGACCAATATTAATTTTAATGGGTTCAATCCTGATTTCCATGAAAGTAAAAAAACGAAGAAACAAGCTAGCGCACCACCGATAAATGCCGCGATAGGCGTGAAGAAAAACAGTGTTGGTACAAAGCTAACAATAAAAAGTTTCGTAAATGCCGCCCCGGCAGAAATTCCAATAAATCCTGCATCAGCTAATGGATTTCGCATAATTGCCTGCAATAAAACGCCTGCAACTGATAACGCTGCTCCAGCAAATAATGCAACAATTATACGAGGAAATCGTAAATCTTTAATGGCTGCCATATCCGCATTGTCAGCATTAAAAAAATTCGTAATAAATTCAATAAATGACATCTGGATACTACCAGTTGTCGCGGAATAAATAACGGTAATGATTAATAAAACAGCGACAGCTATAAAGCTGATGATTTTTTTAGTCACAGCAAACACCCTTTATGTAAGGAAACAGCAAAACCTCCCTCAAGGCTTTGCTTTTTCACATTGTTATTGATAGAAAATTTTCTCCAATTGATGAAGTGCATCTGGTACATTCAATGCTGCTGTCGTACCGAATAACTCTTCTTCTAGATCAAATACTTGCCCATTTTTCACTGCATTAAAATGTTTCCAAACATCATTTTCCACAAATTCCTCATCAAACATTTTTATTACTTCGTCTGGCATACCGTGAGCTAAACGTAAAATGATATCAGGATTTGAAGAATATAAATATTCAGTGTTAGAAGGCAAATATTCTGCATCCTGACCGGCCATTACATTTTCCCCGCCGGCTAAACGAACTAAGTCGCCCGCGTACGAATTTTCTGTTGCTACTAAATAACTGCCTGGTACACCTAGTAAAATTAAGACACGTGGCTTTTCTTTATCACTTGCAGCTACTTTTACTGCATCAATTTCCGTCTGTAACTCGGCATTTAATAGTTTCGCTTCTTCTACACGATTGTAGCGCTCTCCAAGTTCCGTTATTTCATCCATCATTGCTTCAATACTTGTTAGATCCACAAAATCTACAGGGATTTTTAATTGGTCGAATTTATCCTTTAAATCATATTCCAATGTCGAAACTGACAATACTTCGGTAGGATTAAGGGACTTAATAATCTCTGCGTCAGGATCCATCGCATTTCCTATGTCAGGCAGTCCATCAAAACGTGAAGGTAATTCCTTGATCGTATCCGGAATCGCTACAGCATCAAGGTTTAATCGATCGAGAATTTGGGCGATTACGACTGTACCTGCAATAATGCGATGCTCTTCTTCTACAGCAGACGCTTGGCCTGTACCCGTATTTTCCGCTTCTATTTCAGCTTTTTCTGTTTGTTTATCTCCATCGCCACAACCCGCAAGTACAGCAACACTTATTGCGAGTCCGATAAGCCACTTTTTCATTTCTTTTTCCTCCTAGAGTTTAAACTGAAGTAAACTTTCATCTCCAACATAGATGGAAATTTACTTCAATTTAAGCGTCATCTTACTTACCCTTGCGCAAAAATAGGATTGGGGCTGCGCTAAAAGTAAAACTTTTAACACACCCCTACCTACTATAACTATTTGCTGATGGCTTTTTTAATTTTCATTATTCAAACCGTCTGCAGTTCATTTAGTTATTTTTTTAAACCTTCAACAACTGTTAAAGTATTGTTTAAAATTTTAGCCATTTGTGAACGAGTTAATTTGTTTTCTGGATTAAATTTGCCTTCAAACCCAGAAATGATGCCTAATGTATTTAATTCAGAAATTGCTTTCGAAGCTTCCACTTCTTTTGGCATATCAGAGAATTTAGCTGTGTCACCAGTTGCAGTATAACCATTTTTCTCTAATAAACGGTAAATCATTAATGCAGCTTGTTTACGAGTCACATCTTGTGCAGGTGCGAATGTAGTAGCTGTTTTACCATTGATGATGCCATAACCATTTAAAGCGTTAATCGCTTTTTTCGCTTCGTCATCATATTTTACGATATCTGTGAATGCAGCCTTTGCTGGTACATCTAATTTTAATGCACGGTTTAGCATTAAAGCGAATTGAGCACGTTTTACGTTATTGCCTGGATTAAAGTTATCTGCAGCGATGAAAATACCTTTGTTGAATAGGTTAACGATTGCATCTTTGTTACCGTTGTTAGCGATATCTTTAAATGGCGCTGCAACAGGAACTGGTTTCTTTTCACCGAATTGTAATTGTACTTTATGAACTGAATCATATTTTACACCAGCAGCATCAACTGTTAAATCAACAGTTGCATTATAAATTTCATTAATATCTTTTAATGAGATTGTATAAATTTGAACTGTATTTTTCCCTACAGTTTCTTCTGATTTCAATGCTACTGTCGCACCTTCAACTTTGAAGTCATTTAACCATTGACCTTGTGGGAATGTTACATCAACTTCGTATCCGCCTTCAGTAGAAGTAACCATTACTTCATTTGCTAAATAAGTGCCTTGCATAATTGATTGTTCTTTTGTTCCATCTTTAAATACAGTAACAGGCATTTTTGTTGCTTCAACAGGGGCCGGTGCAACTTCTGCTTTTGGTAATTCTAAGTTTGCTGTTTCGATAGCGAATCCGAATGGATAAGGTTTATCCATATTCATAGCAGGTACAACAACGTGTACTGAAGCTTCATGTAAATCACTAATTGATGGAATTTCAATTGTAACTTTGCCATCTTTTACTTCTACATTTTTACCTGCAATTGTTACATCTGGTACCATTGCTTTTGAATCTTCAGTAATAGTTAACTGTACTGAATATTTTCCATTTTTTACGATTAATTTTGCATCAGGTGAAAAATGACTTGTAATCGCTTTGTAGTTTCCTACATTATCTTTATAAGCATCCCACTTAATATCATAAGTGCCGTCTGCTACTGAATCGAATGTTTTACCTACTTTGAAGATTTTTTCTTCTTTTGCTTCTTCAACTGGTTTAGTTGTTTCAGTTGCTTCTTTTATTGATTTTGCATCTGGAGTTAATGTAACTTTGTAATCTACCGGATCTTTACCAACGAAAGTAATTGTCATATTTAAAGTTACTTCCACTGGCGCATAATCAGCTGTTACTGGGATATTAATCTGTTTTTTCCCGTTAAATTCAGCCATTGCTGGTTGACCCGCTACTGTTACGCTATTTACCATGCCTAATACTGCGTCAGATAATTCCAGATTAATAAATTGCTGACCATTGCGCTCAACTAATTTACCTGTAGTAGGAATAAAGCGCTGTAAAGATTCAGGGGCATCTACTTTAAAGTCAATCGTCTTTGCTGCTGCAGTAGTAGTTGCTTCACCCGTACGAGTCGTTTCCCCGCCTACTTCAGCAGATACTGCCATTGCTGGTACAATTGCAGATGTTGCTAATAGCGATGCCAAGACCGCTTTTGTTGCTTTTGATTTTTTTACCATTTTCATTTCCTCCAATTTTCTATCTTGTTTTTGTTTGTTTTGTGCGAATAAATACAATCGCCGCTACGATGAATAACATCATCGCCACAAGCGGTAATTCATCGCTCGTCTCCGGATTTTCTACTACCTCTGAATTTTCAGCTTGCGCCATTTCAGATGCATTTTCTTCATCTGTCTTTGTAGAATCATCTGTATTTTCTTCTGTAGTTGCTTTGTCTGCTGATGATTCTGTTTTTTGTGGTTCAGTTGATGGTGCTGGTTTATTTGAAGAAGTATTACTTCCTGACGACTGTGTTGGTGATTCCTTAGTAGATGTCGCTTGTTTTGTTTCCTCTTTTACTGGCTTTACCGGCTCTTTAGGCTCTTCCACCTTTGCTTCCGGTAAACCCGAACTGTTGAATACAAAATCTACACTATAGGCATGGTGATAATCAATATCATCAATATCTATTTTCATGGCGATTGTTACTAAATTTGCATTCGAAACCGGGAATTGAACCGTGCGTTGACCTGCAGATTCATTTGTACTAATTACTTTTGCCCCACCCGGAGGCTTAAACTCTGTAACCCAGCTACTGTTTTTTATCGTAAGCTGCATTGTCATTTTACCGTTATTTACGATTAATTTGGCAGGTTTTAAAAAGTAATCATTCGCCATGGATGCCGAATTGCTGCCAGGTTTATTTACTTGATAGTTCACTTCGTAAGTGCCATCTGCAATGGCCGCAAATGAAGTGTTTGGCAAAGTATACGCTACAAAAAAAAGAGCAGCAAAAATCATGAAGAAGTTTTTTTTCATACAAATTCTCCTCCTTTACTTCACAATATGTACTTATTTAATAGAGAATATTTCTCATTGCCATTATATAGCATGCCATAAAAGGAGATGTTTCTCAAATGGCAACATTCTCCTTTAGTATAAATTTTTGATGAACCAATTTAAACTTCATAAATTTGTCGTAATTAATTCTTGATTTTTCATTTTTCTTAGGTAAATAAACAGAAAAAAAAGATGAAAGTGTATATAACCATTTCCATCCTTAAATTATTTATTGTTTAAAACTCAAATTAATCCAGGTCATGATATAATCATTGCCCACGTCTCATTATGCTAAAGAGAAAAGCGTATTACTTACTCACTTCTTCTGGATGGAATCCGTCACGCTGCAGATAATTGTCATGGGCCCAAATATTGAGTTTTTTCTGTTCAGCCTGTTGTTGAATTTCGAGCAGCTCTTTTTCCAATGTATCGTTCGGTTTATTTACATAACGTACTGCAGCAAGTCCTTCACTTAATAAAACTTCATGCAAGCTGATATTATCCACAAATGCGTATGCTAACAGTCGGTCATAATTATCGGTTTCCGGACCTTTGTCGAATAATAGCTGGACTGAATCTGCCTTTTCTAATAACTCAGTAGTACGGGTCTTTGCTTCTTCAGCATACGGCATCGGTTCGCCTTTATTATAGTTCATTTCTGGTGTATCGATCATAAGGAGGCGAACACGCTCTTTTTCACCTTCGATTTCAACATTAAAAGTATCACCATCATTGGCATTTAAAAACTTCACATCAACAAGTTGTTTCCCTGTTTTATCCATTGCCAATTCAGGTGTAATCGTATATGAAATATTTTGTTCTGTAATTGCCGGTGAATCTACTTGCTCTGCCTCTTGTTTTGGTTCGTTGAATATTAAATATAAGCCTACTGCTAAAATAATTGTTCCACTCGTAATGAGCGTTTTTATATCTTTTAATTCCATTGTTAGTGTTTAACTCCTTCTAAATCTCCGTGTTCAACTTCGGTGTTGGTCCTAATTCAACCGGCGGAATATCTGCAAATGTTTCGCCTTCTTCTTCAAGGTCGCGCATCCGATGTGCCAGGCGTGATGCTGCACAAGCCGCAATACTTCCAACTAAATCATCCAAAAATGTATTAACCGATTCCCCAGCTTTCGTATCAAGCTTTTCAATAATTCCAATCTTTTGCTTATCTAAATGGCCGAATGTTGTAACTGCAATACTTCCATACGTAAATACAGAACCCAATGCAAGTGTTTCATCTACACCGAACAGTCCTTCATCTGATTCAATAATAGCCTGAAGAGGCGCAGATAAGAGCCTTTTTTCAGCCAGTTCATCTAATTCTATACCTACTAATACTGCATGTTGTACTTCACGTTTAGTTAATACACGTTCAACTGATTGAATACAATGTTCTATCGTTAAACCTTCATTATATGGGGATTGCATCGTATAAACGATTTCAGCAATATCTTCAATCGTTACATGGCGACGTTCTAGGGCATCATGTGTAGCTTTTGTCACTTCATCTGAGTGTACACGAATTCTTTTGTTATGCATGCATATATCCTCACCTTTATTTATATTAAGCGCTCATTCACTTGTCTATCTTCTATATTACACCTTTATTTTTCTTTATGATACAATTTTGAATACATCAATCGACAGGGGTGACAACTTTGGAAAAAGGCACAGTAAAAGACATTGCTTTTTTTAGTAAGGCATTAAACGAGGAGTTGGAGCTGTTAATTTATATTCCAGCAAATTATTCTCCACTTTACGAATATAACATCTTAATCGCTTCCGATGGTAAAGATTACTTCCAGCTTGGTGGCATACCACGTTTAGCGGATGAACTAATAGATGGCTATATTATTGAAAATACAATTATCGTCGGTGTTCCATACAAGAACTATGAGGATCGTAAGCGAAAATATATTCCAACAGGTGAACAATTTGAAGCATATATGCGATTTTTGGCGCATGAGCTTGTGCCTTATTTAGACGAAGAGTACTCAACCGCCCAAATAGGAGGTGGGCGTGCACTAATTGGAGATTCCATGGCTGCGACGATTTCATTAATGACTGCAATTCATTATCCGAATATTTTTGGAAAAGCCGTCTTACAATCACCTTATGTAGATGAACACGTATTAGAGGCTGTTCGTAGTGCAAATAATATTAATTTTCTTTCGGTGTATCATATTATCGGACTACAAGAAGATAAGGTGACTTTAAAAAACAATACCGTCAAAGATCTCCTGACACCCAACCGTGAACTGCACCAATTGTTATTAAACCATGGAATTGATACCTTTTATGAGGAATTCGATGGTAATCATACATGGACATATTGGAAGCCAGATTTAAAACGCGCACTAATTGAAATTTTCGGATAATAATGTGTTCTTAAATGTCTATTCACAGTTTTTTCTGTTATACTTATAACAATTGCGCCTCCGGGGTATTAGTCTACTTTTTAGTTTACAAAAAAACTTTTCAAGAAAGTGGGCACCTAAAGGCAGATAAAATTTGAATAATTTTCTAGGGGGTAATGAATTTGAAATATGGTATTGTTGCTTTTCCATCTAAGAAAATACAAGATTTAGCGAACACTTATCGCAAACGCTATGACCCACATTATGCGTTAATTACACCTCACATTACTTTGAAAGATGCATTTGATGCGGATGAATCTCAAATGGATCAAATATCTAGTAGTTTACAGCAGGTGGCATCACAATTTGCCCCTTTACAAATTCACGCTTCTCGAATCAGTTCATTTTACCCTACTACGAATACGATTTTCTTCCGAGTTGATCCAACACCGCAATTGGAAAACATTCAAAAAATGATTCAGGAAAAAATCAATTTCGGTGCGCCAAAGCATGTCTTTGTACCGCATATTACAATTGCGCAAAAGTTAAGCGCTTCCGAACATGATGATGTTCACGGTCAGCTGCGCATGGTCGGTGTTGATGAAAAAGACGTAATCGATCGTTTCCATTTACTATACCAATTAGAAGATGGCTCATGGACAACTTATGAAACATACAAATTGACTGGAGCTGAGTAATACGTGTTTGAAGTAAAGTTAGTAACAACTGACGAAGACCGTGAACGCGCATATGCTTTACGGAAAGAAGTTTTCGTCAAAGAACAAGGTGTCCCGCTAAACTTAGAAATAGATGAATATGATGAAACAGCTACCCACTTTCTTGTAAATGAAGGTGAAAATACAATTGCTACAGCGCGTCTACGTGAAATTGAGCCGAAAGTTGGCAAGGTGGAGCGAGTATGTGTTTTGAATAGCTATCGAGGGAAGCGTCTCGGTGTATTAATTATGGAGGCTGTGGAAGAATATGCAAAAAATGCAACTTTTAAAAAGCTGAAGCTAAATGCTCAAAGCTATGCCGTACCTTTCTACGAAAAGTTGGAATTCGCTGTAATTTCACCTGAGTTCATGGATGCCGGCATTCCGCATCGCGCCATGGAAAAGAGTATTTAGAAAATGGTATTATTTTTTTCATAATTGCATCTGAATATAAAAACAATAGCCACCAAGTAAATATTTGCTTGGTGGCTATCATTGTATAGATAATGCTATAAATTAAGGACGATCTGTATACATATATTTTTGGGGATTATTTCTCACCTTGAACTACAGAGAACTTTATTTCATCATTTTTTCAATTTTCGAAAAATCTAATGATTTACCGTCTTGAATAATTGATGCGACGATTTTTTCTTCCAGCTCGCTTGAGACTGGTTTATTTGCAAGCTTACTCACTTTTTTAACGATTTTACGAACTTGCTTTTCATCCGAAAAGTCTGCATATGTCAATGCATTCGCAAGGTTCATAATTTCATCAAAGTCAACACCTGTTTTACGCTCAATATTTTTGAAAAATGAACGTTCCATTTGAAAATACCTCCTTAAATGATTACGCTACCAACGATAATAAGTAAAATGAATAGTACAACGATTAGTACAAACGTACCGCTATTGTTGCCGCCGCCATAACCTGGAGTTCCATAATCGCAACCTTGTTGCCATCCTTGTTGTTGCCAACCTTGTTGTTGTTGCCAACCATATCCGTATCCTGACATACTAAACCCCCCTTTCTATTTTGTAGTGTATGCATACACACAAGAAAAAGGAGGGTATTCGTCTAATCTACTTTGCCTTTTGGTTTAAATATTAATGCTGCAATAAATCCAAAAATAATGGCAGCACTAATTCCAGAGCTCGTTACCTCAAACATGCCTGTCAAAACACCTATCCAACCATGTTTTTCAGCCTCAGCCATCGCCCCATGTGTTAAAGAATTCCCAAAGGAGGTAATAGGTACTGTCGCACCTGCGCCTGCAAAATTAATTAGAGGCTCATATAAGTTAAAGCCATCTAAAATGGCGCCTACTACAACTAAAACTGATAATGTATGACCGGGTGTTAACTTCCCGATATTCATTATTAACTGCCCTATTACACAAATGAAGCCACCTACTACAAATGCCAATAAAAAAGAAAAGCCCATTGTCCTTACCCCATTCCAATTTCGATTGCATGTGCTGTGCACGGAATTGTATCACCCTGCTGAAAAGTAAGCGGGGATAAAAGTGCACCTGTTGCTACTAATAATACGCGCTTATAGCGGCCTGTTTTAAATTGTTCCATCATATAGCCACTATAAACCGAAGCCGAACAGCCTGGACCACTTGCCCCTGCTAAAAATGATGAATCTTCACCATAAAATTCGGCACCTGCATCACGGAATCTTGATAAATCTTCTTTTTTCACACCGCTTTGTGCGAACATTGCAATTAAAATTTTCAAACCAATTTTACCTAAATCACCTGTCATAATAACATCATAATCTTCCAATTTTTGCGAACGCTTTTTTAGATGCGATTGAATCGTATCAAATGCTGCCGGCGCCATAGCTCCGCCCATATGGTACGGATCTGTTGCACCATAATCAATCACTTTCCCCACAGTCGCTGCTTCTATATATGGAAGCTTTGGCTCATGTTTCCCGATTAAAACAAACCCTGCCGCCGTTACGGTCCATTGTGATGTTGCAGGCTTTTGAGACCCATAGTCAATAGGGTAACGGAATTGTCGCTCAACAGAATTGTGTTGACTTGATGCTCCGGCAATTGAAAAATCGCTTGCTCCAAGCTCTGTTAACAAAGCTGCAATTATCATCGATGAAACAGATGTTGCACATGCTGAAAAGAGCCCAATAAAAGAAACAGCAAGTTCCCGTGCTGCAAAATTTGTAGGTGTCATTTGATTGACTAAATCGCCGCCTAAAAAATAATCGATATCCAAATTATTTAAATTTGATTTCTTCAGTATTATTTGACATGCATCTGAGATGAGCATTGTATTACCTTGCTCATTCGTGGATTTTTGTACCCGTTCATCCTGACTTATTTTATCAAAATACGTTTGGAAAACGCTGCGTTTTTCCAAAGGACCAACTACAGTAGCCGAAGAAAGAATGGTTGGTTTCGATGGAAATACGATTACCATGATGTGACACCTACCGATACTAATATCAATTTAATTAGAGATACGAAAAAAGCCGATACGACGCCGAATAAAATAACGGACCCTGCAAGCTTAAACATATTGCCCCCAACACCTAAAACAAGCCCTTCGGATCTATGTTCGATTGCTGCAGAAATTACCGCATTACCAAATCCAGTTACAGGTACAGCACTTCCAGCCCCCGCAAACTGTCCAAGTTTCCGATATTGACCAAACCCGGTCAAAAGCATGGCAAGAAAAACCATTGTAGCCACAGTCGGATTGCCTACAGTCTTCTCTGTGAAATCAAAAAAGATCATGTATAAAAATGAAACTGCTTGTCCTATTGAGCAAATTATCCCCCCCACAACAAAAGCCTTTAAACAGTTTAGGGGTATAGGTATTTTTGGTGTAATTTGATCCTTTAAAGTATTGTATTGTTGCTGTTTCAAATTACGTTTCCTCCTTCGCAAGCTTTTTTAAATGCTTTAATTCTTCCATCATTTTCTTTTGATCCTTTTCTTCCATTAGTTTGGACGATTCCCAAAACATTTTAAAATCGGCCGATACATTTACTGTACTTCCTTCATATTGCTTTTCTAACTTCTTCTGCCAGCGATCTTCAATTTTTTGGCGATTCCACTTTTTTAAAGGCTTTAACTGCATTGCAACAAATATCTCGTTTTCAATTACGACAATATTTACTTGTTCGATATCTGAATCCTTTTCAAAAAGTTTTTCTACTTCTTGCTGATGTTGCGTATTGTCTGTTTTTGAATAAGTCATTACTTTCTCACGGTCACCACAACCAGTAAGAATTAAAACTAAACTTATTCCTAAGAGCGCTTTTCGCATAACAGTCCCCCCTTATGTCCATTTTTCTCCGAGTATAGCCTTTCGTATTTTGAATTATTCATTGACGATAAGGAAGTTTCATAAAGCCCGTCATTCGCCCGATTCTTTCACAGAACAGGTCATATTTTAGATAGAGTTAAGTTTTAGGAGGTGAAAATTATGGGTTGTGGAAGAGGAAATAGTGATTCAGGCAACCACTCTTCAAAAGGGTGTGTATGTGAAGTTGTTCGTGCAATTTTAGAAATTCAAAATGCTGCAGTACAGGATGAATGCAATAGATGTACAACAAACTGCTTCTTAGAGCCACTTGGAGGAATTGTGAACCCTGCACGTTCAAATGCTGATACACGTGTGTTTACATTATTAAATAAAGATGGCTCACCGTTCTTTGCTACATTCTCTAACGAACCGTCTTCTCCATGTGTATCGATTTATTTCCGTGTAGAGGACATTTTTGATGGCTGCTGCGCAACATTACGTGTTTTAATACCAGAAGATGCAAGTGGAAATCCGGTAGATTTATTAAGTAATTGTGGGTCTAAGATTGATTTCCGTGAAGTATGTAGAGTTACACAATTCGATGCTTCAGACAGCTGTATTACAGTTGATTTAGATTGCTTCTGTGCTGTTCAATGTATCGATGATGTGGACCTTGGCATTTGTGACTAATTGAACTATAAAAAATGAGGAGCCAAAAAAGTGGCTCCTCATTTTAAACCGTATGATGAATCATCACAATTTCATTCGCATGGATCCAGCGCTTTGTCTGGAAACAATTCAATAATACTTGACTGCCATTTATTTTATCAATGGAAGCATGTATTCTTTCACCTGACTGTAAAATAAATAATAACATTCTTGGCTCCTTCACTGGCTTGGCAAAATAATTAAGCTGCCTTGCAATGAGGGAGTTTTCGATTTTTTCAGAGATAGGACGCACATAAATAGACGTACTTTCTTCCTCAATTTCCTCAATTTTCTTTTCCTGAATATAACTCGGACTTGCAATAAAAAGTAATGGATGAATTTCCACATTCCACATCCTTTTTTTCATACAATATGCAATAAACTTTCAAATCGTTCCTTATAGAATAAGACCAATAAAGGTAGTAGCCAATCCTAAATAAATAACAATACTTGTGACATCGTTCAATGTCGTAATAAAAGGACCCGATGCAACGGCAGGATCGACGCCTAGCTTATGCATAATAATCGGAATAAATGACCCTGCTAATGTAGCGACAATAATGGAACAACAAATTGATGCCCCGACAAGTAAACCTACTATCAAGGTACCTTTCCAAAAGAAAATAATTCCTACTACAATAGCTCCGCTGACCAATCCCATAATGATACCTGTACTTAATTCACGAAGGACAAGCTTGAACTTACTTTTACCTCCGATATCTCCAGTTGCGATACCTCGAATCGCGACTGCTAATGCCTGTGTACCACTATTTCCTGATGTACCGGAAATGAGTGGAATGAACGTGGCAAGTAATGCGACTTTATCAAGCGTTGCTTCAAATATCCCCATTAACCCGGAAGTAAGCATTCCTAAAAACAATAAAATAATTAACCAAGGCAAGCGTTTTCCAGCTGCTCGAATCGGACCTGCATCATTGTCATCCATATCCGAAATACCCGCTAGTTTTGAGTAGTCATCTTCTGCTTCTTCTTCAATAACATCGATAATATCATCGAATGTAATGATACCTTGGAGTTCTCGAGTTTCATTAATAACCGGAATTGCCAAAAAGTCATAGTCCTTCATTAAATTCGCGACATTTTCTTGGTCGTCGGTCACCTTCACGGAAAGGACGCGATCACTCATAATATCCCGAATATATAAATCTCCTTCTGCAACAATTAATTCTCGTAACGTCATGACACCAAGTAGTTTATGGGAACTGTCGACAACAAAAATATAGTAAATGGTTTCGGCAGTCTGTGCTTCTTGACGCAATACGCGCATTGCCTCACGAACCGTGGCACTCTCTAAAACCGAAACATACTCGGTTGTCATGATTGCCCCTGCTGTGTATTCCTCATAGCCTAAAAGCTCATTGATTTCATCAACAGTTTCATCATCCATCATATCTAAGTAATTTTCACGTTGCTCAGTGTTCAGTTCATTTAATATATCTACCGCATTATCGGTATACATAAATCCGAGCATCGCAGCGCCATAGGATGGATCCATTTCATTTAAATAGTTTTCATATTCATCATCTTCAATTTCCATTGACTCTAAAATAATAGCCATTTCCTTAGGAGACAAGTAACGATAAATAACCTGCCGTATATCCGGACCTACCTCTTCGTAAAACTGCGCTTGATCAAATGGATGGAGAACTAAAAAATGCTCACGAAATGCTTCAATATTTTCCTCATCGAGTAGCATTCGTAAAAATTCCTCATCATACTGTACTTCCTCATTTCTTTCCTCTATCATGCTTGTCCCCTCCTTTCAATTACCTTATAAATTCTATTATATGCGCTCAATTTCCAATTGCATCAAAATCCAATTATTCATATTGTACAATCCAATATTGCTATCACAAAGGACCATTTTATTACTAACTTTTTCAGTTCGTCAAGGATAGGAATTGGCTATATATATTTACAGTATTTAATTAAAGTAGGATTCTGTCATCCCTTCCAACAGTATATTCCCTTTTTCACCAAAAAATAAAAGACACCAATTCAGTAATTGGCCAGTTTGTAGAAAAACTCTTAACAGTGTGTGTTTAAAAATTAAATTAACATTAAACCGTTGATTTCCATTCCGGGACCGATGCTTTCCCCGGGCACGGCTCCAGCTAACTAAATGGTGCCTACAACGGCAGGCACCATTTAGTGGATCTTCCGCGCGTGCGCTTCCCGGTGGAGTCACGGTCCCTCCATTCCAATCAACTTATTCATCGCTTTAAATAAAGTGAAGTACGATATCTACGATGACTAGTAATCAATTCAATGCACCTGAACAACTTGAAATAGGAGGAATGAACAACTTGTTCCTGCTAAGCACCTAGTTAAAATTTATAATAAAAAGACAAAAGGTCTCGAGAGACGAACTCTCGAGATCTTTTGTCGACTATCTGTGGCATCTTCTATTAATTAATAAGGTTTGATATTTCTGACGGGAGATTGCTACAAAATTGCATAATCTCCTTCGTTAATGGATGTTCAAACTGGATATTCCGGCAATGGAGTGCCTGACGATTTAATAATGTTCGACTTCCTCCATATAATTCGTCTCCTACTAAAGGATGTCCTATATGAGCCATATGGACTCGTATTTGATGTGTTCTCCCTGTATGGAGTTTAAGGCGAATATGAGTCAAGTTATTTTTACGTGCTATTACCGATACATCCGTATGTGCAAACTGACCATCCGCACGTACTTCACGTTCGATAATACTCGTATCTTTTCTTCCAATCGGTAAAATTATGGACTGTTGATCTTGTTCTACATACCCTTCTACGATTGCTTCATATTCACGATGAATACTTCCGTTTTTTTGCTGGCCACTCATTATATGATGTATATGCCGATGTTTCGCAATGACCATCAGCCCTGATGTATCACGGTCGAGTCGTGTAACAATATGCACTGTTGAAGCCAGTTGCTGTTGCACGAAATAGCCATATACATAATTTGCGATGCTGCCGTTTAGATGCTCTTTGGAAGGGATGGAATTCATAAAAGGAGGCTTGTCCAATACGAGTACTGCTTCATCTTCATACACCACGGCTAAAGAACCTTCTTGTGCAGCCAAACCTTCGCTTACTTCCTCCTGTGGAAAAATAATTGTTACGACATCTCCAATTTTAAGGCTATGCCGTACATTCTTTTCTTCTCCATTGACTAAAAGTGTTCCTCCATCAAATTTGATGGCGGTCAAAGCACGCTTCGAAATTCCCCATTGAGCAATCGCATCACGCAACAAGGCATCTTCTATTGAATTAATAAATTGTAATTGAAATCTTTTATCCATATAACCTCATTCTATTCATTTGAGACAAATGAATCATGTACACGTTCCCAAAATGGAAATGGTCGGAACCGCGCAAAACGCACTTTTTCATTTGCAACATTGAAGGTAATCGACTTTACATCTGTTTCCGTCATGCTTATATGATCGACAGTCATATTGAATTGCTGCTCATGGACTGGCTTTAATACACAATTATGATGTGCAGGTAATACTAAGGAAGAACCTACAGTACGAAAGACGCGGTTGTTAATTGATGCCATTTCTGTAAGTTGGAAAGCTTGTAATGTTGGGTGGATAATTGCTCCACCTAAAGCCTTATTGTAAGCGGTACTCCCTGATGGTGTCGAAATACACAACCCATCACCACGGAAACGTTCAAAATGCTCACCATTTAGCTCAACATCCATTACAAGTGTAACGTCCGGTGATTTTATCGTAGCTTCATTCAGTGCCAAATAAGTACTGGAGTCCGAGTGATGACGATGTACCTGTACTTCTAACAGTGGGTATTCAACTACATTAAATTCCTTTTTAGCAATGGATAATACTAACTTTTCCAGCTCGGAAGGCTTCCAATCGGCATAAAAACCTAAATGCCCTGTATGGATACCAACAAAAGCTGTTTTGTCCAAACGATGCAAATAGCGATGGAATGCATGCAATAAAGTGCCATCGCCACCAATGGAAAGAACAATTTCCGGCTCTTCCTCATCAAATTTCAACCCGAAATCCATTAAATAAGATTTTGCGAGCTCCATCAATTCATTTGATTGGTCATCTCTGCGTGATTGAATTGCAAACTTCATTAGCTTTCACGCTCCTCTTTGTCAGTTGACTTATGAATAGCTGTATTAGTTGCTTCTTTTATTTCGCTAAAATATGCTTGGGCCTCATGAATTTCACTTTTAATCGAGGACATTTCCTCATCCAGACGAAATGCCGCTTCAGCCGCACTTTGCAATCGATTTTTTATTTCTTCCGGGAAAATCCCCTTATACTTATAGTTTAATGAATGCTCAATAGATGCCCAAAAGTTCATTGCCAATGTACGGATTTGAATTTCCGCCACCACAACAATGCGGCCCTGAATCGTTTCTACAGGATATTCTACAATCATATGATGTGAGCGGTAGCCACTCGGTTTACTATGTGTAATATAATCCTTTTCTTCAATAACCTTCATATCATTACGCTGGCGAATTAATTCCGTAACTGTAGCAATATCGTCAACAAACTGGCACATAATACGAACGCCTGCAATATCCTGCAATTCATTGCCTAAACGCGGATTCGGCTCAAATGGTATCCCTTTATCAAACGATTTATCATATATACTCGCAAGTGGTTTAACACGGCCTGTGACGAATTCAATTGGTGAATTTGCACTCATGATGCCAAATTGCGATCGCATGCCTTTTAATTTAATTTTCAATTCGTCCACAGCTTGTCGATATGGACTTAAAAATACTTCCCACTGCCCCATTTACAAAGCCCCCCAACTTGAAATAGTACTTTCATGTCACACTATTTCAAAACACGTTGTTTCAAACAATTATACTTCTTGTGCATAAGAAAAACACATTTCACACTTAAATAGCACGAAATGGCACGTTTTTCATTTCAATACATTAAAGTTGCTGATCATTATTTACAAAAAATCGGCAAATTCCTTTTCTACAGCTTCTACAAAGCGGTCTCCATAGTTGCTGTTTCCTACTATATTGTACAGTAATCCTTTTAATTCATCGGCAAACTGTCCAAGAGGCATCAACCCATCTTCTACTTTTAAATATGGCTGATGCTCTGACTTTAACATTTGTACTAATTGCGACCATATAGCTTGAGGAAAACCAATATAACTATATGCATCATTTTCTTCTATGATATAAAGAAACGCCTCATTATCCGAATCAACAATCACTTGTCCTACAGGTTGCAATTGGCTAAGTTGTTTCTTTTCATTTAAAATAAAATGGATTTCATTATGTACTGCTTGATATTGACTAACTATATATACATTTCTCAATGAAGTGAACTCCTTTTCAATTACGTCTTAATGTTGTATGTTTTAATTTTACAAACCGGCATGAACTCTTTAAAAATCTATGCCATCCACTACTTGCCTTCACTTCATATTTTACCATAGGACTATCGTTTGGTGCAGTTTCGTTTTATTGATTTAAAATAAAAAACCTAAACAGCAAAGGAAGATTAAACAATGACACAACATATTGAAATAGAATTTAAAAATATTTTAACGAAAGCTCAATACGAAGAACTTCTTCAGGCTTTTTCCATCCAGCCCGAGCAGATTATTCGGCAAGTTAACCATTACTTCGATACAACTGGTAATCATTTAAAACAACACCAAAGTGCACTTAGAATTCGAGAGTTCGGGGAAACAATTGAGTGTACATTAAAAGAAAAAACTTCAGAACATCAACATTTAGAAACAACCGATTATATAACAAGAGAACAAGCCGATCAAATGTTGGCTGGCAAAAGGATTACATTGCCTACTGTAAATGAAAGATTAGCACTTTTTGACATTCCTATGAACACGTTGAAGTGCTACGGATCATTGACAACAGACCGTGTAGAGATACCTTACGAGGGAGGCTTACTGGTGTTCGATCATTCTTTTTATTTGCACTGCGACGATTATGAGGTAGAATATGAGACAAATGATGAAAAGATTGGAAAAATAATTTTTTCATCATTTTTAGCGAAACATTCAATTGAGCCGCAGCCCGCACAAAAGAAAATTGTGCGATTTATGACGGCATTGAATAATCAGAAAGGCTAGGTGCTGTCATGGATATTTCATCAATGAAGTCATTGTTGGAACTACAGGCAATGCAAAACATCAATACATCACACCAACCAGGCACAAGTACATTACCATCATCGAACTCAACTTTATTTTCTGATTTAATGAGCGATATATTAAATGGTCAATCCCTTAATGGGCTTGGCGATGTAGGTACCTTACAGCAATTCACAAATTCAGAACAGCAAAATTCAACTATCAATAACTATATCACTTCATTTTTGTTAGAAAATTCAAATAACTTAACAGATTTGGCTGGTTCACATTACCTCCAAGCAACGAACGTATCACCAACTAATCTTGAATCATATATGACAGATTATACGCGTAATAACGATATAAATAATTTCTTTAATGGGGCAGAAAAATATCAAGCAGAAATTGCAGCTGCCGCAAAGAAGTACAATATTCCTGAAAAATTAATTACCGCTGTAATGAAGCAGGAATCAAATTTCAATCCGTCTGCTATTAGTGGTGCTGGGGCATCTGGCTTAATGCAACTAATGCCGGCTACTGCAAACTTTCTAGGGGTGAAAGACCGCTTTGACCCTGAACAGAATATTATGGGTGGAGCCAAATATTTACGTCAAATGCTGAATCAGTTCGATAACAATATAGAGACAGCTCTTGCCGCTTATAATGCCGGTCCAGGAAATGTAAAGAAATATGGAGGAATCCCTCCTTTCCAGGAAACTCAAAATTATGTCAAAAAAGTAATGGATTATATAAACGTGTAGCTACACAAAATGTCATTTATTTCCTAATTGACGTTATTATTGAAATTTCTAACATGTAAATGTTCCTACTGTAAATTTTTTTAATAAACAATTAAACCTACTATATATATGCATTTCTAGCATATTTTATATGGATGTAAAGAGCCCTTCAAATTTTTTGCAGGGCACTTTATTTGTTAAAACATCATTCCGTTGCTAGAATGAATGTAACGCCTAAATGAAATTTATATTACGGAAACGTCATTCCTATTTCATTAAAGGGCTAAGAAAGACACAAAGGAGTATAACTAATGAATCGAAATTATACGATTCCTTATGAGGAACTCGGCGCTGAAAAGCTTTCTGAATTAATTAACGCGTTCTACTCTCGAGTGGCGAAGCATCCATTATTAATTCCTATTTTTCCAGATGATTTAACAGAAACAATTCGTAAACAAATACAATTCCAAACGCAGTATCTAGGGGGGCCCAATCTCTTCACTGAAGAACACGGTCATCCAATGATGCGTGCCCGACATATGCATTTTAAAATTACACCCGATCGTGCCCAGGCATGGCTAGAATGTATGGCAGAAGCGATGGACGAGGTTGGCTTAGACGGTAAATTCCGCGAAGTTTACTATAAGCGTCTCGTGATGACTGCTCACCATATGGTTAACGCCCCAAATGATGAGGAGGGATTTGAGTGAATAATGTCCAACTTTTACAGCAACCTGTTGCACCGTCCACATGTAATAAACCCATTGAGCTTTATATTTTTATTGACCCTCTTTGTGAAAAAGCATTACTTATGCAAATGACTTTGCGTAAGCTTCAAGTAGAATATGGTCATTACTTTACATGTCGATATGTCCTTAGTACGGAACTCTCTGCTTTAAACAGCATTACTAGCCGTATGAAAGGCTGTGTTTCCGGAGCGGAATTGGATATTACACATCCTGCACTACCTTCAATCGCAATTAAAGCCGCTGAACTGCAAGGTAAGCGAGCTGGTTTCCGCTATTTAAACAAAGTACAGGAAATAGCGGTTCTTAATACTCGAAATATTAATTCTCATGCAACATTAATAGAAATAGCACAGCAAGTTAACTTGGATATGGAGGAATTCGTATCTGACTTCGGTTCCAAAGAAGCTGCCCGTGCATTTCAATGTGACCTATACTTAACGCGGGAAATGGAAGTTGATGAAGTACCAAGTATTGTATTTTTCAACGAATGCATTGAAGATGAAGGATTAAAAGTAAGTGGTTCATACAATTACGAAGTCTATGAACATATTTTAGCAGAATTACTTGGTGAAGAATTAACTCGCCAACCCGTTCCTACCTTAGATGATTTATTCGATCATTTCAGCATTTTGACGACTGCGGAAGTTGCAGAAATTTATTCAATTAATGAACAGCTTGCCGAACGTGAATTAAAAAAACGGATGCTTCAACAAAAAGTAGAACGTATTATGACTGATGAAATAACACTATGGCGTGCAAAATAGCACATTCTTTATAAATTCACTTTTATTTAATTGCCCTTATAAATTTATTTTAACCAGCGACGCTTTAAGCGAGCTGGTTTTTTTGTCCTATAATAGAATTAAGTATAAACTCCGAGAAACGCTAATAAAGGCAGGAAAATAGTTATGTAGAATTTTACATGGATTTATGGAGAAGTATAAAAAAACAAAAGAGGCGCCTCTATCCTCGAGAGATAGGACGCCTCTTTTTCACAAAGGGGATGGGAGAAATGTTCACGTTCAAACAAAGGGGTGTATGTTTGTTATGTGATTTATTTCACAAATATTACTCTATCATGGAATAATATTTCTTGCAATAATTCTTTTATAATTTCACAAATTCGTCATATAGTAAGCGTTTCCATAATTTCATTGGTTCAAAGGCTGTTAAAAAGGCGAAGATCATTGATATATAGCGGTTTATCACGGATTTAACCGAAAGAAGTTTTCGACTGTTAAATTGCATAACGGACAGAAAATCCGTTTTCAAAAGCAAAAAACGCACCTGAAACAGATGCGTTTTCACAAACAATTAATTATTTAATAATAACTTTTCTAACTCATCTAACTTTTCTTCAAACACCTTACATGCAAGTGCGATTGGTTCTGGTGACTCCATATCAACACCTGCTGCTTTCAATACTTCTATTGGGAAGTCTGAGCAACCTGCTTTTAGGAAGTTGTTAATATAGCGCTCTACCGCTGGTTCTCCCTCTTCCAATATTTGTTTTGATAAAGCTGTTGCAGCTGATTGACCTGTTGCATATTGGTATACGTAATAGTTGTAATAGAAATGCGGAATACGTGCCCATTCAAGGCCAATTTCTTCATCAACAGTCATCGCGTCACCAAAATATTGTTTGTTCAAATCATAGTAAATTGATGTTAGCTTCTCAGCTGTAATCGATTCACCTTTTGCATCAAGCTCATGAATCATATGCTCAAATTCAGCAAACATCGTCTGACGGAATACTGTACCGCGGAAACCATCCAGCCATTGATTTAATAGATATATTTTTTTCTTCTCATCATCCAAAGTTTTCATCAAATGATCAAATAGTAGCTCTTCATTGCATGTCGAAGCAACTTCCGCAACGAAAATCGAGTAATCAGAATATTGATATGGCTGATTCTCACGTGAATAATAACTATGCATCGAGTGACCAAATTCATGTGCCAATGTGTATAAATTGTTTACGTTATTTTGCCAATTCATTAAAACATATGGGTTTGTACCGAATGTACCTGATGAATAGGCACCACTGCGCTTCCCTTTGTTTTCTAAAACGTCAACCCAACGACTATCCAAACCTTTTTGAACAGTCTCCTGATATTCCTTACCTAAAGGCGCAAAGCTTTCAACCATCGTTTTCATAGCTTCATCGTATGTTACTTCCATTTTCACTTCTTTTACAAGCGGTGTAAATAGATCGTACATATGCAGTTCATCTACACCTAACACTTGTTTACGCAGTTCCACGTAGCGATGTAGTGCTGGTAAATAATCATGGATTGTTGAAATAAGCTGATCATATACTTTTTCAGGAATAAAGTTATTGCTTAATGCTGCATGACGTGCCGAATCGTAATTACGGATTTTTGCATTGGCATTATGCGCCTTCACATTTCCTGCTAAAGTTGTCGCAAATGTGTTTTTATATTGACCATATGTTTTGTATACTGCTTTGAAAGCTGACTCTCGTACTTCACGATTATCACTTTCCAGCATTGTAATGTAATTGCCGTGTGTAATTTGTACTTCTTCCCCATCTTCTCCAATAATTTTAGGGAATTCGATATCGGCATTGTTTAATGCACTAAATGTTTTGCTTGCTGAAGAAGCGACTTCCGACATTTGCGCTAACAGCTCTTCTTTTTCTGCAGATAATACGTGCGGACGGCCTAAGTTAATTTCCTTCAAGCTCTGTTTGTATAGAGCAAGCGGTTCATAGCTTTCCACATAGCTGTTTAGCGTTGCTTCATCCAATGCTAAAATTTCAGGGGTAATAAATGACCATGCAGCTCCGACATTCGTAATAACAGAACGAACGCGACCGTCCAAATCCTGATATTTGCTGTTCGTCGTATCCTGGTCATGCTTTAAATGAGAATACACATATAATTTGTGCAGACGCTCATATAATGCATCGCTAAATTGCAATGTATTGTATAAGCTTTCAGCACTGTCTGCTACTTTCCCTTTAAAATCTGAAGCTTGCTTTGATAATTGGTCCACTTCTTTCAGTTCTGCTTCCCAAGCCTCATCTGACTCGAAAATTGTTGTTAAATCCCAAGTTAAATGCTCCGGTACTTCTTCACGTGTTAAAATTTGCTTAGCCATTCATTTGCCTCCTAATATTCCGAAATTCGAAATTATAAGTCTATTTAATCAATTTCACTACCCAATTGCAACCCATTCGTCGTATAGAGCTTCAAAAAGTTTATTTAAGCTCATACTTTCATGTACTTGCCCTATATTAAGCTTCCTTAATATTTTTAAATACTGCACAACAGCCACTTTCCTCTCACTAGTTTGTTCCATACCAATCCATTCAAAAAAATACGGAATAGCCTTTTGGTTCATCGTTTTTGGAATAAGACTGTGACATTTCATAAAATAAAACAATTGTACTTGCCACTCTAAACAAAATCTGTCAAAAGCATTTGTATTCATTACTGGAATCCCTAAATACAATGGTAAATTCGTGGTCGTTAACTGCAGTTCATATAAAGCACGTAAAAATTGATCGTTAACCCCTTTTTTGCTCAGCAATATACGAGGTCGCAAATATTGGTCACGGTATTTTCTGAAGCTAATGAGGAGCTCATGAAATATTTCCTTCGGGACTTTATCGGGAATGAGGAATGGAAATTGCTGTTGATGTAACGGAAGTATTTTAACAAATGCAAAGTACTGCATTTTATTGATATGAATTAAGTTACTCAAATAGTAAAAGTTTTTGCTTTTTACATCATAGGTGAGGAGAAAATTTTGATTGTTATACTGTTGGATAAATTGAGCATTGAAATGATTAATTGAAATTTTCAACATTCCTGATGCTTGAAATTTTTCCGGTGTATGCAATAGCCATATTGGTGTAATATTTGCCTTTATATACCCTTTTGTTCGCTGTAGAAAAAGATCCTGCGAGATTGGGCTGCATTGAAATTCAATAGCATATTGCTTGTCCATTTTAGAAATGAAAATATCTGGTCGTTGACGGAGGAGGGGCAAATAGGGTTCAAGCATTGGTTGCAGCTTGAGCTTTGTAAAATGTTGAAATAGCTGCTGCTTGCCTAATAAATGGTTGGTTGATTCCCGTTCCGAAAATAATGAATCGCAATTACTTTTTTTATAATGTGCAAAGTGCGGAATTTTTATCTGTCCAGCTTTCAGCAAAAGCTCCTCTCTGCACTGGGGACAATAAAACTGCCGCCGTTGCTTTAATTGTTGCAGCTCCTGTTCCGAGAGCTTTGACGTTAAATGAAAGAGCTGTTGTTTTTCTGTCAGTGCGACCAACAATGCTTTCCACTCCTTTTTATCTATCGTAAGCAAATGAAGAACAGGTTTCAACTTATAATAAGTAACTAGTGGGAAAGTGACATTTTCAATAGGTTATGCCTGCAAACAAGTCCAATTATACAGACAAAAAAGCCACCCTGAATAAGGTGGCTTTAACAACTTGATTATTCAAAATATGTGATGATTGTTTCAAAGCAGTCCTCTGGAATAATTGTCTCCGCGTATTCGTCCAAGCGGTGTCTCGTAACTTTGGAAGCAGATAAATATTCAGTGCATAATGCAACGACATTTTTCGCTTCTTGAATTTCCAGACTTTCTAACTCTACATATAAATAGTAGTAGTCCTCCCATTTATACAGCGCAGATTTAACTCCCAACGGGGCTGCGCGTTTTGCAAGAGGCACTAGCTCATCAATATCTTTAAATCGGAATCGTGCATTTTCAAGCGTCTGCTCTTCATCTTTGGCTGCCTTACCAATTGCATTGAAAATCGATTCTTCCATTTCGTTTAATTGATCTGCTATATGAAGGTCGTCTTCAAAAGTACCAACCATCGATGAAGTTTCGGAATCATTCCCTACAGATGCACGAGTTACAACGACTTCTAACCCACTATCAGAAGCATTAATATGAATCCAAATCGGACCATCTAAGTCGAAATAATCATCTGTATTTACTTCGCCAATGATATCCCAAAAGAGCTCTTCTCCCTTAGCGCGATTGTACCAAATTTCTTCACGCGTATAACCACGGTCTTCGATATCACTATACGTAATAAATAGTTTTAACGTATTTTCATTAATGCGTTCGATGTCCATTAGACCTCAACTCCCTTCACAGTCATTGTATAGAACGTCACTTATATTCCAAAATGCATACAATAAGGCGTTCTATTGCATCGGAACTAAGATACTAAAAAAATGGGAAGTATCTATAACTCTATTGTATGATGGATTGGATAAAAATGAAAAGAAAAAACATTATTCAGCATAAATTATTTGAATAATTGAAATTGTATTGTACCCATCAGTTTAAATCAAGTATTAAAGAATTCCTTGTTAATATGATCTGAAATAAAAAAAAGATGCCACAATTGCACCCTAGGCAACCGTAGCATCATGAGTGTCTTTTATTTAGTTAACCATGCGTTGCGCTTCCTGAAGCTGGTAAGCACGTACTTTACGAGGTAGGAATCGACGGATTTCATCTTCGTTATAGCCAACTTGTAGACGTTTTTCGTCCAATATAATCGGTCGGCGTAAAAGACCTGGATATTCCTGTATTAACTCGTATAATCTTTGCAATGGCAATGTTTCAACATCTACATTCAATTTTTGGAAAATTTTCGATCGCGTTGAAATAATTTCATCGGTACCATCTTCTGTCATTCGTAAAATTTCCTTAATCTCACTAATTGTAAGTGGCTCCGAAAAAATATTGCGCTCTGTATATGGGATATCATGTTCCTCTAACCATGCTTTTGCTTTTCGACATGAAGTACAACTTGGTGAAGTAAATAATGTTACTAACATTGTCTCACTCCTCTCTAATTGATTTCAATTTAACTGATATATGCAGCTTCATTTCATATGGAAGCGTAAATATATAATACTTAGTTTAGAATTAATTTAATTTAAGATTCTGTTCTTATTATACATGAATACGCCATGTTTGAATACACATTGTCAACAAATAATTCAACTACCGTAATAATTTTTATTACATGTTTTTCTCTATTAAGCGCACTTTCTTTATTTTTGTGCTACAACATTTTTGTACCCTTATGCTAATAGATTTAAACTTAAAAGACAGAATGTTTTTTCTCATTTATTCAAATATAGATGAGAATTAAACTGAACGAAGATTTGTTGTTTCAAATAATCAGCTTATTATTTTACTACTATTTCCACTACAATGCATTTTTATTCCTATTTCTTTCAAATAAAACAATTGCTTTCTTTTCAATATTTACGATATAATCACTTTCAAGATTATGAAAAAACGATGACGAAGAGTAGTACATTTAAAGCGAATGCCTAGAGAATCTGTGGTTGGTGCAAACAGATCATTCATTAAATGGAATGGACTTCCGAGTTAGCTTGATGAACGAACTTAAATGTAAGTTCCATTAGTTAAGCTCGTTCCCTTCACGTTACGAAGAAGAGTGGCCAATTGAGGCAAGCTGGGTGGTACCGCGGATTTTAACATCATTCGTCCCTTCTATTATTTACATAATAGAGGACGCATGATGTTTTTTTGTCTAAAAATTACTTCAAGTAATTTTGGAAGAAAATCTTATTTACCCATTTTAAGGAGGAATCACCCAATGAAAACCATCTTTTCAGGCGTACAGCCAACAGGAACAATTACTTTAGGAAACTATATCGGTGCAATTAAACAATTCCCTGCTTTACAGGACGACAATAATGCTATTTATTGCATCGTCGACCAACATGCCATTACCGTTCCACAAGATCGATTGGAATTGCGCAAAAATATCCGATCATTGGCAGCGATGTACATTGCATGCGGTATTGATCCTGAAAAATCCATTTTATTTATCCAATCCGAAGTACCTGCGCACGCACAGGCAGGATGGATGCTGCAATGTGTCGCTTCAATCGGTGAATTAGAGCGCATGACACAGTTCAAAGATAAATCAACTGGTAAAGAATCCGTTTCTGCCGCACTTTTAACATACCCGCCGTTAATGGCTGCCGATATTCTTCTTTACAATACAGACATCGTGCCAGTAGGTGAAGATCAAAAACAACATATCGAGCTAACTCGTGATTTAGCGGAACGTTTTAATAAGCGTTACAATGATGTTTTAACGATTCCTGATATTCAATTACCAAAAGAAGGCGCCCGTATCAAATCATTGCAGGAGCCGACGAAAAAAATGTCAAAATCAGATACAAATACGAAAGCAACAATTCGTCTTTTGGATACACCGAAAGAGATTGAAAAGAAAATCAAATCTGCTGTAACGGATTCTGAGGGAATTGTGAAGTTTGACGTTGAAAATAAGCCAGGCGTATCCAATTTACTTATTATTGAATCTGCCTTATCAGAAATTTCAATTAAGGATTTAGAAGAAAAATACGAAGGCAAAGGCTACGGCGATTTTAAAGCAGGTGTGGCACAAGCTGTTATCGACCATATTGCACCTATACAAGAGCGCTATTATGCATTAATCGACTCTCCGGAACTTGATCTTATTTTAGATGAAGGAGCTGCTAAAGCGGATGCTATCGCAGCCAAAACGCTTAAGAAAATGGAGAACGCGATGGGATTAGGCCGTAAACGACGCTAACCATTCCGATTACCGCTATTAGAAGCAAATACAGTTCTGCACCATGAAGGATGTACAGCATTACTGCATGCCATGAATAGCCCAATGTCCGATAGTTTAAGTATAAAATCATATTACTAATCGACATTACACAAAGCCCATAAAAAAATAGAAATAGTACGAAGCGTGTCAAAACACCATCCTTTGTACAACTATACGAAAAACGAACGGACGATAGAATTCGTCCGTTCGTTTTTTATATTTCCTATTGCTCTGTGTATTTTTTAAATAATAAACAAGCGTTATGCCCGCCGAAACCTAATGAATTGCTCAGTCCATATTCCACATCAGCTTTTCTTGCTGCATTTGCAACATAGTCCAAGTCACATTCCGGATCAGGGTCTTGTAAATTCATCGTCGGAGGTAAAATCCCTTCTTTTAGGGCAAGTACTGTGAAAATCGCTTCAATACCACCTGCTGCTCCTAATAAGTGACCAGTCATACTTTTTGTCGAACTCATTGCCAACTTGTATGCATGATCGCCAAATACCGTTTTCACTGCTTGTGTTTCAAATAAATCGTTGTACGGTGTACTCGTACCGTGTGCATTAATGTATCCTACTTGCTCTGGAGAGACATTCGCATCATCCAACGCCATTTTCATTGCTCGTGCAGCCCCTTCACCATTTGGGGCTGGAGCTGTAATATGATGGGCATCTCCTGTTGAACCGTAGCCAACTACTTCTCCATAAATTTTTGCGCCACGCGCTTTTGCATGTTCATATTCTTCCAGAATTAATATACCTGCCCCTTCGCCAATAACGAAGCCATCACGATTTTTATCAAATGGACGTGATGCCGTCGCAGTGTCTGGATTTAAAGATAATGCAGTATTTGCACAAAAGCCGGCAACCGCCATTGTTACGATTGGTGCTTCCGTTCCTCCTGTAATCATTACATCCGCATCCCCGCGTTCAATTACTTTGAAAGCGTCTCCGATTGAATTTGTCCCTGAAGCACAGGCTGTGACTGTACATGAGTTGACTCCTTTTGCTCCCAAATAAATCGATACTTGGCCTGAAGCCATATCAGGAATCATCATTGGTACGAAGAACGGACTTACTCGGCGAACACCACGCTCTTGGAATGTCAAAAATTGCTGTTCATGTGTTTCCATTCCACCAATTCCCGAGCCAATCCAAACGCCAACACGAGGCGCCATTTCTTCTGTAATCGTAAGGTTAGCATCTTTTGCAGCCATCATTGAAGCAGCTAGTGCGTAATGGGTAAAGCGATCCATTTTTCGTGCTTCTTTTTTCTCAATATAATCTTCTATATTAAAGTCTTTTACCTCCGCTGCAACAGACACCGGAAATTTACTCGTATCTACACGCGTTAGTGGTCCGATTCCTGATTTTCCTGCTACTACATTGTCCCATGATTGTTCTGCATTGTTTCCTACTGGCGTTACTGCGCCGATTCCTGTTACAACAACTCTTCTTTTCACCATCATTTAACACCCTTCTCTTTCTTTATTTTCCCCATTTTAATGCGAGTGCCCCCCAAGTAAGCCCTCCACCAAAACCAACTAATACAACGATATCATCGTCCTTAATTTTCCCCTCAGCCAAATCGTCGACAATCGAGATACCGATTGATGCAGCCGATGTATTACCGTATTTCTGAATCGTTTTCGACATTTTTTCTTCCGGTAGTCCTAGACGCTCTCTAGCAGCCTCCATAATGCGGATATTCGCCTGGTGCGGTACTAGGTAATCTACATCTTCCTTCGTTAATCCAGCCTTCTCCAGTACACTGACTGCGGACTCACCCATTTGACGAACTGCAAACTTAAATACTTCACGACCATTCATCGAAATGTGGTTTTCTGGATTTAAATATAAATGTTTTCCACCTGTTCCATCCGCCCCAAGTTCATATGCCAATATGCCGCGCCCTTCAGAAACTTTACCAATTACAGCAGCACTTGCACCATCACCAAATAAGACAGCTGTGTTCCGATCTTTCCAATCGGTTATTTTTGATAATTTTTCAACACCTACTACTAATATATATTCATAACTATTACTCTCAATAAATTGTTTTGCTATTGCAGTCCCATAAATAAAGCCTGAACATGCAGCAGAAATGTCCATTGCGCCGCAACCCGAAACCCCAAGACGTTCTTGTATTTGGCAGGCTACACTCGGAAAATTCTGATCTTGAGTAACCGTTGCGACAATGATTAATCCCACTTTATCTGCTGTAATACCGGCATTTTCAATTGCTTGTTGTGCCGCTTTATAGGCTAAATCTGATGTTTCCTCATTCTCTGCGATATATCGATTTCCAATACCTGTCCGTGAACGAATCCATTCATCCGATGTATCTAAAAATTGTTCAATTTCCGAATTTGTCAAAGCTTTTTCCGGAATATACTTGCCCATGCTAATTATACCAGCATTCATATATTATCCCCCTTGTTTTCAAACATATCCAACCCAAACCTTCTGCTGAATAACATAAAATAATCACTAAATATTAGTATCTGGTACTAATTATAAAGTATAAGTATTTTGAAAACAATTAAAATTTATAGAAAAGACAATAACCATGTTTTTACGGTACGGAATATTCACTTTATGACATCTTAGCGAAAAGTTGTATTCCCCCTTTTATTTTCATGAAGGCTTGTGGTATGATATTGAAGATGTAATTTCAAAATAACGATATAAATAAGTTCAATGAGGTGAAATTGATGCAATATATTATTACTTTCTTTTGGTCATTCCTTTTAGTAACAATGACTAACTATGTAGTAAGTTCTGTATTAGGTGTAAACTTTAATTTCATGAATGGCGTAATCGTATCATTAGTATTCAGCGTATTAGTACTTATTATCGCTGCAATCATTCCAAACGAATCAACTCCAGACATGGAAGCAGAGCAACATTAATAGATGACAAGGGGCTGTCCGGTATTATACTGGACAGCCCCTTGTCATTTAATTTTATTTCATATCTTCTACTTCTGGGAAATCACCAGTTCATCATTTTCCAGCATAATTTCCAGTACACCACCCGCTGTTACTACACCTTTTAACAGTTCCCGCGCAACAATTGTTTCCAAGTGGCGCTGAACGAAGCGTTTTAATGGACGTGCACCATATTGGGGATCAATGCCATGTTCTACAATCCAGTCCACTACTTCCTTACGTACATGCAACGTAATTTCCTGTTCTGCAACTCTTTCCTGTAGCTGCTTTACATATTTCCAGGCAATTGCATGGAAGTGTTCTTCCGACAATGCATGGAAAATGATAATATCGTCCATTCGATTTAATAACTCTGGCTTAAAATGCTGACGCAAAGCCGTCTGTACAAGCTTCTCGGAATCATCAGACGCCTCCAGTAAAAATTGCGACCCAATATTAGACGTTAAAATAACAACCGTATTCGTAAAGTTTACTACTCGACCCTGGCTATCGGTAATTCGACCATCATCCAATAATTGCAGTAAAATATTCGCTACATCCGGATGAGCCTTTTCAATTTCATCTAATAGTACAACTGAATACGGATTACGGCGTACTGCCTCTGTTAGCTGTCCACCTTCTTCATAACCAATATAACCAGGTGGCGCTCCGACAAGTCGGGATACAGAGTGCTTCTCCATATACTCGCTCATATCGATGCGGATAAAATGGTCTTCCGAATCAAATAATTGTTCTGCTAGTGCTTTTGCCAATTCTGTTTTACCGACACCTGTTGGCCCTAGGAACAGGAAGCTTCCAATTGGCTTATTAGGATCCTTAATACCGGAGCGAGCACGCCATACTGCCTCTGCTACATAAGTGACTGCATCATCTTGTCCAACAACACGGTCATGTAATGTATCTTTTAATCGCAATAACTTTTCACGTTCCCCTTCAACAAGCTTCGTTACCGGAATACCTGTCCAACGGGATATAATTTTTGCAATTTCATCTTCTGTTACTTCTTCGCGCAGCATGCGGTTGCCTTCTGAATCTTTAAGCTGCTTTTCCAATTCTCCAAGTTCTTTTTCCAGTTGCGGAATGATACTGTACTGCAGTTCACTTGCTCGCGCTAAATTGTTGCCGGAAACGAACAGTTGATCACGTTCTGCTTCATATTTTTTCAGTTTGTCTTTTTTATCGCGTACAATTTGCAAACCGTTTTTCTCAAGTTCCCATTGTTCTTTCATCGATTGCATTGAAGCGTCTAAAGTATCGATTTCATTTGTAAGGATTTCCAGACGTTTTTTACTCGCATCATCCTTTTCTTTCTTCAACGCTTGTTGTTCAATTTTAAGCTGAGTAAGTCGGCGTGTTAATTGATCTAGTTCCTGCGGCATTGAATCGATTTCAATTCGAATCATGGCACATGCCTCATCAACTAAATCTATTGCTTTGTCCGGTAAAAAACGGTCTGTAACATAGCGATTGGCTAACTGTGCTGCTGCAATAATGGCGCGGTCATGAATACGAACACCACGGTGATGCTCTTCAAAACGGTCTTTAATACCGCGCAGAATGGATACCGTGTCCTCAATGGATGGTTCACGTACTAGAACTTGCTGGAATCGACGTTCCAAAGCAGGATCCTTTTCAATATACATACGATATTCATCCAATGTCGTCGCACCAATGCAATGCAACTCCCCTCGTGCAAGCATCGGTTTAAGCATATTACCTGCGTCCATGGCACCATCACTTTTTCCGGCACCTACAATTGTATGAATTTCATCGATAAATAAAATGATACTTCCATCTGAATCTTTCACTTGCTTTAACACGGATTTCAAACGTTCTTCAAATTGACCACGGTAAGAAGCGCCGGCGATGAGCGCACTCATATCCAGCTCATATAACTGAGCATCCTTTAATCCTTCCGGTACATCCTGTCGTACGATTCGTTGCGCCAAGCCTTCCACAATAGCTGTTTTACCAACACCTGGTTCGCCAATCAATACAGGGTTATTTTTTGTTTTGCGCGATAAAATCCGGATAACATTGCGAATTTCCTCATCACGTCCAATAACCGGGTCCATCTTGCCATTCTTTACTTGTTCAATTAAATTACGTCCAAATTGCTCTAAAGGCGGACGATTGTCTTGTGTTTGGTTAAATTGCATATATTGCATCCTCCCGATAGTTTGACCTTTACTGACTAATTTTATTATAGGTCAAAATTAGTCAACTCACAAATTTTTACACATACCTTTTTTATTCTACAAAATATGTTATGATATTTTAACAATAAATGGTAATTAATTAAACCTTATTGTCCCAACTACGTAATTTTGAAAATGAGGTAATGACTAAAATGTTAAAAACAACTCCTAAAGAAATAGTATTACTGATTCAAAAGGAAGGAACAATTCTGAATGTCGAGAAAGGAATGCGTATTTTCCAGGAAGGTGAGCGCTGTAATTCTCTTTTCCTTATTAAAAGCGGAAACGTGCAAATCGGTAAAAAAGCTCCAAGTGGTAAAGAATTGACTATTCGTATTTGTGGAACAAATAGTATAATTGGTGAAAATTTAGTTTTTGCTCCTTATCCTTTTCATACTACAACAGCACAAGCACTTGTAGATTCAGAACTTTTAGCAATCCATCCTAATATTTTAGAAAAACACTTCATTAATAATTATTCGATGTTAACCGCATATTTAAACTGGTTACAAACAGAAAACTTGAAAAACCAATCACGTCTTCGAGACTTAGTATTATACGGTAAACAAGGCGCACTATATTCAACATTAATACGTCTTTCCAATACTTATGGAGAATTCTGCTCTTTAAACGAAATAAATATAATGTTAGCCTTAACTCCTATCGATCTTGCCAATTTATGTGCAACAAGTCCAGACTTAATCAAAATCATGTTAAAGGAATTATGTGAAAAGAAAATCATTAAAATAGAGGAAAACTATATTACCGTATTAAACATGGACTATTTAAAGCATAATATTGAATGTTCAAACTGCCCTCTTGAAATATGCAGGATTGATTAAAATTACTTTAAATCCAAAAATAAAAATCGATTATTTTGCTTCTGCAAAATAATCGATTTAATATTTTTTATTAACGGATACCTAAAGCCATTTTTGCGTAGCGTGACATATTGTCTTTAGACCATGCCGGCTGCCATACGATATCAACTTTTACCTCTTTTACTTCCGGTAATTCATTTAATGCTGTTGTTACTTGATCCACGATTACTGGTGCAAGCGGGCACCCCATTGATGTTAAGGTCATTGTAACAATCGCTAAGCCCTCTTCTGTTAAATCCACTTCATATACTAAACCTAAGTTGACAATATCGATGCCTAGCTCAGGGTCGATTACATTTTCTAAAGCTCCGAGCATGCTGTCTTTCATATCTTGATCAATCGCCATTTTTTGTTTCCCCTTTCGACATAGTGTTATCGTCTATCATAGCAGAATGAATGCTTTATGCCAAACGTTGTGCAATGAAATCCGTTACTTGTAAAATACCATTTCTTGAAACGGCATGTCCTGCTTTTGGCTCTGCGATATATTGAATATTCGCTGCCCTTCCTTCTTTTTTAAGTTGTTCATAAAAAGGTCTGCTCATACTAAATGGAACGACCGTATCTTTTTCACCATGCCAAAATATTATTGGTTTGTTTGCCCACAATGCTTCATGCTGTTCCATATCATATTTGCCAAGCATCTGGAACAAAGCACTTTGCTGTTGTTCAGATATTGGAAGTTGAACACCCTTTTGCTTTAGTTCCTCAACTTGATGAAGTGCGACCTTCGTGTAGCTTGTTGTCCCCATGCAAATACCAGCAGCCTGAATCCACGGATAGATGGTTAAACAACCAGATGTTACAATACCACCCATTGACGTTCCGGCAACGCCAATTTTGTCGCCTACCATTTTTTTTAGTTTCAATTCTTCATAAAGTGTATGTACTTCTTCAATCGATTTTAAAACAATTTTCCAAAAGTTATAGTTCATCTGTTCATCCGTTAAATAATCTGATCGATCTCCATGCATGATCGCATCAGGAAGTATAACTCGGATACCTTTTTGCACAAACTGATATGCATAATGAAGATTATGTTCCTTTGCACTTAAGAATCCATGTAAAAAAATAACGACGGGTGTATGTTCGTCCATCGTTTCATCATACACATGCAATAATGGAATGGATTTCCATAACTCTTGCTTAACAATCATTTTTCTCACCTCGCCTTAACCATATCAAAACTTCACGATTGTTTCAAAACTTTGACGAATGTTAATTTTTCACGTTACAATAATACCCATGCTAAAGGAGGCTTATTCTCATGAACGAACATTTAATAGTATTGGATTTAGACGGAACATTATTGACGGATGATAAGAAGATTTCCTCCCTTACAAAGGAAACATTGTTTAAGGCAAAGCAAGCAGGACATCAAGTAATGATTGCGACAGGACGTCCTTTCCGGGCTAGTCTTCCCTATTATAAAGAATTGGAGTTAACGACACCTATTGTCAATTTTAATGGTGCGCTTATCCACCACCCTAAAAATCCGATGTGGAAAACGATTCATACACCTGTGGATTTAGGTGTAGTCCATGACGTTGTTGAATCAGTCCATAAATATGAATATGATAATTTAATTGCCGAAGTAATGGATGATGTATATCTCCATCGCGAAGATGAAAAAGTACACGAAATGTTTAATATGGGCAGTCCTAATATTTTAATGGGTGATCTCAAAAAGACATTAAAGGAAAATCCAACGAGTTTATTAATTCAGGCAGATGATGTAAATACGCCGATTATCCGCAAACATTTGCACGATGTACACGCCGAGCTGATCGAGCATCGACGCTGGGGTGCACCTTTCCCGATTATTGAAATCGTGCATAAAGGGTTAAGTAAAGCAATTGGTATTGACTTCATTTCAAAAGAAATGGGTATTCCACGTGAGCGGATCATTGCATTTGGCGACGAGGACAATGATTTTGAAATGATTGAGTATGCCGGAATTGGTGTAGCGATGAGTAATGGAATTGATGATTTAAAAAATATCGCCAACGAAATTACGTTATCCAATAATGAAGATGGTATCGCTAAGTTTTTGCAGGATCGACTGAAACTATAAATCTCGTTACCGAATTAAGTCCAATTATTAAAAATAGCCCGGAAAAGCGAGATATTCACTTTTCCGGGCTATTTCATTTTATTTTGCTGAATTGGCGCGGCGTTGTTTCCCACGTTTCATAATGACAATCATGAATGCCGTATAAAGTACAACAACTAGTCCAAGTGCCACAATATAGGAAGTATTAATTCCTCGCGCATCGATGACCTGATACACCTCAACCATTTCACGGTCTAAAATGATCGTATAGTTATTATCTTTATTTTCACGAATGATTTCACTATTGAACATCCCACGGATTTCTTTTCCTTCCCCGAGCTCTGCTACAGGGATATGGACACGTTTTGTTTTACTACTATTGTTAATAACAACAATCCATGTTTCCGTGTCAGATTTCCGCTCAAATACGATATAGCCATCTTCATTTTCAAGCCACTTAAATTCGCCATTACGTAATGTATCTGAATCATTTCGTAAAGATTGAAGCTTTCCAACATAATCCGCCAGTTCTGAATCTGTCTTAAAATTATAGTATTGATGTGCCTCTTCACCGGCAGTACCATTCATTGCAATTTCAGAACCGTATTGAACGACTGGCACACCCGGCAATAATAGTGTGCTTGCAATCGAAATTTTACTCCGTGTTGGAGGGTACATCCCTTCAGCCGTTGCAGCTAAAGTAAAACGGTCAGACCAAATTGTATCAGTCATTGTCAAAACAGGTGTGTCTGATATTGTCTCTTCAATATATGGCTCTAACACTGAAGTATCTAAATCAACATTTTTAAAGGAATTTGTAAATTTTGATGCGACATCATTATAAAATTTCGCATCAAAATCGGCATCACTTTCTGCATTTGCAATTACATAGGCACCCGTAGCTTTTAATTGCTCAATCAAGCGATTTAAAAATGCTGTCTCCACTTGTTCAATATTCGTTAGACGAACGCCGTCCAGTCCGTATGTATCCACAAATTGTACAGCGTTGTCGATAATTTCGTTTTGTACTTCTTCATTTGTTAAATCCCACTGTATTTTCCCATCATTTGTACTCGCCACATACCCTTGCTTTTCTGCAAGTTCATGGTTTGGACTAACATCTGTAATAGGGAAATCAGCCATTATTTTCATTTCACGCTTTTGGTATGAACTTACCATTTTCTTAAATTCATCAGCTGTACCAAAACGAGGGTCTAGTAGTGTATAGCTTGTCGGCATTGAACCGTCATATTTTTCTGTTGCAAAAACTGAGCCTACTGAAAGCATTGTATAGCCCATATTCGTCACATAATCAATCTTTTTTAAGACTCCATCGAAATCACCACCCGCAAACATTGTCGGGTCTTGGGCATTTACAGTATGATCATCGTTTTTGCCTGTTCCATTAAAAAAGCGGTCCACTAAAATGTCATATATACTTTCATCTGCAATTGTACGATTTTCTTCAGCATTTGCTAATGATGCAAATGACAATGAAGTCGAAAGTACCACACCTGCAGTAAGTGCACTAAGCCATTTATTAAATCTCAATTTATTTCCCTCTCTTTCACATACAATCCAACGTCATTTTACCAAAAAACCTATACACGTATCTATGATTACAAAAGTTATTTGTAGGAAATGCAACAAATACGTGACAAAAATGTGTATGAATTAAAGAATAGCAAATTATATTACCTTTTATACAGTTGGAGGATAAATAGAGGGGAATGAATGATAGAAAATATAGAGTTGATTAAATTAAAAAGGGTGCAAAAAGTTAAATTTACTTTTTGCACACCTTGCCTTTATTAGAAGTTTATACCGATACCCATGCTCATACCTAAGTATAATGTTATTAGTAAAACGATACCGAATAGTACCCAGAACATATTAACAGACTTGCCTTTGTTTTTACGAACTAATACCATTTCCATGAATGCGATTACTAAAATACCAAATAACACTTTCATATCATAGTTCATGCCGCTTTCAGCAATTTTATCGCGCCATTCTAAGAATAAAGCCAGACCAGTAATGATCACTAAAATATACATTACACGTAAAGTCATGTGAACAGCTGTTAATTTTTTCCCTGCTAAAGCAGCTACAAAAAATAGGATTAATGCAAGTGCCCATGCTGTAATGTGCAAGTGTGTTGAGCTTGATAAGAAATCCATGAATTTTCCACCTCTTCTATTTATTATCTACACGAAATATCCTACCATGCTAGCATGTATAAATTCAATGGATTCGTCCAAGTAACAAAAGAATAGGTCATAATAAATGAATTATATTAAACAAATCGGTTTGCCAGAGTCCCAATGCCTTCAATTGAAACTTTTACCTCATCACCGGCTTTTAAAAATTTAGGTGGATTCATTGCTTTTCCAACTCCGGCTGGCGTGCCTGTTAAAATAACATCGCCCGGCTCCAGCGTTACATATTTTGAAATAATTGAAATAATATCCGAGACGGTAAACATCATATCTTTTGTCGAACCGTTTTGACGAACTTCCCCATTCACCTTCGTTACAATCGTTAATGTATGCGGATCTGGAATTTCATCTTTTGTAACTAAATATGGACCCATAGGACAGCTGCCTTCCAAGCTTTTTCCTAGGAAATATTGTTTATGTTTTTCTTGTAAATCACGCGCTGTAATATCATTAGCAATTGTATAGCCAAATACGTAATCATACGCCATTGCTTTAGGAATATTTTTGCCTTGCTTACCGATTACAATCGCCAATTCTCCTTCATAATCAAGAGAATCCGTAAATTCTGCATGAACAGATAATGTCGATTCATCAGATGCAATCGCAGTTGGGGATTTAGTGAATACTACCATATCTTCCGGTGCTTTCTCTGCACCCATTTCAATTGCATGGTCATTATAATTTTTGCCGACACACATGATATTTTTCGGTGTACGAGGAACCGGCGACAACCATTCTATATTAGAATATGCTAATTTGAATTTAGCACCATCTTCATGCTTTTGTGCTGCCTCTACTAATTTACGAACTTGCTCTACAAATTCATAGCCGTGTGCTATCCCGTCGATAATTGTTTCCGGAAAGTCTTTTAGTACATTGAGTTGTTTTTGAATTTCGACAACATCCCATACTGCCTCTTCTTTTTTCACTTTAGGGCCAAACTTTACTTGTTCGTTTACTATAAATGATAACAATTTCATAACGTGGAGCACTCCTTCTGTTTTTTTACATCATACATTAAAAATAAAATAATTGCCTTACTTTTCTGACAAAATAATATTATTCTGTAAAACTAAGCTTTCTCCCTATAAATTTACATAATAATAGGTTTTATTTCCAAGAAGCGAACTTACCATAAGTCAATTTTTTCACTAATATTTCCAATGGTCCTTGTTTAAATTTTGAAAAATAAAGTTCTGCAAATAACACTTGAATGACGAAGATTCCAATTGCCATATAAATCCCCATTTGCACATCCACTTTTCCGTAAAGACCGAAGCCCCATTTATAAAACAGCACCGTACAAATAACAGATTGCATAATGTAAAGAGTCAACGACATACGTCCCGCGGTAGCGATTGGAGACAAAAGCTTCACAACGAACGATAGCTGCGTTAACAATGTTACAACCGCTATATAGCCGACTGCTAAAATAGGACCGCCAATATAAACTTGTAAATACTCATTACCAATCGTTTGAGCTCCGGAAATCGGCAGGCTTTTCACATACAGTCCGCCAGCGACTCCAATTATCGCTAAAACAAACCATAAAACAATTTTTTCCTTTGCCCGTTCGATTAGACGCCATTTTGCAAGGGCAGCACCGATCAACATATAAGGTAAAATTGTAAATAATGAGGATATCCACATAAATAGACTCATTTGTACTGCCAAATCATCGAGACGCTGCACAAATGCATCTGTCCAACTACCAATACCATAAGCTGTCACTGCACTTTGAATCGCATCAATATTTACAGATATTGAATCTGTTGATGTTGTAAAAAAGCCAGCCATTGCATACAAGCTTAAATTAAATCCATGATACAAACCATTTACAGCAATTGCTACTAGTAAAAGCCATTTTGCCGGCAGACGGATAAGTGCAATTAAAAATACACCACAAAATGCATACATTGCTAAAATATCGCCCCACCAAATAAGAATGGCGTGAAACATTCCAATGCAGAAGATAAGCAAGAGACGTTTTGGAGCAAATAGATAGAAATTAATGCCCTTTTCTTTTGCTTTTACATACTGCATTGCTAAACCATACCCGAAAAGCATAGAAAATAACGGATAAAAACTACTTTGAACATATATATCCAAAAGCTGGTGAAGTACAATATCCTGTACTTCACTAAACCAGCCGCTTAAATCCGCAATATGTGGCATCGGTAAATAAAAGCCAAACATATTTACTAATAGAATCCCGAGCAAACTAAATCCTCGTAAAATATCAAGCGTTGCTATACGCTCATTCGTACCTACTGGGCGAAAATCCACCTTTTATCCCCCTAATCTATTTTCACTTCTAGTCCAATGCTATATAAATACAAAATACGTTCGCTTATTTCGATACGTTTTATGGTTTGTACAGCATGCTGATAATAGTTTAATTGAATCTGGTAGGATTTTGTCATTTTTCGTTTAATTTTCTCTAAATCGTCTAAAATCATCTGTTCAATATAATCCGTTTTATAGTCCAGGAGTACCCATTTACCTTCTGCATCTTCAAATATACAGTCAATGACCCCTTGTATGATTTGCGCGTCACCGTCTTCATCCTTCAAACTCATTGTAAACGGTACTTCTCTTAAAATTTCCTTCGCCGTTTTAAAGCGTTGTCCTACTTCTGTTCCGAAAAAGGCATATACCTTTTCAGCGGATACCGCGTCCGCCTCTAGTTGTTGAAGTAATTGGCGATCGACAAGGGATTGTATAAAGTGTTCCGTTTCTTCAATTGTAGCAAAGCCATTCTGCGGAATATGTTGCATAACGGCATGCACAGCCGTACCTACTTCCGTAGCAGAAAGCTTTCGTTTTTTCTTCTCTTTTAGCATAAAGCTTGGTACTTCTGTGTTTACATAACGTTTTGCTTCGGAATTGTATAAATGCTCCTCTTCCATCTGCTGCAGGCTTTCCATACGTTTAAGCTCTGAAACTGACGTTTTGGACTTTTTCGTTACGGCATCCTTGTAAGAATACGGTGTAGTAAAGCGTTCCGTCAGTAGCTGAACGATATCCTCATTTACAACCTCCTGCACTACTTCCTCTTCCACTACCTCTACTTCAGTTGTTGTTAAATAGTCACGATTCGGTATTACCGTAATCGACCACTCCGGTGTTGTTGTAGCTTTGTTCGAATACCCATAACTTACAAAGAGGAAGTCTTGGTGACGAGCAACAGCTGGTCCAACCCAGCTTAAATAACTATTTGCCTTTGAACGGATATATGCCGGAAGTACGGTTTCTTTCAATTCCTGATAAAATGTCCACTCTTCTTTTTGCTTTTCCCAATCTTTAATCGAGCCGACTAAAATAAGCCGTTCTTTTGCCCGAGTCATCGCCACATACAATACACGCATTTCCTCAGCTTTCATTTTGGCCAATTTCTTTTCCTTCACATACAAATGTGGAAGAGAAGTGGAAATAATATTTAGGTCGGGATTTACTGATTTAATCGCTAATCCAAAATCTTGATCAAAAATATAGCGGTTCCCTAAATCTTTCGTATTAAATGTACGACTCATGCCGGCAACGAATACGACCGGATATTCAAGTCCCTTCGATTTATGGATTGTCAACAAAGTCACTACATCATCCGCTTCACTTGTGGATTTCGCAACACCTAAATCGTCTCCTCTTGAATGCATACGGTCGATAAATCGTAAAAATCGGAACAAGCCACGGAACGATGTTTTCTCATAGCTCAGTGCACGGTCATGAAGTGCACGTAAATTTGCCTGTCGTTGCTTCCCGTTGGACATCGCACCGACCATTTCGAAGTAATTTGTATCCAAATATACTTGCCAAACTAAATCAGCGAGCGCACCATGACGGCTAAAATTACGCCACTTGTCGTGCAATGCGAAAAATCTGTCAAGCTTAGCTTCTGTTTCAATCGGCATTTCGCCCTTCGCTTCTTCTTTATACTGTTTTAATGCCTCGTAGAACGGTACTTTCCCGTTCACTAGTCGGATTTTCGCCAATTCATTTTCCGTCAGTCCAATGAACGGTGCCCGCAGAACAGAGGCGAGGGGAATATCCTGATATGGATTGTCGATTACTTTTAGCGTGTTAATCATAATCATTACTTCCAATGATTCAAAATAGCCTCCATCTGTTTCAGCATATAGCGGAAGACCTGCTAGTTTAAATTCCTCCGCAAAGGTCGTATACCATGTACGGGAACGCATTAATACGACGATATCCCGGTAGCTGACTGAACGCATCGACTTCGTTTTCGGATTGTACACCTGTCCACCATTGTCAACTAAATCGCGAATGCGTTGAATAATGTAGCGCGCTTCTTGCTGAGCTGTGCTAATGCTTTCTTCTTCAGCACCTTCATCTTGACCAGGTACGTTTTGTGACTTCGAGTCACCTTCCAGCAACACAAGCTCAATTGGTACTTGCTGCGCATCATAGCTAGCTCCAAATTTTAATTTTGCCTGCTCATCATACGCAATTTCCCCAACTTCCTCATCCATAATTTGCTCGAATACATAGTTCGTACCTTCCAGCACTTCGGAGCGACTACGGAAATTGGCATTTAAATCAATCTTCATTCCTGTATCGGATGGATTCTCTTCAAAGCGCTTATATTTCTCAAGAAATAGGCGCGGCTCTGCAAGTCGAAACGCGTATATACTTTGCTTCACATCACCAACCATGAACATATTCCCGTCCTGCTCTCCGCCGCTTTTCACAAGTTGTAAAATCGTTTCCTGTAAGAAATTCACATCCTGATACTCATCGACAAGAACTTCTTTGAAACGTTTTTGGAAGGTGCGTGCCACATCGGATGGTTGCGGTCGTTTGGAATCACTCTGTGGATCCGTTAATATTTCCAAAGCATAATGCTCTAAATCCGAGAAATCCAGTAAGCCGCGCTCTTGTTTGGCTAATTTAAACGCTTCACTATACTCAATTGTTAGCTTTACTAGCGTTTCTAAAATAGGCTTTGTTGCCGCCATTTCCTGTACATAGAGCTTTGGATGTCGGGCAAAAAATGTGTCCTTTAATGAATTCAGCATTTCTTTAGCTGTGTCACGGTGATTTTTTGCCACCGCATACGATGCTTTGTCTTCTTCCGTATCTTTTTTCGTCAACGGTTTAATCCGTCCAAACTCAATGGAAGGGATTAACTCATAAGCTTGCTCCCACGAACCATTTTCCATCGCATTTAATACATGTGTCACCCCTGTATATTCCGCTGCAAACAATGGCTTGTTTTTTTCTAAAGCGGGCACGACCGAAACAATGTGCAAACCTTTCTCAAGGCGGGCTGCAATCTCCTTCAAGCTTGCAATAATAAACGGACGGACTTCTTGTGCAATCGCTAAATCATCTATTGGACTGTTCGGATCAATATCGTATTTTTCCGGCAATGTTTGCAGCCATTCGTACGGATTAGGCTGCACGCGTGAAACTTTGTACATTTCCTGCAACAATAGTTCAATTGCCTGGTCACTTCGGTCTGACGCAAAGCTATCAATCAATGTATAAAGCTCCTCTTTCGTAAAGAGCGTTTCCATATCGCCACGGTACGCTTTTTCCAACACGTCCATTAGCACATCATCTTGCAATAACGAAGCTTCTTCTGTACTTGCCAGGCGAAAACCAGGGTCTAAATCAATTGTGTATGCATATTCACGGCAAATCGATAAACAAAACGAATGCAGTGTAGAAATTTGCGCTTTGTTTAATAAACTTAATTGTCTGCGCAGAAAAAGGTTGCTTGGATTTTCAGTAAGGGCTTTTTCGAGTGCTTCTGCCATTCGATTCCGCATTTCTGCAGCGGATGCATTCGTAAAGGTTACAACTAGCAGCTCATCAACATCAATGCGTTTTTCTTCCGGCGCTACAATTTTTTGAATAAGCCGCTCAATTAAAACAGCCGTCTTCCCTGAACCAGCGGCTGCAGATACTAATATATCATGACCGGATGCATAGATGGCTTTCCACTGTACATCCGTCCATTGAACGTCATTCGGCTTCGCTGGAATCGTCATGAACACACACCACCTTTTCAATATTTTTAAATACTTCTTGCTCCGGCTGTTTCTTTATTTCATTGAAACTATTACCCGTCTCTGCTTGATCAAATTGGCATACCGCTTTATAGCTGCAAAATGTACAGGCTTTTTGGTTGCCTAGGCTATACGGTTTGATTTCTGTATTGCCCTCGTAAATTTTATTCCCTGCCTGACGGAATTTATAATGAACAAACTCTTGTAGGTTTTCCATTTGTCCCTGTTCGATCACTTTTGACGAGCGGTTATTAAATTCAGGATCCTCGCCACTTTTAAATGCAGCTGGAACAATAATGGAAGTTTTATTCGGTTCGAGGGATTGATCCATTAGTTGTGCGATTTCTACATCCTTTAACATATAGCCACTTAATTTAAACTTCTCTTGACGTAAATTTTCCACCCGGTCCTGTTCTTCGTAATCTTCAGTTGGAATAAGCGGATTGTGTACATGTAAATAGAACATTCCAGCCGCTTGGACAATAATGTTTTCCAGCTCTGATAAGTCCTGAATAAATTTACCTTCACGTGCGATAATCGGAATGTTTTTCATCGCCACATCCAAATAGGTCAAGAGCTGCAGGGATATCCCATTATATACTTCAGTAAAATCAAGTTTGCGGCCACTTGATTTGTAATCAATGACACGCAAATATAAATTTTCTGCGTCTTTATATGCATCGATACGGTCAATTTGACCACGGACATACATTTTGCGGTTATGATCCAATTCAATCTCGAGTGCATCCAATGGATTGTTGTCATCTTGTTCAGTATTTTTGTCATCGCGCTTACCGAAAGGCTTTTCATGGGCAATCGCTTTAAACCTGGACAGCTCACTTTGGTTCATAAGAGCATACACAGTACGGGCTACTATTTTCACAAGCTTTGTTTTAATGTATTCAAAACGATGACTACTTTTTAAAATGCTATAAGAGAAATAATCGACGAGCTTAGAAATAGTATCATTCGCCTTTTTGTAGCAATTTACATACGTATTCAATGCAATTGTCGGCTCTTTTTCCGATAAAATTGTCCGAATCGCTTCATGGAATAGATCACCCATTGCAAATGTCTCTAACTTAAATTCTGTACGTTCCTGCAATTTAAGACCGTAAGAAGCAAAATGCGAATATGGACAGCTGTAAAAACGTTCAATGCGCGATACGCTTGCCAAGAAGTTTTCCCCATATAATGCCGTAGCAACTTCTTCTGTTAAAGGCTCCGCTTCATTTGTTGAATACAATGGTTTCCCCACGATATTAAGCACATTTCTCCATTCGGAATCCCGTTCATAAAATGCCTTCAACGCAGCCCATTCCTCTGAGAGCGGACGTCGCTCAAGTTGCGCCTGCTTCAGCTGTGTCATTAAAAAGCCAATCGACGGGGATGGGTGCTGTATATAGTGCAGTACATTATCTTTTTGTTGTTCATCCAAAGGATCCATCGCTATTTGTCGATGCGGTAATGTACGAACTGTTTCCCCCTGGTGCATTCCCTGATTTTCCACAACCTCGAACATTTTATGCAGTCGATTAATATAAAGCGACGGAAGCTTACTTTTACTTTCCTCATCTGCATTTGCATACGTAATATATAAATACTGTGTCGACGAGGAAATAGCACGGTAAAATAAAAAGCTCTCCTGAAGCAGCCTACTTTTTATACCCGGCGCCAATTCAACATCAATTTTTTCAAAGGCTTCCCGCTCATCATCGGATAATAATCCCCCTGCATCCATACGCATCGGATAGACACCATCGTTGACACCAATTACAAAAATCGCCTTTTTATTATCAAAGCGTGCAAACTCAACGGTTGAAACTGTCACCTCATCCAATGTTGGAGGCACACTTGAAAATTGCAGTGTTTCAAAGCCTTCATCTAATATTTGTGCCACTTCTTCCAACGGCATAATTTTGTCGCCGAACATGAGATCAAACTGCTCTAAAATATGCACCCAGCCATTCCAAGCCTGCTCATGTTCCAGTGAATGATGAAGTGCATTTTTCAGTTCTTCCTGTTCCTGCATTTTTAAAAGTTTTTTATAAATATCCAGTTTTTCCATAAACTCGTACAATGCCACTACAATTTCACGGCCTGTCCGTTTACCTTTCAAGCGGTTTTGCAATGCTAAAACCGGTTCGCGGATTAAATCCCGAATTGACTTTAAAAGCTGTTCATGTTCCAATTCATCTTCTGTCTGTATCGAATTTACTTTTTCCAAAGATTTAAAACGACGATAATGCCAAACTTCTTCGTTTAGCCATCGATCATGGACAATCCCTTTTGCAATGACAAAATTTTCAAGAATGTCGGCTCTGTCCCGCATTGCCATTAAATTCGCTCCATACGGAAAGAAAAGATCCGTTTTAATACTCCGGAATATCGGCTCATACTTCCAATTTGTTGTGATAATTTCCAACACAGATCGACTAAATTCAATAAGCGGATGATACAGCATCGCCCGTTTCTCATTTGAGAAAAAAGGAATCTCGTATTGCATAAAGGTCGTACCGATAATTGCCTCATATACATCCGCCTGGCGGTACATAATCCCGATATCTTTATAGCGCAACCCCTTTTTTAAGACAAGTTGCTTTATTTCCTGGGCAATTCCTTGCACTTCAGCTCGTGGATTTACACCTTCCAGTATTTGCGCATGTCCTGTCGATTCAATCGGAGCGTCAATAACTTTGTCAAAGCTTCGTTCAATTTGCAGCAAGTCTTGATTTTTTGCACGGTAATTTACTTCGAGATGAACTCTTGGCTCCTCTTCAATGTCGATTCCCTTTTCAAAACGCAGCTTTTGCAGTTCATGCTTTATTTTGTCATATGTCATGGCGGCCCTGTAAAATACAGATCCTTCGAGCATATCAGCCTGGGGGTCCTCCAATGGCAGCACAATTGTGACACGCTTGGCATAAATTAAAAGCTCTTTTAAGATCGACATTTCCTGTCCATTGAATGAAACAAACCCATCTAAATACACATGGGTATCCCGCAAGCTTTCCATCTTCGGAATGCGTTCGATTAGCATTGGAAAGTAGCCGTCTCCGTCAATATATTCCGTTCCAATACGCTCATGTAGCTGCTTTAATATAATTTGTAAATCATGCAATTTATGGAGCAGTACTTCGCTCGCTCCATTTTCCCTAAGTGAATCAATTAGTGGCTCAATTGTCTCCACATCAATATGGTACTGACTGAATTCTTTTAGAATTTGTTCGACTTCCTTCGTAAAACCACGCTTACCGGCCGCTCGTTTAAAAAGTAAAAATTCTTCTTGGTGTTCTTCCAAAATACGGCGTAATAACATGCGGTACCCTGTGCCATCAATACGCTCACGTGCAATGCCGCCTTCATTTTGCAGTACATACCATGCCAACCGCTTAAATGTCATAACTTGCGCCCGCATCATGCCTTCTATGTCATAATTCGTCGTCAGTTCATACTCTGTTGTAAATGACATTTGGTCAGGTACTAAAATAAAAATTGGATTGGCAAACAAATTTGTTTTTAAATCCTCCACAATCTCGCGGTGAATAAAAGCTGTTTTCCCCGTACCTGCCCGACCCGAAATGACTCGTAATGTCATAATTTCACCTCATTTATCTTTGTTAATCTATTATAATATAAGAATACATGTTCGTACATTAATGGCATTCATAAAACAAAACCTTGTTCTTTTACACAACTGCAAAAAACAAGGTTTGATCATTACATATTATTTATTTCTTCTAAGTTTTTCAATTTCACGCAAGTCGCGCTCTACACGCTTATTTAAGATCCGTTCGATAAATTTACCGATAGCCCAAATGATCAATACAATGACAATCGATATAATAATTTTTACCGGTGACTTTAAAATGTCTCGTAAATCACTACCTAAATAACTAATTAAAAAAATCATAATTGGCTTAGAAATAAATAGTGTTAAAAAGTAATACTTTTTCTTAATATTTGAGAGACCGGCCACGCTGTTTACCACAACAACCGGTGTGAATGGCAAACATAGCAATACAAATAATGGCGTAAATCCTCTTATATCTACCCAATGAATCAGTTTTTTAACTTGGGTTTGTTCTTTTATGCGACGGAAGATTCGATACTTCCCAAACTTTCGAATCATTAAGAAAAACAGATAAGAACCTGCAACCGTTCCGAGCCATGACAGTAAGAAGCCCCAAAACAGTCCGTAGGCAGCTGCATTGGCAATAACGATGATAAATAAAGGCAATATCGGTAAAAATGATTCTATAAAAGTTAAAAATATACTGAAAAAGGGACCTAATAATTTATATTTTTCTACAACAATTTCCACATTGTCGATAGTCATCCAATCCAACATAACCTTCACTCCTGCCACAACATGAAATACTAGAAGCATTTAACAATTTTAGTTTTGATCTTTTTCACTTTTATAGTAACATAAATTATTCTATGTAACCTTAAAAAAAGAACCCCGTTTTCACGGGATTCTTTACCTTCTATAATCTAGTTCACTACTAAAAGTCCAATTTTATAATTATCATCCCGATGTACAACATGTTGGGCTAAACGCAACTCACCTGCATGATCCAGCACTTCCAGACGACAATGGGCTGCATTAATTTGCAGTGCTTTATATAAATCTTCTTCTGTATAAACATCTTGTCCATTCACACGCTTTATAACTTCTCCTGCCAAGAGGCCCATTTTTTCTGCCGGCGAATTTGGTAAAATCCCTGCAATCATAACACCTCTATCACTACGCATTACAGCATAGCTATTACGATCTTCGGCACGGCTGTAATAAACCCCTATAACCGTCCGCGAAATTGCTCCCAATGCCAAGGCTGCTGCACCTAATACAGGTGAAAAATAGGCAGCTAATCCGACTATCAATACAAATTGACCAATCATGACTATCGAACGCCCCATTTGAGGATAAACGTTCATCGGCAGCTTTTGACGAACCATTTGCTGGAAACCAATTATAAACGGGAAGACAATGAGTGAAAACTGCTCAGCACCAACTGTAAACTGCGGCCAAAATGGAGCAAAACTCTGAATCCCATCACCAGGTATTATTGTAAATACAGGCAATACCCAAAGCTGTTTACTGTAATAACCGATACCGTTTAATCCGCGCTTAGTCGTCTCCATAATAGGAGAGGCAAAACGTCTACCATAACGGCGAATCAAAATTCCTTCCGCCATTAACAAAAGACCTGTCAAAATTGGTACTGTCATGACAAGATTTGTTACTGCATCAGTACCATTCAGTTCAAGCGGACCGATAGAATATGTCCAATTTTGCCATTGCATAATAGCAAGCATACAAAAAGCGATGGCCATTACAATAGCCGGTGACAATAAATGATACGTATAAATAAGTAATGCTACGAGACTTACAACAAAAACAAAAGTTAATAATTCGAGTGAGACCGTTAAGCCAATGACAAGACTAAAAACGGAAATAATAACGGAAAGTACAAACCCCATTACTAGCATATTTTTCAACTCGGACCAGCCACCTAGTATACGCCTATTGAAGAATCGCCGTTCACGTTTCACTCTGCGGTATCCTAAATAAATTGCAGAAATTATAGCGATATACAACAAAGGATTTATAAAAAGTCGGCCAATCCCTTTCAAAATTTCAATTAAAATTGTTTCATCCATTTTCTCACCTACCGTACAATTAATTGTATCAAATCCTATTGATTATGCGTAGTCCCATTTGTACCGATAATAAAATAAAGACGACCTGAAATAAACAATTTCAAGGTCGTCCTGCATATACTGATATTCTTTTTTCATTCTATTAGAGCATCACATCTTCACATCATTCCAATTGATGCATTACATAACTAATCGCCATCTGCAATTGCATATCATTCACCTGTGATTGTTTAAATGTTTCAAGCTGTTTCGTTAGTTCCGCGAAGAAAACTTCATCCATATGACGCCCTTCAGGCAAATCTTGTTGCCGTCTAAAGCTTTCTACTTCCTGCGCTGTATCCATATCGAAAAATCCATCGGTACGACTTATAGTAAAGCCTAATTCACTTAAAATCCGCTGACTATAGGCAACTTCTTCACTATACTCTCCTACTTCAAAACGACCTCTCAATATTTTCGTTTCTACACGGTATAGCGGGTGTTGAGTCACTTCTACATCGGGTTCTACGCCAACGTCATGTACCCAGCGCTTGGACGGTGTAAGCCATTTATTCGTTGATAATTTCACCTCTCCGCCGTTTTGTAGATCCCACGTTTGCTGAACAGTCCCTTTCCCAAAACTTGTGACGCCAATAATAACGGCGCGTTTCCAATCTTGCAGCGCACCTGCAAACACTTCACTTGCAGAGGCACTTCCCTCATTTTGTATAACCGTGACGGGCGTTGCACGCAGCCATTTTGCATAGGGTTCAAACTGTTCAATTTTCTTCGTTTTCAGTGGCTCTGTTACACCATCATGATTTTGCATATAAGCAAATACGACTTCCTTTTGCTCAAACATGCTCATCATTTGTGCAACACTATGTAAATAGCCACCTGGATTGTCACGCACATCAATGATTAACCCTTCTACATCCTGCTCAATTAATGCATCAAGAGATTTTTGCCATTCATCGGCAGTTTTTTCACCAAACATTGAGATCGTCATGTATCCAATTTTCTTTCCTTCTACTTCAATTACATCTCCTTGCACAGTATCATTTTTCAGGCGTTCCCTTTTTATACTTAGCTTTACATGTTGCTCTAACTCAGGTCGATACAATACGAGCTCTACACTTTCCCCTTCTTTACCATGCATAAGCTTACGTACTTCCCCCATTGTTTTCCCTTCAAGTCTTACTTCGTTAATCTGTACAAGCTCATCCAATGGCCTGATACCTGCTTTTTCTGCTGGTGATGATTTAATTGGTGCTACGACGATAAACTTGCCATTCGCTTCTGATAGTTCCAGACCGATTCCAATCCGTTCACTTGCGAGCGTCTGTTTATGTAATGCCGCCTCTTGCTCCGAATAATATGTGCTATATGGGTCATTAATTGCATTGGCCATTCCTCGAAGTGCGCCTTCCACTATTTTTTCGGAATCAATATCATAAACTGACTCGCTCGTTATCAACTTGTGCAGTTCATTCACCACAGCAAAATCTGCCTGTTCAACTTTTGGCTGTGCCTGCATTTTCACTGCCCAATAGACACCTGCCCCTATACATAGCAATAAAATAATTAATAAAAAAATCCGACTTTTCCGCACAAATTCTCCTCCGTTCCATAAAATTTATGAAGCGAAAGAAAGATTCATACTTATAAAGACGGATAGAACATGAATTAATTTAATTGTGTCACATTTTCTCGTAATGTATCTAAATCAAGCGGACCTACAATTGTCTTTTGAATTTTCCCCTCTGTATCAATCATGAAGGTCGATGGAAGTGTTAAAAGTTCATATTGGCGGGACACTGTCTCCTCCAATTCTAAAACAATTGGAAATGTTATATCATAGCTTTTTAAAAACTGCTCGACACGTTCAATCTTTTCCCTATGATACGTTACATTGACACCGACAATTTCAACATTGTCTGTTTCGCGATATTTCTCATAGTACTTTTGCATATGGGGCATTTCTGCCTCACAGGGCGGACACCAAGTTGCCCAGAAATTCAATACAACCTTTTTTCCACGTAAATCTGAAAGGGTCACTGGTTCTCCCTGGATATTATATAAAGTAAAATCAGGTGCGAATTGTCCTTTTTCAAGTCCAATTTCCTCCCCTAATTCAATTTCTGTTCCTAATGCCTCACTGCTGATTACTGTACTTTTATCGAGTTCCTTTATTATATATGTACTTAGCATCGTAACGACGAGAACTAAAATTATAACGATGCCTATATTCTTTTTCATCAACCTCACCTCACTATTTCTTCTTATTAGTACAATATCATACCTTTATGGAATTTATTCAAAATTAAAAGGCAAAACTTTAACAAATAACGTCTGTCTAGATGGAGAACAACACATACAAATAAAGGGCCTGAGACATAAGTAGAATTTTCTTTGTATAAGAGCAATTTCCTTATTAAAAATCTGATACTTTATGAATTGATTGGAGTGAAGGGGCGACTCCTGGGGGATAAGCGTGACGCCTGAGACTAGGAACAAAAGCTAAGAACACCACGTCCTGTGGCAACGCTTTTGTGACCGACATCGTGTCGGCCTCACGCCCCCGGAAAGCGTCCCCGTAACGGAAATCAATTCTGGTAGAAACAGAAAAATATCCATTTTCCCTTTAGGAAAATGGATATTTTTCGTTTTGTCCCAAACTTTTTTAATTTTAAAGCGATATTATAACGAAATATAACGTAAAGGATTCACAGCATTTGAACGACTGCCATTCCATTCACCTACGTGAATTTCGAAATGTAAATGCGGTCCTGTCGAGTTTCCGGTATTACCTAAACGTGCAATTTGCTGCCCCTTAGAAACAACGTCACCTACACTAGCATTAAAGCCGCTTAAATGGGCATATGTTGTCGTGAAAATTTGTCCTTCGATTGAGTGAGTGACCATCACTACATTCCCATAACCATTCATTGTTCCTGCATAAGAAACAACACCGTCAGCTGCAGCAACAACCGGTGTACCGATTGAATTGGCAATGTCGATTCCTAAGTGATTTTTACTTCCGATTGGTCCAATGTCACGTGAGCCGAAACCTGAAGTAAATCGCCCAGCAGCTGGTCTTGTCCAAGTACCGGCTGCAACAGTTGGTAAATTGCCGGAACTTGAAACATTACTGTTTTTCTTTTTATTTCTTTTAGCTTCTAAAGCTTTTTGTCGTGCAATTTCAGCTAAACGAGCCTGTTCTTTAAGGAATTTCGCTTCTACTTCTTTACTTAACTCTACTTTATCATCGTATTCTTCTTTTAACGACGTTTTTTGAGCACGTAATTTCGCTTCTTCTTTTTCAAGTTCAGCTACTAATTGATTTTTTTCTCTCTTTTGTTCCTTTAATGACGCCATCAGTTTTTGCAGTTTTGCTTTATTCGCCTCTAAATTCTCTTTTTTCTTTAGTAGCTCTACTTTTTGGACTTCCAGCTTTTCCTGGTCTTCCTTTTGCTCACGCATAATTTGACGGTCAGCATCCATAAGTGTACTTACAGCAGAGAAACGGTCAATAAAATCTACAAAACTATTAGCACCTAGGAGTACATCTAAATAACTTACCGTGCCACTTGATTGAATTGCACGGGCACGCTCACGCAACAGTTCGTCACGTTTCTTAATTTTATCTTGTAATTCTTTTATTTCATCTTCCAATATCGAAATTTCTTCATTTGCAATTTCGATATCCAATTCGACAACTTCAATTTCTTGATTCTTTGCATTAATCTTTGCCCCAATTTGCTCTAATTGAGAAATAATTTTCTGCTGACGATTTTGATTTGTTTGAATTTCATTTGTTTTTTGTTCGAGTGATTTGTTGAGCATCTTTTTCTCAGCTTCAAGTTGGCTGCGCTCTTTTTTTAGTTCACTTAATGATGCTGCATACGCTGCTGGCATTTGAATAAATAAAATAAGCGCTAGTAGTACAGCAATGATTTTAAATGAACGCGTTGTTAGCTTCTTCAAAACCTGTTTCCCCCTAAATGCATGAATAGTAGTCGCTCGTTTCGTCTCTCTTTTGTTGAACTTTCAAAGAGCATGATGCAATTTATGTTCTATTACACTTTTAAAAACTTACGCACTGACATAAAGCTGCCCCATATACCGATGAACATGCCGATGAATAAAATTAGTCCATTCACCTGCAGCATAAGTGGTGCAACCTCTAATAATTGGAATAACTCGCCTTTTAATCTTGGTGCAAGCAATTCATAAATATTGTAATAAGCAATCGTAACGGCTGTTATTGGAATGATAGATCCAATGATTCCTAGCCACATTCCCTCTAACACAAATGGAATACGGACAAAAGAATTTGTAGCCCCTACAAGTTTCATAATTTCTATTTCATCTCTACGTGCAGTAATCGTAATGCGAATCGTATTGGAAATTAGGAACATCGCTGTAAACAGCAAACCTAAGATTAACACAAGACCTACATTACGTGCAATTTCTAAGAAGTTAAATAGTTTTTCTACTTTACCTTCACCATATTTCACTTCATATGTGCTTTCAAAGCTTTCAATCTTCTTAGCTACTTCAGCAGTTTTTAATGGATCGACCGCTTTTACGTATAGCACATTATATAATGGATTGTTTTGTTCAAATAAACTTAATTCATCACCAAAGTCTTTAATTAACTTACTTAACTCTTCTTCCTTCGAAGAATATGTAACTTCTTCAACATCTGGTAGATTGTGAATTTCATCAACTAACTGTTCTTCGGCAAGTTTAGCTTCTGCCTCATCGGGAATAATTTCAATTAATACACGAATTTCAACATCGTTTTCTAAATCCGATGCCACTTTGTTTAAATTCATCATAATGGCTGCAAATACGCCTACCAATAATAAAGTGACTGTTACGGCACTGATAGAAGCCAATGTCATCCAACTATTTCGCCCTAATGATTTAAAACTTTCGCGAAAGTGACGGGCAATTGTTCTAGTTTTCATAGCCGTAATCACCTCCGTACTCATCACGGACGATCATTCCGCCTTCAATTGCAATAACGCGTCTACGCACTGTGTTTACAATTTCCCGGTTATGTGTTGCCATTACAATCGTCGTACCTTGGCGATTAATTTCCTCAAAAATATTCATAATCTCCCAAGATGTTTCCGGATCGAGATTCCCTGTAGGCTCATCCGCAATCATTACTTTCGGACGATTTACGATGGAACGGGCAATCGCCACCCGTTGCTGCTCCCCACCGGAAAGTTCATTTGGCAACATACGCACTTTATGCTTTAACCCAACAAGTTCAAGCACTTCCATTACTCGTTTGCGGATCACTTTCGGTTGCTCTTCAATTACTTCCATAGCAAACGCTACATTTTCGTATACCGTTAAGCGCGGCAATAATTTAAAGTCCTGAAACACCACCCCGAGTTGACGGCGTAAATGAGGCACACGGTTATCTTTTAACGTTCTTAAGTTAATCCCGTTAATTAATACATCACCTGTAGTTGGCTTTTCCTCGCGGTACATCAACTTTATAAATGTCGATTTTCCTGCTCCACTCGGTCCTACTACATAAACAAACTCACCTTTTTTTATTTGAACTGTAATCCCGTTCGCCGCAACGACCCCATTAGGATACTTTTTAACTACATTGTTCATTTGAATCATTAACGAAACCACCTAAGTCTTTGTCTTAATTAAATTATAGTCTTATCTATTATAGCACTTTCAATCTATAAATTTATTACAGTTTCTTTTCAATGTAGGCTACCATAAGCATTTAAAGTATAATGTCGACACCGCAGCCTTCATATTATCAAATAATTTTTGTTTCTAAGTACGATATAAACATTTTTTATGTTTTCGTAATATATTTGTTAAACTACGAAATTTTATTAATATAATATAAGGTTCCCATTATTTAAATAATTCGACATATAAAATGGAATTCCTTTACATATATCGATGAAATTTGGGTTTTAATGAAGTAGGAGTATTTTATCTTAACTTTTTATACGGGTGAGAGACATAACTTTTTTGAGGGTATTAAAAATCAGTATTTCTTCGTCTATTCTTTTTGAACAGACAAAGGGCACTTACTTATATAAGTAAGCACCCCTTTAGTCTTCTATATTATTGCAGTGTATAGCGTACTAATACTGTACCAGTACGTGATTCACCTACTAATTTTAGTAGTTTTGCGCCTTCCAATTCTTTTGTGAAGCGCAGCGATTTTGAAAGGAATTGCTCCTCTTCTTCAGAAAGCTTCACATCGCTTAAGCCAACGTCTGCCTTCCCGAAGTTTGTGAAAATTTGTCCTTCAAGTGCAACCGTTTTTGGTACGTAGATTTCTACTGAACCTGCTAAAGCACGGGCTTTAATTTTGTGTGCCTCTGAGCTTGTAGTTGTAATGACAACATGTCCATTTACAGATTCCGCTTCTACTTCCTTTAATTCTCCGTCGATGTAAATACGTCCATTTGCTGTTTCCACTTCTAAATCGTCGCCTTTTACATGACGAGCTTCTACCGTACCATTGCTCGCTTGCAATTCTGCATGGTCGAAAGTCACGTTTTCAAGTCGAACGATACCGTTATACGTACGGGCCTTAATTAATTTTGCATCCATCTGTTCAATTGATATACTGCCTGTTAATAATCGGGCGATAAATACATCGTAATGCTTTTCTGGAATAGCAAGTTGTACATTTAACTGTGTAAATTTATTTGCAGATTGAATAAATAATTTATCATTCGTCAATGTCGATAAGTTCTCAGTAACTTGCGAAATTGTTTCTTCCTGAGTACCTTTTTGCGGCGTTTTGCCGAAAATGTTCACTGACACCAATTCGTCTGTTGCTCTTACTACATCGACTTTACCATTTGCGACCTCTAACTCAATGCTTTTAATATCTGAGACAGGATATGCAAACGTTTTTGTAAATTCTACTTTTTCACCAAAAGGCGTTTCAATATCAAGATCCTTGAATTTCGATAAAGCTGCACCAACCATTCCAGTCATACGTGTGCTGAATTGCGATAAGTCCTGCTTAATATCTCCCATAAACTCGTCCATCTTTTTAGTAAATTCTTTATCGTTGAATGATTTGCCGAAAATATCTTCAAACCCTGTTGTCTTACGCTTCTGTTTTTGTTCTTCAAAAATCGGGTCTGCCTTATGTGGTTCTTCCTTTTGCTGTTCAAAAGTTGGAACTACTGGCGTTGGAGTGGATTCCTTTTGTGACGAAAGCTTTTCGAGTAATACAATCGCCTCTTCTGCTGAAATTGTACCGTTTTCAACTAATTGTAAAATACGTTTACGTTCTTCTTGCATATAAAAATTCCTCCCTCTGCTTCGTATATAGTTATTATACGAGGAGGGAGGAGAAAAAGTTTCGTTTGCGCTCTCAGTTTTTTAATCTATTTACTTTTTGCTGCGCTAATTTTCGAGGACATACGCTCACGGTCACGCTCTAAAATAGGCTTTAAGTAGCGCCCCGTATAGCTTTCCTTTACTTCCGCAATTTCCTCTGGTGTGCCGGTTGCTAAAATCGTGCCGCCACCTTCGCCACCTTCAGGACCTAGGTCGATAATATAGTCTGCGGTCTTAATTACATCTAAATTATGTTCAATAACAAGCACTGACTCTCCATTTTCCACTAAACGCTGCAGCACGATTAGTAGACGCGAAATATCATCCGCGTGTAGCCCTGTCGTTGGCTCATCCAAAATATAAAATGATTTTCCGTTTGAACGACGATGTAATTCAGAAGCCAATTTTACACGTTGTGCTTCCCCGCCGGATAAGGTTGTAGCAGGCTGGCCGAGCTTCACATATCCTAGCCCAACATCGACAATCGTTTGCAATTTTCGTTGGATTTTCGGTATGTTCCCGAAAAATTCCAACGCATCCTCAACGGTCATTTCCAAAATATCAGATATATTTTTATCTTTATATTTCACTTCTAACGTTTCGCGATTGTAGCGTTTTCCGTGGCATATTTCACACGGAACATAAACATCCGGTAAAAAGTGCATCTCGATTTTGATAATGCCATCCCCGCGACATGCTTCACAACGTCCACCTTTTACATTGAATGAAAATCGTCCTTTTTTATAACCGCGGATTTTCGCTTCATTCGTCATCGCAAATACATCGCGAATATCATCAAATACGCCAATATAGGTTGCCGGGTTTGAACGTGGTGTACGTCCGATTGGTGATTGATCCACATCAATAACCTTCTCCAGCTGCTCCAATCCTTCAATTGATTTGTGTTTGCCGGGCTTTACTTTTGCACGGTTTAATTTTGAAGCGAGTGCTTTATATAATATCTCATTTACTAATGTCGATTTACCCGAACCAGAAACACCGGTAACCGCAATGAACTGACCTAATGGAATATCGATATTGACGTTTTTTAAGTTATTTTCCGAAGCACCTTTAATCGAAATTTTTCGGTCATCTGCTTTACGACGTTCAAGCGGCAATGGAATAAATTTCTTACCGCTTAAGTACTGTCCGGTAATGGATTCTTTATTTTTCATCACTTGCTTCGGTGTCCCTTGCGCAATAATTTGCCCACCGTGTACACCAGCACCTGGTCCGATATCAATTAGATGATCCGCTGCCATCATCGTATCTTCATCATGTTCGACGATAATTAATGTATTGCCCAAATCACGCATATTTTCCAGTGTATGAATCAATCTGTCATTATCCCTTTGGTGCAGCCCAATCGATGGCTCGTCTAAAATATAGAGGACTCCTGATAAGCGCGAACCAATCTGGGTTGCCAACCGAATACGCTGTGCTTCTCCGCCCGATAATGTTCCTGCCGAACGAGCAAGCGTTAAATAGTTTAACCCAACATCTAGTAAGAACTTCAATCGCTCAATTACTTCACGAATAATTAATTTCGCAATTTGACGTTCTTTTTCTGTCAGCTCCACCGAACTAAAGAAATCATACATTTCCTGAATCGAGTGACGCGTCGCTTCAGAAATATTTTGATCTTTAATTTTTACTGCCAGCGTTTCTTTTTTCAGACGATGCCCCTTACATGTAGCACAAGGCTGCTCCGTCATATATTTTTGCATCGATTCGCGTACATAGTCTGAAGAAGACTCTGTAAAACGGCGCTCGATATTGCTGATTACCCCTTCAAACTCCATATTTTTCTTATGCATTCTGCCATAATCATTTGTATATTCAAAAAGGATTTTCTCTTTGCCTGAACCGTATAAAATTTTATCCATTTTTTCCTTTGGAATATCCTTTACCGGTACATCCATTGGAATATTAAAATGCTTGCATACAGATGCCAAGAGCTGCGGATAATAATTAGAAGAAACGGATTCCCATGGGGCAATCGCATTTTCATTCAATGTCAAATCCCAATTATAAATGACCAAATCTAGATCAGCCTTCGCTCTGCTACCAAGCCCATCACATGTTGGACATGCACCAAACGGGCTGTTGAACGAGAACATGCGCGGCTCAAGTTCACCAATTGAAAAGCCGCACAAAGGACATGCATGATGCTCACTGAATAACAGCTCCTCATGCTCCATTACATCAACAAGTACTCGTCCATCTGCAATTTTCAGAGCGGCTTCAAGGGAATCGCTTAATCGTGATTCAATCCCCTCTTTTAAAACAATACGATCGATTACTACTTCAATTGTGTGCTTTTTATTTTTATCGAGCTCAATATTGTCATCTAAATCACGAAGTTCCCCATTTAATCGGATGCGGACATAGCCTTGCTTTTTCAGGTCTTCCAGTAGCTTTACATGCGTACCTTTTTTCCCTTCAATAACAGGGGCAAGCAACTGCATTTTAGTACGCTCTGGATATTCCAGTAAACGGTCCACCATTTGTTCGATTGTTTGGGAAGTAATTTCTATACCATGTGTCGGGCAATACGGTTTACCGATCCGTGCATAAAGTAATCGTAAATAATCATATATTTCCGTAACCGTTCCAACAGTAGAGCGCGGGTTACGGCTCGTTGTTTTCTGATCAATGGAAATGGCTGGGGAAAGCCCTTCAATCGTATCGACATCCGGCTTGTCCATTTGCCCTAAAAATTGTCGTGCATAGGCAGACAATGATTCCACATAACGACGTTGCCCTTCAGCATAAATCGTATCGAATGCTAAAGAGGATTTCCCGGATCCTGAAAGACCTGTCACTACGACAATTTTATCGCGGGGAATTGTGACATCAATATTTTTTAAATTATGCGCGCGTGCACCTTGTACGACAATTTCTGTATTTTTCACATTGTTCACCCTTCTGACTTTAATTCAAATATCATGTCACGTAATTCTGCCGCACGTTCAAAGTCTAATCCTTTTGCGGCTTCTTTCATTTCAACTTGCAAAGTTGCAACAAGCTTCTCCAGCTCTTTTTTTGTAAGCTTTTTGCCGCCCGTCACTTTTGTAATGTATGTTTCTTCCTGTTCCGCAGCTTGAGTTGCCCGGATTATTTCAGGAATCTTTTTAATAATAGTCTTTGGTGTAATACCGTGTTCTTCGTTGTAAGCCTTTTGTATTTCACGACGTCGCTTCGTTTCACTGATGGCCTTTGTCATCGAATCCGTCATATTGTTGGCATATAGAATAACATGACCATTCGAGTTACGTGCAGCACGTCCAATTGTTTGAATTAATGAACGCTCTGAACGAAGGAAGCCTTCCTTGTCTGCATCAAGAATCGCCACAAGGGAAACTTCCGGAATATCAAGGCCTTCCCGCAATAAGTTAATGCCGATCAGCACATCATATGTCCCTTTACGAAGCTCCCGGATAATTTCGATCCGTTCCAATGTCTTGATTTCCGAGTGCAAGTATTCGACTTTTAAACCCATTTCTTTTAAATAACTCGATAAATCCTCAGACATTTTCTTTGTTAATGTTGTAATTAATGTCCGTTCATTACGACGGATACGTTCATGAATTTCATCGATTAAATCATCAATCTGTCCTTCAATTGGACGTACATCGATTGTTGGATCAAGCAGCCCTGTTGGACGAATAATTTGCTCCACCATTTCCGGTGTATGCTCCAACTCGTATGGACCAGGTGTTGCAGATACATAAATGGCCTGGCTAACTTTTGACTGGAACTCATCGAACATTAACGGACGGTTGTCAAGTGCTGACGGCAAACGGAAGCCGTGCTCAACTAATACACCTTTACGAGCCTGGTCTCCATTATACATACCACGTACTTGCGGCAAAGTAACATGACTTTCATCCACAACAAGCAAAAAGTCCTTAGGAAAATAATCTAGTAATGTATATGGTGTCGCCCCTGCTTCACGCAATGTCAAATGGCGAGAATAGTTTTCGATGCCTGAGCAAAATCCCATTTCCTTCATCATTTCCAAATCATAATTTGTACGCTGTTCTAAACGCTGTGCCTCCAGTAAACGGTCTTCCGAGCGCAATACTGCAAGGCGCTCCTCCAGTTCTTTTTCAATATTTTCAATGGCTACTTTCATCTTTTCTTCACGGGTAACGAAGTGGGATGCCGGGAAAATCGCTACATGCTGACGGTCTCCCAGAATTTCACCTGTTAATGCATCGACTTCCCGAATCCGGTCAACCTCATCACCGAAAAACTCAACACGAATACAATGCTCGTCTCTAGATGCCGGGAAAATTTCTACAACATCCCCACGCACTCGAAACGTACCACGTGTAAAGTTAATGTCATTTCGTTCATATTGAATGTCGACCAGCTTGCGCAATAGCTGATTACGCTCTAGTTCCATCCCTGTACGAATGGATACAACCATTTCACGATATTCTTCAGGATTACCGAGACCATATATACAGGATACAGAAGCAATTATAATAACATCATCCCGTTCAAACAAAGCAGTTGTGGCCGAGTGACGTAGCTTATCGATTTCTTCATTAATACTTGAATCCTTTTCAATATACGTATCGGTTTGTGGTACATACGCTTCCGGTTGGAAATAGTCATAATAACTTACGAAATATTCAACTGCATTGTCCGGAAAAAACTCCTTGAACTCACTATATAATTGACCTGCAAGTGTTTTATTGTGTGCCATCACGAGCGTTGGCTTATTCACTTCTTTAATTACATTTGAAATTGTAAAGGTTTTACCTGTACCGGTTGCCCCCAGCAATGTCTGATGGCGTTTTCCTTCTTTAAGGCCTTGTACAAGCTGTTTAATCGCTTCCGGCTGGTCACCGGCAGGCTTGTAGGCGGACTGTATTTTATAAGTTTCTGTCATTTTCAGCTTGTCCTTTCTGTCGCTTTTCTTATTCTCTATTTTAACATACCCGTTTTTAATTTACGATAAAATTGCGAACGTATATTCCTATTTTATATTTGAACTCTGAATGGGTAATTTATTGCTTGGAGCGTGAATTTTATTAGAACTTTTTCTGTGGATATTAGAAAAAGTTGGTGACTTATTCGAACTTTACAAAGGGTCATTCGAAAATAGTAACCACTTATTAGAAAAATTATCCTTTTTATTAGAAAATAACCAATTTATTAGAACTTTTATAATTTTATTAGAAAGTTTTTGTAAGATATTAGAAAATTGAACTTCATTTATAATTTCAAACAAAAAAGCCACCTATCATAAGGTGACTTCTTTGTTAAGAAACAGTGAATGCCATTAAATCGTTTAATTCAGTTGAATACTGTTCAAATGCCTGCTCGTTCTTTTGATCTAGCGATGTATCGATAAGTAATTTTAGTTGTTCGATACGTTGCATACGCTGTAATCGACTAATAAATAAATCTAAATAAATTTCATTCAATAACTTCTCCGCTTGATTTTCAGTGGACTGCTGACCTACCGCTTTTAAAAAGTCTGTATAAGAATAATATTTATCCATCGATATCACCTCGACCTCTTTTTTCCATTATAAAGTAAAACACATTTAATTTGCAATATATTCTGAAAAATTATCATATGACCAAATTTTCAGAATATGGTATTGATTTTTTCCATTTATTGTATTATTTTAACTGTATAGTGGAAATTTAAGCGGGTAGGGAATGTTAAAGAAAGGGGATCTAATATGACTAGTAATATACCACAAAATTCAAATTATATTATTTCTAACTCAACTTTTTGTTTAAGTTCCTATCAATATCGGGATAAAATCCATACGATAATATTGGACAAATACGGAAAAGTAACCGCACCTTATAAGCCTTTAAAGCTTGTTCGCAACACATGCAGGTTGCACGGCAGTTCCTATGAAGCAAGCAAATATCAGGCCAGGAAGTTTTTCGGGGAGAATAAACACAAACTGCCGGTTATGGTGGCATACGATTTTGGGGAGCCTTGTGTATTGTTTCCGCTCTTTTCGCCACATTCCCCTCATAATATTTGGATAGCATTAAACTCTGTCATTAATATTAGTGATAAGCGTGATAAAACACGCGTAACTTTTATCGACGGCACAGAGGTTGATTTCGCTATCCATATGAAATCGTTTAACCAACAATACGTACGTGCTGCCATGTTCTATAAACACCTTATTCTAAATCGCCATGCTACGCTGTAACCATCAGCTTTTTGCAAAATAGTCCGCAAGAAGCATCTCGCTATGATTACGAAGGCGAATATTCGAATATCTCCTACACTCCATGACTCCATTAAAATAAAAATGATACTCGGTAAACATATCATCCGTTTCGCCTCTTACTAGACGCATCTGATGAAGTTTAAAATAGTCCTTCGTTTCTTTTAAGTCATGTTTTACCTTGGTACTTACAGCATTAATTAAATGTAAATATGGATTTTTAAATTTAAACGGGCTTTGTTCTACAATTGAATAATCCTTCTCAAGAATTATTAATAACAACGGCAAATAAATTCCTGCTTCATAGTACGGAATCGTTTTAGAAGGAATTTGCACCATAAGAAAACCTCCATTACAAGAACATTTGTTCGTATTTATTTTCACATATTTTTTTATTTTTGACAAGCGGAAAATAATTACCTAGCTTAAATTTTCATTATAATGAAAAGGCTGCGCTAAAAGTCATTTTGACTTTTAACACAGCCTTTCTACGTAATATAATATGGCTCCTACTGTTTGTCAGAGAGGGACATATTAATATGAGATTTTCGAACGTAAATATGCAGTAATGAATAAATCCAAATCCCCGTCCATAACAGCACTTACATTTCCTGTTTCAGCACTTGTACGGTGATCTTTTACCATTGAATATGGGTGGAAAACATATGAACGAATTTGTGAACCCCAACCGATTTCTTTTTGCTCACCACGAATTTCATCCAGCTGTGCCTGCTGCTTTTCAATTTCTAATTGATACAGCTTCGACTTTAACATTTTCATTGCCGCTTCACGGTTTTTAATTTGCGAACGTTCCGCTTGGCATTGTACGACTGTACCAGTTGGTGTATGCGTAATACGAACAGCTGAGTCCGTTGTATTAATATGTTGACCACCTGCACCTGTTGCACGGTACGTATCGATTTTTAAGTCCTCTGTACGCACTTCGATTTCGATTTCATCATTGAATTCCGGCATGATATCACACGATACGAACGATGTATGACGTCGCCCCGAGGAATCAAACGGAGAAATACGCACTAAACGGTGTACCCCTTTTTCCGCCTTTAAATAACCGTAAGCATTATGGCCGGTAATTTGTAAAGTAACCGATTTAATACCCGCTTCATCACCTGGCAAATAGTCAATTGTCGTCACTTTAAAGCCGCGTTTCTCTGCCCAACGTGTATACATACGTAATAGCATTGATCCCCAATCTTGTGATTCCGTACCACCCGCTCCTGGGTGCAGCTCTAAAATGGCATTGTTTTTATCGTATGGTTCTGATAATAGCATTTGTAGTTCAAAGTCTGCCATTTTTGATTGGAATTCGGCTAGTTCTGTACCTAACTCTTCCTGTAATTCTGCATCTGGTTCTTCGCGTAAAAGCTCCAGTGTCATTTCCAGGTTTTCTTGTGTATCAACTAAGTCCTTGAATTCGTTGACAACTGCTTTAATGCCGTTGCTTTCGTTAATGATTGCCTGTGCGCCGTTTTGGTCGTTCCAAAAGTTTGGCTCAAGCATCATTTCGTCCAATTCCTGAATACGTGCCTCTTTGTTTTCTAAGTCAAAGAGACCCCCTGAAGTCCGCTAGTTTTGTAGCTGTATTTTCGAGTGCATTGCGCACATCTGCTAATTCCATCATATATTTTCCTCCGTAGTAAAGCTTTAAAGTTTAGTCCTTTGTAGCCGTTGTCCTCCGTTCCAGGGTGGACGCTTTCCGGGGGCGTGGCCTGAGCCTGTAGTCTCAGGCGTCACGCTATTCCCCCAGGAGTCGCCACCCTTCCACTCCGGCCAACTAGTGTGAACATACAAGAACTTAATTTTTATTGCCTATATAATAATTTTAAACTTATAAAAACAAACCGGGTCATTGAGCATACTTTCAATGACCTCGGTTTTATTGCTTTGTTATTGTCCTACGCCGTGGCAGGATTTGTATTTTTTGCCGCTTCCGCATGGGCATGGGTCGTTGCGTCCGATATTTTCGGCTTTACGTGCCGGCATTTTTTTCGGTTTGGCAGCGCCCTCTTCTTTCGGGTTTACTGCTTGGCCTTTTGCTACTTCTTCACGTTGCAGGTTGCTGCGGATTTCTGCTTTTAATGCATACTTCGCCACATCTTCACGTACTGCTGCGACCATGTCTTCGAACATTGCGAAGCCTTCTTGCTGGTATTCACGCAATGGATCGTTTTGACCGTATGCACGTAGGTGAATCCCTTGACGTAATTGATCCATCGCATCAATATGGTCAATCCATTTCGTATCGATTGAACGGAGTAAAATTACTTTTTCGAATTCACGCATACGCTCTGGCGTCATCGCTTCTTCTTTTTCGTTATAGCGTTCCGTCACTTTTTCAGAGATGAATGCAATCATTTCCTCAGGAGATTTGTTTGCAAGCTGTTCTTTCGTAATATCGCCTTCATCTAGAAGATTTGCAGCGATATAGTCTACTAACGCATCAATTGTCCAAGCATCTTTTTCACCCTGTGTATGAAGGGCTACAGCATTTTCAATCGCCTGCGAAATCATTGATTCCACTAAAGCACGCATATTTTCCGAATCCAACACTTCTTCACGCTCTTTGTAAATTACTTCACGTTGCTGGCGTAGTACATCATCATATTGCAATAGACGTTTACGCGCATCGAAGTTATTTCCTTCAACGCGTTTTTGTGCTGACTCAACAGCTTTTGAAACCATTCCCGATTGAATCGGCTGTGTATCGTCCATACCAAGTCTTGTCATCATCGATTTCATCTTATCAGAACCGAAGCGACGCATTAACTCATCTTCAAGAGAAAGATAGAATTGTGTTACCCCTGGATTCCCTTGACGACCTGAACGACCACGAAGCTGATTATCGATACGACGTGATTCATGGCGCTCTGTACCAATTACCGCCAAACCGCCTACTTCCAATACACCTTCACCCGGTTTAATGTCCGTACCACGACCAGCCATGTTCGTAGCAATCGTAACAGCACCTTTTTGACCGGCATTTAAAATGATTTCTGCTTCACGCTCATGGTTTTTCGCATTTAATACATTATGCGGAATTTTAAACTTCGTTAAATATTTTGAAATGATTTCTGATGTTTCAATCGCTACTGTACCAACTAATACCGGTTGGCCAGCACGATGACGCTCGGCAATATCTTCTGCAACCGCTCTGAACTTGCCTTCCATCGTCGCAAAGATCAGGTCAGGACGGTCATCACGGGCAATTGGTTTATTCGTTGGAATAGCCACAACATTCATATTATAAATATTACGGAATTCCTCTTCCTCTGTTTTCGCTGTACCTGTCATACCAGACAGTTTCTCGTACATACGGAAATAGTTTTGGAACGTAACCGTCGCCATTGTCATCGATTCATTTTGAATATCCAAACCTTCTTTAGCTTCGATCGCCTGGTGAAGACCATCTGAATAGCGACGACCTTTCATTAAACGACCTGTAAAGCCATCAACGATTACGACTTCGCCTTCCTGAACAACATAATCGACATCTTTATGCATCGATGCATGTGCTTTTAAGCTTTGGTTAATCGCATGGTTTAAGCGTACATGAGCTAAATCGAATAAGTTGTCAATGCCAAATGCACGTTCAGCCTTTTCAATCCCTTGCTCTGTCAGTGTTACACCTTTTGTCGATTCTTCATAGTTGTAATCTTCTTCTTGTTTTAACATACGGACGAAGGCATTTGATTGCACATAAAGCTGTGCAGATTTTCCTGCCTGACCCGAAATGATTAACGGTGTTCGGGCTTCATCGATTAAAATCGAGTCAACCTCATCGATTACCGCATAATAGAGTGGTCGCTGTACACGATCTTCTTTATAAAGGACCATATTGTCGCGCAAATAGTCAAAGCCGAGCTCATTGTTCGTCGAATATGTAATATCGGCTGCATATGCTTCACGCTTTTGTTCTTTTGATAGGCTATTCAAGTTCAAGCCTACTGTTAAGCCTAACCAATTATACAGCTCACCCATTTCCGACGCGTCACGGCTTGCTAAATATTCATTCACTGTAACAACATGTACACCTTTACCAGTAAGTGCATTTAAATAAACGGACATTGTCGAAGTTAACGTTTTACCTTCACCCGTTTTCATCTCGGCAATATTTCCTTCATTTAATGCTGCCGCCCCCATAATTTGCACACGGAACGGATACATTCCAAGTACACGACGTGACGCTTCACGAATTGTTGCAAACGCCTCTGGTAATAAATCTTCTACTGTCTCGCCATTTTGGTAACGGTTTTTGAACTCTTCAGTCTTCGCTTTTAATGCATCATCAGAAAGGCTTTCAAACTGCCCTGCCAATGCTTCTACTTTATCTGCAGTCTTTTCTAAACGCTTTACTTCTTTTTTATTGAAATCAAATAATTTATTTAATATGTTTGCCATCGAATTGGTCACTTCCCAATAATAGTCTCAAATTATATTTTAGCATTATATATAGCGGTGGTGCAAATACACTGTTGGAAATATGAGTATAGAATAGATCATTTAGGAAGTTCTTAAAACATAGTAACGCTTAATATCCGTTCATATTAAACATTCACGGCTCTATATAAAAAACGGACTACCCATTACAGGCAATCCGTTTGAAAAAGTTCATTTAGTTCGTTTCAATTAAGCCGTACTTTCCGTCATTACGCTTATAAACGATATTTTTACTATCTGTTTCAGCATCTGTGAAAATAAAGAAATCATGACCAAGCATGTTCATCTGCAAAATTGCTTCTTCCTGATCCATCGGTTTCAGGTCAAATTGCTTTGTACGAACAATTGTATATTCTTCATCAGAAGACTCTGAGTTCGCTTCCATTTGCGATGTCACATTTGCAAAGTATAGTCCTGTACCTTCGCGATCGCGGAATTTACGATTTACTTTCGTTTTATGTTTACGAATTTGGCGCTCAAGCTTGTCGACGATTAAATCAACAGCGGCATACATATCATTATGGCGCTCCTCTGCTCGAAGCGTTAAATTTTTCATTGGAATAGTTACTTCTACTTTTGTTTGTTTATCATTATAAACTTTTAGATTGACGTTAGCATTTGCATTTAAATCTTCATTAAAATAACGTTCTACCTTTTCAATTTTTGTCTCCACATAATCTCGAATCGCTGGAGTTACCTCAATATTTTCACCACGAATGTTAAAGTTTAGCATGTGAACTCCTCCTTCATTACGGCTATACTTACTAATTCTACATACTTTAAAAAACTCCTGTTGCTTCTGAAAACTTTTTTCATTTTTCGACATGTAGCTTTAAATATCGATAAGAATAGACAAGCTGTGAGGACACTTTAAAATTGTAAGCAAATGATTACTTGCGGCTAACCTCTTTTTTACGGCGAATTTTCAACTCACTGACGATCAATTCTTCAATGCCTGGCTGGTTCTCAAAAATGAGACCATACTGATATTTTCCACCGTATTTCTTTTTCCATACAATTTCCCCAATTGCCTTTATCAATACTTCGTCTAAAATAAATTCAAGTTCCAGTTGCACCAGATAATTAGTATTTTCACCAATTTCATGAGAAGAAAACATTTTCATGCCATGCGGACTCACATCTATAATTTCACATGCGTGTTTCGTTTCTTGTTTGCCGTCGATTAATACAGTATATTTCGCTGCAATCGGCGCACCAAAAGTAAAGCGAAATCCTTCCGTTCTTTTAAATCCCATTTCCCATCCTCCTTGCCTTCGTTCCTACATTTTCCATAACTACATTATCATGCAAAATACCAGGTATTGTCTATGTGCTTAATTGCTATTTTATAAAAAAGTTTTTTCTTCAAAATCAATACGAAATAACTATAAAACCAGAATAAATTATATTTTTCTCTCCACAAAAAAACACTCACCAAATGATGAGTGAAAAAGGTGGATAATTATTATAAATATTTTTTCGTGAATTGAAAATTTGCCTGTATCTGCTTATCATTCACGTTACCGATACTCCCCCATTTACGTGTGAGTAAATGCCCGGTCGGCGGCTTACGATAAAATAGCTTACTTTCCTGTATTAATGTAGAAGGGGATTTCCCTACAACCGCCATATGCTCCCGCTCAAAAACAACTGTATATAATCTCCCGTTTTCTGCAACGATCGGCACCATGCCCACTGTATTATGATTCACTAAGTAAAAATTTAAAATCCGCATATAGTCCTCCTTTACATACAAACTTCAACATTAATATGATTTAGTCGACTAAGTAGGGTTCATTTACTTCTGCACATTTTAATACTAGCTTCTCTTCTGGTTTCAAGTAACGAGGCTGACTAATAAATTGATTAAAAAAATCCTTGAGGAAATAGTCACTCGCTTTGTTCCATCGTTGCAAAAATTTACTTCGTGATACTGGGACTACTATATTACGCTTGTCACGCAGCAATACTAACGCTTTATCAGATGAAAATGGCACTTCTTTTACAGTCTCAACATGGTGTAAAGCAAAATAGTGACATGATTCATTGCGGGTTGATTCGGTTGTAAACCAAACATGCGAAAATGGCAGTCTCGGTATTAAAATAGGAGGAACAGAAGCCGTTCCGAGTATAGCTTTAGCTGCTTCTTTCGCACCTTTTAAACTTGAACCGTTCTCTTTTAGGTCTGTATCAATCAATTGTCTAGGTGTTAAATCAACTCGTTCATATCCATTTGAAGTAACAATAATAGTATAAGGGTTGTTAAAATGATCAAATTTAGGTACTAAAGCACATGCATTTAATAGATAATTTTTATACATTTTTTCATACTCCTTTAAAAATTATAGTTATCAATTGAAAAGAAAAGGAGTATACTAACATTAAGCTGGTATACTCCAGCATCGAAGACCTCAAGTGTTTTCTTATCAGGATGTGCACTTGGGGTTTTTAAATTCCTCTTTTCACATGAATCACCACCTCCTTTACCGTAAAGTAAAAAGCCACTCTATTATGTAATTCATAGTAATATAAAAGCTTTAATTTTCTAAATTTCACATGGGATATATTTTTAGTGCTGGAGAAGTTCATTATTATTCTGAGAATTCCATGAACGCTAGCTTATAAATATGAAAATTTCTTTAAGAGACTATCGTGGATTTGTATCGGAAAAGTTATTTTAGTAAGTTAGCATCCGTTTCCGTAATTTCTAACTTCCTAATTATTTACATTATAGACATAATTACCCATAATTTTCAAGATTTTTTTGAATATTATGGAATTTAAAGTTACAAAAATAGACATAAAAAGAGCGCCTCCTAGGAGTACGCTCTACTTAAAGGAACATATGATAATAAATTATACTTGTCCTGCACTGCCATATTGCCGCTGGCGTGTGATTTTGATTACTTCTTTCCAAGTATCGCGGAATTCTGTTACCAATCCTTCAACTTCTTCGATAAGCGCGATATCATTGTTAATATTCGCTTCTATTAAACGACGGTTCATATAGTCGTATAATGGCAACATTTGCTTCGACACTTCTAAATCTGGCTTTAATGTAGACATCAGTTCGGCAATAATGGCCTGAGTTTTTTGGATATTCGTATTCTTTTCTTCAATATTCTTTTCTTCTATAGCTTTTTTTGCCCTTGTTAAAAACTTTAGGCATCCATTATATAACATCAATGTAAGCTCAGCCGGTGAAGCCGTTGTCACACTGTTTTGTTTGTATGCATTAAATGCAGCTGCAGTTTGTGCTGTCATGGTGTACACCCCTCTATTTTAAATCAACTTCATTTCCCTAAACGTTGTTATTTCTTTCGATCGTAATATTTCCCGTCCATCACTTGAACAGATGAATACGGATTAGTATATTGTACTTCACTTTTCTTAGTTGTCTGTACCTTCTTTAAATCTTGCTTTACATTAGCCATAATCGATTTCATACGCTCTTGAATCCCTTGGTCAAGCTCCTTCAACAGCACATGCTGAGGATTTTTCTCACTAAGTTTAATACCCGCCTGTTGAACAGATGCGATAAGCTGACCACGTTCATCAAATAGCTCGTCTGCCGTCTTCAAAAATGCGTCGCGCTCTTCCCCTTGTATTTCTTCCCCGAGATGCCGGTACAGCTTAGCTGAAACTTGGAGTAATTGCTGCTCCAACCCCATCATCTAATCCCCTCCACCATATTAATAATACTGACTCATTAATGAAGCAGACTGGCTGTTCGCCTTATTAATCATCGCTTCCATCGCACCGAATTGTTTCCAGTAACGGCTTTCGATGGCTGTCAATTTATTTTTCCAGGCATCCAAGCTCTGGTTTACATTACGCAAATATTTTCCTAACGTATATTGTGTTTCGTTCATCGTACCACGGCCTGCACGCTCATCGATTTTTTTCTCGATGACTTCCAACTCATCACGGATTTTTCGCATGAATCCGCGCGTATCGCCTGTATCTGGGCTCCCATCTGCTTTTGTGACAGTTGCAGATTTTGAACCACTCATCGTCAGCAATTGAACTACAGCATCCGGATCTTCTTCTAATGCTTTACGCAATTTCATTTCATCGATTTCAAGCGTACCGCCGCTGTTGTAGTCTTTCGAAGTACCGATACCGATTGTATAAAGGGCATTATACTTTTGATTCGTTACTGCGTGATTTGTCTGGTAAACAAGTCCGCGAAGTGATGATAGACCGCTTGTAATTATTGAGTCACTTTTCAATAAACCGCTTTTTGCGCGTTCTTCCCACTGGTCAATTTCATTCTGTTCCATCCCCTTTTTCTGAAGCGCTGTTAAAGGCTTAAAATCACGGTATTTTGGCTGTTTTGTTTGATCGGTTAAATCTTTGATGAAGCCGTTGTATGTGGCGACGAATTCTTTTACTTTGTTCATGATTTCATCGACGTTTGTGGATGATGTCATAGTGACTGCCTTTGCTTCCACCTTTGTTTCAAGGGGATTGTTCTTTAGATTCTCCAGTGCTTTCTCCGCATTTCGGTAATTGGCTTCCATTGTTTCTAAAGAAGTTTTATCCTTTTTTGCGTCGTTCAGAGGTTTTGTTTCATCCTCCAATACAACCGCTTTCGTATGCACGTCTTGTAAAGCATCGAAATTTGTGGAATTCAGTCCTGCTAGTGCTGCCAGATCTTCCTCTGTCATATCCTTTGTCAAATCATTATAGTTTGCGGCATTGCCAAGCGCTGTTTTTGCGTCCGGCGATAATTTATCGTACAGTTCACCGGCTGTTCCCTCTTCGAAAACAATATCCCTTGCACTCGCCAAGGTAGCCTTTGCTACATCTACCTTAGTTTGAAGTTCGCTTATTTTTGTAGTAATTACAGCTTTCATCGCTACAAATTGATCACTTAGCGAACCCGTTAATCCTACATTATAAATTTTATTAAGGTTTTCAAGGGTTTTCTTAAGGTTTTCTTCACCAAATTTCTCCGATTCTTCCGCAGCTTTCAATGCATTTGCATAGGCTGTCCCTTCATTAAACACTGACTTCAACGTAATATTATAGCCGTTCATTGAAAATGTGTTCGTTGTACGCTCTGTTGCAATACCGTTCACTTGGAAAATCGCATTTTTTCCTTGAACTTTTCCCGATTCAGTGATCCCTAGTTCGGCTAGTAAATCTTTGCCTTTTGCATCTGCTACGATTGCAGGTCCGTTATTTACTTCTTTCCCGGTATTTTTAGCCGTCAATGACAGTTTGCCATTTTCAAATATAGCTGAAACCCCTGCATTACTGCCGTTGATTTTCGTAATGAGTTCACTGATAGTTGTGTTGGCATCTATGCCAATTGACACAGGCTTGCCTAGATTTCCTTGCGTATCGATAGCAGACAGCGTAAAATTTTCCGGCATCGTTTTCCCGCTTGCTGCAAATAAGTCACTTAATTTCGTGCTGCTTGTTGCATTCTTCTGCGTACCGACCCAACGCTCAGCTTCCGCCAATTGCGAAACCCCTTCAATTGATAGTGAGCCTGAAGCAGAACCAGTCGCAACTGATGACACTAAATCCGAATTTGAACTTGTCGCCGTCTTCGTATTTAAGCTCTTTAAAATAAAATTATCGGCAATGTATGTATCCAGTGTCGTCATTTTTTTATTGACGTCGCGGTAGGCATCACGTTGCCATTCATAAATTTGCTTTTGTTGCTCAAGCTTGTCCACCGGCATTCGCTCAGCGACCATTAATTTTTCTACAATACTATCTATATCCATACCTGAAGCAAGTCCACCAATTTTTAATCCTGACATATAATCTCCTCCGTAATATATCTATCTATTTTCTTTAGTATTTTTGTAAAAAATCATTATATTTTTTTGTCAACAATCATCCCTACCAGTTTTTGCATTTCATAAAACACATCTAATATTTTTTTTGAAGGAATTTCACGGATTACTTCTTCTGTTTCCGTATTAACTAGCTGCGCAAAGTATTTTTCCAATCCTTCGTGCAATACAAATTTCAACTCACTATTATTAATAGAAAAAAATTCATTCATGGAACCAATTGCCTGTTGTAATTTTTCCTTTTGGTCTTTTTCATATACTATCTTTTCAGTTTTTTGCGGTGTACTGATATCCCTCTGTGCATAACGTATTTCTTGTCCTTCTTTCGACTGCTGTGTCATGTTTGGCATTGAAATACTTGTTCCGTCAATTCGCATTTATATCCCTCCGTTAACATATCTTCTAATGTATTTTATCGGTTGCATTTTCGTTTGTTTTATCTTTGTTTGAAATAAAGAGAAGTAACATACCAACAATTAGCTCCATTTTATTTGATTTACATACTCTAACAAAAAGACAGTACATAACAATATGTTCATACAGAAAAAAATAAAAAAGCCTCCTATGAGACTTTCTTGTAAGAGAATATAGTAAATTGCGTATAAAACGTTATATGAAACTCGTTAACTGATTGGCTTGTGCTAGCATTGCTGTCATGCCTGAAGAAGCTCTTGTTGATGCTTTCTGTGCTTCTGTATAGGGGTCTAGCTGAAGATCATCAACGCCTAATTTATGGGACCTTGCGTCAAATAATTCTATCTTCATCGTTTGTCCACCTACAGCATCTACTTGTAATAATAGTGTGGCCATTTTCTCTTCTTCTATAATCGTTCCAGCAGTTCCACCGATTGAGCCGCCAAGGACCGCACTCAATTCATTACCCCAATTAGCATTACTAAAATCAATAGATTTCCCTCCTGTATTTGAAGAAAGCTCTGCCAAATTCGAAAATCCTGAATAATGAATCCCCCGTGTACTTGAATTCTCGCTCAAGGTGCTTCCAAGCAATCTGAAGATACAGAGGATACAAATGGTCGAATGGTTGACCTATCAGAACAAATCGATGCGATTACCTTGTTATCTACTCAAATTGGTGAGTTATCAAGTAAAGCGCAAATTACTACAGAAAAAGGTATAATTGAAAGTCGAAAGTTTATATGCACATAACGCAAAAACGAATAAAATGAATGAGCGCATTCAAAATCAAATTGAATCACTAGCATCTAACATTGCAAATATCCAATATCCATAAAATCATTACGTCCATACAAGGGATGACAGAGCAAACAAATTTACTTGCACTTAATGCAAGTATTGAAGCTGCTCGCGTTGGAGAACATGGTAAAGGTTTTGCGGTTGTAGCTGAGGTAGTTAGGAAATTGGCCGAACAGTCAAGAGCAGAAACTGACGTTATTAAGACCACCGTGGATAGTATATTAGAGAACTCTAAACAAATCGTATCCGTGATCGCCCTGAATGTAGAATTAATACAAGCGCAAAATGAATCGGTAAAAAGCACCGAGTCTGCCTTCAAGGAAAATAGTGAGCTTTCCGTTTCTATTGCAACTTTAATAACAGACCTGCTCTCTAAAATTACGCATATGGTAGAAGATAAAAATCAGGCAACGATGGCACTTCAAAATATTTCAGCTATTTCAGAAGAAACCACAGCCAGCAGCCTCTGCGGAAGAGGTAAATGCCTCCGCTATAGATCAACAAGCAGAGTTAGAAAAAGTATTAGAACCTATCAATAATATGAATGAGATTTCACAAGAGTTACAAGAAGTTGTTAATCGCTTTAAATTGAATTAATGCGTTTCAGTCTCTACTTAATCATCTATTAACTTATATTGCATGCAGCCCCTAAAGTCTGGATTAACTGATTTTAGGGGCTGCATTTTTATATTAATACTAGGAGGAACGATTCATATACTAACAAACTAGTAATATACGATTATATGTTTAAGTGCCTAAATTTGTTGTCGCCTCACTTTTATAAAAACATTCCAATTTAAGCAAATCTATAACAGTTTACGGTGCTTTTGTCGCCTGTGCTAATTTTGCCTGCATCGCTTAGAATAGGATGTTTTGCTTAGCTACATTCATTGTTACTTTAGCAATGTCTACATCAAAAATTTGCGATTCAGTTGTACTAAGTTTTCGAACCATATGCCACTTTTCTAGAAATTCTAAATAAAAAAACCTGTAATTAGCACATTCTATACAAATGCCATAACTACAGGTACCAAATCATTTTATTTTTGTTAAATTTATTTTTTTATTTTTACTATTTTGCTACCGATTTAATACTTAACCTAATATTCCTTCCTGCATAGTTTATATCAATATTACTACTTCCAGGAATTAAAGCTTCTAAATTACCTGTTTCCGTTACATTGATTCGGTCGGGTCGGCTACTTGTTATAGTAAGTTCTGAATTTTCAATAATACTTTCATCGCCATTAGACCACTTTGCCTTAACTGGTCCAATTAGTATTGTTTCACCAACTTTTAGAGATAACGGAGGTCCATCTACTAAGCTAATATTGATAATAGTTGGACCACTTTCAACTTTAACAGCAGATTTCAAGAGCTTTCCTTCATACATAATTTCAATATTGCTTGAACCAGGTATCAATGCTTGAAGATTGCCTTCAGCCGATATTAAAATTCTATCGGAACGGCTACTGGTGATCTGAATTTTCTCACTTGGGATGACTGATTCATCCCCATTGGACCATTTTGCAATTACACTACCAATTACTTTTTCCTCTCCAACTTTCATAGTCGCTGGGAGTGGTGTTTCTAAAGAAATACTTAATAGAGTTGGTCCAGATTCACATTTCACAGAAAAACTAATTGTTTTACCTTCATAGGTAATATTAATATTACTAGATCCTGGAGATAATCCTTTTAATTTTCCAGCCTCTGTTATTGAGATTCTATCTGAACGACTACTACTAAATTTCAGCAGATTTTTATCTATCACTGTTTCCTCTCCATTAGACCATATCGCTTTGACATCGCCTATAATAATTTCCTCATCAATCTTCAATTGCGATGGAAAAGCAGTTTCAAGAAAGATTCGTGAAATGGTTGGAGCTGCTTCTACTTTAATAGTTATTTTAATTATTTTCCCTAAATATTTTATATCGATCACACTACTACCACTAGCAAGTGCTGTCACAAGTCCAGTTTCTGAAACTATAACCCGGTCAGCCCTTGAACTACTAAAAGTAACATCTTTTATGTCAACTTCACTTATTTCTCCATTCGACCACTTTGCTTTTAATTGAGGAATTTTACTTTCCTCACCTATTTTCAACTGTTCATTCAATGGATTTTCCAAATAAAAATCTACAATTATAGGTGGAGGCAATACCTTCGTAGTAGTGGTGAAAACCTTACCTTCAAATGTAATTGTAATATTAGTAGTACCATTACTAATAGCCTTAATTTTCCCCTCAGGAGTTATTGCAACCCTGTCTGGTCTAGAGCTTACAACTAAAATATCTTTTGGATTTAACTCAGTTTTCGTACCATCAGACCACTCAGCTTGAATTTTAAGGAGTTGATCCGCTCCGATATTCATTTCCTTTGGTATAGATTCTAGATTTAAATTAACTAATTCTGGTTTCCCTTCGACTTTTAGAAGGGTTTTCACTGTTAAATTACTATTGGTAGCAATTATTGATACTTCACCACTTTTAGCATTTGGTGGGATAAATACAAGACCATCAGGGTTTACCTGAGCAATGGCCGAGTTAGTTGATTTATAAATTGTACCTTGGCTAGCATTTGTTACATCTTTAGTTGTACCATCCGTCATAAACGCCTTAACAATTAATTGCAATTTATTATTTATTAATGAAAGGTTTTCCTCTGATGGTGAAATTAAAAGGCGCTGTACTGAGGGTTTTGTGATACTAATCTTTACTTCACCTGACAGATTACCATAAATCACCTTTATAATTGCTGTACCTTTTTCTACTCCTTGAGCTATTTGTATATTACCGTTAGCTCCAATTGAAGCAATTGATGGTTCAAGACTTGTGTATTTAATACCACTATTGGAATTTGTTATATCTTTTGAAATGCCATTTTTTATTTCGTAAACTTGAATTTGTTCCTGCTGTCCAGCAGATAACGATGTAGTCAATGGTGTAATACTCAAATACGCATTTTTTGACCCTTCATTCACTTTAACGGTTACATTCTTCACGATATTACCGTATGAAACACCGATAATGGCATAACCTGAATCAGCTCCTGCTGGAATTGTAATTAATCCAGAATTATTTATTTGAACCAATTCCGTATTAGAACTTGTATATCTTGTTAATTTATTTGTTGTAATATCTTCCCTTTTTTTATCTGTATAATTAAGATAAGGTTGTAATTGGTAACTCTCACCTGACAGCAGTGATATTGTTTTAATGCCTAAATCAATACTGAAAGGGAAACCTGGAGAAATTGTAATTTTTCCATTTACATTGATATCAAAACCATTAAAAAACTTTTCTTCATTTCTATCTTGAATTGTCATAGAGTTGTCCATATTATCTTTAGCTGAAATATATTTCAACTCCCATTTTCCTAACTCTTCGTATTTATCAATAGGAACAATTGCTGTTAAAGTGTCTCCGTTTCGTGAGAACGTTGAATTGAATGTTTTTCCACTTGGTTTACGATAATTCACCGAAGCAGATGAAACACCGGATAATTCGTCGGTAATTTTTGCCGTCAGGATAACGTGAGCTAAGGCAGATGACATTTGCTTCAGTTCAATGGTTAAATCCTCAAGAGTAGGTGCTTGTAAATCAGGTGTAGTTCCATTTATTTCTATTGTACAATGTTCAAAGTCTCTTTGAATATTGTCAACATCTTTATAGGATTTTATGCTAACGCTATTCGAAACATTGTCTATCAAATAAATATAGTCGATTTTCCATTCACCGAGTTCCTCATACTGATTAATCACTTTAGAGCCCTCATATTGGCCCGTAGAAGCATTCTTATATAATGAGATACTAAATTGTCTACCACTCGGCTTTTTGTAATAAACAATTACACTACTAACTCCAGATTCATTATCTGTTACATCGGCAGTAATTTTTATATTTTGCCCAGGTTCCCCCTGTTGCGAAACAACTGAAATGTTATGCAATATAGGTGATTCTTTATCGGATTGTTCATTAACACCACTAACTTCTAAATCTAAGCTTGAAAAATCATAAAGTGATTGTCCAATAGAAATACTGTTATCCTTCTGGTCATTCAAATAAACAGATGATACGCTCCACACACCTGGCTCATCGATTCTTCCTACAGAAATTGTTGCTTCATATAGCTTGGTGTTTGCGTTAAAGACAAAATAGAAAGACCGTGTAGTTCCACTTGGTTTTTTATAATAAATTATTGCACTTTTCACTCCAGAAAGTTCATCCGTAATTTCCGCTGTAATTTTAACTGGTGTCGTCGGAGACAACTTTTGGTTTAGTGCGCTTATATTATGCATTTTAGGAGGTTCTAAATCAGGCGTAATATCAGGAATTTCTACATCTATGGCATTAACCATTGATGGAGTAAATAGCATTAAAATAAACATAAATAAAATTAGAATTTTTTTATTTAATGACTTCTTCATATTCAGACTCCTTTATTCTAAAAATAATTTAAAAGTATTAAAAAAGACCCCAGGGGAATCCCGGAGTCTATTAACATTAACCTATTACTTTTTATATCTTGATTATCTTAGTAACTGCAATACTCCCTGTGGTTGTTGGTTTGCTTGCGCCAACATTGCTTGTGCTGCTTGAGAAAGGATCGAGTTTTTCGTTTGCTCCATCATCTCTTTCGCCATATCAACGTCACGAACACGAGACTCAGCAGCTGTTAAGTTTTCAGAAGCATTTGATAAGTTATTAACAGTGTGCTCTAAACGATTTTGTAATGCTCCAAGATAAGAACGACCTGAAGACACTGATTCAATTTGAGTTTGCACCGCAGTAATAGCATCATCTGCACCAGTTTGTGTTGATATATCTAAAGCAGCTACAGCTGTGTGAGCAGCTGTTAGGTCAACACCTGCAGTTGTAAAATCGATTTCGATCACTTGAGTAGCATCAGCGCCAACATGGATTTTACCGTTACCAGCATCTGAACCATCTAGTAATTTTTTCGTATTGAAAGTTGAATTTTCCATAATACGCTCGATTTCAGACGAAAGTTGATCAAATTCATCTTTAAGAGCTGTGCGGTCTGCTTCAACATTCGTATCATTCGCTGATTGAACTGCCAATTCACGTTGACGTTGAAGAATAGAATGTACTTCGTTAAGTGCACCTTCAGCTGTTTGAATCATTGAAATACCATCTTGTGCATTTTTAGAAGCCATATCTAATCCGCGGATTTGCCCACGCATTTTTTCAGAGATTGCTAGGCCTGCCGCGTCATCTCCTGCACGGTTAATTTTTAAACCTGAAGATAATTTCTCCATGTTTTTTGATTGTGCATTTGTTGCACTGTTCAATTGACGATGTGTGTTAAGTGCTGCGATATTGTGATTGATTCTCATTATAATTTCCTCCCTGGAATGTTTGACCCACGTCCTTGTGGGCACATGATGTTATATGTAGAAGAGAAGTTAGCCGGCCGGTCTTGCTTCTCTTACTGACACTATTAATATCGGATGAACTTATTTTTGTTTAATAGTTTTTTAATCTTTTTTTTGCTTTTTTTATTTCAACTTATCAAACAGGGATAAATCCATCACTACAGCCTCTGTATTCGAATCGGAAATATCCTTCCTCAGCTCTCCCCGGATGATGTCCACATGCCGTGGTGCCCGGATTCCTACTTTCACTTGATCACCTTTAACTTCCGTAATGACGATTTCAATCTCTTCATCAATCCAGATTGTTTCGCCTACTTTTCGTGTTAATACGAGCATGTGTTCATCCCTCCTTTTTTTCTGTTGCTAAACGATGACGAATTGCGTAATCTTCATCTAAAATAATTTGCTTCGCTTTTTGGTTTTCGATGTTTAAAACAATCGGTGCTTTTAAGTTCACTGTAGAATTCTCAAGTGTATCTTTTAATGAAACTATCACAAATACAGCGACTTCATTATCACTTTTTATATCCAGTGCCCGAATAACGGCTTCATCCAATTCAAAGCTGTAATCCGAAATTGTTGCGTACGGGGGTGTAATAATAAATGCTAGGGCTGCTGTTTTTACGGACTGCAGTACTTGGTATGCACTTTCCTCTGAAATTGGCAGCTGTACAAATTCCTTTTCATCTTCAAAGCCAGGCAAACCATGCTCGAATTGAATGATCTGGGACAATTTGATTTCGACTTCGCCCATATAGGCAGTTGTAATTTTCATCTTATTCTCCTTTAAATAAGCCAATCAATTTTCAATGACGGGTACTGTTGCATTTCCACATTTATTTTACCTGGTGTGTAGGTATGGATTGGCTTGTTTGTTTTCGTATTGTTAATCACCTTTTGCGGTTCCACCTGAATATCGACCGAACCGGGTGTGAAATTTATATTGACACTATCCGCCTGGGGGATAAATTTAATTCCTAAACTTGAGTACGGTTGTCTTCCTGTTCTTTTTGCTTGTTCTGCAAGCGGATTGCCGCCGTTTTCGATTTTCATAAGTTCGCTGCCTTCTTGTGCTCTTCTTGCTAGACCTTCCATTGCTGTTTGTTTACTGTACTGGGCAACTTCAGCTGTACGACTGCGCGAGCTTTTTAAATCGAGACTTTCGCGCATTTTGACCGAATCAATCGATAGCTCCGACTTCGTTGTGCGGATCGACATTTCGGCTTTCGGCTGCTGAAGATCCAAATCGGCTTTTGGCTGCTCAATTTGTTGGACAGGTCTTTGTGTTGTCAATCCGATTTGTCCTCTTGTTGTCTGCAATTGAATTTGCGGGATATTCATGTTGTCCCTCCCTTTAAAGAAAGCGCTTGGCACAATGTGTCCAAACGCTTTTTCATTATCTTAAAAAATCTGTTAATGTTGGTTGAATAATTCGTGCACCTACAGATAATGCAGCACGATGAATCGATTCCTGTGTAATCATTTGCGTAATCGTTTTTTCATAGTCGATGTCTTCATTTTCCGACATGCGCTTAGTTGCGATGACTTCCTGTGACTGGAGTCGTGTGTCCATTAATTCTACACGATTTTGCAGTGCTCCAATTCCTGCTCTTGTTTCAAGGAGCTTGTTCATGTTTTTATCAATGGTAGTAAGATGTTTAGCCAATTCAGCACCTGTAGCATTTCCTTGAATAGCCGCACTAATATCTTCGAACATTTCATCAAATTCTTTGAACATTTTAATTGGTGTACTATTAATCGGTAACTTAATGCCACTGAATACTTCAATTTCAATTGAGTTCTCCATAGCTGCATCATTTTCATAAGTTGTTCCATTAAACGGTGGCGTCGTTGTTTTTGTCCCACTGAAAATATAGCGGTCGCCGATTTTTGTGTTCGCCAGGTTTTGCACATGCGCTCTCAATTGCTGGAGCTCGCTGTCGATTTTTTTACGGTCATCTGCAGTATTAGTATCTGATGATGCCTGTACCATCAGCTCATTTGCCCGCTGAATAGTTGAACCAATTTTATCAAATGTGTCGTCTGTCGTATCTAGCCAGTTATGTGCTTCACCGATATTTCTTGAAAATTGCTCGACATTGTTCAGCTCGGCACGGTAGTTAATACCTTTCATCGCTGTTACAGGATCATCGGACGGACGGTTCACCTTTTTGCCGGTATTTACTTGTTCTTGAAGTTTTCCCATTGCTGAATAACTGTTAGATAAATTACGCAGCATATTGTTTGAAAGCATTGATTGAGTTACACGCATTTTCATTTACCTCCTATAATCCGGCGCGACCCATGCCGTTTATAATTTTATCGAGCGTTTCATCGATTACCGTAATCATACGGGCATTGGCATTGTATGCCTGCTGAAATGTAATCATATTTGTCATCTCTTCATCAATAGATACTGAGCTTACCGAATCACGGCGTTCTTTTACCGCCTGCTGTAATGTTGCTGCATTAAATTCAAGACGAGCTGCCTGCTGACCATCAACACCGAGCTGTCCGATTAAGCCTTCGAAGTATGTTTGGACACTTAGATTGTCAAGAGCACCTAATGTTTTAAACTTCATGTTAGCAAGCAGCAGGGCATTTTTTCCGTTACCCGCTTCTGCCTTAGTTGGATCAGGAAGCCCTGTTGCTGGATCAATGACTTCCGGTGAACCAGAAGCCGCTATTTTGTTCGGGTCTTTTATAATTGTTTCGGATACATAGATATTTGCTGCAGTAATACCAGTTGCATCCTGCGTACCTTTTTGTACAAAGAAGTCTACTCCTTGTTTGCCCTCTAAATCCGTTCCGCTTTTGTGAATTTCATTGAATTTATTGGCAAAGGCTTCTGCCATCTTGTTAAGTTTGTCAATCATTTCCGGGAAGAGCCCTGTTGTTTCACCATTATTATTTGTATAACCATAAGAATTTACTAATGACTTGAATTTACCGATATCACTTAAATTGTTGATATTAACAGTAGTACCTATTGGCGGCGGAGACCATCCATCCGGAAGTTCCGTATCTTTCCCGTCACTGTCCAATTTCACAATAGATATCCCTGTCATATTGCCATTGGGAGTGACATTATCAGTGGCTCCATTTGTACGGAACTGTGCGAAATCTCTGCCGTCTACAAGTTTAAGTTTAGTTCCATCTTTTAATAGAAGGCTCACAGTAACCGGTCCTTCAGCAATCGCTAAAGAATTCCCTCCTGACCCTTTTTCAGAACGCTTTACTTCAATCGGGAAGTGATTCGCCAGCTCATCTATTAAATTATCACGTGCATCATATAAATCATTCGGCATAAAGCCATTTGGTTCTACCGCTTGGATTTGCGCATTTAAATCGCCAATTTGCTTTAAAATTGAGTTTGCATCTCTTAATTGAATGCCAAGTTCTGCACCCGCATTATCCTGAATTTTCTTTATCGAGTTATACATGTATTGGAACGAATCCGCCACTGCAATCCCGCGCTGTACAACAACCGCACGAGTTCCTCCGTTTTCCGGACGGACATTTAAATCCTGCAGGGAGTTCCATAATTCATTCATTGATTGTGCTAGGCCATAGTCGGAAGGTTCATTCAATACATCTTCCAATTGACCGATAGAATGCGATCTTGCCTGCCAGTAACCAAGTTTATGCGATTCCTGTCTGTATTGCTGATCGACAAAGCTATCCCGAATACGTTGCACAGAATGCGCCTGTACCCCTGTTCCTATATGCCCCGCTGTTTTCCCTGTATTTAAGCCTGACCCTGGAAACCCTGGTGTTGTTTCCATATTCACACGTTGGCGCGAATAGCCCTGTGTATTGGCATTTGAAATATTATGTCCTGTTGTATAAAGTGCTGATTGTTGCGTGTATAGACCACGCTTACTTGCCTCAAGTCCCATAAATGTTGAACGCATTGTAGGACCTCCCTTTTAAGTGTGTTTGTATCAAATATGCTCCTAGATGGATGCACCATTTATATCAAATCATCTGATATTCTTCCCATAAAAAACGCATGTATCGCTCCCGCTGCATGCGGAAGCTTACATGCGATTAGGCTTTAAATTCATTGAACGATTGTTTTGTAATTTCTGCATTTCCGCGTATTTCAGCACCAGAATAATTAAACTGCTCTGTACGCTGTGGGCGCATCGCATCTAATGTTACATTAATAAATTGCAGTGAATTAAGTACCATTTTTTGATTTAATTCGTTTTGCATTTTCAGTTGATTTAGTAGTGCGACTAAACGCTCGCGTACATTTACTAACGCTTCTTTTGATTCACTGTTTTCAGCAGCATTGATCACATCAGCAACAGACGGAGTGTCAGCGAGAGCAATTCCTTTTGCTCTGAGGTAATCCGTTACCATCGACTGACGCTGTTGTTCAAGTGTATTAATAGCCGCTACATGTGCCTGTTCATTTTTTATGAGCTGATCAAGCTTTTCCATATCACCTTGCTTAATGTACTCCGTTTTCGCAAGCGCTAGCTCCAGTAAACTTTTATGCATTTTCTCTAGCTTCTCCAACGTGACGACGATATTGGCAATTGACATGTATTTAAGCGCTCCTTATTTCTAATTTTTTAATTAGCCGCGGTAAAATTTCAGCATATCTTCTGCAACCTTTTTCGCGTCTACTTTGTAATTTCCTGAATTAATATCTTCTTTAATTTGTTTCACACGCTCTTCACGTTCATTGGCATATGTTGAAGATGCCTGCATTTCTTTTGCTTTTGATGATATTTCAATATGATCTGCAAATGTTTTTGGAGTCTCTGCATTTTTCACAGGACGGGCTTGCTTATTGTAAGTGTTGATCGCCTGAACATTAATTGGATTAATTTTCATTTTAAAGACCTCCCTTTCATTAAAAGCATTGTCTGTTCTTTATTTCGACTACTTCATTGAATTGTTTATGTTTAATTCTAAAAAACACTACGAATGTATTAAAATTATAAGCCTATTTTATGAAAAATAAAAACGAAGTCCTATGAAAACGACTTCGTTTGGGAAATTATTTTTTGTCTGAAAGGTATGTGGTATGATCTCGACGCTTAATATCATCACGAAACTCTTTGGCTGCTTCAAATGTACGTAGCTCTGACTTTAATTCGCCTTGGCACTTATCGCATAGCTTGCCTGTTGATGTTAATCGTCCGCAGTTATCACACGGATATCCTAAGCTCGGGAATACCGCTGGATGCAGTCGACCTTTCCGTACCCATTTATATAACAGATCCCGATCCACACCAGTCGCTTCTACGATACGCTCGACATTTGCTGCACGATTCTCGCGTTTACGTAAAAAACGATACACAACCTGGTACACATCCTCTTCTTTTTGCGCACAGTTATGGCATACTTCCCTCAAACCCGTATAATTAAAAAACTCTTGGCACACAGGACAATTACGTAATTCCGCCATATACATCCTCCTTTTTTCGTACAATCTCTCTTAGTTCATTATACATAATCCATAGGTAATTAGATTGACAACTTTTCAAACTCTTTAACGGTAGCCATGTTTACCCATGAATGAGTGTCAAGCCTTCTACCGTTTTTGCGCCTGCTTGCAGTAACGCTTTTTTCGCATGGTTTAAAGTTGTACCTGTCGTATAAATATCGTCTACTAAGAGTAAGTTTTGATCTTTTATTGCTGGTGCGTTCACTACTTCAAATAGCTGCGGCGTTTGTAATCGCTGCTCTCTTGTTTTTAACGCTTGCTGCTCAGTTGAAAGCTTTGCTAAATGATGGGAAAAGGGGATATTGGCTGCTTTCAATAATTCGTCAATATGAGCAAAAGTCCTTATTTTTAGATTCTCTGGATGCATTGGAATCGGGATAATGACTCTTTTTTCATTTTTTAGCTGATCATGGAGAATTCGATTGAATACAAGAGCAAGAACAATATCATGCAGAAATTTATAGCGGTGCAAGTAATCTTTCATTGCTTCATTATAATGGTACAAAGACACGACTCCTTCTTCTTGCTGCTGTTCGATTCGTTGAAAGCGTTGTTCACAGCGGGTGCAAATTGTCTGGGGTAATGTATTTCTAAGAAGCTCTTTCCATCCAAAACTTTGGTTTAGCTCACGTTCACAAAGTAAGCAATGCTGGATAGGTTTATTCATAGTCATTCATCTCCAGTATTTTCTTGCGCGCCTGATCCATTTCCATCGTGATACCGTGATGGAAAAATACAATATCACCTGTCGGGTACTGCACATTCCGTCCGACTCTTCCGCTAATTTGTATCAGTGCACTGGAGGTAAAAACAGGATTTTCAGCTCCAACGACTGCTACTTGTACATTTTTTATCGTAATACCGCGCTCTAATATCGTAGTCGTCAATAAGCCTTTCCTTTCTTCATTGCGCAATTGCAATACTTTTTCTTTTCGATCAGGGTCTTCGGAATGGACACTTTCAATTGTAGGTTCGATTTGCTGAAACAGGGGTGTTGCTTGTTCCATTAATTCAATCGTGGGGAAAAAAATAAGGAATGGCTGATGATTTTGAAGCCTTTGTTCTAACCAGTTTTTGAACTTTTGAGGGATTTTTTGTTTGTGAAATGCTTTTTCATAATTCCATAATGCCTGATAACGCGGAACAGGTAGTAAATTCCCATGAAATCTTCGTGCGATAAAGGAGTAGCCCCATTTTTCATTTCTTTGCTGAATGAGTAGTTTTGTAGAAGGGGTTGCGGTCACGAAGGCGATTGGTGCATCGGCTTTTTTCGCTTTCATTACTGCACGCTGCAATGCTTCATCATATGTGTAAGGAAATGCATCGGCTTCATCCACAATCATCACGTCAAATGCATTTTCAAACCGGTAAAGTTGATGGGTCGTTGCAAGAATTAGCTGCGCAAATTGTGTGTCATTTTGTGCCCCGCCATATAGTGCATGAATCGTAATATTTTGAAAGACTTGTTGAAAACGGGGATAAAGTTCGAGCACTACATCGGTTCTGGGCGTTGCTACACAAACTCTTTTCCCTGCTTTAAGTGATGCGTAGATGGGAGAGAATAGGATCTCTGTTTTTCCAGCGCCGCATACCGCGTGGATAAGATGGTTGCGGTTTTGCTTCAAGCTAGTGAGGAGTTCATCAGCCGCTTTTTGTTGATGAGCAGTAAGCTTTCCCGTCCAAGTAAATTCAACTCGGGACTTCTGACTTCGAGAGCGGGGCTGCTCATTTTTCCAAATTATCAGTTCATCACAGCTACACATGCGACCCATCGTAATGCAATGCCGGCAATAATGACACGTTTTCTGGCATTTAGCACAGTAAAAAGAAATAAATTTTTGCCGTTGTTCATTTAGACAACGCCTGCATTTTAGTTTGGGATTTGTAATTACGGCAGGAGTAATCTCAAAATATCCACGTCTGATATAGTTTTCGATTTTAGCTTGTGGAAATGGGGTGTTGCGACGCGACCAAATTCGGCCAGTGAAGAAATTCTCGATAGCAGGTTCGGGGATGAAGCCGTAGTAGCGGGTATGTTTTTGAGAGTTGTGTGAGGCGATGGAATTGGAGGTTGCGATGGGACGGAATAATCGGTATTGCTTTTTAATTGAAGATATAGTTGTTGAAGACATAGTTTTCGCTCCTTCATGGATAGTTTTGGTAGGGAATGAATTTTCTAATATCTAGTACCCGGGTTACTTTTCACCCCGCAGTTTCTACTTTTCCCTGTTCACGTTCTACTTTCGACTCAAAAGTTTCTACTTTTCTTGACTCAGCTTCTACTTTCCGAATGAAGTGTTCTAATATCAAATACAAGGGTTACTTTCGCGTCGAAGTTTCTACTTTCCACTGTTCACGTTCTACTTTCTGCTCAAAAGCTTCTACTTTTCTAGACTCAGGTTCCACTTTCTAAATGATATTTTCTAATATCTAGTGACCAGGTTACTTTTCACCCGCAGTTTCTACTTTCCACTGTTCACGTTCTACTTTCCGCTCAAAAAGCTTCTACTTCTATGAGATCAGCTTCCACTTTCTAAATGAAGTTTCCTAATATCTAATGCCTAGGTTACTTTTCACCCTGCAGTTTCTATTTTTCCTTGTTCATGTTCTACTTTCGACTCAAAAGTTTCTACTTTTCATGACTCAGGTTCTAATTCTCGTCCCAATTCCCCCCCAACAAAAAAACAGCCACTCTACCAATAAGTTAGTAGTGACTGTTTTTGCATAATTGCATTACTTTTTAATCCAGCCCATTGCAATGGCGCCTTCTCCTAAGTGTGTACCGATAACCGGACCGAAATAGCTAAGCGTGAAATCGACTGTTGGATAAGCAGCCGCTAGTGAACTCATCCATTCGCGAGCTTCATCTTCGCAGTTGGCGTGAATAACTACTGCTTGAAGTGCACCATACTTTTCGACCGCTGATGCTAATTGCTCTTCTACACGGCGTATTGCTTTTTTGCGTGTGCGAATTTTTTCGAATGGGACAATTACTTTGTTCTCAAATGTTAATATTGGTTTGACTTGCAGTAAGCCACCAATTAATGCCGCTGCTGCCGATAGTCGACCGCCGCGTTGCAGATGCTGTAAATCATCGACGATAATGTACTCATCCATCGTATGTTTCAATTCATTTAAGTGGGCAATGATCTGTTCCCCTGATGCACCTTCCAAAGCTAGTTTAGCAGCTTCCTTCACGTACATCCCCTGCAAATATGCCGCAACTTCCGAATCAAATGCGTAAATGTTAGTTCCTTCCACCATACCGCTCGCTTGTACAGCGCCTTGGAAAGTTCCGCTAATGCCGCTTGATAAATGGATTGTTACGATCTCATCATATTCTTTTCCTATTGTTTCAAAAAGCTCGACGAATTTTCCGACTGATGGCTGTGTTGTTTTAGGGAATTCCTTAGCACCACGCACTCGGTCATAAAACTCGGAAGCTGTAATATCAATTTCCTCATCATAAAATGTTCCTTCAATATTCACACTCAATGGAATCATATGAATATTGTACGTTTTTCGTTCTTCAAGTGTTAAATAGGCTGTACTATCTGTCACAATTGCTGTTTTCATTGCTCTCCCACTCTCCTATGTTCACTAGTTTACATGAACTCTATGTAATTGTGAACGAAAAAATGCCTTTTCTGTAGAGAACTTCCCTCTTTCATCACATTTTTGTTATATGAAAAAAACATCTCGGCGATCATTTTCCCAAGATGTTTTTTCATGTATATATTAAATTTATTATTCGCTGCCAATATAATAAATGCTCGAAACTTTCCAACCGTCTTCTTTCATAAATACAGTCACTTGACGACCAACCCCAGAAAGCTCAGCACCTGTTTTTATTTCTTTTGTTTCAGTCTTTAAATTGGAAAACACCTGTGCCTCTTCTTCATTGTAATTTACAATTGTTATATCTTCTGCTGTACGCTTTACATCATACTGATTAAATACTGCGGATACGGCTTGGATATCTTCATCATAATTGAAGCCTTTAGCATTTTTTGAAATAATATTTTTATAACGTTCTAAATCTTTTTCATTAAAGGCTTTTATATATTCATCAAAAGCAGATATAATATTCTTTTTTTCTTCCTCAGGAACTCCGGTAGCTTCCTGAATTGAATCACCTAAAATTTCAAAACCAACCGTACCTTCATCGATCGTTTTTTGTAATTTTTCCGGTGATGCGTCTTTTTCGTCCCCACAAGCTGCAAGTACAAATATCGACAGGACAGCTATTAACCACTTTTTCATAATTTTACAAACCTCCCGCAAAATATTTTAGCATACATTATTAGAAAAACACATCTTGTGCCAAATAGCACAAGATGATGTTTTTCTTATGTGGATTTCATTGAAAACTAACAAATATTCTCTTTATCCGCGCTAAAATTCGATGTCCCGAACATTCTCTTAAGCATCTATAACACATATAGACGAAAGTTGTTCACAGATGTTTCTTATATTGGGGATATTCGATTTTAAATATAGCTGGGAAAATTAGCAAACCTATAAGCATTATTAACGCAACATACCAAAACATTATTGCAAAAAAAACAGAGCTACCAAATTGAGGTCACTGAAAAAGTCCCTTAGCCACAAGTTAGAGAGTACAGGAACGAAAATTCGTTCCAGTACTCTCTTTTTCTTCGATGCCGTTGATTTCCATTCCGGCGGACGCGTTTCGCGGGCACGGCTCCAGCCTTCTCCCTCGCTCCGCTCAGTCCGGGTGCTTCCGCTCGTGCTGTTCCCGCAGAAGTCGCCGCCTCCATTCCAATCAACTGGTACTACTCTCGTCACTAAAAGGGTTTTCCCCTCGTATAATCTCCCAAATTTCCTGTATAATTGAAGGACTAATAAAAGGTGGTGCGACCATGATTTCTAAACAAGAAACATTGAATTTAAGTCCTTATATGGCGTTGTACGATTTAATCATTCCAAAAGACAATATGCTTCGACAAATCAATGAACTCGTGGATTTTTCATTTATCGTAGAAGAACTTCAGTCAAAATACTGTTTAGATAATGGCCGTAACGCAATTCCACCGATTCGCATGTTTAAATATTTACTCTTAAAAGCGATTCACGACCTGTCGGATGCCGACCTTGTCGAGCGTTCGAAATACGACATGTCCTTTAAATATTTTTTAGACATGACCCCAGAAGAAGATGTCATTGATTCAAGTTCGCTGACAAAATTCCGTCGACTTCGTCTTCAAGATATGAATCTATTAGATTTACTGATTCAGAAAACCGTTGAAATTGCCTTAGAAAAAGGACTTCTACTCAGTAAAATGGTTATCGTTGACGCAACTCATACAAAAGCTCGTTATAATCAAAAATCGCCAAAAGAATTTTTACAAGAAAAGTCGAAAAATGTGAGAAAAGCCGTGTATCAACTCGACGAAAACATGGTTGGAAAATTCCCTGAGAAGCCTACGTCAAATGAGGTCACAGAAGAATTAGATTACTGTCGTCAAGTAGTTGAAGTAGTGGAAACGCAGTCAAAGATTGCACAAATCCCGGCGGTGAAAGAAAAATTAAATGTTTTAAAAGAAGTGATTGATGATTATGAAGCCCATCTAAGCTATTCAAATGATCCGGATGCACGCCTTGGTCATAAATCAGCAGATACGTCTTTCTTTGGTTATAAAACACATATTGCGATGAGCGATGAACGAATTATTACAGCAGCGGTTGTGACGACAGGTGAAAAAAGCGATGGTCATTATCTTCAAGAATTAGTCGAGAAAAGTCGAGAAACAGGTATGGAAATTGAAACGGTTATTGGAGATACAGCTTATTCAGGAAAAGATAATTTAGCGTATATGAAATCAGAAAAACTTCAGTTAGTTTCGAAGCTACATCCCCTCATTACTAATGGGCGTGGACAACGAAAATTTGAATTTGATTTCAATAAAGATGCAGGGATGTTTGTTTGTCCAGCAGGGCACATGGCATTGAACAGAAGACGGACAGGTAAGAAAAGCACGAATCAAAGTTTAACGTTTTATTTCGATATTAAGAAATGTAAAGTTTGTCCGATGCGAGAGGGCTGTTATACTGAAGGTGCAAAAAGTAAAACATATAGTGTCACAATTCAATCGACTACCCATCAAGAACAAGCAGCGTTCCAAGAAACAGAGGAATTTAAAGCACTCGCTAAAAATCGGTATAAAATTGAAGCAAAAAATAATGAATTAAAGAATCCCCACGGCTTTAAAACAGCAAAATCGACGGGGTTATTTGGCATGGAAATTCAAGGAGCCACAACCATCTTTGTGGTCAATCTGAAACGAATACTGAAGCTAATGAGCGAAAAGGAATAAAAAGAGACGAAGAAAAGAGGCATTTTTCATTCAAAATCGAATGAAAAATGCCTCTTTTGTGTTGAAAAACGAAACCGTCCTAAAAAAACGAAGGTTTTTCAGTGCCCTGACCAAATTGGCTCTCTGTTTTATTATTACATAATATTATCGAACCTCTACCCAGCCATTTTTAATTGCTGTTACAACGGCTTGTGTACGGTCATTTACATTCATTTTTTGTAAAATACTTGATACATGGTTTTTAACCGTTTTTTCCGAGATGAAAAGCGTCTCGCCAATTGTACGATTAGATTGTCCATCTGTAAGCAATTGAAGTACTTCACATTCACGCTTTGTTAATAAGTGGAATGGGCGGCGAATTTCTGTTTGGTGGAAATTCCCTTTATTTTCGTGCTCAGATAAGCGGCGGAATTCCGCAACCAGATTTTTTGTTACTTTTGGATGCAAGTATGAACCACCATTTGAAACGACTTTAATCGCTTCCACGATTTCATCTGCATCCATCTCTTTTAGCATGTAGCCTAAAGCACCTGATTTTAATGCATGTGTTACGTATGATTCGTCGTCGTGAATAGATAGAACCATTACTTTTGCATCCGGGTATTCTGCGATTAAGTCAGCTGTCGCTTCTACGCCATTTTTACCTGGCATATTAATATCCATTAATACTACATCAGGCTGATTTTTTTCATATAGATTTACTACATCTGTTCCATCATCACCTTCAGCAACAACCTCAAATGTATCTTCAAAATCTAAAATTCGTTTTACCCCTTCACGGAATAGTTGATGGTCATCAACAATAATAATTTTCGTCATAAAAAAACCCCCTGGACACTATTTAATATATCTCTTCATTTTTTGATGGTAATGGAATTTTCATTAAAATGGTAGAACCTTTACCAATATTACTACTAATTTTTATAGAGCCTTTTAATAAATCAATTCTTTCTTTCATTCCTATAATACCAAATGCTCCCTGTCGAACATTTTCCGTATCAAATCCGGCTCCGTTATCTTTCACGACAACATTTATTTCGGCTTCCAACCACTCAATTTTAACAATAATCTGAGTAGATTTTCCGTGTTTTATTGCATTATTTACACTTTCCTGCACTAAACGGAAAATTGCCACCTCATAATTAGAAGGAATTCTGCGCTCACTATTGTACGAGATGAATTGAATATCCGTAGTCGGATTGTATTCCGTCAGTGTAGATAAGTACTTTTTTAGTGTCGGGCCAATCCCTAAATCATCAAGTGCCATTGGACGTAAATCATAAATAATGCGCCGTACTTCAGATAATGCATTACGAACACTGACTTTTAAATCATTAATTTCGTTTAATGCAGCCTCTACTCCCTTTTCTCGGTATGTACGGTCAATCAGATTCGAGCGCATGAGTACATTTGCCATCATTTGCGCTGGCCCATCATGAATTTCACGAGACAAACGCTTTCGTTCTTCTTCTTGAGCAGCAATTATTCGGATACCAAAGTCTTGCTTTATTTTTGCTTGCTCCAGCGCTGCCCCTACGTTTTTCAGATCGGTTGTCAAAAAATTAATAACAACATTTACTTGGTTGACAATATGGTCCGCTCTTTCAATCGTATCATAAAGTGTACGCAATCGTCTTTCTAAATCGTCTCGCTTATCTCTTAGTTGTTTTTCACGCTCACGGCAAATGGTAACTTCTAGTTGGAGCTTGCTTGTATTTTCATAAGCCTCACGAATTTGTTGTTCGGAATGTTCATTAAAATTTCTGCTCACAACAACTAACCGTTGTCTAGATAATTGCAACTTTCTTTCTAAGTTATCACTCTCATCGATGATAATCTTTATTTCTTGACGAACAATTTCTAATTCTTGTTGCATATCTTCGAAGCTTCTTCGACTTTGTTCACTTATTATAAATATATCATCTTTGGAATTTGTAATAGTTTCTAACATGCGATTAAATATTACATCCAGCGAGGCAACATCTATTTGATTATTTTCAAGCACTTTTCCCCCACCTTACTTCCCAAGAATGCGAACTGCTCTATCTTTTTATTATATTTACTACTATTATAGTACATACATATTATAGCATTATTCAAATATTTTTTAAGTTAAATTATGACCACAAATTCAAGACACCTATGGTAAAATAAGGAGAATATATAATGAGAAATAACTATTTAACCGTAAAAGGTTACGGAGAATCGGAAATAATTATATCAAAATCACGGTTTTTGACATATGTCAATCGTGCAGAGACGGAAGAGGAAGCTCTGCTTTTTATAGAAAAAATTAAAAAAATGCATGCCGGAGCTACTCATAACTGTTCTTGCTATATGGTGGGTGAGCATGATCAAATTCAAAAAGCGAATGATGATGGGGAACCAAGTGGTACTGCAGGCGTTCCTATGTTAGAAGTTTTAAAAAAACAAGGTTTAAAAGATACGGTTGTTGTCGTAACCCGCTATTTCGGTGGCATAAAACTTGGTGGAGGCGGCTTAATCCGCGCCTATGGTAAAGCTACAACTGAAGGGATAGCCGCTGCCCAAGTTGTCGAGCGTAAATTGCATTATTTGATGAAAATTGGGATTGATTATGTATTTTTGGGGAAAATAGAAAATGAGATTCGTAGTTCGCACTATATGTTACAAGACATACTCTATGCAGAAAATGTTGAAGTTTGTGTGCACGTTCTAAAAGAGGAAGAACAGATTTTTACCGATTGGATAACGGAATTGACGAACGGTCAGGCTACAATAACAAATGAGGACGCACTGTTTATTGAGTTTTCTAAAGAGTAACGATGCTGCTGGTAAAGAATATTCGTTACTTTACGACAAAAGTAGATTGTAGTATATTAGATTAGATTGAAAACACTTATAATACTCGTTCTAATATAGTAACCTATCCCTAACCTAGAGGAGAATATTTATGAAAACAAGGCAAAATAAAAAGAAGGGCTCGTCGAAAATCAAATTGTTTTTCAAAGTTACGATGCTCCTTACCTTATCTCTTGCAATATGTGCAAGCGCCTACGCTGTTTATTTAACAAAACAGGCTGAACATGCTGCAGATAACGCATATGAAGTGATAGAAGACCGGAAAATTTCAGAAAATCGCGAAGTAAAAGTCGAGCCGGCACAAGACAATGTTTCTATTTTAATCTTGGGTGTCGACGATAGTGAAAAGCGTGGTCAAGGCGCTGATAGCTCTCGCACAGATGCACTTTTGCTTGCCACTTTAAACAATAAAACTAAAACAGTTAAGTTAGTTAGTATTCCACGTGATTCCTACGTATACATTCCGCACATTGGAGGTAAGGATAAAATCAACCATGCCCATGCTCGTGGTGGTACACTCGCTTCTATTGAAACGGTAGAAGAATTATTCGATATTCCAATTGACTATTATGTACGTTTAAACTTTAATGCCTTTATCGACATTGTTGATGCATTGGGCGGTATTGAAGCAGAAGTACCATATGCAATGCTTGAAAAAGATGAATTTGACCGGAATACGGTAAACTTACAACCAGGTTTACAGACTTTAGGTGGTCGAGAAGCACTTGCACTAGCCCGAACACGTAAACAGGATAATGATATCGAACGTGGAAAACGCCAGCAGGAAATCATTAAAGCAATCGCTACAAAAGCTTCATCATTTACATCAATTACGAAATATGATGATGTCATTTCAGCAGTTGGCAATAATATGAAAACAGACATGACATTTACTGAAATGAAATCTTTCTTCAGCTACTTAACAAACGGTATGCCTCGTATCGATACATTAACGTTAGAAGGATATGACGATATGTCAACTGGTGTATACTACTACAAGTTAGACGAAGAAGCACTGACCGAAGTAAGCCATATTTTGCAAAGTCATCTAGGAGTAAACCCTGAATCTACTAATATATCAGGTACCAGCTCTGAAACGAATTCTGCATATACAACAAAATCAAATACAGATACACAATAATCAGCCAATCTCCGTTCATTCGGAGGTTGGTTTTTTTATAGCAATGCCACAAAGTGAACTATTCCCCAAATAAAAAACAAGTAAACAGCAAGAAGCCATTTACTTGTTTCGATCTTTTCATTTATTAAATATTCGTACCAGGTTGAGCAACGGTTTGTAGTTTTTGCCGGCAAGACCGATAATTTCTACAAATATTTCAATTGCCACTAAAATAACAGCAATCAGTAAAATCGCGCCCCATACTTTTGCCATTGAGAAAATTACGGCTGCGAGACCAAACATAGCTGCCATCGCATAAATAATCATTACTGTTTGAGAATGAGAGAAACCTACATCCAATAAACGGTGATGTAAATGCGATTTATCCGGGTCTGACCACTTTTTACCATTACGTAAACGACGTACAATGGCAAAGAATGTATCAGAAATTGGAACACCTAGCATAATAACAGGAATAACGAATGAAATAACTGCTACATTTTTAAATCCTAAAAGAGCCAGCACAGAAATCATAAATCCTAAAAACAGTGCCCCGGTATCCCCCATGAAAATTTTAGCAGGATGAAAATTGAAAAACAGAAAACCGATTGTCGCTGCAGCTAAAATGGCTGCCATTGCAATTACGATACCATTCCCCATAATCATTGCCATAACCGCCAATGTAATTAAGGCAATGGTCGATACACCTGCAGCAAGTCCATCTAATCCATCGATTAAATTAATTGCATTCGTAATCCCGACAATCCAAATAATAGTAAACGGAATACCTAACCAACCAAATTCAAGTTCTCCACCAAATGGTAAGTTAATATTTTCAATTTGAATGCCACCAACAAATACAACGATACAAGCTGCAATAATTTGACCAAGCAATTTAGCCTTTGCGGAAATCTCTCGCATATCATCCACAATACCTGTAATCACAATAATTGTCGCAGCAATTAAGATCGCATATAAGTAATTACTTTGAAAGTCCGTAACAAATTTTAAAAGTAAAATTCCAATCATAAACGCACCAAAAATTGCTAAGCCACCAAGTCTCGGCATAATGCGCGCATGCACTTTACGATAGTTTGGGGCATCTACAGCTCCAAGGCGAAAAGCCAATCGCTTCACAAGCGGAGTTAGTATAATTGCAGCAATAAAAGCTACGATTAAAGACACGTAAATCATGTCTCTCCTCCTTAATTTTTGTAGGGTCAAAACAATACGATTAATCGTAGCGTTTAAAATTCAGTAAAAACTCTACATTATTTTTCATGATTAGTATAGCATGATTACTTCATAAAATATAGATATATTTCGCTCCACTATATTTTTGTTTATTTTACATAATTTTCATAAATATATTTTATATAATTCTTTACCATAAGTTAGGGATGACAAAAATGAAAAATAAGATTTTCTATTTAATTGTGCTACGGAGAAATCCCGTTGAAGGCTTTACGAGCGGCGTGGCTTCAAAGCTTTTATAGATTGATTTACGGAATGAGATAAATAGCGGAATGAATTTCCGTTATTTTTAAAATTACTTAAAAAATGATGAAAATAAGGGAAATGATTTCCGTTATTGACCTAAAAGACATGAAATTTCATGTTTTTATTTAAAATAACGGTAAAATGTTCCCTTATTTTCCCTAAAAATGAGCTTCATCATTCAAATAAAGGAAAAGTCTTCCCTTATTTTGTTTATAAAAAAACAAACCTATGTATGGTAATGAGCCTTTTATATAACAAATATTTTGTATAAAAATAGATCATTATTAAAAAGACATTACTCTTTATCGTATAATTTTCCATATTATTTCTCTAATTCCTATGAATCCCCTTTTGCTTGGTAGTCATTTTAAGCAAAATTTGATAAAATAATTGAGTGTCTACTATTTTAAAGTAGCCAATTTTAAAGGAGAGTAAAATAATGTTCTCAATTTTCAAACGCAGTAAAGAGCAAACTAGTGCTCGAGAGCTAAAAAAATACTACAAAACTGTAGAGCAAATTAATAAACTCGAAGCTATATATAGTCCAATGTCAGACGACGAGCTTCAAAATATGACATTTACATTTAAAGAACGTTTAGAAAACGGTGAACAGCTTGTTGACATTATCCCTGATGCATTTGCTGTTGTCCGTGAAGCTTCCAAACGTGTATTAAACATGCGCCATTTCGATGTTCAGCTGATCGGTGGTCTTGTATTAACAGAAGGTAATATTGCCGAAATGCCAACAGGCGAAGGTAAAACATTAGTTGCCTCACTCCCTTCTTACGTACGTGCATTGGAAGGCAAAGGGGTTCACGTTATTACAGTAAATGATTACTTAGCAAAACGTGACTTCGAATTAATCGGACAAATTCACCGTTTCCTTGGGTTAACAGTTGGTCTGAACGTACCGATGATGGAACCGGCAGATAAAAAGGAAGCATATAACGCGGATATTACATATGGTGTCGGGACTGAATTCGGTTTCGATTACTTACGTGATAACATGGCTCACACTATTGGCGACAAAGTTCAGCGTCCATACCACTTCGCTATTATTGATGAAGTCGACTCTGTTTTAATCGACGAAGCGAAAACACCGTTGATTATTGCAGGTAAAATGGGAGCTAATGAAGAATTGCATCGCATTGCTGCTATGTTGGCAAAACGTTTCAAACCTGAAGAAGATTATGATTTTGACGATGAAACGAAAGCAACTTCTTTAACGGATCAAGGTATTGAAAAAGTGGAAGCTGCATTCGGGATCGACAATTTGTATGACTTAGATCATCAAACTTTGTACCATTACGTTATTCAGGCAGTTCGTGCGCACGTTATGTTTGAGCTTGATGTTGATTACATCGTACGTGACGACAAAATTGAGCTGGTGGATATGTTCACAGGTCGTATCATGGAAGGTCGTTCACTTTCAGACGGTTTACACCAAGCAATCGAAGCAAAAGAAGGCGTAACGATCACCGAAGAAAACAAAGCACAAGCACAAGTTACAATTCAAAACTACTTCCGCATGTACCCGAAATTATCAGGGATGACTGGTACTGCGAAAACGCAAGAGAAAGAGATTTTAGAAGTTTACGGTATGCGTGTTATTCAAATTCCTACGAATCGCCCTCGCCGCCGTGTTGACCAGCCCGATCTCGTATTCGAAAAGATTGAGCAAAAATATGAATATGTGGCCCAGGAAGCATTACGCCGCCATGAAAAAGGTCAACCGGTATTAATTGGAACAACTTCTATTCTACAATCCGAAAAAGTGGCAAGTTACTTAAAGAAATATGGGTTGGATTTCCAATTATTAAATGCGAAAACAGTCGAGCAAGAGGTTGAATTAATCTCAGAGGCGGGGCAAAAAAGCCGTATTACCGTAGCTACTAACATGGCCGGTCGTGGTACGGATATCGTATTAGGAGATGGCGTTGAAGAGCTTGGCGGTCTGTTTGTTATCGGAACAGAAAAGCACGAAAGCCGTCGTGTTGATAACCAATTACGCGGACGTTCTGGTCGTCAAGGCGATTTAGGAGAAACTCAATTCATCCTATCCATTGAAGACGATATGTTCAAGCGTTTCGCAAAAGATGATGTAGAAAAATTCCGCAAAAAAATGACTACTACTGATATTGGTATCGTGCAGAATAAAGAAGTAACAGAGCTGATCGAACGTACACAGCGTATCGTTGAAGGTGCACATTTCTCTATGCGTGAATACAACTTAAAGCTGGATGATGTTATTAATGATCAGCGTCGAATTGTCTATGATTTACGCGATAAAGTATTAAAGAATGAAGATATTATTCCTTTACTTATTCGGATGATGTATGAAACAGTGGACTTTGCAGTTCGTGAAAATGCCCCTGAAGATAAGGATGTTATTGAATGGGATTTCGATAAAATGGAGAAAACAGTAAACTCTCTATTTATTGAACCTGTCATAGTAAATCGCGATGAAACAAAAGTGAAAAATTTACTTGATGCAATGGATCCTCCTGTAAAACAGTTAAAGGCTGTAATCGAAAGCTTTGAGGAAAACGAACAAATAATGGCCGTTATTCCACAAGTTATGTTGAGCTTCATCGATCAAATGTGGGTGAAACATTTAGAGCAAATGGCGCATTTAAAAGAAGGTATTGGCTTACGTCATTACCAACAAGAAGACCCTATGAGAATTTACCAACGCGAAGGGCTAGAACTATTCGGTAAAAACTATCAAGAACTTCGTCGTACAATTGTAGAAGAACTTGTTGCATTTATGAAAAATATTACGATGAATGTGGAGGAATAACAGAATGGGTTTATTCGATTTATTTAAAAAAGGTGACAAAGTAGGTAAAGATAGTGCTGTTGATTCATCATCAGTCGTAGAAACGTCTGGTAAAGCTTCTAAAAAAGATGAAAATCGTGATGTTATTACAAAATTATCTTTCCATCCTGAATGGGATGTACCGCAAGAACAAAAATATGTATTTAATTTCTTAGCGAATGATCTAGCACCTTTAAAGCCAAATCAATTATCATTATCGGCAATTAATATTGAGCCTTCTTTGTCTAACGGCTCATGGAATGTTAAAGCATTTTTCCGTTCTTCATTATCCGAAGCAATCGAATTAGGCGATATTGAATTATTAATTTTAGATAAAGACGACAACCGTTTAGCTTCACACTACTTTGACTTCAAAGAGTTAGGCGTAATCCCGGCAGAAAGTGCACGTCCATGGATCTTCACATTCCCTGCTTCTTCCATTACAGCAGACGAAGTACCTGAAGAAGGCTGGAAGATCTCATTTAACTTATTATCATTACGTGGCCACCAATTGGACTTGGATGATACTTGGAAAAAACAATTACCACAAGATCAGCAAGAAAAGCTTGCAGAAATCGTAAAAACTTTACCTAAATTAGGTAAAACTGAGGTAAACTTTACAGGATTACAAGCTAAGATGAACAACGACGGCAGCTTACATGCGTCCATCTTTATCCGTAACGGTCATGAAAAAGCGATTAATCTGGAACAATTACCACTTGAAATTATGGATGCCCGTAATGTTGTTGTAGCAAAAGGCTCATTCAAATTAGATCCTGTCTTATCTGTACAGCCAAATACGACAAAGCCTTGGACATTTATTTTTCCTAAAGAATTGGTTACTGTTAAAGGGATGGATCTTTCCCGCTGGACAGCCCGTGTACCACAATAGAAATTAACTATCATACACAGCATTCGGAATTTCAATTCATTTCCGAATGCTGTGTTTTTTAGTGTGCGAGGATTTAATTAGCCTAATATCTGTAGCGGAAACGTTTATGTGGCCGGTTTTTATTAGCTACTTTCTTTTGATATGTAGAAACTCTGACATTGTATGTAGAACACCTCGCTTCAAAAGTAGAACGGCGTCTTCTTATTAGCCACTTTCCTTTGAAAAGTAGCAACTCTTAATCGGAATGTAGAAACTTTTTCTGCTAATGTAGAAACCCCGACTCCTTATGTAGAACACCTCGCTTCAAAAGTAGAACGGCGTCTTCTTATTAGCCGCTTTCCTTTGAAAAGTAGAAACTCTTAATCGGAATGTAGAAACTTTTTTAGTTAATGTAGAAACCCAGACTCCTTATGTAAACACCTCGCTTTAAAAGTAGAACGGCGTCTTCTTATTAGCCACTTTCCTTTGAAAAGTAAAAACTTTTATTCGGAATGTAGAAACTTTTTCAGTTAATGTAGAAACCTTCACGCCTTATGTAGAACTATCACTTCATTTACACAGAAAACCTAAAACTCAAATAAAAAATCCCCCAACTCTAGTTAAAGAGTGAGAGATCTATATATGCAGTATGTAGTAGTGTGTATAAGCTATGTATTATTCTGCTTCTGGAGTGTTATCAACATCTGAATCATCTTCTGCAGCTGCTGCGATTGCTTCTGCTGTAGAGAAGTTAGCAACGCGTTTTGCGCCTACATATTTGTTACCCCAGTAATATTTGTCGTTAATACTTGTTTTAATAACACCTTTGCTTGTCGATGCATGGATGAATTTACCTGAACCAATATAAATCCCTACATGAGAGACACGTTTACCAGATGTATTGAAAAATACTAAATCCCCAGGCTCCAATTCACTTTTCTTTACTGAAGTTCCTTGATTATACATATCTGAAGATGTACGTTCTAGGGAAGTAATACCTAGTTCTTTAAATACATGACGAACATAGCCTGAGCAATCAAAACCTTTTGCTGATGTACCGCCATATGAATAGCGTACCCCTATATACTTGGAAGAGATTTCTTTCAGCTCTTCAACGGAGTAAGCCGATTCCGCAGAAGCTTCCTTTTCATTCAATGGTGTGAAGAAAATGACGAAGGCTGCTGCCAAAGTTAGTACGGAATTGCGTATTAATTTAAAGTAATCCATCGTGTTCCCCCAACATCAATTAATTTTCTGAAAACTTAACTGATATCAGATTAACATGAGATTACAGAATATAACATTACAGTTCTGTAACAATAAGGTTACATATACCCTATTCTACCATTCTTTAAACTCGTAATAAAAACCTATTTATAATAGAGTTTTAGAACTATATTACTGGAAATCGTGGTTATTTATTGTAACAATTACCCAAAAAAGACCTCTATGTTGTAACAATTGTAACATTAAGGCTCAGTTATGTAATAGAAAAAGAACTAGTAAACGACATACTACGTGTATTTATTAGTTCTTTTTCTAATTTATTTTAAATTATTTAGTCGTTTATACGCAACAAAGCGTTCTGACCAGTATTTTTCATTGACGTTTGAAATCGTAATTCCTTTAGAACCCGCATGTATAAATTCGTCATTCCCCAAATAAATCCCCATATGAGAAATAGTCGGTATAAATGTGTTTTTGAAAAACACTAAATCTCCTGGCACGGGTTGCACTACTTTCGTTGTATCTTGCTCGAAATACATGAGACTACTTTTTCGATCCATTTGAATACCTACTGAATTAAATACAAAGTTTACGAATCCACTGCAGTCAAAACCTTCAATTGTTGTCCCGCCATATTTATAAGGAATACCTATTGTTTCATTTGCAATAGCAATGGCATGAGTATATAAAGCTTCCGTATGATGCGAAACAGTACCTGGTAAGGCAAGTTCTCTGCTTAATTGCTTCTCAATCGCTTCATCTGCGGTTTGTTTAAAGTTAATTTCAGCTTCGACGTTAGCAGCAGTCGGTGCTTCAACAGCTTGATCCTTTTTAGCTTGTGTGCCAATTGCAAGCTTTTGCCCAACTTTAATGGCATCAGAATTTAAGTTATTCCATTGCTTTAAACTTACAATCGAAACATTATACTTTTTAGCAATATTTGTTAAATTATCTCCTTTAACTACTGTATGAAAATGAGCATTTTCTTGCACTTTCACCTTTTCTTCTACAACGGAAATTGCTTTAACTTTACTGTTCCCTGTTGTAGTAACAGTACTCTTAATAGGAACCACTACTAGTTTTTGTGCTATGTAAATCCGATCTTCAGTTAGTTTATTCCATTGTTTCAACTGATGTATTGTCGTGTTGTGAGCTTTCGCAATTTTCGTTAACGTATCACCCTTTTTTACCGAATAAGAAGGTGCGGCTTCTACAGTTGGCGTTACTAGTAATGCTGTCGAAAATACTATTCCCGTTAGCATTACCTTCCATTTAATATTCATTTGGAAAACTCCTCCTTCTCTATGAAACTCCTATTCAAATCTATTTTACTTAACTTCTATTAAAGGAAACAACAGGTCAATAGATAGAATATCAATTAAAATATTAACAAATTATGAATATTATTATACTTCATTACCTATTAAGTGTTAATTGAATTTTGTCCAAATTGCGTAAATTAAGGGACAGGGTAAATTTACCTTGCCCGTTGTACTTGTTTTTTACTATTTTTATGATAGAATTAATTTCTGTGAAAAGATTTAAATTTTTAGAAAGTTTTGTATTTTCAAATTAAAAGGAGTTCAGTCAACATGAGTAACAAGACAAGTTTTATTCGTGATAATATCGCGGTAGGTTTTATGTTATTTGCGCTTTTTCTAGGTGCAGGTAATATCATATTCCCACCCCAATTAGGTCAAATGGCAGGGGAAAATATACTAATATCCATGATCGGATTTTTAATAACAGGAGTTGGGCTGCCTCTTTTAGGTATAATTGCTGTTGCAAAAAATGGCGGTGATTTGGAAGTATTAGCACGTCGTATTAATCCATATTTCGGAATCATCTTTACTTCTATTATTTATTTATCTATTGGACCATTCTTTGCGATTCCGCGAACAGGTGCCGTATCTTATTCAATCGGAGTTGCACCGTTTTTATCTAATACGATGCAGGAAAGCTGGATCCCATTATTTATTACAACTCTCTTATTTTTCAGTTTAACATTCTATTTAGCTTACAATCCGACAAAAATAGTCGATCGTGTAGGAAAAATTTTAACACCGGCTCTTTTAATCGTTATTTGTTTACTTGCAATCAAAGCGGTCCTTACTCCAATGGGAGAGATTGGTGAATCACAAGGCGCATATATAAATAACGCTTTCGGTGAATCATTCATACAAGGCTATTTAACAATGGATGTACTTGCATCATTAGTATTTGGTATTGTAATCATTCAATCTTTAGTAGCTCGAGGAGTAACGGAAAAAGCTCAACAAATTAAAATCACTATCTTTGCAGGCATTGTCGCTGCACTTGGTTTAGCCTTTGTATATGTATCGTTAGGATATATCGGAGTAACAAGTACTTCAGCTATTGGCTTCCATAAAGATGGCGGAACTATTATCTCATTAGCAGCACAACAACTTTACGGGCAGGCAGGTAATATTATTTTATCGGCAGTTATCATTTTAGCTTGTTTAACAACTTCAGTAGGTTTGTTATCGGCAAATGCGACTTTCTTCCATAAAATTTTCCCTAAAGTTTCTTATCAACTGTATTTAGTTATTTTTGCGCTATTCAGTTTCGGTGTTTCAAACTTTGGACTAGAAGATTTAATTAACTTATCTTTACCAGTATTAGTAGCGATTTATCCGTTTGCTATTGTGCTTATGTTATTCGCACTATTCGGTAACTTATTTAACCATGCACCGAGCGTTTATGGCATGGCATTAATATTTACAGGAATTGTTGCGATTTATGATGGCATAAAACAAGCTGGTTTTGAAATTGAAGCCTATGATAAATTCCTATCAATATTCCCATTCTACGAGCAAGGTATCGCATGGGTTGTCCCAGCATTGGTAGGCGGGATTATCGGCTACATTATGTACTTAGTAAAACGAAAATAAGTGTACAACAATGAAGAGGGTATGTTAAGAGTGAAAACTTTTAATGTACCCTCTTTAAATATGGCGTATAATGGAAATAACAATAATATGGAAGTTATCCTATTCCCATTATTCCACAAAAATAAATTAATGAGGTGGACTCATGATCAAGAAGCATTTGTCGGCACTGCTATTTTTCATCCTGTGCTTAACAATTCCATTTACTGTGCTCGCTGCTCCCTTGGACGAAGCAAAGCAAATCGTAAAGGAAAACTATGTGGGCAATATCAATGGTGATATCAACCGCGCTACAAGTATTGAGCAACTAATGAATATGCTCGATCCATATTCAACCTACTTTACCGTTGAGGAATTTGAAGAATTCATTAATGGTGTTGAGCTTACTTCAGTCGGAATAGGCGTAGTCATTGAAAAAGTAGAAAAAGGTATTCTAATTACCGAGGTTATTGAGGGAGGCAGTGCAAAAAGTTCCGGCTTAAAAGCAGGCGACATTATTACTGTAGTCGATGGCGTGTCAACTCCCCCCCTTACAATTGATCAAGCCTCTTCCCGTATTAAAGGAGCGGAAAATACTACAGTTTCCTTAACAATATTACGTGAAGATGGAACAATTTCAAAAAAGAATTTAACACGTAAAGCTTTTTCATTGCCGAATGTAGAGACGAAAATTTTATATGGCAACACCGGCTATATTTCTTTAAACTCATTTTCAAATGATACTGCCAGCTTAATAACAAAAGCGATTCGTGATTTGAAAAACAAAGGAGCCAAAACGTTTATATTTGATTTACAAAATAATGGCGGGGGTTATGTGACTGCAGCAGAACAGCTCATCGGAATGTTCCCAAATGCTATTTATGCTTACAAAATTACCGAAGCTACCGGAACTTCCAATGTCCGCTCTATTAAACAGTCCAGTACATTTCCTGCCAATACGAAGTTACTCATAAATAAATTCAGTGCCAGCTCATCGGAAATGACAGCAGCCGCACTTTTGGATCAAAAGTCCGCAATATTATATGGGCAAACAACGTATGGTAAAGGCTCAATGCAGGGATTTTATGAGCTTGAAGATGGTAGTTTCCTAAAATTAACGGTCGGTCATTTCTACGGTCCAAATGGTACGAAAATTAATGAAGTTGGGGTAAAACCGAATATACAAACTGTGAGTAATCCACTTTTCAAAGCTCATTACGATACAATTGCATCTAGCTTAAACAATTATAAAGAAATCACATCCTTAAAAAACGTACCATTAAATAAAACATTTAAAATTAACTTTTCCAATAATCTAGCAAAATCAATTGATACGACATCAATAGAATTAGTCGAACTTGGCGGGAACATTGTTGAAACATCCTATAAAGTATCCGGGCGACAGCTTTTTGTCACTCCTAAAAAGGAATTAACAGCCGGAAAAGAATATGCCTTAATTATCCATCCAAAAATCAAAGGAGAAAAAGGCAATAAATTAAAAACCGGTATGTATTTGTACGTTACAGCAAAATAAAAAAAGAAAAGAGACGATTCGTATGTAATTGCGAATCGTCTCTAATACAATTATTGGTGAACTAAGCTTCTCTCATTTGCAAAATAAATCATACTAATATCCTGAGCTAATTGCTCTGGATTTGTTTTATTTGTTAATAAGTTTGTTAGTGTTAAGCGCTCCATCGACCCGATCAAGCTTTCTGCTAGTACCGTCGCATTAACATGTTTCGCTACTGGATACTCATTTAAATTATTGTTAATAACATTTTCCAATTTCGAAACAAGCATTTGCTTTACAGCCGTAGATTGCTCTGCATCATAAAACCCGATTTTCGTTAAGTTAGGATTTTTCATGAAATAGTCAAATATCTTTTTTAAATTTTTTTGTATAATTTCTGTTGCATAGTTTTCATTCGTTACTTCACTTGAAGAATTAGAGAATAGATCAATTAATTCATTTTGGAACTGTTCATTTAAATCATTAAATAACGTTTCTTTACTTTGGAAATATAAATAAAATGTAGGTTGCGTTAAATTTGCTGCTCTTACTATGTCACTTATTTTTGTTTGATGATAACCGTATGTAGAAAATAATTCAATTGCCTTTTCCAGTAATAGCTTTTTGCTTTTTTCACCGCTTGAATTTACACGACGTCCTCTTGCCATACCTCTCCACCCTTATCTCTATTTTAGATGATTAGTACATCATATAATTAATTCCAATTATTCCAAATCTAATTATATATTAATTATTTCTTAAAATAAAGGTATCTGTCATAAATATAAGATATCATTGCATATTATGCAGTCTATTAACATTATTTTCGAATATTTTACTTGTTAGCAATCCGTAAATTGTCCTGCAAAGTGAAAAGCCGGGCTTTATATTCCCCACAAAAAAGCGCATCCTGATTCGGATACGCCTTTCTTTATTTTTTTTTGAAGAGTTTTGTTTTTACTTTCTCCGCAATTTGCTGAAGCTCCTGTACTTTGTACACAAAAAGTATTATGAAATAACTAATAGAAGCTAATACAAATGTGAGTATAATATGCACCCACTTTTGATCAAACACAATCCATTCGGCAATCGCCCAGTTAACCGCAATAAACACTAAGCCAATTGCTGCCAGTTTTATGAACTGTCCAACATTTTTGTTTACAAGTTTTAATTGATATTTACTATGTAAAACAATAATAAGTAACAGGAAGTTCACGATTGCACTGACTAATGTACCTAGTGCTACTGCATTTGCACCTAAAGCATCAATCGTAGCTAATACAACTGCAATATTCACACCGAATACTGTTAAAATACTAAAGATCATTGGTAGTACAGAGTTACCCTTTGCATAATAAAAACGTGTAATATACGTATTCGCTGCAAGGAAGAACATCGTTGTACTGAATACTTGTAGTAATGGTGCTGTAATTGCTGTTGATTCAGCATCGAATTTGTTATATTCGAATACGATTCGTATAATCCCTTCCGCCTGGAAGTAGAAGAACACGGCGACAGGTAAAACGAGTATGTATAATAAGCGCATTCCACGAACGTAAAGTGCCTTTACAGACTCTGTATCCCCTTCCCCCTCTTTTCTACTAAGTAACGGGAAAATTACCGTCGTTACAGCTGTCATTAAGATTGCCTGTGGGAACTGTGACATTTTGGTTGCATAGTTCATTGCAGACCGAACCCCTTCTTCAAGCATTGCTGAAAAGAAGCTCTGGATTAGTATATAAACCTGGGCTGTGGCACCACCAAGTAAAATAGGCAATGCTACTTTCCATAGCATTTTTTGGTCTTCTGCCCCTTTTATACTCGGTTTAAATGACATTTCTTTCACATTACGCACACCGTAGACTAAGAATAGGAACATACAAATGGCACCAACCAATGCCCCAATCCCCATTCCTATTGGTCCCATCATAATAGACAGCACAACCGATACAATTAAAAATGAGCCATTATAAATAAGAACTGAAAATGCCGATAAATGGTAGCGGCCCTGGACATTTAAAATACCGCTCATCCAAGTCGATAACACGAGCATAATCGTTGATGGCATCATCCAAAAGTAAAGAGAGCGCAGTATTTCATATTCTGCTTCATCTTTCACATGGAAAAACTGCATTAATATCGGATCTGCCAAAACCATAAACAAAATGACAACAAGCGTAATCGTAATGAGTATCGTTGTAAATGTACGACGAATATATTCCGTTATACTTGACGTAGTTTTATGGTAAACCGATATAAACGCCGTCGTAAACGCCCCGCCAATTACTAAATACAGAAAGTTTGGGATCGTATAAGCATTAACAATACTATCCGCATATAGCGTTGTTCCGAATGCGGTTGCGATATATGTCTCCCGGGCAAAGCCAACTAACCTAGCTATTATATTAATAACAGCTACTGCCCCTATTATTTTTAAAATTCCTTTCAACGCTTATCACAATCCTTTAATTACAGTTACTTTATTTTGCATGTGTTGTGTAGAGCTCTTTTAGCCGAGTAATAATTTCTTTTGCATCATGAAGTGCAAGCAGTTCGTTCACTCGTGATTCATTGACTTGCATACCTTCTTTTACTGCATTTTCAAGTGCGAGCTGCAGCAGAATTTCATCTTTAGGTGGGACTAATACACCGGCACCATCTGCCAACATGTAATGCAATCCTCCGACATCAGATGCAATTACAGGTGTCCCACAGCTCATCGCCTCTAATGCTACTAATCCGAGCCCTTCAATATAGGAAGGAAGAACAAAAACGTCCGCTGCTTGGAAATAGCGGGCTAATTCTGGCTGTGGCATAGGCTCAATAAAGTGAATATCGGCATTATCCTTTGCAAGTTCCTTCACTTTACTTGTAAAATTCGTATCCTTTGTTGATCCTACACAGTAAAGCGCTGATTGACCAGGTGCGCTTTCAGTAACTTTATTGAAGGCTTGTATAAGTTCTGCCACACCTTTATCTCGAATAATATTGCCGACAAACAGGAAATTCGTTTTTTCCGGGTCCATTCCGAGCTGTACAGCACACTGTTTTTTATCTTCTGATTTCTTGAAAACATTACGGTCAATCCCCATACTCATGACCGTAATTTTATCGTCAGGAACGTTAAAGCTCTTTTCAATTGTAGCCGCAAGCTCTTCCCCAACTGCAATGACATGGTCGGCCGATTGCAGAATTTTCTCTGTAAACTGGCGAATTTGTCCACTCTTTTTGGCCATTTTATTAATATCTCCACCATGAGCTGTTACGATATAAGGAATATTATAGCGCTTTTTTAAATAATAACTGAACAGTCCACTCGGAAAGACATAGTGACTATGTGTGAGCGAAATTTCTCGCTTATTAGCGCGGAAAGTACGCATAACATTTCGCGCCCATTTCGCATATTTCAGCAGCACATTTTTCTTCCCTGTCGCCGGATTCGTATTAACAGCAAGTAATGTTTCTATACCTTCTTTCTCAAGTTGTTCAACCTGATTTTTCACAAAAATGCCGTAAGCTAAATGCTCCTTTGATGGATACATATTGCTAATGACTAAAACTTTTTTCATGATCTTTTAGCACCTTCTTTTAAAAGCCGCTCTCCTAATGCTGATTTCTCTTTAAATGACGCATTTGTACGAGCCGCTAATTTTTGCGCACCGTTCCAATCTACAGCCATGTCGTTAAAAAGCATCGCAAATTTTTCATCCGATTTATGAAGCTCTTCGATTGGTAAAGAATAGTTCCCTAGCCCAGCCATTTGTAAAAAGTCATTTACTTTTACATGATACGACACACCAATAATCGGCGTTTTTGCATCTGTTGCTAAAATCAGTGAGTGCAGTCGTGTACCGATTAATACATCGAATGTAGCTGTAAGGTCCAAAATACGTTGGGGCGGTAAATTTTCATCAATGATTGTTGTGTTTTGTGCATGCTTCATTTTCGCCTGAATATCTTTTGTTACGTCAGCATCTTGTGGATATTTCGTAGCAAAAAACGTAACTTCAACTTGTTGCTCTTCAATTAAACGGTCTAAATTTTTCGCCATACCGTTTATATAATTTTCATACTTTGCTTCATCACCTGTTGGCCAGTACGAAGCATTATAATAAGGTACCGCTGTCACACCTACTGATTTTGGTTTTTCACTATAATTTGAACGTTCTACTTCTAAACTAAATGCCGGATCCCCAATTACAGGTACATCTCGTTTTACCCCGATGGATTTTAAAAGAGCTTGAGATTGCGGATCGCGCACAGAAATATTTTGTGCATGCTTTGCCATGTAGCGTATGAACCATTTCCCTAAACCTGTATTTAGAGGTCCAGCTCCGCAGCCATATACGACATAAGGTACATTGTTATTTTGCGCCATCATCGCATATGAGCCGTATAATGGGGCTTCACGTTTATAAAGATCCATTAAAATACCGCCGCCGCCAATAACGACGAAATCGAGATTTTTTACCACTTTAGAATTCTCTTTATATGTTTTAGCGAATGTTTTTACCGCATTTCCATTTTTGTAATATAACGGAGCGCTTTGTACACTATAACGTTCTGCTGTTTGTTTCGGATTATTGCTAAACACCGTTATATTTTGTGTATCTATTTGAAATACCTTTTGTAATTGGCGAATGATACTTAATAAAATCGCCTCATCCCCATTGTTATCATTTCCGTAATTTCCGACAATTCCAATTTTCATCTATACAATCATCCTTTGAATCAAGCATTTATGTATGCCTGGTTTATTTCATTTTCATTTGAAAAAAGGGGGTACAAAACTAACTTAGGAACCCCCTTCCACTTAATAAATTATATTTTAAGTATAGCATAATGTTCGTTTGAAACGATATTCTCGAAAGTGAGATTACTTTATTCAATACGAAAAAATGTGTTTTTTCATTTAAATGACGGTTTGTATTTAGTATTGGTTGCGACTTGGTGATTTCAGGCGTTTTTTCTTGGCAAATTGTCTATTTAACCCTATTTGCAGGAAATACATTTTTAATATAAATTGCAATTATAAACAATATTCGCCTCTCTTATTTTTATATACCTCCCCGTCGTAACTCCTTCGCTTTAAGCTCATATCAATAGTTCCTCCCTCCCTCCCCACTCTCCTCCGTTTTCCCCAACAAAAAACCTTTGTAAAAGCTGCGATTCCTCGCTGCAGCTTTACAAAGGTTCTCAAATATTTATTGTTGTGTGATTGTGCGGTATAAGAATAAACTGAAGTGCATACGTGATACTTCTACACCCGGTTTGAATGTATTGTCTTCATAGCCTGTAGTAATCTCATTTGCCGCTAAAGTATGAATATAATCATATGCCCAATGCTTTGTGCTTACATCTTTGAATTTCGCAGCTGTTGTACCTGTTAAGCCATATGCTTCAACAAGAATTTTTGACATTTGTGCACGAGTCAAAGGTTTACCTGGCTCGAACTTGCCATCACCTGTACCATTCATAATACCTGCTTGCACAATGGCAGCAACTGCACCGTAATAAGTGTTGTTCGTTGATAAATCACTAAATCCTGGGTTCGCAACATCTTTTGTGGATAAACCTAATGCACGCGTTAACAATACAGCCGCCTGGCCACGATTTAAAGCTAATTCAGGTTTAAATGTTCCGTCCGGATAACCGCTGATTAATTTATTTTCAACTAAATATGTTATTTCAGTTTTATATCGATTGTTCACAGAAATATCTTTGAACAATGCTTTTTCTGCTGCCTTTACAACGATTTCTTTAGAAACGGATTTCGTTCCTAATGTTGCCGTTACACGGGCAGTACCTTCTTTACCATTTGATTTGAATACGCCCGAACTAAATACCGAACCAATATCTCCATCTATTGACCATTGAATTTGTGAATCATTATAAATTAATGGCTCATTATTTGCCCCAGTAACATTTGCTTTTAACTGAATTGATGCATTTGGTTCAACCGTTCCTGACACTCCTGAAATAGTAAGTCCGGCTGGCGCATCCACTACATTAAAGCTAATCGATTGAACAGCACCTTGATTCGATACTGTTAAACGTTCAGAACCAGGTGAAACAGCTGTATAGCTTAATCCATTTACTGAAACTGTCTTATTTTGTGGTGTAATAGTAAAATCACTTGCATTCATCGGTAGTGGATTGTAATACTCATCCAACACATAATTTGGTGTAAGTTTTACTGTTGCCCCCACTAATAATGTGCCAACTTTATCACGAGTTACTTGAATATGTTTTGGCGCACTTGTTGTTGGTGCTGTACTAATCGCTTCAATGATTGCAGAGACGCGACGTTGTGTGCCTCCAGACGGTGTATTCGCTAATACTACCGTATTACTTCCATATTTACGTATACCCATTGTTGTTGAGCCACCACCATCTAAATTGATGGCACGATCGAAGCCAAGACTTACTAAATAATCTGCAAACTGCGTTAATGTCATCCCAGCACTTGAACTAACACGTCCATCTACTGTAATTAAGTGTACCTTCTTCTTGTCTTTACTAATTGCAATCGCTGTACGTGGTGCAGTTTCTCTTGCACGTGAACTTGATTCGTTCATTGTTACATTTTTCTTACCGTCGAGTACTAGTAATGGACCACTCGCCATCATAAACTGTGCATCCATCCAGCGGTTGTCGATTGAGAAGTTTACTGAAATTTCATCACCGATTTTAATACCTCTGTATTTATCGCCCCAAGTTGAGCCATTAAATGAAAGTATAAAACCGTTACGGGGAATTTTTGCCTTCGCTTCATCATCATAGCCGCGAATTGCTGTTACTTTCCCAGTTAACGTTTGACCAAACTTCGTTGCGCCAATTGTATTGCCTGTTTCCACAATAAATTCCATTCCTTTACCACCATTTGGTGTCATGGAACTATGGTTTTGTGGTGTATAAATAACCGCTTCATTATCTCCGCGCTTAACGTTCAAACCATTTACTTCATTTGTCTCACCATTGTATGTAACGTTAATTTTGCTGTTGTAGTATGCAATTTCACCATTACCATCCTTCGTAATACCGAAAGCAATCGGCTGACTTACATAATTGGAGCTTGAGCTAGATATAACGCTTGGTGTTACGATTGTATTATATTGAGAAATCAAATATAACGGATAGCCATCACCCATATTATAGAAGTTAGAATTGATAGCACCAACTACCCTGTTCCCTTCCTTTGAACGATTATTCGCATGTTGCGTTGTCGTCATTAGTGTAGTAATAGGATTTGGTAAACCTAAGCCGATTTTTGTAAAAGAATTAGCTAAATCCACTTCTAAGTGATTTACTATATTCGTTTTTGTTCCTTTATGCGTGTAGTTTGAATATTTTACCCCTGGTGACAGCGGATACGAGTCATTTGTCGATTGTGCAGCACTAGCAAATTGTGGTGTACTAAAAATTAATGCAAACACCATTAACATTGCCAAAATTAAGGATTTTTTTGTTTTCATAATATGCGCTTCCTGTGTAATTTGAAGCAAGTCACCTTCCTCTCTTTTTACCTATATCTTACCTTAACAAATTTTCGCCAAAGAAACTATTAATCTTTTGTTACATTTTACAAAAAATTATACTTTTCAACATAAAATTACATATTTTAAGAAAAAGAGGTAGAAATCAAAAAAAGAACTACCTGACAAGAGGTAGTTCCATTCATATTATTCTGCTTTTTGTTTTTCATAATCACTAAGTTTAAGCATTGGATACATCATGCGTGTACTTGCAAATATACCAAATAGGATAAAGTAAAAGAGTACATATACTTTTAACTCCCAAATATTATAGAAGAAACCGGCAACACCTGTTGCAAACCATAGTCCAAATAAATATTGGCCGAATACAGTTTTGCGTTCCTTCCAGTACATCCACACCATCGCAAGTAAGAAACCTGCAAATAGAAGTACACCTACAGCGCCAGTTTCTGCAATAACTTGGATGTATTGGTTATCAGAGTAGAAATTTTTACCACCATAAATATCTGAACGAATTCCGTACTCTTCATAAATTGGTGAATCATACGATAACGTTGCAGAGCCACCGAATGTACCAAAGCCTGCGCCCGTAATAGGATAATCCTTTAATACTTCAATACCCTTTTTAATATAGAACATTCGGCCGCTTTCCTGCATTAATTCCAGTGTATCGTCTGAAAATGTTTCAGTGAATCGGTTACTGATTCCGCCTGAAATTTCATCTGGTGCTACGGTACTTTCTACACCTAAGTTCAGTAAAAGTGTAACTCCCCAGTTGACTGGCAAATAAATCAATACTATAGATACGACCAATGTAACGGCAATTTTTTTCAATAACTGCCAATTGCGTGCAATTAACATAAAGAAAAGGACGAATACAAACGCTGCGATCCAAGTACCACGAGATAATGTCAGTAACAGCATACCAAAGAATGCTACTTGCGCAATACGAAGACTCCATTTAAATTCAGCATCTTTATATACCCAACGCAGGAAAAATACTGCACTAATTGCAAAGAACATGACTAAAGCCAACGAGTTTGGATTGTTAAGCATTCCATATATCCTCACAAAGTTAGTAGATGAAAGGATCTTTTGAGTCCAAACTTCCGGCATTAATAATTGGCGCATTGATAATTTTTCGACGATACCTTGTACAAAAATGATGGCACCTGAAAATACAGTCACCCATGCAAGTTTTACAAGGAAATTTTTCGGCAATTCACTTCGGCTAATAATATAATACAACAGATACATTACGCCGAATGTACGTAATTGGAACACAATCGCTCCAAGTGAGACTCCGTTTTTATAACCGATAACCGCCCCAAAAATTAAAAAGGCAAAAAAGAAATATTCAAATGGCTTAAAGTGGAACCATGTTTTAAATTTCTTTATATTCAATAGGAACATTCGTAATAATACTACAATTGTTATTAAATCTCCTATTAGTTTCAGTCCAGGGTTTAGTTCAATAAAAAGTGTACGGAAAATTACGTACGGTACTAAAATCACTAAACTTTGAAATGGCTTGAAAAATGCAAATAGCACAAAGAAGATAGCAGTACTGATTTGTGCTATAGCTGGTGGCAGCAGTGTTGCCGCACAAAGTACAATCATCGCTCCCAAGATTTCGAGCCACTCATTTTTATTCATTTTGACAGAAATGTCCTTCATAGATGTCCCAAACCCTTTCTTATATGTAGTTCCCTATTTTAGATGAGTTTTGCTCATGTGGATTAAGACGAACTTAAGTATAATATGGTTACAATTATAATACAATGTTCATACAAAACACATATTAATATTAGAGGAATGTCGTTTTAATAGAATGAAGTTTAATAGAAGCTTCCTGATATATTCGGTATTTTTACGAAGGACGCCACCATTGGGAGCTTGCGCTATTCTTAAACTAAGTTATTCACCAAATTTCTGAGCAATATTCATATTTGCTCATTATCTCCATAAGATGTATATAACACTAGTTTGGAGGTCATAGCATTGCAAAATAATAACCGCAAAAAAAATAACGAAGCAGCACAGGAGAACTCCCCGGTCATTCAGGCAGCTTCACTAGAAGTTATAGCAGGTTTATTAGCTACGCTAGCTGAAGGGATTTCTACGTTTGCAACTGCACTAGCTATACAAGAAGCCCAACAGTTGACTATTAATAATACGAATAATAACGTCGATATAAAAGGTATACAAGAACAGCTAAATTATTTAACTAAAGAAGTGAAAAAAATTTCCAAGGCTTTAAATATTTAAAGATTCATCTTCCATATAAATCGTATCCTCCACACTTTTTCTCCATGTATCTCATTTACTTCTACTGGACTTTTATTGTTAAGCTTAATCCCCTTCATTTATCAAGTAGGTTTAGCATTTAGCTCCATATTGTTAAATCTACTTCATTTTTCTCTATCACACTTCTTCAAAACCATTTTTTTACAATTATATTACAAACGAATAAAAAATTACTATTTTTCTATTATTCATTCTCATAAATTGTTAAAATAGCCAAATAGGGAAAGGAGCGTGAATATGTGTTTAAAAAAATAATTGGACTAGCATTCGCTTTTGTCGTAGCTTTGTCTTTTACAACACAGTCAACATCTCATGCAAATGATATTAAAGGCCACCAAATGGTGAATGAATTAACATATTGGTCAAATCTAGGTGTTATACGACCTGACAGTAAAGGTAACTATAACCCGAACCGCGCTGTTACTCGCGGTGAATTCGCTTCATATATAACGCGTGCACTTCAGTTACCAGCTTCTTCTACATATACTTTTAAAGATTTAAAAGCTGGCAATGGACTTACACTTGATATTCAGGCTGCTGCGGGGGCAAATATTCTAAGTGGTTATCCGGATGGCACATTCCGTCCAAATGAAAAGATTACGCGCCAGCATATGGCAGGCTTTTTACAAAAAGCGCTTCGTTATTCTAACGTTCCGCTTGATGGACAACCTTTAACATTTAAAGACAATAACAAAATAAGCGACCAGTTCAAACCTGCTGTTGCTACAAATGTTTATTACAATATCATTCGCGGTTCTCATACTAATAAAGGTGTATTCTTTGATCCACAAGGAAATGCAACAATCGGCCATGCTGCTGCATTTTTATTCCGTATGAATAGCACTATTGAAAGTTTTGCTGTAAAAGAAGATGACAGTAATGCAGGTCCTGTTGTAACACCACCTGCTCCAAATCCGAATGTTTACTATGTCGGTAAAATTTCAAAAGGCGTTATTGATAAAAATCCAACTGTTTACTTTAACTATGAGCAAGCAGAAGCAGCGTTAAATAGTTCTGGTTCAAACCTTATATTAAAAGGTGACAAAATCATTAAAATGTCTGCAGGTATTGCTTCAGCATCCGCAACTACAGTAACGGTTTATTCAGATCAAAAATTTACTAAGTCGTTATCATATGCAGCGAAAGGCTCTCAATTTAAATACTTTGGAAGCAACGATCAATATGCAATCGTTCAATTAGCGGATACAAAAGGCTATGCGAAAATTGATGAAGTAACATTAACGCCAACAAGCTTAATTAAAGGACAAGATTACTATTTTGTTAAAGGTGGCTATTTAACACATCGAACATATAATCATACTTCACAAAAATATAATTGGGATTATGAAGTTGGCGAAGCACCCGCATTTATGCAGCAAGGGGTACAGTACTATAGCCAAGATGGGGTAAACTTCTATTCGGATGTATTCTTAACGAAAAAAGTAGGGACACATTATTCTTACTTCCAATTCCAATCAATTCGTCAGCCTTCCAACTATACAGCGGAAGAGTTAGATAATATAATCATGACCTTATTATTGGAACGTCAAGCGATTCCAACTTCTCCTCAATACGCCAAAGCACCGATTGAATCTCGTTTAATTGGTATGGGTAAATTATTGAAACAGGTAGAAGCACAATATAATGTAAATGCTTTATTCATTTTAGCAGCCGCAATGCACGAAGGTGATTACGGGGTAAGTAAAAATGCCTTAACGAAAAATAACATTTTCGGTATAAGAGTTTTCGATACAGATCCTACTTTAGGGGAAATTTATGCATCACGTGATGATAGTGTCATGGCATTTATTAATCACTATGTGAACTTAAACTATGCACCACAGTCAGGCGGCTATGCAAAAGGAGCAGCACCGGGCAATAAAACGTCGGGTCTGAATGTTCACTACGCATCTGATCCTTTCTGGGGCAGTAAAATTGCGGGACATATGTTCCGTATGGACAACCGATTCGGCAAAAAGGATTACAAACAAGCTAAGTTAGCATTTGTGTCATATGAAAACGGTCATTTAGTGAATGTCCGTACAGAACCATCAACAAATTCACCAGTTCACTTCACTTATAAAGCAAAATATGTAGGTGAAACAGGCGTGTTTGGTTACCCAGTTGCAATCGTCGAAGAAACGAAGGGTACAGACGGCTATGTATGGTACAAGATTCTTTCAGATAATAACCCGCCTGCTAAACACGGTTGGGTACGCTCTGATTTAGTTCAACTTATTCCAGGAACTTAACTTAAAAATCCAGTACCTCGGTTTTAATCGGGGTACTGGATTTTTTGTATCTAACCTGCTATTCGCCACTTCACGACCTTTAATAGACAAAAATCTAAAGATAATCTCCATTTACCTTCCACTTAATATCCACTTTTAAACACATATTAGACATTTTCAAGAAAATATTCGACACTTTCATTATATAATGTCCACTTACAAAATTTAATCGCCACTTAAACATAAAAAAATCCAAGCTTCTTCCTTTATAAAAAGAGAGAAACTCAGATTTTAAAAACTATTTCGTATAATACTCGACAATACCATTATAAATAGATTGAGCAAAAATTTCGATGTAGTCATCAGATACTAATTTATTGTAATCTTCACTATTTGTTAAGAAACCGAGTTCTACTAACACAGCGGGCATAACTTGTCCTTTAATAACGACATAATCAGCACGCTTCACACCGCGATTATACATTTTAGCATTTTTGACAATTTCATTATTGATGGCAGTTGCTAATGCAAAATCTTCTTTTTCATTTGCATTAGACGTCACACTGTAAAATGTCTCAGTGCCTTTTGCCGTTTCTTTTGAAGCCGCATTTGCATGTAGACTGATGAAAATCTCACCGTTTTCATTTTTCGCATATTTAACACGCTCTTCCAGGCTTGGGAAAGTATCAGCTATACGAGTCATTTTTACCGTTGCACCGTCTTTTTCAAGCTTTTGCTTAACTAAGTTAGCAACTTTTAAAACGATTTCCTTTTCACGTGCATTCTTTTTAACTGCTCCAGGGTCTTTTCCGCCATGTCCTGGGTCGAGCACGATAATGCGATCCTTCACAGCCGCACCCGTTTGGTTAAGTAGCTGTAAATATGTTTTATTAATATAACCATTAATACCGTTGTACGTTATTTCAGCCCAATTTCCTGATAATGAATGTACTTCCACAAGTGTGCCTCGTTTAATTTGACCAAGTGAACGAGATGTACCTAACGCTGACTCCCGAATATGTAATGCATCAACTGTCGCTTTGCCAATTGTATTCGTTAATAGCTGTTGTGGAGGTGTCATCGGCTTTTCTGGCTGACTATTTTCTACTCCACTTTCAGCAGGTGGTTCAGGCGTATTTTGTTCTTCTTCCACTACTGTAGTTGGAGGTTCCACTGTCGGTTTTTCTTCTACTACAGGTGGTGTCACCACTTCTTCTACCGGCAAAGTATCCTGTGTTTGTGAAATGCGGACATAACCTGGTAAACCATTGACTAATGTGACATACCAATTGCCAATTGTGCCATAAACGGCAATTTTTTCTTTATCCGCTAAAGAACTGACAATATCAGAACTAACATCGCGCTTTTGATAGACTTGAATATCATTTAGTGCGTAAACATTTTTTTGAACTTTATTGATTAACTGTCCTGATTCATCAGTAAAATCAACATAATCTTTATAAACATAGGCATAACGCCCTTCGTACGAAACTTTCAGCCAACCATCCTGCTGTACTTCAAATACTTTAAATGGTGTGCCTGTGTTTACTTTTGTTAAAATGTTCGAAGCGTTTGCTGAAGAGGAAGATGTTCGTACATTCAAGTTATCCACTTTTGCTTTTACCGAAGCAATCGCCGCCGAAATATTCGGTACGCTCACACCTTGCACTGGTAATGGTAAACGGTATTTTTCTGAAGATGCACGGGCAATAAATGATGCAAACTGTGCACGTGTTACTGAATTTTTAGGATTATACTTTTCTGCATCTACTGTAATTCCATTAAAGTAAATAGCCGCTACATACGGATAATAGCTGTATGATGGATTAATATCTTTAAATGGTACTTCCAGCTTACCCGTTTCATTAGTATTTAAATTAAAGGCAATCGCTAAAACTTTACTCATTTCTTCACGTGTTAAAGGTGTATTCGGTGCAAATTTCCCTTTTGATTGCTCTGAGAAAAATCCTAATTTTACTGCACTTTCTACATATCCTGAAAGCTCCGTTCCGACTGTTACATCAGAAAACGAAGAATTTTGTACAGTTAAAGGTTTGTTCTTCGTTGCAACAACGACCATTTTCGCCGCTTGTCCACGCGTTACATGTGCATTTGGCTTGTACAGTGTTTTCCCATTTTCAGTGTACCCCTTGATAACACCTGCATTTACTAAATAAGAAATCTCTCCGTATGCCCCGTTTGTAGAAGGGACATCGGCAAAGCTTGTGCTGGCATTTGCCATATTTAATGGGAACATTGACATGAAGATGATTGTCACCGTCATGATGAAACTGCGCATAGACAATGTATAACTCCTCCCTTCTATTAGATAATTATCATTTTACCAAATAATTCATAAAATTAATATGCAGTAAAGTTAGTAAATTGATATTTTTCTATTTTCTAGGGGTTATCTCCGTATTAGGGATGCGTACTGCTAATTTGAATGGAAGGTGTTCTACATTTTGAGCAGGCGGGGCTACTTTTTCCAGGAAAAGTTCTAATTCAGGGAGCGCTTTCTACTTTTGTTACAAACTGTTCTACTTTAGCTGCAATTACTTCTCCTTTCTTAGCAATCGGTTCTACTTTACCCCCACTAGTTTCTAATTTCCCTAGGAGAAGTTCTAATTCAGGGAACGCTTTCTACTTTCACAGCAAACTGTTCTACCTTAGCTGCAAATGCTTCTCCTTTCTTAGCAATTGGTTCTACTTTACCCCACTAGTTTCTAATTTCTCCAGGAGAAGCTCTAATACAGGGAGCGCTTTCTACTTTTGTTACAAACTGTTCTACTTTAGCTGCAATTACTTCTCCTTTCTTAGCAATCGGTTCTACTTTACCCCCACTAGTTTCTAATTTCCCTAGGAGAAGTTCTAATTCAGGGAACGCTTTCTACTTTCACAGCAAACTGTTCTACTTTAGCTGTAAATACTTCTCCTATCTTAGCAATTGGTTCTACTTTACCCCCACTAGTTTCTACTTTCTTCAGGAGAAGTTCTAATATAGTGAGCGCTTTCTACTTTCACAGCAAACTGTTCTACTTTAGCTGCAATTACTTCTCCTTTCTTAGCAATTGGTTCTACTTTACCCCCACTAGTTTCTACTTTCTCCAGGAGATATTCTAATACAGGGAGCACTTTCTACTTTCACAGTGAGCTATTCCACTTTCCTTAGCAAACATTCTAATTCCCCCATTACAAAAAGGAAGCACAAACAATTTCTGTTTGTGCTTCCGATAAGTAAGTACTTCCCTGCAAGGTATATCTATTGATATATGTAGAAGTTACCGAATCTTATTATTAAATTATTGTAAACGGTTAATGAAAGCCGTTAAATGTTTTAACATAACATTATCGTTTGTACCGAATGTACCATCACCTTTACCAACTGTGATGCCGTTTGATGCTAAAATTGAAATGTCGTTATGTGCCCAATGTGATGCTGGGACATCTGTAAACTTTAAATTGTCTGATGCCATTTTTAGATCAAATGCTTTTACTAATACTTTTGCCATTTGAGCACGTGTTAATGGTGAACCTGCATTGAATTTGCCGTTTTCGTCACCTGTGAAAATGCCTAGTTTATAAAGAGCTGTTGCTGCACCTGCATATTTAGAAGATGATTTAATATCCGTAAATGGTGAATTTGTATCAGATGTATCTAAACCTAAAGTTTCTGCTAATTGAATCGCTACTTCACCACGAGATGCATAAACAGTGAAATCGATTGCTGAGTTCTTTACTTCTTCTTTTTCAATAGAAGATGCTGCAGCGACTACTTTTTCACTTTCGCCAAAGCTCGCTACACGTTTAGCGCCTACATATCTTTTCGCCCAATAAGAAGAAGTTAAATTCGCTTCCGTTACGCCTGTGCTTGTACCAGCATGGATAAACTTGTTACCGCCTAATGAAATACCTACGTGAGAAACACCACTGCCGCTTGTATTGAAAAATACTAAGTCGCCTGGTTGTAAATCAGATTTTGAAACGGCTTTCCCTTGTTTATATTGAGCAGCTGCTGTACGACTTAAATCATGTCCTAATTGACTGAACACTAATTTAGTGAAGCCAGAACAATCTAAACCGCTTGCTGTTGTTCCTCCATAAACGTATGGTACACCGATATATTTAGAAGCTGTTGCTGTTAATTCTGAAGCTGATGATGCTTGTACTGTATTCGAACCCATCCCTACACCTGAAAAAATCATGAAAGTTGCAAAGATCGGTAATAAAATTTTCTTTTTCACTTAACTTGAAACTCCCTTCAAATAGGCCTCGATACTGATATTCGAGGTATAACATAACAGAAATCTTTTTTGTTCATGTTTATTTAACCTAATAATAGGGTAACATATATTGTTGTGATGTTATTTTTCACTTGTGTAACAGTTATAGTATTTTTAATATAAAAACAAAAAACACGGAATACCTGCGTTTAAGTGGGGATTCCGTGTTTTAAATAGAAATTAACTTAATCTTAAACTCTCGTTGTAATATTACTGTAATGTAGAACACTAGAATTTACCATATTATTTACTAGAAAAATGCTGAACTACATAATATTTACCATTTTTATCTTTTTCGATACCAATTCCCATATGAGTATACGCACTTTTTAAAATGTTTTCCCGATGTTTCGGTGAAGCCATCCATGCAGCAACGGTCGTTTCAGGTGTTTTAAAATTACGGGCTAAATTCTCCCCATAGCTTGAATATTCATAGTCAAACAATGTTGCCAAATCCCATGGGTTGCCGTAAAACTTTGAGTAATGTTCGAAGTAGTTACGCTTTACCATATCCTTTGCCTTTATAATGGCAAGTTGTGTCAACTTTAAATCTTGATTGACCGCTGTATATCCTGCATTTTTACGTTCCTTATTAACTAAATCCAATATTTTCTTCTCCCACTGCTTATGGTGATTAACTGTATCGATATAGTCTTTCTGTAAAAGGTCATACACGATTTCTAAGTTCTGGACCTTTTGTCTAAATTCCATACCGCGCTTTGTTAATGCGGCTACATGTGCACGGGTTACAAATTCATTTGGCTCAAATTTGGTAGCTGTCTTCCCCTTTACAATCTCTACATCCGCCAATGATTCAATATAGTCCTTTGCCCAATAACCTTTAGGCAAATCTTTAAATTTCGTTTTATTTTTTGAATCAACTTCAACTGCATAGGCAAGGGCAATCATTTTTGAAATATGTGCGCGCTTTAGTGGCTCTTCAGGATTAAATTTGCTTTCATTTTGAATGATCCCTAATTCGGCCAGCTTAGTAATTTCCTTATAATATAAATGATTGCTTGGTACGTCACTAAAGTTTGGGACAAAATCAGTTGTTAAATCTATCCCCATAGTTCGCGCTATTATACTAGCCGCTTCTGCACGAGTGGTCATACTATTCGGCTTGAAGGTGCCGTCTGCAAATCCTTCCATAAAGCCTTTTCCAGCTAGTTCATTAATTACCGGTGCTGCCCAATAACTACTTTTTACATCAGTGAATTTTGGAGCTGTTTGTGCATAAGACGTTGGAGTTTGCACTTGAAATAGACAAGCAATAATAAACCCCGTTGCTAAAAATCGTTTCAACCCAAAAAAGCCCCCTTAATCTGTCATTTCTTACTATTATACTATGATAAATTTGCAAGCATCACAATTATTCGTACTGCCATTACCTATTACTTTCTCACATTTCTTCCTTAAAGAACAAAAAAATATACCTTTTACGAATAACGCAAAAGGTATTGTAACACTTTTTTTATATTATCAATTTTTTTTAAAATTACAAGTAATAACTTCCAGAAAACTTCCTACAATCCTAATTCAAAAATGGCCGCCTGAAGTTTGTTGTAATTTTTCACTAATGCTTTTTGATTTACCGTTAAGCGTTCGAAAGCTGTTTTTGCTGACTTAGCTCTTGAAGCATATGTTCTTAACGTTGAATCCAAATCATCAATTTGCTTTATGACACGTTGCGCTGCCTTTAAGTCTCTCTCAGCTTGCTGAAGTTCCGAGTAGTTTAATACTTGACGCTTCGATCCTGAAGGAAGAGCTTTATATGCAGCTAATGCTTCCGATACATCTGTTTCGAAGTTACTTGAAGTTGAATTTAATGATGCAATAATTGTCATCACTTTTTGTACTTCCGTCATATCAAGTACGGCCTGCTGTAATTTATAGTAGTTTGTTACTTTTAGTTTTTCTTCTTCCGATAACTTGTCATATGCAAGCTTCGCGGCTTCCATATTTCCTTGGAAGTACTTATCGTTCGGCTTCAAACCTGCAATTAATGTGTATACGTGAATGACATTAGATAAATTTGAGTATTGGTCCATGTTATTAACGTATTGTTTTTGTTTGTCATCCAATTTTTTCAATGCATTATTGACTGTGTTGAATTGACGGCTTAAATCATTTCTCGGATTACTTAAACCTTCGATTGCATTAATCGCCGCTTCAATTGGCTTAATATACTTTTCCTGCTCTTTTAATTCCGATTCTAAAGTAACACCTTTTTTGTTTGCCGAGTTTAACGATTTAAAGGCTTCGCGTGCTTCTTTTATTTTCGAAATAAATTCATTGGGTGGTACAGAATTTAAAGCACGAATCATCGCATCTACTTTAGCGCCACCTTCTACATTGAGCTCATGCTCCTGCAATGTCGATAAATTAGATATTTGTGAGGCTAAGTTCGCTGGCAATGCATTAAATAAAACTCTTGCCGCTTGTGTTTCCTCAACAAATGTTTTGCTCGACGGCTTAATCGAGTTAATCGCATTCATTACTTTAAATATTGAAGTGAAATCCCCTAGAAATTTCTCGGTATTTAGTAGTAATGAACGCTCTGACATCGACAATTTTTCATACGCCTTATCAGCCGCATTGTATTTTGAGATAAAGGTACGGGCATTAGATGGATCCAAACCTAAAATATCCGCATCCAATTTTAATACAGGCTTCACTGCACGTTCGCGAGTTGTTAAATCTTTAAAATTTATAACGAGCTTTTGATCTGATTTTGATAAACTGTCATAACTATTGCGCGCTGCAATTAATTTTTCAATATAGCCTTCTGCGGTTGGAATTGCGATATTGATTAATGCCATAACTTCTTTTGCACTAGAAACACCTGATTCAGCTGTCGCAAGTTTTGTAATATTGTGTACTAACTCTTGCTCTGTTAGTGACAATAAAGCGTATTCTGCGCGTATTGCAGCTACATCTATTTCATAAGTTTTAGAGCCTACACGTAATTTTTCAATTCGGTCAATCAAATCTGCAACCTTTAAAATATCTCGTAGTTTTAATACATAGTTATAAACATCTTTCTCTTGCTTTTCTGTTAAGCGGTCATACGCTTTTTGTGCTGCTGCTACTTTACTTGAAAAAGTACGATCAGTATGGACTGGTAACTTTTCAATCTGATCAATGACACGTAATGATGCTTTGTAGTCCCGTTCCAACTCTGTTAAAAGTTTTGAATTACTGACACTGCGCTTCACTGTTGAATCAAGTGCTTTATACACAGCTGAAACCTCTGCTAAATCTTTTATAAATACTTCGCCGGATTTTGTTTTTAACGCATCAATTCTTTGTTCTATAGTAGAAGCAGATGTAATAATACCTTGGAAGTCTAATAATTTCTTGCCATAGTCAGTTAGTAGCTTTGTTTTAATAATATCTAAATCCGTTGTTGGCTCTTCCGGTGGTGTATATGAATTTAATAATTGATCAAACTTATTTTGAGCCATAGATAGCTTTTCTTTGAAATCCGTTGCAGTCGGACGTATTGCATCTATTTCCTGCATTAACTTTGCGATTGGTAAAAGCTCTTCTAGTTTTGCAGCATTGGTTACAGTAGCCTTCATTATATCTGATAGTTTATTAAAAGATGCTTCGGCTATAGTTGTTTTACGTGCAAAGTCTTTGGCTTCTACATCAATAGCATCAATTGCTTTAATTGTATCTAGGGCAGCCTTGTTTGCTCTCTCTATGTCAGTTAACACTTTTATATTTTTTACTAAACGTTTGCCATTTGCGGATAAGGAATTATAAGTTTCACGTACTAAAACGATTTTTTGTAAATCAATTGAAGTCGGATCTTGCAACGCTAAAATATCGGCATCCAATTGAACAGCTACTGTTTGCTCAGTTTGTTGTGCTTCTAAGTAAGACTTCAAAAATACATGAAGCTTTTCAATATTTTGGGCATCAGTTGGTGGAATTGCACTTTTAAATGTATCCCATGTGTTCAATATACCTTGTACTGTAATTAAATCATCCGCATATGTTTCGCTTGTTACTTTTAATGTGACAACTTGGTCGGCAACCTTGGCAATCGGCAGTAATGCTTCAAGTCGTGCACGGTTCTTGACAAGCTCTTGCTCTTTCGAAGTTTTTCCTTCTTCTGCTTTAATTTTTGCATACGAAGATTCTGCTGTACGCACTTTTGTCACAAAACTCGTTGTTGCCGATATTTTTCTTGTATCTGCTAACTTTTCATCATCCATATTCGCAAACACTTCTGTTTTAATTGCATCAATTTGCTTATTAATATTGGCTGCAGTGGATGAAGATTTTTCCCAGGATGCGAGTAAATCTAATGTATCCTTTAATACATATTTACGTTCTATTGTGGATAATGCATTATACGCTTTTCTTGCATCTGCAACAATAGAACTCTTCTCTTCATATGTTGCTGTATCAATTTTTGTAATTTCCCCTTCGACTTTTACCGCACTTTCAATAGCCTTTGTCATTTCTACTAATTTATCAAAGTTCACTACCAATCGAATGTCAAGAGGGTCGAGGGCATTATAGAGATTTTCTACTTTTTCTACTTCTTCACGGAATTCCTCTGTATTTGCAGGTAATTTAGATAATCTGCTGATTTCGTTTACTACATTTAAAACTGTTGCAAACGGTTTTAATTCATCCGCATTTAATACTAACTTTTTTTGAACATCCGTTAATTGTTCATATTCCTTAACAAGCGCATTTACCTTTGAATTAAATGTGGCAGTAGTTGGCGGATTTTGAACTAAATCAGTAATTTTATCTTCCACCGTTTGCGACTTTTTAATATCAGACTCTGCATTTTTTAAATATTGTTCTATCCCTGTATTATTTTCTACTATTTGGACTTTCAATACATTTTTAAAAGTTGAATCATTTATTGCATTAAATGCAGTCCGAGCATTTGCAACAGCAATAATATAGCTTTCCTTATTAAAAGTATCTGTTTCAATTGATGTCGTTATTGGACCGATGTGTTCTTGAATAAATAGGTCAATTTTTAATGCTTGCTCTTCAAATGATTCTAAATTACTTAAAGAAGCCTGAGTAACATATTTAGTGACAAAATCAGTTTGACCCTTTTCATCATAGTAGAGCAGTGTTTCTAAAAAAGTTCCTGCATGACTACTTACGGCATTATTTAATTCAATAGAATTATTCTCTAAATCCATCTTTAATTTATCAAGTGCATCTTGTGCTGCGCTTCTATCCGCTACTAAATTTTTATTAGCATTCGTTAATTTTGAAATTAGATTTTTCACTATTGCCGCATCTTGCTTTAGTTGAAGAAAACTTTCTAAATACGTCAGCTTTGCATCGATTATCGGCATAACCTCTGCATATTCTTCCTTATCTTTATATGTATTGTAAATGGTTCTTTCTTGAGTGAGTTTGGCAGCTGTTAATTCTTCATCTGCTATTTTAAAACCTTTTAATAAATCTTCTGCGGTAATGGGAGCCACTACATTAAATGGTGTTGGCGTTTCACTCGCCTCTACTTCTCCAGCTTGTGCGATAATTGCTGGTGTAATTAATAGACCAGCCATTAAGCCTACCTTTAAGTTTTTCTTCATCATGTAATCCCTTCCTTCACGGGTACTTCGCCATAGTACATAATTCTAATTTAACTATCGGCAAATTTTCAGAAATATTTAGTTAATATCTCCTTAAAAGGTGTGGTGAGAACGGATTGTGGCAACTCATTTTCAGCTCAAGTTGCTGTATTTTGTAGAAAATATTTTGCAGTGAATACTTTATTCGCCACTTCAATTAGTTTATTAGTCAGAGATAAGCTCTTATTATTCAACTCCAATTAGATATTAGTCAATCAAAACTATATAATCGCCACTTTAAAAGGTATATTCGCCAATACAACTTTTAATGGATAATTTTATAATTTGTTAGCCACTTCCTACAGCATATTCGCCACAATCCCTCGTATAAACAAAAAAATCACCTATCCAACTAAGAATAGGTGATCCTTCCATTATAATGCGTCTGTATATAATTGGCCTGCTGGTAAATACTCAGACATGCCAATTTCCTCAAGACCATTTTTGATTTTCATTGTATAGCCATATTTATTAACCGATAAATAATTTGCTTTTGAAATAATCATTTCTTCATATAATGGTAATTGTGATGGATCCACATCTTTCCAGTATTTATACGAGTTAATTAAGTCTTCAAGTGTTAAATGCTGATAATCATCACCTGCAAATTCGCCTTTTGCATTGACACGGTACCAAATATCACCATTTGAACGAATCCATTTATTTTTCTCGATCTGTAATGCACGGCTAACTGCTGTTGCGGCTTCTAAATATTTTGCATCTTGGAATTCCTGATAAGCCAAAAGTAAAATATTCATTCCACCAAGTAAATGGTTCATGGAAGCGTGTGTCGTTACCTGCTGATTAACCGGGAAGTAATCCGAAATATAATAGGCATTGCTATTAATATTTATAACATGTCCGGCTGCTTTACGAGATGCTAAAAGGTCAGCGTAATTGCGTAACGGTTGTTTATAGTTAGGGATATTAAATTCTGCACCAGAATTATAATAGAATAACGCAATTTGCTCATTGAAGCGAGTGTCGATAAATGGTGCTGTTATATCGTACAAGTTCTTTAAATACGTACTTGTTACTTCTGTCTTCCAATAAGGTGCATCACCTTTAAATTTATCTAAGCTGATGAACGAATTTTTCACTACGTTTGCAAAATAACGATCGCCTTGTTCTTTAAATAATACAAGCGCTCGATCCTCTTTAACTAGTAGTAGATTACGTCCAAATCCTTGATATGATTTTGGCATTGGCTCTGTTGTTGTAGCCATTTTATTGAATGGACCTTCTGCAGTATACCAGCTGTTACGCTTTTTATAGTTTAGAGCTGTTTCAAGCATCCAGCCATTCATATTTTCATCTGTTTTAAATAATCGCTCGTTTGAATCCATATACCATGTATCAACAATATCATTTCCATTTGATACTAATGTATAGAAGCTAAATAACTCTTCCCCTAACAACGCGTAAGAATATGCCTCATATTCTGATTGCAGGTCACGCATATAGCTTGTGCCGCCTGTATCTTTATAGCTTTGTGTCAACTGTTTTGAACGATAAGCTTGTCCTACCATTCGATCTGTTGCCAGCTTTTCATTAGACATAATACGTAGTAACCCTGTTGGATAGGATGAGGAATCATATCCAAATACATCATTTGCATTTTTTTCAATCGGGAAACGATCATAACGATATAAACGGTAATTTGTTACATTCGATGCTTTATGGAATAAGTCTACTGTTAACTTTGAATTCCCTTTGTTTGTTAATGTTGTAAATACAAAGTCATCCCCGTTTTCCAATGCACGAATTGTGACCTTCACAGTCGCCCCTTGATTGCCGACTGCATAATTATAAATCGTATCTTTCGCAACACCGTAAGTTTCAGTCGTTGTTCCTTTAAATGCAATCGGTGCTGTTGAACGAAGATAAAGAGGATTTGTATCAGATGTTACTTGTACAAAATTCATTTCTGTTCGGTTAACTTTAAAAGTCTTTGAAACATCAGCAGCTTGTACTGTATATTCATTTTTAGTAATTTTATTAGTTGCAACGAGTGCGCGGTGAAGCATAACAGAAAATGTCACACGGTTTACAGTCGCTTTCGGATCGAATGTACCGTCTTCACGACCTGTAGTAATACCATGCTGGGCAAGAATTTTTACATTTTCACGATGTGACTCACTAATTTTGTTCCAGTCTTTGAATGTTAGTGTTGCTCCAGTATCTTTTAAGTCAAATGCCCGTACTAAAGTAGTTGCCATCTGTTCACGTGTTAATGCATCGGATACGCCAAAGCGACCATCTGGTTTACCACCAAAAATCCCTGCATTATATGTAGAGAATACCCCTTGCAAAAAGCTCGATTTATTACTAACATCCGAAAATTTATTTTGATATTTTGCGTCAGGAAGCTTTAGTGCGCCTTTAAAGAGATTTGCTGCCTGGCCACGGTTAATATTTAAGTTTGGACGAAATTCTGCATCCGGATAACCGCCGATAACACCCATTTCAACAAGTTGCATTACTTCATTTTTTGCCCAAAAGCTATTTGGAACATCTGCAAGTTTTTGCTTAACCGTTAAATGAGAGCCTGTTTGCTGCGCTTTTGCTGGTTGCTCTGTTGTATTGTTTTGCTCTGTATCTGCTGTTGATTGCTCTTTACTTTCTGAAACATCCTGTTCTTCCGTTATTGCTGGTTTCTCAGGTATTGCTGCTTCTGGCTGAGCCGGTGTTGTACTGTTCGATTGTTCTGGCTGTACTTCAGTGGAACTTGATGTCGCCTCTTTTTCAGCCGTCACTGTATCCTGTTGCTCGACAGTATTTTCAACGGAGCTTGTCGATTGATTTGTAGTTGTTTGTGGAATTTGTACCGTTGGATTTTCAGCTTCGGCTGTTCCTTCTACGTTTGCATAAGTTGCACCAGGTAATGCAGTAGAGAAAAATAACAGCGAGGCTAACAGTGCTGATTTAATTTTTGACATTAGAACGAATTCCCTCCTTTTTTTCAATAACGTTATAAATTATACCGAATATTCCCTGTTATTTCATTGAATAATACAATTTTTAATAGAATAGTAATATTTCTTTTTAAGTGTAGCATGAAGGCTAGTATAGTGCGATGGTAATAGTTGAATCAGTTTCTATGTTTTACTTAGTTGGAACAGAGCGAGACTAATTTCCAGGTTAATTTCTACTTTCCGGATTAATGGTTCCACTTCCCTCTGTAATGTTTCTACTTTCCCCATTATAGTTCCACTTTCTGCATTTACCTTTCTACTTCTTACCGAAGAGTTTCTACCTTCCGCCGGCTTCATTTGTAATACCAACTAAAAAATACACTTGAGCTTAATTCTCTCAAGTGTATATCTCAAAAACTATTCCACACTAATAACTGTTAAATCATCTGATTTAGCCTCGATTGCATTATATAAAAATGTAGCTAATTGACCGCGCGTTAATTTCATATTCGGACTAAATGTTGTGGCTGTCGTACCTTTTGTAATTCCGTAATCTACTAACGTTTGAATATACTGTTTTGTCGCTTCATCAGTAAGTTTATTGACATCCGTAAATATCGTTTTCGACTGAGTAGATTGTTGTAATTCAAAACCTATTGTTAACATTTTCGCTAACTGAGCACGCGTTAAAGTGGCATTCGGTTTGAATTCATTGTCATATCCACTGACGATTCCTTCCTTTTCCAAGGCTGTTACTGCATTATAGTATTTACTTGAAGAAGGAACATCTTTGAACAAAGAGTTCTTATAGGTAATTCCCCTTAACCCCAGCGCATTTGCTAGAAATAGGGCTGCTTCTCCACGTGTTGCCGGTTGTCCAGGTTCATAAGTAGTTGCTGTCGTACCCATAATAATTCCATTATTGTATAAGTCTAAAATAGCTTTTGCATGTGAGTTGGAATCTTTTACATCAGTAAAAGGATTTTTAATGGACGCTTCGACAGGTAATCCCGTTATCGGAAGAATTGTAGCGACTATGAAAGCCAGAGTAATAATGGATGTGTAAAATATTCTTTTCATCTCTAATATTTTCCTTTCTATTAAGGCATTAGCGCAATTATACAATACATTTCCCTGTAAATGTATGTTGTATTTCCTTTACTTTTCCCATGTATTAACAATATGGCTAGTACAAAAAAGAAAAACCAATTTTCTATGAGGAAAATGGTTTTTCTAGTTGGGACTTTATCACATTCTATAAAAACATTAATTGCTTAATAAGGATGCTTTTAAATCAATAGTATCAACTACCGAATTACCCGCTTCATCTTTTACAGTTCCCACTGCAGCACCTTTTTTAACAGTTACGGTAGTACCTGCTGTAAGGTTATCCGTTAATGTAACCGTTACTTTATTGCCTGTTGTCGATGAAGCCACTGATGCTATGCCTATTGCTGTACCTGAAGCATTTTCAACTACAAATGAATCAGTACCCAGTCCGCTTACATTTTCGCTAAATGTCAGTTCAATTTGGTTGGCTGATAGGAATGTTGCTGCATTTAGTACTGGGCGAATGTTTTCTTTTAAATTTACTTCTGCTGTTAAAGATGGTTGTGTTGCAACTGAATTTTTCGCCTTTACACCCCTAATAAGTAATTCACGTGGTCCAGATGATGTTGTTTCATTAGGTGCTAGAGTTAAAGTGACTGTATTTAATGCTCCACTTGATACTTGAGCATGCGTTACTCTAGCATTTGGGATAGAATAATTGCTTACTATAGCAGCTGTATTCGCGTCAAGATCGTGATTAAACACTAATCTTACTTGATTGTTAGTTAATGTTGAATCTGTCGTTGATGTTGTGACAGCTGGTGTTTCTAGTACATTATTATTGTTTGCATAATCTGTTGTACGTTGGAAAGTCACAGCCTTATTTCCAGCATTGATACCATATGCACTTTTCAATTCTGTAAATGATAATGTTACATTATAAGTAGCATTATCGGCATCGCCAGCACCTAATAAGTCGTCTAACTTCACACGCAATACTGATCGATTATTATTGTCTCTATAGGCAAGGTTTGTTGCTGTTCCGTTGAATGTATGTGTAACGCCACCTTTTACATAGTTACCTGTGGCAGTTACGCGTGATGCTGTTACTAAATCAACCTCTCTATTTAATGTAATATCCAAATATTCGAAGTTTCCATCTCGCGTTACTGTTGTAGCTGTTACTTCCGGTGCAGCACTATCAATTGTGAATGAATGTGTATTGGCAAATGTATTCGTTTCCCCTGAAATATCTGTAATTGTTCTGCCAGGAGCTGTTCCAATATTGTATACGCCATTCAAATCAGATGTGGCAGTAATCGTAAAGGAACGATTGTCACCAGGAACCTCATCAATAGCAGTAATAGCATTAATAGAAGTACCTAACCGTAATTCTAAATCTGCAATTGCCGGCTTACGGATGCGCTCTGAAAATGTCAGTTTGAACGTTCTAGGCCCTGTTTGTGAAATGCTTGTAAGTGTCGGCTTCACACCATCAGCCCCACCCATTGTAAAACTAGTAGTTAATGGATTCGGTGAACTGAAATTTCCTGCTATATCGCGTAAACCTGCAAATGTTACAGTAATTGGCGTATTGGCAGCTAATGGTTGGCCGTTTACCATAGCATTCGACAAATCAAAATCTGCATACCAGTTTCCTGTTCCAATATCTCCGGTAATACCCGTTACATTCGTTCCATTCGCCAGTCTAAATGTAATACTACTATTACTAAATGAACGTAATGGTTCCGAGAATGTGACGCGTACTGTTTTTGCATCTCTATTGACTGTGCTTATCAATGTAGGCGCAACCGTATCTGTTGCGAAGTTGATTATTTCATCATATGGTGTGACCGATGTCCCTGCCGCATTTTTCACATCTTTTACTTTTACGACATAGCGACCTGATAATGCTGCCACTCCATTTGTTGAAATCGTTAAAGTACGACCATCCTCACTTAATTGCCCCTGTGTAAAAGCAATCGGATTTGAATTATCCACACCTGTTATAGTGATGTAGTTCGCTATTTGTGCTTGTGTTAAGCTAGCTGGGAGATTTACTCTTTGGTTAAATTTAATTTCTACTTGACCGCCATTTAGCGCTTTTGCTGAAGACACTTTCACTTCTGTCACGGTATACGTTACTTTTGCAGAATAATCTTTTCCACCAATTTTAAACGAGACTGTTGTTTCCTCATTTTCAGGCAGGTTGTTTTCCAGCGTAACGTTATGCTCGGAATTATCACTTAATATTACTTTTAAAGTGTTGGCTCCTGTCACCTCAGCAGTTTTTACTGTTAAGTTTGCTTTGTAAGTTACAGTAGCCGTATATTTTTTTCCTGCAATATCAAAAGTAACGGTTGTCTCTTTACCTTCCTCTAGAGCTGTATCTAATTTCACTGTATGAACAGTATCATCTTCAAGCGTAACTCTTAATGTAGAGGCATCTACTACTTCTACTGCTTTGAAATTTGATTCTGGTGCTTCTACTTGCAACAATTTAAATAAGAATGATGAAAACTGACCGCGTGTAGTGAAACCTTTTGGATTAAAGTTTGGTACACCTGTCACATTATAGTAATCCAATACTCTAATAGCTGAGCGAGCCTCTGCTTTCGCCGCATTATAATCGACAACATCTTCTTTAAAATTTTGCTTCTGTACATGCCCTACATAGTCAAAACCATTAATGTTTGTATAGGCACGCACTAAAACAACTGCCATATTTTCACGTGTAATAGAATCGTTTGGTAGTAATCTGCCGTTACTTCCATTAAATACACCATTATCTTTCACTAATGCAGCATACTGTAAAAGCTCATCCTGTGATGTGCTGCGTAAATCGGTAAAACGCATATTTGTTTTATAGTCAGCGGGTACCTTATACCCTTGTGATACTAAGTATTTACCTAATAATTTCACCACGTCTGATCTAGTTAACGTACGATTAGGCTTAAATGTCCCGTCCGGGTATCCTGAAATAATTCCTTGACTGACAAGGGACTCAATGGCTAATTCATGTGTATTTCCTGCTGTATCGGAAAAGCTGGCTGCACTAACTGCTGGAACAATTGCTGAGGCAACTAAAGTGGCCGTTGCGGCTGATGCTACAAATTTTCGGTACTTTTTCTTCATAGTAATTAACCTCCTAGTATTCTAACACAGTAAAATTACTGTAATTTTACTAAAACGCTTACAAAGTATGCGATTCCACTAATTGTTAGAAAATAAACTATTTTTAAATAAGTTAGTTCTAAAGGATTAAAAAATCAAAAAGGGAGCATATCTATCGAAATAGATATGCTCCATATATTAGAAATTTAATATTGATACCAAACAGGGACAGAATAAGGAGTTAACAGTTCTAATTTGTTACCTGATTTATCAGAAATCACTGAGTTATTCGACAAATATACCGTAACACTATCAGTAGTATTTAGCTTAGTTTGAAGTACGACCATATACTCCATATTATTATTATTTATTGGATAAATGGCAATATTGCTTGCAATAGTTCCATTTATATTAATATTAAATGCATTATTATTTACATTTTCAACTGGCTCACTAAATGAAATTAAAAGTGTATGTGTATTCGTATTTACATTTGCATTCGCTGTAATACTTGAAATTGTAGGTGCTATATTTTCTTTAAATCCAACTAACTGTGTATAAGGGGCCATCTGTACAGTTGAGTTAGCTGCACGTAAATTATTAATAATTAAATACTCTGAATAATCTACAGCAATTGTACCTGGTTGTATTTCTAAATACACTTTATTTTGCTCATTAACGCGTACATCCGCACTTTTAATCGGAATGCCTCCAAGACTATAGTTCGAAATATTTCGTGCCAATGCTGGATCTACATTCGTATTGAAAGTTATAACCATTGTATTTTTTGGAATACTGTTATTTAAATTGGGAAACGTTGATGTTTCAACACTTCTTACCGTTAATATTTCCTGTGTCTGTACTGAATCATAACCACGTGTAAATGTGAAATTATTAACATTATTTACGATTTGCCCATGCTCACTACGAACACCAGCAAAATTGGCATTTACCGAAAATATATAATTTGTATAGTTTTTTAAGTCCGTTTCATTTAATAAGTTGCTTAGTTTAACACGAGCTACATTATCTTGCTTTGATGACTTTTGGACATCCGCAATAAAGTTTTCTTTAATAGGGTGCGATAAATTACTTAAAATATAGCTTCCCGTAATTGATACTTTTGATCCGACTGGTGTTTCAATATTACGATCAAATGTAAATTCTAAATACTCTATCCCTTGATCTTTCACTACGTTTGTTGCAATAACTGTCGGTACTGTAGTATCAACGGTAAAATTAAAAGCTGTCGAGAACGTATTTACTTCACCTGATAAATCCGTAATATAATATCCAGGTTTCGTTGAAATTGTTACAGAACCAGTTAAAGCATTTTTCGTTGTGACAATGACACTTTTTGCATCGGAAGTATCTTGTTCAATTTTATCAATTGCATTATTAATATTTCCTTGAACAACAGCAAGTTCATTACTTAAAGGTAGGCGAATTTCTTCAGTAAATGTTAATTTGAATTTTTTCGCACCGAGTTGAGTAACGTTTGCAATCGTAGGTACGATACCATCTTTATTTCCTTTTGTAATTTGTGCTGTTAATGGATTCGGTGACGATAAGTTATTTGTTATATCTAAAATTGTCGGGAATGTTACATGCACCGTTGTTCCAGGATCTAAAATACGTCCATTAGCAGTAGCAGCCGATAAATCAAATGTCACTTCTGTTACATTATCAAGAGATCCTTCTTTTACATTTAATACTGGTGTTCCATTAGCTAATTTATATATTGCTGTCCCATAGGACTTTTTAATTGGTTCACTAAAAATAACCTTTGCTTTCGTCGCAGAAATATTTTCTGATTTTAATACTGCTGGAGCTGTTTTATCCGCCACAAGTGTTGCAATATCATCATATTTTATAAGTTTTTTAGCTGTAGCTGACTCTACACCATCTACAACAACACGATAGCGACCTTCCAGCCCCGTTGTCGCATTAATAGTCACAGTTAATGTACGTTTATCTTCACTTAACTGTCCTTTTAATAATTGAACTTGGCCAAGCCGGTCAATGCCTGTTACTGCAACAAGCTTATTTATAGCCGCTGTATTTATCTCTGTATCCATCTTCACCGGCTGATTAAATGTTATTGCGATTTGTCCACCGTTCGGATTTGTAACAGAAGAGATTTTTAAATCCGGTACTTCAAATTTCACCTTTGTTGTAAAACTTTGTTCTTCCACTTCAAATGTCACTTCAGTTTCAACATTTTCCACTAAAGGAGTTTTTAAGCTTACAATATAAGCTTTGTCATCTGATAACACAACACGCAGTTTATCTACTGCCTGGACTTCCACTGTTTTAATTGTTAGGACCGGTTTTTCTGGCTCAGGCTTCGGTACTTCAATTTGCAGCATATTATATAAGAACGTAGCGAACTGACCACGTTTTGTTGGATCTTTCGGATTAAATGTCTTTTGTTTAGTTACACCATAGTAAGCAAGTGTCTCAATCGACTCCTGATGTTCTACAGTTGTTCGATGTAAATCACTAATATTTGATTTATATTCGGAATCAAGCATTGGTGCTACATAGTCATATTCATTAATTACTTTAAAAGCACGCACTAAAACAGTCGCCATCTGGTCACGACGCAGTTGATCACGATGCATAAGCGCACCATTACTCCCCTGGAATACCCCAACATCTTTTACTAATGCCGCATATTGCAGAAGTTCATCCTGAGATTTTGCCGTTAAATCGGTAAAGCGCATTTTTGTTTTATAATCTTCTGGTACCTTATGACCTAAAGAAACTAAATATTTCCCTAATAATTTTACAACATCTGAACGCGTCAAGTTTTGATTCGGCTTGAATGTGCCATCCGGATACCCTCCGATAATGCCCTGCTCGGATAATGAAGTAATCGCATTTTCATGACCACTACCTTTTATATCTGAAAATGATGCTGCACTAGCTACCGGAACAATTGCTGTAGATGCTAGAACAACAGCTGTTGCTGATGCTAGAAATCTAGTATTTTTCTTCATATGTAACTCCCCCAATAATTAAATGATAGTTTTATATATGTAACAACTTTATTTGATTATGACTAACTTCAGAGATTACTAGATTTGAATGATCAGAGTAAACGGTCTTATCGTTATCCATTAAAACGAACTCTTCCACAACTACTTCTTCATATTTCAAATTTTTAAACAGCGGTATCATTTCTTTACAATGAATTTCCAGGACGTTCATTTTTGATTGAAAATACCCTTGAACTTCCAACAGAAGCCCATTTATTTTCAATTGACTAAAAAAATGCATAATAATCCCTCCATAGTAAATATTGTATAGAATTATACTATATTTTACAAATTTTCTCAATCGAGTAGGAGACTAGCCATTAATTGGCTAGTCGACCTCTCACACCACCGTACGTACGGTTCCGTATACGGCGGTTCAAAAGTTTTATGTTGGATTTATGATTGTAGCGAGGTTCTTCAACTTGAGTTTTAACCAATATTTATTGTTTAATGCTCGATTGACGATTGGATTGTTCGAGGAGCGCCAGTACCCTTTGCGGGTATTGGCCATTTTATAGGCATCATTATGGCTGATTCCTAATCTTTTGAGGTTTCTATATTTTGAGATGGTTCTTTTCCATTCTTTCCATCGACATGCCCTTAATCTTCTTCGAATATGGCCATCTATTTCCTTTGCGTAGGACTGTATGTCGGCAACTTTGAAATAGTTTCCCCATCCTTGAATTAAGTAGTTGATTTTCTGAATGCGCGATTCCATATCAATTGAATAATTACGATTTGTAATATACTTAAGCTTTTCTTCGAATCGCTTCTTGGATTTCTTTGGCACGTATACCCTGATTACACCTCTGGCGTTATAGAAGCTCACACCTAAAAATACACGTGCTATCGGCTTTCCCACTGCTGATTTCTCTTCATTCACTTTTAATTTTAGTTTCTTTTCGATAAATGCTGTAACGCCTTCTTTAACTCGTTCTCCTGCTTTTTCGCTTTTGACATAGATGTTGCAGTCATCTGCGTAACGAACGAATTTATGATTACGTTTCTCCAGTTCTTTATCAAGTTCATGAAGAATAACGTTACTCAATAATGGACTTAAGGGTCCACCTTGCGGTGTACCTTCTTTAGAGTAAATAAAAGTTCCATCTATCATGGTACCAGCGTTTAAGAAACTTCTTATTAGCTTTAATGTGGGTTTACATAAAATATATTTCGCCATGAGTGACATCAGCTTATCATGCTGAACTCTATCGAAGAATTTCTCTAAGTCTATGTCTACGACAAACTTATAACCGTCCTCAATGTAACTTCTTGCTTGTTCAATAGCTTGATGAGCACTTTTATTTGGGCGAAACCCATAACTATAATTACTAAACATTGGGTCTAGTATTGGGGTTAACACTTGTACAACCGCTTGTTGAATGACACGGTCTGTGACCGTAGGAATTCCTAAAAGTCTTTTCCCTCCATCTGGTTTGGGAATTTCGACTCTTCTAACCGGTTGCGGTTTATACTTACCTATTTTAATCATTTCGATAATCTGAGTATTGTTCTCTTTTAAGTATTGGCGGGTTGCCTCTATATCTTTCGCATCGACACCGGCTGCACCTTTATTTTTACGCACCTTCTCAAAAGCTTTGTTTAAATTATCTCTATTTACTATAACGTTGATTAATCCTTCCATATGTTCGCGTGTGGGTAAGGAATGCACATGCAAAATTCCACGCTATTCCTATTCTTAGGGTATTCCGTACCTTTTCTTAGGATAGACTTTTCAGTTCTGTGTCTTCATTCGCATGTAATACCCTTATACACGTTCACTCCTTTCGTTCAGCCCTTCCCATTACTGGTACTATGGCTTCTGCTGACTTCTGACGATTCAGTTGTACATCACTGCACAGGTTCCTCTTCGGGTATTCATCAGATCTCCCGGGGTAAGTCTGCCCACTTTCCTCTCATCTATCTGCCGCATCTATTGATTCATCTTCCGAGGATATTTGGGACTTCAGTTTGTTTGGCAACCTTATCCAGAAAAATCAACCTCATGCGATTCGTATTCCTCAGACCAAGATTTTGCCTACGACTTCCTTCAGATTCCGCGTCGCCACGGACACCCTTGTCTTCAGCTAGTGGTTCGCATATCCTGACGCCCACAGTGAACTTTCATCACCTAGTTGACAAACATGCCCGGCACACCAAAAAAACTCTCTCTATAAAAATAGAGAGAGTTTCAGATTGTCGACAAAAGGCCTCGAGAGTTCGTCTCTCGATGCCTTTTGTCTTTTCTTTCCCCAAATTAATGGATAAGATTTGGGGAACGTATCTCCTCTTCGAGGGAAGATGCCCTCATCTAAGCTCCTTGCCAAGTCCATGTGGCAAGTTTCTTCAAGTTCATGGCAGCAAAAGTAAGCATCGCCTGCATGGACAATTTTTTAAGGCCTCTTAGCGTTGTCCATCGCATACCATGCTTTTCTTTCGCATCCGCAAAGACACGTTCAACCGTCTCTTTTCGTTTTGCATAAATGGATTTAATTTCATGATGATGACGAAGATGTTCGGCTTCTTCTAGATAATCTGCCCAAATATGTCGCTGAATCATTTTCGTATGATTTTTACTTTCCGTACATTGTGCTAGAAATGGGCAATCCGCACAAACCGCTGGATTCGATTTGTATTGGCGATAGCCTTCTTTCGTCGTCGTTGTATAGCGCAACATCTGGTCATTCGGGCAAATATAGCAATCATAGTGCTCATCATAGACATACTCATGTTTACGGAAGAAGCCATCTTTCGTTTTCGGTCTTGTATAAGGAAGAACAGGCAACATTTGATTTTCTAATAAAAAGTTCGTAATCGCAGGTGTTTTATAAGCCGCATCCGCAGCAACAGCCACAGGCTTTTTCACACGATGAATGACCTTTTCAACAAGCGGTTGCAGTATATGACTATCATGTATATTGCCAGGTGTCACAATCGTTCCTAATACAAAGCCACGTTCATCTGTCGCTGCATGAAATGAATAGGCAAATTGTTTTGTTCGTTCGTCCTTCACATAGTAACCACTTTCAGGGTCCGTTGTGCTCTCTTTGATTTCTTTCCATTCTTCCTTTTCAAACTTCTCCGGTGGAAATGGCTTTATTCCGTTCTTTTCACGGTCTATGTTTAGTTCTTCCTGTAGCTTTTCTTCATAAGCACATGTCTCTTTTCGAACCATTTTTTTATCAAATTTTCGTTTATTCGCACTTGCCTTAACATGCGTGGAATCAATAAAGATATGGTCAGCTGATAATAAACCTGCATTAACAATTTCTTTCAAGATGCGATAGAAAATCTGTTCAAATACATCTGTATCCTCAAAACGCCGTGTATAATTTTTGCCAAACGTCGAGAAGTGAGGAACTTCTGTATGAAAACCGAAACCTAAAAACCAGCGATACGCTACATTCGTTTCAATTTCCTTAATCGTTTGGCGCATAGAACTAATACCAAAAACGTATTGAATTATTGTCATTTTAAATAAGACAACAGGATCAATACTTGGTCTACCGAAAGGTGAATATAAGTTTTCAACTAATGGATATACAAACGAAAAGTCAATGGCTGCCTCTAATTTACGTACGAGATGATTTTCTGGAACAAGCTGTTCAATCGTCAACATTTCTAATTGATTACGTTCATTCATTTGGTTATTAGTCATCATATCGGGACACCTCTTTGATTTAGATAAACTATATAAGAAAGGATATATCAAGTTGATTGGAATGGAAGGGGCGACTTCTGCGGGAAAAGCGGGACTGCCGATACACCGCAGGAGCGTAGCGACGAGGAGGATTGGCACCCGCCCGCGAAACGCGTCCCCTGGAATGGAAATCAACGGTTTCATTAGTTAACTTTATTTTAAAACAAAGGTTCTAAGTCAAATGTTGGGGTGAAATCATTTTCAAACCGATTTCATCCCACATGATCACCCAAATTTTTATACTTCAAATTGAATAAAATCTTTACCTTAAAGTGATCGAAACGTCTGAATCCATATGCATTTCGTTTCATCACTTTTGTTTTATTATTAATGCCTTCTAAGAAGCCATTTGAATAACCAAATGTAAAGCTATTTAAAATTTCTGTCTGCCAATTTTTAAATGTCTGAATCGCACGTTTAAATGCAGGAATCCCTGATTCTTCAACTTGTTTGTAGAACTGAATGAGTCCCTCTTTAATCTTTGATACATCGCTTTCTTTTTTTGCCTGATCAAACCATTCACAGTAGGCTTGTTTTAGTTGATACGCTGCTTTTAATAAAGGGGACATCCCTGTATAGCGGGTTAAATAAAATCGATCCGTTTCTTTCAGCTTTTCAGGACGTTTATAGAGTACATGGCGCATTCGCTTGCACTTTTTTCGGTCGTATTCGTGCCATTCCTTTTGAACTTCTCGACGAACCGAATCTAATGCCCAATAAATATAACGGCAGTAATGAAAGCGGTCTGCCACAATAACCGGTCTTCCTAAAGCCTGACGGACCGCGGATTTAAAGGCAGGACTCATATCCATCACCACGATTTCCACTTCACTTCCGTAACGCTTTAAATAATCTTTAATCGTTTCTTTACGGCGATTTGGCAAAATATCGATTGGTTCTTTGGTTTCGGCATTCGCTATAATTAATTGATATTTCCCTGCATCTGTATCGCCTTTATATTCATCAATCGCTATCGCTTTTGGCAATTGAACCCCTTGGACCATTTCTTTTTGAGCGATTTTCTTAAAGCGACGAATCACGGTTGTACTGGAGGTACCCGTAACTTCCGCTGCTTCTTTAAAAGTTTTCGCTTTAATCGCACGAATACTTAACGCCTGATTCGCTTCTTTCGTAAAACGTTGATAACGCTCAATAAAGGATGCTTTTTCAGCGAACCGTTTTCCACATGCGCATACATAACGACGGCGTTTGTAAAATAGGACCGTCATGCGTTCAAACCATTTTAAATGCTTAATTTTTTGAATACGATAATCGTGTACTTTCGTTGTCCATTGTTGGCAGGCAGGACATTGATGTGCCTGACGTGGCAGTTCAACCGAAATCGCCACGCCCGTCTCCAGCTCTTCAATTTTCGTAATGTCTACACCTTTTAATCCTGGGAAATTCATGTTAAAATTCATACAGCACAAATCACCTTTCTATTGCTTGTTTCTCGACAATTCAAGTATATAAAAAAGTGTGAATTTGTGCCTTTTTTTATTGCGAAATTGTTTGAATACCCCAACAAATATTATAGAACCAAAACAAAAAAGACTGTAGGCAAACTCGAATTTCCTCGAGTTTGTCTACAGTCTGAAACTCTCTCTATAAAAATAGAGAGAGTTTTTTTTGAATATTTACTAATATTACTTAGCTTTTACTTCAATGTTTAATTTTTGAGCGTTTTTACGTTCAGCTTTATCTGTAACAGATGCGTTACCGATAACTTTTACAGTTACTGTATCTACTAATGAGAAGTTAACTTCTTTAGAAAGAGTTACACGGATAGTGTTTTCTTTACCAGCAACTGGTGTAGCAGTAGCTAAAGTAGCTTCAGCTACTTGACCATCTACGATTAATGAGAAGTCAGAAGCGAATGAAGTTCCTGGTAGAACTCCTTCATTATATGTTAATTCGATTGTTTCGTTATCAACGATAACAGCAGAAGTTAATTCTGGAGCTTTCGTATCTTGTACAGCAATTGTTTGCTCATAAGCTTTAACAGTTTTTGTACCTGCTAAGTTTTGAACGTTAGAAACTTTCATTACAGCTGTTTTGTTGTCAGCAGTAATTGTACCTTCAGCTAATTTAATTGTTGCTACTTTATTATCAGCATCGATAGTAATTGTTGCACCAGTTAATGCTTTACCGTCTAAAGTATAGTTAGCTAAATCAGTTGCAGAACCTGCTACTGCGCCACCTTTAACAGCTTCTGGGAAGTTAACAGTAATAGTATCATTTGAAGTTGTGATTGCACCTGCAGCCATTTCAAAGTCAGTTGAAGTTTTAGCAGTTCCAAAGTCAAACGTCATGTTGAATGTATCTGATTTGTTAGCAGCTAATGCTAAGTCTGTTACTAATTCTTTGTTGAATGTTACCGCTAATTTACCTTCAACTAAAACTGGAGTAGCAAACTTGAATGTTACTTTCTTAGAACCTTTTTCAACTGAACCAGTTAATGTATCTAGCTTATCATCAACTTTACCTTCAGCGTTTACAACAGTAGCAATATCTTTAAAATCAATTTTATCGTTAGCAGCTAATGCTTCGTTGAATTCTACAACGATTTCTTCTACTTTGCCATCTTCATCAACAATGATGTCATAGCCAGTTGCTACTGGTTTAACAGCGTCTTTTGTTAATGTTACAGATTTTGTAGTAGCAGCAAACTTGTTGCCTAAAGCATCAGTCATAGTTCCGCCTAATACTACAGTGAATGTACGAGAATCTTTGTTAGCGAAAACTGCGTTGTCTTTTAATTCTACTAAGAATTGTTTGTTGTCAGATTTTTCTACAACTGTTGCAGTGTCACTTGTTACTGCACCAAGTAATTCGTCTTTAACAATACCGTTAACTAATGCAGCTTTTACAGAATCAACGTTCATTGCTTTGTCGAAAGTTACTAAAATAGCGTTGTCGCCAGCAGCTTCGATTGTAGCAGTTGGAGCTACAGTATCTACAGTTACTTCAAATGCTTTTGAAGCTTTTACTGATTTGTTACCAGCAGTATCTACAACATTGAATAATTCAACAGTGTGAGTTTTACCAGCTTCAACTGTAACGCCTTCTAAAGTAACAGTTTTACCTTCAACTTTAATTTTACCAGCAGCCACATCTACGCCATTAATTTTTGCAGAACCGATTGTTGATTTTTCAGATAAAGTAACTACTACAGTTTCAGTAACTTTACCTTTTGTTACAGCTTTAACTGAAACGATTGATGGAGCAACTTCATCTTTGTAAGTTACTACAGAAACGAATTTAGCAGTTTTTACCAAACGATCTTTAGCAGTACGGATTGGTTCTACTACTACAGCAGCATCTTTAACGTTGATTGCTTTATCTGAAGTCAATGTTAATGTTTTACCATCTTCAGATAATGCAGCTGTATCTAAAGTTGTACCTTGAATTGATACTTTTTTATTGATATCAGATTTTAATACTGCTTCACTGAATTTAACTTCTACAGTTACGCCGTCAACAATGTTAACTGACATTACTTTTGGAGCTTCAACTTTGAAAGTTACTGTTGCAGTATATTCTTTACCGTCGATTGTGAAAGTTACTTCAGTTGCTTCGTTAGCTTCTAAAGCTTTTTCTAAAGTTACTACGTGAGTAGAATCATCAGATAAAGTTACGTTTAAAGTTTTTGCATCTACAGCTACTACTTCTTTAACTGTTAACTCAACAGATGTGTTGATTGTTTTGTTTAAGAATGAAGCGAATTGTCCACGAGTTACTGTGTTTTTAGGATTGAAGTTTTCAACTACAGAAATACCTAAATCACGTAATGATTGGATAGCTTCACGAGCTTCTGCTTTAGCAGTAGCTAAGTCAGCAACTTTAACGTCTTCGATTTTAGTAGCTAATTCTACTAAAGAAGTTTCGTTGATTGCTTTGAAAGCGCGGTCTAAAACTAGAGCCATGTTTTCACGAGTGATTTTGCCAGAAGCATTTAATGCACCGTTAGAACCGTTGAATACGCCAGTATCAGCTACTAATGCAGCATACTTTACTAATTCTTGGTCTTTAGCGTCTACAGCTACGTCAGTGAAACGAGCTTTAGTAGCGAAGTCAGCTGGGATTTCAATACCTTGTTTTTCTACCCATTTACCTAACATTTTCACAACTTGGCCACGAGTTAATTCTTGGCCTGGCTTGAATGTACCATCTTCAAATCCTTTAATGATACCTGCTTCAACTAATGCTTCAATGTTTACAGCGTGTGAGTTAGTTTCAGCAACGTCCTTGAATGATGCAGCAGAAGCTACAGGAACGATTGCAGATGCTACAAGAGTAGCTGTAGCAGCAGTTGCTACGAATTTAGTATATTTCTTTGGTTGGTTAGCCATAGAATGATTTCCTCCAATAAAACAATTTTTTATCATTTCTAAAAATGTTGTCTCGTATATTACGATAACAATTTTAAGTATATTAGTAAGATTTTTTTATGTCAATGTTATTTTACTAAATATCAACAAAACCTATTAAACATTGGAAAACCAATGTTTTTCATTTATGATTACTAAGTATTATTATTTTCCAATATTTATTTCATGTGGTAATAATTAGTTTTATAGTATAATTATATAAAAATTTAATTCAGTATATAATTGCATTTTTTTGATTTCCATTAAAGTATTTTTATTCCTTATTTTGTTTAATTGAAAATTACTTTGCTTGTAAAGGCACATAAAAAAAGCCGCCTCTATATAATTAGAGACAGCTGCGATTCTTATACTTTATTAACTTTTATTTTCCTGTTGTAAAATAAATATGCCCCGCCAAATAAACTAAATACTAAAGCTATCACAATTACTATAAAGCTCCACGATGCAGCTTTTTCTTTCTCTTCCATCCTTACACTTGCTTCCCCGGTGGCAGCTGAGGCAACAAGTGGTTCTTGTTTTCGATCCAGCCTAATTTCCTCTGGAATTTGCTGCTCTGCGATTAAGCTTTGCAATAGTGGTAATGTATTTTCATAAACTTGATACTTTTTTGTATCGATTAAATCAAGGTTTGAAATAGTGTCAATATATACCCATTTCATTCCGGATTTAAATGGGAGGCGCTTGAACACGACATAACCTTCGTGCAATTGTTCACCCGCAATTAACATATTCTCGTTTGATTCTGTTACGGTTACATCAATAGGCATTTGATAATCAGCAAAACCAAGTACATCATATGCATTTTCGAACTGCTCCACGCTTAATAACTGGCGATAAACATAATTGTCATATACTTCTGCTTCCTCATCTAACGGGAATTGGTAAACCGATTCATCGAGAAAACTCCCATCGGCCGATGCCAATGCATTGAACTCATCCGAATTAATCGTGGTACCATAAAAATCTCGAATTACATTTTCGATTTGCGAACGATCAATATATTGCATATTTGGCTGCAGAGAGTTCTCGTTACCTTTAGGAAATTGACTTGCTCCATACCCTGGCAAACCACATTTCATTCCTTCTTCTACATTTTTTATCATTGTATATACATTACGCGAAACAGCCTTTTCATATGGCATTTCTAGGAATACTGATTGGGCAAGCTTTAATTTCAGCGTTTCTATTTCTCCGGATAGCATTTCGGTATTTTTTTTGGAGGTAGCATTTGATGCTAAGTTCAGCAATTCATTTTTGACCCGATTTAAATCGAATGAAAACTTATTTGAAAGCGATGCTGAATTATAATCATCCCTATAGATTATTTTTGTACCCTTAGCCTTTTCGTACTTCGCAAAAAATTCCTTATACTCTTTTTCTGAAACTCCCCTTGTTTTATCACCATTTGATAAATGGAATTTTTCTAAATAGACCGTTTCATCATATTCATTCTTTTTTTCTCCGCCATAGAAATCTTTTGAGGTTACTTGTTCATGTGTAAAGGTAAGCTCAGAAGGTTTTCCATTACTTGATTGCACAATAAAATAAGTATGCAAATATGTATTAGCAACTATTTCATATGAACTTTTCCCTTCACTTACTTCATAATAATCCGTTATCGCCTGATCATTTAATTCCGATAATTTAAATTTCTTTACGGAGTTTGCCTGTGTATGGTGGAATATATAATAATCTGTCGTATCTTTCAAAACGGTTAAACCATGTTTTAAGTTTTTTTGATATATGACTGTATTACCACTGTAAATCTTTTCAATATATTGTCCATTTGAAGGATCCGCATCAGTAACAATATACAAATCTTCTATACCATCTTGCGTAAAATCATTTACTAATGCATAAACGAGATGCTCTGTCTCCTCGAGCAATTTATAATATATCGAGTAATAAGGAAGTAAGTCTTCTGCAAATGGCGTAATGACTTCATTACGAACCCAGCCAATCCGACCATTATATTCAACTTTCGACCAACTATCCTCCTGACGTATTAGCTTCACTCGCCCGCCCGGCTTCAATACCGCAACTTTCATACCATCCGGATTTGCTGTAGCTGTCATGTTGACCCCTTGCTCAGCAGAAATAATGGCAAACTTTACTTCTTCTGCAGGTACATTGTCTGCAAACCCTAACACACCGAATAAAACTATAATCAACAGCATAAAGCTCTTTTTCATTAAAATTTACCACTCATTCCTTTAATATCCTTACCATGTAATTTTAACAAAAATATAGATTAAAAATGTGGATAATTTATGTTTCTTTCTCGGTTTACTTATTACTTTATACTGCATTAAAAATACTAGTATGTGTCTATCAGTTCATTTTCTTCACAATAAAGACTTATAATGGATTTAGTCAGCTATTAGATTGTAAATATATGTGTAAAACCCTATAACTTAGGGTACTTATCATATGTTATTAAAATTATTGAGGTGAATTTATGTACGAATTCAAATTTTGGCAGCAGCTTTCTCACCCCTCACAACTCATACATAACCTGGAAAGTAGCGAAGATCATAAACTTAAAGGGTATTTAACAAGTGTTTGGGTAATTTTTGGCTTTACGTTACTTTTCTTTATTGTACGCAACTTTTGGGGGATGAACACTGCGGATTTAACCGCTCTACTTGTAAATGGTGAAGGTCATTTATATAGTTTTGCCCGCATTATGTCTTTAATTGGGGCCATTTTAGCAGGCGTTTTATTTTTTGTTTTCCATTATTATGTCATTACATACGTTATTTACTTACTTACGAAAATTCCTTATCGTTGGATTCAAAAAATTCAACTTTATACGTTATTTTTCATTGTCCTTGAGAAAACACTGACAATCATCATTTTTGCAGTTGCTGGTTTTTCCACTCCATTCACATTGTTCTCTTTGGCTCCGGCTATGGCATACGTGTATTATCAAGATTATTTATTGTTTTTCCTTAACCAATTAACACTCGCAACGATTATTACAGTATGGATACAATACATATTTTTATCGAATTGGTTCGAGCGTCCAAAAACCTTACTTTTAAAATTAATATTGATTCAAGTTGTTTTTGCCGCGCTAGTCGCGCTATTTAGCATTCTTCCTGTTTTAACTTGGATTGAAGGGTGGCTTGGTCTGTAATGCGTATAACGAGAAATGTGAAATTGTTCAGTATAATAGCCACATTATTTGTACTGGCAAATGGCTATTTACTATTAAAGGACAACGATATTATTTTAAAGAAATACTACATTAATAATGTTCAATTTGCCGTAGCGGAAAATCATGAAAAAGTTTTCGAAACCGAGGCAGTAGTATCATCTAAGTACGAGCATTTCATCGCAGCACCTGTACAGTCCATTAACGAAGTGCTTGTTTCAGAAGGACAAAGTATTAGTGCACTGAGTGAACTCGCGATTTATAAGCCCGAAGAAGCAGAACGTGAAATCACACGTCTTCAAACTGATCGGGAAGCCTATGCAAATGAATTAGCTGAATTAGAAAGAATTGTTTCCGATTTACAGTATGAAAGTGGTAGTTCTACACCAAGTACTGCTACAGATTCAACAACTCTAGGGGATAATGAAAACTGGAATATCAATTTAACTTTAGAACTTGGCATTGAGCAAAATACACCAACAGCAGAAGGTATCGCAGTTATCCAGCGCTCCATTGCAGAAACCGAGCGCCAGCTTAGTATATTAGATAGTATGATTTCTCAATTAAGCAGTAATAACTCTCTTACTTCTCCAGTTGACGGTGTTGTAAAAGAGATTGTACTCGAGGGCGATTCTATAACCTTTAAAATTCAGTCTCAAGAAAAGAAAGTTGTTGCCTATGTTACATACAAAGATTGGCAGGAAATCGAAATTGGTCAGTCGGCTACAATTACATTTGATGATAAAGATGAATATAGCGTTGAGGGTCATGTATTGGAAAAGCAGCAAATTCCAGCACGTAATTCCATCGCATTTAATGAAATGATCAAAAAGAAAAAAGTCAATCGTGATGAAACAGTTTATGAAGTTAGCATTGAACCTACGGATTTGTTATTGGAAAAACCTATAGGTACTCTAGCTACAGCAAAAATTACAACAGTAGAAGCTAATGATAGTTTCCAAGTACGGGATCATTGGCTTGTTCAATATATGGAAGGTGATGAAGAAAATCTGATCTATACTGTTGGGGACGATGGAAAAACGAAGCTTGAGCCTGTCGATGTCGTATTTAAGCATAAAGCAGAAATCAATCAAAAGGACTTTATGTATGAAGAATCGGTTGAAGAAAACTCTGAAGAGACAAAGATACCTGCTGAACCGCGTATTCAGACGGTTCAACTAAAAGATCCTGACGAAAAAGAAAATGAGCCTACTAAGCACGATTTGGAAAATACAGCCGTCTTCACAGCACCTATTGCCCCAAACCAGATTTTTATAGACGGAGATGAAAAAAACCTGTTTGCGCCGACATTCAGACCTTATCCATTACAAACTTTTGACTGGGACTATGTAGATGTCACATGGAGAGAAACGTTATGGTATTTAATAAAATAGCGAGTGTTTGAGAATAAAGCGAGCGGGTAAAGTCAGAAATAAATAATGACTCCCGCTCTTTTTACGTAAATATAATGCATTCACGAAAATAAATAGAAATAAAAAGGAGTAGAAACGAATGACAAAAAGAATGACAAAAACTTTCCTGGCCGCTACTTTCTTCGCTTCTGCATTATTCATTGCCGGCGATGACGCTTCTGCCAAAAAGGCATTTTATGATGTAGAAAATAGCCGAAATTCCCACACGGAAGCTATTCAATATTTAAATAATCTTGACGTTTATGACTATAAATCCGGCAATCAATTTAATTTTAGCCGACCAGTTTCCCGAGCAGAGGCCTCGAAAATTCTTCATACTATATTGTCAAATGATTCAAGTTTGTCTATTCCGAAAGTACGCTCTTATAATAATCAGTTAAAGGATTTAAGAAATTCAACCACTTTCTCTAAAGAAATTATTTGGGCATATGAAGCAGGTATTTTTGACGGAGATGAATATGGAAACTTCAATCCGGATCAGGCAGTAAAACGTTCACACCTATCAAAAATTTTAGTAGAAAGCTTTAAACTAAAAGGAAAAGATACTTATAGTTTTAGAGATGTTTCAAAATCAAGCTGGTATTACGAGTATGTCAATATTTTGGCAAGTCAAGGGATTACAACAGGTAATGAATCGAATCGTTTTTTACCGAACAATAATGTAACGAGTGCGCAAATGGCTACTTTTTTATATCGTACACTTAACTATAAAAATACTGGACAAGTAGGAGGAAACACTCCTCCCCCACCAGCTGCTGAAAAACCAGATACTGCCACAGAAACATACAATAGCGAATATGACTTTGCTTGGAAACAGACCGGGAAAAATATAGAATTTGAATTAGAAGGCGTTGATAACAATAAAATTGTGGCACGTTATATGACGAAAGAGGGTAAAAGTTTCTTCGGTGCACAAGAGTTAAAAATCGGTACCGCTACAGCTTCACAAGTCAAGGCAAAATACGGAACAAAAAATGCCTCAGTTCGTCGCGGAAACGTTAACTTTAATACCGCATCGTCCAATGAATACAATTTCTATTTGATTGATGATTATTACGTGACATTCTTTTATGATTTGCATAAAAAGAATGTGATCCGTTCGATTTTATATGTACAAAAAGATTATGAAGTGAAAAAGGATGGCTTCTACGGAAGTATTTCCGATACGCAAAAACATTCCGAGCAATTAATGGTCGAACTCATGAATCAAGCACGTGCTGCTGAAGGCGTTCAGCCATTAACCCATTCACCGCAATGGGCCGCAATTGCCCGAAAGCATAGTAAGGACATGATTGATAACAACTATTTCTCTCATACGAGTCTTTCAGGTGCCTCTCCCTATGACCGCATGCTTAGCGGTGGAATGAGTAAAGCCGAACTTAGAACATGGGGCGAAAATATTTCCTATGGTCACTATAATGTAATTTATGCCCATGAAGGCTTTATGAACAGTAAAGGACACCGCGATAACCTATTACAATCCCGCTTCAACCATGCGATTGTAGGGTTGGAGTATAGTAGTCAGAAAGCACCTTACTTTACGATTAATTTTTATTAAATAATATTAGAACACATTTCGCTCATCTTTTCAGTGAAATGTGTTCTTTATTATTTTGAACGAGTTATATAAAATTTTTAAATTTACTCCTCCCACCAGTTAAATTGCTCATACCAATTTAAGATGTTTTCATCATGGGCGTATATTAGTTTTTCAACTGGAAAAAGCTCTTCATGTATTTCTCTCATGATTAACCTTACACTCATTTTGTTGTGAGAGTTTTTATATAGCTCAGTTAACGCTAAAAGAATATGCTTATATTCATCATATAAAGGGATTGTATAAAGTGTTATATCTATATAATCCGACGGTTTTATAAGTGGTAATCTTGCCCACAGTTCAGTAATTAATAGATTAATATAATCATTCTTATACGGAATTGATTTTCTCAAATAATTGGTTGTTTTATGAAATACATAATTATAAAGTTGAACTGCCTCTTCTTTTCTTTCTTGGGCTAGTAACCACTCAGAAGCCATGGTCCCTACAGTATATAAATGGACAATTCGTTTATCCATTTTATAAAGCTCTTTATTTTGTACTCCCCAGCCCTCTGTAGGCTGCTTAATCCGATTAACAGCTAGTTTAAAACTGTCTAATGGTAACTTCTGTTGTGCTAAAATTCCTGCTGTAAGCCATAAAAATTGATAATCATCTAAATTTTTCTGAAGATTATAAGACCAAAAAAATTCATTGTTTTCGACAACTCTTAAATACACCTCCCAAATCTCGCTCCTATTTTTAGAATCTTGTCCCTCAAAATGCAGTAACATTGCGGATAGAAGAGATGCAGGTGTTTGTATATTAATAAAAAATTCAATTGAATCATTTAAATGGTTGGATAGGTACTCTATACATGCCCTTCTTACACTTAGATATTTCTTCTGTTGAGGAAGAGCCTCTATTTTAATATTGCAAAGCACGATTTGTACAATTTCTGTTATTAATTCATTATTTATAACTGATAACTCTTCTAATAAATGCTGAATATTTACTTTTTCATCAACATCAAAATATTCATTTACTAGCAAGGTTGCGAGAAGTTTTATTTCCTCTTTACTTTTTTCATGTTGAAAATGTTGAGAAAAATTGAAAAGGATAATTAACCCTTCTTTTAGATCCTTAAACTGATTTGTTTTTCCAAATGATTGGGCGGATTCATTTGAATTTGAATCAGGATCAGTTTTAATTTCCACTCTTAGTGGATTAAAAATACGTAAAGCCCTTGACGTTGTTACCTTTGACCAAAACTCTATTGGAAAATTAGTTAGAAATTTCTCTCTTTTTTTATTTTGGTAGTAATCTTGTAGTGGCCAGTCTTCTGAAATCATTTAAATCCTCCATGGAAAAATAACTTTATCAAATGAAAGGTTTAAATCTTTATCTTTGCTCTTGAATTGTCATTTTTATCTGTTGCATTTACAGGAATAAGATTTTGTCCTCATATATTAAATGCTTATACCGATCAAATAATTTCACATTTAATTCTTTTACTATGTATGGTAATTTAATAAGCATTTTATTCTGTGTAATCTTTCTTTTTAATTGAAAACCTTGTGCCGAAAATTGTGTATCTGTAATTTCGATTTCCCCACCTACTATTGTCTTTCCAATTCTTTCGTAAAATAATACAGCTATAGAGGCTTCTTTTGGAATAGCTACAACTTTTACCAATCTCAAATAAGGATTCGGGAGTGCAAGTAACATTGCACCGATGAACTCTTTATACATGGATAAATTAAACCCAAGGTACTGTTTAGTTAAAGTATCTATATTAAAAATGTCCTGTTCATTTAATTGCTTTAATATTAATTGATTCTCATCAAAACTTGCCCAAATCCTAAATGCAACAGATCGCTTCGGTAAAATATGTTCCAATGGTGTTCGGGGATTTCTTGTATCTTTTGTTAAAATTTTTTCAATCGAATTTGCTGAATAATTAGAGGGAAGAATTTTTGTTCTATGTAATATTTTTGGATTTCTAAAGTAAGCCAGCCCCTCTTCTGGAGTTCTTGTAAACTTCCTGCTTATATATAATGTTCGATGTTGATCAAGTTTAATATATACAAAGGGTACTCTTTTCCCATTCTTTCTTATCGATTCAATTGCAAGAGAAAATTGTTGCTCATTGGGGCAAAGTTCAATAATAGAGAGTATGTTATGGTATGTATCATGTATCCGGTGGTGTATCCATATTGTAGTAATTTCTGCCCTTGTAAATTCTTGAATTAAAGAATCTAATAACATAACCCGCCTCTTTCTTTTATTGAAATTCACAATGACCATTAATAATATTTAATACTATTTTAGCATCTACCTGTTCAATTAAATAAAATGTCCACTAAAATTGACTTTTTTAATAAAAAAAGTAGGATCTCTAAACCGGAAATACCGGTTAGAAATACTACTTTTCTAGGAAATTATTTTTTTGTTATTTGGAAAGATATCTCTAAATTTTCCTCTGTATTTTTTACAACTTGAAAATTCAAATGTTCTAACAGTGCAATACATTGCTTTTGTTTATTTGTCATATTGAAATATCCTAAGTAAGATAAAATCCTTTCTAAATCCTGTGTAGATTGTTTTTTGTTCGTAACTACATCTAGCACTTCCCGGAAAAACCTCTTCATTGATTGGTAATACATATCATTTTGTAGGACTTCACTCATATTCTCATATTCTATGAAGTAATTTTCAGCAACGGAAAAATTCGTTTCTAGTATATTTTTATTAATGATATTTAAAAGTAGCAGCGCATATTCATTACGATATCTTCTTAAAAGCTGGAAATTAGTAATTACACCTTTACTTCGTTTAAACACAATGTCGATTAAATCTTGGGAAAAGTAATTAATTGAATTGGAAAAAAGCATAATTTCGTAATAACCCCATGAATTACAATTTAATAAATAATTACTTAATTGCTCAAATTCTTCAGCAGCTGGTTCCCCTTTAAGTATTCGCAGCATATTACTTACCATAATTTTGTAATGAAGATATTTAATATTATTCGTTCTCTTATATTCCTTACATAACTTTTCAATCAACAATTTTAATCCTTCAATATCTTTTTTGTAGTATGTGGAAGCTATATCACTGAATAAATGAAACTCTACACTTTCTTCTTTAGTATGTAGGACATAAAACTCATCAAGGGAAATATTTAACCGGTCCAATAATACAAAAAACTTACTTACTGTTGTATCACTCTCGCCTTTCTCAAAATTGCTGCGAGCTTGGCGAGACAAAAGGTCCATATAAAGCGATTGAGAAGGTATTTTTTTGGCCAGCCTTAATTGCTTAATTGTCTCACCAATACTATTCATTTCCATCTCGTTACACCTCATGTCTAACAATTATTTACAATAATTATAACATGAAAAATTTAATACTATATTTAATAAGTATAATATCATTCCAAATATATGGTATTTAATTTCTAGCATTTATGTAAAAAACCAGTATTCACCTAAACCTTAGGGAAATACTGGTTTTCCAAATTGCATTTTAGTAAATCTGAATTTTTATCTGCTATAATATTTCGCAATCTATTACTTAAATTCAATATCCTCTACTGAAGCTCCCTTTGTATACGTAATGTTCGCTCCTGCAGGTAAATTGCGAATTTCTTTTACATTTTTTCCTTCAATAATAATTTTACCTATTTGCGTTCCTTTAAAATCAATAATTGCCTCCTCTTTTTTCGGACTAATTGTGACTGTTTTATCCGCAAATCCTACTCCGTGGAATTCTGCATATTGACTAAATACCGCAACCCCGTTTTTAATATTCGTATTTTCTCCTAATGTAAGAGATATACTAGGACGATTCATGATTAACTTACCTGTTTTATAGTTTTTATAATTGTACTCATTTTCCGGCACGATTGGCTCCGGTGTTTCCTCTTTACCTGCCTTCAAGTCAATTTGAACTAATACAGGATCATGGTCAGACGCACGACCTTGTGCTTCTGTGAAGTTCGCATTAATATGAATCAAATCAATCTCCGTCACATTAGCAAGATTATTCGATACTAAAATATGATCTAGCACTTGGTTATTCCCTTGGAAGTAGTAAGTGAAACGATCTTCCTCCGGCGCTTTATCCACCATGTTCGTTAAAATATCACCCTTTAATGTTTCAATTGCCGGTGTGAATTCAAAGTCATTCATATCACCCGCTACGACAACATTTAAATCTGGATCTTTTGCAAGCCCTTCATTGATGAAATCATTGATTGCCTGTGCAAGCTCAAGGCGTTCCGATACAGAGCCTAAAACTGGTGGCTGTGTTGGTCCCCAAAGTGAATCATCCCCACCTTTAGAGTTTAAATGCGCTCCAATCACGATGATTCGTTCTTCTTGGAATTCAAATTCTGCTGCAATTGGTTTACGTGTATCTTCAAATTTTAATGGATCGACAAAACCTGGGTTCAATGTCAGGCTTCCATCTGCTGTCCATGCGTTTGCTTGATCACCCGTTCCTTTTACACCTTCCACAAGTGAAACACGTGTTGGGTTGTATAAGTACCCTACACGGATATTGCCGCCCGGTGCACCGCCAACTGTATTGTTAATCGGTGTAACGTCAGTCCAATCATAAGAAGGTCCACCTGCTGCTATAATTGCGTTAATTAAACGCATATAACTTTCCGATGCATCAGCATTGCCTGAATCAATTTGACCATCATTATCTTGTACTTCCACTAATGTGATAATATCTGGTGACTTCATATTATGCACAAAGCTTGAGGCAATTTTCCTTACTTTTTCATCTGGCGTATTGTCATTATTGTTCGAGAAATTTTCGATGTTATAAGCAGCGACATTCAGCTTTTCCGTTACTGGTTCAAGATGTGTTACTTCCTGCTGAATATTTGCCTTTGTTACTTCCGGGAATACTTTATTCGTATTCAGTCGGTAGCCATCTGAGAAGTTTTCTACAAATCCGATCAGTGATTCATTAAAACGATCGCCTGATTCATAGTTTTTACCTGCTACACCTTCAAGCATAATTTTCTCCGGGTTATAATCATCGGCAGCAATATTTAAACCACCATTTACGTTAAATGTGTTATTTGTTGTACTCGGTACGACAATCGGAGAATCATTATTGTAGATCGGTCCAATTACTCTCGCGTCAGGGAATGATACGCGCATGTACTCGATTGATTCCCAGAAATCGATACCGTCTTCCTGTGGATCAAAAATTGCAAAACTGTCATTATCGATAATTTTGTTTGGCGGGAATAAGTCCTCTCCTATTACAAGAGGTTCTGGCATTACGGTATTACCTGTTTTTGTAATTGTTGTTGCAGAAATTTGCGTATCTTTTAAACGCGTGTTCCCACCTACTTCAATTACTTCACCAGTTACTTTTACTGTGTCTCCAACCGCCACATTATGTGCCGATTTATTTACTTTAATCGCTGTTGACTTTACGCCATCGAAAGCTGACTCGTCTTCTTGCATGATGAAGCTCGTAGAATCAATAACAAATGTTACGACCCCTTCCACATCATTTACGGAAAAACCTAAATATGGGGATGTATGACTCGCCCCTTGTATATCACTAGTCGTAGCATTCTCAATATCAATAATTTCGTAAACAAACGTTGCAATGGCACTGTTTATTAAACCTTCTTTCACTGCAATCGCTTTAATCGTCATTGGATTATTAACAGTAATTTCACCTGTGTACTTTGTACTTGCTGTAGTTGGCGTTGAGCCATCCACTGTGTAATAAATTGTTGCACCTTCTGTAATTGTAGAAAGCGTTACATTCGTACCCGCTGTTACTCCACCAATATGAGAAGCTTGAATGTCCTGAACTTTTGTTGTATCTTCAATGATTTGGATCGGAAGAAGCTGATGATTGGTAAATTGTCCAACAATTCCCGTAATTTCACCATACGTTTTACCAGTAACCAAACCCGAATTTCTCGTTTTATCATAAATAGCGAATGTACCAGCCGTGTCTGTTCCTGTGAAGTTTTGACCTGAACCAGTAATCGCAACATTTTTTATCGTTACAAGTCTCGATTCATTTTCTTCTGCAATGCCTGCACTTGTCACGATATGTGGCTGTGGTACTACCGATGAAACCGGTGTACCTACGAGCGTAATATTAGTTAATTGTTTTAATCCACTGTACTCGGCAACCTTGCCTTGAACCGTTACAAGGTCTCCCACCTTAGCAGAAAGACTATCTACAGGGTAAATTGCAATTGCTGCCCCATCTTCATCCTGGATATGAGCTGTAGCCGTTTCTAGCTTTGCTGTCACAATACCTGATACAATCACGACGTCCCCGATTGCAGCTTTACGTGCATCGCTAATAGAAATAATTTCTCCAACTGGAGGATCAGTTGGCTCACCAGGACTAGGTGGATTATCTCCAACAAAAGTTATGGCAGATAATGATTTTATTCCTGCATGGTTCCCAAAGTATTTTTCCAACGAACCTGTTAATTTAATTTTAGCCCCTAAATTACTTGGGTTCGATTTTAAACCAAATTCTGCTCTAAATGTAGAAGGTGAAGAGGGTAATTGAATATAAAGCATCTTTGCCACATCGGTCTCACCAGGAATTTGTGCTATCGCAATATTGGTATCGCTTTCTGCTTCTACCACATAAGACGTTTCACTTTTGGCAAACCCTACTATATAACCCTCGACAGTAACATTTGGCTTAACAGCTGTTGCATCAAACAAACTGATGGCTTCATCAACCCCAATGGCCTCTGTCGTTTCCGCATTTACAACTGCCAGATGAGGTACAATCATTGAAATTACTAGTAAAAATGATAATGCAATTTTAGAAATGAAATGATTAATTCCTGGTTTTTTCATTCATTTAGCTCCTTATCGTGTTTTATAGTTTGCTAAAAACTCTCCATATTACTGCAAATGTTAAATATCCTCTCCTTTATTACACGATTCTTATAAATTACTATAGTTAACGAATTTATTTTAACAGGAAAATGATAAATAAATTGTAAGTTAATATGAATTTTTAGAATTATAATAAAAATACATATTTGATACTATTATTCGTCTAAATAAAGCATTACCAAATACCTTCTATTAGTTTAAAATCTTATGTAATTTGAACGGACACCTATATAGAGCAAATTGACAGTGGAATTTTATTGTAAATTAATAAAATTTCTATAATCGGTTAATCTATAGAGAGAAAAGGTGAAGTCATATTCATGATTGGCTTTTTCAAAACTTAATGGAGGTTGAGGTATCAAATATGAGCAAAAATTCTAACAAAATAATTATTGTTAAGAAGGCACATCCTGTGAATAAGTTACAAGCAAATCAGAAGCGTCAGAATTTCTTGCATGAAGAATTTGGTTCTGAATTACACCCCGGTTCAACCAATGATTTTGCAGAAAAACAAAAATCTACAGAAAAAAATCAACCTGTCAGCGAACGCACAGCTTGGAACTAGTTTATATTTGAATACATTCAACACATTAAAGAGAGGGAATCAAGGTTTGTGCCTTGGTTTCTTTTCTTTGTGTAGAGAAGGATGCTCAGAATCAGGTTTCCACATACTCCTTGAAATCTTCTATATTTCTGGCGATTCGTTCTACTTTTCCTTTTATACTTTCTACTTCTATAAAGGAAAGATTAACTTTACACATGAAATGTTCTACTTTTATTAGAAAAGCCCACTTTTGGGTAATTAGTAAGTTCATAGAGTAGGCAATTGATAAACATTCCATACATATCAGATGAACTTACTATATATTTGTGTTAAAGTAAAATTTATACAGAGACAGTTTAATAATAATAGAGAAAAAGGAGTTTTAGAAAATGAGAACTATTCCATATTTAGTAGATGGCGACTGGTTAGAAGCACGTTTAAAAGATCCAAACTTGCGCTTAATTGATGCCTCTACTTTCTTAAAAATTCCAGAAGGCCAAGGTTTCCCAGAATTATGGTCTGGTTTTGAAGCCTATCAGGAAGAACATATCCCAGGAGCTGCTTATGCTGATTTACTAAAGGATTTCACGAATCATGAAGGCGCGGCACCATTTACAATTGCAACTCGGGAACAATTTCTGAAAGCAGTGGAGCCATTAGGAATTACTGATGAAACTTATGTAGTGATCTATGACCGTGGACCATTAGTAAATGTTGATATATTAGCATCCGATTGGTCAGCACGTTTACGCTGGCAGTTAAAATATGAAGGCTTCGATAATGTAGCCGTATTGGACGGTGGATTCCGTAAATGGAAGCTCGACGGACGCCCTACAGAATCCGGTATTTCGGAATATGTACCTGCACCATTTTCTGGAGAACGCCGTGAACATTTAATTGTCACAAAAGAAGAGGTAAAAGCTGCTTTAGGTGATGAAAACATAGTATTAATTAATAGTTTGTCAGAGGCAGATTTCCGTGGCGAAACAACGACATACCCGCGCCCTGGTCATATCCCTGGAAGCAAGCATGCCTTTTTCGGAGCTCACTCTAATCCAGAAACTCGTTTACTTAACGATGATGCTACATTACAAGCAACGTTTGAAAAGTTAGGCGCACTTGATCCAAGCAAAAAAGTTATTACTTACTGTGGTGGCGGAATTGCCGCGACATGGAATGCATTATTGTTGAATAAATTAGGGCAAGAAAATGTGGCGGTGTATGATGGTTCGTTGAATGAATGGGCAAGTGATGAGAGTTGTCCGTTGGTGACGGGATGAATTAAAATATGATGTATTAACAAGTCAGATTAGCTTTGTGAAGAGAAATCTTTGCAGGGCTTTTTCGTTTTATTTATACTAATATAGTTATTTCTTTTTATTTAGAGTTACTTTCTTTAGCACACTTTCAGCAGATACATAACTATTAGTTCCATATCGTTTAATCCGTTCTGAGTTTTCACCAGGATAGTTCATATCTTCTATTATGGAAAAGCTAATTTCATATCCAGCTTCCCTGACTGCTCTTTCTGAAACCTCATCGAACGAGCCATATGGATAAGCAAATGTTTTAGGCTCTTTACCTATATTTTTCGTAATCAACTTATGTGCTAGTGTTAAGTCGTTGACTATGATATTTTCTCTAGTAGTATTAGATATTTTCTTTCCTTGCTTAGTCATATTAGTTATCATAGCTTCAAAACCTTTAGTATTTCCATTGCCCCTCCAGTGAAGATCATGTGTATGGTTACCAATTTCTATATAGCCTGAGGCGCTCATTTCCTTTAACTGTCTCCAATTTGACATTCGACTATGGAACCTTTCACCACTCTCTATATGACTCGTTATGACAAACAAAGTTGCGTTCATATTTAATTCCTTGAGAATTGGAAAAGCATTATCATATACACTCTCATAACCATCATCAATTGTTATCATGAATGAATTCTCCGGTAAGTCAATATCCCCTTGCAGGAACATTACTAACTGGTCAGTAGTAATTGTCGTCCAACCATTATTCTTAAGTAATGTTAGATGCTCTTTAAATAATTTGGGAGTGGTATTTATGCCAGGAAGGCTCGGTTTTTCATCAAATGAATGATACATTAAAATGGGGATGTAGGTAGCATTTTTATTTTCAGCTTGTTTTTCACCTAAATTAAAAAAGGAGAAAAATAGAACGATTATTAGTATACTGATGATTATTTTTCTCATTTTATATTTGAGTCCCATGCTTCTGATAACCAACTAGTTTAATCCGCTTAAATAAGAAACTCCTGACCCTTGGATGATAATAACCCTCCTTCAATACATTACACTTTTCATGCGTGATGCCATAAGCACAATTATCAACTTTTTCAATATAACAATGTGACAGTGGTAACCCTCTCCTCTTCGTATAAGAAAACGATTTTTTAATTTAAATATACTCACTAAATTACCTATTTATGAACAAAAACCTGCATGAGCTTTTCAAAAATAGTTGGTAGCCTATTTACTTTTATCGTAAGATTTAGAATTTTAGCGAGGTATTGATTTTACATCATTATAAATTATAAGGCCGAATAAATTAACCATACTCCGTAAGGCCCTAAATCACCTAATACACGATTGATATTAGCAACTGAAATTCCCCCTATTTTCTCGGTTGCAAAAAATACTCTGAATCGACATCTGGACGTTAATTGTCCATGTAATCTTTTAACAACTCATACAACTTATCAGTCATCGGTATCTTTCTATCTTTATTTCCCTTTCCACCATTGAAAAAGAAATTTCTTATCGAAGTCTATTGTTTCAAGAGTAATGAAAATTTAATAAATATCGTGGTTTTAACTTCACAAATTTTAGGAAGTACTGTTCAATCTCTTTAATGAATGGTTCTGGTAGCTTATTTTCAGCTTTAAGAAATTCAATATCACTTAAACATTGAATAATTTTCATAACGTTTACCTTCTTTCAAATCATTTTATAGTAGATCAACTGCATTTTGTTTTTCTTCTTTAGATGTGTTGATATAATGCTTTACAGTCATATTAATTCCAGCGTAACTTGCTAATTTAGTCACTGTATTTATTTCAAAACCATTTTTTAAGCCATTCTCTCGTTATACAAAAACTGCGTGAATCCTTAATATTAGGATCACGCAGTTTCTATTTTTATTAGTTAATGCTTACTTCAAGCTCTTTTGTTTCACCATTTTCATCACGGAAACGAATTGTTACTTTTGTTATATCTGTTTCAATCAAACTAGCAAATCTTGTTTTATCAAATGCAATATTAATTTTTCCATCCTCAGTAGTTGTTACAGCAATGCTATCTGCACTTGTAATAGTTACTGTGTCAGCAGTTGTACCAGTAATTAACTCAATTGAGTCAATTGTCGTTAATTGCGTAATTTCTGTGTTTGTAAATGCAATATTCACTGTGTCAGCTGTAGTCGTAATTACACCCGCCGTATCATTCGTAGTATTTTCTGGAGTTCCTGTTTCTTCTCCTGGGTTATCTGTATTTTCTTCTGGATTTTCAGTATCTTCATCTGGGAATGCATCTTGTGGTTCACGTGGTTCTGTTAAAGTATTTACTGGACGAACTTCTACATTTTCACCATTATTCGTTACAACTAAATCAAATACGTTCCAGTAAATTTCTGTGCCTTCACCTTCTGGTACTTTGAAAATATGGGCTGGTGCTGTCGCATTTCCTAAGAATACTTGAACTTTTGCACCAGAAGTACGTAATGTATTACTCCCAGAGAAATGATGTACATAGAAACGGTATTCCCCATCTAATAATTGACGAATTGTTGTCGTTTCAGGACCGTAAGAATCTACATCATCCCAATCTAGATCCGCATAAACAATTCCATTTGATGTTGTGCGCTTCTCCCCGTAATAAATATGGAATTTCTCGCCACTGTCGGCCCTTCTAAATGTGAATCTAAATCTCTTGGATCCTTGTCCCAAGAAAGCATAATTTTAATTTCTTGTGAAGCAGCTGCACGGATAGCTGTTTCATGTTGATCCGTTAAAAATACATCCGTAGAAGCATTTGCAATCATGTAAGAAGTTACATAACCAGGTGCTGAAAATTCCCCTGTATAAACGCCTGCCGGTAAATTCACTGAATAGTAACCGTACGCATCTGTTGTTGCAGTTGCTACTACCTCACCTTGTGTAGTACCTGAACCTGCTCGGAATTTAATCGATAAGTTTGGAATACCAACATATTGAATATCTGTAATACGACCTGCAAACCCTGTTTTTACTTCGTATGAAGAAGCTAAATCACCCCCGGTTACTTTGGCATTTTTAGAAGTTACTTTCACTTGAACAGTTTTCCCAGCATTCTCAGCTACATTAAGTGGTGTAAACGAAATACGCTGTTTATTTGCATCATATTCTAAACCTTGTAAGACCACTTCATTACCATCAATGTAGGCTTTCACTTCAAAATCAGCCATAGTTAAACCAGCAATAAAGTTTGTTAATTGTAACAAAATTGCATTTTGTGAAGCTAACGCCGATGTTAATGTTGCCGTTGCATTTGGATCAGAGTAGCTCTCCGTAACTGTTTCACCTGCAATATTTACTGAACTGTATCCGCGATTAATGTCTAATACTAAGTTTTGTGGACGTTGAGATAATGTAGAACCTTCTGCATTAATGTGAGCTTGTTGAATAATGCCTGTACCTAAAACTTCTGCTGCTGCATTTAATACTAAAGTACGAATATCCGTTTGTTCGCTTAAATTAATACGAACATTTGTCGCTCGTGAGTTAATTGTTTCAAATACACCCGTTAATTCAACTTGGAAGCCTTCACCAGCTGTTTGCATTGCTTCAGATACAGTGATGTCTTCAAAGCCAGAAGAACCCTCAGCTAAGTTTTGCTCAACTACTAAAGTTGGTGTTTCTAATTGGACTTCATATACTTGTGTTCTACCTTGTGCAACAATACGAACAGCACCTGAATTTTTATTTACGATTACTGTCGCTAATACTGAGTCAGTAAAGTAAATACTGTTTTTTCCGCCACCTTTAACGATTGTTTGACCCGTTACATTAACACCTTTTAAATGAACATCTCCTTCACCGATGTCTTCACCTAAAATAAGATTACCGTTAATTGTAACATTTTGTAAGTTTACATTTGCTGTATTAATGAATAAGTCCCCAGCAATTACTTGTTTACCTGTTGTTGGACCATATGTACCGGCAGTAGAAATTGTAGAGCCTGTAATTTGCTCCGCCCGATTATCATTATTTGATATTGGGGTGCTTGGTATATAAACGGAATTCGAACCTGAAGTTGTCGGTGCTTCTACCGCATCTCCATTAGCTGTTACGATTTGAGCGATATTTGATTTAATCGAGTCATAGTTTTTAATTACATCAACTACCTTCACACTTACTGGTAGTATAAGTTTATCAATTTTTGTATTCGCACCTAAAGTAATGTTTGAATCTTTTTCAAGAACATTTAATGTTTTAATTTTCCCTTCGATATTAATCGAAGCTTTACTAGCTTTTACCATTGTTAATGTATCCACATTTACAGTACCAGCTACCGTTGTATCATTACGGTTTAATTCAATTGTAGGAGTAGTAACCTGATCTAAAGTAATCGTAGAGCCTTTTGTGCTATTAGCTACAATTGCGCCTAAAGATGCTACTGGCGAAGCTTTAATTGTATCAATAACTAATTTCCCTTGAATTGTTGCATTTGAAATTTTAACAGATGCGCTGTTAAGTACTACGTTACCTGTAATGTTCGCTTGTCCAAAATCTAATACTGCAGGTGCTTCTTCAGAGCTTGCTGCTGTAATTGATAAAGACTTCACTTCTACTATCTCATTGTTTTTTACAATTGCTGTTATTTGAGCACCTTTTAAAGCGGCTGCATTTGATTCAGTGAAAATTGCTTGTGTTGCTGAAGTTGCTTTTAATTCAACTGTTGAAGTTTTAATAGTATTTCCTGCTACTTCATCAATCGTGAATATTGCTTCTTCAGTAGCCTGTACATTTTCTGCACGTACAACAAAAGTCGCTAATTGGCCGCGCGTTACATTTGATGAACCATCAAAAGTAGTAGCTGTTTTACCTGTAGTTACTTTGTTCTCATATAATGCTGCAATAAATTGTGCATAATCTTTACGAACATCCGAAAATGGTGTAGTACCTTCTAATGTTCCTAACTTAAAACCATTAGCAATCATTTTCGCCATATGGTTACGTAAAATTGGTTCACCTTGACGGAATGTATTATCCTCATAACCACTAATAATTCCCACATTTGCTAAAGCTGCAATCGCACCGTAATATTGATGAGTTTCCGGAATATCTTTAAAACCTGGATTTGATACATTTACCGTATCCAATCCTAAGACACCAGCTAAGATTTTTGCTGCTTGACCACGTGTCACCTCAGCATTCGTACGGAAAGTACCATCAGTAAAGCCTTGGATAATCCCCCGTGGTTGTAGATTTAAAATATCATTGTAAAAATAATCAGTCGTCTTTAAATCTTTAAAACTTGCCTCAGCAGTTGCCGGAGCCACTACGGCAACACCTGAAGCTACAAGCGCTGCTGCAAGTGTTGCATTGAAATACTTTTTCTTAGTCACTGTCTCATTTCCCCTTTTTCTCTATTGAAGTACTATAATTGTATTTTGCAAGAGAAAAGTGCAGAGAATTGCAACGAAAAATACAGAGTGTTGCCACCCGATAATTCCCCTATTTTCTCGACAATGCATTTGTTAAACGGAAGCTCTGGCCCGTGTAGGAAATAATGTGGGCGTGATGAATCAAACGATCCACCAGAGCTGCCGTTAAACGTGAATCCGAGAAAATGCGGTTCCACTGACTAAATTCTAAATTTGAAGTGATAATTAAGCTCTTTTGTTCATAGAACTCTGAAATAATTTGAAACAGTAATTCTGCTCCTTCTTTGCCGAAGGGCAAATAACCCATTTCATCTAAAATCATTAAATCAATTTTCTCTAATTTACTTCTAAACTGCTTCAATTTCCCCGTATGTAGGGCTTGCTCTAGCTCCTCAACTAAATGCGATACACGATAAAAACGTACTTCAAATCCATGCTCACAAGCCTTTCGGCCAAGGGCAGAAGCTAAATGTGTTTTACCTGTTCCAGGTGCGCCAACTAAAATGACATTCTCTTTTCTTCGAATAAAATCTAGCTGTTCTAACTCATCTTTCGTTAAATGGCTAGGCAAACAAATATCTTTATGCCACTGGTAGCTTTCTAGCGTTTTTGTATCAATGAAACGAGCTTGTTTCAAGTTACGTGCTATTTTTGCTTGTTCTCTGCCAAGCTGCTCTTTTAATAAAACTTGATACAGATATTCTTCCGGCTCAGTAAAAGGCACTTCTTTAATTGCTTCTGATACATATGCTAATCTCAATTGCTTACAGAGTGTTAAAATATCTTCATTCATGATTTAACACCTCCGTCCCTTTTGGGGATAAGGCATCATATTCTGTCCAATTAACACCGTAAGGATGTTCAGTTTCTTCAGCCTCACGGCCAATATAATTATAAAAATTTTGATCAATATCATTCATATCATGTGTAAGTAAAAGTGTCAGTAATTCATTAATCCGTTGTTTTCTTAACGCAAGTGAAGGAACTGTTAAATACTCTTTAATGCGCGTTGGCAGATAGATTGAGTAACGGGAATGCCCTACAACACGTGGTTTTTTCAACCAATCTTTTAAGATTTCCTTCCATGGAATAAAACGACGTTTCCTCATATAAGGTCGGGCATCAGATAATAAAATTTCTCCGTCATTTGTGATGACTTTATACGAATCCCAGTAGGTCACACAAGAAAGCTGGACGTAGTTCCTTGCTCTTGGCACATGAATCAAATGCCCATCAAGTTTGAATTCATTATATTTATTAAACTTGATTAAAAACTGCTTAAATACCGGATACGGTTTTTCAGGTAATTTGATTAATTGCTTTTGCTCACGCTGCCACAGCTCATCAATCATTACTTCTTTTTTATAATGAACTCGTTGACGATCCTTGAATAATTGTTGTTCTAATTGATTCGTTAAATCTTCAAGATCCTTTATTACCGGAGATAGGCTAAAGAAGTTATAACGAACATAACCTACTTTACCTTCCACATGACCTTTTTCGTTTCCTTTTCGTGGGTTACATACTTGCACTTTAAACCCGTAATATTGTTGGAAATGTCGAAAGGCTTCTGTTAGTTGTGCCTCTGAATCGCCTTTTCTTACCTTTTTCACCGCAGGTGTTAAGTTATCAATTCGAATGCTCAATGGAACACCACCAGCCTGTTTAAATAACACTTGAAGTCCGCCTAAAAAGCACTCTAAATTTTCACCGGGCATCGGTACCGCAAATGCTGTATTACTTGCTGGAAATGACATGACCAATGCGTGAACATCAAGTATTTTGCCATCTTGAACAGCTTCCATAATCCCGAAATCTACTTGAGCTTCTCCTTCTGGATGTTCTAAACGTTCATGACCTTTGTCTATTTCGTCTTCTTGTGCTGCTTTCCATTCTTGAATGAAATTACAAAGTGTTCTATAGGAACCTTTGAAGCCCTTCTTTACTAAATCTTCAAACATTTTCTTATTTGTACGGCGTAACTTTTTCTTAAGTTTTAAATCCTCTTCTAACCAATCAATTACGATTTCTCCCCATTCTTCGTCGTACATCATGCCCGTTTTCAAATGAGTTTTCTCTTGAGGCAATTGATCTCCATCGCCATATTTTTTGGCAGTGCGCCAATTCACTTGCATTGTATTGGCAATTTCGGTAATAGATAGTCCTTTTTCATTTCGTAATGTTTTGATACAATTAACTTCAGACATTGCTAGCATCCTTTCTTACCTCCACTTTTTGGATTCGACACCTAAAAGAGTAGAGGGACTTGGGGTGGCTGGCAAGTCTTTTTTTATGCACAAAAATAGTGCAGGACTCTGTACAAATTCTTTGCACTAGTCTGCACTTTTATTTTGCAATAAACAATAATGGTAAATATAGTTAAATTAATGTAATTCCACCATCTATTAACCTAGTGTAAACGCTAAAATATAATTAACAGTTTTTGCTCATTTCAATTGAACACTTTTTTGCTAAATTAATAGTTTCTAGTAAACTGAAAATATCAGTTTACAGGAGGCTGTACTAATGGAGGAAAAGCTTGTGTTATATATTGAAATACATCAATTGCGTGAACGGAGATTCCGAATTGCACAAATCGCAAGACGATTAAAAATTTCACGTAATACTGTTTATAAATATTTAGAAATGTCATTTGAAGAAGCGGTAAATGAATTTGGTCATACGCAGCGAAAGAAAAAGTTAGATTCTTATCAAGATTGGGTTGTAAATTGGTTACGTGAAAATCCAGACTTAAGTGGTGCGCAAGTATACGATTGGCTACTGGAGGAATTTCCACAGATTGATGTGGGAGAAAGCACTGTTAGACGATATGTAAATGAAATGCGTGAGATTTACCAAATTGAAAAGAAAGTTGAACCGAGAGAGTATGAAGCGGTAGTGGAACAGCCACCAGGTAAACAATTGCAAGTTGACTGGGGACAAACGATTCAAAAAATGACGAATGGTAAAGAGGTAAAACTATATTTTATCGCTTTTGTCTTGGCCCATTCTCGTTACAAATATCTTGTGTGGCAAGATCGTCCATTTACTACGAAAGATACAATTCGCTGTCATGAAAAAGCGTTTCAGTATTATGGTGGTGTAACAGAAGAAATCGTCTATGATCAAGATAATTTAATCGCAGTGAGTGAAAATGCAGGAGATCTTATTTTAACAAAAGAATTTCAGCAGTATGTAAAAGAGCGCAAATTTAACGTTTATCTCTGCCGTAAAGCAGATCCTGAGTCCAAAGGGAAAATTGAAAACGTCGTGAAGTACGTGAAAAATAACTTTGCGAAAAACCGTGTTTATTCAACGCTTGAGGATTGGAATGAAAGGGCTTTGAAATGGTTGGATCGAACAGGCAATTATAAAGTCCATCACACAACAAAAAAGAGACCTTTTGAAGTGTTTCTCCTGGAAAAGCAACACTTGAAAAAAGTCTCCTCACTGCTTTCCTTATCAGAAAGCAACCATACAGAAATTATAACAAGGATTGTGAACAAGGACAATACAGTTCGCTATGCGTCTAATCGATATTCGGTTCCTTTAGGGACGTATACGAAGTACCCACAACTACATTTGATTGTAAATGAGAAAACATTAAGGGTTGTGGAACCACATACTGGAGAAATCCTTGCGGATCATACAGTTAGTTTAGAAAAAGGGAAACTGATCAAAAACGTAAATCATGGACGTGATCGTTCTAAGTCGCTAGATCAGTTACAACAACAGGTGCTCACCCTATTTCCTTATGAAGGAGCAGCACAATATATACAGGATGTCTGTCATACATATGGTCGTTATCGACGTGACCAATTATTACTTTTCCAAAAAGTTGCGAAGGAAAGCCCTGAATGGATTTCTTTAGCGCTTGAAAAATGTATTCAGGAAAAATTGAATAGTGCCAATGAATTTCGTGATGTTGTCGACTATTTGAAGCGTACGAAAAAAGAGCCTGAAATTGAAACAACCGTTGAAGTAACACTTAAACAACCTGTGCCAATCGCAGTGCAAACAAGGGACTTACAAGAATACATTCACCGTATGGGAGGAAAGGGAAATGAGTAAAAGTGTGGCAGATATTCAACAAGCATTTAAACAATTAAGGTTAGCTGAAACGGCGGAGGGGCTTCCAGAGCTTCTTCGCCAAGCAGAACAAGTCTCGTGGACTTACTTAGAATTCATAGAGCAACTAACAACATTGGAGTTAAGAAGACGTGAAGAAAAAAGCATTGAAAAACGATTAACGTGGGCACGCTTCCCTTATCACAGACCGCTGCATATGTTCCATTTAGATGAACAGACAGCGATTACGGAACGTCAAATAAAGCAATTACGTGAATTTCAGTGGCTAGAACAAAGCTACAATTTAATCTTATTAGGACCACCTGGTGCTGGCAAAACTTTATTGGCCGTAGGTCTAGGTATTGAAGCGATTCAAAAAGGATTCCAAGTGTACTTTGTGACAATGGGTGAATTAATCCAATTATTAAAAACAGAGGAATTTACGCATCGCTCTCAAATTCAATTAAAACGCCTAAGGGCTTCTGATATGGTCATTATTGATGATGTCATGTACATGGCTTTAGATCAGCGAGAGGCTACGTTATTTTTCCAACTCGTGCATCAGTTGTATGAGCAAAGTTCCCTAATTCTAACATCGAATCGTAGTCCAGAAGAATGGACGGAGTTAGTGGGTAATCAAGGGATGATGACAGCGATTTTAGATCGCCTGTTACACCGAGTAGAAGTAATTCATATGAACAACGAAAGTCATCGAATGAGCAAAAAATGTTCAATTGGGGTTGACGGTTACACCTAGTTATTATTATAAGCGAAAACTATTAATTATATCCATAATTTTCAATATTAGAAGGTAATATGATATGCAATAGTTAAATATAGTTATTATTAGCATCTATTATATTGTCTTGGATTAGTTTATAGGCTAATCGGATAAAAATAATTTTGAAATGAGCAAAAGGCATAGCTTGTTGTAAGCTATGCCTTTTGCATAATTAAGTTAACCAGTCACCTGTCATATTAAAATGTTTTCTTTTAGCAACGCTAGAATGTTATTTGCTTGCTCTTTTGTTTCTCTAACTACACCAAAATAAAACTTACATTTTGGCTCAGTTCCTGAAGGTCGAATGGCGATCCAAGATTTATCCTCTAGTACAAACTTTAATACATTTTCTTTAGGTAAAAGGATTGGCTCTGTAGTGCCGTCATGTAAAGTTGCAACTCCTGTTAAGTAGTCCTCAACACGTACAACTGCTACCCCAGCAATTTCTTTAGGCGTATTTAACCGGTAGTTATTTAAAATCGCCTTCATCTGCTCTTGTCCGTCTTTACCTTCGAATGTTTTAGACACAAGAGCTTCCTTATAGTAGCCAAACTGTTCATGCAGCTCTTCCAAAGCTTCCAGCAACGTTTTTTCTTTTGTTGAATAATATGCAGCCATTTCTGCAACTTTTAAAGCTACTTGGACCGCATCTTTATCTCGAACAAAGGTCTCAATTAAATAACCATAGCTTTCCTCATAACCAAACAAATATGTATGAGCTTTCGTCATTTCAAACTCTGCCACTTTTTCTGCAATATACTTAAACCCGGTTAACGTATTAACTGTTGTCACATCGTATTGAGCAGCAATAGTAGCACCAAGTTCAGATGTAACAATCGTTTTTAACATAGCACCATCTGCTGGGAGTGTACCGTTCTGTTGTTTTGTTTGCAAAATATAATTTAATAAAAGTGCACCAAGCTGATTGCCTGTAAGAAGCTCATACGAATTACCATTACGTACAGCTACCCCTAAACGATCTGCATCAGGATCGGTTGCGAGTAATAGGTCTGCTCCTACTTGGTTACCTAGCTCGATCGCCATAGAAAAGGCAGCCGCTTCTTCCGGATTAGGATATGAAACAGTAGGGAAAGCACCATCTTGTACAGCTTGCTCCTCAACAATATGTATTTCATTAAATCCGAATTGCTTTAAGCCTTCTACTACGGGAACAAGTCCCGCTCCGTGTAACGGCGTATATACAAGTTTCATATTATAATTAATATCATTATTATTTTTTAAAGTTAATAAATTATTCATGAATTTTTCATCCAGATCTTCCAAAACCCAATGAAACAGCCCCTGTTGTTCTAGCTGGGTCACATCTGCAACTTCAATCGCAAAAATATCACTAATTTGGTTCATATGCTCGATAATCGCATTTGCTCCAGTAGGTACAAGCTGCGCACCGTCCTCACCGTATACCTTGAAGCCATTATATTGCTTCGGATTGTGACTGGCCGTAATGACAACCCCTGCAAAAGCATTCAACTCACGCACTGTAAAAGATAACTGCGGTGTTGGACGTGCCTCTTTATATACATAAGAGGTAATACCATGTATACCTAATACACGAGCTGTCTCCACTGCAAATTCATATGAAAAATGACGTGTGTCGTAAGCAATCGCAACACCTCGCTTTTTCGCTTCTTCTCCATTTGAAGAAATATAGCGTGCCAAGCCCTCTGCTACTCGGCGGATCGTATAGATGTTCATGCGGTTTGTACCAGCGCCGAGAATCCCCCTTACTCCACCCGTACCAAATGATACATACTGGTAGAAACAATCTTCAATTGCTTTATTATCCTCTTCAATTAATAATAGTTCCTCAATTATGTTTCGGGGTAAATTTTGTTTTTTCCACATTTCAAATAATTCAAAACTCATAATTTTTAATTCTCCTTTAAAAGCTCAAGCATTTTACGTTTATATGCCTCAACACCTGGTTGATCAAATGGATTTACTTCTAATAAACATGCACTCATCGCACACGCTTTCATAAAGAAGTAAATTAAATAGCCTAAATGGTACTCATCTAATTTTGGAAGCTCTAATTGAATTATGGGTACGCCACCTTCTGAATGGGCAAGAGCTGTCCCTTGTTTAGAAATAGTATTAATTTCATTGAAAGTACGATTCGACAAATAATTCAAACCATCTTCATTTCGGCTATCAAATGGCACTTGCAGGTCACCCTCTATTTCATGGAAATGAAGTAGCGTTTCAAACATTATTGGACTGCCATCTTGAATAAATTGACCGATTGAATGTAAATCTGTTGAAAAATTAACCGTTGAAGGGTATAACCCCTTTTTTTCCTTTCCTTCACTTTCGCCAAAGAGTTGCTTCCACCACTCGTGGAATTTATTCAATCCTGGTTCAAATGAAGCAAGGAGTTCAATTGAATAGCCCTTTTTATACAACATGTGTCGCATTACAGCATATTTATAAGCATCATTATGGGATAAATCTGATTCTAATAGCTCTTCTGTTGCATGTTTTGCACCAGCCATTAAAGCACGAATATCCACCCCTGCAGCCGCAACTGGTAATAAGCCGACTGGTGTTAATACTGAGTAACGTCCGCCAATAGTTGCTGGAATAACGAATTGGCGATAGCCAGCTTTATCAGCTATCCCTTTTAATATACCTTTTTCAGCATCTGTTGTTACAATAATACGTTCTTTACTCTTTTTCCCATACCTTTCTTCCATATAATGACGCATTACACGAAATGCTAGAGCAGGCTCCATCGTACCGCCTGATTTTGAAATGACATTAATATATACCTGCTTTTTGTCTAAATAAGATAGAAGTTGTTTAATATAAGCCCCACTCATGTTTAAACCAACATATACAACCTCGATACCACCCTTTGTTGAGCCAAAGTATGGCATTATCGCTTCTTGAATGGCACGAGCACCTAAAAAAGAACCACCTACTCCGACTACAACTAGAACATCTGCGCATTCACGAATTTCTGATGCTACACGTTCAATTGAAACTAGTATTTCTTGTTGGTCTTGCAAAGGGGCATTAATCCAACCTGTTAATTCAAATTGTGGAAGTGTATTATGGATAACTTGTACTTGATTTTTATATTTTAAAATGTCACTTTCTTCAAGAGAACAGTTTAGTAATGTTGTTTTTACAATTTCTTTGATCATAGTGTGTAGTCCCCACTTCTGATAATTTCAGATAAAACTATTATGACATATGTAAAAAAGAAAACCAACTCGGAACATTATTCGAGTTGGTTACTATAAACGTTATTTGAATGCCATTTATATGCGCTATTTATTATCCTAAATAAATCCTGATAAGCCTTCCATCCAAACTCATTATAAATCTTTTCAGCATTAGCTACTAGAATGGCTGGATCGCCTTCTCTACTTCCTACATACTGTACATTTGCTTTTTTTCCTGTAACTTTCTGACACATATCAATTACTTGCTTTACAGAATAGCCATTGCCATTTCCTAAATTATAAACTGTGTTTAATTTTTTTCCAGCTAACAATTGATCAAGAACTACTACATGTGCTTTGGCAATATCTGTAACATGAATATAATCTCTAATACATGTACCATCTGGTGTATCGTAATTCGTACCATATACCGAAATAGATTCACGTTGTCCTAATAGATGCTGTAATACTAATGGAATTAAATGAGTCTCTGGTGTATGATATTCTCCTATTAATCCACTCTCATCTGCTCCAGCCGCATTAAAATATCGTAGTATCACATAATTTAAGCCATAGCTCTTTGAAAAATCTTGAATCATTTGCTCCACCATTAACTTAGAATGACCATATGGGTTAATAGGATGAGTTGGCGTCTGTTCATCAATGAACTCTACTTGTGGAATCCCGTATGTAGCCGCAGTTGATGAAAATATAAAATTATTTATACTGTTTTCTTTCATTAACTTTAATAAATTGAATGTAGCCACTACATTATTTTCATAGTATTTAAGGGGGTCTTTTACTGATTCCCCTACTAAACTATATGCAGCAAAGTGCAGCACTGCTTCGATTTGATAACTGTCAAACAGTTGTTGAACGACTTGAGTATCGCCTAAATCTCCTTGAACAAAAATCGCTTTGTCATCGACAGCCCAACGATGCCCAGTACTTAAATTATCTAAAACGACAACATTATGAGACCGAACCAATTCTTTTACAAAATGACTGCCAATATACCCAGCGCCACCGACGACTAAAATCATAAAACATCACCATTTAATTGCTTTGCTTTTTCTAAAATATACTTTTTAACACCTTCGCTTAAATCTTCACGCTCTAATGCAAAGTCAATAGTTGTTTCAATAAATCCTAATTGTTCACCAACATCATAGCGCCGGCCTTCAAATTCATAGGCAAAAACACGCTGAATATTATTTAGAGATTCAATCGCATCTGTCAATTGAATTTCTCCGCCCACACCTTGCTTCTTCTCATCTAAATAACGGAAAATTTCAGGTGTCAAAATATAGCGACCAATGATTGCATAATTTGAAGGTGTATTTTCTAAAGAAGGTTTCTCTACAAATTGATTAACCTGCATTAATCTATCCTCTGTATTAACAGGATCAATAATACCGTAACGATGGACATCTTCATTTGGTACTTTTTGCACTCCGATGATACTGGATAGTGTCTGCTCATATTGATGCATTAGCTGCATTAAGCAAGGTTCTTCACTTTTTACAATATCATCACCTAATAACACAGCAAATGGTTCATCACCAATAAACTTTCTAGCACACCAAATAGCATGTCCTAAACCTAGTGGCTCTTTTTGTCGGATATAGTGAATTTCAACATTCGATGATTCTTGTACTTTCTCAAGCATTTTGAGCTTTCCTTTTTCAATTAAAGTTGTTTCAAGCTCTAATGCATTATCAAAATGGTCCTCGATTGCCCGTTTTCCTTTACCTGTAACAATAATGATATCTTCAATTCCAGCAGCGATTGCCTCTTCTACAATATATTGAATTGTTGGTTTATCAACTATTGGTAACATTTCTTTTGGCATCGCCTTAGTAGCAGGCAAAAATCGTGTACCTAGCCCAGCAGCAGGGATTATTGCTTTTCTTATTTTTTTCATAAACCCTCCATGATACCTTATACCGAAATTAGTAGAATCCTTATATATTATTTACCTACTGATAATTTGCAATGTTCTTCTACTTCTTCCCAAGTCATAAAAATTCGAACAATATCTTCTTCAATCAATTGAGAACCCGTTTGAACCTCAATGAACTCCATATCGGTAATTGCCTTAATACCATGATTTGACTCTACCGGAATGATTAATACATCACCTGGCTTAACATGTCTAATTTTATCATCTAGAGCAAAATGTCCCTCACCTTTAATAATTGTCCAAACTTCGCTACGAGCAAAATGCTTCTGATAGCTTAAGTTACTTCCTGCATTAACACCGATTCGCTTTGTTAATACTTCGTTTCCTTCATCAAATTTGGTATGGTCTAATACCTTATACCAACCCCAACGACGTTCTTCGTACATAGGACGTTGCTCAAAACCATTTAGTATTTCTTTAATCTTTGGACTAGATAACTTATCTGAAACTAAAATTCCATCAGGACTAGCTGAAATAATTGCATCCTTAACACCAATAACAGTAATAGGAATATCTAATTCATTTACTAGATGGGTATTTTTAGATTCTTCACAAACTATCCCCTTACCGATAATTTGACTCCCCATTTCTTCAGTAAGAGTATTCCATGTACCAAGATCTTTCCATGTACCATTATAAGGTAAAGCAATTATATTTTTAGTTTTTTCAACAACAGCATAGTCAAAGCTAATTTTTTCTAATTCTTTATATTGTTCTAATAAACGAAAGTAATCTACTGGTAAATCTTTTTGTTGTAATAAAGAAATAATATAATCTAATTTAAAGGCGAAAACACCACAATTCCATAAAGCATTGTCCTTTAATAATAGTTCTGCTTCAATTTCTGACGGCTTTTCTTTAAAGTTCTTTACTTGGAAATATTGTTGTGATGTGTCAGAGTTCGGAACAATATATCCATATTTACTAGATGGGTAAGTTGGTACCGCACCAATTAATGCTAATTCAGCATTCGATTCATTTAAAGCTAGCTCTAATTCTTTAATTTTTTCAAAAAAGCTTGTTTCAACATATGGATCGACAGGAAGAACAGCCATGACTTCTTCTAAATTAGTTCCTTTTACTGAATACAAATAAGTGGCAGCTAATGCAATTGCCGGAAATGTATCTCTTCTTTCAGGTTCAATAATTAAAGGAACTTGATTACCTAGTTGATTTTGGATCATATCTACCTGTGACTTACTAGTTGCAATAACAGTAGATGCACTTAAATTTGTTTGTTCTAATTGTTCCCAAACGCGTTGAACCATCGATTGTAATTCTTCATTAGAATTGTTAGGCAATACTTTTAAAAATTGTTTTGACCGTGAATCGTTCGATAACGGCCATAATCTTTTACCTGATCCACCTGATAATAATATTAATTCCATTTATTTCAACCTCTTTCGTGATATATTGATTTCAGTATGCATTTTTATTTATAAAGCCATTTACAACAGTTTTGAATATTATTACGATATCAAATGAAAGTGTCCAATTTTCAATATAGTAAATATCATGCTTTATTCTGTCAGATATAGAAGTATCTCCTCTTAACCCACATACTTGAGCCCAGCCTGTAATTCCAGGTCTAATTTGATGCTTGACCATATATTTAGGTATATCCTCTTTAAATTGATCTACGAAAAATGGTCTTTCTGGACGAGGACCTACTACACTCATATCTCCCTTTAAAACATTAAAAAATTGAGGTAATTCATCTAAGCTTGTTTTCCTAATAAAGCTACCAAACTTTGTTTTTCTAGGATCATTTTCTGTTGTCCATTGTGTATTTGAAATAGTTTCAGGCATATGTTTCATTGATCTAAATTTATACATGTAGAACTTTCTTCTATTCAATCCAACTCTCTCTTGTTTAAATAGAATTGGCCCTGGAGAAGTTAGTTTCACTCCTAGCGCAATAAGTATTAATAGAGGTGATACCAGTACAATTGCTATTATCGAGAATAAAATATCAAACGCCCTTTTCAATCCTCTATTTACATAATCGTCTAATGGTACATCGCGTACATTTATAATAGGGAAGTCGCCAAACTTTTCAAAGTTAGGATTCGCAGGAAGCACATCATAAAAATCCGGTATTATCGATACCCTAACCCCCGCTTTTTCACAAATCTTTATTATATCTCCATATTTACTATAAACTGTTAATGGTAAAGCGACAACTACTTCATCTATTAATTTTTTATTTAGTACATCTTCTAAATCTTTAATTTTACCAATAATAGGTTTATATTCACTTTGATTATTGGAGACAGACTTTTTATTGTCATCTAAAAATCCTAAGATTTCAAAACCATACTCCGGATTTTTCTTAACTGTATGATAAAAATCTTTTCCCAATGCACCCGCACCTAAGACAATTAGGAATTGTTTATTAAATCCTTTACTTCTTAACTTCCAAAGACCTTTTTTTATTATAAATCGATACGATACTTGGGAAATTATATTGAAAAGAAAGTAAAGGAATAAAAATACCCTTGAAACATCTACGGTTCTGAAAAGAAATAGTAAGCTTAAAATCATAAACATACTAATAAAATTCACCTGAATAATTTTAAAAATCTCACTGATAAAACTTTTCTTTCTTTTCGGTGTGTATAATGAGACCATCAATCCAGTAGTAATATAAATTATTGAGAACGCAATATTCCATATAAAGTAATCTTCAAATGAAACTTCTGCAGTAATAACACCATCTAATAAATAAAACCGCAAAACCCATGCAATAAAAAAGATAGCTTGGATTACTAAAAAATCTGAAACTATATATAATTTAGTCAATAGAGACTCTCTGCCTCTTATCATGTGTAAACCTCCATATAACTTTAAAACTTTGAAGAACTTATATTACCAATAAGTCTATTATAGACTAAATATATAGTATGTAAATTGGATTATCTACATTAATCTACCATTTTACAGCATAGTTCGATTAATCTCCATACTTGATTCTATAAATTCCAAGATTTTCTGGCTGAAATTTTTCTGGCTGAAATTCTCTGCATGCTGCCTAATTTCTTGAGAACTAAATTTCATCGTTTCAAATTTTTGAATTGCTTCGCATAATGCATCCACCGTTTGCTCATTAAATAATACCCCTGTTTTCTCAGGTAATACTGTATCTAATGCCCCGCCTTTTCCATAGGCGATTACTGGCTTGCCACAGGCCTGTGCTTCTACAGGTGCAATACCGAAATCTTCAAATCCAGGAAATAAAAATGCTTTACTTTTTTGCATATAAACTTTAATTTGCTCATCTGTTTGGTAACCCAATAAAGTAATCGTTGGACCAGAAAGCTGTTTTAACTTTTCAAACTCTTCACCATGACCAATAACGATTAAATTTTTATTTAATTTATTACAAGCCTCAATTGCTAAATCAACTCTTTTATAAGAGACCAAACGACTAACTATAATATAGTAATCATCCGTATCATCCGTTACAGTTTCCGGCTGATAATATTCAACATCAACAGGTGGATGAATAACTGTAGAGGATTTATTGTAAATTTTACTAATCCGTTCTTTTACATTTGTAGAGTTGGCTATATAATAATCTACTCGATTAGAAGAAAGCTGATCGTAAGTTCTTAAATAATGCATCAATATCGGTATAGCTATTCTTTGCATTCTACCAGCTGAAGCTAAATATTCATGATAAAAATCCCATGTATAACGTGGAGGCGTATTACAATAACATATATGTATACTTGAAGAATTTCTTAAAACGCCTTTTGCCCCTATAGAAGTTGTACTACTTAAAATTAAATCGTATTCACTTAAATCTAGGGATTCAAATGCTATTGGAAATAACGGCAAATATCGATTATATTTTTTTTTACTGAATGGTAACTTTTGAATGAATGTTGTACGAATATCCATTTCTTTAAATATAGGATCTATTTTTTCATAATTGACTACAGAAGTATAAATTGGGGCATTAGGAAAGATTTTATGTAAATCTATTACTACTTTTTCCGCGCCCCCCATTCCCGTTAACCAGTCATGGACAATTGCAACTTTCATATCTATAACACCTCTTCGATATTTTTAAATAGTTTATATGCACAAGCTTTCCATGTATATTTTGCACTTTGTATATAGCCTTTAGTAACTAATACTTGCTGTAATTGCTCGTCATCAAGTAGGCGATCTACTTGCTGTGCTATATTTTTAGTATCCGTTGGGTCACAATACAACACTGCATCTTGAAGCACTTCAGGCATAGAAGCTACATTCGAGGCAATAACAGGACATCCGAGCAACATTGCCTCTAAAGGTGGTAATCCAAATCCTTCATAATAGGAAGGGAATACAAAGCATTTAGCATGTCTATATAATGAACGAAGCTGTGCATCTGAGACATATCCTACTAAATGCACATTCTTTTCACGAATAAGACTTGTTTTATTATAAATTGGATTTTTCTTATCACCGACAATAACAATGTCCATCTGGTGGTTCTTTGTTTGCTGCAACGATTCCACTAAGCCATTAAAATTTTTGTTTGGGTTTAAGCTACTAACTGCTAAAATATATTGTTTTGGTATTAGACGTTGAGTTTTTAAAATCGCTTCATCTTCTTCAATATCTTTCAAGTGATCAATACCAATATGAATTGCTTCAATTTGTTCTGGCTTCATTGGATAATATTTCAATAACTCTTCTTTAGAAAAATTAGATACCGTGAAAATTTTTCGTACACGCTTTGGTAAAATATGATGTAATAGTTGGTACCATGTACGAAACGCAAAAGAAAAATTTTGTTTGTTAGCAGAGGCGGATGCATCATGAATTGTTACAACTTGTTCACTGTTGAGAATTGGTGCTGTATTGCACAAATTAATTAACATTCCATCAAAAGTAAAAAATGGGAGCGTAAATTGCTCCCATAGCTGACCATTAAAAGGACCAACCTTTTTAAGTTGGATGTGCTTTAATGACAAATCAGTATTTACTTTTGAAGGAATAAGCAATGTAAATTCATATTTGTTATTTTCTATTTCATTTGCTTCGATTAATAAATCAACCGCTTTTATAACTTCAAGTGCATAGCGTTGCACTCCAGTTAATGTTTGACCTAAAAATCTCCCATTCAAATAAATTTTCTGCTTCACCATTTTCACCCCTGTAATGCTTTTTTATATACTTCAATTGTTAGTTGTGCTGTTTTTTCCCAAGAAAACTTGCTTGCTTGGTTTAAGCCTTTTCTTACAAACTCTTCATGAAGTGGTGTATCCGTACTAATATCATGCATCGCTTTAGTCCACCCATCCACATCATTCGGATCCAATAGTATGCCACCATCTCCCACAACTTCTGGAATACATGATGCATTTGATGCAATGACCGGAATTTCACACTGCATTGCTTCTAAAAGTGGAATGCCAAAGCCTTCATAAAATGATGGGAACGTAAAAGCTGTTGCTCCAGAATAAATAGCAGGTAAATCTTCGTCTGCTATGTACCCTGTAAAAATAACATCATTTTCTAATCCTAGCTCTGTCACAAGCTCAAAAATCGGATTAAACTTCCAGCCTTTTGCTCCAACAACAACTAATTTTTGTTGTGAACCAAACTCATTTTTCAATTTCGCTAAAGCTTCTATTATAATAGGTAGGTTTTTTTTAGGCTCTAGTGTGCCTAAGTATAAAAAATATTTATTTGGTAAGCTATATTTAAGCTTTACTTGCTCAATTGTATCATCCAATTGCTTTTTATAGCGTTCATTTGCTGCAGAATATACAACATGAATTTTGTCTTCTGGATAATCGAAAAATTCTAGAATATCTCGCTTTGTATTTTCTGAAACTGCAATCAATTGATCTGCATGCTTAATTGAATATGGTACCCATCGCATCATGTAATCATAAATATTTTGCTCAACTACATTTGGAAATTTCATAAATGCCAAATCATGGATTGTTATAACCTGCTTTGCATAACGCGTCGGCAATGAGATGAAATTTGTTCCATGGAAAACTAAATTATCACGTTCATTTTTCTTTGAAAATAAATCTATTGGTAAACTATAGAAAAATTTTGAAGGACTTAAACGACGGATTACTTTGTAAGGATATATTTTATTTTTTAAATAAAGTTGTTTATCTGTCAGCTGAATTTCATTTAAACGCTTAAAATTAACTGTCTGATTTGTTATAAGTTGTGTTTCATAAGTTAGATTATTAAATTCTTTTATTAAGTTTTCAGTGTAATTCCCAATACCTGTTTTTTTCCCTAGTAAAGGCTGCGCATCAATTAATATTTTCATTGTAGCACCTTCTATCAATTAATTTCATATACTGTAAAAATTAATAATATTTTATTTCAATTGAATTAATTTCATAAATCGATTTTTTTAAGAACTTAGACTGCTCCGTTGTTAAAACTTACGTTTTTAAAAATTATGCAGCTGCTTGTAATTTATTTAACTGCACGTTATATGATCGACTGCTAACTTGCAGGCATTATAAATAAACGTCACGAGGTTGAAATGCAATTTTGCTTTTCTACCTGTTCGATGACGGATGTTGTTTAACTGAAAGTGCTGTTTTAAATAGGCGTTTACCCGTTCAACTGCGATCCGCTCTTTGTAGAGCTTTTTCCGTAGGTCTGAGCCACCTGCTGGATACGTATATTTTCGAATATCCGTTTCACATTTGATTTTGAACACCTTTTGAGAAAACGAATCATCACGTAATGGACAGGTTTTCCATTCCTTCTGGCGTGTGAATTTAAGGGTCTTGTACTTTACATCAAAGCTATCGTAAGTTGGACCCTTTTATACCTAAGGAATTAGAATTATGAAATTTACTCAATTAGATATTCTATTTAATTTAAAGTTATTGGTTATAATAAACACTGATATTATTTTTTTAATTCATAAATTTCAAAATCATTAAAGCTTGTAATGTAATTTGACTCATTATAATATTTTTTCAAATTATTCAAGCCCTCATTTTTACTAACTATTATTAATTCATTAGACAAAATAAACTACAGGTGCCTGATTATAATTGTCAATAATTTCAGTTAATTATAACGATTCGTCATAATTAGTTTTAGTAGTCATATAAACTGGATTTGATTTAAAGTTCATACCAAATATACATTTCGATGTGAAATTACGAACCGTTGTCATGGTCGTTCCATCGCGGATGTCGCACGTGAAAACGAGCTGCCGTACACAAAGGTCGAACGCTAGTTTTACACGTATGCATCGGATCAATTGGTCGAAGAAACGGTCCAACATATTTGTGTGGATGAGTTAACGATACCAGTTTCACACATATGGTGTCGTTGCGAAAACCGCTAAGACCGTGATTGCACGAGAAGAATTGCTGATCCATACCATCTGTTCGCTCTTCTCAAACAGCATCATGGAGGGGACAAATAATAAAATTAAACTCATCAAAAGACGTGGGTTTGGTTATCGAAACGATGCTCATCTGTTCCTTCGATTACGATTGGAAACAGGGCATTGATTTTGTCATCCCCGGACTTACAGTGATGAACAAAAAATTACTATAAATAACGGAAATACCTAAATTTAATAGTATTTTTTAATGCATTTATATATTAAATATTTCGAGCTTAATATAGAGAAGTAAAACTCACTGCTAATAATTTCTTTTTTTAAGGCTGGCTAAATAAAATAACCAGCCTTAAAAAAATCACTTTAGGTAAGCAAGGGTTTTAGAAATATTAAAAATTTCCAAATTATTTATACCTTTATTATCTTTAATGAAATTTGCAAGTTCATTAATTTGCTCTTCAGTTATAGTTGTCTTCACTTTATAATTTAGACACTCTAAATATTGTTGGATTATAATTTTTAAATCAAGGTTTGTTTTTGAGTATTTACGAGCTTCAATTTCATAATTGTTTATTTCCCCAAAATTGTTTAATAAGCTTTCTATTGCCTGCACAATTTTATTAACTTCTTCTTGTTCAGTTAAATTTTCCGGAGATGGTAGCTTTACAATACATTTGTCTGGAATTTCCGAGAAGCTTCCTAAATTATTTACAATAATACATTTCCCCTTAGCTAATAGCCTCATTAAGCTTCCAGAGGTTTCTCCATTATATGGATATCTTAAATTTAACGCAATATCTGTAGCATCCATATAATTTTCAAATTCATCAAGTTCCGTATATCCAGTAATTGTTACAAATTCCTCTAGCTTATTTTCTTTTAGGAACGTACTTAACGGTTGCTGAAAAGTATCCGTCGGTTTACCAACTAAGCATAATCTTAGATTTTTATTTTTTCCTACTAATTCTTTAAAAGCCATTAATAATGGAATTATTCTTTTTGTATCATGAATAATTCCAAAAGTAGATAAAACAATAGAATTAACATCTATACTTAATTTCTCTTTCGCCTCATCCTTATTTACAAGCGGTTCAATTTTTGCATAATGTGGAATTTTGACTACATCGTGGTTAATGTTTTTTAAGAGTAATTCTTTTTTAGAATAGTCACTATGTACAATTATCTTTTTAGCATAATTTGTAACAAAACCATTCGTAGGCATTTCATATATTTGAGGAGCAACTATATCTGCAGCTAAATCTTGGATATAATTCTCAACAGACTGATTATTATAATCTTCTAATAATACATTTCTATATTTATGGTATTTTGATTTATTATTGTATAAATGATCAACAAGTGCATGTAAATTGAAATCATGTAGAACTACAATTCCACTATAGGTCTTAATGTATTCAAACATGTATTCATGAAAATCACTATTTCCAACTTGATATATTATTTCATCATAACTGTTATTAAATTTCTTATGACTATAAACATTGATATTAAAGTCATTTAAGATTTCTGTAGTGTAATTATCATCTATAAATACATCGACCTCTACATATTTTCCTAAATCTCTTAAAATATCAAAACTATAATCGGAAATACCCGATTCAATTGGTGGGAGAGGTGTGAAATATGCAATTTTTTTAATCTTTTTTAATTTTATCTTTTGATCAAATGTTAAGAATATCTGTAAAGATTTAGCAGCTACTTCATCCCATTGGAATAGTTTTAATCTTTCATAGCCTTTTTCTATTAGCTCTTCTAAGTTTGTTTGTTCTAAGATTTCTACCAAACCGCGAGTTATATCTTTTATATCAAAAGGATCTACCAAAATAGCTGCTCCTGCTGCTATTTCACCTAAACTCGAATTATTAGAAGTTAATACGGGCGTTCCACAAGCCATACCTTCAACTACTGGTAAACCAAATCCCTCATATTTTGATGGAAACGCTACAATATGAGCTAAATTATAAAGTAAAACTAAATGAGCAGTAGGTATAAAGTTAGTTAATATAACCCGATTGAGTACTCCATGCTTTTCAGCTAATTTATAGTATTTTTCTTGTGATACTTCACTTAATTTGCATGCAACGACAAGTTGATAGGTTCCTTTTAGGTGATCTGGCAATTTTGAGAAAGCGATAATTAAATCTCCAATATTTTTTCGATCATCGTCCCCGCCTGTACATATAATAAACGGGTCTACGATATTATAAGCATCTCTTATAGTAGCAATATCATCATGAGTAATTTCTTTTTTTATAAACCATTCATCTGTACCTGCATAAATTACACTAATATTATCGCCATCATATTGGAAATTATTTACTAAATCATTTTTTGCACTTTCAGAAATAGCTAGCAATTTATCCATTTTTAAAACATTTTCAATTTGCTTCATATAAGTACGTTTTATATCTTTATTCGGCAAATAGCGATCTTTAAAAATATATGGAATTATATCATATAATGTTCCTACAGTTTGTACATCCTTAAACCATTCTAAATTATATGAAACTAAACCATCAAATGGAGATGTAAAGTAAAAAACATCTATACCATTTTCTAATAAAAATTTCTTAATTATACTTTCAAATATACTACTAAACCTTTCATCTTTCCCTAAAACTTCTTCTGGGCCAAGATAATAGTAATGCTCCGTTACATTATCTCCATAATTTAGTAACTGTTTCAGATTACAATCCTCATAGAAATTTAGTAGGAAATATTTATTTTTCTTATCTTGTTTTAATAGGCTTTTCAACTGACTAGTGGTATAATTACCAATTCCTCGATTTTTTGAACCTGGTCCTAGTACAGCTAACATATCAATAGCTATATTCATAACTTACTTACACCTCTAGTCGACTTTTATCTATAAATATTGAATTAATACCTGTATAAGCATACTCGTCGTATCCCTTACTATGTAAAAATTCTTTAATGGTATTATTCTTTGAATTAGAATTCAGTGTTTTACTATATTCAATCATCTCCGCCACAATTAACATCGGGCGATAATTATCAAAGTCAATAGTATTTAAAATTTCAAGGTCTTTCCCTTCAATATCAATCGATAAAATAGTTGGTGCTGTTTGTAAATATTTTTCCACAATAGAATTATAAGTAATAGTTTCTACTTCGATTTTATCAACTATCTCTAAATCCGGATTAATCTCACAGAATTTTTCAGCTGCTTCAAAATCAGGAGTACTTAATCCATCACCATTAAGAATATAAAAAGTAACTTTATTCCCTTCTTCTGTATCAACCACATTGTGTAAGATGATATCTTTATTTCTATACAACTTTAATTCAGGTAGTAACTTTTCATTTGCTTCTACTAGTACTCCTTTAGCACCTTTTCTATAGAAATAATACGTATTACTCATTTCTTTTGCATGATTTGCACCAAGATCAACATATGTTACTTCCTCAATGGGAATTCCCAACATTAATAAAATATAGGCTAAAATTCCATCCTCACCAGATTGACTATATGTCATTTTTTCAAAGAAATTTTCTTTGTTGTTTTCTTCATATCCAGTATGAATTAAAATTGAATTATATTTTTCTTCTACCTCTGTCATCTTAGTAGATATTATTCCATTCGATTCATTATTCATTTCTAAGAAAATCTTTTGTTCATGAATTATTTTATTGAAGTTACTTTCAATCAAATTAAGTTTTTCATTAAAGCTTTGTTCTAGTAAGCTCAATCTTTGTTCATAATTTAGTTCAAAAGTATTTTGCTTATTAGCATTTTCAGAACTAATCATTTTTACATTTTCTATTTTAGAATTTAAATCTTCAAGTATACTATATATAGAAATAATGGCTTTGGTACTAGACGTATTAAATGTCGATTGTTGCTGTGTAATTGGATTTAAGTACCACTTTAATAATCTCCTCACTACTTTTTTCCCGAAAATTATAGGTGACCCTAAAACCTTTCTATGAGAAGTGAGATTTTTATGTGCAGGGTTATCTCTATTCAAATCCATAATTGCAAGTTCTTTTTGGAGCTCTAAATTTTTCGCATTAGTATTTTCTTCTACATTTGCAAATATATTAGGGTCCTCACTTATTAGATTCATAATTTTTTTATAGATAACTTCATGTGCTATACTTTCGAATTTCATTTATTTAGCCCCTTGATTAGTTAATTTTCCAATGGTGTTCAATAGAATGTACACCTATTGATTGATCGTTAGAAACAACTGCGAAATCCATATAGTATTTTATAAAATCTAAGGCTCTATGATGTTTGTCAACTACAGCAACATTTAATTTGTATTTGCCTGACAAAAGATTTAATTGAGGTATTTCAAATTTAATTTTTCCTATTTCGTTTATATCAGTTAGATTTAATTTTGCTATCTCAGTATTTGTACCATAGACTTGATATTTATCTATTGTATATATTCCCATACCGAATATATACTCTTCTTGTTTTTTATTTATTTTATAATCTATCTCTATACATACTTTTTCACCGGCTAAGACAGTGTCGGTTTCAATACCACTATTATTAACTATTTTTGCGTTTGTTATTTCTACTTCTTTACTTCCCCACCTAACATCTTCAGGAAATATTTTATTTGAATTCTCTATTTTTTCTTCTATAGTAGCTACTTTTTCAAGTTCTTCCTTAATATGCTGAGATTCAACTTCAGTTTCTTTTTCAAACTCTTTTAGTCTTCTTTCTACAAATTGCTCATTCATGTGCTGATTATATAAATTGATTACGTAATCTGAATTTCCTTGTTCTACAATCTTGCCTTTATTAACCCAAACTACACGGTCACAAATTTTTTCTAAAGTACCTAAATCATGTGCAACAATTACAATTGTAGCTCCACTACTTTTAAATCCTTCAATTTTCTCAAAACATTTTTTTTGGAAGTTTAAATCCCCTACAGATAAAATTTCATCTATTAATAAAATTTCTGGATTTACATTTATTGCAACTGAGAAAGCTAATCTCATATACATTCCTGATGAATATGTTCGAACTGGATTTTCAATAAAATGCTCTAATTCTGAAAACTTAATAATATCATCAATTTTGGCATCAATTTCTTTATTCGATAATCCAAAAATCGATCCATTCATATAGATATTTTCTCTACCAGTAAAGTCTGGATGGAACCCAGCACCTAACTCTATTAAACTAGAAATTCTTCCATTAACTTCTATAGTACCTTCTTCAGGATATAGAATTTTGGATATTAATTTTAATAGTGTGCTTTTTCCACAGCCGTTATGACCAATTAAGCCTACAGTTTCTCCCTTTTTAATATCCAAACTAATACCATTAACAGCTTGAAATAATTCATGATCGTTACTTCTTAAATTTAATAATTTCTCTTTCATTGATAATGGTTTATCTTTAAAGATTTTAAAACTTTTCTTAACATTTTTTATAGATATTGCAATATTACTCATTCTATAAGTCCTCCGCAAAGGTTTTTTCATACGCTTTAAATACAAAATAGCCTATAACTAAAGTAAAAAATCCAACTACTGCTGAATATAAAAGTGCTGAAAAATTTGGTGTTTCTCCAAATAAGAAAATATCTCTAAACCCCTCAATGATAGCTACCATTGGATTTAAAGAAATATATTGTTGCATAATTTCCGGGAATATTGATAACGGGAAAATAATTGGAGTTACATAAAACCAACAAAAGACAACAATTCCAATAATGTGTGCTACGTCTCTAAATTTAACATGCAACGCTGAAAAAATTAATGCTAATCCTAAAGCAAAGATAAACTCGATAAATAAAATAAATGGGAACCATAATAAATTCCACGTTAAATCAATACCCGTAATTATAAGGGCAGGAATTACAATAGCCAAACTGTAAATATAATTCATTAAATTAGTACAAACTGTACTTAAAGGCAGAATTATTCTCGGAAAATATATTTTTGTAACTAAGTTTGAACTATTCAAAACACTTGTAGTCGCATTTTGAACAGAACTTGTAAAAAATATCCACGGTAATAATGCTACAAAAAGGAACATTGGATAATTCTCTTGCTGGATTCTTAGCATATAAGGAAATACTAAGGAATACACTGCCAGCTGTAATAAAGGATTTACAAAAGTCCAAAGAAATCCTAAGAACGACCCTTTATATCTCGACCTTAATTCTCTTTGAACCATGCTTATTAACATATGTCTATAATTAAATATAGATTTAATTTCATTTAGCATAAAAGTTACTTCCACCATTCTTAAAAAGAATTAAAATTAATTATTTTTCAAAAATAAATATATATCTTTCAGACTTTTTTCAATCGAGTATTCCGGAATCCAGCCTAATTGCTCTTTTATTACCTCATTAGAGCCGTAATATTTTTTGAATTCAATAGGTCTAAATTTTGATGCATCTATATTTACTTTAAATCTTTTATTAGAAAATGATAAAAAGTAGTTCAATATATCCGTGATAGAAATTGGTTTTTCACTACAAACATTATAAACTTGTCCTAGTATACCTTTAGTTATAATTAAATGATACGCACGTACAATATCTTTTACATCTGTAAAATCTCTTTCGCTTGATAAGTCACCTACATTAATGGTAGGTGTTGAATCGTTATTTTCCAGTTCAACAACTTGCTTAGCAAAATCAGTAGTAACAAACCCTTCAGACTGCCCTGGACCAATATGATTAAACGGTCTTACATGAACTACATTTAACCCATGTGCTTTATGATATTGTTGAATTAACATTGAAACAGCAGCTTTTGACGCCCCATAAGGACTCATTGGACGTAGAGGTGTTGTTTCTTTAATTGGTAGTTCATTTGCTTCTACTCTTCCATACTCTTCTGAAGATCCAACCGTCAACAACCTCATATTTGGATTTTCTCGCTGATAACGCACACAAGCATCTAATAAAAAGATTGTTTTATTCACATTCGCATAAAATGTTCCTTCTTTATCTTCCCAAGATTTCTTGACGTTACTTTGACCTGCTAAATGAAAAATATAATCAGGCTTTATAGATTGTAATAGATATAAGATACCTTCTTCGCTATTCAAATCATTTTTTATTATTTTCACATTTCCGTTCTTTAAACAAAGCAAGGGGGAATCCTCGCGAGAAGTCCCCCATACCTCTATTCCATATGAAAGTAAATGATCAGCTAAATACTTACCTACAAAGCCTTGAACTCCTGTAATTAGCGCTTTCATTCTTATCACTCTCTCTTACTTAGCAATTTTTTTATACTTCTTTAAGTCTTCGTCTACCATCATTTTAACTAACTGTTCAAACGAAACTTCAAGTTCCCATTTAAGCTCTTTTTTAGCTTTTGAGCAGTCACCTAATAACAAATCTACCTCTGCTGGACGTACAAACTTTTCATCAATTACAACATAATCTTTCCAGTTTAATCCTACATGACTAAATGCGATTTCAACAAACTCTTCTACCGTATGTGTTTCACCTGTTGAGATAACATAGTCCTCGGGTTTATCTTGTTGAAGCATTAACCACATTGCTTTTACATAGTCACCAGCAAAGCCCCAATCACGTTTTGCATCTAAGTTACCTAAACGTAATTCTGTAGCTAAACCTAACTTGATTTTTGCAACCGCATCTGTAATTTTACGAGTAACAAACTCTACACCGCGGCGTGGAGACTCGTGGTTGAATAAAATACCTGAACAAGCATACATATCAAAACTTTCACGATAGTTTACAGTAATCCAATGACCGTATAATTTTGCCACACCATATGGACTACGTGGATAGAATGGTGTTGTTTCTTTTTGTGGAGTTTCTACAACTTTACCATACATTTCTGACGATGATGCTTGATAATACCTTGCATCGGGTTTAGCAATACGCACTGCTTCTAACATATTTGTGACAGCTAAGCCTGTAATATTCCCAGTTAAAATTGGCTGTTCCCATGAAGAACCTACAAATGATTGTGCTGCTAAATTGTATACTTCATCTGGTTGAATTTTTTCGATAATACGAATTAATGAAGATAAGTCTGTAATATCTCCTGATACTAATTCAATTTCCCCTTCAAGGTGTTCAATATTAACCATAATTGGCGTACTAGTTCTTCTTACTAAACCGTATACTTTATAACCTTTTTCTAATAATAGCTCAGCTAAGTATGAACCATCTTGACCTGTAATTCCTGTAATTAATGCTGTTTTCATTTTAAATGCCTCCGAATATATGTGTTTTACTACTTTAGTAAAAATATTACTTTACTATTTCTTCTTTTCTATTCTGTAATCCCATCAAAATACCAATCATAACAAATAATGTTCCTGTCATAGCTGGCGTAGTATCATTAAATAGTGCCTGCACTAAAAACGATAGCCATATAATCCCTAAAACGACACTTGTATTTGATTTTGAATTAAACTTTATAATTCTAATTAAGGTTTCTTTTAAAGTAATTAGAACAAAAATCATAAATAATACTAGTCCTATTATACCTGTACCATAAAGTAAACCAATATAAATATTATGTGGTTTATCAACAATTGTTTCTATTAATAAATTCCCTCTAGCCTCTAATTGATAATGAGGGAAATGATACGTAATTGTATCAATACCGTAGCCAAATAATGGACGCTCTGCGACAAGTTCTAAAGTTTCTTGCCAAATATAAGTGCGCCCTGTACCTGGACTCCATGCTGGTGCTGGTAAAACTGGTAATTCAAATGAATTGTCCGAAGCAGCAACCTTTTCACCAAATAAGGTGAATGAAATATCTTTAGTGCTTATAGGTGAACTTTCTTCAAGTTCCTCTTTAGTATAAGGATTTTCACCTGAGTAAAAGAAACCAATTGATTCTGCCCATACTTTTTCATTTTGTAACGATAGAATATGTAACGAGCCACCCATAACTACTATGAATGATACCAAGACTATAACAGCTTTCTTTATACTATTTGATTTAAAGGCTATCCAAAGAATAAACGGAATTACACTTAAGAAGGTTACAAATCCATTCGTTGATACTGCCATTAACATAATAGCGACCGAAGCACATGCTGTTACTACACCTATTGCACTTTCATACCCCTTTTTAGCCACAACCGCCCACGCTAAATACATCACAGTCATCATGGCAAACATACCGCTCATGTAGTTCCACTGATTTAATGTTCCTAGTAATTGTGAACCTTCACTTATATTAGCACCCTCTGGCAGCATAATTGATACTAACTTTTGCATAACGTCCAATTGTAACAAATCATTACCATAGAAATTTTTCACCATAATAAATAAATTTATAAATACAAAAGGAATCATTGTGTACATTATATAGTTAACGACATTTTTAGGATATGTAATATTCATTGCTACAAAAAATAATACTATATAACAAATCCATAAAATTGCACCTTCTGAACGGTTATATTGTCCGTTTAATGCTACCGAAATATTTGGAGACATAATTGTAGAGACTAGTATCGCTAATACAAATCCCCCTAACGCATAGTTCAAGGATGTTTTCTTAATTTTTCCGTTCATGAAAAATAACTTAGATAAAAAAATTAATAAAATAATAATTGTTATCACTATAATAAATACAGCCTTATAATGTGTGAACAAGTCACCCTTCACCCCGGATGACAATACATCTACGTTAGATATAAGAGGACTAATAAATTCCTCAACATTTGCCATTACGATTAAGGGCATAAAACCAAGTATCACTAATAATAAACGGAAAATCCATTTATCCGCATTAGCACGAGATTGAACATTTTCTTGTTCATCACTGATAGAATCAGATTTATGTAGTTCTTCGTAAAATGAAGCCATTTTATCTTACCTTTCCTCTTACATAGTCTCGATTTGATTCAATATTTCTGTAACTCGTTCTTGATAAGTAGGATAAGATTCAGGAACCCAACCCGATTCACGGCATTTTTCTAATACTATTTTCGCTTCATTGTATTTCCCTGAAAAATAAAGTACTTCTGCAAATTGCAGCATAAACATAGGATCTTCTACCTTATGAGGATTTAGATCTAATGTTTTTTGAAGAAGAATTACAGCTTGTTGAAAATCGCCCTTATTCGCAGAAATTATACCACCCAAATAGTTTATCGCTTCTGTGTTTGGTTTTTTTAATAGTAATTCATTAATTAGTAATATAGCATCATCATTATTTCCTTCTTGATATAATTGATTAGCTTGTTGAAAAATCATATCTTCTGCTGCAAAATCTTTATCTTGTTTACTGGCAAGTACTTTAGCAGAAAGAAAACCAACCGCTATTAATATAATGATACCAAGTAATATATACTTTCGTGTAGATTCAGTAAGCTGCATTGTTCACAATCCTTTATGTAATGAAATTTTGAATGACAGTCTTATTATACACTAATTTGAGCTTCTTTTCCTTAAAATCCTTTAATTTCATGCATTTGATTTTATTGCTTAATTCGCTTTTGAGATTATAGTTAGATTTGTACTGGCCAATAATCTTCTTTAAGTGGTACTTCAACTAAGACTGCCACGCCTATCCCGTTATCTTCAATTTTATTAATCTATGTTTACACTAAACTATTTTATACTAGAAACAAACTTGTATGAATCTACCAAAAAATATTATTGAAACCCTAAAACGCTAAGGACAATTAAAATAAGCTCTACATAGCAATAGCTATGTAGAGCCCACCTTACAATTCAAATATAAAATTATTATAGGATAATACCACTATCCCTATTAATAATTATCTGAAAGTAATTGCTGAAGTAGAAGCTTGACCTTCTTTACCAGCCTTTTCAGTTAATGTTAAAACAGTAGTTGTAGAACCAGCAATTACAACTGGGTCATTCATTGAAATTACTAAAGCCAGTGAAACCAAATCTTGTGCTAATGTTCCACTTGCATCAAAAGTTAAGCCAGATACTGTTGTACCACCAGTATAAGTAATACCATTGACAGTTACTGAATCACTAGTAGTGATGTTTGTAATTGCAGCGGCAGCAAAATCATAATCAATTACAGCAGAACGCACTGCTGTTGCAGGTAGATAGCTAACAGTAGTATTCGAGAATACATCAGTATTAGCACCAGCTGTAGTTAAGTTTACATTCGCACTACCAGTAATAACAACTCGACCGTTTTCAACAGTTGCTGTTGCAAGTCCATTAGCACCAATAACAGCGTTAATTTTAGCCGCGATATTATTAGCAGAATCTGTTGCTAAAACTGTAACAGTTCCTGTATCTGATGAAGTAGTTACAGAATTCGTTGCAGTAATTGTAAAGCTAAAGTCTGGAACGTTAACATTTCCAATTACGCTACTAGTAATCTTAGCTGGTACAGCTAATGTTGGTTGAGATGAAGCCACTCGGACATCAGCGTTTACAGATTTCGTAGTTGGTGCAGTATATGAAGCAAGTGGGTTGTTTGTTGTTACACCAGCACTTGGAATCACCTTGAAGGAAATTGTATCTCCATCTACACTATACGAAATTTGTACATCTCTGCCAACATATGAGTCTAAAACTGCTTCCCATGCTAACTCACCAAATACTTCGTTACCGTTTGCTCCGTAGTATTTAAATGTTTTACCAGCAACACCAGCATATTTAACTGGATTCTTACCAGCAAACCATAGTGAATTAGAGTTTGAACCTGTGTCAGCTTTATTATATTGCACTGCAAATCCAGTATATGGAGATGTTACAGTTGCCGAATTAGTAAATGTAGCTGTAGCTTCTTTTGCAGTAAATGCAAAATCTTTACCATCTTTATATGCAATACCTGTAGCTACCACACGTACAGATGTTGATTTATTTTCTGCAGTAGTAACAAATAAGCTACCACCATTTGCAATTGTAAATGTTTGACTGCGGTTAGGAGAAATTACAGTTGAACCAACTTTAACATCTTCAGCACCATCATTATATACTGTATAAGTTACATTCCCCATTGTGTATCCAGCTGTGAATACTTTACCACTTTGGTTAACTAATTCAGCTTTAAATTCAGCTGTTTCATTTGAATCAAACTTAGTAGCTTTTTTACCAGCTTTATAAGATTTAATTTCTGCACCATCTAAGTATGGAGCTTGGAAGTGTGAAATTGCCGCAATAGTTTTTGGCTCACCTTCGTCTAAAGAACCTTGTTTTGCATCTGCATTATTAATATCAATCCATGCAATCGGTGTTGCATAATCATTTACATTTGCAGCATCAGTTGCAATGATGAATGAAGCTTCACCTTTATCATTTGTTTTTACTGAAATTTGTTTGAATTTATTACCTGTAGATGACACCGGATAGAATTTTTCAGTATCTGGGTTTACAAATCCAGCTTTTGTATTTGTAGCAATAACTCGATCTAAATCTTCGTTAAATGCAACATTTACAGTTTCGTTTTTAGCAACATTACCAGCTTTATCTTTAACAAGAACTTTATATTCACGACCATTAGCTTCACCAGTTGCTGCAACTTCTCCACCATCACGAGTTAACTCGATAGTGTATTCAGCTTGAACTGCTGCAAATTTAACTTTAGCTGCAGTTGTTTGTAAATCAGAAGCATCATATCTGTGATCAGCAGTTACTGTATTGTTAGAGTTTTTAACATCATTAGCTGCAAATACTACAGGAGTAACTTCTGCATTTGTACCTGAAAGTGTGAATGTCGCTTCACCTTTAGAATCAGTTGTGATTCGCGCCGCAGTTGTATTTGTGTTATTGCTTAATTGAGCAACCTTAACACCATTTACTGTTACATTTTGTAATTTATCAGCAGTTACATTCATGTTTTCTAAAACACCAACATTTAATGCTACATTAGCTTCTGCTCTACCAGTCGTTGGGTTTTTGTAAGTAACTTTATAAGTTTTGTTAGCACCGTTGTTAATTGTAGCGCCTTCAGTTACTTCTGTGATTGTTAAGATTTGCTCTACACCCCAGAATACATAGCCAATTGCGAACTTAGAACGGTCACCAGTTGCATATGCAGTTACTGAATCAGTTCCAGCACCATATCGAGTGTACGTGTAAGTTGCAACACCGTCAGCATTAGTGAATGCTTCACCAGTTACCGTTGGGTATACAGCATCGTTGTTGTTACCAGGGATAGAAAATGTTACAGGAATACCAGCTTTTGATTGGCCTTCTGCAACTGTTACTTTTGCTTGTACTGAAACTTGTTGACCAAGTTTACCTTGTACTGAAGAAGTTACCATTTCTACCTTAGTTGGGATTACAGCAGAAACGCCCGTGAATTTACCAACTTCATCACCATTAACTGTTACAGTGTATTCAACACCAGCAGTTTGTGGGGAAGTAGTTAATACTACAGTTTTCTTATCAGTTTGTTTTACAACTTTGTTTGAAACTTCTAATCCTGAAATTTTGAAATCCAACGCTTGAACGTCAGTTACTTCTTCAGCAAATGTCACTTCAACAGTAGTAGCGTTAATTGCTTTAACAGTACCTGTTGTAGCTTCAGCACCTGAGAAGTCAGCTTTGATTACGTTGTTTAAGAATGTAGCGAATTGACCACGAGTTACTGTGTTCTTTGGTAAGAAGTTAGCAACAGTAGTAATATCGTAGAAGTCTAAAACATCGATTGCTGTGCGAGCTTCTGCTTTAGCAGCGTTAATGTCTTTTACTTCACGGTTGAAGTCTTGAGAAGCAACAAACTCTTCAAGGCTTACATCGTTTAATGTGTTTACCATACGTACAAGTACGATAGCCATGTTTTCACGAGTTATAGCATCACCAGCTAATAATTTACCGTTTGAACCAGCGAAAACGCCAGCATCAGCAACTACAGCTGCATATTCTAATAACTCTTTGTTAGTTTTAGAAGATAAATCAGCAAAACGTGGGTTTGAAGTCGCATCAGTTGGAATTGAATGACCTTGAGACACTAAGTATTTACCTAATAATTTAACTACGTCTGAACGAGTTAATTCTTTGTTAGGTTTGAAAGTTCCATCTGGGTAACCCGAGATTACTTGAGCATCAACTAAAGCGTTGATTGCAGCCTCATGCGTGTTACCTGAGATGTCTGTTAATGATGCAGCAGATGCAACTGGTACGATTGCAGATGCTACTAATGTAGCTGTCGCAGCTGTTGCTACGAATTTTTTGTATTTCTTTGGTTGGTTAGCCATTGAAAAATTTCCTCCTCATAAGTGAAAATAATAATTTTAGTTACCCACACGAAAAATGTGCAGAAAAACTAACTACACATAAATTCTAGTAGTATACATTTACTATGTCAATCTTTTTTTACCAATAAAACCAGAATAATACTGTTTCTATTAAGAGAGAAGAATGCACCCGCAAATATATTCAGATAACTCAAAATTTCTTTAATTATGACACACATATACTTAAAAAAACAACATATTCTTTAAAGTTTATTCTCTATCATTATATCTAACTAGCTATTTAAATTGGTATTTACAGGTAATAAGTTCACATTAAAGTAGACAATATTGGATATTAAATACAATGATACCAATGGTTTGGAGATTGTTTTACAATTACAAATATTACTGTAACATTACTTTTGTAATATAATTATTATTTATGTGAACATATTTTTTACTACCTGGCTATTATATTAATAGTACGAATATATAGAACCTATTCGATAAAATTCGACAAAAATAAAAAAAGAAAAAGGCTTTAGCATATAGATGCTAAAGCCTTTTTCTCGGGCTACCAACCGTTTTTTTCCTTGCAGGGAAAAGTATAAATTTAACTATATATTGTAGAGGAAATCTTACTACTGAATTTAGTGTAACACTTAGATTACAAATACACAATCAAATATTACAAACATTACACTATTTTTTTTCCATTACTTGTTCCTTTTAGAATTCCGTGCCACTTCCAACAAAAACAAAGGTAACGCAATTTGACGTTTAATACGATGTGGTTCCTTCATTAAACGGTAAAACCATTCCATACCCACTTTTTGGAAAGCTTCTGGTGCGCGCTTCACAGTCCCTGCGAGTACATCAAATGACCCACCCACGCCTTGATAAATTGTTGGGTGAAGTTGATCTCTGTTTGAATTAATCCAGTTTTCCTGTTTCGGTGATCCCATTGCAACAAATAATAAATCAGGCTTCACTTTATTAATTTTGTCTAGGACCTTTTGATTATCCTTTTCATATCCATCCTGTGTACCAGCAATCTGTATAGTGGGATAAAGCTCTTTTAACTTCTCTGCTGCTTTATCAGCAACACCTGGCTTTCCGCCATATAAAAAAATCGGCTTTTTGCGTTTTGCAGCTTCTTCACATAGGCGGAGCATCATATCAACACCTGTTACACGTGATGTAATTTGTCCTTTTTGTATTTTTGAGGCTAAAATTACACCTATACCATCCGGAATTTGAAACTCAGCATTATTGAGAAGTGTTTTTAACATCGGATCTTCTTTAGCTTTGATTATTTTTTCCGGGTTGATGGCCACGATTAATGATTTTTGTTCTTTTTCAATTTGTTCAAATACGATTGGCAACAAATCATCATAGCTTTCGGTATTCACTTGTATGCCAAGTACGGTTTCTTTCATAATTAACTCTTCCTTTCTCAATATTGCTTCTATAAATACAGCAGGCAGTACGCTATACACGCACTGCCGAATTTACTTTATTAGTTCTTCGCATCTCCAAGTAAGTGGAACTGGAAGCCTGCTTTTTCCCAAACTTCGCGGTTTAAGCAGTTTTTCGTATCAAATACAATTTTGCTTTTTGCATTTAATGTAGCAGGATCAAGCTCACGGAATTCTTTATGATCTGTTAAGAATACTAAAATATCCGACTGCTCTAATGCTTCTTGCATGCTTTGTGTTTGTGTTTCATGCTTGTTTTGCTTAATATGCGGGTCATGTGACACAACTGTTAAACCAAGTTTTTGCAGTTCATCAATTACAATTGTTGATGGGCTTTCACGCATATCATCGACATTTCCTTTAAATGCTAAACCGAAAGCGCCTACTGTTGCACCGGCAATACCGTTTTCATTTAAAATGGCCTGTGTTTTTTGTGCAGTGAAGCTTGGCATAGAGTCATTTGTATTACGTGATAAATGAATAATTTGGGCTTGTTCCCCGCCTAGCTCTACTAAGAACCATGGATCCACTGCGATACAGTGACCACCTACACCTGGTCCTGGGAAATGAACATTTACACGTGGATGGTAGTTCGCAAATTTAATTGCTTCCCAAATATTCACGTCTAATTTCTCTGCCATTTTCGCTAATTCATTGGCAAACGCAATGTTTACATCACGGTAAGTGTTTTCCATAACTTTTACTAGTTCCGCTGTCGTAGCGTCTGTTAAATGGATTTCACCCTTAACAAATGTTTCGTATAGTTCCTTTGTAAGCTCAGCTGATTTTTGAGAAATCCCGCCAACAATACGATCATTGTTAACTAACTCTTCAAAAATACGGCCAGGAATAACGCGCTCTGGAGAATGGGATACAAATAGCTCTGTCCCAATTTCAAGACCAGATTTCACTAATTCCGGCAGCATTACATTTTCAACAGTTTTTGGAGGAACTGTGGATTCTAATATTACTAAATCGCCTTTTTTCACGAAAGGTACGATTGAAGCCGTTGCCTGACGAACATATTCTAAATTCGCTGTATTGTCCGGATTAATCGGTGACGGTACCGCGACAATGTACACATCTGAAGTTACCGGTGTTGTAGATGCAGTTAAAAAACCTTCATCTACTGCCTTATTCAGGCGCTCTTGTAAGCCGTTCTCCTCGATATGTAATTGTTTTTCCTGAATACTTTTCACAGCTGCTGGATTCACATCAACACCGTGTACCTTTACGCCGTGATTTGCAAACATTACCGCCGTTGGTAAGCCGATATATCCTAACCCAACGACACAGATTGATTTTGTCATGATCGTTTCTCCCTTTCACTTTCAAAAAAAGCTATATCTCATTGTTTGATTATTGTTTAATTTGTTCCGCGCATTTCGCCCGCATTCAATTTTATACGGTTTTTAAAATCCCGCTTTATATATGTAACGAAATATTAATCGAATGGTTGCAAATTAATGCTTAGAAAAATAGTCCTGCCTTACAGTATACAACTTTCTCTACGCTGTGTGAAATAGTTTTTCATTTTTGTTGGAGTTGCACATTTAATAAGGAGAGAGTTCGGTTAAGTATTTGTATAGATCCACATTTTCTTATAAACTTCCCCTTTTTGGAGAGATTATACTTATTAGAGGTGACTGGTGTGAATTGAGGTAGATCAACATGCCATTTTTTGTAGTAACTTTAATAATTTTTTCACAACATACTTTATTCGCCACTCTCGAATCGATAATCGACCATTTACATGTGGTATTAGACACTTGGCTACAAATAATGTCCACTTCTCCCTTGATATTCGTCAATCGGAAAAATTTTAGACACTTTTAAGATTTAATCGCCAATTACTTCAGCATATTCGCCACTCTTTGCAATTCCTTCTCTTTTAGCTACTGCACGAAATTTTATTCGCCAAAATATTTGATTTATTCGTCACTTCAGAACTGATAATCGCCTACTCCAATGTGATATTAGACACTTAGAAACAAATAATGTCCACTTCTCCCTTGATATTCGTCAATCGCAAATATTTTAGACACTTTAAAAGATTTAATCGTCACTCACTTCAGCATATTCGTCACTTTTAACTAGAAGCGAATTACCTGCCCTTCACTTCCCCCACTCACCCCAAAAGAAAAAACCCCATTAGCTAAATTAAGCTAACAGGATTTAATATTGATGTAAGTCGATCACGATGCATAGCCTCCAGTTAATTTTGCTTTCTCTGCCATTAAATCATGGAATAATGCTTCGTTGCGTGCTTCTAGGGCATCATCGATTAAGCGTGTTAAATTATGTTCTTCTAAGTTACGTACAATATTTTCAACTTCTTCATTAAATTGGTACTGTTTTTCACTATCCGTTGGTCTTACTTGATTGTTAACTTCCTCGATTAGAGGCATTAAATATTCATGTACGTTGGATACAAGTAAAAGTTGATACAGTGGCAGACGTACAAATCGATTACCGCGCTGGAAGACAAATACTTCTGATAAATTTTCAACTTGCATTGAATTTAAATCAATAATCATTTCTTTGCCCTCAATCGGAATGAAGTGGAAAATTTCCTCTTCTTTTGTGATTGAAAAATATTGATAAGCAAAAACTAAGCGTAATTTTGTACCTGTCATTTTTGTATAGAATGGCTTCATAAATTGAACTTGAATCATGGGAATTCCTCCTTTATTGTAATATTCACGCAATTTATTCGAGTCCTAAGACCTAATTTCAATTATCATATGGATTATTTCACCGAAAAGTTCCTGTTGTTTTACTCATTTCTTATAGTTTCCCCATACTTTCTTTTTTTCAAACTTCCTATACTTAACATTCCTATAAAAAATTTATTCCGTGCTATTCAAATTACCGCTTTGTAGTAATTCGTATTATAATGGAAGGAACGACTTTTTTAACTTCTTACAGCAAAGCCCTTTTTAGGTTATTGATATATTCAGAACGCCCCACCTATTGAGTGGGCGGAATCGCTGTAATTTTTAGCCTTTTTTTGCGGAAGTTAAAGCCTCCAACATTCGAAGTAAGGGTTCTTTACGCTAGCGTACAGCCAATCCGAACAAATAACACCGAGGCGTAATTGATAATTAGGAGGGGAAACCCGTTTTGAGTTTAACGTTTTCTGAAATTGCTCATGCTCATAAAGATTTTATTCAACATACACTACAAACTTTTGAAGATCAGCTTCATCCTTCAGCCGATGATGATGCAGAATTAGTGACTCGCGCTATGTTTTCCATTCGCAACCAGGCAATCAAGCCGCCACATTATTCAACATTTTCTCAAATCTTAGTATGCCAAATACAGGATGTGAATACTGCTGAAGTGACAATTAATTTCCCACATAAGGAAATTAGCTGTAGTTGCCCAAAAAAGGAGCTGTGCCGGCATCAGCTCGCAACTATTTTAAAGCTATCGCAATACTTTATTTCCTTACAGCAATGGCTTTCCAATTGGCGTTCTAAAAAATCAATTCCTTTGCATTCACTGGCAGCAACACGTAGCCCGGAAAACTGGCAAAGGATGGCCGATGAAATACTGAATTATGCGGTAAAAGGTCCCCAGCCGATTGAGCCTTATGCATTGTCTGCGCTAAGCGAAAGTATTCGTTCAAAAATTCAGCGTCATCGTCCGTATGAGCAGGAATGGCAGGAGCTATACCAATTGTTTATGGACGTTGCCATTTTGAAACATTTTCTTTTGCATGCGGTTAAAACAAAAACAGATATGGAACATCATTATTTTCAATTCTTTTTTGAAAATACATTAAGCCGCATTCAACGTTCGATTGATGTATTAAGTAAAACGACGCGCTTATTTGCAACAGAACCGTTTTATGATACCTTACAGCAAAGTGTAAGAGACATTCTCTTCATTGAAAAGGGAGCAAAATCATTCCGCTTGGCACTGTATTTACAATTTTGGACGAAGCTCTTTGATGAAAAGAAACGCATTACCAACGAATTAACGCTTTTGGAACAAAGCTCTGATATCGAAACGGATTTGGATTTAGATGTAGTATTGGCGATTTTCTATATTTTATTAGGTTCTACATCACCTTTAGAGCGTGTAACGGAAATATTGGATGAAGATAATGTAGAAAGCTTTATTGAAGTCGCACAATACGCTCTTCACAAAGGCTATGTCGATGAAGCAGCGATTATTTTGAAAAAGGCGCTTCCTTTATTACAGACGTTCGTACAGGACAATTTGCTCCCGATTCGTCGTCAGAAATTTACACGTAAACTCGATAAATTATATGGACAAATTTCGTTAACCGAAGAAGAAGAGCTGGCATTATACGCTTCTTTTGGACGATATGGCATTGAATCATTTTCCAATTATTTATTGCGCCACAATCGCTTGGATGAATGGGTGGCTCTGCATCAGCTTTATAAGTCCTCCATTCCTTATTTGGAGCAATGTGGCTTAAAAGATGTTGTCGCGCAGTCTCCCGAAACTGCACTTCCTCTTTATCATTACTATGCGATGGAGGAGATTCAGCAAAAGTCACGTCAAAACTATAAACAGGCCGTACGAATTTGGCGTGCCATGAAAAATGCTTCCAAAAAAGCCGGAAAGCTCGACTATTTCACATCATATATCGAGGCCGTACAGCAACAATTCAAGCGTTTGCGTGCGCTACAAGAAGAAATGAACAAAAGCAACTTACTCGGATAAGTTATGTATTTTGCTAATAGGAGGTGACATTGCGTTTTTAGCGCAAATACTATGCATTATTTATTTAATACAAAGCTACCCTTTTTAAAAGTACTTCGCATTAAGCTTACGGAGTTACGTCCTGGTTACTTCCGCGCTACTGCATACAATAAAAATGACTTAATTTTACCGACAGCCAACTGGATCCCGTCGCTATTTTTTAAGTTTGAACAAAATTTCTATGGATTAAGCACTTCGTTGGAAGAACGTGATTTAATCCTATCAGCAGCTCAATTGCTCGATGTTCTATCACCTGCTAACCGCCATCCATTTTTGGACTTTGCTGCTTATGACGAGGAAACCGTTGAGTACTTTAAGACATTGCAAACGACTCTGCCACTATGGAACGCTCCGACACTTTGGCAACAGGCAACAGTGACAGCAGAAGATTTTGCTTTTCCAAATGACTTATTACAATATGCGGTTGAACAAAAGTTGATGGACGCAGGGTTAACTAAAGACGATACATTGGCACTCATTCCTTTTTTCCAAAGTGGTGGCTGGCCGATGCAAACTTCACATGTTTTTGACGGTGTTAAAATGGCACTACGCTTAAGCGAACCAGAAGAAAATGAGGAAGATTGGGTTTTAGAAACCGTCCTTATTAGCCCCAGTTCCGTTAAACATTGGACACCTGCTTCATCAAAACGGAAACTTCTAATTGAAGAGGCTTTGCCGAAAAAATGGAGTACGATTGCAAATAACATCGAAGAGATACAAAAGCAAATAATTGATTTAATTCAATTAAATGCGGAAAGTACGCACTTTATTCATACCCATTTCAATGATCTTGAAGTACGTGATTTTCTGCGTCAGGAACTAGCCAAATTACAGGCATTAGGTTTTGAAGTAATTTTACCAGCATGGCTTAAAGAATTAAGGCAATCTAAAATGCGCGTACGAGTAAGCGCGAATAACCAATCTGCTCGAAGTGTGGCAGGTCTTGACGATATATTAACGTTCAAGTGGCAATTTTCCATGAACGGCGAAGAAATTTCAGCCGAGGCTTTCCAAAAACTTGTGGACGAAAAACGGGAATTTGTTCGTGTCGGTACAGAATGGTTCCGAATCGATGCAGAATGGCTCAATGAAATGCGCGAGCTGATGGAACAGGCGAAAGAAGAAAATTGGACAGTACGCGATTTACTGTTCCGTGAACTCCCTGAAACGCTGACTGCTCCTCTAGAAGACGAAGGAGACTCAGATGCCGAGCGCGATGACCCATTATTTGCATTCGAGATGCAGCAATCGCTTCAATCCTATATTGACCAGCTGCAAAATAAAAAAGGATTACCAAAAGTCAAAGTACCAACTAAGCTCCATGCTGAGTTACGTCCATACCAGCAGGAAGGTTTTGAATGGCTCGTCTTTATGCGTGACCAAAAATTTGGAGCCTGTTTAGCAGATGATATGGGGCTTGGTAAGACTGTACAGCTTATTACGTACATGTTGCATACCGTATCTGTGCTTCAAATAGATAAACCGACATTAATTGTATGCCCAACATCTGTTGTCGGAAACTGGCAAAAAGAGTTGACTCGCTTTGCTCCTGATTTAGAAATCTATACACATTATGGTCCCCGTCGTCTAAAAGGGGAAGACTTAACAAGCTATTTAGCGACGCAACGTCCTCATGTCATTCTTTCGACATATGGAACGGTTACTCAGGATGCGGATGATTTACAGCAAATTGATTGGTCGACAATCGCTTTGGATGAAGCACAAAACATTAAAAATATGCAAACATTGCAATCACGTGCGATCCGTAAATTAAAGGGCGACCATCATATTGCGTTAACCGGAACACCTGTTGAAAACCGCCTTTCAGAGCTTTGGGCCATTTTTGATTTTATTCATAAAGGGTACTTAGGTAGCTTTACGAAGTTTGCGGATAATTTTATTACGCCAATTGAACGCGATGAATCAGAAACTCATAAACGCGTTTTACGGATGAAGATTCGTCCGTTTTTACTGCGTCGTTCAAAACGCGATCCAGATCTTCAGCTAAACTTACCGGAAAAGCAAGAATCACATGAGTTTTGTGCACTTACACCTGAGCAAGCTGCACATTATGAAGGATATATTCAAGATACGCTGGCATCACTTGAACAACTGACAGGTTTTGAGAAAAAAGGGCGTATTTTAAAAATGCTCAATAAATTAAAACAGCTATGTAATCACCCTGCGCTATTTTTAAAAGAGCCATTTGATAGTGCCAATAGTATGGTCAAACGTTCAGTAAAGCTAAAGCGTATTATTGAAATGACGAAGGAAATTATTGATAATGGTGAGCAATGTTTAATTTTCACTCAGTATATCGGAATGGGGAATTTAATCCAGCATTGTTTAACAGAGCTTTATGATGTGGATGTCCCGTTCCTGACCGGGAGCATGCCAAAACAACAACGCGACAATTTAGTCGAACAGTTTCAGGCAGGTGAATTCCCTGTATTTTTACTTTCACTTAAAGCTGGAGGTACCGGGCTTAACTTAACTGCAGCTACACATGTACTCCATGCTGATCGCTGGTGGAATCCAGCAGTAGAAAACCAGGCAACAGACCGTGCTTATCGAATCGGGCAAACACAGTTTGTACAAGTTCATAAGTTTGTTACGATTGGGACAATTGAAGAGAAAATCGATAAAATGATTGCAATGAAATCTACACTGTCCGAAGAATTAATACAATCGAGCAAATGGCTGACTGAGCTTGATGATTCAGAACTAATGGATTTACTCGTTCTCGATACCGGCAATTTAAAATAATAGAAAGAGTCTACTTTTACGCCATGAAGTAGACTCTTTTTTATGCTTACTTCACTACTTATATTCAGTTGTTATAGGATTGTGAGAAAGAATGTACTACTGTGCGGTCAAACAGTAGATTAAAGCTGTTCACCTCCACTATAGAATTTACTTTTAGGAGAGTACATAATTTAAAGTGGTTTTACGAGTTTGCTGTCATGTTCGGGTAGTACGAAATCTGCTGAAATAGAGGGCTGTGATGCAAGTATTTCTGCTTCACCAGGGGTTTTTAATGCATAAAATTGGACTTCCTCAGCATTCACTTCCATCGTATACACCTTTTGATTATCACGATTTGTATAAGTTCTTGATTGTAGACGTCCTTTTATACCGATAAGCGAACCCTTTCCACAATACTTCGTGATCACTTCGGCTATTCTCCCCCATGCAATACATTGTACGAAATCCGCATCGACCTTCCCTTCACTATTTTTGTATGGGCGGTTAACGGCGACTGCGAAACTTGTTTGCACACGACCTTCCGATAATTGTCTGAGTACAACATCTTTCGTCGTTCGTCCAACAAGTCCTACATGATTCATTCTTTGACCTCCCTTCTTTCGGAACTAGCTTTATCATAGCCGACTTGATTCTTTTTTGGCAAAACGGCAAAATGACAATTTCAAGCGAAATGAGCTTCGAAAAATTTAATTTGACCTACTTGGTTACAGACGGATTTTCATGTAAATACTAATAAACAGTAGCTTGAAAGCATTAATTTAAGTATGCTGATTCTTACAGTTTCGCATTTTTTATATGTTATACTTTTACAAAAGACAATTGAGGGGGATTTAATAATTGAAGACATTTAAAATGCTTGGTTTCGATTTATTACTTTCGAATGAAATTAAAAAGATCCCTTTAATTGATGGGATTATTATAAACCAGGAAAACAGCCATCAAATGTGGATTTTAGAGCTTTTTACAGAAGATACATACTATGATTTTTTCCAAAACTATATCACATCAGGCGAAGCTATTGATGCACGTGCCATTATCTCTCTTCCTGACAATGAACCCGCACCATTCGCTGTTGTCGTGCATTCCATTACAAAATTGGACGATAAAATTTCAGTACTTATAAAAGGTCGGTTAAAGGCACAGCGTAAAAAGTACGCGGAGCTATTATTAGGAAAGCTGCTTGAGGACGGTTTACGTAACGATGAACTTCTTGAAGCATTTGAACAAGGGATGCGTAATCGTCCATCGTTAAAAGATAAAAAATGAAAGTACGGTACTTGATGCCGTGCTTTTTTTGTAGAATTGAATATTTGGTATGTACAGATATGTGTAAAAAGCAGTTTCCTTTAGCAAACGATTTGAAAATACGTTTTTGGTATAATTTGTAAATTAATTATACACATCGTATATTTATGGTGGAGGTGAAATCAGTGCAAAAATCAAGGCATTATCTTTATACAGAAACCTTAATAAAACGAATTTTACCAGATGATTGTGAGGTGAGTTTAATTCAGCAGGAGTTTTATCGGTTGGAGGCGGGATTATCGGGTGAAGTGAAGTTAAAACAAACTCTTTCTGACTATTTTTTTAAAACGGATTATCACATTATTTATAATTTTGAATGTATGAATGAAAATGGCTTCTCGCACCAAATTGATGCGATTTTAATTACTCCATTCTTTATATTGATATTTGAAGTAAAACAACTATCTGGCGCATTATTCTACAAACCTGGACAGCATGAATTTTTCCGCATTCATAACGACAAGCGTGAAAATTTCCGGAATCCGCTTGATCAAGTATACCGCCACCAACTATTTTTGGAACAATGTTTGCGAAAATGGGAAATCAATATTCCCGTTTACTTTGCTGTCGTCATTGCAAATTTTCAAGCAACCTTGGATGCATCATTGGACAAATTTCCTATTTTCCATATTAGCGGTGTTCCTAGTTTTATCGAAAATCTTTATCGCACTACATCCAAGACAAATGCGAACATTGATGTTATTTTTGCAAAGCTCAATCAACTTTATAACCCTCTTCCTCCACGCCGCTTCATAACTCCGAATCGGCTACGTAAGGGCGTCCTCTGTAGTCAGTGTAATTTTGAAAACACTATGTATTATCATTATGGATTATTTATTTGTGATTTCTGTCATTTGAAAAGTCGTTCTGCCCTCTTCGAAACATTCTACCACTACCGTACTTTAATTAGCGAAAAAATTACTAATCAACAGTTCCGCGAGTTTTTTGGAATTCAAAGTATCCAAGCAGCTTCAAAACTTTTAGTAAGGCTTGGCCTCGAACGCCATGGTACGAAAAGAGGAACTTATTATATTATTCCCGAAGACATTTTACAGTGGAAAGAAAGAAGACCGCGGCCGCGAAAATCACGCATTAAGTAACTTTAGCGGATGAAAAGTGGAATATTATTTATTTGACGATTATTATTTCTGAAGTGGCGATTATCCGTAAGCCCGAAATATAAAAAAGCGCACCTTTACGGTACGCATGACGAATAGCCCTTCTATCCCCATTTTTTTGGGATAGAGGGCTATTTTGCACAGGTTGCCTGGATAATTCTTGACCAAGGCATATACTGCTTAATGATTTTTGGATTTTGGTAGATATCTTGGTTAGGCAGCTCCGTGAAAAGCTTGACCAAATATTTATAGAAGTCAATGCCGTTTGCCTTAGCTGTTTCGGCAAGACTCAGGCAGATCGCATTGGCTTCGGCTCCTGCTTCACTCGTAGAGAAAAGCCAGTTTTTACGACCGATGACACTCGGCCGAATCGCATTTTCTGCCGGATTATTATCAATTTCAAGTCTGCCGTCCTCTAAAAATGCTTTTAAACCTGCGGCACGGTTCAATGTATATTCTGCCGCTTTTGCCAAGGCATTTTTACCGAAAAACGGGGAAGTTTCAATCCAATAAAAGAATTCTTCCAGAATCGGTTTCGATTCCTTTTGACGCGCCATTTCACGTTTGCGTGGTGACAGGTGCTTGAACTTCCGTTCCAATCGATATAATCGGTCACAGAAATCAACCCCTTTTCTGCCATGCTTACTATCGGCTTTTAGCCAATAGCGACGGACATGCGCCTTATTCGAGAACTCAGATAATGCGCATTATCCGAGAAAACTAATTATCTAAGAAGAAATGCTGTAAGCCTTGGACAGACAGCGTTTCTTCTATTTTTTATTGGATAATCATTTTATAAATCAGTTCGTAAATCAGTTCAAAAAATTGGGATATCTGCTTGGTGTTTGACGATCCTGTATTGTTGAAATGTTATTTGGAAACCACTTTTCATTCCATTCTTTTAAATGCCTGTTCACCGTATTTTGTGAAATTGCCGCATAAATTTCTGTTGATTGCAAAGATGCATGCCCTAAAAAATTTTTTATTACAACTAGTGGTACTCCCGCTTCAAGCATATGACTAGCAGTAGTATGTCTCATAGAATGCGGTGGGTAACTATTAGCTAAAAATAATGTTGGATTTTCTTTTTTAGCAATCCTTATATATTTTTTAAATATGCCTTCTACACAAGATATGGTCATATGTTCATGAGTTTGGCTTGAAAATACATGTCTTTCAGGATTATCGTAGATTTTTCTATATTCAATATATTGTTTGAGTAAGGTAGCACATGTCTTAGCAATCCCAATTTGGCGAACCTTTCCTCCTTTGCCTTTAATATTTACAGAAGCCCCTTTTTGATGAAACCGAAGGTTTCCCACTGTAAGATCACATATTTCCTGTGCACGCGCTCCACTGGCATACATAAGACTGAGTAAAACTTTATCTCTGAGGCCAGTTTCTCTGCCTTCTTTAGGGAGAGATAGAAATATCGTGACCTCTTGCTGAGTTAAAATTGCTCGTTGTTTATTTTGAACTTTCTTCATAGGGATCTTATTTACACTATTCCTAAAAACTGAAGCAGCTGCAAAATCTCTGTTCTGTGCATATGCCGAAAAAGAAGCGATGGCAGATAACCTTTGGTTTTTAGTTGACGCACTACATCCACGTACTTCTTCTATCCATCTGAAAAATTCTGTTAATGTTTTGTAATCAAGATTCTCAAAAGTAATTTGATCGGCAGCTATACTTTTTTCTTCGTAAATAAATTCAATTAATAATCGAAAAGCAAATTTATAAGATTTAATTGTATTAGGGCTTGCACCTATTGAATGGGGAAGGTAGCTATTGAGAAAAGAGGCAAGTTGACTCAAAAAATTTGATTGGTTATTCATAGTAAGTAACCTCAGGAAATGCCTCTAATGTGTAATCTTCAAATAACGCCATCGCCTCTGGATATAATTCATTACTAAACTTTAGGTAATGTTCAGTTTCTTTTAAGCTGTCATGCCCTAAGTATATGGATAAAAAAGGTACAGAATTATCTATAAGATGACCAGATTTTTCTGCTTCTATAAAAGACTTAAATGTAAAGACATGTCGTAGACAATGTAGGCAAGGCCCGCGTTGCCATTTCGCTCTTTCCTTTACGGTTATTTCAGCAGCTTCTAATATGGAATTGAACATATTTCTAGCAGCACTTACCGAAAGTGAAGATTCCTTTATAACCGTAGGAAAAAGTAAAGATTCTGCTTCTCCAATAATCCCCATTGCCATACAGTACCTTTCTAAAATCACCGTCAAAGTCTCATGCATAGGTACTAGTCTTTGTTTATCTCCCTTTGTATATAGCAAAGTAAGAATTCCACCTTCAAGGTCTACATTTTTCATCTGTAAAGAGAGCGTTTCTCCTACCCGTAAACCACATCCATACATGAGGCGAAGCATCATAGGAAATTCAAATTGAATATATGGATTGCGTCGTCTTTTTGAAAAAGGGATATTATCAGATAAATTGAAAACCTTTTTTAATTCTTCGTCTGAAAAAATATAGGGTACATAATCGTCTATAACCTTCGGTATTGGTGGTATAAAAACTTTAATTCCAATTCCACTTAAGTAGTGTAGAAACAGGCGTATAACAATCACTTTATTTGCGATGCTACTACTTTTTCCGGATAAATTTTTAACCCATCCTATTATTGTGCCTTCAGAAATTTCCCTATATCTTAATCTACATTCAGCTAAATAAATATCAAAAGACTTAAGATAGTTACAATCATGAGCATATGCACTCTTACTTAATACTGCTTTTCTCAAGGCTAAAAAATCTTTAAACTCAACTTGAAAGATACTTTTAAATTCCATTAAGATGTAAATCTCCTTTTAAAAACAATTCAAATAAACCAGAAGGTTTAGGTACTACAATTGCATATTCCCTTAAACGCTCTATATCAACTTTTGCATAATTTTTTATTGCATTTTGATCTGTATGTCCAAGTACTTTTCGAACAATATCATATGATACGTTCCCATTAATCATAGAACTAGCAAGTGATGAACGAAATGTATGAGTACCATGTTTTTTACCAGAGATATCTATCCCAGCTTTCTTAAAGTATTTAGTTGTAGAGAATCGAATCGTTGAAGTAGTTATCCCTTGATAAGGAGCGTTTTGTCGAAGAAAAATACGGGTTTCATTATTAATTGATGGTCGTGCATTTGTAATGTAATTTATAAGGGCATTTTTTATTTCAGGCAGTAATGGTAATTCCAATGGCTGCATATTTTTTTCCTGAATTATATAAATGGAATTACTTTCGAAATTTATATCATTAAAAGTCAAACGAACAATGTCACCAGAACGCATCCCAAGTCTCGTAGCTAAAAGTAACATTGCATAATCACGAATCCCTGTTTTACATGTAAGGTCTATTGCATTTTCAAAGCGGAGGATTTCATCCTCCGAGTACGTGACAGGTATTAAAGTCGGACGTGAATAATTTGGGATAAGTGTAGAGTAATCATGTTCAATTATATTTTTTCCTGAAGATATTTAAGAAACATTCGAATAACAGCCCAGGCATCTTTATTATTAAATCTTAGGCAAGCATTAGCTATTTTCGCTGAATTTATTTTACTTATGTCGTTACAACCTAAGTCCGTTAGAGAAATTAAAAAGTCTTCACAGAATCTCTTCTTACTTTTAAGAGTACTTGCACGGTTACCATTTTCTTGACAAAATACTAAGTAGCTTTCAAGCAAAACTTGATAGTGCTTCTGTAGTCTTATCTGAGTATTTGCATACTGCAGAACATATGGTTTGCCTTCGTTATAATCGTTCAACCTACGTATAACGGTGTTAATTGTTTTTTGAAAATACGAGCTTACTTTATGAGTACCAAGATAATTTTTAATGAATTCATCTCCAACTCTAACTTCGTATACAAAGATGGCTTTCTGTTGCATATAAATATTTAGATTTTTTAAGATACGCCTGTAATTATTCAAAGTATCTTTCCCATAAAATTTCGATTCCAACTGTCTTAACAAACCTTGAGTTAATACATCAATAGATTTATTTTCTATCATTTATCCCCTTCCTCTAAAATACTGTGATGTCATTATTACCTGTACCAACAATGATTATTCAATAAAAAATAGAAGAAACGCTGTCTGTCCAAGGCTTACAGCATTTCTTCTTAGATAATTAGTTTTCTCGGATAATGTGCCCAACAGTTAGCGAACGTTATATTGTGGAGCTTGCCATAAGCGGAATACCCGTCGCAAATAATGGTGCCTTTAAAATTGGTTGTCAGTTGATCGAGCACCGTACGGCTCCGAGATAAGGCATGGTGGAAAAGTACAATAACTGGTCCTTCGATAGGCAAGCTGCGACGTACCCAATTGTAAGCAGTCGATTGGGGGGACTTTCCATCGGTGCGGTTTAACACCTGTGCCGTCGTTTCATCACAATGCATGAGCGATTTATAGTTCATTACCGTTTCCATGTACTGATACACAGGATACAGCCACTCTTTGGTTCCACGGATGACCCAATTGGATAAGTTTTTATCGTTGGTAATGAGCCCGCTTCTCGCCCATTCTTTTACCTGGCGATACAGGGGGATGTATTGAACATATTTATCGTAGATAACTTTTGCTAATACACTTGGTCCTGCAAGGCTGCGTAAAAGAATCGGATTGGGAGCTTTCCCGCGTTTGATTTGCGCTTTTTGAGTGATCTCCTTTTTACAGGACCTACACTCATAAGCGGATTCAAAATGCCGAATCCGCTTCATGATAGCTGGAATGAATTTTGCTTCTTCACGTACAAGGGTAGTACCGGCTTCCGTCATTGTCCCTCGGCAACAGTCACATTGAATGTTGTCTGGTCGATGGTAAACTTCTTCGATTTCTACGTGATCGAGGAAAGAATCATTCCGCTTCTTTTTATGTAATTTACGAACAACTGTATATGTAATGCTGTCCGTGCTTTGTTCTTCTGTATGCTCAGATTCGCTAAAAAACGGATCATCTTCAAATAAAGAACCTTGTCCATCGGGTGCCTGGTACTTTGCTTTTTCGGATTTTGAGCCGAATAAAGCTTTCGTCAGCTGACGAATTTGTTCAGAGAGAACTTTATTTTGAGCCAACGATTGGTCAAGTTTCATTGAGAGTTCTTCATTTTGTTTCTTCATATAGGCTAATTGCTCTTCGAGTACTTTGACCAAGCGTCCCTGTTCTTCCATCTCATCATTCACCACGTTTCATTCATTAAATGCTATGGAAATTATAGCACTAAAATAGACTGCGTCTAGCTTTTTTTATCGATTGTGATTGCACGATGGATAAACCTTCTAATAACCAGCGAAGTTCCTGCTGGGTCAGTTGCTGTACTTCATTTTCATTTCGTGGCCACTTCAGACGCCCGTTATCAATTCGCTTATAAAGCAGGGCGAAGCCATCTCCGTCAAAATATAGACATTTATAACGGTCTTTCTGTTTTCCGCAAAATAAAAAGATGGAGTCACTGTATGGATCTAAGTTATAGGAATCCTGAACGAGTGTTGCGAGCCCATCAATCCCATTTCGCATATCCGTTTTCCCGCAGATAATATAGATATTTTCAACGGTTGTAAAATCATGCTTCAAATAGACGCAGCTCCTTTACGATCGTTTGAACAATCGATTCATCGATCCCTTTGTAAAATTGGATTTCCTTCTCCTGTACTTTTATGATACATATTGGCTCATGGAAATCGTTAGTTGGCACATCTTGAATTTCTTCTAACGGCTCTAACTTAACGGGAATGATATTCAGTTTTGGACGAGACAATGAAAAAGACCTCCTAGTAAGTTGATATGTTTATCATACTAGGAGGCTGATCTGTCTTTATATGCGTGGTTTGATTGGGGGCTTACGATTATCCAATGCTAGGTGACGATTACCTCAGTACATTTAACGATTATAGATCTATGAGTGACGAATAACTTGATCAAAGTGGCGATTATTTTTCTATTTGACGATTATCGAGGCTGATGTGGCGAATATTCGATGCTAGGTGGCGAATACCTCTGTACATTTGACGATTATCGATCCATGAGTGACGAATAACTTGATCAAAGTGGCGATTTTTTTCTATTTGACGATTATCGAGGTTGATGTGGCGAATATCCAATGCTATGTGACGAATACCTCTGTACATTTGACGATTATCTATTCATGAGTGACTAATAACTTGATCAAAGTGGCGATTATTTTTTTATTTGACGAATATCATCGCTGATGTGACGAATAACTTGATCAAAGTGACGATTATTTTTCTATTTGACGATTACCATCGCTGAAGTGGCGAATTCCTCAGTACATTTGACGATTATCGATTCATGAGTGACGAATAACTTGATCAAAGTGACGATTTTTTTCTATTTGACGATTACTGAGGCTGAAGTGGCGAATATCCGATGCTAGGTGACGAATACCTCAGTACATTTGACGATTATCGTTTCAAGAGTGGCGAATAAACTCAAAATCTCACTCGAACCTCAAAAAAACCAGCGTCCTAATTGAACGCTGGTTTCCTTTTATTAACGGTTGTCTATCTTGTCTTTATCATTTCGGTCTTTTTGATCCTCAATGATATCTTCTTGGTTAACGGATGGTGCACCTGGTGCAGTTACGCCGTTATCACCATTTGGACCGCTTGAGCCATTCGGTACATTGGTATTGTTGTCCATTGTACTTTCATTTGTTTGCCCGTTTTGTGCATTCGGATCGACTGTGTCAACCGTATCATCAATGACGTCACGTGTATCATCCATTACATCATTGACACCATTTTTAACATCACCTGCTGGTGTATTGTTATTTTGAGCATTGTCGTCGTTGTTACACGCCGCTAAAAATAACGCCGAACCAAGTGAAAGTGCTAACAAAAATGATTTTCGCATAAAAAAATCCCTCCTCTCCGTATGCAATCATTGATCAATCACATCATATCCTCATGTGATCGTTCATAGATTGCCCGGGAAAAGAAGGATCTATCCTACAAAAAAAGTGTGGTTATTTTAATTTATCTTTTAAAAGCTGTTCAACATAAGCGGCTTCTGCTTTACAGTCAAATTTGAAATTTGTTCCTAATTTTTTCTGTAATTTAGCAATGTCTTTCTTTTGCTTTTCTGTTGGCTCTTCATTTAAAATTTTTGCAATGACCTCGTCCATTTTCTTTGCAATTTCTTCATGGAATTCTGTGCTCAGCAAAATGTCGGCCGGTATTTTATCAATCCAAGCTGCACTTTCCTTAAAATACTTTTGCCAGCTTGCCATGTAGTCTTCCATTGAAAACTTTTCTTCGTCCCAGCCAATGCTTGCTAAATAAGCTTCAAACGACGTCGATATTGATCGTGTAATGCTAATTTTTACGCCTGAAGACAATTGTTTATACATCTATTTTAAAACCTCCTACGTTTAAAGCCGAACTTCGCTCATTATATATGAGTGTTTGAAACTTCCATAAAAAAGGGGTAACTTACAATAATCTCGCTATTTGCGATAATTGGGAACTTTTTGTAAAAAGATGTTGAATAATATCTTCAACCTTTATATTTTATAACCTTTGTGTTGTAAATGCAAATCACTTACTTTGGCTGTTCTGGTCCAATAGCAAACAGAATTTCACATTCACATACGAGCTCGCCGTCAACCGTTGCAGTTCCGCGGCCTTTACCCATTTGCCCACGCAATTTTATAAATTCAACTTCCAACTTTAATTGATCGCCCGGTACAACTTGGCGTTTAAAACGACAATTATCTATACCTGTCAGGAAAACTAGTCTGCCTTTAAATTGTGGTGCATTTAATAGAGCAACACCGCCAACTTGTGCCAATGCCTCGACAATTAAAACACCTGGCATAACCGGATAGCCCGGAAAATGTCCATTAAAAAATTCTTCATTTATCGAAACGTTTTTTAAACCTAGTGCACGCTTTCCTTCTTCTATTTCCAGAATGCGATCTACTAATAAAAACGGATAGCGGTGTGGTAATATATTTTGAATTTGTTCTGAGTTTAACAAAATAATCCCCCTCATTTACTCTATAATATTATGTATATAAATGTTACTAAATATGTATGGCTTAATAAAACAACGAAAGTATGGAAGAAAAGCGCATAATTCCTTGCTGCTTTTGTTCCGCATATTCTTTTTCGTTGCAAAGGGATTGTTCGGTAATGATTTTCCCGACAATCCCTACTCTTTCCCATTTATAATATTGAGAAGATGCTGCCATGTATCGCCTTTTAAAACATCTGATGTCGCGCCGTCCCCTATAATACTATAGCCAACAATTAGCCCTGCAATTGTGGCGATGCCAAAGATAAGGATGACAACTATTATACGCAGCCAAATGGGAATTAGACGAAGTCGGACCCAGCGAGTAGGCTGCTGATCCATATTGGGCTCAGAAACTTCTTTTAAGCTACGTCTCGTCTTTTTTGCTGGAGACGCTTGTTCTACAACTCGTCTATTTAACTCTTTTGTCATAAATTTTCTCCCTTTGAAATACTGCTTAGCGAATGCCGTTAATTAGTCCAAGCATTTGGTCTGCAATAGTTACTGCACGTGTATTAAATTGATATGAGCGCTGTGCCTGAATCAGATTGGTCATCTCTTGTGATAAATCTACATTCGACATTTCAAGGGCACCTTTTTGAATACCTACCTGACGATTCGCTCCCTGTAAATCCGTTAGCACTTGTGCTTGTGTAAATCCAAGCTCGTCCAAGTTTTCCGGTAACCCGATATATGTCCCACCCTGTAATTTTTCCATTACTTGTGGTTTTTGCAATGATGAAATGCCTAATTGGAACGTTAAAGTTGTACCATTTTCATAGTTCGCAACTAAAGTACCATCTGAATCCATCGTGAATTGTGTCACATCATCTGGGAATGTAATCGGCTGACCGTTTGCATCTGCTACTTGGTATCCGTCACTGTTCACAAGTGTCACAATTCCAGCTTCTGTAGGAGATACGTAAAAGCTACCATTACGTGTGTATGCAGTACGTACTTCACCTGCATCATTTTGCATCAATACATTAAAGTACTGATTTTTCGTTGTTAAAGCAAAATCCAAATCACGTTCTGTTAATTGGATTGAACCTTGTGCCTGGTTTGATTGGATTTGACCAATTTGTGCCCCAACACCATAACGAATGCCTACAGGCGTATCCCTTACAGTACGGTCATAATCATCATTTTTAAACTGTTGATAAAGCATTTCAGAAAAATTTGCCTGCTGCGCTTTATAACCATGCGTATTACTATTTGCAATATTCGAACTGATTGTATCTAGTTGCTTTTGAACTTGTGACAATGTGTTTGTTGCAGTCACCATTGTACGTAACATTTTCTAGTACCTCCTTAATTATACGAAACTTCGACGGTTAATGAAAATCATTTGCCATTTCCTTATTTAGTTAACGCGTCCAATTTCGTTTACGGCTTTCTCCATGCTCTTATCATATGCCTGCAGTACTTTTTGATTTGCTTCAAATGCGCGATATGCCGTTAAAAGTTCTGTCATTGCTTTTGAAGCATCAACATTTGAACCTTCTAAATACTGTTGTTGCATTGAAAACTGAACATTTGCCTGGCCGTAAGCTGAAGGTAAATCGACACCATCCAATGTGTTAAATAAACCATTCTCTTGTTTCATAAGTACATCTGGATTTTCAGAAAATGCGACACCTAATGTGCCAATCTGTACATCATCTTCGTCAAAAATTGCACCATCCGCACTAATACGAATATTGTCGTTTGCAAATTGCAGACGCTCGCCATTCGAATCCAATACAAATAGCCCTTGAGGATTTACTAGATTTCCTTGTCCGTCCATCGTAAAGTTCCCGTTTCGTGTATAGCTTTCTACACCATCTTCATTTTCCAGACGGAAAAATATTTGAGCTGAATTGCCTGAAGCCTCGTCAATTGGTAACGAACTATTTATTAATGCCACATCTGTCGTTAGGCCTGTAGAGTAAATTTGGCCTTGCGCTTGATTTGGCATAGTTTCTTGTAAATATACGCCAGCATTTAACGCGCCCACTGGATTCAGCTTTTTTAATGCAAAGCCTTTTTCTGTAGGGATTGTTGTCGAATTTACTGCAGACATCAACATATCCGGAAAAGATCGGATTGTTGTTTGGTCTGATTTGAAGCCAGGTGTATTAGCATTGGCCATATTATTTGTCAGAATTTCTGTTTTACGTTGTTGTGCAACCATTCCTGTAGCTACTGTATAAAAACCTTTAAACACCCTTTTCACCTCTAATTATGTTTGTATTTATAATTTATCGGTAAAAATTAAAGAATTATTAGTAATTTAACTTATTTATTTACCGCACGATCAATATTGTCCAGCATAATTCCAGTTCCAATTGCCACACAATCCATTGGGTTTTCTGCAACAAATACAGGTACTTTCAGCTCTTCAATTAACAGCTGGTCAATCCCATGCAATAAAGCACCACCGCCTGTTAAAATAACACCTCGATCGATAATATCTGCCGATAATTCCGGTGGTGTTTTTTCTAGTACATCTTTCGCTGCCTGAACAATCATCCCAATCGATTCACGCAATGCTTGCTCAATCTCTTCTGAATTGATTTCGATTACTCTTGGTAAACCAGTAACCATATCTCGACCGCGAATCTCCATTGTGTCTTTGCGTCCACCAGGGAAAACTGTACCGATTGTTGTTTTAATATTTTCTGCTGTGCGTTCGCCGATCAACAGCTTGTATTCTTTCTTTATGTATTGCAAAATATCATTGTCGAATACATCCCCTGCGACTTTTATAGATTCGCTTGTTACAATATCACCCATAGACAGCACCGCAACATCCGTTGTACCTCCACCGATATCAACGACCATATTGCCACTAGGCTGAAAAATATCCATGCCTGCTCCGATTGCTGCAACTTTAGGTTCTTCTTCCAAGTATACTTTTTTGCCGCCCGATTTCTCTGCTGCTTCCCGAATAGCTTTTTGCTCAACGGATGTAATATTAGTTGGACAGCAAATTAAAATGCGTGGCTTTGAAAGAAAACCTTTTAAGTCTAATTTATTAATAAAATGCTTCAGCATTGCTTCTGTTACATCAAAATCAGCAATTACTCCATCCTTTAATGGACGAATTGCGACGATGTTTCCAGGTGTACGTCCTACCATTTGACGTGCCTCTTCACCGACTGCCAGTACTTTATTTGTCTTTTTATCAATCGCTACTACAGATGGCTCATTTAATACAATCCCTTTACCTTTTAGGTGAATGAGCACATTTGCAGTACCTAAATCTATCCCAATATCTTTAGAAAACATGTTTTGTAATTCTCCTTCCGACCATTTCAACATGCATACGAATCTTTATCTCTGTATCTTAGTCATTTTATCATATACAGTACTTAATTACATCAATATTATGGGAAGGTTTTTCCTTTATAATGGATTTTAATGGAAGAATTGTGGAGTTATAATCACTTAAAAAAGCATTTAGTTGCTATAAAAACAGCCTAAATGCTTTTTTCTTGTTGCTTTGATATCCATTTTTTACGTGTTGCTTCACCACCGCGTAAATGGCGAATTGATTTGTTGTAGGATAATACCTGTTGTACTTGTAGCGCAAGTGATTCATTCACTTGTGTTAGGCGCTCTGTCAAATCTTTGTGTACAGTACTTTTTGAAAATCCCGTCATTTTCGCGAGTGCACGCACGGTTACCCCTGTCTCTACCAACAGTTCACCCAATCGAACGCAGCGTTGCCGAATATGTTCGTGCACGTCCTCTCCCTCTCTATCTCAATTCTAAAGAGCCTTGCTTTCTTAATATTTCACCTTATGTGAGTTGGCTCTTATTTATTCGAGTTAGAATGAAGGAATCGATGAGATCTTGCTAAAAACATTTCTGTATCTAGCCATTTTGTCAGGAAATCAAAAGGATAAATATTTGTTCGGGTTCACTAATACTCCATCTTCAAGAACTTCGAAATGTAAATGGATGCCTGCTGTAGGGTTCCACTCATTTTCTTGAGAAGTAGCGATTGGTTCTCCTTGAGAAACTTTATCTCCTTGTTTTACAAGAATATCTGCCACTGAGTTATAGCGCGTTTGCATACCGTTTGGATGTGTTAGGGTAATCATATTGCCCGTAAACGAATCCATCTTAACTTCAGTTACTTCACCGCTCATTGCAGCTACTACTTCAAAAGGCTCACTATTAATTGCAATTGATACACCTGTTGATGTTGTAAACACTTGATTAAATACTAGTAATGCATTTTCTCGTGTTGCTTCATCTTTTGTGACATCATAAAAATCTTGTAAAACTGTTACTTCACTTAAGTATTGTTCTTTAAATGGATACTTTAATGTTTCCTGAGCTGTAGAAGTTGGAATAATTGTCTCTTCCACTGGTGCAGTTACTTCAGTTAATAATTCTTTTTCTTCCTGACTTTCGTATAAAGCGGTAAAACTAAAAATTACAGCCACAATCATTAATGCCATACTACTGTACGCTACCGGCCAAAACCACTTTTTTTGTGTAAATGGTTTCTGAGAAGGCTTTTGTTTAACTTCTCTCATGTTCATCACCTCAAGTGAAAGTGTAGACAGGAGTTTCAAAAGTTAAACATCATTTTTTACAATAATTTATCAATTTTAAGGTAGTATTTGGATAATAGTGCGCAAGTATTTGTTCAGCCGCTGTTCCGCTATGTGCCATCGCATTGGCACCATACTGGCTCATGCCTACCCCATGCCCGTACCCAAAGGTCGTAATTGTAATACCAGTAGCTGTAGCTGACCATGTAAAACTGCTCGATTTTAAATTTAAAAGTGTTCTAATTTCTCGTCCTGACCAGATTTTTTTGCCGATTTTTATCTGCTCTATACGTTTAGAATCATTGAGCTGAATTTTAGCGTTTTGTAATTCGGATTTAGTGAATTTCTGTTGAAGCATTGTATTTAGTTGCTCAAATGTGTAGTGCGTTTCTTCAGGATCTACTTTCTCGGGTGAAGTGGTAGTTTTTAAATAAGGAATGGAATTACCGCTATAATTTTTGGCGGATTCTGTTTGTTGATAGGACGCAGCATGAAACATTGCCGTAATTAGTTCATCATTGTAGGTGAGGATTTGATTGGCTGTTTGCCGAACCGCTTCTGTAAGCTTTTGTTCATTTTCTGCAAAGGTAGTTTGCCATTTTTGTTCACGTAAATTTTGATCATTGTATACTTGGTGTGCGGTCGTTGTAAGAATTGGTTTTGCTCCATAGTCTGTCTGCCTCAATACGTAAGTGCGCGCAGCAATAGCCTGAGCCTTCAAAGCTTCTAAATGGAAGCTTGCCGGCATCTCTCCTGCAAGTACACCAATCAAATAGTCTTCAATTGGTATTGTTTCATTGTTTGCAGTAATAAGTAATGGACATGACGCTGTTTCTGTTATTGAAACAGTTGTAGTATTGCTTGGTTTTTTAGTCTTAAAAGTAAGAGGGATTAAAAATAACAAAACACAAATGATAAAATAAATTATAATTTTTTTCATGAGACAGTATATGAGAAGGTTGAAGGATTATGAGTTGGTTTATTTAAGAGAAAATTTGATAAGAACATTCTACTTTATATTGTCATTATCTATTTTTGGGGACATATATTTTACGGACTAGGAAGTTTCGTTGATTCCTATATAAACTCTATTACTATAAAAATCTCTGGAAAATTAAAAAGCATTCCGAAAACTTTACTAGTCCTCGAAATGCCTTAAACTATTTATTTTTAAACTGATACGATTGTTTCCTGTAAGATTTCTTCTTCTGTATCGATGCGTTCAATATGTGCACCTAGAGAAGCCAATTTTTTGTGGAAATCTACATAACCTCGGTCTAAATGGTGTAATTTTGTTACTCGTGTTATACCTTCCGACACTAACCCAGTTAATATAAGTGCTGCTGCTGCACGTAAATCTGTAGCTGAAACTTCAGCTCCCTGAAGATTTTTTCCACCTTCAATGAATACAGAGCGTCCTTCGATCTTTGCGTCTGCATTCATTCGACGGAATTCTTCAACATGCATGAAACGGTTTTCAAAAACTGTTTCCGTAATGATGCTTGTTCCGTTCGCTGTTAACATTAAGGCCATCATTTGTGATTGCATATCGGTAGGGAATCCTGGATGTGGCATAGTTTTAATATCCACCGCTTTTAAGGGGTCATTTGAACGTACGCGTACGCCTTCATCTTCCTCAATAACTTCAACGCCCATTTCACGCATTTTTGCGATTAATGCCGTCATATGCTCAGGTACTGCATTTTCAATAAGTACATCACCGCGTGTGATTGCTGCTGCTACCATAAATGTTCCTGCTTCAATACGATCTGGAATAATGTAATGCTCGCAACCTTTTAGTTCCTTAACACCCTCGATGCGTATTGTATCTGTCCCCGCACCGATAACACGACCACCCATCGCGTTAATAAAGTTTGCTAAATCTACTATCTCAGGCTCTTTTGCAGCATTTTCAATAATTGTTGTACCTTTTGCCAGTGCTGCTGCAGTCATAATATTTTCTGTAGCGCCTACACTTGGGAAGTCTAAATAGATCTCTGCGCCTTTTAATTCATCTTTCACCTTTGCTTCCACATAACCATGTCCAAAGGAGATTTCAGCACCCATTGCCTCAAAGCCTTTTAAATGAAGTTCAATAGGACGAGACCCAATAGCACATCCTCCAGGTAATGCAACACGTGCATAGCCGTTTCGTGCCAATAGCGACCCCATCACTAAAATCGATGCGCGCATTTTACTAACAAACTCAAATTGTGCTTCACTTGATAGCTTCATAGAGGCATCTATAATCATTTCATTATTCTCAGCATTAAACTCTACAATTGCATTTAAACTTTTTAATACTTCACCGATCGTTCTAACATCTGCTAGGTTCGGTACGTCTTTAATCATATTTTTATTTTTAGAAGCTAATAGAGAAGCAGCTAAAATTGGTAATACGGCATTTTTTGCACCTTCAACACGTACTGTACCTTTTAGAGTCTGACCCCCAGTAACAATAATTCTCTCCACAATTCGTCCCTCCGAATTCAATTCTCTTATAATAAATGGATAAGTTCAATTTAACTATAATTATTTTAAACTTCATTTGACTTCAATTTTACACACAAAAATCATACTACATTTATTGGCACTGTATTTCAAGCACCCAAATTACTATTTTAAGCTAATTTTTCTGAAAAGGCTATTAAATTATAATACGCAGCGCAACTATTTAATGTGAATAGACAAATTTCCACAGATAAGTACTACCATCTACTAACTACCCAAAACATGTATATTCGCAAACGTCTATATTTCCTAGGAAATTTTATTTCTTGGAGTGAAAAACAAACAATTATTGCTCCCTGCAAGAAATAAAATGGTCACATCCCTTTTAACCGAAAATATAAGGAATAGTTTTAGACCAATCCAAAAAATTTAAAAAGAAGTCTGCTACAGCTGAGCCGATTGCAATACTCATAAATATATAGAAGAGCTGGATCTGAAATGTTTTCCCTTTTTTAAATAATTGTTCAATACGTAAGCCTTGTAATGCATAAAGAGCCATTCCTATAAATATAATATATGCCAAAACATTAATGATTGCCTGTTGACCAGCTTCAACAAATAAATCCATTTTTCTCCACTCCTTTTATACAACGAAAATATGTCTCGCGCAATATTATGGCGAATTACGCTTCTAAATTTTTTGTTACTCGAAAATATGTTACACCTAAAAAAAGCGGGCAGAGAGACCTCTGCCCGCACGTCATCAAATTTAGATGTTACCCTCATGAACGTTGATACGATTCATCGCACGATTTAAAGCTAGTTCCGCACGTTTGAAATCGATGTCATCTTGTTTCTTTTGAAGGCGACCTTCAGCACGCGCTAAAGCTTCTTTAGCACGTGCAATATCGATTGAAGCAGCAACTTCAGCAGAAGGAGCCAAAATCGAAATTTTATCAGGACGAACTTCAATGAAACCACCGCTAATCGCTGCAACTTCTGTCGTGCCATCTGCTTTTTTAAGCTTCACTGCACCAATAGCAAGTGGAGCAACCATAGGAATATGGCCAGCTAAGACACCGATTTCACCTGAAGTCGTTTTAGCGATTACCATCGTAACCTCTGAATCGTATACTGAGCCGTCGGGAGTGACAATATTGACTGTAACTGTCTTCATATTTTTTCCTCCTCGTCAGCTAATTAAACTTGTACGCCCATTTCTTTAGCTTTCGCTACTACTTCATCAATTGAACCAACTAAACGGAAAGCATCTTCTGGTAAGTGATCCCATTTGCCATCAAGGATTTCCTTGAATGAACGAACAGTTTCTTTAACAGGTACATAAGAACCTTTTTGACCAGTGAATTGCTCCGCTACGTGGAAGTTTTGAGATAAGAAGAACTGGATACGACGAGCACGTTCTACAGTTTGTTTATCTTCATCAGATAACTCATCCATACCTAAGATAGCAATGATATCTTGTAACTCACGGTAACGTTGGATTGTACGTTGAACACCCGTCGCGATTGCATAGTGTTCTGGTCCAACGATTTCCGGTGATAATGCACGAGAAGTCGAAGCTAGTGGGTCTACCGCTGGATAGATACCCATCTCAGATAATTTACGCTCAAGGTTAGTTGTTGCATCTAAGTGGGCGAATGTTGTAGCCGGAGCCGGGTCAGTATAGTCATCGGCTGGTACGTAAATCGCTTGGATAGAAGTTACAGAACCTTTTGTAGTAGATGTGATACGCTCTTGTAATTTACCCATTTCTGTAGCAAGTGTTGGTTGGTAACCTACCGCTGAAGGCATACGACCTAATAGGGCAGAAACCTCAGAACCTGCTTGTGTGAAACGGAAAATGTTGTCGATGAATAAAAGTACGTCTGCACCTTGCTCATCACGGAAGAATTCAGCCATTGTTAAACCAGTTAAAGCTACGCGCATACGTGCTCCAGGTGGCTCGTTCATTTGACCGAATACCATTGCAGTTTGTTTAATTACGCCTGAATCTGTCATTTCGAAGAATAAGTCATTACCCTCACGAGTACGCTCACCTACACCTGCGAATACAGAGATACCTGCGTGTTCTTGTGCGATGTTGTTGATTAATTCTTGGATTAATACTGTTTTACCTACACCGGCACCACCGAATAGACCGATTTTACCACCTTTGATGTATGGTGCTAATAAGTCTACTACTTTGATACCTGTTTCAAGGATTTCTACAGTAGTTGATAATTCATCGAATGTTGGAGCTTCGCGGTGAATTGAATCACGACGAACGTCAGCAGGAATTTCTTCACCTAAATCGATAACTTCACCAAGTACGTTAAATACGCGACCTAATGTAGCATCACCAACTGGTACTGAGATTGGTGCTCCTGTGTTTGTTACTTCTGCTCCACGTTGTAAACCATCAGTAGATGACATGGCAATTGTACGAACAGAATCGTCACCTAAGTGAAGCGCTACTTCTAATGCAAGAGTAGTCGGAGCTTCGTTAGGACGTTCAATTTTAACTGTTAATGCGTTATAAATATCTGGTAATTGACCATTAGCAAACTTTACGTCTACTACTGGACCCATTACTTGAAGAACGTGTCCGTTGTTCATTACTTTGTACCCTCCTATCGTATTCTTATACGACGTTGGTGAGTGCGCCTATTCTAAGGCAGCAGCTCCACCAACGATTTCTGTAATTTCTTGTGTAATCGCCGCTTGACGTGCACGGTTATATTGTAGAGAAAGGTCTGCAATAAGATCGTTTGCATTGTCTGTAGCGTTTTTCATGGCTGTCATACGTGCTGAATGTTCACTCGCTTTTCCATCTAATATAGCGCCATAAATTAAGCTTTCCGCATATTGTGGAAGTAATACTTCTAAAATGGCTTCACCTGATGGCTCAAATTCATAAGCAGCATCGCTTGATGAAGGTGCAATATCAGTTAAAGGAAGAACTTTTTTCACAGTCACTTCGTTTTGAATAGCAGATACGAAGTGATTGTAGTACATATAAAGTTCATCATACGTACCGTCAATGAACATACCAACAGCATTACGAGCGATTTCTTTAATATCAGCAAATGATGGTTGGTCTGGAAGACCGATAACATCTGCGATAACATTGTGTCCACGCTTTACAAAGTAATCACGAACAACACGACCTACTGCTAAGATTACGTACTCATCTGTAGATTTGTGACGTTTCATAATAGTATTTTGAACCTCACGTAAAATGCTTGAGTTGTAAGCACCTGCTAACCCGCTATCAGAACCGATAACTAAGTAAGCTGTTTTCTTAACAGGACGAGACGTTAACATTGGATGTCCACTATCTTTAGTACCTGCTGCGATTGCGCCTACTACCTCTTGAATTTTCTCCATATATGGAACGTAAGCCTTAGCGTTTTGCTCTGCACGGCGCAACTTTGAAGAAGAAACCATTTGCATTGCTTTAGTAATTTGTTTCGTAGACTTTGTAGAGTTAATACGACCTTTAATTTCGCGTAAGTTTACCACTGGTATTTCACCACCTTTTGATTTTTATCAAGCTCTTATTAAAAAAGAGTTGTCCAGTTTTTCACGCTTTATAAACATGCGTGAAAAACCGTTCAATTCTTACTTACTCAGATTTAGCGAAAGTCTTTTTGAATGCATTAATTGCTTCAACATACTCTGCATCTGGAGCAAGTTCTTTAGTTGTACGAACATGATCTAAAACATTTGTGTGGTTTGTATCTAACCAGCTTAAGAATTCGTTTTCAAAACGAACGATATCTTGTACTGGAATATCATCTAAGTGACCTTTAGTTAATGCATAAAGGATCGCAACTTGTTTTTCAACTTTAAGTGGTTTGTTTAAGTCTTGTTTTAACACTTCAACTGTACGTTTACCACGCTCTAATTTACCAAGCGTAATTGGATCTAAGTTAGATCCGAACTGAGCGAATGACTCTAATTCACGGAACGCTGCTAAGTCAAGACGTAATGTACCTGCTACTTTTTTCATCGCTTTGATTTGTGCAGAACCACCTACACGTGATACTGATAAACCAGCGTTGATCGCAGGACGTACACCTGAGTTGAATAAGTCAGATTGTAAGAAGATTTGACCATCTGTAATAGAGATTACGTTTGTTGGGATATATGCAGAGATATCGCCCGCTTGCGTTTCTACGAATGGAAGCGCTGTAATCGAACCATTTTTGTAAGTTTCGTTTAACTTCGCAGCACGCTCAAGTAGACGGCTGTGTAAGTAGAATACGTCACCAGGGTAAGCTTCACGACCTGGAGGACGGCGTAGAAGAAGTGAAAGTTCACGGTATGCTGATGCTTGTTTAGTTAAGTCATCATACACGATTAATACGTGCTTACCATCTAACATGAATTCTTCTGCCATAGAAATACCTGCAAATGGAGCAAGGTATAATAATGGAGCTGGTTGTGATGCAGAAGCTGTTACAACGATTGTGTAATCTAATGCACCATGCTTACGGAAAGTTTCAACTACGTTACGTACAGTTGATTCTTTTTGTCCGATTGCTACGTAGATACAAATCATATCTTCGCCTTGTTGGTTTAAAATTGTATCGATTGCTACAGATGTTTTACCAACTTGACGGTCTCCGATGATTAACTCACGTTGACCACGACCGATTGGAACTAAAGCGTCAATCGCTTTAATACCTGTTTGTAATGGCTCATGTACTGATTTACGTGCCATTACACCGAAAGCTGGACTTTCGATTGGACGAGATTTTGTTGTGTTGATTGGACCTAATCCATCCACTGGCATACCAAGTGGGTTTACAACACGGCCAATTAGTGCTTCACCAACTGGTACTTCCATAATACGACCTGTACGACGAACCTCATCGCCTTCTTTGATGCCTAGGTAGTCTCCTAAAATTACGATACCAACGTTACCTTCTTCTAGGTTTTGTGCCATACCCATAACACCGTTAGAGAACTCTAAAAGCTCTCCAGCCATGGCGTTGTCGAGGCCATGAGCACGAGCGATACCGTCACCAACAGTGATAACTGTACCTACTTCGCTTACTTTTAATTCCGATTGATAACCTTCAATCTGCTGTTTAATCAGACTGCTGATTTCTTCAGCTTTGATGCCCATGTATGTTCACCTCTCACATTTCTTAAGATTTAACCAACTAATACTCGTTTTAAGTCCTCTAGCTTAGAAGCTACAGTGCTGTCGAAAATATAGTTGCCGATTTGAACGCGTACGCCACCAATTAATGACGCATCGATAATGTTTGTAATGTTTAGTTGCTCTTTGCCGACTAACTTACTGAAAGAAGCAGAAATTTCTGCTCTCTCCCCTGCCGTTAACTCACGCGTAGAGTAAACTTTTGCATCTGCAGAGCCTTGAGCAGCTGCTGCTAATGCTTGATACTGTTCTGCTACAGCTGATAATTCGTTTAAACGTTTCTTTTCGATTAAGAATTGAATCATATTAATTACGATTGGCTGAGCACCAGTTAAAACTTGTGCAATCAGTTCTTTCTTACGGTCAGTAGAGATTTTAGGAGCAGATAGCAATGCGATAAACTCTTCATTTAAAGCCATTACTTTTGTAAGTTCCTGCAAATCTGCACTTACTTCAGTAAGAACGTTTTGTTTAATTGCTAATTCAAACGTTGCTTGAGCATAGCGATTTGCTACAGTCGATTGACTCATTTCGCTTCGCCTGCCTTCGCAATCGTTTCTTTAATTAATGCGCTATTATCAGCTTCGGAAATTTCTTTCCCAAGAACTTTAGACGCAGCAAGTACTGATAATGAAACGACTTCTTCACGTACAGCAGCGATTGCTTTTTCTTTCTCTGCTTCGATATCACGAACAGCAGATTCTTTTAAACGGTTCGCTTCAGCGCGTGCAGCCACAACGATTTCTTCGCGTGTTGCTTCGCCTTGCTTTTTAGCACCTTCAATAATCGATTGTGCTTCCGTACGAGCTTCTTTAAGAAGGCTCTTTTGTTCTTCTAATAATGCTTGTGTTTCTTTTTTGGCTTTTTCAGCCGCGTCGATACCGTTTGCAACTAACTCTTCACGTTCGCGCATAATACCCATTAAAGGACCCCAAGCGAACTTTTTAAGAAGTAACATTAACCCTGCGAAAATCGCTAACGTTGCGATAGCGTCTCCTAAGTTAAGGCCAGTAGCACCTGCACCAAGTACAAGATAATCTAAAAACACGATTGTTTCACTCCCTTCAAGAGCTTGAATAGAAATCTATATTTTGTATTACTTTTTATTCATTTTAAAATTTATATAAAGAGGGTAATCCTTCTTTATACAAAATTAATGGCGAAGGGTTTCAAAAGAATTCTACTTCGCCACTTAATTTAATAATCTTAATCAATTTTGCCTTTAAGACTATTGGTTCATTACGATGAATGCGATTACTACTGCGATGATCGGTAATGCTTCTACTAAAGCTACCCCGATGAACATTGTAGTTTGTAGAACGCCACGTGCTTCTGGTTGACGAGCGATACCTTCTACTGTTTTTGAAACGATAAGACCGTTACCAATACCTGCACCTAGTGCTGCTAAACCGATTGCGATTGCTGCTGCTAATAAACCTACTGAACCTACCATTTGATAATATCCTCCTTGGATTACGTTGTTTTTTTTTTTTCAAATCGCCGCACTACGTTGAATGCGGAAATTTATAATTAATGGTCTGCACTCACTTTGTGAGCCATATACACCATTGTTAACATAACGAAAATGAAAGCTTGGATAAATCCGATGAAAATCGAGAATCCCATCCATGCCATCATTGGTACGATAGCACCGAAGAAACCAAACACACTTGAAACTGCTAAACCAGTTAGTAATGTTAGTAAAATCTCACCGGCGTAAATGTTACCGTAAAGACGTAGACCAAGAGTTAGCGTATTTGCGAACTCCTCGATAATTTTTAACGGGAACAAGAATGACAATGGCTGGAAGAATGTTTTAGTATAACCACCTGTACCTTGCATTTTCACACCGTAGTAATGAGTTAATACTAAAATCATCGAAGCTAATGTCATTGTTACGACTGGGTCAGCTGTCGGTGATTTCCACCACAAGTAATGAGTACCGTCCGTTGCATGGTATAAAATACCACCCATTGGTAAACCAAGTAAGTTGGATACGGCAATAAACATAATTAATGTAATACCCAGAACGTGGAAACGACCGCCTGTTTTCCAGTCCATGTTACTCTTAATAATATTTTTCACGAAATCCATAATCCATTCCATGAAGTTTTGCATTCCAGTCGGTTTTAACGCGAGTCTTCTTGTTGAAATAACCGCGATTAAAAATACGATGGCTGCTGATACTAAAAGAGTTAACACTGTAGATAAGTTGAAAGTAAGCGTCATAAAGCCTAAATCCAAGTCGAGCTCTGGAGCTGTATGATCCATTTTTGCATTCACCTCTCTTTCAAATGCACCTTAGTGGCTTTTTGTGTGATGTACGATTCTTTCTACTACTAAAAAGATGTACGGAATCATCAGCCCAATGACCGTGCTTATTAAATGAAAATATTGTGGCAACGATATTGCGATTGCGACTGCGGCAACACCTGATCCAAAGCGAAGCGCTGTACCGATAGATGCTACTTTTGTCCCTTCACTAATGGAACGGTCAAATTTTTCCATACGTCGAACTAATATCCAAAAGTTATACGTACCAAAGAACGCACCCAGGGCTATACCAGCAAATACAGAATCATATGGCGAAAATCCCCAGCCTAACGCACAAACAACAAGCAAAAAAAAGAACGCTTTCTTCTGCATTGTAAAAATGTGATGCAAATTTAGCATTGGCAATTAATCTCCTGAATCTTTTTCGAGTAAAGAAAGTGTTCATCGACCATTAAATGAATTAAAATCGTAGTGAATGCACTACAAAATTAGAGGCCGTTACAAGTACTAAATAATTTTTACTATAGACAAATCACATAGTAAACATTCATTTCATACTTCTAAATGTCTCTTAATCTTCACGGACTTAATCCAGACGCAAACGTTGCAAATTGACGAATTTCGTTTCAACCGTCAATCTAGTAGAAACTTGATATAACAAGTGTTTCAACGTCTTCAGACTAAACGAAACCCTTATCATTCTTACCCTTTGTAAGCATACAATAGGGGGTTTTTGATGTCAATTAGTAATGGTGAAAAACTTCACACAGTTAAATTCCTTGTCAAATTGTTGACAAATTTGTGCATTAATGTTCATAATTATTCTCTGCTTTTTTTCACTAAAGCTAAAATTCGCTATCTCATGCATTTTTTCCATTCCCATTCGAAATGAAGCATCACAGAAAAAATTTTTTAGCAATAATAGCGAATTTTGCTATTGACAAAATAGAAACAAGTGTAATCTTCTATATTTCCCTCTTAAAGGTCAAAAATATTGCGCTAGGATAAGTTTATCTAGTTTCTGCATTTTTAATTATATCTTCCAATAGTTGCTTTTGTGCGAACTTCAACAATGCTTCCACAATACGAGCAGATGCAAATCCATCTCCATATGGGTTCGATGCATGAGCCATCGCTTCATATGCTTTATTATTTGTTAATAGTTCTTTCGCCATTGAGTAAATAACTTCCTCATCTGTACCAGCAAGCTTTAATGTACCCGCCGCAATACCTTCCGGACGTTCAGTCGTATCACGTAATACAAGCACTGGCTTCCCTAACGATGGCGCCTCTTCTTGCACTCCACCTGAATCAGTTAAAATCATATAGGATCTGGCTGCAAAGTTATGGAAATCAAACACTTCCAATGGTTCAATTAAGTGAACTCTCGGGTTGTCGCCTAAAATTTCATTTGCAACTTCTCGAACTGCCGGATTCATATGCACTGGATACACCACTTGAATATCTTTATGTTCATTTAATAAACGCATAATGGCACGGAACATATTGCGCATTGGATTGCCTAAGTTTTCACGACGATGTGCCGTCAGTAAAATCATTCGGTCTGTCCCTATCTTTTCAAGTACTGGGTGGGTATAGTTTTCGCTAACAGTAGTTTTCAGCGCATCGATCGCCGTATTACCTGTCACGAAAATTGATTCATCCAGCTTATTTTCTTTTAGTAGGTTTGCTCTAGACTGTTCTGTTGGAGCAAAATGTAAATCTGCCATTACACCCGTCAACTGTCGATTCATCTCTTCGGGATAAGGTGAGTACTTTTGACCTGTACGTAAACCTGCCTCTACATGACCAATTGCAATTTGATTATAAAAAGCAGCTAAACTTCCCACAAATGTTGTCGCAGTATCTCCATGAACTAATACAATATCCGGCTTTGCCTCTTTCATTACACGGTCAAGACCAAGTAATGCATTTGTCGCTACATCGACCAATGTTTGGCGATCCTTCATTATATTTAAATCATAATCTGGTGTAATATTGAACGTTTCCAATACTTGATCAAGCATTTGACGGTGTTGCGCTGTCACAGTTACGATTGATTCAATTTCCTCTGGATGCTTTTCTAACTCCAACACAAGTGGTGCCATTTTAATCGCTTCTGGACGCGTCCCAAAAATCGTCATAACTTTAAACTTTTTCGTCATCATTCTACTCCTTGTCTAATCTAAAGTATTAATTCTTGCAGTGATTCAGCAAGTGTTTGAAACGCTGCCGATTCAAGATAAAACGCCCGTTACTTGTGTACGGGCATTTGTTGTTTTCTTTATTTTGTACCGAATAAGCGATCCCCTGCATCACCTAAACCTGGTACGATATAGCCGTGGTCATCTAGTTTTTCATCTAAAGATGCAATGTAAATATCTACATCCGGGTGTAATTTTTGAATTTCTTCTACACCTTCTGGAGCAGCAATTAAGCACATAAATTTAATGCTTTTAGCGCCACGCTTTTTCAGTGAGTTGATTGCTTCAACAGCTGAACCACCTGTTGCTAACATTGGGTCGACAATAATAAAGTCACGCTCTTCAACATCAGCTGGAAGTTTTGCATAATATTCTACAGGCTTTAACGTCTCTGGATCACGGTAAAGACCAATATGCCCTACTTTTGCAGCAGGAATTAGCTTTAATACTCCGTCTACCATTCCGATACCTGCACGTAAAATTGGTACAATCGCAATTTTCTTACCTGACAGTACTTTTGCCTTTGCTTTTGTAACTGGTGTTTCCACTTCAATTTCTTCTAGTGGTAAATCACGTGTAATTTCAAAAGCCATCAATGTTGCGACTTCATCTACTAACTCGCGGAATTCTTTTGTCCCAGTATCTTTATCTCGAATATAAGTTAACTTATGCTGAATTAATGGGTGGTCAAATACGTATACTTTACTCATATTGACATCTCCTAACTGTTGTTTATCTAAGTTAGTATAACAGAAAATAAAGTTAACGAAAACTCTCACAGGAATGTTTTGAAAAACGTCTTATTTTGTATGGGAGGGTTTATATTTCACAATAATTAAAATGTATATATTCTTCACTAAAATAGCTAGTATATGTCTACTTTCTCTTTCAGCTAGCTTTATCCATAACTTGCCCACCATATAAAAAAATACCCTTCTTAATAATTTACCAGCAGGACATAATAAAAGCCTTTCTAACTACAGATGCGTAGTTGGAAAGGCTGAAATTTAATTAAGCATATAATGGATATTTCGCTGTTAAAGCTTCTACACGTTTACGGGCTTCTTCTTTTACTGCAGCGTCTTCATGATTTTTAAGAACAGATGCCATGATTTTGCCTACTTCAATAACATCCTCTTCTTTAAAGCCACGAGATGTTACAGCAGCTGTACCTACACGAATTCCAGAAGTTACAAATGGAGATTCAGTATCGAATGGAATTGTATTTTTATTTGTTGTAATCGCTACTTCATCTAATACATGCTCCGCAACTTTACCTGTTAAACCTAAAGATTTTACATTTAATAGAAGTAAGTGGTTATCTGTACCGCCTGATACGATTTCAACACCTTCATCCATTAAAGATTTAGCTAATGCTGCTGCATTTAGTTTAATTTGTTTTGCGTACTGTTTAAATTCAGGTTGTAATGCTTCACCGAATGATACTGCTTTTGCAGCGATGACGTGCATTAATGGACCACCTTGAATACCTGGGAATACTGATTTGTTTAATTCTTTTTCCCATTTCGCATCATTTGTTAAAATCATACCGCCACGAGGACCGCGTAACGTTTTGTGTGTTGTTGTTGTTACGAAATCTGCGTATGGTACTGGGTTTTGATGTTCACCCGCAGCAACTAGACCAGCAATATGTGCCATATCTACCATGAAATATGCGCCTACTTCATCAGCAATTTCACGGAATTTTGCGAAGTCAATTTCACGAGGGTAAGCTGAAGCACCTGCAACGATTAATTTCGGCTTAGATTCCAACGCTTTTTGTCTTACATCTTCATAGTCGATGACATTTGTATCTTCTGTTACACCGTACTCTACGAAATTATATAAAATACCAGAGAAGTTAACTGGAGAACCATGCGTTAAGTGACCACCGTGAGATAAGTTCATCCCTAATACTGTATCACCTGGTTTTAAAACTGTATGGTATACTGCCATGTTTGCTTGTGCACCTGAGTGAGGCTGTACGTTAACATATGTAGCACCGAATAATTCTTTTGCACGGTCACGCGCAATATTTTCAACTACGTCTACGTGCTCGCAGCCACCATAGTAACGTTTCCCAGGATAGCCTTCTGCATACTTATTAGTAAGGTATGAGCCTTGCGCTTCCATTACAGCTTCCGATACGAAGTTTTCTGAAGCAATTAACTCAATGTTCGTGTTTTGACGTTTTTTCTCTAATAGAATTGCGTCTAAAATTGCTTTGTCTTGTCCAGCTAAGTTTTCAAATGCCATTATAAAAATCCCCCTAAATTTTGTTCCGAATATATCGGAGTTTCCAATTCAAAATGATGTATGTAACGTTAAAGCGTTACTTATATTGCGCACGTTCTCCACCGATAAGTTTTGGACGTGTTGTCGCTAATGTAATGACAGCATTACCTAAACGTTTTACAGATGTTCGAATAGGTACCGCTACAGCTTTCAAATGCATGCCGATTAAAGTTTGACCGATATCAATGCCATAGTGCGCCTGAATTGATTCCACAACTACAGGTTCAGTCAATTGGGAAAAAGCATAGGCGGACATGGAGCCACCCGCTGTACGCACTGGAATGACCGAAACTGGTTCTAACTGGTACTTTTTAGCCACAGCTGACTCAAGCGTTAAAGCTCGATTAATATGTTCGCAGCCCTGAAAAACTAAATGGATATCGTTTCTTTGTGAGAATTTTGAGAATTCTTTAAATAAAACTTCTGCAACATTGAGTGCGCCGGCTGTACCGATCTTTTCGCCCATTACTTCCGACGTGGAACAGCCAACGACAAAAAGCTGATCTTCAGTAAACTTCACTTGTTGCTCAAATTCAATTAATGCTTGTCTTAAATCATTTTGCAAATCGTGTAAGTCCGTCATTGGATCACTCCTTGTTACCCTTCAATTTCTGAAATCTTTTCTACACGGCGAATATGACGTCCACCTTCGAATTCAGTATTCAACCAAGTTTCAACAATTTCTCTAGCCAATCCTGGGCCTATTACACGCTCACCCATCGCCAATACATTGGAATCATTATGACAGCGTGTTGCTTTTGCAGAAAATACGTCATGTACAAGTGCACAGCGGATGCCTTTAAACTTATTGGCAGCAATTGAAATACCAATACCTGTCCCGCAAATTAGTATTCCGCGGTCGAACTCACCTGCTGCTACTCGTTCTGCTACGGGACGAGCATAGTCTGGATAGTCTACAGAATCGTCCGTTTGTGGACCAAAGTCTTCATAACTTATCGACATTTCGTCCAATAGTGACATAATTTCTTTTCTTAAATTATTTCCACCGTGGTCTGATGAAATCGCAATTTTCATGAAGGTACCTCCTACCTCTTTTTTACTCAATTATATTCACCATCAGTGTACCATTTATTACATCAAAATGACACGTCTTTTCCTCAGAAGTTTCGCATTTTCACTTCAAAACACGAATATTAAACCTATAATATTATTATATTGTTATTTTTTTGGACAATTCGCTTTAAAAGTTTACATAAAAAAGATCACCCTTATAAGAGCGATCTTTCCCAATTATTGTATGGATAATAAATAATCTGCTACTGCCTCTTCTTCACCTGCTGCTGTTCCTGGTGGCATTGCGCCCTTACCATTTTCTAAAATATCGATAATTTCCTCTTTAGATAATGATATGTTAGTTAAGTCCGGCGCCATTGCCCCTGACAAATCTCCCCCGTGACAGTTGATACAGCTGGTATTCACTACTTTTTCCCCTTCTGAAACATCTGACGTAGCTGAGTCATTTGATTCGGTTGATTCAGTAGGTGTCGAATTTGTAGTGTCCGTATCTGTTTCCTCTGCATCCCCACATGCAGCTAAACCAGCTACTACTACACCCATTAATAACCAGTACTTGAGCTTTTTCAAAACGATCCCTCCAGGATTAATTTTTATACGTAATATTCCGTACATACCCTATTCATTTCAACATAAAACGACAAACCCCTTTTATAAGGCACATAGAGTCATAATTTCGACAAATAAGAAACCCCTTATAAACTTGGATATCGTCCAAGTCTATAAAGGGTATTGAGAATCTATTGATTGCGGTCGAATTGCTGAATCATTCGATATAGCTCAGCAGATTGCTGTTTTAAATCGCTCGCCAATGCTTCTACTTGCTTAATAGCATGCGCTTGTTCTGAAGAGGCAGCACTTACTTCCTGCGCACTTGCGGATGTTTGTTCAGCAATTGCGGCTACTTCTTGTGATTGATGCGATGTATGCTCGATATTTTTCATTTGCTGTTCAACCAATTGAGAGATTTGAACAACATCATCTGCCATTTCATACACCGATTTCGTCATACCTTCAACTGCTGTTGTCGTTTCAGATACACGCGAAGACTCGTTGGCAGCAAATGAAACTTGTTCGTTCATTTGTTTTACTACAATAGAAACATTTTGTTGCATCGTCTGAATTAATTTTGTAATTCCTTGAACTGCATTAGCACTTTCATCGGCTAAACCACGTACTTCTTCTGCTACTACCGCAAAGCCTTTACCGTGCTCGCCTGCTCGTGCCGCTTCAATTGAAGCATTTAATGCAAGTAAATTTGTTTGACCCGCAATATCTCCAACTAAGCCGATAATTCGTTCAATTTGCTCTGCATTTTTTTCTAATTCGCGAATATTAACTAATGAATTTTCATTATCTGCTGCAATTTTTTGAATACTATTTACGACTCCGTGAATCGCATCTGTAGTTGACGTTAAATTGGATAAAAGATCTTTCGAACGACTGGCTGTATGCAATGCTTTATTGTTTACTTCAGATGCCAGTGTACGCACTTCTTCGATAGCTTCTACTGTTTCTTGAATCGCAACTGCAGAAGATTCAGCTCCTAATGAAATTTGACTGATATTGCTTGTAATTTGCTCAGCATTATTCGTTACAGATATACTTTCATCTGAAAGCTTTCGAATAGTTTCATCTGTCGTTTTATAATTTCCTTCAATGCCATTAACCATTTTACGCAAATTAACGACCATCGCTTGAAATGCCTCAGCTACAGTCCGGATTTCATCATTTGTTTTCGGCATGTCGACATCTTTTCCAATCTTGCCCTCAGCTACCTGATTTGCACTGCTCTCTAATCGCTGTAACGGACGTACAATTACTAAACTAAATACAGCTGCCAAAGCACAAGACCAAAAGATTCCTAATACATATGTAATGATTTGAAACATGCTTGTACTAGTATTTTCGAAAAACATCGGACGTAAATATTCGATAAATACAAAACTGCATGTATATGTAATAAGCGCTAATATCCCGACAAATAATACGAGCTTCCGACGTAAACTAAATGATTTTCTCTGTGAATCCATGTTAAATTTTTCCCTCCAATTGTAATTTGGTCTCTAGTTTATTAATCGCTTCGTTTAGTTGGTCATATGTCTGCTCATATATTTGCAAGTTGCCTCCAAATGGATCTTGGATATCCGGCCCACCCTCCATCGCTACATATTCTTTTAACGTAAACGTTTTATGTGCAGCTTCTTCAACAAGACTAATGACCATTTCTTTATGTGCCGTCGTCATAGTTAAAATCAAGTCTGCCCACTGTGCATCGTTCTTTGTAAATTGCGAAGAGTGATGGGGTTGAAAAATATCCTTTTGCAATAATATTTCTTCGGCATTTCGGGACATCCCATTCCCCTCGTAGGCATAAATACCCGCAGAACGTACATTTATATTCTCATAATTTTTAGCTTTTAAAATTGCTTCTGCCATAGGACTTCTACATGTGTTTCCTGTACAAATAAAGTAAATATTTATCTTCCTCACACCCTCTAATCTACCATTTTAATAACATAATACTCATTACAATCAGTAATAATCCAGCAATTTTCTTTAATGCGTTATTTCTCAAAATAGTAGTTTTTTGCGCTACTACTAAAGCTGCATAAGACAATAAAAATGTGGATAACCCTGCACTGATAATAAAAACATATTTTTCTAAATTTAGCATACCAAAAGATAGGCTAACTGAAAAGGTATCAATGCTCGCAAATATGGCAATAATCGGTAAAGATATGGCAGGGAAACTTTCATCTTTTTTTGACAGCAGTAATTGCAAACCTACAAAGAATAGTAATATTGTAGAAAGGCTTGTTGCCCAATTATTTAAGTACACGGCTATCCATTCCCCAAAACGGTATCCTATCAATGGGAAAATCATATGTAATAATGCCGTCCATAACGCTAATAACCATTTAGCTTTAACATTTGTAGCAATTAAATAAAGTGCAACGACATCAAACGACATTAATATCCCAGCAACCACTTCCTGCATTTTTTCCCCTCTTCCTCTATGCGCTGTTGTAATTTATGCTTTTCCAATTAAAAATATCCTACCGATTTGCACACAACAAAAAAACCACATCTACAAAATTTTGCAGAATGTGGTCATAAAGATTATTTAAGTGAAAACCAATTGCCGCCAGCTGCTTTTTCCAGGCGGTTCATAATTGCTGTCCCCACCCCGGATTTTGTTGTAGCCGTCGCTAAAATAATTGTTGCATCTGTTTTATCACAAGCGCGCAAAGCATCATACAAAGTTGCACTCATCTGTTCAAGATTATGTGCTTCGCCAAAGGAAAAATAGTAGTCTGCTTTTATATCTTTAAAGCTTTCTGGAGCCAATAGAGCAACTTTATGCTCAGATTTTAATTGTTCCAGTGCATTTTCAATTGTTTCTTTATTTGCATCTATTAAATAAACAGGTGCATTTGGTGCATAGTGGGTATATTTCATCCCCGGTGCTTTCGGTGTCGACTCAATTTTTTGCTGTTCGATGCTTGGCTCATCTACCGGACCGATTACTGCTTCTAGCATTTCTTTCGTTACTCCACCTGGACGTAAAATAACAGGTGTTTCTAACGTAACATCGAGAACGGTTGATTCTACACCGATTCCTGTCATTCCACCATCTAGAATACATGGAATAATGCCCTGCAAATCTTCGAATACATGATCCGCTTTTGTCGGACTTGGCTTTCCACTGCGATTTGCACTTGGCGCAGCTAATGGTGCTTTTAAAGTTTGCAACAGTTTGAGAGCAACCGGATGATCAGGCATACGAATGCCAACTGTATCTAAACCAGCAGTTACGCTCGGTGCCAATATATTTGGTTTTACATGCAAAACAATTGTGAGTGGACCTGGCCAAAAAGCCTCTATGCATATTTTAGCAACTTCAGGAATATATGATGTATAGAGGGATATTTCTTCCGCAGTTCCAATATGTACAATAAGTGGATTATCGGAAGGACGACCTTTTGCATCAAATATTTTTTTCACTGCTTTCTCGTCTGTTGCCACTGCACCCAGCCCGTAAACTGTTTCGGTAGGAAATGCAACAACTTCCCCCTTTTTCAACAAATCCACAGCTTGTGTATAATTTTCTGAATTATCCACAAAATCATCCACAGGTAATTGTAAAGTACGCATCATTTCATCCCCCTGTCTATAAGTATTTCAAAAGATTATCCACAATTTGTTAATAACTAACAGTTACCTGTGTATATTCTTTTATTTTCTGTTGATTACTTTTTTGTTTATTTTTCTTCCACCATTCCGAAATATAAAACGTTGGTCTTTCATTTTTCGCTGGTTCATCCTTTTTACAAAGCGTTGGAAACACTGCACAGAACCAATTTTCCCCTCGCCCTTGACCAATCACAAAATTGACAGAATAATATTTATTTTGTGGATAAAACTGACCTAAATACCATTTCGGTGGCATTAAGTTATCCCCAAAGTTATATGAAACTTTCAATTGTGGGTAAGTTTTCTGAATTTCTTGATAAATCTTTTCCACAATGTGGATATCTTCCGAAAAATCTGATGTTTCCTGCATATAACCTTGAATTGTTTCTACGACCTCATACTTTACCAATTGATCAGCTTTCGTTGAGCTATTTGCAATCACACGGATTTTTAACTGCTCATCGCTTAGCGCCTGCCCTTCCCGTACTCCGTCTACAAAATCAGGTACTATACAAGCTGCACTATATATAAACAACACACTTATTAGTAATTTAGCAATCGCTAAAAATAGATTGGATTCATTTTTAATATCGTAATCATGTAACATTTTCATTCCCCCTTGCAAAACATTGTTTACAAGGAATCTAGTTTTTATTCACTAATCTCACAAAAAATAATTCGATCTTTTTTATTTATATCTTTAACTACTGTTACATGGGCATTTGGAAAGCTCTTTTTGAAAAAGCCAGCTACAGCTTCTCCCTGTGTATAGCCAATTTCAAGTCCGATTAAGGCAGGTGTATTCATAATCTGCGGTAAATTTTCTGCTAGTTTACGATAAAGCAACAGTCCATTTTCCTCGGCAAACAATGCAGAATGCGGTTCATGTGCTACGACTACATCGGACATGTCCTTCATTTCATCAAACGCGATATAAGGAGGATTGGATAATACGATATCCCATTTTTCATTGGCAATCGGTGTTGATAAATCACCCTGCTTAAATGTAATTTGTGCCTGGATTTGCTCTGCATTTTTCTTTGCTGTTTCCAAAGCTGCTTCCGAAATATCCGTTGCTGTTACATCAAGATTCGGGCATTCCTTTTTCATCGTAATGGCGATGGCTCCACTACCTGTTCCGATATCCGCAAATTTAAGTTCTTTTTTTTCACCGAATAGCTTTTGTATCCGCTCTATTGTCCCAACTATTAATTCTTCCGTTTCAGGCCGTGGAATTAAAACCGACTCATCCACATTGAAAGTACGTCCATAAAATTCTTCTACACCTGTAATGTATTGTATAGGGCGTCCTTTAATATGCTCCTGCAAATAAGCGTCAAATTGCTGCTGGTGTTCAACTTCTAACGGCTCATGCATTTTCATCATCAAGCCTGAATAATTTGTCTGTAAAATATGCTGCAATAGTAATCTTGCGGCATTTCCTTCGCGACCGTTTTCCTCTAAAAAAGAAGAAGCCCCATTCAGGGCCTCAAAAATAGTTTTATGCATCTTCATTTAAATTGGCTAAGCGTGTTGCTTGCTCATCTAAAATAAGTGCATCAATGATTTCATCCAACTTACCTTCAACAATTTGATCAAGCTTCTGAATCGTTAAGCCAATTCGGTGATCTGTTACACGGTTTTGTGGATAGTTGTAAGTACGGATACGCTCAGAACGGTCGCCTGTTCCTACTGCTGTCTTACGTGTTGCATCAATTTCCGCCTGTGCTTCTTGACGGTGTTTATCCGCTACACGAGCTACTAAAATTTTCATCGCTTTTTCACGGTTTTTAATTTGTGAACGCTCATCCTGCATCGAAACGACAACCCCAGTTGGTAAGTGGGTCATACGTACAGCGGACATCGTTGTATTTACTGACTGACCACCGGCACCTGATGAAGCGAATGTATCAACGCGAATATCCTTATCATGAATTTCTACATCTTCTACATGTACTTCTGGTAAACAAGCAACTGTTGCAGTTGATGTATGAATACGGCCTTGTGATTCTGTAGCCGGAACACGTTGAACGCGGTGTGCGCCGTTTTCATATTTGAATTTTGAATAAGCACCTTGACCGTTAATCATTAAGATTACTTCTTTATAGCCACCTGCCGGATTTGGTGTTGCTTCCATAATATCCACTTTCCAGCCTTGTGTTTCTGCATAACGTGTATACATACGGAACAAGTCACCAGCAAAAATATTCGCCTCGTCACCGCCCGCAGCTCCGCGGATCTCCATAATTACGTTTTTCGAATCGTTCGGGTCTTTTGGAATTAATAAAATACGCAGACGTTCTTCCAAATCCGGAACTTGTTTATTTAAATCGTTAAACTCTTCCTTCATCATTTCAAGCATTTCTGCATCTTTTTCAATTTCCATTAATTCGCGTGTATCAGCCAGTTGCTCTTTTACTGATTTGTATTCACGATATACGTCTACCATTTCCTGAATATCAGATTGCTCTTTTGAATACTCACGTAATTTGTTCGAATCACTTACGATATCTGGATCGCTCAGTAATTCATTTAATCTTTCATATCGGTCCTCAACCGCCTGTAAACGATCAAACATTTGTATTTCACCTCTAAAGTTTATTTTTAAATTCTTTGTATATCAGCTCGTCATTTCTCGAGTCACGTTAAAATGCACCTTTACTAGTATAAAGAAATTTCACGGTTGTTGCTACCTCTACGGCGAACTTTATTCATATCATTTACACCTTTGTATAAATACATTTAGGATTCCAGTTTTCTTTGAAATATATACTATACACCTGAAGTCATAAAGGTGGGTTTGAATGACATTTGCGACAAACGGGATAATAACTATCATTACCCCCAATTTGGATTTGATCACCTGTACGAACGGGTTTTTTATTTTCATCTACTCTTAAATTCATCGTCGCCTTTTTATGGCAGAACCAGCAAATTGTTTTCATTTCTTCAATTTTATCAGCATAAATCGCCATGTAACGGCTACCTTCAAACAGTTCGTTCTGGAAATCATTTTTTAAGCCGAATCCCATAACAGGTATATTCAACTCATCGACAATTTGAGTCAATTGAAGAACATGCTCTTTTGATAAAAATTGAACTTCATCAACGAGTACACAATATAATTTCCCTTCGTGATTTTTGACGATCTCATAAATATTTGTATCATTAAAAACGGCAATTGCCGGGCGTTTTAAACCAATTCGGCTTGATACCATCCCTACTTCTTCACGTGTATCAATACCTGATGTAAATATAAGAACCGATTTATTTTGTTCTTCATAATTGTGGGCAACTTTTAAAATTTCTATCGATTTCCCGCTGTTCATTGCACCATGTTTATAAAATAATTGAGCCATTATAATTCCTCGTTTCTCCACGTAATTACAGACAAAAACCTTGAGTGATTACTCAAGGTTTTACTTTTTATTTTTCCTCTTTTATCTTAGCTATTTTTTCACGATTCGTCTATTGCAAACGATGCTGTACTATAAGAAAACTTGTGTGAAAGTTTTCTAATATAACTAAATTTTTGCTAATATAATTTTATTTTTTCTAATAAAACTCGGGACTTCTAATAAAATATGTACATTTTCTAATATCCATTTTTCGTTTTCAAATATACTATTCAGGCTTTCTAATAACCAGTTAAAGTATTCTAATAAATACACAATTTTATCTAATATAATTATTTTACTTAATATAAAAATCAAAAACCCATCTCCAACAACGTGGAAATGGGTTAAGGTATTATTTCATACCATATTTTTTGTTGAACTTATCTACACGTCCGTCAGCAGAAGCGAACTTTTGACGACCTGTATAGAATGGGTGACATTCGTTACAGAACTCGATTGAGATCTTTTCTTTAACTGAACCTGTTTCAAAAGAATTACCACAAGAGCAAGTTACTGTTGCTACTTTGTAATCTGGGTGGATACCTTGTTTCATATTCGTTTTCTCCTCTCGCCCTGAACCATCCGGAACAGAGTATTTTCGAACTGCACCTTACATAGCCCGAATATGTCACTACATACGTAATGTGTGGAGGTCAGCTATATATGTGCACGTTTCATACTTAAAGAATTATAGCAACAATTAAAATAGGTTGCAACTATTTTTAATTAATTTATGAAAAGCTTTAAACAATTCGTTGCCTTCACATGAAGATTGATTTCCATTCCGGGTCGGACGCTTTCCGCGGGCACGGCTCGAGCCTATAGTCTCTCCCTCGCGCTAGTCCCGCTGGAGTCGCCTCCCCTCCATTCCAATCAACTTGCTTTAAAATAAGATTATAGTCTTTCAGTAAGTACCTGATGAAAGACTACAATAACCCTTTACCGTTCGTTGCTTTTTTCATATCCGTATCAAGCTTTTCGAAAAATTCTTCGTTTGATTTCGTTGTGCGTATTTTGCGTAAAAACTTCTCGCCGAAATCATGAGAGTCACTAAATGTTTTACGGATTGCCCATAACTTATCCAACTGATCTTTCGGAATAAGAAGTTCTTCTTTACGCGTACCTGAACGGCGAATATCTAATGCAGGGAATATACGACGTTCTGCCAAGCTGCGGTCTAAGTGTAATTCTAAGTTACCCGTTCCTTTAAACTCCTCGTAAATCACTTCATCCATACGGCTACCTGTATCGATAAGAGCAGTCGCCAAAATTGTTAAACTACCACCCTCTTCAATATTACGAGCCGAACCGAAGAAACGTTTTGGACGATGGAATGCTGCTGGGTCAATACCACCTGAAAGTGTACGACCGCTTGGCGGAATGACTAAGTTGTAAGCACGCGCTAAACGTGTGATTGAGTCCATTAAAATAATGACATCACGCTTATGTTCCACTAAACGACGTGCACGTTCTAGTACGATTTCAGCTACTTTTACATGGTTTTCCGGTACTTCATCAAAGGTAGAAGAAACAACATCAGCATTTACTGAACGCTCGATATCCGTTACTTCCTCTGGACGCTCATCAATTAATAATACGATAAGTTCCGCTTCAGGATGATTTGTCGTAATAGCATTGGCAATTTCCTTTAATAAAGATGTCTTACCTGCTTTTGGCGGTGCCACAATTAAACCACGTTGACCAAATCCAACAGGAGCTACTAAATCCATAATTCGTGTTGAAAGTTTTGTAGGTACTGTTTCCAATTTAATATGACGATCCGGGTAAAGTGGCGTTAATGCAGGGAAATGCACTCGCTCTTTAGCTACTTCAGGATCTTCGCCATTTACTGCATCAACTTGCAATAGTCCGTAATAGCGTTCGTTTTCTTTTGGCGGACGAACTTTTCCAGATACTTTATCTCCATTTCGTAAATCAAAACGACGAATTTGCGAAGCTGAAATATAAATGTCCTCTTTCGAAGGGGAATAGTTAATCGGGCGTAAAAATCCGAAGCCATCTGTAGGAATGATTTCTAAAACACCCTCCATGAAAAAGAAGCCTTCCTGTTCAGAGCGTGATTTTAAAATCGCAAAAATAAGTTCCTTTTTATTTAGCTTACTAGCATTCATAACTTTAAATTGCTTCGCTAAAGCATATAGTTCTTTTAATGTCATGCTTTCTAATTGAGCAATGGTTAATGCTGTCATAGGTTTTCTCCAGTCTATTAATAATTTTAAATTTTTGGGCTTTTACATGTAGAAAATTTAGGAATGCGCGTTGGAAGAAGATTCACTTATTTGAAAGATGCCCGGCTATTATACCGGGCATTAATTATATAATATCGTAAATTAAATGAAAATGGGATTTTCTATGTTAATTACAATATATGAGAAGTTAGAGTTGACCGTACTTTGGTTTTTTGGCAATGCTGTGACGCCCTTCGATAAAGCGTACTGTACCGGATTTTGCGCGCATAACAACAGAATGTGTCAGTGCATAGGAACCTTTATATTGAACACCACGTAAAAGTTCTGAGTCAGTTACAGCAGTCGCTGCAAAAATCGCATCGTCCCCCTTAACTAAATCATCCAACATTAATACTTTATCAACATCAATGCCCATTTTTTTACAACGTTCTAGTTGTTCTTCATCTTCCGGAACTAGTTTAGCTTGGAAATCGCCACCTAAACATTTTAATGCTACTGCTGCGATAACACCTTCTGGAGCGCCACCCATACCAAACATAATGTCGATACCAGTTTCGTCAAAAGCTGTATTAATTGCAGCAGCTACATCGCCATCTTGAATAAATTTAATACGAGCACCTGTTTCACGGATCTCATCAACAATATGTTGATGACGATCACGATCTAAAAGAGTTGCTACAACATCAGAAATATCCTTATTTTTTGCCTTCGCTACTTGCAGTAGGTTATAAGTAACTGAGGCATTAATATCAACTTTACCTGCTGCTTCTGGACCTACTGCAATTTTATCCATATACATATCCGGTGCGTTTAAAAGATTCCCACGATCTGCAATAGCTAGTACTGTCATCGCGCCATTTGTTCCTTTTGCTACGATATTCGTACCTTCTAATGGATCCACTGCAATATCAACTTCAGGTCCGCCATTTCGAAGCCCTAATTCTTCACCGATATAAAGCATCGGTGCTTCATCCATTTCTCCTTCACCAATTACAACTGTCGCATGCATTGGGATTGTATCAAACATAACACGCATTGCTGTTGTTGCTGCGTCATCTGCTTCAATTTTAAGTCCGCGCCCCATCCATTTCGCTGATGCAATCGCTGCTGCTTCTGTTACACGTACTACTTCCATTGATAAACTACGTTCCATTTTGTGTTTGCCTCCTGTAATCGGTTAAAGCCGATTTTAACAGCATTAAAAACCGCTGTTTTGAAATTATATAGTTTGCTTACTTTTTTTTCACATTTAATTTTAACATATTCTAAAGATGTGTGAATTTGCGCATCAATTATGGCAAATTTTATGCTTTATTATTCGTTTTAATGACAGTTGGCTCTTTGCGGATATTCGCACCTAACGCACATAATTTTTCAATTAATGAACTATACCCGCGTTCGATATGATGAATCTCATGGATTTCAGTCTCGCCTTTTGCAATTAAACCAGCTAAAACTAATGCCGCACCTGCACGTAGATCAGTTGCTGTTACAGCCGATCCTTCTAAAGAGGCAGGTCCTTGTATGATTGCGGTATTCCCTTCTACTCGTGCTTTTGCACTCATACGACGTAATTCATCGATATGTTTGAAGCGTGCTGAATAAATAGTATCCGTAATCATCGATGCGCCTTCTGCCTGTGTCATTAATACCGATAAAGGCTGCTGTACATCAGTTGGGAAGCCTGGATATACAAGAGTTTTAACATCAACTGCCTGTAATTTCGTTTGTTTGGGAATGTACAGGCTTTCTTCGTTCTCTTCCACGATTACGCCCATTTCCCGAAGCTTCGCTGTCACTGCCTCTAAATGTAGTGGAATAACATTGTCGATTACTACGCCATCACCAATCGCCGCTGCCATTATCATAAATGTTGCAGCTTCAATTCGATCCGGAATAATCGTATGTTTCGTTCCTTTTAGCTCATCGACACCTTCAATACGTATAACACTTGTTCCAGCACCTTTAATATTTGCGCCCATATTTGTTAAAAGTGTTGCAACATCAATAATTTCAGGCTCTTTAGCAGCGTTTTCAATAGTTGTTTTACCTTTTGCCCGCACTGCTGCTAGCATAATATTGATTGTTGCACCTACACTTGCCACGTCTAAATAAATTTTTGCACCGATCAGTTCATCTGCACGCAAATAAATTGCACCGTGCTCATTCGTCACTTTTGCACCTAAAGCTTCAAACCCTTTAATATGCTGATCAATTGGACGCGGGCCTAAAAAACAGCCTCCTGGCAAACCAATTACGGCTTGCTTAAAACGTCCTAACATAGCACCCATCATATAGTAGGATGCTCGTAATTTTTTTACATTGCCATTCGGCAGAGGCATTGCTACCATTTTCGACGGGTCTATTGTCATCTTCCCATCTTCAAATGTTACTTCCCCACCGATTTCTTCAAGTAGTGCTTTTAATGTCCACGCATCCGAAATCTCCGGAATTCCTCCAATTGTAACGGAAGAATCCGCCAAAATTGATGCAGGAATTAAAGCAACTGCACTATTTTTTGCACCACTAACAGTAATTTTCCCTTTTAGTCGACGTCCGCCTTGAATTTTAAATACATCCATTTTGTGTTCTCCCTTATAATTGGACAAATTTCACAATGAACCAGATTGCTGTGAAGTATTCTTATTATTTCCCTTCACGCTTTGCCCAATCCGCTAAAAATCCTTCAATTCCTTTGGCTGTTAATGGATGGTTAAACAGTTGCTGTAAAACTTTATATGGCGTAGTCGCAATATGTGCACCTGCCAATGCCGCTTGCGTAATATGTTGTGGATGACGAATAGAAGCAGCAATTATTTCAGTATCAATCTCATGGATTGCAAACATTTCAGCAATTTCACGAATTAATTCAACACCGTCTTGACCAATATCATCTAAACGTCCTAAAAATGGAGATACATATGATGCGCCAGCACGAGCGGCCATTAATGCTTGGTTTGCAGAGAAAATTAATGTCACATTTGTTTTAATCCCTTTTTCAGAGAAGTGTTTACATGCTTTTAAACCATCTGGAGTCATCGGCAGTTTTACTGTAATGTTTGGGTGAATTGCCGCTAATTCTTCCCCTTCACGAATCATTCCTTCAGCGTCTAAAGAGATTACCTCACCTGACACCGATCCGTTTACTAATTCCGCGATTTCACGTAAGCGATCATGGAAGTTTACACCTGATTCTTTCGCTACTAATGATGGGTTCGTTGTTACACCTGAAAGAATGCCCCAAGAGTATGCTTCTTTAATCTCGTCAAAGTTTGCTGTATCAATAAAAAATTTCATTATATGTCCTCCGATTTATGTGTACTTAGAAAAACACATCCCGCCCAGTTGTGAACGAGATGCTTGAAGTTGAAAACAAGTGTTCACAAAGAAATGTGCTCTACTATGCGCATTTCTTTTGTGGAATCATTTATTTGTTAAGCTTTCCCCGAGCTACCGAATTCACGCATTTTTCCGATTACTGTTGCTTTAATCGCTTCACGAGCCGGGCCTAAATATTTTCGTGGGTCATATGTTTTCTTGTCGCCATCCAAAAATTCACGGATTACTTTAGTCGCCGCGATTTGGTTTTCTGTATTTACGTTAATTTTAGCTGTACCTAACGAGATAGAACGTTGAATATCCTTTGTTGGAATTCCAGTACCACCATGTAAAACTAAAGGTACATCCGTTAGTGTAGAGATTTCTTCCATTTCAGTGAATCCTAAGTTTGGCTCCCCTTTATAAGGACCGTGTACTGAACCTAGTGCTGGTGCTAGGCAATCTATTCCTGTAGCTTCCACTAAAGCTTGGCACTCTTGTGGGTTAGCATACATAATACCACCGATAACTCCATCTTCCTCGCCACCTACTGTACCCAATTCAGCTTCTACAGAAACACCTTTTGCATGGGCATATTCAACAACAGATTTTGTTGTTTCTACATTTTCTTCATATGGATGATGGGAAGCGTCAATCATAACAGAAGTAAAGCCAGCATCGATTGCTTCTTTACATTTATCGAAGCTCGAACCATGGTCTAAATGAATGGCAACTGGAACTGTTGTTTTATAGCTTTCCATTAAGCCCTCAACCATTTTTACAACAGCAATGAAACCGCCCATATATTTACCGGCACCTTCTGAAACACCTAAAATTACTGGTGATTTTTCTTCTTCTGCTGCCTGTAGAATAGCTTGTGTCCACTCTAAGTTGTTAATATTAAACTGACCTACTGCATAACTTTCTGCTTTTGCTTTAATTAACATTTCTTTCATTGAAACTAACGGCATTATTAAAATCCTCCTCGAAGATACATAAATAGTTTGCTACTAGAAAAACATAGTTTGTGCAATATGCTTTTTTTAAGTATTTTTTCTATTGTCAATTCTATGCAAATTCACAAGAATTGATATAAACATTCAGATTAATCATAACAAAAACAGACAGTATGCGCTACTGCCTGCTCACCGGTTCCTTTATATTTTTTCGTGGATTGTTAATATTTTTTTGACTTCATCCCGTATTTCAAATATATTGAATGGTTTAGAGAAGTACTTTGTCACGCCAAGTTCTGTTGCGGTATCAATCATATGCTGTTCAACATACGCTGTCATCATTATTACCGGTAAATCGGGATTTTCACTTTTTAAATGCGCTAAAATCTCCAATCCATCCATTCCAGGAATTTTCATATCCAGTAAAACGCAATCTATTGCATTTTCCTTTGCTATTTTTAATGCATCGTAACCATTTGCAGCCAGATGTGTGATAAAACCTTCTTTTTTAAATAATTCATCTAACAGCAACCTTATCCCTCTTTGATCATCTACGATTAATATTTCCCTCATAGTCATTCCCCATTTACGATAATGATTTTATATTACTAAGAATTCAATTTTTATCTTTATTTTCCTTCTTTTACAATAAGTATATATGATTTTGCTTTTTCTTGAGCACAATTTTATAATAGCTTTGAGGTGGAATTATGTCTAAAATTTTAACTACACAATTAACAGGGCTATTTCAGCGCATTCAACAGTCCGAAGAAGAACCAATTGAGGAAACAGCCCGTTTATTGGCACAGGCAGCAATCGGGCAAGGAACTATTTACTTTGCTGCTTTTGGTGAAATGGACGCTGTTGCAATCCATGCAGAGCTTGGTGCAAGTCCTTTTGCAAAATTTGCACGTTATACGGATGAGGTAGAGCTGTTACCTGCCGATCGTCTCATTATTTTTACGCAGCATGCAACGGATGAACAAGCGTTAAAACTGGCGCAAAAAATGCATGATGACTTTATTCCCTTTGCAGCTGTGGCAAGTGAGGTTGCTGAGACTGGCAATCAATTAAGCGAGCTTGCCTATACGTATATTTCGTTGAAAGTACGTGGCGGAATTTTACCCCATCCAACTAAACTTGGTGAGCGAATTGTGTTCCCTCATTTAATGGCTGCTTTATATATTTATGAGGCGATTAAAATGGAATTTGATGAAATGCTGGTCGATGATGACGAAAATGACGAAGAGGAATCTATCTCTCCATTTGCTTAAATCGCAAACGATTCTTATTACGTATTACAACGTAATGGGGGTCGTTTTTTATTTGGGTTTTCAGCTCTTCAAAAATTAAAGCGTGCCCCATTTAAAATAGGACACGCTTCTGAAGCATTATTTTCGGTTGTTAAACGCAGCTCCAACAAACTCACGGAATAGTGGCTGTGGGCGTTGTGGGCGAGAAATTAATTCTGGGTGGAATTGACCTGCCACAAAGAATTTTTTCTCTGGTAATTCAATAATTTCTACTAACTTATTATCGGGTGATACGCCTGAGAATACCAAACCTTCCGCTTCCATTGCTTCACGGAATTCATTGTTGAACTCGTAGCGGTGACGGTGACGCTCATACACTAATTCTTCACCATTGTATGCAGCGCGTGCGCGTGATCCTTCTTTTAATTTACATGGATATAGTCCAAGACGTAACGTACCGCCTAAATCGATTTCCTCAGATTGATCTGGCAGGAAGTCAATGATTGGGTACTTCGTGTTTTTATCTAATTCTGTTGAATGTGCACCATCTAATCCCATTACATTACGCGCAAATTCAACAGTAGCCATTTGCATACCTAAACAAATACCGAAGAATGGAATGTCATTTTCACGTGCATAGCGAATGGATTCGATTTTACCTTCAACACCACGGTCGCCGAAACCACCTGGTACTAAAATACCGTCTGCTTGTCCTAATAATTGCTCCACGTTTTCAGCTGTAATATTCTCAGCATTAATCCAGTCAATTTCGATATCCGAATTGTAAACATAACCTGCATGCTTTAATGCTTCTACTACTGAAATATACGCATCCTGAAGCTCTACATATTTACCGACTAATGCGATACGTGTTTTATGTTCTAAGTTTTTCACTAAATGTACAAGGTCTTTCCAATCTTCCATATTTGCCTGTGGTGCGCTAATGCGGAAGTGGTCAAGAACGATTTGATCGAATCCTTGTGCATGTAAGTTTAATGGTACTTCATATAAATGTTCGGCATCACGCGATTCGATAATATCAGAAGATTGCACGTCACAGAATAGGGCAATTTTCTCTTTCATATCCTGAGGTACCGGCTGTTCAGTACGTAAAACGATAATGTTTGGCTGAATACCTAATGAACGTAACTCTTTTACAGAGTGCTGTGTTGGTTTTGTCTTCATTTCTCCTGCAGCCGCGATGTAAGGCATTAATGTACAGTGGATATACATGACATTTTCATGACCTAGATCACGACGCATTTGACGAATTGCTTCAAGGAAAGAAAGGGATTCGAAGTCACCTACTGTACCGCCAATTTCCGTAATTACCACATCCGCCGAAGTTTCACGGCCTGCACGTTGAATACGGTCTTTAATTTCATTTGTTACATGAGGAATTACTTGAACTGTGCCACCGTTGTAGTCACCACGGCGCTCTTTATTCAATACAGACTGATATACTTTACCAGAAGTTACTGTTGAGTGTTTTCCTAAATTAATATCAATGAAACGCTCATAGTGTCCTAAGTCTAAATCCGCCTCTGCGCCATCATCAGTAACGAAAACTTCACCGTGCTGGTAAGGGCTCATTGTACCTGGATCGATGTTTAAATACGGATCAAACTTTTGGATTGTTACTTCCAATCCACGGTTTTTTAATAAACGACCTAAAGAAGCAGCTACAATTCCTTTACCAAGAGATGATACTACCCCACCTGTTACGAATATATACTTTGTCATATAATAAATTCCTCCTTCTTTCTAAAACAAATTAGAAAAACACCCGGTTACTTACTTGAAGCAAGTGAATGTTTTTCTAATATACATATAAAAAAATAAAAAACGCTCCTCCTGCATCAGTTTGCAGGGGGAGCGTATTACTTATACGGTCAATCTCCTTTTTAAAGGAGCCCAAGTAAAAGATTATACGTAACTGAAAAAGAAGTCAAGCACTTTCAATTTTTCAATTGAAACACTACTTATTTTAAATCTTCTTCCTCTTCCAGCTCTTCATCCAATTCCTCTTCATCGTCATCCTCGATAATAAAAGTATCATCTTCATCGATCAGCTCTTCATCGATGTCGGCGTCGATTTCCTCGATGTCTTCTTCTACAAAGTCAATGTCTTCTTCCACTTCATCTTCATCGTCTTCGTCGTCTACGAATTCATCATAATCTTCCTCGAATAATACATCCTCTTCTTCAAGGTCAAGTACTTCTTCATCTTCGTCATCCGCGACTTTAGCTTTCTTTTTACGCGTCTTAATAGTCGGTGCAGTTTCTTCTTCGATTGTTTCTACTTTATACCATTCACGTAATCCCCAACCATTTTCCTGGTTTAATAAGAAACGACCTTCTACATTTAAGTCTGTATAAAATTGTACTAAACGAGATTTCAAGTCTTCATCAGAAATTCCATTTAATTCTTGGATACCTTTTAATAATTCATTTAAAGGCATTGCTTGTTTTTTTTCTTCTAGTAGTGCGTATGCTAAGTCGATTAATGACTCTTCTGCTAATTGTTCATCTGTCATACCACGAAAGTTCAAATCGTGCACGTCCTTTCTTATCTTACATATCTATTTATCCAGAGGCACTATGTTCATTCAACCACACTCAAACACCAGCCGAATGAAGATAAGCATAATACCCATTATATACAAACATGCCTTCACTATGCTAGTTTCATTTCTTGTTTTTTAAATTTGTTGCTTTTTTATATGCTACATAAAATAAAATGAATGATAATATCAGCAAAGGGACTGCTGCTAATTGCTGATTGTATAAAAAGAAGGTTGCGATCAGGCATGCTAATATTAAAATGTAATGTAAATATTGCTGCACAATGCCGCACCTTCTTCCTTTAAAATATCATGTGTTTACTAGTATAACGAAATTTACTGTCCACGTGGTATGCCAAATTAATTTATTTGCAATTTTTGCAAAATATTAGTGATTTTTTGCTTTTTCTATTACATATTGCGTCGGTATTGACCTCCAACTTCATAAAGAGCTTGCGTAATTTGCCCTAAGCTTGCTACTTTTACAGTCTCCATAAGCTCTTCGAAAATATTGCCACCCGTTTTTGCAACTTCCTTTAACTTATTAAGTGCTTCAGTGCAAGTATGTGCATTGGCACCTTTAAAACTTTCTAAATTAGCAATTTGTAAATCCTTTTCTTCTTTTGAGGCACGTGCAATCTCCATATTATTGATCGTATCCTCAGAAGGTGGATTTGGATTCAGGTACGTATTTACGCCAATAATCGGCAGTTGCCCTGAATGCTTTAAATGCTCGTAATACATTGATTCTTCCTGAATTTTCCCACGCTGATACTGTGTTTCCATCGCACCGAGCACACCGCCGCGATCATTCATGCGATCAAATTCCTCAAGCACTGCCTGCTCCACCAATTGTGTAAGCTCCTCGATAACGAAAGCGCCTTGTAAAGGGTTCTCATTTTTCGATAAACCATGCTCTTTTGTAATAATCATTTGAATCGCCATTGCACGACGAACCGATTCTTCTGTCGGAGTAGTTATTGCCTCATCATATGCATTTGTATGCAATGAATTACAGTTATCCTGTAACGCCATTAATGCCTGTAATGTTGTACGAATATCATTAAAATCGATTTCTTGTGCGTGCAGGCTGCGACCCGATGTTTGAATATGATACTTCAACTTTTGTGAGCGTTCATTTGCTCCATACTTTTCACGCATAACGACTGCCCAAATACGACGCGCTACACGGCCAATCACAGTATATTCAGGGTCCAGTCCATTCGAGAAGAAAAAGCTTAAGTTCGGTGCAAAATCGTCAATATTCATACCACGACTTAAATAATATTCTACATAGGTAAAGCCATTTGCGAGTGTAAATGCCAGCTGTGAAATTGGATTTGCTCCTGCTTCGGCAATATGATACCCCGAAATCGAAACAGAATAGTAATTACGGACTTTATGATCGATGAAATATTGTTGAATATCCCCCATCATACGAAGTGCAAATTCTGTTGAGAAAATGCATGTGTTTTGCCCTTGATCCTCTTTTAATATATCCGCTTGTACAGTACCGCGCACGACTTGCAATGTTTGTTCTCTTGTTTCCGTAAACTCTTCCATAGTTAATGTACGACCAAGCTCTTGTTCGCGCTTTCGGACTTGTTGATCTATTGCTGTATTCATAAACATCGCCAAAATAATCGGTGCCGGTCCATTTATAGTCATCGAAACAGACGTTGAAGGTGCACATAAATTAAAGCCTGCATACAGCTTCTTCATATCTTCAAGTGTACATATACTTACTCCTGATTCGCCAACTTTCCCGTAAATATCCGGGCGTGTATGAGGGTCCTCCCCATATAGAGTTACTGAGTCAAATGCAGTTGATAGGCGCTTTGCATCATCATCCTTCGATAAATAATGGAACCGTTTATTTGTACGTTCTGGTGTTCCTTCTCCAGCAAATTGACGTTTCGGATCTTCTCCTTCACGTTTGAACGGAAACACGCCCGCTGTATAAGGGAATTCCCCTGGTACATTTTCTTTATACACCCAGCGTAAAATTTCACCGTAATCCTTAAAGCCTGGCAATGCTACTTTTGGAATTTTCAAGCCCGCTAAAGACTCTGTTCGTAAAATGGTTTTAATTTCTTTATCGCGTACTTTAGTAATTAACTCATCACCCGCATACGCATCTTTTAATGTTTGCCAATTTTTTAAGATACGCTTTGATTCTGCTGTTAGTTCATTTTGTACCCCTTCCAATAAAGAATCAATCGACAGAATCAATGCTGATTCATTTTCGTTCAGCAACGCTTTTGTTCCTTCGAGCTGATACCATTTTGTTGCGAGGTCCGCCTGTTGTTCTGCATGCTTATGATAGTTACGTACTGTTTCTGATATTTCGCGTAAATAGTAGCGGCGATCATTTGGAATAACAATGTTTTGCTTTTGTGTTTTCACAAATTGCTCATAGGAAGTTTCCCAATTGTAGCCGAACTTTTCATTGATTTTGGATACGAGTGCAGCAAACAATGAATTCGTTCCTAAATCGTTAAATTGTGAGGCGATTGTTCCGAAAACCGGCATTTGTTCAATTGGCTCATCCCAAAGCTCACGTGAACGCTGGAATTGTTTTTGCACTTGGCGTAGTGCATCTTCAGAGCCTTTTCGCTCGAATTTATTGATTGCGATTAAGTCGGCAAAATCTATCATATCAATTTTTTCGAGCTGCGTTGGCGCACCAAACTCACTTGTCATTACATACATTGAAAGATCTGTATATTTTGTGATTTCAGCGTCCCCTTGCCCAATGCCGCTTGTTTCGACAAGAATTAAGTCAAATCCTGCTGCACGTACTACATCGAGTACATCGCCAATTGAGCTTGATAATTCTGTATGCGAGCCACGTGTTGCCAAACTACGCATATAAACCCGATTATTAAAGATGGCATTCATACGAATACGGTCACCAAGCAATGCACCGCCTGTTTTTTGCTTCGTTGGATCGACTGATATAATAGCGAGCTTTTTATCCGGAAACTCTTGCAGGAAACGTCGGATTAATTCATCCGTTAATGAAGATTTCCCTGCTCCACCAGTACCGGTAATTCCAATAACCGGTGTGTTTAAATTCTTGCTACGTACAAGCTGTAGCATATTTTGAATCTCTTCTCCATCACCATTTTCGGCAGCTGTTATTAAATTCGCCAAAATTTCCGGTGTATCTGTCGAAAGCTTTTCTAAAAGCTCTTTATAATTCCCGTTTAATGTAGAAAAGTCCGCGCCTTCTAGCTTTTTATTGATCATTCCTTGCAAGCCTAATTGACGACCATCTTCCGGTGAGAAAATGCCTGCAATGCCATACTCATGGAGCTCTTTAATTTCACGCGGTAAAATAACTCCCCCACCACCACCAAAAATCTTAATATGTGGTGCACCTTTTTCACGAAGCAGGTCATACATATATTTAAAATATTCCATATGTCCACCTTGGTATGATGATATCGCTATCCCTTGTGCGTCTTCCTGTATAGCAGCGTTAACAACTTCCTCTACTGAACGGTTGTGACCTAAGTGAATTACTTCTGCACCACTTGATTGTAAAATTCGGCGCATAATATTAATCGAAGCATCATGACCATCAAAAAGACTAGATGCTGTAACGAAGCGAATATGATTTTTTGGTTTGTATACTTCAATTTTCCCCATTTTATTACCCCTTTGTTATAGTGAAATAATGAAAAAACACCATACAAAGCACACTTCCTAAAATAGTTGCTCTACATGGCGTTTTTCCTTTCTTATTTTTCAAACTGCATAATGCCTTGTAAAAACATTTTTGTTTGCAATTCAATATATTCTTCAATTGTATAGCGTTTTTGTAATGCCCATTTACGGAAAGCCCAACTTTGCCCCTGAACGACAATTTGATGCGCCGCCAAATAGATGGCATCGTTTGATAAAGATAAATTACCAGAGTCGACACAATCTTTTAGTATACGCTCAAAGATCGCGACCATTTCAATCTCCTTGTCGAGAATATAATGCATTGCTTCTTTCGGCAGTGACTTCGTTTCTTGGTACATAATCGTAAACTCTTCCGGCATTTTATCAATGAGCAAATAATATTGACGGATTGCTTTTTCCAAACTTGCCACTGAACCTATTTCAGAGGGAAATTCCAATAAGCATTCCGTCACTTCATTGAAGATATTGTCACACACTAAAAATAAAACATCTTCCTTAGTGCGAATATATTCATACAATGTCCCAATTGAAAATCCGGCAGCCTTTGCAAGTTCTCGTGTTGTTGCACGGTGGAAGCCCTTTTCCTTAAAGAGCTTCACACCAGCATCGATAATTTGCTGGCGCCGCTCTATAATTTTATTTTCATCCTTTATTGACGATCGTACGTGCAGCTTATCATTGTTCGCCATACACTATTTCGTAATCATACGCGAAATTACGAGGCGTTGAATCTCTTGTGTACCCTCATAAATTTGCGTAATTTTCGCATCACGCATATAACGCTCTACCGGATAGTCTTTTGTATAGCCGTAGCCACCAAAAACCTGAACAGCTTCTGTCGTTACTTTCATCGCTGTATCTCCTGCAAGTAGCTTCGCCATTGCCGATGCTTTTCCGTATGGTAAATCATTTGATTCCAACCATGCTGCTTGGTACGTCAATAAACGTGAAGCTTCAATTTCTGTTGCCATATCTGCAAGTTTAAACGAGATACCTTGATTTGCTGTAATCGGTTTTCCGAATTGGACACGCTCTTTTGCATAGTCAACCGCTGCGTCCAATGCGCCTTGTGCAATTCCTACTGCCTGTGCAGCAATCCCGTTACGTCCACCATCAAGTGTTTTCATGGCAATTTTAAAGCCTTCCCCTTCTTCACCTAACACATTTTCTTTCGGTACACGGCAATTATCGAAAATAATTTCCGTCGTTGGAGATGAACGAATTCCTAGTTTTCTTTCCTTCTTGCCTACTGAGAACCCTGGGAAATCCGCTTCAACGATAAAGGCAGTTGTGCCGTTTTTCGCCTCTGGATCTGTTACTGCGAACACGACATAAATATCTGCGATTCCACCATTTGTTATAAAGATTTTTGAGCCATTTAAAATGTAGTCATCGCCGTCTTTTACCGCATATGTTTTCATCCCACCAGCATCTGAACCCGATGCCGGCTCTGTTAAGCCGTAAGCACCGATTTTCTTGCCTTCAGCCATTGGTCGAAGATATTTTTGTTTTTGCTCTTCATTTCCGAATTTGAAAATCGGCCATCCTGCAAGTGATGTATGTGCAGACAATGTTACTCCTGTTGATGCACAAACTCGTGATAGTTCTTCTACTGCGATACAGTAAGCTAAGTAGTCAAAGCCTGCTCCGCCGTATTCTTCCGGCCATGGAATACCAGTTAAACCTAGCTCTGCCATTTTGTCAAAAATGCCGCGGTCAAATTCTTCATGCTCATCGCGGTGTTCCGCTGTTGGTGCTACTTCATTGATTGCAAAGTCGCGAATCATTTCGCGTAGTTGTTGGTGTTCTTCTGATAATTGAAAGTTCATATCCCCATATCCCCTTTAAATTAGATTAACGTTACGGTTAAGGTTTCCGCGGGTTTTTAACATTCGTTCCTCTTTACTTGCGTCCACCGTGAAGCAACCTTAACTACATATTAAAAATATCTAACCAATCACATGCTTACTAATAACGATGCGCTGGATTTCGCTTGTGCCTTCATAAATCTGTGTGACTTTTGCGTCACGGAAATAGCGTTCTACTGGATAGTCTTCTGTATAGCCATAGCCACCGAAAATTTGTACCGCTTCGATTGCTGTGTCCATCGCTGTTTGAGAAGCGAATAATTTGGCCATTGACGCTTCCTTACCGCAAGATAATCCTTCACTTCGTAAGTTTGCAGCACGGTAAACGAGTAACTTTGCCGCTTCAACTGCAGTCGCCATATCTGCAAGCTTAAAACCAACACCTTGCTGCTGGGCTATCGGTTTACCAAATTGAATGCGCTCTTTTGCATAATTCGTCGCAGCTTCCAACGCAGCTTCGGCAATGCCTAAGCTTTGGGCTGCAATACCGATTCGACCAACATCTAAATTAGCCAAGGCAATTTTAAAGCCTTCCCCTTCTTGCCCGAGCAAATTTTCTGCAGGTACTCGCATATTTTCGAATGTAAGCTGTACAGTACTAGAACCATGCAGTCCCATTTTGCGTTCATCTTTACCGATAATAAGACCTGGTGTATTTTTTTCTACGATAAATGCGGAAACACCACGTGAACCCGCTTCCGGATTTGTAGAAGCAAATACGATAAAGATATCCGCTTCCCCGCCATTCGTTATGAATACTTTTGCACCATCCAGTACATAATGCTCTCCATCTCGAATCGCCCGTGTTTTTAAAGACGCTGCATCACTTCCCGCACTTGGCTCTGTTAAACAAAAGGCCCCGATATATTCACCACTTGCAAGCTTCGGTACATATTGTTTCTTTTGTTCATCATTGCCGAAATACAAAATTGGATTTGTGCCAACAGATGTATGGACTGATAATATAACACCCATTACTGCACTCACTTTCGATAGCTCATTGATGGCAATAATATAGGAAGTAAAGTCCATTTCCGCCCCGCCGTATTCAGCAGGTGCTGTAATGCCCATCAGGCCGAGCTCCCCCATTTTCTTTAGTAAATGCCTGGGGAATTCGCCAGCTTCCATTTGCTCGATAAATGGCTCGATTTCAGTTTTGGCAAAATCACGTACCATGTTACGCATCATTATCTGCTCATCAGTAAATTGTAGATTCATAGGAGTCCCTCAGCTTTCGTATATGTAGAAACCTCGGCCGCTCTTTTTGCCTAACCAGCCGGCTGCCACATATTTGCGTAATAATGGACAAGGGCGGTACTTACTATCACCAAGTCCTTCGTGTAAAATTTCCATAATCGATAAACATGTATCCAGCCCAATAAAATCAGCTAATGTGAGGGGACCCATCGGATGATTCATCCCCATCTTCATCACGTCATCAATCGCTTCTTTCGTTGCTACCCCTTCATATAAGGCATAAATTGCTTCATTAATCATCGGCAGTAAAATACGATTCGAAATAAAGCCTGGGAAGTCATTTACTTCTACACCTGTTTTACCAAGTTGCTTTGTCATGTCAGCAACCGTTTCATATACTGCATCTGTTGTTGCAAGACCGCGAATAATTTCCACAAGTTTCATGACAGGTACAGGATTCATAAAGTGCATGCCAATAACTTGCTCCGGACGCTTAGTCACTGCTGCAATTTCTGTAATTGGCAAACTTGATGTATTCGTTGCTAAAATCGCATGCTTTGGTGCAATTTCATCAAGCTGTTTAAAAATTGATTGTTTAATATCCATATTTTCAACGGCCGCTTCAATAATAATGTCGGCGTTTTTTGCATCTTCAATGGCCACAGATTTTGTAATTCGTGCTAATATAGCCGATTTTTCTTCTTCTGTTTTGCGACCTTTTTCTACATCACGTGTTAGGTTTTTCGTAATGGTATTTAAACCACGTTCGAAAAACTCATCCTTCATATCATTTAAAATGACTTCATAGCCTGCTTGTGCACAAACTTGCGCGATCCCGGAACCCATTTGACCTGCCCCGATAACCATAACTTTTTGAATCGTCATTTATTTCATCCCCTTAGTTTGTTACTTCGATTAATACCGCGTCCCCTTGGCCACCGCCTGAACAAATTGCCGCAATTCCTAAACCACCGCCACGACGTTTTAATTCGTAAGCAAGAGTTAAAATGATACGGGCTCCACTTGCTCCAATTGGATGACCTAATGCAACTGCGCCGCCATTGACATTCACTTTATTCTCATCTAATCCGCTAATTTGATTGCTTACTAGCGCAACTGCCGCGAATGCTTCATTAATTTCGATTAAGTCAATGTCTGCCAATGTTTTACCGGACTTTTCAAGCAATTGATTAATAACCAGTCCTGGTGTTTGAGGGAAATCTTCCGGCGCTACCCCCACTTCTGCATGTGCTAGGATTGTTGCAAGTGGCTGGCGGTGTTCCTGTTGCGCCTTTTCTTCACTCATAAGTACTAATGCACAAGCTCCGTCATTTACACCCGGTGCATTTCCGGCTGTAATGGATCCATCGCTACTGAATGCCGACTTTAATTTTGCAAGCGTTTCCACTGTTGTCCCTAAGCGTGGTGCTTCATCCGATTCAATGCGAAGTGGCTCACCTTTTCTTTGTGGAATTTCTACAGGTACAATTTCCTCAGCAAATTTGCCTGATTCAATTGCTGCAAGCGCTTTTTCATGGCTACGTGCTGCCCATTCATCCTGCTGTTCACGGGATACCTCAAACTTGCTCGCTGTTTCATTACCGTAAATGCCCATATGCACTTGTTTTGGATGAAATGCACATGACAAACCATCATAAATCATTCCATCTACTAAACTCGCATCGCCCATACGCAATCCGAATCTTCCTTTCGGCATATAGTACGGTGCATTTGACATCGATTCCATTCCACCTGCAACGATTACATCTTCTTCTCCTAAACGTATAAGCTGATCGGCAAGTGTGACACTGCGCATTCCTGATGCACAAACTTTGTTAATCGTTTCTGTTTTCACATTCCATGGTATACCAGCTTTATTTGCAGCTTGTCGTGAAGGAATTTGCCCCTGACCTGCCTGCAAAACTGTTCCGATAATCACTTCATCTACAGCTTCTGCTGCAACGTTTGCTTTTGCCAATGCCTCTTTAATGGCAATTCCACCTAAATCACTCGCTGTTAATGAACTTAAACCACCACCAAATTTACCGAATGGTGTTCGTGCTCCGTCTAAAATGACTGTTTTCGACAATCCATACACCCCTTTGTTTGAATCTGCTGATTTTGCAAAATCCAAAGTAGAATTTTGCCTATTTCCCTACCTTTAAGTAACCCCTTACTTAATATCCCTTTGTTTAAATCACTTTTTTTCTTATTCGACTGAACGCTCGCTCAATCAATATTTAGAAAAAAATGAGAGTAATAGCTACTCCCATTTTTTCACTTAATCTCATTGTATTAAATAGTTTTCTAAACTGCAACAATTATTCAAATATACTGAATTTAAATATTATTCTCTTTAATTCTTATTTTCTTTATCTTGTTCTCCATTTCCCTCTAAAGGACTCTGCACTGAATTTTCATCCGTTGCGACTTGCTGTTCTTCAGTAATCGATGATTGTTCAACAGGTGGTGCTTCTTTTTCAACTTCTACAAGTTCTGTTTCCTGCACTTTTTCAATAATCGGTTCTTCAGAAACTACCACTGGTGCTAAAACTATTTCTTCTTCGATTTCTTCTACTTGCTCTTTTTGTACTTGAACTTTTTCCGGTGTACCGAATACTGCTCGTTCTAAAATTTCTGCAATATCAAATGTTCCAACCGTTTCTTCCACTTCTTTTGCTTTCGTACCATCTGAAAGCATTGTTAAACAGTACGGACATCCTGATGAAATTACAGAAGCCTGTGTTGCCAGAGCCTGCTCTGTACGTGCTACGTTAATACGGTTTCCGACATGCTCTTCCATCCACATTAAGCCACCACCAGCACCACAGCACATACCGTCTTGACGATTACGTGTCATTTCAACCAGCTTAACACCTGCTATGCCTTTTAAAATTTCACGTGGTGGATCATATACATCATTGTAGCGACCTAAATAACATGAATCATGGAATACAATCGTTTCATCCACCCGATAGTCCATCGTTAAACGACCTTCTTGGATTAAATCGTATAAAAGCTCTGTATGGTGAAGTACTTCACCTTTCCATCCGAAATCCTGATATTCATTTTTGAAAATATTGTATGCGTGCGGGTCAATTGTAACAATTTTCGTTACACCATTTTTTTCAAATTCATCAATATTTGCTGTTGCCAGCTCTTGGAACAGGAATTCATTTCCTAAACGGCGTGGTGTATCACCGGAGTTCTTTTCCTTGTTACCTAAAATTGCGAACTTAACCCCAGCCTTATTCATTAATTTAGCGAATGCTAATGCGATTTTTTGTGAGCGGTTGTCAAATGAACCCATTGAACCTACCCAGAATAAATACTCCATTTCTTCGCCTGATTTTTTAAGCTCTTTAACTGTTGGAACATGCACAGATTCGTCCAGCTCTCTCCAGTTTTCTTTTTCTTTACGGTTTAAGCCCCATGGATTACCTTGGCGTTCGATATTTGTCATCGCTCGCTGTGCATCCGGGTTTACTTTACCTTCTGTCATTGTTAAATAACGGCGTAAATCAATAATTTTATCCACGTGCTCATTCATTACCGGACATTGATCTTCACAGTTACGGCACGTTGTACAAGCCCAAATTTCCTCTTCTGTAATAACATCACCAATTAATGATGGGCTATAAATATCTTCGATTACCGCGCCTTCTGCACCCGCTGCCATCGCTAATTGGTTTCCTTGTGTATTGTTGAAGAAAGAAAATGGTACCCAAGGCTTTTTCTTTAATTCAACTGCCCCTGTAAATGTTAAATGATCACGTAATTTTACAAGTAAATCCATCGGAGACAGCATTTTTCCTGTACCTGTTGCCGGACACATATTCGTACAGCGGCCACATTCAACACAGGAATATAAATCGAGCATTTGCTTCTGCGTGAAGTCATGAATTTTACCAACACCGAGCGGCGGCATACTTTCCTCGTCTTCCGCTTCTTCCAAAGCAGCAAAATCGATTGGACGTAATGTACCCATACGTTCCTGACGATTAAAATAAACGTTTAAAATCGACGTGATTAAGTGGAAGTGCTTACCTTGTGGAATATAAACAAGGAATGCTAATAGCGCTAATAAATGAGCCCACCACATTACAAAGAACATTACAGCAGCAATTGTTGGGTTCATCCATTGGAATACCCATGCAATAGCTGAGGCAACAGGTTCAGAGCCTGTTAAGCCATGATCATGCCAAATTAAATAAAAACCGTTACCAAATAGTGTAGCAAACATTAAAATTGCTAAAAACATATATACTAAACCGTTTTTAAATCCTTGCTTTAAACGAGCAAGCTTCTCCATATAACGACGGTAAAATGCCACTGCAACTGCGATTAAAATCGTTAGTACGACAAGCTCCTGTGTAAATGTAAATACTGGGTATAAGCCACCTAACGGCAAATGTGAACCTGGTGCTAGCCCTTTCCAGATCAGGTCAATTGCTCCGAACTGAACCATTAAAAACCCGTAGAAAAACAGAACGTGTACAAGTCCCATCTTCTTGTCTTTTAATAATTTTGATTGACCGAATACTTTCTCAATAATATCTTCCATACGCTCAGAAAATTTTTGATTAAACTCCTCTTTACGGCCAAGCTGAATGTAGTCATAGCGTGTTTTCAATAAGTATGCAAATAACCCTAATGCATAAAGTAACACAGCAATGAATGCAATCCAGTTAATAATTAAAAATGTATTCATACTTTTCCCCCCTGGAATACTAAGTTTCCGAACCCCTTTGTTCCTACAAACTATATTACCCTATTAATCTATAACCTCATTGTAGTTATGAATGAGCATTCAGTCAACAAATTTCATCATTAATTCTGAAAATTAAATCAAAATATAAAAAATGCTAGCTTGACAATTTATTTGTCTAAGCTAGCATTTTCCTACTTTATTTAAAGACGTCACCACTGCGAATGTACTCAACATCCGGGATGGATAAGCGATAATTCACTACCCGCGCTGCAGCAAATAGATAATCAGATAAACGATTTAAATACTTTTGTACGACAGGTGAAACATCTTCAATTTCTTTCATTAATGATACGGTTTGTCGTTCTGCGCGACGGGCTATCGTGCGAGCAATATGCAATGTGGCAGCAGCAGGTGCGCCTCCTGGTAAAATGAAACGTTTTAATGGAGGTGCTTCTTCAGATAATAGGTCAATCCGATTTTCTAGAACTGTAATAGGTTCCTCTGCTAATTTATAGTGACGTTCCTTCATTACATTGGCCAAATCGCCGCCGCCATCGAACAATTCATGCTGGATAGCTGTTAAATCTTCAATAATGTCCTCAAATTTACTTGAATCCAGTTCCGAAACTGCTTTACCGATAAATGAATTTAATTCATCAATTGTTCCGTATGCTTCTACACGTAGATGATCTTTATCAACACGCCCTCCAATAATGCTTGTCTTCCCTTTATCGCCTGACTTTGTGTATAATTTCATCAAATTTCATCCTTTCAATTTAGCATTGCATTAAAGAATTGTATGCTCTTTATACTTTTTTATTGCGGATACGGTAACTTCAAAAACGGCTCTACCGATTAATTTTCCGACTTCAGTAACGGGTCCTGCATACGGCATTTCTTCACCTTGCTGTGTCGCGGCGATTAATAAGCTGTCCGTTGCGGTACTAGTTGCCGTTGTGTTTGTTAAAGTGTCTTTAATTTGTTGGTCTGCCAAGGCTTTTGTTTTCGCTTCAGTTGCCGTAATCATAGCTTGGATAAATGCTTCATCCGTTAGTTTACCATTAATGAAGACCCATGTATTAATAGTCCCGATATGTGGCTCGTCCTCGCGTAAATAAGCTTTTGTGACATCAACACCATTTCCTACCCCTGCTGTTACCATAACACTAATTTCAACTTCATCTTTTGAAAAATGCTGAATGGCAGCACACTTCGTTTTCACAGCTGTTAACATAACGACCGTATTTGTTGGTGAAAAGTGATTATGTTGTAAAAATTGCTCTGTTTCTTCTTTTACATTGTATATATCATATTCCGGAGCAATCGCCCGGTTTAAAAATGTATCATACCAGCCTATTCCCGCATTATGTACTGCCGAAGAAATAACTTTTAATGGGGATGGAGAAATGTACTTAACATATTCATCTGTTATTTTGAAATTATTTTTATTTATAATCGACTGTTTTTGTTCTAATTCATTCGTTGGCATCATTGTTATTTGTGGCTTTGGCAGTTCAGGATGTGGATAAGTTACCACACGCGCCTGGTAGACATCAGCAATTTGATCTTGCATGATGACTTCATGTGGCTCCCCAAAAGCACGTATTTCCCCATTTTCAATTAAAAGCAGTTCATCACAATATAGTGACGCCAAATTAATATCATGAAAAATTGATACAACCGTTAATCCATTAAGTTCGACTTGCATTCGAATCATATCTAAAATTTGCTTCTGGTGGGCAATGTCCAAATGATTTGTCGGCTCATCCAAAAGAAGCAACTCCGAATCCTGAGCTAGTGCCTGTGCAATAAACACACGCTGTTGCTCACCGCCGGAAAGAAACTCCAGATGTCGATTTCTGTAATGCGAAACCCCGGTGCTTTCCATTGCACGGTTTACAAGGTTTTCATCTTCCTTTGACCATGTGGAAAAAAAGCCACTTTGATGTGGATATCTGCCCAATGAAACTGCGTCATATACACTGTTCGTAAATACACTCGCGTTTAATTGAGGAAGAACAGCCATCTTTTTTGCCAACTGTTTAATATCGTAGCTATTAATCGGGCGATCATCAATCAGGATTTCCCCCTGAGTAGGTTTTAAAACGCCACTGATCATTTTTAATAATGTCGATTTTCCACTACCGTTTGGACCAAGAATCCCGAGGATTTTACCTTTTTCCACGTGAAACGTCATATTTTTCACAATCTGTTTTCCGTCATAACCACCTGACAATTCGTTCACTTTTAACACTAGGCAACAACCTTTCTACGTTGCTTAAAGAAAATATAGGCAAATACCGGTGCACCAATAAACGAAGTAATTACGCCAATTGGGAGTTCTACAGGTGAGATGATGGTCCGTGATACTAAATCGCAAATGACGAGTAGACTTGCACCATTTAAAAAGGATAATGTCAGTAAATGTCGATGATCGGCTCCAACTAATAGACGAATCATGTGCGGGACAACTAATCCGACAAAACCAATCGTACCGGATGCAGCTACAGCCGACCCTGTTAAGATTGAGCCACCTGCTAAAATCATATATTTACTGCGCTTCACATTTACCCCTAAGTATTGAGCACGTTCCTCTCCGTATATCATTGCATTCAGCTCACGGCGATTGAACCATATCATACTCGTACCGATAATCATGAATGGCAAAATCATATTTACATATGACCAGCCGCGCATCGATACACTGCCAAGCAGCCAACCAATAATCGCTCTAAGCTCTTCCCCCGTTAAAGCAACCATTAATGAGATACATGAACCTAAAAACGAGCTGAATATAATTCCTGTTAAGATTAACGTTTCCATTTTCATAGAACGATCCACAAGTCGAGCAAAAGATAATACAATGACCATTGTACATGCGGCACCTGCCATGCTGAATACAGGTAATGTAAATGCACCAAGAAACGGAATCGAGATGCCTAAGAAAATTGTCATAACGGCTCCGACTGATGCTCCTGATGAAATCCCTAGCGTATAAGGATCGGCCAATGGGTTTTTTAATAGCCCCTGGAAAGCCGCCCCTGCAATCGCCAGTGATGCACCAACGATTGCGGCTAAAATTACGCGTGGCATCCGAATTTTCCACAGTATACTGTACGCTATCGGATCTGTCATTTTATCCCATAATGTCGAAATGGGGATATTAACCGTTCCAAATGATACTCCGATCCACATGCTGCAAAGAAGCAATGCAATTGAAATAACATAAGCATATATATATTTTCTATTCTTTAAATACATCTGGATAAATTGCCTCACCTAGTGATTCAATACCTTCTACAATACGTGGACCTTGGCGACTCGTCGTATCCCCATCTACGACATGAACATTGCCATTTTTAATTGCATCCATTTCGGTATAGGCAGAGTTATTTACGATGCTATCATAGTCGTTTTCATACGTTACAATAACTTCGTCCGGATTACTTTCAACAAATTGCTCAGAGCTATACATCGGCCATCCAAGCTCTTGTACTGCATTTTCTACATTTAACACTTCTAGCATTTCATTGATAAATGTTTCTTGTCCTGCTGCATATAAGTCCGGCTCTGTGCCCACTACGATAAACACAGATTTTTCTTCTAAATCAGCCACTTTAACTTCAATATCTTGAATTCCTTTTTGAATGGATGCAATCATCTCTGTTGCCTCAGCGGTTTTCCCTGTTAATTGCCCAATTTGTTCAATAGTCGTATATGTTTCTTCAAATGTTGTAGTATTTTTCACTACAAATACAGGAATGCCAACTGATTCAAGTTGCGCAATCCCTTCTTCGTTAAAGCTATAAAGACCTGATTCATGGGCTACTACTAGATCTGGCTGCAATGCAATCAATTGTTCCAAGTTAAATTCCATCCCACCAACTTTTTCTTTTGTCTGAACTTCTTCCGGGTAATTATCATTGTCAGATACCCCAATAATTTGTTCATTTAAGCCTAAGCCAAATAATATTTCTGTATTGGATGGAATAAGGGAAATAATGCGTTCAGGAGCTTTTTCCACTGTCACTTCTTTGTTTAAAGCATCCGTTACCGTTATAGGGAACTGTGCTTGTTCCTCAACAGTTTCTATCGATTGTTGAGCTGTATCTTTTTCTACTGCTGTTTCTTCAACCCCACACCCTGCAAGGAGCATAATGGAGATAATTCCTGTTGAAGAAAGTCGTTGCCAAGTTTTCATATGTAATTAATTCCTCCTAAAATTGTTCTAACCTGTAATTTTAAACAAAAATAAAAAGCCTCCTACAAACTAGGAAGCTTTATGAAAGCAAATAAATTCAAATAAAAAATTCATTTACCACATCCTATCCGCGTAGGCATTAATCGGGCATTATAAAGGCAGGTCTCCTGGCTTATGCATTAACGTTTATGAGCTGCCTTCCCGAAAATTTCAGTGGCATATAGCTCAAAACTAGCAATTACAGTGGCGGGACCGCATCGGATTTGAACCGATTTCCCTTTTACTTCTTACTTTAATTAGATATAGTAAGAACCTTTATAGTAATATTTAATTAATAATATTATTATAGCGGATATTTCATTAATTGTATGCAAAATTACCAAAGTTTCAGATAATTTGTTTATAATTCAGTTTCTGCGTATTAAATAACAGTTCATTCTTTTGTTTTTAAATTCTTTTCAATTGCTGTCTCTGCTAAACGCTTAATTGTAATGTCATCCATTGGTGGATTGTGTAAGCCTGCACGTACATCACGGTAATAGCGTTGAAGTGGGTTGGAACGTTGAAGGCTCTTTGCGCCAACTAAACGCATCGCTTTATCAACGACTTCAATCGCTGTATTTGTCACAACATGTTTAGCAATATTGATTTCGTTAACTAAGGTCGCCTTCTTCGTCGGGTCATTATACAGTCTTGCTACTCCATAAATAGTAAAACGAGCTTTTGTTAATGCTAAATCCATTTCTCCGATGAGCGTTTGAACATTCGGCAATTGTGCAATGGTCCCTTGAATACTATTTGGTGAATGGCTATTCGCAAAATCAACCGCATAATCACGTGCTGCCTGTGCAATCCCTAAATAAGTCGCCGGGATAAGCAGTAACCAGCCGTTCAACTTAAAGCCTGTTGTATAGTTTGGGATTTCCACTAAGTTCGTCTGATCAATGCGTACATTGACGAGCACTAAATCATCGCTTCCCGTACCGCGCATTGATGCCACATCCCACGTGTTTTCGACCGATACTCCTTCAGCTGTTTTCGGAACAAGGAAAAACCCTAACTGATCCTCATCTTCAATCCATGCAGATACTAAAAAATAATCGAGATCCGGTGCACCGCTCGTATAGTTTTTACGCCCGTTAATTATATAATGTTCGCCATCACGTTTTGCGGAAGTCGCCGGACGCCCACCACGCACTGGACTTCCCATCGCAAACTCACTTACTGCACGATTTACTGTCGCACCATTTGCAATTTCTCCACCAAACCAATCAAGCTTTTGAGGATTCCAGTAACGGTTTTCAAAAATCTCGCCTACATTTTGAATTGTCCACGAAACTGCCAACCCCGTACTTCCGCAATAGCTTGCCAATGTTTCATGTAGTAAAAGCGCATCATATACGGTGAAGCCATCTCCTCCGTATTCCTTTGGCAACGTTATTTTTGTATAGCCAATTTTGCGTAGCTTTTGGAAATTTTCAAATGGAAATGTCGCTTGCTCATCTGTTTGTTGAGCCAATTGTTTTATACTCTCTGAAATTGTTTCGAGCTTTTCCAACCATTGTCGCTGCTCGTCCGTTTCAATAAATAATTCCTTGCTCATGAAAAGCACCACCCTCGTCTGTTGTCTTACGTAGTTATTTCTTCAAATTAATAGTACGTTTCAGAAATTTACAAGTCAATAGATATCCCTAGTTTCTTTGTAGGGATTCATTCACTTAATAAATAAGGGGGTAATTTCCAATTTAAAGTGGAACGGTGGCGGGAGAAAATATTCACGCTAATGTAGAACGTTACGATCCAAAAGGAGAACCTTTACAACAAAAGGTAGAAAGGCTCAGTTAAAAAGTAGAAACATCGCATTTCGAAAAAAAACACCCTATTTTCCGTTAATAGAAAATAGAGTGTCGTGAAATTTTGGATTACATTTTCTCAGGTGCACTTACGCCGATTAATTTCAACGCATTTGCCAATGTTGTTTTTACTGCTGTAATTAACGCTAAACGAGCTTGAGTTAGCTCTTTATTGTCTTGATTTAATACTTTTTCTGCATTGTAGAAGCTGTGGAATGCTGCTGCTAAGTCTTGGATATAGTTTGCGATACGGTGCGGTGTGCGGTGTTTCGCTGCATCTGCCACGATTTGTGGGAATGCGCCAACCTTTTTCAGAACATCTTCTTCTTTTTCTGCTACTAGTAAGTTCAGGTTTTCCAATGATGCCTCAAAACCTTGCTCGCTTGCTGCACGTAAAATTGATGAAATACGTGCATGCGCATACTGTGCATAATATACTGGGTTTTCATTTGATTGTGATACTGCTAAGTCTAGATCGAAGTCCATATGTGAATCCCCTGCAGTTTTTACAAAGAAATAACGTACTGCATCCAGACCTACTTCTTCCACTAACTCACGCATTGTAACGGCATTACCTGTACGCTTACTCATTTTGAATTTCTCACCGTTCTTGTATAGCTGAACCATTTGAATTACTTCGACTTCCAATGTTTCACGCTCATAGCCTAGTGCTTCAATCGCTGCTTTCATACGTGGGATATAACCGTGGTGATCGGCACCCCAAATATTGATTAATTTATCAAATCCGCGACGTAATTTATCTTCATGGTAAGCAATATCTGGTGTTAAATATGTGAATGAACCGTCGTTTTTAATTAATACGCGGTCTTTGTCATCGCCAAATGTAGTTGAACGGAACCAAGTTGCTCCATCTTCATCAAATACATGGCCATTTGATTTTAATTTCTCTAATGCAACATCAATTTTGCCGTTTTCATATAATGAAGTTTCAGAATACCAAACATCAAATTCAACACGGAAGTTTTTAAGATCGTTTTGTAGTTTTGCTAATTCTAATTTTAAACCGTGCTCACGGAAAAATTTGAAGCGTTCTTCTTCTGTTTTATCCAAAATTGAAGCACCAAATTCTTCAGCTAACTTGCCTGCAATACTGATAATGTCTGGACCGTGGTAGCCATCTTCCGGCATCTCGGCATCCATGCCTAATGCTTGTTTATAACGTGCCTCCAATGAGTACGCTAAATTGTTAATTTGATTACCTGCGTCATTAATGTAGTACTCACGAGATACATCAAAACCGGCAAAATCCATTACGTTACATAAAGAGTCCCCTACAGAAGCACCGCGGGCATGTCCTAAGTGTAAGTCACCTGTTGGGTTCGCTGATACGAACTCGACTTGTACTTTTTCACCAGCACCTGCAGTAGAACGACCGTAATTTTCACCTTGTTCGAATGCTGCTTTTACTACACCTGCTAAAAAGTCTTTACGAACTGTAATGTTTAGGAAGCCAGGACCTGCGATTTCGATTTTTTCGATATCTGTCCCTTCTGTTTTTACATTCTCTAAGATGCTTTCTGCAATGGCACGCGGTGGCTTTTTCGCCAATTTAGTTAATTGCATCGCTACGTTTGTAGCAAAATCACCGTTTGCTTTCTCTTTTGGTGTTTCCAGGTGAATATTTAGTTCTGTGCCAGCTTCGACTAAGCCTGCCTGATTGATCGCCGCTTTTAAAGCGTCTTTAATCGATTGCTGTAATTGTTCTACTGCATTCATGAATATACCTCCGTAAATTGAATTTCCAATGTGTATTGTCCGACAGAATTGCCGCCTATTATAAGATCATATTGCGTTTTAAAACGCCCTGATACTTTTTCGCTTTGTGTTACTTCAATGGCTAACTGATGTGTATCGGTAACGATTGGCAATGATCCGAATGGACTTTCATAATGTCCATTTTCCCGTAAGCCCGGATTTAAAGGGAGACGCATGTTGACTCCACCGCTTCGCATTATAAAGGCTTTCGCTTCATCTAGCTTTATCGTCGTTTGAATTCGTGTCTCTTCCTGAATTTCTTCATAGCGTAAATAATGATTTGCGCCTTTTTCTACACAGTTGCCTTCCAGCCACATTTCGTATTTTTCAAGCTCGCCCTCGGTAGGAATGATGGAGGAAATTAGCTTAATTTTGACTGTTTTCCCATTCTCGTTCGCCACAGCAGTCAGCTCCTATGCATATATTTCTATAACCTTTTTATTATAGGATAAGTTCCTCTCTTTAAGCAACATCGAACTTAAACTTTACCTTAGTACTTTTATCATCTAGTTTTGAGTGTTTTTCCGTTATTTAAATCATTTTTATAGTATTTTGGGTAGAAAAGAGTAATGATTATTTTATAAAGGAGTTAATTATGTTTATAGAAATATTGTCTTATTTTTGTATATTATTTACGTTTACCCTATTAATTTACTGGCCATTTATCAATCACTTTAAAATTACGCCACTTATGGACCGCTCCATCCCTTTTGTAACAGGTATAAAATTCGGTGTGACAGGGCTAATTTTAACCTATTCCGCAATTCATTTAGTTGACGGTGTATTGGTAAATTCCCAGTTCATATCCGTTCTGTTCAGTGGTTTATTAGGCGGACCATTTGCGATATTAATTAGCGGACTTATTATAGGGATTGGTCGCTTTTTCTTTTCAGAAGGAACGATGGTTTCATCAATATTTAACTATAATTTTATTTTGCTAGTATTGTTCCTGTTTCTCCTTACACGAAAATATGAAATGACTACTAAAACCGTTTTCATTTATTTTTGGCTTTGTTTGATTGAAACGATTTTGATTTCATTTATAGGTCTTTGCTTTAGCAGTAATGCATACGCATTCCTCCTGGTATATGGTTTATTTACAGTTTTCGCATTTTATTTTATTTACATTGTTATTCATCAGGTGAAACGTACAAATGATACTGTACAGGAAACTACTTATTTGCGAAAAATTGATTATTTAACACAGTTGCCTAATACAGCAGAATTAGAGAAGTGTCTTCAACAACTTGTTAAGAAAAACGGTGTTTTCAGTTTATTATTGGTAGATATTCGGGATTTTAAAATGATTAATTCCCGATACGGATTTTCAACAGGCGATTTAATCATTAAGCAGTTGGCTTTTCATTTACAAGAGTATGCAGCTAAAAATGATGCATTTGTTGGCCGGTTAGGTGGCGAGGAGTTTGCCATTATTTTGAGGGATATCCCTCCAGCTCTAGCGATTTTTGAGGCGGATAATTTAATAAAGACTATAGCCCAACAGCCTTTTAATGAAATAGGTAAAGAGGAAATTTATATATCCGTTACGATTGGATTAAGCTCTTATCCGGATAATGGTCCAAATTCACATAGTATGATTGAAAATTTAATTAGAGCTTCTCAACATGCCAAATCGAATCTAACATCAGGCTACTTTCATGCAAACAACTTAAAGTAAATGCTTAAAAAGCGAGCGACAGAAATTCTGTCGCCCGCTTTATTTTTCTTTTTATTTCACCCAGCCTAAAGTGGAGTGCTTGCATTAAGGGAATTAAAATGTTTAGAAATAGCGGTTTATCAATATTTCTTCGATATTTCGATTTTTCCGAGTATGCATTAGAGTGCATGTAATTACTTTCAAGTGGGACAACATTGGGGCAACTGAAGAAATAAATTCTACGCTTGGTAGGCATGTTTATAGGAATGAAAAAAAGGCAACTTCTGCGTTAACCGTAGACAGCTTGCCTTTTTTCATTATTTAATGCACCATTGACTCCGTTAACGTATCATGTAGAAACGCTACTTCTAATATTTTTTTCACAAGGTTTTCTGTATCCAAAGTTAAATTCCATGCTGGTTGATCTCCTAAAATAACTACCTTTTTATTAAGTGCTAATGCTTCAAACAAGACCTCTTTCACTAAATCGTTTACGTTCCCTAATGCATCTAATTCTTCAATAGTTAATTTTTTGCTGATTTCAACTTTCATTTCAAGCACTCCTTTAAATACATATTTGATTACTATGATGCTAGTGTAATTCATAATTTTTCATCTTGCAGACAGAGTTTGAAATGTCGGAAATACGAAAACAGATTTGCTGGAATAGATTTTATATGCATTATGTTTTTTCCTTACCCTTTTTTATAAAAATATCTTAAAAAAAGAGTGGTAGTTGCTCTTTTCAGGAAATAAGTACGATTTTGAATCAAAGAGGAAAATCCATTAAAATGAGGGTTTATACATACCTATTAATTTAAATTCGGTACATTTCATTCGACAATGGTGTACATTTAGGTGCATTTAAATATACACTATTGTCTATGTGACCCGACTGCATATACCTATAATGCGAAAACCCTTTAATACCAAGCTTTATAAAGCGGCAAAACACATGCTAAAATTGGAACAATATATTCTAACCAACTAAAAGTCCGATGCAAAAATTGCCACTTCATCAATGACTGACTTTCACATAGAGACTCAAAGAATATTTTATACCGTATTCAATTCCACTCAATTGGGTTGTGCTTTTTCTGTGCAAGTATCTACTGAATTTGCACTTTTCTTTATTTAAATTCAATAAACCTCCGGGGTCAAAAGTATAACTGAGCCAACGTATAGCGAAATATGTCTTCAATTGCTTCTCAAAAAAGCGATCAGGATATTAATACTTACCCAATGTGCAAATCCGTTACATTTATTTTAAAACCTAGCTGAGCTTTTATTTTGTCATTGTAACCGCTAATAGTTACTAATAGTGATCACCATTAGTACCTTAGCTGCCACAAGGGATTAGTTTAGTTAAACAGAGTATATTATCTGTTATTATTTCTATTAGAACCTTTAATAGTCACTAATAAAAGTAACCCCTGGATGTTACTATATTCCTGCTCACAAAAAAAAGCGCCCAATATGAGTGCTTTTTAATCTTCTTATAAATTAAGAGCAGTCACCAGATATGCTACCTTTTGCGACCACTCCGAATGTGCTAAACTATATTACGTATATTTTATTACTTAGCTGATGTTGGCGCATCGGCTTTTTCATTTTCTTCTTTAAATAATTTGTAAGCCTTTTTAGAAGAAGTATCTAATTCTTTGACCGTCTTATCCATCTCCCTCTTTAATGGAAGGAATGCCATATCAATTAATCTTACTGTTCGTTCAATTTCTCCTATTGCCATACACGCCATACCTTTTTCTTGATTCCACCCATTATTTTTAATTTCATCGATACGATCCATTAATTGCGCTACTGCATCTTGCACTGCATCCAGCTGGATAATTTGTACATTCAATTCGTATGAACTATTTTCAATATCCTGTACTAATCCCTTAATTTGATGAATAGTTTGTTGCATTTTTCATTCCTCATTTCTATTAATATATGATTTTTTAAGTGTCTCTTTATTTATTTCCTTTAAGAAGCCTCCATTAATAGCTCCAATTCTTTGTACAATTCTTCGCGATCGTCTTCGCTTAGGCTCAATATTCGATAAACCATATCGCGTATTTTATAAAAACTGTAAATATCCAAATTCATATCCTTAACTATTTCAAATAAAAATTGGTCAACATCTTGTACAGGTTGTTGCATTTCTTTTCCCCTTTTCTAATTGTTATTTTTAAATGATTGTTACATAAACGAATAAAACAACCGCTACAATAAATGAAATAGATCCGTAAAAATAGGGGCGTACTTCCTCGCTCTCTTCGTCACCTTCCACAAAGAAAATATCATCTACAGAACGAGCAGCTTTCTTTATCTGATGTGTAAGTAACTGCATGTAGCCTTTTTGTAAGTCGTAGGCTATCTTTTTAGCTTCAACACTGGGAAGTTGCTTCATTTATATTCCCCCAATAATTTAGTGCCTGATTCCTTCTCAAAAAACTCGATTGTTTCTTTACGTTTTTCATCATCTTGTTTCGATAACATAAACATAAATTTTATGATTGTTTCGATTAAATCCTTTTGAAATTCTTGTTCTGACATGCTCATTCCTCCGTTACTGTTATATTTTGATATTCTACTAACTCACCTAATAGCGCGTCGTTTATAAGTACTGAAAGTTCCATTAACATACCGTTAAGGTCCATCAATCGCCCTAAACGTTTAAGTGAACGTGAATCTTTTTCCATTTGTAAATACTGCTCTTTCTTTGCATCGTAGTAGGCACTATGTTTGTCATGCTTCGCCATTAGGATTTCAGATTTCTTCATACCACTCACTCCCTTCTACTTTTAGATGTACGGTTTATTTCTTGTTCATTCACCGTTAACCTTTGATGGTTATTCGCAAAACTAAACTATTTGTTTAACTTTCTAAATATAGAATAAACTCCCTTGAACTAAATGTCAACATATTTAAATAAAAAGTTTAGATTTCTAAACATCAGTGTTATAATAAAGAAAAAGAAAGGAAGGAAGGAAGGAAGGAAGTAATAATGACTTTTGAGTATAAACCGCTATTTAAAACCATGATTGATAAAGAGGTAACTCGCGAGGATTTAAAGAAAGAACTGCAATTATCTTCTGCTACAATGGCGAAATTAACTAAAGGTGAATATGTTTCAATGGCTGTATTAGATAAATTGTGTAGCTATTTAAATTGTGAAATTGAGGATATTATCCAACATAGTAAAATTGAAGAATAAAACAAAAACGCTCCCAAGTTATAAATTCAAGGGAGCGTTAAACTTTATTTTCTTAAATAGCCAAAAAGATCTTCTATTGATATATTGAAGTAATCAGAAAGAATAAAAGCCTCATTTAATGTAAAATCTTGTTCCCCTCTTTCCTTCCTCCCGTACGATCCACTGTGAACCATTATTTTTTTCGCAACATCTCCTTGTTTTAACCTTCTCTCTCGTCTAGCAACGTACAAATTACTCGGATTATCCTCTGTTCGTATCTCCGGTTTTTTTATATATGTAACCCCATCTACTAAAATTTCACATCCGTCTGAATTAAAATTAATCTCAATTTTAGTATTACCATCCATCTTTATTCCCCTCCCTTTTGCTATTATTATACAAAAAATGCTCCCAGCTGCATTTAAACAGTTGAGAGCGTTTTAAATTTACTTCCTTTCGATATAAGGATATTTTTCGTGGAAGAAAGCAATTGGTATCTTTCCACGTTCTATCCAATACCCTTTACTTTTCAACTCTTCGTTCATAAATTGAATACGTAAATGCGCTGTTCTTAAAGAAGTGAAACCTAACATTTCCTGCACTTCTTTTGCTGTGTAGAAATTCTTTTGCATAAATTATCCCTCACTTTTTAAGAGTGGTTTTATATTATATAAACCATTATTTCACCTCAAAAAAGCCGTACCGCAATTGGCACGACTTTATGTATTAGTTATTTTCCAGATAATCTAAACCTTTTAACTGGATTTTTGCATTCTTTAAATAAACAAGAACTACTTTATTTCCTTGACCACCACGTTGAACATTTGCTCCGGTAATTAAATCTTCATTCTGCATTATTTCGACTGTATCTCCGAAAGTATCTTTGTCGACGCCTAAGTCATTAAAATTCGGTTCTATGTTCTCATTTAATGATATAAGTATCTTTTTAATTAACTCATTTTTATCCACTATTTTCACCTCCTATCCATCTATAATTGTAAATTAATTGGAAACAAATGGACATCATACAAATTTGATAATAAAAAGCCGTCAGCAATCGCCAACGACTTTGATATGATATTTGTTTGTGTAAATTATATGTTTCTTTGTGATTTAAATACTATACCTAAAGGGTACTTCAATAACTTCAACAAGAAATTCTTTATTCCTTTTTTAAACAATAAAAAAAGAATCCCAAAATCAGAATTCGTTCTTCGTATGTTGCTTCACAATGTGTCGACTGTATGTGGCAACACATTAGTGCTGGTGGGTTTAATTATTTTGCTTGGTTCTAATTTAAATGGAATCGAGCCTGTTTTCTTTTTCTTCTTCAACTGATTCTTATTCTATAAACGCGCCCGTTTGTTGAAGATCTGTTATTAGTGAAAAATTAAAGCCCACAATAAAAACAGCAGGTCCATTGTACTTTAATATGACAGTGGACTACTTAAAATTAATAATTCCCTTTACTACTTCTTACAATTTATTCTTTCGATATTAACTTTAATTCTTCATAGCCTTCGACTTTTAATAAAAGCGACTGTTGCTCATTCCAAATGCTGTACGGGAAAACAAGGCTTATGACGGTTGTATCCATTTTGTAATCGCCAATCTGGTAGTGCCATTTTCTTTTAAAAATTGGTCGCTTATATGTACATGGTGTTGTGTCCTTCGGTTACGGCATAACATATTAACTTTTTGGGTGAATATTCATTTATTGCCCGAGATTTTGGAACTGGATGCATGCTCTATGTCCAATTAGGAAAAAAGAAAACCCTGATTTTTTCTACTTAGCGCAGAAAAAATCAGGGTTTTATCTTCTAAGAAGTTCCTTAGCGTATAATCGCCGCATTTTGTCACCAGGACCCCTACCAGGACCCCTTAATGATTGAAATCTATAAAAGTAGCCCTTTGATCATTTGATTTAGTACCTGTGAAAGAAACACTCAACACACCAAAATTTAAACCCATAGAACCTATCCCAGCTAAGGAATGAGTATATAAACTATGAAATTGAGATGTTCCAGTTAACGTTTTTACTTCTCTTATTCTTATTTTAGAAGTTACAACTATAGGTCCCCCAAAGTCTGGTAAATTGGCAGCCCAACCAACTCCTGTAAAACTTGATGAATACAAATTATTTGATGAATGAGTAACTTTTCCATTCTTCCTAACTTCTACGCTAGAAGTATTAGGTACAGCGTTAAATTTATTACCATCCCATGCAAATCCAATTAAATCTGTTCCTGTAAAAAATGGATTAGTCGTCCATTTATAATCAGATCGCAAAACAAATTCATCCATACTACTCGGAACAACCTGTCTACCCGCTGTTTGTGTAACTGTCATGCCTTTAATTTGACCGTAAAGCACTATTGGGGGATTAGAATCTGTATAATCATCAACAGATATAATATTATTATTTAAATCATATGTAATAGTTTTAGCACCTGCATATTCTGTTATTCCATCATTAAGTATATCTCTTTTACTAATATTTGATAATTCATCAATCAACCTTTGTGGATATCCGTATTCTAATAACTTTTCATCAATATCTTGCTCATCTTCCATAGGGTAATTTTCAGATGCATTTACTTGGAAATTATCACTAAAAACTGCGACAATACTTAACAAAGAAACAAAAAATAATTTACTTAAAAATTTCATACTATACCTCCATTTTATATTTATATCACCTGGTAAAATAATATCTAAACTGGATATTTTACCAATTGATATATCTTATGTTAACATAAGTTTTGGGATAAAAGTATAAAATTACTACTTTTTATTAAATTTAGGTACAAGGTGGCAAAAATATTATGAATGTACGTAAAAAAAAGTTATTATTTATAACAGTTTTAAGCATTATTATTTTTTTGATAACAACTAATGTTTTTAAAAATAATAAAACTATTTATCATACATCTACAATGAACATTAAAGTAATTGATAAATATATGACAGAAGAAGACATAACACAATATTTTTTAAAGGGTAAAAATATAAATGATCCTTTCCAACAAATTATAATTGAAGTTAAAGATGAAAACATATGGAACTTAATTGATATTAACAATTATTATTTTGTTAATGTTAGTTGGGAAACTAATACACCTGATTCGAATATCCAAAATAAAAGTACAATATTAATTCAAATTGACCAGCTTTAAAATACTATTTTAGATGAGCCACATTATTCAGAATTTACAACGTTAATGAAAGAAAAGTCCCCAACGACGCTTGGGAAGGTTTCTTATAATAAAATTAACAAAAGCGTAAAAATATGAGGTGGTTCATTATAAGCATAGGGGTTTTAATATTATTAACGGCACTTAATTTGTTCTTTGCTATCGGCATACTATTTTCTAATGGGAAAGGTGCATTTTTAGTAGCAGGTTTAAATACAATGCCGAAAGAAGAAAAAGAGCAGTAAAGTTAAAAGATCCAGTTATTATTTTGTTCCGCAAAAGGAATGGATTATAGGAATACGTTGAAAAAATAGAGGCCCCCTGTTTTTTTATTAAAATAAAAAGTTTGAGCCAAATAATGATCTAATTTGTCACGTGTCGCACCCAAAATATGGCCCTATAACGGAAAAACGCGATCTTCTTATTGAAGAATCGCGCCCGATTGTTTAACAACAGTTAAATCATATCCTTCAAATATATAAAAACGTTTGAATAGACCACCCATAACAGAGTGGTCTTTTTTTATTTCTCAAAATCAATAATTTCTCGTATATCCTCAATTTCTAGTACTTCAGCAATTTTACATATCGCCTGTTTAGGAATCCTTTCTATTTGATTATTTACTAATTCGGAAATCGTTCGTGTTGTTAATCCAGTCATTTCAGATAGCTGATACTGTTTTATATTCCGCTCTTTTAAAAGCTGCTTTAATTTAATTTCAATTTCCACAGTGATCACTCCACAATAATTTTTTCTTTTCAGGAATATTATTATTACGTTAAACGTAATATTACATAAAACGTAATACACTAGATTGATTAACAAATCTAATAACAAATGAAATACCACTCCATAATTTCTACCTGTTACATTCGAAACCCTTTAATGCCAACCATCTAATTATTGTTTTATAAGTAACAAATTGCTGCAACTCTTACTATGTAAGAGAACCCGTGGGCGTACAAAGTTAGAGGAAGGAGAGGTTAAATGCTTTTTGAAATTTTAACAACTTCATTTTTTGGAGGAATTGCCGCAACTGCTTTCTTTAAAAAGCAAGGCATGACAACAAATGAAAGCGGAAAAATTCAACGTATCATTTCATTGAGTGGTTTAAATGTGAAGGATGGTAAAAACACCTTAACAACTCAATTGATCCGTAAAAAGAAACATGATTGGGGATGGGAATATAAATACCGGATTCCTTTGGGTCGTTCATTTGATGATTATGTATCTAAATTCCGAACACTGGAAGATGGTATTAATAATAGAAGGAAACGAATTTTATTTGCTGATTTGAAAAAATTACAATTCGATTCGGACATTACCCAACAACTAAAAGAATTGTGGAAGGCCAAACTGACCGAGCGAAAAGAAATTGAATTAGATTTTGATGGACTGTTGATTATTCGAGTGTATGATAAGCCCTTACCGCAACAAGTCAATTATTCACCGGGGATTGATTGGAAAGTACCTGTTGGATTAACAAGGGATAAAAACGCATTTCGCTATCATGATTTCGAACGCATTCCACATTTAGTGCTTGGCGGTGCTACTCGTTACGGTAAAAGTAACTTTCTTAATTCATTGATTGTCAGTTTATTACAAAGCAATCCAGATCACGTTCGTTTCTTCCATGTTGATTTAAAAGGCGGTATTGAGCTTTGTGATTACGAATCGATTAAACAAACATTATCAATCGCATACGAACCAGAAGAAGCCCTCCACACATTGCAAATGGCTTATACGAAAATGAGGGAAATACAGCAGTTAGTTAAAAGTAAAGGTAAAAAGAACGTACAGGAAGCAAATATTAAGGAAAGGTATTTTGTCATTGTGGATGAAGTAGGAGAATTGAATCCTCAAGAAGCTGTAACATCAGGAGAGAAACGGTTAAAACAAGAGTGCCAAACTATTATGTCTCAAATTGCACGGCTTGGTGCCGGTCTTGGTTTCCGTTTAATTGTTGCTACACAATACCCTACTGGCGATGTAATACCGCGACAAGTGAAGCAAAACAGCGATGCTAAATTATCGTTTCGGGTACAATCTGCAACTGCTTCGAGAGTTGTTTTGGAAGAAACTGGAGCCGAACTCCTTCCACAGATTAGAGGCAGAGCAATTTACCAAACAGCCGATAAACGTGAAATTTTACAAACACCTTTAATTACCTCGGATATTATCCATGAAACGATAGCCCCTCACATCATTAAGAAGGAGGATAAATTTGAAAGTCAAACAGTTGAGTCAACGGAACGAACAAATACTGTTACTTTTGAAGAAGTTTGATTTTCTTACACGCGATCAAATATCCGTTTATTTTAAACTAGGTAAAATTTGCAATACGAACAGAGTCCTTAGAAATTTATCGGATTATTTAACATGTGTTCGTGATGGTTATCAATCAATTTATTATTTAAATAAATGCGGCCGTGAATATGTGGACTGTGAAAGGATAAGAAAAAAAGGCGGCCATGTGCAGCACATTGTTATGCGAAACGATTTGTGGTTGTATTTCAAATGTCCAAACGATTGGCGAAATGAAGTTAAAATATCAGACGAAAATACGTCAGTTGTTGCAGATGCAGTTTTCACTCGAAACGGTTTTTATCACTTTTTAGAAGTCGATAATTTACAAAGTATGAAAGAAAACCGCGCTAAAATTAACCGCTATAAAAGCTTGTCTGATAGCCTTGTAAAACAATTCGGCTATTTCCCTACTCTTGTATGGTTAACGACTACAGAACACCGCAGAAAGCAATTAGAGAGTGCATGTAATGGTCTGAATTTCAAGGTCTTCACAATGAACGATATTCGATAAGGAGGTATATAAATGTTCTTCAAGAAGAATAATGCTAAAGTTGTTCCTGTCAGTGAGTATACGGATTACTCGGAGAGATTTAACGATTTGGAGAAAATGAGAGCTGAAGAAGGTTATGCAACAAAAAAGGATGTTGTAGTAATGTCCTCTATTCCAGTATTAGGTGCTGCTGGATATGTAACATATCAAAAATTAAATAGCGTGAATGAAGTCGCAACGACAACTATTAGTGAACCGATAAATGTTTTATCGCAAGCGCCTATTCCTGACCCTTCCACACTGATAGAAACATACACACCTATCGCAGTAAATACAATTCCCGTTAATTCAATTCCACAGCAAACAGGTTTCATTGCAGATAAATCATTAGAAATATTAGCAAACGCATTAGATCCGTTAGTTCAAATATTGGTTGCGATTAGTTTTCCTATCGCTTCGGTAATAATGGTAGGAGCTTGTTTCTTCTTCATGTTCGGTAATTCCGAAAAGGCTTGGAACATGATTATGAACGCTGGATTAGGTTATGTCTTGATTCAACTTTCACCACTATTCTTACAAATTCTAAGAGAAGTTGGCGATGCTGTTTAATAATTTTAGTAAAAAAGAAATAGTAATTTTTGTATACAAACTATATTTTTTCCAATAAAATGAAAAAGGAAGGGAGAGATTTACCTATGGATGATATATTTATGATTTTTTTATTGATAAGCTTTACAGCAATGTTTGTTTTCGTTATCCTTTCCTTAATTCAATTTGCTAAGAGAGACAAAATTAAAGGTATGAAACAAATAAAATTTGCCGGTGTATCGCTACTGATTTTAATTATTTCCTTTGTTGGTGTTGGAACGACAACTGAATCTACAACTATTTCAAATGAAGACAAAACGGAAAAAATTGAAGTAAATGCTGAGGTAGAGAAACCTGAGGAGTCAAGTGAAACAGAAGAAGAACGAAAAGCACGTGAACAAAAAGAAGCAGAAATTATAGCTGAACAAAAGGCTATAGCAGCAGCGGAAAGAGCTAAAGCAGAAGAAGATGCTAAAGCTAAAGCGGAAGCCAAAGCGAAAGAAGAAAGTATTCCTAGAGAATATAAGTCTGCATTAAGAAAAGCAGAATTGTATGCCGAAACTATGCATATGTCTAAGGCTGGTGTCTATGAACAATTGACTTCCGAATATGGAGAAGGTTTTCCAAAAGAAGCTGCTCAATATGCTATAGATAATATTGTATTTGATTGGAAAGAAGCCGCATTAAAAAAAGCGCAAACATATGCTGAAACTATGGCTATGTCGGATTCAGCTATATACGATCAATTGATTTCTGAATACGGAGAGAAATTTACTCCAGAAGAAGCGAAATACGCTATCGATAACTTAGAGTAACAAAAAATAGCCGTCCACATATAGTTGTGGATGGCTTTATTTATTATCGTACCATGTAAGCTCTAAGTTGATGTTTAATCCCATTAATTTTTACGTCCTTCATGTCATTTAATTTCACTACATATTCTACATCTTCGAACCTTAAAAAAGTTGCATCTTTAAATATCACAGGTGTTAAGGAAGTTATATGATACTCACTTTTAAATGCTAAAATATGACCACAGTTCGTCGTGAATTGATACTTATACATAACATCGCCCCCTTATTACTATTTAATTTACAATATGATTAAAGCAATGCGAAGAAAATATTCAAAAATTTATTTTTGGGCATGTTGTCGAGAAAATATGATATAGATTATTGTCTATCCGCGGGAGTGCGATATTCCATTCCGATGACACGTTTCATCTCTTGGCTAACCCAGTTTCGCAAAGCAATATTCCCATAACTTCTTGTTTCATTCATCCCTCTAAACAATATAAAGTACTCGGTTATAAAATCGTCCGAACTTTTCTTTTCAATTTTGCATCCCTTCTTATATAAATAGTCCTTCATTTTTTTAAATTCCTGAAAGGTTTCATTTATTTTCACATCGTACCATTCTTCAAAAATCTTACTCATTTTCAATACGTTTAAATGATTTTTGTCCCGTTCCAATGTCTTTAAGAACAATTCCAATATGATGTAACGGTGAATGTCATCACTAATCTCCCTAATTTCTTTATACATTTAAAACACTCGCCTTATTTAATAATGGGTATGCAACTAAGATATTATTGGATTTAAAGGTGCGTTTAGCATGACGTGTAAAACAGTACGCTTGCACAGTATCGCCTACAATTTTAATTAACTGTAATCGTCGCTTTGTGTTGGTATTATCTTTGGCAATGTACATAATATCTACGATTTGGTTGTGCTGCATTGCCTTTTTTATTTGGTCTTTCATAACAACACTCCGTTCTACTTTTTATTTATTATAGAACAAATGTTCCCGTTTTAAAACATGGATTCTTTAGATATAGTGAAATAAATGAGTCGGAGGGAAATGTTATGGAAAGGAACAAAGGGTTGGATTTAATCGGACAAGAATTTGGACGTCTGAAAGTTGTAAGTGATACAGGAAAAAGGCACCCCACAAAGGGGAAGATCTGGCTTTGTATCTGCGAATGTAATTCTACCAAAGAGGTTGCTTCCACGTATTTAAAACGAGGTAGCGCTAAGAGTTGCGGTTGTCTACGCAGGGAGAGCAAAAGAAAAGGAAAAACTTTTACTCAAAAAATTTATAACAAACCCACTGTGGAAGCAGTCATAGAATCTAAAAAGCATATAGATTATGCAATTGTGGAGGATGGTTTGTTTTTAGTTTTTAAGGATAAATCTATTTACTCTATCCGTGATAACTATGCCTTACTAAGGAAAACGATACCATTAAATGAATATCAAATTGTGACCGTTGTGGTTAATAAAAGGCAAAGACATTATTATACGCATCGTTTATTAGCATTAGCTTTTGTTCCCAATCCGGAAGGTAAAAAAGTGGTGTCTTTTAGAGATGGGAATCCAAAAAATCTTGAGATAGAGAACCTGTTTTGGTTATCCCAAAACGAATTGATAAAAAACAATGAAAAAGAATCCGTGCCATGCAATCACTGTGGAAAAAATAAGCAATCCAGAAACCTTTTATGTGTTAATTGCAGTAATTTAATTAAAAGGGAAAATGCCAAATTAGAAAGAGAAAGATTAAGGATTAAAGAATTAAATGATACTTTTCCTGAACAAGTTTGGATTCATCTGACCGAAAAACAATTACTATATATTAAACTGTACATAAAAGGCTATAAACAGAAGGAAATAGCTGAAATTTTTGGTGTGAGTAGTCAAGCTGTAAACAGATCGATTGCAGATGCTAAAAAACGAATTAAGAAAATTAAGGGGATTTAACTTAAAAGTATTAATCACAATTTTCCCCTTGTTGATGTATTACCGTTCCTTCAATCAGCCCAATAACAAAGTCGAATTGTTCTTGCTTGAAATCTAAATCCTCGCGTTTTAAATACCAGCAAGTCTATTTTATCTTTTTGTAATCAGCAATAGATTCAGCATATTCTAAAGCCACCTTAAAATTATCTGAATGAATGTGTGTTAAATTAATCTACATCACAATCCAACGAGGAACCGATCTAAAGGAGAACCTTGATTTTCTTTTTTAGGTGGCTCAAGGTTTAATGATCTAGTATTGAATTGAAATCTGTCAGAAATACGAATTTCAATATCCTTTCGTAATGATTCATTTCCATGTGTTCATCGCCTTTCAAGCATAATAAAAAGCCACAGCCGAATGGATGTGACCTTGAATATCTTGATTATATTTTCGATAACAACTTTGATGTTATTTCTTTAATTTCATCTTCTGAAAGACCTTCTCCACTTAATATTGAAGATGAATAAGGTTCTAATATTTCACTTATTTCTACTTTAGTTAAGCCAGTTTTCGACATCGTTTCGTTTAAAGCTGTAAATAATCCGTGTGTTTCTGGTGCCATTTCTAACGCTTCAAGCAATGTTGTGTTTTTATCTATCTCCATTGATTTCCACCTCCATCCATACTAATCATAACGCTATTGGAAATTATTGTCACTACTGTAAATCACAAAAATAAGCATCTATGTTGAATATTTTTGTTATTTTAATTACCTTTATACTATAATTTATTTATCATCCACAATTTAGGAGGCTTACATGATTTACATAATGGGGAATGCTGCTATTTATTCAAGAAATTTAAATATTATAAAAGAATTCACCACTAGTAAGGCTATCCCTTTCTTAGTGGTTAAAAAATCATCGATTAAACAAATTAACCCTGATTCAGTTGAATGTGATATTTCGTTTATTATTCAATTGCCAAATGACCCGGAATGTAAATCTCTAGAGGATTACAGAGGAAAAGAACTTATTTTCCTTGTAAAACACCTCAATGTATTTGTACGTAGGACCGAAATTATTAATATTTTCGAATCAGAAGATTCTATAAAACATATTACAGAATATTTTAAAGACCTCTAACAATCTAGGGGTCTTTGCATTATTTTCAGGACGTTTTTAATAAACAAATATTTAAAGCCATTAGCAATCGCCAACTAATTTGCACATGCTATCAATTAATCGGTTTTCCTAGTAAAAAAATCAAATCCATATGGTCGATTACATAGTTGAGAAACTTATTATGCTTAATGTGAAAAACATATAATAAGAAATAAGCCCTCCACAGATTGTGGAAGGCTAAATGACACCAATTAACTATCTGAAAATAAATTTGAAAGGTGAATCAAAGTCTTCCCCTTCTTTGTAATACAAAATCTCTTCTCTTTCTAATTTCTTCATAAAATGATGTAGATACAAAGTATTTTCTTTAAAGCCAATTTTAAATGAAATTTCGTTGTAAGTTTTCCCTTTACTTTTTCTTAATTCATTTAATAAGCTTTCTTTAACACTCAAATATAGATTGTCAAAATACTCTTGCCCTAGTTGAGTAACTTGTCCTATTTCATCATCATAGTATCCCATTTCATGTAGTTTTAAAGCTGCCTCTCTGTTATTCGGTTGAGTTAAATAAAATAACCCATAACACTCGTAACGATGCTTTAATAATTCATGTAGTATTTCTTTTTCAATTGTAATCATTTTATTCACCCTTTCACCTACTAATTTCGACGAAAGGGGAAAATCTACCTTCAATAAGTGTTTGCTATTCTAAAGAAAATTGAGTTACTACACAATTTGGAACTATTACCCTTTAACAGGTACCTAACCACATTATACTCGTTCCCCTGTGGCGTTGCTAGAATCATATCGCACTCTTCTTGTGTAATTCCTTTCGGTACATATGATTGCACCTTTTCCGCACTAATCTTTTGCATACTCCACATATTTAATATAAATATTGCCAAATCTTCACTACCTTTTCTTTGTTTACAAAATCGAAGTACATATGTAATTGATTAAATAACTACCTCAACGGCACAGCTATTAAGGCGAATGTACCACCAACAAAGAACACATTATTTCAGCAAATTTTGTTAACGTTGTATCGTCAGTAAAAAAGAAAAAGTACAATGATATAAAAATAAGCACTAGTAAGCATATTTGATATGTACAATTATTACAATTACCAATAAAATGTAAAATAAAAGGGGTGTTTCAATGAATTGGTTTAAAAAAATATTTTCTAAGAAGCCAAACGAAAATGAATCCATTCCATCAATACAACAAGAAGAAAGAATTGACTACACTGTAAAACTACGATTAGATTCAGATAGAGTAAGTGTACCTGTATTAAATGTAGATTTCGACGTACCTAAGCCTAGAAGAATTACCGATAATTCAAATCATCTAACCTATTCGAAAGTCCGTAAATTAACACCTGACTTCACCGTATTAGATTTTGAGACAACTGGATTTGATCCAGAAGAAGATTCAATTATTCAAGTAGCTGCTGTTAAATACCGGAACTTTGAAAAGACAAACGAATACATTACATTCGTTAATCCGATTTATGAGATACCACCAAAAATCATGAAAATCACAGGCATAACCGATGATGATGTTGGTAATGCCCCTTACTTAAGTGATGTAATACCCGACTTATTATCATTTTTAGAAGATGAGACAATCGTTGCCCATAACGCTTCATTTGATATGACATTTCTACTAACAAGCATCAATGAATATAAATTGCCTTATGTGAGATATAAAGTAATCGATACGTTGTTACTCGCTCGGAAATGCATTGATAACACATCAAACCATAAGTTAGTTACACTGAAACGATTTTTAAAATTGAACCATTTAAAATCACACAATGCGCTCCACGATTGTTATGTGACCGCTGAATTATATAAGTATTGTTACGAAAAAAGTTTGGTGACAAAATAAAAATAGCCCTCCACAATTATCTGTGGAAGGCTTTTTATGTCTGCACTCGATGTTGTTCATTACACCCAATAACTTTCATTTTCTAATGCATCAATTACTGATTCTTCTACTGCCAAAAGTGTGGCTTCTTTCGTTGGTCGGTTCATACAACTCCCTTCAAAATTTTTACCATCAGCTCTTTCGATTTCATAATCGGCACTATACATCTCAAATACAGCTTCTTCTCCAAAAATCTTTAAATCAATGTGAGCAACAGCACTGTGACTAAGTAATTCCATTGAATATGATTCGACACGATATTCATAAATTGGTTTTACAAATGAATTTGATAATATATACATTTCCCCACCCCATTATTACCAATTAATTTACAATACGGTAAATAAAAAGTGAAGCAAATGTCCGAAAATTTCTTTTTGGGCTATTTTATATTTAGCAATGCACATCCAAAGCCCTGATTCTCCATGTGTTCACCGCCTTTGCTGCATAATAAAAAAAGCCACAACTCTTAATAATCGTGACTATGCTGGTATTCTTAAACTTATTTAGTTGAGTGAACAAATCTCGCTAAATTATATAATTCATTCAATTTCCTTAGCTTAAGCGAGGACCAAAAATAATAAGATGTCATTAAAAATATGTATATTAGAAGAATAAAAACTAATAACCAATTTTGATTATTGTCAAAAACAGAAATCATTATTGCAAATAAGGCAAAAAATATAGAAAGAAACGTTAAAAAAAGACTGTTAGCACCATTTTGATGTTGAATTTCCAAATGCAATGTTTCCTTAATAATATCCAATTGTTTTTTTGATGCATTTCTTAATTGGTCTTCCTTCTCATAATTCTTTAATACTTCATTAGCAAAATATAAATTTCTTGGAGAACTACTACTTCCTGGTGAACTACTCAAACGAATTACCTTCCTTTATTAAAATTAACAATATTATACAACCAATATTTATAGTTTAGAAGAGAATTCCGACATTTTTATTACAATTTGTCTCTTAGGCATAATAAAAAGCCACACCCAAATGTATGTGACCTCTGTAGTTTAATTATAATTTTCTTAATCAAAAATTCCATGTCTGTAGTCATCCATCATTACTTCAGCATGCCATACTGCGTTATCCATCACGGTGAAAAGCCATTTCACCTAATTACAATACAGTAAAATTCATATTGGTGGTCATCTAAATTCTTTTTTAAAGATTAATTTCTAATTCTCCTCTATTGGTAATACTCGTCAAAGTAGAAATAGCTGGAGAAACATATTTTCTTAATGTTGGCCAAAATTCGTTGTATATCAATTCTGAAATTACTTTAGGATCTTTTTCTCCTTCATTTTCAAAAATAAATTCACCCTTAATTTCTATAACAATCTTTCTATATCCCACTGTATCAATAACAACAACAATACCTGAAATAAGCGTTTTAGTTAATTCTTTTGTAAGCTGTATATTTACTTCTTCTTCTATGAGTATGTTATCCTCTTCTTTTTCTTTTATATTTCTTTTTAAACGTTCTTCAATTTCTTCCGCACCTATTACTTCATAGTTTATTGAAGTAATCTCATGGCCTTCGAAACCTAATAATTTCATATATTAACTCCTCTTAATAAATATAAGTATATTCTCCATATGAATTTGAATGTTCCTCTGTATTATTCAATGTTAAGGACCAATTTTTTTGAATAACTTCATTAAGCCCTATAAAATTATTTTTATCTCTATATGATTTAATACGCGATGGAGGTATAGAACTTTCAGTTGTATGAGTAGATTTAGAATTTAAATAACTCACGGTAGTTTCCATTATTGCAGCAATTTCAAAAGTGGATACCTCAAAAGCTTTGCTTATATTAAATGAAAATTCTCCATAAACCAATTGTTGATCAGAAGCTGTTTGTTCATCTTGAGCCGAATTTTGTTCCTTGAATACATTAATTTTAAAAATTGCTTCTTTATACTCGCTAACCGGAACAGAAATATCGCCACTTTCTAATCGAAGATACTTATTATGGCTACTACCAATAATTTTAGCCATTTTTCTTGATTCTTCTCCAAGTTCAGTCATTAACCCAATTATCTCCAAAGATAATTTGTATTGTTCTGATTCATATTCCTCTGCTAATTCAGGATGTAAGGCTAACAATTCATTTAAAAAATCATTACTCATTGATAATCCACCCCCTTCTTATGTATATGGTACTTCTTTGACACATCAGAACTCAACAAACTATATAAATTAGTTTTTACGTCTATTACCGAAGGAGTTTTTGTAAAACCAAATGTAAATAACACGAATGAAACTAATTGTTGATTTTCCATAATAAATAACATTCTATAATAATTAGGAGGTTGATCTATTTTAACTTCGAAAACGTCGCACCTTAGCTTAGACGTGTTCAATCGTTTTATAATTTCCCCACTATAGGAGTGATTCTGTAAAACAAGATGTACTTCTTTCGGTTTATTATAAAAATCAGGTTGAGAATTTGCTTTAACACTAGATAATATAACCAAAATTTTATTAAATAATCGTGGAACCAAAGTGTTCGTGTTGTGTAATATGTTATCATTAATATATTTAAAAGCAATTTCATTTTGGTCTAAATATGTTGTTGAATATTGTGATAAGCGTCTAATCTCCAAAAAATTCACCATTTCTCCTATAATTAGATTTTAAATACTCTTTCTATAAAAAAACAAGTAATCCTGCTCCTATTCTATCAATATGGATACTAATTTTACAAGAAAAGGAATTATTTAAATTAAAATGTAAAAATAAACCAATGTCATAAGACAATAGGCATTAGATTTTAGTTCCATTAAAAATCGACATAGCAGCCAACGCTAAAATCAATTTATCCCCTTCTCAATACCATTTAATGAGAGCTGTTAATAACCCATGTACGCGCCTCCTCCTTTTCTTCCACAGTAGAATTAGCTATGGGAGGCTTTAATTATTACTCTCACGCACATTAAAGATTACAAGATTTTTATCTTATAATCTTAATTACAAAGTTAAGTGTATACAGTATTATTCGCATGCATATCCATCCCCATCACGGTCGAACTTTTTCTGATAAGCTGAGTGACTCGATGATACTCCATTTGGATATACTTTTTTCAGTTCAGTACAATTTTTAAATGTCGACTGTGTTGTGGTTGGTGTTGAAGGTGTTGTTACAGTTGTAGGTATTGATACTGGCTGCGTAACAGTATTTTCTTCCAAAGGCTCACATGCCCAACCATCATTATCTGCATCATGTTTTGATTCATAAGCTGAATGACCAATCGACACCTCATCTGGATAAACTGTATTTAACTCTGCGCAATTGTTATATAAACTTTTTGGAACTTCTACAGGCTTTGTAACAGGCTTCGATTGAAGTGGCTGTTTAGTATCCGTTTTACCTGGCACAATCATTTCCTTGGCAGAAACTTTATAGGACTTCCCATCCGTCTTTATTATAATGGTCCCACTCTCGGCCGTTGAATAAACTTTTGATTTAGCTGCTTTTAATCTCATTAATACATCACTGTGAGGATGTTTATAACTATTATTCTTACCATAACTTAAAATCGTTACCTCTGGCTGAACTGCATCTAAGAAATATTTTGAGCTACTAGTGTTAGACCCATGATGGCCAGCTTTTAGGATTTGTACTTTTAAGGAGTCGTATGAATCGACAAGTAACCCTTCTAAATCTTCACTTGCATCAGCCATTAACAAAAACTCTACATCCTTATAACCTACTTTTAATACAATGGAAGCGTCATTTGTATCTTTAGCAAGTGAATCTGCAAATAACGTTTGCATGTAGAAATCCGAGGTCCAATTCCCTATAAGTATCTGTTCAATTTCGGGTTCGATATATTTTATTTTTTTAGTCTTTACTAACGATAAAATCTGACTATATGTATCAGTAGTATGGGCTTTTCCACTATTCACAAAATTTTTAACTGAAATTGAATTTAGAACACTAACTAACCCACCAACATGATCTGCATCAGGATGCGTAGCTACAACATAATCAAGTTTTTTTATTCCTAATTTTTTCAAATAGTCTACAAGTCCTTTTCCTGCTTTGCGAGGACCACCATCCACTAAAATATTTTCTCCTTTTGGTGTTTGAATTAAAATGGAATCTCCTTGACCTACATCAATAAAATGAACTTCAAGTTGCTTGGAAGTTGCACTAGCAGTTGGTAATGCAACTGATACAAATAACACAAGAGTAAATAGTAAAACTAGTATTTTTCTCACAATATCACCTCTTGCACAAATTATATAAGTAATGGGTAATTTTTACAATACTTGCAAATATCCTTTCCATTTATTTTTATTTGACGATGAACTACAGACTTTTACGCATTTAAGAGTTATATCATCATCGATTAATTATCATGTGTTCAACACCTTCCACATATTTTTAGGGCATAATAAAAAGCGACACCATATTAGTTATAACTTCAAGATTTTCATTTTTTAATTAGGAATTCTTCTATATCTAATTCAATTTGTTTTGTGGGTAAATCTAAACTTGTACTTATTCCTACTTCGTTAAATAATTTCTTCTTTAACTCTGTAGACCAAACAAAATCACAAAAACCACGTCCTATAAATTCATTATTAACTAAAATAGAACCTACAATAAACTCTCCAATATCCCTTAATTCTGGTTCGATAACTTCATTGTTATTTACTTTCGTTAGATAATTATTGATTGTGCTAGATAAGATATCACCCGCTTGGATTAGAGGATGTTTCATTGAGTCACCCATTTCAAAATGTTTCAACTTAAGTGTGGAGAATACCATTTCTGTTCCACTTGATAATATTAGTGTTTCTTTACTTTTTGATTTTGAATAAATTTGAAATATTTCCGGAAAAACTTTTTTGAACTGAGCTATTTCATCATGTACCATTCTAACTTTATTAAAATTTATATTTCTAGAAAACAATTCGATTAATTGAATAAATGAAACAAACACAGGTAAATTAAGAGTTTTTAAAGCTTTTTTTTCCATACCCGATTCTGTATAAGTTTCTTCTTCAAGAATTTTATCCAAATGGTTACCTGAACCTTCAACAGCATAAGCTAACTGATCATAACCATACTTTCTAAACTCCTTTATTAGTTGTATCTGAGTATCTTTAATATTGGCAATTGATGGGGACTTATGTACTTCTGCAAATTTTTCTATCGATTCCTCTGAAATATTATAAATTATTTCGGCTATTATTTTCCTTATGTGGTTATTCCAAGATAATGTAGTTGAAATTCTATCATTGTACTCACTGTCAAAAAAAGCATCAACAATCTTTGCCGCTAAGCAATACCTTTTCTCTGCAACTATAAAAAAAGGTGTACACCCTAATTGACCCATTTCTTTCATGAAATTTGCGCAAAAACGTTTCCCATTGCTAGTTTTTAATAATCTAGCTCCCTTTAATTCATTAACTTGAGGAAAATTTTCCTTCCTCAAACTTATAACTTTATCTTTAACTCTATAACTTGAATTTCTTTCGACCATCCATCCCGATATTACATAGAGCGGTTGATTCTCGTCCAAAAAATTTGTACCAGTATTACCTGATTCGTCACAGTAGATATCATAATTCATCTTTCCATCTCCTCAAATTTCTTTAAACTAATCATAATGTGAATGGGAATAATTGTCACTATATTTCAGGATAATAAAAAGCCGTCAGCAATCGCCAACGACTTTACTACACAAGCCCAACGAGCGGTAGGTTTTCCATTGAAAAATTTATATTTGCACCCACAGTTTCTAATGTGAAAGATTTTTATTTATAGATACCCTCGATAAAACTATACTTGTGAATATGCATCCATCACTAGTTGTTTATATTCTTTTACCGTTTTATAAGCTCCGAGAATATAAACTACTGATTCTGGTGTAGCATCTCTGAACTTCCATATTTTAATTGCATTTTCAATCGGCAATAGATTCTGTTCAAATTCTTTGAAAATGATTTCCATAGCTCTTTCTATTTCTATAAAACCTGTCGCCTTGACGTCTTTCCTCATTTTCTTGATTAAAATTTTGATTTCCTTAATTTCTATTTTTATGAGTTTAATGGTACCCTGTTGAATTATTAAATTTTCATTCTTAATCATTTACACACCCCATTCCATTGCGAGTTGTCGCTGTGATTGTGTATATCTGCGAGCAATTTCTGACGGAGATGGGTTATTTCCGTATACATGAATGTGCGTATCGCCATTTTTATATGACCTTGATTTATCTATACTAGTCGATACTCCGTTCATTCTGCCCATAGAGATTGAATCCATAGGTTGCGTTACAGCAGACGCTAACTTTTTGCCTGCGTTTACAACCTGTTTAATTTTATCTTCCATACCGATAATTAAACCTTCACCTATGTTTTCACCGAACCCCATCATGACGCGTGATGGTGATTTGATTTTTAAAGCACTCTGAATGGTCTTGCTGATAGAGTTAGCAATTTCTTGTGCTTTCTTTTGTAATGCGCCTTGTGTGGATGCTAGACCTTGTAACAATCCATTACCAGCATCAACACCGATTTGTTTTAAGCTAGATAATTCGGTAGCAGTCGTTTTAGTCAACGACTTAATTTTTGTATCCCACTCATTTTTTAACGTGTCTAGTTGTTTATTGGCCGCATTCCGTAATTCGGTAATTTGCTTATCAGTATCATTTTTCATGCCAATCATTTCCGTTTCAGCTTGTGTACGAGCAAGTTTCGATTTCTCTTTATACAGATTACTGTATTGAGTTAATTGAGAGCTTGTCATGTTGTTCAATGCAATCAACTGTGGAAGGGCATTCGGTCCCATCTCACGTAATTCAGCTAATAAGCCTTTATCAATCGCCTTTTCAGATAACTTCTCAATCTCTCTTTGCCATACTTTAAAACCTTCAACTTGCGTCCCTAAGTTAACAAGTAATTGGTCACCTGTTGTATCAATCTCAACTTTAAATTCATCGAATAAGTTTTTGAATGAATACAACGATTTGGCGCGCTTGTCTACAGCATCCTCATAGGCTTTTGTGAGCGTTTCTTCTTGCTTAATTAACTCTTCGTTCACCTTGTTAATTTGACCTTGGAAATCCTCGTTAATCGCTGTAATTTCCTTATTTACTGCTTCGGTAGCTTTTTTATATTCTTGTTGTGCTTTGATGCGTTCTTTAGTACCTGCAGCGAATAGATTCATTGACTTTTCCCAAATTAATGCTTCATCAACTATAGATAATTGATCTAATGACTTTTTATCTGCAATATGCTTTTCGACTTTTTCGAGACGCTCTTTATTTACCGCTTGTATGGCCTTATTGTAATTTTGTTGAGCTTGAATTCGTTGTTTCGAACCCTCTACAAACAATTCAATAGATTGCTCCCAAATTTCCGCTTCATCTTCAACTGATAATTTATTCAATGACTTTTTATCATCAACATAATTTTTAATAACAGTAAAATATTCTTTCTCCGATTTCTCAACCAATGTTTTGTACTTTTTGTCAAAATTGATTTTATTCGTACTTTTTTGGTCTAAATAGGATTTCTCTAACCTTTCAATTTCCTGTATTTGTGATTTTGTTAATGCCTTCTTTTTCTTGGCTGCTGTATTACGGATGTCTTGTATTTTCTTAAGTGCTTGATCTTCTTTGTTTTCATTTTTCTTGTTGTGTTCACTTAGTAAATCCGAATACTCTTTCTGGAATGACTTTGAAACTGTTAAAATGCCATTACCGATATTCTCCATGGCTTTATTAACATTTTTACTAGAACTATCTAATCCGATTACTAACCCTTCACCCGTCCACAGACCAATCTCTTTAAATACGCGAGAAGGTGAATGAATACCCAACATACTTTTTGCTGTGTTTACAATTCCGTTTACTACATTTGAAATAGCCTTTATTGCATCAAGTGATTTAATACCATTTATCAATCCATTCATTATGTCTTTACCGATTTGTAAGAACTTACTCGGTAATTCTTTAACGGTATTAATAAGGCTAGTAGACATTGATTTAATGAGATTTACCACAGTCGTTCCTAAATTTCTAAAAAGATTAGCTACACTAGTCGCCATTCCGCTAACTGTATTAGGAATTGAAGACGCGAATGATTTGAAGGTACCTGCAATGGTAGTCCATTTTGTTTTAATCAAATTGATTGCAGTTTTAGAAAGATTCGTAAAGATTGTGCGTATACCGCCCAAGAAGCTTAACGAAAGTACTCCTATTATTAAGTCGATTGCACCGCTAAATATTTGTTTAATACCTTCCCACATACCTTTGAAGTCACCTGTAAATAAAGCACTGAATGTTTTAACAACGCCCATAATGACATCAAGCGCACCTGTGATTACCCTTTTAATTGCCGTCCACACATAGTCAATGACAACTAATACAGCAGGCATAATTGTTTCTATCACTTTTTTTATGACACCGAAAACATTTTCTGTAGCCTTCATTATTTGTTGTCCGTTATCATTCCAAAAAGTAGTTATCGTCTTTAATTTTTCTTGAACGAATGAAGCGACGCTTGTTAATGCTTTGTCCGTAATATCCTTTACTGCTGTAAATACTGTGTTTACCTTATCTCTAAATCCGTCGAAATTTTTATAAGCCGCTACCATTGCAACCCCTATAGCTACAATAGCTGCTATTGCTAATCCAATCGGACCTGTTAAGGATGTAAAAGCGAGTTTTAGCGCCCCCATTACTCCACCCGCATTTGCTATTGCTACCGACATACCCCCGAACGCACCTGCAATTGAACCTATTGAAGATGCCAATATCCCTCCCACAACTAATACAGGACCGATAGCAGCTACAATACCCGCGAATGCTAAAATAATCATTTGGAATTTCACATCTAATTCAGCTACCTTAGTGATTAACGGTCCGACAATATCGGCAAATTGCATTACGTAAGGAAGTAAATTATTTCCGAATGCAATTCCAACTTCTACAAGTCTATTCTTCAACGAACTCAATACGGAAGCAGTCGTTTCATAACGTTGTGCCGCCTCCTCTGATAGAGCTGTATTTTCACTCCAAGCAGTTGCAGACGTTTCCATCGCTCCACCAAATAAATCTGCAGCACCCGCAAGTCGTAGTAATGTGTCACGTTCGTACTGCCCTTTGATACCTAAACCAGCAAGCATGGTCGTTAAGTTTGCGCCTTTTTCGGAACTCTCTGCAAGCCCTTTGATGAAGGTATCTAATGCTCCTGCCGCATCAGTTTCGAATGCTTTCTTAAATTCAGTTGAAGTCATTCCCGCGGCTTTCGCGAATCCGTCTAAACTCTTTCCACCTTTACCAACCGCTGTATTAATTTTGCTCAAAATCATACTCATTGCGGTACCGCCCGCCTCGGCGTTAATACCAAGCGAACTCATCGTTGCGGATAACGCTAAGATTTGTGATTCAGTCAACCCTACTTGTGAGCCTTGTGCAGCTAAACGCATAGCCATTCCCATGATTTCAGATTCCGTTGTTGCCATGGTGTTACCAAGCCCAACTATGGATGAACCTAAGCGGTCAAAATCTTGTTGTGACATGCCGACGATATTTGCAAAACGAGCAAATTCAGTAGCGCCTTGTTCAGCGGTCATGTTAGTAGATTCACCTAAGTCAATGATGGTACGAGTGAAAGATAAAATATTATCTTCTGCGATACCTAATTGACCTGCAGATTCAGCAACCGCCGCAATATCACTTGCACTTGCTGGTAGTATTCGAGCCATTTCAAGAATACCTTTTTCTAATTTTGCAAAGCCCTCTTCGCTTGTATCGACTGTTTTACGTACCCCGGCAAAAGCTGATTCAAAATCAACTGCTGATTTAACCATCCCAACACCTAAGGCAGCAATTGGAGCTGTTAATTTCATTGATAATTCCTTACCAACATCTTTCATTTTGTCGCCAACACTTTTCATTTTATCTCCAAATGCAGTAGCGCTTTCGCCTATCTTGTTCCAATTGGATTGAGCTCTTTTCATTTCCGCTTCTTGCTTTTGTAATTCCGCTGTTATTTGTGATAATTCTGTTTCGGTACGATTCATTTCAGCAGATGCCTTATTAAGCTGTACCGCTAATTTCTCGGTTTGCGCAGAATGTTCGCCTGTTTCCTGTTTAGCTTTCTCATACTCGTCAGCAAGCTTTCTAACTTTGGTCTGTTGCCCCTCTAATAAACGTGAATGTGCATCTTGTTTCTGCCTTAAACCGTCAAGCGATGCTCCCCAATCCTTACCTTTGTTTTGCAACCCTCGAACCTCTTGACCCATTGCTTGCAAAGTACGATTCATTGATGCAATAGATTTTTCAAACTGCGCGTTGTCTAATGAAAGCCGCACAGCTAAATTTCCTACTTCTGCCATTTAACTCACCTCATTTTTGGAATAAAAAAAGAGCACAAGATAACCGAATTCGGTTTCTCATGCTCGCTGGTATGTCCAGTAGAACAATTAATAATTTTCTTTTGTGGTAGTCTCAATTTGTTTCACTTCACCATTGTGAACCTTTATTAAAATTTCACCGTATTTCACGGGATCTAATGCGGTCCATTCACCTTTAACATTTATTAAAATCTTTTGGTTTTCTGTTAATACTGGAATAGTAGTAGTCACCGTTTCCACTCCCTCATTTTTTAGATAGTGCTAATCTATGGACTGGCACATATATTCCGAGCTTTTCCCCCCTTTCATAAACCCATCCGCGTAGCAAAGGAAGGGGTCCGCCGGTAAACGGCGATTTTTAACCCGAATTATGACCTAGGGGGGCTATGTTCACCCTCTGCGTCTATTTCGAATAAAATTATGGATTAACTTTTTTCGATTTTTGCCATGTAAAAGACCTCCTAGTTTTTATTTAAAATAAATCGTTAATATCATAGCCGCCCTTTTTCGTTTCAAATTCAAATGAGCGTTCGATCGCTAGCAAAGCCGTATTAATTTTATTACGTTCACTGATTAACGGATGTGCTTTGGTAAAACGTTGGGCGCCATTTTCAGTAACTAATGTTTCCCCTTCTTCTTCAATGGTTTTACTCATACGATTAAAAGAGCTGACTAATGATATATAACGTTCTACCTTCTCGACCTCGACTAAATTTTCTTTGTCGATTTTATCCATAAGCTGTTTTTGTAAACTTTCAACGTTCACTGCCATTGTTTCGCTCCCCTCATATTTACCCCCCTCCCCCTCCCCTTCATGAGATTTCTGAAAAAAACCAGACAGTAGATACCCTGCCGCTCCCAGGACAAAAAATAGTGAATCAAACCTGTCGAATGGGGGGGACTTTTCACCTACCATCTTTCGTCTTGCCACTTCTTTTTCTTTTTAACTTTTCCTTCGAAACGATTGTGCCGTAAATTGTGACATGAACGACACAAAACCCTTAACAAACTCAAGTCAATCGCTTCCTCGTATGTGCATTCTTCTAAAATTTTGGTATGATCCACTTCTAAGTTTGTTACGGTGACTAACCCTTTCTCTTTACACCACACACATTCTTTGTCACGTTTAACAGCTTGGTTACGTACACCATTAACTCCCCTTCAAGCATTGCTCTTGTAAAACTTCATACGTCCTTCTTTTGTTTTGAAATTGTACTCATTCATTTACTATCACCACCCTTCAATGAACGATGTTCTTTAAAGTGCTTTGTGAATACAGCGTGTTTCTCTTTAATTGTCGCGGCATTCAATCCTAGTTCATCTGCTGCTTCATCCAGTGAATAACCTTCGAAATATTTTAGTATCAGTACATTTTCAAATGATTTTTCAACTTGCTTTGAACGAACTAAATCGAATAAGTCCTTTAAATTTTTCTGTTGATGAGCAATTTCCTTTTCGGCAAATTTTTTTACTTCATGGCATTCCAAGTTGCCCTCTAAAATGGATTGGTAGTCTTCTATTCTTCCTTGGTAATAATTCGCCATATCCATCCATTTGCAAATAGTTTGCAACTTACTCTTATTCAATTGACTTCATCCCTTCCGATTTCAACGTAAAGTTTTCCGTATCTTAGCAAGCCGTTTCTTTCGCTTTTCCTCATCTGCCTTTGGAACAATGACTTCAGAAGGTCCCTCTATATCATCCGATAGTTCCATACTGCGTTTTAATGCATCCCGTTCGTATTTTTTATAAACTGACTCAATGTACTTCAAGTGCTTTCGGATAACTTCTTTCACGTCTTTTTCATCAACTTCTAAGGTTGTACAGAAGGCTCGTATTAGTGTCTCCTTATCACCAAACGGTAAATGTTCCAAAATTGTATGAAAGCGTTCGTGCTTTAACCTGTAACGGTTTATTCGCTTTTCATACCATTCTTTAAGAGCAATGATGTTAACCACATGATAAAATGGATCACTTCTACTTCCTGGAACACCTTCTTCATATGAACGGGTACCAAATGAAAATTTATAAAGTTCACGAATTGCATTATCTTTTTCTATTAATAACTCTTCTATGGCCTTGTTACGTTGCGCATCCACCTGTAGGCAATAAAGCAATTCATTGACTTTAGTCCTTATAGATGAATGCGCAATTTCTGGCTTCGTGACTATAATCGCCAATGAGCTGCACCACCTTTTAAAGTTTTGTCGGTTCTGTAATGTAACCTAGTTCTTTTGCTGTCTTAGTCATAACGAACGTTCGGATCTTATACGTTTTAGCAACAGACATATTGAGAATGTCAGCCACTTCTGCATATTCATAAGTAGGCGAAAGTTCTTCCCAGTAGCGAACTTGAATGAATCGCTGGAATTGCTCGTTTAATTCTCCATATACTTTTTCGATTGCATCAAGAATGGCAACTAACTTTGGATAACGTATATCTGCATTTAATTCATCTGTTGCATATACTTTTTCAAGTAGGTTGCGTTCGCGTTTAAATAATTCATGATTTTTCCAATACCCTTCAATTACTTTCACATCTTCAGGATTCAATTCATTCAGCTCCTTATTTTAAAAATCGTATATCCAACCTAATTCGACTGCCAACTTCTCCAATAAGTGCTTTTTACAACTGTTCAAACGTGAAATGGTATATCCGATTTCGTCTGCCACATCTTCTGGATATTGAGATTTATAAAAGAGTAGGTCAATAACTTTTTTATGTGTATCAGTTGAACTAAAATAAAGGTTATTTATTGCGGTAAGGACTGTTGCTAAATGTTCTCTACGTGTTGTGCTAACCGTTCCACTTAGTAATTCTTTCTTTAAATCCTCTTTCTCCATAAGCCATTGCTCTAATAATTTGTAATTGAAATCTTTCAAATCGCTTCTATACATACTACAGACCCCCTTTTTATTTAATAAACCCAGCCAATCTTTTCAGCAAATCGTTCTAATAAATACTTTTTCATCTTTAAAATCTGATGGCGTTTTTTTCCTAGCTCATCCGCAATATCTTCTGGATAGGCACGTTCCACAAAGTACATATCAATTAATGTTCGATAATCTTCACTTTCCGTTTCGTAAATGGCTTTCATAGCGTTCACAAGCTTTAAACGGTCATTTACATACATTTCGCCATTTTCCGCTTGTTTTGCTTCCTCTTCTAGTTCATTACGCTTGAACCAGTACCGCTCCAATATTTGAATATCGTAATCTTCTAAAAATTTCACTGTCATTTCAGCGACCACCTTTTTAATTTATTTGTAAAACCGTTTGCCGACTTTAAAAACCCAATTTAATGCTTCATGGCTTTGCGGCAAAATCCCAGCTGCTAACATGCCACCTTTAAAGGCTCCGTTTGTTATATACACACCTATTTCTCTTTCAAAATAATGCTTCAATCCATAGCTTGTTAATGAAGGATTGTAAGATTGAATTAAATATGGCTTTACTCGCTCATTGATCCATTGTTGTAATAGCTCTTTATAACGCTGCTCTAACTGTTCATATTGATCTGGCTGATTAATCGGTAATAAAGCTAGTTCTGCATTTTTCATTGGTTCACCTCACATATATTCATCGTGAAAATTCTCTACACTGTGCCTGCCTTTTAACTTGATAACAAACACATAGGATAGATTTTTCTCGAATTTTGTAACGTTTGAAGTAATGTCGATTATTTCAATATTGCGTTCATTGAAATATTGAATTGTATAGTTCAAGTGTAGGGAAGCAGATTTTTCGTTCTCGTATGTCAGTACAATTAATGTGTAATTGTTCATTTACTCGCCAACCTTTCGTATTCATCACTCAATAATTTGTAAAGAAAAATGACTTGTTTTTGTTAAAAATACAGCTGTTCTTAAACGCTCAATTTTACATCAATTTTTAGTAAGATGATGGGCATCAAACCCTTGATATTACAGGACTTCTGATGACGTTTATGGCTATTCTATGTTGTTTAAAATCTCTAAGAAACATTCGCCCCATAAACGTCATCTAATCCTCATACTTTTCAATACCGTATTTTTCAGAAATTGCCGGTAAAAATACCTTCTGTTTGTTTTCGTTTTGAGTGTATACATAGCGTATAATGGTATTTCGTATAGACTTTTCGGAAAGCTCTGTTCTCTCGTCACCATCTATTTGTGAGTGTCTAATTTTGGCTACTAGCTCAATCGAAAGCGGTCTAATCGTTGTGAGCCGTTCTATCTTTGTACGACTATGAAAAGAGTGAAACAACTTCAAAGCTTCTTTCACATCACTTTCCTGGACCTTTAACTTTTTAGGAAAGTCGTATTTCATCATTTTTTTAAAGTCTGCTGATGGATAAGTTTTACCTTCAATTTTCAGTAATTCCCGATACACTTTTTTGGTGACGCTTGTTTTTTTGCTACTTTCAAACGCTGCGATTTCCACCAATGAAACAATATCGTTATAAAACACATGCGTATCGGCTACTTTTTTAATGTTCATCCCAATCTGTCTACAAGTTTCATAGTCTGCTATCGGACATAATCGTTTCATAGCATTAAACTGTGTAGGATGGACCATCATTTTAAATAATTGAATTTCTTCTTCGTTATTTCGTACAAAACATTTGTGCATTCCTTCATCGAAATACTGACTAAAGGCTTCACGTAGCTCCGAATCATCGGCTTTTTTAAGCTCCTGTTCTTCCTTTATTTCTTCCAGCAATGTACTAAAATCTTGATTGTTCTTTTCTGCTTCATCGTTCACATTGACCATCGCACTACATTTCACACCTAATTGGCGCTCTACTTCTTTTACAAAGGCATTTCGGAAAGTGCTGTAGTATTGTTCTGAACGCTTCATACTGTTATATCTGACATACATTGGATTGAATTCAATTACTGCTTCATCATCGGTGGATCTATAAAAGATTCCGTTATGATTTTCGACTTTTGATGTTGTGAATGTTTTTAAATTTTCATCTGTAAATTCTTCATTCAAGTAATCTACATAACTTTGAACAATTCTCTTTTTCTGTTGATAATCCGTTTCGATATAAAACTTTTTATCATCGGCATAATCTTTGTTAGGCTCTCGCATGTATAAGCAAAAATAACGGTATTGCTGTCTGAAACGGTTTGATATTTGTTTAATAGTAGAAGTATTGAAAAAAGGCGAACTCTTGTCTGAAACAACCAAACAACTCCAATTGAGTGTATTGTTAATGCTTAAACCTGTTGAAAGTACACTGGTAGTCAATACAACTTGTACATCATCCGAAATCGTTTCTGTTTCTGCGATACTTCTGTACGTTTCACTCTTTTTACTGTCACTTGTTACGACTTGAACGGTTATGCCTTGCTTTCTAAGCCGTTTCGCAATGCTCTGTATGCGATCTTTGTTATTAATGAACGCTAATACCTTTGTTTGTTTTAACAAGGCATTGAACACTGGAAGAAGCATAACATCGGCTAAATTCGCATCGGTTTCGATTTGTTCAATCATTTCAGTTTTACCGTTTTTCACTAACGGAACAGATTTTGCAACTTTCCTTGTGTGATACGTGAAAACTCTAAAATCCATAGCCGGTGATTTTGTATTGCCTGTTTCAATTTTTATAAGTGCATCGTAACTATCCTTAAAAGCGAAATCGGCTGTACCTGTTAATGCAATTAATGAGGTAGCCACTTTTGTTAGTTCCTGAAGCTTGTCGATTGCTCTAAACCGATAACCATAAGAACCGATAAATTCATGTATTTCATCTATTGCTATGATGAATTCCGGTTTATTGCCGTTGTAGTCAATACCATGCGTTAGGTAAGCTATTAACTTGTCCACCTTGTCATATGTGGAAATGAATAGTCGTTCCCCTTTGACTGCTGCTGTCGTTACGCTATGAAATGCGTTAGTCGTTTCACCTGTTAAACAAGGCACATTGTACTTTTTGGCAATCTGTTCACTTAAGATGATTGTTGGCGCTGTAAAGATATAATAGGAATATTCTTCACTCGCCAACTCTTGAAATGCTGTCATGAATGAGCTTGTTTTCCTTGAACCTGTTGGACTATCTACAATAAGCTTCTGTTTACGTTGTATAAGTTCTTTCGCAATATCTGGATTAAGATACTTCTTAACCTTTATGCGCTCCTGTGGAATCGTTTCAAGCGTTTCCTGTTGAGCGTGTTTGTACTTATGTCTACGTTTATAGCCGTGGTGTTCAGCATGGCGAACAATACTCCCAATATTTACATGACCATCTGGGCGTAAACTGTTCCAGTAACGCTCATTCTCTTCTGGACCACTAATAATGCAGTAAAGTGTATAACCTTCATCCTCGGTTAACTCACCCTTGACTACTTCGTTCTTCAACGCATAAACGATTTGTATCCATTTCTTTAAGGTTTCCTCACCTTCTCCGGAAGGAATGTAGCCGATCGCTTCGCACATTTCTTTCAATTCCTCATACGTCATTGGATTGTATAAGTTATAATTCATTTGTTTAGCTCGGCTATTACGTTGCTTTTCAAGTCTTTCTAACTTCGCTTGTGCTTTTATTCGCGCCTTTGGAAGCCATTCAGATATTTTTATTTTTGTGTGAAGATTATTCAATTCGTAACCTTTTAAACCTGGCCTAACAATCTGTGTAACGTTTTTCGCTACAACATCGACTGGTAAACTTTTTGACTTTAAGTAATCCATTAAGTACTCAATCAAAATATTAAAATCTTGTTGCTGCCGAATCGGTTCATCTAATTGAAAGAGTAACCTGTACCGATTCCCCTTAATGCCATGACTGAATGTATAGAATAAACCTGTGCAAATATCGTTTAATTCTTCTAGCACTTGTAATGGTTCTGTTATTTCTAAATCATCATCAATATCAATGGCGATTAAACTACTTGACACAAAACGAAAGCGATTATCTGAATCTATTTCGTAATTTGCTAATATCGCGCAATGACCACTGGATAAAGCTTCAATTATTTCTAACGTTGTATAAAGTGTTGCATGTCCTAAACGTTTAAAATCGTTTGTAATCTTGCCCATTTCAATCTGTTTAGGCTGTTGAAAGAATTTTTTACCGTGAATAGCGGTGTAATGTTTTGGTGATTCAATCGGAACTGCTTCATATTCAATTGTTTCGATTGCAACCAATTACATCACCACCCTTCAAAGCCATTTTCTATGTTGTGTTTTTACTGCATGCCCTGCCAAGCATTTAGTTATTTTTTGTTACCATTCTGTTTTTAGAATTTCTGTAATTGCTTCCATTGTAGGTTTGTAGAAGTACCAACGTTTACGGCTCTTTTTAACTTCGTGTAATCGAACACGTGGATCTTGTAAAAATTCATCCTCTATAAATCGCTCACTCATTGATAACTTTTTAGCTAAACCTTTAACATCAATCAGAAGTAAGGAATCATCCACGATTTCATTCACTCGTTTTTCAAGTTGATCTTTGATTAACTTTTCATCAACTTCAATTTTTATTGCTGCCATTTGATTCATGATTTCAACACCTCATTATTTTGAATAGTATTTCCGTCAATCATGTTTAAATTAAAAAGCTGTAATTCTCGATTGATTTTGAGAAACAACTTAAAGCTAGGTAGGTATCTATTATTTTCTATATCTGACAGATAACTTCTAGAAATATCTAATTTTTCAGCCAAATCTTTTTGCTTCATACATTTTTCTATTCGTCTATCTTTAATCATTTTGCCTACTTCTTCGTTAAGCATATTTTCACCTCATTCTACATAAGAACTCTAACTGAATTTATTGTATGGTATTTCCGTAACTAATTCAAGCATAAATTACTTATTTATCCGTCATTTTACTATATTTACTTATTTAACCGTCATATTTCACTTAGATTACTTGTATCTCCGACATATAAAACGTATTATTTATAAAGAGGAGTGTGAACATATGGTTACTGTAGGGGAAAAAATTAAGGAATACAGAAAGAGTGTAAAAATAAACCAAACTAAGTTGGCCGAAAAAGCTGAAATTTCAAGAACATATTTAAGTGATGTTGAAAATAATCGTTATAAACCGAGTATTTCATTATTAAGAAAAATTTCCGAAGCTCTGGCTGGTGCCGGTGGTGTAATAAAAATAGGTAATACTACACATATAAATAATACTGCTTCATTAGACTCGGTTATTTATAACTCATTAATGGAAGCTGCAGGATATATAAAAGAAGCTGATTTTTTAAAAACTCAATTAAATGCTTTGGAAAATGAACACATGATTTTAAATACTGAATATCAAATGATTCAACATGAATTAAGTAGAAGCGATTTAAGCGATACGGTAAGAACCAATTTAAGCGAAAAACTTAACAAAATAGAGACCGAATTACACAAGTTATCTGTTGTAATGAATTCTCTCAAAATGAATAAGGAATTAAATAAAAATTTTAGTGGATGGGATGTTTTAGAAGATATTCCAATGGATGACGTACAGGATTACTTAAAAAAAGTTGGGTTTAAAATTACTGAAACCATCCAGCCAAAAATAGATCTAGAAACTATATTGAATTCAACTCAAGAAATAACATTCAATGGTAAAACATTGAATGATAAAGAAAAGCAAAAAGTATTGCAGGTTCTACACATTACATTAGAAAATTAATTTACATTCGTCCCTATAAACATGCCCTGCCAAGCGCTGAAGGGAATGTAAAAAGTGCAATATAAAAAATCAAACAAAGAAAAAGACGTATATTCTTATGTAACTTCAAAAGGCGAAAAATTGTGGATGTATCGTTATAAGTATTATGACAATGTAGGAAAACGTAAAGAGAAGAAAAAAAGTGGATTTAAAACAGAAAAAGAAGCGATAAAAGCCCTTCTGGAAGTAAAGGCTGCTACGCTTCGTGGTGAAACAAAATCTATTGAAAATGATAACATGACCGTAGGAGAATGGCTCGATATTTGGTTTGAAATGAATAAAAGAAAGTGGAAACCTGCAACTGCCACTCAAAGAGAATCGTTTATTCGACTTCAATTAAAACCACTTATTGGCCATGTAAAGTTAAATAAACTCGATAAACTAACTTATCAAAGGCTTTTTCTAGATCAAGTAGTCGATAAATATAAACCTTCTACAATACGCACTTTCCACGTCATTATGAGAACTGCCATTAATGCAGCCATTGAAGAAGAAATTCTATTAAGAAACAAACTCGCCGGGGCTGTGCTACCAACTAAAAGAGAAGGAATCAATGATAATAATTTTTTATCTCCTGACCAGTTGAATGTATTTTTAAAAACTGTGGAAGTAAATGAGGACATTACACATTCTACGCTTTTCCATTTACTGGCCTATACCGGTATGCGAAAGGGTGAAGCACTAGGTCTCCAGTGGAATAATATTGATTTCGATAATCGTACAATTGAAATTATCAAACATCGCGGATCGCATGGAATAGGTTCTACAAAGACAAAAAATAGTGAGCGAACAATTAAAGTAGATGAAATAGTCATTTCCCAATTAAAGACTTATCAAAAGGCTTTAAAACAACTTCTTTTGAAGTTTGGTCAAAAACTAACACCATCAACATTTATTTTTCTTTCATTATCATCTGGTGAGCCTTTATCGCCTACAGGATTAAACGCTAATTTTAATCGAATGGTAGCATTGGCAAAACTGCCTAAAACAACTGTGCATGGTTTACGCCATTCACACGCTACAATTCTTTTAAATAATGGTATTCCAGTAAAAGCGATTGCTGAACGTTTAGGGAACACACCGGAAATGATTCATACAGTTTATGGACATGTTTTAAAGGAACTTGAAGATAAGACTGTTAATGTATTTAGTACCTCTTTACAACAAAGTGGGGCAACAAGTGGGGCTAATTCATAGCTTCACCCCACTTCTCCCCCTGGTATTACTGACTTTCTAAGCCCTCTACTATTTCACCCAGCCTAAAATCATTTCGCGAATTAATTTTGCTGCTGTGTTTACTGTTATTTCTGAATGATCGTATATCGGTGCTACTTCCACAAGATCAAAGCCGACCACATTTACTTCAGAGTGCGCGATTTCATGAATCGATGCCAAAAGTTCTTTTGGTGTAATACCACCTGCATCTACAGTGCCTGTTCCTGGTGCATGTGCCGGGTCCAATACGTCAATATCAATTGTCACGTAAATATTGCGCCCTTTTAACGTTGGCAGGATTTGCTTTAAAGGCTCGAATACTTCGAATAATGAAATGTGCATCCCATTTTCCTTTGCCCACTGCAATTCTTCCTTTAAACCTGAACGAATCCCGAATGAATAGACATTTTCAGGTCCGATTGTATCAGCTATTTTACGAATTGGCGTTGCGTGTGAATACTGTTCACCTTCATAATCGGTACGTAAATCAGTATGCGCATCAAAATGAATAATTGCTAAATCATCATACTTTTCGTATACCGCCTCCATTACTGGCAATGATACTAAGTGTTCGCCACCCATACCAACTGGAACTTTGTTGTCTGCCAATACTTGGCGAACAAATGTCTTAATTTCCGCTAAAGATTTTTCCGGATTACCGAATGGCAATGGAATGTCTCCTGCGTCAAAAAATGGAACATCCGCTAATTCGCGATCCAAGTAAAAACTGTATTCTTCCAAACCGACTGACACTTCACGGATTCTAGCTGGCCCAAAACGTTGACCTGGACGATAGCTTACTGTCCAATCCATTGGCATGCCGTAAAGAACTGCCTTACTTTCTTCGTAATTTTGATGGCTTTTAATAAACATATTGCCAGCATAAGTTTCATCAAATCTCATTTACGATCACCTACATCCTTCTCTATTTTAAATTATCAATTATAAATCAATTTGTTCTCAATTTCGTATGCATAGCGACCGGTGATTTTGCTCATACTAAATCTAACAAATGAAACTTTTGATCGCTATTTTCGTATAATTAAGTACAACTGACAAAATTCGACATTATGAATACGTATAGTCATAGCAGTATTAATGCTTATTTCCATTTAATGTGCTACGACAAAAGTATAGTTGTTTTCATTGAAAGTGCAATAGAATTTTTATAACTTTTCCTAAATGACTGAAAATTTATTGCTTACTATAAAAAAGAAATGAGGTGGAAAAACTTGAAAAGACAGCAATATAAAAAACGAAAAAGTCGTAAAAGATTTATAAAAAAAGTAGGACTCGTTACTATTGCCCTTTTATGTTTTTTCGCTGTAACGTTCCTTTCATTGCGTATATATGCACAAGTTGCTGGAGCACCACCACTTACTGTTCCGAAAGCTTCGATCTTTTTGGATAGCAACAATAATAAAATTGGTGATTATTTTACCGAGGAGCGTCGCTATTGGACAGAATTGGATGATATTTCACCTTATTTAATTGACGCTACTGTAGCCGTGGAAGATAAAGACTTCTTTGACCATAGTGGTTTTGACTATTCCCGAATTGCCGGTGCCGTTTTAGCAGATATTAAAGCGGGAGGTAAGGTCCAAGGAGCTAGTACACTTACTCAGCAATATGCGCGTAACCTTTATTTAACACATGAAAAAACATGGACCCGAAAAATAAATGAAGCCTTATTTGCCTATCGTTTAGAGTTATTTTACTCCAAAGAAGAAATTTTAGAAGGCTATTTAAATACGGTTTACTACGGACATGGAATGTATGGTGTAGAAGCAGCGAGCCGTTATTTTTATGACAAATCAGCAAAGGATTTAACATTAGCCGAAGCTTCTATGCTTGCCGGTGTTCCAAAAGGGCCGACGTATTATTCGCCACTAAATGATTTAAAAAAGGCGACAAATCGTCAGCAAGTTATTTTACGATTAATGGCTGATCAAGGAAAGATTACAGAAGATGAAAAAACACGTGCTACGTCTGAACAAGTTGTACTAAAAAGTGATCAATGGATTGCGTCAAAGTCGATAGCACCTTACTTTTTGGATGCTGTTAGGGAAGAAGCGACTGACATATTAAAATCCAAAAACCTTAGTATTAATGAAGGTGGATGGACGATTCAAACAACATTGAACCAGGCGCATCAGCGTGCAGCCGAAAATGCAATTAAAACGAATATGCCTAATAGTGATTTACAGGTTGGTTTTGTTAGTATGGATGCACATACTGGTTATGTAACAGCGCTTGTAGGAGGACGTGATTATAGTATAAGCCCCTTTAATCGGGTCTCATTGGGAAATCGTCAACCCGGCTCCGCCATCAAGCCGATTTTATACGCAGCTGCCCTGGAAAAGGACTTTCACCCAATGTCGTTTTTAGATGTTAGTGAGACAACATTCACTTATGATAGTGGACGAGCAACTTATACACCACAAAACGTCAATAATAAATTTGCAGATCATGCCATTTCCTTAGCCCAAGCATTGGCTATTTCCGACAATATTTATGCTGTAAAAACATTGGAAGGAATCGGCTACCGTTCCTTCCGGGATATTCAAAAACGCTTTGGACTTCAATATTCTGAAAAAGATATCCCTTCCATTGCTTTGGGAACCGCTGAAAATTCGCTGTATGATTTAACAAATGCATATAACATACTTGCAGCTGGTGGAGAAAAGAGAAAACCGGTTACCGTATTATCGATTACTGATGCAAAAGGGAAAGTTGTTTATAAATATAAAAAACCGGAGAAAGAACAAGTAATTTCTGAACAGGATGCTTTTGTTCTCACACAAATGATGACAGGAATATTCGATCCTGTATTTAGTGATTACTCTCCTGCAACCGGTCTATCTTTACGCTCTAGAATGTCCCACACGTATGCAGCAAAATCGGGGACGACAAATAGTGATCAATGGATGATTGGCTTTACACCTAGCTTAACTGCCGGTGTATGGAATGGCTATGACCAAGGGAAAACACTATCTGTGCAGGCAGATATGGCAGCTTCCAAACAAGTGTGGATCGATTTTATGGAAACCGCCCTTGATGGAAAAGCAAACGAAACTTTTAAAATGCCAAGTGGCGTCGAGCCTGTTACGGTTGATATTCTAAGTGGTAATTTAGCCGATGCCTCCTGTCCGAACCAACGTGTCGTTTATATGAAAACAGCAGATATCCCAACGGAATCATGTGGAACATTCGATTTCTTCGATACCGATACATGGGGTAATTTCTTTGAAACATTACCATTTGAAGCATTCAAAGGTTTTTGGGACTAAAAATTAAAAAAGCTCTTTCGTTTCCGGTTCTAGTCCGTAAAACGAAAGAGCTTTTCTATTGTGGTTAACGAAAGGATGAGAATCATGGGGCATTCGGCTTGGGAAAGTTCAAATGCCGCTTAATACTCATCACTATTCATTTTCCACGTGTCCTAGCCTACTACTTTGCAAGCTTTAAAATCAGTTTACTTTCTTTTGGAAGCAGTTTCAACCACCGATTAGGATGTTCTTGAAATGTCACATATTGTTCACCGGATGAATTCATTTTCCCAAAAAAATAATTGACTGATTATCAATTTATTTGTGTCTTATATTTACCCTATAAGTCATTTTACGCTAAATCATTTGCTAATTTTTCATCGCTATTGTTCCACATTTCTTCATTGTGGCTTTTCAGGAAGTCTGCCAATATTTTTTTTGATGGTGCATCCATATGATCAACGATTATATGGCGCTTCATAGATTTATCCATTCTGTTTACATGATCCGCCAATATTTTATAGCCGCGGCGTTTTTCACGGTTTACAACCATTTCACATGCAGTTACGCCTGCAAAGTAGGCACCGGATTCCTTATGGTCAATCGTCACCCATACTAACCAGTAATTTTTACCACCTGCTGAGTCTTCACGGTTCGTTGTAAATTTAATACCACGCTCTACTTCACTTTTTGCATGCATTGCACCTATATCAACAATCGCCGTTCCTTCTGCGACATCGACAATGACTGGCGACACATTTTCTAGAGAAAGTGAGCCAATGCCAAAACCTTTATGTCCATCGGTTGGATCATTTTTAATAATCGTAAAACCCATTTTTGGTTTAGAATTTTCTTCATTTGCCATTGTAAATACCTCCAAATACGCTAATATAAATACTATACACTATATTTTAACTAGGAGGCGACTATATGCCAATCGTTACAATTAAAATGGTTGAGGGGCGTACAGAAGAACAAAAGCGAGCGCTTGTAGAAGAAGTGACACAAGCTGTTTCAAAAACAGTTGACGCACCAGTAGAAAATGTATCCATTATCATCGAAGAAATGTCTAAAAACCACTTTGCAAAAGGTGGCGTGCGATACAGCGACAATTAATTTGTCCTATATTTCAGCTGACTACGCAGTACACAATGAAAATTGCAGTGCAAATGGGACTGGGTCATAATCTAAAAATGATGGGCCTGGGACAAAACCCGCCTCAAAATCAAAAGCAGTTCAAATTTTACGATTAGTAAAATTTGAACTGCTTTCTTATTGTGTCTACTTCGTAGCCGTTGTTCTCCGTTACGGCGGACGCTTTCCTGGGGGCACGGCTCGAGCCTGTAGTCTCTCCCACGTACTTGTCCCCTGGGAGTCGCCGCCTTCACTCCGAACAACTAATTTCCCTTCTATATCAAGTAAATCTCTGCATAATTTCTGGCATGAAAAAAGGACACTCTCTGTTAAAATTTAAGTATCCTACCACCAAATTTCAAACGAAAGAAGTGTCCCTATATTTAAAGATTAAAACATGAATCAACTTATTTTACCGCTAGATTTAGAAGTAAAGTTACATAAGCCGTCAGCTACACTCGCCCTCCATTCCAATCAATATAAGACCCTTTTCCTTATCCACTTCTGCCTTAGTCTCTTTTTTATATATGCTCAATTAGTTTCTGTATTTCCTGACGTAATGTTTCCGGAATGTTCTCGTCATCGAATAACTCTTCCGGATAGTAAACTTTATGGTCCACTTTTATGCGGCCGGCAATTGCTTCAACTATTTGACTTTCCTCTGATAGCTCACACTGTTCACCGTCTCGCATAAGTAAATATATTGGCTTTTTTGTCCCTTCAATTCCTGGTCGATAAAAGTCATATGGCAAATCGGATGTGGAATCATGGACTAAATAATAATCCGGGTCCATACCCGCCTCTAAAAATAGACGGCGCAGCTCTGCATATACTTCAGGTTGCTTAAAAGGGTTGAGATTTGTATATTGGAACAGTTTCCGATTCACGAATCTTCTACATAAATCCCGTAAAATTGGATCTTCTTCTTTCATCCAAAATTGGAAGTATGCGAGCATAATACTTTCATCTAATGCTATATAATCTTCCAGCGTGACATCACCTTTGAAAAAAGCAATAAAAGGCGTTGGCTCATATTTAAAGACATAATTACTCGCACATAACACTTTTACCCGCTTTAAAATATTATTGAGTACAACTTCTGCACTGCGTGATACAGGGTGGAAGTAAATTTGCAAATACATTTGGTAACGGCTCATAATATAATGTTCTACTGCATGCATTCCACTTTCTTTTATAACTACGCCATTTTCACGGGGGCGCATAACACGCATAATACGTTCCATATCAAAATGACCGTAGCTAACGCCTGTATAATAGGCATCACGCTGTAAATAATCCATTCGATCGGCGTCAATTTGACTTGAAATTAAGCTGACAACCAATTCGTTCGGATATGTTTTTTCTATTACTTGGGCGACTTTCTCAGGGAAGTCCTCTGAAACCCTGCGCAGTACCGCATTTACTTCTGTCTCCCCTAGTAAAATTTGACGCGTAAAATATTCATGATCTGTCTCAAACACATTTTCAAAGGCATGGGAAAACGGGCCGTGCCCTAAATCATGCAAGAGCGCTGCACATAATACGAGTAATCTCTCAGATTCGTCCCATTCTTTTCTTCCTCTGAATACGTCATCTACAATACGGCGTACAATTTCGTACACTCCTAATGAGTGATTAAAACGGCTATGCTCCGCTCCGTGGAATACTAAATATGTGGTACCTAGCTGTTTAATACGGCGCAGTCTTTGAAATTCTCTTGTTTTTATTAAATCCCAAATCACTTGATCCCTAACATGAATATAACGATGGACAGGGTCTTTAAAAACTTTTTCCTCTTGCAGTTTTATTTTTGCATATGTCGTCAACATAGCCGACCTCCTTATCCCTTTTCCTTATTATAAGTGAGTTCTCAGTGAAAAAGAAATGAATCCATTAGGCAAAAGCATTATTGTCTTTAATTAAATTCTTTATAGATCATTTTCATCTGCAAAACCCTTATAAACGCGAAAAGGACCTATTCTGAAAATTATTTCAGGACAGGTCCCCTACGTCGTTACTTTTTTAGTTTGTCTAGTACCTTTACCATTAACTCCTCTTCAGTTAATGCGGCAACTGGACGATTATTTACAAATGTAAATGTTTTTTTGCGGCCTGGACCACAGTATGAATGACAGCCAATTTCAATCGTTGCTTCTGGATCAATTTCTTTTAATTTTGGAATTAACGTCTTTAAATTAACGGCCTGACATTCATCGCAAACGTGAAATAAGTTTGCCATAGTGTCAACACCTTTCTATTAGCTATTTTAACCTATTCTTTATTGTATCGCATATTGCTTATTCCATTCAAGTATATACTAGCAATTCCGTCAAAGGTCTGATAGGAATATATTTCTCATTATTCTATCAACAATTTACGATATATTGAATAAATGTTTTCCCCTTTGGACATGATAGATTTACAACAACAAAACTATGAAATGATTAGGGGGAGTTTTAAATGACAAAAACAAGACAAGATGCGTGGGTAAAAGAGAATGATGAGTTATTGGCAGAAGCTGTTTTGCGCCATGTTAAAGAAGGAAGCACACAGCTTAATGCTTTTGAAGAGGCTGGTGATCTATTGAACAGAACAGCTGCAGCGTGTGGTTTCCGCTGGAATGCAGTAGTAAGACGTATTTACGAGGAAGATTTGGCACAGGCGAAAAAGGAACGAAAAGAGCGTATGCGTATGATGAATACGGCAACAAAGCGCAGAACAACGCCTTTATACTTAATGCCTTCAAATGAAAATCAGCCGACTTCCATTCCACTATCGGCATTATCATTGGATATCGTTATTGCATATTTAGTAAAGTTGCAACATACGAATTCAAATGAGCAAGATTTAGTAAAGTGGCGTAAATTAACATCACTGTTAACAGAACAAAAGACTCAGCTTGAACAGCAATTGGCTGCACTTCAAAAAGAAAATAAAGCGATTAAAGAAGATTACGAGCAATTTGTATCTATTATGAATCGCGCTAGAAGACTTGTGGCACTAGAAGATTCAGAGCCGAATGCACCGACATTCAAAATGGAGCGAAACGGCAACTTAATTTCACAGTCATCATTAAATGATTCAGGCGAAGCGCTATATTAGCACCTCGCCTTTTTTTATTTATTTAACATTGATTCATTGCGCTTTAATACGCGCTGTAAATAATATTCATATAGTTCTATTTCAGTTTGCTGCAATGGTTGTTCATTTAACTGTCCATTCCATTGGGCTAATAATTTACGGAGGCGCTCATTCACTTGGGATACAGTGATGTCTTGTCCTGTCAGTTGCTGTAATGAAGCCATAACGTCCGGTTTAATGTCCGGATATTGAAATTTCGTTTCCTCACCTTTTAGACCTGCCTCATAAAATTGCTTAATCAGCTCTGCCCGCTCACTTCCGCTACCTTCTACACATAAGTAGATTTGTACAGCAATTCCGTTTTTCATACGGCGCTGTGATATTCCGGCAAACTTTTTACCATCGATACTTAAATCATATGAACCTGGACAATACGAGCCGACAATTTCATATGCTTCTATTTTAGTTGCTATTTCTGGAAAAAGCTGTCGAATCAAATCAACCATCATTTCAAAGGCATTGTTAATACTAAGCGGTTTGTCCTCCCCTATGACAATGGAAATGTTCAACACTCCCCCGTCTAGTACAACAGCTAACCCTCCTGAATTCCGGACAATCGGTTCATGACCGTGAAAATTTAATGTTTGCATGCCTTCTTCTATATACGGTAATCGGTGATCCTGAATGCCTAACACTACTGAATCATAATGCACCCATGTACGAATTGTGGCATCTGACATGTGCTGTCCAACGAGATGGCAAAGTGTGTCATCCATCGCAAATGACTCTAAAGGTGAGCGTTTATTTGCACTAATCGATTGATCAATTAAACGCCACTTCGTTTGTTTTAAAATTTCGTTCATACATATACTCCTAGCTTAATTTCTCTTCACTTTAGCATACCTCAATTCAAAGTGATGTCAAATTGGTGAAAATATCGATTATGCGAGGTTGAAATGATTTTTTTTTATTGATTTATGCTACACTAACTGTGAATCATTTTCATTTACAAGGAGTGTTTAAGCACATGAATGAAGCAGCAATTACTTTAGATGGCTGGTATGCATTACATGATTTCCGTTCGATTGATTGGGCATCATGGAAATTAGTTTCAGCTGAAGAACGCGAAGCCGCTACGAAAGAATTTATCGCATTTTTAGAAGAATTAAATAAAGATACAGGTTCGAATGCTTTCTACTCTATTATTGGTCAAAAAGCAGATTTCATGATGATGACATTACGCGAAACACCGGAAGAATTAAACGAAATCGAAACAAAATTTGCTAAATTAGCAATTGCGGATTTCACTATTCCAACCTATTCTTATGTTTCGGTTGTAGAATTATCAAATTATCTAGCTGGGAAGTCGGATGAAGATCCATACCAAAACCCACATGTACGTGCGCGTTTATATCCTGAATTGCCGAAGTCAAAATACGTTTGCTTCTATCCAATGGATAAAAAGCGCGATGGTAATGACAATTGGTACATGCTTTCTATGGAAGATCGTAAAAAACTGATGTATGACCACGGGATGATCGGCCGCAGCTATGCAGGTAAAATCAAACAAATCATTACAGGTTCTGTCGGTTTAGACGATCATGAGTGGGGCGTTACATTATTCTCTGATGACATGCTTCAATTTAAAAAAATCGTTTACGAAATGCGCTTTGATGAAGTATCAGCCCGCTATGGCGAGTTCGGTGAGTTCCTAGTAGGTAACTTATTAGACAACGAAAAACTAGAAAAATTATTAGCGATTTAATACTCATATACCCGTTCAACCTCTTGATATTTGGTTTATCCATTCATTCAAGTTGCTGGACGGGCTTTATTTATGAATCAAGTTAACGAAGAAAATTTTTATTAAACACTTTTCTCTCGTTATTCGTCAATCGTCCACACTTATTCTCCACTCCCCTATATATAATCGACACTTTTATGATACACATTCGCCACCTTCTCCCAAAAAAGGAAAAAGGCGAGTCGATTAATTCGACTCACCTTCAGTAGGATCATCCTGTAATTTTAAAATAATAATAATGGTATTAATGAACAAACCCGTTACGATGAGAAGGATTAGTAAATACCAATGAATCGGTTGTTCATAGAATATCGCAACTGCATAGGACAAAAATGCACTAATTATTATCCCTAACCATATTCCTATTTTCATGAGGTTCCACTCCCGCGATTTTCATTAACAATGGGCAACAATCTTCTATTTATGTAATTTATAGTACCCATTTCATTAAAATTTATTACATCTCCCTAAATAAATTACTCTATAGTATGTCAGGTATTCAAAAAATAACACTGTATCGGTGTTCAACTTTTTTTTTATGCATATACTAAAACGAAAAAGGAGGTTACTTAGAACGCCTATAGTTCAAACAAAAGATAATCTTCCTGTTCGATTAAGATGCTACAAAAGGTTATTCGGTTGACCTGCCTAGTAGTATGGACAATAGCGTAGTAGTCACATATTGAAGTTGAGTGTTATGTGTATCGGCAACTGCCAATTGTCTAGCGGTAAACTAAATTTATTTAATGAAAGGATGCAAAATTGACTTATTACTGGACGTCTCCAATGCAACAAATGAACCCTTCGGCGGTTACAATGCCTTCGACTATGCAGGGGGTAGGCTTTCCACGAGAGGAATCCTATATTGAGAATATTCTTCGGTTAAATCGTGGGAAACCAGGTACATTTTATTTTTCATTTGATAATGCGGTAGCTGGCAGCAATACGCGTGCTGTTCGCGGTGTGGTCGAAGCAGCAGGACGCGACCATGTTATTTTACGTGATTTAAAGAATAACCATCGCTTCTTGTTCCCGATGATTTACTTTGATTATGCGGAATTTGATGAGGAATTAAGCTACTTTACTCAAACACCTTAATAGGCGGTAAGTCTTTTAAAGTGCATAAAAAAGCAAGGTGCCTTCACAAAGCACCTTGCTTTTTATATTTACACTTTAAATTGCTGTATTTCCTGCTGTAGGTTTTGGGCATTGTCACTTAATGTAGCTGCTACTGCATTGACTTGCTGCATCGTTGCCGTTTGTTCTTCCACGGCAGCTGCTATCATTTCAAGGTGGCTGCTCGATTCGTTTGAGCCATTGGCAATTTCATTTACCGAAGCAGTTACTTGTTCTGCACTTGCCGAAAGCTGTTCCGATGTAGCTGAAATTTCTTCTATTTGCATAGACATTTCGGTTACTGCTTCCACAATCGATGTAAAGGATTGACCTGCATTTGTAATGATATTCACTCCGTCGTTTACAGATATTAAAGAGTCCGATACAGCACGCTCGACATTTTCTGTATCTGCTTTAATTTCAAGTGTTAAGTTGACGATTGAATTAGCTGAGTTTTTCGATTGCTCTGCCAGCTTACGTACTTCATCTGCTACAACTGCAAATCCTTTTCCATGTTCCCCTGCCCGCGCCGCTTCAATTGCAGCATTTAATGCAAGCAGATTCGTTTGATCTGTAATTGCCGTAATAATTTGCGAGATATTATTGATTTCCTCTGTTTGTTGTGCAAGCTTTTGCACTAAATCATTAACTGAATTTGTGGATGAACTAATAATTTTCATTTGCTGTTGTGCATCATGAATAATTTGACCACCATTTCTCGCTGTTTGTGTCGCTTCAACAGAATTGCCATGTAATTTTTGAGTCGCTTCTGCAATTCGCTGTACTCCGGCTGCTGTCTCTTCCATTGCACGAGCACTTTCGTTCGAAGCATGTGCAGAAATTTGAGATCTTTCTGCTGTATGACTAACACGTGTCGTCACATCTTCTGTTGTTGCCGTGATTTCCTCTGTACTCGCTGAAAGTTCTTGTGCAGCAGCACTTACTTGCTCTGAATTCATTTGCATATTTTTAATAAGGTTGGCTAGATTGCTTTTCATCAAATTAAAGGATTTGCCTAGCTCACCAATTTCGTCAGTTGTTTTCACAACAAAATCCTGCTGTGATAAGTCTCCTGAAGCAATAATATTCGCTTCTTTTACGATATTCTTTAATGGTGATGTAATTGTTTTACGAATAAATAACATCACGAGTACAGCTATAAATATACTAATTGCCAAGGCAATGCTTGCAACCGTTTGAGAAAAGGCAATTGAATTGTCGGCCTTTGTAGTAATCTCATCAAGCTGCTGTTCCTGATATTCGACAATCTGATTTGTTACATCAAACATGCCATTACTTGCCACATGAAGCTTCGTATTAATAAATCCATTTGCCAGTGTTTGATCCCCGCGATTATATGCATCAACCATATCAAGGTAACCATTGTTAAAATCATCGCGGAACTTCTTTACTTGCTCCATATATTCCGTCATCGCACCACCTACAACCATTGATTCCAAATAATCAATTTCCGTGTCCAATAATTCATTGTATTGCTTAAAGTTATCGAAAGATTCCTCTTTGCCGTCCAACACGATGGCACGTGCATACATCCCTTGCATCCCTATATTCAGGCGGATTTGATCGACCGTACGGATTTGCTCAACACGATGATCAAGTGCTTCATCCATATCGTCCTGAATTTTATTTAAACTAATAAAGTTAAGAACTACAGTAATCGTAATTAAGACAATCATTAAAATGAAAGCAGAATTCAACTTTTTCCCAACACTCATTTTCATATCCCTTCCTTCTGTCAATCATTCTCTAGAAAGTCCAATGCAGCCTGTCCTAATACTTTCGCGGCAATCAGCATGGCTCTTTCATCAAAATTAAATTTGGCATGATGATGTGGGTAAACGGCTTCCCACTGCGGATCTTTGGCTCCTGTAAAGAAAAATGTGCCTGGAATATGCTGCATATAATAGCCATAATCCTCCCCAATCATAAATGGTGGACACTCAGTAACCTTTTCCACTCCACTCGTTTGCTCCGCTACTTTCGCTATAAACTTTGTCTGTTCTTCATGGTTAACAACAGGTGGATACCCATCGAAATATTCATAACTATAGGTAGCGTGCATCCCTAAACATGTTGCTTTTAACAATAATTCAATTTCTTCTTTTATTTGCCTGCGGACCTGTTCATCTAGAGCACGTACAGTCCCTTGTATTTTCACTGTATCGGCGATGACATTAAACGGATTGATAGCTTCAAACTGACCAATTGTCACAACCCCCGATTGAAGCGGTGCGATCCGGCGGGAAGTAATGGTCTGTACTTGCGTAACAAAGTGGGCTCCGACGACTATTGCATCCACTGAATGCTGTGGCTCTGCGCCATGTCCACCCTTACCTTGAATCACAATTTCAAATCGGTCTGCTGCCGCCATAATTGCCCCATCTTTTACAAGTACTTCGCCTAATGGGGTTGGTGCCCATAAATGTGTCCCAAAAATAACGTCCACACCGTCTAGGCAGCCATCTTCAATCATGGCCAATGCACCACCAGGAGCTAACTCCTCTGCATGCTGATGAATAAAAACAATATTACCGGACAATTGTTCCCGCATGCCCACCAGTACTTTTGCTAAAACGAGCAATGTTGCAGTATGACCGTCGTGACCACACGCATGCATTACCCCATCGTTTCTAGATTTATAAGGCACATCATTTAATTCCTGAATAGCCAATGCATCAAAATCCGCACGTAAAGCGACCGTTTTTCCTGGCTTGGCACCTCTTAGTGTGGCTACAACTCCACGTCCTCCTACATATTCGCGTACTTCTAATCCAAGCTCACGATGAAAATTCGCAATGTATGCAGGTGTATGTACTTCCTCATGCGATACTTCCGGATGCTCATGTAAATAGCGACGTATAATCACCATTTCTTCAAAATGATCTTCCAGCTTTAATAATAATTGGTTCATTTTCCTTACCCCTTTACTAACCTACTTTATAACTATACAATAAATTCAAACAATTTAGATAAAAGATTTATTTTTCCTAGTAAAATAATAAAAAAAGCATATACTACCATTTTTAGGAGTATACGCCTTCTATCTATCTATGACTTTTTTACTATTGAAATTATAACCATTATCCAACCAATTAAAAATAAGACGCCACCGATTGGAGTAATTGCCCCCAATATTCCGATTCCTGTTAAAGCTAATACCATTAGACTTCCTGCAAAAATGACGATTCCTGCATTAAAACAAATCATTGCTATTTTTAGTTGCTTTACTTCACCTAAAATAGCCTTTGACATTAATATACCTACTAATATAAGTGCTGTTGCATGGAACATTTGATATTGTATGGCTGTATCCCATATTCCCGTACTGTAGTCATCTAGCATATCTTCCAATGCATGTGCTGCGAATGCGCCTAATGCAACTGCTAAAAAGCCATGAATCGCTCCTGATATAATTGAACCTTTCATTATCTTACCTCTTTCTTTTATATGTTCAACGCCCTATTTAGTAATAACAATTAAAAATCAAAAAGTGAATCCCCATTTGCATCCTCTTCCTCGAGCTTTTGCGATGGAATTGCAACAGGCTGTGTATATACCGGTGAGGAAACAGTCGTACTGACAAGATTTGTAGCCGGGAGCTTTGTAGAGTTTATTTTTTCATCCAATACGACATCACATAATGCACGAATAGCCGTGAGCTTTTCACGAGCCAGTTGCTCCGTTGTCGCATGAGTAGCTTCTGCGGTCAACTTTTCAATTTGTTTGATGATTGTTTCATACGTGATCATCTCCCATTTTTCCCTCCTCTATTTTTCGGCACAAACTTTAAGCAATCCATTCCCGATGACTGTTTTACAACAAGAGATGGTAGCTGCTTCGTTTTAAAACCGTAAGCCGTGCACCCGCGCGGATTATTTTGATCCCATGTCACACGGAAAAAATGACATTTAAAGCAATCAACTTTCATTTGCCGCTCCCTCTCTTTCTATCATTACTTTACCATGCTTCACAGTAAAAGTTTAGATTGTTTAGAACCATTCTCATTTAAACACCAATTTATAGGCTTTTCACCTATCGACTGAAGCGCTTCATTTGTTTTTGAGTAGGGTCTGCTTCCAAAAAATCCACGATGGGCACTTAATGGACTTGGATGAGGTGCTTGGAGAATAATATGCTTATCGGAAATTCGTTCAATTAAAATCCGTTTACTTTGAGCCGGCTTTCCCCATAATAAAAAGACGATTGGTTGAACACGCTCTGCAAGTTTTTCGATAACTGTATCAGTAAACTGTTCCCATCCTTGTCCTTTATGAGAATTCGCTTTTCCTGCCTGGACAGTTAATACAGTATTCAACAATAAAACACCTTGCTTTGCCCAGGATGTTAAGTCTCCATGATCAGGTATTTCGCAGCCCATATCCTGCTGTAACTCTTTCATCATATTTCTTAAGCTTGGTGGCAATTTTTGCCCTTGTTCGACTGAAAAGCTAAGTCCATGCGCCTGATTGGGACCATGATATGGATCTTGTCCTAAAATGACTACTTTAACCGCATCATAATCTGTCAGCCTAAAGGCATTTAAAATATGTTCTTTTTTTGGATAAACAGTTTCCAACTCATACTGCGTGGATAAAAAACTTTGCAAGTTTTTATAATAAGATTGCTGTTCTTGTGCGGCCAATATTTCCTTCCAACTATTTGTTAATTGTTCAATCATAGTTTCACCTCATCTCAAACGGTATTGAAATTCATAAAGAAGTTCAAGTAATTTCTTCTGACCTTAAAGTTTTTTCTTTTTCTGACTATTTTTATATAGTCAGATAAGCGCTATACTAAGCATAATTATTATTCGAATATTCACTTTAAGGAGATATATTTTATGACACTTAAAAAAACTTTAACAATTGCAGGTTCTGATACTTCCGCAGGTGCAGGGATGCAAGCAGATTTAAAAGCTTTCCAGGAACATGGCACTTACGGAATGGTCGCATTAACAGTAGTCGTGACAATGGATCCTAAAACTTGGAGCCATACTGTGACACCATTGCCGACAGACCTTTTGCAAAAACAAATCGATACAGCCCTTTCTACAGGAGTAGATGCAATTAAAACAGGGATGCTTTCTACAGAAGAGATTATACAAATGGCTTCACAGGCTATTCAATCTTCAGGAACGAATAAAGTAGTTATCGATCCAGTAATGGTATGTAAAGGCGATGACGAAGTTTTAAATCCTGGCAATACAACAGCTATGGTTAACTATCTATTACCTCATGCTACAGTTGTTACACCTAACCTCTTTGAAGCAGGTCAACTGGCTGGAACAGGTACACCAAAATCAATTGAGGAAATGCAGGCTGCCGCAGTAAAAATACATGAGCTTGGGGCAAAAAATGTTGTCATTAAAGGCGGAAAAGCATTAGTTCATGATAAAGCGGTTGATTTATTTTATAATGGACAGGAATTCAAGTTACTTGAATCTGAAAAAGTCACTTCAACTTACAATCACGGGGCAGGCTGTACATTTGCAGCAAGTATTTGTGCCAACTTAGCAAATGGTCTCTCTGTTGAAGAATCGGTAATAGAAGCGAAGGAATTCGTTTCGGCTGCAATTAAACATGGGTGGGCTTTAAACGACCATGTCGGTCCAGTTATGCATGGTGCTAAACCCCGTTTTGGTGCACCGGTAGTAACGGTTACAACGATCCCAAACTACATTAACGCATAAAATATACTGAGTCACACAGGAATTCGCTTCTTGTGTGACTTTTTCTTTTCATACTCCACAAAATTTGACTATACTATTAACAGATAGATTCGAAAGGAGTTAATAAGAGTGATGAAGGAAGTAAATACTAACGAGCTCCAGGAATTACTTAATTCTTTTGCGAACAAAGACGTTTTTATTCATCTAGAAACTACGAATGGCTCTTATGCAACACACTATAATGAAAGCTTTTTCAATGCAGGAGCATTTATCCGCAATGTACAATTACGTTATGAATTAGGGAAAGTTGTAGGAGACGCTCCACACCGTGTTGGCTTGAAAATGCCACATGGTTGGGTATATGCACAAGGAATTACACATTTTGAATTAGATGATCAAGGTCGCTTATTAATGGCTGGAATTGATAATACAGGAAAGCTTGCGATTGCGTTGGAAATTAGCGAATCGCCATTTGCTTATTAAGGAGGTTGCTTACATGACATTACAAGAAGAACGCCATGTTTTGGTCGTTTACCCTCACCCCGATGATGAAGCCTTTTCGGTTGCAGGTACATTACGCTTATATCACAATATGGGAGTTCCTGTTACATATGCTTGTTTAACATTAGGGGAAATGGGCCGGAATCTAGGAAATCCTCCGTTCGCCACTCGTGAATCATTACCGGAAATACGTAGAAAAGAACTGATGGCTGCTTGTGAGGCGATGGGTATAGAAGATTTACGTATGATGGGTTTACGTGATAAAACGGTGGAATTTGAAGATGATGAAAAGATGATCAAACTCGTAACCGATTTAATTGTGGAACTTAATCCTTCTTTAATCTTCACATTTTTACCTGGTTTTGCAGTGCACCCTGACCATGAAGCAACTGGTCGTGCAGTAGTAGAGGCCGTTCGTCGGATTGATAAGCAATATCGTCCCCGTATTTTAGCATGTGCTTTTGCCAACGATACAGTCGAGAAAAATGGAGAGCCCCATGTAACAATTGATATCCAATCTGTTAAAGAAGACAAATTAAAGGCGCTAAAAGCCCATATTTCTCAAACTGGCTGGATGTTGCAGGAAACAGCAAAACGTGTCGACGAAGGTGAAGTTTTATCGGACAGCTGGTTAAATACTGAAAAATTTTATAATGTTACATTTAACGATTAAAAGTCTTATTCTTCGTATGTCCAATTGGAAAGAAGCTGAGACAAACATCGAAATGAAAAGCGCTGCAAGTTTGGAATTCAACCAAAATTTGCAAGCGCTTATTTTTTTCTCTCTATTAAAGCCAGCTTTTTCCTACATATAAAACTTCTTGGGTGTCATACTAAAATATGCATTTTTTTATAAGCTCCGCCATTCCATAACTGGCTGGGATAAAAATAATGAATCAATTCAATTTGGTTTTCAAATCTTTTACATAGGGTAAAGATAAAGCCTTCCTACTCAACATATATTTCTGAAAATTTAATCTTTACGCAAAACAGTAGACAAATGAATATTCAAGATTTATAGTGTATAAATATTCAACTAACAAATTAAAGAGGTTATATATATGACAAAGAAATTTTCTTTTTATACGTGGTTTCTTTTTATAGCATTTTCTGTGCTTGGTGTGTTTATCTTTATTACTCCGATTGGAACAGACGATGGCATAAAAGTACCGATTGCTATTCTTGCTAATTTTTTGGCAGGTAAAGTTGAACCTTTTATTCATTGGTTCGCATTCATAGTGTTTATAATTGCTGCTGCGGGTTCTGTAGCAATGCAATTCATTCCACAAAAAGGTTCTCGTACATTAGCGGATTCTTTATTCCGTGTTAACTGGTTCTGGACAATTATGCGTGTACTTGCAGTTATTTTCGCAAGTATGTATGTTTTCCAAATTGGGCCAGAGAGTCTGAAAAGTGATGTAACAACAGGTGTGCTGCTCGATCCTGCTGCTGGTCTTGTAACATTCATGTTTGTATTATTCCTATTTGCCGGATTATTACTACCATTATTGACTGACTTCGGTTTACTTGAATTTTTCGGGTCAATGATGGTGAAGATTATGCGTCCCCTATTCAAAATTCCTGGCCGCTCTGCAATTGACTGCTTAGCTTCTTGGGTTGGTGACGGGACAATTGGTGTCTTACTGACGAGCAAGCAATATGAAGATAAAAATTATACGGGGCGTGAAGCTGCAACAATCGCCACAACATTTTCTGTCGTTTCGATTACATTCTGCTTAGTAGTTGTTGAAACAATTGGCATTGGGGATTACTTCCTTGAGTTTTATGCTTCTGTAATTATTTGTGGATTAATTTTAGCATTTATTATGCCACGTATTTACCCGCTTAAGCAAAAAGCGGATACGTTAATTGACGGTAGTGAAGTACCTGCCAATCGTGAAGATGTACAAGAGGGCTTTAATGTATTTTCATACGGCTTACACAATGCATTAAATAAAGCGAATTCAAACCGCAACTTAGGTAAAATGGTGAAGAACGGGTTTGTGAATGTATTGGAAATGTGGTTTGCGGTAACACCTATTATTATGGCATTTGCAACAATTGCATTAGTTTTAGCTGAATTTACAAGCTTCTTCCGTATTTTAGGAATGCCGTTTGAGCCTATTTTAGCACTTCTTCAAATTCCAGAAGCAAGTGAAGCCGCACAAACAATGATTGTCGGTTTTGCTGATATGCTATTACCTTCAATTTTAGGCGCAGGCATTGAATCGGAAATGACACGTTTCTTCATTGCAACGGTATCTGTTACGCAATTGATTTACATGTCGGAAGTCGGTGGATTAATCTTAGGTACGAAGCTTCCATTAAAGATTTGGGATTTATTCGTTATCTTCCTAATCCGTACAATTATTTCGATTCCGATTATTGCGGCAATCGCACATTTACTATTCTAAATCGAACAAAAAATAAAGGGCTGCCGAAAGATCAGATTTTCCTCTGACATTTCGAGCAGCCCTTTTCATATTTTATTTTGTGCTAGTGAATCCACCATCAATACGGATAACTTCCCCATTAATATATTCTGCTTTTGATGTTAATAGGAAAGTTACGAGCTCTGCCACTTCCTCAGGTGTCCCTAAGCGTTTTTGTGGAATTCCACTTGTTGCATTTTCCTTCATTTGCGGATTTGCTTCAAAAAATGTTTTTACCATTGGTGTTTCAGTTGGCCCCGGTGCAATGGCATTGACACGTAAACCGTCCTTTGCATACTCTGCTACCATACTCTTCGTTAAACCAATGATTCCATGTTTCGTTGCTGAATATGTGACAACGGAGTCCTGTCCAATGACACCAGCACTTGAGGCTGTATTCACAATTGAACCTCCACCATTTTTCAGCATCACTTCTGCTACATAACGTACCCCGTATAATGCACCTAACAAATTGATGCCAACAATCTGTTCAATTTCTTCGATTGTTGTATCTAAATAATATTTCCCGCTTCCCGAAATCCCCGCATTATTGAAGAAGTAATCGATAGAACCGAATTTCTGCATTGTTTCGTCTACATATTTTTTTACTTCCTCTGCTTTTGAAACATCTGCTTTTATAAAAATAGCATCAACGCCAAGTGCTTTTACTTTTTCGACGGTTTCATTTCCGCCTTTTTCGCTTACATCCACTACTGCAATATTTATACCTTCTTGGGCCATACGGATAGCTGTCGATTGACCTAATCCGCTTCCCCCACCTGTAATAATAGCTGTTTTAGTCATATTTAATTCCTCCTAGATATGTTCTTGGAACTTGTAAAAAATTGATTTACTATAAAACAAAATTCCACTGCCATAGCATTGTATTTTTTACCCCTTCACTTCTTTACATAAACAATAAAACGGTAAATACGGGTTCTGACAATTCTTCATAAGGCTATCCGATTTGCTAAACAGATATGCAACTTTCTTTATTAAGGTAGTATGAAATAAATTATTTTCTTCAATAAAACGCTTTCATTATGAATAATTTAAGAACTTTCTAAATTTACTGACTTTTTAGGTCTCATAAGCACAAATTTATGATAGAATGATGTAATCTTTAAACTGATTACGGAGGTCACATGAAAATGGAAGTTGCTCAACCTAAAACAATTGCAGTTGAAAATGTATTGATTGCCCATCATTTTTTAAAAGATGTAGTCGTGCATACCCCGCTGCAATTAAATGAATATTTATCCGAAAAGTATGGTGCAAAAATTTATTTTAAGCGTGAAGACCTACAGCATGTTCGGTCCTTTAAATTACGCGGTGCCTATTATAAAATTAAGAAAATCGAAAATGAGGCCCGTGCTTCTGGTGTCGTATGTGCAAGCGCTGGGAATCATGCACAAGGTGTTGCTTATGCCTGTGCAAAGCTTGAAATTCAAGCAACCATTTTCATGCCAAAAACAACACCAAAACAAAAGATCGATCAGGTTCGTATGTTTGGCCGGAACTTTGTTGAAATTGTGTTAGCCGGTGATACATTCGATGACTCAGCGGAAAGCGCAGTAGCTTATTGTGAAGAAGAGAACCGTATTTTCATCCACCCATTTGATGATGTTGACGTCATGGCGGGTCAAGGAACTGTAGCCGTCGAAATTATGAATGATATCGAGGAACCGATTGACTATATTTTCGGCAGCATAGGTGGCGGCGGTTTAATGTCCGGCGTATCCGCCTACATTAAAAACTTATCACCTACAAGTAAAATCATTGGCGTAGAGCCTGCCGGTGCAGCAAGTATGAAGTCTGCCTTTGAAAATAAGGAGCCTATTGCTCTCGACTGGATTGATAAATTTGTCGATGGTGCTGCTGTTAAATGTGTCGGGCAGGAAACGTATGAAGTATGTAAGCATTATTTGGACGATATTATTACTGTTCCAGAAGGAAAAGTGTGTACTACGATTTTAGACTTATATAATAAGCATGCAATTATAGCCGAACCAGCTGGAGCTTTGTCAGTTGCAGCTCTTGATTTTTATGCGGAACAAATCCGGGGGAAATCCGTTGTTATCATTATTTCAGGTGGAAATAACGACATCGGACGGATGCAGGAAATTAAAGAACGCTCGCTTATTTACGAAGGACTATTACATTACTTCATCGTTAGCTTCCCACAACGTTCCGGGGCGCTAAGACAATTTTTGGCCGAAGTGCTTGGGCCGAATGATGATATTACAACTTTTGAATATACGAAGAAAAACAATAAAGAGAGTGGTCCGGCATTAGTAGGGATTGAACTTGCCCACCCTGATGACCGCGCCGGTTTAATCGAGCGCATGTTGGCCAATGGTTTTGAATATAAAGAGGTCAATAAGGACAGTACATTGTTTGCACTGCTTGTGTAGCTCCTGGCTAAAACCTTTTTCATTCCATCTATATAAAAAATCCCGACAGTCATTACCACAATGATTGTCGGGATTTTAATTTAGCCTAATAGCGCGCGATCTGAATTCATTTTTTCTCCGCGGATATGCTCGAATTCGGTCATTAAATCCGGAATCGTTAGTGCCGGTTTTCGATCTTCCCCTACTTCCAGGATAATCTGCCCTTTGTCCATCATAATTAAGCGATTGCCTAAGTCCAACGCCTGCTGCATATTATGCGTAACCATAAGCGTTGTCAGCTTACTTTCTTCCACCAACTCTTTTGTCAGCTTTGTAATAAGCTCTGCACGTGATGGGTCCAGTGCTGCTGTATGTTCATCGAGTAGCAAAATGGAAGGCTTCGTAAAGGTAGCCATTAATAGACTTAATGCTTGGCGTTCACCACCAGATAATAGACCTACCTTTGCATTTAGACGGTTTTCTAAATTCAGGTGCAATTTTTCTAATGAGGATTTGAAAAATTCACGGCGTTTTTTATCTACACCGAACCGAAGTGTGCGTTTGGCATTGCGTGAATAGGCAATCGCCAAATTTTCTTCAATCGTCATTGTAGGTGCTGTACCAGCCATTGGATCCTGGAACACACGGCCAATATGTACCGCCCGCTTATGTTCAGGTAAACGTGTTAAATCATTGCCATTAATAATGACGGATCCAAAGTCGGGTGTTAGGGCCCCGGAAATCATATTCATCATTGTCGATTTTCCTGCACCATTACTTCCAATTATTGTGACAAAATCGCCAGGTGCTAAGTGCAAATTAATATTATCCAATGCCATTTTCTCATCGGGTGTTCCTTCGTTAAACACTTTATTGATACTATCCAATTTAAGCAAGGCCATTCCCTCCCTGCTCAACTTTTAATTTTGCCTTTTGTAGTGCCATTCGTTCTTCCAAACGTTTTGCCTTACGTTTCTTTTCTTTATACTTATTAACGATTTGCGGAATTACTAATGCCAAAATAACGATAAATGCTGTTATTAATTTCATATCACCTGAATCCAGCCATTTTACACGCAACGCTAAAGCGTAAATCATACGGTAAATTATTGCCCCGGCAATAACAGCGAAGGTTACGCGTACAATCGATTTAGCACCAAAAATAGCTTCCCCTATAATAACAGAGGCCAAACCGACAACAATCATCCCGATACCTAATCCAACATCCGCAAATTTTGTATATTGCGCAATTAATGCCCCGGACAGTGCAACCATACCGTTTGAAATACCTAACCCTAAAATAACTAATGAATCAGTATTTGCCGAAAAACTGCGAATCATCCGTTTGTTGTCCCCTGTTGCACGAATCGCCAAACCGACTTCCGTTTTTAAGAACCAGTCAACGATAAGCTTAATAATAATCGTCACAACAAGCATAACGGCTAAAATACCCCAAGTTGTTGGCACCGTTGTCATACCCATTGACTTTAAAGCATTTGAGATGACTGAATCAATGCCTAAACTTGCCCAAAAATTATTAAATACTGTAAAAATTGTTTCTGAATTTAAGAGTGGAATATTTGGTCTTGTTACACCCGTATCGGAGCTTAATCCCATAATGCGAAGATTAATAGAATAAAGCGCGATCATCATTAAAATCCCTGCAAGCAGCGGATTGATTTTCCCTTTAGTGTGTAAAATTCCTGTCATACATCCAGCAATAAATCCAGCAACTGTTGCGACCAATGTTGCGAGTATCGGATTATAGCCAAGTACAATCATCATTGCGGCCGTACCTGCACCCGTTACAAAGCTTCCATCAACCGTTAAATCCGGAAAATCCAGCACCCGGAATGTTAAATAAACACCCAGTGCCATAATTGCATAGATGATTCCTTGCTCTACCGACCCAAACAAAGCTGTAAACATCTCGAATCATCTCCTATAATTTTTATCCACTGCACCTTGCGAGCTTATGAGTATCCATTAAAAAGTAGTTAAACGTTAATTCGCGCTAGGACCCTCTAGAATATTAGCCTTGGATTTCATTACGATGACTTTAGGCAGACCTTCTTTGAGGGCACAAGCGCGAATATTTATTCCTGGCTATTTACCAGCATTCAAATTATTGTACTTCTGCTTCCCACTCAGGTTTAACTTCTAAGCCTAAATTTTCTGCAGCCGCTTTATTGATGACTAATTTTAAGTTTGCTGGGTATGCTGCCGGAATTTCAGAAGGAGATTTCCCTTCCAATAAAATTTGAGCTGCCATTTGCCCTGCTTCATAACCGATATCGTAGTAATTAAAACCGTATGCTGCTAACCCGCCACGTGCTACAGAGTCCAATTCACCAACGATTAATGGTAATTTGTTTGCATTTGCTACATCGATAACTGATTCTAATGCATTTACAACTGTGTTATCTGTAATGATGTAATACGCTTCTACTTTACCTAATAATGATTCAGTTGCTTGTTTTACTTCCGCTGATGTTGAAGCAGATGCTTCTACAATTGTAATACCTTCTTTTGCTGCTAATTCTTTAGCAGTTGAAATTTGGGCTACTGAATTTTGCTCTCCAGCGTTATAAACCATCCCGACATTTTTTACACCGAGTTCTTTTAAAAACGCCATTGTTTTTGGCATTGTTTCCGGATGTAAATCAATTGTTCCAGTAACGTTTGCCCCTGGAGTTGCCATTGATTCGATTAATTCCGCACCTACCGCATCGGTTACCGATGTGAAGATAATTGGAATATCAGCAGTTGCACCTTTTGCCGCTTGTGCAGATGGTGTTGAGTTTGCAAAAATCAGGTCTACATTATCGCTTACTAATTGTTGTGCAATTGTCATGTTTGTACTGTTATCTCCATTAGCTGAGTTATCCACATATTCCGCTTTAATTCCTGCATCTTCAATCGCCTTTTTGAATCCTTCTTTTGCAGCATCTAATGATGGGTGCTCTACGATTTGAGTTGTTCCGATTTTAAATGTTTTTGCTTCATCAGTTTGTGCAGACTCTGTTCCTCCGTCACTAGCTGTAGCATTAGTAGCAGTATCTTGCTCTTCTCCACCGCATGCTGCTAAAAGTAAAAGAAGCCCAAATACTAAAAAGGAAAGCTTCGTTAATTTACGTGTCATATAATTTATCCCCCTATTATTCTCTGACGCTTTAAAGCGACGAACTTCATTTGGATGAAGTGTGAATTAAAATTATATTACCTCTTCATTTTCAGATAGTCAATAAGATTTAGAATGTTCAGATATTAAATTGAATTACTCATTATCCCTACATGTTAATTTCGCGCTTTAAACCACTGAATTATATATGTATTATTCAAAATTTTATCATTTGTCAATTTATTGAACTTTGAAGGGAAATTAGTTCTATAATTCTTTACTTTCTTTTTTAATATTGCTATGATTGCAGTTGCTTTGCGTGGTTCGTAACCATCCCACGTTAAAAAACTAGGAGGAATTAATATGAAAGTAAAGTTTCTTGCAACTAGTGCAATTATTGCAGCATTATATATTGCAATAACAATGCTAGTTGCCCCGATTAGTTTTGGACAAGTACAGTTCCGTATTGCCGAAATATTTAATCATCTGATCGCCTTCAACCCCCGTTTTATGCTGGGTGTTGTATTGGGTGTATTTTTTTCCAATTTCCTTATGTCATCTGTCGGTCCAATTGACCTAATTTTTGGCGTAGGACATACTATTCTTACACTTGGTATTTTTATTTTCATCTGTAAGTTTGTAAAAAACATTTGGGCACGTTTAGTTATTAATACGACACTCTTTACGTTTACAATGTTTATCATTGCGGCACAGCTTAACCTAGTGTTGGACTTTCCGTTTTGGGAGACATGGTTATTTGTAGCATTTGGGGAGTTTGTTGTTTTAGCAGTTGGCGCACCTATCATGTACACTTTAAATAAACGACTTGATTTCAAAAAATTGATCTAACATATATCGTTTCACCCACTGGCATTTAGTCGGTGGGTTTTTTGGTTAAGTTTTTTTAGAATTGTTTGACATTTTTATTTTCAGTGTTAGAATAAGCATATTCAAAATATTACATTACGGTAGCAGGTTGCGGGAGCGCGACCACCGTTTCAGTTGAGAAGAGTTTAGTTGAGTAAATTGTTGAATAAGAAGAGTAGCATTTCCCGTTTTGTATAGAGAGCGTATGGCTGGTGAAAATACGTCAAAAGGTAAATGTGAATGGGCCTTATGAAAGCTGCCGGCATTAGTCGGCGGACGGTACCCTGCCGTTATCAGGTTTAAGTGGAGGCTATTTTATAGCTTCAATCGAGGTGGCAACGCGGTGCAGATCGTCCTCAGCAAAAGTTTATTCTTTTGCTGGGGACTTTTTTTATTCCCAAAATTAAAAGGAGTGTGTCGAATGGCAATTCAACAACGTTTTCGTACATCAATGAAAAAAGTGAACGGTGATCTACTGACACCAATCTCCATTTTCCAACGTTTAAAGGGCGAACGAAAATTTCTTTTAGAAAGCTCATCCAAATATGAAGGTAATGGACGCTATTCCTTCATCGGCGTCAATCCAAGAAAAACCTATAGCGGCAACGGACAGCAACTTATTGATAAATCTCATCTATCCAATAGAGAGTACACATATGACGGTGAGCTTATTCAATTGATTAAACAAGTAATGCCGCGCATATCATCACATACCGAATATCCTTTTACAGGCGGGGGGATCGGCTATATTCATGCATTGCAAAAACCATCGCCTGAACTGCAGTTTCATGTTTACGATACACTCGTTATTTTCGATCATTTAACAGACGAGATTGCTGTTTTCCATACGAATATTGAAGCCGAGCAGGAGGAGCCAAATATTGATGTACTGATTGAGCAGTTGTTTACAAGTACAACACCAGAAGAAACATCGTATACCCTAAACCATGTCGAAAATGAACGAAACGGTTATTATGCCGCACAATTTGACGGGGATGCCCTTTCGCTTTATCGAAAAATGCGGATTGATTATGCTGCACCATATATGTATTATGTCGAATTTGACGATTGCACTGTACTTGGAACATCACAGGCAAACTTTATGCAAGTGCAGGACGGATCTATTTCAGTTACAAACAAAGCATTGCCGATTGAACCATTTAGTGTGGAAAATTCAGTGCAGAAATTGGCCACAACTACACAAGGCTCACTGAACCCAACGTTGCATGCGATTGATGTTGTAAAGGAGCTTCTGCCGGCACAAGGATTAATCGGCTATATCGGGTTTAACGGACAAGTCGATTTCACGACACCCGATAATACGATAACGATTCAGGGAAATGTTGCACATCTTCACACAGAAACGAGTGAGGATGCCCCATTCCACTCACTATTGAAAGGATGATTATGTATGTCTTTACTTCCGTTTATTGAACAAATCGAGCGAAAAGAGCATTTAGTGTTCGAAGAGATGCAGCAGGCTGCACAACTCATTTTTAATGAGCAGACACCGAAAGAACAGATAGCTGCCTTTTTAACAGCAATGAGTATCAAAGGCGAAACAGCACATGAAGTTGCCGGACTCGCTTCTGTCATGAAATCACATGCCGTCTCTGTCGATGCACCAGAAGGTATTTATATCGATAATTGTGGTACAGGTGGCGACGGCCTCCAAAGTTTCAATATTAGTACGACCGCCGCTTTCGTGTTAGCTGGCGGGGGCATTCTAGTCGCGAAGCATGGTAACCGGAAAGTGTCGAGCGCTTCAGGCAGCTCCGATGTTTTAGAAGCACTTGGCGTTACCCTACTCCCGGACACGGCACAGACGATAGATTTATTGAAACAGCACGGAATCGCCTTTTTACATGCACCAAACATGCATCCAAAGCTAAAGCGAATCGGCGAAGTTCGACAATCACTTGGAAAGCCGACAATCTTTAATTTAGTTGGACCTTTAACAAATCCTGTACCTTTAAAAACTCAATTCGTTGGTATTAACCGCCCTAACTTTACTACGGATTATGCTGAAGTGCTGCACATGCTCGGCCGTGAGCGTGCGATTGTCGTATCCGGGGCACAAGGAATGGATGAGGCATCATTGGACGGTGAGAATACATTCGTCCTTTTAGACCACGGTGATATTATTCCGTTTAAGCTTCGTGCGGAAGATGTAGGCTTAACTGCACAGCCATTATCGGCTATCCGTGGTGGTACCCCTGCTGATAACGCAGTAATAATGCGCGATTTATTAAAAGGAAAGCAAAGTGTATATTTCGACACAGTCGTGTTAAATGCCGGCATTGGTTTTTTTGCATATGGCTTAGCGAGCACGATGAAAGAAGGGATCGACATGGCAAAGGACAGCATCCTGTCGGGTCGTGCATATGAAAAGCTAGAAAGTGTTGTTGCCTATAACAAAAAAGTGATGCAGGAGGAAACGATTAGATGACTATTTTAGACCGAATTATAGCGCAAAAAGAGCTTGAATTACCTGATTTACTTGCATCAGCACCAAACTTCCCAGCAATTAATAAGGTACGTCCCTCTTTGTATGAAACATTGATTACCGCCAATACGTTGCAAGTCATTTCTGAAATGAAGCGCGCCTCACCATCAAAAGGTGATATTGCGACACATATCGACCCTGTTGAACAGGCAAGACAGTATGAGGAAGCCGGGGCTGCCTGCATTTCCGTATTAACAGAACAGGCATTTTTTAAAGGCAGCTTCGAAGATTTACATGCGGTAGCAAATTCGGTGAATATTCCAGTTTTATGCAAAGACTTCATGATTCATGAAGTGCAAATTGACTATGCAAAGGCTGCAGGCGCCTCAGTCATTTTATTGATCGTGGCAGCATTAACGGATGAACAATTAAAGGCACTTTACACATATGCAACGGAAAAACAGCTGGAAGTTCTTGTAGAAGTACATGATACAGAGGAATTACAACGTGCACTGAATATTAGTGCGAAAATTGTCGGAGTTAATAATCGTAACTTAAAGACATTTGAAGTTTCCTTAACAACTACCGCTGAAATTGCCCAGCATCTTCCCCCTTCTTCCATTGCATTTATTAGCGAAAGTGGCATTTGGAACGCTGAAGATGCACAGTTTGTGGCGAATGCAGGCGCAAAAGGAGTTTTAGTTGGCGAATCATTAATGGTGAGCGGAAACGTCAAGAATTCCCTTAAAGCACTACAAATCGACATCATAGCGAAGGTTGGCGAAAATAGATGACTAAAGTAAAAATTTGCGGATTGAAAGAAATTGAACATGTCGAAGCTGCGGTAAAAGCTGGAGCGGATTTTATCGGATTTATGTTTGCGCCCAGTAAACGACGCATTACAGTAGAGGAAGCAACCGAACTGGCGAAGAGTATTCCAAGTACGGTAAAAAAGGTAGGCGTTTTTGTAAATGAAGAGAACGATGTCATTCGACAAATTGCCGATCAAGTCGGACTCGACTATATCCAGTATCACGGTGATGAAACGCAGGAGCAAATACAGGAAATCGGCCTGCCAGCTATTAAGGCATTTTCAATTCGTGGGGAAGAAGATGTTAAGCGAGCGGCAGCATATGATGTCGACTACTATTTATTTGATGCACCAGGTACAAACTTCCGCGGAGGTAGTGGAGAATCATTTGACTGGATGCTTTTGGATAAAGTAAATATTCCGATGGATAAGGTCATTTTAGCAGGTGGTTTAAATGAAGAAAATGTAGGACTGGCGATCATGCTGGTCGAGCCATTTGCTGTAGATGTTTCAAGTGGTGTAGAGGTAGATGGTCGAAAAAGTTCGACAGCAATTACGAATTTTATTGAAATAGCAAAAGGAGAGTTGATTTTATGACGACAGTAAAAGGACGCTTTGGACGATTTGGTGGTCAATTCGTGCCCGAGACATTGATGACTTCACTTGAAGAATTGGAGGTTGCATATGAGGAAGCAAAAAAAGACTCCTCTTTCCAAGAAGAACTTGACTACTATTTAAAGCAATATGTCGGACGTGAAACTCCCCTTTATTTTGCGGAGCGTTTAACGAAAAAAGTTGGCGGTGCGAAAATCTATTTAAAGCGTGAAGATTTAAATCATACGGGCGCTCATAAAATAAATAATGCGATCGGCCAAGCACTTTTAGCAAAACGTATGGGGAAGAAGAAAATTGTTGCTGAAACAGGTGCAGGTCAGCATGGTGTTGCAACGGCAACTGCGTGTGCATTGCTTGATATGGAATGTATCGTTTATATGGGAGCAGAAGATGTACGCCGTCAGCAACTGAACGTTTTCCGTATGGAGCTACTCGGGACAAAAGTTGTTGCGGTAGAAAAAGGTTCTGCCACATTAAAAGATGCGGTGAATGAAGCATTGCGTCACTGGGTTACTCATATTGAAGATACGCATTACATTTTAGGTTCGGCACTTGGCCCGCACCCCTTCCCTACAATTGTCCGTGATTTCCAACGCGTTATTGGGGATGAAACACGTGCCCAAATTTTACAGCAGGAAGGACGTCTTCCGGATACAGTTATTGCTTGTATTGGTGGCGGCAGTAATGCGATTGGAATGTTCTATCCGTTTGTGGAAGATCAAAATGTTGCATTATACGGGGTAGAAGCTGCAGGTTCGGGTGTAGATACAGATAAACATGCCGCAGCAATTCATGTCGGGAAAACAGGAGTCCTACATGGTGCCTTCATGTATTTACTGCAAGACGAAGATGGTTTTGTACAAGAAGCACATTCCATTTCGGCAGGGCTCGATTATCCTGGTGTTGGTCCTGAGCATTGTCATTTACATGAAACGGGTCGTGCATCCTACCCTTCTGTTACAGACGAACAAGCACTTGAAGGTGTGAAGCTGTTATGTGAAACGGAAGGAATCTTGCCTGCATTGGAAAGTGCCCATGCCGTTTACTATGCAGCACAATTTGCCAAAGACCGTCCTGCAGATGAAATTATTGTCGTGTGCTTATCAGGACGTGGGGACAAAGATGTTCACACATTAATGGATAAACTTGGAGGTGACGTGAAATGACATTGCAAAAACAGCTTGAGAACGTATTAGCAAATGGGGACAAAGCATTTGTTCCTTATATTATGGCAGGCGATGGCGGGATCGAAACGTTAAAACCTACTATATTAAAGCTTCAGCAAATCGGAGTTTCCGCAATTGAAGTCGGAATTCCATTTACAGATCCTGTAGCAGATGGACCAACAATTGAACAAGCCGGTGAACGTGCACTTGCACACGGTGTGACATTGAAAAAAGTACTGGTTGAACTGCAAAGCTTTGCACAGGAAATCCATATCCCCCTTGTTATCATGACTTACTTAAACCCGATTTTAGCTTATGGAATTGAAGCATTTGCAGAGGATGCAAAACGTGGTGGTGTTCAAGGACTGATTGTACCGGATATGCCTTACGAAGAAAGTGCTTTATTGCATGACGCTTTAAAAGAAAACGGCATTGCGCTTGTTCAGCTCGTGTCATTAATGAGCCCTCCTGAACGTATTAAGAAATTAGCCACTGCAAGTGAAGGCTTCGTTTATGCCGTTACGGTAAATGGTATTACCGGTGAACGTGCAAGCTTTGCTACAGAACTTGCCGGGCACTTTGCAAACTTGAAAGCAGCAAGCAACATTCCGGTGTTAGCAGGATTCGGGATTTCAACAACCGAACATGTGAAGAGTTTTGGTGAAATTGCAGATGGCGTAATTGTTGGCAGTAAAATTGTTACTGCACTAGTTGAGCAGGACTGGGCAACGATTGAAACACTCGTACAGGCGACGAAAAAAGCTACGATAAATTAGTCTACTTTCTCTTTCCCTCCTGTGGTATCGTTTACTTATTAAGTAGTAGCGGATGGAGGCCAAAGAATGAATGTTAAGGATTTTTTTGCTGGGATATTTTTCATCGCACTTGCAGGTTATTTTACGTATGTTTTAGTCGACAATATGTCATTACTCTTTATTGAGAGTACGACCGTTTGGCAATATTTTGTTGCATTCTTTCGTGTAGCGCTTATTATTTTCCTTTTCAACTTAGGACTTTCCTTAATGAAACGTTTTTTCACAGCTGGAAAAACAACAAAAAATGGGGACGCTCGGTAATTCGATGCGTTCCCATTTTTTTCGGCAATTCTTTATTACACTTGGAGCTGCGGATAAATTTCGTTTACATTTTCACGCAGTTTCGCCTTTAAAAACTTCCCTACAGAGGTTTTCGGAATTTCGGTTAAGAAGACGATATCATCTGGTAGCCACCATTTGGCAAATTGCCCTTCCAAAAATGAAATTAATTCCTCTTTTGTAGTGGTTGCTTCCTCTTTTAATACGACACATGCCAGTGGCCGCTCCTGCCATTTCGCGTGTGGGATAGCAATTACTGCCGCTTCAAATACAGCTTCATGCGACATAAGCGCATTTTCCAAATCAACTGATGAAATCCATTCACCTCCTGATTTGATTAAATCTTTTGTGCGGTCTGTTATTTTAATGAAGCCTTCCTTTGAGCGGACTGCTATATCACCCGTGTAAAGCCATCCGTCTGAAAATGCTTCCGCTGTGCGCTCATCTTTATAATACTCCGCTGCAATCCAAGGTCCACGTAAACGTAGCTCCCCCATCGTTTCGTTGTCCCAAGGTACTTCACCGTTTTCGTTTACGATGCTCGATTCAATTCCGGGAACTGTTAGCCCCTGCATTGCGCGTGTTTCAATTTTTTTATCTAACGGCCAGTCATCCATATGCGACATATCACGTGACATCGAAACAATCGGTGAAGTTTCCGTCATACCGTACACCACAATATAATTGACACCCATTTCTTCATATTTCTTAATTAGCCCTTTTGGCGAAGCCGATCCCCCGCAGAAAATGGCCTGTAATGACGATAAATCACGCGCCTTCTTTTCTAGCTCCTGTATTGCGCCAAGCCAGATTGTCGGTACTCCTGCTGTTTTCGTCACACTATATTGCTCGATGAAATCTAAAATTAAAGCTGGTGTAAATTGTGGGCCGATTAACACTTGCGTCGCTCCTACATTCACTGCAGCAAATGGCATACCCCATGCATTTACATGGAACATCGGGACAATCGGCAAAATCGTGTCACGCTCCGAAATCCCCATCGTATCCACCATTGAGATGGACATACTATGCAGCACGAGCGAACGATGTGTATAGACAACTCCTTTTGGATTGCCTGTTGTCGCACTTGTATAACACATACTTGCCGGTTCATTTTCATCCAAATCTTCCGGGAACGCAAATTCTTCATCTGCTTCTTCCAGCAATGTTTCATACGATAAGACGTTTGGCAAAGTTGTGTTTGGCAAATCTCCATCTGCCATAATAATGTAGTGCTGCACCGTTTTTAATTCGTGTTGCACTTCTTCAATTAACGGCACTAAATCTTCGTCTATTAAAATAATTTTATCCTCTGCATGGTTAATAATATAAGCAATATGTTCCGGTGATAGGCGAATATTGACCATATGCAATATTGCACCTGAACATGGAACTGCAAAGTACGCTTCTAAATGGCGGTGTTGATTCCAGGCAAATGACGCAATTTTATCGCCGCGTTCCATGCCTAACTTTGTTAATGCATGCGCCAGTTTTCTCGTGCGCTTTCCCCATTGCCCGTATGTAAGGCGGTGAACCTTATTCTCACTTGTACGTGATATTATTTCTTTGTGTGCATAATACGTTTCTGCACGCTTGATCATATCTGTTAGAACGAGTGGTGTTTGCATCATCATAGTTTGTTTCCCCCTTGTATTAGGCGTTTCTTTTATCGGCAAATCCCCATCCCCAACAAAAGTCTACCAATTTATCCCACAACATCATTCTAATATAATATACTGAAAAATGAAAATATTTTGTTAATAATGGCACTTTTTGCTTATTAAGGTTTGTTGATTTCAGTTGAGATTAGGCGATTGTGAGGGAACTGAGAAGTGAAGTGAGGGGTTTGTAAAAACTAGATAATTGTCCCAACCTAAGGAATCCAAGTTTTCCCTTTAGGAAAATAACTGGCTTCTTAATCTAAGAAACTCATCTACGATAAAAAAACGAGTGAAACTGCTTTTCAACAGGTTCACTCGCTCTATAAATTAAATTGCGTTTTGTGCTAATCGTACTTTTAGTTTTTCTAGCATATCGACCGTCATTTTTTCCAAATCGTAGCTTGCTTTAAAGCCCCATTCTTCAATAGCAGCCGATGAATCAATAGCATTTGGCCAGCTGTCTGCAATTGCCTGACGTATCGGATCTACATCATAATCCATTGAGAAGCTTGGAATATGCTTTTGAATTTCCGCTGCAATCTGCGACGGCTCGAAGCTCATGGCTGATATATTAAACGCATTACGATGTATAAGCTTTGCCGGGTCTGCTTCCATTAAATCAACAATTGCCTGCAGTGCATCCGGCATATACATCATATCCATATAAGTACCTTCTGCAATATAAGATGTGTAGCGACCTTCTGCAATCGCCTTATAATAAATATCTACTGCATAATCCGTCGTTCCCCCACCTGGTGGCGTTACATAAGAAATTAATCCTGGGAATCGGACTCCGCGCGTATCCAGTCTATAGCGTGTATAGTAATAATCACATAATAATTCGCCCGCTACCTTGTTTACTCCGTACATTGTAGTTGGACGCTGTAATGTATCTTGTGGTGTATTGTCCTTTGGCGTAGAAGGACCGAATGCGCCGATTGAGCTTGGCGTGAAAAACTGCATATCGAGCTCACGTGCTACTTCAAGTGCATTCATTAAACCGCCCATATTTAAATTCCATGCAAAAACTGGATTTTTTTCTGCTGTTGCTGATAGTAGTGCAGCCATATGAATCATCGTATCTGCGCCAAAATCATGTGCGAGCGCATGCATGCGTTTCCCATCTGTTACATCCAATACTTCAAATGGACCTTCATGCTGATCAATTTTTCGAATATCTGTTGCCAATACATTGTCAACGCCATACGTATGACGCAATTTCTCTACTAATTCCGAACCAATTTGACCTAAAGCACCGGTCACCATAATTTTTTTCACGATGAAGCCTCCCTATCCTTTAAAAGATGAATCCACCCCTAAATATTGCTGAACTCTATCTATTATTTTTTATTCACTAAAAACAATTGTCCTTCAGGAAAGCACAATCATCTACAATGAAAACTTGATGTTCAAAGATTTCCATGAAATTGATTATAGGGTGTTCTTTTGTAAAAAACAATATTTTTTGAATATTCTTTTTCAGCGATACATTTGTACGTGTACAAAATCCGAATGGGTAATGCCCGCTAGATAAGTATAGTTGGAATTTTATTCATCCAATATGGCTTCATAAATATTGTGAAATAGAATTTTTCGGTTGTCTGTTAGCTTCACATATTGTTCGTGTACATTTACTTTTTGAATAATACCTGTAATTGTGTAAATGCCTGTTTGCTCCCACACCTTCAATTGGATGGGGCTAGCTTCTGAATAGGCTCTCTGTAAATTTATATTAATTTGTTCCAATTGGGCTTCATCCAATTCAGGCTGTATCACCAATGCATCCTCTTCCTGCCATTCACGCAATAACTTTACATGCTCGGGTAACATCATCGCGGTCCATTTAATCACACCTCTATCTTTGTTCATCGCGTTCACTCCCTTATTGTTTATGTCCGCCTACTAATGTCGACCGTGCAAGTGCTGTACCCGCTTCTGTATAGGAAACTGCACGTAATAAGGCAGTCGTTCCGTATTTTGTACGTAAACGGTCCATTGTTTCCCCGAGCTTACGGTTGCGCCACCTCTTCTCATCAAATAAGCTTAGCTGCATTGAATATTCACTTTCGATATTACTTAATGTAATTGTAATTTTGCGTGCTGGGCGTTCTGCGTAAAATTCGTCGAGTAATTGTTTACATACTTCAAAAATCTTCAATGTATCATTTGTCGGCTCATCAATTGTACGCGAACGATGAAATCCACCTCCGAAAGCATCTTTACTATAGCTAAGTCCCAATGATATCGTTCGTCCGGTTTTCTTTGCTTCCCTTGCACGCCTTGCTACGTCTTCACACATTTCAAGCAGTACGACTAAAATTTCCTTTCGGCTGCGGTAATCACGCATGAGCATTTGCCCTTTTCCGAAGCTGATTTGCCCCTGCATGATTGGGGCACCAACAGTCGAGTGATCGATTCCCCATGCATGATAATAGAGCTGATTACCCAACACTCCAAAGCGTTTTTCCAGTAGGGATAAATCGGTATGCGCTAAATCATAAACAGAGTAAATACCCATATGATTCAGCGTTTTTTCTGTACGACGACCAATTCCCCACATTGTAGATAGCGGCATTATCGGCCATAATTTTTCCGCTACATCATTATATGTCCATTTCGCAAATCCCGTTTTCTTTGCTTCAATATCCAGCGCCAGCTTTGCCATGAGCATATTTGGTCCAAAACCGACTGCACATGGAATGTCAAATTGGTTGTAAATAAGTTGTTGAATATACTGCGCCGTTTCTTCAGGATTTCCCCATAATTTTTCTGTCCCTGTTAAATCGATAAAGCTTTCATCTACGCTATATACATGAATGGCCTCTTTTGGAACGAAATTATTGAACAAACGTGTAATTTCCATCGACATACGAATAAAGAGTGACATTCGCGGCTCAAATAGGCGAATGTCCGGATGTGGCGGGATTTCAAACAAACGTGATCCGGTACGAATATTAAAGCGCTTTTTCATTGGAGGCGATGCAGCAAGTACGACGCTTCCCTTTTGCTGAAAATTCCCGACAATGGCAATTGGCACTTCCATTACATTTAAGTTTTCTAACGATGCGATACAGCTCGCATAAAAGCTGCGCATATCAATACATATAATCGAGCGTTCTGGTGCATTTTCATACATGAAGCTCATCTCCTTAAAGAGAACATTTGTTCTTATATTAAAATGAGACATGTGAGATGGCAAGTGGTAAGTAATGGGGAACTTTGCTCAAAGGATAATTTTTTTCATCAGATATTTTGCGTTATTTATCTAATTTAGGCTCTTTTTAGACAATCTATTGAATATTATTTTAAGGTCAGGGAATTTTATTCGTCTCTTCTTTGTTCATATTCGTCAACTGTAGTTACTTAATCGTCAATTTCATAAACTTAATCGTCAATCGGTATTACATATTCGTCACTTAAGCACCGATAATCGTCGCTTGAAATTTTAATAGACAATTAAACTTTTTATTCGCCACTTGATGCAACTTAATCTCCACTCTCTATTTTCTAGTTGAATCCATATCTATCTAACAGGTTCGGTTAATGGAGAGAAAAATCAATTAGCAACACAAATAACAGGTTAATCAGCACACGTTTCAGCAGTGAAATGGGTTATATAAATAACAAGAAAAACGCTCACTCTGAGCGTTTTTTTGTCGAAATATTTTACTATCTTTATTGAACTAAAATCTCCTTCTATTTATCATTTTTACGCTGAATCTCTGCTAAAATAAATCCTCCCATAATTGCAAGCGGAATGCTGTTTGCAAAGATTGGTGGTTCTAAAAAGCTTTCTAAAAAACTTCCGAAAATTCCACCCAAAATTGTTAATATAATTGCAATTATAATTCTCCCCATATAATTAAATCCTCCTCTTCAACTTTGCATAATTACATAATATTCAGTATATTTTAACTATTCATTAACTTCCTTCTAAAAAATGACATTCAAATAAATATAATTAGCAATGGTTTTGACAATGGAATTAACAAAGGAACATAAATTTATGCGCTGATGCTAATTCTTAAGCCAAATGGTGTGTCAATTTGACCATATAAAGCATCTAAATGTTGTTATAATAACAAAAACAGGGACACCAATTAATATGCGAATTGTGTCCCCAAATGTTATGTTTTTACTGTTCTCTCCCTATCAACCGAACCCGTTAATAGCTACCTGGTACGCTTCAAAAATTTATTCTTTTATTACTTTCTCATAAAGACCCGGGCGGCGATCCTCGTAAACCGGGATTCGTCCGCGCACCTCATCGACATTCGAAAAATCAACATCAATAATTGCCAGCTCCTCATCTTCTGCACCTGTCCAAAGAACCTCGCCCCATGGACCGATAATCATCGATTGCCCGTTGAAATTTTCCACTTTACGTGCGATGCGATTTACCGCCACGACGAAGCACTGATTTTCAATAGCACGGGCCTGTAATAAAACTTTCCAATGATCGATACGCGGCGTTGGCCATTGTGCCGGTACAAACAATACCTTTGCACCATCCAATGCATGAGAGCGTAACCATTCCGGGAAACGAATGTCATAACAAATGACACCACCAGCTTCCAGCTCATCTAATGCAAAGCGGTTCATCTCATTCCCTGACTCCAAATACAAATGCTCATCCATTAAACGGAATAAATGTGCTTTACTATACTCGCCGACCAATTCTCCATCACGATTATATGTGTACATTGTATTATAAAACTTGTCGTCACGTTTTACCGATACGGAACCACCGACAATATGTACTGCCAATTCCTTTGCTAGCCCGCTTAAAAATGCTTTTGTACGTTCTCCGTTAGTATCAGAAAGCGCATCTAATTTTTCAAGCGCATAACCAGTATTCCACATTTCAGGTAATACGATAATTTCTGCGCCACCTGCTGCCGCTTCACGAATGAATTTTTCTGCACGCTCATAGTTTTCATCTACTTTTCCAAAACCTACATTTAATTGAATACAGCCGATTTTCATAAATAGACACCGCCTTTAAATAATTTTCCTACGTATAGTTTTCGCATACTTGCCTTCTATTGTAACATTCTACTTTAAGTTATCAAAATCTTCACTTTACTTAAACCTAGAAAAGTACTAAGATTAATTTTAATATTTTTAAAGGATGATGAATAATGGAATTCTCAAAAAAACTACAACAGCTTCCTCCACAATTTTTTGCAGCGCTTGTGAATAAGGTGAATGCAGCAATGGAAGAAGGGCGCGATGTCATTAATTTAGGTCAAGGAAATCCAGACCAGCCAACACCGGCACATATTGTTGAAGCATTGCAGATGGCGGCAACTGATCCGCAAACACATAAGTATTCTCCATTTCGCGGCATTGCGGAATTAAAACAAGCAGCAGCCGACTTTTATAAACGTGAATATAATGTGGATATTGATCCGCATACAGAGGTTGCGATACTTGGTGGGACAAAGGTTGGTTTAGTCGAACTTCCGCTTGCGCTATTAAACCCTGGAGACTATATGCTTCTTCCAGACCCGGGTTATCCTGATTATTTGTCGGGAGTAGCACTTGCAGATGTTAAATTCGATACAATGCCACTAAAAACAGAAAATCAGTTTTTGCCGGACTATAGTGCCCTGGCAGATGAAGTAAAGCAGCGCGCCAAGCTTATGTATTTAAACTATCCGAACAACCCTACTGGCGGTATCGCCACAAAGCAATTTTTCGAGCAAACCGTTCAGATGGCGAAGGAAAACCGTATCGCTGTTGCACATGACTTTGCATATGGTGCCATTGGTTTTGATGGAGAGCGTCCGCCTAGCTTTTTACAGGCTCCTGGTGCAAAGGAGGTTGGCATTGAGCTTTATACTTTGTCGAAGTCCTATAATATGGCGGGTTGGCGTATTGGATTTGCTGTAGGAAATGCAGAAATAGTAGAAGCAATTAATATTATTCAAGACCATCTCTTTTGCAGTCAGTTCCCTGCAATTCAGCATGCCGCAGCCCTGGCACTGAATGAAGAACAAACTTGCGTGGAAGAACTGCGGGATTTATATGAACGACGACGAAATATCCTTGTGGAAGAAGCTCAAAAAATCGGCTGGCATATTACTGCACCTAAAGGCTCGTTTTTTGCCTGGCTTCCTGTCCCTGCATCGTATACGAGCGAGCAATTTGCCGACCTTTTACTAGAAAAAGCGGATATTGCTGTTGCTGCGGGAAATGGATTTGGTGAGTATGGTGAAGGCTATATTCGTGTCGGGCTACTCGTAGATGAAGAGCGTTTGCGCGAAGCCATACAGCGTATTGCGAAGCTTGGACTTTTTGCGAAAGTCACTTTAGAATAAAGTGACTCAGAGACTAGGACATAAATAAATATTTTAGAGGCGCGTGACTCGCATTTTGTTGTGCTACAGCATCTAACATATGTAAATCCGCGTAACTTCGGAAGGACCGAGAAAAGTACGCGCCATTAACAATTTAAACACGCCTGTTTACAGTTTATAAATAAAAGTAATAGTAGACTTCTAATTGGTTACGTTATAAAAATAATAGTTATCTACCTAGCCAACCACCGTCAACTGGAATGGTAATACCATTCACGTAATCTGATGCAGGCGATGAAAGGAATACGATTGCACCAATCAAATCAGCAGGGTTTCCCCATCTTTTTGCCGGTAAACGATCCAAGATTTGTTTATTTCTAATTTCATCGGCGATAAGTGCCTCATTCATATCTGTTGCAATATAACCAGGCGCTACACAGTTTACAGTAATTCCTCTACTGGCCCATTCATTTGAAAGGGTTTTTGTAAAATTCATTACGCCCGCTTTACTTGCTGAATATGCCGGAATATAAATGCCGCCTTGATAAGAGATAACCGAAGCTAAATTTACTATCTTTCCATATCCTTCACCAAGCATTTTTTTACCAAATAACTTACATAAATGAAAGACGGCTGTCATATTCACTTCAACCACTTCGTCCCATGCTTCCAGAGGGAAATCTTCCGATGGATAGCGTTGTTGAATACCGGCATTATTTACTAAAATATTGATGGTACCCATTTCATCAAGAATCTTTTGAACCACTTCTTCCCGACTTGCTCTTGACTTTAAATCACAAGGATAATGGTGCGCCTGCCCACCGCTTTGTTTAATTTCTTCTATTACCTCTTCCGCCGAAGAACGCGAAACAATAACAACTTCTGCTCCTGCTTGCGCTAAGCCAATTGAAATTGCCTTTCCAATACCACGGTTTCCACCGGTTACAAGGGCCTTTTTCCCATTTAAATTGAATAATTCCATAACTTTTCCTCCCTCAATTTACGAAATTAAAAATTCATATTGTTCATCAGTAATGTCAATTCCATTTTCCTGCACATCTTTTTCTCTTAAATTTGCTCTTTCTCCCGGAATATACACTTTTTCAAACCCTTCCTGTGGAGGGCAGCCTTGTATAGAAGACACCATCGATGTCATACTGTTTATAAAACTTTCAGAAGCCCCAAAAAAGCTTGGATTAATAACTAAAAAAAACTGTCCTAAATCTCTAGGCTTTGTTAAATCTTTATACATCGGTTCTATATCCCGTCCTGTATTTGTGCCGGCTAACACTCCGGAAAGAATATCTACCAAAATTGCCAATCCATACCCCTTTGCTCTCTCCATAGGTTGTAATGCCACCACATCGGCCGGGTTATCTGTCGCAACACCTTGGTCATCCAGTCCCCAATCTTTCGGAATTTTATTTCCCTTTTCCTTTTCAATCATCACCTTACCGAATGATACCTTGCTCGTTGAAATATCCAGTACCATCGGAAAATCTTTGCCGGTTGGAGCTCCAAATGCAATCGGATTCGCCCCTAAATAGGCTTCTTTACCTCCATAAGGGGCAACTAAAGCATCCGCTTGTGTAAAAATTAAACCGATCATATTCTTTTCAGCTGCCATTTTCGCATAATAGCCAACCGCACCTGAATGGGATGTTTTATTGACACTCACAACCCCAATCCCTTTTTTATAGGCAATCGAAATCGCCTCATCCATTGCGTATTTCGCCACGACATGACCAAGCCCATCATCACCGTTCAATTGAGTGATGACGTCATTTATTCTGTTATATTTAAGGGACGGGTTACTTTTTATGCTTTGATGTTTTAAACGCTCAATATAATGAGGAAGTCTTAAAATTCCGTGTGAAGGAATGCCTCTGCTATCTGCATATAATAGAATTTCCGTTACGATAGCGGCATGCTCCTCTGTTACACCATTGTCCAGAAATTTATTCGTTACAAATTTTTTATAATCATCAACCGATATTTTCATAAAATCCTCCTATTTACACAATTTGGGTATAAAAAAGAGACTGCATAGCCGATACGACCGCGCAGTCTCTACACATTAAACAACTACATACACTGGTTTTTGCCCTGCTAGTACATCGACCACATTTTTGGTTGTCTTCGTTCTTAATTCTTCTATTGCTTCCACAGAATAAAACGCACTATGTGGTGTAATATAAACATTATTAAATGTTAGTAATTCATGATCAGCCTGAACAGGCTCATGTTCAACCACATCTAATGCTGCACCAGCAATTTTTTTAGTTTTTAAGCCTTCGATTAACGCTGCCGTTTCAATAATTGGACCGCGGGCGGTATTAATAATGAAGACGCCATCCTTCAATGACTTTAATGTTTCTTTATTGATCAGGTGTCTCGTCTCTTCTACTAATGGAACGTGGAACGAAAGAATATCTCCGATTTTTAAAGCCTCCTCCAATTCCACTTTCCTCACACCGTAGTTGGCCATTACTTCTTCTGATACAAAAGGATCATAGCCTACTAATGTAAAGCCTAATGGCTTTACCTTTTCAATTACTCTTCTCGGGATACGACCAAATCCGAATATTGCAAAAACTCTGTTTTCAAAACGGTAAATCGGTTTACCGACACTGAAATCCCATACGCCATTTTTAACCGCATTATTGAGTTCTACAATTTTACGAGACCAAGCCATAAGAAGCGCTAATGTATGGTTAGAAACTTCCTCGATTCCATAATCAGGAACATTGCATACTTTAATCCCTAATTCTTTTGCTGCGGCAAGGTCGATTGTATCGACACCTACCCCATAGCGAGAAATCACTTTACAACTTGTTAACGATCTTAAAACACGTTCTGATAGCGGTGCATACTGATTAATGATAGCGTCCGCATCCTTCGCAGCTTCAATCACTTCATCCTCTGTTCTGCATTGTGCTTTGATAAATGAAATTTCTAAACCACTCTCAGTAAAGACACGCTCTTCATACTCTAAAGTATCAAATTCGTAATCCGTCAGCACTACTTTAAACATGTTTTGGCTCCTTTCGTACAGATGCGACACCAAGACCTTCTGCTCCTAGCTCTGACATCTTTGCTTCCGGACAGTAACGTTTAATCATATCCATCCCGATCGCTGCACGACGAACACGTTCACGAGCCAGTGACAGGTTAGTTGCTTCCCATTGTTTTCCAGACGGATAGACATCAGGATGATTACGTAACCCGAACTTAATGTATACCGGAGAAAGCACTCGAATAATTTCCGGAATTTCATAATATCTTAAAAAGCCACCAAAATTATCCGGTACTTCTATATAGATATCAATCGGAATATCAATTGCCTGACGAATTGCAGCAAGCTTTGCTAATGTTAAAGAGGAAGGGACGTTGTAAGTATCTGCACCTAAATCCTCCATAATTTTCACTGAAACAGGATTACATGCGCCCATCTGAACTGAAACTTTAATAACAAAATCTTCAGGCAGCAAACCTTCCTCTTTCATTTTCTTACTAATATAAAGAAGCCCTTCATCAGCCACAAGTGCTCCACGTAACCCTAAATCCGCACCGCGCTTCAAATCTTCCATTGCATATACTAACTGATCGGCACCTTCATGACGTAACGCCTGCGATTTCCCTGCAGCTGTTAGCGGTCCCGCACTAATATCCCATGTCCCTCTTGGCCCGACAAACAGGCTTAGTTCTATTCCGCGCTCTGAAGTTAATTGACACATTTCTTCAATTTCCTCATCCGTCTGAAGCATAATTCCACTACCTTGTGAAATCCGGTGAATAGTTAAACCGTATTCATCAATTGCTTTTAATGTTTCCTTCAATGCTACAGGTCCTTCAACACTCGGCAGCTCGATACGGTATTGTGCCCCATCAGGAAAACGCTTCGATGAAGTAGGTAAGTCCTGATAATCTCGTGCTGGGTAACCTAACTTTTCTAGAAATTCAACGGACTGATTCATTTCGTTCCTCCTAAAACTAAGCTTTTCGTTAACATTGCTTGCGCTAAACTTCTCAAATCCTGTTCATTATTAACAAACGGTGTTTTCAAATTTACCCGTTCTGTTGGATACCACCTTGCATAAACGGCTTCCTTCATTGAAATATAAAATGATGGGTGCCAAGAGTAGAGATCCATTAACTCGCTAATTTGCTGATGCAACTTCTTAATCTGTTGAAAGTCATTATTTTGAATGGCGTTATACAGGCTGACTGATAACTCAGGCAGAAATACGGATGTACCATTAATACTGCCGGATGCCCCCAGAATTTGTGCGTCCAATAAATGCTCATCAAATGCACTGTACACATGGAAATCCGGCTTTACAGACTTCACTGCATTGATGACATTTCGTATTCTTGCCATACTTCCTACCGTTTCTTTGATCCCTTTAATATGAGGAAACTCACTCGCAAGTTTTACAATGATATTAACCGGAATTTCCTGCCCTGTTAATTGTGGAATATTATATAAATAAATATCGATTATTACACGTTTTGCTAATTCGGCATAATAGGTATAGATTTGTTCTTCACTCATCGTCCAATAATAAGGATGTACAACAAGTATACCCTCTCCACCTAATTGCCCTACAAAATCCGATAATTCAACTGTTTCTTCTAAGACGGTACTACCAGTTCCGACAAGTACAGGAACCCGATTATTTAAATAAGGGATTATCTTACTTAAATATTCCTTTTTCTCATTTAATGTGAAATGAGGAAACTCTCCTGAACTGCCTAACAATACGATGCCATGTACCCCGCCATCGATTATTTTATCAAGCATATCCTTGTTTTTTTCTATATCTATTTTGCCGTTTTCATCTAATAGTGTAACAACTGGTGAAATAATCCCCTTCATGATTTATTCCCCCTTATTTCGCTTTAATATAGACTGTTTTGGAAACTGTATAAAACTCCTTGGCCGCTTGTCCTTGTTCACGACTACCTGAACTAGAGTTTTTCATTCCACCAAATGGGGCTTGGTACTCTACTCCGGCACTTTCAGCATTCACTCGAATTAAACCGGCTTCCATATCATCAATAAATGCTAAAGCGTTACCGATGTTTGTTGTAAAGATCGAAGCACTTAACCCAAACTCAACATCATTAGCCAATTCAATAGCCTCTTCAGTTGTATCTGCTTTAATTAATGCAATAACCGGGCCAAACACTTCTTCCTGTGCAATACGCATATTTGTTGTAACACCGTCAAAAATAGTCGGCTCCACAAAATACCCCTGAAGATTATCTGACTGCACCGCATTTCCGCCTGCAATAAGTGTTGCTCCTTCATTTTTTGCAATTTCGATATATTCTAATACCGTATTATATTGGCCTTCACTTGCACAAGGTCCCATCCATGTCGAAGATTCCAATCCCGGTCCAATCGTAATTTTCTCCGTTTCTTCGACTAGGCGATTTTTAAATTGCTCATAAATACCTGACTGAACAATCACGCGGCTTGTCGCCGTACACTTTTGACCTGTCGACTTAAAGGCACCGCTTAACACTGCCTGCACAGCATTTTCAAGATCTGCATCTTCCAGAACAATTACCGGGTTTTTGCCGCCCATTTCCAGCTGGTACTTCACCTGATTTTTAGAAGCAACCTCTGCAATCATTTTTCCGGTATTCGAAGAACCCGTAAACGTAATCGCATTAATTAATTTACTGTTAATAATTTCGTTTCCGACTGTTGAACCGCTTCCAGTAACGAAGTTAAATACGCCATCCGGTAAACCGGCGTCAGCAAAACATTTTGCTACTTTTGCTGCTGTTACAGCAGCTTCAGAAGCCGGTTTAAATACCACAGTATTCCCGTAAATTAAGGCAGGCGCAATTTTCCAGATAGGAATCGCAACAGGGAAATTCCATGGAGTAATAATACCTACAACACCTAATGAAGTACGTTTAGTAAACATTAACGCGTCTTTTTCAGAAGCCGGAATTACTTCACCATTACTTCTCGCACCTTCCGCAGCATAATATTTTAAAATCGCAATACCGCGCTGTGTTTCTCCTAAAGCTTCCGGATACGTTTTACCCATCTCGTCCGTTAAAGTTTTCGCGATATCTTCCATATTCTCTTCTAAAAGTGAAGCTACCTTATAAAGTAACTGTCCACGCTGGAAATCACCTAATTTTCTCCACTCTTTAACAGCCTTGCTTGCTGCTTCCAGCGCTTCGTTAGCTTCTTCAACAGTAGATGCCTGTACACTTCCCATCACCTGGCGATTTACAGGGTTAATACTATCTATAAATTTACCACTCTTTGATTCCTGCCATTTTCCGTTAATAAAATTCTCAAACACTTTTGTCGTTATCATTATATTCCCTCCTAGTTTTCTGTAATACTATTTACTAACACACCAATTTTTGTACTAGATATTTCGATACGGTCACCTTTTTGTAATGTAAACTCATTTGGCGGTACGATACAAGTTCCAGTCATCAAGGCTGTACCTGGTTCGATGTCATTTTCGAATACTAAGTAATGAACTAATTCATCCAACTTTCGTTTCAACTGACTAATATAGGCAGTTCCTTCAAATTGAATTACATTGTCTCTTAAAATTTTACAAGTAATATCAATATCATATGGATTTTCAATACCTTCAGGCATTAAAATTGCCGGTCCGATTGAGCAAGAGTTTTTCCAGATTTTCGCTTGTGGTAAATAAAGCGGATTTTCCCCTTCAATATCACGACAGCTCATATCATTCCCCAATGTAAAACCAATAATATCTTCATTTTTACCAATGATTAATGTAAGCTCTGGTTCAGGTATCTGCCAATTTGAATCACTTCGAATCGTTAAGTCATCGAGAGGTCCTGCAATACGTCGTGCTGTTGATTTAAAGAAGATTTCCGGACGCTCTGCATCATATACTTTGTCATAGAATGTTTCTTGAATTTCAACATTTGCCTTAGTCGCCTCATAATTGCGAGCCTCTTTACTTTTTAAATAAGTTACACCGGATGCCCAAATTTCTTCAGGAACAATCGGCAATGTATACTGCAGTTCATCTACATTGACTGCTAAGGGTTGAATATTTTCTTTCTGGATATAGTCGGAAGCTGTTAAATTATTTTCAGTTAGATAATAGTAAAATTCAACATAGTCATTAAATTTAATAGGAAAAACTGAGTTTTCTCCATTTACTAAAGCTGTTTGAACCTGGTTTTCAAAAATAAATCGAATAAATTTCATAAGTACCCCTCATTTATATTATTTTAAATAACCTAACTCACTTGATAATTCTAATGTGCACTGCTTTAAATAGGTTAAAATCTCTTGTTTTTTCTCTTCTGTAAAATTCACGAGAGGTGACGATATACTAATTGCCGCCACTACTTTTTGAGTGTAATCGTAAACAGGCATAGCCATACAGTATATCCCAGCTTCATTTTCTTCGTTATCTATGGCGTAGCCCTGCTCACGTACTTTCTCCATTTCCGATAAAAACGCTTCATACGTTAAAATGGTGTTTGCTGTCGCTGGTTTAAATTCATAATACTTAAATATATTTTCAAATTGATCTTGCTCTAAGTATGCAGTTAAAACTTTACCTACCGCACTACAATGTAGCGGAACTTTTTTACCAATTCTGGAGTAAATAACCAAAGTATTATTCCCATTAATTTTATCAATATATATAGCTTCTCGATCAACACGCGTAACTAAATGGACCGTCTCATTCGTTAAATGGTTTAACTTCATTAAATATTTATGAGCAATCGGTTTCATTTCAACCTGATTCATTAGTAAATTTCCTCGTTCGTATAATCTCCAGCCTAATGCATATTCCGCAGTATCCTGAACCTGCACGATGTAGCCGTAATGCTTCAGCGTTTTTAAAATGGAATGTATAGTACTTTTGTTTAAATCAAGCTTTGTACTGATTTCCTTAATACTAAACGAACGATGATTTTCATCAAATAATTCTAAAATTTCAAGTGCTCTTGATATAGACTGGATTAATGTCATTGAATTCACCTCTTAATTAGTTAAGAGATCGAAATTAGTTTAATGAATGTTCTTTTTGAAACTTCTTTGTCGCCTCTTCATAAACCTGGATCGGAACAACACCTTTTGAAGCATCCGTATGACCCACCATCCTGTTTACAGCAGCTACAAGCTTTTGTCTCGTTTTCATCTTTTGTTTTCTCTCATCAAATAACTGGATTCGATCTGTTTTTTCTTTAATAGTATCGTCATATGAAATTTCATTATCATAATGACCTACTAAATCAATTCGCTGTTCGCGTAATCTTAAATGTAAAATATCTCCGGTTTTTAAATAACCGATTCCTCCGTCTTCAAAAGCTTCAGGTGTCATATGTCCTATGGCTGCACCATAAGTTACACCGGAATATCTTCCGTCGCTAATAATTGTACAAATTCTTTTCAAAGTACGGTTTGCATTAATATGCTGCATTGGAGTAAACATTTCCGGCATACCAAACGCGACCGGTCCTTGTCCTGCAATAATAACCGCAATTTTTAATATACCTAACTTTACAATTTCATCGAAAAGTTCGTCATAGGATAAATTGTTTAACTCGGCAAATCTTTCAGGTGCATTATATTTTACAATCGTTTTCAATACATGTTCTTTAAAAACTTTTGATTGTTTATAACGTTCCATTAATGTAGAATCCAACAATTGTGCATTTGCCTCATCTTCATTATCAAAGTAGACAACTGCAGCTAATTTGTTGTCGAACTGGTCTAATTGAGGTGTTGGCATCCCGCTTATCTTTACTACGGCACTTTCAAAGAAATTTCCGCGTAATACATCTACCCCGCTGAATGCTCTTCTCGGGCTACTTAAAATAACCTGATTGTCCTTAACATTTGATGCAGGTAAATTATCTGAATACACTAACCGTGCTTTCCAAGATGTTCCGGTTACTGTTAAAGCATCTACATCCATATCGATACCATTCGTCAATAGTTCATGGAACAATGATTCCATACCTCTACTTTCACCGTTACAGCATTGCATTGCTAAAGCAAAAATATCTCTTCCTTCCGTTAACGAATAGTTAAATAAATCCGGAATCGGCTGTTCTTTTAATATACTTTCAATATCAAATAAGCTAAATTCATAGCCTGCGTACACCATTGCAGATACCATATGCATCATTAAGTTCGTCGAGCCGCCTGATGCACTGTGGATGCGTACGCCATTCCGAATATTCTGACTAACCAATGCAGCAACACCAAACTCCGGCTTATTAAGCATATATTCAAAGGCATCGACTGCCGCATTCACTTGCTGCTGATCTGGCGGACTTGTCAATAATTCAACTGATGGATGGACAAGCCCTAATCCCGCCACTAAATGACGTGAACTGTTTCCTGTTCCGTTGAAAGCACACACACCGCCTTGGCTATCACACGTTGCAGCCGCCAAACGCATTTCCAAATATTTATGCTCGTCTTTTGAGATAACCTTTTTTTCAACTGCTCGTTCAAATACGCCTTGGAATGAAGTATTCGATGAACATTGTAAAATATAATTCATTGTATCTTTTAGATCATCACCAATATCCTCATGTCCGCTTGCAACAGCTCTGTCATACACTTCGTTAAGCTTTAACACTACGTCCTCAGGAATTGTTCCTCCAACTAATACATGCGCCGGTGCGAATGTAGCGAAGAAAGGTGCATCTCCTCTTGATTTTCTTAATGTATCCAAATGAGCCAACCCACTTACAACACCTAATGGCTGTTTATCGCAGCCTTGAATGACAAAGGCGCCATGATAACTGTGCGCTTCCAACTGATTGACAATCATTTGAGCGACGGCATTTCTACTTTGAAGCGAGTAGCTCATTCCCTGGTTTGATTGAGCTGTACCATCACACATAACAGGTGTAGAGAAGTAAAATGGAACTCCTCCATTTTGCCAAATTCGAATTGCTGCTCTGGAAGATGTTAAATAATCCATAATATGAGCCGGATGATCAGCAGATCCTCCAATAATTGCAATTCGCGGTGCATCCTTTTCCAGACGATGAATAATTTCTTCGAGTGTCCAATCAGGTGTCCCCCCCTCGTAGAGTGGTCCTAATATTTTTTTTGAATTGTCTAATAAACCAGCTACTGTAATTGGCTCATTAGCCTTCCCTTGTACGTGGTCACTATAAGGGTTGACCCTACTTTGCATTAATGGAAATACCATAATTATCCTCCTTTATTGTTTATAGGAATACCAGTGATAAAATAGGAATAAACGTGACAATTAAAAGTACAATTATCATCACAATAATGAATGGAATAATGGCCTTTGATAATGCTTCGAGACTTATTCCTGAAATACTTGAACCGACAAATAGATTGACTCCAACTGGTGGCGTAATAAATCCGATTGCTAAAGCAACAATCATAATAATACCGAAATGGATTGGATCATACCCAACTTGAATTGCGATTGGTAATAGTATCGGTGTTAAAATAATGATGGCAGCGATTGTATCCATAAAACACCCAACAATTAAAAGTAAAACAATGATTAGTAACATAATAATTATTTTGTCATCTGATAGTGATAGCAATCCGTTTGCAATTTTAAGAGGAATTTGTTCCATTGCCAAAAGTTTACCGAACCCTGTTGCACTCCCTACAATGATTAAAATTGTTGCTGACATGAGAGCCGAATCAACAAAAACAGATGTAAGGTCTTTGAGCTTTAGTTCACGATATACAAAGGCCCCGATAACAAATCCTACAGCAACCGCAATTGCTGCTGCTTCAGTAGGAGTAAAAATACCACCGTATATTCCACCTAAGATGATAAAAGGAATTAATAATGACCATTTTGCGTTCCAAATTTGTTTACCGATATTGGAAAGCGAAGTTTTTTCCGTGCTCCCTTTATATCCGGCTTTTTTTGCATAATAGTATGCATAAGCCATTAAACCGAGGCCAACTAAAATCCCTGGAATAATACCGGCCATAAACATATCGCCAATAGAAACACTCCCTGATACACCATACATAACCATAGGAATAGAAGGAGGAATAATTACACCGATAGAACCTGCTGATGCTACAACAGCAGTAGAAAACTTAATGTCATAGCCTTTTTTCACCATCGCTGGAATCATAATACTACCTACTGCAGCTACAGTTGCAGGGCCAGAACCAGAGATTGCGGCGAAGAACATACATGTTACGATAGCTGTAAGTGCTAACCCTCCTGTTACAGAGCCTACAAGAGATTCTGCAACTGCGATGAGTCGCTTGGAAATACCGCCCTTCCCCATAATTTCCCCTGCCAGGATAAAGAACGGGATTGCTAATAACGGAAATGAGTTAACAGCAGTTGTAAGCTCTTTCATAATAAACTCTATCGGCATTGTGCCATCAATTAAAATTGCAATCATTGCGGATAGACCTAATGAGATCCCAATTGGAACCGTTAAAATCAGTAAAATAGCAAAAGATATAAATATTGTAATCCCCATTATAATCCCCCTACCTACAGTTTAGGCATGTCTTCATCTATGATTTCTTCATTGTTTTTAAACATCTTCGTTTCTAGATACATGCGTTGAATTAAACGAATAGAAGTTAAAACCATTCCAAGAGGCATACCGAGATACATAATCGACATTGGGATACCTAATGATGGGGCTCTTTGTCCACTTGTATCAATCATTTCAAAGATTGAAAAACCATAGTACATTGCATAGAGAGCAAATATTAAAAATAAAATGTGAGCTACCATATTAATGAAGTATTTACCTTTACGGCCTAAAACAATAAGTAATGCTTCAACACGAATATGTTTGGCCTTTTTAACCCCATAACTGATACCTATGTACACCAGCCAAACGAAACAAAATCTTGCCAACTCCTCTGACCAGGAAAGTGAACTTTGGGCCACATACCGCATAAATACCTGTAATACAATTACAACTGTCATAACCCCAAGTAAAATTAACAGCAACACTCTTTCAAAGTTTTCATCCAGCCATTTCACTATACTCATGTAATCCCTCCCTTTTTTGATGAATGCGATGAGAAATCAAAAATTATTTCTGATTTCTCATCGCATCATTATTATTGAGCCTTTCCAATTTCTTCTAAATATTCATTAACAAAATCTTCGCCGATTGTTGATTTATACTTCTCAATAACTGGTTGTACAGATTTTTTGAATGATTCTAACTCTGCACCTTCAATTTTGTTATATTCCATTAATCCTTTTAATTCTTCTAAAGCAGACGCTGCTGTTTCACGAGATAAATCACGGTTATGCTCACCAGCTTCTAAAGCTGCAGTCTGTACGATTTCACGTTGCTCTTCCGATAAACCATCCCAAGTTTTTTGACTGATCAAGAAAATAAATGGAGAATAAATATGGTTTGTTTCAGTTAAATATTTTTGTACTTCCGGATATTTTTCAAGGAAAATTGTTGGATAAGGATTCTCTTGTCCATCCACTGTTTTTTGTTGCATTGCTGTAAACAACTCTGTGAAAGCCATTGGTGTTGGGTTGGCACCCATTGCAGACCAAGCACCTAAGTGAATTTCATTTTCCATTGTTCGAATCTTTAAGCCTTTTAAATCATCAATTGATTTGACAGCTTTTTTACTGTTTGTTAATTGACGGAAACCATTTTCCCACCAAGCTAATTGTAAAACACCTTGGCTTGAAGCTTTTTCTGCAAGTTTATCGCCAAATGGCCCCTGTAAGACAGAATCTACTATATCAGTATCCGTTAATGTGAAAGGTAAATCGAATACCCCATACTCCGGAACGAATGATGTAAATGGTGCAGTTGAAGGAATTGTAATTTCCAATGTTCCAAACTGTAACATTTCAATCGCTGAGCGGTCATCAGCAATCTGACCTGAGTGATATACTTCAACTTCTAATGAATCTGTTTGCGCTTCTACAAGTTCCTTAAATTTCAATGAACTCTTATATAACGGTGTCTGATCATTTAACCCGAGACTGATACGTAATTTTTTCTTTTCCCCTGAAGAGCTATCTCCCGCTACAGATGAATCTGCATTTACCGGAATCCCATTCGATTCCTCGTCACTTCCCCCACATGCTGCCAGTGCTAATGAAAATAACAATAAAAATCCTAAATAAAGTAACTTTTTCATCCAAACATCCCCTTTGTTTGATATTATGAAACGCCGTTTTGAAATCGCAAGAAAACGCTTTCAAACTTATTTTTATTTTAAAGTACCACTTATTTAAAATCAAGAATATTCTGTATTATTTTACTATTTTTATAATATATACTATTTCATTACTATAAATGAATTTTCTGTAAATAACCCTACATCTACTATTCCTGAGATTATTTTCAGTTCCTCGTAGGTCGTTTTAACATCTAATAGTTTTTCTTTGTGAATATCTACAATATAATTTTTATTATCTGTAATAACATAATCTTCTCTCACCTTTCTTACCGTTACATAAAAGCCGAGTTTAATTATTTTTTCAATTGTCCAGCTGAAATTATATGGAATAATCTCTACAGGAATGATTTCATTTGTAAATTTTTCCACAAATTTCGATTCATCGGCAATGATTACCTTTTTTTGTGATTTTTCAAGTACTTGCCTTTCTCTAAATAATGAGCCTCCTCCACCTTTTATCAGGTTATGCTGTGCATCAATTCGATCAGCTCCATCAAATGAAATATCCAGTAAAGCGACATCATCTATATCCATAATATTCAGACTATAATTCGACGCATAACTCTCAATTCTTTTAGAAGCGGGAACAAAATATAACTCAAGTTGCTCTCGGTTCATCCTTTCAGCAATCAAATCTACAAATAATTGCATTGTGGAGCCCGACCCCAAGCCGATTATTGTATTGTCTTCCACCATTTGAACCGCCTGTGCAGCTAGCTCCCTTTTTCGGGTCATGTTTTGACTTTTATTATAGGGTCCTACCATTCCGCGACAGTCCCGTCAGCATGTCTCCAAACAGGGTTCTTCCATTCGTGACCAATCTTCTGCTGTTCACGTACGAATTCTTCGTTAATCTCTATTCCTAATCCCGGTTTTTTAAGATTTCCAACAAATCCGTCTTTATACTCAAATACACTAGGGTCTACCAAGTAATCCAAAATATCGTTTCCTTTATTGTAATGAATCCCTAAACTTTGCTCTTGAATAAATACGTTATGACATGTCGCATCTACCTGCAGACAAGATGCTAATGCGATTGGTCCTAGTGGACAGTGAGGCGCCACCGCAATATCATATGCTTCTGCCATCGAAATTATTTTTTTGCACTCCGTAATACCCCCGGCATGAGATAAATCAGGCTGAATAATATCTACATAACCGTCTGCTAACAACTTTTTAAAATCCCAACGTGAATACATTCTTTCGCCAGTAGCTATTGGAATGGTCGTATGTCTGGCAATTTCCCGAAGCGCCTCGTTGTTTTCCGGCAATACCGGCTCTTCAATAAACATCGGATGATATTGTTCGAGTTCTTTGGCCAGGATTTTTGCCATTGGTTTATGCACTCTTCCATGGAAATCAATGCCAATCCCAAAATCTTTACCTAAATTTTCTCTAATAATCGCTACACGCTCCAATACATTCTCAACTTTTGAAAAAGAGTCAATAATTTGAAGCTCTTCTGTAGCATTCATTTTAATGGCCGTGAATCCATTATCATGAGCTTTTTTAGCGTGTTCTAAAATATCATTTGGACGGTCGCCCCCGATCCAGGAATATACCCTTGTTTTCTCTCTGCATGTACCACCAAGCAAATCATAAACTGGTGCATCATAGTACTTTCCTTTAATATCCCATAATGCCTGATCAATTCCAGCAATTGCACTCATTAAAATAGGACCACCACGATAAAACCCGCCACGATATAATTCATTCCAAATGTCTTCAATATTCATCGGATTTTTACCTATCAAGTATGGTTGTAATTCCTGAACACAAGCTTCTACTGTAGATGCTCTCCCTTCAACAACCGGCTCACCCCAGCCAATAATTCCTTCATCTGTAGTAACTTTTAAAAACAGCCATCTTGGCGGCACTTTAAATGTTTCTACCATAGAAATTTTCATGCTTTCACCTCATTAAATTTTTCTACATACTGCCGCGCAATCTCGGTCATTTGTTTGAAATCCCTATTATCAATAAGTTTCTTATCAAATAATGCACTTCCGATTCCTACTGCAACAGCCCCATTATTGAAAAACTCCGTCATATTCTCCAAGCTCACTCCCCCAGTAGGCATAAGCGGAATATGTGGCAGTGGCCCCCTCATATCTTTAAAATAACCAGGCCCTAACTTAGTAGCCGGGAATACTTTCAAAATATCTGCTCCGGCTGCATATGCTTGAACAATTTCCGTGGGTGTATACACTCCAGGGATGGAAATTCTCCCGTAACGATTCGTTAATTGAATCGTATCTATGTCCAAAATTGGTGAAAAAATGAAATCTGCTTTAGCCTCTATAGCTTGTTTAGCGGTTTCTTTATCCAATACCGTTCCTGCTCCAACTAAAACACTTGTTTTGTATTTTTCCTTTAATCGATGAATTGTATTAAAGCTATCTTCGCTATCAACTGTTACTTCAAGTACTTTAATACCACCTTCAACAATTGCTTCCGTTACTTCCATTACTACAGTCGGGTCTATTTTCCGCACAACGGCAACTACGCCATTTTGCTCAATAAACTTTAACTTATCCCATTTGTACATAAAATCCCCCCTATCTTAAGATGTCTATTTGTTCATTTGATTGGCAAAGCATTTCAAATTCTTCTCTATTCGGTAAGCCTTCTATATCGCCATACTGCTGAATAACACAAGCTCCAAGCAGGTTTCCGAAGTAGACACTTCTTTCTAATGATTGATTCGTTAGTAAGCCATGAATAAAACCTGCAGCAAAAGCATCCCCTGCTCCAACCGGATCTACTATTCCTGAAACTTGGACTGTTGGGACTTCAGTTAACCTTCCATTAATCGAGAATAGGGTAGATGATGCCCCCTTTTTTATAACAATAACTTGTCCTTCGCGTTTCGTAAGGATATTGCAAATGTCTCTCTCATTAGTGGTACCTACTAAAAATTCAGCCTCTGATAAGCCGGTCAAAATATAATCAGCATTCGCTGCAATTTCTAAAATAACTTCTTTTGCTTCTTCTTTTGGCCATAATTTAAACCGGATATTCGGATCAAAAATTATAGGTATTTGATTTTCCTTTGCAATTTCGATTATTTTAAATATCATTTCTCTGCAAGACAGACTTATGGCCGGTGTAATACCGGTTAAATGAATAAACTTGGATGTTTTTATCACGTCAACCGGGATATCTTGCACACTCATCTTGCTTGCAGCAGAATCTTTCCGGTAATAATACACATGTGTCGCTTCCTTCGTTTTTTGCTCTTTAAACAGCAAACCTGTTGGACTCTCAGAAGTTACTTTAACATTGGAAACATCAACGCCTTCAGCTCGTATTGATTTAATGATTCGTTTACCAAAAGGATCCTTCCCTACTTGAGACATATACGCAACATCATGACCTAACCTGGCAAGTCCAATAAGAACGTTGGATTCAGCACCACCAATTTTTTGATAAAGCGCAGGTATATCTTCAAAATTCCCTATTTGCATTGCTTGAAAAATTATCATTGTTTCGCCAACCGAAAATACATCTTTAATTTTAATCACCCCTTACTAACGTTATGTCCACCAAAGGAATATCTCAAAGCAGATACTACTTTCCCGCTAAAAGTCTCATCTTCAAGAGAGCGATTTCTCATCATTAAAGATAAATAGGTTACAGGCACTGGTAATTGTAATCTAATAGACTCTTCCATGAGCCATTTCACTTCACCTGACGCATGCATTTTACCTGAAATATTATCCAATTTATTATTCTCCTGAAAGGCATCTATTAATAAGTCCATCAACCAGCTTCTAATAACCGAGCCGCTGTTCCAATTTTTTGCTACCTCTGAATAGTTAAAATCGAATTCACTTTTTTCCAGCATTTCAAATCCTTCTGCGATCGCTTGCATCATACCGTATTCGATTCCATTATGAATCATTTTTAAATAATGTCCGCTCCCTGATGCGCCTGTATATATAAGTCCATCCTTACAGCAAATTTCTTTCAAAAATGGGTTTATTTTTTCAAAAACGGACGCATCTCCACCAATCATGGCACATAAACCATTTCTTGCTCCATTTATGCCACCACTTGTTCCCATATCCAAAAAGTGTATTCCTTTTTGTTTGAATAAAGCGGCCCATTCCATCGCTTCTTTAAAATTAGAGTTGCCACCTTCGATCAAAGTGCTTCCCTCCGGTAATCGTTCTAATAATACTGTTAAAACCTCATCTGTTATTTTTCCTGGTGGTACTAGAAGAAATATTAAATCATCAGGTTTAATTTCCTGAAATATTTTTTCATCCTCATCAATAAAAATAAAGGACTTACTATGGAATAATTCTTCTTTATTGATACTTTCCTTTATTGAACGATCAATATCATATCCTATTACGGAATATCCCTTTTCAAGAATATTCAAGGCTATGTTGCGCCCCATCTTCCCAAAACCATAAATTACAACTCTCAACAGTCTCATCCTTCCCAAAGCTTAGCCAAGCATTTTAATAATCAGCTGTATGAGAATAATTAGCATCATTAGACGAAGCAAAGGCTTTACATAACGTAAATTGATTTTTTTAGATATAAAAACACCCAGAAATCCACCAATAATTGCTCCGCCCGTTATTGCAAACGCTATCTCCCAAATCATGTGGCCTGATGAAATATAAGAAATAAGCGCGCCGCTACACCAGCCCAGTAAACTAATTCTCGTAAATAATATTGCCTTATAGTATTGCATTTGATCATTTGAAAAAACGTAAATGGCCAATGTACTGCTACCCGGACCAAAAATGCCATCATAAAACCCAATCGCACTTAACAGCTGGTAAACCTTACGTTTATTAATTACATTTTCATTTGTTCCGAAAAAATTATTCGAATAGAAAGTCATGGCAAAGGCAAAAATCATTAATATAATGGCAATGGTATTTAAAATTGTTTCATTTAGACTGGAAGCAAACGCACCCCCAATGAATCCACTGATTAATGCAATAACAAAGAGCATTAAACATTCAGATAGATTCACTTCTTTTTTCCTTATACTATTTATTGAAGTAAGCAGTGTACTGATTACCGCTCCAAATTTATCTGCAGAGATGGCATTGTGAATTGGAATTCCCATTAACAACATTGTCGGTAATGAAATTAGTCCACCGCCGCCAACTAGTGCACTAACTAAATGACTAAGAAAGCCAAGAAAAAAAACGATAATGAGAAGTGAATAATCCACCGGCAAAACGCCCCCACTGTTTTATATTGTGAAACGCCGTTTTCGTTTTACTTTAAAAAGTAGGGCCAATTCTCCAAATACCAAAATCATGTTGCCCTAAAATTTCAGCTTTTGTTAGCTTACCTGAACTTACCGCTGCTATTTCGGTAAGAAGTCTTTCACCCACTTCTTCTATTGTTTCCGTCCCTTCGATAACCGTCCCTGCATTAACATCCATATTTTCTTTCATCTTTTCGAAAATAGGAGAGTTAGTGGTAATTTTAATTACTGGTGCAATAGGTGAACCTGTCGGCGTACCTCGCCCTGTCGTAAATAATACTAACTGTGCACCTCCGGCAACCATTCCCGTCAATTGCTCAATATCATGACCTGGTGTATCCATCCATACTAAACCTTTTTCTGAAGGTGTTTCAGCGTATTCGATTATTTCATTAAGTGTGCTAGTCCCTGCCTTATTTGCTGCACCAAGAGATTTTTCTTCCAATGAGCTTAATCCGCCTTTTACATTCCCTGGACTTGGGTTCCCTGAACGAATATCTACACCCATCAATACTGAACGCGCTTCCATTTGATCTATTACTTCATAAACCCTTTTGGCTATATGACTATTTTTTGCGCGATTTGCCAATAGGTGTTCTGCGCCGATTAACTCTGTAGTTTCGGCTAAAATAACCGTTCCTTCCATTTTTACAATTTCATCACTTACATACCCGACTGCCGGGTTTGCAGAGAGTCCGGAACAAGCATCAGAACCGCCACATTCAGTTCCTATAGTTAATTCACTAAAATCACATAACTCCCTCTGCAGCATAGAGGCCTCTTGCACAAATTGAACTGCATGTTTTGCTCCCTCTGCAATTGCATCCAATGTACCGCCATGATCCTGTATAGAAACTAACTTTACGGGCTTCCCGGTTTTTTCTATTTCCTTATAAACACTTCGAGCCTGATGTGTTTCACAACCGAGACCGACAACAATCACTGCATAGACATTAGGATTGCAACCCATCCCTACATATGTACGAAATGTTTGATCATAATCAACACCTACTTGTGCACAACCATGCTGATGCACAAAAGAAACAGTCCCTTGAACCAGCTCTGTTATTTGGTTCGCTACCTTTGTGGCACAAGTAATTGTCGGTAAAATCAACACATGATTTCTTATACCAACCCTACCATCCGGTCTACGATATCCCCAAAACTTCTTCCCTTGTAAATCAATCAACTTTATCGCCCCTTCCTCTCGTACCCTCAAGGTTATGCACATGGACGTGAAAACCTTTTAAAATATTGCAAGTCGCCACCCCGATTGTTTCTCCGTATTTAATAATACGGTCCCCTTTCAAAATATCTTCCAGAGCAAATTTATGACCAAATTGAATTTCTTGCTTTAACTTAATCAGGTTATTTTTCGTTGGAATTTGAACCTCTGTATCAATAGGAATATTCTCTAATGCTGTTGCAACATTATCCCTTTCAGATAGAACAATATATTTCAAAACAGAAAAACACCACTCTTTCAACAATTTTTTATCATTAAACAGAATATATTGTTTATAGCACCATTCGTCAATAAAAACTTTCGAAATAATTAATATATTTAATATATTTAGAAGATTTAAATTATATCAGGAAAGTTCTTCTTATTTACCAAAAAAAGTTACTATCCACTTTTTTTATGTAAGACACGCGTTTTTACCAAATTAAAATAAAATATAAATGAGAAATTAATTATTTCTAATATATTAAAAATTTTTAACGACAAAAAACCTTTAAAATTAGATTTTTCTTCTAACTTTAAAGGTTTACTATACAGATTATTTAAATTTATCTCCGTATTTCTTCTCTATTTAATCACTTCTAGCTCACGGCCAACCTTTTCATAAATTGCCAATGCTTCATCCAGCATTTCTTTCGTATGTGCTGCTGTTGGCATATTGCGTACACGACCTGTTCCTTTTTGAACTGTTGGGAACACGATTGCTTTTGCGTAAACACCTTCCTCAAGCAAACGCTTTGAAAACTGCTGCGTCAGCTTTTCTTCACCAATAATACATGGTGTAATCGGTGTTTCGGATTCTCCAATATTAAAGCCTAGTTTCGCTAAGCCGTCTTTTAAATACTGACCGTTTTCCCAAAGCTTGTCATGCAGCTCTGTTGATTCCATAATCATCTCCACTGCGCGTGTAATTGCCGCAACATCCCCTGGTGGTAATGCTGTCGAGAATAAAAATGGACGAGAGCGAACTTTTAGCCAGTCGATTAAATTCTTCTTCCCTGCCACATAACCGCCAACAACACCAATTGCCTTTGATAATGTACCGATTTGGAAGTCGATTTCGTTTTGCAGACCGAAATGCTTCACTGTTCCTGCACCTTTGCCTGTAACGCCTGAACCGTGTGCATCATCTACATACGTAATTAGGTCAAACTCTTTTGCGATTTCAACGATTTCAGGAAGCTTTGCAATATCGCCATCCATCGAGAATACACCATCTGTAATGACCATTACTTTATTGTACAGACCAGATTCCTTTGCATCTTTTGCCTTTGCGCGTAAATCATCCATATCTGCATGGGCAAACGGAATAATTTTCGCTTTTGATAAACGGCAGCCATCGATTATCGAAGCATGATTTAATGCATCCGATAAAATCGCATCATTTTTATCCATTACAGCGGAAATTGCCGCCATATTACAATTGAAGCCTGATTGATAGCTAATCGCTGCTTCTGTACCTTTAAATTTCGCTAATGTTTCTTCAAGCTTTACATGTAGATCAAGTGTACCGTTAATTGTACGAACTGCACCAGCGCCGACACCGTATGTAGCAATTGTGTCTTGTGCAATCTTCTTCAGCTCATCATTTGTTGCCAAGCCTAAATAGTTGTTTGATGATAAGTTAATCAACTGTTTCCCCGCTACCTGAATAATCGGGCCGTTTGCACCTTCTACTGGATCGATTTCATTGTATAAACCTTGTGCTTGTAATGCCAGTAAATTTTCATCTAAAAAGGTATTTAATACGTTTGACATGCGCGTTCATCCTTTCGATTTCTATCTCCACTTTATTTTAGCATATAGGGAAAATTTTTTATGTAAGTGGCTCTCCTATTATTTCCTCAAGCTTTCTTCTAAAGAAAAAGAGCGATGGCTGAATGACATAGCCGGTGCCGAGTGCTAAAATAACCGTCCCTACACCAACAGGTCCACCAAGTAACCAGCCTGCACTTGTTGCAAATACTTCCATAACCATACGTCCTGTTTTGACAGAATAGCCTTTACTCGCAATAATCATCATAATCGTATCACGTGGCCCTTCGCCTAAATTTGGTGCAATATAAAGTGCGCAACCAATACTCATGACAAAAAATCCTGCCGTAAAATAGGCGAGCTCAAACAAAAATATATTTGCCACAGGTAATAGCCAGTTGAAAAAATCAATAAACGAACCAATCAACAGCATATTTAAAATTGTCGCCCGCTTCGGAATCCGCTTTAAATAAAGAGATGTCGCGATAATAATAAAAAGCCCTGTCAAAATAGACCACGAACCAATTGTTAGTCCAACCTGCTTATACATGCCTATATGAAAAACATCCCATGGACCTGTCCCGATCACATTACCTTTAATCGTCAACGTAATACCCAGAGCCATAATAATTTGCCCTATAAAAAAACTTCCCCATTGCCATTTAAATTTCTTCGACACAACAATCCTTCTTTCTATTTCACGGCAATCACTGCATAATGACCGTTTGTTGCCTTTACTAAGTCTGTCGGTGCAAACTTAATTTGCATCCCTATTTTACCTGCACTTACAATGATATAATCAAGTGCTGCAGCGGCTTGGTCGATAAATGTTGGAAACGGCTTTTTCATGCCAATTGGCGAACAGCCTCCGCGCACATACCCTGTTAAGCCAAGCAACTCTTTCACTGGAATCATTTCCACTTTCTTTTCCCCTATAACTTTTGCAGCTGCTTTTAAATCGAGTTCTGCGTCGACTGGGATGACGAAAACGAAGTATTTCCCCTTACCGGCAGTGGCAATTAATGTTTTATATACCATTTCCACAGGCTGACCAATTTTACTAGCCACAGTGATACCATCAACCGCTCCCCCATTTTCTGTCGTGTATTCAAAAATCTCGTGTGCAATTTTTTGCTGCTCAATTAAACGAATTGCATTTGTTTTGGCCTGTTTCTTCGCCAACGAAAACACTCCTTTTTACCTTATACATCTCGGCATAATTGCGTCTGGATTTCAGCTTCAAACTCGCTGGATGCTGCCCAGTCAGCAGTTATTTAGTTTTAGGCGCCTTAACTTCTTTTTATGAGAGCGTTTGAACACCAGAAAAAAGAAGCCAACTTTGAAAATAGTATATCATTGAATGCATTACTAAGGGGCCTTCACAAATTATTAAAAATAAAAACCCCCTCTAGTTGTTCCACTAAAGAGAGCTTGTTGTTATGCAATTTGGGAGAAAACCGGTTCATCTATTGAACGATAACCGTTGTTTACCATCGCAATATGAGAAATATACTTTTGTGTAGCGGTATTGAATGAACGCTGAAATAACAGCTTTTCAAAATCCAGGTCAATTAAGGATTGCTCGTCTGGATTACGTGCAAAATCTTTTTGAAATTTTTCTGGCATAGAAAAAGATAAATCTTCATTCTCCAAAGGAGCGAATTCCTTAGGTTGATTTTTGCTTTCCCCTACTGATAGTTGCGAACTTTTACGGGATGCTGCATCCGTGTCGTGCAATTCTTTTTCCGTTTTACCAGAAAGTAAATGTTCAAGTGCTTCAAGCAGTGGATTTTTACTTGTATCTGTATATTTTGCATGCTTCTTATAAATTTCACTTGCCTCTTTGCGCTGCATTGTTCGTTTTCTATCTTCTAATACAAGGTTGGATCCTTGGACAATGCTAGAAATTTTCATCTGTTTTCACCTCTCTTGTAGATTCCCGAATAAAATTTATTTAAATATACCAATATAGCAAAGAAATAAATAGAGAATATTCACACAATATTCACATTCAGAACTTTCCTACTAAATCCTACCTCTTCCATTTGCCTATAAGTTGATATTTATATAAAAGTACCCAATACCTAGAGTAAAAAACATTTTCAAGCATTTTTCCTATCCTCTTTAATAAAATAAGAATGTGCTAAAAGTCAATTTGGCTTTTAACACATTCTTATTTAGTAACCGTTGAAATTCACAAATTCTCCAACAGGTTTACGATATCCGCGGGCACGTACTTTTTCTACACTTTTTCCAATCGTAATCATCATGATTGGCTCCAAATGATTTGGAATATTAAATACTTTCCTTAATTCATCCACATTATGGACATGCATTGGGCATGTATCAAAGCCATAATGTTTTGCGCTTAGCATAAATAACATTGCGTGCAGACCCGCATTTAATGCCAGTTCCAAATCCAGTGCACCTTGTTTCTCCTTTAAACCATCACTATAGTTTTTGATGGTATTAATTGTTGTTTCATAGTCCACTTCATCCATCATTTTTAGCATTTTTAATGGACCATAAATTTTCTCAACATCCGGTCTTTCAATACTGTTTTTATTGCCCATAACAATGACAACGCCGCTTGCTGTATGAATTTTATATTGGTTGTAGCTTAGCTCCCTAACCTTCTCTTTCTTCTCCTTATCCGTAATGACTAAGTAATTTGTAAATTGTAAATTATACGCGCTCGGTGCTGTTTTGGTAAGTTCAAATAGTTTTCTAAAGTCTTCTTCAGTCATCAGTTCGTTTTCAAGAAAATTCATTGCGGAGTGGCGGGATTTTACTAATTCTTCAAAGCTCATATTGTTTACCTCTTCCCGTGAAATTTTTATCTCTAATTAAAACATCTTTATTTCGAGATAAATTTACCACACTTTGAATTTAACTGTCAATAATTACATTTATAAATTGCACCTAAAATTACAAGGTCTACATTTTGTAAAAGCGGTTAAAATATTTGGCAGGCTATTTTTACTTCAAGATAAGGAGATGGGAAAATGAATTTGGACAATAAAGTAGTGATCGTAACAGGGGCAGCAGGCGGTATTGGGAAAGAGGTTGTAAGAAAATTAATTGGGCTGCAGGCAAAGGTTGTGTTAGTTGATTTAAACGAAGATGCAATCAAAGCAGTTCAAACAGAGCTTTCTCTTACTGAAGATAACAGCTTAATCGTAAAAGCGGATGTATCCAAAGAGGACCATGTGAAGAACTATGTGGACCAAACCATTTCGAAGTTTGGACGCATCGATGGTTTTGTAAATAATGCAGGTGTAGAGGGTCCAGCAAAGCCTCTTGAGGACATTACTGAAAAAGAGTTTGATTTCGTTTATGGCATTAATGTAAAGGGTGTTCTTTTCGGTTTAAAATATGTATTGCCAGTAATGAAAGGCCAAAATTATGGGTCTATTGTAAATACATCATCTGTAGCAGGCTTAATCGGCTCCCCAAGTATGGCACTATACAATTCCTCTAAACATGCAGTAATGGGGCTTAATAAAGTGGCGGCTTTAGAAGCAGCGGCATTCAACGTTCGTGTAAATACAGTAAATCCGGGTGTCATTAATACACAAATGATGCGTAAAATCGAAGCAAATGTTGCACCAGGTGCAGCGGAGGCCGCTCAAGCCGCATACAATGATGCCGTACCGATGAAGCGCTATGGTGAGCCAGAAGAGGTAGCAAATGTCATTGTCTTTTTGCTTTCCGATGAGGCTTCTTATGTAAGTTCTTCTTCAATTACAATAGACGGTGCTTTATACAATGTTTAACTTTAACTAAAGGAAACTAAAACTCAGAAGAGCTTATCTTTTGGGTTTTTTACATATTAAAAAAAGCGTATCAATAAGGATCTATTGATATGCTAAATTGGATTTATTTAAAATCTGAAGAGGTTAAGCATTGCACCAACCTGCCTCATCGTATTTACTCCATTTGTAATGGTTCCAACGTGACCCATCATTGTATTTAAATTATCTGTTAGCCCTCCAAGCCGTGAGCCAGGTGCCTGGGAGTTAGGATTAAATTGCTGTTGGCCTTGCCTTGGATCATTTGGATACGGTGAGTAAAAGGAATCTCTAGGTCTTGAAAATTCATTTGGTCCAGAGAAACCCATCCGTTGTCTACCCATTTGAGGAGGGCCGAATTGTTGGCCAGCTGGTGGTGGATATCCCATCCTAGGGTCCTGTCTAAAAAATACCACATTATTCACCTCCCTACTATTACGACTCTAATCTAATATATGTTCGTGATTTTTTGTAACATAGACATTAATACTTTATTTTTTTACAATAACGAATCTCGAGCGAATTATTATTAGATCAGTGCTTTTGTTATCCCCTCTTACTTAAAGTGCAGTGCTTCGTCACCATAAACAATTAGGTCGCATATTGATAAAAAAAGATGATGGGAGTAGTGACATGGGTAAATTTGACTCTGAAAGGCTTACTGTTGAATATAGAAATGGTGTAACAGCTCAAGAGCCAATTATTCCAAGGCATCACACATTAACGCACTCTGATTTTACGGGAGAATTATTTTTGACCATTGGGACACAATTTGCCTGGGACAAAGTTAATACGGAGTTGAGAGATGAAGTATTAGGACAGTGGGTACTGAATGGTAATTCCCTAATCTACAATGTATATATTTATATAGATCAAAAAGAGCATGATATAGAAGCAGCAATACGCCGAAATGGTATTTTCAGGCGAGAACTACCGCTTGCATTGACAGCCATCCGTTATGGAGACCGATTTTTATTCGGCATGTACCCAGTATTGGATTATGCAGTAATAATGGTAAACTTTATATCCTCTTATCCACTGCTATATAAACAGGAGTATTGGGGAACTTTTAGTAATTTTTCAAGCTAAATATTTGGTTATACCTTGAAACCAAAACTTCCCCCTTTCTCCTAAAATACTTGACGCAATTCAATCTGCCCTTCTCCATGTCCTTGCGGGTCGGGCATCCGCATTGCCCACTCGATCGCTTCTTCCTTCGACTTCACCTCAATCAATATAAACCCAGCAACCAGTTCATTCGTTTCAGTAAAAGGACCTTCCGTAACTACCGGCTTTTCCCCCGGAACGGGAAATGAAATACGGAGACCATTTGAACTCGGATGAAGTCCCTTCGCCATTACTCTTACACCTGCCTGCACTAATACCTCGTTGTACTTGTCCATCGCTTCCATAAGCTCTGAGCTCGGAAGATTCCCTTTTTCCGAATTGGTTGAAGCTTTTACAATTAACATAAATAGCATAAAATTCCACCCCTTACTCTTTTATTTGTAAAATTATAACAAAATAAAATCTAATTTTATACTTAAAATGAGTGTATTTGATTTAGAATTCTTAACCTGAGTAAATAAGATTGTTTTTAAGTCAATATCACAATTTTTTAGTATTTGTCTTTTGAATAAAGGAAATAATATTAATATATATTGTCGTCATTTCTTGAGGTGTTTTGTCCAAATCATTTTGAACCCATTGTTCGATTAATCCTAAAAAGGCAGATGTGATAAACGATAAAAAATATTCCATTGGTACCTCTAACGTAGCTTTGAAACTTTCGTTTTTCTCTAAATTGATACGTACCTTTTCTGAAAATGCCTCCCTGAATCGAAGGTGAAAACCCGCTCTACCATGATCACTTAGAAAAATTTTAAGTAAAGGGGATTGTATTTTAATAGCACTGAATAAAGTAGCCGCTAATTGCTCCTGCTCTTTTTCAAACGTATGTGTAGATGAATAGTTCGATTGCAATTCATCAATATGATTACCTAGATCCGCAAATAACTGCTGTTCTATTTGATCCAATAAATCAAATTTATCTATAAAGTGTAAATAAAATGTTCCGCGATTAATTTGTGCTTGTTTTGCAATATCGCCTACGGTAATAGATTCAAAAGTTTTACTCTCCAAAATTTTTATAAATGACGTTTGAATAAGCTCTTTTGTTTTTCGATTTTTTTCTTTGTAGATACTCAAAAAAACACCCCTCCATACAAAATTGAACAATCTGTTCATTTTGTTGATTGCTTTGCACTTTTCTCGATTATAAAATAAACAGGTACCACTAAACAACATGTTCAAAATTGAGAAAGGAAGATGATTTCCATTGAAATTATTTAAAGAAAAATTAGCATGGGCCGCTCCCATTGCCGTTATATTAATAATTGCTCTATTTTCGGTAAACTTATTCGCACAAGGAGATCCACAAGTAAAAAATCTGCCGGTTGCACTGATTGTAAATGATGAGGGTGAACATGTAGAGTCTGTGAAAGTCGCTGTAGCACAAATGAGTCAAGGTGTTGATGGCGCAGAGCCAATGCTTGCTTTTACAGATGAAAACCTGGAGGATATTGAAGCATTATTTGATGAAAAGGAATATTATGCAGCACTAGTTATTCCTGAAGGCTATAACGATGACGTGCAAAATGCACTGGCTAATAATAGTGCAGCGACATTGGAAATTTATCTTAACCAAGGCTTTAACATGACAGGTGCCAACGTCGCTAAAACAGCATTAAATGGTTTAATTACACAGTTAAGCAATCAATACTCAGCAAACTTTATAGCACAAATGGGTGACCAGCCAATTGATGCTGAAAAAGCTGCTGTGCTAGTGCATCCGATTGTAGCGAATGAACAGATATTTAACCCAATTACTTCAGCTACAGCTAATGGCAGTGCACCAACTTTATTGGCAGTACCTGCTTGGGTAGGGGCGCTAATTGGTGGTTTCGTATTATTTTTATCCACATCCATCATATTAAAAAGAGATAATTTAACTCGTAAACAAGTAGTACGTTTAATGGGTGAACAAGTATTATTCGGTGTTATTATTGCCCTCTTCTCAGGGTTTACTGTAGCCACATTGGCTTACATCGCTGGTATTAATATGCCTGGCTACTTCCTAGTTGCTTTCTTTGTATCATTTGCAGCATTCTGTTTCTTCTTATTAGTATCTGCAATTACTGCATGGATCGGAAAACCTGCTATTACATTATTCATGGTAGTCATGCTTCTAGGTATGGGTGTACTAATGACACCACAGGAAATGCTTCCAAGCTTCTTTGTAAACTTCATTCGCCCTTGGGTACCGATTCGCTTTGCTTCTGAAGGATTGCGCGAAATCTTCTACTTCGGCAGCGGCTTTTACACAGGTGCTTCCTTCAATACTATTTTAGGAATTGGGATTACAGGTTTGGTTATTTTCATTCTATCTATTTTCAAACCGGTAAAAGCACAGAAAAACTAATCCAACATAAAAACGCAGGAACATTGATACTTTCACTCAATGTCCTGCGTTTTATTATTTTTGGACCTGTTGATTAATCATCAAATTTCATACCTTTTAATAAATCCGCAAATGCATTATTAATCGGCTCTGCTTCTTTTTCTTGCGCTTTTAAATACTTTTGGACACTGCGTTTGTCCACTTTGCCGCCGCCTTCTTTTTTTCGGCGCGCTTCAAAGGCAGACAATTTTTCACGATATCCGCATTTACATACGAAAATTTGGCCATCGCCTTGTCCATGCAATTCAAGCTTTTTCTTACATTGAGGACAACGGGCATTCGTTACGCGGGAGACATTTTTACGGTGACCGCATTCACGGTCCTGGCATACGAGCATTTTGCCTTTCTTCCCGTTCACTTCTAGCATCGGTTTTCCGCAGTCCGGACAGGATTTTGTTGAAATATTATCGTGCTTGAATTTTTTGTCGCTCTTTTTTATGTCCGAAACGATCGCTTTTGTATGTTGTTTCATTTCATTAATGAATATATCTTTTTTCAACTTACCGTTAGCAATTTGTTCAAGCTTTTGCTCCCACTCAGCTGTCGTTTCAGGAGATTTCAACTCGTTTGGCACTAAGTCCAATAACTGGCGGCCTTTTGACGTAATGTGAATATCTTTCCCACGCTTTTCAATAAGGAAGGAATTAAATAGTTTATCGATAATATCGGCACGGGTTGCAACTGTACCTAATCCACCCGTTGATTTTAATGTATCAGCAAGCTTTTTATTTTGCGTATTCATATATTTCGAAGGATTTTCCATTGCTGTTAGTATTGTAGCCTCTGTGAAACGGGCTGGTGGTTTCGTTTGCCCGGAAGTTTGAGCTAGTAAATTAACCTGCAGTACTTGTCCTTTTTCGAGACGTGGTAACAATTGCTCCTTCACGTCTTCATTTGAATCTTCATCGTCAAATCGATTTGAGTAAACTTCTTTCCATCCAGCAGATAGCACCGTTTTACCGCGCGCAATAAACTTCTCCTTACCGACAAGGGCCTGCACTGTCAATTGCTCATATTCAAGTGCCGGGAAAAGAACAGCCAGAAAACGCTTAACGACTAAATCATAAATTTTACGCTCTTTATCCGTAAAATTCGCAAAATTAACGTATTCTTCAGTTGGAATGATGGCGTGATGATCTGAAACTTTGCTGTCATCTACAAAAGATTTATTTGCTTTAATTGGTTTCGTTAATACTTTATTTGCCAATGTACGATATTCACCTACGCTACATGCTTTTAGACGCTCTGATAAAGTACCTACAATATCAGAAGATAGATAGCGAGAATCTGTACGTGGATATGTTAGCACTTTATGTGATTCATACAACTTTTGCATAATATTTAGCGTTTCTTTTGCGGAATAGCCAAATAGTTTATTCGCATCACGCTGTAATTCTGTTAAATCATAAAGCCCGGGAGAAAATGTTTTTTTCGGCTTTCGTTCCACATCGATTACTTTTGCATCCTGCTTGTCCAGTTCATTAACTATCGAATCAATCTTTTCCTTATTAAAGCTGCGTGAATTTCCAGTAGCATCTTGCCACGTTAATTTTAATTCCTTCGTTTGTGCCTCGATACCGTAGTATGTTTGAGCTTTAAAGTGCTTTATTTCATCCTCACGTACTGCTACCATTGCGACAACTGGAGTTTGCACGCGCCCAGTGTTTAGCTGTGCATTAAATTTCGTCGATAATGCACGACTCGCATTCAGCCCGATATACCAGTCGGCCTCGCTTCGGGCAACTGCTGCATGATATAGGTTTTCATACGCTTTGCCTGGCTTTAAATTCGCAAAGCCTTCTTTAATCGCTTTATCAGTAACAGAAGAAATCCAAAGACGTTTAATCGGCTTATTCACTTTTGCACGGTCTATAATCCAACGTGCTACAAGCTCTCCTTCACGTCCCGCATCTGTTGCGATAATGATTTCATTGACATCACTACGTGTCAGCTGTGATTTCACTGCATTATATTGCTTGCTCGTCTGTTTAATAGTCGTTAGTTTCAAACGTTCCGGAAGCATCGGTAAATCTTCCAGCTTCCATTGCTTATATTTTTCATCATAGCTTTCGGGATCTGCCAGTGTCACTAAATGGCCTAGAGCCCAAGTTACAATGTATTTATCCCCTTCCAAAAAGCCATTTCCTTTTTTATGACACTTCAGCACATTTGCAATATCTCGTGCTACTGAAGGTTTCTCTGCCAATACTAAACTTTTAGCCATCGTACACAATCCTTTCATACCTCTTTAACCCAACTATACCATACATTAATTAAGCCTTGGCGTAATTGTGTCTAACGTTTGTGGGATACATGTTTAGCCCTTCAAATCTTTAAATTATGTAAAATTAATGAATATAATACTTCAATTAATTTCCTTATAATTTAATTATTTGTAAAAACAACCTATATTTTTAATAAATACGCAAAATTTTATTCATTTCATCAAAATTTAAGTGGTAAAATAAGATTATTTCCGATATAATTTAATCGTTCTTTCCCTTCATTTGTATGAAAAATCAAAAATTTCACCTCTTTACGAGAAAAATTAGTAGACAGTTGGATAATCTTGTTATACAATAAGGTTAATTAAATTGCTTAAGCTGTTTACGATTAATTCACATATTAAAAAAGTGAACGTGTACGCTCCCTTTTTTAATGTGTGAATTTTTTTATACATTTAGCAATTCAATAATTAATTTTTTTGGAGGTTTTCTCTCATGCAACAAGGTACAGTAAAATGGTTTAACTCAGAAAAAGGTTTCGGTTTCATCGAAGTTGAAGGCGGTAACGATGTATTCGTACACTTCTCAGCTATCCAAGGCGAAGGTTTCAAAACTTTAGACGAAGGTCAAAAAGTTGAATTCGACGTTGAAGAAGGCAACCGTGGCCCACAAGCTACTAACGTAACTAAACTTTAATTTTAACGATTTAAGTATATAGTTAGTTGCAAGAAGCATACTCACATTGAGTATGCTTCTTTTTTTATAGTTTCATAATGAACGAATAAAGAAGTTTGTCCTTTAAACATGCCACTTTCCTTCTGCTTTAACATTTCTACATCAAAAAAGGCTTCCCGAAGTAAATTCAGAAAGCCCCGTATACTATAAGTCTTTTGTACGTTTATTAAACAGTACTACCGATATTGCGATTGCACCTGCTGTCCATGCAGTGATTATGCTAAATGCACCTATTAATTCAGTGAATGCTGCATTTGCCTGTGACAGCTCTGCCAATCGTATCAATTGTGTACTCGGTAAAACTTCGACAATTTTGTATAATAGATGATCTTCTCCTAAAGCTAGTGCCAATGGACCGAATGTAAAAATAATCATTACTGGTAGAACAGCTAAAGAAGCTTCCATAATGGACTTTGTAAATAAACCGCAAATCGTTCCTAACGCCAAGTAGAAAGCTGTCGAAAGCGCTAAAGCAAGTGCAATTACTATAATCTGCTCCGGTGCAAACCCTACTAAATAGCAAGATACGGCTAAAATGATGGCTGTCATTAAAAATACTAGTAAGCTTTTGCCAAATAATATATCAAATGTTGAAGCCGGCGACATCATTAAACCACGCAGCGTATTCCTTTCTTTCTCTTCAGCAATCAGACATGCCTGAACATACGTAGTTACCATTGAAAGTGTTACATTCAGAGGCAAAAAGTACATATCAATGGAGTTAGAGCCCATTCGTCCATAAAAAAGCGCTAAAACTAGTGGCATAAGTACAACGGAAGATATTACATAATTCCGGGAAAATTCTTTATAGTCCTTCATGAAAATGGCTTGAATACGTTTTACTGAAATGTTCATTATAAATCACTCCCTGTTATTTGTACGAAAATATCGCCTAATGTTGGTTCATTGGAATACATACGTGACACACGCTTTGCCTTCATCCACTCCATTAATTGCACCGCACCCTGTTCGCCATTATAGACAACATGATTTTCTCCATTTTCCAGTTCTACTGTAAATGAGTGGTCGCTATATTTTTTCTTTAGAGCAAGTGGTGTATCAATTTCTCGAATTTCGCCTTTATGTAAGAAGGCAACACGATTACATAGCAACTCTGCTTCTTCCATATTGTGTGTTGTTAAAAAGATCGTTGTACCTAACTCATTTAATTTACGAAGCCCGTTATAAATATGCTGGGCATTTACTGGATCGAGCGCAGATGTAGGTTCATCCAAAAACAGCAATGGCGGTTTATGCATAATTGTCCGGGCTAGAACAACACGCTGCATCATCCCTTTGGAAAGCTGATTAACTTTCTTTTTACGATCCTTCTGTAAATTCACGAATGCCAATGCTTCTTCTATTGTAGTTTTAGGCAAGTTGTATAACTGACTGTACAATAATAAATTTTCTTCAATGGAGAGACGTTGGTATAGCCCACTATTGTCTGACAAAATGCCAAACTTCGATTTATTGTGGCCTTTATTCATTTCACTTGCTGGCTGTCCAAAAACGGATACTTGACCACCTGTATGTGTTAACTGTGCAGTCAGTATTTTAATTGTTGTCGTTTTCCCTGAGCCGCTTGGACCAAGAAAGCCGAAAATTTCTCCTTTACGAATGGAAAAGGAAACATTTTTTAATGCCTCTTCTTTTCCGTACTTCATTTGTAAATTTTGCACCTCAATAATTGCTGTCATTTTATTTCCTCCCTTGAAATCGTTGATACCATTAATTTAAAGGAAGTGCGCATTCACTGCATTATAATATCGGTGAATTGTCGCTTTATGGGGTTGTTTGGTGTTATAAATCGATGAGTGGCGCAAACTATTTCCCAGGAAATCTTTTATATTCCGACAATTTCTTTTAGCTCCGAAAGCTTTGTTCTTGAAAGGGGCACCTCTAATTTTCCTGTACCTTGCAGTGATAGACTATAGCTATTACGTGTCCATGAGATTATTTCCCTTACTTTTTGCAAATTGACGATATATGAGCGGTGACAGCGGAAAAAGCCGAAATGATGCAGTCGTTTTTCCAGCTCACTCAATGTTAATGTACATGGATATGCTTCTCCCGCTACATAAACAAACACTTCCCCTTCGACACTTTCAATATAGTCAATTTCAGGTGGATTAAATAGAATAATCTTTTCATTTTTTTTCGTTGGAATCTTTTCGATTTTCAACTGAATCGTTTCAATTGGTCCTTGTCCTTGTTCCTGTTGCTCTTCTTTAACATCCATTTTATGTAAGCCTTCTTCATCCAGCCTTAATATTTCTCCTTCCGAATTAATTAAGTGCTCTAAATTATTCGATAGTAATACTATTTTTTTGCCTGCAAGCTGAAGTTGTATAATTAAATGCATAAGAACTTTGCGTTCAACTTGCTGTAAATTTTGAAAGGGTTCAATTAAAACAATTGCTTCCTTCCGCTGTACATAAGCCTTTAAAAAATTAAGTAATTGGCGCTCACCAGAGGTTAATTCATTTACACGGACTTTTTTTAATTGTTCTAAGCCAAATGCCTTCATAAGGGTCTCAACAGAATCGTTCATATTATGTAATTTTAAATAAAACTGAAATGTTTCCTCTACAGTTAATCGCTCGTAATGCCCTTCTTCATGTGCATGGACGTATACTTTAGGCATTTTCAATAGTTGCAGCTTTAAAAGATTCATTTTTGTTACGTCTGTATAAATATTGACTAAAGGTTTTTCTGCAAATAGTTCTACCGCAGGTAAAAGTACCTCCCCAAACTCTTCAATTACTTCAATAGTTAATTTCAATATCGTACACCTCGTTCAAATGGGTATTTTATAAAATATTATACTACTATTTCACAAATTTCCTATAAATGGTTTATATAAAAAAGCTATTGCTTGAATGAATCAACACAATAGCTTCGAAGTATGAATTTATAAAATTTGCCCTAATCGTTTAATGCCTTCTTCAATAATTTCTGGGGTAGCGTTTGTATAGTTAAGGCGCATCGTGTTTACTTCCTTTTTCGATGTGTAAAATGGATTGCCCGGTACAAAGGCCACTTTTTGATCCATTGCTTCATGGAATTTTTCAAGGGCATTTACCCCTTCTGGCAACGTTACCCAAATAAACATGCCGCCTTCAGGTTTTGTATAGGAAACGTATGGCGGGAAATATTTTTCTATTGCGGTCAACATCGCATTTGATTGCTCCTTATAGAGAGCAATTATTTTTTCAACATGCTTCTCATAGGCATTATTCGTTAAATAATGATGCAACGTGTACTGCGCAAAAATATTCGTATGCAAGTCCGATGCTTGCTTTGCCGTTTCAACATGACTTAAAAATTCATGATTTTTCGTAAGCATATAACCTAAGCGCATACCTGGTGCAACTGTTTTTGAAAAAGAACCTAATAGGACGCTATTTTCCATCTTACCTGCTGCAATATAGGGTAAATGCTCTCCTGTAAAACGCAGCTCGCCATATGGATCGTCCTCAATGAAAATGATATCTTCATTTTTCACCGCTTCATAAACTTCTTCCCGGCGCTCCTGTGTATAAGTTAAACCGGTTGGATTTTGAAAATTGGGTACTGTATAAACCATTTTGACATTTGGCTTTTTCAGTGCCTCTTTCAATTCCGCTACATTTATACCTTCCGTTTCCAAAGTGACACCGTGGAAAGTCGGTTCACGAAGTGTAAATGCCTGAATTGCCCCTAAGTATCCCGGCTCTTCTATAATAACGCCATCGCCTTTATTTAAAAGTACTTTCGAAATAAGCTCCAATGCCTGCTGTGATCCAGTTGTGATCAGTACATCATCAGCTGTATAATCCAGACCGGGCTGCTTTTTGTTATGTTTTTCTGCAATATACTGACGTAGTGGTAAATACCCTTGAGTCGTGGAATATTGGAAAACCTTCGCACCACTTTCATCAATCGCATGATTAACAGATTCTTTCAACTGCCCGATTGGAAAAGAAATCGGATTTGGCAATCCCCCGGCAAATGAAATGACATCCGCTGAGTCCGTTACTTTTAAAATATTACGGATAAATGATGATGGTGTGTTTAAAATACTATCAGAATACTGCATTGATGTTTCTCTTCTTTCACTTGGAATTTTCAAAATTTTAGCACTTTTCTAATCAATATACAATAGGTAAGTATCAATTAAGAAAATGCCTACCTATTGCTAGTTTATTTATGACATAGATGTGTCAATTACACCGTTTTCGTTTTTCTTCCTACTAAAAAATAATAAAGTGGAATACAGATTAAAATAAGTGGAATCATGGATGCAAATATCATACGGTAAGTTGTATGCGGCTCTACCATCCCTAGAATAAACGGTCCAATACCTAAACCTAAATCATACAAAATAAAGTAAGTCGATGTAGCTAAACCAAAACGATGTGGTTCAGTCACTTTAACAGCAATTGTTTGGGCAATTGAATTAAAGTTCCCATAACCAAGTCCGATCAAGGCAGCAGCAACAAGTAACATCCAGCTTGCTGAAGCTTGACTAAATAGCAGCATACCGACTGCAAAAATAACGAGACATGGGTACACAATAATATTTGGTCCACGTAAATCCATTAATTTCCCTGTGTAAGGGCGTGAAAATATAATGATAAAGGCATATGCTAAAAAGAAGTAGCTTGAAGCTTCTACTAAATTGATTTCCCTTGCATAAAACGTTAAAAATGACATAACACCTGAATAGGCAAAACCGATTAGTAACGCAACAAATGAAATCGGCAATGCTTTCGGTTCGATAAATTTTTCAAGTAGTGATAATTTTTTTGATTGATGCTCTGAATTAGTATTCTTTTGATTTATTGACACTTTAACAAATAATGAGGCAATTAATAAAAGTAATGATAATACTGTATTTGTATAGAAAATTACATCAAAGCCATTTTCAAGTCTCATCATAAACATCCCTACAAAGGGCCCTATTGCTGTTGCCAAAACAGCACTTAAGCTAAAGTAGCCAATTCCCTCTCCCTTACGCGTTGCAGGTAAAATCGTGGCAACAATTGTCCCTGTTGCTGTACCAATTGTACCGACTGCGACCCCTTGTAATAAACGGATTACCAATAAATACGTAACCCCCCACTCAAATAAATAAAGAGTTGTCGCAATAAAAAATACAATTAAACCAGTCAACAGTACTTTTTGCGGACCGCTATTTCCAATCAATCGCCCGGCTCCTAATCGACCCATTAATGTTCCTATAATGAAGATACTCGATACAAGACCTGCAATACTTGTTGAGACATGATACGTTTCGACTGCATAGCTAGAGATTGTTACCATTAACAGAAAGAATATTAAAATAGACATAAAATTAATGATTGATACAACAATAAAATCCTTTGTCCAAATAGGTTCTTTTACTTCATTCATATTAATCCTTCTTTCAATAATTGTTCCATTTCATTTAAGGCTTGTTGAAATTTTTTTTGTTGTTCTTTCGTTAATGTACTTAATAACCGCTGTTGCAGTAATTTAATTTCCGGAAAAATGATTCCATATAAATCTTCTCCGCTTTCTGTCAAACTCAAATATTTTTCACGTTTGTCTTCCCCGTATTTTATTTGAATTAGTCCATGCTGGGTTAATGTTTTGACATTTGCTGATACAGTTGGTTTTTCCACATCCCAGTATTTTGCTATTTGACTTGTTGTCGTTAAACCATGTTCCATTAAATAATGTAAAAGCGACCAGTTGGCATTCGATAATTCATGCGGAGCCAAAATAGTAGCTAACTGTGCCGTATAACGTTTATGAAAACGATGTATTTGTAAAAAGAATGTCATGTCACTTCTTCTCCTCCAAAAATTAGTTAGTTAGACTAACTAATTAAATAGAAGTTTGTATACTTTGTCAAGATACAATATGTTAAAGTCCCTAAAAAGAAAAGCACGTTTCGAAATCCTCCTCCGAAACGTGCCTGGCTTAACTAATAGAAAATTAACAATAAAGTACCAACCAAGAAACAGTAATATGCGAAATAATGCAACTTACCATTTTTCATGATTCCCATAAACCAACGCATAGCAAAGTATGTCATAAATAACGTTGCAAGGAACGTTACTGTGTAGGGAATGGCTAAGTCCATTTTATTTGGCTCCGCTAAGAAATCTGTGTAACCTAATACTACTCCGCCTAAACTTACCGGAATATACAGCATGAATGAGAATCGTAAAGCCGTCTCTTGGTTCATGCCAACTGCAATGGCAGATATAATTGTCGCACCTGATCGGCTAATACCCGGTGTTAATGCAACCGCTTGCCCTAAACCAACTAGAAATGCATCTTTAGTTGTTAGATCACCGTCACGCTTTGTTCCTCGCAAATTACGAATTAGCCATAAGGCAATCCCTGTAACAAATAACATGATAGCAATGATCGTCATGCTAACATTATCTGCAATTACATCACTAAGCAATACACCTAAGACACCAGCTGGAATAGAGCCGATTATAACGTATATCGCAAAGTTAAAGTCTGCACGGTACCTAGCATCACGTGTTTTAATAAACAGTAAAAATCCCGTAAGCAATCGAATAATATCTTCACGAAAAATGAACATAATGGCGATTAATGATGCTGTATTCGTTAAAATGGCGAACATAAATCCTTGCTCACCCAACCCTAAAATTTCACTTGCAATCATTACGTGACCACTGGACGAAACTGGAATTGGCTCTGTTAAACCTTGCACCAATCCGATAATAAAGTGCTTTAAAACTAAAATTAAATCAAAATTTTCCATTTGTATCTCCTAAAAAAGTTGTTATCTTCTGTTAGACGACAAAGTACGCCTAAATGTTCTCCTCTTTACGATAATACTGTTCGCCAATGTGTGCAAGAGCTTTTGGTAAAGTTCCACCTGTCACAAAAAATAATTGGCGTGTGGCACGAGAAGCCATTGTATAAAGTAAATAAGCATCCATCTTTTCGGTATAGACCCCAGCATTCGCATCCGCTACAACCACTGTCGTAAATTCAAATCCCTTCGCCATATAGCCCGGCATAATTAAAATGCCCTTCATATATACCTTTTGCTCCTCCGTTACGAGCTGCAATTGTGGTACGAGTGGCTTTAATTCATGATATAACTGCTCACAGGCTAACTTATTTTTGCATAATATGACAAAGCTGTCCTGCTCTTTAAATTGTACTTTTACGAGTTGGGCAATCGTATCAGTTACAGTTACAGTCGCAGTCTCAATAACTTGCGGCTTCTCACCTGATACACCGAGCGATTGTGTCGTCGTATTGTTCAATATGGCACTCATAAAATCGGTAATCTCATTTGTTGAGCGATAGGATTTATTCAGCTCGACTACTTTGAAATGCTTTGCCAATGGACCAGCCAGTGAATCCTTCATTTGTGGATGCACGAGTTGATTTTTGTCGCCCAGCAATGTGTAATGGGCTTTCGGATGCATCGCTTTAATTGTTAAGAGCTGTAAATAAGAATAATCCTGAATTTCATCAATAACGATATGTTTGATTGTATTATTGGCATACAAGCCTTTGACAATTGCCTGCAAGTACATAATTGGCGCTAAATCTTCATAATACAATATGCGATTTTTTAATGTTTCAGTAGTTGCCTCTTGAATCGCCTGCATAAATAAATCATCTTTTTCGAATCCGAGTGAATTAATATACATTTTATTGATGTTAACGAAACCGAGTTGCTGAATTGTACTTTCTAGCTTTCCATATCTTTTTTGCAGCTTTTCATTTACTTGCTGTTCAATTTCCTTATCCGTTCCGATGTAAGCATTTACAGCCTTTAGTTCTTTCATCAATACTTTACGGTCCTTCGATTTTTGCTGCCCCACTTTTTCCAATAGAACATTACGGATTTTTTTCAGGCGAAAATCAATGTCCAGTGCACCATATTTCTCATAAAACAATTCGGTTAGCTTTTTTGCAGAAACGAATAGTTTCCCTTCTACCTTTAAGTTGTAAAATGGCATGCCCGCCTTTTTTATGCTCGCAATATAATTGAGCAGTTGTTTTACATAATTATGCGACCCCTTAAATGCATAATATTCACGCCCTTCATCGGTCGCAAGTTGCAGCCGCTCAATGTTTTCGTAGCTTGTTTCCGCTTTGTAATGTGTTAATTTTAAATCGCGCAATAAACGATAATAAGTTGTATGCTGTACATTTTCCTCACCGAGCTCCGGCAAAACATTTGAAATATAGTCATTAAACAAATCCGATGGTGAAATGAGTAAAATGCTACGCGCATTCATTGTCTGACGGTATTCATAGAGCAAAAAGGCAATTCGCTGCATCGCTACTGACGTTTTCCCACTACCGGGTGGTCCTAGTACAATGAGGTTGTCTTTATTTGAAGAACGAATGACGATATTTTGGTCACTTTGGATTGTAGCAACGATCGACTTCATCTTTTCCTTTGCGGTATCGGATAAAAGGCTTTGTAGTACTTCATCTCCTACATAAATATCCGCATCCAATACCTGCAACAACTCATCATACTTCACTTTGTATTGGCGGCGTCCTTGAATCGTTACAGAAATATATTCGCCGTCCGGAATTTGATAGCGTGCCTGTCCAACTTTGTTTTCATAAAAAAGACTCGAAATCGGTGCACGCCAATCATAAATTAGAACATCATCCGTTACTGGCTCCCTAAAAGTCGATAGGCCAATATATAAATGCTCGCGCTCACCTTGTTCATTTTCGAGTGATATGCGTCCGAAATATGGACTTTTATATAAAATTTGCATCTTGGCAAGTTGTTCACTTTGCTGTACATATTCTCGTTCACGTAATTGCATCGTCTGTAGCATTTGTGAAAACTGGATGGCACTTTCCCCTGAAATATCATTAAACTCCGAAGACGCTTGTGTACGTTCCTCGACAATGTCGCCTTTTTGCTTTTTTAAATGGTTTGTCTGCACTTCGATTTGTTGTTTTAACAGCGCACTAATTTGCTTTAAATGCGCCTCTTCCTTTTGCCAAATCGTTTGTTCCATCTTCTGTTCGCCTCCAAATGCTCCAAAAGTAAAAATTTTACTTACTTATTTCCAGATGAATATTCATGCTACAACAAAATCACATGAGATTCAATCTGAAGAATGTATTAATTTCCATTATTTAGAATCCAACTAAAGATGATATACCCCTACGGCAGATGACAAGCTAAACAAAAAAAGTGAAGCATCCATTTTCGGGACACTTCACTTTATTTTACTGAATATCTACTGGCTGCTTTGACAATGTTTTCGTCATTTCACAATATTGAACGAATACTCGTGCCAATTCACGAAGACGGTTGTGTACATCTTCATCGATAATTTTATTATCCTTATCAAAATGATCAGCATGCGTATATACATAGTTTGGTGTAACTAGGCATCGGAAATAGTCCAAAATCGGACGTAATTGGTTTTCTAATACTAAATGGTGCTGATACGTACCGCCATTGCCGATAATCGCTGCCGGCTTGTAGCGCATTGCTTTTGGTGGAATCATATCAAACGCATTTTTCAATACACCAGGAATAGATGCCTGAAAGATCGGTGAAGCAAAAATATAAGCATCAGCTTCTTCAAATTTTTGAATCATCATTTTCATATCGTCGTTAAGCGGACTGCCATCTAAAATTTGATGCTTTAATTTTGAGAAATATAATATCTCCAGCTCCAGTGAAGGGTTAAAAGCTTCGATATATTGTTGAACTTGCTCCAAAAGAACGCCGGTTTTACGGCCAAATATGGTGCCGTCGACAAGTAATATTTTCATAATTGTTCCTCCATGTAACTCGTTGTACTCATATTGTATCAGAATAACTTATTTTGATAATAGGTAGTTGCTTAGGAAAGATCAATTTCAGTCTTTTGTCTGACATTGTTATGTCGGAATAAAAATGCTATTTTTCTTTGTCGGCTTCCTTTAATTTACTGTGATCGATTTCAGTATCTTTATCTGCATGTGGTAACTCTTCTTCGTAGAATTTCTTCCAATTGAAGGTTACCTCCTCGTCTATAAATGAGTCTTTTTCTACATTTATCGGCATTTCCAATTCCAAAAGCTCATCTGATAAATAAATTGCTATTTTTTCCTTTTTACCATGCAGCGCGATGACTTTCATAGCTTTAGCAATTTGCTTTGCAGGGATTGAACGTACCTTTTTCATCGGACCCACCAGTAAAGGATTGAGCACTTTTAATACCTTTCCCCCCACCGTCTCACCTAACCGAAACTCCGGACGATTCCCGGTTATTAATGAGGGGCGGACAATAGATAGTTTCGGGAAATCCATATTAATCAATTCCCTCTCTAAATTCCCTTTTACCCGACTATAATATGCGAACGCTTTTTCATTTGCACCCATTGCCGAAATAACGATAAAATGACCGACACCCTTATTTTTAGCAAGTGCGGCAACTGACAATGGAAACTCAAAATCAACCTTTTCAAATTGTTCTTTTGACCCTGCTTTTTTCATCGTTGTTCCTAAGCAGCAAAACACTTCATGCGCAAACTCAAAATCACACTCAGCAATCTGATCAAATTCACAAAGTCTTACATCCAATTTCGGATGGGAAAAATCAAGCGGTCTTCTCGAAAGGACATTTACTGCCGCGTATTCTTCACTTTCACACAGCAGCTTAACGAGTTCCGTCCCAACTAATCCTGTTGCACCTACGACTAAAGCTGAACGCATTACTTTCATATCTTTCCTCTTTTCTACGATTTAATGTATGTACTCTCTCATTCATAATTTCGGCTATTCCACCATATTTTATAGAGATAGTGGAAAGGATGGGATATACGTGCAAAAAAGAAAAATTATCTGGATTATCGAACAATGTGATATTAAAGGGACGTATCCTTTTGAACGTGCGGTAACATTAGCAAATTTATTGCAAGATGAGAGTGTCATTCTATTCGTTAAAACTAATAACCAGCAGCTCATTGATAAATTGGCCCAAACAGGCTTAAATATTAATCTTTTCGATCGTTTTACTGAGCTTAAAAAGAAAATCCGTGAGATTGAACCACATTTAATTATTCACGACGGAAAAGATACACTAGTAGAACAAGTTGAAATGATTAGACCATTTTGCTCTACTATTGTTCACTTTGATGATTTTGGAGTTGGGGCACAGCTGATAGACTGCCACCTCGTCGCTCTGTTTGGCGAATCTCATGAAGATTCACATGTACACGAGCTTGCAGGCAGTTATGCATTTGCCGTTCCACCGAACTTAGAGAAAGTTGCATATGAAGTTCTCGAAACACCTGACAGCACTATAAAGGGCGAACTCCCGCACATTGTTGTCGCCTTTGAAGATGGAGATAACAATAATTTAACATACCGCACATTGCGCCACCTAACACAGTTGCACATCCCGCTGAAAATTTCCGTTGCCATTGATGATGATTATAAGCATGACTTGGATAGTTTAAAATTAATGGCTTTAAGCCGGAAAAATACAGTCATAGTCAAAAAGTCCGACGCACTTCTTCAACTAATGCCACAAGCGGACTTAATTATTTGTAATGCCAACTATACACCATATAAAGTTGCAGCAGCCGGTATTCCTTGCATTACAACCGCTCAACATGATAATGAACTCAACTATGCTTTCACTCGTGAAATGAATGGCTTTATCCATATCGGTTTAGGCCGGAAAATGAAACAATCTATTATTCAAAATGCGGTAATGGAGCTTTTACTTCATGAACAACGTCGCGAACGAGCTGTCCGTAAACAACGAAATCTTGAAATTTTGACAAATAATGAGATATTAAAAAATTTACTGTTGGATTTAGCCTATGCCCGCCATAATATGGCACACATTTAAGTATTGGTAATTGTAGTCTGCGCCTTTCGGGTATATATTAATGTGTTTCTTATATAGATTCCGCAAAAAATTAAGGTTTCTTATCCTCCATATTAGAATGCATTATGTTACAATATGAAAAGGTAAATTTTCGTTCGTAAAGGAGCAATTATCGATGTTAACAAAAGACCAGCTGCAGCAGCAAATCGCCGAATTAAAGATGGATTACATCAATCTTCAAGGCGATATGGAAAAGCTTGAATCAGTAGGCCATCCAGACTCAGTCAATCAAGCGCTCGTACGTCTTGAAAATATGGAAGCACGGCTAGCAGAACTAAACAAACAGCTCGCAGCACTTTAATGTTGCGGGTTTTTTTTGAGGAAAAAGCAAAGTAATATAATGCCGTTTTTGGTACTTGTTGATTTCCGTTTCGGCGGACGCTTTCCGGGGGTGTGGCCCGAGCCTGTAGTCTCAGGCGTCAGGCTATTCCCCAGGAAGCTTTGAGTGACTTCTTTGACTCTGCTTCGCTCTGCAACGATAGGCGGAGCCGACAGTTGCACTCGCCACCTACACTCCAATCAACTATATTATCCGCTAATTTTATATTACTTTTTACCATACTATTACTTATACAATAAAAACACTCGGAGGATTATATATGGCAATTTTAACTGTTGAAAAGTTAGGTCATTCATTTGGTGACCGTACATTATTTAAAGATGTATCGTTCCGTCTTGTAGAAGGCGATCATATTGGTTTAGTAGGTGCAAATGGTGTCGGGAAATCGACATTAATGAGCATTATTACAGGTCAGGCAATTCACGATGAAGGAAAAGTAGAATGGCTACCTGGCACACACTACGGTTATTTAGATCAGCATACGGTTTTAACGGCTGGTCGTTCGATGCGCGATGCATTGCGTGATGCATTTTTACCGTTGTACAAAAAAGAAGCACGCTTAAATGAAATTTCAGCTGAGCTTGCAGAGCCAGATGCAGATTATGACAAGCTTTTAGAAGAAATGGCTGAAATCCAGGATGCACTGGATGCAGGCGATTTCTATACATTAGATATGAAAATTGATGATATTGCTCGTGGTTTAGGATTAGATGCAATTGGCCTTGACCGCGATGTTGCAGCATTATCAGGTGGTCAGCGTACAAAAGTACTGCTTGCCAAGCTTTTACTGGAAAAGCCAAAAGTACTGTTACTGGATGAGCCGACGAACTATCTGGATGAAGAACATGTTACTTGGTTAAAAAACTACTTAAAAAATTACCCATATGCTTTCCTTTTAATTTCGCATGATACGGAATTCATGAATGATGTAGTTGATGTCATTTTACATTTGGAATTCGCAAAAATGACGCGTTATACGGCAACATATGAAAAGTTTATTGAGCTTGCGGAAATAAATAAACGTCAGCATATTGATGCATATGAAAAACAACAGGAATTTATTAAGCAGCAGGAAGATTTCATTGCCCGCAATAAGGCTCGTTACTCAACAAGTGGCCGTGCGAAATCACGTGCGAAACAATTGGATCGTATGGAGCGTATTGATCGTCCAGAAACTGCTGTTAAACCTGAATTCAGCTTTAAAGAAGCACGTACACCTGGCCGTTACGTAGTTGAAGCCGAAAACTTAGTTATTGGCTATGATAAAGAAAAGCCGTTACTGCCTCCTCTTACATTCCAAATTGAGCGCGGCGAAAAAATTGCACTAGTAGGCATGAATGGTGTCGGGAAATCGACTCTATTAAAAACAATGCTAGGGAAAGTCCAACCGCTGGACGGGAAAGTCATTTTAGGCGATTATTTAGAGCCATCTTACTTTGAACAGGAAGTAAAAGCTGATAAAATTACGCCGATTGATGATGTATGGAATGCCTTCCCTTCAATGGAACAGGCACAAGTCCGTGCAGCATTAGCACGCGCTGGTCTTAAAACAGATCATATTACTCGCCCACTGAATTCACTTTCTGGTGGTGAGCAGGCAAAAGTACGTCTTTGCAAGCTGATGATGGACCAAACAAACTGGTTAATCTTTGACGAACCGACAAACCACTTAGATGTTGATGCAAAAGAAGAACTAAAACGTGCGATGAAAGAATTTAAAGGCACAATCGTTCTTGTATCGCATGAGCCTGAGTTCTATGAAGGCTTAGCAACAAAAGTATGGAATGTACAAGATTGGTTCACTACGCGTGAAACGAAGGAATTAAACGAATTTAAATAAATTGTTGGAGCAGTATACTCTCTTTATGGAGTGTACTGCTTTTTATTTTTTATTTTAATTTGAATATTTTAAGTTCTTTTTAGAAAAAGTGGAGAATATATTAGAAATTCGAGGATTTATTTCTTCTATATTATTAATCTCCTTCTCTCTTAGTTTCTTTACAAAACTGTAATATAAAAATTGAAACTTTTTTTATAAGAATACGTATATTTTATTAGAAGAATGGGTATACAGATAAAGGTAAACATATAAAAAAACCAGTTGCATTATAAATAGCTTACTGGTAAGATATTATTATAAATAAATGTCTTACAACTAAGCTATCACCAAATTATTGATTATGGGAAAGCGAGGAAAATTATTATGACAGTAACAATCTATACACAATCAAGCTGTTCCTCATCACGAAAAGCATTAAAATGGTTAAACGAAAATAACATTGCTTATACGGAAAAGAGAACAACTTCTCAACCTTTAACATTAGCAGAATTTAAACATATTTTAAGTATGACAGAAGACGGTACAGATGAAATTATTGCGACAAACTCGAATGATTTCAAAAACCTTGATATTGATATTGATCAGTTATCCATTCAGGAACTGTACAATTTGATTCAACATCATCCACGCATGCTGCGCAGCCCTATTTTACTTGATGAAAAACGCATTCAAATCGGCTATAACGAAATGGACATTCGTCGTTTCATTCCACGAAAAGTGCGAGCATTTGAATTAAATGCCCTTCAAAAATTAGCCGTAGAATAGCGATAACATTTGGAGTTGACACTTAAATGAATGAGCATAAACGCGAGCAATTATCCGACCTTTTTGAAAAGATGACATCGTTAGAACGCAAAATTGCCAATCAATGGAATAGTCAAAATCAGCTAGGCTTTTCAAAATCACATATTTTAATTCTAGCTTACTTACATACAGACGGACCAAAGCGTCCTTCTGCCATTGCCGAGAAGCTAAAAGTGACTACAGGCGGTGTAACGGTTTTGACGACGAAGCTTATTAAAGCTGGACTAATTGAAAAAACTCAAAATGAAGCGGATCGCCGCGCTTCGCAAATTCATATTACAGAAGCAGGAATCGAAATACTCGAACGCTCTCGCCAACAAGTAGATAATCTTTTTGAGAATCTGTTCGGTATGTTAACAGAAGATGAAATTAAAACTTTAACAGCAATCTTTGAAAAATGTGCGAAATTTTAAACCACGCGAGCATTCACTGCTCACGTGGTTTTTTAGTTTAGATCGGGAATCAGGTGAACGTGTTTTAATTTTATTCGTCATTTTTTGTGAGTTATTCGCCATACTTGCTTCTATATTCGCCAACTGAGCTATCATAATCGTCAATACCAATGTCATAATATCCACTTTCAGAATTTTATTAGCTACTTCCACATATATTCGCCACTTAAATTTTTTAATCGCCCTTTTACACAACTTATTCGCCATTATAAAGGGCAATTTAACATAAAAAAGCTACAGCAACTTTTTGCCATAGCTTTCGTCCTAAAAATTATTAAGCTAATACTGCTTCTGCGACACCATTATCGGATAGTAATATTTCTTTTAAGCGTGCTTTTGCGCGGAATAAACGTGATTTCACAGTACCAATTGAAACTTTCATCAGATCAGAAATTTCGGCTAATGAAAATTGGTCCACATAGAAATACCATAATGTTTTTTGATAAATATTATCAAGCTGGCTCATTTTTTCCTGCACAATTTTCGTGATTTCTGTTTTTTCCACAATTTCTTCTGTCGTAAAGTCATTGTTGGGAACCAAATCTAAAATCGGTACGTCTAATTGTTCAGGTTGATTCATCATGTATTTACTGCGACGAACATTTTTGCGATAGCGGTCGCGGAATGTATTCATCGTAATGGTTGTCAGCCAAGCTTTCACATGGTCTACTTTTGCTACTGATTCTTCATAACGTACAACTTTTACCCAAACTTCCTGCATCAAATCTTCTGCTTCATTTTGATTGCGAGTTAGTTTTAAACAAAGGTGATAGATGTAACGGTTATACTCATCATAGATATTTGTTAGTAATTCATTCATTTTTTTATCCTCCGATAGAATGTATTTTATATAAGGTCAATTTATGTGCAATTTTATAAATATCCATTATGCATCGGCATAATATGGTATGACCTTATTGTGCCAAATAAAATACTTACGCTCTATCGGATTGGCTTTCAATTACCTTACAATGCTGTAAGAATCGAAGAAATCATTTGAACTGTATGACCTTCTATGTAACTCCCTCACTACATTGCCTTACACTATTCCCTTTTCTTACAATGTCTCCATCATATAAGAAATGAGCTCCATAACTTTTTTATAATCTTTCTCAAAGTTCGGCTGTATCGTACTAATTTGCGCAAAGTTACGCTCCTTTAAGTAGGCGCTGTCACTATGGAGCAAAAATCCATTCAATTCACATGTTTGTATGATGAGAGGCATTTTTTCGTGTTGCCACGATGCAATCATCGGATACATCGTCTTTACAGGTAACCCTGAGCTTTTAATAAGCTCCATCCGTTTGTTCAATACAGTATAGCGCTCCGGGTAAGCTTTCAACGCATCACTTACTGCCTTAATATAAAAATGCGGTAATGTAAACGGAATTTGTCTTTCAATATAATATGGTAAGTTTAAATAAAGAGGTGCATCACTCGCACACGGCAATTCTCTACAAAAGACGAAAGCCAGACCCGCTATCGTTCCAAGTGCCTTCCCACTAACCGCTGTCGCATAGAGTAACCCTTCCATCGAAAAAGGCAGCGCAGCAAACGAGCTAATACAATCTGCACAAAGCTTTATCCTATATTTTTTTGCCAGCTCTAAAAGAGGCTCGAGTGGATTCAATATACTATTGGATGTCTCACCATGGACGAAAATAATATAGTGGTAGTTACCCTGCTCTAAAGCTGACTCAATTTGTGGCATATCAAATTCATTACCCCATCCAAAGTCCAGGCACTCGACATGTAACCCCCACTGCTTTGCCTGATTTTTTAGACGATTGCCGAATTCCCCGTTCACTAAAATAAGCCCCTGCTCCTGGGGAAATTCACTTTTCAACTGACCGAGCATTGCATCGTTGGCTAGTGTCCCTGTACCGACGAGCGGAATGACGTGATTGGCATGCGCCAGCTTGCATAGCTGTTGCTTCATATCCTGCAGTTCCTGATTAAATTTATTGGAACGATGCGAAATGGTTGCTGGTTCAATCGAATGTTCAAGCGCAACCGGACCTGGATAAAACACAATATTTTGCTCACGCAGCCGTTCACGAAATACTTCACTATCTTTTCTGGTTAATACCATGGGCAAATAGCTTGCCTCTTGTGTACCTACTGCTGGCGCAAACTGTTTAAACCCCATTTGTGTATATAGCTTTTCTTCTCTTACTGTCCCTGAAATGACACAGGCAGTATAGCCCACATCATAATAATAACGATAAATGGCAGTGGCAAGCTTTGCAAACACACGCCCATTACGATGTGCCTTTTTAACGGCAAGCAACCGGATTTCGCATAAATATTCACAAACTTCAGGGTCTAGGTGATTTTCTACATTTCCGATTTTCTGGTCAATCGAAAATGGTCTTTTGTCTCGAAATGCAGCCATTCCAACTATTTCGGTGTTCTTATAAACAATGAGGTAAACATTTTCATGATGAAATTTATCAATAAGACGCTTGGAAGGATTGGGCTGATGCTGTGGTATTTCTTCTACAAACGTTTCATAATTTAATGCAGCAATCGCATCGAATTCTTTTTCCGTTGCAGCAATTTTACTCCAATACATTTGGCTTCACTCTTTCTATAATACTATGTCTTTGCTTCCAAATAACAAGCAGAAGTGCAATGGATACGATAAATCCTACTTCTGTATAAATGCCTGTAACAATTCCATATACGATAAAGCCCCCACCCATACTAAGCGTTGCACTTTTCGTAATGCCTAGACAGATTAAAAATCCAGCTAAAAACGACAAAAATATTAAAGGAGAAAAAGCGAGCATTGCACCGATAACAGTTGCGACACCTTTTCCACCTTTCCCGCTATTCCAAAATGGATACAAGTGACCAAGCACGACGGCTATAATTGCCACTGCAATTGTCAGCTCAGGTAACTCAAGAACACGCCCTGCAACTACAATGGCCACACCCTTTAGCCCATCACCAATTGCAACAATGACAAAAGCTGATTTGCCAAGTGTTCTTCCCGCATTCCGCGCCCCTAAATTCCCGCTGTTTTGCTCGTGTAATTTGACTCCCTTTATCTTTGCGACAACTGCCGCTATTAAAATTGTTCCAAGTAAATAACTCGCTATAATAAAGAGCATTATATTATCCCCTCTTTTGCCTGGCTAACATGCCATGCTTTATTCACAAGTTAACAAGCCATCCTCTTTATACTCAAAGGTTACCGTTTTTTGCTGTTGTTCAAAACCTTCAAAACATATATCAATTGTTTCCATGTTTTTATTGTGTGTTTGGGTAATACTTATAAAGGCTATGCCAGTACCGACAATAATTGCACCAATTGAACCTGCTAAAATTCTTTGCTTCCATTTACTCATCTATTTTCACTCCTAAATAATACATTTGTTCAGGCATCTTATTCCCTTTTATTAAAAAAAACTATTATACTACTAATATCTATTGCCATTATCTATTGCCATTTACAAGGAGTAATGTATGAAAAAAATTGGAATTCCCTTAGGCATTGTTTTAATCATTTTACTATTCATTGGGATTATTTGTATAGCAATTGCCGCAGAGGTTGGAGTTTTATTGCTCGTCGGCATTGAATTTGAGCATTGGAAATACCTAGTCGGATTCATCATTTTATACGGTATCATTGAGTTTGCGCTTGTGATGCTGTCCGATGTCCTCATTGAATTAAAGTCAGAGCAGCTTCATCGTTTCCATCAATATTTTGCACATTTGCTTATATCCTTTACGCTTTTAATGACGATTTCAATATTAATGGAATCTATTTATCTTCCTATGTACGGTGGCATAATCTTTGCAATTACAACTGCTACCCTCTATTTACTGTTTGATTCCAGCTCAAAAAAAGAGCGGATACAAAGCTGAATTTTATAGGTTGTATGCTATACTTATTTCTATAATCGAAATATAAGGGGGCACTCTTTAATGAGTCACTTACAAACTTTAGATGCTTATTTCACAGAGCATCGCGAACGTCATTTAGCAGAGTTAAACGAATTTTTACGCATTCCAAGTATTTCTGCTTTATCTGAACATAAAGACGATATGACAAATGCAGCAAACTGGTTGGCAGACCACTTAAAATCTTTAAACATCGAAAATGTATTAGTTGATGAAACAGCCGGTCACCCTGTTGTATATGGAGAGTGGTTGCATGCAGAAGGCAAACCGACTATTCTGTTTTACGGTCACTACGATGTACAACCAGTAGATCCGCTTCACTTATGGGAGACACCTCCTTTCGAGCCGGCAATCCGTGATAATAAGCTTTTTGCACGTGGTTCTTCAGATGATAAAGGACAGGTGTTTATGCACTTAAAAATGATTGAAGCGTTATTTGCAACAGAAGGCACATTGCCAGTCAATGTAAAATTCATCTATGAAGGTGAAGAAGAAATCGGTAGTCCGTCCCTTCCGCAATATACGGAAGACAACAAGGCAAAATTAGCAGCAGATTTAATCGTCATTTCCGATACAGGTCTTTATGCTAAAGGGAAACCGGCAGTATGCTACGGCTTACGTGGGTTAACGGGGGTTCAAATAGATGTGCGCGGAGCAAAAGGCGACTTGCATTCAGGTCTATATGGTGGCGGCGTTCAAAACGCTATTCACGCATTGACTGAAATTCTGGCTTCATTCCGTGATGAGCATGGAACAATTCAAGTAGATGGTTTCTATGATAAAGTGTTGCCATTAACTGATGAAGAGCGTCAGGCATATCGTGACCTGAACTTTGACGAAAGTGCTTTAAAAGAAGAAGTAGGTGTGCAGGAGCTATTCGGTGAAGTAGGCTATACTTATTTAGAACAAACATGGGCACGTCCTACATTGGAAATCAATGGCGTGTTCGGTGGTTTCTCCGGTGAAGGGATTAAAACAGTCTTACCTGCTGAGGCTGGCGCAAAAATTACTTGCCGCTTAGTACCAGATCAGGACCCTGAAGAAATTGTAGCATTATTAAAAGCACATATCGAAAAGCATAAGCCTGTTGGTGTAGAAGTTACGATTTCTGAATTCGATAAAGGAAAGCCTTACATTACACCATTTGATCACCCAGTGATCCAAGCAGCTGGCCGTTCTTATGAAAAAGTATACAACGTACCGACAGCCTATACACGTGGTGGTGGCTCGATTCCAATCGTTGCAGCATTCGATGAAATTTTGGAATTGCCGGTTGTGTTAATGGGCTTCGGTCTTTCAAGTGAAAATTTCCATGCACCGAATGAGCACTTCCATTTGGAAAACTTCGACCAAGGTTTACGCGTACTTGGTGATTACATGTTTGAAATTGCTAACATTAAACTATAATAACGATTGCACTAAAAAACTCCGATGCACACTACTGCACCGGAGTTTTTTGTTTCCGTACGAGACCATATAAAAATAGGGGGTTTTATATGCTGTCGAAGTCGTATACGAGAAAATTTGAGTAAAATAGCATATTAGATTAGAGTGCAAATTAACTTCCAAGCAATTCGCCTCGCTTGTTGATTTCATCATAGCATTTCCATTTTCCGAAAAAAATAGGCCCAATGCGTTTGACATATAATCATCACAACTTCTGTTCACAATTTCTTAACAAGCAATAACCCTTAACAAAAAAGCGCACCAAAAGTCGAAACTTCCGGTACGCTTTTTCTATTTAAAGTACATTTAAAATCATGCCGACCGATGCATAAATGAAAACTGTTCCAAAAACAGCCATCATATGGAATAGCGAGTAGCCGAACATAATATTAGCCCACTTTTTCTCTTCTTGTTTCTTTGATGCCGTAATACTCATACATAGCCAAATGACACTTAGAACAAGCGAAACAATGGTTAACCCTAAGCTAAGCGGGTAAAACAGAAAGCTTGATAAACATAACAACACTAAATAGATATTCGACTGAATATAAGTGCGTCGCTCTCCTTTTGCTACAGGCAACATTGGGATATTCGCAGCGGCATAATCTTCTTTTTTACGAATGGCGATAGCATAAAAATGTGGCATTTGCCAAATCACCATAATTAAGAAAAGAGCCCATGCAGCTGGGTGCCAAATATCCGGAGCTACAGCTGCCCACCCAATTAACGGTGGCATGGCTCCTGAAATACTTCCTACTTCTGTGTTCCAAATGGTACGGCGTTTCGTCCACATTGTATATGGCACAACATAGAAAAATACACCTAAGAATCCTAATAAAGCCGCTAATGGTGAAGCTAAATACAGCGCCACACACCCTAGTATCAATAAAATCGTCGCAACAATCAGTACTACCTTTGCTGATAGCTCTCCAGTAACTGTTGGACGTGTTTTTGTTCGGGGCATAATTTGATCAATGTCTCGGTCATATACGTTATTGTACGCACCTGCTGCGGCAATGACTGCTGCAGAACCAAGAATTGCAAAAATAATAGCTGGAATATGTTCAATAAAATTTAATTCATATGTGTATAGGGCAAGCATTAATGCCGCGATCATCGGAATTAAGTTTGATTTAATAATGCCAGTCTTCACAGCTTGCGCCCACAATTGGCGATTCGATTGCGTTTGCATATTTCCTAATCCTACTTCCTAATTAATCACTTTCTCTAGTATACCCCAAATGGGTCATAAAGGGTTAATATCCAGGCTTTTTTTCTCATTTCTTCATAGAATATTCTGAGATAATGTAGACACAATTACATTGCCAATTAACTCAATTCCTTTTCCCTCTCGCGATAAATCCATTTAATCAGCGGCAATATACAGAGGAAAATAAAGAGCAAACGAAAGAGTTGGAATACTGTTACGACTGAAATATCTGCTTTTACAGCTGCAGCAAGCAAGCCCATTTGGTCAAGTCCTCCAGGTGCTGTACTTAAAAAACTCGTTGCGAAGCTTAAGTTTAAAAATTCAGCAATAAGCAGACTAGTGCCATAGGTAAGTACAATCATCGCAATAGTACTCAATACTCCCCCGGCCAGAACTTTTGCAGGTAAACGCAAAGTTGATGGTTTTAACAATAAGCCGATATATGTACCAATCAATAGCTGTGCTATATGAAGAACATCACTCGGCATTGTCGGTGTATCAATACTAAATAACTTCAAAGCAATCACAACGATAATCGGAGTCAAAAAATGGGCAACAGGCAGCTTTAATCTTTTACCAACTGGCACAAGTGCAGCAGACAAAATAATAAGCAGCACTACTTGCCAAACATCTATAGTAAGCGGAATCGAAGCCCCTCCTACGACATTGCCGGATACTAAAAATGGGATAAGCAGTACAACGCCCAATACACGCACTATATGAAAATAAGTGACCGCTGTTAAATTAACATCCCCTTCTTCTTCCGCAAACAATACGAGTTGCGACAATCCTCCAGGAACATTTGCAGCTACTGCTGTTTTAAAAGTAAGTCCTGTCGTACGAGAAATCCCCCATGCAATCCCTAAACAAAATAAAAACAGCAAAACATTCACAATAACCATGAACAACATTAACGACTTAAAATCGGAAAACAAAGCGAAATCAAACTGCTGACCAATAGCGACTCCAACGATAATGAGCCCCGTATTTCGTAAAGTGGCCGGCCAGCGAAGACGGTCTTTTATAAAAAATTGTGCAATCAGTACCGAAAAAATAGGACCGATCAGCCAGGGAATGGGTAAAGAGAGGGCTGAAAATAAAAGTGCACCGATTAGTGCAATGATAAACGCAAGAAACATAACGCCCCTCCACTTTCATTAGTAGTTTATTTTATTTTAGCTGAAACTATTTCGTAAAGCGAACAAGCAGGGTGTATTAACAGAAAATGTTAAAATTTATTTTTACAATAATTAGGTGTTCCACCCACCTTTTATGCTACAAAAAACAAAAAATAGGTATTTTAATAGTATTATTGATAAATTTTTTAAAAAGAATTTTTATCATTATAATTTTATATTTATACATTAATTTTTATTATTAAATCTTGTTATATAATAAACATAAATTATAATACTATAGAGTTAAATCAATACTCCACTCCATTAACAGATGCTATAATCCCTTCTGTATCAGTACATAACAATACGAACCTAAATTAAAGAAATATACATTTACATTTTATAAATATAGTTATGAAGTTCTTTCTGTAAGCCTTTTCATTTGTAACTTCTCTTTCACAGATGCATAATCAAATTATAAAGTTAATAAACTTTAAATTGAGTGATAGAGGTGTAGTTAAATGATCTATGCAAATCCTAATACTGCTGGTGCAGTAGTTAACTTTAAAGAAAAATATGAGAACTTTATCGGTGGCGAATGGGTAGCTCCTGTTAAAGGACAATACCTAGATGTAAAATCACCTGTAACTGGTAAAGTATTTACTTCAGTTGCACGTTCAACTGAAGAAGATATTGAATTAGCATTAGACGCAGCACATGCAGCTAAAGGTGCCTGGGCACAAACTTCTGTTGCATACCGCGCGAATATTTTAAATAAAATCGCAGATCGCATTGAAGAAAATTTAGAAAAAATCGCTGTTGCTGAAACTTGGGACAACGGTAAAGCAGTGCGTGAAACATTAAACGCTGATATTCCTTTAGTAGTGGATCATTTCCGTTACTTTGCTGGTGCAATTCGTGCACAACAAGGCGGAATTTCTGAAATCGATAACGATACAGTAGCATACCACTTCCACGAGCCAATCGGTGTTGTAGGTCAAATTATTCCTTGGAACTTCCCATTATTAATGGCTTCTTGGAAAATCGCTCCTGCATTAGCGGCTGGTAACGTAATCGTAATGAAGCCTGCTGAACAAACACCAGCTTCAATCATGGTATTAATCGAATTAATCCAAGATTTATTACCAAAAGGTGTATTCAACGTTGTAAATGGTTTAGGTATTGAAGTTGGTAAACCACTTGCTACGAACCCACGCATCAACAAAGTGGCGTTCACTGGTTCTACTGGTGTTGGTCGCTTAATTATGCAATACGCTACAGAGAATATTATCCCTGTAACATTAGAGCTTGGCGGTAAATCACCAAACGTCTTCTTCCCAGACGTAATGGATCATGACGATGAGTATTTGGATAAAGCTATCGAAGGTTTAGTAATGTTCGCATTAAACTCAGGCGAAATTTGTACTTGTCCTTCACGTGCATTAGTTCACGAATCTATCTATGACAAATTCATGGAACGTGTACTAGAACGCGTTAAAGCAATCAAAATCGGTAACCCGTTAGATACAGAAGTAATGATGGGTGCTCAAGCTTCAAATGAACAATTACAAAAAATCTTATCTTACATCGAAATCGGTAAAGAAGAAGGCGCAGAGCTACTTATCGGTGGCTACCAAAACCAATTAGATGCTGACCAAGAAGGCGGCTACTATGTGGCACCAACAGTATTCAAAGGTCACAACAAAATGCGTATCTTCCAAGAAGAGATCTTTGGTCCAGTTCTTTCTGTAACAACTTTCTCTACTTTCGAAGAAGCTATGGAAATCGCTAACGACACTGAATTCGGTCTAGGTGCTGGTGTATGGTCACGTAACATGGATACAGCTTACCGCGCTGTTCGTGGTATCCAAGCAGGTCGTGTTTGGACAAACACTTACCACCAATACCCTGCACACGCTGCATTCGGCGGATATAAAAAATCAGGTATCGGTCGCGAAAACCACTTAATGATGTTAGACCACTACCAACAAACAAAATGTATGTTAGTAAGCTACAACAAAAACGCTCAAGGTTTCTTCTAAGCCGAAGCGGACTATTAGAGGATGCGCTTTTATAGTGCATCCTCTTTTTTATAGGAGGGTGCTTTATGGAAAAGTTAGTTGCGACTGAAAAAGCGGTTGAGGTTATTGAGCTGTTGAAGACAAAGCATGGGAAGTTAGTTTTTGAACAGTCTTCCGGATGCTGTGATGGCACGGTGCCGATGTGTTTCCAAGCGAACGGTCATTATATTAGCAGTCAGCTTGTATTCATCGGGGAAATTGCAGGTGTTCCCTATTACATCGATAAGCAGCAGGCGGAGTATTTAAAGCATATGCAAATTGTTGTTGATGTAATGGAAGGACGCGGTGCTTCGTTTTCATTGGAAAGCGCGGAAGGCTTTGCTTTTTTAATGAAGTCAAAGGTAATGAAATAATTGTAAAACGCCACCCAGTAACTTATATAAAGCTTCTGAATGGCGTTTTTTTATTAGGATAAAACTGGGGGATAAATTGGGATAGACAATGTCACCAATGTCACACTTAATAATAATAACGATAATTTAATGTTTTTCTTCATAGTCTTCGTCTCCTTTATTGTTAAATGAATTGGATTGCTTTTTCAAACTTCTTTTCCTGTCGATAGTACTCACCCAATAAATAAGAAAACTGCTGATGGATTACTTTAAATTCTTCATTATTTGCCGTAAACGGAATTAACCTCCCTTCTAAAAAACCCATTGCTTTCTTTTCTTCTCCTTTGAGCAAATATAAATAAAAAGAAGCAAATAAATTAAAACTTAGTTTTTTCATATTTTTTGCTTCTTCCTTTAAAATAGTAAAGGTTTTCAGGCTCTCTTCCCCTAGATTGAGGCGATATTGTGTAAAACCTAAATTGTATAAACAAAATAAATAGTTATCGCTGTTCTTTTCCATTAAAGAAGCACTTTTTTCAAAGTAGACTAATGCACTTTCATATTCTCCTCTAATTTGATACAAATCTCCTAAATTATGATAGATAGCAGGCAGTAGCTGCTGTTGCTGCAAAAGTTCTACATTCCTCAATAGATGTTCATAGATTTCGATTGCTTCATGAAATACTTTTCCTTGAGAATAATAAAGCGCCAACGACATTGATGTATAAATAATTCTTTTAAAATTAAACTGGTCCTTATAAAATTGAAGGGCTTTTCTCCCGTAAATAATCGCCTGGCTTGTCTCTTCTAGCCGTCCTTTTATTAAAGAGAAATGGTAATAAAACTCCCCTTCCAGTGACCCTAGTTCCGGATGTATGTAAAGAATTTGAGTAAGTTCTACAGCTGCTTCAGCATACTTCCCTCTTGTTATTAAAACTAATGCAAAATAGTAAGAATGTAAATATTTCTCATGTTGGGAAAAATTCTGACGGTGGGCATTTAGCCACTTTAACTGGTCTTCTGCCAATTTATATTCATTAATAAACACATAATAACGCAATTTATAAAGCTCATATAAAAAAATACATTCAGTAAAACCGATAATTTCTTCGTATTTTTTTAATTTTTCCATTATTTCTATCGCTTTTTCATTCTCTAAGTAGTTTATATGTTTTTGTAAATCATTCAGTAATATAATAATATTCTGCTCGCTGATTTCTACATCATGTATATTAATATTCAACCGTTCCAGCAACAGACGAATTGTCTCGCTATTCGCTTCCTTATTGTTATTCTCAATTTTGCTTAAATGGGGAATTGAGCAAATCCCTGCTGCCACCTCATTTTGTGTCATTCCCAGCTTTGTACGATAGTACTTAATTAATGATCCTACTTTCATACAAATAAACGCCCCTTTCAAATAGCTAGGTATTTTATCCAGTATACTTAAATTTTTCCCAATAATCAAAAAAATGAAAATATGATAGATTCAAATAGTAATCTTATCACTCATATTTGAAAAGGGGTCAGGAAAAAATGAAAAAATTTAAAAGTACATTATTAGGTCTTTTGATGGCGGGAGCTTTAGTAAGTCCCGTACAGGCGACAACACTGAATACCGAAGATAGCTCGGCAAATAACGTCGGTCAGGAAAAATTCCGCGTATATGTTGAAGCCAATAACCAATCGGCAAAAGCATCAGCAAAAGCACAGTATTCCGTTCGCTGGGAGTTAACAGACAACGGCTTTTCTACTGAAATGAATGAAAAACAGTTCGAAGCATTACAAAAGAACAAAAATTTCACAGTTACAAAAGTTCCTGTCGTTACATTAGATACAATTAATCTGGAAAAGGATTATACATTAGAAAATAAAGAGCCGGATGCGTCGATTTATGCTAGAGCTTCCCAGCAAGTACCGTGGGGAATTAAAGCAATTTACAACAATAACTCGTTAACATCAACATCTGGCGGTAGTGGTATTAATATCGCCGTACTGGATACGGGTGTTAATACTTCTCACCGGGATCTAGCAAACAATGTGGAGCAATGTAAAGACTTTACGACTGCGACATCACTTGTGAACAATAGCTGTACTGACAGAAACGGGCATGGCACACACGTTGCCGGTTCAGCATTAGCTAATGGAGGAAGCGATAGAGGCGGTGTTTACGGTGTTGCACCAGATGCCGATCTTTGGGCTTACAAAGTATTAACAGATAGCGGTTCTGGATATTCGGATGATATTGCTGCAGCAATCCGACACGCAGCAGATCAAGCAACTTCTACTCGTACTAAAACAATCATTAATATGTCACTGGGTTCTTCAGCCAATAACAGCCTTATCTCAAGTGCTGTCAACTATGCATACAGTAAAGGTGTTTTAGTTATTGCTGCAGCCGGTAATTCAGGCTATGCGCAAGGGTCAATTGGTTATCCAGGAGCATTACCGAATGCAGTTGCAGTTGCTGCTCTGGAAAATGTACAACAAAATGGAACGTACCGTGTAGCTGACTACTCATCTCGCGGATATGCCTCAACAGCAGGTGATTATGTAATCCAGCAAGGAGATATTGAAATTTCAGCTCCAGGTTCGGCAATATATTCTACATGGCATAATGGCGGTTATAACACAATTAGCGGCACATCAATGGCTTCTCCTCATGTATCAGGTTTAGCAGCAAAAATTTGGGCTCAAAACCCGTCATGGTCTCATACGCAACTGCGCTCTAACCTACAAACAAGAGCAAAGGCTGTAGACATTAAAGGTGGTCACGGTGCCTCTACAGGCGATGACTACGCTTCAGGATTCGGTTTCGCCCGCGTTCAGTAATTAATAGAAATATAAATTAAGTTTATTAACAATAGTAGCCAAACCGAGACCACAGTTTTGGTTTGGCTGCTATTTTTTATCGTTTTAAATGAAACTATTTGATATAACATGGCGAATGTACGACGTACTTGATTACTTTACATAAAAAAACACCAATTTTCACATCTAGGAAGATGTAAAATTAGTGTTTCAAAAATTAATAACTCTAAGTAATATTCTTTATTTTTTCTAAGTATAGAGTGAATCTTTGGCAAGTCGATATTTACTGTAGAAACCTTAGAATACATCGATACCTATTAACCATACATCTAATGCTGTAACTAATGACATTAAAATTTCCATCTTAATCCCCCCTTTCCCTTAAAAATATTACTATATTTTGAAAAAAAGTAGTAATATTATTCGTATACGAATAGGAGGTAGTTTATGTTTTTATCAAATGCAGTCCGTGATGTACGTTTATTAAAAGGAATGACTCAACGGGACGTTAGCGAGGGAATTATTTCTCAAGGTACATATTCAAAGTTTGAAAAAGGAACTGCAGATATCCCTACCCAAGCATTAATAGGTATCTTGAATAATCTTAATATCGATTTGGAGGAAGTACTCTTTATCGCAAACGGCTATAGCTATACAGAAGAAGAAAAACTGTACCGTGAGTTTTTTAGATTTTCTGTTACAAATACTAATTCATTGGAAGAGTTCATTGATAAGTGTGAAAAATATTTGGAAGTAAGGAACGAATCAACAATTGCTTTCCTTCATCAAATTTCGAAATTTTTATTAGAAGCTTTTCGAAATGAGGATATATATTTCAACAAATCTCAGGCGCTTCACTTTTTAGATTTCTTTTCTAACAAAGAACAACTATTTATAAAGGACTTATATATAATAAACGCTATTTTCTTCCTTTTCCCGGTAGAAGTAGCCCATTTAACAATTGAATATGTCGAGAAATCCCTTAAAAAGTATAAAGATTTCCAATCAATTAACCGTATAGAAGTTAACTTCAGACTGAATTATAGCTTAATGTTAATAAAGGATAAATTAGAAGATAAAGCTTTGCAGCAACTTGATCTACTTATACCTAAAGTAAAAAGTTTTAAAATGCATTATCAAATGGCTATCGTCTATATACGCAAAGGAATTTGCCTATATAATTTAAATCAAAAAGAAGAAGGTGCCGACTATATCCAGCGGGGGTTATTAATATTGGAAACTATCGAAGAACATGAATTATATAGTCACATGCAAAAGGAAATTAACAAGTATCGATTAAGTAACTCGTAAATTTCCTAGGTTAACTTCTTCCAAATAAAAAAGCGTACCGATTCTTTAAATGAACCGGTGCGCTTTATTTAATGACAGATGCCCTTAATTGGCCACCCTTTTACCTGTTTACTATTATAATTCACAAGCCCAACCATCTTTATCCCCGTCTCTTGCTGCTGCATAAGCAGGGTGAGATGAGCTGACACCAGAAGGGTAATATTTACGCATTTCTGTACAGTTTTTAAATGAAGTCGGTGCTCCCGGAATAACGTAAATACCTGAGCTTACATCACCTATTGGTTTCGTAGGCGTTGTTGGTGTTGGTGTTGTTATCGGTACAATGAATTCTTTTGCATTAATCGAATACGTTTGACCATTTGTTGTAGCAACAATTGTACCTGCCTCAGCTGTTGCATAAGCTTTTGTACCGATTGTTTTAATATTTGCCACCACTTCTTTATGTGGATGACCATAGCTGTTGTCTTTTGCGTAGCTTAAAACAATCGCTTCAGGCTTAACCTTTTTCAAGAATGACAGTGAGCTACTTGTACTTGATCCGTGATGACCCGCTTTTAATACCGTTACCGACACATTATATGCCTTTGAGATTTGTGCCTCTACTTCAGTGTCAGCATCACCCATTAATAAAAATGATACATTTTTATACGTAAGCTTCAATACAATGGATGCATCGTTTGTGTTACTTGTCTTTGCATCAACTGCTAAAACTTGTGTTTTTACTTCACTATCTAAATTAATTGTTTCCCCAACAGTTGGTTCTTTATAGCGGATATTTTTACTTAAAACAGTTTCCAGTAATTTCTCATACGTCACTGTTGTATGAGATTTACCACTGTTGATAAACTCCCCTACCTCAAACGCTTGAATAACTGCATTTAACCCGCCGATATGATCTGCATCAGGATGAGTTGCGACAATGTAATCGAGCTTCTTCACATTTTGTGCTTTTAAGTACGAAACAACTGTATTGCCATAATCCTTTGTCCCGGCATCTATAAGCATTGTTTTACCATTTGGCGCCTGAATGAATATCGAGTCCCCTTGTCCTACATCTAAAAAGTGGACTTTCATTTTTTTCGATGAGTTTAGGTTTTCCTGATATTTCACTGCTCGTGCTAGAAAGGCAGAAATATGTGCGCGCGTTAAATTATTGGCTGGTTTAAACGTACCATCCTCATAACCGGTTGTAATTTTTGCTGCTGCTAATTGGCTCACGGCTTCATATGCAGTATGCCCTTTTTTCACGTCTTTGAAAGTTTTCGTACCGTTAGGCAGATCGAATGCACGTGCAATAAACGCCGCCATATGTCCACGCGTTACTTTTGTCGTCGGCTTAAACGTACCATCTGTATAGCCGTTGATAATCCCTGCTTCCACAGCAGATTGAATATAGCCACTATTGGCATGTGTTTTGGGTATATCTTTGAACTTCGTGGCACGTTTTGTACCATCCAGTCCGACAGCCTTTGCTACCATGACTGCTACTTCCTCACGCGTCACAATATCCTTCACACCATACGCTTTTTTGTCTGCAGAAATAATACCTTTATTTAATAAATAAGCTATATCATTATAGTTACTATGCTTTGGCGGTACATCAGTAAAGACCTGTTCCGCCTGTGCAGTGGTTGCTGGTAAAGACATTGATATTATAAGAATCAATGTTAGTAATGCACTAAATATTTTATTCATTTTTTAACCTCCTGCTATTAATTATAGGTTTTTTAGAATAGAAAGGAAGTTATTTTCAAATAATATATAAGGTTATTTAATACCACTTGTGGATATTTAACCCTTACTTTATAGAATGCTTCCAATATTGGAGGAGAAACATTATTGAGTCGCAACTTTAAGATGTTAAATGAATTTTTATTTTCTGATTATTGTTTATAGTATGGATTGGTAATAGGTATGTTATGTTTCAATAAAATTTTATTTTTTCATTTTTTATCTTTAATTTTGAACCAAAGCAATAGCATCGTATTCCTGACAAAAATAAAAAACATGCAGCCTATGCTACATGCTTTAAAATGACCCGTACGGGATTCGAACCCGTGTTACCGCCGTGAAAGGGCGGTGTCTTAACCACTTGACCAACGGGCCTATTTGGCTCCGAAGGCAGGACTCGAACCTGCGACCTGCCGGTTAACAGCCGGATGCTCTACCAACTGAGCTACTTCGGAATAATGAATTATTTGGTGGGCCTAAATGGACTCGAACCATCGACCTCACGCTTATCAGGCGTGCGCTCTAACCAGCTGAGCTATAGGCCCTTATTAAAAAACTGGAGCGGGTGATCGGAATCGAACCGACAACATCAGCTTGGAAGGCTGAGGTTTTACCACTAAACTACACCCGCATAAATGGTGGGTTTGGACGGAATCGAACCGCCGACACTTAGAGCTTCAATCTAATGCTCTACCAACTGAGCTACAAACCCACAAATGGCGGTCCCGACCGGGATCGAACCGGCGATCTCCTGCGTGACAGGCAGGCATGTTAACCGCTACACCACGGGACCATTTGGTTGCGGGGACAGGACTTGAACCTGTGACCTTCGGGTTATGAGCCCGACGAGCTACCACTGCTCCACCCCGCGACAATATTATTTCTTCTCTTGCTTAAATATGTATTAATACCATATAGATAAAATGGAGGAGGTAGAGGGATTCGAACCCCCGCGCGGTGTTACCCGCCTGTCGGTTTTCAAGACCGATCCCTTCAGCCGGACTTGGGTATACCTCCAAAATAATTAGATGAATCTATAAATCCATAAGATGGCTACCGAGGGAGTCGAACCCACGACCTTTCGGGTATGAACCGAATGCTCTAGCCAGCTGAGCTAGGTAGCCATAAGTATTATTTTATCTTAATTTTAATGTGGTTATTTATTGCTGATATTCTCAAGCAAGCTACATTAATATATATGGCGCGCCCGGCAGGAGTCGAACCCACAACCTTCTGATCCGTAGTCAGACGCTCTATCCAATTGAGCTACGGGCGCTTATTATTAAAAATGGTGCCGAGGGCCGGAATCGAACCGGCACGGTGATCACTCACCGCAGGATTTTAAGTCCTGTGCGTCTGCCAGTTCCGCCACCCCGGCATTTATAATATAGAAGTAATAACTACTTCAGTAATAAGCTATACATAGGATATTTTTATTCTGACAGTATATAGTTTATAAAAAACTGGTGAGCCATGAAGGACTCGAACCTTCGACCCTCTGATTAAAAGTCAGATGCTCTACCAACTGAGCTAATGGCTCTTGCATAAAATGGTGGAGGATGACGGGTTCGAACCGCCGACCCCCTGCTTGTAAGGCAGGTGCTCTCCCAGCTGAGCTAATCCTCCAAAAAAAATAAGCGAAGCGATGTCCTACTCTCGCAGGGGGAAGCCCCCAACTACCATCGGCGCTAAAGAGCTTAACTTCCGTGTTCGGTATGGGAACGGGTGTGACCTCTTTGCCATCATCACTTCACTATTGAAAGAATTTCATTCTTTCAAAACTGGATAAACGGTTCATTGAATTTGTGCAATAAAATGTGGTTAAGTCCTCGACCGATTAGTATTCGTCAGCTACATGCGTCACCGCACTTCCACCTCGAACCTATCTACCTGATCGTCTTTCAGGGGTCTTACTTACTTGCGTAATGGGAAATCTCATCTTGAGGGGGGCTTCATGCTTAGATGCTTTCAGCACTTATCCCGTCCACACATAGCTACCCAGCGATGCCTTTGGCAAGACAACTGGTACACCAGCGGTGTGTCCATCCCGGTCCTCTCGTACTAAGGACAGCTCCTCTCAAATTTCCTACGCCCACGACGGATAGGGACCGAACTGTCTCACGACGTTCTGAACCCAGCTCGCGTACCGCTTTAATGGGCGAACAGCCCAACCCTTGGGACCGACTACAGCCCCAGGATGCGATGAGCCGACATCGAGGTGCCAAACCTCCCCGTCGATGTGGACTCTTGGGGGAGATAAGCCTGTTATCCCCGGGGTAGCTTTTATCCGTTGAGCGATGGCCCTTCCATGCGGAACCACCGGATCACTAAGCCCGTCTTTCGACCCTGCTCGACTTGTAGGTCTCGCAGTCAAGCTCCCTTATGCCTTTACACTCTTCGAATGATTTCCAACCATTCTGAGGGAACCTTTGGGCGCCTCCGTTACTCTTTAGGAGGCGACCGCCCCAGTCAAACTGTCCGCCTGACACTGTCTCCTACCCCGCTAAGGGGCATGGGTTAGAAGTTCAATACAACCAGGGTAGTATCCCACCGACGCCTCCTCCGAAGCTGGCGCTCCGGGATCTCTGGCTCCTACCTATCCTGTACAAGTTGTACCAAAATTCAATATCAGGCTACAGTAAAGCTCCACGGGGTCTTTCCGTCCTGTCGCGGGTAACCTGCATCTTCACAGGTACTATAATTTCACCGAGTCTCTCGTTGAGACAGTGCCCAGATCGTTACGCCTTTCGTGCGGGTCGGAACTTACCCGACAAGGAATTTCGCTACCTTAGGACCGTTATAGTTACGGCCGCCGTTTACTGGGGCTTCAATTCACAGCTTCGCTTGCGCTAACCGCTCCTCTTAACCTTCCAGCACCGGGCAGGCGTCAGCCCCTATACGTCACCTTACGGTTTTGCAGAGACCTGTGTTTTTGCTAAACAGTCGCCTGGGCCTATTCACTGCGGCTTCTCTAGGCTATGCACCCAAAGAAGCACCCCTTCTCCCGAAGTTACGGGGTCATTTTGCCGAGTTCCTTAACGAGAGTTCTCTCGCACACCTTAGGATTCTCTCCTCGACTACCTGTGTCGGTTTGCGGTACGGGCACCTCTCACCTCGATAGAGGCTTTTCTTGGCAGTGTGAAATCAGGAACTTCGCTCATAAGAGCTCGTCATCACAGCTCAACGTTAAAGTATGCGGATTTGCCTACATACACGCCTTACTGCTTGAACACGCGCAACCAACGGCGTGCTTACCCTATCCTACTGCGTCCCCCCATTTCTCAAACGGTGAGGAGGTGGTACAGGAATATCAACCTGTTGTCCATCGCCTACGCCTATCGGCCTCGGCTTAGGTCCCGACTAACCCTGAGCGGACGAGCCTTCCTCAGGAAACCTTAGTCATACGGTGCATGGGATTCTCACCCATGTTTCGCTACTCATACCGGCATTCTCACTTCTAATCGCTCCACCAGTCCTTCCGGTCTGACTTCAACGCTATTAGAACGCTCTCCTACCACGCATACTCAAAGTATGCATCCACAGCTTCGGTGAATCGTTTAGCCCCGATACATTTTCGGCGCAGCGTCACTCGACCAGTGAGCTATTACGCACTCTTTAAATGATGGCTGCTTCTAAGCCAACATCCTGGTTGTCTAAGCAACGCCACATCCTTTTCCACTTAACGATTACTTGGGGACCTTAGCTGGTGGTCTGGGCTGTTTCCCTCTTGACTACGGATCTTATCACTCGCAGTCTGACTCCCGTGTATAAATATCCGGCATTCGGAGTTTGTCTGAATTCGGTAAAGCGAGATGCCCCCCTAGTCCAAACAGTGCTCTACCTCCGGTATTCTCAATCACGAGGCTAGCCCTAAAGCTATTTCGGAGAGAACCAGCTATCTCCAGGTTCGATTGGAATTTCTCCGCTACCCACACCTCATCCCCGCACTTTTCAACGTGCGTGGGTTCGGGCCTCCAGTGAGTGTTACCTCACCTTCACCCTGGACATGGGTAGATCACCTGGTTTCGGGTCTACGACCACGTACTAATTCGCCCTATTCAGACTCGCTTTCGCTGCGGCTCCGTCTTCTCAACTTAACCTCGCACGTAATCGTAACTCGCCGGTTCATTCTACAAAAGGCACGCTATCACCCATTAACGGGCTCTAACTACTTGTAGGCACACGGTTTCAGGATCTATTTCACTCCCCTTCCGGGGTGCTTTTCACCTTTCCCTCACGGTACTGGTTCACTATCGGTCACTAGGTAGTATTTAGCCTTGGGAGATGGTCCTCCCGGATTCCGACGGAATTTCACGTGTTCCGCCGTACTCAGGATACACTCTGGAGGGAATGAACTTTTGACTACAGGGCTTTTACCTTGTTTCGCGGACCTTTCCAAGTCGCTTCGTCTAACTCATTCTTTTGTAACTCCGTATAGAGTGTCCTACAACCCCAAAGAGCAAGCTCTTTGGTTTGGGCTCTTCCCGTTTCGCTCGCCGCTACTCAGGGAATCGAATTTTCTTTCTGTTCCTGCAGGTACTTAGATGTTTCAGTTCCCTGCGTCTGTCCTCATCACGCTATGTATTCACGTGTAGATACTATCCGATTAAAGATAGTGGGTTCCCCCATTCGGAAATCCCCGGATCAAAGCTTACTTACAGCTCCCCGAGGCATATCGGTGTTAGTGCCGTCCTTCATCGACTCCTAGTGCCAAGGCATCCACCGTGCGCCCTTATTAACTTAACCAAAAGTTAACACTTGGATAAAATCCAAGATTTAAGTTTACACGTCAATTGCTTGACTTGTTACATTTCTATAAAATAGAAATTTGTTTTATTGCTTTCAATGTCGTTTTATCCAGTTTTCAAAGAACGAATATGCTTCCTGTCTTACTTCTTCGCATATTTGCGACGAGTAACCGCAGGAGCAAGTGTTTTGAAGTATTTCATTCAATTAAGAATGAACCTTCAAAACTGAACAGCAAACGTTAATGTTTCATTCTCCATGAGAATGATTCCGAAATAATCCTTAGAAAGGAGGTGATCCAGCCGCACCTTCCGATACGGCTACCTTGTTACGACTTCACCCCAATCATCTATCCCACCTTCGGCGGCTGGCTCCATAAAGGTTACCTCACCGACTTCGGGTGTTACAAACTCTCGTGGTGTGACGGGCGGTGTGTACAAGGCCCGGGAACGTATTCACCGCGGCATGCTGATCCGCGATTACTAGCGATTCCGGCTTCATGTAGGCGAGTTGCAGCCTACAATCCGAACTGAGAACGATTTTATCGGATTAGCTCCCCCTCGCGGGTTGGCAACCGTTTGTATCGTCCATTGTAGCACGTGTGTAGCCCAGGTCATAAGGGGCATGATGATTTGACGTCATCCCCACCTTCCTCCGGTTTATCACCGGCAGTCTCCTTAGAGTGCCCAACTGAATGATGGCAACTAAGAATAAGGGTTGCGCTCGTTGCGGGACTTAACCCAACATCTCACGACACGAGCTGACGACAACCATGCACCACCTGTCACCGTTGCCCCCGAAGGGGAAACTATGTCTCCATAGTGGTCACCGGGATGTCAAGACCTGGTAAGGTTCTTCGCGTTGCTTCGAATTAAACCACATGCTCCACCGCTTGTGCGGGCCCCCGTCAATTCCTTTGAGTTTCAGTCTTGCGACCGTACTCCCCAGGCGGAGTGCTTAATGCGTTAGCTGCAGCACTGAGGGGCGGAAACCCCCCAACACTTAGCACTCATCGTTTACGGCGTGGACTACCAGGGTATCTAATCCTGTTTGCTCCCCACGCTTTCGCGCCTCAGTGTCAGTTACAGACCAGACAGTCGCCTTCGCCACTGGTGTTCCTCCAAATCTCTACGCATTTCACCGCTACACTTGGAATTCCACTATCCTCTTCTGCACTCAAGTTCCCCAGTTTCCAATGACCCTCCCCGGTTGAGCCGGGGGCTTTCACATCAGACTTAAGGAACCACCTGCGCGCGCTTTACGCCCAATAATTCCGGACAACGCTTGCCACCTACGTATTACCGCGGCTGCTGGCACGTAGTTAGCCGTGGCTTTCTAACAAGGTACCGTCAAGGTAGCGCCAGTTACTACGCTACTTGTTCTTCCCTTGCAACAGAGTTTTACGAACCGAAATCCTTCTTCACTCACGCGGCGTTGCTCCATCAGACTTTCGTCCATTGTGGAAGATTCCCTACTGCTGCCTCCCGTAGGAGTCTGGGCCGTGTCTCAGTCCCAGTGTGGCCGATCACCCTCTCAGGTCGGCTACGCATCGTTGCCTTGGTGAGCCGTTACCTCACCAACTAGCTAATGCGCCGCGGGTCCATCTTATAGTGACAGCCGAAACCGTCTTTCAACTTTCAAACATGTGTTTAAAAGTGTTATTCGGTATTAGCCCCGGTTTCCCGGAGTTATCCCAATCTATAAGGTAGGTTACCCACGTGTTACTCACCCGTCCGCCGCTAAATCAGAGAGAAGCAAGCTTCTCTCATCATCCGCTCGACTTGCATGTATTAGGCACGCCGCCAGCGTTCGTCCTGAGCCAGGATCAAACTCTCCATAAAAGTAGTTTGAAAGCTCATTTGCTTTGCTAGCGATTCAACTTAATTAAAAGTTAAAATCTATTGTTTGCTTCATTTAAGAAGCTTGTTTCATTAACGTTGCTTGTTCAGTTTTCAAGGTTCATTTTGTCCGTTTGTCGCGTTTTCTCTCGGCGACTTGTATAACTATACACGCCATTTAAATAAACGTCAACACTTTTTAAAATGTTTTTTTCTCTTTTTTTATTCTTTCTTTTCTCTTCTTATTATATACACGTAAAAAATAAATTTTCAAATACCGTTACTTACCCCCTAAAGTGAGGGAAATCCACTTGGTAACTTAGCTGTTATCAGAAATTCAAACACATTATTCAGAAGTGAGATGTCTCTTCTATACCTTTTCAATAATTAATAGGATTGCTGTTGGAGTTGTTACATCCGTAACTGGATTGAGAGAGGCAATGAAACTGGCATTACCAATCATACAATTTCTCTATTCTCCTTAAAAACCTGTAAGACTATCTATTGGTGTATCCTGCCCGTTTACTTTCACGTTTATCGTGTCAAACTCTGCATCACCACGATTGAGTTTATATACATACATTTTCAACTCGTTATTTTTTTGACCCGTGCTATCCAGTTTTATGTTTAATATGTTATCAACTACTTCAAGGTCCGGGGTAACATTATCAGTAGATTGAAAAATAATATAGCTGGCATTCTTATCGATATTATTAATCCATTGAAGCTGATAGTCGGGGTTTATAATTTCCTGTACTTTATTAGGAATGTTTTGAATTTCAGTAATACTCATTTTCGATGAATTACAAGCTGTTAATATAAATGTAAATAACAATAAACATAATAATTTTTTCATTTCAATTCTCCCCCCTCTTTAATTAGTTTTATCTTCAAACCCTCTAGTACATCATTAATGGCTCTAATCTTGCTGTTTTTGTAAATTTGCAAACCCAATTAAATACCATATATATACAAAAGTATATACTATAGGGCAAGTGAACAGTTATTTAAAACCTTATTAACCTCTACTAAACACTCACAAGCTATAATTAGGTTATTAATTAAGAATGGAATGATTAATTTTGAAAAAACAAGTACATGTCGTTGGAGCTATTATCGAAAACGATAAACAGGAAATTTACTGTGCACAACGTAGCCCTCAAATGTCATTACCAAACTATTGGGAGTTTCCAGGTGGAAAGATTGAGAAAGATGAAACACCACAGCAAGCATTAAAACGCGAGATTTTAGAAGAATTTACTTGTGAAATTGTTGTAGGCGATAAAGTTGAAGATACAACTTATGATTATGGTACGTTTATCGTTCGTCTTGAAACCTATATGGCTAAAATTGTGAATGGAACACCTGTTGCTTTAGAGCATTCAGATACGAAGTGGGTAAAGCGTGCATCACTCAATGAACTAGATTTTGCACCAGCAGATATTCCAACCGTTGAAAAGTTATTAAAATAATTATTTAAAGGTGTGCTTTTATGGAGCAGTTAGTTAAAAACTTGAAGCTTCTTTTCAACCTAAGAGAAACTCACGTAGTGACAGAGACTGGTAGAAATGAGATTATGCCAGATGGGAGCCCGTAGTAACAATGAATATCGTATTAGATACTCCAGTCCAATACGATATTTATCATTATTTAGTAGAGGAATAAAATAAAGCAAGGTGTTATCCAAAATGTACTTTGGAATAGCGCCTTGCCTTTGCTATAAACTATTCTTCTCCCCTAAAAATCTCCCGCTTATGCCATTTAAAATACGGCTTGTTCTCCTCTACTCGTGCTACTCGCATTTTTTCATGAATGTCGTATTTTCCATAGTCGATTCGGTCAATTTCTGAGGAGATATGGATTTTCCCGGTGCCATCAAATGCGATATAGCCATTGTCATATAAAGCATCATGATTGCGGCACAGCAAAATTCCATTGTATGGATCTAGTCGTTCCTCATTTGTTGCGTCTTTCCATGGCTTCGAATAGCTTGCATGTAATAATTCAGGTAAAGAGATACCACATAAAGCACAATGATTGTCCCATAATGGCAATAATTGCTTTCTGAATTTTTCTTGGCCTTTGCGGATTTTCACTTTTGCTTTTGCTTCTGTTTCGATGAGAACCGGTGCCAATGTTTTGCGTTCCTTTTGCGCAATCAAGCCAATTGCAAATTCCAGTTGCTCTACATTTTCTTCATAGATATTCGCATCACTCATGAGCTCAAGTAATTTAATTGCCAGCATTTCATTGCATGGATATAAAAAGCCTTGATTCCCATCACCATTTTCCTGAAACGGGGAATATTTAACTGGTAATAACGGTTGGATTTCATCAAAATTCAATTTAATATTAATGGGAGAGGTTAACTCTTCGTATTCAGCAGAAAAAAGATGGCCGACTGCTCCATTATCCTCTAATGGATTAATCCCCTCATAACAATCTTCCTGAGCGGTACTGATGGCAACAATTTCCCCTTTGACACAGTGAAAAATCGCATCTCCCTTTTTCACTTCTTTCATCCGCTCCCAAGAATGCGGTGTTTGACCACTACTATCCAAAATCGAGCACCATACGACTTGTTTTTCCTTTGCCTCATCGTATGTACGGCCTTGCATTACAATATAAAAATTCATTCGTACACCTTCAATTCTTTTCCTATAAGTGTATCATTTCTAATTTCCTATTATAAATAACTTGCCTAAAAACATTTTCTTTGTAAATCATTATTTCGCCTCTCGAAAAATTCCCAAGAAATGTTATAATCCATTTAACCAAAAATATTACAACAAGTTACACTCGGTTTAGGTTGTGTACAGAAAGGACTTGAAATGCTAGCAAGATTTTTCACATACTACAAGCCTCACAAACGATTATTCATTATTGATTTCTCCTGTGCAGTGTTTGTAGCTATTTTGGAATTACTGTTTCCGTTGGCGGTGAAATGGTTTATTGATGACCTGCTCCCGACTAATGATTGGGGTATGATCACTAAAATCAGTGCCCTTTTATTACTGACTTATATATTAAGTACAGTGATGAACTATATCGTAAACTATTTGGGACATAAGCTTGGGGTCAATATCGAAACCGATATGCGCCAGCAGCTATTCAACCATGTACAGCGTCAGCCGTATACGTTTTTCGATAATATGAAGACTGGTCATTTAATGAGTCGGATTACAAATGACTTGTTTGATATTGGCGAATTTGCGCATCACGGTCCGGAAGATTTATTCATTGCCATGATGACATTCATCGGGGCATTTACGATTATGTTCAATATTAATGCAACGCTTGCGACGATTATTTTATTTTTCGTACCACTTTTAATAGCCGTAATGTATTGGAGCAATAAGCGCATGAAAAAGGGCTGGAGCGTTATGTACAGTGAAATTGCAAACGTCAATGGCAGGGTGGAAGACAGCTTCTCAGGTATTCGAGTTGTGAAATCATTTACAAATGAAGAATTCGAAACAACACGCTTTAAAGATCAAAACGGCTTGTTCCGTAAAGCGAAAATCTATGCCTACAAAGTAATGGCAGGTACACATTCAAGCATTTACTTTTTAACGCGTCTACTGACATTGCTAGTGCTTGTTGTTGGTGCTTGGCTTTCATTTAATGACAACCTTTCAGCCGGTGAGTTTGCGAGCTTCATTTTATTCACGAATGTTCTAATTAAGCCGATCGACAAAATCAGTGCCTTACTGGAAATGTATCCAAAAGGAATGGCCGGCTTTAAACGTTTCTGTGATTTGCTGGACCAGGAGCCGACAATTGTTGATAGTCCAAACGCAATTGCTATTGAACATTTAGACGGGAATATCGAATTTAAAAATGTAAGCTTTAAGTATGCGGACAGTAAGCAAGTTTTAAACGACCTATCCTTTAAAGTGGAAGCTGGCAAAACGGTTGCGTTCGTAGGGCCATCTGGTTCAGGGAAAACGACGATAAGTGCGCTTATTCCCCGTTTTTATGATATTACGGATGGGGCAATTACAATCGATGGCTACGATATTCGTGATTTGACGCAACAATCACTTCGCAGGCAAATCGGAACTGTTCAACAAGATGTGTTTTTATTTACAGGAACTATTAGGGAAAATGTAGAATATGGTAAACTAGGTGCGAGCTTTGAAGAAATTAAAGCGGCCGTTGAACAGGCAAATTTACTGGAGTTCATCGAAAACTTACCAGATGGCTTTAATACAGAGATTGGTGAACGTGGTTTGAAATTATCAGGTGGACAAAAACAACGTCTTGCCATAGCGCGTATGTTCTTGAAAAACCCGCCGATTTTAATTTTAGATGAGGCGACGTCTGCGCTTGATACAGCCACAGAGCGTATTATCCAACAATCATTAAATGATTTAGCGAAAAACCGTACAACATTAATTATTGCTCACCGTTTAGCTACGATCCGTGATGCAGATTATATTTTCGTTGTAACACCAAATGGCATTGAAGAACAAGGTACGTATGAAGAACTTGTCGCAAAAGGCGGCATTTTCGCAGGGCTTCATCATGCTTAGAAATTTTCAGGTGAATGATTTAGGTCATTCACCTTTTTAAAAAAATTAGAAAGGTAGGTATCCTTATGAGCATTCCGATTATTGATTTACACTGTGATGCATTGTTACGCATGCAAAAGAACGGATATAAATTTCTTAATTCCCCTAAGCTTGATGTGAATTATGAAAAATTAGTTGAAGGTCATGTGATAGCACAAGCGTTTGCTATTTATGTTGATTCTGAGCTTTCGCTTGTAGAAAAACGTGCAACTGCGATCAAGCAAATTGAGTGCTTTCGTAATGAGGTATTACGCGAAGGTGTAGTACATATTAAAAAATGGGCAGATTTCGAAACACTTCAACCTGGACAAATCGGGGCATTTTTAACAATTGAAGGTGTCGATTTTTTCGGTGGGGACCTTAAAATTTGGCATCCATTTCATCAGCTTGGCGTATTATCAATTGGACTCACTTGGAACTACCCTAACGAAGCAGCAGATGGAGCACATAGCCAATATGGGCGTGGAGTAACACCGTTTGGTAAAGAAATTATTAAACTTAACAATCAGCATAAGATTTTCACTGACGTTTCTCATCTGAATGAACAAAGCTTTTGGGATGTTATAGAGCAGGCGGACTATGTCATTGCCACGCATTCGAATGCGAAAACTGTATGTGATCATGTTCGCAATTTAAACGACGCCCAAATACGGGCGATGATTGAAAAAAATGCGCCCATTCATATCGTGTTATATCCTGAATTTATAAACGGAACAAATCGTGCGAGTATGGGGGACGTAATTCGTCACATCGATTATATTTGCTCGCTTGGTGGAAAAGAATTAATTGGTTTAGGCTCAGATTTTGATGGAATCGATTATAAAGTTGAAGGACTTGAACATGCAGGGATTTATCAAAACTTTATTAATGAACTTCTCAAATATTATAGTGAAGAGCAAGTACGAGGCTTTGCTTATGCCAATTTTATAAATCATTTACCTAAATAGTTTTTAACCCTACTTCCATGTAGGGTTATTTTTTTTGACGTGCTATACTTAGGAAAGTCTAGTGAAAGGACGGATTTAATGAACGGCAAAAATCGTAGCGATGTATACCCTGGTCTGGAAGTTGATATCGTATTAAAAAAGGACCAACGTACAGGGACGACAACACGGGGCGTAGTAAAGGATTTATTGACGAACTCTAGCTCACATCCACACGGCATAAAAGTCCGCTTAACAGATGGACAAATCGGCCGTGTATGTCAAACATATCCGAAGTGAAAATTAAAACAAAAAACTCCCCCTCCTACATTTTAGGTGGGGGAATTTTTTATACTTTATTTTTGAGTATCCAATGTATCCCAGAAACTGATATCTGCAGTTTCAATTGAACGATCTGCTATTGCTCGAACCGCAGAATCAAGTGTTGTAATCGTTTGTTTGATTAAATAACCATTACTTTTTTGACCAATAACTGCCGACTCATTGAAATGATCGGACATTCCGCGCATTTCAAAAAGGAGTGTAGCAATATCATATTGAACCGCGGCACCATTTCTGCCGATATTCTCACCATTGCCGCCATTATATTTCGCTAAATGTCCCCATCCAGTAGAATCCACAGCATTAAATACAACAGCTCCTAATTTTTTCGATTTCTCTAATACTTCCGGCTTTACTTTATCATTTGTAGGATAAAGCATAGATCCTGATACTAATTTTCCGTCTCGTCTTGCTTGAGTACCTTGATGATGCAGGTCAATCATGTAGTCAATATCATACTTTTGTAAAACATTTTTATGTAGAGCCTGTGTTTCTGGGTGCACTTTATCAACATGATCACGATTTAAATCTGCCCCTACAGCATTGTATCGTGTTAAATTACGTCCACCATCAGCGATATAGTCATCAAGAGAAAAATCGACATCTCCCATTGCACCATCTGCATTTAACATAGGCACAATAAGAATATTGACCTTATCAAGAACACCTTTTGTTTTACCTGTTCCCAGATGTTTGATATATTCCAATGCACCTTCAGTAGTTAAATGTTCATTACCATGCTGTTGCGTTAAAAATAATATAGTCGGGTTATTTGGATTCTTAATATATTTTGCCATGTAAATATCTCGATCTTTTACAGTTTGACCAATCACTTCAAGCTGCATAGCATCTTGTTTCGCTTCTTGCTTTTTAAGATAATTAACCATTTCATCGTAAGTATATAGAATAGAAGTTTGAATCGATTCATTTCCACCATAGTTTGGTCCCTCACCTACAGCATAGGTAGTTAATGCAGCTGGTGTAACAGCTCCTAGTGCCAAAATTCCAGTTAAAGATAGCGCAAATACTTTCTTTTTCATAAGACCCCTCCACTCAAAAAAGTTCTGAATTAATAAAATAATCCGTACATTAAGAGTATCGATTAGTTCTTTAATCGTATATAGAGGAATTCTATCAATTTTCTTTAATAAAATTAGAGAATTTGTTACAATTTTCTATTTATAGGATATATTTATATACTCATTTTTTCGCCAAATATACATAGAGTAAAAGTCACTTAAAATTTACACCGGACAATCTTAATTTTTTTGTGGTATGGCAGTTATTCTACATTTACTTTATTGTGACATTTGCAATAGCGATAAAATAGACGGTATTGTTTATATAATACTCGTCTATTTTTATAATAAGGTTCTTCAACTTCTTTATTACAACTTTACTTCAAACTCAGCTTCTGTTTTTTCTTGCACTTCCTCTAATGTCACACCTTCTTGAAGCTCAACTAGTTGCATCGTGCCATCAGTAAAATCAAATACAGCTAATTCCGTAATTAGACGGTGAACAACGGCTTTACCGGTTAAAGGTAATGTACATTCGCGCTTTAATTTGGACTCACCGTATTTATTTGTATGCTCCATAATAACGATTACTTTTTTCGCGCCAACTACTAAATCCATTGCGCCACCCATTCCCTTTACTACTTTCCCGGGAATCATCCAATTCGCAAGATCTCCTTGCTCTGACACTTCCATTCCACCGAGGATCGCTAAATCAATATGCCCGCCTCGTATCATCGCAAAGCTTTCAGCACTATCAAAAAATGTTGCACCAGCCTTTGCAGTTACCGTTTCCTTCCCAGCATTAATTAAATCGGCATCGATTTCCTCTTCCGTTGGATATGGTCCAATGCCAAGAAGCCCATTTTCAGATTGAAGCATTACATTAAACTGTGGAGGGATTTCATTCGCAATGAGTGTTGGTATACCGATTCCTAAATTGACATACATACCATCTTCAATTTCCTTTACAGCACGGCGAATAATCTTTAAGCGTGCATCCATTATGCTTCCCCCTTTACAGTGCGGCGTTCTATCCGTTTTTCAAAGGAGTCGCTGTGCACAATATGCTGCACGTAAATACCTGGTAAATGAATTTCATCCGGATCAAGCTCGCCAACTTCTACAAGCTCCTCCACTTCCACTATCGTAACTTTCCCGGCTGTAGCACAGAGCGGATTGAAGTTGCGTGAAGTTTTACGAAATACTAAATTACCAGAGCGATCGGCTTTCCACGCTTTAACAAGAGCAAAGTCTCCTGTAATCGCTCGCTCAAGTAAATACATCTTGCCATCAAATTCTTTTGTATCTTTTCCTTCTGCAATCGGCGTTCCAACACCTGTTGCAGTATAAAATGCCGGAATGCCTGCACCACCTGCCCGGATACGTTCAGCCAGGGTCCCTTGTGGTGTTAGCTCTACATCAAGCTCACCATTTAAATATTGCTGTTCGAATGTTTTATTTTCGCCTACATATGAAGCAATGATTTTCGTAATCTGCTTGTCTTGTAACAGGATGCCAAGCCCAAAATCATCGACACCGCAATTATTACTGACAACCGTTAAATTCTTTGTCCCTTTATTCTTTAATGCCTGAATTAAATTTTCTGGAATGCCACATAAGCCGAAGCCCCCCACTAATAAAACAGCCCCATCTTCTATATGTTGTATCGCCTGCTGTACAGAAGCTACTACTTTGTCCATGTTCTCTATCCCCTTTCACATCTTTACAAAATATTCTACAAAACTACAAATTCCCCTTCAAAAACCATATATTCCGTTGATTAAATCAAAAAGGAGCCACAACTGCTCACATGTCAGTTGGGCTCTCATGATCACTTTTTATGTGGACCTTGATAAATACTTAGTTCCTTTGTATGCGGGTCGCGAACGTAACGCTGGTTGTCCTTCAATGGAATGATATCCGGATCTTCTACTTCATCGCCACGTCCAAACTCACCTGCTACTTCGCTATTCGGAGGCAACGGATCATACTTCTTTTTTTGCTCCTCAAATGGAATTGGTCGCTCCTCTTCAATATCCCAGCGGATCAAATTCGATGGATTAGAGCGGTTCGTAATCCAATTATCAAGGGTATGTCCTTCCCAACCCTCTTCATCAAATGGATCACTTCCTGTTATGAGGACTTTACCCCCATCATTTATAATCTTTTCATATTCAAGACGTTCATTTTCCGGTAAGTTTAGGCGGCGTAATTTTTCCTCTATCGGTGTTTCCTTCGTAAATAGCGTTTTAAGAATACTGCGGACACCATTTGTCGTAATTAGAGAAATTTGCTGATGACGAGCAATGGAATGGAACTCGTCCACATCTTTAGTTAATACGTAAACATGGGTTCTATCTATCTCCTCGCCCGGTTCACCGCCACGTAATTCTTGGAGTTTCTCTAGCAATTCCCCTTTAGTATAGGCGACATCAATCGACTGTTTTGGTTCATTAAACATTTGCATCCCTCCATTAATTCTTCTTACTGCCCTTTTCCCCATCTACATTACACAAAACCTATTTTGAAATAGCAATCGCCTATAATAATGCAAAAAAAGAGCCGCCAGTAGTATGTTTGGCGACTTCTTTTTCATTAGATTTTATATTCTTTTACGATTTGATTCAGCTGATCTGCGAGTTCGGCTAACTGTTCTGTTGTCTCTGCGACGTTACTCATCGTTGCACTCGTTTCAATAACCGTGGCAGTCGTTTCTTCCACACTTGCTGTTGTTTCCTCAGTAATTGCCGAAATTTCCTGCATGGATTGATTAATCTCTTGTCCTTTACTACTCATTGTTTGTAATTGCCCAAGGACTTGTTTTGTAAATGCATCCATTTGTAAAACAGATCGTTCAATTTCTTTAAACGTATCAGCAGTATTCGAAAGCTGATCGGTACCCGTTTCGATTGTCGTAAATCCTTGCTGTAGTGAGTTACTTAACTCATTTGAACCATGTTGAATCGTTGTGACAATCGCGGAAATTTCTATCACTGATTTTGCCACTTGTTCAGCAAGCTTCCGTACTTCCTCTGCTACAACGGCAAATCCTTTTCCATGTTCCCCAGCCCGCGCTGCTTCAATAGAGGCATTTAGTGCTAGTAAGTTCGTTTGATTAGCTACATCTTCAATTATATTTACAAAAGATGTGATTTTTCCAACACGCTCACCTAATTCCTCCATTTTATGAATTGCGGTATCCATAATGTAGTGGATTTCCTGCATATGTCCATTGGAAGTTTGCATCATTTTTGTTCCTTCCGATGAAAGTAAAAGTACATTACCGGAAACTGATTCGAGCTTTGTCCCTTGTTCTGCCGTTTCCTTTAAATCGTTTGAAAACTTATTAACAGCCTCATAGACTTCGGTAATTTCATTTGTTTGCAATTCGATGCCACGTGATAATGTTTCCATTGTTTCAGCAATAGCCTGAGACCCTGTCGACACATCACTTGTTGACAGAGCGAGACTAGCACTTTTTGAATTTACACTGCTTGATGCTTTCGAAACTTCACCAATCATTCTATGTAGATTTTCCTGCATTATTTTCATATCTGTCATTAGCTGGCCGATTTCATCTTGACGGTTATGCTCTTCCATTCGTTGTGTTAAATCACCTTCACTTAATACATGCAGAAGTTTAGATGTATGTATGATAGGCTTTGTTAATGTGCGACTGTAAGTTAGCGCAACGACTATTGCTAGTATAATAGTGATTATTAAGATGACGGCACCACCATTTATCATCGAGAACATAGCAGATTGCGTCTTTCCAATATTTTGGGTTAAATGGATGCCTCCGATAACAGTAGTTGCTGTAGGATCTTGCAAAGGTAAAAAGCTCTCAATTACTTTTTTATCTTGATTTTTTAATTGGCTTGCTTCTCCATTTAAAACAGCAGAAATTGCATTTCCTGTTAGTTTACTCCCGATATTTTCCTTTTCAGATGCTTCAAAAATCTCTCCATTTGCATCTATCAGCTGCAGCTTTGCATTTGGAAATAAGCTTTGAACACTTGTCACAAATTCATTTCGAACCCCCATTTGTAATGTACCGATTGTTCGCCCATTCCATTCAATTGGTGCAAAGGCTCTCACTGCCAAACCGCTTGTACCATATTCAAACCCACTATACGTATTTCCTTGCAGGGCACCTTGAATAGCGACAATTTCGGATTTATCATCTCCGTAAGCAGATGGATTATGGCCTCTTACATGCACTGCTCCCTTTTCATCGCCAATTTCAAAAATGGCTAGCTTATGCTGTGCACTAAGTTTATTAAATAACGCTTCACCACCGGATTTTATTAAGGTGCGGTCTTCCTCTAAGAGTAGTTGCTGTATTTCCGGATCTTTCGCATAGAGCTCAACTAAATATTGTAAATCAGATGCCGTCTGTTCAAAATACTTCGTTACAGAATGTTCCATTTCATTTTGTTGAGAATATTGCACTTCTTCAAAACTATTAAATGCTGCAAAGTAATTGTAAATAACTGTAGCAAAAACGGGAATAATACCAACTAATAAAAATATTAATATTAGTCGCGTTTTTAAACTTTTATAGCGCATAGTTGCTCCTTCTTAAACACCTGTTTATTTTTTCCTCATATAATTGCATTTTATTATGTATTTATCTCGATTTCAAACTAATTTTTATGTTTAAGAGAAAAAAGTCTTCAAAGCAAGGGTATGCCATGTTACAAATCTTTAAACAGGTGGAAGTCACACCCATATAATTGATGAAATCCCTTAACGAACAAAAAAAGAATGCACGGGGAAATGTTGATTCCCTCATGCATTCTCATATTATTAAATCTCGAACTCTGTCACAAAATCCGTAAGCTCTTTACGCACTCTTGCTTTTGGCAGTTCATCAAAATAGCCGAACTGGAACATTGAAATTACTCGTTCATGTGGCTGTGCTTTTAATGCTTCACGGAATTTCGGATTATCTAAAAATCCAGGTGTTTTCCAGCATGTACCGATGCCTTTTTCCCATGCAAGCAGCTGTACGTTTTGTAAATAGCAAGAAGCCGCGGCGTAATCTTCCAGGCGTTCTTTTTGACGAACATCCTCCGTCACTAATACAAATGCGTAAGCACCCGCTAATGTGAACTTTTTCATTTGAGCAGCAAGAGCCTCTTCTGAAAGTTCTTCCCATTTTGGGATAGCTAGATTTCTTAGTAATTCATGTACTTTTGGAAGTTGCTCGCCCGCGCCTACTACTATACGCCAAGGCTGACGGTTGCCGTGATTTGGCGCCCATTTTGCTTCATCTAAAATCCCCAACACTGCTTCCTTTTCAACTTGCTGTCCGTTAAATAGTTTAATTGATCGACGTTGTAATACTGCATCTCTTACTGATAATGTCATCGACAAAACCCCCTTCTGTTACTAATACTACCTTATCATGAAATTTCAACATTTAACATATGTTAGAAGGTTGCTTTACAACGTAAACTCATCCTCAATATGAAAGAAATAGTAAGTCATTTGTGGTGTATAGGCTGTGGAGTCCTCATAAGAATATTCCCGGTCGGCACTGTTCGACGTATGGGCATTTACATATGGAATACCTCCCTCAATTCGCGTAACAATTGTACTATGATCAATTCTTCCATCCCCCTGGAAATCATAAAAAATGACATCCCCTAGCTGTAACTGTTCAACTGAATTTACTCTTGTTGCCCGGAGTCCACGCTTTGACGTTTCCAAATACCAACGGAGTGAATGAGCAACAGACCAGCTATAGCTCCAGCGCTCATTTAAGCCAATCATCCACCAGCCTTGCCCACGATTCGGTGCCCCTCGCATCGGCGCCCCTCCAGCATATAAACATTGTGAAATAAAATTTGTACAGTCATCCTGAAATCTAGGAAACTCAGGATTAAAGCTATCCCACCATTTATTGGCATAGGCCACTGCAGCCTCTCGATTATAGTATGAAACCAACTTTTTTCTCCTTTTTTCACAACCTATGTCGAATTTCTCCTTTTTATGTACTTTATATGAATGTAGAGTGAAAATACCCTGTTTTTGTAATTGTTTGATACAATTATTTTAACTGCATTATGTTCATTTGATTTTTAAAGATAGTTTAAGGGGGAATATAGATGAGGCAACACGCAGAAAGGGAAATCGTCCTTCCAACGGTTCTATGCGATAAAAAAGGGAATCTGAATCCGGAGGCAATCGGCTATGCACGAACACCCATTATCGATTGCAATCTTTCCGGTCATTTTATGCGCAAGAAAAAATGGAATTATTGGTGTGTCTTTGGTGAGGAAATTTTGTTTTCCGCTACGATTAGTCACTTAGATTACGCTGCGGTGTGCTTCGTCTATTTTCTCGAGTATGAAACACAGCGCTATTTCGAAAAAACAATTTTAATTCCACTTGGGGCAAATGTAAAAATGCCTGAAAAAGTGTTGGAAACTATCCAATATAAAAATAGCGAAGTCTCTATTGAAATGGCGTACTTCAACAATGAAACTCATTTAACGGTCAATGCGCCAGATTTTGATGGAGAGTCATTACATGCTGAGCTAAAGATTGAGCATCCAAAAAATGATGAGTCCCTTAATGTAGTTATTCCATGGAATCGCAAAACATTTCAATTTACAGCAAAACATCATACGTTACCGGCTTCTGGGGTTGTACATATTGGCAATCGCAGCTTTACCTTTACTCCTGAAGAAAGCTTTGCGGTGCTGGATTATGGTCGTGGGATATGGCCTCGTGAAGCAACATGGAATTGGGGAATGGCCTCACAGCGCGTTCGTGGTCAACGAATTGGCTTAAACTTTGGCGGGAAGTGGACAGACGGTACAGGTATGACGGAAAATGCCGTTTTTGTCGATGGAAAGATGACAAAAATACATGAAGATGTATTATTTCACTATGACCGTACCGATTTTATGAAGCCATGGACTGTAAAATCCAAATTCAGCGGGCAGGTCAATTTAATGTTTACACCATTTTTTGAACGAGTAGCCGAAACCAATGCGAAGGTCATTGTTTCCTCTGTCCACCAAATGGTAGGCTATTATGATGGATTTATTCAGCTCGAAGACGGCACAACTTTACAAATCCAGCAAATGCTTGGCTGTATTGAAGAGCATGTGACGAAGTGGTGAAGGTAAAAATACGGATAATAGGTCTTATTTGACTATTATCCTTTTTTACTGGCTGATTTTAGGTAAATTAATAGCTTTAAATTAATTTATCGAGAGTATTAGATATTTCCTCAATCAATTCTTTGTGAATGTATAGGTCTCCTAAAATAAAGACAATTAGGAATAAAAGATATAAGCCCAAATATAATCTCAGTTTTTCAGAAAATATTATAAAGAAGATGCATGATAAATAAAATGTCAGGAAGATTATAGTAACCATCCATAATTGATATGCTTTGTTAATCGGTAATATAATCAATAATGCTTTAGCGGCATTAGAATGATCTTGCACATTGTATATCACATGATTTACTTCTTTATTTAAATATCCTTCTTCAATTGTTAACACCGTATTTTCTTCATCAAAGTAATACGTATAGCCAGTCAAATTAAAATCTGTCTTTTTTATAAAGATTATTAATATTGCTATTAAAAATATATAAATAACTACCGGCAATAGTCTTTTATTAAATTTAGAAATAGTATTCCTCCTTTATATTACTTTTATAAATTGGACTGAATAAAAGAAATGAGCAAGTCATTAAACTCTATTCAACTTGTTTATCGAAAAGGGTGTGATCTGCTGTTAACCCATGGCTAAAGACAATAGCATATTTCTGGTGGGAAACTACCTCATTGTTCCTCTTGAGGACTGTATAAATTTCTCAATCATTGAATATCTCTCCTGATTGGAAATTTAGTGAATTCATTACAAAAAGCTACCCTTTTCCATCCCTTCCATCAAGTTTTTTTACTTGTGAAGTCCAAATTCTATAAATGCATTTACCGTTTTCTTCTACTTTATCTTTATGCACAATAAGCTGTAGATTTAAATGATCTGCCCATTGCGGAAGCAGTTCGGTTAAAAAATCGATTACTTTTTCATCAGGCGTTGCATAACCAACATTTTGTTCTCTAAATAAATAAAGCGAAATATCCGTATACAATGAGTGTGTCCATTCATACACTTCCATCTCAGAATCGAAAATCCTCTTATCTTCCGGATATTGCCCATTCACCCACTGTATGTCCATAAGATTATTCCTCCTTAAGTTTTAAATTTCAATAAAAATACTTTACCCTTTCTTGAAGTAATCCCAAAATTCGAGTTTAATTATATTTTTAAGGTATTTAAGGTAAATAAAACTACTATTTTCTCGGAGGGCACTATGAACACTAAGCAGCTAAATGAAAATTTTTATTCGAAAAGAGCACTTGTTGGTACAGCCAACCATTGTATATGTGGTGATTGTGTTTTATACGCGGAGCAAATTATGTTTAATGTTGAACTTATCGAGTTTTTACATAGTAAAGGTCTTGACCCACGTAAAGCCGATGAAGTCTGGGCCTACCTTGAAAAAGATGGGTATAAATATTACACCGCAGATTTTTTCCAAGTGTATGCAGATAAAGAAGAATCATATACTTTTGGCAATGCAAAAGTTATAATTCAGGAAAATATTTACGCTGAAAAAGAAACACCTCGATACAGTTGTACAGTCGATGTTCGTTTTTAAAATATAGCGGTGACATCCTCTCTTCTTTTGCCCTTAAAAATCTATATAAAAAGGGTGATTACTTTCATCTAGGCAGCATTCGATTCTTTGTCGAAAATTTCCGTATTCCACCAGTTTTAAAGCCTCTTCAATTGAAAAAAATTCTACTTCTAAGCTTTCGGTAGAAGTCGTACATTGTCCTCCAATAGGCTTTGCTAGAAAGAGCGTGTTACAGATTGACCTTTTTACATTTTGAAAAATTCCGCAAAACTTTATTATTTCAACATCTATACCCGTTTCCTCTTTTGTCTCCCTAATAGCGGCTTCTTTTATCGATTCACCTTCTTCTACTTGACCTCCTGGCATCTCCCACCCTCTTAAAGGGCCTTTGATTAGCAGAATTTCGTTTTGATCATTAAGAACAATTGTTGCTGCTGAAACGATATGTTTCGGGGGTGTATAGATTTTTGTTGTACCTTGTTCCATTAAAAATCCTCCTTCATTATTTCAATTATTAAATAAACCTCACTTAAAATAATACCATTATATGGTTTTTATTAGTTTGAAATATTTCGGTAACTCCTAAGTATTATTAGTGCCTTAAATATCATGACTTCCTATTTCCATACATCTCCTTGAATATACACGTCGTATTTTGATAAGATAATTATCTGACAATGTTGCAGATTCTCAAAAAAGTAAAAACCTAATCTTTACGCTGTGCAATGAAGTGTAATTGATTGATGATAGGGGGAACGACATGACGGTAAATGAAGAGTTCAAACAAGAACAGCAGCGGTTACATGATACGGTTCATTATATGGACCAGATTTTGCATAGTTCGAAAAGAGATATCGAAACAGCACAGGAAAATATACGCTCTGCAATGACCAATGTGGAATACTTGGATTCGAGTGACAGCTTCTTAAATATTTTAATGAATACTCGCTTTTTCGAATTGGCCCGCAACCAAAAAGAAGGCTTGGAGGCGATTCGCCAAAGACCATATTTTGCGAGAATCCACTTCCAGCGTGAGCAGGAAAATGAGGAATTTCTTTATATCGGAAAAACTTCCCTCTTCCACAGCGAGACACATGAACCTATTATTGTCGACTGGCGTTCCCCTGTTGCAAATGTCTATTATGACGGACGGTTAGGTGAGATTACTTATGATGTTCGCGGTGAAGAACTTACGGGACATTTATTTGCAAAGCGACAATATAAAATTGAAAATGCAAAGCTCCTCGACTACCGGGACGTCGACTTAACAACGAATGACGAGTTGCTGCAAGAGGCACTAGAAGGTAAAGCAGATGTTCGCTTAACCGAAATCGTCTCCACAATACAGAAAGAGCAAAACGAAATTATCCGAGCCCATCTACGTCAACCGATTCTCGTACAAGGAGCAGCAGGGTCAGGGAAAACAACGATTGCCCTGCACCGGATTTCATATTTCCTCTATACGATGGGTGACCATTTCAATCCCGAACAACTCATGATTTTAGCACCAAACCGTTTATTCATTGACTATATTGCAGACGTTCTCCCTGAGCTAGGTGTCGATAAAATATGCCAAACAACTTACGCTCAATATGTACTTGATGCCATTAATCTTAAGTTGAAGCTCCAAAATCCAAATGAACAGCTCGAACGGCTAATCGCCAATCCGTCCTCTACACATGAAGGCTGGATGATTCCGAAAATGAAAGGCAGTCCGTTTTATGAGCTGATGATGAATCGCTATTTGCAGCATTACGAAGCCAAGTTAGCCGCTTTATTTGATGATGTATTTATTGAAAAATACCGGATAATGAAAGGCGACCATTTGCGAAAGCTGTTCTTAGTAGAATTTCATTATATGCCTGTTGAAAAACGGCTCGAGCGCATTAAAAAGGTTATTCAGAACGAAGTAAAACGGAAAACAACTGCTGTATTAACTACATTGAATACACGATATGAAGACGCGATTGGCCGTGCACTCAATGGTATGCGAGATGCAGAAAAGCGCCGTCATACTGTAACAAAACTAATCGACGAACGTGATGATCGCATTCCGAAAATTAAACAGGAAGCAAAAACTGTCGCATCTTCTTATATGAGAAAATTCCAGAAGGCAAAAATCAAGCAACTATATCGAACATTCCTTACAAGCCGTGAATTATTATTTGAACTGGCTCCCGAATGGTCCGTCGAAGAAACAGAGTTATTTTTAGAGGCACACCAAAAAGAGCAATGGGCACTTGAAGATTTAGCAGCCCTTTTATTTTTACATGCGAAAATTAAAGGGATTGAGGATAAATGGAAAATGCGGGTCGTCTTTATTGATGAAGTACAGGATTATAGCTACTTCCAGCTCGCTGCTTTAAAGGCGGGACTTGAAACGGATATGTTCACGATGGTTGGCGATTTAGCGCAGGGTATCCATAGCTATAGATCTCTTACAGAATGGCAGCCGGTCCTTGAGCTTTTCCCTCGCGCAACCTATGCTACCCTTCAAAAAAGCTACCGTACGACAATTGAAATTATGGAAGTTGCCAATGAAATTTTAATGCAGATGGATGAGGACTTACCGCTCGTTGAACCCGTTGTCCGTCATGGGAAAAAGCCTGAGTTTATCACAGCGAAAAACTTTGATGACAACATCATTAAAGACGTGCTGGCAAAAATTCGTGAAAACCATCATCAATCCATTGCACTCATATGCAAAACAACAGATGAAGCTGTTCAGTTGGTTAAACTGCTTGAAAACTCGGATATCTCTGCACAGTTGCTTGACGAAAACTCGGCAATCGATCAGCAAAAGCTTCTAGTCATCCCAAGTCATTTAGCAAAGGGATTAGAGTTTGATGCAGTTATTCTCACGTCATTTGACACACCGTATTATGACAACCCGCTCGATCGGAAGCTTTTATATGTAGCTTTAACCCGTGCCATGCATGAACTTTATTTGATTGGTCCTTCGAAAGAGGCTTTTTTAATGAAGCCCATTAATGCAAATATATCGGGAGAAGCCCCTGTACAATTAGAAAAAATTTAACGGTTTCGTATGACTGGGAGAAAGGCGCATTTAACAAATAACAGCTTAATTAGTACAAGTTTAACGCTTAGAAATCTGAGCGTTTTTTTGGGGGGCGAAATATTTTGCTTTCCTTATTGAACTATAGTCCAAACTACTTCATACCTTATTCTTTAATTCTAATGATATCTCCTCTTCAAATAGGATTTTTGGAAAGGGCTGTAGAATTATATTCTTTATTGAAAGAAAAGCAAATCATCTTAGTTACTAGTTGTTCAGTTAAATAATAGGGGTGATGAAATGGGTATTATAGTTATTGCTTTAATTTTCTTATATGGTTTTATTTTGTTCAGAAATGGGATGGCTTTAAATAATGTAACGATTGAATTTACCATCTTATACGTAGCATGCTCATTGACTATCCTTTTATTTTGGAAAGCACGGAAAGGGATTTCTAAAAAGATTGGCATTGTTATTTGTGCCTTATTGATTATACAAACAGGGTTTATCAGTTATTATGCATATGATAGACATTCGGATCGATTAATAAATGAACAGCATCGCTTGTTAGTCATTTTAGGGAGTTCCACTGACTATCAAAAATTAAACTTGAGTTATCACGATATTGAAAAAATAAATATAGTTGGAGATGCGAAGCAAGGTAATTTTCATCACCCATTTGATTATATAATTGAACTGAAAGTTAAAAATGAAAATAAAATTTATCAATTTCAATGTAAAGGACAAGGACCTTGGTGCGAGGAAATGGGATTAAACTAACTTCTCAGTTAGTTGGAGAACATAGCCTTATTATAGAATTCCCATCTCTTTCTGATATCTAATTAGCAAGTGTTTTAACAATGGAATTAATGAAGACACATAATTTTAACGATGCTCCTGTACTAATTGCATTTGTGTATATATAGTTGGTGAAGCAACAACGAAAACAAGGACACAATTCATAGACGAATTGTGCCCTTAAATACTATTTTTAAAATTATTTTCTCCCTATTAACTGAAGCACTAAATAAAGTTTTCTCATTTTCTTACCCAATATAAATATAATAATCAACCTGTGACGACTTCATAAATCCGGCTTTTTCATATACGCGGAGTGCACCCATATTTTCAATCTCTACATCAAGTAAAATAGTTTTATCACCTGAACGGATTGCATAGTCCTTCACGAAGTTTAAAATTTGCGTACCGACGCCTTGGCGCTGTCTCTTCGGTGATACTGCAAACGCAGTAATCCATTGTACTTCCCCTTCTTTACGGGTTGTCACAGTTCCAACAACTTCGCCATCCATTTCGGCTGTCCACATTACTAAGCCTTCTGTCGTCGTATTAAACTCAATTAACTCCAATGATTCTTCACGCATATCGCCAAAAGCATCACTAAAAATTGAAATGAGCGCTTCCGTATCTTTTTGCATGAAAGGACGTAAAGTCACCGCTCCCTTATTCTCCATAACTTCCGCATGAGCCTCTAAAGTTGCCTCAGAAAAACTGTATAAATACCCGTTTTGCTCTAAAAACTCTTTTCCGAATTTAGAGCCTTCTATTACAAGAGCAAGCTCCCCCTCACTGTTCCGGATCGCCATACCTTCTTTTAGGACATTTAAAATCGCTGTTCCAATTCCAAGCTGACGGTACATTGGGGCAACTAGCATCGACCATTCATACGTATTTAAACCCATTAGATCCACAGCAGTTCCTGCCCCAACTAATAGATTTTTTTCATCATCATATACAAGTACATAAAACCCGCGTGTTTCATAACTTTTAGCAATTGTTAGATTCATTACCTGATTTAATAGGATGCCATCACAAACAGCTGATGTTTTACATAAGTTTTGTACTTCTTCATATGTTTCTTGATCTAAAGGATACGACACGGTAATTGCCGATAAATTCATTCTTTCTACTCCAATTCTATCTTCTATAATGTTTCTATTTTAGTAAAGCTCACGTAGTTACGCAACAATAGCGCGCAATTATCAATTTTAAAATGACTTTCAAAGCTATTCTCTTATTTTTCCTCTTATTTATACCACGACGATAAGAGCACGACATTCTATTGATGCCAAATATAAGAAATATGTACAATTTTAACTATCCTTCTTATAAAATTGAGGTATAATAATCCTATTAAACGCTTATATATAAATATAAAAGATTTTTTTTAATGACCAATGGATGTTGCCTCATTATAATTATAGTAATAATTTATTAAATAAGGAGATTTAAAGAATGATAAACGAGCAAACCCTTTCTACTAATATTGAACCAATACTAGTTACTCCCTTCCCTTCTTTTATACTTCTACCAAATGGAACAATTGTTAAAGGAAATTTTCATCATTTCGACTACTCAGAAGTCAAGACTAAAGAACTAAAAGAAAACCCTGTTTACAACACTCTTTTTTCAGAAGTAAGTAACGAGACAGTGGAGTCCATCTTAACAAGTACTGTAGCTTTATGCTTACACAATGTTCCAATATTGATGAAGGGTGAAGCTTCCAAAATCTGTACAGTTTATACAAAACCTATCCTCTTCGAAAATAAGGAAGCTATTTTCATTTTATGTGTTCCTAATGAAGAAATGCGTTTAGTAGATGACGAACAGCAACACTTAATCGATTTAAAGAGTGGTATTCAGCAATCCTTTATGACTGTGACACTCGATCAGGATGGTTTTATCATACAAACCAACCAGCAATTTTTAAAGGCAAGCCATTGGACACCAAAGCGGGTTCTCGGCAAAACGTTTTGGCAGCTATTCCCAAATAATGGTGAATCCGAAAAAGTCGCTTTGGAAATTTGGAAAACACTGCAAAGTGGGCAAATTTGGCAAGGTGATGTAGAAAAGGTGACAAAGGACGACGAACATTATTGGGTGCATTTAACCGCCATTCCGATGCTTGGCCCTGCACCAGAGCTAAATCAATATTTCCTAATCGAACGAAACATTACAAAGGAAAAAGCGATTCAGTTCCAGCTCGAAAAAATTGCCTATATCGATACTGAAACAGGATTAATGAATGTGCACCGCCTTGCACAAGTGATCGATGAAATGATTCAGGAAGATCGTCATTTTTCATTTGTTTACTTAAGCATCGATAAATTCTATACCATTAAAGATCTGCATGATGATTGTGCAGAGAAATCACTTATCATGGAATTCACAAAACGTCTGAAAATGTATTTCCAAGATAGTACAATGGCCCGTATTAACGAAAATGATTTTGTTGTGATAACACCTCTGCCTGAATGGTTTACACAAGGTTTCCTTAGTTATTTACAGCAAAACCCAATATACAACGGAAATGTTGCTGTTCCCCTTTCCGTAAGCGGTGGCATTACTCGCTACCCTGAAGATCAATTGACATTTACACATTTGATGAAGGCATCATTGGCTTCCATTACGTCTGTACGTAATGCTGGTGGTGACCGAATTGTTTCCTTGTCAAAATCTTCACATGTTACATTGAATCGTAACTCAATCATAGAAAAGCGGTTATTACTGGCATTGGATCAGAAAAATTTACATGTTCTTTACCAGCCACAGCTCGATGTAAAAACTGGGAAATTTACAGGAGTAGAAGCTTTAGTTCGCTGGGATGATGAGGAAATTGGTGTTGTCTCTCCTGATGAATTGATTCCAATAGCAGAGGAAACAGGTCTAATTAATAATATCGGTTCATTTATGCTCGAAAAGGCATGTGAGCAAGCCGTTCTTTGGAAAAAGGCTGGTCATAATATTAAAGTAAGTATTAACTCTTCTGTCCGTGAGTTCCGTGACAAAAACATGGCAAAATCAATTTTAGCTACTCTTGAACGTACAGGTTGCCCTGCTAATTTACTGCAAATCGAAATTACCGAGAAATTTGCATTGGAAGCAGAAGCTGAAACTAGCATCATTAAACAGATGCGCACACTTGAGAACGAAGGAATTGTTTTTGCATTAGATGACTTTGGTACGGGCTACGGCTCATTCCGTTATATGCAGCTATTGCCGATTTCTATTTTGAAAATCGATCAAACTTTCATACGCTCACTGAAATTTGAAAAAACGCAGCAGCTTGTAAATGGCATGGTTCAGCTTGGCAAATCGATGAATTTAACAGTCGTTGCAGAAGGCGTAGAAACAGAAGAACAAAAAGAATTCCTAACAAATATCGGCTGCGATATTTTACAAGGATACTTTATTAGTAAACCAAGCTCTTCTAATGGCATTTCATCTTTACTTGTATAGTAATAATAAAGAAGCTCGTAAGGCTACTGTAAAACAGTGCATTACGAGCTTCTTTTTTTCGATTTCATAAAGGATTGCATTGAAGTCTTCCCCTGGCTCAATAGCCTGAAAATAATTTGCATAAATACTTCTGCGAAAACAAGCCCCATCGCGATGGCTCCAGAGATCATAAATGCCCGCATCCCATTTTGCAGACCCATAATATAATCGAGTTCCATAACGTTACGCATTGTATTGTAGGCTATTCCTCCAGGCACAAGCGGAATAATTCCTGAAACACTAAAAATAATCATGGGCATTCTAAATTTGCGCGCAAAGAAATACGCTACTAATGACACAACAAATGCCCCTAAAAACGAGGCTTGTACCTCATCGACTCCGATTTCAATCATGACGTAATAGATTGCCCAACCGACTGCACCGACAAAGCCACATGCTGGAATTGTTTTTGTAGGCGCATTAAAAATTACACCAAAGCACGCTGTTGCAACGAAACTAATAACGACTTGAATAAGAACACTATCCAACATCCAGCTTTCCTCCTATTCCAATATTGCAAAGTATACTGACAGCCAAAGTTTTAGAAGGACAGAACAAGTGCAATTCCCGAGCCAATCGCAAACGCTGTTAAAAAAGCTTCAGCTCCCTTTGCCATCCCTGCTGTAAAATGCCCAGCCATCATATCCCGTACCGCATTTGTAATGAGCAAACCAGGTACAAGTGGCATAACTGAGCCAATAATAATTTTATCGATTTCTTTACCATATCCATAATAGACTGCAAAAGATGCCACAATACCAATAGCCACCGCAGCAAGAAATTCCGAGAAAAATTTTACGCGCGTCATATTATGAATGATAGTAACGATATATAAACCTAACCCTCCTGCAATAAAAGCAGCCGGAATGTCACTTACAGTCCCCTTAAACAGCAGTAAAAAGGCACCACTCGCTATACTCGCAGCAAGGACCTGAATGGCTATTGGAAGGAAATAATTCGTTTTTTCTATTTTCTTCAATTCTTCATATGCTTGTTCAATTGATATGAGGTGGGATGTAAGCTTACGCGAGACATTATTGACAAGAGCGATTCGATGTAAATCCGTAATTCTTGTTGGAATCGATGTAATTCTGGTAGGTTGCGTTTTACCAAGAGAAAAAATAATTCCTGTTGGCGTTACGTAGCTTTGTGCATCCATCATGTTTTGAGAACGGGCCATACGCAGCATCGTGTCTTCCACTCGATACGTTTCCGCACCACTTTCAATCATGATACGGCCTGCAAGTAAAAAGCAGTCTATTGCCATTTCAGTATGTTCATTATCCATACGATGGACCTCCTTCCACTTCTTAGCTCATATTACTTGAAGCACCCTTAAAATAACAGCCTTTTTTCATACAATATATGCTACTATGATAGTGTATTTTCTAAAATGATTAATAAATTTAATATATTTTTTATAGCTTTACTTAGATGTCTATTTTTAATAGAAAGGAACCGAAGTACATCATGTCAAACCCTTACAGAAAACGCCGCGGTCCTTGGATTGATTTAACCCTTATTAGCTCTATCATTATACTGGGAGCTATTACTGTCTACTTAACTGTTTTGAGCGATAACCCACTTTTCCCGAGTAGTGAGGAGACATCTGCAGAAGAGCAAGATTCTACTACAAGCGAAGAGCCATCAACTTTTCCTGGGGTAAAGATTGTCACAGACATTTCGAATGATGATAAAATGCCTTTCGCAATTCAATATCCACTTACGGAATACAAAACGTTCAATCAAGCGGTCACTACGTATATCGAAGAATCGAAAGAATATTACATAAGCATGATGCGCCTTCAGCAAAACGAAAAACAATTATCCGGCGAACTAAATATTAGCCTTGATACTTTTGAGTATGACCATTACTACTCCTTCGTATTAACGAATAAGACAATTTTAAATGCAGTAGAGCAACAGACAACAATCACAACATTTTTAATCGACAATGAAACCGGTGAATTATTCGATATTCGTACACTACTGAATGAAGATCTAAAAAGTTTGGAAACTTTTGCTGCACATGTTCAATCTGAAATGGTAAAGAACACAGCCTATAAAGATTATATTAAGGAAAAAGAGCTCGCTTCTGCCACTCAACCGAAATGGCGATTATTTAAGCGCTTTGCATTAAAGGGAGATTCCCTCATTATTTACTTTAATGAAGGAGAAGTGACAGAACTTGAAGCAGGAATACCAACAGTGGAAATGTCTCTATCATTCATTAACCCCCTTTTAGCCTCGGATTTCCAAATTGAGATGCAGGCAGAGGAAACGATTGTTCCGAAAAATGATAAGAACTCTTCAAAAAAACGAATTGCCCTTACGTTTGATGATGGACCACACCCGGAAGTAACGAAACAGATTTTAGTACTCTTAGAAAAATATGATGCAAAGGCAACTTTCTTCATGCTTGGCAGCCGTGTTCAATATTATCCTGGATTGGCGCGTAAAGTGCGTCAAGCTGGTCATGAAATTGGCAACCATTCGTGGACACACGGTGTTTTAACGAAAATGTCTCCATCGGAAATTCAAAAAGAGTATGAATCTACAGAACAGGCCATTATAAATGCTACCGGTGAGAACTCGACTGTATTCCGTCCGCCTTATGGAGCGGTTAATGATGAAGTGCGAAAGCTTATTCCTTGTAAAACGGTTAACTGGACAATTGATACCCTCGATTGGAAACATCGTGACTCAGAAAAACTTCTGTCAATGCTAAAGGATGGATTACATAACAATGCGATTGTATTAATGCATGATATCCATCAATCAACCGCAGACGGATTAGAGCCAGTACTCGCCTTTTTACAAGATGAGGGCTACGAGTTTTTAACAGTTACTGAAATTTTGAAGTATCACTAGAATATGACGAAAGGGTGATTATCTCTATTATCGAGATAACCACCCTTTTTTATTGAAATGCCTTTACTACAATACCTTGCTGCTCCAATTTCGTACGGGTCAGCTGGGCAAATTGTACGGCATGCTCCCCGTCCCCATGCACACAAATACTATGTGCCTGAAGTGGGAATTTCGTATTCTGAACGGAAGTGACTGTTCCTTCCTTTATCATCTCTATTATTTGTGCGATAGCCCTTTTTTCGTCTGTAATAAGAGCATTTGATTCGTTGCGCTTTGTAAGCGTGCCATCTTGCTGATACGTCCGATCCGCAAATACTTCGTGCACAGTTTTCAAGCCGATTTTTTCTCCTGCTTTCGTTAATTCACTCGAGGCTAATCCATATAAAATTAACTTAGGGGAAATATCATATACCGCTTGTGCAATGGCTTTTGATATATCTTTCTGTACCGCCGCCATATTATAAAGCGCTCCATGAGGTTTAACATGTTGCATTTTTACGTTTGTAGTTGTTAAAAATCCTTGCAGTGCACCGATTTGGTATACAACGATGTCATACGCCTCTTGAGGAGAAATCTTCATCTCCCTGCGCCCGAAGCCATTTAAATCAGGCAGTCCCGGATGTGCACCGATTTGCACATTGTTTTTTACCGCCAGCTCCACCGTTTCGCGCATGACAGTTGGATCTCCTGCGTGAAATCCGCATGCGATATTGGCAGAAGTTATATAACGTAGTATTTCCTCTTGTTCTCCCAACTTATATCTTCCAAAGCTCTCGCCTAAATCACAATTTATATCAATCGTATACATAGCCTCTCCCCCAACAACTATCAGAATGTTATGCTATTATCATGCCATACATAATCATTCATTCCAATAATGAGGTGAAATTACATGCCGGTTCTGCAATTTAGGCAATTAAGCGACAATGCTCTATTTGTTCAATTTAGTACGACGATTAATGAACAAGCACACCACCAAATCCAGCAAGCTATGATAACTATCCAACAGCACCCTTTTCCCGGTTTTATCGAGCTTGTGCCGAGCTATACGAATCTTTGTATTTATTACGATCCATTTATAGTTAGAAAATCTCTACAACCCAATTCATTAAAAACGAGCTCTACAAAAGTACAAAACTATATTGAAACCTTACTTACTAATCAAGACATTTCATCTCAAGAAATGGGCCGGCTAATAGATATCCCAGTTATTTACGGTGGTGAATATGGTCCTGACTTAAACGATGTTGCACATGTTAATGGATTAACACCGGAACAAGTGATAGATATACATACCGCTAAACAGTATCTCGTCTATATGCTCGGCTTTGCACCTGGGTTCCCGTTTTTGGGCGGGATGGATAAACGAATCGCAACACCACGTCATTCCACTCCAAGATTACAAATCGCGGCCGGTTCAGTAGGGATTGCCGGAGAACAAACAGGCATTTATCCGCTTGCAACACCAGGCGGATGGCAAATTATCGGTCGAACGATGACGCCATTATTTTTGCCTGACAAAAACCCTCCTACATTATTACGAGCAGGTGACCGAGTTCGATTTGTAGCCGTAAAGGAGGTCACCTCATGCTAAAAGTTATGAAACCAGGAATTTTTTCTACCATTCAAGATGGAGGGCGAACTGGCCATCAACAATTTGGGATTATTGCAAGTGGCGTAATGGATTCAGTTGCCTACCGAATCGGCAATGCACTGTTAAAGCAATCTGGTAAAGCCGCCATTGAAATGACATTAAATGGCGGGGTATTTGAATTTAAAAAAGCCACAGCATTTGTTTTGACAGGTGGAATGATGCACGCAACACTTAATAATCAGCTAGTCCCCATGTATAAAGTTATTTCCGCTAAAGCAGGTGACGTATTAACGTGTGGGACTATAATAAATGGTGCAAGAAGCTATTTCTGTATTGCAGGTGGATTTTTAGTGGATGAAATACTCGGTAGTCGAAGCACCTATTTAAAAGCGAAGTTTGGCGGTTATAAAGGACGAGCACTGCAACCGGGCGATGAGATTCCTTATGAGGAAACGCGAATAAAATATGCTGCATATCAAGTAAATACAAAGACCTTCTACGAAAAAGCAACTATTCGTATACTACCAGGAACCGAGTGGCAGCAATTTAGCCGTGGTATGCAAACTAGCTTTATTAATCAATCTTATACAATTTCGAATAAATCCGACCGTATGGGCTATCAATTAGACTCCCACAAGTCCATATTTCTTGAAAAACCGTTTCAATTACTTTCCGAAGCCGTCACATTCGGTACGATCCAATTACCTCCAAGTGGACACCCGATTCTATTAATGGCAGATCGGCAAACAACAGGAGGCTACCCGAAAATTGCACAAGTAATTACCGCTGATTTACATCGTTTAGCGCAGCTTGCTCCCCAACAGACACTACTTTTCCAGCTTGTATCACTCGAACAGGCCGAAGAAGCTTATTTTGAACTAGAACAGCAATTACGCTTGCTCGAAGCCGTTTTGAAATAGAAAAAACCTCGTAAAAGAAGAGCCCTACTTTTACGAGGTGGAATTTTCCCTATAATTCTTGTCTTAGTGCCTGCATTACTTCGATTTTCGTTGCTTTTCGTGCTGGTCTTAATCCTGATATCATCGCAACACCGATACTAATTGTTGCGGCAATCACTACTAACTGCCATGGAATAGCAGAAAATTGGATATTGCCAAAGTTTTCTTCACCTGTTGCTGCCTCTAAAACAATCGGCAGTAAAAGATTAGATGCAAAGCTTACTAGGTAGGAAATAGCAATGGCTATAACTGTTCCGATAACACCTATAAATGTACTTTCCATTAAAAATAGTCGCTGAATCAGTTTTGGACTCGCTCCAATTGCCTTTAGTACACCAATTTCCCTTGTACGCTCTGTTACCGCCATTGTCATTGTATTGAATATACCGATTGATGCAATTAGTACTGCAATCGTCCCAACAAATACCAGACCTGCCTTTAACACTAAGAAAAAGACATTTAAGTCCTCAAGCTGTTCGGTAACCGAGTATACACCGTAGCCTTTCCCACGTAAATCTTCCAAGATTGGTTTCACGTATTCTAAGCTTTTTGCATAAATATCATAGCGTTCAAAAAATAATTGGTAATCAGCCGGGTTCTCATCAATTACTTGCTTAAAGCTATTTTCAAGAACTGCACGTTGCTCGTCCATCATATAAATTCTATTTTCAACTGCCCATTCATATGCAGGCTTTGGCATCACACCAACAATCGTATATGTCATACGATCTGAAAGCTTGTTCGGATCATCATACGACCTTATCGCAATTTCAATCTCCTTACCGATTAATGAGCTCTTATAGCCTTCTTCTTCTCCATTATAATAAGTACCTTCTGTTTTAGCCGCTTTTTCTTTTTCCTCAATCAATTTGCGGTCTGCCTCATTCAATAACGTTTGACCGAAATGATAGCCGACAACAATTTCATTTTCATTTTTCGGGTATGTGCCTTCTGCTAACGGCTTTGCTATAGAAGCATAATCAGTGAAATTCGTTAATCGTAAACCAGAAATTGTATCCCGGTCTTCAAAAAAGCTTTTCACCTCTGCATCTATTGTCGTTGTTTTTAAAACAGTCTGTACATTTTCTACTGCTTCAATTTCTGCTACTTCCTCTTCCGAAAACTGTGCTTCCCCACCCATAACTTCAATTTTTGTGACGCTTTCACTCGATAAAATTTCTTCCTCCATTGAAGCTTGCAACCCAAATCCGATCGAAGCAAGTACGATTAGAAACGCACAGCCCATTGTAGCGGCAAGCACCGTCATAAATACGCGTAATTTGTTCTTCTTAATATGCTGCATGACAAAGTCTACTTGATCTTTAAATAACACGGTGATTACCCTCCTTTACTAACTTGCCATCATGCATGCGGAAGCGTTTATCAGCAATCATTGCAACTTCCTCGTCATGTGTAATAATAATAAATGTCAATTCAAGTTCTCGATTTAACTGCTGAATAAGCATCAAAATATCTTGCTCCGTTTCCGAATCAAGGCTCCCTGTAGGTTCGTCCGCCAATAATATTGGGGCATTGGTTACAAGTGCCCGTGCTATACTAACACGCTGCTGTTGCCCCCCTGATAATTCATTTGGGTAATGATCCGTTACTTCCGTCAAACCAACCTTCTGCATAATAACTTCAACACGTTTTCTACGCGCTGAAACATTCATCCCTTTTAATTTTAAAGGCAATTCTATATTTTCAAATGCCGTTAAGCTTGGCATCAGTTGAAAGTTTTGAAATATAAAGCCGTAATTTTCTAAACGAAACTTAGCGCTCGCAGCTTCATTAAATGCCGCGATCTCCTGTGCATTAACGACAATCGAACCATGCTCTGGCTTCATAAAACCTGCTAATATTTGCAGTAAAGTAGATTTTCCAGAACCACTCTTCCCTACGATTGCTACAATCTCACCGCGCTTTACATCAAAGGATACATCCCTCAGTACGGGTACTGTTTTTTCCTTCCCTTTTTTACCGATTGAAAATGTATGTTGTAAGTTATTCACTTTAATCATCATTGTTCACTCCTTTTCCCATACATTTAGTGTAAACGGTAAATCTTAATATTTAGAAAGGCTAAAAGTGAAGAAATTCTTAAGAAAAAAGACAAGTCCAATAAGTTGCGATTTTCCTTTGGCGGGAGCCGCATAGTAGCAGTAAAGGTACGCCGTAAACCATACCTTTACTGCTACTATTACTGCGGCATGAGACCCCCGCCAAACAAAGAGTGTCTACCTATATATCGTTACGTTCCAGGTGCGTCGCTATGCCTATGCAAGGCGACGCCTACGCTCAAAGATTTATCTCTAAAGGAAAGGAAACTAGTCACTGCATTAGTTCTTTCAAATAAAAAACCGCAAGCACATATTTTCCTGTGTGCCTACGGTTAATTTACTGTTAAAACCCTACTGTTTGCTGCTTTTCAAACGTTTTCCCATTGAAACTTGTTACCTTGGATGGAGACACTGTAAACAATTGATCCTCTACATATAATAATCGTTGTACTACATTATAATAATCTTCATATTGTTCACCTGGACGTGCCTTTTCCATCATGTCAGCTACAAGTTCAATTCCTGAAGCCGTTACTTTATAAATGTGCGCACCCGTTCCTTCATACTTTAAACGGTCTTCCTCTTCTGTCGGTGAGTAAAGTGTTACAGGGAATCCATAATAGTTTTGGCGTGGATCTCTGAATAATGCTTTGTGATCGTGTTGAACAGGAGAATATGTGCCACGTCCTCCAATCACTAACGCTTGTTTTTCTTTCGGATTATTGAAATCTGTTACATCAAACAAGCTCAGTTTCATACCTTTCGTTAAGACAATCGGCTCTTTAGAACCCTCTTCCATTCGAACTTCCGTATCATAGCCAATTCCAAGTAAATGATTTTCATCAATCGGATGCAAGTAATTACTGAAACCTGGAATTTTCAGCTCCCCTAATACTTTGGGAGCTTTTGGATTTTCTGTATCAATGACAAACAGCGGGTCAGTTTCTCTAAATGTTACTAAATACGCTTTATTGCCCATAAAACGAGCGGAGTAAATACGTTCGCCCTTTGCTAAATCCTTGACTGCCCCAACCTGCTTCATATTTTCATCTAAAATAAATAAATGATTTTTCGAATTTGCTGCAGTTCCCCAGGCATTGCCTTCTGTCGTGGCAATACGGAAGTGACCATCATGCTCATCCATTGAAAATTGATTTAATATAGAACCTGTTACTTTTCCTTGTGCCTCCATTTTTAAAGCTGTTTTATCTACTGAAATTTTATAAATTGTCGTTTCATTATTTTGTGGTGCTGGCATGATATTGGAGACGGCTGTATCTGCGGTTTCAATTTCCGGCCAGAAACCGTAATGATTCATAGACGCAATATAGATCGCATTTTCGGACATATACATTTGACCGCTGCTTCCTAAAAAGCTCTCTGTTTTCCATTCATTTGACTTCACATTGCTGACATCGATTGCCGAAACGATCAAATAATTCGGCTCATTGCTTTCCGGTAAAAGACGGATTTTATCGATTGGCATAATTGTTTCCTTTTTACCATCATACGTAGACGGACGCAATTCAACATTCGGTGTATCTTGAAGCATCCAGTAGTTCGGTGTAAGACTCGACACTACATATAAATAGTTTCCGGATTTGCGAATATTTAATATACCACCATCATGACCTACTTCACGTACTAATGTTGCTTTTTTGGCATCGGTCACATCATAAAACACTACTGTTGATACGGATTTCCCATCATACGGTTCCTTTTGTGTCTGAACATAGGACGAGTATCCAACTATTAATGTTTTATCATGTATCATTAGATGATTCGGATAAATATCTTTACCAACAGTTATACGCTTCACCACTTTTAAATCTTTCGTATCGACAATTGCTACCTTGTTATCAATAATCGTGTAAATATATCGGCCGTCTGTAACCGTAATGTCCCCTTCATCAATACCTTCTACTTGATTATTTGTAGTAGAATGACTCGGACCCCCGCTACTTTTTGCACTATTATCCATCGACATAGCGGATTCCTCTTTTGCCATATCATTTGTTACCATATCGTTAAATCGATTCGACAATGAATTTTCTACCGCTAAAAATGCGCGAAAATAATCTTTTAAATCTTCTGTTGAAACAATATTTTTCACTTTCTTAACGACTACAAGTGTCACAGACTGTTCCTGCTGCAATTTAGTTTTCTTTGCAAAGGCATCTTTTTTAATTTGAAGTGTGTATTTCCCTAAATTTAACCCATCTACAGATAAAATTTTCCCGCTGCTATTAATCGAAAGTTTAGCCTTTGTAACCTTCTCATTTTCATCTAATACAACGATAGAACCATCCGTTAAACTTTCTTTCGTAATTGGTTGCTTCAATGTAATCGAATACGTTTCCCCTTTAAATGAAATACCCGTTGCATGCACTTCTGTGTTTTTAGTAAAGAAAAAATAGCCAAATACTAAAATTGCGACAAGTGAAGTAATTAATCCCATTCCAAAAAGCTTGCCATTTTTCATAAAAACCCTCCTTTTCCATTCTTTTGTATTTAATTAGACTTGGAAATAACGGAAAGGTTACAGAACAAAGAAAAAATTTTACACATATCTTTACAAACAAAAAACCACCGCTTTGATCAAAATATAATCAAAGCGGTGGCTTGTTTACTCCAATACAAAATAACCCTCTTTATTTAAAGGAAGGGCTAAGCTCACTCCATACATCAAATTTATTACCATCCGGATCAAAAAAAGTAAAATTCCGGCCAGCATGTCCTCTGTCTTCAATTTCTCCAACGTTTATTTCACTTTGCTTAAAATCTTTATGTAATGCTTCTAATACCTTTATTCCATCGACTTCAAATGTTAACGAAAAACGCTCACTCCCGTAAATATCCAAGAAATTGGAGCTTTGGCCTTCAGGGGACTTTACAAGAAAGATACTTTGATTGGCCAAGTTTAAAATAGCTTTGTCCTCATCTTTGTAGCTTAACTCTGCTTCTAGTTTTTTTACATACCAATCAGCAGCAAGGTCTACATTCGTTACTGGAATATATGTTGTACCTATTCTTAGTAATTTCTCACTCATTTTTATCTCCTTTCAGCTTTTAAAAGCCTTTATTTACAGACTCCCAATGGATTGCCATCCGGATCATAAAAAGTGAAAAATCTAGTGGATCCTTCCCCTCCAATTGAATTCACCTTTACACCTTTGGTCAGAAGAGTCTTATGGGCTTCTTCTATATCTGTAGGAATAAAATTATAGTATTTGCCTACCCCAAACTTGTTCTCCGGGAACTTCATTGGTACGTGATTCAAGGTCTTCACCAAACATACTACCGTTTGGGACTCTTCTCCGATTTGCATGACAGCTGCCTCTTCTTCAATGTAAATTATTTTAAAACCCAGTACTTCTTCATACCATTTAGCTGAAATAGCTGGGTCTTTTACAGGGATAAAAACACCTTCCATTCCCTTAAAAATCGGGATAGTCATCTAATCAACTCCTTGTTATTCTTCCTTGCAATCTGTATTTAAAATTCATAAATTTCTTTAATTACACTTTTTAATACATCAATTGAAGTAACAGGGTCATTCTCATATTGCAAACCATGATTTACATTAGGGAATAGTGTGGAAACAATGTTCGTATTTTGAACTATTTGCTCATATCTTTCAGCATTGTAATGCTGATCGTTGTCACCGATAAAACACAATCCTCTGTTTTCTGCTTTTACCATCGCCTCAAAAACATCTTCCCTTTTAATAAGCGGAGTTAGCCAAACTGCTTTTGCATCTTTAAAAATATTTCTTTTTAACTCAGATGACATAGCAATCGTTCCTAAAGATTTGCCGATCAGACAAAAGGATTCATACGATTCATCATTTAAAACATGATCGATAACTACCCTTACATCATGCTTAATCGCATCACTAATTTCATCGATACTGAAATTATCATAGAATTTGTCATTATAAGAGTAATTGACTTGTAACACATCGGAGGATTTATTTAAAAACACTCCAGTCGAATAATGAAAGAGAGGAGCTTGCGTGCTATATCCAGCTCCAGGAAGCATGATTACTAAATTTTTTGAATCCTCATTGGTGCTTAATAAAGTGTAGGGAATTTTCATCTCCTTATATCCCACTACTGAATCCGTTTTTACTTTAAACATAGAAATGCCTCCTATTCTTCATAAATTTATAAGTCACTTGGTTCACTCGCATTTCTTTCTACATTAACTATCCACGAAATAATAGTAGTGCTATCTCGTACTCCCTTTTCTTCAATCTCCTTTAATAAATTCTGCACGGAATCTTGATGGGATTTGGCGTTATCAAATACCTTAATAATTTCGGTAGCGTTATGGAAATTACCATCAGGGCATTCCGTTAAACCATCTGTTGTAAGAAAAAGATGGTTCTTTCCTTTTCTTAATTCCCTACGCCCCGTACTATAGCATGGTACATCCAGTTCAAAGGTGTTTACTTGTCCTATCCATTCATAGAAATTTCTTTGGTTCAAAAGATATTGATCCATCTTAGCCAATTCGGGGTGAAACAGATGAAGGATACAATCTCCAACTGAAAACCACCAAACATACTTGTCTTTTCTTAAAACGATAAGACACGCAGTTTCCCCTTGAATCTCTCGACAACTCGCTAGAAAAAGTGGATTTTGAAAAATATGTACTATGTATTTGTCCATTTGATTAAAAGATTCTCGTAATGGCATGTTAAAAATAGTCGTTAAATTTTGTTCTTCCTCTGTAATAGTATTTATGACAAGTTCGGCGCTCTCTGCTGAATTATGTGCATCGAGGAGCACTACAAATTCCCAATCCTGTTCTTCATCTGACCAAACTATACAGCCATCCTCGTTTTTATATTGACCTGCCGATGAATTACCTCCAAAACGACCGATTGTTAAGTTGTTGACTTGCTCAATATGTAGTATATCTACAAAATGATTTTCACTCCCCACCCAGCTAAATTTATACAATTGCACCCCCCCTTTATTCTTTTTAGATCCACAATTTTTAAATGGAAACTAATCATGACTAAACTTTTACTAAAACCTATATTTCTTCCTATATATCCCAATTTTTTTATAAAAATCAGGAGACTTTTCGCCACATCGAATGCTAGGAATTAAATTTGCAATTCGCTCATTAAGGCGTGTGTATTGTCTTCACTATCTTTAAAGAAAGCCATCCATGTTTCTGTATGTTCCATTTTTGCAACAATGTGGGGCTCGTCGTTAAAGAAAACTCCTTTTCTAATCAATTCTTTATAAGCTTCTTTTATATCTTCTACCTGAAAGTAGATAACAGAACTTGAATTTGCAAATTCCTCTTTTTCAGGGATAGATAGAAGAAGCCTTTGCCCACTACATTCAAAGAATGCCATACTATCTGAACTAAAAAGTAATGGTAATCCTAATTTATCTTTATAAAACGCAATTGCGTTCTCCATATTTTTTATTGGCACCCCAATCTGCCCAATTTTTTGAATCATATTTGCTTCCATCCTTACTTCCCCTATTCATTAATTTAAGTAATTATAAACTAAACAATCCTTTATCCATTTATTTCGGGATGAAGGCTGCTATAACCTCTTAAAACAAGAAATCTTTATTTAACATGAAAAAACTAATATTCCTTTCCCTGGTAAATTAAGCACCAAAAAAAGAGGCATCCTCGTTAAAGGATACCTCTTCTTTATTATTACATCATTAAAATTAAAGTTTTACGATGTTTGTAGCTTGTGGGCCACGTTGACCGTCTTCGATTTCAAATTCAACTTTTTGACCTTCGTCTAAAGATTTGAAACCGTCGCCTTGGATTGCTGAGAAGTGAGCGAATACGTCGTTTCCGCCTTCAACTTCGATAAATCCAAAACCTTTTTCTGCGTTAAACCATTTTACTGTACCTTGTGTCATTTAAATGACCTCCATTATTCGTATTAATAAGATCATAATTCCTCAAAAAAGAAAAAAATTCACATATTACAAAAAGTATTAAATAAAACACGAATACTCTTTGTAATAGGTGAATTTATTAATGTATTGTAATCCGTCTTATTAACCATAGTATATAACAAATAATTAGTAATGTCCAGTACAGTGTTTATAAAGTGATTATTCTACCCCGTATTACTGTTAACATTTAATGTCCTTTATCAAAAAGAGACCATAACGTGATGGTCTCTTTAGCTATGCACTAGTTTGATTACATACTACCTCTTTAAACTATCAGTAAAATTTTTCATTTCTAATTTTTATTAACTTCCCGGTCATTCAATGGTTGAACTGGACGATGATTGTCCGGGAAAATGTGCTGGAATGCTTGTATCTGTTCTTTTGACATTTCAATTGGCTGTTCAAAAATGATCCATTTTACCTCTTCTGTACAAGGAGGTGTCGTTAAGGACCCTGCATAATGGAAAGATATTTGGTTTTCAGGCAACAAAGCCTGTAAATCAATCAGATAGTCTTCCGTATTTGCTTCTTCGGTTTTTCCAGCCGGTAATTCATTCCAAAGAGCTGCCATTATTTCATTTTCCTTTCCTTCCTGAATCATCAATCCAAGGACAGCTAGGTTTCCATTCTTATCACTATGTACTAAATGCAGCTCCATCTCATAACTTTGACCATTAAACTGATGCTCACTTGGCGTATGGAAATGGAATTGTAAAAGCTTATATTCATTTCCCTCAACAATCATGCTGTTATTTTCTGTTGTAGCATTAGCCTGGACGGTATGACCGTTGTTTATGAGTGTAAAATTGGTTGGCTCATAGTTAGTCTGATTTTCTGTTAATTTTTTATCTACTTTCGCTTGGGAAAATTCCAGATTAATCGGTGATTGTTCTTCTCCGTTAACACACGCTAAGTTTTCATCGTTTAGTTCACCCCAGTATTCAGGACCTGTAACATCATCATAAGACCATTCCATTTGTTCCGTACTAGCTTTTTCATCTTCTTTTGGTTCAATGGTTTCTGTAGATTGTTCCGCACACGCTGCAAGAGACAAGTTTAAAAATACAGCTAAAGATAAATATCCGAGTTTTTTCATTAATAAAACCTCCTTTTTTAATACATTATCTAGATTACTAAAAATCTGATGATGAATCGCAGAAATATACTTAAAATTAGAAATTCAGTTAATAAATACTACTACTTTATCCATATAAAGCATCATAAAGAATTTAATATTCAATCATTTTATAATACATTTTGTGCATACACTTACAGTTTTATTTAAAAAAGGTAAAATAATATTGAAAACACAAAAACATTAAAAGATATGAGGGATTACTATGAACGCATATTTTCTATTGGCAGTTGCCATTGTTAGTGAAGTGTTTGGAAGTACAATGCTAAAAGCGTCAAGCGGCTTCAAAAAATTATTACCTGTCATTGGAATAGCTATTGGTTATGCCATCGCTTTTTATGCTTTATCGTTATCGCTGAAGACACTTCCACTTGGTTTGGCATATGCGATCTGGTCTGGAGTGGGGACAGCTTTAACTGCATTAATCGGAATTATCGTTTTTAAAGAGGGCTGGAACAGCAAAAAGCTTTTAGGGTTAGGGTTAATTATTGGAGGCGTTGTTATTTTAAATATTGGCTAACCTACTATCTTAAAGAAGAGAGGAAAAAAATATGAAAGCATACTTTTTATTAACAATATCAATAATTTGTGAGGTATTCGCTACAACGATGTTAAAAATATCAGATGGTTTCACACTACCTTTACCTTCAGCTGCAGTAGTTCTAGGTTATGGACTTTCATTCTTTTTCCTTGGATTAACTTTGAAAACTTTACCGTTAAGTCTGGCTTACGCTATTTGGGCTGGAGTAGGAACCTTATTAACGCTCTTTGTAAGTGTAGTATTATGGGGTGAAGTTCTAAGTATCCTTAAAGTAACAGGCATATTATTAATTATAGGCGGGGTTGTAGTACTAAATTCCGCAACCAATCACAAAGCGGCAGAACCTACAAACTAAGGTACAGCCGCTTTAAAAGCACATTTATAATATTTTCATATAAACCCCTATTATCACCATCCCTATCACTGTCCAAAGTAAAACTTTAAACACTGACGATTTGATTAATGCCGGGAATAAAATTTCCGATACAGTAACCATAAAAATGATTCCTAAAGTTAAGCCTATTAAGATCGTGTTGATTGACTGGTGTACAAATCCTAAAAAATCACCAATAAAGATACCTAGTGCAACTGGTATCGATACAATAAAGGTAATTAAAAATACAATAAAAAGATTCATTCGCTTTCCTGCCAAAATCAAGGGGGTAAACAAAATAATACCTTCGGGGATACTATGGAATAACAGTGTTTGCAACAATGCCATTGTAAAATCAGAACTTTGATTTGCCCCTAAAATAATTCCCATTGGTATATTGTGAATCGATAGACTGAATATTAATAATAAACTTGCACGAATATACAAATTATCTTTTTCAATATTTTTTTCACTTTCGTTACTATGTAAAGTATTATGCAATACTGCAAAAATAATGATTCCGATTGTAAACCCTAAAAGCGTACTTGCCCAGCCTCCTAATTCAACTGCTTCCGGAAAAATTTCAAAACTAATTAAGCCAAAGATAATACCTGCACAGAGCCCGTAAAAAATATCTACTCTCTGATGCAGTCCTTTGAAAAGCCAAGCTATTAGACCACCAATAAATAAGCCTAAAAAGGTACATAAAAAACCTAATAACCACATGCCGTATTATCACCTTTCCATCAGTATAATAAGTGGTATGGTTTATCAGGGTGATTTATGAAAAATCCTTAAAATAAATACTTATTCATAATAAAAAAAGCGAATCCTCTATGGAAACGCTCTTTCAAAAAATAAAAATTATGCAATCAGACTTCGGCATGCTTCTGCACATTTAAAACAAGCCTCTGCACATTTTTGACAGTGTTCATGATGGTGATTTTTACACTCATTACCGCATGCTTCACAAATTTGTGCACATACTTGGGCCAGTTCAGAAATAAATGGCGTTCCTCTACTGATTGCCTGTTCAAAGTAAGCACAAATATCTGCACACTCTCTATCAAGACGAATACAGCCTACCATCATTTTTACATCTTCTTCTTTTAAACAAGCATCATAACAATGATTGCAAGCAGCCATGCATTCATGAAGTGCCTCTATTACTGACTGATAATGTTCATGTGTCATTTAATTTGCCTCCTTTAACTTATTATTTACTCTGATACCCCTCCATTGCATCCTAAAACATACTCATTAATTTATATCACCTAAATAAGTTGCAGCTCTCTCCCCGTTAAAATAAGAAATCAACTGGGGTCTCATTGCTTGCGGGTATAATTTAAAATTCAGTAATTCCTTAATTGGTATCCATTCTATACCTGATTGTCCAGTGTCGGGGTTGCTTCCGTTATCAAAGCTATCCTGATGTACACGACACAAAAACATAAATTCCGTTTGCTGTGCATGAGCATGTCTAGCAGAGAATTCATGGTTTTTTCCAATGTATTCACGTACAAAAATTAACTCTCCAATTTCCACTTTGGCACCTATCTCTTCCATGCATTCTCTTTCTAATGCTTGATGCAGATTTTCACCATGTTCTTGACCACCGCCCGGTAAAGTATAGTATGTACTATTATTTTCCTGTAATTTTATAGCTAATAACTTTCCGTCCTTTACGATAACTGCTTTTGCTGAATTTCTTATTCTCATTTCATTCTTTCCCCCTTACAAATATTTTTTTAGGCTCTTATTTTCCATCCAAAATTGTGGTTACTACTTCTTTTTACTATATTTAACATTAACAAAAAAAGCGAAAGGTTCATAAACCCTTTCGCTCCACTCTATTATTCAAACGGCCAGCTAGGCAGCATACAGCGCAGTTTTTTATCGTTGCGTTTCCCGAGTACATAATCAGCTTGCATAATTGTATGAATTTCCCGCGTTCCCTCATATATAACAGGAGCTTTTGAATTTCGTAAATAGCGCGCTACTGGATACTCATCGGAATAACCATATGCCCCATGAATTTGTACAGCGTCATCTGCAGCTTTATTTGCAAAATCACATGCTTGCCATTTTGCTAAAGAAGTCTCACGGGTATTGCGAACACCTTTGTTTTTCAGCTCCCCTACACGGTATACAAGAAGTTTACTCATTTCATAGCCCGCTTCCATCTTTGCAAGCATTTGACCGACTAACTGATGCCCACCGATTGGCTTCCCAAAAGTTTCACGTTCCTTACAATACTTCACACTGGCCTCGATACAAGCTTGAATTAGACCAACCGCACCGGCTGCTACGGTAAAACGTCCATTATCAAGGGCGGACATGGCAATTTTAAAGCCTTCCCCTTCTTCACCTAGTAAATTATCGATCGGAATTTTTACATCGTCAAAAAACAGCTCGCCAGTATTGCCTGCCCGGATTCCGTACTTTCCTTTAATCGCCTTTGAGCTAAAGCCAGCCCATTCCCGTTCCACAATAAAAGCGGAAATACCGTGATGCGCCTTTTCCTTGTCTGTATAGGCAAAAACGATGAAGTGATCCGCAATATCACATAACGAAATCCATGTTTTTTGCCCATTCAAAATATAATAGTCTCCGTCTCGTTTGGCAAAGGAGTTCATCGCAGCCACATCAGATCCTGCACCAGGTTCTGTTAAGCCAAATGCACCAATTTTCTCACCCTTTGCCTGAGGTGTTAAGTATTTTTCCTTTTGGGCATCTGTACCCCATTGCATAAGCGTCATGCTGTTGAGACCTGTATGCACAGAAACAGCTGTACGAAAAGCTGTATCCCCACGCTCCAGCTCTTCACATACTATCGCAAGCGAGTTATAATCCATTCCAGCCCCGCCGTATTTTTCGGGAATACAGACTCCCATTAGCCCAATTTCGGCTAGGCGCTTCCATACTTTAGGATCAAATCCACCATTCATATCCCACTCTGCAATATATGGGATGATTTCAGTGTCGACAAATTGCCGCACTGTTTTACGTAAAAGTGTTTGCTCTTCAGTAAACTCGAAGTTCATAAAATCACTCCTACCATTTAACAATCATTGATGAACGATGTGATGTCTCTCTAATGTCGACACCACGCTTTGCCATTTCCTTAATGAATTCACGACCCGGTACTACTGATTCCGGAGCAATTACACCACGCTCGGTAATCATCCCATTGCCAACCATTTGCGCTACGACTGAAATTGTATTGGCTGTCGCACGTGCCATTGCCGTTACATTTTTCTCTAAATCTTTGCGTACTACCATTTCATACTCGTACGTAATTTGTTCTTCTGACTTTTCCCCTGAAATAATCGCACGCAACAATACAGCATCCGTTTTCTTGCCTAAATCCAATTTTTTCTTCAATACTTCTTTAGTTACTTCCCGAACATTTACTTCCTGCCCGCTAGCTTCTACTATATTGTTTTTATCTAGGAAACCTAACTCAGCTAGTAATTTGAACTTTTCGGCATGACCTTTATAGCGGATTGTTTTGTATTCTAATGTTTTTACATCCGGGAAAGTTTTGTATAAAGTCGAAATTCCCCCCGATGTATAAAACGCCTCTAGTACACCAAACTCATCAAAATAAATGGGCTCAATACCTGTTAAAGATTCTACCTCGGCTAAAATGCCTTTTTGAATCATTTTAGATGGCTCTGTATAGTGGTCGAATACACCATCCAAAGAAAATACACGAGTATAATGCAGCGGTGGCTTCGGCTCTGTTGGAATGCCACCTACGTATAATTTGATTGAGTCTACCGTATCAAGCTTCGTTGCACCATATCCTGCTAGAATATTTACCATTCCAGGTGCTACTCCTAAATCTGGAATAATTGTTACACCTTTTTCAGCAGCCAAATTATTTAGCTGAAAAATTGATTCAGTAATGCCGCCTATATGACCGCCTAAATCAACCGAATGAACCCCTACATCAATTGCAGCCTTTGCTACGCGTTCATTGAATGTATAGAACAATGCATTAATAACTACATTTCCACGTCCCATTACTTCACGTAAATCTTCATCACAGTCTGCATCTAGCTGTACAACCTCTACTTTTTTTGTATTTAAAGTATCGACGAATTCCTTCGCGTTTTCGATTGATAAATCTGCTAAATATACTGTTTCTACTTCTTTACTATCGACTAAATCGCGTGCAATTTCTTTCCCCATCAAACCAGCACCAAGCACTACTACTTTCATGTAAACATCCCCTTTTTTTGTATGTCAATTATGCCTCGGCACAATTGCGTCCTGTGACATCCTCCGAAAGCTATCTCATTCAGGAACTACTTGAATGAAGATAAAGTAATCTAAGATAATTCGCACTAGGCGAAAGATCATGCGTTATCGATTTGAGCGCGTTGCAACTTCCCACTGTAATCAACGTAAATGCTCTTCCATTCCGTATAGACATCAAGAGCTGCTTGCCCTGAATCGCGATGTCCATTTCCAGTACCTTTTGTACCTCCAAACGGTAAATGGATTTCAGCTCCTGTTGTCCCAGCATTTACATACACAATACCTGTATCAAGTAATTGCTGTGCTTTGAAGATTTTATTTACATCCTGTGAGAATATTGAGCTTGATAAGCCAAACTTCACATTGTTGTTTACTTCAATTGCTTCTTCTAAACTACTTACTTCAATAATGCTAACGACAGGACCAAATATCTCCTCCTGTGCCAATATACTCGTTGACTCCACATCGGTGAAAATCGTAGGTGCATAATAGTAGCCCCTTGCCAAGTCACCGTCTGTTAATATTTCTCCACCTATAAGTAAGTTTGCACCTTGCTGCTTGCCTATTTGGACATAATGGTTAATTTTTTCGAGTGCTGCCTTATTAATGACTGGCCCTATTTTGATTGTTGGATTCAGTCCGTCTCCAATTGTCAGCTGCTTAGTTGCTTCCACAAGACGTTTCTCCAACTCCTGTTTTACATCTTTATGCACGATAACTCGGCTACATGCTGTACAACGTTGACCGGCCGTGCCAAACGCACTCCATAAAATGCCTTCCAATGCTAAATCTAAGTTTGCATCATCCATCACGATGACTGCATTTTTCCCGCCCATTTCAAGCGATACTTTTTTCAAATGTTTTCCGCCAAGCTCCGCTACTTTGCTACCTGTTGTTGTAGATCCCGTAAAGGAAATAATGCGTATGTCCGGATGCTCAACCATTGCAGTACCGACTGTAGGTCCAGAGCCAAATACTACGTTTACAACGCCTGGCGGTAACCCGACCTCTTCAAAGATTTTAGCTAATTCGTATGCCATAAAAGGCGTTTCGTTTGAAGGCTTCCATACAACTGTATTGCCTGCTATAAGAGCTGGGAAAGCCTTCCATGTTGCAATCGCAATAGGGAAATTCCATGGTGTAATAAGCCCTGCTACCCCAATTGGTGCACGTACACTCATCGCAAATTTATTTGGCAACTCCGAAGGAACAGTTTCACCAAACAAACGTCTCCCTTCCGCTGCCATATATAGCGCCATATCAATACCTTCCTGTACTTCGCCACGTGCTTCTTCGATTACTTTACCCATCTCTTTTGTCAGCGTTTGTGCCAGATGTTCTTTTTTCTCTTTTAATTTAAATGCAATTTCATATAAATAATCGGCACGTTTTGGTGCTGGGACAAGTGCCCACTCTTTTTGTGCCTCTTTCGCTTTTTGTGCAGCTAATTCGACTTGAAATTTTGTCGAAAGTGGTATTGTTCCTAACTGTTCACCATTTGCAGGATTTATCACAGACATTGTTTGCAATGAAGTATCTTCCATCCATTCTCCACCAATAAAATTTAACAGTTTCATTACCCCACCTCACAAATTCTAGTTTTCTCTTATATCATTCGACATTTTCTACTTTATCCCCTTTTTTTCTACGCAATAATATACATAAAATTCTGACAAATACCGAGTAAATTGAGGGGAAATAAGGAAATACTCAATCCCGGTAAATATTAATTTGCTTAAATATTTGCCAAATATATTTCCGTTACTTTGAAACTTTTGAAATTTATAAGCGTATGTATGTTGTATATAAATTTTGTTTATTAAGGGGATATGTATATGAAAAACCACGAAATTGATTATGTATTACATGGAGACGACATGCAGTTTGTAGAAGTAGAGCTCGACCCTCAGGAAACGGTTGTGGCTGAAGCAGGAAGTTTAATGATGATGGAAGATCATATTCAAATGGAAACTGTATTTGGTGATGGATCTGCAAACCAAGGTTCTGGTCTGATGGGGAAATTACTAGGTGCAGGAAAACGATTAATTACAGGCGAAAGTTTGTTCATGACGATGTTTACGAACAATGGCTCCGGTAAACGTAAAGTTTATTTCGCCTCACCATATCCAGGTAAAATTATTCCTATGGATTTAAGCCAATTAGACGGCAAAATTATTTGTCAAAAGGATGCATTTTTAGCTGCAGCAAAAGGTGTTTCAGTAGGCGTAGAATTTCAGCGGAAATTAGGAACTGGATTCTTCGGTGGAGAAGGCTTCATCATGCAGAAACTTGAAGGAGATGGGATGGCTTTCGTCCATGCGGGCGGAACGATTTATGAACGCAAACTTCAGCCAGGCGAAACATTGCGTATTGATACAGGGTGTTTAGTTGCTATGACACAAGACGTCCGTTACGATATCGAAATGGTACGCGGTATTAAAACAGCGCTTTTCGGTGGAGAAGGTTTATTCTTCGCCACACTATCTGGTCCAGGAACAGTCTGGGTGCAGTCATTGCCATTTAGCCGTTTAGCTAGCCGCGTGTTCGCAGCTGCACCGATTTCTCAAGGCGGTGGCGGTAAAGATGCTGGTGAAGGCGGCATCGGCGGATTATTTGATATGTTTAATAAATAGCTTAAACAAGGCATGTTCTGAACCCTCTTTCAGAATATGCCTCATTTTGATTTAAAATGTTTGCATCGTTTCTTCTCATTTACTCATTTCAAAACATCCCACTGGCGAATGGCTTCCATTACTTCCGATGTTACATTGCTTGAATCGGCTATAATCGCCAATACAATTCGACAAAAAGACGCCAAATTATTACAAATATTTGACGTCTACGGAATCATTATATAGATAGAATAAAAATTAAAATTAAAGCCAATACAATTCGATATACTGCAAAGGGTGTGAGCTTTACCTTGGAAATTAACTTCAGGAAGAACTTTATCGAAATAAGGGCAAATATAAATGCGCTTATAAAGCCTACTGCATAAAAGGAAAAGTGATCGGCATTAATTTGGTCCCAGTTTTTTACAAGTGACAAACCGCTCGCCCCTGCCATTATCGGTACCGCCATAATGAAAGTAAAATCTGCAGCTGTTTTATGATCTAGTCCAAGTAAGACGCCTCCTGAAATAGTCGATCCCGAACGCGAAAACCCTGGCCATAGCGACAAACATTGAATAATCCCAATTTTGAAGGCTTTACTGTAAGATATATTGTCTAAAGAAGTAATTGAAGGTTTTCTAGGTCCAAATTTATCAGCAATAATCATAAATATAGCTCCGATTATCAGCCCAATAATTACTGTTTTAATGCTGAATAAGTTTTCGTCTATAAAATCTTCAAATAACAGACCAAAAACTCCTGCTGGAATAATACCGATTAGCACATGCCCTAAATTAAACCGGGTCGATTGCTGCCCTTCCATTTTATATAGTCCGACTAAGCTCAATAACCGTTTCCACATTACAAAAACGACTGCCAATATTGATCCTAGCTGTATAACTATTTTAAAAGTATTTGCAGACCCCGAACCTAAAAACTCCTTCGTCTGCAGCCACATATCATCAACAATAATCATATGTCCTGTTGAAGAAACTGGTGCAAACTCGGTCATCCCTTCCACAAATCCTAAGATTAAAGCTTTTAATAGCTCTATCCATTCCATATACTTGCTCCTTTTGCAAACGTTATTCGCTAAATTTCACATCAATTACCCAGAGTTCGGATTGACTGCCTAAACGTGTAGGAGGTCCCCAGAAACCAAAGCCACTTGAGACAAGCGCATGCATTTGTTCCTTTTGACGATGGCCATAATCCAATTCAAAGATTCGTTCTGTTATGAAATGATTTGGCCACATCTGTCCTCGATGGGTATGTCCAGATACGTGAAAATCTACACCTAAATTAGCCGGCTCATCCAAATCCATTGGCGTATGATTCATAACAAACCAAGGAAGTTCCTGATTTTCTGGCTGTAGCTCATTTAATGCCAACCTTTTCTTATTTGTTAAATCTTCACGTCCTGTTAAATAAAAACGATTATCCACTAAAATTGTTTCATCCATTAAAATACGAACATTCGATTCAGTCATTGCTTGTTTAAATTCAGGAATTTCATTGCCATAATACTCATGATTTCCCGGTACTCCATAAACACCATATGTTGCCTGAAGGTTTTTCATCACTTCCCCCATGCCTTTATTAATAAAGCGCTGAGGACTGTCATCAACAAGATCTCCCGGTAATAGCACTAAGTCCGGTTTTTGTTCGTTGGAGAGCTTAACAAACTTTTCTAAATGCCCTGTCCCAGATAACAGACCGAGGTGGAAATCCGATGCCATAACAATACGCATATCTTCTCCAGGCTTATTTATCTCGATAGTAGCATTCCGTACTACTGGAGAGTATGCAAAATATGTACCCGCAATTAATAAAATGACTAGTAAACCAACAACACCTGTTCCAACCATTTTCGTCGAAAGCGGTGAAAACTTAATTATCAGATTAGCTATAATACAGAGAATCAGCCCATACTGCAAAAAGAACATCCAATAACTACCTAGTACTGTTAAAGGCGTCAGTAATGGGTGGAGCTTTCCTATAAAATAACCATAGGAAATGAGAAATAAAAATGTCCAATAAACAATTGGCCAGCGGAATTGCTGAATGGACAGTAGCCATGCCCTCAAATTCCAGCCGAGATAAAACGTAATGCCACTATATATTGCTATCGCCAAGATGCCGAATAATATTCGCATTATACTTAAACCCCTCACATATTTAATGTTGCTATTTTACTACATTTCAACATTTTGACGTTAGTAAAGAAGATTATTTGTAAAAAATTTATTTCAGTCCATGCTTATTTCTAATAGATTTAGTCATCTTCAATATCCCTGTAATATGGTTTTATATACATTCTCTTATATCCCACCAACTATTTTTCTTACATAAAAAAACTGCAGCAAGGGTCATCATCCCCTTACTGCAGTTTCTTCTGCTTATTTTTCTGTACGAACACTCACTGTTACTTTAAAAAGATCTCCGTCTACTGCTATTTCCAAATGCCCACCATGAAGGTCAACTATGGACTGTGCAATCGCAAGGCCTAGCCCAGAGCCTTCCGTATGACGCGACGTATCTGCACGTTTAAAGCGTTCAATTAATTGTGATGCCTCTTCATATAGCTCATACTTTGCAACATTTTTAACCGTTAACTCTGCGTTTCCATCAACTAATTTTAAGTTCACATAAACACGCGTACCTTCTAATGAATACTTACGAGCATTGACGATTAAATTATCGATTACACGCCACCACTTTTGTCCATCCACATAAGCATAGATTGGCTGCTCCGAAATATTTACTCGTAAATCTAAATTTGCCGCCGCGAAATCTTCCCCATGCTCACCAGCCGCCTGCTGCAACAGTTGGGCTAAATCGATGCGTTGCTTGGAAATTTCTATATTGCCACTCGCCATTTTCGATACTTCAAACAAATCTTCTATCAATGTTTTTAAACGATTCGATTTTGCATCTAAAATCCCAATATACTTAGTGCGTTCTTCCTCGGTAATCGATGGATTTTTCAGTAAATCCGTATACGTAATAATTGACGTTAACGGTGTACGCAAATCATGACTTACATTTGTTATTAGTTCTGTTTTCATTTGTTCACTTTTAGCTTGTTCATTCATACTAGTACGAACGCCTTCACGCAGCCCGTTTAAATTTTGTGCATGTTTCGCTAAAGGAGATTTCCCCTTCACTTTTAGGTCTTTTGTTAAACGGCCGTTTGCCATATCTTCTGTATGCTTCATAATACGGTTTAGGTAGCCCATACGACGCATGAAAATATAAAGTGTTGGCATGAAGAATACTACAAATAAGAACATATAAAACAGGAAAACTCCTGCGTCTGCTGTTGCCATCACAACTGCAAGTCCAAACCCTCCGAGGAACACTACAAATAGTAATATTAGCGACTGCATCCCTACAGAGCGATTATCAAACATCGATTTGGCAGCGTCTACTAATTGTGAAATAAATGTTTGAGGCCAAATTTTTTCTAAATCTCGTTGCCCCTTTAAACTTTCTAAAATTGAAACTATCATAAAAATAACTGCCGTAATAAGAGCAAAACTAATAATTCCTGTGACGAATAGATCAAAAATCTGACTATAATGACCAACTATATAATTATTAATTTGTGTTCGAATAGACCTTCTAAACATTTCACTAGATATAATTGCGAAGTTAGCGACAATAACCGTTGCCACAATACGAATATCAATCGGTAAGCGTTCAAATTGTTCACGCAGTGGGAATTTCCGGTTGAATAGCTCCCACGTTGGTTCTAAATAAGTCATTAATAATACAAAGCTAATAATTCCTGCAAGAACAATTCCATAATATACATATTTCGTAACATTAAATGCTTTCTTGTCTGTTCCTAAATAAGAGTTATCAAACCAGGATTTTGGAACCGTCACAACACCCGAAATACTTTTCAAATCCCGGTCAAGCGTATAACTGTCTCTAATAATTCCTAGATTATCATGGTCAGAAAAATGAATCGTATAATTACCATTGAAATCTTTCCCGACATTATTAAACGTATTCTTAAAGACCCATTGCTCCTCAATATCGCCATTACGGTAAACTTCTCCCGTTTTTTCATCTGTAAATTCGTAAGCGAAGTGACTATATTGACTTAATGTATTTTTTCTTTCGCTGTTAATCTGTTTCAGTTCTTCTTGGATCGCTTTTTTCTTTATTGCGATTATTTTTGCCTTTACATAATCATCATCTTCGAAATTTTTCTTTATATCCTCGATTTTTGCATCACGCTCTTGCTCAATTGCTTCAATAACATCCGCGTCTTCGGCTACCTCTATATCACCTTTATATTGCTCTTTAATATTTTGAATTTGCTCCGCCAGGGAACCATAATGTGTACGGTAACTATGCATTTCTTCTTCCGAAACGGTTAAGGCTCCTTCAAAATCTTGTTCTGTCGGTACATTAAATAAGTTTTGTGAAAGCTCGGATACTAATCGCTCCGAATCACGCTTAAAATCTTGTGATTCATTAAATGTTTTCCCCAAATAACTACTACCACTTGTAAAAATTAAAATGACTGCGGTCGCCACCACAAACATAAGAAAAAGTTGGAGGTAAATTTTATTGTTCTTCATTCGTTATTCCTCCTAATGGAATGAACATCTACCCATCATGCAGCAAATGCTCCTTTTTATATTGATAAAAAATATAAAAACTGTTTAACTAACGGGACAAACCGCCCTGTAAAATAATTAAAAAAATACGTTCCGAGATAATAAAATCCGACTACCGCGCTCATTGCCCCCATCCAAGTAAAAACTTTACTTTTCAATTTTATAACCTAGACCCCATACAACTTTTAAATAGCGGGGATTTTTAGGATCGGCTTCAATTTTTTCACGGATTTTACGGATATGGACTGCTACAATATTTTCAGCGTTATATGCAGGCTCATTCCAAACCATTTCATAAATTTCACTAATCGAAAAAACACGTCCTGCATTTTTTAATAATAGCTCGGTAATTTTATACTCGGTCGGTGTTAGTTTGACAGGCTCCCCGTCGACTCTTACTTCCCTTGCTGCCGCATCAAGTTCAAGTCCTTCAACTAGTGGAGTTGCTTCCCCAAGTCCAAGTGTTCCGAAATTGACATAGCGTCGAAGCTGGGATTTTACACGTGCCAACAATTCAAGTGGGTGGAAAGGTTTCGTAATATAATCATCTGCCCCAACAGATAGGCCGTGAATTTTATCTGTCTGTTCAGCCTTTGCACTAAGCATAATAATTGGAATATTACGCTCTGCACGAATTTTGAACGTTGCGGTTATTCCATCCATATTCGGCATCATTACGTCCAAAATAATACAATGTACTTCATTTTGCTTCAGCAGCTCGATTGCCTCATTCCCGTCTGCTGCCTTCAACACCCTATATCCTTCATTTTTCAAATAAATTTCTATACCGTCCCGTATGTCCTGATCGTCATCAGTCACAAGAACCGTCAGCTGATCCATCCTGCTCACCTCACAACTTTTTCTTATAACTTTATAATAAATGGAACTTCTTAACATCTACCTACTCAAAATCTGAAGAATTTCTTAAGATTATCTTTAGCTTTGATCATACAGAAAAAAGCTACCTCCTATGAAGCAGCTTTTTTTGCACCTATTGTTAATACTACAATTCCACCTAATAATAATCCAACGCCAATCCAAGCTACAAATGTTAAATGCTCGCCAACTAAAAATACGCCAAGTAATGCTGCTGTTAAAGGTTCGGCCAAACTTAATGTCACTGCAGCGGACGAGCTGATTTTCTTTAATCCGCCCAAAAATAATATGTACGCCAAACTCGTTGCAGCAAGCGCCATAAATAGCATTGCCCAAAGATTCACGCCTTCTGTTACCCAACTGAAACCATCCTTCGCTGCCAATGGCAATAGAAATAATGCGCAAAGTGTAAAGGTCATCGCTACCGCGGGTAACGTTTCCTCGCGTTTCATCAGCTGCTTACTTACATTCGTATACAGGGCAAACATGAAGCCTGCTGCCAGTGCCAATGCAATTCCAACAGGGTTTATCGTTGTATCTCCCTGATTCATAAACAACAGTAAGCAGCCGACAATCGCCAACACGGTGGCAACTGCCCAGACAAGTGTTGGGCGTACTTTCCAAAAGACCCATTCAATTATACCTGCAAATACCGGTGAACTTCCTATTGTCACAACTGTCCCTACCGCCACACCTGTAAAACGGACAGATGTGAAAAACAAACTTTGGAATAAAGCAATTGCAATCGCAGCCAGAATAGTCCACTTCCATGACCATTGGCGAAACGAAATTTTTCGCATGAGGATAACTGCGATTAGTAAAACTCCCCCGCCAATTGCCGAACGAATACCAGCAACTGCGAACGAGGAAATACCTTCTGTTAAAAATGTTTGTGTTGTACCGACTGTGCCCCAAAGCATCGCAGCCAATAAAACAAATATGTACGGTAAAATATTCACTATTACACCCCGCTTTTATAACCATTATGCTATCATACGTTGAACAGCCAATCGAGATGAACTTTATCTAAATTATATTTATAATAGAGTTAACCCAAAATTAAAAGGAGGCATCATGATGTATAAAACAGTCGAACAAACTGCAAATGATATAGGCATGTCGGAGCACCAGATTCTACAGTACATTTATGCTGGTCGTATTAAAGCAGTGCATGATGGTGAAAACTTTTTAATTAACAGTGCGCAATTTGAAACGTACCATCAGCAACTTGAGCGAATTAAAGAGGAAATCGAAATTTGGAAAAACACTCCTATCCCAGAAGATGTGGATATTAAGGATGAGGACTAAAGAAAATTGCAAAATCTACTCTTAGAAAAAGGCGTGATAATATAGTCACGCCTTTTTGTGATTTAATTTATCTAATTCTAAGAAGCTCGCCTGATTTATGTTAATATTAAGTATTATTTACACAAATTAACCATGTGAAATTCCATTTACATTTAAAAAGCTCTATAGGGGGATTGTAATGAGAACGTTTTTATTAGGAACAATATGCATTGCAGGTATACTGAGCGGGTGCACTCAATTAAATACAGATCAGTCCAAAGAGATAAATGATTTAAAAAAACAAATGGAACAGATATCACTAGAAAATGAGGCTCTCATAAAACAAGCAAACAGTGATTATTCAACTATTTCAGCAATAAATATTGAAAAGTATCCTCAGACTCTTTATAAGAAAAAAAGCTTAGATATCGATGAAGATGGTGAAGAGGAAATTATTGCATTGTACGTAAATGCAGGAAAAGTGGAAAATGGTTTATTCGCTTGGGACGATGGCCAGAACTGGTTGTTAGTAGTGCAGGATGGTGAAAATTCTTATCCGCTATTTGATGATTATATTCAACTAGGCTCCCTGGATTTTAGTACCGCAACTTTTGATGGAAAGCCGGGAATTGTGATGCACATGACGCAGCACAGTAATATCATTATCCAAAAATTCACTTACGATCAAAAGGTAAAGGGATTTCAAAAAGAAACCTTTTATAAAAAAGAGAATATGAACGATTATTATAATCAACCCGCTTCCTATGCTCTTTTTAAAGACGCTTATGAACTTATGGAAATAGCCTTTGAGAAAACGGTCCCAATACAAGAAGCCAGTGAAAATACCCTTCAGGACCCTCAGGAGAGATGGTATATCATAGAGCCGGTCTTACAGGAATTTAGAAATGCTCAACATCTTTTCGAGCTAGCCTTTACCCTGAATCCTGAACTAAATGTTTCTTTAAACGGTCCCATTACCTTCCTTAACGAAATGATTATCGACTCACCAACAGCCGTTCAAGTGGATCAGTTAAAAACGATTTATAGGATGATAAAAGAGAGTGAGATACAAGAGTTAATTATAGAAGAAAACAATCAACTACACCCATCTGTTAGAGACCTGTTTCAAAAATTTGATTCTACCCTTAATGTACAGCAGAGTTCGTAACAGCAACCTAAAGACACCATTGTTTCTAAAGAGGAACAATGGTGTCTTATACTTCATGGATAATATTTAATTCATTAAGTGAGATAGCTTCTCTCTTGTTAAATTGTTACTGTAAAACCTGCCCGTTTGCCAATAATCTCCGCATAATCTTCTACCATAACGCTTGCTGTCGGATACATACCTGCTCCTGGTCCGATTACGGATAATGTGCCGATATAGTCTGTTTCCATCGTTACGGCATTAAAGACATCATCCACCGGATAAAGTGGATGTTCATTATTTACTAAGAGCGGTGCAACTTTTGCATGAATTGTACCATCTTCCAGCTTTTCAACTTCTGCCACATGACGGTAGCGTAGCCCTTGCGCTTTCGCATCGGCTACTTGCTCTGCTGATATTGTATCAATGCCAATCACATCTACATCTGCCCAGTTTGGCTGTTCTCCAAATGCTAAGCTTGATAAAATCATCAGCTTTTTAAAGGCATCTTGACCCGAAATATCATTAAATGGATTTGCTTCTGCATAGCCTAATTGCTGCGCTTCTTTTAGCGCCTGATCAAAACTCCAGCCCTCTGCACGCATTTTCGTTAAGATGTAGTTTGTCGTTCCATTTAAAATTCCCTGTACACATCTAACTTCATTTACAAGCAGAATGTTTTTCATCGTTTTTATAATAGGCACACCACCTGCTACGGTTGCCTCAAAGCCGATAAATACACCATTTAACTTTGCTAATGCTTCGAGTTCTTCGCCCCGTTTCGCAAGCATCACTTTATTCGCTGTAATGACATGGCATTTCGCCTCAACAGCACGTTTTAAGTATGTGAATGCAGGTTCTTCATTTACAATCGCTTCAAATACTACTTGCAGGTCACTCTCCGCCAGTACGTCATCCATTGACTCTGTCATTAAATGCTTTGTTCCCGGTACACGCTCACGGCTTGCATCGGTTACTAAAATCTTCGCGACCTCCAGTTCTACCCCCAGCTTTTCGCGAAGCTCCTGCCTCTTCTCATTTAAAATATGGTAAATTCCCTGACCTACTGTGCCAAATCCTAAGATCGCTGCCTTGATTGTTGCCATTGCCTTTCTCCTCCAAATTCTTAACACATATATATTGACGAATAATTCAAATAATTTATCTTAAAGAAATTCTATCCTATATAATACATGAAAACAAGGAGAATCTCTCCTAGAAGGACATTTGTTTACTGTAAACGGTCAAATTTCATTTAAATTCTATTGTTTAATAGCTAAATCGGGTAAACAAAAACACTAGCAGAAATTCTCTGGCTAGTGTTTAAAGTTATTTTATACTGCTACATTTACAGAATTATATACGCGTAAACGATGCGCATTTAAAATTTTTGTCATAACAAGTTCTTCTTTTACGGAGTAGTTTGGCACCGCATATGGGCGTTGCACTAACTGGAACTCACCATATTTTAAAAACCATTCGCGTGCTGGAGTTAAAATATGCGCACTTCCATGAACGTTATACTCCTCAGCAACTTCCTTTATGACATAGCCTGTTGTTTCCAGATTGTGAGTTTGTTCCGAGAAAGCACTATGCCCAAAAACCTTTTGCCACATGACATTTACATCCGCTAAAATTTGCTGAATTGCACAAGCATTTACATATTCCTTTACTTCGTTTAATTCATAAATAATGTAGGCTGCTACATTTTGTGCACTGTATACTTTCCCCATGTCGAACAACTCCTTTTCCTTCAATAATGCTGCAACATTATTTCAAATATTTTGGTTGGTAGTTTTATTATTCCAATTGTATTACTAGGTATTTATTTTGTCAATAAAACTTATATAATTAGTAGGAATTAATTTTCTAAAAATTGCTTAGCTTCTCGAATGGGAAAAGCTAAGCCTTTTTTAAAGGTTTATGCGTTTGTTTCTGCGCCTACTTCAGCCGCTACTTTCGCTAATGCCTGTTCTAAATCCGCGATAATATCTTCTGCTGCTTCTAATCCGATCGATAAGCGAATGAGCTCTTCCGATACGCCGGCAGTTTTTAATTCTTCAACAGACAACTGTTGGTGCGTTGTGCTCGCAGGATGGATAATCAATGAACGGGCATCCCCAACGTTGGCTACATGCGAGAATAATTCCACGTTATCAATTACTTGGCGCCCTGCTTCACGTCCACCTTTAATGCCGAACGTAATGATTGATCCGAAGCCGTTTTTCAAATATTTTTTCGCCAAATCATGTGTCTCAAAATCTTCAAAACCGTTGTAATTTACGTATTCCACAAATGGGTGGTTTCTTAAATACTCGGCAACTTTTTGTGTGTTTTCATTGTGACGGACAATACGCAAATGAAGCGTTTCTAGTCCTTGTAGGAAATTAAATGCCGCATCAGCAGATAATGTTGGACCAAAATCACGCAATAGTTGAACACGAAGCTTTGTCGCAAATGCAGCGCCTGCTGTGTCAATTCCGTAGCGTAGACCATGGTAAGAAGTATCCGGTTCTGTAAACCCTGGATGTCTTCCTTGTGTCCAGTCAAACTTTCCAGCATCAACGACAATCCCACCGATCGTCGTTCCATGACCGCCAATCCATTTTGTTGCAGAATGAATGACAACATCCGCGCCGAATTCAATCGGATTACTTCCATATGGGGAAGCAAATGTGCTGTCTATTAATAACGGAAGACCATTGTCATGAGCGATGTTTGCTACTGCTTCAATATCGAGTACTTTCAAGCTTGGATTTCCGATTATTTCAGCGAAGATCGCCTTCGTTTTATCAGTAATCGCCGCTTGGAAGTTTGCAGGATCTGATTCATCCACAAATTTTACTGTAATGCCGTAGCGAGGCAATGTAGTTGCGAATAAATTGTATGTTCCTCCGTACAGAGAACCAGCAGCAACAATTTCATCTCCTGCACCGGCTACATTTAAAATGGAGAATGCCACTGCTGCTGCGCCAGATGAAAGCCCTACTGCAGCTGTGCCCCCCTCAAGTAAAGCAACCCGTTCTTCAAATGCCCCCACTGTAGGATTCATAATACGAGAATAAATATTGCCAGTTTCCTGTAATGCAAATAGACGTTGCGCATGAGCAGTGTCATTGAATGCATAGGCAGTTGTACGATATACAGGAACTGCAATCGCCCCCGTTACAGGATCTGGCTTTTGCCCCCCGTGCAATAATAAAGTTTCTGGTCTTAAATTCGTCACTCTAATAACCTCCTAAAATTATTCGATGGTGAAATCGGTGTTTTTGAGGAGGATTTTTTAAATGAAAAAAACCCTCTTCAGTTAAGAAGAGGGTTGCGCATGAGCAAGTTTGCCTCCTCTTATCTTTCAAAATGATTGTCCATTTTGTAGGATTTAGCACCTTAGTCAGTTCATCACTTACTGGTTGCCGGGCATCTCAGGGCCTATTCCCTCCGCCGCTCTTGATAAGAGATATGTGATTTATGTTCCATCGTTGATTCTCAGTATAAAGCAGAGTAATTCTATAAGTCAACCGAAAAATTAAAATTTTCTGATTTTAAATTAATTCATAAAAATATTTTATCTTCCTACACTAAAATTATTATACTATTCTATACAATTTCTGCTTAAAACAAAATTTTTCTCAATATATTTATTCACCAAATATTAACATGTATCATTTTTTGGAAGTGCTATAATCATAATTGTTAAGGGATTCCCCTTTCAATTGGAAATAAAGAACATATTTTACTTTTAGAAGAATAGGTATATTTTGTCTTATTAATTTATTATTTAACTAAAACTTTAAACGAAGTGAGGCGTTAAGTATGGCAACAGAAGCGACAAGTAAACGAAATTTAAAACCATTATGGATAGTTTTAGCGTTTGCAGCACTCATTACCATTGTTTTACTTCCAAATAGTGGTGGAGATCTTCCCGTTGTTGGACAACGAGCATTAGCTATTTTAGCATTTGCCGTTATATTATGGGTAACCGAAGCGGTAGCCTATCCGGTTAGTTCTGCAATGATATTAGCTGCCATCGCTGTTTTATTAGGTTTGGCTCCGAGTATGGAAGATCCTTCGGTACAAATGGGCACTAAAGAAGCGTTAAAATTAGCGTTAGGTGGATTTAGTAGTTCCTCGGTTGCGTTAGTCGGGGCTGCATTATTTTTAGCAGCTGCCATGCAAATAACGAACCTTCATAAGCGTATTGCACTGTGGGTTTTATCATTAGTTGGAACAAAAACGAAAGCATTAGTAGTAGGGGCTATTTTAGTAGCAATTGTATTAGCTTTTGTTGTACCAAGCGCGACTGCTCGTGCTGGTGCAGTTGTCCCTATTCTATTAGGGGTTGTTGCGGCCTTTGGATTATCTAAAGAAAGTAGACTTGCAGCGTTGTTAGTTATTACCGCTACCCAAGCTGTTTCAATTTGGAATGTGGGGATTAAAACTGCTGCAGCGCAAAACTTAGTAGCACTTGGTTTTATTAACTCTGAATTTGGAGTCGATATTTCTTGGGGCAAGTGGTTTATGTATGCCGCGCCGTTTTCAGTCATCATGTCCTTCGTATTATTCTTTGTTATGATTAAATTAATCAAACCCGAAACGGATAATATCGCTGGCGGAAAAGAAATTATCCGTAAGCAATTGCAAGATCTTGGTCCTTTAAAACGCAAAGAAATTACTTTAATCATCACTTCTGTTCTACTATTATTCTTCTGGTCAACAGAAGGAAAATTGCATCCATTTGATACGACAACGATTACCATTTTAGCTATTGCCTTTTTATTGACACCTAAAATTGGAGTATTTAATTGGAAAGAAGCTTCTAGCCGTATTGATTGGGGTACATTGATTGTTTTTGCAGTCGGTATTTCACTTGGAACGACTCTTTTGGGTACAAAAGGTGCAGCCTGGCTGTCTAATACGATTTTCGGCTCACTTGGCTTAGAGACTATGCCTATTATAGCTACCATAGCATTAGTTACTGTTTTCAATATTGTCATTCATTTAGGTTTTGCATCTGCGACAAGCTTGGCTTCTGCCTTGATTCCCGTATTTATCGCATTAGCCATTAGTTTACCGATGCCTTTAGAAAATCAAATTGGTTTTGTACTAATCCAGCAGTTTGTTATTTGCTTCGGATTCCTATTACCAGTAAGCGCACCGCAAAACATGCTTGCTTACGGTACAGGCGCATTTACAACAAAGGATTTTTTGAAGTCAGGTATTCCGCTAACAATCGTTGGTTATATTTTAATACTTCTTCTAAGCGCAACGTACTGGAAATGGATTGGGCTATTATAATCGACTTCAAGTAAAAAATTGACTAGAATAAGCTTAAAGGATCATTCCTTTAAGCTTTTTCTATTACATACAAAGGGAGATGTTCATGTGGAAACGAGAGAATTGTTACGTAGTCACTCATCTGTTCGGAAATATACAGGTGAAGTAATTTCAAAGGATACAGTTATTGATTTAATTGAAACTGCTCAAATGGCAGCAAGCTCGCACTTTGTCCAAGCATATAGTGTTATATGGGTAACGGATGATGAAAAGAAAGCAAAACTAGGTGAGCTATCTAAAAATGAATTCCAATTCCAAACAGCAGGTGCCTCATTTTTATTTTGTGTAGACTTCAAGCGATTACAAGCAGCTGGTCAAAAGCATGATGTTAACATTGTCACAGACTCAGCAGAAAACGTGCTTGTAGGGGTTGCAGACGTTTCACTATTTGCTCAAAACTTCGTTGTGGCAGCAGAAGCAATGGGCTATGGTATTTGTTATATTGGCGGTGCACGTACAAATCCAAAGGAAATCAGCGACCTGTTCAACTTGCCTGAAAATGTTTTCCCTCTATTTGCTATGACAATCGGGACACCTACAAAACGAAACGAAACAAAACCGCGTTTACCAGTAGATGCCGTGTTGCATGAAAACAGTTATAACGTCGAAAAGTATGATTCTCTTTTAGATGAATACGATGCAACGATGGAAAGCTACTACGCAAGCCGTTCTTCTAACCAAAAAATGGCTACATGGACGAAGCAAATGGCAGACTTTTTAATAGAACAAAAGCGCCCACATATGAAAGATTTCCTAGCTTCTAAAGGATTTAACTGGAAATAAAGGAATATCTAAAGAGGCTGGGATAAAATGAAAAACATCTATTTTTTCTGCTTCTGCCAGAATTGATTTCCGTTACGGGGACGCTTTCCGGGGGCACGGCCTGAGCCTGTAGTCTCAGGCGTCGGTGCTCCTGCGGTTACTCGTCGCAAAATAAATTTTGCTGTTCCCCCAGGAGTCGCCCCTTCACTCCAATCAATTCATATAATATCAATTCCTTAATAAGAATATTTCCCTTATACAAAGAAATTTCTACTTTTGTCCCAGCCCCTTTCTATTTTTCCCCAACGTTATCACTGGATCCTATTATACTAGAGGAATTTTTGATGTTAGTTCTTTCTATATAAGAATAATGGTAATTAATTTTATTGCTGTAGTTAATTCGATCTTTAATACCTAAGATTTTTTTATTATGTTTTGTTAAAATATTGTTACAGCAGTAGTAAAAGGGAGGAATTAAAATGACCCCTAGTTTTGTAGCAAAATCCTTGGAACGTCAACATTTAAAAACAGTGCGCAAACATTTGTTGCAAATAATCGATATTAACACTGCACTAAGAGATGTCCACAATCATATTGCATCACATATTAATAAAGAAGAATATGAAGCAATCACTGCTTATGTCAATCAATATATTTCCTATACACATATTTGGCAGATTAAGTTTGTTTGCAATTTGGAAGATCCGGAAGTGGCGCTATTGCAAATTTTCCACTTACATTACATTCTCGAACGCGAACAAGCAGAGAAATTTGCGGAAGAGCGTGCAATTTTAAAAGAACAACACGATAAATTCCTTTCAATTACACTTTATTCAGATAATCATATTGAAGAACGTTATAAAAAAATGGTGCAGTTTATTCAGGAGTATTAAAAACAGTAGGTTTTCAAAAAACAAGTTCCACTAAAAAATAAAGGAGCGATGCCGAGATTACGGCATGCTCCTTTATTGTTATTATAATCCTACAATCTGCAGTGCTTTTACAGGTTGGAAATCTTCCCCTGTTTTTGAATATGTCAGCACTACTTTATCGCCTTCCTGCAAGTAAATTGCAAAAGGTGCTGTTTCTGAACTTACAATGAAGTTTTCCCCAGTTGTCGTTAAGAACGTCACAATTGTGAAATCCCCTACACGTTCTTTATAAACACGGACAACTTCTGATGCCAACTGTGCTTCCTCGGCATTCGAAGAGCCATCCACCGTACTTCCGCCCCTGCTGAGTGCTGTTTTATATAGTCTTAGCGCTTCATTAGGTGTCGTACCGAAAGCTGAAATTTCCGGATTAGCCGCGGAAACGATGAAATAGTTTTGTAAAAAGCCATTTGCATCTAAAACAGCCGATAGCCAGCTTGCTTCCCCGTAAAAGTTATAAAGAATCGGCATTTCACCGTTCCATTCTTTTTCGATGAACTTTTTCTCAATTATATCGAGAGCCCCTCGTGAATCCATGTAGGACTCTTCCAAGTTTCCTGTATAATAAGTTGCTTCACCTGAGCGTGCATGTGTTAATGCATAGCCAAGCATTGAATCAACACCCTCTTTAGGGCTAGTGAAATCAGTGAAATAATACATTTCTCCATCTTCCATAAAGATTGGGCTTACATTTGCTTCAGTACCTTCATCACTCGGTAATTTTACATCCTTTTTACCGACGAGACTATTCCAAAAACCGTGCACATAGTTTCCGTAGTAACTATTCTGCAAGCTTACTGTCTCTGGAGATACTGCGCCATCGATAAATTCCGGAACGTCTGCTGTTGCAATCCTTTCAGATTGACCTGTTTTTGCATCGACAAGTACAATACCTTTTACGTCAAAGCCGTTACGCGCAGAAATAAATTCCCCGAATGATCGAATGTAATAAGGATGACCATCTTCGTCGATTTCCAATTGTGGATCACCGTAAAAAATCAACGTTGGATAATTTAATCGAATGTGGCGTTCCAGATTTTTATTGAAGTATGCCGATGGAACATAGCTCATTTCCGATTTAATAAATTTCGGATTATCACTAGAATCTGTCGCACTCATTGTGAAATAACCTGGTGTCGTTTTTCCATTGAACCATTTAAATACACCGGAAAATTCTACAGGTGCGATATACACATACTTATCATTTACTTTTTGAATTTGTAAGCTTCCTAATTCATAATAGCTTGTGTTTGGTACTTGACCAAATGCTTTTTTCATTTTGTTTCTAACGAATTGCGGTGGTACACTTGCCGGTGTTTTCGTCTCATCGAACGGCGAAATTTCGGTTTGCTCTTTCATTTGAGCCGATTCAAATTTCTCATCAGCGTTAAAAAACGGCGCACTTACTAAATAACCTATTCCGATTATTCCAACGAGCACGATGGCTGATTTTATTTTTTGTTCAACACCAACTGCAAATATTGCGCCTGCAATCGCCACTACGGGTAATACATATAAAAATATTGTCCAGCTCAGATCAATTTTAGATATATAAACCGTTAAAAACACTGAAATAAAACTTAAAACAAATGTTGTGATCGCTAGTATGGAAAATGTTTTTGTTGATAGTTCATCATTTTTAACTTTTTTTGTTAGCGGTACTAAAAGTAATGTTATTAAAAGTGAACCAATTGCCGTTATTAGCAATAACTGTCCCATATTACTCACCTCTCTCTGTACTCTTTACGAATAAGCTAAAAAAAAGATTCATAAACATTAGGAAAAATCCATTACACGAATAAAAAAGCTAAATATTATATTTTTGTTTGGTAAAATATTCAATAAATAGTTTTATATACTATAATACGAGTGTAGTGCTTAATTATGATCATTACAGATATTTCTACTTGTTCTGCCCTTTTTAATATTATTTCAGGAGGTAAATGGATGGCACGTAAAATACTAATTATTTTGTTCTTTGGTCTTGGTCTATATTATGTTTTTCTTTTTCAGACGATTGATAGTTCGTTGAAGATGGTATTTAAATTGTTGCCAATGATTTTATTAATTGCGCTCGCCTATTTAACAAAAGTTCCTGTTAAATCACGTTATTATTGGCTTATACTAATTGGTTTAATCTTCTGCGCGATTGGTGATTATACATTGCAATGGTTCATCATCGGGCTGAGCTTTTTCCTAACGGGGCATATTTTTTATATTTTTGCCTTCCGTTCTACGAATAAGGCAACAACACCGCTTTATGTGAAGATTGTTTTAGGTTTATATGGAGCTGCCATGATGGTTTGGATTGCGGGGAGTCTTTTCCAAAAAGGTGACACGGTTTTGGCAATTGCGGTAACGGCATATATTTTAGTCATTTTGACAATGGGGTGGACTTCTTTTCGTACGGGGAGTATCTTTGCAATTATCGGGGCAGTTTTATTTATTGCGTCCGATTCCATTTTAGCAATCAACCGTTTTATGTTTGAAGTTACCTATGCACATGAGCTTATCATGTTCACTTATTATGCTGCACAGTTTTTCTTAATGCTCAGCATTGCTCAATACTTCAAAATTAGTTCAAAAACCGAAATAAAGAGTGTACAATAAAAGCAATATGTATATAGGGGGTCTTTTTCATATGAAAGAAAAAGTAATTGAACGTTTAGTACGCTATGTAAAAATCGATACACAATCAGATTTCAACTCAGACACAACACCTTCTACAATGAAGCAGTTTGATTTATTAAATGTATTAAAGGACGAATTAGCGGAGATTGGCTTAACAGAGATTACATTAGATGAAAACGGCTACCTTTTCGCAACATTGGAATCAAACACAGATAAAGAAGTTCCGACACTTGGCTTTTTAGCACATGTTGATACAACATCTGACTATACAGGGACAAATGTACAGCCACAGCGTATCGACAACTATGACGGTGAAGCAATTACATTGAAAAATGGCTTGGTGATGGCACCAGACTACTTCCCGAATTTAAAAAACTATGTAGGTCAAACATTAATTACGACAGATGGAAATACATTACTAGGTGCAGATGATAAAGCCGGCATCGCGGAAATTATGACGGCGATGGAATACTTAGTTAAAAACCCAGAAATTAAGCACGGTAAAATTCGTGTTGCCTTTACACCTGACGAAGAAATCGGGCGTGGACCACATAAGTTCGATGTGGAAAAATTCGGCGCTGATTATGCCTATACAATGGACGGCGGACCATTAGGGGAATTACAATATGAAAGCTTTAATGCTGCTGGTGTAAAAGTAACGACGCGTGGCACGAATATCCACCCAGGATCAGCAAAAAATAAAATGGTCAACTCCATTACAATGGCCATTGAGTTCCAAAACGAAATGCCTAAAGATGCTGTTCCTGAAAAAACAGACGGCTACGAAGGCTTTATTCATTTAATGCACTTTAATGGTGGCATTGAAGAATCATCGATGTCATATATTATCCGTGACCATGACCGCGCAAAATTCGAAGAGAAAAAAGCGTATATGGCAAAGATAGGGCAAGAAATGCAAGCAAAGTATGGCAAAGAGGCAATCACTGTAGCAATTGAAGACCAATATTACAATATGGGTGAAAAAATTGAGCCTGTTATGGAAATTGTCGATATTGTAAAGGATGCCTTTGCTAAATTTGATATTACTCCAATTGTAGAACCAATTCGTGGTGGTACAGACGGTTCCCAGCTATCATACATGGGCTTGCCAACGCCAAACATTTTTGCAGGTGGAGAAAATATGCACGGAAAATATGAATTCGTATCAGCGGAAACGATGGAAAAGGCTACAGAAGTCATTATTGAAATCGTTCAGCTGTTTGAACAACGCAACTAAAATTAATGGAGCGATTGAACTCGCTCCATTTTTTTACATACTAAATAGACGGAAAATTATAACTATTCAGGTGGTGTGAAATGAAGGAGATATTCATTGGCATTTTAGCTTCATTATTTTTTGCTGTTACGTTTATTTTAAACCGTTCCATGGAACTGGAGGGAGGCAGCTGGCTTTGGAGTTCTTCCCTTCGTTACTTCTTCATGGTTCCCTTTTTAATAGCAATCGTCGCTATTCGGGGGAAAAATGGATTTCGAATTTTATCAAATGAAATGAAGGAAAGTCCCGTTGAATGGGTTGGATGGAGCTTTATAGGCTTTGTACTATTTTATGCCCCTCTTACATTTGCTGCTGCGTATGGACCCGGGTGGCTCGTATCGGGTACATGGCAATTTACCATTGTAGCTGGTCTACTTCTTGCACCACTTTTCCTTTCCACCATTGACGGAAAGAAAGTTCGGGCAAAAATACCACTGATATCGTTAAGTATTTCGGGTATTATTTTGATCGGTATTTTTATGATACAAATCCCACAAGCACAAACTGTTTCAACAAAAAGCCTACTTCTAGGAACAATCCCTGTCATTATAGCTGCCTTTGCTTATCCACTCGGCAATCGAAAAATGATGGCACTTTGCGGCGGAAGAGTTGATCCATTCCAACGTGTGCTCGGTATGACAATTGCCTCTTTACCAATTTGGGTACTACTCGCAGTTTATGCTTTCTTTACAGTTGGTTTACCATCTGCCAGTCAACTATACCAATCACTTCTTGTGGCGGTATCATCCGGTGTAATTGCTACTGTATTATTTTTTATCGCTACTGACCGCGTACGACATGATCAAGGGAAACTTGCCGCTGTAGAAGCAACCCAATCCATCCAAGTTCTCTTTGTGGTGATGGGTGAAATGATGTTACTTAATGCCCCGTTACCAAAGCCACTCGCTTTAGCAGGTTTAGCTGTCATCATCATTGGATTGCTCATTCATAGTTATCATACAGTACTAGTAAATAGAAAAAGATTACAGCTAAAAAACGAAAATGGGTAGCGACAGTTTTTGTCACTACCCACTTTTTTATAATCCCCATTGCCATACGCCTGTCTGATCTTTATACATTTTAAATACATATTCCCCTACCCCTTCACGACCATATTGGTAGCGAATTTCTACTTCTGTGTCGGATAGATACGTAACACTGCGGTAAGACGCCTCTAAAAACAGCTCCCCTAAGCGATTGGCATGCGGAAATGCACTATCTTGGGCGGACAATCTTTCACTCATTGTTCCTTCTCCAAATATCTGGTCATATAAATATAAATCGAAATATTGGTCCGGTGTATAGTCATTTGACAACTCGAAATAAATGGAATCCGTCTTACTTTGCTGAGCCAACCCTACTACTTCCCCATAAATTTTATGCACAGCCGTAATCGTTCCTGCCTGCAAAGTATTTTCAGCTGGGAAATGATTTACTAAAAAATATTCCCGTGCATTTAATAATTGGTCATAGCCGCCTGCAATCGTATTGCCGTTTTCCTCATACAATGTCATTAATTCCGATTGGACAGGCTTGCCATTCACTGTTAGCTTGCCGTTCTGCAAAACGACCCGGTCTCCCGGCACAGCGATTACTTCATAGTAGGCATTTTCATAAATAGGCAAATGACTGCTCGTATTTGTCATCGTTCGAACAATATCGCCTGCTTTATATACAACTTCATCAAATAAATTAGATTGTCTTTCAATAACCGTATGATAAAGTTCCTCTTTCCCTGCAATTGAAAAGGAATCCTTATCGATATATTGTAAATCTGTTAATTCTTCAAGCACTGGTAGCTGTGCAAAAGCATCATAATTAATTGTAGAAAGTTGCTTTGATTTTTGAAGGGTAGCGATTTGCGCCAAATCATCAAGCGGATCATAAGGGACACCCCGCCCTTCATTTGCTGAATTTTGGGTAAAAGGAGCTGCTGTCATAAATAGGAATACCGCAACCGCTGCAACCGCGGCTGTCACTACTTGTACATGCCATGAACGCTTTGTTTTTGGTGTCGTTAAATCATTTTTCACACGCTGTTTTATTCTGCTTTCCTGCAAGTTTGTATCACCCATCATGTCTTCCAGCTGCTTTTTAAATGGATCCATGCATCATCCCTCCATTTCCTCTTCGTTAAAAAACTCTTTTAATTGCTGCTTTGCTCGGCGCAGACGCGTTTTCACCGTATTTTCATTAAGCTCTAAAAATAATGCAATTTCCGCAATCGACTGCTCGTTATAATAATATAAAATGAGTGGCTCACGATATTTCAGTGGTAGCTGGAATAACTTTTTTTCGAGAGAAGCAAGCTGCTGTTTTTGTATGATTTCTTCATCTGCACCCTTTGTCTGTGCAAAAACTGTATCGAAGAAAATATCCTTTTTATGTTTCCACGAGCGCAAATAGTCTTTTGCCCGGTTGGCAGTCATTTTAGTTAAATACGTTTTCAACGACGATTCGTTGCGAAATTGATCGCTCTTTTGATAGTATGTCACAAATACTTCTTGTACGATATCCTCTGCGGTAGCCCAATTTTTTACGTACAAATACGCAATGCGCACTAAATAACGCGTATGCGCATCTAATATGTCATCAAAATCTTTCATATTAGCTATTAACACCTTCTATCTATCTATTTTCAGAACACCCCCTTTACATAGGAAGTGAACTGTTCATATGTCTTCTTTTCTGTTACCCCAAAACGATTTACTTCATAATTTGATTGCTCAATATTTGCATATCCTTCATTTGTCGTAAAGCCGATTAATAGCCCGACTTCCTTCATCGCTTTAACCATCTCTTCATTATAATGACCGAACGGATACGCTAACGATGTCGCATTTTTAAGCGTCGCAACATTTCGCTTTAAGTCCGCTGCAATTTCAGAAGCCGACAGTTCAAGTGCTACACCAATCCCTGTTTCACTATTGAGGCGATGCAAACCATCTGTATGAGCCTCATAATAAAATACATCTGCTAATTGTTCCATCTCATATTCCGTAAAAAACTGAAGTGGTCCTTCACTATTAAAAACCTGCTCGCCTTCATAACGATTCGTTCGAGAGGAGATAATATGCTGTACTGCTGTAAACCCATGTTTCTTTAAAATTGGGTAGGCATATTCCTTCGTCGATAGCAGACCATCATCAAAAGTAATAAGTACCGAATTGGTTGAAAGAATTTGGCGACCTTCCAAATAATCGTAAAGCTGTGCTGTTGTAATTGTTTCAAATTGCTCCTCGGCCAAAAAGACCATTTGTTGCTCAAATGATTCAACCGAAACAGTACTCGCCTCTGTCACCATCTCTTCTTTCGGTAAAATATGATGATACACTAAGACCGGAATACCTTCATCTATTTCAACTGATTGACTATGTATATAACCCGCACGCTCGCCAATTTTCACAATAAACCAATCCCCTATTTCTCCCACTATCGGAAAGCGAAATCCTTGTGCAAGCTGAAGCATAACCGCGCTATCAAAGCTTGTTTCTTCATAGACAGCCACTCTTTCGTCTGCCTTGATTGAACCTGTCACCTCTTTATTGACTAATGATTGAATTTCCCGTTTTTCAACGGTTGCACTTCCCTTTTTTATAAATGCTGTTATTTTACCGAACCGCAATTCATAAAAAAGCTCATCTTCACTTGCAATGGCAAAAGATGCACCTGGCTGCACAGTTCCAATTTCAACAAGAGCCTTCCCTTTCATATAAATTGGCTGTGCTTCTTCTATAAGAAGAACTTTTTCAAACAAATGTGTCGCTTGTTCAATTTGGAAGTCATTCTCCACTTGAACAACCTCATTTTCGTTAGCGACAGCCCTTTCGATATTTTGACCAAAACTTTTATATTGAATTGCTATCAATAATACACAAGCAGCGAATACCCCTACAGTAATAACCTTTTTCATAATTTCCTCCGTTAGCTTTTCTTTTAAAGCAACGTACAGACGGAAAAATTCAAAATTAGTTTCAAAAAGTTTTTATTTTTTTTTGCAACAAAAATACCCGTATCAATTTGCTGATACGGGTAACGGGTCTTCCAAAAAGGAAGTAAACTAGATGAAAATAAAGGGTGAAAAACTCAGAGTCTGACACACTGTCAAACTTACATTCTAAATGAGGGGATTTAGAATAATATTTTCTGAGCTAACTAGCTCCTGGAGAAAGCGGTTAGCTCAGACTTATTTGTACTGTATTACAAATAAGCTCTTGCTACATTTATAATGATAATGATTATCACTATCATTGTCAATATAATTCAAAAACTTTTTAAGTATTTCTAATAGAACGACGGTATTGAAACTGTTTCCATTGAAAATGAATAAAGCAACCTATACAAAACCCTAAAATCGCAACAAATGATGCTACTGCCACCATTATTGTAAAACTATAGGCAACGATTGGAAGTTGGAATACAAATCCTAGTAATCCCCCTGCTAAACAAATACTAGCAATCGTCGAATTAAACTTTTGCTGAGCAACATCTTCAGGAATATAGGATTTTAAATCTTTCGTTAAAAATAACCTGGCTATTCGCATAATCGGATTAAATCCAGTAAAGATTCCAAGTAAATTCGCTACTAAAGGAATTGCTAAAAGCCAGTATTGTCCCGTCACCCATGTTAATATGACAGATAGAAAAATAGTCCATTGATTTACTCGAACTAACGGTCTTGGAATAGAAATAGGTTTCATTTTAAAACCAACCTTCCTTATATGTTTAGTTTATAGTAGCGTTTTTGCACTCGTTTGTGAAGAGAAATGTTATAGTAAAGGTAAACAACTTTTAAGAAAAGGTGATTGGAATGCCTGCACTTTCATACGATCAAGTTCGACAATTAAATTCTTACAGTATTTTTACAGAGGAACCAGACCGTCCATTATTTACATTAGCCAATTTACATAAAGACTTTTATTTAACTGACTTTCGTAATTTAATGATGGGTATAACAAATGCCGCAACCGAAACTGCAGCAATTTCCCACTTCGGTCGTCGCTACGGCATGTTTGTGGCAATGCAGTTTTATATGCTGACAACTTATGATGAAGTCTGGGATGGCAAGCCTGAAAATTTAAGATTTGCGATTGTTCAGGAGTATGGGATTCATACACTTGGTATGTATATCAATCCGAACGATTTCCGCTATGTGGAAGATGATGAACGTGAGCGTGTGGTTACCGATATTTTATATAAAGCATCGGTCATTATTGGTCAGTTACGTAAAACGACGACAATTTCGCCACTAATTTTATGGGAGAATATTTTCGGCTATATGCTTTGGCATTACCATACATTGCTCGAAAACCCGGCACTGGCAGACCGCGCCTTTGAGGATTTGGAATTGCTAGAAGGAAAAGAGGTTTGGCGCTACTTCTCAGATAAATCATTGTTTTTAAATTACACAGGCGGAAAAAGTCCATCTGCACTAATTAATCAGCCAGTTAGAAAAAGCTGTTGCTTCTCGAAGGATATTCCAGGCTTAATGGCTTGTGGATTCTGTCCGATAAAATAATAGATAATTTAAGTGTCGTTCAATAACGGCACTTTTTTAATTTAAGGGTGTCGGAGCGTAGATGTTTTCTAATAAGTGAATTGCTTTTTCTAATAAAATCTGAAAAGTTCTAATAAATTTTTGAGTTGCTAATAAACTTTGCCTATGCGCTAATAAAGTGGTCAAAAGTTCAAATAAATACAAAGTACTTTCTAATAAACATTCCAAGTTATCTAATATCCGCTTCAACTTTTCTAATATCCACTACCCCCCGCTTCTTCCAAACAAAAAACGATGCTACATTTCATAGCATCGCTTCAACTCATTATTCATTTGCGCAATTTTTTAATGTCGTGGCTATTACTTTCACTCCATCAATTAATGCCTTTTCATCAAACGACATTTTCGGGTGATGAAGACCCGGTCCTAGATTTGCACCGACCCCTATCATCGTTGCCTTCAATTGGGGATTTTTTATCGTATAAAAATGGAAATCATCGCTGCCCGGTGTTACGACTGCTTCTGCTAAACTTTGTTGTCCCAATGCTTCAATAATTGAGCGCTCCGCTAAAGCAGCCGCTTCTTTAGATACTTCTGCACCCGGTGTGACATCTAACCAGTCAGAAGCAACATCAATATCGAACATCTCTGCTATTTGCTTTAAACCTTTTTCCACGTAGTTTTGCACTTTTGTCAGGACTTCATTCTTTTGAGCACGTACATCAATCGAAAAGCTTGCATTGCCCGGAATAATATTCACACTTCCGCCATCCGCTACAATCTTCGTTAACTTAGCGGAATACACTTCAAATGGGTCAATATGAATATTTTTCAACATGTGCTGAATCGCTACAATTACATCTATCGCATTTTTCCCTTGATGTGGACGAGCACCATGTGCATCAATTCCAGTAATTGTTCCTGATAAAAATGCAGCAGCCCCATGATAAATGGCCGGAGCAACTTTCCCTAAAGGGAGCTCTTCCATTGGACGTAAATGCACGCCAAATAAATGTGTTACATCTTCTATAACACCGCGTTCAATCATTGCTAACGCTCCACCACCTGTTTCTTCAGCCGGTTGAAAAATAAATCGTATTTTCTTCTTTAACGATTCATTTTTTAATGCATAGAGCGCCCCCAAAACGATTGAGATATTTGCATCATGTCCACAAGAATGGTTCGCCTGCATCACGCCGTCTACTTCTTGCCAAAGTGCATCAATATCTGCACGAACCGCGACTGTCTCGTCACCTTGCCCAATTTCTGCGACAAGCCCTGTCACATCGTCAAACCTTTTATAGTTTACGCCCATCTCATCTAATATTTCAGCTATTTTAGCTGTCGTATTAACTTCCTTCCAGCTTATTTCAGGATTTGCATGGAAATACTGAAACCAATCAAAAATCATTTGCTCCGTTGAATCTACTGCTAACATGAAACGCACCTCGAATATTATTTAGTATCCCTATTATACAGTACAATATTTATAATCTACATTATTACTGCCCAATAAAATGAAACTTCAACTGCCAAAGTCTCAATGCTCGCGTAAAATTAAAAAGGTATCTATCCTAATTGCTTAATTGGATAGACACCGGTAAGTTCTGAAAAAATTATGCATATCAAAAATTATATTATAGGCTTGAGAAAAATCCATTTGGGTATTGAGTACGCTCTTCATTTTCCAACACCTCTTGCTGCTCCGTTGATTCGAAGTCCATCTCTTCATCGAACAAGTATGTCTCAAGCATTGATTTTAAAATTGTTGTCATCCACATCCACCTCTTTTTAATTATTAGAATTTTTAGTTAATTTAAATAATATAATGGATTTTTTATAAAATCAACTATTATTAGCTGTATATGCATAAATAGTATTAAATCCATCTTATTTTGAGATAAATTAAAAGAGCGCCTGAATTTAATATTCAAACGCTCTTCCGTATTTTAAGAAACCGCTATTTTTGATGTTGTTTTTTTATTCCTTGTCATCCATTGAATAATAAACATAATTACAAAGACAGCTAAACCTAATGTATCTGTCATTGACTCTGGGTAAATCATTGCTAGACCCGCAGCTAATAAAACAATACGTTCAATCCAATTTACCGAACGATACCAATAACCGATAACCCCAACACCTATTGCGATCATACCCATTAATGCCGTAAATACTACCCAACCAATTTGCCAGATTGTTACATCAATCATTAGCAATGCCGGTGAGAAGATGATCATATATGGAATAATGAAGGCAGCAATTGCCAGTTTAGCCGAGTTTACACCTGTACGAATCGGATCTCCACCTGATATACCCGATGCTGCAAAGGCGGCGAGCGCGACTGGTGGTGTTATATCTGCAATAATACCGAAATAAAATACAAAGAAGTGTGCTGATAATACAACAATAATTGGTGCTGCACTTGCTGGTACATCTGGCGCCAATAACGCAATAATTGCCGGAGCAGCGATTGTTGATGTAATTACATAGTTTGCTGTCGTAGGTGCACCCATACCTAAAATTAATGATGCAATCATTACGAAGAACAATGTAATAATAATACTACCACCTGCCAGTTTAACTAAACTGTTTGCAAGAGATAGTCCTAAACCAGTTTTTACAACAACCCCTACAATAATTCCGGCACATGCCGTTGCTGCTGCTACTGCTAATGCTGAACGTGCACCATCAACCAGCCCGTCAATGATTTCCTTAAAGCCGAACTTCACATCAGGATTAATAAAACCTACAATGATACATGCTAAGATCCCATAAAGGGCAGCGTGAATTACCGGTATGCCTGACATCATCAGTACAATAATTAACACGATTGGAACTAATAAATAAATTTTCTTTAATACATGCGAGCGGTCCGGCATTTCATCATCCGTCAGACCACGTAAACCTAATCGCTTCGCTTCAAAGTGCGTCATAATCCAGATCCCTGCAAAATATAGTAATGCCGGAATTGCAGCTGCTTTGGCGATATCCCAATACGTTATTCCACGTCCAATAAACTCAACCATTAAGAACGCGGCTGCTCCCATAATCGGAGGCATCAATTGACCACCAGTGGATGCTGAAGCCTCTACAGCACCTGCGAAGTTTTTATTATAACCAAGACGTTTCATCATAGGGATTGTATAAGAACCTGAAGTTACTACGTTGGCTACAGAGCTCCCTGAAATTGTTCCTTGTAATGCAGATGAAAAAATCGCTACTTTAGCTGGACCACCTACTAATTTACCTGCGAGTGAAATAGCTAAATCATTAAAATATTCCCCTACACCTGTTTTAACAAGAAATGCACCGAATAACAGGAAAGCAAAAATGAATGTAGAAGATACTGCTAGCGGTGTACCTAAAATACCATCTGTCGAGAAGTACATTAAGTTAACAATGCTATCTAAGCTTTGTCCGCGATGTGCCATAAAGTCCGGCATGTACTGACCATAAAATGCATAAAGTAAAAACAGCCCGGCGATAATGGCGATTGGTAATCCTACCGCTCGACGTGCCCCTTCCAACACAATAATAATTGCTAAAAGCCCCACAACGAAATCTAATGTTTCCAACTTCCCTAAACTTTGAACAAGTCGGTCATAATTCAACACCCAGTAACTTCCAACAAAAATAGCTATAGCTGCTAAAATATAATCATAAAATGGAATGGAGCGTTTTGATAGCTTACGACTTGCCGGGAATAGTAAAAATACAAAAGTTAAAGCAAATCCTATGTGCACTGTACGCTGAATTTGAGCTGGAAACTGTCCGAATATGGCTGTGTACAATTGGAACAGTGTAAATGCCAGTAAACCAAAATAGATGAAATGCTTCATAATATTTTGCGGGTTACGCTGATTCGATTCTATATCGTATTTCTCCAGTAACTCCTGCTGCTGTTTTAGCGTAAGCGCTTCGTTTAATTCCTCTGAAGTTCCTGCCATTTTTTTATCAGTCATTTAATTCGACTCCTTTCATTTTGTCATATAAAGACAAGTTTTTCACTTTTATCAAATAGGATTTCCCACGTACTAATTGCTCCTTTAAAGGTATAATTCTACCTTTATGCTGGAGATCCAATTTATAGTCGACATCCCCAATATGTAGCGTAAATTCTTTTAATTTTGCGTCCATATATTTAAGGGTATAGACGCCATTTTCATAGTGAAGCGTTTGCCCTTCCTCCGCATAACTTGGCATACCGATAGCCACATCCGAATATTCCATTGAGAGTAATTGAAGATTGTTGGTAGGAAGCACTTCATAACTTTCTATCACATCAGTTAAATGAATGGAATGCGTAAAGACGAGTTGAAATGTATCTTCGTTTTTTAACGGCAAAAAAAACTGCTCCGGTTGTTCAGTTTTAGTCTCCGTAAAAGTGATACTACGCTCAAAAGGAATAAAAAAAAGCGCACTAACGGATAAAGCAAGGATTATTAATAACCACTTTTTCATCTAGATCCCCCGCTTAAAAAGACACCCTTGCACTAATAAGGTATAGATATAAAAGACCTCTGAAGCATTTTTTTGCAACAGAGGCCCTTGTTTCTTGTTACTACTTAACTTCATCAAAGTATCGTTGTGCACCTGGGTGAACTTCAATACCGATTCCGTCTAAGCCTGTTTCAGCTTTAATGAATTCGCCTTTAGCATGACCAATTTTATCCGTGTTGTCATAAATAGCTTTCGTCATGGCATATACTAAATCTTCTGGCAGGTCTTTTTGAACCGCTAACATCGCACCTACTGATACAGCTGGGACATCAGATTCCAAACCATATGTGCCTGAAGGGATCTTATCCACTGCGTAGTATGGGTATTTCGCGATTAATTCTTCTGCTTTATCTGCTTCAACCGGTATAATAGTTACACCATTTGTTGCATTTAACGCTTCTACAGCACCAGTTGGGTAACCAGCTGTAATGAATGCTGCATCAATTTGACCTGATTGAATACCATCAGTTGATTCACCGAAGTCTAAATTTTGCGCTTGAATATCGTCTTTAATTGATAAACCGTGGATTTCTAATAATTGCTCAGCGTTTGCATAAGTACCTGAACCTGGTGCACCTACAGAAACTTTTTTACCTTTTAAGTCTGCAAACGTTTTAATACCTGAATCAGCTAATGTTACTAATTGAACTGTCTCTGGATATAAAGCACCTAATGCTACTACAGAGTCAATTTTTTGCCCTTCAAACATTAAAGTACCTTGTGTTGCATAGTATGCGATATCTGTCTGAACGAAGGCAATTTCTCCCTTGCCATCAGCTAACGCCGTCATATTTGCAGCAGAAGCCTGTGATACTTCCGCAGTTGTTTTTACCCCAGTATCAGTTGTGATTAAGTCCGCAAACGTACCACCTAATGGATAGTAAGTCCCTTGCGTACCACCTGTTAAAATACTTAAAAATTTAACATCACCATAATCCGCTTCCGTTGCTGTATCACCTGAGTTAGACCCAGTATCAGTTGTAGATGTGTCTTCATCATCACTGCCACAAGCAGCTAGCACTAACATAAATACACTTAGTACTAATACGAATAGCATATTTTTAGATTTGAACATAAAATTTCCCCCTTTACACCTAATATGGATACATTTTACATAGAATAATATTCAAAAGTCAATTAATATTTCAAAAGTCTCATTTTTCAAATAATTATATTATTCTAATAAAACCGTCAAAATGCTGTGAAATGTAGTTTTTCACTAAAGAGATATTTATGAATAAGTTATTTGATATTTATATTTGATAAATTTTATTCCATAAAAAAATATCATGTACGGAATGCACATGATATTTCTTTATATAGAATTTTAGTTTTTTATTCAACTACACCACAAACTATACGTGCTCCCGAATTACCGGATGGATCTGTTTTATAGTCATCTGCTTTTTCATGAATAACGACAGACGTGCCATCTTCATCAAATAAAGAATTTTTCTCGCCTTTTTTTAGTGTGAAATCAGCCGTTATAAAGTTTAAATGTACTTCACCAGATTCATCCGCAGTTATATTCGGTAAGTCACCAACATGTGGCCCTGAAGGATTCTCCACCCCATGCTTTTTATTGGTTGGATTAAAGTGTGCTCCCGCTGATTCAAATTTAGGAGGTTCACATTTACCAAACTCATGTAAATGGATTCCGTGGTCACCTGGAGGCAAACTGTTTAAAATAGCTGTTAGTTCTACTCCTTTTGTTGTCTCCGTAAAAACAATTTCACCAACCAGCTTTTCATTCGTATCATACATAATTGCCTTTGCTGACAATGCTTCAGGTGCACTTACAGGAATCTTTTCTTTTTGAAAGAAGTTACATCCTCCTAACATGAGTACACTTAAAAATAAGATTATAATTCGCACAATATCTCCTCCTTGAAGCTAGTATTTCAATTAAGGAGGGCAAATATACAAAAAAGCCACCCAAAAGTGAGTGGCTTAATCAGTATTAATTTAAAACTTTTATTGTAACCGTACGACGTCCCCATTCATAGGCACTGTTTAGATTTGGGATGAATACATCGATTTTATTGCCTTTAATTGCTCCACCTGTATCAGCAGCAATAGCTTCACCATAACCCTCCACCCAAACTTTTGTACCTAATGGAATAATACGTGGATCCACCGCAATTACTTTTAAATGAGGATTGGCACGTAAGTTTGTACCATTTGCGGTTGTGCCGGAACAGCCCTCACAATATGCAGTATATGCTGTTGCTTCAACAGTCATTGTTTTTCCTTCATTAGGCGCTTCACCTGAATATGTCGGCGTCTCTATTTCTGGCGGTGTCCAACTGGCTTCTCCTGATGCACTTTTAACTTCACTAGCCGCCACTTCCTCCTCTAAAGGTCCGGAAACAGTGAGTGTATCGCCCGCATAAATCATATTTGAATTGAGACCATTCCATTCCTGTAATTGGTCCACCGTAACCTCATTTTCTAACGCAATTCTATATAATGTATCGCCTTGTTCAATTGTATATAGGGGATCTTCTATTGTAACATCCATTGTGTCACCAACATATATTACATCATTCGGATAATTATTAATTTCTTTTAAAACGGCGACAGACGTCTCGAATTGTTGACTTATACTATAAAGCGTATCATCCGATTCAATTGTGTAGGCAGTTGCTTCATTGGCAAAAATTCCACTTGAAGCAATTACTCCAGCCAATAAAAATACTAATAGTTTTTTATGTCTCAAATCTTCTTTCCCTCCAAATTCTTAGCAACTAAGTTTACTCATTTTCACCCTGCTCCAAATTTACCGCAAATACATTGCAATTTTATGTCGCTTCCATGAACCCTCCATTACAAGCATATTTCAGAGCTTTTGGATAATTATTACTAATATTGAAGGGAATTATACATAGAGTTATCATTTTTTTGCGGAGTGACAACAAAGATAGATATAGAAGTTGCCATTTTGTTTGCAGGCATGTTACAAATACTACATTCAACTCAACATTTTTCAATTTCGTCGATAATAAAGAAAAGGAGGGATTACTTTGGAAATTAGCTCTATGATGGCAGCTCAAGTTGCATCTTTACAGCAAACAGTGCAATTAAGCATTCTTGACAAAGCAATGAATATGGGGACAGCCACTGCTGTTCAAATGATGGAAACACTACCCCAATCTCAGACAGTTCCAGCAGCCCATCCTTATAAAGGACAATCGATTGACGTCCAAGTTTAGGCTAAAAAGAAAAAACGCTCTTGAACTTTTTCAATGAGCGCTTTTTCTATTTCCTTGTCATATTAATATATTTTTACAAATCTTTTCTCAGCTTTACTCTGTTAACGTCATGTTAAAGTTTAATTAATTACTTTTATAAATTCACTTTTCGGGTATAACTAATAGTACAGTAAAAGTATCAACTTAAAGGAGTGATTCTTATAGGTATCCATACATTTTTTACAAGTTTAAATGATTTAGAACGCATCATTCGTTGTCCCGGTCGATTTAAATTTGAAGAGCATAACGTGGCGGCACATTCATGGAAGGTATCTCAGTATGCGATGTTTTTTGCAACTTTAGAGGAACGCGCAGGGAGTAAAATTGATTGGAAATCTTTATACGAAAAAACAATCAATCATGATTTCGCTGAAGTATTTATTGGAGATATAAAGACACCGGTCAAACATGCGAGTGTCGAGCTAAAACAAATGCTTGCCCATGTCGAAGAAAAAATGATGGAAAAGTTTATTCTAGAAGAAATACCACCTGATTTGCAGGATGTATTTTTTGATCGAATGAAAGAAGGTAAAGATCAGACGATTGAAGGTCGTTTACTTGAATTCTCTGATAAACTTGATCAGTTTTATGAATCATTTTCAGAACTTAAGCGTGGAAACACCGATAAGGAATTTGTTTATATGTATGAAAGTGCGTTAAGTAAGCTCCTATTAATCAATTTACCGGTATCTGTTGCATACTTCCGCAATGAAATTTTATCAGATGTTGTGACGGAAAAAACGGTGATTGATATTGCTTTATTAACAGAAAATATTCTACAACAACATAACGACTAACGACAGAAGGCTTCCGAAATATAAGGAAGGCTTTTTTTTTGGATTCAACACTCGAAATGCGTAATGAGGTAAATAGAGGAATGATTTTCCCTTATTTCAAAAATAAAATAAAAAATCGTAAAAATAAGGGCATGAATTTCCGTTATTGACCTAAATAACATGAAATTCCGTGATTTTATTTAAAATAGCGGTAAAACGTTCCCTTATTTATCCTATAATAGGCAACATCATTCAAATAACGGTAAAATCCCCCCTTATTTAATGAGGGCATGTTCCCCACTAGTTCTTGAAAATGGTGAGGAGCTTTTTTTTCCTTTTTTGTAACGAATTCTATTTTGAAGGTACTATAATAATAAACATCATTTTGTGAGGTGAACTGAGTGGATGCGCTAGAACAGTTATACCGGGAGCTGCAACCGAAAATATACGCTTATTTTTATATTAAAACATCCAATTCAGCCATCGCTGAAGATCTTACACAGGATGTTTTTTACGAAGCAGCAAAATCGATTCATACATATCGCGGTGAAGCGGCACTATCGACATGGCTTTTTCATATTGCAAATAACTTATTAAAAAAGTATTACCGTAAAAAAAGTTATGAAAAGAGCTTAGCATCCAAAATGGAGGCACAACCGTCAATTACACTATTTACTACCGAGCAACTCATTGAAATAAAAGATGAATCCAAACGGCTCCTGTCAAAGATTGAACAGCTCGGACCTCCGTTTAAGGATATTGTATTGCTTCGAATTATTGGTGAACTAAGTTTTAAGGAAATTGGTGAGCTGCTAGAGCTAAGCGAAAACTATGTACGTGTTAATTTTCACCGGCAAAAAATTAAGCTACAACGAGAGGAGGAATTGTTATGAATTCATGTAAAATTACCGAGGATTTATTACCTTTATATGAAGAAAACCTTGTTCAGCCTGAAACAAAACAATGGATTGAGCAACATTTAGCCAGTTGCCCTAATTGCCAAAAGCTTACTTCCGCCACAATGGAAGAATTACCGGCACTCCCGTCACCTAAAAAGGCAGCTTCAAAAATGATTAAGCACGCACATTTAAAACTTACGATTTATCAGCTATTGTTCGTTATTCTTTCTTTTGTCTTTGCTATAAACACTTCATTATTAAATGAAAGCTTCACATTTATTTTGTCTTATTTTATTTTAGGAATTGTAACATTTTACTTTTATCGTCATACAATTCTCACGCTATTGTTGGCATTCGTACCTGTATTTATTTGGTCAATTTATACAACAATTGATTCTTTCGGCTCCTATTCGAATTGGTACACTGACCAAATCATTTACCACGCCTCTACCCTTTCACTTTTATGGGAAATTACTTTGGGTGGTCTATTTACTGCATTTATTCACACGATCTTTACTGTTCTGGGAATTATCGTTGTCAAACTACTTATTCAAGCTTTTAACAAGGAGGATTCGATATGAAAAAGTGGCTTTCAATTCTATTGGCCCTCGTTATTACAGGTTCCGTACTGTTCGGTTATAACGAATTTAACGGCAATTTCATTTCTAAACAAATTGCTAAGTCTACGATAAAGGCATACTTAACCGAACATTATCCAAATACCAATTTTCGTGTAGAAAAAGGCTCCTATAATTTTAAATTTAATACCTATGATTTTGATGTAACTTTCAATGAAGAACCTAATTATTGGAACTATACTTTTGAAGTAGGCCCTAAATATGTACCAAATACGATTGAAGCTAAGATGATGCATTATGATTCAAGGGATGAGGCAAAATCGAATGACTGGAGCGATCAAGGTTCACAATATGTAAAAAACTTATTAAAAGCATTCCCGGTTGCTAACATATTTTACTCAATCGACGTACCGAATCAGTTTTCACAAACGGAGTGGGCTCCTACCGTAAATGTTATCGTTCCACCTTCGATTACAATGGAATTCCCATTATATAAAGGTGAAACAAAAGAGGAATTTATAAAAATTGTTCAAGAAATTCAATCTGTGTTGGACGCAGATGATATTAAGTATGATACTGTTTTTATTTATATGGATGAACAAATTGATAACCGTGACGGCAAAAAAGAGGGCTATGCATCCCTTTACTATGAAAGAAAGTACAATGTAGAATTTCAGGCGAATATGCCAGTTACTATAGATGATATTCATTAAAACGAATCAAATCATTTGACTTTTTTTGTCGAACGTACTTTCTTGCACATAGCAGAAAGTTGTTATATTATATGAATAAGGCTACGTTGTACGTACGAATATTAAGTTTTAACCTTTATACTTATACAGGGAGTTTTACATCGATGTTGGAATGGCGTGCCTGGACTCTTTTGACTTCAGGATAGACAGGATAGCATTTGCGAACACCCACTTTGAGGAGTGGTGGTTTAAAACTTTCTATAATAACTACGGCAATGTGGCTGCTTACATAAGCAGCATCATATCAAGGTTTATACAGCATCTTAACCAAATTGGTTGAGGTGCTTTTTTCATTTTTATTTATCTCGCGTATCATCATCGATTAAATTGTAAAATTCCATGTGTTCAGAGCAAAAAGCCACACCCGATTGGATGTGACTTCGAATATTACTTTACTTCTTCTATAGAAACAATGTGGTTTGTAAATATTAGTTCTGATTGCTCTTCTTTACCATCATTTAACACGAATCTTATATAACCAGAATGAAAGTGACCGTCATCCTTTAAATACATTTCTTCAAATTCCTCAAGACTGGCTTTCATCTCTATCTTTTCTCCATTACTTAAACGTAAAATTAAACTCATAACTATACCTCCATTCATACTAATCATAATTCAAATGGAAATTATTGTCACTACTATATCTTGAATAATAAAAAGCCGTTAGTAATATTCAACGACTTTTATATAGATAGACCTTCACATATCCATTCACCCTACTGAGTTGTGAGTTACTTGGACTATTGATTTTTAAAAGATCTAGTTATGCTTGTTTTAATACCACCAGTGATCGTTTTAATGCTTCATCACATTGAATGATAAAAAAGCCCAAGTATTCTTCTTGGACTTTCCCTTCCATTTCTACTTCATAAATTTATTTATAATTTATTTTATTGTAATCATCATATTGTAATCTTTTTTTAGAATACTGATTACTTTGCCGTTGGAGTGTTCTAATTGTAAGGTTTCCCATTCATTCGGTTTGTTTGGCATTGTTGAAAAGTCTTTAATTTTGTTAAATGTCGTTGCAATATCTGTATCGTCTTCTAGTGCATACGGTAAAATTATTTCTAGCATAGGGAACGTTGATTCTTTAGAAATATCTATTTCACTAAAGAACTCGTTGTTCCTGTCATAAATATTAAATTGACCCATAAAGTGATGATTACTTGGCGTTTTCCAGCCTTTTTCACTTATCAATAAGTTTCCGGCAACCCCATTAATAGTTAAACCCGGAACCTCTTTTAATAATTCCGGCAATGCATCCACTAATATCGATCGTATTTCTGGTGATTGCCACAATGTTTCATTAATAATATTTCCGCCACCGGTTGTTATTTTTACTATTGGCCATTTCCGGATAATGTTTGCCGCATCTTCATATGTATCTGTTTTTTGGAGGTAATTACGTTTCGGTTCAATCTCCAAACGGTTCTCATAATATTGAAGTGTTCTATAAAGAAATGCTGAAAAATGCTGGCGGCTTATAGTTTGCTTTTCGTTAAACTTTTCACCATCACCTGTTGTAATACCTAAATCATATAAGTAGGATACGTAAAAATCATATTCTTCGGACACATCTGTAAATGGATGTTTCTTTGGATCTTGCTCATAGTTTAATTCAAATAAGTTAAATCCCGAAAAAAGCAATTTAGCCATTTCACCGCGTGTTAGTTCTTTATTTGGTTCAAATTTCCCGTCTTTCGTGTACATTTTGTTGCCATCAACCATTGCTTTAATAGCTGTGTAATGACTATTTGTCGTATTAACATCCAAAATCTTAACATTCTGCTTTTTTACGTACTGTACTTTTTTAATATCAATAGTACGATACATAAACGTTGCTGCTTGTGCTCGTGTAACTTTTTCATTTGGAATAAATTCGCCTTTTGAACCTTTTATAATCCCCGCATCTGCCATCTCAGTAATCTCTTTGTAGTATGGATGATTTGTAGAAATATCTGAAAATTTTTGTGAGCTTGCCTCTGCTTGCGAAAGAAAAAATGCCAATACAAGCAGTGGTGCTGCGATAGTGGATAGAAATATTTTAATTTTCATTTTAACCCTCCTCTTTAATTACCATAATACACCAATGATTTCATATGGGCATACTCCTTTTATTAACTAAAATTAGGAATATTACTCCAAGATTCTGTTTTCTTAACAAGAAACAGGGTAAATATTTACAATTGATGTTCATCTATGACAAAATTTATAAAATGATATCATTTTGGAGGAAACGATATGAAGCAAATTTTATGTATTGGTGAATTATTAATCGATTTTTTTACAACTCAAACCGAGCAATCAATAATAGAAGCAACTACCTTTGAAAAACAAGCAGGTGGAGCTCCTGCCAATGTTGCAGCTGCTATCGCAAAACTCGGTGGTCAAGCGTATTTTTGCGGAAAAGTGGGTGACGATGCATTTGGTCACTTTCTGAAACAAACATTGGAGCATGCAGGCGTTCATACAGATCAGCTTATTTTTGATTCAACTGCCCCTACTACTTTAGCTTTCGTATCCAGAGAAGCCAGTGGTGAGCGGGATTTCATCTTTAACCGAGGCGCTGATGAGCTGCTTTGCATTGAAGACCTTAATCTCCAACATTTAATGTCGATTGATATGATTCATTTCGGTTCAGCAACAGCTCTTTTAAGTGAACCTTTTAGCAGAACTTACGAACAGTTAATGCAAACTTTATTATTACAAAATCATTTTATTTCATTCGATCCAAATTACCGTGCTGACTTATGGAAACACGATACTGAACAGTTTATTCAAAAATGCGAACCGTTTATCGAAGCAGCTCACTTCATTAAAATGAGTGACGAAGAATTAATGTTATTGTCTCGGGCAGAGAGTTTTGAACAAGCGATTGAATGGCTGAGTCAGTTTACTGACAAAACAATTGCCATTACACAAGGAGCTGACGGGACAGTACTCGTTCAAAACGGAAAAATAACAACTGTACCACCAAATAGGGTAAATTGCATCGATTCAACAGGGGCTGGTGATGCTTTTGTTGGTGCCGTTTTATATGAGCTGAGTAAACGTGATGAAACGAATCTTTCTTTTAATGAGTGGGTGAACATAATTGAATTTGCCAATTTTGTCGCTTCAAAAGTTTGCGAAAAAGTCGGTGCAATTGATGCACTTTTAGCATTAGAAGACATACAACAATAAAAAAAAGAAGGTATGCTAAAAATTCTTTAGCATACCTTCTTTTCATCAGCTAATTAGGAAGTATGATTTCTACTTTTGTTCCCTTCCCTAGCTTGCTCTCTATATTAAATTGCCCTTCATGCCGTTTTACAATTTCCGTGACAATAGCCAGTCCAAGACCACTACTTTGGCTTGAGCGTGATGGGTCAACGCGGTAAAACCGTTCCTTTACCTTTTCCAGTGCTTCCTCAGGAATTCCAATGCCATAATCCTGTATAACAACGATTATTGCATCGTCTTTTTTATTGCACGTTACAATAATTTTCCCTTTATCTTCACTGTATCGAATCGCATTTGACAGTAAGTTATCCCATACTTGCTCAAATAATTGCTCATCAGCAAATACTTCAATTGGTTCCAGCTCATATACAAGCTCCATCTGCTTATCATCCAGCTTCCAGCGCTTTGAAAACAGACGTTCCTTTAATTGTTTATCCAAGGAATAACGCTTTTTTTCTATCGGCAGATTTTTCTGGTCCAATGAGCTCAACAGTAGCAACTGCTTTGTCAATGCTGAAAGACGCTTCGTTTCCTGCTCAATTATTTCTAAATACTGCACACGTTCTTCTTCCGTATTCTCCGCATCTTTCAAGACATTTGCGTACCCTTGAATATTAAGTAACGGCGATTGAAAATCATGCGATACATTATTTATAAAATCCTTCTTAATCTGATCGTTTTCCGCTAAACGATTGGCCATCTTTTGGAACTGTGTTGCAAGTTGACCGAGTTCGTCGTTCCGATCAATTTGCAAATAAATATCATAATCTTCCTGTGCAATTTGCTCGGTTGCCTCTTGCAGCTGTTTTAACGGCCTTACAAGCTGACGTGCCAGCAAAATCATTGTCAAAAGAATTACAACGGCCGTAATAATAATAAAGCTAACGAGTAATAAATGCATTTCTGAAAAGAGCGTTGCGTTAGCTGGCCGAATGAAAAATGCATAATTTTCATTATTAAAGCTAAAGGCCACCCCAACTGTATTTTGAATATCATTCGCAAAATGATCCATAAATAAAGAAGATCCTTGATACTCCTGAATCCCGTGATAATCATTATCGGTACCAATAATATTCAGCATATCATCGTTTAACTCAATCTTGTTGAAATTATTGCCATACATTGACACATTTCCTGATTGATTAGCTACTGCAATTTGATAGCCAAGCTTGGCAACCGACTCAAAATAGGCTTCATAGCTGTCTCTCGGCATTGTCGTTATAATATTTTTTACTTCCTGTGCTACTTCATAATTTTTGGCATCCGTATTCGGCCGAATTTGAGATTGATAAATTTGACCAATCAACAACATAGACATAGTAATACTTACAACGATAACTGCCAATGTCACTACAATATATTGCTTATACAATGTTTTCATTTTAATTCCTCTATTTTATAGCCAATGCCTCGTACTGTTTGAATTTTTACGCGTGCATTCACTTCTTCCAATCGACTTCGTAAACGTTTAATATGGGTTGTCAGCGTGAAGTCGTCCCCATCATAATCATAGCCCCATACTTGCTCCATCAGCTGGTCACGCGTAAACACCACTTCCGGCCTCGTAGTTAGAATGCTTAGCAGTTCAAATTCCTTTAAAGGTAATAATAATACTTGCTCCCCTACTTTAACTTCAAATGTCTGTCGGTCAATCAGCATATTGGAAATTTTTGTTTGACTGCGTTCAAGTTTTTGAAAACGACGTAAAATTGCACGTACTCTAAATAAAAGTTCCTTAGGTTCGAATGGCTTTACCATATAATCATCCGCCCCAGCCAAAAAACCTTTTTCCTTATCTTCCAGTGTAGTTTTAGCGGTTAACATTAATACCGGAACACCGACTTCAGTTAAGCGCTTCGTCAAAGAAATACCGTCCATTTTCGGCATCATCACATCTACAATCGCCAAATCCACTAATTCCTGCTGCAAAATAGTTAATGCCTCCAATCCATTACTTGCAAACAATGCTTCATAGCCTTCTTTTTTCAGATGAATACCGATTAATTTCCGTATAAATGCATCGTCATCTACAACTAAAATCCGCATTAAGTTCACCGCCTTCTTATACTAAAAAGAGACACCGAATTACTCGATGCCTCCCTTTTATCTATTACGCTACGCCTTACTTTTTGTCTTTTTCGAACGTTAAGATCAGCATTGGTAATAGCATACCACGTACTAGGAACGTATCAATAATAATCCCTACAGATACGATAAAGCCAAAGACGAACAAATCAGCAATCGGCATTGTCATTAACGCCGCAAAAGTTGCTGCTAAAATAATACCTGCTGAAGAAATTACACCACCCGTATTACGGATCGCAATTTCAAGCGCCTCTTTCACATTCATACGCTTGCGCTCTTCAATGAATCGGGATACTAAAATAATGTTGTAATCGATTCCTAAAGCAACTAGGAATATGAAAGCATAAATAGGTACACGTGTACTGATAGCATCATAGCCAAATAATGCATCAACTAAGAAGATCCCTAATCCCAGTGCAGATAAGTAAGACACTAAAATTGTTGCCATCATATAAATCGGCATTTTCCAAGATTTTGTTAATACAAATAGCAGTACTAATATTAATATTGTCTCCAAAATTACAATTTTAATGATATCACTGTTATTTACATTGCGTTCATCCACTAATTTTGCTGTCGTACCTGCAAAATATAATTCCCCATCAATGCCTGCCTCCGCTAAATAATCTGCGCTTTTTTCACGCATCTCTTCCAGCTTATCAATCGCTTCAGGAGAATATGGGCTTACATCAAATGCCATTGATAACTTTAATTTTGTGTCATCTTCTGATACAGCAGATGTACGTACTGACGCAATCGCTTCATCTGACATTAAAGCATCTGCTAATGCCTGCTTTTGCTCCTCCGTTAATGCTTGTTCACTTTCAACTAGCAGTGAAGTTGGTGCAAGTTCCCCTTTATCAAAACGTGATTCAACTATTTCATAGCCGACACGTGATGGCAACTCTTCTGGGAATGATTTAACCGTATCATACTCGTATTCCAAGTTAAGTACGTTAAACGAAGTAATTAACATGAAAATTAAAACTAATCCGCCTGAAAGGTAAGGTTTGTTTACAACAAACTTCGCAATCGGCCCCCAAATACCATGTTTTACTTCTTTTGCTTCACCGTATTTCGGAACTTTCGGCCAGAATGCTTTACGTCCAAATAGGGCAAATAATGCCGGCACTAATGTAATCGATCCAAGCATGATTACAAATACAGCAGTACCAAAGATTGGTGCGAAGTTTTGATAATCACGGAAGTCCGCGAAGAATAAAACAAGCATTGCTGCAAGTACTGTTCCACCTGCAAAGAATACCGGCTCACCAGTTGCACGCATTGCGTATTTCATTGCTTCATATTTATTTTCATAATGATTTAATTCTTCACGGTAACGTGAGAATACGAATAAAGAATAATCGATTACAGCAGCAAATAATAAAATACTCATAATCGAAGTTGTAGAGTTATTGATTTCTAAACCAGCTGCGCCCATTAAAGCAACCGATTGATTTACTACTTGATAAACTATTACCGTTGCAAGTAATGGAATAATAGCTAATAATGGCGAACGGTAAATAATAATTAATAAAACTAAAATAATCCCGATTGTCGCAAATAACAGTTGTAAGTCTGCCTGTTCAAATAGCTTTACTGTATCTCCGGCAATCCCCGCAGGACCTGTAATATAAAACTGTGTATCTCCTGTTTTTTCAGCTGCTTCATTCCCGATTTCAGATGCAAAATCGTTAATTTCCGCATACTCAGCATTTCCAAGACCTTTTTCCAACGTCATCGGCACGATCATAGTCGTTTTGTCTTCCGACGTGAAGCCTGCTAAAGCTTGCAGTGGTAAATTCGAGATGTCGATAATTTGATCGATACCTTCAATATCTTCCGCAATCATTGCATTTAAGATTTCTTTCACACTGTCTACGTTAATTTCCCCATCTTCATTATGGAAAACTAGTATACCTGGTGTTCCTTCATCGTTCGGGAAATACTCGCTTAATTTATTTTCAGCGATAATTGACTGCGCATCATCCGGAAGCGACTGGAAGTTTGACACTTTGTATTCACTTAGCATTGGACCGGCACTTAAACCGATCATTAGCACAAGCCAAACAATAAGCGTAATCCAAGCTCCGCGTTTCGTTGACACCCAATCTGTTATTGGATTTAATAGCTTGTTCATTATAATCCTCCTTTTTTCACACTTCTGCATTGTAAAGTAACTATATGAACTCTATATAAACTCAATTGAATTTATCCTTAGTTCGGAAAGTATTAAAAAGACCGAAATGTTGAATTAACAGCATTCCGGTCTTTATAATTGTATTTAGTTAGCTTAGACAATATTTTGTTCTTTTATAAAAATATAATTAACTAGCTGCTTTTTGTCGATTTTCCCAACGGCTGTTTTCGGTAATTCCTGAAGAAAATGAATTTGCTTTGGGACTTTATAATTGGCCAATTGTTCTTTACAATACTGGAAAAGCTGATGCTGAAGATTTTCTGAGGGATTTTCTGCAATTATAAATGCCACAACACATTCACCCCATTTTTCACTCGGAATGCCAATAACCGATACTTCCTGCACTCCTTCATGGGCAATTAGGCATTGTTCAACTTCCTGAGGGTACACATTTTCCCCGCCTGATATAATCATTTCCTTTTTCCGACCTACAATATAATAATCGCCGTCTTTATCCATTTTTGCCAAATCCCCTGTTTTTAACCAGCCTTCATCAAAAGTATTAGTCGTTGCTTCTTTATTGTTCCAATACTGTTTAAAAACATGACTGCCTTTTAAATATAGTTCACCTACTTCACCTTGTGCACATAACTTTCCTTCCCTATCCACAATTTTCACTTCATTAAAAAGCATACTTTTTCCGATGGCGCCCTTTTTCTTCATCGCAACTTCTGCATCAATGAAAAAGTTATTCGGTCCCGCTTCCGTTAAACCATATCCCTCTTTAAATAACAGCCCTTTCCTTTGAAAACTTTCATAGATTGGTGTTGGACAAGGTGCCCCTCCCGATAAAAATACTCTTACCGTAGGAAAGTCGGATTCTTTAAAGTAGGCTGTTTCAATCATCAGCTGATACATTGTCGGCACAAATAACGAAACAGTTGTTTTATAATCATCCACCGCACGAATCGCTTTTTCCGGATCAAATTTTTGACCGATTATAACCGTTCCGCCGGCTAGTAGAATCGGTAATGCAAGTGCATTAATACCACCAGTATGGAAAAGAGGCATATAATTTAACGTACAATCTTTGTCATTTAACCCCCAGCTAATGACAGTATTCATCGCATTCACAGTAACCGTTTCATACGAGAGGACAACACCTTTTGGTTTTCCTGTTGTTCCTCCTGTATAGATTATCATCCACGGCAGTTGCGGATCATCATGCCAGCTGTATGTAGAAGGCTCAACTAACTCCGAGCCGCCGCATGTTAGAAGCTTTGCTGGCAAAAGAAGTTCTGCCCGTTCACTATGCACATCATCAGTAATGAGTAAAGCCGGCGTGCAATCGGATAAAACCGCTCGTAATTCTGGTATAGATAACTTCGTATTTAATGGTACATAGATTAATTCGTTTAATCGGCAAGCAATTAAAATAGCAAAGCTTTCGATCGAATTTTCCATTAATATTGCAACCCGATCCCCCTGCTGCAACTGCTGTTTGGAAAATTTATTGCTCCACCAGCCTGCATGCTGCATCAGCTCTTTATACGTCCACGCTTCTCCCGTTTCAATTTGAATTAATGCTGTTTTATCGGGTGATTGAGACGCTCGTTTTGCAATCCAAAAGTCTAGCTGTTGCATAAGCCATCCCACCTTCTACATCATAATGCCGCCATCAACTTGCAAAACATGACCTGTAATATAACTAGCCTCATCCGAAGCTAAAAATAAATATGCATTTGCGATATCCTCTGGTTTTCCTAAACGCTGCAAGCTTGTAATACCCTCCATTTGCTGCAACACTTTTTCAGGCATTTTTTCTACCATTGGTGTCGCTGTAAATCCAGGAGCTACAGCATTTACATTGATTCCTTTACGTCCAAGTTCCTTCGCCCATGTTTTCGTCATCCCGATAATGGCTGCTTTCGTTGCAGCATAGTTTGTTTGACCAAAATTACCGTAAACGCCACTTACAGATGAAGTACTGATAATTTTGCCTGACCTTTGTGCAACCATATGCGGTGCTACCGCCTGTGTGCAGTAATAAACGCCATTTAAATTAATCTGAATCACTTTATCAAAGTCTTCTTCACTCATCTTTACAAGAGTTGCATCACGTGTAATCCCCGCATTATTCACCAATATATCGATTTTGCCAAAATGCGCAACAACTTGTTCAACCATTTGCTTTACTTCAGCCAGGTTGGAAACATCCACTGCAAAAAAGGCAACGTTCTCCCCTAAATCTGCTGCTAATTTTTCTCCCTGTTCTTTGTCGTAATCAATAACGGCCACTTTTGCTCCTTCTTCCAAAAAACGTTTTACGGCTGCATAGCCAATTCCCCCTGCACCGCCTGTAATAATCGCTACTTTATTTTCTAAACGCATTTTCCACGACCCCTTTTACGATAAAATAAATGTTTCAATTGCCTCTTTTGTTTCACCTAAACTATCGACTAAAGGTGAATGTCCGCAGTTTCCAAGTTTCATAATTTGAGCCCGGCCCTCAAAATCTCCAATAATTTCATTTGTCATTGCTTCAATTACTACAAAATCGCGATCACCGTATAAAATGAATGTTGGAATTTGAATATCCTTCACTCGATTCATTCCTTTAGACACTTCGTTATCGACCGCACTTATATTGAATGTATTTAATGCATGGTACACATCTGCCAAATTGCGCTGTGTTAGCATATCGTCCACATATTGTTCATAACGCGTCTCATCCGGTTGATTATGTGTATAAATCGCACTGTTCCAAATAAACTTTAGACCGTCACGATTTTTCGTATCATACATTTGTTGCATCGGTATTGTTTTGACTGGATCCTGTTCAATTTGTTCAATCGTCGCTAAACGATTTGAAAAATCAGGCGTACCATCCTTATTTGAGCCATAAAACGGATAACCACGTGTAGATCCTGAAGCGAATAACACAAGCTTTTTACTGTAATCCGGGTAATCGGCACAAAACTGCATAGCTACATTGCCACCTGTTGACCAGCCAATGATTGTAAAATCCTTCAACCCAAGTGAATCAACGAAAAGCTTGATATCATCGCTAAAATCCTTGATTGACTTAATTCTTGCATTGTAGGTTGATTCCCCAAAGCCGCGCATATCCACCGCATAAATCGTGAATCGTTCATCCATTGATTCCATCAGTAAATCCCAATGCTTTGAACTCGTCATATTGCCATGCACTAATAAAACAAGTTCATCGCCACCTTCACGCTTACGATACGACAATGTTTCACCATTTGATAATTCCACTTTCGCTAAAACGTCCAGCTTATTCATATTAAGCCCCCCACTTTACTGTAATAGCACCCCATGCATAACCTATTCCTGCACTAACTAACGAAACAATTTGACCCTCTTGAAGCTTTCCTTCTTTTCGAGCTAGATAAAGTGATAAAATCTGATCGATTTGCCCGATATGACCGTAATGTGACAAATAGATTGAATTCCCCTCTGAAAGACCAAGCTCGTTTAGTACATAATCATGTGCGGACTTTTTCATATGAAGCATCGCAACATAATCTAAATTCTCTTCACTACATCCACTTTTCTGCAACGATTGGCGAATTACCTTTAAAAAATTGCTTAAGGACTTTTGCTCCAATCGAAGCTTCATTCCTTCTGGATCAAGTACATCCAATATAAAACGCCCTGCTTGAATATGCTCAATTGTTAGCGGCTCCTTTGTACCACCTACTGGGACCACAACATCCTCTGAGAAGGAACCATCAGTAATAAGGGCTGCTTCAAATACTTCATGACCTCCCGCATTTTTTTGCAAAATCATTGCACCTGCACCTGCACCTAAATTGAACATAAAGCGGGTCCGCTCATTTTCATAATCGATGAAATCATGGTTTCGATATCCCCCAGCTAACAGCACTGTCTTGATGGAATCATCCGCTAGCATTAAGCTTTTTGCTACTTTCATCGCCATAATGGCCGTACCGCAACGAAGCTGTACATCAAAAGCCCAAGCATTTACTGCGCCTATTTCTTCTTGAATTTTTATAGCAGCTGTCCATAAAGGGTACTCTTTATGCTCTTCCCCAATATAGATCACAACATCAATCTCTTTAGCATCCACTTGCGCTTCGGCGATCGCTTCCTTTGCTGCTTTCACACTCATTTCAACTGGATGATCGTTCGGTCCGGCTACGACTTTTTCAATAATGCCCATCTTCGTTTCAACAATTGCTACTGGAATATTTGCTTTTTCTGCAATTTTGGCACCTGTCATTCTTCCTTCAGGTAAATACATTCCTAATCCAGTTATTCCGATCATCGCTGTATCTCCTTTTCGCGAAGCTTTACAGCTGTCTTTGTTTTTTGCCCTTTTTTCAGCTTCCATTCATAGTAGCGCATTGAAACTGTACCTACGATGCCTCGAGGGAAGAAAATCACAGCTAAAATGTATAAAATACCGAAGAAAATAATCCATCTTTCAAAAATCGGATAATCTCTTGCAAGACCTGATAAGTAATGTTGGGCAAATTCAATGACGCCTGCCCCAATAATCGGTCCAATTAATGTCCCCACACCGCCAATAATTGTCATCATCAGGGCATCCAGTGTAATATCCATCGTCATAACACTTGTATTTACAAACCGTAATGAAATGGCGTAAAGCGACCCTGCCAAACTTGCAACTGCACCCGCAATTACAGAAGCAATAATTTTATAACCTAGCGTTTTATAACCTAATGAACGGGTACGTGGTTCATTTTCACGAATCGCTACAAGCACTTTTCCGAACGGAGATGCAACAATACGTTTCAGTAAAATGAAAACCACAACTAAACAAATAAGCACAAGAAAGTAAAAGTAAATACGCTCACGAAACAATTCAGGTGCGCGGAATGTAAATCCATCATTTCCTTTTGTTACTGTGCGCCATTTTTCAGCTAACACTAAAAACAAACCTGAGATAGCTAGAGTAAACATTGCATAAAAGTGACTTTTCAAACGGAGCGTCAATGCGCCGCTTATTACACTAATAATTGCGGATAACACGATTCCGACTACAATTGAAGCAGCAAAGATTCCGATTGACGGACCGAAATCACTAAGCATAATTGCCGTCGTATAGGCGCCAATTCCAAAAAACATTGCATGACCAAATGAAATGATACCCGTGTAACCTAGTAAAATATCGTAACTCATTGCGAGTATTGCAAAAATGCAAAACTGTGTTAATAAAATCGTCATTGTACGAGAATCCAGTACAAATGGTAATACGGCCATGACCCCGACAACTATTGCGTACACAATATTCACTTTAGATAATAATAATGGCTGTTTAATCATCAAATCACCCCTTCGCAACCGTAAATAAGCCTTGTGGACGGAAAATTAGTACACTTGCCATTAAAATCATATTGACTGCAACGGATAAAAACGGCACATAGTATGCCATGAAACTTCCGGCAAGCCCTACTAAAATTGCTGCCATTAATGAACCTTGGAAGCTCCCCATTCCGCCGATTACTACAACGATAAATCCTAAAATCGCATATTCCATTCCCATTTCCGCATATACAACCCCTGAATACGGAGCCATCAGCATTCCGCCTAACGCAGCCAATGCTGCACCGCACATAAAGACAATTAAAAATACGCGCTTAATGTTGATTCCTAATGCCTGTGTCATTTCCCGATTCATAACTCCAGCCCGAACGACCAGCCCTACTTTTGTACGATTTAAAATGAAATATAAAATCCCAAATAAAGCAAAACCTACTACGATAATAAAAATCCGGTATTTAATAATTGTTAAATCGCCAATTTGCCAGCTCCCTGCTAAATAAGAAGGAACTTTAACAGGTACACCGTTTGGACCGAACACAACTTTAATCATCTCCTGAAGCACGAGCATAAATCCAAGTGTAATTAAAATTTGCTGTACGTGATTTCCGTAAACCGGCTTAATAATGAGCTTTTCAGTAATAAATCCAAGAACAAGACCTGTGAGAATCGCGACAACGATTCCGACTATAAAACTGTTGCTCCATAAATAGGTGAACACCCCTGTATAGGCACCCCATACGAACAGTCCGCCGTGCGCAAAGTTCAGCACATCCATTAACCCGAATATTAGCGTCAATCCGGCTGCCAGTAAGAAAATAAGCATTCCTGTCGCTAGTCCATTTATCGTTAAACTAATTATTAGTTCCATCCGCTTTCCCTCCTTATCCGATTCCTAAATATTTACGCTTAAGCTGTTCGTCTTCGATTAATCCTTGCATTTCCCCTGATTGCACAGTACGCCCGTCATCAATTAATGTGAATGTATCTCCGATTTTACTCGCCATCATGAAGTTCTGTTCGACAAGTACGATCGAAGTATGCTTTTTCATTTCAGTAATGGCTTCCATAACTTTTTCAATGACAATCGGTGCAAGCCCTTTAGATGGTTCATCGATTAAAAGCAACTTACTGTCGTTGACGAATGCCCTTGCCATCGCAAGCATTTGCTTTTGGCCACCCGATAAATTACCACCCTGCTTTTTCCAGAACTTTTTTAAATCCGGGAATAACTCTAAAATGTATGCCTGCTTTTGCATTGTCGCATCGGTTTCTTTTCGGATCGCCACTTTCATGTTTTCTTCTACTGTCAGCTGTCCGAAAATCCCTTGATCCTCAGGCACATAGCCAATCCCACTATTTGCAATATCATAAGGCGCCATTTTCGTAATATCTTTTCCATCGAACTGAATCGTACCTTTTGATGCCGGTGTTAAGCCCATAATCGTGCGAAGCGTCGTCGTTTTCCCAGCACCATTCCGCCCTAGTAAAACCGAAACTTCCCCTGCTTTCGCTTCAAAATTGATGCCTTGCAAAATATGATATTGTGAAATAAACGTTTCCACACGCTCCAACGTTAAAATATTACTCATATGCAAGGCCTCCTAAATACGCTTGTTGTACCGTTTCATTGTTCATAATCTCTTCAGGCGTTCCATCAGCTAACAGCGCCCCGTTGAACAGCACCATAATTGAATCGGATAAATCAATAATCATATCCATTTTGTGCTCAATTAATAAAATGGTTTTATCACCGCGCTCCTTAATTGAACGAATAACATCCAATATTGCAGGAACTTCTTCTAGTGACATGCCCGCTGTCGGCTCATCCAGTAATAAAATTTCAGTATCAAGTGCCAGTAACATACCTATTTCCAGCTTTCTTTTTTCACCATGGGAAAGCTGATTCGCTACTTGATGCATTTTGTCGGTTAATAGCACTTGTTCCAAAATCTCAACCGCTTCATTCGTAATCTCTTTATATTTCAGAAAGTGGTTGAGCATATGAAAGCGCACTTTCCGCTTCGATTGGACAGCTAGCCGTACATTTTCCAGTACCGTTAAATTCGGAAATACATTCGTAATTTGAAATGAACGCCCGATCCCTAAACGAGTTCGTTCAACAGAAGACTTTTTGCGTAATGATAGTCCTTTAAAAAACACATCACCTTCAGTTGGTTCCAGTTCACCACTTATTAAATTAAAGAAAGTTGTTTTTCCTGCACCATTAGGACCAATAATGGATTTAAAATGCTTAGCTGACATTTCAAAGTTAATATTATCTACCGCTTTATGCTCACCAAACTTAATCGATAAATTGCTCGTTTTTATAATTGGTTCCATCATCTCACCCTCTCGTTTTGTTGATTTCCATTGCGGGTCAAACCTTATGGAAACCTTTATAAAAAAAGGCTGTCTTGAAAGTTCAACACTTTTTAGACAGCCTCACTTATTTACTAATTTAAAATAGGAGGTTCCGTTTCTTCTGGAAGTAATTCACGTATTAATACCGGTACTGGATAATCAAATTCCGCCACCTTTTCAAGTCGGATGGCATACATCGTTTGTAATGCCTGGTGGTCTTCTTTACGGAATGTCATCGTTCCTTTTGGTGTTTCAAAGGACATACCTTCCATTAATGGAATAAGCGCATTTCCATCGGCATCTCCACCTGATTTTTTCAGTGCTTCTACAATTGCAACCGCCGCTGTAAATCCGCCTGGTGTGAACAAATCAGGTACCTCTCCGTTGAATCGTGCTTTATGTTCTTCTACTAACCAATCATTCACTTCATTTTTCGGTAGTGTATGGTGGTATACAGAGAATCCTTCCATCCCTACTAATGGCTCCATAAATTGAAGTGCAATAATATCCGGTGCACCCGTTGAAATTTTAATCCCTTTTTCCTGCAGCTTTAAATCCGCAATTTGGTTCCAAGGAGAGTTTGCCCCTGCCCATACAACAAATAGAAATTCTGGTTTTGCTTCGATAATTTTTTGTAAGTTGGATGTAAAGTCAGTTGCCGCTGGATCTGCGTATTCTTCCAATACAATGTCAGCTCCTAGTTTTTCAGCTGCCGCTTTAAACGCCGATACTCCATCCCAACCGAATGAATAGTCAGGTGCGAACGTTGCGATTTTTACACCTTCTCCTGCAATTGCCGCTGCAGCTGCATAAGCATCCTGAGATGAATTACGCGCTGTTCTGAAAATGTAAGGGTTAAACTCTGAACCTGTAATACTATCTGCTACTGCAGGTTCTACAATCATAATCTTTTCGTACTCTTCAGCTAGTGGAAGTACTGCCAATGTGTCACCCGAACTTGAAGAGCCTACTAAAAAATCAACTGCGTCATCTTCCAATAGTTTCGTTGCCTTTTGCACCGCTACTTCCGGTTTTGTTTCTGTATCTTCCCAAACGACTTCAATTTTCCGTCCTTCTACTTCCATCGTGCCGTCTGTTGCATATTCAAGACCTAGTTCAAAGCCGTTTCTCGTTTGCTTACCGTATGATTCAAGTGCTCCTGTCAACGATGCAAGTACACCAACTTTAATCGGATCCGATGAAGCAGCTGCTTCTTTTGCACCGCTTTCACCTTGCTCAGCTGAAGTATTTGTAGTTGATGAATCATCACTGTCTGCTGAATCACTGTTACATGCAACTAATAAGAAAACCGATAACACCGCAAAAATTAACCATAAACGCTTTTTCATTCAATGTCCCTCCCAGCAATATTTTCAGCATAGCTATCTGCTTAATCGTAATGTAACATCGCCAAGTTACAAATGAGTTACATGCAATAAACGAGATGTGGAAAAAGAGGGATTTCTTTGGGAACTTGAGGCGCTAAGATACTATGCGATTGCCCGACTGAAGAGATATCCAATGCACAGCGAATTGTTCTAATAAAAGTTAATATCTTCTAATAAAAGTTAATTAGTTCTAATATAATTTCGATTTTCTAATATATAGTTTGGTTGTGCTAATATCGCTTTGCATTGTTCTAAAATCTTTTCTCAATCTGCTAATACCGCGCAGCTTTTTTCTAATAAGCTGCTCGACTGTTCTAATAAAACAATGGCAAGACTTTTCCCACCACTTTCTGATCCATTTCTTCTAATATCACACTAAACTCTTCTAATAACCGGCTCGTTTGTTCCAATAAAATGCCCTTCACGACCTCTCACTCCTGCCTTCCCAATTAAAAAAGCTATGTCGAATTATATTTTCAACATAGCTCTCAATCTATTTACATTTTTAATACAAGTTCGTACAATTGCTCGGTCGGGTCCATCGGTGTAATTTTGTATTGTTCATCGAGTACATTTACACAACGCTCATACTGTTTTAGTGCTTCCCTGCGATTCCCTAAATAATAATGGGCAAGCATTAACAACCGGTACCCCTCTTCATGACCGTCATCCAGTGCAATAATGCGCTCTGCCCAACGAATGACTTTATCAAATTGCTGAAGCCGGACATAGTTTTGTGCGACACGCTCCAGAATTTTCAGTATTTGCTCATTGTAATGCGCCTGAATCGATTCAATCCACTCACGTTCAATATCCGAACAAAACTGACCATCGACCAGCCTCATTGCAAGCTTTAGCCATTCATTTGAAAGCTTGGCTGTTTTTTCTTCCATTCCGCGCTGTGCATAATACGTAAAGTGTGCTAAATCACTTTGAATCCAGCGGTCCTCCAGCTTATATAAATGCTGTCGACGTGTTATATAGTAACTTTCCTCCCGCGCAGACCTTGCCGGCTCCAAAGCTTTTAACATCGCATTAAAAACTACTTTAAAATCGCGTTGCATCGCTTCTTCATCCTGTTGCCAAATTGCTTCGCAAATTTGCTGACGCGACACGAACTGCTCACGGTGTATATATAAATATAAAAACAGTTCTTTCGCTTTCATTCGCTTCCATTCTTTATCGTGAATAACATGATATTCCCGACGAATCTGAATAGGGCCGAACAATGTCAGTGATAGCTCTGTACTCGGTGCATCCTTTATTTTCAATTGATTAAATACGGGCACGTCATGCTGTAGCTGTTTAGCGAGCTGAACAAAAAGAATTAAATGTTGTGGTCCAAAAAGGGTTTTCTTCTCTATAAAAAAAGGATAATCATTCATACATAATTCCCAAAATAGCTGATAGTGTTTCGATGCTTGGTTCTCATCCACTTTTGAGAAACAGTACGCAAGCCAAAAGGAACAGACCATTTGTCCATACGTATCTTCACTGCGTTCATAATAGGATAAAGCTTGTTTTGCCGTATCCATTGCCTCTTCAAAATGGTTGTTTTCGGCCAACACTTTTGTTAATGCCGTCAGTAATAATGCAGACATCCAAAAATCCTGCACTTTATTCGTTTCCCTTAAACCGATTTGGGCATGGCGTTTCGCCTCAAGGACATTATTGCGGTAATATAAAATGAGACCCATGTAGCACTCGGCTGTAATGCGCTTAACATGTATTTGATTTAATAGCTCCAGTGTCTCATCAAAACATGCTTTTGCCCGCTCGAAATCTTTCATTTCCATATTTAACAGTGCAAGCCCTTTACGCAGCTTAGTAAGTGCAAGCGTATAGGGCATATCAACGAGCCCTTCTTTTCCACCTTCAATAATTCGGCTGTAGGCCTGTACATTTTCTCCCATTAATATATCAATTAAAACGAGCAGTAAATCTGTTGTACGATGTGCTTCCTCCCATTGAAACGGTTTAGAAAGGCGTGCGTTTAACAACTCTTTCGCTTTTTCCAATTGACCATGCCGTAAGTACAGACGTGCATCAATATTATTAATGCTTAACTGTAATTTTTGAGACTGACTCCAACGAAGAGCCTCCCCCGCTTTTCCTAAATTAATAAGGTTTTCCGTATAGAGGCTATTAATAAGATGACGTTCTGTATCGCTGATGTGCACTTCCTTTAATAACGCAATAGCCTGCTGTAAGTGATGTTCTGCGAAAACGGGCTGAAGGGTATCTAAATAAATGTTGGCAAGTCCAAATTGTGAGCGCATTAGAAATAATTGATCTTGCTGCAATTGGGCTTTTATAAAACATTCATTGTATGCATGTTTTGCCTTTTCATATTGTGCGCGGTACCGCTGACATTCCCCTTCATAATATAGAAGCTGATACGGCTTTTGTTCGATTGAAAAATCTTTCAACCTTTCCAAAAGAAACTCAAATTGACCTGCTTCAATGAAGTGAGGAGCGAATTGCAATAATAACGTGATATAGTAATGTGGATTTTTTAGCTGTGCAGCATGTGTGACCGCCAGTACACCTAAATTTTGAGAAGCATAATACTCAGCTGCCTGTTCATGGAGCACCTCATATAAGTCCGGGTAGTATTCGCTCAATCGCTGCTGCAGGAATTGTTGGAACAATGCATGGAATCGGTATTTTGTACCTCCTGCCAGTGGGGTGATAAATGCAAGCTCATCTAATTTCGGCTTTACTTGTTCAATCCATTCTAGCCCATATAACTCCGTAATGACATCAAGCGATATAACTTGATGAATACCAAGCTTTAAAAGCTGGAGCTGAAGTTGCTCGTCTAGTTTATCGAATACTTCCGCCGATAGATAAGCAAAAAAGTTGCCGACCGTTCCTTCTGCAATATCAATGAGCTGTTCCTGACTATACTTTGCCTTATAGCCAAGCAGCATAATTGCCATCGCCCAGCCTTCCGTCATTTGCATAATAAATTCACATTGTTCATCAGTTAATTGCCGTTCAAAAAAGGCCTCAAATAAAAATTGAACGTCATCTTCAGAAAAAATAAACTCCTGCTCTACACATTCGATTAATTGGTTATTCATCCGAAGCGTTAATAAACAGCTCCACTCTGGCATTTTCCTCGTTGCGACAATAATGTGAAGGTTGCCAGGTAAATATTGAAGGATTTGATTCATGACATAATTAATCGGAAATACATGTGAGACATGGTGATAATCGTCCAGCACGATTAAAAAGGGTTCCTTAATATTATGAAGTTCATTGGCAATTTGCTTTGAAAGCTGCAATAACTCTTCCATATTATGAAACTTTACCGTGACGTCCCATCCCTTTAGCTTTTCACCAAACGAAGGGAAATGCTGCTGGATACTAAAAATAAAATGACGTAAAAATGGAAATATCGAATCATCATCTGATGTAATTTGGTACCAGGCCCATTTTGTTTTTTGATCATTTATAAATTGACTAATAAGCGATGTTTTTCCATACCCTGCGCTACTATGTAAAATGGTACATTTTGCATGTGGCCAATCTGAAAGCTTCTTCATTAATTTTGCTCTTCTTAAATAGTTATTCGCCGGTGTCGGAGGTATAAGTTTCGAGACAAAAATATGTTGCTCCATGCTTCCCACCCCATTTACAGTTAATTACAAACATATTAACATAAAGCAGAAAATTATTCTGTTAAATACAAAATTTTTACATATAACTAATCTACACTGATAAGCTTATTAATATAGTTCGAAGAATATTATAGATGTTCAAGAAAAAGGTTCTTTCCACGGATCAATTAGAATAATTTATCTATAATCATTAATAAAACAAGTAAACTTGCCGCCACAGTCATAAAGGTGATTAAAATATAGCCAATGATACGAATGGGTTTTGGCATTTGTTTCATACTATAGGAACTTGGTGTACCGATATGCTTTTGATAGTGCTCATCTACATCGTTAAATGGTTTTTTCTCCAATGAACTCACTCCATTCCTTTTTCTGTATATACATCTTTTTAGAGTAGAAAGTTTCAAAAACTCCCTCTCTTAAAATGTATGAAAATATGCATGAAAATATATTACTAAACATATTAATTAAAAATAGGAAAGCGGAAACAAAGACTAAAAATATATATTTACCAACGTTTTATGAATTAACATTCAATAAAATTACATAAAATTATACTTTACTTAATTTTCTGAATATTGTATAGTTATAAAAAGGAGCTGATAATATGATTAACTACACTTATTTAGCGACAGATGATAATGACGTATCCTACTTATTCGAAGACGATAGTGATTTCTTCGATTTAGACAGCTTTGATGACAATGATTTTTAAAGAACATCCATATGACTTATGTTTTAATATATCGAAAAAGGATGTGGCGGATCATTAATTTCCCGCCACATCCTTTTAATTTACATATTGAATAAACCATTCGTCATGCTGTTTCTTCATTGTAATACCGATAAAGCCTCGTTGGAGAAGTTGTTGCTGAGCATCTGTCTCATTCATTGAAACAAAACGTTCTTCAGCCCACTGACGGTCTACTTCCGGTAGCTTTTTCATAAATACATAACGCAATTTTCCGCCGTACTTCAGCTTTAATGCTGCTATATGCATATGTTGTGAAAACTTGTCCTTCATACTCGCGATATTACCAGGCATCACTGTTGCACAGACAACATTATACTTTGCCGAATCTACTTGCTGCATAATAATGTCCGCCATTGTTCGTTGTAATCCAAAACCTCGATATTGGGGATGGACGTTTGAAATTTCCTGATAAAGCACCTTTTTGAGTTCATCTTCTGTTTGTAAACCGATATCATACCCTAAATGTTCCCCGTCAATAATCGGTTCAAGTAAAGCTCGAAATGCAATTAGTTTCTCTTCGACGAAAACCCCAATCATAAGGCCATTTCCCTTTAAGATAAAATTCAATTCTCCCTCATCAAGCGGCTGTAAAATCGCTTTATCCGGCAATGCCTCTACTACTTCCTGCTGTAGATCCATTAACTGAGGTATATAGGATTCATTCAGTAATTTCACTTTATATTGATTATTGCCTAAAAAACCTGTCGCGATCATTATTGCACCACACATTTCTCACGTGTCAGTTCAGCTAAAACAACCTCATCCACATCGACACCTAATCCTGCTTGTTCATTTAACTGGATAAACGGTACATTATATTGAAGGTTCCCGATATCTTTAGAAAATTTTAATGGTCCTGTTAACTCAACACTTGTAAACACCTTATTTGAAAATGCTACATGGAATCCTGCAGCTGATCCAACTGACGATTCAACCATTGAGCCGATTTGACATTCAATGCCTGCCATTTCCGCCATATGGGCAAGCTTCATTGCAGGATACATTCCCCCACATTTCATTAATTTTATATTTACTTTATCCGCAGCACGTTTTGCTATGATTTCCCGCATTTCACGGACACCACGTAAACCTTCATCTATCATGACAGGAATGGCTGTTTTTGATTTGATTTCAACCATACCATCAATATCATCAGCACGTACCGGCTGCTCTAGCCAGTCAATATTTAAATGTTCAAGTTCGCGAACTGCCTGCATCGTTGTGGAGCTATTTACCCAGCCTTGGTTGACGTCCACTCGAATCGCAATATTATTACCGACTCTCTCACGGACTGCTTTAATACGTGCGACATCACTTGCTACATCGCGACCAACTTTCATTTTGAAAGAATTATATCCTTCTTCCACTCGTTCGGCTGCTTCATTCGCCATTTTTTCAGGTGTACCGATACTTAATACATGCGTAATTGGAAACTTGTCGTAATAGCGCCCGCCTGTTAATTGATACGCCGGCACACCAAGCTTCTTCCCTACTAAATCAAAGCAAGCAATATCAATAGCTGCCTTTGCTGCTGGTGCACTATAAATCAATGCATCCATTTTGGCATGGATCTTTTCAAAGTTCATCGGATTTTCCCCGATCATTGCAGGAGCTAATGTATGCTTTAAAACGGCAAACGTGCCTTCCAATGTTTCGCCTGTAACATGCTCATCCGGCACGGCTTCTCCCCAGCCCACTAATCCACATTCTGTTGTCATCTTTACAATGATTGACGGCATATTTGGGTATGTACCGTAACTTACGATAAATGGTTCGATTAATGGTAATTCAATATTAAATAATTCAATGTTTTCAATTTTTAACATTTGTTTTCCTCCTATATATAGCAACGCTTGAAACGAATGAAATTAAAGCGGACGCTTAATCGTGAATTGCTCTCCGATTTTCGCATAATCATTTCCAGCTAAACGACTTATAGCAGCTAGCTCTTGTGGATCGATCCGACCATTTTCATAAATACTTTCTTCTATATGATAGTACACAACTTTCCCTATAATCAGGTCACATCCTGGGTTATTTTCTTCCCCACCAAGCTCCAGTGCGGTTTCTAATTCGCACTCAAATCGTACTTTGGCCTCTTTTACTCCTGGAACACCGATTTTTGTACTTTCAACCAATGTTAGCCCAGTCATTTCCACTTCACTTTCCTCAGGAGGTAAGCTCGCTGCCGTTTCATTTACTTTCTCAACATTGTCCGTATCGACTATATGTACAACAAATTGACGACTGGCAAGAATATTTTTTGCCGTATCCTTCATTTTCCCTTGCTTACGCTGAACACTTACCGAAATCATCGGGGGATTTGAAGATACAATATTAAAAAAGCTAAACGGTGCTGCATTAACCACACCTTCTTCTGTTACCGATGTCACAAAGGCAATTGGTCTCGGAATTATGGAACCAATTAAAAATTTATAATTTTCCCGTTCTGATAACTGTTTCGGATCTATTTTTTGCATAAAATTTCGCCTCTTTTCTTATCACTATTTTGACTTTAGAGAACAGTTCGTGACTCGTCAAATAATTTTATTTCTATTCAAAATTAGTATGAGTATTTTTATACAAACTCATTTTCAGCATTATTCTGCTCCATTATTCAGTAAATTAATGTAAAAAATGTGCCGTAAAATCGGTAAAGACGCCACTTGCTTTAGAAATTTATTTCTTTTTTAATCCAAAATCTTCAGCGAAACGTATTGAATTTTATCTTTTTCAAACTGTTATAAACAGTTGCATAATTAATAACAACTGCAAGAAAAAAAGCTATTTATTTTAACATCACTACTCTAAAACGTTGATTTATCAATGCATAAAGCTATTGGGTGTTTCCTCATTGTGTATTAGTTACTGTTATATTATAAATCTCAAAAACATTTCACCCATCACCTTTAAAACACATAATAGAATTTCGATGCATAAGTTAGCTAATTTTGTTGTTAAATTAGCAAATTCATTAACTTACAATATTATCCTTATTTCGAAACCTATTAGTAAATATCACTATCCTACACCTAACAAACCTTGATTTATCAAGGTTGTAATGCGTTTTTCCACAGTAAAAAATTATTGCTTCAAGTACGATTTTACTACCGAAAAGAGAAATATATGTTTTTTCAAGATAATTTTATTTTATGTATTTCACTTGCACAAAATAATAAATTAATGTTAAGTTTATGTACATGAACGTTCAAACATTTGACACATCTACTTTAAGTAGAAAATTATCGTAAAATCGATATTTTAATAGGTGTGAGGGGGAAATTATATGAAAAAAAATCGTTGGTTAATTGCAGCATCTGCCATTGCTATCCACCTTTCAATCGGTGGTGCGTATGCATATAGTGTGTATAAAAATCCAATCGCAACAGAACTTGGTTGGGATGCATCACAGATTACTATTGCTTTTACAATTATGATGGGACTAGCTGGTTTTGCTGCAGCATTATTTGGTAGCACAGTAGAAAAGTTAGGACCTAGAAAAGCAGCGATGGTTGCCGCAGTACTATTCGGTTTAGGACAAGGTGGCGCAGGTATTGCGATCGCTATGGATTCAGTTGTTTTATATTGGCTAACATACGGGTTACTAAGTGGTCTCGGGATGGGGATTGGTTATATTGCACCGGTATCGACGCTTGTTAAATGGTTCCCTAATCGTCGCGGTTTAGCGACAGGGATGGCTGTATTAGGATTTGGATCGGGTGCATTAATTACCGCGCCAGTCGCTGCAAACTTAATGCAGGCTGTAGGAATTTCAAATACGTATTATATTTTAGGGATAAGTTATTTTCTATTAATGATTGCCGGAGCGCTTTATATTGCGCCACCTAAACCAGGTGAAGTAGAAGACATGGTTGCTACAGGAAAAGCAAAATCACAGGAAATTGCACAAATGTCTGCTCGTGAAGCGGTTCGTACAAAGCAATTCTGGATGCTTTGGTCTATGCACTTAATTAACGTAACTTCTGGTTTAATGATGATTTCAGTAGCCTCTCCAATGGCACAGGAAATTGCCGGGCTGTCAGTAGCAGCTGCTGCAACTATGGTTGGTTTAATGGGTCTATTTAATGGTGGTGGTCGCTTACTTTGGGCGGCTGGATCAGATTATATCGGACGCTCTAATGTGTTTGTAATTTTCTTCACGATTCAGTTAATTGCCTTTATTACATTACCGTTTACGACAAACGCTATTCTATTACAAGTATTCATATTCTTAGTAGTTAGTTGTTATGGCGGTGGTTTCTCGAACTTACCGGCATTCGCGAGTGATTTATTCGGTACGAAGCAACTTGGGGTTATTCATGGCTATTTATTAACTACATGGTCACTTGGTGGTATTTTTGGTCCGATTATCGTATCAACAATTCACGAAGCGACAAGCAGTTATATTCCAGTATTTTATCTATTCAGCTTCTTAATCGCTATTTCATTAGGTATTTCTTTACTATTACGTTCAGATTTAAACAAATTGAAAAAACAGCGTGTAAAAGAAGAGGAAAAAAGCAAAAACAAAGGGAAACAGGGAGCAGCCGCTCATTCATAAGGGGTTTTAATAGAGATGATTCGGAAGTCACAAACTTTCGAGTCATCTTTTTTTCATGGTATGATTGTTTCAATAAAACTCGAGCGAGGGATGAAATTGCTTTTTACAATTACGCTTTATTTACATATTTTAAGTGTCATCGTCGCTACCGGTCCGCTGTTCGCGATCTTCCCCATATTAAAACGAATGGAAAAGGCACAAACGCAAGATTTCCCTACCTATATAACGGCTTTACAAGGTTTGCTGAGAGCTGTGGCAAATGGTGGCCATTTCATTGTGCCGACCGGTATAATTTTAATTTACTTTAGTGGGTGGTCTTGGACATCTCCCTGGCTTATTGTGACGTATATCGTTATGGGTTTTTCTTTATATTTTATGGCCCTTGCTTTTAAACCTGCTCTGAATTTTGCCAAAAGTGCACAATTTGAAAAAGAACAATTTATTCATATGATGAAAAGCGCTACATGGAAATATATCTTTTTAATGGGATTCTTCCTTTGGCTTATGGTCGCAAAACCTGACTTTTGGTGATATAGTCGGGTTTTTTCTCGTTTTTACGGGTATTAACTCTATTAATCTTGAAAATAAGAATGGTACAATTACTAAAAGAGATGCTTTTTAAGGGAGGGATTTTCATAAATCGTCAACATTTAAGTGTAATTTTAGGGGGAATTCTATTTTTAGCTGTTGCTATGGGTATTAGCCGCTTTGCATTCACGCCGATTTTACCATTCATGCGTGTCGATGAAAATTTATCCTTTACACAAGGCGGCTGGCTCGCTTCAAGCAACTATATTGGCTATTTTATTGGAGCATTGTGGGCCGGATTTATTTATAAATCAAAAAAGAACTTTCTATTATTAAATGTTGTCATGAATGTCACTTCGATTCTTTTAATGGGATTAGTAGATTCATACATCATTTGGATTGTGCTACGCTTTATTGCCGGCTTAACGAGTGGGTTTATCTTTGTTCTGACATTAAGCATCGTGATGGATTATTTGGCAGCCCATTTACTAACGCGCTGGAGTGGTTATTTATTTAGTGGAATCGGCATTGGCATTGCATTATCAGGACTTTTAGTACCATTCTTTGAAGCAAGTTTCCGCTGGCAAGGTTCTTGGCTTGGACTCGGTTTGTTATCTGCATTGTTTTTAGCGACGACACTATTTTTATGGCGTCACTTACAAGTACTTAATCACGTAAAGGCACCAAAATCTGAGGATAGCAATATTTGGCGCGGTTTCATGCCATGGCTGATTATTGCATATGGCTTAGAAGGATTAGGTTATATTATCACAGGGACTTTTCTTGTGGACATTATATATAATATCGAGGCACTTAGCGCATATGCAGGTTATAGTTGGGTATTGGCTGGACTGGCTGCCATTCCATCTGCACCGATTTGGATGAAATTGATGTCCCGTTATTCAACGATTTCTATGCTGGCTTTAGCGTATGCGATGCAAATAATCGGCATCTTGCTTCCTGTTCTGTCTCAATCCGTGTGGAGCGTGTTGTTGTCGGCCATTTCATTTGGTTTTACATTTGTCGGACTCGTTACTATGTCTACAGCATACGCAAGACAGTTATATCCAAAGCAAAGTGCCTACGTTGTTTCCATACTGACAACCTTTTACGCCATCGGACAAATAATCGGTCCTGTTATTGCGGGTCGTTTGGAAACTTATTTCCTAACATATAAAGCCCCCCTCCTTTTTGCCGGAGGAACAGTCACATTAGCTCTTATAATATTACTGGTCGGGTATTTTTATAGTAGGAAAAAGCCTATTCACGTCGGTAATGAAATGATGCAACCCTAGTATTATGAAAAATGAAATGAGATGAAATAGTGAAACGTATTACCATATTTTATACTTCGATGTTACTCATATTGATTGTATTAAGCGGATGTAGTCAAAATGCTGACTCAAAAGCTGATATATTTCAATATAAAAATTCCTATGTAGGTGACAACAGTGCGGTTGGAAACATTGTAAGTCAATTAGCTTACAGCAATGAACTAAAACAAATTTCCCTTCATACGAAAGAACAACCATATGGCATTACTTTGGAATATAACGATATAACTGCAAAAAATGCAGATAAAGAAATAAAGGAAACTGTTATAGCGAATGCAACGTATCTTTTTGCTTTAATCCAAAATGTAGAGAGGATTACATTCAAATTTCCGGCTAATGAATTCACTGTAACCAAAACTGAAATTCAACATTGGTACAATAATAAACTGGACGACTTTGAAAATGAAGAAGACTTAAAGAAACTAATAAAGGAACATTTAAATTCAGAGGACTCCGTAAATCAATTTTTTAGTAAGTAATCCATTTTCTTAATAGGAAACTCTTAAGAAGTGTTTATTAAAAATTAAATTAATATTAAACCGTTGATTTCCATTCCGGGACCGATGCTTTCCCCGGGCACGGCTCCAGCTAACTAAATTGTGCCTACAACGGCAGGCACAATTTAGTGGATCTTCCGCGCGTGCTTATTCCCGGTGGAGTCACGGTCCCTCCATTCCAATCAACTTATTCATCGCTTTAAATAAAATGAGATACGATATCTACGATGACTAGTAATCAATTCAAATTAATGAACATAAACAATTTGTTCTGCTAAGCATCTAGTTAAATTTATAATAAAAAGACAAAACTCTCGAGACCATTTGTCAGCTCCATTTACCTCCATGCTCCCCCTTCCTGCTAATTTACCCAACCCAACTTTAATGCTACGATACCGTTAATAACGTATATCGGAGGCTATTATGGAAGAAAAACTTTACTCAATTGGAGAAGTATCGAAATTGACAAATATATCAATACAAACACTCCGTTACTATGATCAAATCGGTTTATTCAAACCTTCACACGTCGATCCTAAAACAAATTACCGGTACTATAAAGACGCACAACTATACTATTTGGACATTATTAAATCACTGAAATATATCGGGGTTTCTTTAGAAGAGATTAAAGAGGCACAAGCCTTTACCCCAGCAGAGTTATTATCCTTTTTACAGCAACAGGAAAATGTAATTGAAAAACAGATTAATCGTATGTATGAAATTAAGCAATCCTTATATAAAACAAAAAAACAGATGGAGGAACAGCTCGCGATTGATATGCTTGATACGGTTTATTTTAAAAATGAGGAACCAAACCGTATTTTATCGATCCATACAAACGAGCTAACACCGTACTATATACCAAACACATATTACAGTTCACTAATCAAAACGTTGGAAATTGAAAATAGTCTGCTGAGTAACCGATACGGGTGCATATATCCTTATCAGCCATATAATAGCTTGGATGAGCTGCATTATAGTCATATTTTTACCCCGCTTATTACAGACCGATATATTACACACTTAACAACTGATATGGAAGTTAAAACAATTCCTGCCGGTCGTTATGTATGTATTGCTTTTATTTTCGAACAGGACACATACCTCGTTCATTACCAAAAGTTATATCACTATATAGAAGAGAACGGATTAAATATCGTACCTATCGTTTATGAAATTTTCATGCCTATAAACTACTCCCCTAATAAAGCAGATGAATTTATTGTTGAATTAAAAATTAAATTAAAGTAAATTTATGCAAAAATGAAGATATAAAACATAGCATTTCCGCTTTCCGCCGCCTCGCGATAGCGCAAGCGGCTTGATTGGATGTTTTACTTCACTTTATAACGAGGGCAAAATTTTAGGATTGGTGGGCCTCGCAAACGGCAATAAAGGCAGTGATATAGACATGTATCACGTGGCTATAGCGCTGTCTTGCCGTAGCCCACCAATCAATCAAGTGAAATCTTATTAGAAAATCTTCCATATATCATGGTGATGAGCCTAACTTAATCACTTGTTTACGATAATTTAAATCCGTTTCATTGACTCTATAGCTACTATAGGGTTTATGTTAGAAAGTGCGGATTATATCGCTAGAGTCATTTCAACTAAATAAGGAGCAACAACTATGAGAGAATATAAAGTAACGTTAGGGCTACTGTTATTAAACTTATTCATCGCTTTTTTAGGAATCGGTTTAGTTATTCCAGTACTTCCAACATTAATGAATGAACTGCAAATTAGCGGAACCGTTGTCGGATATTTAACAGCAGCGTTTGCTATTGCACAACTGATTGTTTCACCCCTCGCTGGTAAAGCAGTTGATAAATATGGACGTAAAATTATGATTGTCCTTGGATTGTTTATTTTCGGTATTTCAGAATTTTTATTCGGATTAGGGAAAACAATCGAAGTATTATTTATTTCCCGTGTATTGGGCGGAATTAGTGCGGCATTTATCATGCCTGCTGTTACAGCCTTTATCGCAGATATTACAACAATGGAAACACGGTCGAAAGCACTTGGTTATATGAGTGCAGCGATTAGCACAGGTTTTATTATCGGTCCTGGTATCGGCGGATTTTTAGCAGATTTCGGTACACGTGTGCCCTTCTACTTTGCGGGAGCGCTTGGTACAACTGCTGCCATTCTATCAATTATTTTACTACGCGAACCAGAGCGCAATGAAGAAAATGCTGAAAATGCACCAAATCAAACTTCAGGATTCAAGCGTGTTTTGGAGCCGATGTACTTAATTGCCTTTATATTAATTTTTGTCGCATCATTTGGACTTGCGGCATTTGAATCGTTCTTCAGCCTATTCGTTGATCATAAATTTGGTTTTACCCCTACAGATATCGCAGTCATCATTACAGGTGGCGCAATTGTTGGAGCGGTGGCACAAGTCGCATTGTTCGACCGTCTAGCACAAAAATGGGGCGAAATTAAACTGATTCGCTATAGCTTAATATTATCGGGATTTTTAGTGTTTTTAATGACCGTTGTCAGCTCGTACTTTGCGATTTTACTCGTTACTTGTATCGTATTTGTCGGATTTGATTTATTCCGCCCTGCTGTAACAAGCTATTTATCCAAAATCGCGGGCAACGAGCAAGGTTTCGTTGGCGGCATGAACTCTATGTTTACGAGTTTAGCGAATATTTTCGGTCCTATTTTAGGCGGCATGCTATTTGATATTGATGTTAACTACCCATACTACTTTGCAACTGTTGTCATCTTCTTTGGTATTCTGTTAACATTAATATGGAAGAAACCTGCATCGTATATGTAGATTTTTCGTCTTATGTAATTGATTTCTCTATTGAAAGTAAAATTTGCTTAAGGAGGATTTCATCATGACAACAAAATCAGAACGACTTATTTCAACTACGGAAAAATTCGGGGCGCATAATTACCACCCACTGCCAATCGTTATCGAAAAGGCAGAAGGCGCATGGGTAACAGACCCTGAAGGAAACCGCTACCTAGATATGCTTTCGGCTTATTCAGCCTTAAACCAAGGACATCGCCACCCTAAAATCATTCAAGCGTTAAAGGATCAGGCAGATGCGGTAACACTAACTTCCCGTGCATTCCATAGCGCGACTTTAGGAGAATGGTACGAGAAAATGTGCCAGCTTACGGGAAAGAATATGGTACTCCCGATGAACACTGGGGCTGAGGCGGTTGAAACAGCAATTAAAATGGCTCGTCGTTGGGGGTATGAAGTTAAAGAAATCCCTGTAAATCAGGCCAAAATTATTGGCTGTAACGGCAATTTTCACGGTCGTACGATGGGTGCTGTATCGTTATCATCAGAGGAGGAGTATAAACGCGGCTTTGGTCCTATGCTGGAAGGCTTTACTTTAGTTCCATACGGAGATATTGAAGCTTTAAGAGCTACTATTACTCCCGATACAGTAGCATTTATTATTGAGCCGATTCAGGGTGAAGCAGGTATCATCATCCCGACAGAAGGCTTTCTAAAAGCTGCCTATGAATTATGTAAAGCAAATAATGTTCTGTTTATAGCAGATGAAATTCAAACTGGTTTATCACGTACAGGAAAACTTTTTGCCTGTGAATGGGAAGACGTTATTCCAGATGTATATATTTTAGGTAAAGCGCTGGGCGGCGGTGTTTATCCAATTTCTGCGGTTGTTGCGAATGATGACATTCTTGGCGTATTCAATCCTGGCTCGCACGGCTCAACATTCGGTGGAAACCCATTAGCATGTGCAGTTTCCATAGCAGCAATTGATGTTTTATTGGATGAAAAGCTGACAGAGCGTTCACTTGAGCTCGGCAATTACTTTAAAGAGCAACTACAGGCAATCGATAATGCTGTGATAAAGGAAGTGCGCGGTCGCGGTCTTTTCATTGGTGTAGAGCTTCACGAATCAGCTCGTCCGTATTGTGAAAAGCTTGCAGAACGAAAAGTATTATGTAAAGAGACACATGACACAGTGATCCGCTTCGCCCCACCTTTAATCATTTCAAAAGAGGATTTAGACTGGGCCATCGAGCAAATTAAAGCTGTATTCAGTGAATAAATAGATTTAAAGAGCCTGGGACCAGAAGTAGAAATTTGTTTGTATAAGGGAATTATCCTTATTAAGAAACTGATACTTTATGAATTGATTGGAGTGAAGGGGCGACTCCTGGGGGAACAGCACGACGCCTGAGACTACAGGCTCAGGCCGTGCCCCCGGAAAGCGTCCCCGGAACGGAAATCAATTTTGGTAGAAGCAGAAAAATATCCATTTTTTCTTTGGAAAAATGGATATTTTTCGTTTTGTCCCAGGCTCCATTTTTTTATCTTAAGGAGCGATTTATGATGAAATCACTTTATATTACCGGCTACCGTCCACATGAGCTTGGTATATTTAACGACAAGCATCCCGGTGTCCCCATCATTAAAACGGCATTGAAAAACCAAATACGTACCCTTACAGAGGATGGATTGGAATGGGTTGTGATTAGCGGACAGCCAGGTGTTGAAACATGGGCGGCAGAGGTTGTACTAGAGCTAAAAAATGAATATTCCACACTCAAATACTCCATCATAACGCCCTTCTTAGAACAAGAGAAAAACTGGAATGAGCATAAACAAGCAGCCTATATGAATATAGTAAATAATGCCGACTTTGTGACAAGTGTGACGAAACGTCCTTACGAAGCACCTTGGCAGTTTATCGAAAAAGATAAATTCATCATTGCTAATACGGATGCGACATTGCTCGTTTATGATGAGGAAAACGAAGGCTCCCCTAAATATGTGCTCCGACTCATTGAAAAGTATAAGGAACAGCATGATGAATATGAACTGTTCATGATCAATGCGTACGATTTACAAATGGTAGCGGAGGAAATGCAGCAAGGAGATGATTGGTAAAGATCCCGTTAATTTTTCCAATTAAGTAAATATTCAGATTATAGACCACCTTTTTGCGGTATAATATATTAAATGAACTTATATATCGAATAACAAGGAGGCCACATTATGAATCAATTATCGATGATTAACGAAACAACACCAGTAAATATTCCACACCATACGTATAAGCGCGAATGTCGCTATACGAGAGGTATTAATATTCCCCTTGCAGATATAGAAAAGATATTAAGTGCATTGAATGATGAGGCACACATCTATTTTGAGTTCCATAATATTGCGAAAGAAATTAAGCAAGGGACGTTATTGAACGGCTATGCGGGCCTCGCAAGTACTATATCAGACTATTATAAGCGCGAAAAAAATATGGAAATTCCAGAATTAACGAACGGTCAGGATTTTTATGTAAAAATCGTTTAATTACTATAAGGGGCTGACTCCTAAATGTATAACACACATAGCGACGTCTAAAGCATCGAAGCAGTTTAATGCTTTGGACGTTGTTTTACATATTTTATTCGAATTAAATAATTTTTCTAAAAATTAACATGGTAATCTATTGACTTTCTAATTGATAAAGATTATCATTATCATTGTAAGTCAAACAATTTAGTTGTAGCATTTTCGATACTGTTCCCCCCAGTTCAGATTCGAAACTCATTAATCACTTTACTCATATTTTGAAAAGATCTTTATCTTTTCTCCTGAAAGAATGGCAAATCCCCTCACACGATTTGCCATTTTTTTATATAATTTTGGGTATACATATATTAAAGGAGATGATTTAGTTGGAATTCCGTATTGAAAAAGACACTTTAGGTGAAGTCCGTGTACCAGCAGATAAAATTTGGGGGGCACAAACGCAGCGCAGTAAAGAAAATTTCCAAATCGGTACTGAAAAAATGCCTATTGAAATTATCCGCGCAATGACAATTTTAAAAAAGGCAGCAGCACTTGCAAATAATAAATTGGGCAAGCTGTCTGATGTAAAAACAAAGGCAATTGTCGAAGCAGCAGACGAAATTCTTACAGGTAAATGGGATGACCACTTCCCTCTTGTTGTTTGGCAAACAGGTAGCGGGACACAGACAAATATGAATGTAAACGAAACCATTGCCTACTTAGCAAATGAAAAGTTAACAGCTGCTGGCTCAGATGAAAAAGTACATCCAAACGATGATGTCAACAAGTCACAAAGCTCAAATGATACTTTTCCTACTGCACTGCATATTGCAGCAGTCGAAATTGTGGAAAGCTACTTAATGCCGAGACTAAAGCTTCTACAGGCAACACTAAAAGAAAAAGCCATCGCATTCAACGATATTATTAAAATCGGTCGGACCCACTTACAGGATGCAACACCATTAACGCTCGGTCAGGAAATCGGCGGCTGGCACCATATGCTAATAAAATGTGAAAAAATGATTATGGTTAATACTCAATTTATGAAAGAGTTGGCAATTGGAGGCACAGCGGTAGGAACAGGGATAAATGCTCACCCTGAATTTGGGGCACATGCTGCAGCTGAAATCAGCAAGTTAACAGGTATTCATTTTACATCCGCTGAAAACAAGTTCCATGCACTGACAAGCCATGATGAAATCGTTACAGCTCACGGTGCGCTAAAAGCATTAGCTGCGGATTTAATGAAAATCGCCAATGATGTTCGCTGGCTGGCAAGTGGTCCCCGCTCTGGTATCGGTGAAATTACGATTCCGGAAAACGAACCAGGCTCATCGATCATGCCAGGTAAAGTAAACCCGACGCAAAGTGAAGCGATGACAATGGTCGTGACTCAAGTTGTCGGCAACGATGCCACAATTGCCTTTGCTGCATCACAGGGTAATTTTGAGCTGAATGTATTTAAACCGGTTATCATTTATAACTTCCTGCAATCTGCACGCTTATTGGCAGATTCAATGAAATCATTCAATGACAACTGTGCAATTGGCATCGAGCCAAACATGGAAGTATTGGAAGCGAACTTGAAAAATTCGTTAATGCTTGTCACGGCATTAAACCCGTATATCGGTTATGAAAATGCAGCCAAAATCGCCAAAACGGCTCATAAAGAAGGCACAACATTGAAGGAAGCCGCGATTGCGACGGGTCTTTTAACTGAGGAAGAATTTGACCGTTATGTTGATCCAAAAACGATGATTTACCCAAATGCTGAATAATTTTTAAATATCCAACACAACCTTCCAACATGTCTAGTCAATTACTCTTTACAGGTAATAAACTAATGTTGAGGAGGTTGATTTTTATTGAAAAAATTCGAGTTTATAAAGGATGGTTATGAAATAGTCATCAATATTCTCGTGAATATACAGAACGAAAACACTAAATATGTTGAAGCCGATGCCTATTATAAAGACTTTGGCAAATACCGCATATTAGTTTTAGCAGATTCCGTAGAAAAAGCGGTAGAAGTGGCAACATATGAACTACTGACGAATCACCCATTTGAGAAAGTTATTATAGATTATTAAGTCATATTTAAAGGGATGCTCCGAATTCGTATCAGAGCACCCCTTCTTTTAATTTATAGTAGCAAATTTAAATACACATCAATAATCTGCTCTCCGTAAAAATACACAATGATTGCGGCAAGTGCAATGGATGGTCCAAATGGAACCGGTGTTTTACGCCCTTTACCCTGCACTTTTAAAATAATAATCCCTACAATCGTTCCAATAATGGACGCTAAAAATAATGTTAACAGCGTATTATAAGTTCCCAGCACAAGACCGATTAGTAAAAACAGCTTAATATCTCCGCCACCCATACCGCCTTTTGAGATAATGGCGATTAATAATAACAGCGAAAATCCAAGCACTGCCCCAACAATACTATCCCACCAAGGCTCCAGCGGGGAAAGAATTCTTCCTACAATTAATAAGGGCAGGAAAAACAATAAAATTTTATCCGGAATAAGCATGTATGCAATATCCGAAACATTAATACTAACCAATAAGGAAATAAACAGAAGTGCCACTGCGAGCTCCCACGAAATACCAAGCTGCCATGTGGCAAATGCAAATAACAGGCCTGTTACCAACTCAGTAAATGCATAGATTGGCGATACTTTTACGCCGCATGTCCGACATTTCCCTCGTAAAAATATGTACGAAAAAACAGGTATGAGTTCAAAAGCGCGTAAACGACGATTACAATTCACACAATGGGACGGTGGTGTTACAATCGATTCCTTTTTTGGCACGCGTAAACCGACTACGTTGTAAAAAGAACCGAACACTAGCCCGAATATTCCTGCGAAAATTGTATACATTATTTCCATGTGCAACGCTCCTTACTAGTCCTTGCTATATATCAAATGGTTGATTTCCATTTCGGGTCGGATGCTTTCCGCGGGCAAGAATCAGAGTCAAACTTTTGTCTCTGATTCTTTGCGCCGAGGATGGTTGCAATTTATTGCGACCACCGCAGAAGCACCGATATGAAATATATAGGGAATAACACTCGCCTCCCCTCCATTTCAATCAACTTCTTCTGTAAATATTTCGGCTTAAATTAATAAATAAATGCCTTACTCATAGTAGAAAGTAGTGACTTGAATGTTAGCCGTTACGACTTCCGAAGACTCTTCTGTAAATTGGTCTTCTTCACCTGGAAGGGCAAAGTCGATAATATCGATTCGCATCACACGGTCTTTCATTTCTATTTCTTTTATAAACTGCAGCAAGCTTACATCATTTGGTGACGACACATTAATATTAAATGTAACTAACTTTAATGAAGGCGGTAATGATTCTACAGCTATTGTTGAAACGGGTAATTCCTCTGGTACATCTGTATCTTCCGTTGACTCATTAGCTTCCGTTTCAGGAGACTCTGTTTGTTCCACTGGTTCCGATCCATCGTCTGTTGCTTGCCCTTCTTCTGTTTCAGAGCTAGCCATTGGATCCTGTAAGCCTGAGCTCGATACGAGAGCATCATAGTTATTGAAGTCGATACTTTGAACACGGGAGCCTGTTAAGTATTCAATTTCCTCAATTGAAAGAATCAATGCATCGATTTCTCGGTTAGCTGGCACTTTTTTTCGTAATGTAAATTCATTTGTACTAGATTGAGATAGCTGTGAATGGTGAGCTGCAATCGTTTGTTCTAATGCGGAAATTTCCGTTTTTATGTTCGTCATTTCACTTTGGATCGCCTGTTCTTCATCCTGCTTCGGCTTGACAACATAATAGTAAACGGCAAATAAAAGCGCCATCGCTAAAGCAATTACTAATAAAAGCGTTCCATTTTTACTACTTGAGAAGGAATTCACTATTCGTCACCCCCAGCAGCTACATATAATTGATCGATTAATAACATAATCTCAACGCTATAGCGAGGCACTTCACTAAACTGCTGCTCTGTACTTAATTCTTCTCCGGCAGGATTAACGTCAAAATTTTGAATCGTGCCTAGTTGAACATCATTGAAATACGGGCTTTTTTCGAGACTGCTCACATATGTTGATATGGCATTTAATGTTTCAAAATCAACCGTCACTTGTACACCTGTTTCAGAAAATATATAAGCACGCAAATATGTATTTAAAGGCAATAAGTTTCGTGTTTCTGTAATGACCTGTGATACCGGATAGGATACTCGTTCCACAAACGCAACCGATTCTTCCAATGAGCCCTGATTCATCGTTTCAAATGACGCAACTTCCGAACTCAATTGATCACGCGTTAAAATTAATGAATCCCGCTCCGGTGTTGCACTCGCTATTTCACTTTTTGCACTGAAAAATGTCCACGCTAAAAGTCCAAGCGTTACTATTGATAATATTGCTACCAAATAAAATGCAAAATTTAAACTAGCCTCGCCCTTGTCAATTTTGGGCATGAGGTTAATATCTGGAATCATTCGTTAACCTCCTTTAGAGCAAGGCCTAATAAAGTCGCATGCTTTGCTTTGCAATTTGGAAATTGTGCTTCGATAACAGCATCATCGACTGTCCGAATAAATGTTGGTAAATTGTCCCGCAAGAGTGCTTCGATAAGATGAAGTAATGGGTGATCTCCCATCACAATAATTTCATCGACAACTTTTTCCCCTTTGTGTAGTGAGAATTTAAAGAAGTTCATCATGCGGTCGATTTCCAACACTTGGTCTGTAGTCGCTCCACGGAAGTCATCCAAGTCCCCTGTATAACGAAACTCAACTTCATCGTTTTCAAGAATATCCTGCTGCCATTTATCCGGGTCTGTATCAACCGTCTGGAAGCGTAAAAACTCAACATCTCCATTTGAAAAAATACAAATGGACAATTCATTAATGGACCAATCAGTCACTAAATATGTACGGTTTGAATCGATAAACTGAATATGTTCAAGCAACCGCAAATTAGATAATGCACGGATATCGGCTACTTGAGGATTCAAATGGTTGTCTAACAGGAGACCAATCATCTTTCCAACTTCATCGGGAGGCGCAGCAAATAATACTGCTTTCCCATCGCCTTCCTTCGGGTCATATACATCAATAAGTGGCTCGTGGAAAGGCAAATGAATAGAGTTGCCAAGCTCCATCTGCACAAATTCCTTTAGCTTTTTGCCAGTTACGTCAGCAGGATGCTCAAAAGTTTTTAATAATACAGACGTATCCGGTACGAGGAAACGAACATTTTGTTTCTTGCCCCCCCAGTTCGGGACATTTGCTTTTATTAAATCGTATATCACCATCTCGTCTACAATGGAACCTTCCTGTACGGCATTTCTCTGTAAAGGCGTTTCATAGATAACGGGTTGATCAAGAGATGGGCCTTTGGAGACAAGAGCCCGGATCACGTAGTCATTTACGAGGATAGAAACATGTGATTTTTTTTTCATTTTGAACATTTAGGGACCCTCCCCTTTATACTTTGCCTCTATTACAGGGCAAGCTCATCTTCAAAGTTATTATACTAGCGAAATCATCGCCCAATGGAACACCCAAACGCTGTTAGGTTGGGTGTTCTTTGGGGGGTGATTATGGTGTATCTGAATTAACTTGCTCACCTAATGCTGCTTTTAAGTCATTTTCTTTCGCTGCGGAATCTTTACTAAATCCACCAAATTCATCCACATTATTAATATCAAAAGGATAACCAGTAATTTCCCATTCGCCATCTTCATTTAATGTGACCGTCATATCTTTTACATCTTTTCCATCGACAAATTGTTTTAAATCATCACCATCACAACCGTCATTTCCACATTTTAATTCAATATGAGCTAGTTTACCTCCAGAAATAATATTTAAAGCATCCGAAATTTGTCCTTTGTCTCGGGAATTATTAACAATATTACCGATAGCTGGAATAGCGATTGCTGCAATAATACCTAAAATAACGATTACTGCTAAAAGCTCAACTAAAGATAAACCTTTTTCATTCTTAATACGCTTTTTTAATGTGTTAAACATATTAAATCCTCCTTTAAATTCTATTATATATTTTGTTTTATTTTTGCACTGACGCTTGTGAACCTCTTTGATGCCCCCTTGCAAAACGTCATTTTCCGTTTTACATATTTTCATAAAGACTAAACATCGGTAAGAAAATTGCTGCTACGATAATACCAACTGCACCTGCTAATATGACAATCATTAAAGGTTCGATAAGAGACTTTAATGTATCTACTGTTCTCTCAACTTCTTCTTCATAAAAATCCGCAATTTTCTCAAGCATATAATCAAGCGACCCGGTAGACTCGCCAATTCTTGTCATACTCGTCACCATTGGCGGGAATATCCAGCTTTTTTCAAAGGGCTCTGTTAATGTACTCCCTTTTTCAAGACTTGCTCGTGCATCTAATACTACTTTTCCCACAACTGGATTACCGGAAACTTTTTGAGAAATTGTAAGTGCCTGTAAAATAGGCACCGCACTGCTAAATAAAGATGATAAATTACGTGTTAATCTAGCAATCGCTGTTTTTTGTAAAAGCGGTCCGAATATTGGCATCTTCAGTAGCATATAATGGACAGCGTAATGAAATTGCTCGTTATTCCTAAATAGGTGTTGGAATATAACCACACCTATGACAACAGCGCCAATTGGTAACCACCAATATTGTCTTAACCATTCTCCTAATGCTACTGTTAATACAGTAAGCGTAGGAAGCTCTGCATCCATCGACTCAAACGATTCGACAAATGTTGGTACAATAAAAATCAACATAAAAAATACGACAACTACGATTAAGACTAATAACATTGCAGGATAAGTTAATGTAGACTGCACTTTTTTTATTAATCGAAACGACTTTTCATATGAATTTGCCAATCGTTCTAATGTATTATCAATATTCCCTGTAACTTCACCAGAACGCATCATATTAATAAACAGCTCCGGGAATACTTTCGGATGTTTTTGAACTGCATCCGAAAAGGGAATACCGGCTCGTATATCTTCCTCGACTTTTTCTAACGCCCTTTTCAATGGTTTACTTGTCGCTTGTTTCGCTAAAATATTTGTTGCTTCAACTAGTGATACCCCTGCACGAATTAAGGTCGCAAACTGACGGCAGTAAATTACAAAATCCTGCGTTTTAATTTTTCCGCTTCCAAGGTTAATATCCATGTGTAATATACTTTTCGACTCTTCTATTTCACGAGGATTAATCCCCTTTTCCCGAAGCTTCGTAATTGCTGTTGCCTTATTTGCCGCGTCAATCGTTCCTCTTTGTGTGACCCCCATCTTTGTTCGCCCTACATATTTAAATACGGTCAACTGTAATCACCTACATTCAAATAAGGACGTACTTCCTCCAACGAAACTTTGCCGGAAGAAACCAGTGCCTGTATTGATGTTTCCAATGTGTGCATTCCCAGTGCCCGGCTTGTTTGCATAACACTTGGTATTTGATGTATTTTTTCATTTCGGATTAAGTTCGTTACAGCCGGAACACTGACTAAAATTTCGGTTGCTGCAACACGTCCTTCTTTATCCATACGAATGAACAATCGCTGAGAAATAATACCCTGTAATACATTCGCTAATTGAATACGAATCTGCCCTTGCTGATGTGGCGGGAATACATCGATAATTCGGTCAATTGTCGTCGGTGCACTTGATGTATGGAGTGTGCCGAATACTAAATGCCCTGTTTCCGCTGCCGTAATCGCTGTGGAAATCGTCTCCCAATCTCGCATCTCACCGACTAGAATAATATCTGGATCTTGGCGAAGTGATGCACGCAATCCGTTTGCGAACGAGCCTGTATCGACACCGATTTCACGTTGATTGATGACTGACTTTTTATGGGAATGTAAATATTCAATTGGATCTTCGAGTGTAATAATATGCTTTGATTTTGTTTCATTAATATAATCAATCATCGCCGCTAATGTAGTAGACTTCCCTGAGCCTGTTGGACCTGTTACTAAAATAAGTCCTTGAGGTTTTTCGGCTAAATCATACAATACTTTGGGCATATTTAAAGATTCAATTGTCGGGATCTTGCTCGAAATTAAACGGGCAGCAATTGCTCCTGCATTTCGCTGATGATACGTATTTACACGGAAACGACATAGGTCTTTTAAGGAATAGTTGAAATCTGTTTCGCCCTTCTCCTCAAATTCCGCCATTTTATAATCTGGTAGAATATCTTGTACCATTTCATTAACCATTTCTTCAGTAACATTTATATCGCCATATTGCTTCAATTGACCATTTACACGGTATACAGGAGGGATACCAATTGTTACATGTAAATCAGATGCTTTTTCGTCATATGCATGCTGCAATAAGTCTTGAATTTTCAGTGTCATCTTGCATCCCCTCCTTACTCAATCGTTGCAACACGCAATACTTCTTCAGTAGTCGTGACACCATTTATAACTTTCAACAGACCATCTTGCAATAATGTATAGTAGCCTGCTGTTTTCATATAATCCCCAATTTCATATCCGCTTGCCCGATTTAAAATTAAATCCTTTAGCTCCCGATCAATCGGTAATAACTCATGAATAGCAAGTCGCCCTCTGTAACCGGTATTTCCGCAAGCAGAACAGCCTCGACCTTTTCGTACCTTTTCAACACTGAATTCATTATTTGCGAAGATTTCTTTTTCCCTGCTTGTAGGCTCAACTTCGGTACTACAATCTCTACAAATTTGACGTACAAGTCGCTGCGCTAAAATTCCCACAAGCGAAGAGGAGATCAAGAAAGGCTCGATGCCCATATCCTGCAACCGGGAAACCGATTCGATTGCACTATTTGTATGCAATGTGCTTAATACAAGGTGACCCGTGAGTGAGGCACGAATCGAAATCTGTGCTGTTTCTAAATCACGGATTTCCCCGATCATAATGATGTCCGGATCTTGACGTAAAATTGAACGTAAACCAGCTGCAAATGTTAGTCCAACTTCTTCTTTTACCTGAATTTGATTTACACCGTTTAGCTGATACTCGACCGGATCTTCAACTGTAATGATATTAACTTCCTCATCATTTAGATTAGAAAGTGCTGCATATAATGTAGAGGATTTACCCGAACCGGTTGGACCTGTTATTAGTACAATTCCGTTTGGTTGTTCAATCATCTTTTTAAACAATGCTTCATTTTTTTCAGTAAAACCTAATTGTGCAATATCTGTTGCAGCATTGCTTACATCCAAAATACGCATAACAATTTTTTCACCGTATACAGTCGGCAATGTAGAAAGTCGAATATCAATGCTTTTAAACTCGATATTAACTTTAATTCGACCATCTTGCGGGATTCGATTTTCTGTTATGTTCAGTCCGCCTATAATTTTCACACGCGCTGTCATCATATTCTGCATATGTTTCGGCAGAGATCGCTCTGTCCTTAATACACCATCGACACGGTAACGTACTTTAAATTCCGTTTCCTGTGGATCAAAGTGAATATCCGATGCACGTTGAGCTACTCCATTGGCAATAATCTGATTGACTAAACGAACAATTGGCGAATCTTCATCAGTAATCTCCTGCTGGACTTCTGTTGTATTTGCTGCCATTTCGGACAATGCTGCGTCCATCGAAGCCTGCAAATCATAGTATTTTGTGATTGTTCGGTATAAATCATCTTTTGCTGCAATACTAGTTTCGATTTGACAGCCTGTCGCCATCCGAACTTCTTCAATGGCAAAATAATCCATTGGGTCAGACATTGCGATTAATAGTTTGTTTCTATCGCGACGTACCGGCATAATATTGGCCCGCTTCGCCAATTCTCTCGGGACAAGCTGTAATAGTTCCGGATCAATCGCATATTTATTCAAGGTAATATGCGGTATGCCGAGTTGGAACTCCAATACTTCAATCAGCTGCTGTTCCGTGAGTACGTTTTCTTTTATTAAAAAGTCTCCTAGTTTTTCATCACGGCTTTTATTTTGTAGCGCATAATTCAGCTGCTGATCATTAATTACCCCAGCTTCTACCAATAAGTCTCCTAAACGTTTTCTCGCATTTGCCTTCATGCTGATTTCCTCCTGTTCTACGGAGTTATTAAATTTCCACCTTTATCGTAATAGCTGCCTGGTGGTAGATTATCTTCTGACCCATCTTGATTTTGTGATTCACTACTTGGTTCATTGGAATTTGTGTTTTGTGGATTACTAATTGGTGGATTCCCTCCATTACCAACTTCATCCGGGAAGCCGTCACCATCTAAATCGATTGAATCATTTGGTCGGTTATTCACATCAACCGCTGAACCTTGTATTTCTGGTTGCTGAGACGATTTAACAATGACACGGTTTACCGGTGGATAATAATCACGACTTACAAGCTGTTGCTCCCCAAATACTGTTCGATAAACCGAAACACGTAACCCTTCCCTACCTTCTTGTATCTGCTCCGTCTGACCTACTGCCAATTCCGAGGAATAGCGTGTAATGGTACGGGGTTGGATTTCCTCATCATTCGATACTGTCACAGATACTTCAGTTTCCTTTGCAGGCGTATATACTTCTGTTTGCAACTTTCCGTCATCAATCAAGAGTTTTAATACAGCCGGTTTAGTAAATGTATTAATAAACCTTAAATCCTCATTTGCTAAAGCATCTACCTTTGCCTCTAACCCAGCCTTTAAATAGGAAGGGCGTTCATTTTGAGAGTGACGTTCCAAAATTTCAGAATTAATATTAAGTGCAGCGTTATAAATATTTGATGCGACAAAATTAATTGCATCACGATTTGCTAGGTTAATTGTTTCTCCTAAGTTCTCCAACATTGAAAATGGCGCTTGTGGTTCGATTACAGTGTCCTGCAATGCAAGGACAAGCTCATCCATACCCATCGCACCTTGAGGCATAGTTTCCACCGATAGCGAAATACGATCTATTTCCAATATCGACATATCATTTACAACAGCTTCTACTTCATTCGTTTTTAAATATGAAGCATTCAACTGTACTTTTTCATAAGTTAACTCTGTATCCCATGCTGAAATATTACTAATCTCATTTTTAACGATTTCACTTGGTAGAATATTTAAAGGTAGATGAACTGCTGTCTCATCTGCCCAAAAGGCATACCATGGTTTGCGGTAATTATCTTCATAGCTTTTAACTGTACTTTCGATATCAAATTGGAAAGTGGAAGAACTGACTTCAATTGAAATGCCTTCACCTGTAATTTTCAAATTATTGCTATACCATTCATTCACAGCATTAGTCAGAGCCTTTTTTAGATCCTCACCTTTCAACTCATCTACTTCTACTCCACCAATTGTGGATCTTTGTGAGTTACTATCCACAGAGATAATAGGACTAGCTATAAATTTAGGCACCCATACCGATAGCAACAATATTATTAATGAAAATAGTATGATAGACTTAAAAAATACCTTCATATAATCACCTCAAGATTCCTATTATATTACGACTAATTAGTTCTAATATCTTTTTAATTTAAATAATAATATTTCTATTTCACATAAATGGGGAGGATATTAAATTTTTACATTGAAATTATTATATAAATTTACCATATTTAAACTTTATGTTATTATCTAACATAATACACGATAGATTACTTTAAGACTAGATTTTTTTTGTGATGTTATTTTTTGAAAAATAAATAATAAATATTACCCAATATATAGATAGATTCCACTTAAATCTATTCTCATTATTAGTTAATACAATTAAATATTCCATTTTTTTCAATCTAAATTACATCACAAACTAAATTTAATAGAATAATAGGAGTATATATCAGATTAATAATAATTAATTATATAGAACTCTTTAACCAATATATTGAACTATACCGTTGTTTTATTTCCCTATTAAACAATCCTTTTTAAGTGTGAAGGTAAGATGGAATTTTTATTTATAAGGGAGGATGCTTATGAACAGTAAACAACTTTTAGGTGGAAAGATGCGACATAAATTGATAAACAAAAAAGGATTTACCTTATTAGAGGTAGTAGCTTCACTTGCCATTATCTCTATCATTCTTTTAAGTTTTGCCCAGATATTTGTTCAATCCAATAGAGTAGCAAATTCGAATAATGAAAAACTAATCGTTACAAACCTAGCAGATGCCGTTCTGCAAAGAATGCAGAATACTGCTTTTTCAACTGCTAATTTTGGAGATGAATTACACCAATTAGGCAATTGTAACAACTCAAACTATTTGCAAAATATCTCAAGCGAAGATATTCCATTAAATAACAAAAATTATGTAGTAAAATATACGGCATGCCAAAATTCCAGTATCAAAAATGCTTTAAATAATGAAAAAAATTTAAATTTAGTGAAAATCACCGTAACTGTCAAAGAAAAAAACGGTAACACAACTGGTAAGACGGAAGGATATGTTGTACTTGAGTAAAATCATAAAAAATAATAAAGGTCTCACATTAGTTGAACTTTTAGCAGCCATTGTTCTCATAATTATCGTTTCAGCCTTTGTATTCCGCCTTCTCTACAGTGGTATAGATACAACAAATAAAATACGCACGGAATCCTTTCTGAGAGATGAAGCTGACATTATTATCAGTAGATTTATTAAAGAAATTTACAGTACAAAGCAGAGTCACATTATTGAAAATACTGGCTCCTATTTAGAAATAGCTAAAGATATTTCTAAATGTACAAAAGATGATGTAGGTAATTGGCTAAGAAATTCAAATTGTGAAATATATAAAGTAGGTTTTCTAAAAGAAGGGGATATCATGACCTTGGTCTTTAAAAATGGTATTTACAAGATTCAGAACAGTTCCATTCAGATTAACGATGATTCTTTTATTGATGGAAATCCTAAAGAAACAAGCTTATATAAGATTTCCCTTTCTCTTACTTATCAATACAACCCTAGTATTAAAGCATCCAGCAAACGAATGGATTTTATTAATCAAATACAAGCAATCCAAGATTAACTGGAGGGGATAAGCATGAAAACATATTTACAAAACGGTAAGGGTTATGCTCTACTACTAACACTAGCAGTATTAATTCTGTTTAGTATTTTGGGTCTAAGTCTTTTAACTCTCACAGCAAGTGGCGTAAAGAAAAACGAAATGAGACAATACCAAATCCAGTCACAGGACCTTGCCGATAAGGGCATTACATTTATTGTGAAAGAAACACAGAAACATTTGGAAACTGTTCTATCCAATGCGATTAAAGCCGGACAAAATGGTATTACAAAGGATGCCTTTAAAATTGCATTAGAAACAGCAATAGATAACAGAAAAATAAAATGCGAAAACAACAACGCACTGGAGATTACAGGAAATAATGGGAGCATATCGAAAGTATGCATAGAGAAAATTGATAGTGTATCTAGTGATGAAAAAGATAAATTTAAAAGAAAAGTTACCTACCGCAGTATTGGTATAGTTGGGGGGAAAGAATTTACTGTGCGACAAACGGTAATTTTAGGAACCGATGCGGTGCCTGATCAGCTACGCTATGCTGTTTCTACCAATAACGGAGGGGATTTATATTTCCACGGTGGTGTTGAAGTTCAGGGAGATATAAAATCAGATGGAGATATTTACATTAATAAAAATGCACATAGGGTTAATGTATTCCCTATTTGGGAAAAAAGCATTCCCCTAAAAATGATACCGGATAATAAAAGTGTATCTGCAAAAATAATTCTTAAAAATAATGAGAAAAATATTTATTATTATGAAAGAATATTGGGAAGTTATACTAGCTATTCTTCATTAGGTCGGAAAGAAACAATTAATATAGATGATAATAACAAAATGGAAAAAATCAAAAATATACTCTCTGAATCTAATAATATATCTTTTTTAACTAAGGACCTTACTAAAGATTCTATTGATATCCCAAGACAAATAAAGGAAATTTATAAAAAAATAAGGAAACCTAACTACCCTAAATTGGAGATTACATCAACATATCAACCAACAAGCACCCTTAATAAAAAAGATATTATTTTAGTATCGGAAGAAACCTGTAGCAACGGCGACTGTAAACTAAAGAGAACAAATTCCACAAATTTCTCAATAAATTCAAAAGGAAAGACTGTTAAATTACCTGGAAGCTATTATATTAATGGAAGTGTCAATATTACAAATACCCATTTGCTAAGTGATGCTATTTTATATGTTGATGGATCAGTTACAATTAGAGAAAGCACTTTAAATGGACTTACACCAGAAAGTACACTTATTATTTTTGCGACCGGTGATATAGATATTAGTAATATCTCTGAATATGAATCAACTCCTAGTATTATTAAAGGCTTTTTTTATACAAAGGAAGATATGACTATGTATGGAGTTGCTTCTAATATTCATATTACAGGGGGATTATCGGCAAAAAATTTATGGTTAACTGCTTTAAGAGGTTCAGTTGACAAAGATTTTTTTGATTCAGTAAAAGGAGAGAGTCCCGATATACAAAAAACCAAAAATTCCCGCCTTAAAATCATTTATGATGAAAATCTGATTTCTGAATACACATCTTTTCATAGAGATATAGGAGATGAATTCATTACATCTATTAATGAACCACAAGTATTGGACAGATATTAGGATATATTTTTATCCGTGAAAGCTGTAGAGGGAATTAATATCAAAAACATTTGGTAAACAGGTTAAATTAAAAAATCCCAAGGAAATCTCAAGTAAGTAAAAATTAAAAGTTAGATACGGTTATTTCATTAGGTTGATTGGATAAAATGAGTTCGGTATGGTAGTGACCCCTTAAAGTTAGAGTCTTTATTATGCAGCTAATTGGCTGGCATGAGTTCGGTATTTTACGAGGTCACTGAAAAACTTCATCTAGTTCCACTTTGCGAGGTATTCGACAATTCAATCGTCGAATACCTCGCCTTTTTAATTTATAATTAAGAGACTAAATGTAGGTGGTGTTCCCAATGATTTCAAACCAAGAGACTTTCAACTTAAGTCCATATATGGCCATTTATGATATTGTCGTGCCAAAAGACAATATGCTTCGTCAAATTAACGAACTAGTGGATTTCTCATTCATTTTAGAAGAATTGAAAACAAAATATTGTTTAGACAATGGAAGAAATGCGATTCCTCCTATTCGAATGTTTAAGTACTTATTGTTAAAAGCCATTTTTAATGTATCTGATGTAGACCTTGTCGAACGTTCAAAATATGACATGTTTTTCAAGTATTTTTTAGATATGGCGCCAGAAGATGACGTGATTGATTCAAGCTCACTTACAAAATTCCGCAGACTTCGTCTTCAAGACGTAGGTTTATTAGATATGCTGATTGGAAAAACAGTTGAAATCGCACTCGAAAAGAACATTATCAAAAGTAAAACAATCATTGTGGACGCAACACATACAAAAGCACGTTATAACCAAAAATCACCGAAAGAATTTTTACAAGAAAAATCAAGACATACCCGCAAAGCAGTGTATCAATTTGATAAGTCCATGAAAGAAGAATTTCCAAAGAAAAATACTTCTAACGATGTAAAAGATGAATTAACTTACTGCGAAAAATTGATTGCCATTATTGAAAACAAGCCACAAATCGCCAATCTACCAGCTGTAAAGGAAAAACTGAACGTGTTAAAAGAAGCTGTTGAAGATACTCAAGAACATCTAAATTATTCAACAGACACCGATGCACGAGTAGGACATAAAACAGCAGATAGTTCTTTCTTTGGTTATAAAACACATTTAGCAATTAGTGATGAACGTATTATTACAGCAGCAGTCGTTACAACAGGTGAAAAATCAGATGGACATTATCTACAAGAACTGATTGAAAAAAGTAAAGTAACAGGAATGGAAGTTGAAACAGTCATCGCTGACACGGCTTATTCAGGGAAAAACAATTTACTTTATACAAAAGAACAAAATATTCAACTGATTTCTAAGTTAAATCCAATCATTACTCAAAATGATCGAGCAAACGAAAAAGGATTTGACTTTAATAAAGATGCGGGTTTATTTGTATGTCCAGCAGGACATTTAGCAAATAGAAAAAGTAAAAAACCAGATTCACATCCAGGAGCAAGTGCAAGAATGGTTTATTTTTTTGATGTTAAAAAATGTAAGGTCTGTCCACTCCGAGAAGGATGTTTTAAAGAAGGTGCAAAACCTAAAACCTATTCTGTTGCCGTTAAATCCGAGGAACATTTAGAACAAAAAGCTTTTCAAGAAACAGAAGAATTTAAATGCTTAGCTCGAGAACGTTATAAAATCGAAGCAAAGAATAGTGAATTAAAAAATAAACACGGGTACGATCAAGCATCGGCTGCGGGTTTATTTGGTATGCAAATTCAGGGAGCAACGACGATATTCGCTGTCAATTTAAAAAGAATCTTGAAGCTTCTGAATAGAGAAGGGTAATAAATAGGTAAAAAAATAGGGTGTTTCCTGTTCGAAATTGAACAAGAAGCGCCCTATTTTTCTCTAAAACGAGTATATCTAAAAAAAAAGTAAGTTTTTCAGTGACCTCGTATTTTACCGGACTCATGCCGGTCAGTTTTTGTTTAATTCGATCGTTATTATAGTAATGGATATACTGCTCGTTTTTCTTTTCTAACGATTCGTAAGAAATTAATACTTCTCCATAATACATTTCCTGCTTGAGTAAGCCAAAGAAGTTCTCCATAACCGCATTGTCAGCACACGTTGCTTTGCAAGACATGCTTTGGAAAATTCTGTTCTGCTTTAACGTTTTTACCCAGTCCTTCTTCTTTAAGGGCGAAGGCGATAGCTGCTTGTGCTTTTCGAGAAAAGCTTCCGGATTCTCTCGAAAAGCCTTCAACTTTTTTAAATAGGCAACCTCTAGACGAAGTAGTTCATTTTCGTGTTCTAACTGCTCCTCACGTGACATTGTTTTTCTTGTTTCTTCTCTGTTGTTTTTAGTTTCTTAGACATAGATGGGCGCCACCTTGCTTTTTCAAGCAGGCCATCCATCCCTTCTTTTAAGAATTTACTCTTCCAACTAGCGATTAAACCTGGATGATTCATGTTAAATCGTATCGCTGTCTCTAGATAAGAAGCACCTGTTTGTTTCATAAAGTTTAATATATCTAATTTGAATTGAACAGGATATTCTTTGTGCTTTCGCTTCCTTTGTAAACCTTCTTCTCCAAAAGCTTTATAAGCTCTAACCCAATATCTAATCGGTGTTGGAGATGGAATGCCATATTTTTTCGCTAATAAAATGTATCCCATTTTTCCTTTTAAATACTCTTGAACAATCTTTAATTTAAAACCTTGGCTATATTTTTTCATATAAAAACACCCCAAAAGTTAGATTTTTACTCTAACTTTTGGGGTGCAGGACCTACACTACTGGAATCATTCTTTATTTTACTTTCGTTTGTTTGGTGTTGATGTATCGCTCTAATTCCAATTTAAATGTATTACACTGTAAGATTGAGGACGAGACACATTTACGAATTATCGCCCACCTCAACTAAATTAATAGTCAAAGTAGATGACAACGTTCTAATTCTAAAGAGAATGTGGGATACTCATTAGAACCTTCTATTTAATTTTCCACCACATGCATCGGATCTCTCCGCTTCGGTCCAATCATATTAAACAAAACATTCAAACCAATCGCCGTAATCGAACCTGCAACAATCCCATTAGACGTCAAAATCGACATCCATGAAGGAAGGTTCTCAAAAATACCTGGCACCGTTGCAACACCAATCCCTAAGCCAACACCAAGTGCTGCGACCATTGCGTTTTCCATTGATTTTTGGATTTCCGGTGCCAACATTTTCACACCTTGTGTAATAACCATTCCGAACATCGCTAACATCGCTGCACCTAGTACTGGTGTTGGGATGATTGTTGTTAATGCTGCTAATTTTGGCAGGAATCCAAGTGCGACTAACATACCTCCTGTAATGAAGATTACTTTGCGGTCGCGTACGCCTGACATTTGGATTAGTCCTACGTTTTGAGAGAATGTTGTGTACGGGAAGGCGTTGAAAATACCACCGATAATCGATGCTAGTCCTTCTGCACGGTACCCTTTTGATAAATCTTTTGAAGTTAAATCTTTTTTAGTAATATCACTTAAAGCATAGTACACACCTGTTGATTCTACTAATGACACCATTGCTACTAATGTCATTGTTAAAATGGCAGAAGCGTTGAATGTCGGTGCTGCTAAGTAAAATGGCTGCATAATGTGTAACCACGAAGCATCGGCTACTGGTGCGAAATCGACTTTGCCCATGAAAATACCGATAATTGTTCCTGTCACCATACCTAGTAAAATCGCAATGGCACGAACGAAGCCAACTGTGAACCTATAAATCACTAAAATAATTAGTAACGTAATAAATGCTAAGGCTACGTTTGAACCTGAGGCGAAATCTGCAGCGTCTTGACCACCAGCCATATTATTGATTGCTACCGGGATTAAGCTAATTCCGATAATCGTTACGACCGATCCTGTTACAACGGGCGGGAAAAATGGAATTAATTTACCGAAAAGACCACCAATTAATACGATGATAAGTCCTGAGGCGATAATCGCTCCGTATACATCCCCTAGTCCACCGCCAGAACCAATTGCGATAATTGGACTTACTGCTGTAAATGTACATCCGAGTACAACAGGTAATCCAATTCCGACAACCTTCCCTTTCCAAACTTGCAGAAGTGTTGCCACACCACACATGAAAATATCGATTGCTACTAAATACGTCATTTGCGCCGAACTAAAACCTAATGCCCCACCGATAATTAACGGTACTAAAATTGCTCCTGCATACATTGCTAGCAAATGCTGAATACCAAGCATCGTTGCTTTTGTGTTATTCATAAAAAGTTTTCCTCCAATTATAGATGCACTCTTAATATGTTAATTACATGATTTGAACTGTATTGTTTTAATGCTTAATCGTAGAATTCTACTTTGCCATTTGCCAGCGACTTAATATTTGCCAAAGATTCAATGCGTAATCCTTGTTCACGTAATGCTTTCCCACCCTGTTGGAAGCCTTTTTCTATTACAATGCCCGCACCAATAATTGTAGCTCCTGCCTGATTTACAATATCAATTAACCCTTTTAGCGCTTCGCCATTTGCTAAAAAATCGTCAATAATAACGACATTGTCATCAGCTGTGATGAACTTCTGCGATACCGAGATTTCGTTTGTCTCGTTTTTTGTAAAAGAATGCACTTTTGACGTATACAAATTATCCGTTAACGTAAGTGATTTGCGTTTACGTGCAAATACAACCGGCGCACCAAGCGTTAATCCTAAAAATGTTGCCGGAGCAATTCCTGATGATTCAATTGTTAATACTTTCGTGATTATTTGGTCAGAATAACGTTTTGCAAATTCCTCACCAATTTCCTTCATTAAAAACGGGTCGATTTGGTGGTTTAAAAATGAATCTACTTTTAGTACCACGTCCGAAAGAACTTCGCCCTCTTTTTCAATTTTTTCTTTTAATAGTTTCATTATTAAAATCCCCCTCTATTTTTTTAGATAAAAAAAATCGGAAGACCTGCTCCCTACAATGAGTGGAGCAAGACTTCCGAATACAGTTCAAAAGTAATAACAAATGGGGTGCACAAATAAATATTGGACGGGCTCATTCGTTAAGCATGCTTCACTCATAGTCGATTCATTTAAGGTAAATCGGTAGAAACTTGCAAGCCTTATCCTTGCGATTATATGAGTAAAGTTATTAAGTTTAATATTGAATGTCCCAATTATAATCATGTAAATCTTTTATTGCAATAATCTTTAAAAAATAAAACTATTCATATTTTTCGGAAATTTAAACAAAAAAGCCGTTTTTCTATAGAGAATGTTCGGCTTTAGGCATTTACCAATATATTCTTGGCTAAATTTCCTTTGAATCGTTCGAAATTTTTGCCCTCAGCTCCGAAAGAACCCATACTCCGCGCAACAAAAATGTAGGCCTTCTTTCCATTTCCATAATCCATCTCAGCAAACGGACCCGTTTCCTCCAAAACTTGCACTTTTAACTCATTCGCATTGTAAATAGCGAGATTATCTGCGTATAAAGTTTTAAATTGATTGAATGCAGCTGTCCCTTGCAAAATAATGATTTCCGGCTGAAACTCTTCCAAAACTTCTTTGAAAATTGTTTTACCTCGTTCAAAATTTGCGGCACCTTCTTTTTTCGCACTTTTTGCATGGTCCGCCGAATCTAGTTGATACGTATTTAATGAAGTATAAAGAAGCGACTCATTGTACTGCTTTTTCAGCCATGCTTCAAACTGTAAAGACCCTTTAAATTCACGGGGGGCTCCCTTTATTTCACTAAAATAAAGCTCCTGAAACAAGTCTCTATTCACTAATGACTCTGCAAAAATCTGCTCACTTCTATCTTCTACTTTAAAAAAGGGTACTGCGTTTGTGCTGATTAGAAAAATTCTTGATTTGTATGGATTTCCATTTGTTAAAAACGGGCGAAACGCTACAGTTTTCCCATCTTCACCCATTATCCATTGATGTATTTTTTTATATAAACCTGCTGAAATAGGCATTCCTAACACTTCCTTATAAGTCTATTCTATTTTTGATAAGATCAAGTACCATAGATAGAGATTTTCATTTCTTCTATAATACCATTCCTTTCTTTTAAAGTATAAAAGTTATGCTGAAGGGCACTCGAAATTATATTCGCCGCTTAGTTTGTTTTAATAGACACTCTTTAAGACTTATTCGTCACAGCGTTCTTAAATGTAAATCTTCTGAAGTGGCTGGGAATGTTAATCGACACTTTATCTGCGTTAATAGACATTCAATTATATATATTCGCCACCTTCATGGACATTTTAGACACCTGACTTCACTTATTAGCCACTCTCCCTTACATATTCGCCACTTTGCACAACTTAATATCCACGTTCAAAACTATATAAACAGCACAAGCCCCATTCACTCCACAAAAAAACGCAATGAAAGCTGACGCTAACATTACGTTTTAATTACTATTTATTTGATAAATCACATTCCATTAAAGGAACCATCTTTGTTTTATGTTTAACTTTATAGAAAATCCATAATGATGCAAATAATGGCAAGCCGATGTAGGAAACAACTACTCCGTACCAGTCAATTGTCCCACCCATAAAGGCCATATAGTTTTGACCTAACACGACAATCATACATAGTGCGAAGGCAAACAGTGGACCGAATGGGAAGAATCTTGATACATAAGGTAAATCGCTCAATGACTTTCCTTGTGCGACATAAGCGCGACGGAAGCGGTAATGACTGATTGCAATACCGAGCCAAGCAATAAAGCCGGACATACCTGAAGCATTTAGTAACCAAATATATACGACACCATCGCCAAAGAAAGAAGCTAAAAATGCTAGTGAACCTACTGCTAATGTAGCAAGCAAGGCATACATCGGAATGCCGCGCGTCGTTACTTTCATGAACAGTTTCGGTGCTTTTCCGTCTACTGCTAATTGATAAAGCATACGACTTGCTGCATAAAGACCTGAGTTCCCTGCAGAAAGCATTGCTGTTAAAATAATCGCATTCATAACAGAGGCTGCAAACGCGACACCTAGGTTTTCAAATACTAATGTAAATGGACTTGTCGCAATGTCTTCTGATAAAAGGCGTGAATCGGTATACGGAATAAGTAACCCAATTGCGCCGATCGCGAAAATGTAAAACAGTAATATACGCCAGAATACTGAACGTACAGCTTTTGGAATATTTTTAGCTGGATCATCTGTTTCCCCTGCCGTTACCCCTAGCATTTCCGTACCTTGGAATGAGAATCCAGCTGCAAGGAAAATACCGAATAGAGCTAGGAAACCGCCATTAAACGGGGCATCTCCCGCAAAGAAATTCGTGAAGCCGACCGGATCATTCCCGCCTAATATGCCGAAAATCATTAAAAAGCTGACAATAATAAATACAATTACCGTTGCGACTTTGATCATCGCAAACCAGTATTCTGCTTCACCAAAAGCTTTTACCGATGCTAAGTTAAATGATAAAACGACTACGATAAATAAAATTGTCCATACAATCGATGAACTGTCCGGGAACCAGTATTTCATAATTAATGACACAGCCGCAATTTCCGCTGCAATCGTAATTGCCCAGTTGTACCAATAGTTCCAACCAAGCGCAAACCCTAATGCCGGGTCTACAAATTTCGTTGCATACGTACTAAACGAACCAGATGTCGGCATATAAGCAGCCATTTCACCTAATGATGTCATTAGGAAATACACCATAACCCCGATTAATGCATATGCGAGCAATGCCCCACCAGGACCTGCCTGTGCGATGGCCCCACCTGATGCTAAAAATAGGCCTGTACCAATTGTTCCGCCTAACGAGATCATCGTAACATGGCGGCTTTTTAATCCTCTTTTTAACTCGTTTTTATTACCGAGCTGATCTATTTTAATTTCACTCACGATTATAAAACTCCCTTTTTGTTTTGTTTGGCGAAGTGTAAAAATAAAACCACCACAAGTTTTTGTGATGGTTATAATTACACCTCATCAAACTTGAAAGATAGCTCAACACATGCTTACACATGTGACAGTTCTGTTCCTTATCGGAGACAGCCCCAGCGTTATATTTAAGAAGAAAAATAACACTTCGGCAATCATTCCTTTCATAAAGCTTCACAGATTCTTCTCAATCTCCGCTATACTAATCATAATGATTGCGACCTCTACCCCATACATTTACATGAGGTAATATATTTAATTGAAATAATGATTATTAGTCTAACATAATATTTTTTTGATAGCAATGCGTTGATATTTTTCAGTTTTTTAAGATTATTCTTACTATTTATTTGGCGCTGTTGCAGGGAAAGGAGCCTCATTAATGAATGAACAAAAAATAGACCAAAACAGCAAAAAAATACTATCGAATAAACCGAGGGCACTGAAAAACCTTCGTTTTTTAGAACGGTTTCGTTTTTCAACATAAAAGAGGCATTTTTCATTCGATTTTGAATGGAAAATGCCTCTTTTCTTCGTCTCTATTTATTCCTTTTCGCTCATTAGCTTCAGTATTCGTTTTAGATTGACCACAAAGATGGTTGTGGCTCCTTGAACTTCCATGCCAAATAACCCCGCCGATTTTGCTGTTTTAAAGCCGTGGGGATTCTTTAATTCATTATTTTTTGCTTCAATTTTATACCGATTTTTAGCGAGTGCTTTAAATTCCTCTGTTTCTTGGAACGCTGCTTGTTCTTGATGGGTAGTCGATTGAATTGTGACGCTATATGTTTTACTTTTTGCACCTTCAGTATAACAGCCCTCTCGCATCGGACAAACTTTACATTTCTCAATATCGAAATAAAACGTTAAACTTTGATTCACGCTTTTCTTACCTGTCCGTCTTCTGTTCGATGCCATGTGCCCTGCTGGACAAACAAACATCCCTGCATCTTTATTGAAATCAAATTCAACTTTTCGCTGTCCACGACCATTAGTAATAAGGGGATGTAGCTTCGAAACTAACTGAAGTTTTTCTGATTTCATATACGCTAAATTATCTTTTCCTGAATAAGCTGTATCTCCAATAACCGTTTCAATTTCCATACCTGTTTCTCGACTTTTCTCGACTAATTCTTGAAGATAATGACCATCGCTTTTTTCACCTGTCGTCACAACCGCTGCTGTAATAATTCGTTCATCGCTCATCGCAATATGTGTTTTATAACCAAAGAAAGACGTATCTGCTGACTTATGACCAAGGCGTGCATCCGGATCATTTGAATAGCTTAGATGGGCTTCATAATCATCAATCACTTCTTTTAAAACATTTAATTTTTCTTTCACCGCCGGGATTTGTGCAATCTTTGACTGCGTTTCCACTACTTCAACTACTTGACGACAGTAATCTAATTCTTCTGTGACCTCATTTGACGTAGGCTTCTCAGGGAATTTTCCAACCATGTTTTCGTCGAGTTGATACACGGCTTTTCTCACATTTTTCGACTTTTCTTGTAAAAATTCTTTTGGCGATTTTTGATTATAACGAGCTTTTGTATGAGTTGCGTCAACGATAACCATTTTACTGAGTAGAAGTCCTTTTTCTAAGGCAATTTCAACGGTTTTCTGAATCAGTAAATCTAATAGATTCATATCTTGAAGACGAAGTCGACGGAATTTTGTCAGCGAACTTGAATCAATGACATCTTCTTCTGGGGTCATGTCTAAAAAATATTTAAAGGACATGTCGTATTTCGAACGCTCGACAAGGTCGGCATCCGACAGGTCGTGAATCGCTTTTAAGAGTAAATATTTAAACATGCGAATCGGTGGAATTGCGTTACGGCCATTATCTAAACAGTATTTTGACTGAAGTTCTTCTACGATAAATGAAAAATCCACGAGTTCATTGATTTGTCGAAGCATATTGTCTTTTGGAATGATTAAATCGTACAACGCCATATAAGGACTTAAATTCAATGTTTCTTGTTTAGAAATCATGGTCGCACCACCTTTTATTAGTCCTTCAATTATACAGGAAATTTGGGAGATTATACGAGGGGAAAACCCTTTTAGTGACGAGAGTAGTACCAGTTGATTGGAATGGAGGCGGCGACTTCTGCGGGAACAGCACGTGCGGAAGCACCCGGACTGAGCGAAGCGAGGGAGAAGGCTGGAGCCGTGCCCGCGAAACGCGTCCGCCGGAATGGAAATCAACGGCATCGAAGAAAAAGAGAGTACAGGAACGAATTTTCGTTCCTGTACTCTCTAACTTGTGGCTAAAGGACTTTTTCAGTGCCCTCGAATAAACCACTTCTCTTTTTTATGGTTGCTGTATTCCTATTCGCTACTACTTTACGTACACCAATCACTGTAGTAGGCCCGATTATTTCCTTTATCCGGGATGGCCTCGGCATTTCAAACGTGCTTGCAGGATTTTTAACAACTATTCCGTTAGTCGCGTTTGCTATTGTTTCGCCATTTGCACCGCGCATTGCACGTAAATGGGGAATGGAATGGACTTTATTTTATTCAGTTTTTTTACTTTGTACCGGAATATTACTACGTTCTGTAGGTGAAACAGTACTTCTGATTGGAGGAACAATTCTTATAGGGATTGCCATCGCTTTTGGAAATGTTCTTATTCCGAGCTATTTCAAATGGAAATTCCCCCTGCATATCGGCCTGTTAACCGGGGTGTATTCCGTATCGATGAATATTTCCTCCGGATTTGCTGCTGGTTTTAGTTTTCCGATTGCCACAAATGCAGGCTGGCAAATAGCATTAGGCTTTTCGATTGTTTTAGGTGTTCTGACATTAATTATATGGATACCGATTTTGCGAACACCTAAAGTGGACTTGCAAATGTCGACCTCACAGACAATGAAAACGCAAATGTGGAAATCACCACTCGCCTGGGCAGTTGCAGGCGCAATGGGCTTCCAGTCATTTTTATTCTACTGCTCCTCTGCATGGCTGCCCGAAATTTTTGTTAGTCAAGGTTTGGATGCTACCGCTGCTGGTTGGATGGTGTCTGTTATGCAATTTGCACAAATTCCAATGACGTTTGTTATTCCAATTATTGCAGGGAAGCTCATTTCACAGCGTCCGATCGTCATTTTCTTTACGATTTGCTATTTAATTGGCTTTACGGGAGTGTGGATGGAATGGACAAGCCTCGCGATTTTATGGATGATCTTTTTAGGTTTTGCAGGCGGCGCTTCATTCGGTTTAGTATTAATGCTGTTTTCACTGCGTACAGAAACTGCATACGATGCAGCGGAGCTCTCCGGATTTGCGCAATCAATCGGCTATTTAGTTGCAGCAGTCGGACCTGTTCTATTCGGTTATGTACATGATTTGACGAATAGTTGGTCCATGCCGCTTCTGTTATTTATTTTAATTTCAGTTTTGCTATTTTTTGCTTCATTTATAAGCGCAAAGAATCAAACAGTCTAACCAAACATACGTACCCTTTTATGCTATAATAAAAGTGAGTAAATAAAAGGAGTACTGAACTATTGCGTAAAAAACGAAAACGAAATAAAAAACGGTTGCCGATTATACCGTTATTTTTCATTGTATTAGCTGCTGCAGTTGGTTTTAATGTAACGAAAACTTTAGAAGGTATGGGTATAGGAATTATCACTTATTTTGTACTCTATATTGGTTTTATAATTTGGCTGAAAACACGAAAAATAAGAAAGTTACGGAAGTCCGGTATTCGGGAAGTCGACCAAATGAGCGGTGAAGATTTTGAAAAGTTTTTAGGTGAACTATTTAAACGCCGCGGCTTTAAAGTGCGCTATACCGCAACGAGTGGTGATTACGGGGCGGATCTCATTTTGAAGGATGGGAAAGACATCATTGCTGTGCAGGCAAAACGCTATTCCAGTACGGTCGGCGTAAAGGCTGTCCAGGAGATTATCGGTGCGGTGAAAATGTATGAGGCAACAGAAGCATGGGTTGTAACGAATAGCCATTTTACCCGGCAGGCCGAAAAACTTGCAGATATTAATGATGTTTATTTAATCGATCGTGATGAATTAATTCAAATCATCTTAAATAAAAGATAAAAGGGTTGTGTTCAGAGTTAATTTGATTTTGAACATAACCCTTTTTGTGTAGTGCCGCTCCATTAATATGGTTGCAATTGATAAAAGTAATTTGGCTTTTTGATTGTATTAGCAATCGGCTCATGATAAATGTCCGTTGTTGCCGGTGATAATGGTGGGATAAGCCATACCCAGTTTCCTGTTACATCACGGCCGTTTGTTTTTTCTTGCTGGCTGAAAAGTTGAAACTGCTGTGCTGCTGTATGGTGATCAACTATACTCACTCCGGCATTTTTATAAGAATGAAGTACCGCGACATTTAATTCCACGAGTGCACGGTCTTTCCAAAGAGTAGCATTTAGTGATGTATCCAACCCCATTGCCTCAGCAATTTTTGGCAGGAAATTATATCGGTACGTATCAGCCAAATTGCGAGCACCGATTTCTGTCCCCATATACCAGCCATTGAACGGTGCAGCTTGGTAGTCTTCTCCTGCAATGTTAAAACGCATGCTTGAAATGATTGGGACTGCATACCACTGCATGTTTAATTTTGAAAAATCATAGTCGGGATGGGTAATTGGCACTTCAAGCACGATCTCTTTAGGCAAATCATAGTAAATCGGCTCACGGTTATCTACTTGAACGACAAGCGGCAATACATCATAATTTGTCCGATCACCTTTCCACCCAAGACCTTCGCAGATTTTCGTGAATTCTACAGACGTGGAATCCCCAATAATCCCTTCCTCTGTTTCATACCCTGCATAGCGAATGAGCTGATGATTCCAAATCCGTACACGGTTCGGGTCAAATAAAGTAATGGCTGGCCGAATTTTGCCGTTGTTTGTGGCAAATTCAATATGGTTCACAAGTGCTTCGTATATTTCGTCTTCCTTTAGCAATTCACGCTGATCAAAAACAGTTAAGCTATTCCAAAAAAGCCGCCCGATACATTTATTGCTGTTGCGCCATGCAACTCGTGCACCATAAGTAAGTTCCTCAGTCGTTAAAATAAACGCCGGATACTTTGCTTCTTCTATACGTAACTTTAGCCAGTCATCCGATTGCTTCGTTTCTTGTTTATATAAAGTGAGAAATTCAATTCGTTCTTGTAATTCCTTCGTTGTCGTTGTCATCGTTTCATCTCCCTATTCCTTCATTTTGGCGCTTAAAATAAGGAAACTCAACGAAACAACAGCTGATTAAAACATGTATTTTTCATACATGACTAAAAGTGTTCATAAACAGGGGAAATAAAAAGATATGCACATTTTTATGCATACCTTGTCTCTTACTTCTTCCACTTGTCACTCGCCTTGAAATTATAAACGGGGATCACATGCTTTTGAATCGATACGGTTTCATCGATTTGCTCCACGATTTCCTGCATTGGCTTGTAGGCCATTGGTGCTTCATCCAATGTTTCCTCACTGACAGAAGTTGTCCAAATGCCTTTCATCGTTTCCTTGAAATCATCCATTGATAAATTTTTCATTGCCGCAGTTCTTGAATAAATACGACCTGCTCCATGTGGGGCGGATTCATTCCAGTCCGCATTGCCTTTACCGATACAAATTAACGAGCCATCTCGCATATTCATTGGGATGACGAGCTTTTCATCCTTTGCAGCACGTACTGCCCCTTTACGTAAAATCATTGCATCGGTATCTATATAATTGTGTACAGAATCAAACTGCTCTGCAAACTCCCACTTCATATGATTAGCAATCGTTTTTGCAATTTGAATACGGTTTTCATGTGCAAAACGCTGTGCCAATTTCATGTCGGCAATGTAATCATCGAATTGATCCCCAACCAAATAAGCTAAATCTTTTGGGACAAAGGGGTTTTCCTTCTTATACGCCTCTATCATTTTTTGAATTTCTTTTTCCTGTCCTACTTCTTTTAAAGCTTTAATTTTTTCTGTTAAATCTTCACGCTGCAATGATTCAAATGCACGCTTTTGATGCCAGTTTGCTACTTTCGCCCCGACATAACGAGAACCTGTGTGAATTAGTAAATAATAGATACCTTCATCATCTTTTGCCAGCTCAATAAAGTGATTGCCGCCGCCTAATGTACCAAGAGATCGGTTCGTATAGTCATTTTGTAAGCCGCGTGCGATAAAATTTTCGTTTGCAAAAAGCTCATGACTTTCTGGCGTATCATCATGAATTACATTGCCACTTGGAACGAAACGTCTAATCGTTGCATCGAGCTTGTTAAAGTCCACTGCTCCTGAACCAATTTCAGAAACAAGTACACCACATCCAACATCGACCCCGACCAAATTCGGAACGACATGTTTCTTCAGCAGTATCGTTGTACCGATCACACAGCCTTTCCCTGCATGGTAATCAGGCATAATGCGTACTTTCGTTCCTTCCATAAACGATTGATTGACGAGCTCATTAATTTGCTCGATCGCTGTTTCCTGCGGTGTATTTGTATATATTTTTGCGTTCGTAAATTTCCCGGTAACTTCGATCAATTCTGTTCACGCCTTTCTTTTTTCAACATCAGTAGAGCAAATAATAGAAGTGTTAGTAGCATATAAATTCCGATTAACATGAGCGGTGACCTCTGTACAATGAAACCGAATGCGACTTCAGATTGTAATACGAAATCATCCGGCGCAAATTGAGGCCGGTATAAAAAAGTTTGAATGATACCATAAATAAATTGAGCTAGCGTATAAAGAATAAATAGAAGCAGCGCACCTAGTGATGCGAACATAAATTTACGTTTCAAGACATCAACCCCCCTTTTTATGAAACATTTGGTAGTATTTACGTGCTGAGAGAGGAATAAGTTTCGTTAAACTTTAATGGTGAGGAAAATTTTACCTGTTTATTTTATTCGAAGTAATTGAGCGATATTAGAAGTTTCGGAGCACATTTTAGACGTTCGAGCACTGATATTAGAAAGTTTCAGAGGGTTTTTAGCAACTATGAAGCGAGAAAGTATAGCTGATCCCAGCATAAAGTTCAGAATACTCAATTATACCCTTGCCAATAAACCCACTATTCTTATAGACTTTATAAAAAGGGGGCGGGTAAATTTGAATATTGATCATATTGAATCTTTTATATACGTAGTGGAGTACAAAAGTGTCCATAAAGCTGCGAATGTATTGTTTCTTTCACAACCTACTATTTCAGCACGTATCAAATCACTTGAAGAAAGTCTAAATGTGAAATTGTTTATTCGTTCTGGACGTAGTTTAAGCTTATCAAAAGAAGGAAAGCACTTTTTACCTTATGCCCGAGAAATTGTTTCACTTTACCGTAAAAGCCAAACAGAAATTCAGAAACTTTAACTTTTTAACATCATTTCTTAAATGGTGTTTTTATATTGGCCTAAAAATTCCTCCATACCTCTGTGTGTTCCTATTTACTGATAGGATTTTTCTATCAGTACCCCCCTTGTATTAATTGTCTGAATAATGTTACGATTCATTCATCAATTACAAGTAATTCAATAGGAATTAAAGGAGATGGCGTCATGGTGAAGAAACAAGTACATTTCGGTGCAATGATACATGGTGTAGGAGGCCATATTTCAAGCTGGCGGCATCCTGAAGTAAATCCAAAGCAAAGTGTTGACCTACAATTTTATACTCAACAAGCTCAAATTGCAGAAAAAGGAAAGTTTGATGTTGTCTTTATTGCAGATGGGCTATTCATAAATGATAAATCCATTCCACATTTCTTAAATCGTTTTGAACCGGTAACTATTTTATCGGCACTTGCTGCAGTTACAAATCATGTTGGTTTAGTTGGAACAATTTCAACGTCTTATAGTGAACCTTTCAATGTAGCCCGACAGCTTGCCTCACTTGATTTAATTAGTAACGGTCGTGCTGGCTGGAATGTAGTTACTACCCCACTTGAAAGTACGGCATTAAATTTCAATAAAAAAATTGAAGATCATCCATCTCATCCTGAGCGCTATGAGATTGCCAAAGAATATTTGGATGTTGTAAAAGGACTCTGGGATTCTTGGGAAGATGATGCCTTTATTGCAGATATTGAGAAGGACTTGTTTTTCGATAAAGAGAAACTTCATGTGCTTGATTATAAAGGAAAATACTTCAACGTTCGTGGTCCATTAAATATTCAGCGCTCGATCCAAGGTCAGCCTGTTATTTTCCAAGCCGGTTCATCTCCTGCAGGAATTGAGCTTGCAGTACGTGATGCAGATGCAGTGTTTTCAGCACCAAAATCACTTGAAGAAAGTCAGCAATTCAAACAAAAACTAGTAGAGGCTTCTTTAAAGGCAGAGCGTACTTCGGAGCTGAAATTGTTCCCAGGTATCTCCCCTATTATTGGCGATAGTGCCATAGAGGCAGAAAGGCGTTATTGGGAAGTTGCCGAGCTTGTATCGGATGAAAAAGCACTTGCCTATTTAGGTCGCTATTTTGATCATCACGACTTCAGTCAATATGATATTGATGCCCCGTTCCCTGAACTTGGTGACCTAGGACGAAACAGTTTCCAGGCGTTTACGGATCGCATTAAGCAATACGCAAAAGAAGAAAAATTAACATTGCGTGAAGTCGCACTTCGTGAGGCTACACCGCGCTCGAATTTCATTGGTACACCTGAGCATATTGCAGATGAGATCATTCGCTGGATTGATGCAGATGCAGCAGACGGCTTTATTATTACAACGGTTGCACCACATACATTGGAAGATTTTGTAGAAAAAGTTGTACCCATTCTTCAAGAAAAAGGTTATTACCGTGAAGACTATCCCGCTTCTACTTTACGCGAGAACTTAGGGTTACCAATTAAAGAAAACCGTTATTTGAAGCAGCTTATTAAATAACTAAGGAGGAGCCACCAAATGATCAAGCTAGAAAATATTCATAAAAGCTTTGGCAAAATGGACGTTTTAAAAGGGATTGACCTTGAAGTAAACAAAGGGGATATTATTTCAATTCTAGGTCCAAGTGGCTCAGGAAAAACAACGTTACTTCGCTGTATCAACTTTTTAGAAAAAGCAAATGAAGGAACAATCGTCATTGATAATTTATCGCTCAATGTAAAAACTGCATCGAAAAAGGACATTATTGCATTGCGAAAAAAGACAGCAATGGTTTTTCAGAGCTACAACTTATTTCAGCATAAAACGGTTTTGCAAAATATAACAGAAGGCTTGCTCGTTGTTCAAAAGAAACCTGTGAAGGAAGCAAAAGAAATCGCACTGGAATTATTAAAAAAAGTAGGCCTTGAACATAAAGCCGGTGCTTATCCAAGTGAATTATCAGGGGGACAACAACAGCGTGTCGGTATTGCGAGAGCATTGGCGTTAAATCCTGAAGTTATATTATTCGATGAGCCGACATCCGCGTTAGATCCAGAGTTGGTCGGTGAAGTTTTAGATGTGATTCGAAAAATTTCAAAATCCGGTATTACGATGATTATCGTGACGCATGAAATGAATTTTGCTCGTGAAGTATCAAATCGCATTGTGTTTATGGATGGTGGGGTCGTTTTAGAAGAAGCAGAACCACACATCATTTTTAATACACCAAAGCATGATCGGACAAAACAATTTTTAAAACGGTTAACGCCAGAGCTTACATTTGATATTTAAGGAGAGAAAAAAATGGGTTATCAACTATCTATTTTAGATCAGGCTCCTGTTATAGAAGACGCTTCAAACGCGCTAACCCTTCAACGAACAGTAGAGCTTGCCCAGCTTGCAGAACAGCTTGGGTATAAACGATTTTGGGTTTCTGAACATCATCATTCACATGAAGTGGCGAGTTCCTCTCCAGAAGTGCTCGTCAGCTATATTCTTGCTAAAACAAATAAAATTCGGGTAGGTTCTGGTGGTGTAATGCTTTCCCACTATAGCCCTTATAAAGTGGCCGAGAACTTTCAAGTTTTAACGAACTTGGCGGGAGATCGTGTGGACCTAGGTGTTGGGAAAGCACCAGGTGGACTTCCTTTAGCTACGGCAGCTTTACAATATGGCGTAGCTGAAGCAAGTAACGATTTCAATGAACGTCTACGCTTACTAAAGGGCTTTATTGAAAACAACCTTCCTGAGGATGATCCTTTTGCAAAGCTGGAGGTAACGCCAACTAGTAAAGTCGCGCCAGAGATCATTTTACTAGGCGGTAGTGTTTCAAGTGCCGAGTACGCTGGTCGATTAGGCTTCACGTACGTATTTGCGCAATTTATTAATAGCGATAAACAAGTGCTCATTGACGCAATTGCCGCCTATAAAGAGCATGCTCCAAATGGGAAATTCGGTGTCGCATTTGCTGTTATTGCAGCGAAGGATGAGGCAACTGCACACGCTTATGCAGAAGGTCACGAAATTTATAAAGTGCATTTAACAAGTGGCCGTACGCTCACACTTCATACAAAAGAAGCTGCAGAAGAATTCGGGCAGCAATCCGGTGAATCGTTTGAGGTCAAACGGTATGAAGCAAACATTTTAAGTGGTACACCCGAACAGATTAAAGAAACACTCGATCAATATTATGCATTAGGTGTAACGGAGTTCATTTTCCATACACCGATTAAAAATCACGAAGCCCGTCGCACATCTTATGAGCTACTTAGTCCAAAACATTTGCTTGCGGCAGTAACGGTATAAACAGGAGGAAAAAGAAATGACACAAGTAATTGTTTGGTCTAAAGATGGTTGTTCTTATTGTGAGGAAGTAAAAACGTATTTACAGCAAAATCAAATTGACTATCGCGTAGTCGATGTGACAAATAATGATTCCTACCGCGATATTTTAGATATTAAATATGGTATTCGCTATGTACCGGTAGTTGAAATCGGTCAGGATAATTCATATGTAGGGGTTACAGAGCTTGGAATTGAGCATTTAGAAAAAGCATTAAAAGCATATGAAGAGGTGAAAGCATAATGAAAAAACGATTACTATCAGCCATTTTATTGGCCGGAGCATTACTATCAGCATGTGGCAGTGATTCGGATGTGGCTTCAACGAATGCAAATAACAAAGATGATGCGAAAAAGGTTGTTATTGGTACTGGGTCACAGTTTATTAATATTTGTTTTTATGATGAGGATGGCAATTTAACGGGTTATGATATCGAATTGTTAAAGGAAATCGATCAGCGCCTGCCACAATATGAATTTGATTTTGAGGTAATGGATTTCTCGAATTTACTTCTTAGTTTAGAGACGAAGAAAATTGATATAATCGCACATAATATGGCCAAAAACCCTGAACGTGAGGAAAAGTTCCTATTCAATTCACAGCCATATAATGCAGTACCTACTCATGTCGTTGTTAATGAAAAAAATACTGACATTCAATCAATTGATGATTTAAATGGGAAAACAGTTGGTCTTGCACCAACAAGTAATGCGGCACTCTTTGTTGAAGATTACGTAGAGAAAAATAACATGGATACTAAGCTAACGTATATTACTTCAACTCCGGATATATTAAATCAATTAAAAACAGATCGTATTCAGGCAATTTTCCAGTTCCCATTCTCAGTAGAAATCTTTAACCGTGAATCGGATGCACAATTAAAATTGGTTGGTGAGCCGTTAATTTTCTCGGAAATCTTCTTCATGCTAAATAAGCAAGATGAACAATTAGCTGCAGATATCGATGAAGTATTAGTCGAGTTGATTGACGATGGAACTGTTAAGGAATTAAGTGAAAAATGGCTTGGTGCTGATTTCTCAGTGGAACTATAAAAAGGAGGTAATGATGAATGTCGGACTTTTTCGATATCGGCTATGTATTTGAAGCCATTCCAAAACTGCTAAGCTTTTTACACATAACAATCGAAATATTAGTGCTATCGATTTTCTTTGGGCTTATTCTGGGCATCATCATTGCCGTTCCACGCCTTTATAAAATCCCTGTTCTTAAACAAATCGCTACACTTTATATTTCATTTATTCGTGGGACACCAATTTTAATTCAACTATTTTTAATCTTTTATGGATTACCAGTTCTCGTCGGCATGATTGGAATTGATATTACACGAATGGATGCTTTTATCTTTGTCGTTATTACATACACACTTAGCAATGCAGCGGCTTTTGCAGAAATATTCCGGGCAGCAATTCAATCCGTTGATTATGGGCAAGCGGAGGCGGCTCAATCCATTGGGATGACAGGTTGGCAAACTTTCTCGCGTATTGTGTTTCCTCAAGCATTACGCGTCGCTTTCCCGAATATCGCGAGTACTTCTATTAGCTCGTTAAAAGATACGTCCCTCGCCTTTTCAATCGGCGTTATGGATATGATGGGACGAGGCGATACACTCATTACAGCTACGATGAATGCACTCGAAGTATATGTAGCACTCGCTATTATTTATTATGTTATTGTGTTGCTGCTTGAGTATGGCTATAAATTTATTGAACGTTATTTAAATCGCTATCTTGTAAAAGAGGCTATATAGGGGGAATACGATGCAGCTGGATTTCAATTTTATTATGTATGCGCTAAAAGAATTGAGCAAAGTCATTCCTTTTACGTTGTTTTTAGCCTTCACCCCGATCATTTTAGGGTTTGTAATTGGCCTAATCGTTGCCTTTATTCGAATGAGTGATTTAAAAATTTTAAAAGCATGTGCAAACTTTTATGTCTCCTTTTACCGTGGGACTCCAGTGATTATGCATATTTTCATTATTTATTTCGGATTTACAAATTTGGCCCAGGAAGTGCTCAACATTTCCCTAAATGGCATCCCTCTCTATGTTTTCGTTCTAATCGCACTCACTTTAAACGCAGGTGCCTTTTTATCGGAAATTATTCGTAGCGGTATTTTAAGTGTTTCAAAAGGTCAGGTTGAAGCGGCCCATTCGATTGGCATGACGATGAGCCAAGTATTTAGACGCATCATTTTCCCGCAAGCGCTTGTTGCGGCGATCCCTAATTTAACAAATATTAGCACTGCCTTTTTACATGCCACATCGATTGCTTTTTTAATTTCCGTGACTGAAATTACAGGTACAGCCAATATTATTGCGGCGAGTAATTTGAAATTTTTAGAAGCCTTTATCGCGGCGGCGGTTATTTATTGGGTGATTTCGATTTTAATCGAAGTTATTTCAGCAAAAATTGAGAAAAAAGTGACAAAGCATATCCGAAGTGGCGTTATACAAAATACATGAATTGAAGCGTTCCAATTTTGGACGCTTTTTTTATTAGAAAATTTTCTGTGGATATTAGAAGTTGCAGAGCACTTTTTAGAAGTCCGAGCACCGATATTAGAAGATTTTAGAGGTTTTTTAGAAACTTCATTACACTTATTAGAAAACCAAAACCGCTCCGGCTCACCCAATACAAAAAGACCGAATTTCCGCCCAACTATGAGAGGAAATTCAGTCCATCATCTCAAATGCACAAACCTTGATACCATCATCGTTAAAAATGCATATGCCCCAGCTTTTACTGTCTGTAGCTCGCTTGTATCCCGATGCGGATCTAAACAGACAAAGTCCATACCGCGGACGATCTCGTACTTCCCTACCTCATGCAGCAAATCAAAAAGCTCATCTGTGCGCATTCCGCCTGGTGTTGAAGCAGGTACTCCAGGTGCGTATGCAATATCGAGTACGTCCATATCGACTGTCACGTAAACTAGATCCACTTTTTCAGCAAGTTGCTGCATGACATCCTTTATGACCGTAGCCGCGCCTTGACGCCGGAATTCCTTTAATGTAATGCGGTTTACACCGTAATGATTAGCAGCACGAATTAGGCTTGGGGCATTGTAAAAGCCGTGTAATCCGATATTGTAAACATCCTCACCACGCACAACACCCGCATCAAGCAGCTGGCGGATCGGTGTACCATTTGTCGGCCCATCCGAATCGGTTGCACGCAAGTCAAGATGTGTATCAAATTGCAAAATGCCAACACGCTTCCCCGAATGCTTTGCAAACGCTCGGACAATCGGTGCTGAAATCGAGTGATCGCCACCGATTTGTACGTAAAAACTATTAGGACTTCCTTTCAGTACATCTGTCATTGCCTGTTCAATATTTTCATGACACTGCAAGATATTTGTCCCATGCAATTTTACATCCCCTAAGTCCGCAACACGGAGCGCTCGGAAATCAACGTTTTCATCAATAGAATACGTCGTAAAATAATTCCAGCTTTTACGGAAATACTCCGGATACTCCGAAGCTGCTGAAGCACTAATCGAAGAACGGGATAAAGGAACACCAGTTATGACTACATCAAAGTCATCTGAACATACCCCATAGCTTGGTTCGATCCAGTCCTTGACCTTCATATCTTCATGCTCGATACGGTTCCAAGTAGTCGCTGGGCTTACTAATAACGAATTCACAGCAAGCTGCCACCTTTCACCACGACTTTTCCTGCTTTAATAACGGTATCCGTATGATTCATACCATAGAAATATTGAAGCTGCTTATAGTTCGGTACGTCTAAAATCAGGACATCCGCCTGTTTTCCTTTTTCAAGCGTCCCTACACTATCTGCTCGATTAATCGCATGGGCTGCGTTAATAGTCGTCGCGCAGAGCACTTCTTCCATCGTCATTCCCATATTCATGCATGCCAGGTTCTGAATAAATGGCAGACTAATGGTCGGCGACGAACCTGGGTTAAAGTCTGTGGAAATTGCTACCGGGACTCCTCTGTCTACCATTAGGCGCCCTCTTGCATAAGGTGCACGTAAGAAAAAGGCTGTTCCCGGCAATAGTACTGCGATTGTTCCTGCCTTTGCCATTGCTTCAATTCCTTCATCAGATGCAACAAGTAAATGTTCCGCTGAAATGGCGTCTACTTCTGCAGCAAGCTCTGCTCCTTCATATGGTTCGATTTCATCTGCGTGAATTTTTGGTGTCAGCCCATAAGCTTTTCCTGCCTCTAAAATCAGACGAGACTGTGCTGGCGTGAATACACCTTTCTCGCAAAATACATCATTAAATTCAGCAAGTCCAAGCTCCGCCACTTTCGGAATCATTTGCTCAATAATAATTTTTACAAATTCATCCTCTTTGCCTTTATATTCTTTTGGAACGGCATGTGCACCCATAAATGTTGAAATAACATCTACTTCATGCTCTTCCTGTAATTTTTTCACTACATACAGCTGCTTCAGTTCAGTTTCCAAGTCTAGACCGTAGCCTGATTTTGCTTCCACAGTCGTAATACCATAACGTAAAAAATCATTTAAATGCTGGTACGTTTTCTCATATAGTTCATCAAAAGATGCTTCCCGCGTTTTTGTTGTTGTGTAATGAATACCGCCCCCGGCATTCATAATGTCCATATAGGACTTGCCGGCAAGGCGCATATTGAGTTCATGCTCCCTTGTTCCGCCATGCACTAAATGCGTATGGCAATCAACAAAGCCGGGCATGACAATTTTGCCGCGCGCATCAATGACATCCGCATTATTCACTAAATGCGGAAACTCGTTCTTAATTTCTTCAAGAGGGGCAATCATCGCAATACGATCGTCCTCAATTAGAATGCTCACTTCTTTTTTTAAACCTAACTCGCTCATCTGTTCACGGCGGCGAGGTAACTTGACTTCGCTCGCCATTGTTAATACTTCATTTGCATTGTTAATTAAAATAGCCAAAGTTCATCATCCTTTTAGCATCGGCATGTTAATACCTTTTTCTTTTGCTGTGTTAATTGCAATGTCATACCCTGCATCGGCATGACGTACAACACCCATTCCCGGGTCTGAAATAAGCACGCGGTTAATTTTATCTGCTGCAAGCTGTGTTCCGTCTGCTACTAATACTTGCCCTGAATGCTGTGAATAGCCCATACCTACACCACCACCATGATGTAAGCTTACCCAACTTGCACCGCCTGCTGTATTGACTAATGCATTTAGCAGTGGCCAGTCTGATACGGCATCAGATCCGTCCTTCATCCCTTCTGTTTCGCGGTTTGGTGATGCGACAGAGCCTGAATCTAAATGGTCACGGCCAAATACGATCGGTGCTTTTAATTCACCATTGGCAACCATTTCGTTAACGCGTAATGCAAAGCGGTGGCGGTCTCCATAGCCTAACCAGCAAATTCGTGCCGGTAAGCCTTGCCATTTCACCATTTTTTGCGCCATATCAATCCAGTTTACTAATGCTGCATCTTCTGCGAACATTTCCTTTGCCAATGCATCTGTTTTATAAATATCCTCCGGGTCGCCTGAAAGTGCTGCCCAGCGGAATGGTCCTTTTCCTTCGCAAAACAGTGGGCGAATATATGCCGGTACAAATCCTGGGAAATCAAATGCATTTTCTACACCCATTTCCTTTGCATAAGCACGGATATTATTGCCATAGTCGAATGTCTCTGCACCTGCCTGCTGGAATTCAAGCATTGTTCGTACATGTTCTGCCATCGTTTCCTTTGCACGGCGCTCATATGCTTTGACGTCCCTTTTACGTAAATCGAGTGCTTCAGCTAAAGTCATGCCATTTGGAACATAGCCATTTACCGGATCATGCGCAGACGTTTGATCTGTCACAAAGTCCGGAATGATTCCACGATTTAATAATTCACGGTTCACGTCCGCACAGTTTCCTACTAAACCAATTGATGCAGGCTCGTTTGCAGCAGTTAATTTGTTCACTAGCTCCATTGCCTCATCCACTGACTCGACAAGATAATCACAGTAGCCTTCATTTATTTTGCGTTCGATACGTGCGCGGTCTACTTCGACAACTAAAATGACTGCACCCGCCATTTTTCCTGCTAGTGGCTGGGCACCACTCATGCCGCCCATACCTCCAGTTAATATCCACTTACCACGAAGGTCGGCTGTTCCAAACTTCTTTTTTCCCGCTTCAACAAAACTTAAGTACGTTCCTTGTAAAATTCCTTGTGCCCCGATATAAATCCAAGACCCCGCTGTCATCTGTCCATACATCATTAAATTGCGTTCTTCTAATTCATAGAAGTGATCCCAATTTGCCCATCCAGGCACTAAGTTGGAGTTCGCAATCAGTACGCGCGGTGCATTTTCATGTGTTTTGAAAACGGCAACCGGTTTACCTGACTGTACAATCATCGTCTCGTCATTTTCCAGTTCTTTTAAAGTCGCAATTAGTTTATCGTAGCTTTCCCAATCACGCGCAGCCTTTCCGATGCCTCCGTATACTACAAGCTCATCCGGATTTTCTGCTACTTCAGGATCTAAATTGTTCATTAGCATGCGCATTGCCGCTTCTTGTATCCACCCTTTACATGAAAGTTCCGAGCCACGTGGTGCACGAATATTTGTTTTGAATACCATAAAAATCGCTCCCTTTATTTTTAATATTATTTAGAAGAAGAAAAATGCTATTGGTGTTACTAAAATTAGCGTTAATACAACTCGCTCAAACCAAATAATGATCATTTGGCGAATTGTTAGCGGAATGTCTGTCGATAAAATAACCGGAATTACCGCTGAGAAGAATAAAATAGCCGAAATCGATACAACTGCTACAATAAATTTCGTTATCATTGCAGCTTCTGTAACAATCATTGCCGGTAAAAACATTTCAGCAATCGATAATGACAGTGCTTTTGCCGTCAGCATCGGATCCGGAATTTGTAGTAAATACGTAAATGGTGCAAAGATGTATGCCAGCCAGTCAAATAACGGTGTATAAATCGCCAGTACCATACCTAATAAACCAATTGATAAAATCGATGGTATGACACCCATTGCCATGATAAAGCCTTCCTTTAAGTGGATATATAAATTTTTAGGTAACGAAGGGTTTTGCTTTGTAGCTTCAACCGCTTCGATCCATGCCACTTGAAGACGATCCTTCTTTACGATTTTTTCAGGCTGAGGTGTAGAACCTTCGTAATACTCATCTTTAATCTTATTTAATGGATAAATACGGGCTGTAATTGCCGTTACAACGAATGTCACAACTAATGTCACCCAGAAAAATAAGTTCCAATATTCCATTAAATCCAACGTTTTTGCCACTATTACCATAAATGTAGCGGATACCGTTGAGAACCCTGTTGCAATGATCGCTGATTCTCTTGCTGTATACTTACCTTCTTTATACACACGATTCGTCAATATTAAGCCAACTGAATAGCTACCAACAAACGAAGCTACCGCATCAACCGCTGATCTACCAGGTGTTTTAAAAACAGGCTTCATGATTGGTTGCATGAATACCCCTATAAATTCAAGCAAGCCATAGCAAACAAGTAATGCTAAAAAAATAGATCCAATCGGAATGACTAACCCAACTGGCTTAATTAGTTTTTCTAATAAAAATGGACCGATATCCGGATTAAATAACCATGCCGGACCAAACCCAAAAATAAGCATGACACCTGCAACTAACCCGCCTATTTTAAAAATCGATAACACCATATTCACTTTTGATGTTTTCCACTTTTTCGTTACAAATGGATAAAAGGCGCCAAGCACTAAAAGGATTAACACATATCCATTTACGAGTGAAGGAGCATATGCAGTGAACGCGCTAACTACGTGGTCGACTAATATCGATTTTTTCCCATTCCATTCAAATGACACGAAAAAGCTAAAAATACCGATTAAACTGCAAATAATCATTTTCACAAAAATGCCAATTTCGAATTGATTCGCTTTAGGTATGTCTTGCTCTTGTTGATACTTTGTCATTTCACCACCCCTTTGTTATACAAACTATAAATCTCTTTATATTCTGAATAAATAGAATAAAAAACTACATTATAGTAAAATTTAAATAAAATAAAATTAATCTAACTTAAAAATAGAGTTTTTATAAGAAATAGAATTTAAGTGAGGTGATTCTTCAGTGAAAATTTTAATTGTAGAGCGGGATTTGGAAGAAATTAAAGGGATTGAATGGTATTTAAAAAACTATTTTATGAGTGATATTGAAGTAATTCGAATGATGGATAGCAGTAAAATAATGGCGGATTTTCAGCGAATCCAGCCAGATGTACTTTTACTCGAAATGGAGCTGGCTTCATTTTCTGTTGAGCAGTTTTTGCGTAAACAGTCGATTCCTATTATCGGTGTCACAGCTGAGCCTATTTTTCAGCAAGCAATGAAAGCCATCCGCTTAAAGGCCCTTGATCTCTTTGTGAAGCCAATTCCATTGGAGCAGCTAAAGTCTACCCTTCTGCAAGTTTCTTTACCAAGGCAAACGGCAGTTACGGACAGTCCCCTTCCAATCGAGACACCATTGTATTCGGATTTATATTTAAATAAGCCGGATATTTTCCCGTTAAAGGGGCGAGGGTTCTTTTTAATCGAGTGTGCCGACTATGACCACAATTTAATGCTTTACGAGTGGCTGATTGAATTGCCTATTTTTCAGAATCTTACTGCCCTTCCTTTACAAAAGAGGGTTATTTGCATTACTGAAACGGATGATTTTGCTATGCTATTGAAGCAACTAAGAATTATGAGCCAGGAGTGGGAGAAATTCAGTGGAGATGAGCTGAATATTGCTGTTTATGATGGTGACGAAACAACCCTTTTAACAATGTACCAGGCATGTAAAAAAACATTAGCCCAACGATTTTATAAAGGGTACTCGCATGTTTTCAGAAGCTCGCAAACACTTTATGTGAAAAGGCTTGAGCCACTTCTTACACCAGAGGAACAGTATCTATGGATTACTAGTCTTGAAAATGGGGATGTGAAAGCGATCAAAACTTTTTTATATAAACTCACACATCCTTCATCCTATTATCACCAGGATGATGTCCGCATTCATTTAACGAGTATTTTAGCGCAAATTCGCCGGTTCATGCTGAAGTACCACCTTCAACAGCAGGCAAAATTAGAAGAACAATATCGTGCGCTGTTCCATTTTATTTTAGAACATCCGATTTTATATGCGATTGTACAGGAATTTATTTTATTTACACAGCTATTAATCGAGGCACGAAAAAATATGCAGCAGCAACAGATTGCGGATTATACGGAAATTGCCATTGAAATGATTGAACGTGACTATAGAAACCCTGAACTCACTCTACAAGTGGTTGCAAATGAGTTAAATATAAGTGCCAACTACTTAAGCAATATATTCTCCAAAAAACGAGGTATACCATTTCGAAAGTTTATGCAGCAGCACCGAATCCAACAGGCTGAAAAATTATTAATAGAGACTAACGTGGAGATCGGAACAGTTGCAGAAATGGTCGGCTTTACGGACAGCAATTACTTCACAAAAGTATTTCGGGAATACTATCAGTTAACCCCCTACCGTTATCGGGTGCAGGTGAGGAAAACGGATGGGACAAAAAGAGATCAGCAATAGCGCTGATCCCATTCTCATTTTTTTAATATGAAGTTTTGTACTAAAGATAATATCCCTACTAAAAAACATAAAAATGTTAAACCGAATATTTCAAACCCCGTTAAACCAATAGTTTTAAATAATATAGCAGCTAATATCCCTACGAGAAAATAAACTGGAATAAATTTTTTCGATAAAAGCAATTCGCTCAAATTCAGCTCTCCTTTCCTTTAACACTTATTTCTTATATTAATTAAAAAACACCCAATTGTTATGTTGCCATCAATTGGGTGCAATATGCTGTTATACGGTCTGATTTCCTCCTAAAACGGAAACAGCAACGGTACCGCAATCATCATGATGATAAACATGATGACCTGTAACGGGACACCGATTTTGACGAAATCCATGAATTTATAGCCACCCGCTGTTAATACAAGCGAGTTTGTCGGAGATGCAATCGGTGTCGCAAACGCCATACTAGCAGCAGTTGCTACCCCAATCATAAATGTATACGGGTTCGCATCCATAGCAAGTGCTGCAGTGATGGCAATCGGCGAAAACAGTACCGCTGTTGCTGTATTACTAACAAATTGTCCGAAAACAACTGTCAGTAAATAAATCCCCATCAATACACCATATGGTCCGAAATCACCTAGCACACTGATAATTCCTTCTGCAAGAATCGTCATTCCGCCTGTTTTCTCAAGTGCTGTCGCCATCGGAAGCATTGCCGCTACGAGCACAATACTTTCGAAGTTCATTTTACTGTAAGCATCATCCATATTACGCAGACAACCTGTAATAATCATAAGAACGGCCCCGATTAATACAGCAATTACCGCGTCAAACACTTCAAACACCATCAATCCGATCATCAGCAGCATGATGATACCGGCAATCGGTGCCTTTCCGTTTGCGGCAATTGCTCCTGCCTGCTCACGTGGCTGCCCAACTATAACAACATCATGCGTTTCTCGGGATAGGAGCTCAATTTCATCCCAAGTCCCCTGCACTAAAATCGCGTCCCCGAACCGCAGCTTTTGATCCGCCATATTGTTAAGTAAGTAGTCACCCTTCCGATTAATACCTAAAATATTTAAATTATACTTTTCACGGAAACCGATTTTACTTACTGTTTCCCCGATTAAACGAGATTGCGGCGTCAATAAAACTTCGGCTACTCCTATTTTTTTTGAAACGAGATCTTCAGCATTGTCTTCGATAGGCTGGATAGTTAATGCAAAATCATGAGCAAAACGTCCAACATCATCCGCCATACCTTGTACATATAGCTCATCGCCAGCATGTATTACGCTTGTCGGACCCGCTAGCTCTTGATAAGTCATCGGGCGTAAATTAATGCCTTCTTGTACAGCACCGCGCTTAATTTTCATAATGTAAATATGGTACGTTGCAGGTAGCTTTAAATCGATTAGCTTTTGTTCCAAAATTGTCGACTGTTCGCTTACTACGACCCGGAATAATTTATCATGTAGATCATATTCGTGAGCAATTTTCTGTGGAGATAATTTATACCCTGCACTTGATTGCGAACGGTTATTTTCATTTGGCAGCAATCTATTGCGAACGAGAACTAAATAAACAATAACGGTAATTGTCGCGATAATGCCAATTGGTGTAATTGTGAAGAAGCCTAGCTTTTCAAATCCGTGGTCCACAAGTGTTTGGGAAGCTATTAAATTGGTCGGCGAAGCAATAAGCGTCATTAGCCCTGACATACTTGCTATATAGGAAAGTGGCATTAAAAACTTCGATGGACTCACCTTGATGCTAATCGCAATCGATACGACAATTGGTAGCATGAGTGCCACTGTACCTGTATTACTCATAAATGCTCCTACAATTGCTACAATGACGAGCAACAATATAAAGAGACGAAGCTCACTATCACCGGACCATTTCAATAGAAGGTTCCCCGCCATTCCTGCAAGACCCGTTCTTAAAATCCCTGCCCCTACAACAAATAGTCCTGCAATCATAATTACTACAGAATTTGAAAACCCTGCAAGTGCTTCAGCCGGAGTTAAAATATTTAAAATAACAAATGACAATAGCGCCATCATTGCTACTAGATCCGCACGAATTCTATTTGTCGTAAATAAAAGGATTGTAACTGCCAAAATAATAAATGTTAACGTGAGTTGCATGACCTTTTCCTTTCCAATTGTACTATCACCCATTATATAAGAAAAAAACTAATGACCACCCTCAATTTTGTCATTAAAGTGAAATCACGCCAATATTGACGAGAATTATGATGCAATATTTGTCATTTTTTTCTATAAGTACGTTATAATTTAAGTATAGATTTATAGTGTGAATTTTCAAATAAAGTGGCTCTGCACCTTCTTATAGATAATTAATATTTTAATATAAAGATTCCTTAAAAAGAATTATTATAATCTAGTAGAAATTATGATTTACATTTGTTATATTATAAAAGAAGCAGTTTTCAAATTCATTTTAGGGGGAACTACACATGACAAACGAACGTTTAACAACAATTACTGGTGCTCCAGTAGTATCTAACGATGATTCACAAACAGCTGGTCGTCGTGGTCCAATTTTATTACAAGACGTATTTCTAATTGAGAAATTAGCAAACTTTAACCGTGAAGTAATTCCTGAGCGTCGTATGCACGCAAAAGGTTCTGGTGCATTCGGTACATTCACTGTAACTCATGACATCACAAAATATACAAAAGCAAAAATTTTCTCTGAAGTTGGTAAGAAAACAGAAATGTTCGCACGTTTCTCAACTGTAGCAGGTGAGCGTGGTGCGGCTGATGCTGAACGTGATATTCGCGGTTTTGCATTAAAATTCTACACTGAAGAAGGTAACTGGGATATGGTTGGTAACAACACGCCTGTATTCTTCTTCCGTGATCCATTACATTTCCCGGATTTAAACCACGTTGTTAAGCGTGATCCAAAAACAAACATGCACAACGGTAACTCTAACTGGGATTTCTGGACTTCATTACCAGAAGCATTACACCAAGTAACAATCGTAATGTCTGACCGTGGTATTCCAAACGGTTACCGCAAAATGCACGGATTCGGTTCTCATACTTACTCAATGATTAACGATGCTGGTGAACGCGTATACGTGAAATTCCACTTCCGTTCTCAACAAGGTATCGAAAACTTAACAGGTGCAGAAGCTGCTGAAATTATCGGTAAAGACCGTGAATCTTCACAACGTGACCTATTCGAGTCAATCGAAAAAGGCGATTTCCCGAAATGGAAAATGTACATCCAAGTGATGACTGAAGAGCAAGCACGTAACTCTAAGGACAACCCATTCGACTTAACAAAAGTTTGGTACAAATCTGAGTACCCACTTATTGAAGTTGGAGAATTCGAATTAAACCGTAACCCGGAAAACTACTTCGCTGATGTTGAGCAAGCAGCATTCGCTCCATCAAACGTAGTACCTGGTATTTCATTCTCACCAGACCGTATGTTACAAGCGCGTTTATTCGCATACCAAGATGCAACTCGTTACCGTTTAGGCGTTAACCATCACCAAATTCCAGTAAACACACCAAAATGTCCATTCATGGTTTACCACCGCGATGGCGTAGGTCGTGCTGATGGAAACCGTGGTGCAGCTATTACTTACTATCCAAATAGCTATGGTGCATTACAAGGTCAATCGCAATACAAAGATCCTGCATTAGCTCTTGATGGTCCAGCTGACATCTACGACTTCCGTGAAGATGACAACAACTACTTCGAGCAACCAGGTAAATTATTCCGTCTTCAAACGCCGGAACAACAACAACGTCTATTCGAAACAACTGCTGCTGAAATGAACGGTGTTGAAGAATTCATCAAACGTCGTCACATTTTACACTGCTACTTAGCTGATCCAGCTTACGGTGAAGGTGTAGCGAAGGCAATGGGTCTTTCTTTAGACGGTATGGACCTTTCAAACCCATACGTTATGCATGCTCATAGCTAATTATGAATTTAACGATTGCTCAGACTGTTAAGTTCTAAGCTTTTCATTGATTTAGTGTTTACTAGATTAGAGCGTTATTGATATCCAAACTATAATCGCTTACAGCCGCAAGTATCTTAATAGGATGCTTGCGGTTTTTTGTGATGCTTTAGTTATTAGAAGTTTTTTTGATTTATTAGAAGCTTTGAGGGTGATTTTAGCACTTCCGACGGGGATATTAGCACCTTAGGCATTCATTTTAGAAGACTTGAATGATATATTAGAAAGTCATAATTTTATTAGCACTTCTTTCATTTTATTAGAATATTCCGGTCACATTTTAGAACATCCATCCCCTGCACAACGCATAAAAAAAATCCATGAAAAGAAATCTCTTTCCATGGACAATGTTATACAAATAAAATTGTTGATATATAAATAACAACGGTTACCGTTAAACAACTTATGATTGTGGAAAACAGCACTGTCTGGGCAGCCGTGGCCGACTCAATATCATACTCCAGTGCTAAGCTGGAACTGTTTCGGGATGTCGGAAATGCACTGGCGATAAAGAGTGACTGTGCAACAACTCCGTCTAAGCCTAATGCAAAAATAATGAGCAATGCCACGGCTGGGCCTATGACTAACCTTGTGAAGCAGCTGACAAAAATTGTTTTATTGAACATTGTACGCATTTCAATCGTTGAAAGCTGTGCCCCTAGTGTAATGAGGGCCACTGCTACAAAGCCGTCCGCAATATGTTCGAGCGGAATGCTAAACGTCTCTGGGATTGGTACACTAAAATAATTCAATGCAGCACCTAGTATAAGTGCATGTACTATGGGCATTTTCAAAAAGTCCCGTACAATTGCCAAGCCTGACTTAGTGGAAGAGATTAAATTATACAGTCCGTAAGTATACGTCGTCATATTTTGAAAAATAACAAGAATAACTTGTATTGCTACACCGATTGGCTGTGTCGCAAAAATCATCTGGGCAACCGGAATACCGTAGTTGCCTGAGTTAATAAGGACTACACTATTTTTGAAAACAGCTGACTCCTTTTTATCAAGTTTCAATAGCTTTGCCAGTAGCTGACTTAGTAACATTTGAGAGCCGATAAATAAAATAATGAAAATTGTAATTTGCCCGAGGACACTCATTTCAATAGAGGTTTCATATATATTAATGAAAACGGCTGCGGGCATGAAGCAGTATGTAATAAGATGCGATAATGCTTTTAAGTTAAATTGAAATTTGCGCTGTAAGATAGCTCCGATAACGAGCAATACTAAAATAGGTGCCACAATCTTGAAGAAAATCATTGATAAATAGACCATGAGAGCACTCCTTCTACGTCTAGTTACTTTAGTATTTTATTATAGCTTATTTTTATGAGGATAGGTCAAGACGCAATTAAACTCCTATAAAAAACGTCCCTAATTTAACTGAATAAATTAGAGACGTTTCTTTTTTATAAGTAATCAATCGCGCTTAATGCTTTATAAAATAGCTCGGCAAATTCCCCGCGTGAAAGTGTTTGGGTTGGATTGAATGCACCTGTTCCATCCACTACACCGAACAGCTCTAAAATAGCGATGCTTTGACGTGCTTCCAATGTTAAGTTTGCTATATCACGATAGTTTGATGTTAATTCATTATACACCTTTGATAAATCTTGATTTAAATAGCGGTACATGTTTGCGATGATAATTGCAGCTTCTTGCTTTGTTACCGTCGTGTTTGGGGCAAACCGGCTTGACGTTGCACCAGTCATAATGCCAGCTTCCAGTAAGCCTTGTGCACGCTTTAAATGTTGCGAATTATCAATATCTAAATATTTGGATTGTGCATTGCTGGATAAATCCAGTGCAGTCGCAATCATCATGGATACGTCGAGTTTACTTACCTGCTTAGAGCTTTGAACGAGACGTCCGGTTGTATTGAATGTAATGCCGCGCTTAGCAAGTTCCCGAATTGCTTGACCTTGCTCATTATTTTGTATATCTGTATAAAATATGTTGCTTGATACAGCTTTAAATGTACCACTTGTAGATGTACGGATAACAAAATTAGCGCCATCAATTTTAAATGATGCAGGAGATTTGCCCCCTGCTACGACACGCTCAATCACTTGGGCGGCATTTGCCTTTAGCGAACTGATTGGTACATAAACTTCTACTATGCTTGAGAAAGTTTTAGGGTTATTGCCTTCTGTAAATTGTATGTTGAGCTGATTATTCATCAGGCTTAACGAAACCCCCACTGTAGCTGTAGAAGATTGAATTTCCGTTGTTGGAATAACAATTTCTATTTCTCCTGCTTTTAATCTCATATTACGGTCTGAAATATTTTTTACTTGAGAAGCTGTAATTTGTGTTGTATACCGACCGTTTTGATAAGTCATCGTTTCATATGGCGACCATGTAGCCGTTTTCGGAGTCGATGTTGCTACTGAGCTTGGTAGTCGTGTACTTGGCGAATCATCTGGAATATAAAGCGGGTCATAGGTTGGCTTTTCGATAACGATTGCCCCCGGTTTTACTGCATTCACATAATCTGGATAATAAGTGTGTACAAGTTCAATGTATTGCGGGTCATTCCACATTGTTTCAAGACGGACTAGTTTTTCCAATGTCGTTACGTATCTTTTTGCTACCGCCGCTAAATTATTATACAAAGAACGTGCTTTTGCAATTTCAGCCGTTGATGAGTTGCGATTAATTGTATTCATGTGTAGATCAAATGCATTGGCATCCAGTTTTGCCTGTTTCACAACAGTATTTTGGTAAATAACAAAGTTTTCTGCATCGATTAAAATGTTTAAGTTTGTTACAAATGTTTTCGCAAGTTCGCTCAATGCCATGTATGCCATGCGAACACTTTTAATTTGCTCTTCACTGTATCGCGTATTATCAATACGACTAATGCGGTCCATTACGGTTTTTGCTTCTTTTTTTGCTTGTTCGGTTTGTGTTTCCAATAGCTTTTCAAAATATACAAGATTTTCGAGCATACGCTCAGAGATCAGCTTTTTAGCGTTTACGGATAAATTATTATAAGCAGCACGTGCAGCACTGATTTCAGCTGGTGTCGATTCATTATGCAATGCTTGAATCATTTCGATTACCTTATCAGCAGCGGCTTTATTGGCGAATTCGGTTTCCAAGGCCTCCAAAGCTTCGAGCAGCAATTCGACTTTACCGTAATTTTCCACCTGTTCTTTTTGTTCAGTATTAAGCTTGTTGTAGGCTGCTACCACTTTTTCCACGTCTTCTTTAGATGACCTACTTGTTAAAGCTTCGATAGCCTTGTTTACTTCATCAATTGCTTTTTGAATGGCTTCTACTTCGTTAGAAAGCTTCGTCCATAAAATTAGTAAATGATCTTTGTTTTCAACAGCTTGCTGGAGCGCAGGAGTTAAACTATCAAACCGTACCTTCACTTCATTTACTTTCGCAAGTGACGTTTCTTCTGTTAGTTGGGCAATCTCATCCATAATGGCTTTTACCGTTGCCTCGTTGTTGTTTTTTTCAATGCGTTTTTCTTGTGCTTCCAAGATTGCTAGTTCCGCTGTGAAAAACTTCTGTAACTGTGGATCTAATGCTTCGTATTTCCCACGTAGTCCCTCAATATCACTTACAGAAGCATCGCTAGTTAAAGCCCCCATATCGGCTTTGACTATTTGCGCCTGTCCAGCATTTTCGCTTAGTTTTCGATAAGCTTCTAACCTTGTCTTTGCTTCAACCAATACGAGTGACATAAGTTCATCTTTTGTAATGGAGAATCCTTCTTCTTTCAGTTTTTCAACTACAATATTTGCACTGTCCGCGCTTGCCACTTTTTCCTTCAAGTCTTCCAAAGACACCATGTCATTTATATTTAACGCTAGTAATGTTTTTTCAAATTCTTTTATAAATGGATGTGTAGCAATACCGGTAATTCGATTCATTATGACCGATAAATTGCTCTTGTCACTTTCCTCTATCTCCGTTTTCTGTGCCGGCTTCATTTGAATATATAGGCTTTGTGCTTCCTTTATTTGTGCTACAAGCTCGGGAGTTAATGCTATACTCGATGCGCCCCCTGTAGGAACATTAGCCATCAAGTTATTAAATCGTGTAACTTGTTCTTTCATCGTTACCGCTAATTGAAGCTTATTGTTTACGATAGTTTTATCACTACCGTTAATAATATGCAGTTGGCTAATTAACAGGGACTCATACTTGGCTTTAATTAAATCCATCGAAACTAAAAAATCGAGTGCATTTTCATTAGTGCTTTTTACTTCATTCACTAACATCTTTGTCTCATTACGCAATTGAGCTGCTCTATTACGATATTGTTCTATAGCATTAGCATTAATCCCTACCTCATTGCGAATAGACGGCAAGTAACTATCATATTCAGTTAATAAATTTTCAATAAAATTAATAAAATCCGCAATTTCTTCAAATGGCTCTCCGTTTGGCGGGAGGCTATTTATTTTCTCATCCAACTTTTTCTTAAACAGTGTTGCCTTCTCGATTTTTTGGACAGCTTCAAGCAAGATGGAACGGTTGTATATATCCTGCTCATTTCCGTACCTATTGTAAGCACCGTAAGCGGCTTCTACCTTTTGAACATATTCTTTTTCCATTTCATCTAACTGACTGATTAAATCAATAATATATTTGGACGAAACGCTTCCCTTTGTAAGATCCGATTCAATCTGCTGTAATGTCGCATAATTTGGAACCTGTGCTTTTTGTGCAGGTGTTAAAGCCATGTACATTTGGCGTACTTCCATCACTTTCGTTTTAAAAGATGATGTTGTTTTATCCGCAATTTCTTCTAACTTCTGCACTTCTTCAAATACTTTATCTGCTTTTTCTTTATCCAGTTGATCCGTGGCATCCAAAGGTACAAAGCTTTCCTCGCCTGTAATTGGCTTGTAAATTAATGTAGTACCCGTTTTTTTAATAAATTGTAGCGGCTCCTTTAGTAGTAACTCCGCTAGCGGTGGCTTCGTCAACAAATTATAGCGGTATAGATATTTTCCTTGGCTATCATTGATGAAGTATAAATATTTTGAGACAATCGTTGCCGCATCACCGGATGATTGCTCATAGTAGACAATTCGATCTGATCCTGAAAATGCTATCGATTGTGCGAGCCCTATAGATTTCGGCTCTAATGTCGTTAAATCTAATTGATATAACTCGCCACTATTTTCTGATGATGCGTAGTAAATATGAGTTTTTGACATTGCTTGCGTATTAATGGTTTTAAAATAATTATATTTTTCGTCATTTACCGTAATAGAGGTTTCACTGCCGAATCGAATGCTCCTCTCAAAAGGAGTGTACGTTAAAAAATGTTCATACTTTATTAGAGCACCAGAATCAGGATCATCTGCGGCCACATCTAGGCTGTACCATTTACCATCCAGGTTTACGATATTCCATGAGCGATACTCTCCGTTTGCTACACCATGCACATAACGTACTTCATTATTTGGAAGAAGTTCTTTTAATAATGTATACGCCCATAACGAATATCCGTGCGAAGAGAGGCCGTTATTTGGCAATAAGCGATGATTTAACGCTTTATATGTTGTATTCGTAATGATGTAATCATGTACTGCTTTCACTTTCACGATTTCATTTGCACCAGTAGGAATTAAAATTTTTGTATGATGACTTTTAAGTGCTGCCACTTCCTCTTTACTCGTAAAATAGTTGAACGAAAACTCGAGTTTCACAGAAGTTTTTGTGGTACCTTCCATCGTTTCTGTCGCCTTCACTCGGACATTATTAAATACACCAAATAATACGGAATAATCAATTGCCGTTCCCCTGATATTTTCTCGCTTATTAAGCTTCTCTTTGATTACATTGAATGTATCTTCTACTGTATTTTTATATGTATCGATTGCTTCACCTGTTAACGTTACGGTAAAGCCCTTCCTAAATTCAGCCATTTCGCTTAAAATAGCTTCTTTTAATTCAGCTTCTGTTGTAGCCGTATTTAATTTCGTACTTGGCTGATTTGTATATGTCGCATTCCCTAAAAAATCATTCTTTATTTCAAAGGTAGATGTAATTTCTTCTGCCTGCACTCCCCCTGCAACTACTACGCTTGCCGGAATTGCTACTAAAGCCGCTAGAATTTTCTTTGAATGGTTCATGTATGGCACTTCTCCTTCTCGGTTCAAATATGTGCATTACTATTTATATCGGTTGCTCTACCATATTTTAGAACAAAACTAGGTATAAACCTATATAAAAAGAGAAATTGCGTGAAATTAGGCACGGAGAATTGTAATTATTTTAGTAGGAAGACTTATTTTATTGATTTGCACGACCAGTGGAGACATGCTACAGTCAAATTAATCCAATTACAAAAGGGGGTCCCTTTCATGAAGCTTTTCTTAAAGGCTTTCATATTGATGGCTGGGATTATCATTTGCTTTGCATTCCCATCACAAACTGAAGCAAAGCAAGTGTTTAAAGATGTTCCTACTGACCATTACGCGTATGATGCAATTAAATGGGCGTATGACTTTAATATAGTAAACGGCTATGCAAACGGTACCTTCCGTCCAAATCAGCCTGTAACTGAGCAGCAGTTTGCAAGTATTTTAGTCAGCTATTTTGATTTAGAGCCCGCGGCAGATGAGCTTCAAAAATTTACACCTAACGAGATTTCATCAGATGAGAATTATAATACACTTGCTGCCTATGGGGTGCCGTTAAATGGTTATTTCCAAAATAGTATTCGTGGTGCTGCAGTTAAGCGTGGAACTGTTGCACAGGCGATTGCTTATATAGCAGATGGGCAAACAACTTTAAATAAGTCTATACAATTTCTGCTCACCCATGATATTTCGAATGGGCAAAACCCAAAGTATGAGCAAATCAACTTGCAACGCTTTTTCGGAGCATCGAATAATTTAACACGAGCTCAACTCGTTTCCCTATTCTACAAAATGCAAAGTAAAAACTTTTTTTATCGTTCACAAGTAGCAGAAGAGCGCTATGCTAATATAGGGTCAACTCCCCTATATAAAATGGCTAATGAAGCAAGGGACATGCTCGACCGTTCGTTACAAAGTGGACGAAACTGGTCTCCTGTAACAAATAAAAAACCGAAGAAAACGTGGGATGGAGAATATACGTACTTTTATACGTATGGAAAAGATGATTTAGATTCCCTGGGGCGCGTGCTTACAATTTCAAATAGTACGAAGGAGAATTTTAACGTAACCTACTATACATTTAATGGCTGGTCCTCTGGAACAATTGAAGGTACGGCTACTCTTACTTCTGAAACGAAAGCAAGAATGACCAAAACAGTTGAGGGAGAACGTTGCGTTATTGAATTTGAACGCGGATTGAATGACTCCATTAAAACAACAGAGTTTTATTGTGAAGCAGGTCGTGAACGTGATACAGATTATAACGGCACTCTTACAATGGAAAAATAAAATGGGAGCAGCCTGAAATTCTTTCTGGCGCTCCCATTTAGTATCAATCTTTCTTTAATTGAAAAATCCATTGCTCCTCTTGCCAATGACGTTCAACTATTCCACGCTCCTGTGCAAGCAATGTTAAGCCTATTATTTCAGAGATAATAAAGATAAAGTGCTTTGCAAAACGGGGACCGTAAATTGCTTCCCCAATAGCCTGTGCCGTTTGATGACCTTCACTTATTTTCTTTACGAGCTTTTGCAGTTTATATTCCGTCTTACTTAAACTGTTCTCAATGACATCATCTAAATTTTGAAAAACGGCTTCGTGCCCAGCAAAAACATACTGAATAGAAGAGTGCCTTACTTTTTCAATTGATTCAATATATTGCATTAACGGATTTATTATAATTCCTGCTTCGTCATGATCAATTAACGCATTTGTCATCCCGGAAGCCAATAAGAAATCCCCCGCAAATAGCCAACCGTTTTCTTTATCCCATAACCCAATAGAATCAGGTGAATGCCCTGGAACAGCTATTACGTGCAGCCCTCCAATTTGCTGTCCCTCTTCTAGTTGAAGAATAGCTGACTGCAACATTACTTTTTCTTTATTGCGAAGGGTGTTTTCCATTTTAGTCAACCGTTCAACTGCAAAATCCGTTACCCCATACTGTTTATATAATTCTTGGTAAAAAGTAAGCTTCTGCTGTAAATATTCTCCTTCACATTTTAAACGTGTAATGGCAATTTGACTGGCATATACAGGAATCGAGTATTCCTTTGTAAGCTTATTAACCAGTCCTGTATGGTCTTCATGAAAATGAGTAAGTATAATCCGTTTAATTTGTTTCATTTCAATCCTATAGTCACTTAATTTCTGGTAAAAAAACTGTTCAAATTCTTCCCCTTTAATGCCTGCATCTATGAGTGTATATTCGTTTCCATTCTGATATATATAACAGTTAATGCTAACCATACTACTATAATTCACTGGAAATATTATGGGATATACTGTTTTTCCACCAGCTTCTATAATTCCATCCATATGTATCTTCTCCCCACTTAAATGTGTTAGTAACTTATTGGTGCCTGCTGTTTCTATCGGGTTGAAACTATTAAAAAGCTAAAATAAGAGAAAAATTTCCCATTTTATTTCTATAATAGGACTAGTTTAGGGCGAAAATAAAGACTATTTTTTACGTCCAGTTTGAATTAAGCAAAGTTTTTTCATCTATTAATTGTTTTTTATAATGAAATTTATTTTTAGAATATAAAACCATTCTATAGTATAAGCGTATTTCTACACTACTAGAAAACCTATCATTTTTATAAATGCAAAAAACACATTGCAAAATTGCAATGTGTTTTCTTGTGCATATATGACCCGTACGGGATTCGAACCCGTGTTACCGCCGTGAAAGGGCGGTGTCTTAACCACTTGACCAACGGGCCTATGGCTCCGAAGGCAGGACTCGAACCTGCGACCTGCCGGTTAACAGCCGGATGCTCTACCAACTGAGCTACTTCGGAATAATACTATGGTGGGCCTAAATGGACTCGAACCATCGACCTCACGCTTATCAGGCGTGCGCTCTAACCAGCTGAGCTATAGGCCCATAGTATGGTGGGTTTGGACGGAATCGAACCGCCGACACTTAGAGCTTCAATCTAATGCTCTACCAACTGAGCTACAAACCCATAAAAAAAAATGGCGGTCCCGACCGGGATCGAACCGGCGATCTCCTGCGTGACAGGCAGGCATGTTAACCGCTACACCACGGGACCAACATCATTAAGTAAAAAATATTAAAATGGAGGAGGTAGAGGGATTCGAACCCCCGCGCGGTGTTACCCGCCTGTCGGTTTTCAAGACCGATCCCTTCAGCCAGACTTGGGTATACCTCCAAAGGGAAATTATAAAAATAAATGGTGGAGCCTAGCGGGATCGAACCGCTGACCTCCTGCGTGCAAGGCAGGCGCTCTCCCAGCTGAGCTAAGGCCCCATAAGAATGGTCGGAATGACAGGATTCGAACCTACGACCCCTTGGTCCCAAACCAAGTGCTCTACCAAGCTGAGCTACATTCCGAATATGTCATTAAATAATATATATGGCGCGCCCGGCAGGAGTCGAACCCACAACCTTCTGATCCGTAGTCAGACGCTCTATCCAATTGAGCTACGGGCGCGCATTATTTACTTTATTAAAAAATAGAGTTGGTGCCGAGGGCCGGAATCGAACCGGCACGGTGATCACTCACCGCAGGATTTTAAGTCCTGTGCGTCTGCCAGTTCCGCCACCCCGGCATTTTTGGAGCGGAAGACGAGGTTCGAACTCGCGACCCCCACCTTGGCAAGGTGGTGTTCTACCACTGAACTACTTCCGCAAAATGCATAAGATATTTTTATCCTGACAGTATATGTAATTTATTTAAAAACTGGTGAGCCATGAAGGACTCGAACCTTCGACCCTCTGATTAAAAGTCAGATGCTCTACCAACTGAGCTAATGGCTCTCTAAATGGTGCCGGCGAAAGGAGTCGAACCCTCGACCTACTGATTACAAGTCAGTTGCTCTACCAACTGAGCTACACCGGCATTTAGAAATGGTGGAGGATGACGGGCTCGAACCGCCGACCCTCTGCTTGTAAGGCAGATGCTCTCCCAGCTGAGCTAATCCTCCATTTTATTTTAGCGAAGCGACGTCCTACTCTCACAGGGGGAAGCCCCCAACTACCATCGGCGCTAAAGAGCTTAACTTCCGTGTTCGGTATGGGAACGGGTGTGACCTCTTTGCCATCATCACTTCACTATTTTCGGCTTCCAATACACGGCGCTATCCTTCGTCAACTTCCCTCGCTCTTTCAGTCACGTACTTAAGTACGCTCCTTCCATCACTCAGTCGTTTCCTCGACTAGCTTGTGTCTATGAAACCCTTAGAAAAAATATTCATTCTTTCAAAACTGGATAAACGTTTCATTGAGTTGTGCAATAAAATGTGGTTAAGTCCTCGACCGATTAGTATTCGTCAGCTGCATGCGTCACCGCACTTCCACCTCGAACCTATCTACCTGATCGTCTTTCAGGGGTCTTACTTACTTGCGTAATGGGAAATCTCATCTTGAGGGGGGCTTCATGCTTAGATGCTTTCAGCACTTATCCCGTCCACACATAGCTACCCAGCGATGCCTTTGGCAAGACAACTGGTACACCAGCGGTGTGTCCATCCCGGTCCTCTCGTACTAAGGACAGCTCCTCTCAAATTTCCTACGCCCACGACGGATAGGGACCGAACTGTCTCACGACGTTCTGAACCCAGCTCGCGTACCGCTTTAATGGGCGAACAGCCCAACCCTTGGGACCGACTACAGCCCCAGGATGCGATGAGCCGACATCGAGGTGCCAAACCTCCCCGTCGATGTGGACTCTTGGGGGAGATAAGCCTGTTATCCCCGGGGTAGCTTTTATCCGTTGAGCGATGGCCCTTCCATGCGGAACCACCGGATCACTAAGCCCGTCTTTCGACCCTGCTCGACTTGTAGGTCTCGCAGTCAAGCTCCCTTATGCCTTTACACTCTTCGAATGATTTCCAACCATTCTGAGGGAACCTTTGGGCGCCTCCGTTACTCTTTAGGAGGCGACCGCCCCAGTCAAACTGTCCGCCTGACACTGTCTCCTACCCCGCTAAGGGGCATGGGTTAGAAGTTCAATACAACCAGGGTAGTATCCCACCGACGCCTCCTCCGAAGCTGGCGCTCCGGGATCTCTGGCTCCTACCTATCCTGTACAAGTTGTACCAAAATTCAATATCAGGCTACAGTAAAGCTCCACGGGGTCTTTCCGTCCTGTCGCGGGTAACCTGCATCTTCACAGGTACTATAATTTCACCGAGTCTCTCGTTGAGACAGTGCCCAGATCGTTACGCCTTTCGTGCGGGTCGGAACTTACCCGACAAGGAATTTCGCTACCTTAGGACCGTTATAGTTACGGCCGCCGTTTACTGGGGCTTCAATTCACAGCTTCGCTTGCGCTAACCGCTCCTCTTAACCTTCCAGCACCGGGCAGGCGTCAGCCCCTATACGTCACCTTACGGTTTTGCAGAGACCTGTGTTTTTGCTAAACAGTCGCCTGGGCCTATTCACTGCGGCTTCTCTAGGCTATGCACCCAAAGAAGCACCCCTTCTCCCGAAGTTACGGGGTCATTTTGCCGAGTTCCTTAACGAGAGTTCTCTCGCACACCTTAGGATTCTCTCCTCGACTACCTGTGTCGGTTTGCGGTACGGGCACCTCTCACCTCGATAGAGGCTTTTCTTGGCAGTGTGAAATCAGGAACTTCGCTCTAAAGAGCTCGTCATCACAGCTCAACGTTAAAGTATGCGGATTTGCCTACATACACGCCTTACTGCTTGAACACGCGCAACCAACGGCGTGCTTACCCTATCCTACTGCGTCCCCCCATTTCTCAAACGGTGAGGAGGTGGTACAGGAATATCAACCTGTTGTCCATCGCCT